>NZ_CP027930.2:0-59203 GCF_005491085.2 Microbacterium sp. SGAir0570 | reverse complement strand
GACAGAACCCGAATCCAGATACGCATGACATCAGCATCGCAGGGCGATCCCGGGGTCTTACAGGGGCACGAGGCCGGATTGATACCACTCGACGCGCTCCCGTCCGGAACCGATCGTTTCCGGCCAGTCGCCCCCTCCGTATTCTTGGCGCATGAGTCGCGCCATCTCCGCCGTCGTCCTGGCCCTCGCCGTACTCATGTGGGCGGGGGCGCGTCTGCCCTCCTCTTCGCAGAGTCCTGGTGGCGAGTCATCGGCGTCGTGTGCTTTGCTCTCGCCATCCCACTCGCCATCTGGGCAGGGCGCGCACTGCGCCAGCCCAAGCGGTCTGAACCCTCTCGATAACGATCGTTTTCGATGAGGACCCGCCCTGGCAGAATTGTCCCTCATCGTCGGATTGCTGCCAGATGGCGTACTTCGCCGACTCAGTCATCGCCCCGTACCCCTACGCGACGCAGTCTCCGACGGAGTCCGCTCGTCGCCTCAGCGTCACCGCTTGGGCTCTCCATACGACTGATTCTTAATCTCAGTTACTCAGCGCCAGAAGCCAGAACACCGCACTCACGGATAGAGAAATCAGACCGATGATGGCTGCAAGCTTTGCCCGACCTCGGCTTTCCACCGACATGGCCTGCATGGAAACGATGATGCAAACGAGGGCGAGCGCGAGGCCAAGACTCGCCACGAGCTGAAAGCCTCCCACTACCCGCACGCTCCCGTCAGGCTCAGGAGCAGAGACGGGCCGCCCGTAGCGAAGGACACAGCTCCCCCCACCCAGCCCACGTAACCTGCCACAGAAAGACCACCAGTTACCGGCGCACTCACCGTCGCTGCTATCCCGGCGCCAATCAGGCCGATGCCACCCGCGATGTAGCTGATGGCGGTCAGCGTGTTGTTCACGGCGGTGCAGGTGTTCCTTCCGGTGGGGTCGGTGTTGTTGATGGGGTCTGCGCCGGCGTAGGCGTAGCGGTTGGCGTTGTTGGGGTCGATGGGTGCGTCGAGGGTGTCTTGCTGGGTCCATCGGCCGATCGACGTGTTGTACCAGCGGTTGCCGAACAGGATCCATCCGGTGGCGCGGTCTTGGATGCCGCCCTTGAACAGGAACGGGTTCTGACTGGTGCCGGCGCCGCCGCTGGTGGAGGTGAGGGTGGGGAGCCCGTACGGGTCGTACTGGTAGGTGTATCCGGTGCCGCCGATGTCTCGGACGATGGCGGTGGGGTTGCCGAGTCCGTCGTAGACGTAGAGGCTGACGGTTCCGGTGGAGGTGCGCAGCATCAGCGGCTGCCCCGTCACTGGGTCGTTCTCCAGGTACGCCGTGACCGACCCGACCTGCGCCTGCTCGAGGATCGGCTGGCCGACCTGGTTGGTGCGCCCGTAGGTGAGTTTCCGGGTCGCGGTCTCGTTCTGCTGCTGCAGGATCTCGACCTGACTGGTCCCGGCGTATATGTACGTGAACGACCCGGCACTGGTAGTGACTCCGGTCATCTGTTCGGCGCCGTTGTAGGTGTACGTGCCGGAGGGGTCGGCGGTGAGGTTTCCCGCTCCGTCGAAGGTGTACCCGGCGGTGGTGACCTGGTTCGCGGCGTTGAAGGTGAGGGTCTGCGAGCTAGTCGTGCCGCCGGTCGCGGAGGCGGAGAGCCGGTTCCCGCGGGCGTCGTACGTGTACGTCCACGTCGTCGGGTTCGTCCCTCCTGCTTGGGTGGCGGAGGTCAAACGCCCGGCGCCGTCGTAACCGTAGGTGGTGGACTGGCCGGTCTTGTTATCGAGCTGCCATTGCAGCTTCGACCGGTCCCCGCCCGTACCCGTCGAGCAGGTGGGGGCGGCGGTGCCGGTGTGTAGCAGTAGGAGATGTCGCTGACAGTGACCGGGGCTCCACCGCTGTTGACCGTTTCGGCGATCGCGCGGGACACGCGCCCGGACTTGTCGTACTCCTGCTTGCTGTGCGCCTTCCAGGCGGTGTTGCCGGTGTTGGTGTCCAGCCACGTGTCGGTGCGGCGGCCCTGGTCATCGACGGCGAAGTTCAGCAGGCCCGTCCCGGAGTTATCGGGGTAGGTCATCGACACCGGGATCCCGGACGCGTCGAACGCGTTCGTGGTGGTGCCGCGGCTGTCGGTGGTGGAGGTGAGGTTGGAGGCCTTGTCGTACCCGTAGGTGATGGTGCCGCCGTTGAAGGTGTTCACCCGGGAGGTGAGGCGGCCGAGCTGGTCATACCCCCACGTGGTCGTCCCGTTCCCATCAACCCGGGTCTTCTGCCGGCCGTTGTTGTCGTACGTGTTGGTGACCGTCGCCGTCCCCCGGTGAACGCCGTCGACAGCAACCGGTCCGCGTTGTCATACGTGTAGGTGAGGGTGACACCCTTCCCATCGGTCGCGGTCCGAACCCGACCGAACGCGTCATAGGTGAACGCCTTCGCACCCAGCGACGACCCCGTGACCGGAGTCAGCGCGTTGAGCTGGAAATCAGCGTTGTACCCGTAGGTGGTGACGTTGGACCCGTTGCCCGGGGCGAGGGCGGTGGCGACAGTGCCGTTGGCGTTGTACGTCAACGTCGACGTCGCCGCCAGAGCGTTCGAGGAACTCAACGGGTTCCCGGCACCGTTATAGGTGTACGTCGTGGTGTTCCCCGACCCGTCCGTCGACGACGACGGCAGATACTTCGTCGACGCCGCCGTGTTCGCATAAGCGGCGGACTGCGTCGCGCCCGTCGGGGACTGCACCGCCGTGCGGGAATCCCCACCGTTGGCGCCATAGGTTGCGGTCGCGGTCCCCGCAGTCGCGCCGGTACCGCTCGTTGCGGTCGCGACATCACCGTTGCCGGTGTACGTCGCCGCACGCTGACGGCCCATCTCATCGATGGCGCCGGTGACGAGCTTCGAAGTCGCATTCACCGTGTACGTGATGCGGGGGACGGTGTTCACCGCGGCGGCCTGGTTCATGTTCGGCTGCGCGACAAGCGTCTGCGTCGCCGAGGGGTACGCGAACCGGGTGACCGATGCCCCCGGCGACCCCGCCGAGGTGTTCGCGCGGGAGATGGAGGTGACCTTGCGGGAGTTCTGATTGTCGTACGCGATCGTCATCACCCCGCCATCAGGTGCCATGATCGAAGTCAGCGTGTTCGCCGGCCCGTACCCGAACACGGTGTCCTTGCCCGTCAGGTCGGTGATCTTCGTCAGATTCCCCGACCCATCACGGGTGTACACCATCGACCGCGACGAACCACCCGAAGACTGCGACACTGTGGTCGTCGTGGCCGTTGTGGTAATCGTCGCCGTCCGCGCAGCTGCCGGGCCGGCCGTGGAAGTGACAGTCATATTCGACCCGTAAGCCAGGGCGGTCACGTTGCCGTTCCGATCCGCGATCGACAACGCACGCCCATCCGCGTTGAACGTCGCCACGACACTGGACTCGCGGAATGTGAGCCGGTAATCGGTACCGACCTTCACCAGATCTGCCTTCACCCCCGCCGGGGTGTTGAACGCGGTCGTCGACCCCATCACCGGGGCGAACGACCAGCGGGTCCCATCGGCTGCGGTGTACTCCACCACACCCGACGCCGCACCGGAGTTGAGGCCGCCGATGCCCTGCACACCGAACGTCCACCGCGACGTCGGCACCGGACTCACCGGACCATTCGTCGGGGTCAGGGAACTGTAGGACTCACTGATCCCCACCTGCTGCGTCACCCCCGGAAGGCTGAGGCCGGTGGTCCTTCACCCGGAAGTTACCGGTACCCACGTCCACGAACGCGGTCACCGAATCCGACACCGGGAACTCAAGCTCCGTCCCACCCGGACGATCCCCGCCCGCACCGACGTCATACCCACCCACCGGGAGACCGAACGTCACCACCAACGGCACCGCGGACGAAGGCGACACCGCCGTGAACGTCAACGCGGCCGCGAGCAGCGCTGCGCTGAAACCGATCGACCGAACCCGAAAAGAACCCCGACGAGACAGCACAGAACCCACAACGCCCCCGAACAGCCAAAACCCCAATGATGACCACACACCGGCCTGCGCAACTCTGCGTAAGCGGCGGCTCACCGTACCGCGAACACCCAGCCCACGCATAGGAAAACTTTCCAGGGCCACCGTTTCGGTTCAGAGCCAGCCGCAAACGTCCGCCAAAACCAGGTTTCGGACGCCGTTTCAGGCAGGCCGCCGAAGCCCGTAGACACAGGTGTCCCGATAACGATCGTTATCGGCGCGGTTGACGGCGCCCCGCTAGTTCGGGGGTTGTGGTGATCAACCGAGAGACGCCTACGATGCGGGATGATCAGGCGCCGCCGGGCCCGTCCAGGGCTGGTGGGGCGTCCGGCACCACCCGGACGCCCCACCGCAGGATGCCGGAGGGAAGTGGCACCCCGCCTACCGTCACCCTCGCGGGGCGGTAGCTTGTTCGCGCTCTGGGCGGCGCGGTATGGCGTTGACTATTGCGTCTACGATCACGAATCCGGCGAGGGTGAAACCGATCAGGGGAACGCGAATCCTATGCCGATTGCGACCGCGACGACGATCGCGATACCCCACCACGGGGCGGTGTCGAGGGCGCCGTGTCGGGGCGGGTTCCCGACCTTCGCGCCGCCGCGGGCGGGTCTGCGTTTCCACCACATGAGGTAGCCGAGGACGACCATTGTGGCGATGCCTGTGGCGAGGAGGAACATCACGATCTGGTTGGCGATACCGAACATGGTTCCCATGTGGATCGCGATGCCCCAGGTTGCGAGCTTTGCGGGCAGCGAGAAGTTGGCGAAGTCGACCCGGTCAACGACCTGCATGGTCGTTCCATCGATCGCGACGGCGTCGGCTTCGGTGGGGTAGCCGCGATCGATCTCTTGCACTACCCATGCTCTGCCGGGTTCTGCGGGAGGGAGGATCTGGACCAGCCCGGTATTCACGTTTACACGTTGCGCGATCGCGAGGACCTCGTCGAATGTCGCGGGGTTGGCCTGCCCCGTGGGCGCCGCAGCTGCACCACCGTGGTGCGAGTGGTCTCCGCCGCCGGATGCTTCCCCGCTGAGGTTGGTATTCACCGCGGGGTGCCCCAGTCCAAAGCGGTTCTGAGGCCCGAGACGTTTGCGCCGGCGTAGGTGGACCAGGTGATGCCTGTGGCGGAGAGGAACAGGGCGCCGAGGACCACCCAGATGCCGAGGGAGGTATGCCAGCTGAACACGCGGCGGTATCCGGTGTGCTTGCGAGCGGGGCGGATGAAGTCTCTCTTTGTGCGTGACTTGCGGATGCGGATGATCCAGAGCGCGAGCCCTGCGACGACGACGATGCCGAGCCAGGAGGCGGCGAGCTCGCTATAGAGACGGCCGGGTTCGCCGAGGTTGAGGTTTCGGTGCAGGTTACTCAGCCAGGTGCGGAACGGCAGCGATCCGCTGGTGCCGTATACGGTTTCGTCGCCGCGGATCTCACCGGTTCCGGGGTCGATGAACACGGCTCGTGATTCGCTGCCGGCGAGCCCTTCTTGGGCGAACATCACCCGGGCGGTGTCGCCGGGTTCGGGTGCAGGCCGGACCGCGGACAGGGCCGCTTCCCCGCCGATGTGGTCCTGAGCGATGGTGATCTGTTCGGCAAGGGTGAGCTGGGTATCCGTGACCGGGGCATGGAGTTGCCGCTGGTAGATGCCTTGCTCGAGCGTTGGGGCGATGGCGTAGAGGGCGCCGCTGAGCGCGGCGATGAGGATGAACGGGCCGACGAGGATGCCGGCGTAGAAGTGGATACGGAGCATGAGAGCTCCGAACCAGCCGCGCCGTCTGCGGGGTGCGGGCGGCGGGGTGTCCTGGTCGGACACGGCTGTGGCGGTGGTGGTCATGGGTGCTTTCAGGTGAGGAGGGTTTCGCCGATGTACCCGCCTTCGGCGCAGCCGGGCGGGATCGCGAAGACAGCAGAACCGATCGGAACAGTCCACTCGTTGAGGAGGTCGAGTTCGTCGAGGCGTCTCTGCAATGGGGTGAATTGGGCGTCGACGTCGGCTTGGAAGGACACGAAGATCAGGCCGGAGTCCGACACAGACCCGTTTCCGGGTGGGATGTCGTAGTTGTAGGCGCGGCGGAAGATCCGTTGACGGGTGTCATCGGATCGAGACCGGCGGACGTGGGAGAACTCGGGGATGACGGGGAACCCGATCGTGGTGGTGGCAGTGAAGTCCGGCTCGTCGTGCTCGTTCGTCCCGGTCAGCGGGGCCCCGTTGGTGAGGTTCCGTCCGACGGACTGTTCACGTCCGGGACGGTCTAGACGGTCCCACTTGTCCAGGTCCATGTGAATGCGACGCACGACCATGCTCGTGCCACCGGTCAGCCACCCGCTGGTGTTCCACACGAGATCGTCGAAGTCCGTCGTGCCCGGTTTCGGGTTCGTGGTGCCGTCGACCTGGCCGAACAGGTTGCGCATCGTGGTGCCGGGCGCGACCGACCCGTAGCCCTGCCGGAACCCTTGCTGCACCCACCGCACCTCCGCGAAGCTGCGGGTGTCTTTCAGCATCATCCGCACCGCGTGGGCGAGGGTGATCGGGTCATCCGCTGCAAGCTGGATGAGCAAGTCACCGTCGGAGAACTCCGGCTGCAACCGGTCAATTGCGAACGCCGGCAGCGGCCGCAACCAGGCTGGCCCGCTCCCCTGAGCACGCTCAACGAACCGAGGTCCGAACCCGAACGTGACTGTGAGCCGCGCCGGGGTGGCTGCAAGCTCCGGTTCAGAGTCCGCAAGTGCGGGCACGCCCTGCGTGAGGCGGGCGGCGTCGTCGGTGAGGATTCGCATGAGCCGGCGCAGCCCGTCACGGTCAACGTCGTCGTGGAGGTCGAGGGCGATAAAAGTGCCATTGGATTGGGCGTCGGTGTCGATACCGGCTTGATGCACTCCGTAGAACGGCACGACGGTATCGCCATTGAGGGGGACGGACGCGCCCGCTTCAACGGGTGGCTGGTTCTGGTTGAGGGCAAGGTCGATGCCGATCGCGGCGGCGGCGCCGACGCCGGCGACGGCTCCTCCGAAGAGGAACTGTCGCCGGGTCGCGCCTTTTCGACGTGCGCCCTCATCGGGCACTGTCATCAGTGATCCATTTCCATGTCCATGTCCATGTCGCCGCCCTCGTAGTTCTCGTTCGCGCCGGAGTAGTCCTTCACCGGAGCGGTGAACTCGTACGTCGAGTCGTCGGAGAACGTCAGGGTGAACGTCACCTCATCGCCGGCGACGAGCGGGGCGGTGAGGTCCATGAGCATGATGTGGTTCCCGCCGGGCTCGAGGTCCATCGACCCTCCCGCGGGGATGACGAACCCGCCCTCGATCTGGCGCATGACCATCTCGCCGGACTCGTTCTCGACGGTCTCGTGCAGCTCGAGCATCGACGATGCCTCCGTGGTCGCAGAGACAACGGTCACGTCGGCGTCGGAGTCGTTGGTGAGCTCCCCGAAAGCCGCCGACATTCCCGAGTCAGCTGACTTCACCCAGCTGTCGGTGATCTGGACGCTGTCGCCGGCAATCGACGCTGCGGCTGCTTCTTCCTCGGTCGGGGTTGTGGAGGAGCATCCGGCAAGGATGAGGGTGGCAGCGGCAATGAGGGTGCCGAAACGGATGCTGTTGGTCTTGGTGTTCACAGGGGTGCCTTTCACGAGCGTGTCGACCCGGCCGTGTGCGCGGGGTCGTTGGTGCCGCCGGTGTCGCGTCGAGCGAACCGGCGGCGGATGAAATGGATGGCGATGAAGACGACGGCCGCTACGGCCGCGCCCCAGCGCCGATGAGTGCGATGCGGACAGCGCCGCTGGTTTCCTGTGTTCCCTGATCCGTTGTGTCATCGCCCGCTGCGAGAGCCCCGGGGTGGGGGTGGCCGCGGCGGTGCGGGTGAGTGGCTCGGCATCACCGATCGTGAACGGAATCAGACCGCTGATGGGGTGCCCGTCAGAGGACACCACCCGCCACCGGATTTCGTAACCGGCAACGGGCATCTCCGGGTCGACCATCACCGTGACCCGGCCCATATCCACTGCCGGCTCACCCAGCACCCAGTCCCGGCCCTGACCGTCGGCAATGATCACCGCGGCCCCTACTGTCATCACGTCGGCTGAGAAATCTAGCGTGATATCCGCCGGGGCGCCGGCGAGCCTGTCGCCTGAGGCAGGGCTACTCCCCACCAGCTCGTCGTGCGCGTACGCCGGAGACGCGAACGCCAACGACAGCAGCGCAGCGGCCGCAGCAGCCGCCAGAAGAGTACGGATACGAGACATCGGACCACCGTTCACAAGCACACCCGCGACGCGGGCACGCAACGCATGCCGGGGCAGGCAGCCCGCAGCCGCCCGCTCAGCGCACAGAAACATCGCCGCAGCGCAGCGATAGGAAACTCAGAGCGCCGACAGCGAGGGGGGCCCGCGACGAGATACCGACGCGAACGGAAGCACGCTCGTCAGCACGAGCGTGAGGGAGAAAACAGGTGCGATTCTGCGGCGGGATGGGGCGAGCACCAAGCCCACCAGACGGGCGAACACGAGCCTGACCCACGATCGCAGCTTCGCAAACAGCTCAAGCATCGAGCGCGCCGCGCGCTCTCCCCGGTAGAGGGCAGCGACCGTGACCGCGGCGGCTACCCCATGAGCGAGCCACATCGATACATCGCCGTGCAGAGCGGACGTCATCGCGCCACCGCCGGTCATCACCATTGAATGGGCATGGCTGTGGTGACCCCCGACGCTGCTCGAACCGCTCGGCGAGAAGGACCCCAGCACGAACAGAACGTGGAACAGGGACTGGCTCAGCATCACGGCGAGGGTGAGACGCGCAAGCGAAAGCGCCCGGCCCGCGAGGAGCACACACACGAACAGCGAGAGAACCCACGGCACGACGACACCGAGGACCCCGGGGACCGTGCCACCCGCCGCAACGTGAGACATCAACGCGATGAAAGTAGCGAACGACGAAGCGAGCAACCCCCGCACAACGCGGGGCCCCCTCGACGAACGCATGCGCCCATTGTGTCAGCTTCAAGCAGCCTGATGCCCCGAACCTACGCCGCCGACCGACCAAGCGACGCCGCGGCACCCCAGCGCGGGCTTTCCACCGAAAAGGGCCACCACAACCAGGTACCGGCCCACGTTTCTGGCGGTGGTCCCGAGCGTCCTTTCCGTGGTGCGCCGAAATCGATCGTTTGCGGCGTGGCTCCGGGGTGGAGACTTGGAGTGTGCGAGCACAGACGATTGCCTACAGGCGAACCCTCAGACGCGTCGTGGCCGTTCTCAACGAGGCTGATCCATACGGCCTCGAGCCCGGGACGCCGGAAGGTGCACCGAAAGACGAGTACGAGATGGAAGCGGTCGACCTGACCCGCATGCTTCTCAAGAATGGTGTCGTGACGACCCAAGAGGTCGAGAGAGTCTGGATGCGTTGGTTTGACGAATCCCTCGCTCAGCGGATCGGAGTGCCGCAGCTGACCCGTCTAGTTGACAGGCTGAACGCACTCGTTGGCGGCCCGCGATAGTCGTCGGTCCGGGAAGTAGGTAGGTCCTCTCGACCATGCAGGCTCCGCCATGTTGACGACCTCGACAACATCAGGCGTTAGCGTCGAGTAGGTCGAGCTAGCAATGGGACGTGCAAACCCGGGGGCCTTCGAGCGGTCATACAGCGATTCCTTCCGCCCGCAGCGCTCCGCCCGTCGAGCGGTCGAAGCCGCGTAATGGTTGAAGCGATATGACTGATTGCATCACTGTCGTCGGGTGTCCATCGTCTTCTCGGCTGTTCTGCCGATCGCTGCTGTTCTCACTCTCGGGGCGGTGCTTCGTCGCACGACTTTGAGGAGTCCCGATGTGTGGCGCGGGATCGAGTGGCTGAGCTACTTCGTGTTCACTCCAGCTCTGTTTGTCTCGTCGATCGGCGAGACCGACCTAGGTTCGCTCGACGCTATGCCGCTGCTTGCGAGCTTGGCTGTACCGCTGGTCTTAGCGACAGCTGTTGTCATCGCGTTGCGACGCCCGTTGAGGCTGTCCGGGCCGGCGGTGACATCGATGGTGCAGGGAAGCGTCCGCATCAACACGTACATCGGGCTCGCTTTCGCGGCGGCGCTTCATGGGACAGCGGGAGTGGCGTCGTTTGCGATTGCTAGCGCCGTCGTCGTGCCGTTGGTCAACGTCCTGTGCGTGTCCACCCTTGCCCGTTATGGCGACGTCACGGCGGCGCAGCCGCGGCCGAGGCTTGTGCGCGAGCTCGCCTCGAACCCTTTGATCCTTGCGTGCGCGGCCGGAGTAGCCCTGAGTTTGACCGGGGCGGGCGTGCCGGGTGCTGTCGCACCTCTGCTGGATCTCCTCTCGCCCCCGGCTCTGGTTGCGGGGACCCTTGCGGCGGGAGCAGCCATCCGATTCGACGCGCGCTGGCGGGACCTGTTGGATATCTCGCTAGCCAGCGTGCTGAAGCTTGTCGCGGTCCCGTGGGCCGCGGCTTCCATCGCGGTAGCGATGGGCATCTCGGGGACGCCTTTGGTGGCCATCGTGCTCATCACTGCCGTTCCCACCGCCCCGTCAGCCACAGTCCTCGCAGCCCGAATGGGGGCGACACAAGACTGATGGCCTCCATCACAGCTACTCAAACGATCCTGTCGGTCATCACGCTGCCGGCAGCACTCGCCCTGCTGGCAGGGTCGCCGTGAACGACCTGGACTTAGGTGGTGTAATCACTAAATGCAGTACAACCATGACAACATGACGGGCGTCACCCTCGCGGCCGACCTCGTCAATGCCGTGTCGGGGGGACGGCAATCGCTGTCCCGTGTGGCAGTGCAGGACGTGCTGCTCTCTCACGAGATCCGCCGGGCAGAGCTGTCCGATGAACACCTTCACGCTCTCGCGGAGTGGGCCGACCTCCTCAGGGAAGTGTTTTCAGCGTCCGCCACGGAGAACCGCACACGCGCCGCAAACGTGCTCCTCACAGAGGGGACAACGCGCGCCTACCTCACGACACATGATGGCTGGAGCCCCCACCTGCACTTCACCGGCGAGGACGAAGACATCGCCGCCCGCGTGAAGGCCGTCACCGCCGGTGGTATCGCGATCTTCCTCGTCGAAAGCGGAGGCGAACGGTTGGGTTTGTGCGCCCGCACCGACTGCAACAAGGTCTTCGTCGACACCAGCCGCAATGGGCGTCGGACGTACTGCTCAGCGCGTTGCGGCAACAACGATGCGGTCAGCCGTCACCGGCGACGCCAGAACTAGACCCCTCGCCTCACGCGCGTGAGGTCGGCTGGCTCGGTTCGTAGACGACGCCGGCGCAAGAGGTCGGGAGCGCGACCGCCTCTTCCTCGGCAACGGCCGGGGGAACGGTCTGCGCCCAGGCATTCATCGCATCGAGGACGGGACGGAGGCCTCGCCCTAACTCGGTGAGCTCGTACTCGACCCGGGGCGGGATCTCCGGGTAGGAGGTCCGGGTGACAATCCCGTACGTCTCAAACCGCCGCAGCCTGTCGGTCAACGTGTGCGCACTGATCCCTGGTAGAGCATCCCGTAGCTGCCCGAAACGATGGGGACCGTTCAAGAGTTCACGGACGATCAACGTCGCCCACGGCCCCTCAAGCAGGGACAGGAAGCGAGCGATTCCGCACTCCGGCCAGGTCTGTGCGGTGAACCCCATGACGTCTCCTTAGTGCACTTGAAGTAACCGGTGCATCCTATGCACTAATGGTCTCATGACAATCATCGTTCATGGTGCAACGGGCGCTCAGGGCGCTCCTCTCCTCACTCTCCTGCAGACCGCCGGCCACGACACCGCCGCCGCAGTGCGCGACACGACGAAGGTCGACGGGAAGGCCGTGGCCGTCGACTTCGACTCGGTGGCATCCCTCGCTGGGGCATATCAGGGTGCGGAGGGTGTTTTCGTTCACCTGCCGCTGGGTAGCCCGGACCAGCAGGTCGCGTTCGCCGCGGCGATCGGTGACGCGGTGGCCCAGGCCCGGCCGAGACGTGTCGTGTTCTCCACGAGCGGCTACCCGCTGACCCTGCCCGACGGCACGACGACGGCCCACGGGATCCTCCACGCCAAGCTGGAGGAGTCGGGAGTCTCCTACGCGGTCATCGCCCCGAAGACGTTCCTCGAGAACCTGCTGCTGCCGGTCACCCTCGAACCGGCCCGCACCGAAGGGAAGCTTCGCTACCCGATCCGTGAGGACTACGCCATCTCGTGGATCTCGCACCTGGACATGGCCGACATCGCCGTGAAACTCCTCACCGACAACATCGACGTGCAGGGCGTCGTCACCGCCGGGGCCCTCCCGGCACTTCTCGGCGATGACCTCGCCCAGGGATTCTCGGCTCACCTGAACAAGCCCGTCACCTTCGAAAGCCAGAACCCGGACGAGTACGGCAAGCTGATCATCCCCATCTTCGGCGCAGCCGGCGTCGAACCCGTCATCGCCTCGTACCACGCCCGTTGGTCAATGCCCGATGAGCGAATCGACGAGTCCCGTTCCGCCCAGAAGCTGCTCGGCGTCACCCCTCGCTCGGTCGAGCAGTGGCTCCGCGACTCGGGGGTTTAACTCCCCCACATGTGGCGCCGGCCTGAGGGCCGGCGCCACTAATTGTTTGTGACACCACGCTCCGCTCGGGACCGCGGCTTCACGACGAGCTCAGGTCCGGTGGCGCGGATGAGGACACCATCGGAGGACTCACTGCGTCGGCTACTTCACGCTCACGATCATGCGCGGAAAACGTCCGCCGAAACACGGTTCCGGCTCACCTTTCCGGGGCGCCATCTGAAGACCTCTCGCACCGCGGCCCAGAAACGATCAGTTTCGAGCGATTGCGGAAACCTACAACTACGGGGCGATCTAATACAGGCTTTTGTTAATTCACGGTTCGCTGTACCGTTGCTCACATGTCTACCGTAACCGTGTCCGCGACTGCGACTCACACCGCGGCATTGGCCCGCCTCGGTCACGCGCTCTCCGACTCCACGCGCGCGGGCGTCTTGCTGGCGCTGCGGGAGGCCCCCGCTTACCCCTCAGACTTGGCCGATGCCCTCGGCGTATCTCGACAGGTCATGTCGAACCAACTGGCCTGCCTGCGTGGCTGTGGCCTCGTCGAGGCCGTGCCCGATGGGCGACGCACCTGGTACCGACTCGCGGATGCCCACCTGGCCCCGGCCCTGGATGAGCTGCTGCGCGTCGTTCTCTACGTCGAGCCTGGCTGCTGCGCCGGAGAGAACTGCACCTGCGCATGACCACGACAACTCCCCGTCTCGCCGACGATCGCCGACTCGTTCTGCAACGCCGCATCCGCTGGATCGTCACCGCGACGATCGCCTACAACCTGATCGAGGCGGTGGTCGCGATCGCCGCCGGTACGGTGGCATCGTCGGCCGCGCTGGTCGGATTCGGTCTGGATTCGACGATCGAGGTTCTATCGGCGGCTGTGGTCGCCTGGCAGTTCACCCGCCGCGATCCCGAGCGGTGGGAGAAGGGCACGCTGCGCGTCATCGCAGTCGCGTTCTTCGCCCTGGCCACCTACGTCACGGTGACCTCGGCCCTCGCTCTCGTCGGCCAGGTCGACGTCGAGCACTCCACGCTCGGCATCGTCATCACCGTCCTGAGCGTGGTCATCATGCCCTTCCTTTCGCTCGCTGAGCGTCGCGCCGGTCGAGAGCTGGGATCAGCCACGGCCGTGGCGGACTCCAAGCAAACGCTCATCTGCACATACCTCTCCGCGGCCGTGCTGTTGGGCCTCGTCGTCAACAGCCTGTTTGGCTGGTGGTGGGCCGACGCGATCGCAGGCCTGGTCATCGCGGCCTTCGCAATCCGTGAGGGGATTGAGGCGTGGCGTGGCGACGCCTGCGCGACGTCGGTGGGGATGCTTCTCGAGGATGAGCACGACGATGAGCATCACGATCATCACGGCGCCTGACGACGCCGCTCGTCAAACACCGCCAGAGGCGACTACCAGGCCGTTACGAAGGTGCTTCTGCGGGTGATGCGCGGCACGAGCCGGACGAGCACGACCATGGCAACGAGTTCGACCAGCGTCTGAGTGACAACGGCGAGGGGTGCGATGCTCAGCGAGTCAGGCAAGGCGAGGGCGAGCGGCAAAACGACGAGGGAGTTGCGGGTGGCAGCTGAGAACATCACCGCCTGCGTCGAGGGCACATCGAGTCGAGCGAGACGGCCCGCGAGCAGCCCAGTCGTGACAGCCAGCGCGACAAACACGACGTAAACCGGGACGACCCGCAGGAGTGTGAGCGCCTGCGCACCAACGGCGGCGATCTGTGACCCAACGACCACCGCGAGGGTTGCCATCATCAGGGGGACCATCGCCCCCGCCATCACCCGTTCGATCACCTTCCCGACGGGGTGTCGTCGAGCGACCGCCTGCACGACCGCTGCGGCCGCAAGCGGGAGCACGATCAGCAGCAGGAAGGCTTCGACGAAAGGCCCGACGTCGATCACCGAGAGCACGTCGCCCCCGGCGAACAAGAACAGGAACACGGGCAGGAGAACGATCTGCACGAGCATCAACAGCGGCGCGGCCGCGAGCAGGCGCGCGCGAGCTCCGCCCGCCAGCCCGGTGAACACGATCACGTAATCGATGCACGGTGTAAGGAGGACAAATAGCACCCCCAGCAGCAGCCCCCGGTCATCCGCGACGAACCGAGACAGGCCCCATGCGATGACGGGAACGACGACGAAGTTGGCGACCAGGACCGTGCCGAGGAAGCGGATATCGCGCAGCGCCCGCCGACCTCGATGAGCGGCACGCCCAGGAAGGTAGCGAACAGCAGCACCATCAGCACCGGCTCGATCGAGTGCTCCAACGCGGGGGCGAGCTGCGGCGCAGCCAGGCCCAGGAGCGCCCCGCCCCCAATGGCTACGACGTAGAGCACGATCTGCTGGCGATCCCACCATTCGACGATCGCGGCAAGCTTCATCCAGCGCCGCCGATCGGCCCCGACTCCGACACGCACGACGCGCCCGATCGCGCGAGCACACATTGCGTCTGGCAGCGATCGCCGCTGTCGGGGCAGGCCGTGACCCGAGCCGTTGCCTCCACCAACCGCTCTCGAAGCTTGATCAGAACAGCCAGCCGCTCGTCGACGTCACGCAGGCGCTCATCCAGCTTCGGGCGCAAAGTCTCGCGGACCTGGGTGCAGCTCTCCGCCTCCACCACATCGAGCAACTCGACAATCTCGGGCAACGACAGGTCGAGCTGCTTCGCCCCATGCACGAAGGTCAGCTGGTCGACGGCACTCTCGTCATAGTCGCGATATCCGTTCGCCGCACGCGCGGCCACGATCAGGCCTACCGACTCGTAGAACCGGAGGGCGGTCGCCGGCACGCCGGAACGACGGGACAACTCAGAGATACGCACGGCCCGACACTAAACCTTCGAGTTGAGTCGAAGGTCAAAGCCGCGCCCCGAAACTGTGTCCCGAAACCGATCGGCCCGAAAGGTGGTTACGAGACGGCCCTACGTTTTGAGAGGTCGGTTTGTGGAGTTGCTCGCTTGATGGCGGTGTTCTGTGATCGTTCGGTGGCGCCGGTCAGCTCCCGATGACGAGTACGCTGGCGGCGGCTTCGACGACGTCGTCGGTGATTGTCTCGAGTTCGTTGATCTTGAGGATGCGGTTGATCTGGGGAACAAGCGCTCGAGGAGGCGGAAGTTTCCGCGGGTGATGCGTTCGATGGCGGCGACGGCTTGGGCGTCGGTGAAGTCGTCTGGGTTGAGGGTGCGTCCGAGGCGTGTCCAGTGTCGGTCGAGGACGAAGAGGAGTTCGTCTCGGCCAAGGGCGCGGTAGCGGTGGGAGAACCCGAGGCGGCTGTAGAGCTGGGGGTAGTGGCGGAAGCGTTGGTCGATGCCGGGCATGCCGATCAAGATGATCGCGAGATGGGTACGGTCGTGTTCGTCGCGAAGCAGCTCGAGCGCGGTGGGCGTGAGGCGCTCGGCTTCGTCGACGATGAGCAGTTCGACCCACCGTGTGGTGTCGGCGGTGTTCACTCCGGTGACTTTCCCGATGGTGCGGAGGTGCTCGTCGATACAGATGCCGACTTTGACACGCCATCTGCTGATGTCTCCCATGAGGTCTCTGGGTCGCGGGAGGACCTCGGGTGTGTAGAACACGGTGCGGGAGCGATGCGCGAGCGCGTAGTGTTTCGCGTCGTCCTCGCTCCTCGGGCCCCACGCGGTGATGAAAGGCTGGAGGGTGTCCCAGTTGGCGTAGCGGCGGGCGGAGTTGGTCTTTCCGACTCCAGCGTCACCGTGGCAGATGCCGATGGTGCGTTCCTTCTTCACCGCGTTCGCGAACTCGGTGAAGCGGCGGTGTTCCTTCGTGACGATGAAGCTCTGGGTCATCACTCCTCCTCGTAGGTGCGGAGTCGTTTCTTGGGCGGGGTCGAGTCCGCGAGGTGGGGTTCTTCGCGGTGGGCGATGGTGGGGATGCGGTCGTTGATGGTGCGGCGGAGTTCGTGGCGGCGGGCGCGGCGGGCGGCTTCGATGTCTCGGAGGCTGAGGCGGGTGTTGGGGTGGGCTTCGTCGACGGCGACGCAGATGAAGGTGCCGTGGTCGTAGACGCGGATCTCGGAGAGGTCGCGGGGGTCGTAGCGGATGGTGACTGCGTGTCCGACGAACGGTGCGAGGGTGGGCGCGAGATAGCGCTGGCCTTGGAAGTGGATGCCGTCTCGTTGCACGGTCCGATGCGTGGGCACGGTGAGCAGCAGGCCGTCGAGCTCGTTGAGGGTGTCGGGCATGCGGGGTATCCAGCCGTCCGCGACCCATGCGTCGCGTGGGGAGATGCCGAGCGCCTGATGGGTGCGCTGGTTGTAGGTCGCGATGAAGGCGCCGATCGCTCGGTCCAGGCCCGGGAGGTCGAGCACGGGCTGCGGGTTGCGGTTCCCGGGGCCGAGGTGGCCGGGGAGGGTTGGGAGGACTTCGGTGTTGATGGTGCCGAAGAATCGCTCGATTTTGCCGCGCCCCTGGGGCCTGCCGACGGTCGAGAAGATGAGCCGTAGGTGCAGCTCGATGGCGGTGCGTTCGAGGTGGTGGCTGGTGAAGTCGGAGCCGTGGTCGACGTGCAGCACATCGGGGATTCCGCACATCGCCCACGCGGGGTCGGTCTTTCGCCAGATCGCCTGCCGCAACGCGAGCGCGGTGTTCAATGACGAGGGCGCTCCGGTGAAGACCATGTATCCGCAGATCGCGCGGGAGTGATCATCCATGACGGTTGTCAGCCAGGGCCGGTCGGGCTTCCCGTTCGCGCCGATGATGAGGATGTCGAGTTCGGTATGGTCGGCCTGCCAGATCTGGTTCGGCCGTTGTGCGCGACGGCGGAACACCAGCTCGTGACGATCGCGGTAGGACGCGGGACCCTCCAACGCGAGGGTGACGAGTGCGGGGTCGAGGGCCTGCACGATTTCTCGGACGGTCGCGTAGCTCGGCGCCGGCCTACTCTCGCGTAGGCACTCTTCGACGATGAGTCGATGCAGCGTCGCGATTGACGGACGAGGCCGGGTCAGGGCGAGCCGCTCGATGGCGGCGACGGTTGCGGGGTCAGTGCGTCGGCTGCCCTTGTCTCTTCGTGCGGTGTCGTCGAGTCCTGCGAGCCCGTGTTTCTCGTAGAGCTGATGCCAGCGTTGGAGCGTCCGCGTGCCGATGCCGCTCTCGCGGGCGAGGGCCGCGAGGGGGATCTGATCTTCGACGTGAAGTCGGAGGATCCGCCACCGCTCGAGGCCGTCCATGAGCCGCTACATCGCTGCGCTCTCGCGGGCCGCATGGACCTGCTGATGGCGGTAGAGCGTCGCGCGACTCCACCCGACGAGACGAGCGGCGTCCTCGGCGGTGCGGCCGCGCGCTCGCGCATCCGCGGCAATCGCGAGCTTGTCCGCGATCACGACCGGGTCCGACAGAGGCCGGCCAAACCGGGTCCCGTTCGCTCGGGCGGCTGCGATGCCGGCGTTGACCCGTTCGACGATGAGCTCCCGCTCGTACTCCGCGAGCGTGGCCAACATGTTCAACATCAGCCGGCCCGTCGACGTCGACGGATCGATGCCATCCGAGATCGACCGCACCTGCACGCCGCGCTCGCGCAGCAGATTCACGGTGTTCAGCACGTCGATCAGGGAGCGGCCGAGGCGGTCGACTCGCCAGACGACGACGGTGTCGCCGTCTTCGGCGTACTCGAGGAGCTTCTTCATCCCGGTCCGCTCGATCGCGGTCTTGCTCCCCGAGGTGACATCCGCGAAGACGTCGCGCTTTTGCACCCCGGCAGCAACGAGCGCGTCGAGCTGCAGCTGCGCGTCCTGACTCGACGTACTCACGCGCGTGTATCCGAGAAGCCTCACGAGCCCATTCTGACTCGGAAACACCCTTTATGACCCCTGCTGAGACGAATTATGGCGAGACGCCTTTCTGAGACGACGCGCGGCCCGAGATTTCGGGCAAAGGGGCGCTGTCGAGGGCCACTTGGTCCGGCGTCTCAGAAAGCTACAGCTACCTGAGACGCTTCCTTTCGGGTCGAGCCAGCTACACAGCAGCTCCCGCGACGCAAGAGTTGTGAACGGTGAAGGGTGACGACGGTCATAGTGCGCCGCCGAGAAGGATGCCGACGGTCGCTGCGGAGACGGAGACGACGAGCATCCCGAGTCCGTTCACGGCGGCAGCGGTCAGCCGGCCGCTTCGGGCGAGTCGAACGGTCTCGAAGCTGGCCGTGCTGAAGGTGGTGTACCCGCCCATTACCCCGGTGCCGAGCACTGCGACCGGTTCCGCACCGAGGTGGCTTGCCGCTCCGACGATGACGCCGAGCAGCAGGGACCCGGTGATGTTGATCGTCAGGGTTCCGGCGGGGAGGCGGAATTGCCGGCCGGTGTTGATTAGGC
Source organism: Microbacterium sp. SGAir0570 (assembly GCF_005491085.2). NCBI lineage: Bacteria > Bacillati > Actinomycetota > Actinomycetes > Micrococcales > Microbacteriaceae > Microbacterium > Microbacterium sp. SGAir0570. The sequence continues at coordinate 40,375 of NZ_CP027930.2, read as the reverse complement.
CGTCAAGGAGGAACCGGGCGGCAGCGCCGACACCACCGCCGACAGCGATGAGAAGGACCAGGAGCGCGCTCATGCGGGTACCGTCCGCGGGCGCATCGAGGAGGCGGCCATGAGGCCGCCCGCGGTCGCGATCGCGCCGGACACCACGGTCAGAAGTGCGTAGCCGGTGCCGGCGAGGCCGTGTCCGTCGAGGAAGAGTGCGGCGGTCGCTTCTGCGAGGGCGCTGTAGGTGGTGAAGCCGCCCAGCACCCCGGTTCCCAGGAGCAGCCGCAGGGTGCGGCGGTGACCGTGATCGGGTCCGCGGCGCGCGAGTGCCTCCAGGAGCAGGCCGAGCAGCAGCGCGCCGACAATATTGATCCAGAAGATGGACCAGCTCACCCCATCGACAGCGGGGAACATCTCGGCGACGATCTCGCGTACCGCGGTACCGATGGCGCCGCCTAGAGCGACCAGCGAGAGGTAGCGCCAACGCAGGTGGATCGGACGCGTTGCCGCCGACGGTGCGGGGGTATAGACGTCGGGGTCGGGTGGGAGCTGATCATCGGGCATCGAGGTGTCCGTGGGGGTGTTCATGTCCCGCCTTCTGCCGCGACGAGTGCTGCGGCGTCGTGTGCTGCCGGATCGAGGTAGGCCCCGCCTCGGGGCGTGAGCGTGTTGTCTGCGTCGTCCATCCGGTAGAGCAGGGGCTGTCCTGTGGGGAGGTTGAGGTCGGCGAGCTCTGCATCGGAGAGGTCGTCGATGACGGCGCAGAGGGCGCGCCAGGAGTTGCCGTGCGCGACGATGAGCACGCTCTGCACTGACTGCAACGCGGGAAGAAGCCGTGTCCGCACCACGGGCGTGAGGCGGTCGATGACATCCATCAGCGCCTCCGTCCGCCGGACCGCCGCTTCGGGGAGTCCGCGCAGTGCGGGTGTTTGTCGCAGAGCTCTCCAGTGGTCACCTGACATTTCCGGTGGTCGACCGTCCCGCGACCGACGCATGTGTGTGTACTGGTTGTCGCCGAGCTCGGCGCGGGCCTCTGCTTTGGTGCGTCCGGTGAGGGCGCCGTAGTTGCGTTCGTTGAACTCCCACATCGCGGTGGTGGGGGCACCCGTGCCGAGAGTGTCTCGAACAAGGTCAGCGGTGTGGACGGCGCGCTGCAGCGTCGATGTGAATATCAGATCCGGCATCACGTGGTGGGTTCGCAGTAGGAGCCCGGCATGGTGGGCCTGCTGGATACCGCGGGTGGTGAGCTGCACGTCGAGTAATCCCGTGAAGATCCCGGTTTGGTTCGCGGTGCTTTCGCCGTGTCGGAGGAGCGCGAGGGTCCCGGTCATGACGGATCCGCTGGTGAGTGGTGATTGAACCCGACGGGGTCTGTCGGCACGACCAGCACCGGGCGGTGCTGGTGACGGGTGAGTCGCGCAGCGACGCTGCCGTTGAACAACTCCGCCAGCCGATGCCACCCGGTGTTCGTGCCCACCACGATCATCACGGCGTCACGCTCCTCGGCGATCGTGGTGAGGGCTCGGACAGGATCCCCGACTCTCGTCAACACTGCGACCTCGACCGACCGGGCGGCAGCGATCGCATCAATCGCGGCGCGGTCGGGATCCGAAAGATGCTGCGGGTCCCTGTCGATGGAGTCCGGGTCAAGCGGCTCGATGATCGCGGAACCGTCCGCTCGCTTTCCCAAAGCCAGCAGCCCTGCATCGACGGTGACGCACACCACAGGTACGGCGAATTTTTCGGCTACCTGCGCCGCGACTTCCATGACGTCACGCACGTGACCCGTTTGTACGCCGATGACGACTGCGCCCGGCACCGTCAAATCTGCCATCACATCTCCCTACCTCAGGCGCGCGTGAGCGCGACCAACTGAGATAGGGACTGTTGTCGACGAGTGTCGAGGTTGGGTCCGGGCAAGCCCCACTGCCGGGTCCGAAGACACCACCAGTATGCACCCACCCGGGCACCTGTCATAGAGGCAGGTCGATAGCGCCCATCATCAACGACGCGGTCGAATCCGATGCGCCTGATCTCCACCCCCGCTGGGACTTGACCTTCCCCAGCGCGCGGAGCGGCCGCGATGTGATGCCTGGCTGGCGTCGCCCTTTGCCCCGGCAACGTACTCCGCACGGATTCGTCGACGAGTTGAACGATGTGGCGGTGCACCGGGTACACCAGATGACGGGTGTCAGCCGGTGACGAGGACGCTTGCGGTGGTTTCGATGTCGTCGTCAGTCATGGTTTCGAGTTGATTGACGCGCAGTACTCGTTGAACTTGGGAAAAGAGGCGTTCGAGGAGTCAGAAATTGCCGCGCGTGATGCTTTCGGTAGCGGCGACGGTTTGTGTCGGTGAAGTCGTGGAGGTCGAGAACGCACCGAGGCGTTTGCAGTGACAGTCGAGGACAAACAGGAGTTCGTCGAAGCCGAGCACTTCTGTACCGGTGAGAGAAGCCGAGCCGGCTGTCGACCGGCGGGCAATGGCGGGATCGTTAGTCGATACCGGGCATGCCGATGAGTGCGACCGCGATCCGGGTGCGGTCGTCATGGTCGCGGATCAGTTCGAGGCCAGTCGTCGCGTCGACAACGGCGTCGGAATGCGCTCTTAGCCGCGGATGTTTGCGTCGCGTTACTGTGAGGGAATGACTCCCATCGATTAAAGACCGCTTCTGGCGAGGCGCGCCCGTCGCGGTCCGGCGGAGCGGTCGACGTGGGCGTCGTGGTGCTCTTGCCCCTGATCGGCGCGTTCGTGTGGGCGCTGCTGTACACCCCGCACGGCGTCGAGATCGTCGTGACGGTCGCCGTGGCCCTCGTCGTTCCCCTGGTCGCCGCCGCCTCGATCCTGCGCCGTCGGCCCCGCACGATCACCCCCGCCGATCGCGTCACTCTGGGGCGCGTAGCGCTCACCGGGTTGATCGCCGCCGTCACGGTGCTGGTCCTCTTGGACAGTTTTCCCGTCCGCACCTGGACGACGGCCGCGGTGGTGAGCGCGGCACTCCTCCTCGACGCCGTTGATGGGTGGGTGGCACGCCGCACGGGCACCGCCACCGACGCTGGTGCACGCCTCGACATGGAGTCGGATGCCGCCCTCTTGCTCGTGCTCTCGGTCCTCGTGTCGCAGACGGTGGGCTGGTGGGTGCTGGCGATTGGCCTCATGCGCTACGTGTTCGTTGCGGCATCCTGGGTGCACCCCAAGCTGCGGGCTGATCTGTCGTACAGCTCGTTCCGCCGTGTGGTTGCCGCGATCCAGGGGATTGCCCTCCTGCTCGCGCTCGTTCCGATCGTGCCGCCCGCGATGGCCGTCGCATCCGTCGCGATCGCCTTGGCACTGTTGACGGTTTCGTTCGGTCGGGACGTCGTCGCCTTGGAACGCGCGTGAGTATCGCGGACGACGACGGGTTCGCTCCGCGCGAGCGGCACCCAGCCGCTGTAACGGCCCGCGCCTTCTGGTTCGTTGCTCCAAATGAGGGTCGGATGCAGATTGAAGAGCTGCCTCCGGTGCGCGACGGCGAGGCGCGTGTGCGGACGCTGTACACGGGCATCAGCCGGGGAACCGAGCTCCTCGTGCGCCGCGGCGAAGTTCCCGACTCGCAGCATGCGCGCATGCGCGCCCCGTTCCAAGAGGGCGACTTCCCTTTTCCCATCAAGTACGGATACCTGTCGGTGGGAGTGGTCGAGGCGGGGCCCGACGCGCTGCTTGGTCGCCGCGTGTTCTGCCTGTATCCGCACCAGGACCAGTACGTCGTCGATGCGCGCGCGCTCACGCCCCTCCCCGATGAGCTGCCGTCGCGTCGCGCCGTGCTCGCCGGAACGGTCGAGACGGCGTTGAACGCCCTCTGGGATGCCCCTCCCTGTGCGGGCGACCGAGTGGCGGTCGTCGGGGGCGGGCTCGTCGGCGGTGCGGTCGCGCTACTGCTGCGGCGTTTTCCGCTCGCGCGCCTGCAGATCGTCGATCCGGATGCCGCGCGCCGGGCACGCCTCATCAGCGCGGGCCTCGACGTGGTGGAGGCCGGGGAGGCGATGAACGACTGCGATCTCGTGTTTCACGCGTCGGCGTCGGAGGAAGGCCTAGCGCTCGCCCTGGGCCTGCTCGGCGACGAAGCGGAGCTGATCGAGATGTCGTGGTTCGGCACTCATCCGACGCGGGTGCCGCTGGGCGAGGACTTTCACTCCCGGCGGTTGCGAATCACGGCGAGCCAAGTCTCGCGGATCGGCATGGCGCGACGCGCCCGCCGCGATGCAGCAACCCGTCTCGCGACGGCGCTCGAGCTGCTCACCGACCCTGCCTTCGAGGAGCTGATCGCCGCCGACGTCACATTCGACGACATCGGTGACGCTTACGCCGCGATGGAGAAGGGCGAGATCGGCCCCGGCTGCGTGGTCGTGGCCCATCCCGGGGCCTCCGACGATCCCCGCTCGAAGCGAGCGGCCACCCCCGGGCCGCTTGATCCCCCGACCGGTTCGGTCATCCGTCCGAACCCCTCCGCAGAGATCGCCGCGACCTGACGCGTCGCCGAAAGGACCCCATGTTCGGACTCACCGTCCGCGATCACATCATGATCGCTCACAGCCTGCCCGACCCGTTCTTCGGCCCTGCTCAGGGGCTCCATGGCGCGACGCTCGTCGTGGAGGCGACATGGCGCAGCCCCAGCCTCAACGACCACGCGGTCGTGATGGACATCGGCGAAGCGTCGCGCCATCTGTCCGAGGTGCTCGATCCGCTGCGGTACGCCAACCTCGATGAGCACCCCGCCTTCGCCGGGACGCTGAGCACGACCGAGGCCGTGGCCCGGCACATCGCCAATGAGCTGGCGGCACGACTGGAGGCCGACCGCGGAATCGCGAGCATCGGCATCGTGGTTCGCGAGCACCCCGATGCGTGGGTGACCTTTGAGATCGACCTCTCGGGTCGCTGATCGCGCTTTCGTCGTCCCCGCCGATCTCGGTGGTCCGAGCGGCGGCAGCGCATACAACGACGCGGTTCTCGCCGCGCTGCGGGCGGGCGGCACGCACGTGGCGGAGTTCCGTGTCGCGGGCGCGTGGCCACGACCCTCGAGGTCCGACCTCGAAATTCTCGCGCGCGCCCTTTCGCACGCGGACGAGGTCGTCGTCGACGGGATCGTGGCCTGCGCTGCGCCCCGTCAGATCCGGGACGCCGTAGCCTCCGGCATCCGCGTCGTCGTGCTTGTTCACCTTCCCCTCCCCGCCGAGTCCGGACTCGGGCGCATCGATGTTGACGCCCTGGCCCGGTCGGAGCGCACAACGCTCGAGGCGGCGAACGCGGTGCTCTGCACGAGCGATTGGACGCGCGCCGACCTCGCGGCACGGTACGGGGTAGATGCCGATATCGTGCGTCCAGGCGTCGAAGAAGCCGCACTGTCCGCGGGGAGCAGCCCACCGCGTCTGATGCTGCTCGGGTCGGTGACGCCGCGGAAGAACACCCTGCTCGCGCTCCGCGCGCTAGCCTCGGTTCGTGAGCTGCCGTGGGAGGTGGTGGTGGCAGGGCCCGTGATTCCCGGCGATCCCTTCCCCGCCGAGGTCGCTCGCGCCGTTCACACCCTCGGAGCCGACCGCGCCCGCCTCGTCGGCGCCGTGACCGGGCGTCGCCGCGAGCGTCTGTGGCACGAAACCGACCTCCTCCTTCTGCCCTCGCTCGTCGAACCGTACGGCATGGTCGTCACCGAGGCCCTGGCCCGAGGCATCCCGGCCCTTGTCGCCTCGGGGACGGGGGCCGTCGAGGCGCTCGGCGACGGCACGCCGCCCGGTGCCCCGCTGCCTGGCGCAGCACTTCCCCCGGCGACCCCGCGGCCTGGAGCGACGCCGTCGCCCGCTGGTCGGACGATGCCTCTCTCCGCGGCGCCTGGCGGTCCGCCGCTCTGCAGGCGCGGTCTAGACTTCGACGATGGCCCGACGCCGCAACTCAGCTGCGAGAGCTGCTCCGATGGTAACCCGGCCGGTTCCCGCCGCCTGGCTGTCGCTGCGCCGAGGGGCCGACCACGCCGCCCGTGAGGCGTCTCTCCCCCTTGTTGATGAGCTCGTCGGAACCCTCGTCCGCCGAGATCGGGCCCGCACCGAGGGGACGGTACCCCGCCCCGACGAGACGGTCGAGGTCCGCGTGGTCGACGTCGGCGCGGGCACCGGGTCGAACCTCATGTGGCTCGCCGATCGCCTGGCGCCGCTGCCGCAGCACTGGATCCTCGTCGATCACGACGCTGAACTCATCGGCACGACCGATCTGGTCGCCCCACCGTCCATCTCGCGACTCACCCGCCGTATCGCGACCGTCGCCGAGCTTCCGGACATCGTCACCGGCGGGGCGGGACCCGTCGTGATCACCTGCGCGGCGCTTCTCGATCTGCTCTCCCCCGATGACGCTGCCGTGCTCGTCGACGTCATCGTCCAAACGGGCTCCGCGGCCCTGCTGAGCCTCAGCGTGACCGGGGAGGTGTCGATCGATCCTCCTCACCCCGCGGATGCGCCGATCTCCGCGGCCTTCGACGCCCATCAGCGGCGTGATGACCTGCTCGGTCCAGATGCGATCGACCACGTCGGCGCTCTGCTGCGCGACCGTGGACACCGGGTGCGCGTGATGCAGACGCCCTGGCGGTTGGATGCCGCCGATCAGTCCGCACTCCTCGCGCGCTACCTCGCCGATCGTGGCGCCGTCGCCGTCGAGCAGGACCCGGCGCTCACCGATCTCGTCGCCGTGTGGGGTGCGGCGCGGCAGGAGCAGATCCGACGCGGTAACCTCGTCGTGCGCGTCGGGCATGCCGACATCCTCAGCTTGCCCCCCAACGGATGACGGGCACCGTGGGCCGGGGGCGATACGTGTTCTTCTCGGTCGCGCAGGCGGCCGCTACGGTCGGCATCCTCTCTTTTCTCGTATGGAGCTTCGGTCTGACGCCATTCGTCAACGCCGTGATGCGCCTTCCGCCGTGGACCTACCCCGCCGGTATCGGCCTGGGAGCGCTCGGCGTCGTCGCCCAGGCGCTTCGATGGAGCATCGTCGCGCGACACCACGCCATCCGCGTCCCATTCGGATCGGCGGTCGCCAGGTGCTGGCAGGCGTCGTTCCTCAACAGTGTGCTCCCCGGTGGTCTGGCCGGAGACGCACTGCGGGCGGCCGACGACAGCAGCGACGCGCGTGTGGACCGAGGTCGCCGGGCTCTCGCGAGCAGCTTCGCCGCGGTCGCGGCGGAGCGGTTGATCGGCACGGCGGTGGTCTTTGCGGCGGCGTCGATCGCGCTGGCCTTTGTGGCTCCCATCTTCGCAGCCGGGTGCGCCGTGATCGCCGCGTTCGCCGCTGCCATCGCCGGACGATGGATGCGGCGGCTCTCGCGCGGCGAGACGCTCGCCGTCGTCGGCCTCGCGATCGTCGGGTGGGCGGCATTCACGGCGATCTTCGTCGTCTCCGCGGTTGCGCTCGTACCCGACCCGAGCGCTGCGGTACTGACGAGCACCTCCGCCGTCGCCGTCGCCGGGATGTCCGTTCCGCTCGGTGTCGGCGGGTGGGGCACCCGGGAAGCAGCCGCGGCGTGGGCCTTCGAGATGCTCGGGTCGACCGCAGAAGACGGTCTCACCGTGTCGATCGGCTACGGCATCCTGGCCCTCGCGTCGACGCTGCCGGGGCGGTGATCCTCGGCGCACGCGTCGTTCCGCGCGTTCGCGAAATCGGGCGAGCGCGCGCGCGTCGCCGGGCGCACGGTACCGCGTCAGAACGTGAACTCGGTGCAGAGGTCGGCGCCGAGGGGGAACCTACGCACGGCTCCGCGCAGCGCGTCGGCGAGACGGTCCTCCCCGTCGAAGCGGATGCCGGGCACCCCGTCGCCGATCAGCACCGGAGCGGTCGTCAGGTAGAGCCGGCGGAGGGCGCCGTCGACGACAAAGCGTGAGACCGTGACCCCTCCGCCCTCGACGAGCACCCGTGACAGCCCCCGCTCAGCGAGTACGGCGAGGATCGCCCGCGGGCTGAGTGCAGAGAGCCCGGGGACGCGGACCACCTCGACGTGATTGCCAACGGTCACGTCGACGTCGGTATCGGCATCCACCAGCCAGAGGGTCGTCGCCGCGCCGTCGCGCAACAGCACGGCCTCCGACGGAATGCGCGCCGACGGGTCGAGGACCACCCGCACCGGGTTGAGACCGGCCACGGCGCGGACGGTGAGGCGGGGATCGTCCTGCGCGACGGTGCGCCAGCCGACCACGACGGCGTCGACGAGGGCGCGAAGCCGGTGCAGGTGTCGCCGATCCTCGACGCCCGTGACGTAGTTGGCGTCACCCGTGCGCGCGGCGATGAACCCATCGAGACTCTGCCCCAGCTGGGCGATCGCGAGAGACCCCGTATCGTTCATGATCGGCTCGTACATCGACGCGATCACCGGGCACGACGACGCCTCTCCGGCGATCAGCTGCCGCCAGGCCACGTCGTCGGGGTCGGGCACTGCTTCGCCGGACGAGGGAGGCGGTGGGTGTCCCGCGTCATCGATGGACGTCATTGCGTCAGCGTATCCGGCCTTCCCGGGCAAACGCAGGGCATGCGGTGGCTCCGTACTCCGCCTGCGGGGCAGGGCAGCCGCGGGGCACGGCCGTCACCAGGTGCGGAAGGATCGATAGTCAGATTGGGCTGTCGGCAGGGCGGTCGACGTACTCCGGCGCAGTTCGCTCGCGGATAATGCGTCGTAGGGCTTTCGGGCAGTCGCGCAGCAGTTCCTTCCGAGGTCGCCCCAGGGCCCGGGTAGCTCTATGGACTGAGGTGACCGAAAGCGCCGGGTCCGTGAGCGATGCTTAAGAACGCTGTCGCGGCAGACCCGGGCCGGGTGGACCACACCGCGCGCAGCGGGCGAGTCAGAGGGGGTGCGAGCAGGGAACCTGGACGAGGGTCCCGTCGGCAAGGTCACCGTCCACCGTGCGCAAGCTCATCACCGCCGGTGCGATACCGGCGCGCGCGTTCGCTCGGATGATGCCCGTCGTGTCGAGCACCGCCGCCGGCGAAGAGAGGTGAAGCCCCGCATCGGCGAGCCAGGTTTCCAGCGTGGCGCGTGTTCCGGAGCCTTCCTCCCGCAACAGCAGGGGGGTGTCGGCGAGTTCTTTCGCGGTGACGCCGGCAACGTGTGCCCACGGATGGTGCGGCGCGACGACGACCGCGAGCTCGTCCACAGCGACCACCACCGAGGAGACGTCCGGTGCGTCGATGGGGTCTCGACGAAGCCGAGATCTGCCGCACCGGAGCGGACCAGGTCCGTCACGGCGGCGGAGTTACCGGCGAGCAACCGCACGCTCACATCAGGTGCAGCGTCCCGGTGCACCAGCAGCCAACCGGGCATCAGCACCTCCGCGATCGTCTGTGACGCGGCCACGACGAGGGCACCACCAGGCTCCCTGAGCGCAACGATCCCCGCCTCCAACCGTCGGGACGCCTCCAACACCGGAACAGCCAGCCCGAGAACCACCCGGCCCACATCGGTGAGCTGCGAACCGGATGCCGTCCGGTGCACGAGAGGCTGACCGGTCGCCCGCTCCGCAACGCGCAAGCGCGCAGACACTGCCTGCTGCGTCACCCCCAGCGCCTCGGCGGCGCGGGTCAACGAACCGGTCTCCGCGATGCCCGCGAGAACCTCGAGAGTGTCCAGGTCCAAGGTCCGGTCCGTCAACCGCCGCGTCTTCACAAACACTCATTGTGCCCTGCCAAAACGATCGCCGTTCCGAAAGAAGCCGATGCCGCTCAGGCTGGAACCATGCCTTCCCTGCTTGCTGAGTCCGCACCCGCCCGCACGCGTGTCACGACGGATACCCGCAAGCGCTTCTTCCGCGAGTTGGAGGGACCGGCGCAGATCGTGTCGAACCTGACACCGAACTGGTTCGCATCCATCATGGGAACAGGGATCGTCGCCGTCGCCGCAGCCTCGCTCCCGCTGCAGTTCCCCGGCCTTCGCACCGCAGCGACCGTCGTGTGGGCGATCGCCGCTGTTCTGCTCGTTGCGCTCACAGTAGCCACGGGTCTGCACTGGACCCGGTACCGGCACGTCGCCAAGAACCACCACCTGCACCCGGTCATCTCGCACTTCTACGGCGCTCCGCCGATGGCGTTTCTCACTGTCGGTGCGGGCACCCTTCTCCTCGGAAAAGACTGGATCGGGTTACCCGCCGCGGTCGCCGTCGACTGGGTGCTCTGGGCCATCGGTACCGTCGGCGGGCTCCTCACCGCGGCGCTGGTGCCGTATCTGGCATTCACTCGACACGAGAACAAGCCCGACTCCGCGTTCGGCGGGTGGTTGATGCCGGTCGTCCCCCCATGGTGTCCGCCTCCACCGGCGCACTGTTGCTGCCCTACACCCCCGCCGGACAAGCGCGAGAAACGCTGCTGTGGGCGTGCTACGGGTTCTTCGGGCTCAGCCTGATCGCCTCGCTGGTGGCCCCCCATGGTGTCCGCCTCCACCGGCGCACTGTTGCTGCCCTACACCCCCGCCGGACAAGCGCGAGAAACGCTGCTGTGGGCGTGCTACGGGTTCTTCGGGCTCAGCCTGATCGCCTCGCTGGTGGTCATCACCCTGATCTGGAACCGCCTCGCGCAGCACAAAATCGGTACCGCCGCGATGGTCCCAACCCTTTGGATCGTTCTCGGCCCCGTGGGGCAGTCGATCACCGCCGTGAACCTCCTCGCAACGAACGCCTCCACCGCCGTCGACGCGAGCACGACCCACGCGCTACTCATCGTCGCTTTCGTATACGGTTTCGCGATGCTCGGCTTCGCGCTGCTGTGGACCGTTATCGCCCTTGCCATCACCATCCGCACCGCCCGCGAGCACCTCCCGTTCAGCCTGACCTGGTGGTCTTTCACCTTCCCCGTCGGCACCTGCGTCACCGGGCTGAACGGCCTCGCCCTGCACTCCGGGCTCACCGCTGTTGGGGCCCTCGCCGTGATCTACTACGTCGGCCTGGTCGCGGCATGGATTACCGTCGCCGTTCGCACCTTCCACGGCTCCGTCATCCGCGGAACCCTCCTCGCACCGCCGCGTCCAGCATGAAAACTCTCGACGTGCCCGCAGACGTCCACACGCTCAACGCTCTCGCCGAAACCTGGCGGACAGCACCCGATGGCACACGGCGGTTCGTGCCAAACTTCGATCCACTCTCCGGCGGCACCACCAGCCGGGTTCTGGTTCTCATGCAATCCCCCGGCCCGCAGACGATCGCCGCCGGAGAAAACGCGGTCTGCAGTGAGGACAACCCCGGCCCAACCGCGCGCGCGTTTCGAGCAGCCCGCATCACCTCCGGGCTCGCTCGAAGCGACTACCTCCGGTGGAACCTCATCCCCTGGGCGACACACAGCCCGGTCCGCGCATCGGAGATCGAGCTGGGCCGCCGTGCGCTGGGCGAACTACTCCCACTCCTCCCCGCGCTTGAGACAGTGGTCACCTACGGCGCCGTCGCCCTCAACGGGATCATGCGCCACCTCACACTCGATGACAACGCACGCCTCGTTCACGTCATAGCCGCTCCGCACCCCTCGCCTGCAAACGGCCATCACCGCTCCGAACAAGCAGAACGCTCCGTACGAGCACTCCGACTCGCTACGCGCCCACGAACCCCCTGAACGGCATCGCGAGATGCGCGAATCGCACCACGCCCAAGCAATTCAGCGCTCGCCTCACCGTCTTCGTCATCGGAAGCTGACCGGCGCCATCGAGCGATCAGAGAACGCCGCCATCAAGCGAGCAACCCCACAGGTCGGTTCTAGGAACACCGACCCCGTGCCGGAATCGATCGTTATTGGTCGATCGCGACGGCGGTTGCCGCGGGGCTCCACTAGCGTCAACCCTGCGCATGGCGCACGCAATCGACACAGGGGGAGAACATGACGATCGATCGAAGCGAGCCCACACGTGCGGAGAAGGTGCTGTCGATGCTGAGCGTGCCCCTCGTGGTCTTGATCACGCTGGTGGGGGTCGGGGTGGCCGTTGCCGGCCCCGATCTCGTTTCGAGGCTGAAAATCATTGCCGTGTCGGCCGGAGTGATAGGCGCCATCAGTGCCGGCCTCACCCTCTGGGCGCACAAGGGTTCCGACGTGCTCGACGGGATCGCGAAGATGCTCGGATTCAGCGCGGCGAATCTGGCAGCGATCGCGGCATTCGTTCTGCTGAGTGTGGAGCTGATCATCGCGCCCAGCTAGGCGCGCGGCAGTGGTGCCGGCGACGGCTGAGCGGGTGAAGTGAGGATGGTGTCGTTCGGAAACAAACCTCACTCCAACCGTCAGTGACAGTCAGTCGCGGTAGCTGTCTTGCTGCGACACGAACAGAGCCGGCCTTCGGGTCGGCTTTTTTGCCCTTCCACCAGAACTTTTCATTGGCCCGCTCGGTGCGTCGGCGCGTGGTCCCTCTCCCCGGGTGCCCCACGGTCGCGCCACTGGCCGGCCGTCCGCTGCGCGGCTTCGGGTGTCCGCTGCAGCGGACGCCCCTGCCTACGTCCCGAGCAGGATAGAACGAATGTTCGAACGCGGTTACCCTGGTTCCGAGAGGGGCAGGTGGGACCGTGGGGACGAACAAGCGTTATGCGGCCTCGGTCGACCGGCGGATGGATCAGAAGATCCTGGAACGCATCGCGCGCGATGCCGGCCCGCTGCAGTCCCTCTCCCGCGAGGAGATCGGCCTCGACACCGAGCCCGTGACGATCGACCCGAAACCAAAGTCCGTCCGCGCCTGGGTGCGGTTCGGCGCAACACCGGTCTGGGTTGACGGGCAGGCGTGCCGGTGGACGGCGGACGCCGTGGCGGTCCGGTTTCTCGTAGGCGAGACGGAACACCGCGCCTGGGTGTGGGCCTCGGCCGTGACGCCCATCGTCGCCGCTCCGCGCTGACAGCTCAGCGCTCGCACGCGGACCACAGGCCCACCCCCGCCGCGGCCGCCGCGTCCTGGGCGGCTTCGTGTGCATCTGGCCGCCGTAGGGCGCGTCGTAGGTGTACTCGTAGCCCATGCCGGCGGCGATGGCTCCCTCCGCGATACTGCGGTCGTCGACAATGACGTGGCGCAGCAGCCGACCGTACCGGTCGGCGTCATCTTGGGTGGGATCGGGGTAGAGCTCGACGGCGCGCCCATACAGGGCGCCGTTGACGTACTCGCGGGCTTCCTGGGCGTAGCACTCGTCAGCGGCGCCGTCGCGGCCGATCTCGGGGTGTCTATCCCACGACGGCAGTGACCTCAGCCCTGAGCCCCAGCACTACGGGCGCACCACTGGGAACGGGTGTACAGATCGGCGCGGGCTTGCATCCGACAAGAACGATCGCGAGGACGGGAGCAGTGATGATGCGTCTCCGGGGAGTCTTCGTCATCTGGTAGCCCCGTTTCGATTCGGCGAAAGGTTGCACGGCCCGCGGGCGCCGACGTTTGATCACGGTGATGGTTCGCTGACAACGGTCCTGGTGGAAGACGATGCATTTACCTTCGCATCGATCATCGAGTCACCGTTCCTATGTACATGGGGGTTCCTCTCTCTCGGTGGTCAGCGCGGCAGTGGCGCGCCGGCGTTCTGCATGAACGGCTCGGGGTTGATCGGCTTGCCGTTGTTGTGGATCTCAAAGTGGAGGTGGCACCCGAACGAGAACCCTGTCTCGCCCATCGTGCCGATCTGCGTTCCCGCGGCGATCTGGTCGCCCTTGGCCACCCGCAGACTGCTGTCTTCCATGTGAAAGTAGCCGGACTCGATGCCGTTGCCGTGGTCGATCCACACGACGTTTCCCCGGTAGGGCTGCACGCCGGCGAAGGTCACGGTGCCGCTGCCGGCTGCCCAGATGGGGCTCCCGCATGAGCCGGTGGCCAGGTCGGTGCCCTTGTGGCATTCATCGCCGGGGCGGTTGATGGTGCAGGTCCCGAACGTGTCGGTGACCGTCCCGCGTGCGGGAACGACCCACTCCCCCGTTCCTGCGCTGCACGCGGTGGTCAGCGCCGTCACGATCGCTTTCGCGTCCGTCTCGAATCGGGCGTAATGCTCGGGGTTGTCGTTGACCTGTGTCTTGTGGATCGCGAGCGTGGCAGGCATGTCTTCCCACCCGTCGACCTGGGTCAGCCGGTCGTAGAACAGCGCTGCGGAGCGTGCGGGGTTGAGCCGGTCCTCAACGCTCCCCATGAGTCCTGCTGTTGGAACAGTCCGATCGAAGTTGTGCGGGTGCCGTTGGGGTTGGTGACGCCGGAGGTCTCCCAATCGCCGTAGGTGATGTTCCGCAGTGACGATTCGCCTATCGCGGTCATGACTGCGAGGAGCTGGCCGTGCTGGTTGATGCCGAGATCCATGCCGGCTCGGATGATCGCCGCGGCGTTGGTGAGCTGGTCGCGCTTGTACCCGTTCACCTCTGCCGGCAGCGCGCCGGTGTTGGCCATGCACATGCCGGCGGCGTCGGCTCGCTGCACGGAGGAGAGGATGAACGTCGCCCCGAACATGAGCGCCACGGCGACGGCCACGACGGCGGCGATCAGCTTGGTTTTCATGCCGCGTCCTGGTCGCCGTCTCCTCGCATCCCCTCGTCGGTGTCAGTCAGGCTGACCTCGATGGATGAACGCACGTGCTGCACGTGCGTTTCGGGGACGCTGCCGTACTTGAACACGAAGTGACCGGGTGCGAGGTTCTGCAACGTCTCGGCCGTCGACGGGTCGAATCCGAAGGTCTGAACTGCCCAGTCGGCATCCTCGTGGCGGTCCTGCCGGAAGATGTAGATGCTCTGCGCCTCGCTGATGACGGTTCGCCCGGGCGAATCAGCGGGGATATCGGCGCCCTTGTGGAACACGAAGACGTTGCTCAGGCCGAGGCCACGAGAGAGCTTCTGGTTCGACTTCAACAGGTGCGCGGTGGGGCCTTGAACCATGTCCCACCCTTCCTCGTTGATGCAGGTCGTCTGCCAGCCCGGATCGGCACGGAGCCGGCCCAGCATCCACTGGTTGCCGATCGCGCGGACAACGTGCGAGGACGGGCCCTCCCCGGGGAGCTGAGAGATATCGAAGCTCGTCAGCTTGCCCGTCAGCGCCACCTCTTTGCTGGTGTCGCCGTCGAGCAGGCCGCCGTACTCCTCCAAGAGCCCTTCGAGGGTGAATCGGACGCCGAGGCCCGCCTGGTGCAGCCGGTCACGGGCTGACTCGCTGCCGTTTAGCTCCTCCGCGTCGACGTCGCCCAGCAGCGGCAGGAGGTCGCTCATCGTGGGAGCACGACCGCCCTCGAACTGTACGAGAGCGCGCGTAAGGGCCGATCGAGCTGCCTTCTCTTCCCATTCGTCGATGCGCTCACCGTCTCGCGCGATACGGAGGATCGCGTGCAGCAGCCGGTACGTGCCGGCGGAGCCGATCTGGGAGACGATCAGCGGGTCGAGGAGGTTGAGTCGAGAGCCGGTGCCGTCCGTGGTGAACCGGATGGGTTCACCAGTTCCCCATTCCCGCACCAGCTCGGCGTACTCGCCTTCGCCGCCGCGGTTCTTCTTGTCGAAGATCACCGCGCGTCGACGACGGATCAGCAGCGGCCGGACGACGTAAACGGTCTTCACGAAGGAGGACTTGCCGCCACCGACGCCACCAGCGACAACCGTGTTGGGGCTGGAAATCAGGCGCGGGGTGGAGTTGTACGCCGTTACCGGATCGTGCGCGATGAGCGTGTGCGAGAGCATGTCACGCCGTTGGCCACACCAGCGGTTCCCGTGACCGGGCCGATGAGTGCGGTGTTCAGCACGGACGTCTGTCGCGTCGTCGACGGGGCGCCCTCAAACGTGGGTGCGTAGTAGCCGCGCGCTGCTTTCCGTGCGTTCGCGCGCCGGCTGGGACCGGGCAGATCGTATGGGGAGATCTCCCCGTGCGTCTCGTCGACCGGCTCGGGCACCTCCGCGGCTGTGCTGTCGGGCTGCTTCTTGCCGCGCCGCAACCGGCGGGGCGATGTGGTGTCGCTCACGCGATCGCCTCCTTGTCTCCGCCGCCCGCGATGACGCGCATTGCGCGTGCACCGAAGGAAGGCGTGTGCGGGCGTAGCCCGCGAGCAATGGGCCAGGTCGTGCCGCTCGCGGCCGCCTGATACGAGTCCAGCCACTCCAAGCGCTGGATACCGACCTCGTTTGCGCATACCTCTGCCAGCTCGCGGCTCGCCGCCGCGAGTCGATCCCGGCTGGCGGCGGTGATCGTGACGAAACCGACCCAGTTGGTGCCGTGGTGTCCGCTGCCTTCTGCGAGGTCGTTGCGGCGCCGCTGCGCGGCCAGGACTTTGACCTTCCCCTCGTCGAGCGGGATCTTTCCGTTCGCGCTCTCGGAGATGTCGGCGGCCATATCCGACACCAGGTCGCGACGCGCGGCGTGGCGGGCCTCGGCAGCCGGGATCAGCTCGATGTGGAAGCTGACGGTGCGGATCATGTCGAGCTCGCGGCCGACCAGCAGCTCGAGCAGCCACAAGGGCCGGCGCTGCGCGACGGTGAGCGATTCGGCCCGGATCGCCGCGGTGCGGTGCCACCACTCGACGCGCTCCCCCGTCTCAGGGTCGACGCCCTCAACGACGTGCGCGGAGTACTCGCCGCCACGGGCACGCTCCCCCGTGCTTGTCGGCTGCATGTCGCGCACGAGGTCGAGCGGGCGTGAGGGGTTCTGCATGTGGCGGATCACTGCCGCGGTACCGCGTGCGGTGAGCGGTTCGGCCCACGAGTGGCGCGCGTCGAGCAGGCCACGGCGGAACGATTCGATCTCTGCGGCCATGAGCTTGCGCCAACCGTCACGGCCACGGCCGTACTTCTTCGCCTGCTCCACGAACCGGGCGTTCACGGGCCAGCGACCAACGACGTAATGCCGCTGCACCATCGCACCTCGTGAGGTCTCGATCAGGACTTCGTTGTAAGACTCTTTCGCCCAATCCGGTGCCGCCGGGTCGATGTTGTTGAGCACCCAGAACTCCTGCAGAGCGGTGTCAGCCGGCAGCACGCGGGTTACCGACTGCACGATTCGCATGAGCGAGCCGGGGACTGCTTTCGCGGCCTGGAACGCGCCGAAGGCCTCGGCGCCGCGCACGACGTTCTCCGTGGACTCCATGCCGCGGAGCTGCCCGCTGACGGAGAAAGCGACACTCAGATAAGGCTCCTCCCCGACGGGGCCGTGCCAGGCGATGCCGGGGACACCGCGACCGGACTGCAACCAGCCCATACCGTCGCATCCGTCCGGGTTCGCCCGCATGGCGGCCAGCTCGCGTGCCCACGCAACACGAGCAGTCTGGTCGGTCTTCTCTTTGCTCTTCCGGGTCTGTTCGAGCGCCGTGGTCAGCAGAGCTGCCCGGTCGGCGTCGTACGGGATGAACTCGTCCGCGTGGGTGCGCTGCGCGAGACAGTGTCGGCGGGATCGGCGCCGCCGCTCGATGATGCTGCCGTTATGGGTACCGCTGGTGAGGATGACCAGCGCGGCAACGCCCACGAAAGCGGAGATGATCGCCACCCACCCGAAAGCCGGAGTGAAGACCATGCCGACAGCAATGATCGCCACGGTGCCCCAGCCACGAGACTTGTTCTGAGCGCCCCAGAAGCCTCGGTGACCACCCTCTCCGCCGAGAATGTAAACGCCGCGCTCGGGCTCGTGTGCATCGCTCATTCCGGACGCTCCTTCCCATGAACTGGCGGCGGCGTCACAGTCGTGTGCGCCGTCTCGCTGGACTTGCGGGCTACCGTCTCGGCACCCTTGACGGCCACGGCCGCCCCAGCGGCGGTGGCTCCCACAGCCTTGGTGCCGGCACCGGACGCCGCCGAGGCGCCAGCCCTCGATGATGTGGCGGTCGCGGCACGGCCGCGCCCTGCCGCTCCCGCTGTCTGCGGGCCGATCTTTGTCGCCACGGCGCCCTGCGCATCAGCCGGCCTGGCAGCGGAGCGCACGGCCTGCGGAGTCGACGTCTGCGGCACAGATCGCGGGGGCGTGTGTCGAACGTTCGCCAAGGAGCTCGGGCCGAGTGGGCGAGTCGGGGTCGAGTCGGACGCCGGCGCGCCGGCAAGGTGCTTCTTGGCCCACCCGATGAGAACGAACGGAGCAAAAACCGCGAGGCCGATCGCGATGACCGCGACAAGAAGGCCGGCGAGATTCTTGAAGCCGTCGTTGCCCCACTGGCCGACCGCATCGATGTTCAGTCGGAAGGCGAATCCGAGCAGCAGGAAGAGGAGCGGCTGGATGACCAGCATCCCTACCCAGAGCTGAACGGCTGCGAGGCCGCTCGCGCGTCGACCTGCGTCGACGATCCAGACGACGGCGAGAGGGATGAGAACACCCATGAAGTACTGCACGACGAGCTGGAAGACGAAGATCAGCGGGATGACGAGCATGCCGATCGCCATCGCCCAGATGACCATCGAGCCGATCGCCGCGCCGCCGGTGATCCGCGCCGGATCGTCTGCGGCAAGGGTCGAGAACGTCGCGACCATTTCCTCGACGGTTCCGCCGTAAGCCCAATCGATGATGCCGCGAGTGAGCCAGCGCATCAGCTCGATGAGGAGGATGCCGAACGCGGGTCCAAAGCTCACGCCGAGAATGAAGCCGGGGAAGTACATCCCGATCGACTCGAAGAGGTCTTGACCGCTCATCCGGCCCCGCGCGACGCGCACGAACTGGAACATCAGCAGCAGCACGGCGAGCATCATGCTCAACGCGAACGACACCGCGTAAGTGTTGAGGAACGACGGCATGGAGAGATTCGGCAACGTCGACTCGGTGATCGCCGGGATGACGTCTCGGCTCAGGCCGATCGTCGCTTCCCGGCCGGCCTTGTACATGTTCCCGAACGGGTCGGACCAGAAGTTGACGACCCCGCCCACGGCGTCGACTGCACCGCCGACGATGTCTCCCACGCCGTCGAGCAACCCGAGTGACTTCATCAGCAGCCTCCCGGAATCGCGACTCCGGTAGTGCGAAGCGTGTTCACGTCCTCCACGTCAGAGCTGCCGGTCAACACCCAACCGCGATCGCTCCACTCGATTACCCATGCCGGCATGAGGTTGAGGGTGGGGTCGATTGCCCCCTGGACGACCAGCGGCAGCATGAGCGACAGCTCCACCCGACCCTCGTCGAAGGTGTCGATCCGGTAGTAGCCGTTCAAGCTCGTGACATGGAACTGCGCCGCGTCGACGTCAGCGGCCGACGCAGCGGCTTGCGCGAGGTTCGGGACGTCCTGAACCGCCACACCGTCGAGCTGCGCGATCTCCTCGTCGGGAACGACAGGCTTCTGTCCGAACCATCGAGCAAACGCGATCGCAAACGATACGGCGCCCTCCGGGGTTCGCGGTGCCGCGGCCTGAGCGTCGAGTACGGCCTCCGGGCCCCGTGAGTCGCCTCCGAGGCAGCCGTCGACGCCCGCCAGCGCAGGGGGGAGGTGCTGGCGGGCGTCGACGGGGTTTGGGGGTTGGTGGGCTCGGCCGGCGACTGCGGTGCCGGCTCGGCGCCTCGTCCGCCGTAGACCAAGCCAAGCCCGATGCCACCGGCGACGAGGAGCACGGCGGCCGCGATGATCGCGGCCCAGACCCAGCGACGGCGGGGTGCAGTCGTCGGCGTGCTCATGGCTGGAAGATCGCGATGATTGCGCCGACGATCACAGCCAGGGCGACCAGGCCGCCGAGGGAGATAGAGGACCAGAGGACCTGCTTCTTGCCCTCGGCAACGGCCTGCGGGTTGCTCTCGCCGTTCTGAGCCACTTTGACGATGCCGATGATGAGGGCGACGATCACGAAGACGATCGCGATGCCCCAGACGCCGGCGAGGATCTTCTGCCAGAGTTCGGTGAACTGGGCGCCGAAGATTGTGAAGTCGGGGATGATCCCGTCAAGAGGGTTCTGCATGTCACTGCGCCTTTCGGAGTTCGGTGTTGAGGTGATCGACCACGCCCGCGGTGAGCAAGGTGATCGCGTCGGTGGTCGCCGGTGCGAGCTGTCCGTATGTGAGGGTCGTCCGCTCCGCGATGTGGCGATCCATCGGCACGTGGTAGACGGCCCGGATGCCGGCCTTCTCGATCAGCTCGTCCGCGTACGCGCTCACTTCGGAGTCCTCGGGGCGCCCGTCGTGAGTGCGAACCACGATCGCGTTTCGGGCCAGGTGCGCCGCGTGGCCACCGAGCTGGTGGAGGTGTCGGAGCAGCTGCATCGCGCCCTGCAACGCGTCGAGCGCGTCGAGCACGGGAATCACGAGCACGTCAGTCACCTCGAGCGCGCCGTGGAAGGCGCTTGAGCTGGGCTGGTTGCCCGTATCCATGACGCGCACCGGGAAGAACTCGTCTACCTTGCTCGTGATCCGCTTGACGTCATCACCGTTCAGTGGGTCACGATCTCCCACCGTTCCGATGACGGAGGCGTAGCTGGTCTGCTGGGAGACGTAGCCGGCAAGGTGGCCGGCGCCACGAATCTGGTCGAGGTCGCGCAGCAGCTCGGCAACGCCTACGGACGCGCGCCCCTCGGAACGCACCGACAGAGCGCCGGCGTCGTCTGCGACCTCGACAACGACCGCCCCTCCCCCGCGGATGGTGGCGAAGCAGCCACCGATTGCGAGCGAGAGCGGCGTCTTGCCCACGCCACCCTTGGGGTTTGCGACGAGGATGCCGACGCTGCGCTGCCACCGCGACAGTCGGATCAGGGAGCGGGCGCTGCCCAGCTCGGCGGCCCGCGCTTCGGCGGGGCTCTGCTTCACGGTGAAGCCGAGATTGCGGGCGATCGCCCGCCACCCGAACGACGGCGACTCCGCGGCGCGCTCGCGTCGGTTGATTCGGAGATCGACAGACGGCACGCCGCCGGGTACGTCCTCCGAACCGTGCGCTTCATCCGGAAGGGGAGCCTTGGTCACTGCCGGCGCTTCCTCAAACCGCGGTGTGTCGTTGCGGAACCGAGCCAGCATCTCCTCCGACGAGATACCAGCCGCATTAAGCGTCTTGTCCCCTTTTGGGGGACAACGTGGGTGGCCTCGTCGAGCGGATCAGTCTCCGGCTCTTCGATGTACCCCTCCGCGCGTGACGCGCCTCGAAAGCTTGTATTTCCAACGTTCTCGGTCATATCGCACCCCCTGCGTGCACCATGCTAACGACGAGCGAGGACACGCTGCCCGCGGGGAGCGTGAATTCACCCTCGGGTCAACGGTAACGCGTTATCCGAGATGTTGGATGAGAGTGCTTTAACAATCTGGGTCATACCACTGCTGGCACAATGAACGCATGCCGATTCGCACCCCGATACCCGACCTGACGGGGGAACCGCTGAACGCGCATCGGGTCATTCAGAACGAATCGCGCCTGATCTGCCTGCGGTACCTCCTCAGCGTCGAGTCCGCATCCCGCGCCGAGATCACACAAGCCACCGGCCTTGCGGTGACGACGACTGTCGAAGCCCTCGCAGAGCTTGAAGAGCGCGGTTACGTGACAGACCCGAACATGCCCGCTCATTCGCGTGCCGGCAGGCGCCCGCAGTACAAGGCGAATCGGGAACGAGTCACGACCGAACTTCTCGCGTTCGTGAGCTGGGTTCTCAGGTAGTCACGCACGCCGACATGGCACTCGGGGTTGACACGTACGTGTCAACCCGAGTGCCATCTGCGCTTTCAACTAACTGACTGTTCCGTATTGAAAGGTGGAAGCAGCCCAGCCAAGGATGATCCACGTCAGGGCGGGGGCGACAACGCTCACGGAAGCAAGACCCCACAGCAGGCGGTCGCGTGTCCGGTGTGCCAGGTAGCCCGCACACACAGCGAGCAAGATGCAGACGGCGGTTGCACCAACTGTCAGGAATGTGACTGTCCAGCTCGAGTGAATCGTGGCTGTAGTGCCGTCTGCAAGCAACCAAGTGCACTGCCGCCCGATGGGCCATGCAGAGGCCTCGGCGTACGTCAGCGCCTGCTCTGTCAAGGCAACGTTGGCAGGCGGAGCAAGTTGACATTGCGCCTCTGCGCTGACCCTCGTTTCCAGGTACTGCGCAGCAAGTCCGACTACGAGAAACGATCCCGCCACAAAGAAAACGGCCGTTAGGGCAGCTCTGAGCCGCCCGTGCCCTTTGTTTCTCATAGTCGGACCTCCGCTAAGAAAGTACTGGGGTCAGCACGGGTGGTTCGGCTTGGCGCTGCGGTTATTGGCTCCAGAGCGCGAGGATCGCTTCTTCGACGAGTACGCGCTTTGAAGCCTTGCTTCCGCGCCTGGCCTTCTCGCGCGCGACTGCGGCATCGAGCACGGCCGCGACGTCGGGGCTGATGCGCGTCGCGAGCTGGACGGTCACTTCCGAACCCCCAGCGACGGGGGCCGGCGGGGTCGACGCAGCGAACCGCGCGTTCGTCGTCGGAGCATGCGACGGGGCTGCCGCGGGCGCCTCGGCGCCCTTGCCCTCGATAGGGCTGTTGGACACGGTTGCCGGCGCCGGTGCCGGTGCGGGGCTGGGTTTGTAATCGATCGGGTCAACCCCGGCGTCGGGAGCGGGACGTGGGCGGGAACGGGCGGGCCGGTCGGGCTGGTTCGCGGTCATCGGATCACCTTTCGCATCACTTCGCTGTATGCCTCTCGCACCGGCGTTCCCTTGCGGTACGCGCCGTACCACTCCCCCGCCATGCGAACCTCGGGGACGATCGCCAGGTGCGGGACGATCGGCTCGATGATCGGCGCGAGCTCGCGCACCTGGTCGATCGCATCCTGTTCGGCGTAGGACAAGAAGCCCGTGCCGTCACGGGTCATCGTGACGCCGGCTTCTTCGATCCCGGTTGCCGCTCCCAGGCGCGCCATGCTGCGCCTGAACGCCTCCACGGTGCGCTTCGCACCGGTCACCCCATCGATGCCCGAATCGGACGCCGTAGCGGCGTACAACACCCGGTCCGAGGCATGCAGAGCGGACAGGGTGAGGGGGCCGCCCTGGCGGTTCGCGCAGTCGATCACCACGACGTCAGCGTCGAGGTCGACCAGGGACGCCTTAAGCCGCAGCTCGGCGTAGTCGTCGCGCTCGCTCTCGCGGTTGCTGAGGTCGCGAGCGGAGGGAATCACGCGCAGCATTTCGTGCCAACGGCTCGGCACGGCGAGATCCTGCGCCCAACCGGTGGGCTCTTCCTTGGCGCCGAGGATCGCTCCGACGTGCAGCCCCTCCCCCACCGGCTCAGTGCGCGTCCACTTCGTCGATGCCGCACGGGGGTCGAGGTCGATGAGCACCGTGCGATGTCCGGCTTCGGCCGAGGTCATCGCCACCGATACCGCCGCGGTCGTCTTGCTGACTCCGCCCGCCTCGCTGTAGACCATCACGGTTTGCATGCTTCAATCCTACCTTCTAGCTAGCCTTCCAGCTAGCTTTCTTTCTGTCTATCTGACTAGCTAGCTTTCTAGCAAGAAAGCTAGCTCTCTTGTTTCGTGGTGCCTCGCCTGGGGCTCTTACGACGCGAGCTTGCTGGTCCGCACGGGCGCGGACTTGCCGAGCTGGTCGATGCGTTGGCGGCTGATGCCGAGCGCTGCCGCCGCGGCCTCGGCGGGGTAGCCCTGGGCTCGTAGCGCTCGAACGGCGTCACGGCGGAGGGTGGCAGCCCGTGCCTGCTGTTCGCGGGCGGCCTCCTCGGCGGCCGTGCTGTCCTTCCAGAGCTGGGCGACGTCTTCGGGGATCACGACGTCGACGTCGACGGTTACCGAGTCGTCATCGAGCCATGCTGCTGCGAGTTCGTGAGCGGCCTTCTCGATGCCTCGGAAGGTCGTTGCCGCGCCGGTCGCGATGATCGTTCCGCCTGCGGGGGAGGAGCTTGTGAGTTCGGGGATCTCGATCGTCCACCACCCGTCTTCGTCTCGGTAGGCGCGTGCGGCGAGCTGGCGCGTCATGGGGGCTCCTCTCAGTTCCAGGTACTCGGGGTGTCGTCGAAGACGTTTTGGATCTGTCGCACGATGCCCGCAGATACCTCGCCGCCGTGGGCGGCAACCACTAGCGTCATGGCACCGTCTGGCGATTTCCACGTCTCGTGACTGCCTTTGGTGCGCACGTGCTCCCAGCCCTTCGAGCGCAGGAACTTCGCCACATCCCGATGCTTCTGTCGCTTGGTCATAAGACTATGCTAGTCCCCCTAGCACTGCAATGCAAGGGGGCCTAGCTATTTTCTTCGGATTCGAACGGGGTGCCGCAGATCCCGCAGATAATGGGGCCCGCCTCGATGACGGTGAGCGAGGCGCGGACCTTCCGCCCGCATCCGCAGACGACTGCCGCACCGTTGTTGTTGCTCTTCCGTCCTCCGCCGGTGGCGATCACTTCGGCACGGCGGTGAGCGGTGATCGCAGTGTGCAGGGTCGCGATCGTCTCGGCGTATTCGGCTTCGGTGTGGCGGGGGAGTGTGGTCACGCTCCATCCGATGCTCTGATCGTGCTCGATGGTGAGCCCGAGGCCTTCGGCAATGCTCTTGAATCGTTGGTTGTGGTAGCGGCCCTGACGGCTGGTGTCCTGGATACCGCGGGACTGTGCGGCCGCGTGTGCGGCCTCGTGCAGCAGCGTCGCGAGGACGGACGCGGCGCCCCCGGCCAGGCCCTCACCGCCGACGAACAGCTCGTGCAGCTCGTCCTCACCGCGCACCCATCGCGCTGCGGCAAAGTGTCCGAGCTTCATCCCCTTGGCCTCGCTCCCGCTGCCGATCGTGACGACGACCTCGGGAACCTCGGGGTGACGTTCGCGGATATCGGCCCACGCCTGCTCGATTGCGGCGACCAGGGGAGCGGCGACGGTGGCGCTCATGCGTTCACCGCCTCGGGGTCGATCTCCTCGATGAGGTCGGGGCGGAACCCGGACCATGCCGAAGTGCCGGGGACTTTCACCACGGGGAGGCGGGTGAACCCGAGGGCTCGCAGCTCCTCGGCCGCGCCCTCGCGCAGCTCGTCGACGTCAACGATCCGGTAGTCGACGCCGCGACCGTCAAGGGCCCGATATGTGGCGTTGCACTGCACGCACCCCTCACGGCTGAACACCGTGACCCGGCCTGTGGTTGTTGCGCCCATGATCTTCTCTCCTCCCCCTCACGTTTTTTTGCCGTGAAGGCGACTTGTCGCCGCTAGGGAGGACGGCCTGAGCGCAAGCAGCGGAGGAGAGAATTTCGGCGCGAAATAAGGGAGCACAGCGACCGCGTGCCGAAAATCTCGGGGGAGTCGCTTGCGCTCAGGCTGGCCGACCGTACGCTGCCGAAGGCTTCACGGCAGAAAAACGTGCGCCCGGAGGGCGCTGGACTGCGGCCGCATCGCGGCCGTCGTCTACGGGCAGAGCCCGCCCGGCGCCTCGTGCGCCGGCTCAGCTCTCTGGGCCCTCGTTCTCAGGCCGAATCAATCGTGCGGGCGCGACGGAGCTACGGGTCCACGTCTGACCCGCGACCGTGTAGGTGATTTCCGCCACGAATCGGGCTATTGGCTCGCGTCCGGAAGCCTCGCGATCAGAAACGCGGACGCGAGCTACACGCACTGTGAGGCGATGAGTGTCGTTCGCGTCGATGCCTATGGGCTCCGCGAGCGCAGCGCGCGAGAGCAGCGGGCCCCCAACTTGAACGATTTGAACATGATGCGTTCCCGCGATTCGTTCGTGATACGGAGAACCACACTGTCCACGTTCATGTCGTTGTTGCGTCCAGACGCTCCATTGGGGAAAACCGCTACCGTCACGCGGTTGGCTTGCTCGACCGCTGCCGCCTGGGATCGCCTTTCCGCTTCCTCTACCTCGCGGCGCTCGTCTACAGCAGCTTGAACGCGAGCGGCCTCCTGATCGGCTCGTTCCACCTCCCTGCGGGTCTGGTCGGCGCGGAAGGTCTGCACGGCCCACAGCAACGTAAGCACGGTCGCGATCGCCCCGAACCAGGTGCCGGTCGCACCGACCCAGTTCGCGTCAAAACCTCCACACCCACAGCAGCGCCACAGCGGCACCCGCTGCAAAGCCCGCCACCGCCCAGATGATATGGACGATGACGGGCTTTGCGGGACGCATACGAGGAACCTACCGATTTCTCATTGCGGCTCGGTCTGGGGCTCGCGCTCCTGTTGGTCCGCTGTCGGCTCGGCCTGGTCCGTCGCCGGCGTTGCGTGGGCGCCGGCCGGGATCGTGGGGGAGGGGAGCGCCCGGAATGGCGCGATCGCGCCGCCCTGGACAATCCAGAACTGCCCCACGGCCGCGCGACGCACGTCGTCGGGTGGGATGACATAGGTGTGTTGAGCTCGCGCCGATCGCAGCTCCTCACCGGTCGCAGCGCCAGACGATTCGAGCCGCATCGCCGTGCCGGCGAAGGTCACAATGTCCTCCGGGTCCTTAGAGCGACCCACGATCAGGGCGGCGCCGCTCGCGAGCGCGCGACGTCGCCGTGTGTCGTCCTGCGAGACGCCGGCGACGGACTGAGCGGCAAGCCACAGCCCGAGCCCCGCCGACCGGGCAGTTTCGAACATCGATGCGGCAATGTCGCCGGGGTCGCTGTCGTCAGTGACGAGCTGGGCAAACTCGTCGACGAACACCACAGCGGGTGTCTTGTCTCTGCGGGCCAGCCTTGCGCTCATGTAACGGCGGAGGTCGACGAGCATCAGGTCGCCCACGGTGGCCTGGGCTCGGTCGGAGGGAGCAAGCGGAACGATGGTGAGCTCCGCGGTGCGGTTCTCAAAGCTCCACCCCGACGCCGCCAGGTGCGGCTCCAACGGCCCGAGGGCCAGAAGCAGCCGGTCCCGCACCCGGAACACCCGGGGCGTGCCCTGCTTGTCGACGGGCGCGGTGAGCATCGCGAACTGAGCCCCATCGCGGACGTCCTCTGGCGTGATGTTGCTGAGCCGAGTGAACAGGTCGCGCATGCCCGTGAGCGGGCGGAGGCTCTGGATCGCGTTGAGTACCGATTCCACCTCGTCGTTGTAGAACTGCCCGTCTCCGGAGGACCGGGGAGGGTGCGCATCAGCTTCGTGGTGATTTCGGCCGCGGAGCCGGTGAACAGGTTCCACGGTTCACCGACGAGCACGGAGTGACCGCGGGCCGCCGCGACGGCGGCGAGCTTCTCGGCGTCGTCGGGGTCGCCTTTCGCATCGATGAAGAACACCGGCCACCCCAGCTCGAGCACGGCGAGGATCGCGTCGTGCAGCAGCACGGACTTTCCCGAGCCGCTTTCGGCGAACATGAGCACGCGCTGGGCGCCGGCGCTTTCCGGGAGCACGACGTAGCGGCCGGCATCGTCGGTCCAGTCGGGCACCCGCCGGGTGTCCTGCATCCGGTCACCGAAGGTGCGGATGGTGGGGCGCTCGACCATACCGATGCCCTGCAAGGTCACCTTCTCCCGCGCACCGTTTCGTGCGCGCACCGCGGGCACGGGGTGCGGAGCGACGATGGGGGAGCCGCCGCGTAGCGGCGTCAGCGAACCGGTGCGCGAGTCCAGCCGCAGCCCGAGCGTGCGAGCTGTGACGATATCGGCTGCCCGCTTGCGGGCGCTCTCGATGTGCTCCTGCGTGAGCACATCGGGGATCTTCCGGTTCCGCACCAGCTCCGCGAGCTGACGGCGCCGCCAGGCCCAGGCGACCGGCAGCAGCAGCACGCCCAGCAGCAGGTTGACCAGCAGGAACGGCCACCACCACTCAACAAGTGCGAGGGGCCAGCCGTCCTGCTGCACGAACGTACGGGCGTCGCCACTGGTGATCCAGCCCGTCAACGCCACGATCTCGGCCGTGAGCACTGCCGCGGCGATGACGATCGCTGCGGTGTTCACCCACGGGTGCCACTTGTGGGTAATCCAGAACCAGTGTCGCTTAGCTATCCGGTTACCCGTCAGGCTGACCGCGAGTAGCGGCACGGCCAACGGGAGGAAGATCACGGTGAAGGCCAGGGCGAGCACTATCTTGACCACCCCGAAGAGTGCTTCGGTCGTGGCGTCCGTGGACGACTGTTGCTGGGTGTTGTTCTGGCTCATCAGTCCCGACCTCCCCATACCGGAAGCGTCGGCGCCGGCAGAGTCCGCGGCGCCTCCATCGTCTGTTCTTCGACGACCTGACCGTCATTGGGGGAAGACGCCCAGAGGGCGTCGAGGCTTCCCTCGATATGGCCCCGCTCGTCGAGCGCGGCCACGGTCACCAGGCGATCGCGGACCGCCGGGTGAACCCACTTGTCGGCCTCACGCGAGACAGCCCGCATCGCTGCCGCCGTACCGACATAAACCACCCGCTCGACCCCCTCGGTGAGCCACCGAGCGTGACCGAGAAGGATGCTCTGGTACCGCGCCAGCGTCTTCGCTGTCAGCTCCACCTCGACCCGCTCGACGCGCTCCCCACGGCGGGCGATTCCGTCCGCCGCGTGCTCCCTCGTCGACGCTGGTTGACGGTCCCGGCTCCACGCGTAGCCGGCAGCCATGAACCGCACCGAGATCGCGGACACCGCGACCTCATGGCGGGTCGTCGCACGGAACAGGTTGGGTGCCGCTCGACCCGACATTGCGTGAGACAGCCAGACAACGGAACCATCCCGAAAAATCGGCCGAGCCTTCTCGATCACGCCGGCCTCGACGCCGCGCGCGATCCACTGCTGAGCCCGCCGCGCAGTCACCGGCTCGCTCCGCCCATCCGCCGCTGCCAGAGCCCACCGCAGCGCTTCCGCATCTGCCAGCCGCACCTCTCGCAGCCACTCGAACAGCCGCTCATCCCGAGCCGTTATCTGCACCGCACACCCACCTTCACCACCACACAATCCCTTCCATCTTTGGACCGCCCTTGTCCTGCCGTCCCCACCAGAACTTGCCAACCACCGTCCCGAACAGAGTATCTGCTGAGGGCCGGTGGTTGGTAAGCGCGAAGCGTGGTGGGGACGGTAGGACAGGGGCAAACGAACCAAATCGGTTCGTTTGCCTATTCGCTCTGAGTGAATACTCAGACGAATAGGCGTGGGGTGCTCGGCCGCTTCGGGAACTGCTGGCGCATCGCCGCGATCACCGCGTCGATCTCGGCCGCCTCAGCGGCAATCTGCTGCCGGCGCGCCTGCTCTGCGGCAGCTCGTTCCTGAGCAGCCGCGATCCGCTGCTGACGCTCCCGAGCGACCTGCTCGAACGGTGCCAGCTCATCCGCGGAGATAGCTCGATCCGCAAGCCAAGCGAAGTACCCCAGCGGGTTCCGCTGGGCCACGGCCGGTGCCACTTGGATCCCTGCCGAGCGGCTGTGCCGCTCGATCTGATCCACGATCTGCTGCGCGGTCCAGCCTCGCTCGACCAGCTTCAATCGGCCGAGCAGACGGCACAACCGGCCGATGTGCTGTCGCTCTCCGAGCCACGGCATCCGCTGCACGAGACGAGCTGCGAGCTGCTGCACTGCCAAGCTCCGAGGCGTCGTCTCGATCTTCCTCTTCGTCATTGCTGGGCGCCGCGGAGCGGTGCCCTTCCGAGCGCGCATCGCGCGCGTTGGTGATGATTCAGGAAGGTGACTTACCTGCTCTCCTGACGGAGAGACAGGTAGGTGGACATTCTCCACAGATTCGGGTTTCGCCGGCGCCGACGTCGAGCGCGTCGAGGGGGGAGTGGAGGGCATCACCAGCGCCCGCGTCGACGCGGCGCGCACCTGGTCGCCTCCGTGAGTACGTCGGGCCTGCTCGCGCTCCTCGTTCGTCAGATAGCGGCCTCCCACGACCGTCACCGCGAGTCCCATCGCCTCGAGCAGCAGCCGTGCGCGCTGCACCGTCTTGGCGCTCATGCCCAGCCGCTCTGCGACCGTCTCGTGAGCCGTCGTGACGTCCCGGCCCGTCGATCGATCGGCCGACATCCGGTCGTCGTACGCGACCCGCAGCAGCGTGCCCGGAGCTACCCGAGCGGCACGCCGTAGCGCCTCACCCTCGGGCGTGGCCAGGGCGTCCATCACGGCGTCAAACCACGCGTTACCCGATACCCAAGCCCGCAGCAGGCCATACGCCCCGGAGGGCGCCGGCAGCGCCCACGACGAGCGGGGCGAGCGGGACTCGCCAACGTCGCGTGCGTCAGTGCTTGCAAAAGGGGCAGCAGCAGCTACCATGTGAACCATCCGTTCGGTACTCCCGTACGGGTACGCCAAGGGCCTGCCACTCGTGGCAGGTGTTTGGGACTATCGATCCGCCAGGTCGGCAAACTCACCGGATCGGACTTGACTCTTTCGCCCCTCGCATCTGCGGGGGGCGAAGTCGTTTATGCGACGTCGCTGATAGGCAGCTCCCCGTCCTTAGGCTCTTGCTCCGGCCACCAGGTCGGTAGCCCGCGCTCGTTCAGCTCCTCTTCGAGGTGGTCGATGACCGCCTCCAGGAACACGGCGTTCGAAACGCCGGCGTGCTGGGCGAGCTGACTGAGCCGGTCCTTCCGAACCCGCTCGATCGCCCAACCCAGGCTCACTGGGTTCTCACGCGAACCCCACGGGAGACGACGGTCGGTCATACCGCGACACTAGCCATAGATCGAGCGAGTCGCGAGGAACACGCCGCGTGTTGCCATAGATCAAGAGAGAGTGACACGTACGTGTCAATCGCTCGAGACGCTGGCGGCATGGGGAAGCACGTCGGACAAGCATCAGCCGATGGCGAGGCATCGGCTGGACGGCAGAGGACCGCAGAGAGGATCAGGAACGATGAGCATTCACGTCACGGTGTACGGGCCAAGGGCTACACGAATACGCGCACAGCGCTGCGCCTGGCTGGCATCGCCTTTGATCTCGTCGTCGTCAACGTCGCGGGACTAGTCGAATGCCGAGCCGTAGGACAGC
The DNA here is from genome assembly GCF_005491085.2 of Microbacterium sp. SGAir0570. Lineage (NCBI taxonomy): Bacteria > Bacillati > Actinomycetota > Actinomycetes > Micrococcales > Microbacteriaceae > Microbacterium > Microbacterium sp. SGAir0570. The sequence goes on along the minus strand of NZ_CP027930.2, from coordinate 9,739 downwards.
CCGTCCAAGCCGGCATCTTCGAATGCCTTGGCCCAGGACTGAGGCACCGAGTAGTTCGCCATGGTCGTCAGCTCGCGAACGATGCCGTGCTTCGCGGCGTCAACATGATTCACAGCAGCACACCGGCGCTCGGTGAGGATGGCCACGACGAACGAGCCCGCAAGGTTTCGGGACACGGCCCTTATGCGCGACACTCGACCACGCACTTTCTCTCGCACGGCAGTGTCCACGCTCGATGAAGTGCAGGACGTCCCGCGTGCGCCGTGCAGGTTGAACCGTCCCTCCGTGCCGTTGTCGTAGTACCAGGCGTCACGGCTAGCGCCGTGCGAGCGGTACAAGGGTGCCGTTGCGGGCAAGATGACAGTCGGGGCGCGCCTTGAGGTCAGCCCGGGCGGCGTGCGAGGCGGTCACGCGGCCAAACGCGGCGTCGTAACGTGCTTCGTTGAGCACGGCGCCCAGCTCGCCGGCAAGGGAAAGGTCGATAGGCGCGAGGGAGGTCCTGGCCGCTGTCGTCACTCCGGGAGTATTTAGCCACTGCGTCCACGTCCACGGGTCGTCGATACCGGACTGCAGCACGGTAAGCACCTGTTCAACCCGAGTACAAGCCGGTAATCTGCGGTCTTGGAAGGCCGGGTAGAGGTTCTCGCCGTCGGCGGGCAGCCGGAGGGCGATCCTCCGCGACTTCACGGCCTTGGAGATGACGCCGCGCTCGACACCAAGCTCACGTTGGAGGCCGCTGCTGGGTGAAGCAGGGCCGACGATGTCCGCTTGGGGGCTCTTTGTCGCTCCGAGGCGGTCGACAATGTCCTGGCTGCAGTGGGCGCTGCTCTGGCCTTCGCGGGACGTCGCACCCTCCGCCGGGTTCGACACCGGCCTCCACTCGGCGTTGAGCACGCTGTCGACCTCGCGACCGCTACGGCAACGGGAGCGAAGCGTAGGACCCCTCGAAGAGCTTGATAGAACCGTTGGCGGCCGTGATCTGGAGGCAGAAAAGGCGCCAGTAGAGCTGCCACTGACGGTCGTGCGGGGCAAGGTATTTGACGCTCAGCCCAAGTTTGAGCAGCGCTTCCTGGGGGATCATCTGCCCGTGGGAGTGCCACTTTCGGGTATTGCTGAGCTCGTCCACAATCGCGTTTGCTTCAGCCTCGTCTTTGATCATGCCCGTCGCCAGGAGGGCGGCCGCGATCTTTCGTGACCGCGTCGTGGCTTGCTCCAATCGATGGATCGTGCTGGGTTCCATCTTGTCGATCATCAGGCGGGCGACGGATCGGTGGGGTTCTCCCGAAGCATCTCCGCCCACTTGTTGAACGCGTCGAGGTAGCCCTGTGCGGAGATGGTTTGGAGGTGCCCCTTGCCGTTGGGGAGGTCTACCTGCGGGTCGATGGCGCCGAGTTCTGAGGAGTCGGACATGAGGATGGCGTCGGCGCCGAGGGCGATGAGGGTGGCGGCGCTTTTGGCGTAGTCGGGCACGATCACTCTGACGGGTGCGGTGCCGGCTCGTTTGCGGATGAGGGTGATCAGCTTCTCAGCGGCATCGATGTCTCCGCCTGGTGAATGCAGCATCAGATCGATGGGGCGCCGGGGACCGTGTTGTGCAGAAGGTCGACCATGGCGATGACATCGTCTCGCTCGATCTCGGAGTTTGGGGAGACGTAGCAGATCAGGCTGGTCTTGGTGAGCTGCTCAATCTCTTTAATGAGGGCCTGGCGCGCGTAGCGGGCAGCGTTCATCGCCTCGTAGAGAGGGGTCTTTGAGGGGATGCGCGGGCCTGGGGTTGGTTCAGGGGTCGGAACCGGTGTCGGAACGAAAGTTTCGGGCTTTTCGTCGTCGCCCTCGCCAGGATTCGGCTCGGTGATCATCTGCGGCCCTTTCGTTCGACCCATCGGATGCGTCCGTTGCGCACGATGTAGTGACAGTGGCCAGCGGCGCTTTCTTCGTCGACGCTGGGTATGAGTGTGAGCGGAAGCTCACTGGCGATGCGCCACCGAGGGTAGTGGTTCCCGTCCAGGTTGAGGAGCACCCGGTGCCCGTTTCCGCAGGGGCAGTCGAAGGCGAGCCATTTCTGGTGACTGGTGCCGACGATGACGGCCTGTCGGCGGCGGAGGCGGGTCGGGACGTCGTTGACGGAATCGACGTGCAGACCGACTTTCCATCGCCGCCAGTATCGGAAACGGTTCAGGAGGTCCAATTCAGCCCCAGGAACATGTCACGGTCGGTTCCGACCCGCCGGATGGTCGGGTCGCAGTAGTGCCCGGGGTGCGGGTCCTCAATGTTGCCGCGGAGGGTGCGGTCGTGGATGTAGAGGATCAGTTCGGACGGGGTGGGGTATCGCCGTAGCCGACGAGGCGTTCCAACAGCTCGCTGACGGCGGTCGCCGCGACGAGGGTGGTGAAGGCGACCACGGCCGGTTCCACTCCGGGCAGGGCCGGGGCGTAGCCCTCCTTCTCGAGGCGCTGCTGCTCATCTGTGGAGCGCGTCTCGGCTTCGGCGAGGGCGAAGTCGATCCGGTCCCGGCAGGTGAGGCACGCGGCGCCCGGGTGCAAGGTGGTCACTCGACCGAAGACGCCGGCGATGATGCCGTGCTCGTCGGCGGGGAGCTGGACACCGCAGTCAATCACGGGGATGAGGTAGTAGTACGGCAGGCGAGACAGCCGGAGACGCCCGGCGTTGTCGTCGGTGCAGCCGAACACGACGTCGGCACCAATGAGAGCGCGGGCGATGCGTTCGGTGAGGATGGTGCCCTGGATGCGAGTGGTATGCACCCCGTTGGCGATGCGTTCGAGGTGGTCGCCGAGGACATCGACCTTGGCCCGGCCGACGTCGGCGGGGGTGGAGCCGTAGACGCGGGTCGTGTTGGAGTCGGAGAGGGTGTCGGGGTCGATCAGGATGAACGAGCGGACGCCGAGGCGGGCGAGTTGCTCGGCGGTGGCCGAGCCGGTGCCGCCGGCACCGACGATCGCGACGGTGAGGCTGCTGATGGTGTTCTGAATGCCGTCGCCGAATGCGCGGATGTTCCGGTCGAACAGGGCGCGATCTGCCCCGCGGGGGAGTCATAGGCGGGGCGGAAGATCCACCGTTCCCCGATCGCGGACAGCCGCGTGATGGGGTGGTGATGTGGCCGCTGAGCTCGCCGGTGAAGGTCAGAGCACCGCTGTCTTGGCTGACCACGAGGTACCCGTACTGGTCGGTCTCGGTACGGTCGCCGAAGAGCGGTTCGAGCTGATCGTTAACGCCGCGGTCGTGGATGCTGGGGCGGGGGATTGCCCGGTTCCCTGGGTGGCTGTGGACCCACAGCGCGATTGCGCCACGATCGCGTGCGGTCTTGAGGGCGTGGATGTACCCGTCGGAGGTGATCTGCAGTGCGCGGTCGGTGCGGATCTCGTAGGCGTCGTCGGGGACGGCGATAAGTTCGTCGCCGAGGAGGATGACCTCGCCAGTGTCGGTGACGACCTGGTGGGCGAGGAGCACGGCGCCCGTCTCGATCGGGCTGGTGGCCATGGCCACCAGCCCGACGTGCAGGGGGCCGGTGAGGCGGAGGGTGGCGCTCATGCGGCGGCGCTCCCCAGCTCGGTGCGCAGCAGTCGCACGTAGCTTTCCAACCCGTCGATTCCGGACCGCCAGGCGGCCGGGTCCAGGTGCCGCGACCAGCGCTGCCAGCTGCGGCCGTCGTAGGTCTCGATGATCTCCGTGGCGGGGATCACCCCACCACCGACCGGGGTCAGGTGGGGGATGATCCACCACATGTCCGGAGGGGTGTCGGGGTAGCTGGCCGAGAGACGGAACAGCACGCTGGCGGTGGTCGCGTTCAGCCCGGGCGGCAGGGGGAAGTCGGTCAGTTCGACATTGAGCATGCCGCCGTCGTCGAAGACGCGGTAGGCGATTCCGGACCGGTCGAGGAACTCGCGGTCCGGTTCGGGGAGCTTCACGACTCCTGTCCGGGGTTGATGCGGCCGGGGGCGGTGAAGAACCGCATGCCGTCCCTGAGGTGGACGATGTCCTCGTCCTGCACCTTGACGTCGCGCTTGTCGGGGATGTCGCGCCAGAGGTCGCGGTCGGCGGCGACGTCCGGGCTCGGCAGAGTGCGGAGCTTGGCGCCGGTCATCTTGCGCTCGAAGACCTCGTACTCGACGCGGTCGATGCGGATGGTGATGGCGTCGATCTCGGTGAAGAACCGCATGCCGTCGGTGACGTTGATGCTGCCGACGGGGTCGAGTTCCTGGTCCTGCTCGTCCTCGATGTCCAGCCAGAGATCCTTGTCGTCCGGGACGGGCGGCTGGCGCAGTGCGCGCAGCGCGGCGACGGGAGTCGGGCCGGCGTGGATCTTGTAGGGCTCGCCGTCGATGTGGATGGTGATCTTCCCTGCGCGGGATGCGGAGCTGTCGCTCATGGTGTCCTCCTCAGGACTAGTAGGTGATACCACGATACCATACATCTTCGGTGTCTTGCAGCCGGATAGCCATGATTGCTTGCAATACCCCCTATTTGGTGGCAAAATCGAGGCATGCCGGAACAAAAAGCAATGACCATTCGCCTGCCGGTCGAGCAAGCCGAGCAACTAGAGACGGTTGCCAGCATCGAGAACCGACCCATCTCGGACGTGATCCGAGCGGCTATCGCCACCCACATCGAGACCGTCAGCCAAAGTGACCAGTTCCAGGAGGGACTTCGGGAGCGAATCGAGCGAGCGCAGGGCCTCTTGCGCTGAGCGGAAGACATAGAGAGGGCGTCTGGCAGATGTGCCGGACGCCCTTTCTATGTCTCGGACCGAGTGCCGTGGAGACCGTTCACGGGCCGCTCAGCGTCTCACCGATAATCGACGTTATGTCAGACGGCGGGCGCGTCGATAACTCATGACGCCGGGCTCCGCGACACGACCGTCGACGCAGCTTGCTCAACGCCGCGACGTGGTCGTTCTACCCATACAAAGCAGATGTGGACACAGCACGCACGCTAGGGAGTGATCTACCCCGCTTCGCTGAGCCCGCCGTCGAGTAGCCGCAGTACAGGACGGGCGTCGGTCTCGCCCAGGAGATCGCGTACCTGCGCTGCCGGAAGCCGGAGCAGCTCTGCAAGCGCCGGCACGTTCGTCCCGTACGCGGCCGCCAGATCAGCTGCTTTGCGGAGGAGCGTCGGCACCTCCCCCGGGTACGAGCTCGTGGGGTCAGCGTCTGGATCGAAGCTCGCTGCGAGCCGCTGATAGGCCCTGCGAGCGGACGACTCTGTCACCCTGTTCCGCTCGACCATGCGTCGCACGAGCGAGTGCGGTGACACGCCCCACGTTCGTCCCACCCGGTCCAGCGCGGCGAGATCCAGACGCTGGGGCAGCACGACGTCCATTGCTGTTGCTGGGGTGAGGAACGCTGCCGCGAACTCATCGGCTTCGCGCTCGATCGCAGCACTCTGCTCATCGGAGTCGGCGTGCAGCAGCAGGTGCCCGATCTCATGTGCGATCGAGAACCGGTGTCGGAAGACGTTCTCCGTCCGAGACGGCGTCGTGACTACGATTGGCCGCTCGACAATGAGCGCCGAGAAGGCGTCGACGCGCTCCACTTCGCCCCGCGGAAGAACCACCACGACGACGCCATGTGACTCGGATGTTGCTACGAGGTGCTTCACGGGCCCGTCCGGAACATTCCAATGCGCGCGAAGAGCCTGAGCGGCATCCGCCGGTGACGTTCGCGCGGGAAGTACCGGCAGGTCCGCTTCGGGGAGCTTGATGTATCGCTCGAGCGCGAAAGTCAGCTCCCATATCAGTGTCGTGGTCGCGAGCGCACGCTGCCGATCGCTGACCCGCGTGGATCGCAGGCTTCGGAAGTGCGCGTTGAGAGTCTCGATCCGAGCCATCGGGCGGCCAACGTCAAAGAAGTCAGGGTGCACTTTCAATGCGCGTGCGAGCCGTTCAAGCACTTCGGATCGCGGCGCGTTGACATCAGCTTCGTACTGACCGATTGCGGCAGACGAGACTCCCACTGCCGCAGCGAGTTCTGACTTGCTCAGGCCTTGTCGGGCGCGGGCCTGCGTAAGTCGCGCCGGCTCGAACCTGCCGGACGACCTGCTGCTTGGGAAGTCGAACAGTGTTGGTGGAAGCTCACTCATCGGAAGTCAGGTCCCGAGCGAGCCCGACGACAGGCGCTGCGGGCACGCCACTGTCGAACGATTCGACGTCAAAGTCGATGCCCTCGCCAGCGTAATCGTCGGACCAGATGGACTCCTCACCGTGCAGGTGCACTTGCCCTGAGCGGTACTCCGCGACCGCCCAGTCGATGGAGGAGAGCTGACGTGGTGTCGAGTGCACCATGACGAGAACTACGGGCATCACGGCGCCGGCCGCCTCGACCATCTTCTCGAAGCGCTCTACCTCGTCGGCGTTGCGGGCTTCCTCTCCGCCGTCGATGAAGCTGTTCCCGAAAAGCTCCGGGTCGCGACGGGCGAAGAAGCTGCTCACGCGGGTCTTGCTCGAGGCGAAGTCTCGAACGACGTCGACGCCCTCGGGGACTCGAGTCACGAAGAGCAGCGCGTCGTTGACGATCGGAACGCGGTAGCCGCCCGGAGAGAGCTTGTAGGTCTCGAAACCTCGCTCCTTGAACGCATCGCGTGCGTCGCACAACAGATCACGCCACTGGCTGCCAAAAAAGTTCAGGAACCGTGTCTTCGCGGCATCATGACCATCAGCGGAGCTGTCGTGGCGAGTCTGAACGACTTCGATGATGAGCTCGCGAGCCATGCTCGCATACTCACCGAAGGCCTCGGCAGGTGTGTTGTAGGCCATGAGTGCGTCCCGTCTCGAAGGTCACGGCCGAAGTTCGCCACGACTAAGACTTCAATATAGAACACGATTCGCGCGTCAGGGCTTCATTTGGTGCCGTGTTCCGAAATGGCGCATCGCTCAACGGCCCTACGGGCCCTCCGAACCCCAGCTCACCGGTGCTACAACGACCGCACCCGTGGCGACTCTCGCGAGCGTCGCCCCGTGGAGCCCGGTACGCCTTCCGCCCCCACCGTTCGCCAAAGACCGTCGCCATCACCGGGCCGTCCAGCCTTCGCGCCTCCTGGGTGCACTCTTCTTGGCTGGAGGGTATATACAGCGATCACTGCAACGCCCTGCGGACACTCGAGGCTCCCACACCGAGCACACGGCCGATGCTCTCCCAGCTATGACGTTCGGCGCGTAACTGTCGAGCCGCCGCGATTCGCTCCGGAGTCATCACACTTGGCCGGCCACCAACCCTCCCCTGCGCACGCGCGTACTCGAGGCCGCGTTGCGTGTTCTCGCGAATCGTGTCCACACGCAACTGCGCGAACACCGCGACGATCCCGAACAGGGCGCGGCCCATGGGCGACGTCGTGTCGATCATCGGCTCTGTGAGGCTGACGATGTTCACCTGGCGCGCGTCGAGGTCCTGCAGGAACCATCAACTACGGCTACAACGCCGCGAACCAGCTGACCTCCGCCACCGGACAATCGACAACCTGGACCTACGACGCCGCCGGCAACCAAACCCGCAACGGCGTCACAGGCACCACAACCAGTTACGGAGATCGCGGCGAGGCCACCCAGATCGGCAACACTGCGAACACGTACTTCAACACCGGCAACACCGACCGCCTCAGCGCGGGGTCTGTCCAATTCAACAACTCCGCGCTCGGGCTGATGCAACGCACCAGCGGGAACCAGACCCACAACTACACCCGCACCCCTGATGGCGCACCGGTGGGCTGCGGGCGAGCGGGCAGCACTACTACGTCCACGACCACCTCGGCTCCATCGTGGGCATGTTCACCGCCACCGGCACATACAGCGGCGGGTACTCTTACGCGCCCTACGGCGAAGCGCGCGCCACCTCCACCAACGGAGCCGTGGCCGCAAACAACCTCCGCTACATCGGTGAACACCACGAAGGCGCAGGCATCTACAAGCTCGGGGCCCGCTACTACGACACCACCCAAGGCCGCTTCACCCAGATGGACCCCTCAGGCCAAGAGGACAACGCTTATGCATACGCCAGCTGTAATCCGATCAATATCCAGGATCCGACAGGTCTTGCCGGATGGCAGTGTGCCTTGGATGTCACCGCTGTTATTGGCGGGGCGTACACGGCTGTTCAGATCCTTGGGTTGCTCTCTGGCAGCGTGACGCTGGGATTCGGCACCCTCGTCACCACCGCCTTCCTGCTCAACGGAGTAGCGACAGCGTTCGATGTCGCATCTGCCACAGAGTCCTGCCAGTAGGGTCTGAGAGCATGCGGAACATGAGCGGAACACGGGTGATCGGTCTCGGGGTCATGCTGCTTGTAGCTTCGTCGCTGTCGTTAGCCGCCGGCTTCGCAGGGTCGCGGCCCCTCGTTGCGTGGGTTGTGTCCATTGCGGCTTGCGTCTGTGCTGTCGCACTCATCGTCGCCGGCGTGGTGCGGCGGCGTCGAGGTGACCGCGAGGACAACGATGTCTGATCAAGGTGGCCGAGACGACGACGGAACCGCGGAGGACCGGCTCAGACGGCTCGATCAAGAGGAGCGCGATCTCTACGGCAAGAATCTTGACCCGGTCGCGTTTCTCGGACACTCCGTGCACCTGCGGAGGGATGAGATAGAGCACGAGCGCGCCAGGATACGCTCGGAGAGTGGCATTGAGGACCCGGCTCAGAACAAGAGAACGAGCCAAGTGCCCGGTTGGATAGTGCTATCCGGTGCGGTCATTCTGATCATGGGCGTACTCGCCCTGAGCGTCGGCCTTATGAGGTAGACGTCGGAGGCGATGCCCGGCTGCTGACGATGCGTCGAGATCCATAAGACGGATCAGCTACCTCGTGAGCCAGTTCACGAACGAGGAGCTGGGTCATGACGCGATCCCGATTCGCTTGCGCGGTGGGCGCCTGCCGAGCGTCTGTGACCTCGAACGGTGCAGCGCGATCGAACGGCATCGCGCTGTATATCGGCGTGGGTTCCGCCTGCTCCCGAACGTCCCGGAAACGATCGTTATTGGCAGGCGCTGACGGTGTGCTGGCCCGTAGGGTTGCCGCCATGACAGCCGACCGGAAGAACCTGCTTACTCGACGAGAGATCGTCGCAGCCTACGTCGCGGTGTTGGACCGGCTTGATGAGTTCGTCCAGATCTGCGCCACGACCCAAGGCGGACGTGACCAGGTGAGAGCGGCCGTGCAGGACGCCTTCGGCCTTACTGAGATTCCTTCTGAGGCCGTCTTGACGATGCAGATGCACCGGCTGTCGCCGCCCGAGCGACAAAAGGTCAGAGATGAGCTTGCCGCTCTAGACGCAGAGATTGAGCGCAACGGGTACTGACCCCGGCGTTCTCGCCGGAATCGATCGTTTTCGGCGGGGCGGGACGTCATGGGCCTGCAGGACATGCGTCACGGCTGCACCGCTGTGAGCACGACGTACCAGTCGCCAATCGCCTGCGTCTCCATGACCAACTCGCGATCGCGCAGCTCGATCTCGGTCGTTGCCGTCGCGCCACAGGGAACGTCTACGGAACCGACCTCTCTTCCCGCTGAAGTCAGGAGCAGCTGAACGACGGCAGTTCCGCGGCACGCAGCTGCAACCGTGTACCGACCGGGCGATCCGACCTCGAAGCCGACCGCCGACGTGTTCGACCCGCCGCCCGCTGGCCCCGAGTCACCCGTCGACAATTCAGCCAGCATGCGTTCAGACCATGAACCGAAAGAGTCTGCTTCGCCCGGGGCAGTTGTGGTGCAGCCGGTCATCATCACCAAGACCGCCACCAT
>NZ_CP027929.1:0-3380208 GCF_005491085.2 Microbacterium sp. SGAir0570 | reverse complement strand
GAGTTCCCCCGCGGATGATCGATGCTTGTCCACACAGCTACGCGCCAAACTGGGGATAGCTGTGGATAACTGCCCGTGACACGCTAGTCATGCGGTGTCGGGAGCGCCAAATCCACTGTAGTTCCGGCCCGCGTGTCGCCGCCAGGGCCTGTGCACAGCGGTGGATAATTGCGGGTTCCCATCGCTCCGGTTTGAGTTACGGGAGAACGCGACGTACCCTTAGTCGGTTGACTTATGCCCGTGAGGGCAGTCCTGTACCCCCGTGTCCCCGGTCTGAAGCGTTCCGGTGACCGCCGATCCGGAGTGATCCCTATGAGCAAGCGCACGTTCCAGCCCAACAACCGCCGCCGCGCCAAGAAGCACGGCTTCCGCGCCCGCATGCGCACCCGCGCCGGTCGCGCCATCCTGTCGGCTCGCCGCGGCAAGGGCCGCACCGAGCTGTCGGCCTGACACAGCCTCTTCTGTGCTGGCGCGCGGAAACCGGATCACGCGCGGGGCGGATTACAAGGCCGTCGTCCGCGGGGGTGCTCGCTGTGCCGGTGCGCACACCGTGACCTACGTGGTGTCCACCGGTGCGAGCCGAGCTCCCCGCTTCGGTTTCATCGTCAGCAAGCAAGTCGGATCAGCCGTCGTGCGCAATACAGTGCGCCGACGGCTGAAGGCCGTTTGCGCGCAGGCCCTTCCCGACGTCCGCGAGGGCGCCGACATCGTCATCCGAGCGCTCCCCTCTGCGGCGCGCTCGGATTTCGCGGATCTGAGAGACGAGGTGGAGCGGTGTCTGCGACGACGTGCGGCGGTATGAGCTGGTCGACGCTCCCGACGGCCTCCGTCGGCGATGGACACCTGACCGCGGCATCCGTTCTCCGCGCCATCCCCCTCGCTCCTCGCAACGCGGGGATCGCGCTGCTCCACGCATACCGGTCCGTCGTGTCGCCGCTGTACGGCGACGTCTGCAAGTACTACCCGAGCTGTTCCGCGTACGCGGTGGGAGCCGTGCAGCAGCACGGTCTCGCGAAGGGCTCCGCCCTCGCCGCCGCTCGGCTCGCCCGATGCCACCCGTGGGCAGCGGGGGGCGTCGACGACGTTCCCGCCCACCGGGACTTCCGCCACACCCTGACCAGGCACGGCTTCGTCGTGCCGCCGAGAAAGGACTGATCCCGTGCTGGATCTCTTCCTCGCCACGCCGACTCCCGTCGTGCCGACCCCGACGACTCCTCCTCCCGGCGGTGCTGACTTCTTCAGCACGATCATGTGGCCGTTCAAGTTCCTGGTCGAGGCGATCCTGGTGTTCTGGCACTGGGTCCTGACGGCTCTCGGGATGCCGGCCGCAGCAGGCGCCACCTGGGTCATGTCGATCATCGGCCTGGTCATCGTCGTGCGCTCGGCGCTGATCCCGCTGTTCGTGCGGCAGATCAAGAGCCAGCGGAAGATGATGGAGCTCGCGCCCGAGATGCGCAAGATCCAGGAGAAGTACCGCGGCAAGCGCGACCAGCTGTCTCGAGAGGCCATGAGCCGCGAGACGATGGCGCTGTACAAGAAGCACGGAACGACGCCGGTGTCGAGCTGTCTGCCGCTCCTCGTGCAGATGCCCATCCTCCTGGGCATGTTCTACACGCTCAGCGACGTCAAGAAGCACGCGGAGTGGGGCGTGGGCGGCGTGGGTCTGCTCAACGTCGACCTGACCAAGCAGTTCTACGATGCGCAGCTGTTCGATGTGGCGCCGCTTCACACGAACATGATCGAGGCGATCAACCTCGGGCAGACGGCCACCGTGACGATCCTCGTGATCCTGGTCGTGCTGATGATCGCGTCGCAGTTCATCACCCAGCTGCAGATCATCTCGAAGAACCTGTCGCCCGAGGCCAAGACCGGTCAGGCGTACCAGATGCAGAAGATCATGCTCTACGTCCTTCCGCTGGCGTTCATCTTCTCGGGCGTCTTCTTCCCGCTCGGCGTCGTCATGTACTGGTTCACCTCGAACATCTGGACCATGGCCCAGCAGTTCATCGTCATCCGCAACCTTCCGACCCCCGGTTCGGAGGCGGCGAAGGCCCGCGAGGAGCGGCTCGCGCGCAAGGGCAAGGCCCTCGATTCCAAGGGCCGCGTCGTGTCGATGGAGAAGTACGAGGCCGAGCAGCAGCGCCTCCTCGAAGAGGCCGAGCGTGCCCGCGCGGCTCAGCCGAAGCGTCAGCAGCCGCTGAGCAAGCAGCGCGCGAAGAAGCAATCGAACAAGGACGGCTCGCAGGGCTGACCCTGCCGGCAGCCGCATCGCACAGATCCAACCACGCGAGGAATCATGACGAACCCCACCGAGTCCCCGACGACCGAACGCCCCGACGCCACGGTCGAAGAGCTCGAGCGCGAAGGCGACATCGCTGCTGACTACCTCGAGGGTCTGCTCGACATCGCCGACATCGATGGTGACCTCGATCTCGATGTGCGAGCCGGCCGTGCCTACGTGTCGGTGGAAGCCGACGACCCGAACTCGCTCCGCGTGCTGTCGGATCCGGATGTCGTGCAAGCGGTGCAGGAGCTGACTCGGATCGCCGTTCAGACGAAGACGGGACGCTTCTCGCGCCTCATCCTCGATATCGGAGGGTCGCGCGACGCCCGCCGGCGCGAACTCGAGCGTCTGGTCGACCGTGCGGTCGAGCGTCTCAACGATGGCGCATCGCAGGCGTCGCTGCCCGCGATGTCGAGCTACGAGCGCAAGCTGGTGCACGACATCGCCTCCGAGCGTGGGGTCGTCTCCGAGTCGTACGGCGAGGGCGCGGATCGCCACACCGTCATCCGTCATGGCTGATGTTTCACGTGAAACACCCGTGATCGAGCAAGAGCCCACCGCTGCGGTCGAGGTGCTCTTCGGGTCGCACGCCGACCTCGCGCGGCGCTACACCGCATCTCTTGCGGAGCACGGTGAGGAACGCGGGCTCATCGGTCCACTCGAGCTCCCGCGACTTTGGACGCGGCACGTTCTGAACTGCGCGGCCGCAGCGCCCCTCTTCAGCGGACGCGTCGGAGATGTCGGCTCGGGCGCCGGTCTTCCGGGCCTCGTCCTGGCCATCGCAAGACCGGACGTCGAATGGGTTCTCATCGAGACCATGGAGCGTCGCGTCGCGTGGCTTACGGAGCAGGTTTCCGCCCTCGGACTGAAGAACGTTGAGATCGTTCGCACGCGAGCCGAGGAATGGAGCGACGCCGGCGCCCTGGACGCTGTGACCGCGCGCGCGGTCAGTGCGCTGCGCACGCTCGTTCCGATCACCGCTCCGCTTGTGCGTGACGGTGGCGAGCTCATCCTGTTGAAGGGTGCCAATGCCGAGGCGGAGATCGCTGCCGCCGAGAAGGCGATTCGTCGGTTTCGGCTCCAGGATGTTCGCGTCGAGACCGTGGGGGAGTCGGTACTCACGGAACCCACGCGCGTCATTCGCGCGACCGTGAGGTGATGTTTCACGTGAAACGTCGGCCAGACCGTCCCACGTTTCACGTGAAACATCACCACCCGCGTTTCATCTGAAACGTCGGCGCCCCCGTTTCACGTGAAACGTCGCAGGGCATCCGTAGAGTGAGATCAGGAACTGAGGAGTTGAACGAATGGCAGAACCGGAATCGGGCCGCGCGTCGCTGACGTTCGATTCTCCCCTGGCGCGTGAACTGGCCGATCTGTCGTCGCGCCGGCGCGCGTTGGATGCCGTATCGATCGATTTTTCCGGCGATCCGCGTGTCATCACCGTGTCGAATCAGAAGGGTGGCGTGGGCAAGACGACGACGGCAGTCAATCTCTCGGCTTCTCTCGCTTCGCTCGGCGCTCGCGTCCTCGTTATCGATCTCGATCCCCAGGGGAATGCTTCGACGGCACTCGGGGTCCCGCACAGTGCCGATATCCCCAGCGTGTATGACGTGTTGATCGATCAGTTCCCCCTGTCGGACATCGTCCAGGTGAGTCCGGAGTCACCCAATCTCCTCTGCGCGCCGAGCACGATCCATCTGGCCGGCGCCGAGATCGAACTGGTCTCGCAGGTTGCGCGGGAGCATCGCCTCCGCACGGCCGTCGAGGACTATCTCGCGTCTACCGAGGAGCGCATCGACTTCGTCATCATCGACTGCCCGCCTTCTCTCGGGCTTCTGACTATCAACGCTTTCACCGCCGCGCACGAACTGCTGATCCCGATCCAGTGCGAGTACTACGCGCTGGAAGGCCTGAGCCAGCTCCTCGGCAGTGTCTCGATGATTCAGAAGCATCTGAACAGCCGGCTTCACCTCTCGACGATCCTCCTGACGATGTACGACGGGCGCACGCGTCTGGCGCAGCAGGTGGCGGAGGAGGTGCGCTCGCACTTCCCGAAGGAGGTGCTTCGTACGGTGATCCCGCGATCGGTGCGTGTCTCGGAAGCACCGAGCTTCGGTCAGACCGTGATCGCTTACGATGGGCAGTCGGCCGGCGCGGTGGCGTATCGCGAGGCAGCCGTCGAGATCGCTCAGCGAGCGACTGCCGCAGCACGAGGAAACAAGGGAGAAGCCTGATGGCCAAGCGCACCGGATTGGGCCGAGGAATCGGCGCACTCATCCCCACGTCGGAGGCGACGGAGGCGCGCCCCGTCGACGTCTTCTTCCCCGGTGCCAAGGGTGCGACGACCACCGTCGAGCCCCCGGCATCCCCTGACGCGGCGAAAGACGATGCTCCCGAGCTCGTCTCGATCCCCGGAACCGCCCTCATCCAGGTCGATCCGAACGAGATCGTGCCCAACCCGCGGCAGCCGCGCACCCACTTCGACAGTGACGACCTCGCCGAACTGGTCCACAGTGTGCGAGAGTTCGGCGTCCTCCAGCCGGTCGTCGTCCGCACGAACGAGGACGGCAAGTACGAGCTGATCATGGGTGAGCGCCGCACCCGCGCCGCTCGCGAGGCCGGTCTGACGGCGATCCCGGCCGTCCTGCGCGACACGTCGGACGAGAATCTCCTCCGCGACGCGCTGCTCGAGAACCTGCACCGCTCCCAGCTGAACCCGCTGGAAGAGGCATCCGCGTACCAGCAGCTGCTCGAGGACTTCGGGATCACGCAGGAGGAGCTCGCGACCCGGATCGGACGGTCGCGCCCGCAGATCAGCAACACCATTCGCCTGCTGCGGCTGCCGGTGCCGGTTCAGCAACGTGTCGCGGCGGGTGTTCTCAGTGCGGGTCACGCCCGCGCGATCCTCTCTGTCGACGGCGCCGATGCGATGCAGCGCCTGGCGGACAAGATCGTCAACGAAGACCTCTCGGTTCGGGCCGCCGAGGCCGCCGCCAAGACCATCGACGCAGCCGGCACCCGACGCCCCACCCCCAAGGCGGGGGGAGTTCGGGCGCACCTCGACGAAGTGGCGGGACGCCTCGGCGATCGTCTCGACACCAAGGTGAAGATCTCGCTCGGTGCGCGGAAGGGCCAGATCGTCGTCGACTTCGCGACGATCCAGGACCTGAACCGGATCCTCGCGGAGCTGGGCGAGAACGCGTACGGCGCACGCTGACGCCGGTGTCGGTGGCGCGACGTAGGCTTGTTCGGTGAACGACGAGCAGAACCCCAAGCGAGCCAGCGTCGAGCTGCTGCGCGCTGAGGCCGCCGACGAGTTGTCGGTGCTCGTCGAGGAGCGTCTTCGTGCGGGTGAAGACCCGTGGGAGTTCATGGAGGAGCTGCCGTCGGTCGACGAGCTCGTCGTCCTCATGCTGCGGGCCGAGAACATCGCCGCCTACGGCGGTGGGCGTCCCAGCGCGGCTCGCAACTACCGCGTGCTGCGACAGATCGCGATGGATCACCCCGAGCTGACCCGTGCCGTGTGGCGTCTGCTCGGCAGCGAACCGCACCGCCGGTGGGATGCTGCGACGACAGCCGACGCATCCTGAGCCGCACAGCGAACTTGCGCTGATAGAAAAAGCCCCGGTCAGATTGATGATCTGACCGGGGCTTTTTTCGTCTGGATGTCAGCCGATGTACGAAGCGAGGTCCTGCTCGAGAGCGAACTTCGGCTTGGCGCCGATGATCGTCTTCTCGACCTCGCCCTTGTTGAAGACCTTCATCGCGGGGATGGAGGTGATCTGGTACTGCATGGCGAGGTTGGGGTTCTCGTCGACGTTCAGCTTGAGCACGGTGATCTTCTCGGGGTGCTCGGTAGCGATCTCGTCGAGGATGGGTCCGACCATGCGGCAGGGACCGCACCACGCGGCCCAGAAGTCGACGAGGACGGGTCCATCGGCGTCGAGGACGTCCTGCTGCCAGGTGCTCTCGGTCGTGGCCTTGGCGGTCATGGTGATCTCCTTCGAAAGGGTGTCGCCCACGTCAACGACGAGGGCGTGGGAATTGTTCCGCGGTGCAGCGGTCAGGCCGCGTCGCTCTCGTCGTTCGTCTCGGTCTCGGCGACGAGCGACTCGAGTCCTTCGTCGGGGCGGCCGCGCAGCGGCGAGCTGTCGGCTGCGGGCTCGGATGCCTCACCCAGGGCGGCGAGGTAGTGCTCGACGTCGAGGGCTGCGACCGTGCCGCTTCCGGCAGCGGTGACCGCCTGACGGTAGGTCGGGTCGATGACGTCGCCGGCCGCGAAGACACCGGGGACCGACGTGCGCGACGAACGACCGTCGACCCACACGGTGCCGTGCTCGGTCAGGTCGAGCGAACCGTGCACGAGGTGCGTGCGCGGGTCGTACCCGATGGCGACGAAGATGCCGTCGAGCGCGAGCTCGCGGGTCGAGCCGTCGACCGTGTCGCGGAGGACGACGCCCGTGACGGCATCCTCACCCAGGATGTCGGCGACCTCGCTGTTCCAGATGAACTCGATCTTGTCGTTGTTCATCGCGCGGTTCTGCATGATCTTCGAGGCGCGCAGCTCGTCCCGGCGGTGGATGACATACACCTTCGAGGCGAATTTCGTCAGGAAGGTCGCCTCCTCCATGGCCGAGTCGCCGCCGCCGACGACGGCGATCGTGCGCTCGCGGAAGAAGAAGCCGTCGCAGGTGGCGCAGTACGACACGCCACGGCCCGACAGACGGCTCTCGCCCTCGATGCCGATCTTGCGCGGGGCCGAACCGGTCGCGAAGACGAGACTGTCGGCCTCGTGGGTGGCGCCGCTGCCGAGGGTGACCTTCTTGACGGGGCCGTCGATGTCGAGCTCAACGACGTCGTCGTAGAGCACTTCGGTGCCGAACTTCTCGGCCTGCTCCTGCATCTTGGTCATGAGGTCGGGCCCCATGATGCCCTCGGGGAAGCCGGGGAAGTTCTCGACCTCGGTGGTGTTCATCAGCTCGCCGCCCGCTTCGACCGAGCTCGCGATCAGCAGCGGCTTCAGGTTCGCGCGTGCCGCGTAGATCGCAGCCGTGTAGCCGGCCGGGCCGGATCCGATGATGATGACCTGTCGCACGTCGACATCCCTTTCTGGGGTCTGGAATCCGCGTCGCGGATACCCCGACACGTCCAACCCATGGTAGCCGCGGGGCATTCCCCGGCGGCGGTGGGGAGGCGCCGTCAGCGACCGATGATGCGACGCACCGTGCGAACGGCGGTGCCGAGCTCCGGCGCGCGCAGGAGGGCGAGGAGGATGACGTAGACGACGAGGGTCGCCCCGCCGATGACGGCGCCGCCGACGAGCGCTGCGGCGACCGTCTCGATCGTCCACCCCCACACACGTGCCAGGAGCAGCGAGACGGCCCAGCCGACGGCGCAGGCGGGGATGCCGGCGGCGACGAAGCGCAGAACGCCGCGTACCGCACCGCCCAGGCCGAGCGGGCCGATCTTCCGGCGCAGGAGGATGACCGCGAGCACCAGCTGCACGATGTTGGCGAGCGACTGCCCCAGCGCGATGCCGACGGCGAGATACTCGACGGGCAGCAGGAGGTAGGCCGCGACGGCGGTCGCGGCGACGAGGATCGCCTGCACCAACGTGAACACGAATGGTGTCCGCGTGTCCTGGTGGGCGTAGAAGGTGCGCTGCAGCACGAACTGGAACGACAGCGGCAGCAGAGCGACAAGATACGCGGCGAGGACCCAGGCGAACGTCGCCGCCGTCTGCGGACCGGTCGTGAAGACGCGCGAGATGGGCAGAATCGCTGCCACAATCGCGGCCAGCGCACCGACCATGAAGATCCCGATGGTTCGGGTGGCGGCGTCCAGATCGGAGCGGAGCGCATCGGGTCGCCCCGTGGCGACATGCGCGCTCAGACGGGTGAAGTAGGGCGTTCCGATCGACAGTACGATCACCGAGAACGGCAGCATGAACACCAGCCACGCGTAGGACATCGCCGCCACCGAGGCACCGGCGTTGGATGCCGCGCTCACGAGAGTCGACTGGACGAGGCCGGCGAGCTGGCCGACCAGGACCATCAAGAATGTCCAGCCCGCGAGGCGGCCGATGTGCCGCAGCCCGATACCTCGCCACCGGAAGTCGGGACGGATGTGCAGGCCAGCGCGGCGCCAGAACAGCAGGAGCACGCCCGCCTGTGCGACGATGCCCGCCGTCGCGGTGCCGGCGATGACGGCCACCATCGTCGGAGTCCAGCCGACCACGTCCTCTTGGACGCCGAAGAGCCAGATGAAGACGAGGAAGCCGATGATCGACACGATGTTGTTGACGATCGGCGACCAGGCGAAGGGGCCGAACACTCCGCGCGCGTTGAGGATTTCGCCGAGAAGGGCGTAGATGCCGTAGAAGAGCAGCTGCGGCAGGCACCAGTAGGCGAATGCCAGCGTCAGCGCCGAGGCCTCGGGACTCAGCCGGGAGCCGAACGCCACGACCAGCAGCGGCGCCGCGACGACGGCGATGACCGTCGTGATGAACAAGGCGGTGGTTCCGAGTGTCAGGAGCTTGGAGACGAAGGCGCTGCCGCCGTCGCGATGCTTCGCCGCCTGGATGATCTGCGGGACGATGACGCCGGCCAGAAGGCCGGACGAGATGATCGCATAGATGTTGTTCGGCAGCTGATTGGCGATCGCGAACGCATTGGCTGCCCCGCCGGTGGCGCTGGTGGCAATCACCGGCAGCGCTGCGGCGAGCACGATGTTGCGCACGAGGCCCGTGACCCGGGAGACGAGTGTTCCCGCGGCGACGACCGCTCCTGCCCGGCCGATTCCGCTCACTCGATGCTCTCCTGCTGTTCGGGGATGTCGTTCTGTTCGGAGGCGGTCTCGCTCCGCCGACGCCGCAGCTTCAGAATCGTTCGGATCACGCCGCCCGCGATGAGGACGACGACGATCACGATGATCGCTGTGATCCCGACCGACTCCCACTCCGCGCGCACCGTGAGCCCGATGGCCTCGGGTGCGCCGATCGGCACTGCCGAGGTGCTCCGCAGCTGCAGGCTGAGTGTCGTCTCGCCGCTTCCGACGCGTGCCTCGACCGGCACGTCGACACGCGTGTTCTGCTGCGCGCCCGCTTCGACGACCGTCGCCTTCTGCACGATCAGGCGGGGGTCCCCGGTCTCGGCGAACAGCACGAGGGAGACCGGCCAGGGCAGGTCGTTGCGGACCGTGACGGGAATCGGGGCGCTCGTGGCGAGGAAGTTGATGGTGCCGGGGTTCGCGATGCCGATGGCATCCAGCGTGCTCTCGGTGTTCTCCTCGTGCTGCGCGACGGCAGCTGCCCACGCGGTCGGCTCGGTCAGCCACGCGTCGCCGATCAGCTGCAGGATGGCGGTGCGTTCGCGTGCCGTCAGCTGGGTGGGTTCGACCAGGGCGGTCGCGAAGGTCGCCAGGCGCTCTTCGTCGGCGAGGAAACGCTGCAGGGCCGCGACGCGGTCGGCATCGGCGGGGATGTCGGCGATGGCGACCTGCCCGGGCGTGGCGGCACGCAGATCCTGCAGCGACGTCGGCGCGGCGCCCGCAGCGCCCGTGATCGCGGTGATGGCCGTCCTCACACCGGCGCGCGAGGTCGTCGCGGGACGATCGATCGTCGCGACGAGGGGGCCCTCGCCGCTCAGGGCGACCTGCGCCGTGGCGGCGGCGAGTTCCGCGCTGCGGACCGGCGCGTCGTCGGAGGCGGCCGCAACGCGTGCGAGCTCGGCGGAGACCAGGTCGTCGTACACGAGGAGATCCGCGTCGCCCGTGGCGGCGCGGACGCCGCCGTCACCGCCGGAGACGGTGTCGGACGGGACGAGGGTGAGCGCATCGGCGTCCGCCCCGGCCTGCGCGTCGATGGCCGCGACGACGTCGGGTCCCGCGGTGCCGCCGGCGGGCCAGAAGATGTCGCGGACGGTGTTCGCCGCCGTGCCCACGGCCAGCAGCTGCCGCAGATCGGGTACGCCCTCGGCAGTGGTGGAACCGGCGGCGCTGAAGTTCGCCGGATCGGCGTACGGGGCGAGGGTCGTGGGCTCGAGCGGCGCCGTCAGACCGGCGTGCACCTGCGTCGCGAGGTCGGCGTCGCCGAACTGCAGGGCGAAGCGCTCATTGGGCAGAGCCATGAGGCTCGCGAGCCAGCCCGTGGCGGTGGCCGGTGCGCTCGAGCCCAGGACGCGGATCGAGGCGACGATCGCGGGGTCGACCGCGAGCACCGCCGGGGTGCCCGTGACAGCGTTGAGCGCCGCGCTGAGGGCTCCGTTCTCGGCCGTAAGCTCCGTGAGCTCCGTCGCCGTGAGCAGTCCCGAGGTGCGGGCTCCCGCGGTGATCGGGACGATGACGGTGGTCGAGCGCGGCGGGGCGTCGGTAC
This sequence comes from Microbacterium sp. SGAir0570, assembly GCF_005491085.2. NCBI lineage: Bacteria > Bacillati > Actinomycetota > Actinomycetes > Micrococcales > Microbacteriaceae > Microbacterium > Microbacterium sp. SGAir0570. The sequence goes on along the minus strand of NZ_CP027929.1, from coordinate 3,369,550 downwards.
GGGGCACCGTGATGACCGTCCGCGATGAACCACCCGGACCGGACACGGCGACCGGGTAGACCCCGGGGGCGAGGCCGACGAGGTCCTTCTCCGTCGCGGAGATCGACACGTTCGTGGCGCGTTCGTCACCTGCCGCGAGCTCGGCGACATCGGCGCGCGCGACCTCCTCGAAGACCGGAAGCGCCTCTTCCGCGTCGTCGCCGGGGCGGAGCCAGTCGACGACCGCCTGCTGCGACGCCAGGGCTGACCGTGACAGCGAGACCGAGACGGTGCCGGCGGGAAGGGGGCGCGGCGACCCGTTCCGCTGATCCACCGAGATGAGCGCGTCGGTGCCGGTCGCGACGGTTCCGCCGTTGGCCGGCGCGGCGATGAGCGAGGCGATCCCCGGGGTCCCCGGCGTCGGGCTGACGTCCGGCGTCGAGCTGGAGCTCGGCGACGTCTCGGCGAGAGCGGACGCGGGAGACGCCAGCGGTGCCACGACGATCGCTGCGGCCGCGAGCCAGCTCAGCACGCGGGCAGCGCGACGGCCGCGACGGGCGCGGGCGGTGGCAGGGGAAATGTCGGTCATGGCGGTTCTCGACCCGCTGCGATACCCGACCGCAGGGTCGCACAGAGTCTAGGGCGGGCCCGCTGTGCGTCATCCGAGGCGGGCCGGGCCATGCGGCTATTCGGTGGCCCGCACGGTTGAATGGGGGAGTGACCCTGCATCCCGACGCCGGCCGCTGCGCGGCGCTCCGTACCGATCTGGATGCCGCGGGCTACCGCGCCGACGCCGTGCGTGCGCTCTGGGGCGGGATGGTCGACACCGCGGTGGGTCACGGCCTCATCGAACCCGCGCGGCGCGTGCTGGCCGGACGCACCGACGCGCTGGCCGTGCTGGCGGGCCTGCTGTTCCTGGGAGGGCCGGCTCCCCGCGCCTCGGTGGACGCCGCGCTTCCCTCGCTCGGCGCTGCGGGCCTCACGGAGCTGGGGCTGGCCCACCTCGACGGCGACCTCGTCGTGCCCGACGCCCTCGTGCGACCGCAGGACATCTCGGATGCCGCAGGCGAGGGCCACTGGTGGATCGCGAGCGACCTCGACGAGGCCGCGGTGGGCGGACCACTGCCCACGGGGCATGTCCTGGGCGTCGGCGGCGCGTCGCTGACGCTCGCGGGGCTGCAGTTGACGTCGCAGGTGGGACGCGTTCTCGACATCGGCACGGGATGCGGCATCCAGGCTCTCCGTGCGCGGCGCGCGGGGGACCGCGTCGTGGCGACGGACGTCTCGGAACGCGCCCTCGCTTTCACGCGCCTGAATGCCCTTCTCAACGACGTCGATGGAATCGAGACACGGTTCGGCAGCCTGTTCGAGCCGGTCGCCGGCGAGCAGTTCGAGCGGGTCGTGTCCAACCCGCCGTTCGTGATCACTCCCCGGGTCCAGGGCGTACCGGCATACGAATACCGCGACGGTGGCATGTCGGGCGACGACCTCGTCGCCGCCTTCGTGCGCGAGGTCGGCTCGGTGCTGGCTCCGGGCGGCGTCGCCCAGCTGCTCGGCAACTGGGAGTACCGCGCCGGCGAGGACGGGCTGGACCGGGTGCGCTCGTGGGTATCGGAGTCGTCCGTCGCCCTCGATGCGTGGGTCGTGGAGCGCGAGCAGCTCGATCCGCTCGCCTACGCCGAGCTGTGGGTCCGCGACGGCGGCACCGCGCCCGGCTCGCCCGCCTACGCGCCGCTCGTGCAGGCGTGGCTCGACGACTTCGCCGCTCGCAGGGTCACCGCGGTCGGATTCGGCTACATCACGCTGCACCGCCCGGCCGTCATCCCGACGCTCGCCCGCTACGAACGCGTCGTCGGAAGCATTCCCGGCGGCCTCGGCCCCCACATCGGCGAGTCGCTCGACGCCTGGCAGCGCCTCTCGAGCATGACCGACGCCGACCTGGATGCTGCGGTGCTGCGGGTCGCCCCCGATGTGACCGAGGCACGCCATCACACTCCGGGCGTGGAGGACCCCCAGGTCATCGAGCTGCGTCAGGGCGCGGGATTCGGGCGCGTGCTCGATGTCGATCCGGCCCTCGCCGCGCTCGTCGGGGCCAGTGACGGCGACCTGCCCGTCGGCGTGCTCGTCGCCGCGATCGCCGACCTGCTCGAGGTGGATGCGGCAGCGCTCCGCGCCGACCTGCTGCCGCGCGTGCGCGAGCTGCTGTTCACGGGCTTCCTGCACTTCGCCGGCTGATCCCGCGCTGGGGGAGGGGCGGACGAGCCCGGTAGGCTCGGACGCATGCTGAACATGGCCGAGGGTGTCGCGCGCCTGGGCGCCCTGGCAGCATCTCCGGTCGTCTCGACACTCGCCGGCGCTTTCGAGCGTGCGGGCTTCGAGCTGGCGATCGTCGGCGGTCCCGTACGAGATGCGTTGCTGGGGCGCGCGACCAACGACCTCGACTTCACGACGAACGCCCGACCCGACGACATCCTGCGCATCGTCGAGCCCCTGGCGACCGCGACGTGGGACATCGGCCGCGCCTTCGGCACGATCGGTGCGAAGGTGCGCGGCGAGCAGATCGAGATCACGACCTACCGAGCGGACAGCTACGACGGCGTGACCCGAAAGCCGACCGTCGAGTTCGGTGACACGCTCGAGCAGGATCTCGCGCGCCGGGATTTCACCGTCAACGCCATGGCGCTGCGTGTTCCGGGACCCTCGCTCGTCGACCCGACGGGCGGGGTCGAGGATCTCGTCGCGACGACGCTGCGGACGCCGAGCGATCCCGCCGTGAGCTTCGGCGACGACCCGCTACGGATGCTGCGTGCCGCCCGCTTCGCTTCTCAGCTCGGCTTCTCGCTCGATCCCGCCACAGAGCAGGCGATGACCGAGCTGCGTGAGACGCTCTCGATCGTGAGCCCCGAGCGGGTGCAGGGCGAGCTGGTGAAGCTGCTGCGCACCGACGACCCCGCACGCGGCATCCGGCTGCTCGTCGACACCGGCCTCATGCAGCTCGTGCTGCCCGAGGTGCCGGCGCTGCGCCTCGAGATCGACGAGCACCATCACCACAAGGACGTCTACGAGCACTCGCTGACGGTGCTGCGCCAGGCGATCGAGCTCGAGCACGAGCGTAACCCCGGCGCGGAGCCCGACGTGGTGCTGCGCCTCGCGGCGCTCCTCCACGACATCGGCAAGCCCGCGACGCGCAAGCTCGAGCCCGGCGGGGGAGTGAGCTTCCACCACCACGACATCAAGGGGTCCCGGATGGCGCGCAAGCGCCTGCAGGCCCTGCGCTTCGACTCCGACACGATCTCGTCGGTGAGTCGCCTCGTCGAACTGCACCTGCGGTTCTTCGGTTACTCGGAAGGCGCCTGGACGGATTCGGCCGTCAGGCGCTACGTCCGCGACGCGGGTGACGAACTCGAGCGACTGCACATCCTCACGCGCGCCGACGTCACGACGCGGAACAAGCGCAAGGCCGCTCGCCTGAAGTCGGCGTACGACGACATCGAGCGACGCATCGACGAGCTGGCGGCCGCGGAAGAGCTCGGCGCCATGCGCCCGGAACTCGACGGCAACCGCATCCAGGCGATCCTCGGCATCGGCCCCGGCCGCGAGGTGGGCGAGGCGTACCGGTTCCTGCTCGACATCCGGCTCGACGAGGGCATGATCGGTGAGGATGCCGCGGAGCGTCGCCTGCGGGAGTGGTGGACCGTGCGCTCCGACGCGTGACGAGTCGACGAGCCCTACCGCGACGAGCCCGTCCGGCTTAGGCTGAGGGCGCTCCTTCACCGCCGATCGGAGTCGCCCGTGTCCTCGTCGTGGTCCGCGCAGTGGGATGTCGCACCCGAGTCGTCCCGTCTGCTGATCGAGCGCGCGCACGACGAGCTGTTGGCCGGAACCGATGCCGAGCGCCGTCTGCAGGACGTGCGGTCGCTCGTCCGCGATTCGTGGCGCCGGTCGATGGCGAACCTCGTCGGTGCCGAGGCGCTGCCTCCGCTCGAGTTCGACGAGCGCGCCCTCGCCGCCTACCGCAGCGCCCACCCACTCGCCGGTGTCATGGACATGGTCCGTGCGCTGCTCGTCCCGAGCCCCGACTCCGGGGTCGTCGTCGCCGTCGGGGATGCCGCCGGCCGGCTGCTCTGGGTCGAGGGCGACACGAGCGTCCGAACCCTGACGGGCGACATGGGCTTCGTCGCGGGGGCCAACTGGTCGGAGTCCGCCGTGGGCACCTCGGCACCGGGGACGGCCCTGCAGCTCGACCGATCGGTGCAGATCCGGGGCGCCGAGCACTTCAACCGTCTCGTGCAGCCCTGGTCCTGCACGGCCGCTCCCGTGCACGACCCGGAGACCCGCCGACTGCTCGGGGTCATCGACGTGACCGGCCGTGCAGAGGCCGCGAGTCCGCAGGCACGGCTGCTCGTCGACGCGACGGCACGTGCGATCGAGAGCGAGGTTCTCGTCGCCCGGCTGCGCTCTCGGACAGAGCGTCCGCGCGGCTTCACGCGATCCCGGAGTCGCGTGGGCTCGGTGCCGACGGCGTCGACTCTCCGCGTTCTCGGCAGGGACCGTGCGCTCCTCGAGATCGCCGGCGTCGGCGGTGAGCGGGTCGTCGAGGTGTCGGCCCGGCACGCCGACATCCTGCTGATGCTTGCGACGCACCGGCAGGGCCTGTCGGCGGAGCGGCTCGCGGAGCTCGTCTACGGTCCCGACGCCACCGACACCCTCCGCCCTGAGATGGTGCGGCTGCGGCGGGTGCTCGAACGAGCCGCGCCGCATCTCGTACCGCTGTCGCGGCCCTACCGTCTGCCCGCTGACCTCGAGACCGATGCGCAGCAGGTGGCGTCGCTGCTCGACCGTGGTGCGCACCGCGTCGCGCTCGCGGCGTATCCGGGCCCCGTCCTGCCCGACTCGTGCGCTCCCGGAACCGAGGAGGTGCGCAACCGCCTCCGGGCGTCGCTCCGCGAAGCGCTGATGGCCGAAGCATCGGTGGACGTCCTCCTGGCATACCTCGAGACGGACGAGGCCACCGACGACGCGGAGATTCTCCAGCTATGCCTGCGACTGCTGCCGGCGCGGTCGCCGAAGCGGGCGGGCATCGTCGCACGCCTGACCGCGCTCGGCAACCCCGACGAGTGACCGTTCCGTCGCCGCCGAGCCGCTGACAGGATGGCGACGCAATGTTGCACGTGAAACATCGGGAGGAGGCACGCGTGAGGACGACACGGATCTCATGGACCGGCATCGGGTCCGTCGAGACGATCGAGCGATGCACCACGGAATATTCCGATGACGGCATCCGCATCGTCGGAGAGGTCGACGGCGGCGACGAGCCGTGTCGGTATGCCGTCAGTCTCGCGCCCGACGGCACCCTCCGCCACGCGACGATCGCATCGGGCGACCGCGCGACGCAGATCGAGCATGTCGACGGCGCTTGGACGGTCGACGGTGAGGAGCGACCCGACCTCGCCGGCGCGACCGACGTCGACATCACCGCGACCCCCGCCACCAATGCGCTCCCGATCCGGCGCCTCGGACTCGCCGTCGGGAGCCGCGCCGACATCGAGGTGGCCTGGGTGCAGGTTCCGTCGCTCGAGGTGCGGCTCGGGCGGCAGCGCTACACCCGCGTCGGCCCGCGCGCATACTGCTTCGAGTCTCGCGACCGCGAGTTCCGACGCACGCTCACTGTCGACGCGGACGGATTCGTGCTCAGCTACCCCGGCCTGTTCGAGCGGGTGACGGGTTCGTGAGAGCCGCACAGAGCGAGGAGACGAGGACATGACGATGAGCGACGCGCCCACTGCCGACGACGCCCCCGGCGAGGCGCTCGTCTCACTGGCCGAGGCCTACGGGATCGCGACGGAGTACTGGTCGTTCTCCGGCGAGCAGGTCCACGTGCCCGGCACGACCCTGCGCGCGGTGCTCGCCGCGATGGGCGTCGTGGCGGACGACGACGAGGCCGTCGAGCGCGCCCTCGCCGAGCGCGCGGCGGAACCATGGCGACGACTCGTGGCGGCGTCGACGGTCGTGCGTCAGGGCACCGGGTCGATCGAGCTGCACGTCGCCGACGGCTCCGACGTCGAGGTCGTGCTCGTGCTGGAGGACGGTTCGATCCGTCCCCTGCCGATAGCCGAGCAGCAACCGGTCGCCCGCAGCATCGACGGCCGGACGCGCTGGCGGGTGCGGGTCGCCGTGCCCGCCGACGTCCCGCTGGGGTGGCACACGGTGCAGGCGCGGCAGTACGGCGGAGCAGATGAGCTCCTCGCGAGCGGCACGCTCGTCGTCACGCCGCCGCGATTGACACCGCCCCCGGGCGAGTCGGGACGCCGCTCGTGGGGCCTGATGGCTCAGCTCTACTCGGTGCGATCGCATCGGTCGTGGGGGATGGGGGACTTCGCCGACCTGGCCGACCTCGCCGCTGTCGCAGGGGAGTCCGGAGCCGACTACCTCCTGATCAACCCGGTGCACGCCGCGGAGGTGACCACACCGATCGAGCCGTCACCGTACCTGCCGTCGTCGCGGCGGTTCCTCGCTCCGCTCTACATCCGCCCCGAGCTCATTCCCGAATCGGCATACCTCTCGAATCGGGCACGGGAACGGTTCATGCAGCTGAACCGGAGCGCCAGCTCGACCGACGGAGATCCCGAGCGCATCGACCGCGACCTCGTCTGGACCGCCAAGCGCGAGGCGCTCGCGCTCATCCACGACGTACCCCTCTCGCCGGCGCGACGCGCTCGTCACGATGCTTTCGCTCGCTCCCAGGGCGCCGCCCTCGCCGACTTCGCGCTGTGGTGCGCGGTCCGCGAGCACGAGGCGGCGACCGGCGACCGGCTGCCGGAGGGCATCGCGATCGACGATCCCGCGGTGCTGGAGCTGCGTGACAGACTGTCGGACCGCATCGCGTTCCACGTGTGGCTGCAATGGGTCGTCGACGAGCAGCTCTCCGATGCCGCCGCGGCGGCATCGGCATCCGGAATGCGGATCGGGATCATGCACGACCTCGCGGTAGGCGTCTCGACGGCCGGGTCCGACGCATGGTCGCTGCGCGACCTCTACGCCCCGGGCGTCGTCGTGGGCGCACCCCCCGACATGTACAACCAGCAGGGTCAGAACTGGAATCAGCCGCCGTGGCTGCCGCAAGCCCTCGCCGAGCACGCCTACGCGCCCCTGCGCGACATGCTCCGGTCGCTTCTGCGCCATGCGGGCGCCCTGCGCATCGACCACATCCTCGGCTTCTTCCGCCTGTGGTGGATCCCCGAGGGGCTCGGCCCGGGGGAGGGCACCTACGTCCGATACGACCATGAGGCGATGATCGGCGTTCTCGCTCTCGAAGCGCACCGGGCCGGAGCACTCGTCATCGGCGAGGACCTCGGTCTCGTGGAGCCGTGGGTGCGCGACTATCTCGCGGAGCGCGGCATCCTCGGAACGTCGGTCCTGTGGTTCGAGACCGATGACGACGGCGGGCCACTCGCTCCCGAGCGGTACCGCACCGACGTGCTCGCCACCGTCAACACGCATGATCTGCCGCCCACGGCCGGATATCTCGACGGCGAACATGTCGCGCTGCGCGCACGGCTCGGTCTGCTCACGCGGTCGGTCGACGACGAGCTCGCGGATTTCGAGCGCGAGCGCGACCGGATGCTAGCGGAGCTGCGCTCGCGCGGACTGATCTCCGATGGCGCGAGCGAGCAGGAGGTCGTCGAGGCGCTCCACGTCTTCCTCGCCGCATCGCCCTCGCGGCTGCTCGGCGTCTCGCTCGTCGACGCCGTCGGCGAGAAGCGCGTGCAGAATCAGCCGGGAACCGACGACGAGTATCCCAACTGGCAGGTGCCATTGGCGGATGCTGCCGGGCGGGCGGTGATGCTCGACGAGCTCGCGTCGCTTCCGCGATATCGCTCGTTGGTCGACGCCGTGGAGCGGGCGCTGCGCTCCGTCTCGTAGAGGTCGTGCGCCGGGCTTGTCAACCCGGTACGTGCGACACCGGGCATCGCCCGTACGGTCAGGGCGTCGAACGAGAGGAGACGCCATGGTCGACACCGCACCCCTCACGCGGGCGAAGTACCCGCGGTCGCTCATCGCGGGGCCCTACGGGCACCCGTTCCATGCGATCGCGATCATCCTGCCGATCGGCGCCTGGGTGTCGGCATCCGTCTTCGACGTCATCGCCGTCGCGAGTCCGGATGCCGCCGTCTTCGCCCTCGGCGCCCGCATCCTCATCGCGATCGGTCTTCTGGGTGCCGTCGTGGCCGCTGTGCTGGGGCTGATCGACTGGAGCAGCATCCCCAGAGACACCCCCGCGCGGGCCACGGGGCTGACCCACATGATCCTGAACCTCATCGCGATGGCGGTGTTCGCCGGCAGCCTCGCCCTGCGCGTCGACGAAGAGACGGTTCCGACCCTCGCGATGATCGCGAGCTTCGCCGGACTCGCCCTGCTGTCGGTGTCGGGGTGGCTCGGCGGCAAGCTCGCCCACACCTTCGGCGTCCGCGTCGCGACCGAGACGACCCAGGCCGAGGGCCTGGAACCGCTGCCCTGACCGAGGAGAGATGATGACCGACCTGGACACCCGTCCCGACAAGCGGCCTGCGAACCCCCTGGCAGGTCCCTACGGACACCCGTTCCACCCGATCGCCGTCACGATTCCGATCGGGGCGTGGATCGCGAGCTTCGTCTTCGACATCATCGGCCTCATCGTCGCCGACCCCACCCCGTACGCCGTGGGTTCGCGCGTCCTCATCGGGATCGGTCTCGTCGGCAGCCTCGTCGCCATCGTGCTCGGCATCTTCGACTACCTCCGCATCCCCGATCGGACGCGCTCGTCGAGCACCGCCACGATCCACATGGGGCTCAACTTCGTGGTGTGCGGTGCGTATCTGTTCCAGCTCTTCCTGCGGACCTCCACCGACGACATCCCCATCGCCGGGGTGATCTTCAGCGCCGTGAGCCTGCTGATCCTCAGCGCGTCGGGATGGCTCGGCGGCAAGCTCGCCTACCGCTACGGCGTGCGCGTGGCTCACGAGTCGAAGCAGGCGGAGGGCTTCGTCACGCGACGCAGCCGGCGCTGAGCGCTGGTGAAACGGGCGGCGACCTTCGGGAGAGAAGGCCGCCGCCCGTTTCACGGCGGCGTGCGCCGGTGTCAGGCGGTGCCGGACCGGCGCGCGGGTCGGATCGACCACAGGACGCCTCCCGCGACGAGCATGAGCGCAGCCAGCAACGCGGCGCCGAGCGGCGCCTGGGCGCCGGTGACGGCCAGCTGCACGGAGGCGGTCACGGTGATCGGCACGCTGCCGATCACCTGACCGTCGGCGCCGAAGACCACGATCGTGTGACTGCCCGTAGCCAGATCGGCAGGGATGCGGACGTCGAACGCGACGCGCCCGTTCGCATCGGCGGTGGGGATGCCGGTGACCCGGATCGGGTCGCTCCGCAGTTCAGCGGCCACCTGTTCGCCGGAGTCGAGTCCGGTCACCGTCACCCGCACGGACCGCCCGCGCTCGACCGTCGTCGCCGAGACCGAGACGACCGGCGCCGTGGTGCCGGGTTCGGTCGGGTTGGGCTCGGTCGGGTTGGGCTCGGTCGTGCCGGGCACCTCGCGGGGATCGACGCTCGCGAGCGTCGGCGTCACCGTCTGGAACAGTCCGTCCTCGCCGATCTCGAGGCGGTCGATCGTCGTCTCGCGGTTGGTGCCGTTGCCGCCGGGGATCGCGAACCGGTGGTAGGCGATGTACCACTCGTCCGTTCCCGGGACGTTGATGATCGAGCTGTGGCCGGTGCCGAGGATGCCCCGCGACGGGTTCTTCTGCAAGAGGATGCCGCGGTAGGTCCACGGCCCGTCGATGCTCGTCGACGTCGCGTAGCCGACGCGGTAGTTCTCCGAACCGGTGTCGTCGATCGAGTACGTCAGGTGGTACGTCCCGTCGCGGTAGTTCAGGAAGAGTCCCTCGCGGAAGTCGGGCAATCCGTCGATGGGCCGGATCGTCTCCTCCTCGACGCTCAGCATGTCGTCTGACAGCTCGCCGTAGACGGGTCGTCCGTTGCCCCAGAAGAGGTACGACTTGCCGGTCTCGGGGTCGGTGAACGCGGCCGGATCGATCGCCTGACCGCTGTTGACGGCCTCGGCGTTGGTGATCATCGGCTCCGCCTGCGCGGTGAACGGACCCTGGGGACTGTCGGCGACGGCGACGCCGATCATCTTGCGGTTCGCGTTCGGCTCATGCCCGCTGAAGTAGAAGTAGTACTTTCCGCCCTTCTCGATGATCGTCGGAGCCCACGCATTCCCAGTGGCCCACGGAACGTTCCCGTTCGCGCCGTCGAGCGTCAGGATGGGCTCGTCCGACCGTGTCCAGTCGATCAGGTTCTTCGACGTCCAGACGTAGAACGTGTTGCCGCCCCACCCAGGGGTGCCGTCGGTGGTCGCGTAGATGTAATAGGTGTCAGCGAACACGGCGATGTTCGGATCGGCGTACAGCCCCGGCAGCACCGGGCTCTTCATCTCCACAGCCTCGAGCGTCCAGACGACGTCGGGCTGTCCCGGTGTGGTGAGCGTGACCGTGGCGGGTGTGCTCAGGTCGTGCACGGTGCCCGACGCGGGTGTGGCGGTGGTGCCGGATGCTGTGGTGAACACGGGGCGCAGCTGCGTGAGATCCGTGCCGCGGTTCACCGGGAACACGACCGTGCGGGCGTCGGTGTCGACCAGCGGTGCGACCTTGAGGGCACCGGCATCCTGCAGGCTGACGGCCCCGAGCGCTGCGGTGTTGCCGGAGTTCTGCACGATCTCTTCGGCGCTCAGAGCGCGGTTGTACAGCGCGAACTCGCGCATCTGCCCGCGGAAGAGGTTGTCGGCGTCGTAGACCGACTTGCCCAGGTAGTTCGCGAGCGTGCTGCCGCCGCCGATGTCCCCGGGGCGCACCGTCACGTCGGTGTTCTCGGCGACCTGTTGACCGTCGAGGTACAGCCGTGCCGTGTTTCCGCTCAGCGTGTAGGTGAGGTGCACCCAGCGGTCGCGGGGAAGGGCCGCGCCTGACGTGACGTTCTGCTCGCCGCTCCAGTTACCGGTGGTCAGTGCCGCGCGGTACTGGTCGCCCGTCGAGAACAGGTAGCCGTTGCCGGCACCGTCGCCGCCGGTGTTGCCGAAACCGTAGAGGAAGTACGGAGTGCGCTGGGCCGGGTCGATCCGCAGTTCCGCCTCGACCGTGATGTCGTCGACGCCGACGAGGACGTTGTCGGGCAGGTCGACGTAGTCGTCGGTGCCGTCGAAGGCGAGCGCGCCGTCGGCGAACGTCGCTCCGCCGCGCACCTGAGCGTCACGCCCGGCGCCGGAACGGTCGTGCAGCACGGCGCCTGCGGCATCCGTGAAGTCGTAGTGCAGCAGCTCGCCCTTCTCGTTCGCGTCGAGGGGTTGCGGCAGGTCGGCGCGCAGCGCCTCGAGCTCGGCGGCGGTCACCGGCATGACCGTGCCGTGGCGCGGGCTCGCCGGAAGGCGGTAGCTCGCCGGCACCTGCCAGTCCGGCGCGTCGAGGTCGTCCGTTCCCAGGGGGATGTAGCCGCGTCCGCCGTACTCGTCGACGAAGAGGTAGTAGTTCGAACCGGAGGTGTCGCCGGGGTTGGCCGCGAAGATGGTCGGGCCTTCGACGGCACCGAGGCCCGCATCGCGACCGATGCAGCTGTCGATCAGCTTCCAGGCGGGGTCGCCGGGGTTCCAGCCGGGAGCGTTGCGATCGTCGACGGCGGTCAGGCTGGACGAGGACTCCTGGATGATGTCGCGGCATCCGGTCGTGCTGGCTTCATCCTTCGTGAACCGGTAGTACGTGCCGTTGTCCTCGAGCACCGTGGAGTCGATGCGCGATGCTCCGAAGTCCTGCCAGACCTTCGGCTCGCTGAACGTCGTGAAGTCGCGCGTGGTCGCGTACATCATGGTCTGGTAGAAGCTGCCCGTGTGGTTCGGGTCGTCCTCGCCGAAGAGCGACGATGCCCAGAACACGACGTACTCGCCGAGTGTCTCGTCGTAGTACGCCTCGGGCGCCCAGGTGTTGCCCGCGTTGTCGGGGGCGACGCGGACGTGGCGCTGCTCGCTCCAGGTGACGAGGTCGTGCGACTCCCACACCTCGAGGTACTTCGAACCCTGCGTCTGCGCTCGGCCCCAGTCGCCGTTCCGCCCGATGGAGAGGTCGGTGGCGATGAGGTAGAACGTGTCGCCCTCGGGGGATCGGATGAGGAACGGGTCGCGCAGGCCCCGCTCGCCCTCCGTGGAGGTGAGCGTCGGCTGGCCACCGTTGAGCTCGGTCCACGACAGCGCGTCGTTGCCGTTGCTGGCGGCGAAGTAGATGTTCTCGCCCGCCACGGAGTTTCCCGTGAAGTAGGCGAAGGTGTAGCCCTCGAAGGCTCCGATGTTCGCGGCCTTGCGCACCGCGGCCGGGAAGGAGCGGGTGAGCGTCGACGCGCCCTTCGTCACGGATGCCGTCAGCGCGACGGTGGTGTCTTCCCCGGGACGCGTGACGATGCCGTCAGCGGTGATGACACTCGTGTCGGCCGACGACCAGGTCACGTCGAGTCCCCGCGACGTCGTCGGCAGCGTGAGGTTGCCGCGCACGTCGTCGATGTTCGTGACGGTGAGGGCGTCGAGGGCGGCCTGCGCGACCTGATCGTCGGGGGTATCGACGAGCGCGACCTGCCCGGAATGCTGAAGTGGTCCGGCAGCCTGAGCTACGGCGGGAACGACGAGCGGCGCGGCTACGAGTGCAGCGACGAGCGGGACGGCGAGCGTCCAGGGATGGTGTCGGCGCCAGGGCGCCGGGCGAGTGGATGCGGGCACGGGGGAACCTCTCGTATGCGACGTTGCATGGCCGTCAGCTCTGACGACGCTGAAATGTTAGCGCTCACAATTGCCGCAGCGCCAGTGCGCGGCATCCGGCCCTTCCGACGCCGAGGACGCGCATCTGCAGGGTGTTGACCCCCCAGAACCGTGCGGATGCGCCTCCTCGCCGTTGCCTGACGAGCCGTGCAACGCGTTGCAACGTGGCGCGGCGTAGCGTGCCCGACACCACCGCAGCACCGGCGCTGCGGGGAGTCGAGGAGATGACATGACCATCGTCGAAGAGGGCGTCTCGAGCGTCTACGCCGCTCCCGGTCAGCGTGGAGCCGTCGCAGAGTATCGAGCCCGCTACGGGCACTACATCGGCGGCGAGTTCGTCGAACCCGTCAAGGGGCAGTACTTCGAGAACATCACGCCCGTCACCGGGAAACCGTTCTGCGAGGTGGGTCGCGGCACCGTCGAAGACATCGACCGTGCCGTCGATGTCGCCTGGCAGGCGTTCGCGTCGTGGAAGAAGACCACGCCGGCCGAACGCGCCGTCATCCTGAACAAGATCGCCGACCGCATGGAGCAGCACCTCGAGAAGATCGCGGTGGCCGAGACATGGGAGAACGGCAAGCCCGTCCGCGAGACGCTCGCCGCCGACATCCCCCTCGCGATCGACCACTTCCGCTACTTCGCGGGGGTTCTGCGCGCCCAGGAGGGCTCGCTCAGCCAGATCGACGAAGACACCGTCGCCTATCACTTCCACGAGCCGCTCGGCGTGGTGGGGCAGATCATCCCGTGGAACTTCCCGATCCTCATGGCGACGTGGAAGCTCGCGCCCGCGCTCGCCGCCGGCAACTGCGTCGTGCTGAAGCCCGCCGAGCAGACGCCCGCGTCGATCCTGTTCCTCTTCGAACTGATCGGCGACCTGCTGCCCGCCGGCGTCGTGAACATCGTCAACGGCTTCGGCATCGAGGCGGGCGCGCCGCTCGCGCAGCACCGCCGCATCCGCAAGGTCGCGTTCACGGGCGAGACGACGACGGGGCGATTGATCATGCAGTACGCCTCGCAGAACCTCATCCCCGTCACGCTCGAACTCGGTGGCAAGAGCGCCAACGTGTTCTTCGAGGATGTCGCGCGCGAGCGCGACGACTACTACGACAAGGCCCTCGAGGGGTTCACGTTCTTCGCGCTCAACCAGGGCGAGGTGTGCACGTGCCCGTCGCGGGCGCTCATCCAGCGGTCGGTGTACGACTCGTTCCTCGGCGACGGCCTCGACCGAGTCGGCAAGATCGTGCAGGGCAACCCGCTCGACCCGGCGACGATGATCGGTGCGCAGGCATCCAATGATCAGCTCGAGAAGATCCTGTCGTACATCGACATCGGCAAGGCCGGAGGAGCGAAGCTGCTCGCCGGCGGCGATCGGGTCGACCTCGGCGGCGAGCTGAGCGGCGGGTACTACGTCGCCCCGACGGTCTTCGAGGGCACGAACGACATGCGCATCTTCCAGGAGGAGATCTTCGGCCCGGTCGTCTCGGTGACGAGCTTCGACGACTTCGACGACGCGATCGGCATCGCGAACGACACCCTCTACGGGCTCGGCGCGGGCGTCTGGAGCCGCTCGGGCGACACCGCCTACCGGGCAGGCCGTGCGATCGAGGCGGGGCGCGTGTGGACGAACACCTATCACCAGTACCCCGCCCACGCCGCCTTCGGCGGGTACAAGCAGTCGGGCATCGGTCGCGAGAACCACCTCAAGATGCTCGACCACTACCAGCAGACGAAGAACCTCCTCGTGTCGTACGCCGAAGGCGCGATGGGCTTCTTCTGAGCCGCATCCACTCATCGACATGTCGAACGACACGTACAGCAGGGTCGCGGTGACCGACGCCGCCGCGGCCCTGCTGCGCGACCTCACCGCCCAGCACGGGCCGCTGATGTTCCATCAGTCGGGCGGATGCTGCGACGGCTCCGCCCCCATGTGCTATCCGGTCGGGATGTTCATCACGGGCCCCGCCGACGTGAAGCTCGGTGAGCTCGATGTCGGCCTCGACGACCCGATCGAGGTGTTCATCTCGCTCGCCCAGTTCGAGTACTGGAAGTACACGCACATCACGATCGACGCCGTGCCTGGTCGCGGTGCCGGATTCAGCGTCGAGGGACCGACGGGAATGCGGTTCATCATCCGGTCGCGCATGCTCGACGACGCCGAGCTGGTGGCCCTCGGACTGGCGCCGGCGTTGCCGTCGTCGTAGGGTCGGATGTTCCCCATGTGCGTCGCGGCACAGCGGGTTCGGTGCGCCATGGCCTCGGCAGGGGGGAGGGCGGCTCAGCGCCGGCGCCGCTCGATGAGTATGGTGTCGCGCCAGGTGCCCGCCCAGGGGCCGTGAGACATGTAGGCGATACGTTCGCGCTGGCCGATGCGGCGGAAGCCGACGCGTTCGTGCAGGGCGAGGCTGGCGGTGTTCTCGGGGAAGATGCTGGCTTGCACTGTCCAGATGCCCGCGGCGTCAGCTGCGCGCAGGAAGGAGGTGAGGAGTGTCGTGCCGATGCCGCGCCCGCGGGCGTGGTCGGCAACATAGACGGAGTGCTCTACGACTCCTCGGTAGACCTCGCGTGCGGAAACGCGGGATGCGGCAACCCAGCCGAGGACGGAGCCGGCGGGATCCGCGGCGACGAGTCGGCCGACCTGGAGCTTTGCCCGGTCGAAGTCAGCCCAGGACGGGGGTTCGCGCTCGAACGTCGCGTTTCCTGCCGCGATTCCTTCGCGGTAGATCATCTCGACCTCGGGCCAGTCCTTCTCGCCCATGGCCCGGACGGCGGTGTCGCTCATCCGCGGAGAGCGCGCGATGCGGCGTCGAGAGCATCGGTGACGACGCGGTAGTAGGCCCATCGGCCGCGCTGCTCGCGGGTGACAAGACCGACTTCGACGAGCTGCTTCATGTGGTGCGAGACGGTCGGCTGCGAGAGGCCGACGGGCTCGGTGAGGTCGCAGATGCACGCCTCCCCATCGGCGGATGCGGCGATCAGAGACAGCAGGCGTACGCGCGTGGGGTCGCCGAGCGCTTTGAATGTCCGGGCGGTGCGCTCAGCATCTTCGAGCGAGATCACGGCTCCGGTCACCGCAGCGCAGCAGGTGTCGCCCTCCGCGGAGGAGAGAAGCGGGAGCTGTGCAGTCATCGTGCAATCCTCTCATGACAGATTGACAATCATCGATGTACAGACGATGCTCTATCCATCGATGTTCGTCAATGAATGGATGAGGGTGCTGTGGAGAACGTCTTGCCGGTGGCTGTGATCGGTGCGGGCCCCCAGGGTCTCGCCGCGGCTGCGCACCTGATGGAGCGAGGGGTGCCTGTCGTGGTGCTTTAGGCTGGCGCTTCTCCGGCGGCTGCGGTCGCGGAGTGGGGGCATGTGCGACTGTTCTCCGAATGGCCCGAGTTGATCGACGCGGCGAGCTCTCGTCTTCTCGCAGGCTCGGGGTGGCAAGCCCCGACGACGGGATACCCCACGGGGGAGCAGTGGATCGAGGAGTATCTCGCGCCCCTGGCTGTCGCCCTGGGTGATCGCGTCCGCTACGACGCTCGGGTGACGGGAGTTTCTCGGCTCGGCCGAGACCGCCTTGTCGATGCGGGCCGGGGAGATCAGCCCTTCACTGTTCACGTCTCATCCGCTCAGGGGGAGGAGTATCGGCTGCAAGCGCGAGCTGTGATCGACGCATCCGGCACCTGGTCGACGCCCAACCCTGCGGGAGCTGACGGGCTCCCCGCCATCGGTGAGGCGGCATCCGCGGACCTGCTCTCGTACCGCATCCCCGACTTTCGTGACCGTGCTGGTTTCGCCGGCAAGCACACCGTCGTCATCGGTTCGGGGCACTCCGCAGTGACGGCTGTGCTGGCCCTCGCGCGAATGGCTCGCCGTGACCCCGCGACGACGGTGACTTGGGCGCTGCGCCGAGCGACCGCCGGGAACGCCTTCGGCGGGGGCGAGGCGGACGAGCTTCCCGCGCGCGGTGCGTTGGGGATCAAAGCCAAGGAGTATGTCGACGCCGGTCTGGTGTCCCTCGTCACGGGATTCCGGGTCGAACGCGTGACCCGTGACCGTACGCGCCCCATTCTGGTCGCGGAGGACGGCCGCACTCTCACCGCTGACCGGGTGGTGGTCCTCACCGGCTTCCGTCCCGATCTGTCTCTCCTCTCCGAGCTGCGGTTGGAGCTGGACCCGACGCTCCAGGCGCCGGTTCGGATCGCCGCGGAGGTCGATCCGAACGTACACTCCTGCGGTTCCGTCGCCGCGACCGGCGCCGCTGACCTCGCGCAGCCCGAACCGGACTTCTACCTCGTCGGGGCGAAGTCCTACGGCCGTGCGCCGACATTCCTCGCGCTCACCGGGTACGAGCAGGTGCGCAGCGTTGCAGCCGAGATCGCGGGCGATCGCGAAGCCGCCCGCCGCGTCGAGCTCGTCCTCCCGGACACCGGTGTCTGCGGCGGCGCAGGGCTGTTCGACGCATCCGGCGCGTCGCTGGGTGGGGCGTGCTGCGCGCCTCCGGTGCTGCAGATCGGGCGGTAGCCGGCGCCCTCACGGCCGGCTCAGCGGCGGAGGAGAGCTGTCCAGGTCGGTTTTGCGGGTTGTATTGGTTTCTGTCAATATAGACACATGTCGATTCAAGAGGTTGAGCTGGTCATCGTCGGGTCAGGCCCCTCGGGCTACACGGCGGCGGTGTACGCGGCCCGGGCCGGGCTCGCCCCCGCCGTCATCGCGGGTTCGGTCACCGCGGGCGGTGCCCTCATGACAACGACGGAGGTGGAGAACTTCCCCGGTTTCGTCGATGGCATCCAGGGGCCGGAACTGATGGACACGATGCGTCGGCAGGCCGAACGCTTCGGCGCGCGCGTCCTCCTCGACGACGCTGTGCGCGTCGATCTCGAATCCGACACGAAGATCATCCAGACGGGCGCCGGACTGACCTTCCACGCCCGCGCGGTCATCCTCGCCATGGGCTCCGCGTACCGGAAGCTGGGGCTTCCCGGAGAGGAGCGCCTGTCGGGTCACGGCGTCTCGTGGTGTGCGACGTGCGATGGGTTCTTCTTCCGGGACCAGGACATCGTCGTGGTCGGTGGCGGGGACTCGGCCATGGAGGAAGCCCTGTTCCTCACGCGGTTCGCGCGGAAGGTGACCGTCGTCCACCGCCGCAGCTCGTTCCGGGCATCCAAGATCATGGCGAAGCGTGTGCTCGAGCACCCGAAGATCGACGTCGCGTGGAACAACGAGGTCGCAGCCCTGCAGGGCGACGAAAAGGTGCAGGGCGTTCGCCTCCGCGACACCGTCACCGGGGCCGAGCGTGACCTTCCGGTGACGGGCGTGTTCGTCGCGATCGGCCACGACCCCCGCTCCGAGTTGGTCACCGGACAGGTCGCGACGGACGCCGATGGATACGTGCTGGTCGAGCACCCTTCCACGCGCACCTCACTCACCGGGGTGTTCGCGGCCGGCGACCTCGTCGACCACACCTACCGGCAGGCGATCACGGCCGCCGGCACGGGATGCGCGGCAGCACAGGACGCGCAGCACTACATCGCTGCGCTCGAGGTCCCCGAACTGTCGGAGGCTCTCGCGTGACCGACGCAGCTCCCGTCACGCGCCGCCTCTCGACCCTCGACCGGTGGCTGCCGTTGTGGATCGGCGTGGCGATGGCCGGCGGCATCCTTCTCGGCCGATTCGTCCCGGGGCTGTCCGACATGCTCGCCCGCCTCGAGGTCGGCGGGATCTCTCTTCCGATCGCGCTCGGGCTGCTGATCATGATGTACCCGGTGCTCGCGAAGGTCCGCTACGACAAGGTCGCCGCCGTCACCGGCGACACGAAGCTCCTCGTCTCGTCGCTGGCCCTGAACTGGATCGCTGGGCCGGCGTTGATGTTCGCCCTCGCGTGGGTGTTCCTGCCGGACCTGCCCGAGTACCGTACGGGGCTGATCATCGTCGGCCTCGCGCGATGCATCGCCATGGTCGTGATCTGGAACGACCTCGCCTGCGGGGACCGGGAAGCGGCGGCGGTGCTCGTCGCGATCAACTCGGTGTTCCAGGTCATCGCGTTCTCGGTCCTCGGCTGGTTCTACCTCACCGTTCTTCCCGGCTGGCTCGGCCTCGACAGTCACGGCCTGGACGTCTCGGTCTGGCAGATCGCGCTCAATGTGCTCATCTTCCTCGGCGTGCCCCTCGTCGCCGGGTTCGCCTCCCGTCTCATCGGGGAAGGTCGCAAGGGCCGCGTCTGGTACGAGGACTCGTTCCTCCCCCAGATCGGACCATGGGCGCTCTACGGGCTGCTGTTCACGATCGTGCTGCTGTTCGCGCTCCAGGGGGAACAGGTCACCTCCCGGCCGTTGGACGTCGTCCGGATCGCGCTGCCGCTGCTGGTCTATTTCGCCGTCATGTGGTTCGCCGGCTTCGTCACCGGGAAGAGCCTCGGGCTGGGCTATGCGCGCTCGTCGACGCTCGCATTCACCGCGGCGGGCAACAACTTCGAACTCGCCATCGCCGTCGCGATCGGCACCTTCGGCGCCACTTCCGGGCAGGCGCTCGCCGGTGTCGTCGGGCCCTTGATCGAGGTTCCCGTGCTGGTCGGCCTGGTCTACGTCTCGCTGTGGGCTGCGCGAGCATGGTTCCGCGTCGACCCTTACGCGATGCCCGAACCCGCCCTCGAAAGGACTCGATGATGAGCGCCCCCACAGCCACCGAAGCCGACACCTGCGCCCCGTCGCCCACGCACGCGATCGGAGACGAGGCGGCCGCGGCGATCGCCACCACACTGAAGGCGCTGTCCGATCCGCTGCGGTTGCGGATGCTGTCGGCGATCGCGACCGACGCACGGGGAGAATCGTGCGTGTGCGACCTCGCGGAACTGGCCGAGGTGTCGCAGCCCACGGTGTCGCACCACCTGAAGGTGCTCCGCGACACCGGAGTGCTCACCTCCGAGCGGCGCGGCACCTGGGTCTGGTATCGGATCGACCCGGCGCTCCGTCCGGCGGTGACGACGCTGCTCGACTCGTTCGCGCCCGCCGCCATCGCCCCTGTCCGCCCCGAGCATGCGGGGCTCGAGAACGTCGACGACGCCCTCACCCGCCTGGCGGAAGCGCTCCATCAGGACTACCGCCAGCTCGACGGCGGCCTGGTGGCGACGATCGTCCGCGAGTCGTACACGGCCTTGGCCAAGAGCGCTCGGGTGAAGAACCACCTGCTGTCGCTCACCGACCGGTTCGCGCGCCAACGCCTCACCGACATCACCCGTGACCGTACGCAAGGAAAGCCGCAGGTGCTGTTCGTCTGCGTCGCGAACGCAGGGAGATCGCAGCTCGCCGCCGCACTGGTGAATCAACGCTCGGCCGGCGCCGTCGTGGCACGCTCGGCCGGATCGACCCCGGCTGCCGAGATCCACCCTCACGTGCAACCCCTCATCGACGAGCTGACCCCGGCCGACGACGAAGCGCGGTTCCCCAAACCGCTGACCGATGACGCCGTCCGCGCAGCTGACGTCGTCGTCACCATGGGCTGCGGCGACGTCTGCCCCATCATCCCCGGCGTCCGCTACGAGGACTGGACCGTGGGCGACCCCGCCCTCGCCTCCGCAGAAGGCGTCGCCGCGATCTGCGACGACATCGCCCGACGCGTCGACGCTCTTCTCGCCACACTCACCCCCACCCGCTGACCGGAGCCACCATGACCGACACCAAGCCTTCCGTCCTCTTCGTCTGCGTGCACAACGCCGGTCGCTCGCAGATGGCCGCGGGGTTCCTCCGCGACATCGCCGGCGACCGCATCGAGGTCCGCTCCGCCGGGTCCATGCCCGCCGATCGGATCAACCCGGTCGCGGTCGAGGCGATGGCCGAGCTCGGCATCGACATCACCGCCGAGCAGCCGAAGGTGCTCACGACCGAGGCCGTGCAGGCATCCGACGTCGTCATCACGATGGGATGCGGTGACGCTTGCCCGTTCTTCCCCGGCAAGCGCTACGAGGACTGGAAGCTCGACGACCCCGCGGGTCAGGGCATCGACTCCGTCCGGCCGATCCGCGACGACATCCACGCACGGATCCGGCAGCTCGTCAGCGAACTCATCTGACGGGGTGCGGCCCGCTCGCGCATGAGCGCCCCTCGGGACCGTGGGGTGTCGGCGGATCACAGGGTCGCGAGGATCTCCTTCATCGTGGCGATCTCTTCCGTCTGCGCCTCGATGATCGTCTCAGCGAGTGCGACGGCGTCGCGGTTCTGGCCGTTGTCTACCTCGTCCTGGGCCATGTCGACGGCGCCCTCGTGATGCCGGATCATCTGCTGGAGGAACAGGCGTCCGGCGTCCGCACCGCTGGCCTCGTCGAGGGCCCGCATGTCCTCGTCGGACATCATCCCGCTGCCGTGATCCATGCCGTCCATGCTGTGCGGATCGGTCCCCCATCGTCGGAGCCATTGATCCATCGTCCGCATCTCGGGCTCCTGTGCAGCCTTGATGTCCTCAGCGAGCGACACGACGCGGTCGTCGACACCGTCCTTGCTGAGGAGGACGTCGGACATCTCGACGGCCTGCGCGTGATGCTCCTTCATCATGCGTGCGAACATGATGTCGGCGTCGTTCGCATCCGCTGTCATTGCAGGTGCGGACGAGCGGTCGTGGTCCATGCCTACCATCCCGTTGTCGGTACCGGTGTCGCCGGCGCAGCCCGACAGGGCGAGCAGTGCAGTGAGTGCGAGTGCGGCGATGGCCGCGGGTCGAATCGTCATGAGTGTCCTCCCAGGATGATGATGGGGCGCGACATCGCCGGTCTGTCTTCGCCGCCTAGCTCGTTGTCGCAGCGTCCGGTCGGAGGTCCAGCCTGCGCAGCAGCTGCGCGTTGAGCGCGACGACGACCGTGGAGAGAGACATCAGCACGGCCCCGACGGACATCGGCAGCACGAACCCGAGAGGGGCGAGCACGCCGGCCGCGAGCGGGACGGAGAGCAGGTTGTAACCGGCGGCCCACCAGAGGTTCTGCTTCATCTTCCGGTAGCTCGCCCGCGACAGTGCGATCACCGCCAGCACCGACCGCGGGTCATCGCTGGCGAGGATGACACCTGCCGACGCGATCGCCACATCGGTGCCCGCGCCGATCGCGATGCCGACGTCGGCCTGCGCGAGTGCAGGCGCATCGTTCACTCCGTCTCCGACCATCGCGACCTTACGGCCCTCGCTCTGCAGCTCCCTGACCTTCGAGGCCTTGTCCTCGGGGCGCACCCCGGCGAAGTACCTGTCGATGTCGAGCTCGCGCGCGACGGAGGCGGCGACCGCGTCGGCGTCGCCGGTGATCATGACGACCTGCACGCCACGCTCATGGAGAGCGGCGACCGCACGACGCGACTCCGCGCGGATCTCATCTGCCAGGCGAATCGCGCCCGCGACCTGCCCGTCGATGAGCACGTGCAGGATGATCGCACCCTCGTTGCGCCAGTCGTCGGCGACCGGTAGCTCGTGGGCGTCTTCCTGCTCGAGCATGTACGGTCCGCCGACCTGCACGATGTGGCCGTCGACACGCGCGCGTACCCCGACCGCCGGAGAGGACTCGAAGTCGGTCGAAGACGGAACCGGGCGAGTCTTCTCGTCCGCCGCGTTCACGATCGCCCGCGCCAACGGATGTTCGGAGTCCGTCTCCGCTGCCGCCGCCAACGCCAACAGCTGCTCAGCATCCATTCCCGAGACCGGAGCGATCGCGGTCACGGCGGGCATGCCCTTGGTGAGCGTGCCGGTCTTGTCGAACAGAACGGTGTCGACAGAGCGCATCCTCTCCAGCGCGAGGCGATCCTTGACCAGTACGCCGCCACGGGCGGCCCGTTCCGTCGCGATCGACACGACCAGCGGAATGGCCAGGCCGAGAGCATGCGGGCAGGCGATCACCAGCACGGTGATGGTGCGGACGACCGCGGCATCCGGCATACCGACAGCCGTCCACACGATCGCGGTGATCGCCGCCGCGCCAAGTGCGAACCAGAACAACCACCCCGCAGCTTTGTCGGCGAGTCGTTGCGCCCGAGACGAAGAGCTCTGCGCCTCGGTGACGAGTCTCCGGATGCCGGCGAGAGCAGTGTCCTCGCCGATCGCGGCGATCTCCACCCGGACCCCGGAATCGGTCGCGACGGTGCCGGCGATCACCGGGTCGCCGTCGCTGCGACGTACCGGTCGGGACTCCCCGGTGATCATCGACTCGTCCATGCTGGCCGAGCCCTGCACGATGCGCCCATCCGCGGGAACGCGTCCGCCGGGGCGCACCACCACGACATCGCCCACCTGCAGGTCGGCAGGCGCGACGGTGACGGTCGTGTCGCCCTCCACCTTCTCCGCCTCGTCGGGCAGCAATGCGGCCAGGGAATCCAGCGCCGAGGTCGTCTGAGCGAGGGAGCGCATCTCGATCCAATGGCCCAGCAGCATGATCACGATCAGCAGCGCCAGCTCCCACCAGAAGTCCAGCTCATGGTGCAGCAGGCCCAGGCCGGCGCCCCAGGACGCGACGAACGCGACCGTGATCGCCAGGGCGATCAGCAGCATCATCCCGGGCCTGCGAGCTCGGATCTCGCTCACTGCACCGGTGAGGAACGGCGCACCTCCCCACACGTACATGACGGTTCCGAGAACCGGGGATACCCACCCGACCCACGCGGCATCCGGCAACGGGTACCCGAGCAGCATCGAGAACATCATCGAGAACCCCACGACAGGCACCGCGAGGATCAGCATGATCCAGAACAACCGCCGGAACTGGCCCACATGATCGCCGTGTCCGCCGTGTTCCGGCGAGGCGCCGTGATCGTGGCTCATCGCCGTGTGGTCATGTGTCGTCGTGGGCGCATCGCCGTGGTTCTCGTGCGCGGCGTGAGGGCTGTGTTCGTCGTGCTGTCCCATCGGAACCTCCTGGCCGGATGCGCCCCAGCGTTCGCGTCACTCGGGCCGCGGTCAGTGCGACCGGGCGTCGCGTGCCCCTCGAGTTACGGAGGACGTGTCGTCAAGGTCACCATATACCCCCCAGGGGTATAGGTCTCCGGGCTGTTCGCATTCCCGTGCCCCCGTTCTGCCCCGCGATCCGAGCCCGCCGCGACCTCAGGCTCGGATCCCGGGGGTCTGATGGTCCGGGTGACCCCCCCGCCGGTCGCGAGGAGGCGCATCCGCACGGTGCGGATCACCTCCGACCGTGCAAATGCGCGCTCTCGCGGCCGCGAGACGAGGGGGTGAAGCGGAGAGCAGGGGTTGACACCGGGCGGGCGGGGGTGAGAACGTTTACAACGTCCAGCGTTGGAAACGTTTACAACCGCTCGAGGGAGAGCCATGGTCCGCGTCACGATCACGCAGGTCGCCGCCCGCGCCGGCGTCTCCGTCGCGAGTGCGTCGCGAGCGCTGAACGGACTCGTCGCGAGTCCCGAGACCGCGGCGAAGGTCCGGGATGCTGCGCGTGAACTCGGCTACGTCGCCGATGCCACGGCGCAATCGCTCAAGCGGGGCCGCACGTTGCAGCTGGGCTTCGCCGTCGCCGACATCGGCAACCCGGTCTACGTCGAGATGATGGCCGCGGTTGAACAGGTGGTCTCCGCATCCGGATACCGCCTGCTGCTGTCGTCGACCGGCACGTCGTCGTCTTCGGTGGATGTCGTCCGCGACCTCGGTCGCGGCTATGTCGACGGGCTGATCCTGTCGCCCCTGCGCGTCACCGATGAGCTGCTCACCGCACTCGCCGCCGCTCCGATCCCGTTCGTCGTCCTCGGCCGGCTGCCCGCCTCGGCCGACTTCGACACCGTGCGCGCCGACTCTCCGACGGCGATGCGGCTCGTCGTCGACCACCTCGTCGCCCACGGGCGTCGCGACATCGCGTTCATCAACGGCCCGACCGACACCACCCCGGGCGTCATGCGCCGCGACGGTTTCATCGCGGCGGTGGACCGGTACGACGACCTGCGGACGCGGCACGTCGACGCCGCCGACTTCACGATCGCCGCGGGCTACGACGCGGCGCTCCCGCTTCTCGACCGGCCCGACCGGCCGACAGCGGTGGTCGCGGCGAACGACCTGATCGGCGTCGGAGTCCTTCGTGCCGCCGAAGACCTCGGCCTGCGGGTCCCGGCCGATCTCGCCGTCACCGGCCTCGACAACACCGAGCTCGCCGAGGTCGTCCGCCCCGGGCTCACGAGCGTCGACCTCGGCGCCAAGGAGCGCGGTCGCGCCGCTGCCGAGATGCTCCTCGCCCGGATCGCCGACGACACCCGGCCGGCCCGCACCGTCACGGTTCCGCCCGCACTGGTCGTGCGCGGGTCGACGTCGGCGTCCGTCCCCGCGGCGCTCCAGCGCCCCGAGCCCATCGATGAGGAGAGGGCACACGGATGACCACGCTCGCAGAGACGAAGACGTCCTCGCGCCCACCCCGCGTCCGGCAGATCGGACCGCGCGCCCGCGCGCAGCGCAAAGAGGCGATCGCCCTCGTCGCCCCCGCGCTCCTGCCGATCATCATCTTCTCGGTCATCCCGCTCGTCAGCGGAGTGCTCCTCGGATTCACGGATGCCACGCTCGCGCGCAACGCCGAGATCTCGTTCATCGGGCTCGACAACTTCATCGAGCTCGCCGGCGACCGTCGGTTCTGGCAGTCGTTCGGCATCGGCATCGTGTGGGCGGGGTCGGTCGCCCTCCTCACCCTGGTGAGCGCGATGGGCCTTGCTCTGCTGCTCAACAGCAACCTGCGGCTGAAGGGCCTGACCCGCGTTCTCGCACTCATCCCCTGGGCGATGCCGCCGGTGGTCATCGCGATCGTCTGGCGGATGATCTACAACCCCAACTCTGGCCCGCTCAACGGCGTGCTCGGCTGGCTCGGCATCCCGGGAGTGAACTGGCTCGGCGACTTCTCGACCGCTCTCCCGGCCGTGATCGTCGTCGGCGTCTGGGCCGGCATCCCGCAGACGACCGTGCTGCTCCTCGCGGGCATGCAGTCGATCGCCCCCGAGCAGCACGAGGCTGCGGCCGTCGACGGCGCGGGAGCCGTCCGCCGGTTCTGGCACGTCACGCTGCCCGCCTTGCGGCCCGTCATCATCGCGGTCACCGCGCTCGACTTCATCTGGCAGTTCAACTCGTTCGGGCTGATCTACGTGCTGACCGAGGGCGGCCCGGGCGGCCGCACGATGATCCCGCCGCTGTTCACCTACCTCGAGGCGTTCCGCAACCGCGAGATCGGGTACGCGTCGGCGATGGGCAACGTCCTCGTCGTCGCGATCCTGGTGATCCTCTCGCTGTACCTGATCAACCAGTTCCGGCAGAACAAGGGGGCCCGCAAGTGACCACCAAGCGCCCCCTGTACGCGACCGTCCTGATGTACCTGGCGCTCGCGGGCTACCTGATCTTCCTGGGCTTTCCGCTGCTGTGGCTGCTGTCGGCGTCGTTCAAGTCGACACGCGAGCTGAACTCGCTCGCGGTGAACCTCATCCCGCAGCAGTGGGATTTCGGCAACTACATCGCCGCGCTCGAGCGGCAGAACCTGATCACCGCGGCCGGCAACTCGGTGCTCGTCTCGATCGTCACGATGATCGTCGCGGTGCTCCTGTCGATGCCGATGGCGTACGCCCTCGCCCGGCTGAAGGGCCGGCTGCGCGCGGCCGGCACGGTGTGGATCCTCGTGAGCCAGGTGTTCCCGACGATCCTCATCATCATCCCGCTGTTCCTCGTGCTGCGGAGCCTGCAGCTGAACGACACCCTCTTCGGCCTCATCCTCGTCTACGTCACCTTCACGATGCCGTTCACGCTCTGGATGCTGCAGGGGTACGTCGCGGCGATCCCACCGGAGCTCGAGGAAGCGGCCGAGATGGACGGCGCCGGCCGGTTCACGATCCTTCGCACCGTGATCCTGCCTCTGCTGATGCCGGGCCTGGTCGCCACGGCGATGTTCACCTTCGTCTCGGCCTGGAACGAGTTCTTCCTCGCGCTCGTGCTCATCCAGAGCCCGGAGCTGTACACGCTGCCCATCGCGCTGCGCTCGTTCCTCGGCGCCGAGGGGCAGACCCAGCTGGGGCCGCTGGCCGCCGGCGCCATCCTCGCCACGATCCCGTCGCTCATCATCTTCGGGATCCTGCAGAAGAAGCTCACCGGCGGCATGCTCGCCGGTGCCGTCAAGGGCTGACCTCCCCGTGACGACGAAACCCGAAAACCAGAAAGGCCACACCATGAGAAGAATCCGCGGCATCGGCGCCGTCGCATTCGTGGGCATCGCAGCCGTCGCGCTCGCAGGATGCCAGCAGGGCAGCGCGAACGACAGCGGGGGAGACGGCGACGTCGTCACCCTCCAGTTCCAGTCGCTCTCGGACCAGCCCGCGACCCAGGCGGCCATCAGCGAGATCGTCGACGCCTGGAACGCCGAGCACGACGACGTCCAGGTCAAGATCATCCAAGCCGGCTGGGACGGCACCTACGACAAGCTGATCACCCAGTTCTCGGGCGGCACCGCGCCCGACATCATCCACTTCGAGGCGAGCTCGATCGTGTCGTTCGCGGCCGACGGCTACCTCGCCGACCTGACCGACCTCATCGACCCCGAGCTGAAGTCGGACATCTCCGACGGCATCTGGGAGTCGGTGACCCACGACGGTCAGATCGTCGCGTACCCCTCGACGCTCCAGTCGTACATGGCGTTCGCGAACGCCGACCTGCTGGCCGAGGCCGGGGTCGAGGTGCCCACGGGCGCCACGATGACCTGGGATCAGCTCCGGGAGATCGCGAGGGCGACGACGACGGCAGACCACTACGGCCTCGGCTGGGGTCTCGGTTCGCCCACCGCGACGATGATGAGCCTGTCGATGGGCTTTGACGGCGGCTACTTCGACGGCGAGGGCGACGACGTGACGATCGAGGTCGGCGACGACGAGCTCGCCGTGCCCGAGCGCATCCACGAGATGGCCTACACCGACCGGTCGATCGACCCGACCTCGCTCACGCAGTCGGGCTCGGACGTGCTCCCGTCGTTCTACGGCGGCAAGGTCGCGTTGACGGTGCAGGGCTCGTTCCAGGCGACGAACATCGCAGCGGACGCTCCCGAGGGCCTCAACTGGGTCGCGCTTCCCCCGCTCGAAGGATCGGCCGGTGCCATCCAGGCCGCGAACCCGCAGACGTACTCGGTGAACATCGACTCGGAGCACGTGGAGGAGTCGGCGGAGTTCCTGAACTTCTTCATGGACGGCGAGAACCTCGCGAAGATCGCCTACGCCGACGCGCTGATCCCCTCGTCGGGTGCCGCCCGCACGCAGGTCGCCGAGCTCGCCGGCGACGACGCTGCCTGGAAGCAGGTGCTCGCGTCGGGCGAGGGCCTGGAAGGTCCGCCGTTCCTGAAGGTGTCGAAGTACACCGAGTGGAAGGACACGATCGCGACTCCGGCGTTCCAGCAGTACCTGGCGGACCAGATCGACCGCGACCAGCTCGCCGCGCAGCTCAGCGACGGCTGGGCCGACGTCGCCGGATGACGATCCGCGGGGGCGGGTCGATCCGATCCGCCCCCGCCTCACACGCTCGAACGAAGAGAGGGACGTAATGGACGTGTTGCACGATCGGGTGGCAGCAGTACTGGCGGGAGCCGCCGTGGGCGATGCGCTCGGCGGTGCGACGGAGGGCTGGACCCCGGAGCAGATCGAGGAGCGGCACGGCGGACGTGTCGAGGGGATCGTCGGTCCCTTCCTGCCCGACTGGCGCACGGCTCGCCCCATCGCGCCGTACCACAAGGGCGACGGACACGTCACAGACGACACCCTCATGACCCACGCGCTCATCGAGGTGTACGCCAAGCAGCGCCGGCACCTCGACGCGTACGACGTGGCGAGCGATCTCGTGCCCCTCATGATGGGCGAGCGGCGCTGGATCCCCGAGCTCGAAGACGAAGCGCTCATCCTGCAACGCGTGTTCCTCGCCGAGAAGTGGCTCGTCATGAAGCTGCACTACGGCCACGCCGACCCCCGTGAGGCGGGCGTCGGCAACGTCGTCAACTGCGGCGCGACGATGTACATGGCCCCCGTCGGCCTCGTGCACATCGGCGACCCGCGCGGCGCGTATGCCGAGGCCATCGACATCACCGGCGCGCACCAATGGTCGTACGGTCGCGAGGCCGCTGGCGTGTTCGCGGCCGCCGTCGCCGCATCCGCCACTCCGGGAGCAACGGTCGACGATGTTCGACGGGCGGTGATGGATGTCGCGCACGACGGCACCGCCGCCGCCATCCGCGCCGTGTTCGAGGCCGTCGACGCCTTCCGCGCCGCCGGCGGATCCGACGATCCGCGCGAGCTCGGTCGCATCGTCCGCGACGCGGTGCGGCCCTTCGACACCGTGGGCGAGGCCTACCGGTCACCGGCCATGGACGCGCGTCTTCCCTCGCGGACGAAGGCGATCGAAGAGCTTCCCGTCGCGCTCGGCTTCGTCGTCGCCCACGACGGCGACCTGCGTGCTGCCGTGCTGGACGCGGTGAACTACGGCCGCGACGCCGACTCGATCGCCACGATGGCGGGCGCGATCTGCGGTGGGCTCCACGGCAGCGCCGCCGTTCCCGAGGAGTGGGTGCGCGAGGTCGTGACCGCGAGCCGCCTCGACCTCGATGGCGTCGTCACCACGATGGTCGAGGTCGTGCGCGACGTCGCCCGTGCCGATGCCGAGCGGGCTGCCGCGCGTGCAGAGTCGCTGACGTCTTTGCTGTCGGTGGGGGCAGAGGCGTGAGACTGACGTGGGCTCAGCCCGAAGACCTGGTGCCGGCGGAACTCGCGGCGCTGCGCGAGCAGGGGGTGCCCGACGACGAGCTGTCGGCGATCGAACGGCGCTGGGCGGATGCCGGCGGAGCGACGGTCCTCGCTCCCTCCGGAGCCAGCGCGACACCGGCATCCGCCGAACTGCGCGCGACGGCCCGTCGCGTGCTCGATGAGTTGCAGGGACTGCAGCGCCCGAGTGCTGACGAACCCGATGAGTGGGAAGCGATCGAAGCACTGCTTCCCGCGCAACCCGAGCCGAGCGCTGACCGCGGCGCCGCGTTCGATCGCGTACACGGCGCGTGGCTGGGCCGGTCGGCGGGGTGCCTGCTCGGCAAGCCGGTCGAGAAGATCCCGCGCGAAGGCATCGAGCAGATCGCACGTGCCACGGGGAACTGGCCGATCAGCGGCTACTTCACCGCGCGCGGCCTGCCCGCCGATGTCGCGGAGCGCTGGCCCTGGAACCGCCGCTCCGCCCCGACCTCGCTCGTCGAGAACATCGCCGGGATGCCCGAGGACGATGACCTGAACTTCCCGCTCCTCGCCCTCGACCTGCTCGAGCGGCACGGCTCCGCGCTGACGACCGATGATGTCGCCGAGGCCTGGCTCGCGGCCCTGCCGGCGGGGCGGGTGTTCACCGCCGAACGCGCTGCGTACCGCAACATCCTCGACGCCCGGCCGGTGCCCGAGACCGCGACCCACCGCAACCCGTTCCGCGAGTGGATCGGCGCCCTCATCCGCGCCGACGTGCACGGGTGGGCGCACCCCGGCGATGTCCGGGCCGCGGCCCACTCGGCGTGGATCGATGCGCGGCTCAGCCACACCCGCAACGGCCTGTACGGCGCCATGTGGGCGGCCGCTCTCTGCGCGGCATCCCTCGTCGCCGACTCGACGGATGCCGTGCTGGATGCCGCCGACACCGTCGTGCCGCCCGCCTCCCGCCTGGCCGCGGCCGTGCGGTTCGGGCGCGAGACCGGCCGAGCGCTCGCCACGGGCGAGCTCACGACGGCGGGTGCGCTCGACGCCCTGCATGGCGAGTTCGCCGGGATGCACTGGGTGCACACGCTGAACAACGCCGCGCTCACCGCCTGTGCGCTGCAGGCCCACGATCGCGACTTCGGTGCCGCCGTCGCTCTCGCCGTCGCCGGCGGCTGGGACACCGACTCGGTCGGCGCCACGGTCGGCTCGGTGCTCGGCGGCCTGCTCGGAGCGGACGGCGTCGGGCCTGCCTGGACCGCGCCGCTGAACGGCAGCATCGCGACCTCGATGCCCGGCGGACCGCAGCGATCGATCCGCGAGCTCGCCGAGCGGACGGTCGCCCTCGCAAGGGGGACGTCATGAGCGTCGTCGTCGTCGGCAGCATCAACCAGGACGTCGTCGCCCGCGTCGCCCGCATCCCCGCTCCCGGCGAGACGCTGCTCGCGTCGTCGCTCGTCCGGACCGGCGGGGGGAAGGGGGCCAATCAGGCCGTCGCCGCCCGGCGCGCCGGGGGCGCGGAGGTCGCCTTCGTGGGGGCGGTGGGAACGGATGCCGCGGGTGAGATGCTGCGCACGGCGCTCGAGACCGATGGCATCGACGTCTCGGGGGTGATCCAGGTCGACGCCGTGACCGGCACCGCCCTCATCTCGGTCGATGCATCGGGCGAGAACGCCATCGTCGTCGCCGCCGGCGCCAACGCCGCACGCGATTCCCTGAGCGACGCGCAACGCGCCGTCGTCGCCTCGGCCTCGGTTCTGCTCACGCAGCTCGAGATTCCGGTGGCTCTGGTACGCGACGCCGCAGCGACCCGGGGCGAGGGAGCCTGGCACGTGCTGAACGCGGCGCCGTCCGCACCCTTCGCTGCCCGCCGCGACGAACTGCTCGCGGCGACCGACGTGCTGGTCGTGAACGAGCACGAGGCCCTCGAGGCGGCGGGCGTCGGAGACCTCGACGAGGCCATCGCCGACCTCGCCCGCACGGTGCGCGGACTCGTCGTCACGCTCGGTTCTCGCGGCTGCCTGGTCGTCTGCGGTGACGAGCGCACCGAGGTGCCGGCCCATGTCGTGACGCCGGTCGACACGACGGGCGCCGGGGACACCTTCTGCGGTGTGCTGGCCGCCGCGCTCGCCGCCTCCGGACGCCGCCCCGACGCCGTCGATCTCGGTCTGCTCGCGGATGCCGCGCGCGCCGGTGCTGCGGCATCCGCCCTTGCCGTCACGCGCCCCGGTGCGCAGGACGCGGTGCCCACAGCCGACGAGGTCGCCGCCTTCCGGAAGGAGAACCGACCGTGAGCGGCGGATTCGATCCCCTGGTCCCGCGCGAGATCGACCACCCGACGCCGGTGCCGCTCGATGCCGACGTGCGCTCGGGCGACGCCGCGGTCGTGCTCGACGACGCGAAGATCTTCGTCGCGCCGACGGATCCGGCCGACCTCGGTGCATGGCGTGCCCAGCTGACGACGTGGCGCGAAGGCGCTCGCGAACGGCACGGCGTGCCGACCCGCTACGAACAGCCCGAGTCCGCGTGGGCGAGCCGGTGCTTCACGGCCGCCCAGGTCTGGCTCTGGGACGAGCTGTTCTTCGACTTCGACGAGCAGCGCTTCACGCCGGAACGCTTCATCGCCGACGCGCAGCGCCGGTTCGGCGGTCTCGACGGGATCGTGCTGTGGCACGCCTACCCCGTCATCGGCATCGACGACCGCAACCAGTGGGACTTCTACGCCGTGCCGGGGCTCGTCGAAGCCGCCGAGGCGCTGCGCGCCGCCGGTGTGGCCGTGTTCGTCGACTACAACCCGTGGGACGTCGGCACGCGGCGCTCGGGAGGCGACGCCGCGGAGCTCGCCGCGACGGTGCGGCGCCTCGGCGCAGACGGCGTCTTCCTCGACACGCTGCGGAAGGCCGACCCCGATCTCGTCGCGGCCCTGGATGCTGCGCGCCCGGGCATCGGCTTGGAGGGCGAGTCGAAGCTCGCGACCGAGCGCATCGCCGACCACACCCTGTCGTGGGCGCAGTGGTTCGCCGACTCGGAGGCGCCCGGCGTGCTGCGCGCCCGGTGGTTCGAGCGCCGACACATGCAGCACCACATCCGCCGGTGGCACCGCGACCACGCAGAAGAGCTGCGCTCGGCATGGCTCAACGGCGTCGGCGTGATGGTGTGGGAGGTCGTCTTCGGCGTCTGGGTCGGCTGGAGCGACCGCGACGCCGCGACCCTTCGGCGGATGCTGCCCGTGCAGCGCGGCATGCACCGCTGGCTGGTCGAGGGGGAGTGGACGCCTCTTGCCGTGCACGACGCGCCGGTATTCGGGTCGGCGTTCGAGCTCGACGGGGTGACGCTGCTGTGCCTCGTCAACACGTCGGGCGCCGACGTCGAGTTCGAGCTCGAGTCGGGGGGCCGGTGGGTGCCGCTGCACGAGCCCGGCGATCGGGTGTTGTCGGTGACGGTGCCGGCCGGTGGCGTCGCCGCCGCGGTGCGATTGGCTGAGGATGCCGCGGGTAGCCGTGTGCCGCCGGTCGTCGCGGAGGTGAAGGCCGCGCTGCGCGATGAGCCGCCGGTGGCGGACGGGTCGTTCCCGCACCGCCGAGCTCGGCGCCTCACCGCTCCGGCGTGGGCCGGGCCGATGCGCGACACCGGCGTGCGGGATGAGGTCCAGACGGTGACGGTGACGCCCGGAACGCACCTGCTCACGGTGCGGTTCCGTGCGCGCGAGACCGGGATGTACGAGGGCGCACCCTACGTCGACGAGTGGAAGCCGCTGCCGCCCCGCCTGCACGATCAGCGGACGCTCGAACGCGTCGTCGAGGTGCGGCATCCCGTGCGCGTCGGGGCGGCCGAGGTGACCGAGGCCGAGTACGCGCGGTTCCTCGACGCGATCGGCGAAGACGCGGAGGCCCGTGACCCCGAGCGTCCGGCGACGCGGGTGACCTTCGCGCGGGCCCGGGAGTACGCGGCATGGGTCGGCGGACGTCTCCCCACCGAGGACGAGTGGCAGCTCGCGGCATCCGATCCGTCGTTCCGGCGGCGCACGCCGGAGGTATGGAACTGGACGGAGTCGGAGCACTCCGACGGCCGCACCCGCTTCGTCATGCTCAAGGGCGGCACCGCCCACCGCAGCGAGGGCTCGGACTGGTACTTCGACGGCGGCGTGCAGACGCCGGAGTTCTCGGCCAAGCTTCTCCTGCCGGGACTCGGCCAGGACGCGTCGCCCTCGATCGGATTCCGCGTCTGCTGGGAGGACCGCTCGTGACCCCGCT
This sequence comes from Microbacterium sp. SGAir0570, assembly GCF_005491085.2. Lineage (NCBI taxonomy): Bacteria > Bacillati > Actinomycetota > Actinomycetes > Micrococcales > Microbacteriaceae > Microbacterium > Microbacterium sp. SGAir0570. The sequence continues at coordinate 3,335,807 of NZ_CP027929.1, read as the reverse complement.
CGACGGACTGCGCGTCATCGACGCCTCGACCCTCTTCGCCGGCCCGATGGCGGCGATGCACCTCGGCGATATGGGAGCCGAGGTCGTCAAGGTCGAGCATCCGACCAAGCCCGACCCGGCACGTGGTCACGGTCCGAGCAAGGACGGCCAGAACCTGTGGTGGAAGACGCTCGGCCGCAACAAACGGACCGTCGCGATCGACCTGCACACCGCCGACGGGCGCGAGGCGTTCCTGCGCCTGGCCCGCACCGCGGACGTCGTCGTCGAGAACTTCCGCCCCGGAACCCTCGAACGCTGGGGACTCGGGTACGACGAGCTGTCTGCCGAGAACCCGGGCCTCGTACTCGCCCGCGTCACCGGATTCGGGCAGATCGGGCCGTACCGCAGTCGCCCCGGATTCGGCACGCTCGCCGAGGCGATGAGCGGGTTCGCCGCCGCGACGGGCGAGCCCGACGGGCCGCCGACCCTTCCGCCGTTCGGCCTCGCCGACGGCATCGCCTCGCTCGCGACCGCCTACGCGATCATGACCGCGCTGCACGCCCGCGACCGCGACGGCCGCGGGCAGGTGGTGGATGTCGCGATCATCGAGCCGATCCTCGCGATGCTCGGCCCGCAGATCACGCGCTGGGATCAGCTCGCGACCGTGCAGGCCCGCACCGGCAATCGATCGGCGAACAACGCGCCGCGCAACACGTATCGCACGGCCGACGGTTCGTGGGTCGCCGTGTCGACGAGCGCGCAGTCGATCGCCGAGCGGGTCATGACCCTCGTCGGCCGCCCCGACCTCGCCGCCGAGCCGTGGTTCGCGAGCGGGTCGAGCCGGGCGCAGCATGCCGACCAGCTCGACGAGGCCGTCGGCAGCTGGATCGCCCAGCGCACGCGCGACGAGGTGATCGAGGCGTTCGAAGCGGCGCAGGCCGCGGTCGCCCCGGTGTACGACCCCTCCGACATCGTCGCGGACCCGCAGTTCCGGGCGCTCGGCACGGTCCACCGCATCCACGACCCCGACCTCGGCGACATGGCCATGCAGGGGCCGCTGTTCCGGATGTCGCGCGACGAGCCGACGATCGCGTTCACCGGCCGGGCTCACGGCGCCGACACCGCCGAGGTGCTCGCTTCGCTCGGCTACACCGACGACGACATCGCCCGCATGCGTGCCGAGGGATCGGTCGCATGACCCGCCCGATCGTGGTCGCGCTGTATGCGCCCGCCGACCGCCCCGAGCGCTTCGAGAAGGCGCTGGATGCGGGAGCGGATGCCGTCATCGTCGACCTCGAGGACGCCGTCGCGCCCTCGCGCAAGGTGCGGGCGCGGGCGTCGCTCGCCGAGTTCGCCGAGGCGTGGGCGTCGCTCGGGGCTGCCGCGCCGGCGGTGCAGGTCAGGGTGAACGCTCGGGGCGCACGGACGCACGACGAGGACGTCGCTGCTGTCGCGGATCTGCCCGCGGCCTTCGGCATCCGTCTTCCGAAGACGCAGTCGGCGGATGACGTCGCGGCGGTCCGAGCCGCCGCACCCAGGCGCGAGATCCATGCCCTGCTCGAGTCGGCGCTCGCGATCGAGCGGGCGTTCGAGATCGCGCAGGCCGGGGTCGCGTCGGTCGCGGTGGGCGAGGCCGACCTGCGCGCGGAGATCGGCGTGCCCGCCGGGCGTGAGGGGGAGCCCGGGCTCGCGTGGTCGCGCGCGCGGGTCGTGAACGCCGTGGCGGCGGCCGGTCTGCCGCTGCCGCTCATGGCGGTGTGGGCGGACGTCGCCGACCTCGAGGGCCTGGAGGCGAGCTGCCGGGTCGGTCGTGCGCTCGGCTACGCGGGGCGGACGGCCATCCATCCGCGGCAGATCGAGGTGATCCGGCGGGTCTTCACCCCCGGTCCGGACGAGGTCGAGCGAGCGCAGCGTATCGTCGAGCGGGTGCGCACGGCGGCCGCCGACGGGACGGGCGCGTTCGTGCTCGACGACGGCACCTTCATCGACATCGCGATGGTGAAGGCCGCCCAGCGCACCCTCGACGCCGCGCCCTGACCCTCGCTGCATCCGCCGGGCCCCCTGCATCCTTCGCATGCGAGGTCCCGGTTGGGCCGGTTACCGAGCCGGAATTCCCGGCCGAAGTGGGACCTCGGTGGGGGATCAGCGGGTGATCACGCGGTACGGCACTTGATGGTGCACGCCGGCCTGCGTGGTCGCGTCGCTCAGGATGTCGAGGATCGACGCCGCCGCCTGCTCGACACCGTGGTCGACGGTCGAGAACGCGGGGATGTGGAAGCGCCCCTCTTCGATGTCGTCGAAGCCCATGACCTGCACGCGGTCCGGCACGGAGATGCCGTGGGTGCCGAGGGTGTACAGCGCGCCGAGGGCGAGGCTGTCGCTGAAGCAGAACAACGCATCGACATCGGTTCCGCTCGCGAGAAGGCGTGCGACTGCCGTCGACCCTTCGGCGCGGTTGAACTGATCGACCGAGGCGTACAGCGCCGGGTCGTCGGCGATGCCCGCTGCGGCCAGCGCTCGCCGGTACCCCTCGAATCGGAGTCGAGAGGTGGCAGTGGGCCCGGCTTCCTGCACGCCTACCGCGGCGATGCGACGTCGCCCCTGCTCGATGAGCTGCGTGGTGGCTGCTGCCGCCGCCGAGACGTTGTCGATGCCGACGTGATGCACCGAAGGGTTCACGAGCTCTTCGGCCTGCTCTCCGATCAGCACGAGCGGAGGAACGCTCGGCCGGTCGCGCACATCGTCGGCGGTCAGGGCTAGCGGACTCATCACGATCCCGTCGAGCGCGGGGAAGCCCTCGCCGGCCATCATCGCCAGCTCCGCGGCACGGGCGCCGCCCGTCTGCGCGATGAGAACCGTCAATGACCGGGTCTGCGCGGTGGTGACGAACTGCGACGCGAACTCGGCGAAGTAGGGCTCTCGCAGATCGGGGAGGACGAGCGCGATCAGTCCGCTGCGCCCGTTCCGCAGTTGCCGTGCGGCGAGGTTCGGTCGGTACCCCAGCTCGTCGATCGCAGCGAGGATGCGCCGTCGCATCTCGTCGCCGACCCATCCCGTTCCGTTCACGACGTTGGAGACGGACTTCGCGCTCACGCCGACACGAGCGGCGACGTCGGCGAGTGTGACGCGGGTCATGCAGGCTCCTGTCGAGCAGTTCCTAGGGTCGCTGTTGACTCTAGTTCAGCGTGGAACTATCGTGTAGTTCAACGTGGAACGGAAAGCGGTTTCCATCCCGTCTGCGGGCGGGTCAGCGACAACGCCGGCATCGATGCCGGCAGAGGGAGTCAATGCAGTGGAGCAGGATGCCGGTCGAGAGCCCGACACGGTGCGTGCGAGCACGCTCGAACCGGCGCGGCCGCGTCCGCAGCTCGTGCGCGACTCGTTCCTCCTGCTCGACGGGGAGTGGGGGTTCGCTCACGACGATGACGACCGAGGCGTCGCCGAGCGGTGGTTCGACGGCCGTGACCTGGCCGGCGGCATCCTCGTGCCTTTCCCGCCCGAGTCGCCGGCCTCGGGCGTCGGCGAGACGGGGTTCCATCCGATCGTCTGGTACCGCCGGACGCTGACCGACGCCGACCTCGCCGCCGCCGGACACCGGTCGGAGCAGCGTGCGATCGTGCGCTTCGGTGCCGTCGACTATCGGGCCACCGTCTGGGTGGACGGGCAGATGGTCGGCAGCCACGAGGGCGGCCACACCCCCTTCGCCGTCGACATCACCGACGCGCTCGACGGTGACGCTCGCGAGCATGTCATCGTCGTGCGCGCCGAGGACGACCCGCACGACCTCGCGCAGCCTCGAGGGAAGCAGGACTGGGAGGAACAGCCCCACTCGATCTGGTACCACCGCACGACGGGGATCTGGCAGTCGGTGTGGCTCGAGTCCGTCGCGCCGCAGCACATCACCGCGCTCAACTGGACCAACGACCTCACCGACGGCACGGTGACCCTCGAGCTCCGACTGAGCCGGCCTGCCTGTGCGAGCGCGAGCGTCCGCATCGCGCACGAAGGTCGGGAGCTCGCCGCCGCGACCATGCGGACGAGCGGCACGAGGGCGACGTTGACGATCGCCCTGGACGGACAGCGAAACGGTCAGAACTACGAACGCCTGCTCTGGAGCCCAGACCGGCCCACCCTGCTCGACGCCTGGATCGAACTGACGGATGACGGTGGCCGAACGGATGCCGTCGCGAGCTACCTCGGTCTGCGCAGCGTCTCCTGGAGCGACGGCGCGCTGCTGCTCAACGACCGCCCGGTGACGCTGCGGTCGGTTCTCAGTCAGGGGTACTGGCCCGAGTCTCACCTCGCGGCCCCCTCGCCCGACGCACTGCGACGCGAGGCCGAGTTGATCGCCGAGCTCGGCTTCAACTCGGTGCGCGTGCACCAGAAGGTCGAGGACGACCGGTTCCTGTACTGGGCGGACCGGCTCGGACTCCTGGTGTGGGGCGAGATGGCCGCGACGTACACGTTCGACGAGCGAGCCGTGCAGCGGACGACCGCGGAGTGGACGGAAGCCGTGCTCCGCGACCGGGCGCACCCCAGCATCATCACGTGGGTGCCGCTCAACGAGAGCTGGGGCGTGCAGCACATCGCCTCGCGCTCGGATCAGCGGGCTTTCGCCGAAGCGCTGTTCCACCTGACGAAGGCGCTCGACCCCACCAGGCCCGTCATCTCCAACGACGGGTGGGAGCTCGGTACCTCCGACCTGTGGACCCTGCACGACTACGAGGCGGACGGCGGCATCCTCGCCCGCCGCTACGACGTCGACGCGGTCGAGCTGCGCAAGCTTGTCTCGGGCATCGGCCCGGCCGGTCGCCGCGTGCGTCTGCCCGGAACGGCCGACAGCGGACAGCCGGTCATGCTGACCGAGTTCGGCGGGGTGAAGTGGGCGGCTGATGCGAGCCCGGATGATTCCTGGGGCTACTCCGAAGCGCGCGGCGCCGAGGAGTACGGCCGGATGGTCGCGGCGATCCTCCGCGCGGTGCAGTCGGGCACGCGAGGCTTCGCCGGCCGACCCGACGGGCTCGCCGGCTGGTGCTGGACGCAGCTCACCGACACCATGCAGGAGCGGAACGGCCTGCTCACCGAAGCCCGGGAACCCAAGCTGCCCGTCGAGACGATCCGCTCACTCGTCCAGGGAACCGACACCGACTGACCTCGGCCGGCTCTCGACCGGCCACCGCCATCGACACCCCCGGGCCCATGCCCGCTCAATGAGGAGGAACCATGATCAAGAGACTGCCCGCATCGCTCGCCTTCGTCGGAGCCGCAGCACTTCTGCTCGCCGGCTGCGGCACGGGAAGCGGCTCGAACGCCGCCCCCGAGGAGATCACCTTCGACGACCAGACCGCAGCGAAGATCAGCTTCTCGTGGTGGGGGAACGAAGACCGTGCCGCCCGCTTCGAAGAGGTCGTGGCGCTCTTCAACGAGCAGTACCCGAACGTCGAGGTGGTGCGCAACTTCAACGCCTGGGGCGACTACTGGACTGCGCGCAACACCGAGGCGGCGGGAAAGTCGCTTCCCGACGTGGTGATGATGGATGCCGGCTACCTCGGCGAATACGCCAGCAAGGGTCTGCTCGCCGATCTCTCGCCCTACCGCGACTCACTGCTCCCGCTCGACGGCGTCAACGATCAGGTGCTGGGATCGGGAACGGTCGACGACGAACTCGTCGGCGTCCCGCTGGGCACGAACGCCTGGTCGATGATGTACAACAAGGACATCCTCGACTCGTTCGGCATCGACTATCCCACCGACGACATGACCTGGGACGAGTTCAACGACTTCGTCCTCGAGGTCAACGCGGCGGGAGCGTCATCCGAACCCCGGATCTACGGGGCGGAGGACTACACGGGCGGCCTCCCGAACTTCATCTACCACCTCATGCAGGACGGCAACCCGGTCTTCGAGGAGAACGGTGCGCCCGCGTTCGACGAGAACGATGTGATCGAGTACCTCGACTCTGCCGCCGACCTCCGCGACGACGGCGACTTCTACCCCGTCGAGCGCAGCGTCGCCCTCTCGCCCAGCGGGGGCTTCCTCGCCGGTGAGACGGCGATCTGGTTCAACTTCTCGACGACGGTGCTGCAGGGCATGACGGATGCCGGCACCGAGAACATCGGCATGGTGCAGCCGCCGCTCGAGAAGGGCCAGGACGAGCATGTGCTCGCGCCCAAGCCGAGCATGCTGCTGAGCGTGGCGAAGAACTCCGACCAGCAGCAGGCCGCTGCTGCCTTCGTGAACTTCCTCACCACCTCGCCCGAGGTCGCGACGATCTTCGGTACGTCGCTCGGCACACCGCCCACGGAGGCTGGACGTGATGCGATCGATCAGACCGCAGCCGACACCGTCAACCTCGACTACCTCGCATCCATCGACGATGAGCTGACGGCGAGCTACCCGATCCTCCCCGCGGGCTACGGCACCATCGAGGCCAAGTGGGGAGAGCTGCACGAGCAGCTGAGGTACGGCGACCTGACCACGAAGCAGTTCGCGCAGGAGCTGTTCTCGGAGATCTCGTTGGTGCTCGGCTCCTGACCGCTCCGCACGACCCTGCCGTACGGCCGAGACGCCGGTTCGCAGGAGAAAGGAACAAGCCATGACTGCTGCAGCCGTCGTCCCGGTTCGTGCGGGCTCGACCGTGCGGGCTCGACGCGAGACGCGTGCCGGCTATCTCTTCCTGAGCCCGTGGCTCATCGGGTTCTTCGCCCTGACCGCGGGGCCGATGGTCGCCTCGCTCGTGCTGTCGTTCACCGACTACAACCTGTTCAACGATCCCGAGTTCATCGGCGTGGACAACTACACGCGCATGTTCTCCGACCCGAACTTCCTGCAGGCGGTCAAGGTCACCGGGATCTACGTGCTGGTCGGTACGCCGCTGAAGCTCGTTGCCGCGCTCGGTGTGGCGCTGCTGCTGAACGCACCGCGCCGGGGCCAGGGGTTCTACCGGTCGGCGTTCTACCTGCCCTCGCTGATCGGCGGCAGCGTCTCGATCGCGATCGTGTGGAAGGCGATGTTCATCGACGACGGCATCGTCGCGCAGATCGGCTCGTTCTTCGGCGGGCCACCCGCCTCGGAGGGCGGATGGGTGGGCGACCCGGCGCGCACGCTGCCGCTGCTCATCCTGCTGACGGTGTGGCAGTTCGGCGCGCCGATGGTGATCTTCCTCGCGGGGTTGAAGCAGGTGCCGCCCGAGCTGTACGAGGCGGCCTCCGTCGACGGCGCCGGACCGGTGCGCCGGTTCCTCTCGATCACGATCCCGATGCTGTCGCCCGTGCTCTTCTTCAATCTGCTCCTCGAGACGATCCACGCCTTCCAGGTGTTCAACTCGGCCTACATCATCTCCAACGGCAGCGGTGGGCCGGCCGGATCGACGCTCTTCTACACGCTCTACCTCTACCTGCGGGGATTCCGAGATTTCCAGATGGGCTACGCCTCGGCGATGGCCTGGGTGCTCGTGATCGCCGTCGGGCTGGTCACGCTCATGCTGTTCCGCACATCGCGGGCGTGGGTTCACTATGCGGGGGACGAACGATGACGAACACGATCACCCAGACCGAGCTCATCACGACCGACTCGTCGTCGCGGCGACGCGGCCGCGAGCACGCGGGAGGGCGGGGTTGGCGCACGCGGGGGAGCGCAGCGGTCTTCCACGTGCTCGCGATCGCCGTGCTCGTCGTCATCCTCTATCCGGCGGCGTGGATGGTGATGTCGTCGTTCAAGCCGGGCAACGAGATCATCGGCTCGGTGAGTCTCGTGCCGGAGAGCTTCTCCCTCGAGAACTACGCGACCGCCTTCGCCGGCATCGGGGGAGTCTCGTTCTGGACGTTCGTCGTGAACTCCCTCATCCTCGCGGTCGCCTCGGTCGTCGGGGTCGTGCTCTCGTGCTCGGTCACGGCGTACGCGTTCGCCCGCATCCGTTTCCGCGGCAGCAAGGTCTTCTTCCTGTGCATGATCGCGACGATGCTCCTGCCGTTCCACGTCGTGATCATTCCGCAGTACATCGTGTTCAATCAGCTCGACATGATCAACACCTACTGGCCGCTGCTGCTGGGGAAGTTCCTCGCGGCCGACGCCTTCTTCGTGTTCCTCATGATCCAGTTCATCCGGGGTCTGCCGCGCGATCTCGACGAGGCCGCGCGCATCGACGGCGCCGGCCATGCGCGCACCTTCACCGCCGTCATCCTGCCCCTCATGCGACCCGCGCTCGTCACGAGCTCGATCTTCGCGTTCATCTGGTCGTGGAACGACTTCTTCGGGCCGCTCCTGTACCTCAAGGATCCGGGCATGTACACGATGCCGCTGGCTCTGCGCCTTTACGTCGACCAGACCTCGACCAGCGACTACGGCGCACAGATGGCTATGGCGATCCTCGCCCTGGTGCCCGTGGTGCTGTTCTTCCTCGCCTTCCAGCGGTACCTGGTGGCGGGCGTCGCGACGGAGGGGCTCAAGGGATGACCTCCGCGCGCAGGACAGACGGATCGCCCGAGAGCCGCGCGGTCTTCGGCGGCTCGGGCGTCGCCGGGTTCGGCGAGATGTTCGTGGTCGGCATCGGGGTGACGCTCCTGTCGCTGCCGCTCGTGACCCTGGCTCCGGCCTTCGGCGCAGGGGTGCAGCACTTCCGCGCACACCTCGACGACGAGCCCGACTCGATCCGACTCTTCGCTCTGCGCGGCCTCCAGGCAGTGCGTTCGGGCTGGTGGTTCGGTGCGGCCTGCGCCGTGGTCATCGCGCTCCTCGCCCTGAACGCGGTCGGGGCGGCACAGGGGGCGCTTCCCGGCGGGACGGTCTTCGCGATCATCAGCGGCGGACTGGCGGTCGTGGTCGCCGTCGCGATGCTGCGAACCGCGGCGCTCTGGACGCCGGGTGCGCGGTGGATCGACCTCTGGCGGGAGGGGCGCGGCATCGTCGTTGACGACCCGATCGGAACATCGCTGGTGCTGGTGGGCCTCGGGGTGAGCACGACCGTCGTATGGATGCTGCCGCCCCTCATCGTGATCGCGCCCGGGCTCGTCGTCGTGTCGCTCGTCGGTGCCGAACGCCGCCGCGCTGCGACATCATCGAGGAGAGCCGCGTAGGCGCGGCCCCGATCGGAGGAGAGCACGATGCAGTGGGATCTCGACGGCAAGGTCGTCGTCGTCACCGGAGCGGGTCGCGGCATCGGCCGCGCCATCGCCGAGACATTCATGCGTGAGCGCGCCGTCGTTGTCGCGACGGACATCGCCGAAGATGCGGTGGCCTGGGCCGACGACGCACGCCGCGACGCGGAACTCGACGGTGCCTCGCTGGCGTGCGACGTGCGGTCGTCCGCTTCGGTGCGGCAGGCCGTGGATGCTGCGCTGAGCCGGTTCGGACGCGTCGACGTGCTGGTGAACAACGCCGGCATCCTGGGTGACGGGCTCATCGAGGACGCCGATGCCGAGACCTGGAACCGCGTCTTCGACGTCAACGTCACCGGCACGTTCCGCACCTGCCATGCGGTCATCCCCGCGATGAAGCGGCAGGGCGGGGGCCGCATCGTCAACGCGGCCTCGTTCGCGGCCATCATCCCCAGTGTCGGCGGTGCGGCCTATGCGGCATCCAAGGCCGCTGTCGTCCAGTTCACCAGAACACTCGCGGGAGAACTGGGCCCCTGGGGGATCACTGCCAACGCGTACGCTCCGGGCATGATCCCCACCGACATGAACGGCTTCGCCGACAAGCCGCACGATGACCAGCGTCGCCTGCTCGACACGCTCACGCTGCGGCGCTGGGGTGACCCGGGCGAGGTGGCGGACGCCGTCTGCTTCCTCGCGAGCGATGCCTCGCGCTACGTCACGGGCACGCTGCTCGATGTGAGCGGCGGCAAGTTCGCGACCCAGTTCCCCCAGCGCGCGTACGAGATGGCGGCCCGGGCATGACCTCCACCATCGCCTCCCAGCGACGCGTCGCATGGATCACCGGCGCCGGCAGCGGGATGGGCCGCGCCGCCGCGCTGGCCCTGGCCCCCGACCGGCGCCTCGCGCTCAGCGGACGGCGCCACGACATGCTCGCCCAGACGGCGCGCGAGGTCGCGGATGCGGGCGGCGAGGCGATCGTGCTGCCGTTCGACGCCCGGGACACGGGCGCGGTGAGTGCGGCGCGTGACGAGATCCGTCATCGGTGGGGCCGCATCGACGAGCTCGTCCTCGCCGCCGGCCTCAACTCGCCGCGGCGGACGTGGGAGAACCAGTCGGTCGGCGAGGTCGAACAGGTCATCGACACGAACCTCCACGGCGTCATCCACGTGATCGACGCAGCGCTCCCGGACCTCCGGGCATCCGGTTCGGCCGTCGTCGTCGTGGTGTCGTCGATCGCAGCCTGGCGCTTCTCGCCCGTCGCGGGTGTCGCCTACAGCGCCAGCAAGCGCGCGCTCGCCGCTGTCTGCGAGACCTTGAACGCGCAGGAGGCTGCCGCCGGCATCCGCGCGTGCCACCTGTGCCCGGGCGACGTCGACACGGAGTTCTTGAGCCTCCGGCCCGAAGTGCCGGATGCGGACGCCCGCGAGCGGATGTTGACTCCCGACGACATCGGGCGAACGGTGCGCTTCATCATCGATGCGCCCCCGCACGTGCGTATCGACGAGTTGGTGATCAGCCCGGTCGCGCGGCCCTGAGCCGCGAGGGTGCACGTCTGCACGGTGTCGGGGGCTCCGGACTGTGCGGATGCGCACCCACACTGCTGTATGTGGCGGCCGGAACTCGGTTACACACACGAAACACATCAGCAATTTCCGACGCGCTCGCCCGGTATACGCTCTGCTTACTGACACCGATCAGTGTGATTACCGAAACCCAGGGAGAGCGATGGACGACGCGAATCTCGGCCCCCGCGTGCGGGAACTGCGCGCCCTGCGCAAGATGTCGACGCGCGAGCTCGCACGACGCGCATCGATCAGCGCCGGTTATGTGAGCCAGATCGAGAACGGTCAGGCCAACACCAGCCTGGACGTCGTCCGCAGGATCGCCGGGGCGTTCAGCATCCCGTGGACCGAGCTCTTCAGCGCTCAGCCCACCCTCGGCACGATGCTCCGCAAGGAGGAGCGCCCCATGCTGGCCGCGGGCAACGACGTGCGGCACTTCCGCATCACGCAGCCCCCGCTCGGCAACGTCGAGGTGCTCGTGTCGGAGTACGAGCCCGGCCACGGTGAGGGAAGCGACAGCTACACGCACGGCGATTCGCAGGAGGTGTGCGTCATCCTCCGCGGCGACTTCCGGTTCCGGCTCGGCGATCAGGAGTTCGAGCTCACCGCCGGCGACAGCATCGACTACCGCACCTCCACGCCGCACAGCATCGTCAACATCGGCGATGCGGTGGGCGAGGCCCTCTGGGTCGTGACGCCACCCTCGGAGAATCCGCCCCGGACGGACTGACCCCGTCCCTCAGCTCCCGGTGCCGTCCTGCTCCCGACGGACGGCACCGGTGTTCGGCCATGCCGAAAACGCCTGCGCGCAGGCATCGCACCACTGTCCCTGAGCTCCACCCACATCGCCGGATCGACCCGATCCGCGAACCACCCGCGCTAGGAGACACCATGAAGTTCACCCGTACCGCTGCGGTCACCGTGACCGCCGCCCTCGCTCTCACCATCGCCGGCTGCGCCGGTGAAGACGCCGGATCCGCCGACGGCACGACCACCGTCGAGTTCGGCATCCCCACGAACATGGGCGCGAACAACTCGCCGATGGCCGTCGCCCAGGCGATGGGGTATTTCGAGGACGAGGGGCTGAAGGTCGACATCGTCGTGACGGGCGATTCCACCTCGATCGTCCAGGGCATCGACTCCGGCTCGCTCGACATCGGGAGCACCCCGCCCGAGCCGATCTGGCAGGCGATGACGAAGGGCAGCCAGCTGCAGCTGGTCTACAACTACATCCGCAAGCAGACCGGATCGCTCGCCGTCCTCGACGACAGCCCCATCACCTCGCTCGGCGACTTCGAGGGTGCCGTCATCGGCCAGAGCAGCCTGGGCACGTCGAACATGCTGCTGTCCGAGGGCATCCTCGCGTCGGCCGACCTCACGCCCGACGTGGACTACAGCCACCTCGCGGTCGGGACGGGTGCCGCAGCGCTGCAGGCGCTCGCGACCGGTCAGGTCGACGCCCTGTCGCTGTGGGACACCGAGTACGCCGCGTTCGAGGCTCAGGGCACCCCGCTGCGCTACTTCACCACCGACGAAGCCGCATCGCTCTTCTCGACGACCTATTTCACGAGCAGCGACTACGCGGCCGACAACGCCGAGACGATCGAGGCCTTCGGCCGGGCGATGGCGAAGGCCACCCTCTTCACCGCGACGAACCCCGAGGCCGCCCTGCGGATCATGTACGAGGAGTACCCCGACACGCTCGTCGCCGGCAACTCGATCGACGACCAGCTGGCGATCGACCTCGTCGCGCTCAACCGCCGCCTCGAGCTGCTCACCGCCGACGACCCGCAGGACACCGCGTCGTGGGGTGCGTACAGCGAGTCGGCTCTCGCCGCGTGGGGCACCTTCGCGCTCGACTCGGGAATCATCGACTCCGAGGTCGACACGGTCGCGGCCGCCCCGAACACCTTCGTCGAGGCGTACAACGACTTCGACGCGGATGCCGTCGTCGCCGAGGCTCAGAACTGGAGCGCCGAATGACCTCCCTCACCTACACCGACGGCGTCCCGGCGATCGACCACCACTCCCACGCCGGCTACGTCCGGCCCGGCGAGGAGCTCGAAGGCATCGATGCGCTCGAACGCGAGAACGCGGCCGGCCATGTCGAGGCCAACCTCCCCGTCGGTGTGTTCGACGAGTTCGTCGCCGCCCGCGGCCGCGGCGACCGCGACGAGCTCGCCCGGCTCGACGCGGCCCACGGCATCGAGAAGCTCTTCGACGAGAGCATCCGGTTCCAGTCGACGAGCGTGCACGGCGTATCGCTCGTCGAGGGCAGCCGCGCGCTCTACGGCGACCTGGGTCACGACGAGATCGTGCGGATGAGCCGCGACCGCAGACGTGCCGACTTCGCGGGTCTGTACGGCGAGGCGCTCGACATCTCGGGCACGGCGGCGGTGCTGACCGACCTGCCGTGGATCGACGCGGACGCCTGGACGCCCGAGCGCTACAAGCCGATCGGCCGCATCGACCCCTACCTCTACCCGTTCGGTCACCCCGCCTTCCGCCGCCGCGGCTCCGACACGCCCCGCTTCCGGCGCGTGTTCGCCACGGTGCTCGAGGGTCTGCTGAAGACCGCCGGCCTCGACGCCCCGCCGGCGACGCTGGGCGAGTACGTCGCGTTCGTACGGGACTCGATCATCCGCCGTCAGGAGTCGGGCTTCGTCGGCCTCAAGATCGCGTCGGCGTACGTCCGGTCGCTCGACTTCCGGCGTCGCTCCCGTGACGAGGCCGAGGCGGCCTACGCCGCACTCCGGTCCGACCCGGCGTCGCTGGAGACCCCCGCGTACACGGCGCTCGCCGACTACCTCGTGTTCGCGATCGCCGAGCTCGCGGTGGAGCGCGAGCTGCCGGTGCAGATCCACACCGGCATGGGCCACGCCGAGCCCGGTCTGCTGCTCAGCGGCGCCGATCCGCGCAACCTCGAGCCCCTGCTGTCGGATCCGGCGCTGAACCGGCTGCGCATCATCCTCATCCACGGCGGCTACCCGTACACGTCGCTGCTCCCGGCGCTCAGTCAGGCGCACGGCAACGTCTTCCTCGACTACTCGTGGATGCCGTACCTCCACCACCACGCCCTCGAACGGATGCTGCAGGAGTGGCTCGAGCTGCTTCCCGCCGACCGCGTGATGTTCGGCACCGACACGGGGCAGCCCGAGTTCCACGTCGCCTCGACGGCCCGCGGCCGGCTCGCGCTCGACCGCGCGCTCACTGCCGGGGTCGCCGACCGCCTGTGGACGACATCTCAGGCCGAGTGGCTCGCCTCGCGCGTGCTCAACGAGAACCTCTGCCGCGTCTACGGACTGGAGAAGCCATGAGCCTGATCGAGATCTCCGACCTCTCGAAGACCTATCAGACCCGCACGGGCGACGTCACGGCGCTCTCGCACGTCGACCTCGGGATCGCGGAGGGCGAGTTCGTCTCGGTTCTGGGGCCGAGCGGATGCGGCAAGACGACCCTGCTGCGCATCCTCGCGGGTCTCGAGGGACACACCGCCGGCACGGCCACGATCGCCGATGTGCCGATCGGCGCCCCCCGGGGCGAGGCCGGCATGGTGTTCCAGAAGGCGACCCTGCTGCCGTGGCTGAACATCCTCGACAACGTCCTGCTGCCCCTCAGCCTGCGCCGACGGGTGACCGGCGCCGATCGCACCCACGCGCGGACGCTGCTGACGATGGTGGGTCTCGAGGACTTCACCACCAAGCACCCGCACGAGCTGTCGGGCGGGATGCAGCAGCGCGCCGCGATCTGCCGGGCGCTGGTGCACGATCCCGCCGTGCTGCTGATGGACGAGCCCTTCGGGGCGTTGGACGCGATGACTCGCGACGCCCTGAACGTCGAGGTCAACCGCATCTGGCGCGAGACCGGCACCACCGCCGTCCTCATCACGCACAGCATCAGCGAAGCAGTCTTCCTCGCCGAGCGCGTGGTCGTCATGACCCCGCGCCCCGGACGCATCGCCGAGATCATCGACATCCCGTTCGGAAAGACGCGCACCCCCGAGCTCCTCGGCGATCCCGAGTTCGCGGCCCTCACCGCCCACATCCGTCGTCACTTCGAGGTGAACGCATGAGCACTTCCGTCCGGACCCGCCCCGTCACGACCCGGCTCGTCACGCGACGCGTCGTGAACACGCCCGCCAAGCGGGTCATCGCCTCGCTGGCTCTGCTGGGCCTGCTGCTGCTGGGCTGGCAGTTCGTCCCCGGCTGGACGAACACCCCCGTCTACGTCGTGCCGCCGCTCAGCGATGTGCTGAAGGCGCTGTTCGACCCGAACGCGTTCCCGCGTTACCTCGAGAACACGGCATCCACCATGTCGATCGTGCTCACGGGCCTCGGCATCGGAGTCGTCGCGGGCCTCGTGCTCGCGATCGTGCTCGCGCAGTTCCCGACCGTCTACGCCGTGGTGTTTCCCTACATCGTCGCGATCGAGTCGATCCCGAAGGTGGCTGTCGCGCCGCTGTTCATCATCTGGTTCGGGTTCGGGATGCCCTCGAAGGTCGTCGTGGTCGTGCTGCTGGCGTTCTTCCCGATGCTCGTCAACGCGCTGCACGGGTTCCGCGGCGTCGACCGCGACCAAGTCGACCTGTTCCGGGTCAACGGCGCGAAGCCGCTTCAGATCCAGACGCGCCTGATGCTGCCCGCGGCGCTCCCGCAGATCTTCTCCGGGCTCGAGCTCGCCGTCGCCAATTCGATGATCGGCGCGATCGTCGCGGAGTTCGTCGGGGCGCAGAAGGGCCTCGGCGTGCTGATCCTGCAGGCGCAGGGCCGGATGGAGACGGCGGCGGTCTTCGCGCTGCTCATCATCCTCTCGGTGCTCGGCATCGTCCTCAACCTCGTCGTGCGGGTTCTCCGCCGCGTGGTCATCCGCTGGGAAATGACGGCGCGCTGAGCGCGCCCGGAAGGAGAACACGATGACGTTCAGCATCATCGCCACCGATCCGAGCACGGGTGCGGTCGGGGTCTGCCAGGGCACGGGGTCGATCGCGCTCGCCTCGCGGTGCCCCCATGTTGCGGGAGGGGTCGCGGTGACGAGCCAGTGGCACTCCGACTGGCGGCTCGGCCAGCGCGCCCTCGACCTCGGGACGACGGGTCTGGCGCCCGAGACGATCATCGCGGCGCTCGCCGAGACCGACGAGTCGTTCCGGTACCGGCAGCTGGGCATCGTGCTCGACGACGGTCGCGTCGCCGCCCACACCGGCGACGTCGTGATCGAGTCGCAGTACGCGGGGCACCTCGTCGGCGACGGCTTCGCCGTGCTCGGGAACACGCTCATCGGTGCGGGCGTGCTCGAGGCGATGGCCGCGTCGTACGAGAACGACACCGCCGGGCTCTTCGAGGAGCGTCTCATGCGGGCGCTCGAGGCCGGCCTCGCCGCCGGAGGTGAGGGGCGCCGGCACCTGTCGTCGTCGATCATCACGACGGCACGCGGTCAACGGCGCGCGCACGTCGACCTGCGCGTCGACATCGCTCCCGAGGGGCTCGACGCGATTTCGGAGCTGCGCCGCATCCTCGACGAGTACCTGCCCTTCGCCGACTACTACGGCGACCACTGGCTCGATCACCCCGAGACGAGCATGGACGACTGGCTCGCCCGCCAGCCCGCCGTCTCGTCCTCTCGCTGACGCCGAGAACGCGCATCTGCACGGTGCGGGCCGCCCCGGACCGTGCAGATGCGCACCCTCGCCGCCGCGAACAGGCGGGGGTTACTGGAGTCTGGCGGTCGCGTCGCGGGCGGCGGCCAGCACGAGCTGCGCGAGGTCGTGGTGCTGGGTGTCGCCGAGTCGGTCGACGAGGTAGGCGACCGAGAGAGAACCGGCCGGGCTGCCATCACGGTCGAAGATCGGGGCCGCGACGCTGCTCGACATCCGCACGCGCTCGCCCGCGGTATGCGCCCACCCGCGCTCGCGGGTCTCGGCCAGACGGTCTCGGATCATCGTCTCGTCGATGACGGTCGCCTCGGTGTACGCGTGCCGCTCCTGGCTCAGGACGTAGTCGATGTCGACCGGGTCCATGAACGCCAGGATGCTGATGCCGCTCGCTCCCGACCACAGCGGAACATGGTCTCTCATGCGCACGCTGATGCGGATCGGGTTGATGCTCTCCACGAGGCCGATGTAGTGCCGTCCATGTCCGTGGCGGGCCGTCAGCGTCGTGGTCTCGCCGGTCTGATTGGCCAGGTGCGAGATCGCCGGCATCCCCGCGGAGTACAGCCGGCTGCCCGCGGCTGCCGTCTGACCCAGGGCGACCGCCGCTGGGCCGAGGCAGTAGCGGCGAGTGTCGGGCAGGTAGTCGACGAGTCCCGATGCGACGAGGGACTGCAGGATGCGGTGAACCACCGCCTTGCTCAGGTCGCACGACCTCGCGATCTGCGAGACGCCCAGCGGCGCGGTCGCGTCGGTGAACGACATCAGCACCTCGGCGACCCGGGATGTCGTCGACGGGGCAGTATCGGCCATGGCGCACTCTCCTCGCGTGGATGAGCGTCCGGCACGCTCTGCGCAGAAGCGTACGGCCACGTTTCACTGAACGGAACGCCAGATGCCCGATTCGGGCGAGACGAAACATTCCGGATACACGCGGGCAACTGGCGCCGCATATCCGAGGCATACCGTCGCATACATCCCAGTCAGGGACTAACCCGAACGTTCCGGTCACCGAAACAGCTCCATCAGACGGAACACCACCCTCCAAGGAGTCGAGTTGAAAACCACGAGTCGCTTCACGCTCGCCGTGACCGCTCTCGCCGTCGGCAGCGTCACGCTCGCGGCCTGTGCCGGATCCGCCGTCGGAGCAAGCCAGGCAGCATCCTCGGGCGAGGCACCCGAGGAGATCGTCATCGGAGCCCTCCACCCGCTCAGCGGTTCGAACGCGGTCGACGGCCAGCAGATGAGCAACGCCGCACAGATGGCCGTCGACGCGATCAACGACGCCGGCGGCATCGAATCCCTCGGCGGCGCGAAGCTCGTCCTCGAGGCGGCCGACACCCGCGGCGAGCCGGAGACCGGGCAGAGCGAGGCGACGCGTCTCATCCAGGAGGGCGCCGCGGCGCTCGTCGGTTCGTACCAGAGCGCGACGAGCGCGAACATCGCCTCGGTCGCCGAGCGCAACGGCGTGCCGTTCGTCATGGACGTGTCGGCACTCGACTCGATCCTGGAGCAGGGTTACACCAACTCGTTTCGCATCCAGCCGTCGGCGAGCATGATGGGCGAGCAGAGCGCGACCTATCTGTCCGAGATCGCCGAGGCCGCGGGCACCCCGGTGACCAAGGTCGGCTACCTCTACGAGCAGGGGAACTTCGGCGCCTCGGCTTACGAGGCGTTCGCTGCGAAGGCCCAGGAGTACGGCATCACGGTCGAACCGGCGATCAGCTACGACCCCTCGTCGAGCGACCTGTCGACCCAGGTGCAGCAGGTGGCAGCCGCCGGCGCCGACGTGCTCGCCGTCTCGGGCTACTACAACGACAGCCTCGCGATCGCTCGCGCTGTCAGCTCCATCGCCCCCGATCTCGACGCCGTGTTCGGTGTCGCCAACGGCGGATACGACCAGGTGCAGTTCACCGCCGACGCCCCCAACGGGGGTGAGAACTACTTCGACGCGAACTACCGGTGGGATGCCACCAACGATGAGGCGGTCGCGGTCGCCGAGGCGTTCGAAGCCGAGTTCGGCGAGCCGATGCGGACGAGCGCGATGCTCACCTACGACGCCGTGACGCTCATCGCCGAAGCGATCGACGCCGCCGGGAGCGCCGACCCCGCCGACATCCGTGATGCGATCGCCGCGACGACGTACGAGCCGCACGTCGTCAACGACGGTCCCGTCTCGTTCGATGAGACGGGACAGAACGTCAACGCCTCGGTCGTCACGATGCAGGTGCTCGGCGGCGCAGTCACCCAGGTCTACCCGGCGGCCCTGGCTCAGCAGCCGCTCGTCTACCCGGCCCCCGTCCGCTGACAGCGAGGAGTGAGTCTCATGACGATCCAGGCGTCCCCGCCCACCGCCCCGGCCGGCGAGAAGCCCGTCCGCAACCGCCGCTACAACGGCCCCTCGCCGCGCGCTCTGGTCGTGACCCTCGGGGTGCTCGCCCTCGCGGCCGTGGTGGCCGGGTTCATCTCGGGCAGCCCGACCGTGCTGGCGCAGGCGCTCGTGACGGGACTGCTGACCGGAGGCATCTACAGCCTGGTCGCCATGGGACTCACCCTCGTCTACGGGGTGCTCCACATCATCAACTTCGCCAACGGGGCCATGGTCGCTCTGGCGATGTACCTCACGTACGTGCTGGTGAACCTCACCGGGATGCACCCCTACGCGACGCTGCTGATCACCGTTCCGACGATGTTCCTGCTCGGCGCGGTGACGCAGGCGGGTCTGCTGAACCCGATCATGCGCGCCCCCATCCACACCCAGCTGCTCATCACGATCGGCTTGGCGCTGGCGATCGAGAACATCCTGTTGCTCGTGTTCGGCCCCAACCCGCTCTCGGTCCAGCTGCCCGGCAACACCGGTGTTCCGATCCTCGGCGCTACGGTCGACCTGAGCCGCATCTACGCCTTCGTCGGTGCGCTGGTCCTCGTCGCGGCCCTGTGGCTCATCCTGCAGCGCACCCCGGTCGGCACGGCGGTCCGATCGGTCGCCGCGAACCCCGAGGGCGCCCGCCTGGTGGGCATCGACATCAAGGGGATCTACATCCTCACCTTCGCGCTCGGCGCCGCCGCAGCCGGAGCCGCCGGCACGCTGGTTGCTCCCTTCACCACGATCGAACCGACAGCCGGGTCGGTGTTCAACCTGACGGCGTTCGTCGTCGTGGTCCTTGGCGGCATGGGCAACGTCCCCGGTGCGCTCGTCGGCGGGCTGATCGTCGGCCTCACCGAGCAGCTGGGCGGGCTGATCCTGCCCGGCCAGTCACCGCTGCTGGCCGTGTTCGTCGTCTTCCTCATCGTGCTCTTCGCCAAGCCCCGCGGAATCTTCGGGAGGACCGCATGACCGTCGCCACCCCCGCGCGCCCGACGGCGCCCGACTTCACCACGGGTGCTCACCTGCTCGCACCGCGTATCCCTCTGCACCGTCGCACGACCTTCCGTCACTACGTCGCCCTCGGGGTGCTGGCGGTCGTCGGGGTCGCCCTGCCCTTCGTCCTTCCCGCTGCGGAGCTCGCCGTCGCCATGCGCGTGCTGATCTTCGCCCTCATGGGGATCGGCTGGAACATGATGAGCGGCTTCGGCGGGATGTTCAGCTTCGGTCACGCCGCCTACTTCGGCATCGGCTCGTACGTCACGGCCGTGCTGCTCGTCGACTTCGGTGTGAGTCCGTGGATCGGCCTGATCGCCGGGATGGCCCTGGCAGCAGCGGCAGCCGTGGGCATCAGCTTCCTCGCCCTGCGCTACAAGCTGACCGGTGCCTATTACGCGCTGTCGACGTTCGCCTTCGCCGAGATGCTGCGACTGTTCGTCGTCGGCAACGACGCGCTCAACCGCACGGTCGGCTTCACCGTCCCCGTGCTGCGCGGCGACGACTGGGCGATGTTCCAGTTCCCCGTCGGCTCGCCGAACTACTGGTGGATCGGCGTGGGCATGGTCGTGCTGGCACTCGTCGCCGTCATCGAGTTCCTGCGTCGCCGCACGGGTCGTTTCACCCTGGCATCGCGCGACGACGACCTGGCGGCGGCGGCCATCGGCGTCAACGTGCTGCGGTACAAGCTGACCACCGTCGCTCTCTCCGCCGCCATCACGGCCGCGGCGGGCACGCTCTACCTGCAGTACTACATGTTCATCGATCCCGAGCTCGCGTTCGGCGCCCACGTCTCGAACAACGCGATCATCACGGCCGTCGTGGGCGGGGTCGCGACCGTCTGGGGTCCCGTCATCGGAGCCGTCGTCATGGCGCCGCTCTCGGATGCCGTCGCCGCTTTCCTCCGTCACCCTCCCGAGGCGCTGTCGTTCCTCCAGGGCCACGGCGGTCTCGACATCCTCATCTACGCCGTCATCCTCATCGCCTGCGTCCTGCTTCTCCCCAAGGGCGTCTACGGCACCGTCAAGAACTGGGTGGTGAAGAAGAAGTGACCCTTCTCGAGATTCAGGGCATCAACAAGTCGTTCCGCGGCCTGCACGCGCTGCGCGACGTCGATATCTCCGTCGACGAGGGCGAGATCGTCGGGATCATCGGCGCGAACGGCGCCGGCAAGACGACGCTGTTCAACTGCGTGACGGGCGCCTTCCCGCCCGACTCGGGGCGGGTCACGCTCGACGGGCGCGACATCACCGGCGCGAAGATGCACGTGCTCGCACGCTCGGGGCTCGTGCGGACGTTCCAGCTGATGCGGCCCTTCCACACGATGACCACCCTCGAGAACGTCACGATCGCGGTGCAGAGCCGCGGGGTGCGGCCCGAGCGCTCGGCGCGTGACGAGGCGGCGACGCTCCTCGATCGCACTGGCCTGTGGTCGTGGGCGGATGCCGAGTCGGGCTCGCTCCCGACGGCGGTCCAGAAGCGTCTCGAGCTCACCCGCGCCCTCGCGATGCGTCCGCGAGTGCTGCTGCTCGACGAGGTGCTGGCTGGTCTGGTGCCGTCCGAGCGCACTCCCGTGCTCGACCTGCTCGACGAGCTGCGGCGCGAGGAGGGCGTGACGATGCTCTTCATCGAGCACATCATGACCGCCGTCCGCCGACTCAGCGACCGCGTCGTGATGATGGACCAGGGAGCCGTCATCGCGCGGGGCTCGGTCGACGACGTTCTGCACGATCCCCGAGTCATCGAGGCCTACCTCGGTAAGGAGTACGGCGATGCTGCTTGAGATCGACGACCTGCGTGCGGGTTACCACGGACTGGAGATCCTCCACGGGATCTCGCTCTCGGTCGACGCCGGAGAGGTCGTCGCGATCGTCGGGGCGAACGGCGCCGGCAAGTCGACGACGCTGAAGACCATCGCCGGCGAGGTGAAGCAGCAGGGCGGCTCGGTCCGCTTCGACGGCGGCGCCGTCGGCTACGGACGCAGCCACCTGGTCGCGCAGCGCGGCCTGATGCTCGTGCCCGAGCACCGCGCGCTCTTCGGCTCGCTCACCGTCGAGGACAACCTGCGCATGGGCGCTTGGGGCAAGAAGGGGCGCACGGGGTTCTCGGAGGACGAGATCCTCGACCTGTTCCCGATCCTGCGCGAGCGACGCCAGCAGCTTGCCGAGACGATGTCGGGCGGTCAGCAGCAGATGCTCGCCATCGCCCGCGCTCTCATGGGAGCGCCACGTCTGCTCATGCTCGACGAACCCTCGACCGGGCTCTCGCCGAAGCTCACCTGGGACGTCTTCCACGCCGTCAACGCCATCCGCGATCGCGGTGTGGGCGTGCTGATCGTCGAGCAGAACGCCCACCAGGTGCTGCAGCTCGCCGACCGCGCCTACGTGCTCGAATCGGGCAGCGTCGCGCTCGACGGCACCGCCTCGGCGCTCGCCTCGGACGAGCGCGTCCAGGCCGCCTACCTGGGCCACTGAGCATGACGACTCACCGCGAAGCGTCTCGGATTCTCGGCGAGTGGGCCGCGTCGGCGCCGTTCGCAACGGCCTCCGATGATGCGAAGCGTTCGCTCGTCCGCGCCGTCGAGAACCTGCTCGCGGTCACCGTCGGAGCCGCCGCGATGCCCGAGATGCAGCGGCTGCGGCGTGCCTGGACGCCGAGCCCCGGGCCCGCGACCCTCGTCGGATCCCCGCGCCGCGTCGCCGTCGAATCAGCTGTGTGGCTCAACGGAGTGGCCGGGGTCTCGACCGAGCGCGACGAAGGCAACCGGTACAGCAAGGGGCACCCCGCGGCGCAGACCGTGCCGGCCGTGCTCGCGCTCGCGGAGGCGCAGGACATCGCGGGCGAGCGGCTGTGGGACGCCCTCTACGTCGGTTACGAGGTCGCCGCGCGCATCGGGCGGGCGACGACCTTCCGGCCCGACGTGCACACCCACGGACCCCTCGGCGCCGTCGGCGCGGCGGCGGCGTGCGCGGTGCTCCTGGGTGCGGATGCCGACGGCGTCGCGCGCGCCGTCGGCACCGGCGCCGCGATGGCTCCCGCGACGTCGTGGCAGCCCGTGCTGCGCGGTTCGGCGGCGCGCGATCAGTGGGTCGGCCAGGGGGCCCTGGCCGGACTCGCGGCGGCGCGCTTCTCGGCCGCCGGGCTCGCCGCCGACCCCGACGGGCTCGCCGCCGATCTCGGCGGTCTCGGGACGATCGACCCGGATGCCGTGATCCGCGGCCTCGGTGACGAGAGCCTCGTCACCACCAGCTACCTCAAGCAGCACTCCGCATGCGCCTACACGCACGGTCCCGCCGACGCGGCGCTCCTCGTTCGCGCTCGCATGGTCGCGGCGGGCGTCGACCTCGCCGACATCGTCTCGGTGCGCGTCGAGGGGGTGGCCTCGGCGGCATCCTTGCCCGCCACATCGTGGGATTCGCGGCACGGCGCGTACTTCTCCGTCCCGTTCGCCGTCGCCAGCGCACTGTGGTTCGGTGACGTGTCGGCCGAGCGGGCCGATGTGCCTCCGCACCCGCAACTGGCGCGCATCGCCGCCGTGGTGGCGGTAACGGATGCCACGGCCGACCTGCGGCCCGATACCGCGACCTCGCGTCCCGCGCGGGTCACCGTGCACCTCGCCGACGGCACCGCCCACACGGCATCCGTCAGGCACCCGCAGGGCGACGCCGTCGATACTCCTTTCTCGGATGCGCGGATCGACGCGCTGCTCACCGAGGCGCTGCGCCCGACGGGCTTGGGCGCCCCCGACATCCATCGCGCCGTCCACGACTTCCACGACCCCGACCCCGGAGCGCTCACTCGCGCTCTCGGCCGACTCGCCCCACCCTCCGAAGGAGACCTCGCATGAACGACACGATCGACTGGAACGTCGAGATCGACACGATCCGAGACCTGCGCGCCCGGCGCACGAAGGTCGGACCGGGAACGTCACCCGCCGTGATCGTCATCGACTTCCAGCGCGCGTTCACCGAGCACGAGAAGATCGGCCCCGGGACGGCGGTGGCGCTCGCGCACACGAACGAGCTGCTCGAGGCGGCGCGGGCCGCGGGCGTTCCCGTCATCTACGCGGTGATGATCCTCGACTCGCTCGACGACCGGATGCTGGCACAGCGGGTGCGCTCGAGCCTGACCGAGCGCTGCGAACGCGGCAACCCGTGGACCGAGATCAGCGCTGCCGTTCCGCCGGCTCCGACCGACCACATCGTCGAGAAGACCGTCGCGTCGGCGTTCTACCGCACCCGCCTCGACGACCTGCTCGCCGAGCTCGGCGTCGACGAGCTGATCTTCACGGGCACCTCCACCAGCGGATGCGTCCGGGCGAGCGTCGTCGACGCCGCCTACCGCAGCTTCCACATCAGCATCGTCGAGGAGTGCTGCGACGACTTCCGCACGGTGTCGGGCGAGGTGTCGCTGTGGGACATGCAGGACCGCTTCGGCGACGTCGTGACCAAGCAGTGGGTCCTCGACCGATTCGCGGCGATGCGCGGTGCCGATGCCGAGGCGCCGGCCGAGGCCGCCGCGGAGCTCGCATGACGATCCGCAACAACGAGCGCCTCTGGTACGCCCCGATGGCGACCCGGCCACGCGTGGAGTGGCCGGGCGGCAAGCTGCTCGCGTTCTGGCACGCGCCGAACGTCGAGCACTACGACTGGATCGCGCCCGGGGGCGGCTCACCGCAGGGCCGGATCGCCTTCCCCGACGCGCAGCACTACATGCACCGCGACAGCGGCAACCGTGTCGGCCTGTGGCGGATGCTGCGCATCGTCGATGAGTTCGAGATGCCGTCGACCGTGTCGCTCAGCCTGTCGCTGCTCGAGGAGCAGCCCGAGGTTCGCGACGCCATGTTCGAGCGGGGGTGGGAGATCATGAGCCACGGCATCTCGAACCTGCGGCCGATCTACGACATGCCCTACGACGAGGAGGACGCCTTCTACGCGCTCTCGCAGCGGCTGAGCGAGACCTACTACGGCGGCCGGCGCATCAAGGGGATGCTGGGCCCGAAGATCTCGGGAACCGACAACACCGTCGACCTCATGGCCGCGCACGGCATGCAGTACTTCGCCGACTTCATCCACGATGAGCAGCCCCGTCCGCTGCGGACGGTCGGCGACGCCCCGATCGTGTCGATGCCGTACAGCTTCATGCTCAACGACGTCCCCATGGTGCACGTGCGGAGCCTCTCGGCATCCGACTTCATCGCCCTGGCGAAAGCGCAGATCGACCGCTCGCTGGCCGACAGCGAACGCGACGGGCAGGGGCGGGTGGTCTGCCTCGCGACGCACCCCTTCCTCGCCGGGCAGCCGTGGTTCGCCGGGGCTCTCCGAGAGCTGTTCGCGCACGTTCGCGCCGACGAGCGCATCTGGGCCACGACGGCCGGCGCGATCAGCGACCACTACCTCGCCCACCACTACGACGCGCAGGTCGACTTCGCTCGCACGCTCGCCGACGAACACGCGGCTCTTCTGACGGAGGTCGGCGCATGAGCCTCATCTCCCACCCCGCGGACGCGACCGTGTTCGCCCCCGACCTGCCGCGCGCCTACGACGCGCACCGTCCGGCGTGGGCGCTGCCGGGCGCGAAGAAGCTCGTGGTCTCGGTGCTGCTGCACGCTCCCTCGTACCAGGACGACCTTCCCGCGGGAGCGTTCTCGCCGACGTCGATGCAGGGCGGTGTGGGCCGCGACACCTCCGAGCCCCGGCACGGACAGGTCGCCCGACTGTCGCAGTGGGACTTCGGCCTGACGACCGGCATCTGGCGGCTGCTCGACATCGCCGACCGGGCGGGCGTTCCCGTCGCCGTCGCGCTCGACGAGTTCGGTGCCCGTACTGTGCCGGGGCTCGCCCGCGGCGTCGCGGCACGAGCCGATGAGATCGTCGTGCGAGGTGCCGGCGCGAACGTCATCCTGTCTCCTGAGATGGATGCCGCCACCGAGCGCTCGTACATCGAGAGCGCACGCGACATCGTCCAGCGCCTGACCGGGCGCGAGGCCACCGGATGGTTCGGCCCCGAACGCGCCGGCACCTCGCGGACCACCGCCCTGCTGCGCGAGGCGGGGTTCGGCTGGTTCGGGGATTGGCCGATCGACGAGCGTCCGGTGATGCTGGCCGGCGCCTCAGACGGCCTCGTCGCCGTGCCGCATCCGCTGGAGACGGAGGACGTGTTCGAGCTCTACGCCCGGGGGATCGTCGCCGCCGACTACGAGGAGCTGCTCACCGCGACGGTCGACCAGCTGATCGCCGACGCGGACATCGTCGGCGCCCGCCACCTCGGACTCAGCCTCTTCGGCTGGGTCTCGGGTCAGGCGTGCTTCGCCGACGTCGTCGAGCGCACCTTCCGGATGCTCGCCGCCCACCCCGATGTGCTCCTCGCGACACCGGGCGGGGTGGCGGAGCTCGCCGAGTGACGCCGGAACCCGCGGCGGCGGGCGGCCCGGACGGCCGCCGCTCGCTGCCGCTGCGGCTGCCGTGGTCGCTCGGCAGCGGCACGATCCTCCTCGGGCTGAACTCGTCGATCATCGCGGTCGCGCTCGTCCCGATGGTGGCGTCGTTCGGGGGAGACGCGGCCGTCGCCACGAGCGCGACCGCATGGATCATCAGCGCGCTCTACATCGCTGCTGCGGTCGGGTCGCCCACGGCAGGACGCCTCGCCGACCTGTACGGACCGCGACGCGTCTACCTCCTGGGCCTGGCGCTCATCCTGGTGGCCTCGGTCGCCGGCCCCTTCATCACCGACAGCGCCTGGATGATCGTCGACCGGGTCGTGCTCGGGCTGGGTGCGGCCGCCCAGTTCCCCGCGGCGATGGCGATCATCCGCCGCCAGGCCGACCTCGCGCGCGCGGCGCCCACCGGCGCGATCGGCATCATCGCGCTGTGCGGGCAGACGACGGCAGCTCTCGGCCCCACCGTCGGCGGTCTCGTCGTGGTGGTGTGGGGGTGGCCGGGCATCTTCTGGATCAACATCCCGATGGTGATCCTCTGCGCGACGCTCGTGCTGGTCTTCGTCCCCGCCGACGCACGCGGCCCTCGGGCGAGCGCAGCGCAGACCTGGCGGGCGCTCGACCCCGCCGGCATGGTCCTCATGATCGGCACGCTCGTCGCGCTCATGGTGGCGCTGCTCAGCATCGACTCGGCGCCGACGGTCGCGGTGGTCTCCGCTGCGGTGACCGCGCCTCTGGCCGCCGGGTTCGTCTGGCGAGAGCTGCGCGCGGAACGGCCTTTCGTCGACGTGCGCCTGCTGGGCCGGTACCCGCAGTTCGGCCTCACCTGCCTGCGGGCGATCGCGACGTTCATCTCGTTCTACGTCATCTTCTACGGACTCCCGCAGTGGATGCAGGCGACCCGCGACCTCGGACCGGCCGTGACGGGACTGCTCATGCTGCCGGTGTTCGGGGTCGGGGCCCTCTCGACCGTCCTCGCCACCCGCCTCGGGCGCACTTGGCACCCGCGTGCTCTGCTCGCCGTCGGCACCTCGGCGATGGTCCTGGCCGGCACGCTCCTCGCGCTCACCGGTGCGGCCGACATGCCGCTCTGGGTCCTCGCCATCGTCTGCGCCCTGCTCGGCGTGCCCAACGGGTTCAACAACCTGGGCAACCAGCTCCTGCTCCATCACGCGGTGCCCGCCGGGGCTGCCGGTGCCTCCACCGGGATCTACCGCACCGCGCAGTATGTCGGCGCCGCGCTCGCCGCCGTCGTCGTGGCGCACCTGCTCGACGCGGGCGCCGTCGCCGGCGGCATCCGCGACGTCGGGCTGACGATCGCCGGGCTGGGGCTCGCCCTGCTGCTCGCGACCGTCGTCGCCGTCATCCGTCTCCGCCGAAAGGAAGCAGGAGCATGACCCTGATCTCTTCTCGTCCTGCCGGGAAAGGAGCCGCCGACGAGGCGGACCGCCCGGCGCTGCTCCGACCGATGCGGCTGCGCGACCTGACCCTGCGCAACCGCATCGGGGTCTCGCCGATGTGCATGTATGCCGCTCCAATGCCCGACGGCGTCGTCGACGACTGGCACGTCGTCCACTACGGACAGTTCGCCCTCGGCGGCGCGGGGCTCATCATCACCGAGGCGACCGCGGTGTCACCGCTCGGCCGGGTGACCCCCGACGACTCTGGCATGTGGGACGACCGGCACATCGCCGCCTGGCGACGCGTCACCGACGCCGTGCACCGCGCCGGCGGGCGCATCGCGGTGCAGCTCGCGCACGCCGGACGCAAGGGCAGCAAGTACGCCGGGTTGCCGGGCGACCCGCCGGAGCACCGTGGATCGGTTCCCGAGAGCGCCGGCGGATGGCGCACGCTCGGCGCATCGGGCGAGCCTTTCGGGCGCTTCGCAGAACCCGCGCGCCTCGATGCCGACCAGGTGGACGCCGTCGTCGCGGAGTTCGCCGCAGCCGCGCGTCGCTCGGTCGCCGCGGGGTTCGACGCGATCGAGCTCCACGGCGCGCACGGGTACCTGCTGCACGAGTTCCTCTCACCGGTGACGAACCGCCGCGACGACCGGTGGGGCGCCGACCGGGCGGCCCTCCTGCTCGCGACGGTCGCCGCGGTGCGGGCGGAGGTGCCCGAGGGGATGCCGCTCATCGTGCGGCTGTCGGTCGACGACGTCGCTCCGGGCGGGTCGCAGGCCGCCGACAGTGCTGAGCTCGCGCGGCGCCTGCACACAGCCGGGGTCGATCTCGTCGACTGCTCGTCGGGGGGACTCGTCGCCGGTGCAGAGTACTCCCCGTCGCCCGGCTATCAGGTGCCGGGATCAGCCGTGGTTCGAGCCGCCGGGGTTCCGACCGCCGCCGTCGGTCTCATCACCGACCCGCGGCATGCCGACCGGATCGTCGCCGACGGCGACGCCGACCTCGTCCTCCTCGGCCGCGAGATGCTCCGCGACCCCCACTGGGCCCGCCGTGCCGAGCTCGCTCTCACGGGCGCGGCGTCGCTCGAGCCTCGCTACCACCGCGCCTACCTCTGACACGGATTCGCCCGGCGGTGCTCGGCGAGGTCCCAGTTCGGCCGGGTATCGGGGGGTGATTCCCGGCCCAGATGGGACCTCGACCGACCGACACGGGTGCCGCGCCGGCGGGTCAGCGCACGGCGGCGAAGATCCCGCCGATGAAGGCGATGACTGGGCCGATGGCACCGACGGTGACGATGAGCAGCACCACGACCACTGCCATCCACGGCACGCTCTTCTTCAGCCGCTGGCCGGGGGCCGCGACACCGGGCGGCGGCCGCAGCAGTCCCGGCGGCGGCATGACGGGCAGCGCGGGTGCGGCGCCGGCAGCCGCACCCGGTCCTGCCGCAGCCGGCCCAGCGGTCGCGGCCTCCGCGGCACCGCCCGGCGCCGCCCCCACACCGGATGCCGCCGGCGCCGCCAGCCGGTCGTCGCGCCAGCGCTCCCACTGTGCGAACTTGTCGATCATCGCGCCGACGGCGCCGAACAGCCACGACCAGGTGGCCGGGTCGAGGGTCGAGAAGTCGCGCTTTCCGTAGAAGAAGAGCCAGTCGTCGACGATCTCGACATCCAGTGCCGCGGCGTTGTCGACGAACCGCGCCATGATGTCGGGCGTGAAGAGGTACAGCGCGTCGCGTTCGTATCCGCGCGGGCAGTAGAGGCGGAAGTACCGGTCGAAGTCGCCCTCGAGGCTCAGGTGCTGGTCGCGGTCGAACGCGACGGGGAGGTTCGAGCCGAACAGCCCGTTGTTGCCGAGCGCGTCGAGCACGATGTGCGGCAGGGGAGTCGACAGGTGC
The DNA here is from genome assembly GCF_005491085.2 of Microbacterium sp. SGAir0570. Lineage (NCBI taxonomy): Bacteria > Bacillati > Actinomycetota > Actinomycetes > Micrococcales > Microbacteriaceae > Microbacterium > Microbacterium sp. SGAir0570. Next base: position 3,306,433 of record NZ_CP027929.1, on the reverse strand, counting down.
ACCGCGACGTAGCCCCACGTGTGCGTCTGCTGGTTCTTGCCCGACCCGGTCGTGTAGCGGTAGTTCGCGAACTCGACGAAACGCGGCTGGTCGCCGCGGACGAGATTGGATGCCATCCGCCCCGACCCCTGCGAGAAGATCATGCCCGGCAGCGGGGGCTGGGGCCGCTGCGGCTCGAAGCTCATGCCGTTGGCCCGCGCGAACCCGTCGAGCCGGTACCAGACCGCGGCTTGCGCAGCGCGCTGTCGGCGGACGAAGAACGGGATGAGCGCCGCGAGCGCGATCAGGATGACGAGGGGGATGACGGGCGCCAGCGAGACCACCGCGCCGGAACCCGACTGCGTCCCGATGGCGAACACCAGGCCGCCGACCATGGCCGACAGGACGCCGCCGAACACCAGCACCACGAAGACGATGACGACGATCGCGATGATCACGCCGGCGGTGCCCGACCCGCCGGGAAGCCGGCCGCTGTCGGCCAGATGCTTCCGGAACGCACGTGCGGTGGCGGGCGACACCGGCTCGAGCAGGGGCCGGGGGTCGAACGGGACGCTCATCGATTCACCTCGTCTGCTCCCCACGACAGGGATGCGTCGGCCGGCAGGGGCAGGGCTTCGAGCTCGGGGGAGCGGCAGATCGCGTCGACGAGCTCCCTCGAGCCGCCGACGATCGTCGAGTCGAAGTCGACTTCCGAGACCATGACCCAGGCGCGGTCCGCGGGCCAGAGCAGGCTCGGGCTCTGCGACGTCGGCACGGCTCCCATCGCCTCGGCGGCGAGGTCGCGCCACGGCATCCGCAGCTCCCAGTCGTCGTCGGCGAACTCGTCGACAGCGCCGCGGAACAGGACGAACGCCCGCTCCGGCAGCCTCAGCCGTGGTCCTTCCGAGATCTCGCGCGAGAGGATGCCCTCCTGCCAGGTGGGTTTGCGGAAGACGCTGTTGAAGCGGTCGCCGATCGACGACCCGAGCATGCGGTTGTGGCGGGCGAGGGTCGCGTCGTCGGGGTCGCCGGGCTGGAAGACCGTGCGCGACGGGGCGCGTCCGAGGTGCCCGAGCAGGCCGCCCCGGCCTTCCCAGAGGCCCGCGGTCACGTCATCCGGTGTCGACGTGTGCCCGATCAGCTCGCGGGCGAGAACCGCCATGTGGTGCGGGTCGAGCTCGCCCTGCGCGGGCGCGACGAACCAGCGGCCGTCGGGGGACGCCGTCTGGTTCGAGCCGAACTCGGGCGAGCGCACGATCGAATCCCACTGCGCCAGCGGATGCAGTGTCGTCCCGAACGCGGCGGCGGTCTCGGCCCATGTGGCGGGATCGGTGACGAGGTCTGCCGCCACCTGCTGCGACTGCTGCCACGGCATCTCGACCCACGCATCGAACGGGGGGAGTGGCGCGCCGTCCGCACGCGACTGAACGGATGCCGGATGCAGGATGCGCGCGTACGCCTCGAAGCCCCGCGGCACCACGTCGTGGACCGTCCCCCGCCACGGATCGTCGATGCGCTCGCGCAGCCAGTCGCCGGTCGAGACGTACGCGGTCCACTCCATGCGCCCACGCTACCGGTGACCGGTCGGCGGCATCACGCGCGATCAGGTAAGCTGTTGTGGTTGTCCGACCTCGGTTGGGCACGTGCTACACACCCTCCTGCTTCCGGGAAACGCCCGGGAGCCGTTCTAGTCCGAAGGAGGTGGGTCAGTGACGCACACGTACCAGTACGAGCTCATGGTGATTCTCCAGCCCGAGATCGATGAGCGTCAGGTTGCTCCCAACCTTGACAAGTTCCTCAAGGTCATCACGAATGACGGCGGAACCATCGAGAACATCGACATCTGGGGCCGTCGCCGCCTGGCGTACGAGATCCAGAAGAAGAACGAGGGCATCTACGCCGTCGTCAACTTCACCGCGACGAGCGAGACCACGCAGGAGCTCGACCGCCAGCTGAAGCTGAGCGAGTCGATCATGCGCACCAAGGTCCTGCGCGCCGAGGAGGCCATCGCACAGGTCGCCGCCGAGAAGGCGCGCTCCGAGGCGAAGGCCGCCCGCAAGGCTGCCGCCCCCGCTAAGGCTGCGAAGGCGTAAGGCTCATGGCCGGCGAGACCGTCATCACCGTCGTGGGCAACCTCACGGCAGACCCCGAGCTGCGTTACACGCAGAACGGCCTGCCGGTGGCGAACTTCACGATCGCCTCGACTCCTCGCACCTTCGACCGTCAGGCGAACGAGTGGAAGGACGGCGAAGCGCTGTTCCTCCGCGCGTCCGTGTGGCGTGACTTCGCCGAGCACGTGGCGGGTTCGCTGACCAAGGGCATGCGGGTCGTCGCGACCGGCCGCCTGCGTCAGCGCTCCTACCAGGACCGTGAGGGCCAGAACCGCACCGCGATCGAGCTGGAGGTCGACGAGATCGGCCCCTCGCTGCGCTACGCGACCGCACAGGTCACGCGCGCCGCATCCGGCTCCGGTGGTGGTGGCGGCGGAAGCTTCGGCGGCGGTCAGCAGTCGCGCCCGCAGCAGCAGGTGCAGGAGGAGCCGTGGGCGACCCCGGGTTCTTCGGCTCCCGACGCGTGGAGCGCACCGGGTACCAGCGGCGCCTCCTACGGCGACGACACCCCGTTCTGAATCGGATTCCGGATGCTGCGCGCAGCGGCATCCGATCATCACTCTCGTAAGGAAAAACAATGGCTGGAAAGGCAACCGGCGACCGCCGCAAGCCGCGGAAGGGCGCGAAGAACGCGGCCCCCGCGAAGGCGATCCGCGTCGGCGTCATCGACTACAAGGACGTTTCGACGCTCCGCAAGTTCATCTCGGAGCGTGGGAAGATCCGCGCCCGTCGTATCACCGGTGTCTCGGTGCAGGAGCAGCGTCTGATCGCCAAGGCGATCAAGAACGCGCGCGAAATGGCGCTCCTGCCTTACGCCGGCGCTGGCCGGTAAGGAGCACCGACATGGCAAAGCTGATTCTCACGAACGAGGTCGCCGGGCTCGGAAGCGCCGGTGACGTCATCGAGGTCAAGAACGGGTACGCCCGCAACTACCTCATCCCCCAGGGCTTCGCTGTGGCCTGGACCCGCGGTGGCGAGAAGCAGGTGGCGTCCATCCGCGCCGCTCGCGACGCCCGCGCGATCCACGACCACGAAGAGGCCGTGGCCCTCAAGAACAACCTCGAGTCGAACAAGGTCAAGCTGTCGGTCAAGGCCGGCGCCGAAGGCCGTCTGTTCGGTGCAGTCAAGCCCGCCGACGTGGCTGACGCCGTCAAGACCGCTGGTCTGGGCGACCTCGACAAGCGCAAGATCCACATCTCCTCGCCGATCAAGGCCGTGGGCGAGCACGAGGCGACCATTCGCCTGCGTGACGACCTCACCGCTGTGATCACCCTGCAGGTGGTCGCCGCCAAGTAATCCCTGGCGCACCGTACGGATGCCGCGGACCTTCGGGTTCGGGGCATCCGTCGTTTCCGGGGTGTGCCGCGGGCCGGGATGCAAGATTTCTGGGCCGACACCCCGCGAGCGGATGCCGAGCCCCGGGGTGTCGGTGCAGATCCCTTGCATCCCGGCGCGGTGGCGTGCCCGTCGATGGCGTGACCCCTGGGCAGGCCGGAGCGGATGCCGCAGGCCGAGGCCCGCGGCATCCGCTGTATCCGAGACTGACTCCTGTCGGGATCAGACCGTCGCGCGGCGGCGCAGAGCGACGAGGACGAGCCCCATCAGCGTCAGCGCCAGGGCGCCGATGCCGAGAGCCATCGGAGCCTCACCGCCGGTCTTGGCGAGCATCAGCGGGCGAGCCGACGCTGCCGAGGCCGTCGTGCCGACCACAGCGGTGTCCGTCGTGCTCGACGCGGTCGGAACCGCGGGGGCTCCGCCGTTGCCGTCCGTGCTGGGCGTGGTTCCGGGGTCGGTGCCCGGGTCGGTTCCGGGGTCGGTGCCCGGGTCGGTTCCGGGGTCGGTGCCCGGGTCCGTTCCGGGGTCGGTGCCCGGGTCGGTTCCGGGGTCGGTGCCCGGGTCGGTTCCGGGGTCGGTTCCGGGGTCCGTGCCCGGGTCGGTTCCCGGGCCGGCCGGGGTGACGACCTCGGTGGTCGAATCGCCGATCACCGAGATCGCGGTTCCGGTCAGCGAGATCGGGGCAGTGATCGGGAGCACCAGCTGGGTGCCGCCGAGGATGCTGTCCGAGCCGCTGGTCGACGCGCCGCTCGTGGTGCCCGTCGTGCCGCCGTTACCACCGGTGGTGGTGTTGCTGGTGGCGTCGCCGATGACCGAGACGGCGGTTCCGGTGAGGTCGATCGGTGCGGTGACCGGGGCGACGACCTGGGTGCCGCCGAGGATGCCGTCGGTGCCGTCGGTCGACGCGTCAGCCGCGGAGCCGCCGTTGCCAGCGGTGTTGCTGCCGCCGGTGGTGTCGGTGGTGGCGTCTCCGATGACCGAAACGGCGGTGCCGGTCAGGTCGATCGGTGCCGTCACGGGTGCGACGACCTGGGTGCCGCCGAGGACGCTGTCCGAGCCGCCGGTCGACGCGTCAGCCGCGGAGCCGCCGTTGCCAGCGGTGTTGCTGCCGCCGGTGGTGTCGGTGGTGGCGTCTCCGATGACCGAGACGGCGGTGCCGGTCAGGTCGATCGGTGCCGTCACGGGTGCGAGCACCTGGGTGCCGCCGAGGATGCCGTCGGTGCCGTCGGTGGTTGCCTCGGGCGTGGTGCCCGTGGTGCCGCCGCCGTTGCCGGCCGTGTTGCTGCCGGTGGTGGTGTCGGTGGTGGCGTCCCCGATGACGGAGACGGCGGTGCCGGTGAGGTCGATCGGTGCGGTGACCGGTGCGACGACCTGGGTGCCGCCGAGGATGCCGTCGGTGCCGTCGGTGGTTGCCTCGGGCGCGGTGCCCGTCGTGCCGCCGTTGCCAGCGCCGTTGTCACCGGTGGTGGTGTCGTTGGTGGCGTCTCCGATGACCGAGACGGCGGTGCCGCTGACCTCGATCGGCGCCGTCACCGGAGCGACGACCTGGGTGCCCGAGGCGACGCCATCCGACCCGTCCGTTTCTGCAGCGGGTGCCGGAGCGGTCTGCGCCGGAGCAGGAGCCGGCTCGGCGGGTGTGCTGCCGCTGTCCGTCGACGACGTGCTGTCGCCGACGACGGCGACGGAGGTGCCCTCGACGGTCACGGGCACGGAGACGCTGATGAGCGCCTGCGACCCCGAGCCGACGCCATCCGAGCCGCTCGTCGAGCCGCTGGGCGCCGGTGCCGACTCCGGTGCGCTCGAGCCTGACGTCGAGCTGTCCGCGTCGCCGAGGACGGCGACGGACGTCCCGCTGACCGTGATCGGAGCGTCGACGGAGATGATGCCTTGGGTGCCCGAGAGCAACCCGTCCTCTCCCGTGGTGTCGGCCGCGTGGGCGACCGATGCGCCGAGGATCGTGATCCCCCCGGCGACGAGCGTGCCCCAGATGGCACGCGAGACGATGGTGTTCATGATTGTTCTCTCCTTGAGAATGACGAATGGATGGCGCTGCGCGCCGATGGTCGTGCCGCTCGAGCGCGGCCGGCCGTTCGTTAGTCAGGAGAGACGTCGGTGGGGTAGACGGGCGAGATCGGGCCCGTCGAGTTCGTGAGGCGTCCGCGGCGTCCGGGGAGCAGGAACGCTGCTCCGGCGAATGCGAACAGGGCTGCGGCGATACCGCCTCCGGCAGCGGCGGCGCCGGCCGAGGCCGCGCCCGGAGCGCTGACGGCGAGGCCACCCGACGCCGGTGCGCCCAGAGCGAGCGCATGACCCGCGACGGCGGGTGCCTCGCTGGCCGCCGCGGCGAACAGTTCGGATGAGGGCGCGAGAACCTCGGCCGACGTCGCCAGGACGCCGAAAATGCCGAATGGGCCGTCGGTCGACGTGGACGTAGCCAGGTCGCGTGCCAGACCGAGGGCGACGGTGGAGAGCGCGTCCAGCGGCGAGCTGGTGGCGATTCCGGGCTCCGGCGTCTCGCCGGGAAGCAGGGGGACGAGCGGCTGCGAGCCGCCGGGTACAACGGCATCCGTGATCGGGACGATGACGGGAGTGAGTGCGTCCGTGACGGGCGCGAGGGCATCGGTCACCGGAGCGAGCACCGCCACGACGGGTGCCAGGGCGCCGTCGAGGATGCCGAGCACGGGAATCACGGGGGCGCCGACGGCATCGGTCACCGGAGACAGTGAGCCGACGATCGGTGCGACGACAGGCGCGAGGTTCTCCGTGACGGGCGCCGCGACATCCGAAACGGGCTCGATGACGGGAGCCACGGTGTCGGCGACCGGCTCGACCACGCCTGCAGCCGGCTGCACGGCCGGGGCGACGACGTTCTGCGCGACGGGCTCGACCACCTCGCGAACGACCGGGTCGACGACCGGAACGACGGCGGGAGGAGCGGACTGGACGACAGGGGCGACAGCCTGGACGACGGGCTCTGCGACGCGGGCCACGGGCTGGACCACGGACTCGAGCACGGGCGCGACGACGTCTTCGACGGCACGGTCGACCGGATCGGTGACGGCGGAGACGATGCCCTGCAGAGGCCCAGTCTCTTCGTCGGCCGCGTGGCTCGCGGGCGCGAGTGCGAGGGAGAGCGCCGTCCAGGCGAAGGCGAGACCGACGCCGGTGCCGAGGATCGGCACCCAGCGAGGGGCACGGCGGTGCTGGGCCATGACGAGCGATCACCTCCCCCGAGAGCGTCGACATCGTTCGCACGGGAGACCCCATGCCGTCGGGTACTGCTTGGCGAAGAAAGATACTCCTGTCTCGGGCAACTGTCTAGGGTTCCACTGAGTTCGTCATGAGCCCGTCCTGAGGATGCCGCGCCGGGGGCGCCGAGTCGACTTGACAAGGCGGGCGTTTTACACAAGTGAGTCCCCAGATGAACAACCTTCAAGTGAGACTTCAACCACGATCTTCATCCACAGGTTGGGGAAACTTAAACCCCTGATCAATGCCTACTTACTCGTGGACTTTCCACGTATCCCCGGGCGTTTTCCACAGGACTTCTTCACAACCGTCGCGGCGTTTCCCGCATCCTCTCCACAGAGTTATCCACAGGCCGGTTTGCGGGTGTCGGACGCCCTCCATACCGTGTACTCCGGCTCGGTCACAGGCCAGGATGCGGGGGTGCGGATGTCGATCGCGGACATCTCTGACGACAGGCTCGGCGGACGGCGCGAACCCGATCGCACCCCGCCGCACGACATGCTCGCCGAGCAGAGCACGCTCGGCGGCATGCTGCTGTCGAAGGATGCCGTCGCCGACGTCATCGAGACGCTCCGGGGCACCGACTTCTACGTGCCCAAGCACGAGCTCATCTACGAGGCGCTCCTCTCGCTGTACTCCCACGGTGAGCCGACCGATGTCGTGGCCGTCACCGACGAGCTCATCAAGAACGGCGAGCTACAGCGCGCCGGCGGCGCCGACTACCTGCACACGCTCACCTCGATCGTGCCGACCGCGGCGAACGCGGGTTACTACGCGACGATCGTCAACGAGCGCGCCCTGCTGCGCCGCCTCGTCGAGGCCGGAACCCGCATCGTCCAGATGGGCTACAACGGCCAGGGCGACGCGGTCGACCTCGTCAACAACGCACAGGCCGAGATCTACTCGGTCACCGGCGCCGAGAAGGCCGAAGACTACGTGCCCCTCGAGGTCGCGGTCACCGCGGCCATCGACGACATCGAGGCCGCCCGTGGTCGCGACGGCCAGATGACCGGCATCCCGACCGGCTTCTCGGGGCTCGATCAGCTGACGAACGGTCTCCACCCCGGCCAGATGATCGTCGTCGCGGCGCGTCCCGCCATGGGTAAGTCGACCCTCGCGCTCGACTTCGCCCGCGCTGCCGCGATCAAGAACAACTCGCCCACGATCTTCTTCTCTCTCGAGATGGGGCGCAGCGAGATCGCGATGCGCCTGATGAGCGCCGAAGGCGCCGTGCCGCTGCAGTCGATGCGCAAGGGAACGCTCGACTCGCGCGACTGGACGACCGTCGCCGCGACGCGCGGCCGTATCAACGACGCGCCCCTCTACATCGACGACAGCCCGAACATGACGCTCGTCGAGATCCGGGCGAAGTGCCGACGGCTCAAGCAGCGTGTGGGCCTCAAGATGGTCGTGATCGACTACCTGCAGCTGATGACGAGCGGTAAGCGCGTCGAGTCGCGCCAGCAGGAGGTCTCGGAGTTCTCCCGTGCCCTGAAGCTGCTCGCCAAGGAGCTGCAGGTTCCCGTCATCGCGCTGTCGCAGCTGAACCGTGGTGCCGAGCAGCGTGCCGACAAGAAGCCGGCGATCAGCGACCTTCGTGAGTCGGGCTCGATCGAGCAGGACGCCGACATCGTCATCCTGCTGCACCGCGAGGCCGCCTACGAGAAGGACAGCCCGCGCGCCGGCGAGGCCGACCTGATCGTCGCCAAGCACCGTAACGGTCCGACCGACACGGTGACCGTGGCGTTCCAGGGTCACTTCTCGCGCTTCACGGATATGGCCGTGGGGATGGACTGAACGGTCAGCCGACGACCGTTGTAGTCCAGTGCGCGCGATCACGCGCATCCGCCCTCGGCCCGTTGGGAGCCTGATGCCGTTCCGCAGTAAGGAGTCGCTCGAGCGCTGGCTCGGCGAGTTCCACGAGCAGCGGGGAGCGGGTGAGCTCATCCGCGTCCTCGTGCAGGACGGTTCGGAGGGATCGGACACGGGGCTCGTCGTCGTGCCCCTCGCGAACTCTTCCGTGTCGGTGTTCATGGAGCCCATCGAGATCGGTGATGCCCGCTGGCGGATCACCATCGAACCGCAGCCCGACTTCACCATTCTCAGCAGCTTCCAGATGCACTCGCTCGCCGCAGAATTCAACGTCGCCGCCGAGCTCTGCGCGTTCCTCGAGGCGAAGTCGATCGGTCACGAGGAAGACGACCTCGACGAGTCGTGACACCTCGCCATCATGGCGTCCGCTGGCGCGAGCGCAGTCGGCTGGTCCGGATGCTGCGCCTGTGGCGCACACGCAATCCGACGACGTTCCGTGAGAAGGTGCGGTACAAGATGCTGCGCGACCGCCGCAGCCTCATCGTCACCTTCGCCGACAAGGCCGCCGTGCGCGACCACGTCGCCGCGGTCATCGGCGAGCAGTACCTGCCTCGCGCGTACGCGATCGTCGAAGATCCGCAGAGCCTGCTGGACCTCGACTGGCCCGATGCCTACGTCGTGAAGCCGACGCACGGGAGCGGCGCTGCGATCGTCATGTCGGCCGCCGCCTCCGCGGATGCCCGGCTTCCGGAAGCGCGCTGGGGGTGGGTCTATCGGCACGTGCGCCCGGAGTTCGCGAACCCGCACGACCTCGCGGCGATCGCCGCGGGCTGGCTCACCAAGCTGTACGGTCAGGGCCCGAATCGCGAGTGGGTCTACGGGCAGGTGCCGCGCCGAGTCATCGTCGAGGAGTTCCTGGTCGGTGCCGACGGCGGCATACCGGACGACTACAAATTCTTCGTCTTCCATGAGCGATGCCACTTCATCCAGGTCGACGGCGGACGCTTCGGCGGTCGCACGCAGGACTTCTTCCGACCCGACTGGAGCCGCATCCCTATGAGCGGCGGCCCGCCCTGGGCTGATCCCGAGCGCTCGCGGCCGGCGCATCTCGACGAGATGATCAGCATCGCCGAGCGGCTCGGCGAGGGCACCGACTTCGTGCGCGTCGATCTGTACGACGTCGACGGTCGCGTCGTCTTCGGCGAGCTCACGAGCTTTCCCGCCGGCGGCGACAGCCCGTTCGATCCGGAGTCGTACAACACCGAGTTCGGCCGCCCCTGGACGGTGCCGCGGCGCTACCGCTGACGCCGTGCCTCACCCGTGCGCCGGATGCCGGCGCGTCCGAATTCCTTCGCACGGCGGAGGCGCGACGAACCGCGCCTGCATAGCGTCGTATCCATGAGCACCGCCACCGCGAACCAGCCCACCGACCGTGCGACGCGAGAGGCGTCTTGCCTGCAGATGGCGAGGACCTGGCTGCCGGTCGGATCGGCCATCGCCCTGCTGGCCCTCATCGTTTGGGCGATCGTCGCGGGCGTGAGCGGATCGCCTGCGGGCGTCATCGCGGCGACCTCGGGAGCGGCGGCGGTCGCCGTGGCCGGGAGTACGGGCCTCGTCGGCATCACCGCGCGGTTGCGTCAGCTCGGCGTGGTGCGGGCCCGCCACCCCCGCACTCGTCGGCTCCGTAGCTGACTCAGTCGAGCGCGGCCGCGATGGCGCGGTCGAGGTCGCGGACGTATGCCTCGGGTTGCTCCCACGAGGGAAAATGACCGCCCACCGGGTGCTCCTCGAAGGCCTCGAGGTCGAAGAGGCGCTCGGCGAAGTCGCGCGGGGCGTTGACGAGGTCGTCCGGGAAGATCGAGAGCACGACCGGGATGCGGCCGGGTATCTTCGTGTTCGGCGGCGCGGTCCGCAGTGCATAGGGGCCGAACGACGAGCCGATCGCGCTGGTGAACCAGTATGCCGATACCCAAGTGAGAACCTCGTCGTGCGAGAAGACGCTGGTGATGTCATCGCCGTGGTCGGTCCAGGTCCAGAGCTTCTCTCCGATCCAGGCGAGCAGTCCGGTGGGGGAGTCGGTGAGCGCGGCGGCGATGGTGGCGGGTTTCGTCGCGTGTTCGAGGCTGTATGCGGCCTCGGTGGTCTGCCACCGGTTCCAGCGGTCGACGTAGTCGCGCTCCGTTGGACTGAGGTCATCGGGGATGCCGCCGGCGAGGTGTCTCTGCGACACGTCGGTCAGGTGTGCCGCCGCGACCATCGAGGGGTGATTGCGCATCAGCGCCTCGGCGACGTTGCATCCGATGTCGCCGCCGCTGACCACGAAACGTGTGTACCCGAGTCGGTGCATGCCGGCGGCGACGACGTCGGCCATCTCGTTCGCCGACATCCCCTCGGCCGGCGCGTCGACGCTGAACGGATAGCCGGGCAGCGCGGGCGCGACCACCGTGACGTGCCGGAGCAGTGGCAGCACCTTCTCGAACCGCAGCACCGAATCGGGCCATCCATGGAGGAGGAGAACCACGGGGGCGTCCGGTTCCGCCTTCTGGTGGATCACGCGAAGCGGGTGTGGCGCGTCGACGAGCTCCCACGGCAGGGCGAGGATCCGGTCCTCCTGCGTGCGCCAGTCGAACCCGTCCGTCCATCGCGCGACGAGCGTGTCGAGCCAATCCAGATCGACACCGGCCGGGGGTTGCCCGCCGAGGAGCGCGGCGAACCGACGCCGACGGCTGAGACGCGCATGCAGGTCGGCGATCGCCTCGTCGCTGACACGATCGGGGGCGTGGTGCTCGTTGGTCATGCCCCGAGTATCCCGCTCGCGTCGCCGCACCGCAGAAGCTTGTCAAGCCGCTACGGGTTTCGGGATGCCGCGACCTAGCGTTCGCGGAATGAGCAAGACCGATACCCCTGCACCTACCCGCCTCTGGCGAGGAATGGGCGGACCGCTGCTGTTCGCCTTCATCCTCGGTGACGTTCTGGGTGCGGGTGTCTACGCGCTCATGGGGGTGCTGGCCGAGCGCGTGGGCGGGATGCTGTGGGCGCCCTTGCTCGCCGCCCTCGTGCTGGCGCTGCTCACCGCCGGGTCGTACGCGGAGCTCGTGACGAAGTACCCCCGGGCCGGCGGTGCGGCCGTCTTCGCCGAGCGCGCGTTCAAGAACAAGCTCGTGTCGTTCCTCGTCGGCTTCTGCATGCTTGCCGCGGGCGTCGTGAGCGCAGCGGGGCTGTCGATCGCCTTCGCCGGTCAGTACCTGCAGACGTTCGTCGAGGTTCCCGTGGTGCCGGTAGCGATCGTGTTCCTGGCCGTGCTCGCGGCGCTCAATGCCCGCGGCATCCGGGAATCGATGGGTGCGAACTTCGTCATGACCGCCATCGAGGTCTCGGGGCTGGTGATCGTCGTGGTCGTGGTCGGTTTCCTCCTCGCCGGCGGAGGCGGGGATGTCTCACGCGTCACGCAGGTTCCCGAGGGCACCGGTGTCGCGTCGGCCGTGCTCGCCGGAGCGATCATCGCGTACTACTCGTTCGTGGGCTTCGAGACGTCGGCGAACATGATCGAGGAGGTCAAGGAACCCTCGAAGATGTACCCGCGCGCGCTGTTCGCCGCTCTCGGTGCAGCCGGGCTGGTCTACGTGCTGGTCGGCCTCGCGAGCAGCATCGCGCTGCCGCCCGAAGAGCTGTCGAGCTCGAGCGGACCGCTCCTCGCGGTGGTCGAGGCGAGCGGTGTCGCCATCCCCTCGTGGCTATTCAGCCTCATCGCGCTCATCGCCGTCGCCAACGGTGGACTGCTGACGATGATCATGGCGAGCCGCCTCACGTACGGCATGGCAGAGCAGGGGCTGCTGCCGCGTGCTCTGTCGCGGGTGCTGCCCGGGCGCCAGACGCCGTGGGTGGCGATCCTCGCCACGACGCTCGTCGCGATGCTGCTGACGCTCGTGGGCGACCTGGCGCTGCTCGCCGAGACGGTCGTCCTGCTGCTGCTCTTCGTCTTCCTGAGCGCGAACATCTCGGTGCTCGTGCTGCGCCGCGACCGCGTCGATCACGATCACTTCCGCGTGTGGACGTTCGTTCCCGTGCTCGGCGTCGCGTCGTGCCTGCTCCTGCTCAGCCAGCAGACCCTGCGGGTGTGGATCTTCGGCGCCATCCTCATCGTGGTCGGCGTGGGACTCTACTTCGTGGCCCGTTGGGCGCGTGGTCGCGGGGAGCGGGAGCAGGAGCAGGCAGCATCTCGATGATGCGGTAGCCACCGCCGTCCGAGATGCTTCGTGGGCATATCGTTAGTAGCCTAACGATATCCACGAGAAGGAGGGCGTCAGCGTGTTCGTGCTGTTCTTGGTTCTGTTCCTCGGTGGCATGTACCTGATGGGTGCCGCTTTCAACGTCGCGGAGTTCCCCGGCCTCGTCTTCACCGGAGGGCTGCTGGTCACGTCGGCGGCCGTCGGCATCCCGTTCCTCATCGCCGCGGTCGAGCACCGTGGTGAGGAGCGCAGCGACGGCAGCACGCGCTGAGACATTCGCGGCGCGTGCTGCCGGTGGCTGTCTGCGGCTGCCGGTGGCTACCGGTGCGACTCGCTGACGACGCCGGCCGCGAGCCGTAGCCGTCGGCCGGCACGCGCGGCGACGGCGGAATCGTGGGTGACGACGATCAGGGTGAGGCCCTCGGCGTGCAGCGAGTCGAGCACTCGAAGGATGTCGTCGCGCATCGATTCGTCGAGGTTGCCGGTGGGCTCGTCGGCCAGCAGGACGCGCGGACGCTTCGCGATGGCTCGCGCGATCGCCACCCGTTGCTGCTGACCGCCGGAGAGCTCGCCGGGCAGGTGGTCGGCGCGTTCCGCGAGGCCGACGCGCGCGAGCGCTTCAGCCACCCGCGTCCGGCGCTCCTCGCGCGGCAGGCCGAGCGGCTCGAGTCCCATGTCGACGTTCTCCGATGCGGTCAACGTCGGTATGAGGTTGAAGCCCTGGAAGACGAAGCCGATGTCACGAGCACGGATGGCGCCGAGAGCGCGGTCGGATGCCGATGCGAGGTCAGCGTCACCGAGCTGGACGGTGCCGCTCGTCGGGCGATCGAGTGCCCCCAGCAGTTGCAGGAGCGTCGACTTGCCTCCGCCCGTCGGGCCCTGGATCGTCACGAAATCGCCTGCTTCGATCTCCAGGTTCACGCCGGCGAGAGCGCGAACAGAGCGCCCGCCGCGGGAATACTCCTTCGTCACGTTCTCGATCCGGTAGCCGGCGGTCCGTGTCGGCGTCGTGATGGGGGTGTCGGTCATGGTCTCTCCTTCGGGTGAACGCGGGTCGTCGATGCTCATGCGACAGCTCGCAGGGCCTCGGCGGGCCGGAGTCGCGCGGCACGCCAGCCGCCGAGGATCCCGGCGACGAGGCCGCCAGCCAGGGCCAGCGCGAGCGCGAGCAGCACGATCGACGGAGCGATCGGCGCCGTCAGCACGATGTCTCCCGCGACCGTCGCCTGCTCCGACATCGACCCGGGGCCGCCCATTCCGCCCGGGAAGCCCGCCGACCCTGCGGGGCCCGATTCGGCGGCGACGGAGACGGTGGGTGCGACCGCGGTGATGATGAACGCGCCCACCAGGCCGACCACGGTGCCGATGACACCGCCGATCGCACCCTGGACGATCGACTCGCCGGCGACCTGGCCGACGACGCGACGGTTGGACCATCCGATCGCCTTCAGCGTCCCGATTTCCCTCGTGCGACGCGAGACTCCGGAGATCGTGAAGAGGACCGCGAGGGCGACGGCGACGACGAGCAGGATGACCGAGAGCCAGGTGCCGAGCCCGGAGATGAGGGCGCTGGCGCTCGACAGCGAGGACGACACGCTCGAAGCCAGGTCCGACTGCGAGTTGACGGTCGCGTCCGGCAGTTCCGCCTCCAATGCGGTCTTCACCGCCTCGATCGAGTCCGCGGACTCCGCTTGGACGTAGACCGTCGAGACGACATCCCCCGCACCGGAGATCTCCTGTGCCGTCGCCAGAGGCAGGTACACGTCGGCCGCGGTGTCGGCATCAGCGGTGGCCGACGCGACGATGCCCACGATCTCGACATTCGTGCCGCCGACGTCGATCGTGTCTCGGACCGCCAGGTTCTCGCTGGTGGCGTAGGTCGCATCGATGACGGCCCGCGTCTGGCCGTCATCGGATGCTGCCAGGGCTCGGCCGTCGGTGACCTCGACGGCCGACAGCGGCCCGATGCCCGACGCGTCGGTGGAGACGCCGAGAACGGTGAACGAATCGATGTCGAACGAGCCGCCGCCGAAGCCTCCACCCGGACCACCCTGGCCCTCGCCGGGAACGCGCTGCTGCGCCGAGGCCTCGCCGTCGCCTTGAACGTCGTCCGCAACGCCGTCTCTCGGAGCCTGCGGCAGCTCCCCGTCGAAGTTCGTGTTGGTGAGACTCAGTGCGCCGACGGCCGCTGCGACGCCCTCGGTTCCCGCAACGGCGTCGACCGTGCTGCCGTCGAGGGTGCCGCGCCGGAAGTCGGTCATCAGTCTCGACTGACTCAGGTTGGTGGCCCCGTCCTCGCCGGTCTGCGCGTCACCGCCGCCGAACTCGAAGCTCGGTCCGCCCCCCTGCCCCGGTTCCGACTCGGCGCCGGACACGGTCAGGTCTGTGCCGACGCCGTACACGGCTGCGAGGGCCGACGACTGAGCGTCCTTCACGCCTGCCGCGAGGGCGTTGACGATGATGACCAGCGCGATCGCGATCGCGAGGCCGGCTGCGACGATGGCGGTCTGCTTCCTTCGGCCGGACAACTCCCGGCGCAGATAAGTCAGGTACATGGGCTCTCCTTCGGGGCGCACAGAGCGCCGACGAACGAGAAACTAAGCGGCCCGCCGATGACGAGCGTTGGCTTTTCTTATCTACGACTTATGTAACCGGGGCCGTGCGGCGTGGAACCGCGAACGCGCTCAGGCCGGATGCCGCTTGAGCAGCTTCGCTGCCACGATCATCGCGCCGCCGAGCACGGCGGGGACGCCGCCGCCCGGGTGAACCGAGGCGCCGACCCGCCAGAGCCAGGGTGCGCGGAGGTCGTGCTGCGCGGGCTGGTGCAGCGGGCCGCTCATCCACAGCGGTCGCGACGCCCCGTAGAGGGCGCCGTGGGGTTCGCCGAACGATCCGAAATAGCGGGGGTCGAGCACGGTCGTCTCGGTCATCCCGTCGGTGAGGAGTCCATCGAGGCCCATGACGCCCGAGATGCGCTCGATCTCGCGCCTCACGAACGGGTGGTCGAGCGAGTAGCCCTGGCCGTCGGCGGGGCTCGTCAGCAGGACGGCGAGCGTGCCGCGGTCGTTCGGGTAGATCTCGCCGGCCCGGTAGTGGTTGACGAACGCCATCGTGTCGGCGGGCTCATCGCCGGCGGCGAGACTGCGGTGCAGGGCGTCGGGCTTCGTGGGCAGGATGACGCTGTGCGCGGCAATCCGCTCGGGGAGGGGCGTCTCGAGCACGCCGTAGATCGCGACCGCCGAGCACGACAGCTGCGGCGAGCCGGGAACCACGCGGCGCCGCCCCAGCAGTCCGTCGAGCCGTGACGCGTCGAGACCGCTCACGACGACATCCGCGTCGTGCACACCGCGCTCGGTCGTGACGCGTCCGCGCTCGATGCGCGTGACGCGCTCGCCGGTGCGGATCTCGACGCCCGCGGCATCCGCCAGCCGCTGCAGCGCGAGGACGATCTCGAACACCCCACCGCGCGGCACCCACACCCCATCGGCGGCCATGACGGCGGGCATGCTCGCGTAGAGCGCGGGAGTGCGGGAGGGGGAGACCCCCGCGTTGAGGGTGTGGATCGCGATGATCTCGCGCAGGCCCTCGGGCATCCAGGTCAGGCTGTCGAGGTAGGCCCGGGTGCTGAGGCGCCGTCCGTATACGGCGAGCAGCCGACGCAGTGCGGGCAGCGACGCGCGATCGAGCGGGTCGGCGACGAGCAGCGCGGCGACGTCGTCCGCGAGGGATGCGTGCTCGTCGCTGAAACGCTTCCACGCGGAGTGCCAGGGGTGCCCTTCGGGCACGGGCAGCGAGACCTCTTCGCCCCGGTAGTAGTAGCGGCCCACCTCATCCAGACGCACGAGGTCGAGCCCACCGGCATCCGTGCCCGTTCGCGACCCCGCGCCCAACCGGCGCAGCAGCTCGTCCCAGACGGACGGGAACGTGACGAGCGATGGGCCCGTGTCGATGCGCTCGCCGTCGAGTTCGATGCGTCGGCTCTTGCCGCCGACGGTCTCGGCCGCTTCGAGCAAGGTCACGCGGTGACCGGCGTGGGCGAGCAGGGCGGATGCTGCGAGCCCGCCGAGGCCCGCCCCGACGACGACGATGCGGCTCATGGATAGACCCCCAGGAACATGGCTGCGAGCAGCAGCCCGCTGGCGACCGAGCCCGCGATGTACGGGAACGCGATCGACAGCGGGTAGAGCCTGCGACCGGTGGCGGGCGTGGGGCGCAGCAGCATCCAGACGACGAGGGTACCGGCAAGGGCGAGGTTGACGAGGGCGACGGGCAGGCTGACGAGCGCGAACAGCACCGTCGAGACCAGCCACCACGCCCCGCTCCACAGGGCCGTCCCACGCGGGCCGAGCAGGACGGCGGTCGTGGTGATGCCGGCCTCGCGGTCTTCGTCGATGTCCTGCACGGCGTCGTAGGCGTGCTTCGCGACGCTCCAGGCCAGCAGTCCGACGACGGCGGGCCAGACCGGCGGCGCCTCGAGAGCGACCGGCATGATCAGCAACGGCAGGCCGTATGCGGCGTTGCTCAGCGAGTCGAGGAACGGTCGCGCCTTGAACCGCAGCGGCGGAGCAGAGTAGAAGACGAACACGCCCGCGTAGAGCAGAATCAGACCGACCGCCGCGATGGGCAGCGCGATGACGAAGTAGACGAGGAACGGGACGTTGGTGATGGCCACTGCCCATGCGATCAGCTTCACCTCGCGGGGCTCGATTCGCGCACCCTCGATCGACCCCTTGCGCGGGTTCAGCGCATCCGTGTCCTGATCGAAGATGTCGTTCACGCCATAGATCAGCAGGTTGAACGGCAGCGTCAGCCAGATCAGCAGCGGAATCGCGGCGACGTCGATGAGCTGACCGGTCAGCCACATGCCGAGCGCGCCCGTGCCGATCGTGTTGATCCACAGAACGGGCCGCGAGATGTGGACGAGGCGCGCGATCGTGGTCATCCGAGGTCCGTCCGATCCAGACGCGGCATGTCATCGTTCACGCGGATGCTCACGTCTCACGGTACCTCAGCGACGAAGGGGCGCAGCTCCGCTGCTCTCGACGCGGGTTCGGCGACGAAGAGCGGTTGAGATCAGCGCGCCGACTGCGCCGATGCACGCCGCCATGATCAGCGGCGGCACGGCGAGATCGACGGCGGTCAGCGCCATCACGAAGACCCCGATGCCATAGTCGGCCATCTCCGCCGGGTAGGGCGCCAGCACGCGCGTCCCCGCGGCGGACGAGACGGCGGTGAAGAAGGCCGGTCCGACCCACAACGCGGCCAGGCTGACGACGACGGCCGCGACCCGCCCGGCCGTGCGGAACCCGCACCATGCGATGACGGCGCCGACGAGAACGGCAGGAAGCCACCGCAGCAGCAACAGAACAGCCGAGGTAGCCGGGTCGTTCGTGAGCGAGAGATAGCTCTGCAACGGCAGTCCGATCCACCCGGGGACGGTGATCGCCGTGAGCGACAGAGCGATCGCGGCGCCGGGGACGGGGCCTCGCGCGGTGAGAAGCAGCACGAGCATGCTCATCAGCAGCGAGACGACCATGACCGCGATCACGGCCGCCGCATAGAGGACGCGGCGGCTCGAGTCCTCGAGCATCGATACCGTCACGACCGACGACTGCACGACCGCGATGACCTGGATCACGGCTACCCCGAGCACGAGCAGGCCTGTCGCGTGGCGGGGGCGGCGGTGGCGCAGCGTGCGTGCCGAGAGGCCCGCGACGGCGCCCCCGACGACGAGCAGTGAGACGATCGTCGTGAGGAAGTACTGGCTGAACGGCAGCAGGGAGAACGGCGTCGTCAGGTCGGTCTGATCTGCGGCGAGATTCTGCAGGGGGAGCCGCGCGCCGGTGATCAGCCAGGGCAGCAGACCCGCGACCGCGCTCCCGGCCCCGACGAGGACCCAGACGGCGCCGGACAAAGGGGGGCGGTGGATGCTGCTCACCCGCGCAGACTATCGACACCGGACGGCTACTTCACCGATGGCCGGATGGTCGTGAATCCGCCGTCGACCGGGATCACCTGGCCGGTGATGCGGGAGGCGTCGGGGGAGAGCAGCCAGTCCATGACCACGGCGACCTCGTCGGCGGACTGCACACCGCCGAGCGGATACTGCTTCTCGGCACTCTCGCGCAGCATGGGTGCGGCGAGCATGCCCGCGGTCAGAGGTGTGTCGGTCATGCCGGGAGCGACCGCGTTCACCCGGATGCCGCGCGCGGCGTAGGTCGCGGCGGCGCTGCGCACGAGAGCCTCGACACCGCCCTTCGCCGCGGCGATCACCTCGTGGTTCGCGACGCCGATACGGGCGACGACCGAGCTCGCGAAGACCGCGGCGCCCGGCGCCTTGCCCGTCGCGTCGAGCCAGGCGTGCAGGATCCAGAGGCTGCTCTCGAGATTGACGCGCAGCACGTCGCGAGCCTCGTCGGTCTTCGTGCGGTGCAGTGGCGTGATGAGCGTGCTGCCCACCGCGTGAGCGAGCAGCGCGGGCGGGCCGCCGAGCGCGGTGCGGCACTCCGCGAACGCGGTCGCTGCGCCGTCGGGCGTCGTGACGTCGGTTTCGATGTGCGCGTCGGCGTCGACGTCCGCGAGCGATGCGGCGTCCCGGCCGACGGCGGCGACACGCACGCCGCGAGCGCGCAGGCGTGCGACGAGCGCTCGGCCCACCCCGCCCCGGGCGCCGGTGACGAGCGCGATGTCGTTCTGTGCGGCGTTGCCGTCGGTCATCGGGCTCCTTCCGGTGCGGTCACGTCGCCGCGCCGGATGGCGTCGGCGCGGCCCCGGATCGCGGCGATCTCGTCATCGTCGAGGCGGTCGAGGTTCTTCACCTGCAGCGCCATGCGGTGGTTCTCGGCGAGGGGCTGCTCGTGCCGGATGAGGTAGTCCCAGTACAGGGTCGTGAAGGGGCAAGCGTCCTCGCCGACCCGCTTCGCCGGGTCGAACGGGCACGTCTTGCAGTACGGGCTCATCCGGTCGATGTACTTGCCCGTCGCTGCGTAGGGCTTGCTTCCCATGAGCCCGCCGTCGGCGTACTGACTCATGCCGAGGGTGTTCGGCAGCTCGGCCCACTCGACCGCGTCGACGTACACGGCGAGGTACCAGGCGTGCACCTCGCGCGGGTCGACGCCGAGCAGCATCGCGTAGAGACCCGTGACCATGAGGCGCTGGATGTGGTGCGCGTACCCGTTCTCGAGCGTCGTGCCGACGGCATCCTTCAGGCATGCCATCGGGGTGTCGCCCGTCCAGTACCAGTCGGGCAGCGGCTCGAACGCCTCGAAAGCGTTCCGCTGGACGTAGCCGGGCATCTGCGTCCAGTAGATCCCGCGCACGTACTCGCGCCAGCCGAGGATCTGCCGGATGAATCCCTCGACTGCCGACAGGGGCGCGCGCTTCGAGCGGTACGCCTCCTCGGCGGCGGCCACGACCTCACGCGGATGCAGCAGCTTGAGGTTCATCGACGACGACAGGTGCGCGTGCCACAGCCAGGGTTCGCCCGGCCACATCGCATCCTGAGCGTCGCCGAAGCCGGGCAGTCGTTCGTCGATGAAGAGGTCGAGCGCCTCGAGCGCTTGCGCACGGGTGACCGGCCAGGCGAACGAGTCGAGCGAACCGGGGTGCTCGCCGAACTCCTTCTCGACAAGCTCGATCACCTCACGCGTGATCTCATCGGGCGGAAAGGTCGCCCGTGGCGGGACGAGCCCGGGTCCCTGCTTGGGGAACGGCTTGCGGTTGTCGGCGTCGTAGTTCCACTGGCCGCCGACGGGCTGTCCTCGGGTGGTCATGAGGATGCTGTGCCGCTTGCGCATCTCGCGGTAGAAGTACTCCATTCGAAGCGACGCCCGGCCTTCGGCGTGCGCGGCGAACTCGGCGACGGTCGAGAAGAAGTGCCGGTCGACGCGGATGTCGAGAGGGATGCCGGTGGCATCCGCGGTCTGCTGCAGCGCTTCGCGCACGCGCCACTCGCCGGGCTCGGTCATCGCGAGCGCCTCGGGCTTCAGCTTCTCCAGGTCGGCGGCGAGCTGGTCGGCGAGAGTGCCCTTGTTCCCCCGCGCATCGAGCTCCGTGTAATGCAGGGTGTGTCCGGCGTCGCGCTGATCGGCGGCGAAGTGGCGCATCGCCGCGAGGAACACCGCGGTGCGCGGCTTCGAGCTCCAGACGTGGGTGGACTCTTCGGTGACCTCGGCCATCCAGACGGCATCCTGCGCCGGGTCGAAGTCGTCGAAGGCGCTCGCGTCGGGGTCGAGCTGGTCGCCCAGGACGATCACGAGGTTTCGGAGCACGGTGTCAGCGTAGGAACGGCCCCGGGTGCGTCCTATCGCTTGTGCGTGAGCCCGGGCTGCGCTAGTCGCGTGCGTCGACGCGACGCCGAAGCCGTGAGTATCCATCCGTCCGTCGTATGGATGGCGTGAGGGGACATCGCCGGGAGGGTGCGTCGAGCGTAGACCTGAGCCATGACTCTCACCTCCATCCTCCCGACCCTGCGTCGCAGCATCCCGTCGCCCCACTCGCGGGATGTGTGGCCAGCGCGCACCGTCGTCACGTGTGACGACATCGTCGTCGGCGGTATCTCCGTGAACCGCTTCGTCGAGCTCTGCGGGCTGCCGGCGGTCATGACGGCACCGGCGGTCATTCCGGTGTCGGGCGGGATGTCGTCATCGACAGCCACGACGACCGTGCTGCTTCTGCGCGTGATGGCGGCTGGAGGCGTCGACGGCGGGACGGCGCTCGCCGTCGACGCCGACCTCGTTGCGGCGGCGTACGCGGTGTGGAGCGAGGCCCGGCTGCTTGCCCGCGTCTCGAGCGCCCACGATCACCGGTTCGCCGTCTGCGGGGCCGACGGCGAACGGCTGCCGGGGGTCGCGGTCGTCCTGCCCGCCGATACGGGCTGCGGTGATGTCATCGCCGTGCCCTGTCCTGGTGCCCTGTCGGTCGGCGACGTGCGCCCCCATCCGACTCTCGCAAAGGGTCTGAACGCCGGGGGCGTGGAGTGATGGTCTACGCGACCGTCTTGTGGGCGAGCCGATGCGCGCGCTACGACGCGATGATCGCGGCGGCTCAGGCCGCGGAGGAGGACGACGAGAGCAGTCCGCCGAGGAACCGGGCGATCTCACCGGGTCCGGATGCGTGAGCCGAGGCCTCGACGTCGGGGTTGTAGTTCGTGTTCGTGTTGAGGTCGTAGGTGACGAGTCGCCCGTCGATCGTCTCGACGAACTCGATCCCGGCGATGCGGACGTCGACGGCGCGGAGGAAGTCGCGGTGCTGCACGACCAGGGGGTGGTCGGCGGTGATCTCGTCGCGCAGCGCGAAGGGCGGATAGGCCGGGGTAGCGCCCGTTCCCGCGGCGGGGTCGACGACGCACGCGTCGGCGGGGCACAGCTCGAAGCTGCCCGCGCTCGTGTCGACACGCACCGCGTAGACGAACTCGCCCGCCACGTACTCGGCGCGCGTGACGAACGGTTCGCGTGCGAACAGGAACTCCTGGATGAGCGTGATGCCGTCGGGGGATGCCTCGAAGTCGGGCCCGTCGACCCAGGCGTCGAACTCGTCGTGGGAGTCCCAGCGGCGGACGCCGAGACCCTTGCCGCCCTGGTTGTGCTTGCTGATGAACGGCACCGGGAACTCGCGCGCGCGCTCCTTCAGGTCACCGGTACCGAAGACGGCGACGGTGTGCGGGACGTCGATGCCGCTCGCCCGCAGGGCGGCGTGCTGGGCGACCTTGCTGACCTCGAACTCGAGGACGTGGCTGCCGCCGATCACCGTGCGGCCCCACGACTCGAGCCACCGCAGCACCGCCCGGCCGTACTCCTTCGACTGCGCGTGGTCGCGCGTGTGCGCCGATGCCGACAGTCGCGACCAGAACACGCCCTGCGGCGGTTCGGCCGACAGGTCGATCGAGCCGTCGGTGAGCAGCCACTGCTCGGCGGGCACGTTCTCGGCGGCGAACGCGGCGGCGAAGGGCGCCCACCACTCGGGGTTCTCGTGGATCACGTACACCTGCGGAGAAGTCGACATCCCGTCAGGCTAAGCCCGAGAGGCGGGCCCGGGCGCGCCCGAACCCGCCTCTCTGCGGTCGCTCAGCTCACCGCAGGGTGAACTCGACCGTCGTGGTGTTGCCGGCGACGTCGTGCACGACGAGCGTGTTCGCCCCCGACACGGCACCGAAGACCCCGGGCTTCACGAAGTTGACGTCCGACCACGCGTTGTTCGTCAGATCCTTCGTCACGCCGTTCAGCACGGCCTTGTCGATCTTGCCCGCGTCGTGCAGCTTGAAGCTCACCAGCGAGTAGTCGTCGCCGTCGCGGGCCGTGAACGACGCCCCGTCCTTCACCGTGACGGTCGGCGCGGTGGCGTCGATCGTCACGTTGAACGTCTTCGTCTGCGCGACATTGCCGGCCAGATCGTGCGCGTTGTAACGGACCGTGTAGGTGCCGTCGGGCAGCGTCACCGAAGCCGCGTGCGTCGCGGCTGCGGCGCCGTCCACGGCGGTCTGCGTGCTCTTGACGAGCGTGCCGTCACGGTAGACATTGGCCACGATGCGCGCGAGCCCGCGGTCGTCGGTCGCGTCGACCTTCAGCTCGAGCGACCGATGCGGACCGGCCGTCGTCGGAGCGGTGAGTGTCACCACCGGCTTGACCGTGTCGGGCTCGGGGTCCGGCGTCCCCGCCGCGATCACCTGGACGTCATCGATGAAACCGGTGTTGTCGCCCTCGGTCGTCGTCGCGACGAACGAGATCGTGTGCTCGCCTTCCGCGACGGTGAACGGTTCGGTCTCGTACGCGGTGTACTTCCCATCGCGCGTCGGCACGAAGTGTCCGAGCTTCTGATCGTCCACGAGAACATCGAACTCCTGCTGGCCGCCGAAGCCCACGCGGTTGGCCGCCGCGAAGGTGATCGCGAACGTGCCGGCCGGGAAGCGCACGGTCTGGTCGATGCGGCTCGCGAGCCCCGAGTCGCTCTTCAGGTACGCCGTGCGCTCTCCTTGCGGGGCAGGGAAAGCGGGCTGGAACACGCTGTTGTTGTGCTGGATGCCGGCACGTGCGCTGAACGTCCATCCGTTGACCATCGGTCCGTTCGACGTCCCGCCGGTGGCGGGCCGCTCGAAGCCGGCGTTGTAGATGGTGACGATCGGCTGCTCATCGGGAACGTCGGGGTTCACGAAGCACCGGTTGTCGCCGTTCGGGTTCGGGTCGCCTCCGAAGCTCGCCGCGGTGCAGTCGACGCCGCCGGTGAAGGTGCCGTAGCGGAACAGGCCATCCGAGCCGAATGCGACACTCGCCTCGCCCTCGAAGGCGCATACGCCGCGGTCCTGGTACTGGCAGAAGGCGTACCCGTCGGGTGCGTTCTGCACGTCGCGCACCTTGTAGAGACGCGAGGTCACCCCCGAGTCCTCGAGCCCATCGCCGACGGCGATCGCGCGAAGGTACGTGGTCTTGAGCGGCGCGAGCACGATCTGCCCCGTGTAGAGCGTCGAATCCGCCGTCGGAACGCTGCCGTCCGTCGTGTACCGGATCTCGGCGTCGGGCGTCCCGGTCGTGATGCTCACTGCCTCGACCGACTCGTACAGCCCGGGCTCGAGGCTGAACACCGGGGCGTCAGCGACCCCCGGTTCGGACGCCGGTGTCACGAGCACCTGAGCGACGCCGTACACGCCGTCGGCCAGGGTCGCACGGATCGCGACGGTGCGCTCGGTGTCGACATCCGGCGCCGTGAAAACACCGTTCGCGTCGACCGAGCCGTTGCCCTCGCCGACGACGGACCAGGTCAGGTCGCCCGAGCCGTCGATGACGCGCGCGTCGAGGTCGAGCGGCTCGCCACCGGCGACGGTCGATTCGACCGGGTCGACGGCCACCTGGGTCGCCGCAGGCGAAGTCGTGTAGATGGCGAAGGTGTTCTCGTCGCCGATCGCGTCGTCGGTGAACGCGTTGCTCGTGGGCGTCAGCGTTCCCGACGAAGCGGGCAGCAGGGCGTTCTTCTCCCGCTCGACGATCGAGTCGGAGTACGCCAGGCGCGTGAACGACTCGGTGACGTCTCCTCCGGTGAATTCCACGCGTACGTCCTTCGGCGAACCCGATTGGGTCTCGACGAGAACGGTGAGCTCGCCGTCGCGATCCCGGAACGCGGTGGCGCGGACGTCGTCGTGCGAGGTTTCGGTGCCCAGCACGGTGCTGTGCTCGGGGATGTACCGCATGAGCAGGCCGGCCTCGTAGAACGCGGCTGTCGGCTCGAGACCGAGGACGAGCGAGTCCCACAGGTTGTAGGAGCCGTTCGTGTCACCGGCCGGGTCGTGGGTCATGACGCCGTTGAGCTGCCACACGAGGTTCGAGTGGACGCCGTTGTTGGCGCTGCCGATGATGTAGTTGGCGTAGCCGGTCTCCCAGACGCTCGTGCCGGGGTTGGTCCACCCCATCTCGGAGAGGTTCAACGGCGCGTCGCCGATCGTCGACCGTCGCTGGTCGATCGCGTCGCCGAGGAACTCGTACGACTCGCCGTAGAGGTGGAACGAGTACTGGTCGAAGACGTCGCCCGCGTTCTCGGCCATGTACTGGGTCCAGTCGGGCGCGTTGACCTCCTCGGGGCCCCAGATCTGCACCTCGTCGCGAAGGCCGTCCGCGGTCAGCTGGTCGTGGACCTTGCGTGCCATCTCGGCGTAGTACGCCTTCTGGTCGGCGGGGCCCTCGAAATCCCAGCTGCCGTTGGGTTCGTTGTAGAAGGTCAGGAAGTCGATGTTGTCGTAGCCGCGTGCGTTGATCAGCTCGTCGAGCAGCGCCGATGCCGAGCGGCCGTAGGCGTCGAGGTCGCCGGGGGCGCTCTCGTAGGGCTTGGTCACACCGGGGTAGAGGAACCAGTCGTGGACGCGCTCGCCGACCTTCCAGCCGAAGTTCAGGAGGACCTCGGTTCCTGCCTGCTCGAACGCGTCGAGGTACCGGTAGAAAGCCCGCATCTCGGGGCTGTCGAAGTCGTACTTGCCCTTCTCCAGCTCCATCCAATCGATCTGGAACCAGACACGAGCGACCTTCGGCTGCAGCGTCAGGATGCGTTCGACGTCGACCTCCCAGTCAGCGTCGTCGTAACCGAGGCGCGTGGTGCCCTCGAGCAGGCTCCACGGAATGACGTTCACGCCGATGCCGAGGTAGTCCTCCTGCACGGTCTGATCGAGCGCGACGGTGACCGTCCGCTGCGCTGCGGGCGCGGTGTCGTCGGCGGTGGCGGCTGAGACGGGTCCGAGCGCGGCAGCGGCCACGGACCCGGCGATCACGGTGGCGGTCGCTGCGACCGCAGCGCCGATTCGTCGTTTCACGGGGGGATCTCCTATCTGCGTCGATGGAGCGCAGTCGCTTGCGGTTCGGGACCGTCGATGGCGACACCAGGTAGTGCGACTACGAACATCTGATGTCGAGCACCGTATATCAGTGCCGTTCGGAGCCACAAGAGCCCGATTGTCCGACATTCTTTGTAGTCGGGCTACCGATCTGAGCTAATTTCAGGTACTTTACTTTTCGCCGGACCACCCGGCCCCGAGCCCGCACATCGACGTGTCGGAAAGGAACGACGATGATCCTCCGTACCCCCTGGTCCCGTGCCGCGACGCCCCTCGCCGCGGGAGCCGTCGCGCTGCTGCTCGTCAGCGGCTGCGCTCCGCAGAGCGGCGACGACCGCGGCATCTCGATCTCGACCGGCGCGATCGGCGACATCACGAAGAACTTCAACCCGTTCTCGCCGAACGTGCTCCAGCCGACGCTCGGGGCCATCTACGAGCCGCTGTTCTTCTACAACAACCTCGCCGTGGGTGAGCCGAAGCCGATGCTCGGCACCGAGTATTCGTGGAACGACGAGGCGACCGAGCTGACGATCCAGGTGCGCGACGGGGTGACCTGGTCGGATGGGGAGGCCCTGACCGCGGAGGACGTCGCGTTCACCTTCGACCTCATCGCCGACACCCCCGAGATCAACACCATCGGATACACCGGCTCGGCCGAGGCGGTCGACGATGACACCGTCGTCGTCACATTCGACGAGCCGTCGCTGCCGATCGGCCCGGAGCTCATCGGCCGCACGGCGATCGTGCCCGAACACCTCTGGTCGACGTTCGACGACGTCGCCAACTTCGTCAACGAGGAACCCGTCGGCACCGGTCCCTTCACGCTCTCGACCTTCACGCCCCAGAGCTACGTCCTGCAGAAGAACACCTCGTACTGGCAGGAGGGCAAGCCCGCGCTCGAGACCCTGCGCTACGTCTCCTTCGCGAGCGGCGACGCGGCCACCACCGCGATGGTCAACGGCCAGCTCGACTGGAACACCGGCCTGGTGCCCGACTTCGCCGACGAGGTCGAGTCGCACCCGACGCTCAACCAGATCAACACGCCCATCAACCAGACCGCGTGGATCGCGTGCGCCGATGCCTCGCTGGGATGTTCCGGGCCTCAGACGGATCCCGCCGTCCGACTCGCCATCAGCCTCGGTCTCGACCGCCAGGAGATCATCGACATCGCCTTCGAGGGCCTCGGCGGCGCGGTCTCGCCGGCCATGCTGCTGCCCGAGCGCGACGCCGAGTACATCGCGCCGGACCTCGGCGACACGACCTCCCCGTCCGCCGACCCCGCAGCCGCCGCGGCCGTGCTCCAGGAGGCCGGATGGGCTCCGGGCGCCGACGGCATCTACGAGAAGAACGGCGAGCGACTGAGCGTCACCGTGCAGGTTCCGCAGGAGTGGACCTCCTACGTCACGGCCGTCGAGGTCGCCTCGCAGCAGCTCGCCGACATCGGCATCGATCTGAAGCCCGAGGCACTCCCGGGCGCACAGTGGAACGAGAACCGCTTCTCGGGCAAGTTCTCGTTCACGATGGACGGCGTCTACCAGGGGCCGTCAGCCGATCCGTACTACATCTACGCGAACTACTACACGACCGCTGCCACGGCGCCGGTGGGCGAGCAGGCTCCCACGAGCTACTCGCGCTACACAGACCCCGAGGTCGACGCCCTCGTGGACCAGGCGCGCGTCGAGGTCGACCCGGAGCGACGCCGGGAACTGTACTTCGAGATCCAGCGGATCATCGCGGCGTCGATGCCCTACATCCCCGTGCTCGTCGTGCCGACGGTGACCTACTACAACACCGACGACGCGACCGGCTGGCCGACCGAGGACGACTTGTACGCGTTCCCCGCCGCCTGGTCGATCTGGAACCTGGGCGTCGTGGCGGCGAACCTTCAGCCGGTCGGGGAGTGAGCCGGTGGGGATGAGGCGCCGGGTCGCGCGGGAGGCGCGGAGATGAAGTACTACGGAAAGAAGCTCGCGTTCTACGGCATCGCGCTGTGGGCCGCCGTGACCCTGAACTTCTTCATCCCGCGCCTGCTGCCGGGCAACCCGGTCGACATCATGCTCGCCAAGCTCGCGCAGAAGGGGCCGGTCAGCCCGGCGGCGCGGCAGAGCCTCGAGCTGCTGCTGGGAACCGGCACCGACGTGCCGGTCTGGGAGGCCTACCTCGGGTACCTCCGCAACGTGCTGACGTTCGACTTCGGGCCCTCGATCACCTACTACCCGACGCCGGTCGTCGACGTCATCTCGCAAGCGCTGCCGTGGACGATCGTGCTCGTGGGGGTGTCGACCGTGCTCTCGTTCGTGCTCGGCATCACCCTCGGCACGATCGCCGGGTGGCGCCGCGGCGGCTGGCTCGACAACCTCATCCCCATCACGACGATGCTGCAGGCGGTGCCGTACTTCTGGATGGCCATCATCCTGGTGTACCTGCTGGCGGTGATCTGGCCGATCTTCCCCGCCTTCGGCGGGTACGACATCTACAGCACGATGCCGGGCTGGTCGGCCGACTTCGTCGGCAGCGCCGCGTACTACGCCTTCCTGCCGGCCCTCACGATCGTCATCAGCTCGGTCGGCGGCTGGATGCTGGGCATGCGCAACATGATGGTCGCGACGCTGTCGGAGGACTACATCACCACGGCTGAGGCGAAGGGCCTCTCGCCGGTGCGGGTGCGGCAGCGGTACGCCGCGCGGAACGCGATCCTCCCCTCCGTCGCCGGCTTCGCCCTGTCGCTCGGTTTCGTCGTCTCGGGCTCGCTCGTCACCGAGCAGGTCTTCTCGTATCCGGGCATCGGATACGCCCTGCTGCAGTCGGTGAACAACAACGACTACGCGCTCATGCAGGGTCTGTTCCTCGTGATCACGCTGGCCGTGCTCGCCGCCAACCTCATCGTCGATCTCTTCTACGGAGTCATCGACCCCCGTACCCGGATCCGGAGGTAACGGATGTCGTCGCAATCGGTCACCGCCACCCTCGCGCAGCTGTCGCCGCGCCGCCGTCGTCGTCGCCCCGTCAGCACGAAGCTGGTGGTCGGACTGTCGATCACGGGCGCCATCGTGCTGTTCGGCCTCGTCGCCCCGCTCTTCGTCGGCGACCCGTTCCGCATCCGCCCGATCGGGATCACCCCGCCGAGCGCCGAGTTCTGGCTCGGCACGACGCAGAAGGGGCAGGACATCTTCGCGCAGCTCGCCGTGTCGACGACGAACTCGCTGCTCATCGGTGTGGTCGTCGGCGTGCTCAGCCTCGTGCTCTCGGCGTTCTTCGGCATCGTCGGCGCCTACCTGGGACGCTGGTTCGACGAGGGCTTCTCGCTCATCACGAACATCGCCCTGGTCATCCCGGGGCTGCCGCTCATCATCGTCGTGTCGAGCTACGTCGAGAGCCGCGGTCTCGGGGTCGTCGCCCTGATCCTGGCGCTCACGAGCTGGGCCGGCGGCGCGCGCGTGCTGCGCGCGGTCACCTTGAGCCTGCGCAACCGCGACTACGTCGCCGCTGCACGCGTCGCCGGCGAACGCA
This sequence comes from Microbacterium sp. SGAir0570, assembly GCF_005491085.2. Lineage (NCBI taxonomy): Bacteria > Bacillati > Actinomycetota > Actinomycetes > Micrococcales > Microbacteriaceae > Microbacterium > Microbacterium sp. SGAir0570. The sequence goes on along the minus strand of NZ_CP027929.1, from coordinate 3,276,899 downwards.
CGTTCCGCATCATCACGGTCGAGATCCTGCCGAACCTGCTGCCCATCCTCGCGTCGTCCTTCATCTTCGGCGTCGTGTCGGCGATCCTCGCCGAGGCGGGGCTGTCGTACCTCGGCCTCGGTGTGACGGGCGACTACACGTGGGGGCGCATGCTCTACGACGCGCAGATGAACTCGGCACTGCGGGCCGGGGCATGGTGGTGGTTCGTGCCGCCGGGCCTGCTCATCGCGACGCTCGGTGCCGCGCTGTCGCTCGTCAACTTCGCCCTCGACGAGATCGTGAACCCCAAGCTGCGTCTGCCCGTCGCGGCGCGTCCCCGTCGGAAGGCCCTCTCGTGAACGACATCGTGCTGAGCATCGAGGACCTGCGCATCGACTACGCCTCGGACCCCGTCGTCCACGCCGTCGCGGGAGTGAGCTTCGAGTTGCGGCGCGGCGAGATCCTCGGCATCGCGGGCGAGTCGGGATGCGGCAAGACCACCCTCGCCTACGGCATCACGCAGCTGTTGAAGCCGCCGGCCGAGGTCGTCGGCGGGGCGGTCCGCTTCCTGGGCGGTGACCAGCCGGTGCGCGTCGACGAGCTCGAGGGCGCGGCACTGCGGGCGTTCCGCTGGGATCGCATCTCGATGGTGTTCCAGGGTGCGATGAATGCGCTCAACCCGGTGCTGCGCGTGCGCGCGCAGCTCGAGGACGTGCTGACGACGCACCGCCCGACGATGACGAAGCAGGAGCGCCGCGACCGCTGCGAGCACCTCATGCGCGTCGTGGGAGTGCCGGCCGAGCGGCTCGACGCGTACGCGCACGAGCTGTCGGGCGGGATGCGCCAGCGCGTCATGATCGCGATGGCGCTGCTGCTCGACCCGCCGGTGATGATCATGGATGAGCCGACGACCGCCCTCGACGTCGTCGTGCAGCGCGAAATCATCGCCGAGATCACCCGGCTGCGCGACGAACTGGGCTTCGCCGTCATCTTCATCACGCACGACCTGCCGCTGCTGCTCGAGATCAGCGACCGGATCGCGGTCATGCGGCGCGGCGAGATCGTCGAGCTCGCTTCGACGCGAGACATCTATCACCGGCCGCGAGACCCGTACACGCGTGAGCTGCTCGCCGCGTTCCCGAGCCTCACGGGCGAACGACTGGGGTATGCCGGCGCGGCGACCTCGACGACGGAGGAGGGCGCATGAGCGCGATCGAGGCCATCGGCCTGCGCAAGACCTACGGCACGGGGCGCGGCGCCGTCGAGGCGGTGAAAGGCGTCGACCTCTCGATCGACTACGGGCAGACCGTCGCGCTGGTGGGTGAGAGCGGCAGCGGCAAGTCGACGATCGCCAAGATGCTCCTGCTGCTCGAGCAGCCCAGCGGCGGCGAGATCCTGCTCGACGGCGAGAAGCCCCCGACGCGCGGCCGCGCAGCACGCGAGTACCGCACCGCGGTGCAGATGGTGTTCCAGGATCCGTTCGCCTCGCTCAACCCGTTCCATTCGATCTATCACCACATCGCCCGTCCCCTCGTGATGTCGGGGCGTGCGCGGGGACGGGCCCAGGTGCAGCGGGCCGCCGCCGAGCTGCTCGAACGCGTGCAGCTCGATCCCGACGAGTACCTGCATCGGCGCCCGCACGAGCTGTCGGGCGGGCAGCGACAGCGGGTCGCCATCGCGCGCGCTCTCGCGCCGTCCCCGCGGGTGCTGATCGCCGATGAGCCGGTGTCGATGCTCGACGTCTCCATCCGGCTCGGCGTGCTCCGCCTGCTCGCCGACATCCAGCGCCAGGACGATCTCGCGGTGCTGTACATCACGCACGACCTCGCGACCGCGCGGCACTTCTCCGACGAGATCCTCGTGATGTATCACGGCGAGATCGTCGAGCGCGGGCCGGCCGATGACGTCATCCTGCATCCGCAGCACCCGTATACGCAGCGGCTCGCGGATGCGGCGCCCGACCCGCACCGCCGCTTCGCGGAGACCTCATGACCGGCGAGGCGCGTCGCCCGCAGCGGGCGCACACGTGGGTGACTCCGAAGATCTTCGCCGACCTCGCCGATCCGCAGCCCGGGGTCGCGGCGTTCTTCGATCACTACGCCGATTGGTTCGACCGCGTCGACGAGGTCGTCGTCACCTTCTGCGCCGGTAACGGCGATCATGTGCTCGCATACCCGGGCACCGGGCACGGGGCGACGAGATTCGACTGGGGCCGCTACAACTCCTACGTCGGCACCGCCGTCTCGACGCGAGACCACAACGGCCACTGGCTGCGCGTCGCGCGGGAGGACCGGGTCATCGCGGGGAATCCGTACCACGCTGGTCCGGCGTTCGTGCTGAGCGAGCAGCCCATGGGCTACGCGACGCTCGCCGCGATCTACCGATCATTCCGCGACGAGGCGCGGCGGCGCGGCATCCCGCTCGTGCTGCTCGAGTACCTCGAGCCGGGCTCGGAGTTCTGCGCGTGCGTGTGGAAGACCGAGCGGCACCCCGAGGCGGCGTCCGGATGGGTGGATGCCGGCGGCAACATCGCCCCGGGTCTCCTCGATGTCGCCGCGGTGCTCGACGCCGACACCGAGGCGTACGCGGCGTATCCGAGCGGCATCCCGGCGGGCGAGCCGGTCGAGCGGTTCGCCGCGCGCCAGATCGCGGCGTTCGTCGCCGACTTCGGGCTCGACGGCATCACGCTCGGGAATCAGTTCGGCCTCATCGGAATCTGGCATCCCGAGCACGCTGTGCAGTCGACTCCCGAACGGCGCGCGTCGGTCACGCGGTTCTTCACGCGGCTGCGCGAGCTGCTCGACGCTGGTGCGGGTGCGGGCACCGGTGCGGGTGCAGGTGCCGGCGCGCGGATCTACTGGCAGGACTCGTTCTGGCCCGTCGAGGTGGAGCAGGACGTCTGGGGCATGACCGACGAGGCGTATGCGGCGCTGAGCGGCATCGTCGTGTCGAACTTCGCCGTCCTCGCGCGCGAAGACAACATCGCCGAATCGGCTCGCAGCAAGATCGCGCTGCGCGATCGCCTCGGGGGCGAGCTCGAGATCATCTACTCGCTCGACTTCGTCGACCCCTGGTACTGGTATCGGGTCTACCTCGACTCGCCGCACTTCTGGCATCGCCAGCGGGCCGTCTACGGCGAGCTGAGTGGGATGCTGGACGGCGTCATGTTCTTCGCCAACGACACGTTCGGGCACTTCGTGATGCCCGACCCGCTCGGTACGACCCTCGCCCTGCTGCCGCGACGGGCCGCCGACAGGCACGCCGATGCGTCCCGGCCCTGAGCCGGATGCCGCGCCCGCGCGGCGCCCCACCCGCGCGGTCGTGCTCGAGCTCATCCGGGTGGCGGGCCCGATCAGCCGCACCGAGCTCGCGGAGGCGACCGCGCTGACACCCGCGACCATGACCACCGTCGTCCGCGACCTCATCGCCGACGGTCTCGTCGTCGAGACCGGCGTCGGGGAGCCGACCGGCGGCAAACGGCGGACGCTCCTCGAGGCGCGGCCCGACTCGCGCTACGCGATCGGCATCGTGCTGGGGTTCGCCGCGACCTCGTACGTCGTGGTCAACGTGTGGGGCGAGCTCGTCGCCGAGCGCTCCGGGCCGGGGGCCGACCGTCTCGAGCCGGCCGAGGTCGTCCGGCGCATCGCGGACGAGGTCGACTCGATCATCGCCGAGGCGGGCATCGAGCGCGAGATCGTCGCGGGTGTGGGCATGGTCGTGCCGGGGCCGATCGACATCCTGAGTGGAGCCGCCGTGCAGCTGCCGTCATCGCTGCCCTGGTCGGACTTCAGCATTCGCGACGCGCTCGCCGAGGCTCTCGCCCTGCCGGTCGTCATGGAGAACGACGCGACCGCCGCTGCCGCGGGGGAGTACTGGTCGCGCGCGACGAACGGCCAAGGGACGTTCGCCACGATCCACATGGGCATCGGTATCGGGGCCGGCATCATGATCGCGGGCGAGCTGCTTCGCGGCATCAGCGGTAACGCGGGGGAGATCGGTCACGTGTCGATCGACCTCGACGGACCGCGCTGCCACTGCGGCAACCGCGGCTGTCTCGAGCTGTTCGCCGCACCGCCCGCGGCGGAGGAACGCTACTTCGCCGTGTCGGGCGAGCGTCGCGATTGGATCGACATCGCGGCGCGCGCGGGCGGGGGCGACGACCCCCACGCCGTCGACACGGTTGCGCAGTCGGCGGATGCGCTTGCCGTCGCGGTGACGAGCCTCGTGAACCTCCTGGACCTCGACCTCGTCGTGCTCACAGGGGCCGGGTTCGCGGGCGCCGGGCCCGTGTTCGCCGAACGGATCGGCTCGGTCCTGGACGACACCTTCTTCGCGCGCCGTTCTCACCCCGTGCGGGTCGTGGCCTCGGCCGACCCGAGCCGCTCAGCCGCCCTCGGCGGTGCCGCGATCGTGCTGCGCGAGGCGCTGGCGGGTCCGCGGGCTCAGGTCTGAGCGGCGCGCGAGAGGCGCGCGACGGCATCCCAATCGCCGGCGCGGAGCGCGTCGGCCGGCACCATCCACGAGCCGCTGACGGCGAACACGGCGGGGTCGGCGAGGTACTCCGCGGCGTTGGCGGCCGAGACCCCGCCCGACGGCAGGAACCGCACGTCGGGGAACGGGCCGGCGAACGCCCGGACCGCGGCGAGGCCGCCGACGAGTCCCGCGGGGAAGAGCTTCAGATAGCGGAGGCCGCGGCGCAGCGCCGCCTGGATGTCGCTGGCCGTGGCGACGCCGGGCACGATCGGCAGGCCGCGCTCGGCGCAGCGGTCGACGACGTCCGCGTCGAAGCCCGGCGAGACGGCGAATGCGGCTCCCGCCTCGACGACCGCGTCGACCTGGTCGGGGTCGACGACGGTGCCGGCGCCCACGAGGATGTCGCCACGATCGCGCAGCGCGCGGATGGCGTCGATGCCCGCTGCGGTCCGCAGCGTGATCTCAGCGCACCGGATGCCGCCGGCCACGAGCGCGTCGGCGAGAGGGTGTGCGTCAGCCGCATCGTGCAGCACCACGACCGGCACGATCGGTTCGCCGCGCAGCGGTCCGGCGTCGGGGATGCCCCCACGCTTCATCAGGCGTCCTGCGACGTCGGGGCGACCACGATCTCGCGGAAGCTGATGTGCTGGGGCAGCTGGTAGGCGGTCAGGATCGCCTGCGCGATGTCGCCGGGACGCAGGCCGCCGCCGATGCTGCTCTTGTAGTCGAGGTAGCCGTCGAGGACGGCGCCCTCGCCGGTGTTGCCGAGCAGACCGGTGTCGACCATCCCCGGGGCGACGAGCAGCACCCGCACGCCGTGAGCGGCGTTCTCGCGGCGAAGCCCCTCGGTCATGGCGTGGACGGCGTACTTCGTGCCGTTGTAGACGGTGTGGTCGGTGTACAGCTGCTTGCCCGCGATCGAGCCGATGTTGACGATCGTGCCGCGGCGGCGCGCCTGCATCCCGGGCAGCACGAGCTGGCTGTTCTTCATGAGCGCGACGCAGTTGACGTCGAACTGCTCCTGGACGAGCGCGGGATCCTGCTCGGCCACCGCCGACAGGGCCATGAGCCCCGCGTTGTTGACGAGCAGGTCGGCGGGGCCGAAGCGCTCCTCGGCGCGGGCGAGCGCGTCGGCCACGGCCGCGGTGTCGGTGACGTCGACGGCGGCGAGCTCGGCGTTCTCGAGGCCGAGCTCGACCATGGGCTCGAGGCGACGGGCGATGAGCAGCAGGGGGTGGCCTGCGGCGGCGAAGGCCCGCGCGGTGGCGGCGCCGATGCCGGAGCTCGCGCCGGTGATGACGACGAGGGGAAGGTCGGTCATGAGAGGTTCTCCTGTGTCGGGGTGAGGGAGGCGAGCGCCGAGACGGCCGCGTCGAATCGATCTCGGGCGCCGGCGTACGACTCGGGTGAGGTCGGCACGATCTCGTCGAGGCCCGTGTGCGCGGCATCCGTTCGCCCGTAGTCGTCCCAGATGCCGAGTCCGACGAGTGCGATGGCGGCCGCGCCGAGCGTCGCGGCCTGCTGGTCCACGGCCGAGCGCTGCAGGGGAGATCGCAGGATGTCGGCATAGATGCCGTTCCACAGAGGAGAACGACTGCCGCCGCCGGTGATGAGCAGCGCCTCGTGCGAGCCGCTGAGCTCGCGCATGAGCGTCAGGCTGCGGTCGAGCGAGAACGCGATGCCTTCGAGGCAGGCGCGTACGAGGTCGGCGGGACCGGCGCCCAGGTGGAGACCCGTGAAGCCGCCCCGGACACCGCTGCCGCCCTCGAGCGGAGTGCCGCCGGCGAGGGTGGGGACGAAGCTCACGCCGCGGGCCCCGGGGACGCTGCCGGCCGCGAGATCGATGAACGCCGCGGTGTCGGTGCCCGGCGCGAGGGTCGCGTGCAGCCACTCGAGGCTCGTGCCGCTGCTGAAGGTCGACAGGGCGCTGACGAACATGCCGGGGATCGCGTGCGCGAAGACGTAGGGACGCGCGTGCTCATCGATGACCGGTCGCGCCGAGGTGACGGTGATCCAGCTCGACGACCCCAGCGCGGCGTAGATGCGCCCTTCGGCGGTGCCGCGCGAGCCGAGTGCCATGGCCGCGTTGTCGACGGCGCCGGCGAACACGGGGATGCCGGTCGGCAGGTCGAGCGCTGTGGCGGCCGCCCGGGTGAGCGAGCCCACCCGATCCGACGACGGCGCGATGCGCGGAAGAACGTCGCGATGGAGGTCGGCGGCGGCGAGCAGTTCGTCGTCGTAGTCGCCCGTCGCGAGGTCGTAGGCTCCGCTGCCCGACGCCATCGAGGGGTCGGTCGCGAGCTGGCCGGTCAGGCGCAGGTTGATCCAGTCCTTCGATCCGACGAGGTGCCGCGTGCGCGCCCAGGAGCCGGGGTCTTCCGCGCGGAACGCGGCGGCCTTCGTCAGCGGGTACAGCGCGGCCCCGAACCCGTTGCCGGTGCGCCGGTACCACTCGGCCTCGGACAGGCCGCCGAAGACGGCATCCGGGCGCCCGCGGGTGTCGGACCAGATCGGGGTCGTGGGAGCGACGAGCTCGCCGTCGTCGTCGATCTGGACGGCGCCGAGACTCTGACCCGACAGGGCGATGCCGGCGATGCGCTCGCGTGCTCCGGGGGAGCGTTCCAGCAGCTGCCGGGTCGACGCGGCGACGGCATCCCACCAGTCGGCCGGTCTCTGCTCGTTGCGTCCGGGCGCGGGATGGCTCGTCGGGTAGGGCACGACGGTCTCGGCGAGCATCGTCGCCGCGGGCGTCCACAACGAGGCCTTGCAGCCCCCGGTGCCGAGGTCGTAGGCCAGGACGAGGTCTGGCGCCGCGCCGAGGTCGGTCATCGTCAGCGCGTCGAGCCGGCGAGCTCGCCGAGCCGGTCGAACGACGCTCCCGAGGTGGGGATGTCGACGTCGAACACCTCGGCGATCACCTGCGTCCAGCCGTGCACGAAGTAGATCCATCCGTCTTCGACCTGTAGTGCGCGGGACTGCTCCTGCGCACGTGCCTGGTCGAGGAACACGAGGTCGCCGCGGTAGTTGAGGTCCCACGCGACGCCGTGCTCGGGGAAGACACCGGCGGCGGTGATCGGCGAGCCGGGCGCGTCCTTGCCGAGACCGGTCGCGTTGACCACGAGCGAGCGCGGCGCGAGACCGGCGAGCACGCGATCGTTGTCTTCGGGCGTCGGAGTCAGGACGTACTCGAAGACGGTGTCGGTATCGAGCTCGGCATGGATCGCGCGGATGTGGTCGAGGCGCTGCGCCGACCGGTTGGTGACGATGATGCGCTGGGGGCGGTCGGCGCCCGACTCACGACGCGAGAGGTACCAGCTGATAGCGATCGTCGAGCCACCGGCACCCATGCAGAGGGCGTCGGCACCCGAGCCGTCCCAGTACCCGCGGGGCAGGAACGCGTCGAGGGCGAGGCCGCTCGAGATGGGGTCCTTCGCGTGGCAGATGAGCCGCCCGCCGCGCTTGGAGATGCAGCTCGTCTCGCCCATGAGGCGCGCGAACGGGTCGATCTCGTCGAACATGTCGGCGCAGGCGGCGTAGAGGTCGATCTTGTGGGTCGTGACGAGGGCGCCGAGGCTCAACGGGTCGTTCGCGATGAACTCGACGACCCGGCGGTAGTCCTCACGCGGTGCATGGAGGGGCAGGTCGATGCCCTGCAGCACGGCGCCGTCGAGCCCGAGCTCGTCGGCCCAGCGTGGGAACACCTGCTGGATCGACGATCGGCCGGTCGTCACGCCGATGAAGTAGAGCGTCGGGGTCTGCGCCGGCCGCAGCTCGGCCGCGTTCATGGTCTGGATGATGCTCATGCGTCGTCTCCCCGTTCGCCTGCCGCCGCCGCGACCGCCGCGACGGCCGAGTCGGCGTTCATGCCGAACCGGGTGACCCCCAGGGCCGCCATGGTCCGGATCGTCTCGATGTCGCGGATGCCGCCGGCGGCCTTCATGGCGGCGCGGCCGTCGACCTGGTCGGCGATGATCCGGATGTGATCGATCGTCGTGGGGCGGCCCGACCACCCGGTGCCCGTCTTGATCCACGGGATTCCGGCCGCGACGGCGGCATCCACGCCACGGCGGATCGCAGCCTCGTCGAGGTGCCCGACCTCGAGGATCGCGCGCAGCGGCACCCGTCCGCCGACCACGTCCGCGACCGCGGCGAGCTCGTCGGTCACGTAGTCGGTCTCGCCCGAGCGCAGGCGGCCGATCGCCACGACGACGTCGAGCTCCTGCGCGCCGAGATCGAGCAGCTCGCGCGCCTCGGCGACCTTCGTCGCGGTGGTCGCACCGCCGCTGGGGAAGCCGACGGGCGATCCGGCGAGGACGCGAGACCCGGTGAGCAGCTCGCGGATGACGGGGAGCCACCCCGGAAGGACATGCGCGCTGACGAAGCCTCCCGCGACGGCGCGCCGCGCGAGCTCCTCGACGTCGGCGCGCGCGTGCTGCGCCTGGACGCAGCTGATGTCGATATGCGCGGCGAGGTCGGCCAGGACGCTCTCGGTGCCGGGTGCGATGGTGGTGTCAGGCACGGTAGCCTCCGTGGTCCGGATTGGGGCGGGTGGTCCAGCCGCCGGTGTCGTCGGCGACCACGAGCTGGCTCATCCCGCCCGCGCGTTCGATGATGCCGTAGTCCTGTCCCGCCTCGGTCGCGTACGCGAACAGTGTCACGAGCAGCTCGTCGCCGACGTTGACGCTACGGTGCACCCATCCGCCCGGCACGTGGACGGCGACGCCGGGTGCGATCGGCAGGGCCCGAGACTCTCCGTCGACGCTGTCGAGGAGCATGACGCCCGACCCCGAGATGCCGAAGTACAGCTCCGCGAATTCGGCCTGTGCGTGCAGGTGGCCGCGCGTCATCGCCCATTCGTCGCCGACTCGGCCGGGGCGCAGCACGCTGAGCCCGATCGTGAGGGCTCCGCGGCCGGTGTCGGGTGTGCTGCTGTCGACCCAGTACACGGGAGTCCCGTCATCGGCCGCGACGGCGATCTCGAAGGCTTCGGCATCGCGGTAGAGGCCGCGCAGGTCGGCGAGGTGCTTCTCGTACCGTTCGGTGGGACCCGCGAGAGCTCCGGCGAGGGCCTCGACGGTGAGGGCGGCGGGTTCAGCCGGTCGTGCAGCGGCGCACATGCTCACATCCATTCATCACGACCCGGGTCTCGGATCGGTAGTGATACTACGTGAATAGGCGTGCGAGGTGCAACGAACGCGCGTAAGCGCGGCAGGAGGCGCGGTATTCCGGTAGTTGTGCTACTTCTAGAGGGTGACTTTCCATGCCCTGCATTCCGGCTGGCACCTCACGCACGTCGCTGGAGACGTGCCGGAGACCTTCGCCGAGACCACTCGTTCGAGCATCCCTGCGACGGTGCCCGGAGTCGTGCACACCGATCTGCTGGCCGCCGGCCTGATCCCCGACCCCTACATCGACGACAACGAGTCGGCGCTCGCCTGGATCGGTCACTCCGACTGGGCGTACGAGACGACCTTCGCCTGGTCGGACGACGGCGAGGCGATCCACGACCTCGTCGCGCACGGGCTCGACACCGTCGCTCGCGTGAGTCTGAACGGTCGAGAGCTGGGCCGAACCGTCAATCAGCACCGCACCTACCGGTGGCGGCTCGGCGCGCTGCTCCGCGAGGGCGACAACGTCCTGCGCGTCGAGTTCTCGTCGCCCATCGCCTACGCCCGTGAGCGGGAGGCGGTCCTGGGTGAGCGTCCGCACTCATACGTCCATCCCTTCAACACGATCCGCAAGTCGGCGTGCAACTTCGGGTGGGACTGGGGTCCCGCCGTGGTGACGGCCGGCATCTGGCGTGACATCGGCATCGAGGGCTGGAGCGACGTCCGCATCGCCGCCCTTCGTCCCGTCATCGGCGTCGATGACGACCCGCGGCGGGTCGACGTGCACGTCGAGCTCGAGTGGCAGGCGCTCGACGCGGATGCCGCCGGCACGGGGGCCCGAGAGATCGTGGCCGAGGTCGCGGGCGCGCGTGCCGCCGCATCGATCGCGCACGGTGACGCTCGCGCGACCCTGTCGCTGCGCGCCGCGGACGCGGAGCTCTGGTGGCCCCGCGGGTACGGCGACCAGCCGCTCTACGACCTGCGGGTCGCGGTCGGCGAGGTCGAGGCCGGTCGTCGCATCGGCTTCCGCTCGGTGAGGCTCGACGTCGAGGCGGACGAGGACGGCAGCCCCTTCGCGCTCGCCGTCAACGGTCGTCCCGTGTACATCAAGGGCGCGAACTGGATTCCCGAGGACACCTTCTTTCCGCGCGTGACGCGCGAGCGTCTCGCCGAGCGATTCGACGACGCCGTCGACGCGAACATGAACCTGCTGCGCGTCTGGGGCGGCGGGATCTACGAGTCGGAGGACTTCTACGACCTCGCCGACGAGCGCGGCATCCTGGTCTGGCAGGACTTCCTGCTCGCGTGCGCCGCCTACAGCGAGGACGCCGAGCTGTGGGACGAGTTCGCCGCAGAGGCGCGCGACAACGTCGCCCGCCTGACCGGTCGCGCGAGTCTCGTGATCTGGAACGGCGGGAACGAGAACATCTGGGGTTGGGTCGACTGGAAGTGGCGGCCCCGGCTGCGCGGTGCGACGTGGGGCGACGGCTACTACCAGCGGCTCTTCCCCGAGATCGTGGCCGAGCTCGCGCCCACGACGCCCTACTCGCCCGGAAGCCCGTACGGCTTCAGCTCGTACGTGCACCCCAACGACCCCGCGCACGGCACGACGCACATCTGGGACGTCTGGAATCAGGTCGACTACGACGTCTACCGCACGTACCGCCCGCGGTTCGTGTCCGAGTTCGGCTTCCAAGGTCCGCCCGCATGGTCGACGCTGTTCTCCGTCGTCCACGATGAGCCGGCCGACCCGTACGGCCCGCTCATGCTCGTGCACCAGAAGGCGCAGGACGGCAACGGCAAGCTCGAGCGGGGCCTCGGCGCCCATATCGCCGCGCCGCGCTCGATCGAGGACTGGCACTGGGCGACTCAGCTCAATCAGGCGCGTGCTGTGCGCTTCGGCATCGAGCACTTCCGGTCTCTGCATCCCCTCAACCAGGGTGCGATCGTCTGGCAGCTCAACGACTGCTGGCCGGTCATCTCGTGGGCCGCCGTCGATGGGCACGGTCATCGCAAGCCGCTGTGGCACGCGCTGCGCGCCGTGTACGCCGACCGCTTCGTCACCATCCAGCCACGCGAGCGGGGCCTGGCCGTCGTCCTGCACAACGACACGGATGCGGTGTGGGATGCCGCGCTGTCGCTGCGGCGTATAGGGTTCGAGGGTGCGGTCTCGGCCGACGAGCCGGTCACGGTGAGCATCGCACCCCGCCAGGCGGTGACGGTGCCGGTGCCCGACACAGTCGCCACGGCGTCGGATCCGGCCCGCGAGCTGATCGCCGCCGAGCTGTCGACCGAGGAGCGCGCGCTCTGGTACTTCGCCGAGGACCCCATGCTCGCGCTCGAGCCCGATGGGTTCGAGGCCTCCGCGGTCGCGACCGATGCAGGCTACGAGGTGCGCATGACGGCTCGATCGCTCGTGAAGGACCTCGTGCTGCAGGTCGACCGCATCGACGCGACGGCGCGAGTGGATCGCGGCCTCGTGACGCTGCTTCCCGGAGAGAGCGAGACGTTCACCATCACGGCCCCTGCCGGGATCGATCCGCACGTCTTCACGGCGCCCGGCATCGTCCGCTCGGCCGGCGATCTGAACCCCGTCCGCGTCTGACGGAAAGTCCCCGCCGCCGGCTCGCTCGCGTCAGACGCGCCAGGCTAGCCAGGCGGCGGGGTTCCGTCGCAGGACGCGATCGACGACGTCGTCGCCGGCGGCGTCGCGCAGGCGTGGCACGAAGCGGTCGCCGAGATAGCGCAGGCCCGGGATGCCGCCGTAGGCGCGGTACCGCGTCGCGCGGGCTACGTCGCCCCCGAGCAGCACGCGGTCGGCGCCGCCGCGCCGCGCGGTCTCGGTGAGGCAGTCGATCAGCACCGAGTCGGGCCAGTCGCGCGCCCGCGCAGCGCCGTCGTAACCGAGGAACGCGCCGCGCGCGGCGAGCTCGGCGTGCAGGCCCGGGTCGGGATTGCGGTCGATGTGGGCGAGCGCGACGCGATCGGCTGCGACGCCGACGGACGCGAGGGCGTCGAGGGCCTCGTGAGCGGCGGTGCCGTGCTCGAGGTGCACCATGACCGGGGCGCCGGTGTCGCGATGAGCGGCTCCGACCGCGGCGATCGCCCGGTGGGCGGCGTCATCGATGCGCCAGTAGCCGAGGCCGGCCTTGAGCACCCCGGCGCGCGGCGCGGCATCCTGGTCGGGCTCCGAGTCGAGGGAAGCCGGCGAGAGCCCCTCGGCGGCACCGCCCGTCAGGTCGCGGTGGAATGCGGCCGCGAGCTCGTCCTCGGATGCCCGGAGCAGCGGGTGGTCCGCGGCGTAGTGCTCGCGGCGGTGGACGCCGGTGGTCATGACGACGGTGAGGCCCGTCGCGCGCGAGATGCGGCGGATCGCGTCAGGTCGTCGTCCCAGGCCGAGCGGGGTCGCGTCGACGAGCGCGGCGAAGCCCGACTCTCGCAGCTCGGCTGCCTCGCGCCCCGAGGCGTCTTCGTCGTCGAGGTCGTCGCCCGGCAGCAGCGGGGAGCGCTGAAACAGGTGCTCGTGGTAGTTCACGGTGCCGAGGGCGTCGGGCTCGACGTCGCCCGTCACCGTGCGGACCTGCCCGCGCATCCCGGTCATGGCATCGCTCATGGCGCGACCGGGTGCCGCGGCTGACGGCCCTCGAGCACGGCACGCAGATCGGCGGTCGCCATGCGACCCATGCCGTCGACGCCCTCGCGGGTCTGGGCGGCGAGGTGGGGTGTGACGATGACCCGATCGGCGAGGTCGGGGGCGAGGAGGGGTGAGGCGCCCTCGCCGTGGTTCTCGGTCGCCAGGGTGTCGGCTGCGTAGGCCCAGACGCGGCCGGAGCGCAGCGCGGCGGCGACGGCATCCTCGTCGATGAGGTCGGCGCGCGCGGTGTTCACCAGCAGCACCGGACGATCGGATGCCCCGAGCCAGGCGTCGTCGACGACGGTCTGGCCCCCGGGGGCGTGCAGGGTGACGACGTCGCACGATCGGGCGAGGTCGTCGGCGGACGCTCGCTCGATCTCGTCGAAGATCGGGTCGTCGGTCGGCACCCAGGGGTCGGCACCGAGCACGCGCGGACGGAATCCGCCGAGGCGCTCGATGACGAGGCGTCCGATGCGCCCGAGGCCGAGCACTCCGACGGTGAGGGCCGACAGCTCGCGTGCCTGCCAGCCCGACCAGTCGCCCGCCCGCACGCGGCGGTCGGCGGCGGGCACGCCCCGGAGGGCGGCTAGGAGGAGGGCGACGGTGTGCTCGGCGACCGCGCTCGAGTTCGCTCCGGGGGTGTTGGTGACGACGACGCCGCGCGCCGCGGCCGCCGCGACGTCCACTTTGTCGATCCCGACGCCGTAGCGTGCGACGACCCGCAGTGCGGGTGCGAGCTCGAGGTGCGCCGCCGTGACCGGGCCGGTGCCGGCGATCCATCCGTCGACGCCGGGCAGGAGCGCCTCGAGCTCCGCGAGGTCGTGAGCGGGGCTCGATCGCACGACTTCGTAGCCGGCGGCGTCCAGCTCGGCGGCGAAGTCGGTGCCGCCGCCGCCGAACGACCGCGAGGTGACCAGCACACGGAGGCGCGCGGCCGACGTCACGACGCCTGCTCGCCGCCCGCGGCCTGCTCGTCGTCGGCGTCGCGGTGGCGCATCGACGCGAGCTCGCTTTTCATCCGCCGGATGGCTGCGGTGTGCTCGGGGCTGCGGCGCAGCGCGACGCCCGTGGCGAGGATGTCGATGACGACGAGACCGGCGAGGCGGCTGGTCGACGGCGTGTAGACGTCGGTGTCCTCGAAGGTGCGTGCGATCAGCGGCACTGTGGCGATCTCCGACAGCGGGCTCTGGCGTCCGGTGATGGAGATGACGGACGCGCCGGCCTTGCGCGCTGCCTCGGCGACGATCATCGTCTGCTCGGTGTGGCCGGTGTTCGAGATCGCGACGGTGACCGAGCGCGGGCCGCTCATCGTTGCGGCGATGAACTGCTGGTGGAAGTCTTCGGGTGCCTGGCACGGCACGCCGAAGAGGGGGAACTTCTGCTGCGCGTCCTGCGCGATGATGCCGCTCGCGCCGAAGCCGACGAACAGGATGTCGGATGCGTCGAGGATCAGCGCGATGGCGTCTTCGACCGCCGCGGCGTCGAGCGTGCGGCGAGCCCGATCGAGGCTCGAGATCGTGTGGTCGAAGATCTTCTCCGACAGGTCGGCGCTCGAGTCGTCGGGTGTGATCGACGAGTGCGTCACGGGCAGGCCGAGCGCGAGCGTCTGAGCGAGCTGGATGCGGAAGTCCTGGAACCCTTCGCACCCGACCGAGGCGCAGAAGCGCATCACCGTCGGCTCGCTCACCTCGGCGGCTTCGGCCAGCCCGGCCATCGTGAACTGCACCGCCCCGACGGGGTTGTCGAGCACGATGGCTGCGACGCGCTGTTCTGATCGCCGCAGGCTCGGAAGCTGCCGGGTGATGCGCTCCAGCAGCGTGTCGCTCGAGTCCTCCGTGCGTGCTGCCGTGGTGCCGGATGCGCCGGGTGCGGTGTCCGTGGTCACGGATCCCCCCTCCATGTAGTATCGCTACAAACCTTACCCCACCACCCCCGAAGGGCACAGAGATGTACCGCGAACGGCTCGAACTGGACGGCAGAGTGGCCGTCGTCACCGGCGGATCCCGGGGCATCGGACTCGCCTGCGTCACGGCGCTGCGCGAGTTCGGAGCGACCGTCGTCATCGCCGACCTCCTCGACGACGTCGGCCGCGCGGCCGCAGAATCATTCGACGGCGGGGTCGAGTACGTGCACCTCGACGTGACCGACGCGGCGGGGGTCGCCGACGTGTTCGCCGACGTCGCCGCTCGCCACGGCCGGCTCGACATCCTGGTGACCTCGGCGGGCATCGCCAACCATCAGCCCTCCTCCGAGATCACGCGCGAGGCATGGGATGCGGTGCTCGCGGTCAACGCGACCGGAACCTTCTGGTGCGCCCGCGAGGCCGCCCGGCACATGACCCGTGGTGCGTCGATCGTCGCCATCGGCTCGATGTCGGGCGAGCTCGCGAACGCGCCGCAGAGGCAGGCCGCCTACAACGCGTCGAAGGGCGCGGTCCACCTCGCGGTGAAGTCGCTCGCCGTCGAGTACGTCGATGCCGGCATCCGGGTCAATGCCGTCGCGCCGGGCTACATCGGCACCGACCTGACGAAGGACGGGGTGCCGGGCGAGTGGTGGGACGACTGGATCCGGCGCACTCCGATGCAGCGACTCGGCGCGCCCGAGGAGGTCGCGTCGCTCGTCGCCTTCCTCGCGTCGGATGCCGCCTCGTACCTGACCGGGTCGATCGTGCTCGCCGACGGAGGCTACTCGGCCTGGTGAGGCGGACCGCCGGCTCAGGCGTGCGCGCGGAGCGCGTGCACGCCTGAGCCGACCTCCCGCCGGACGCCGGGCAGCACGACCTCGGCGGTGACCCCGACGGGAACCTCGCAGGTGAGCTCGAGCTCGTCGGGAGCGAGACCTGCGCCTCCGCGTCGCCAGCGCACCGAGAGGTCGCCGTACGGCGTGCGCACGGCACCCTCGGCCTCGGACAGAGCGGTCGCCGTGACGCCCGGCTCGATGCGGGCACGTCGCCACCCGGGTGCGAGCGGGCGCAGACCGGCGACGTCGCCGTAGAGCCAGTCGTCGATGGTGCCGAGGAAGTAGTGTCCGCGCGAGCGCGACTCCGGCTTCCAGTGTTCCCAGAGCGACGTGGCCCCGAGCTCGACCCAGTGGCCCCAGCTCGGGAAGGTCGTCTGCGTCGCGACCGCGACAGCGGCATCCGCGTGCCCGAACCGTGTCAGCACCGGCAGGATGTGCTTCGTCGCGAGCGCGCCGGTCCACAGGTGATCGTCACGGTCGCGCACGTCGGCGGCGAGACGATCGGCGGCGGGCTGCCGGGCGTCCTCGGGCAGGACGTCGAACGCGAGGGCGAGCACGGCGTGCGCCTGCCGGTACCCGTCGTCGCCGGCGCCCCGCACCTCGGCGCGGTCGGCGTCCCAGAAGGTCGCGACGAACGCCTCGCGACTGCGCTGCGCCGCCGCGAGCCATTCGTCCGCGGGTTCGCCGAGCTCGGCGGCGATCCTGGCGGCGGTGTCGCACATCGCGATGAGGAAGGCGGTCGCGGCGACACGGGCGTCCTCGGGCGGGTTGCCGCCGCCGGCATCCGTGTCGGGGGCGACCCAGTCGCCGAGAGTCGTCTCGGCGATGCCGCCGGGCGATCGGTCGATCTCGAAGCGGAGGTAGTCGCGGGCATCGGGCCACACCGCCGCGAGCACGTCTCGGTCGCCTCGCTGCAGGTGCACCTCCCACGGCACGAGCAGCAGCGCGGAGTGCCACGTCGGCGCGGGAGACCAGTCCATGCGCCATCCGCCGTGCGGTGCGATCACCTGCGGGGCGCCCGCACCGTGGCGGGAGTGGGCGATGTCGGCCGACCATTTGGCCAGCAGCTCGTGCGTGTCGAGGTTCTGGAGCATCATCCGCGCGCCGACCATCCCGTCGCCCGTCCACCCGTTCTTCTCGTACTTCGGGGTGTCGGTCGGGATGCCGTGCAGGTTGCTCAGGATCGTGCGCACCGTGAGCTCGTGGATCGTGTTCAGCAGCGGATCGGAGCACGAGAAGCGGCCGATTCGCGGGGCCCGGGTATGCACGATCGCCGCCCGCAATCGGGGAAGGCGGGGCGCGCGGACCTCGACGTAGCGGAATCCGTGCCAGGTGAATCGGGGATGCCAGCGCAGCGGGCCGGTCTCGCGCGTGTCGTCGAGGATGATGCGGTCGGTCTGGAAGCGGCCGTCGAAGTAGCCCTTCTCGTCTTCGTGGTTCGGCGTCCCGTCGGGCTCGAGGGTCTCTCCGAAGCGGAGCTCGATCACGTCACCGGCGGCACCATCGGCCTCGATCTCGACCCAGCCCGCGACGACCCGTTCGAAGCCTACGACCCAGCGGCCCTCGCCGAGCTCGACCACGGACTCCGGCTCGAGGTGCCCCGCGACGACGATGGGCGGCTGTCGCTGCGGCTCCGGTGCGCCGGCCGGGCCGGTCGCCACCCGAACGCGCGGCCAGTCGGAGACGTCGGTGCCGGCGGAGCCCGCTCCGACGACACGACGCCGTGCGTCGAAGTCCTCGCCGGCGTACAGGTCGTCGCTCGTGGTCGCTCCGTCGACGGCGCGCCAGGTGTCGTCCGTCACGACGACCTGTTCACCGTCGGCTCCCCGGATGACGAGCAGCAGCCGGACGCAGGGATCGTCGTGCCAGGGCGCGGTCTCCCAGTTCCAGGTGTTGCGGCCGAGCATCCCGTAGAAGCCGCGGCCGAGCTCCGCCGTCAGCACATGGGTGCCCGCTGCCAGCTGCGCGGTGACATCGGCAACGGTGTACTGGGTGACGACGTCGTAATCGGTGAACCCCGGTCCGAGCACGGAGTCGTCGACGGGTCGTCCGTCGAGCTCGACGTGCGCGAGGCCTCCCGCGGCGATGACGAGGTAGGCCTCGTCGGGCGCAGCGTCGACCTCGAATGCGCCGCGCACGATCGGAGCCGCGGGGGTGGGCTGGGACGCGCCGATCCAGGAGGCGCCGCGCCAATCGGCATCCACCACTCCGGTGACGAACGTGCCCGCGCTCTCGGCGCGCCCGGCGGTCGTCTCCACCTCGATGGACCACCGATAGCGGGCGAGCGGTCGCAGCGGCGCACCCCCGTAGCCGATGTCGACCGAGTGATCGTCGGTGACGACGCCTGAGTCCCACACGACGCTTCCGGCGAGATCCCGCACCTCGATGCGCCGAGACCGCTGCCGGGTGTCGGGCTGATCGCTCGTGATCTGCCAGCCGAAGACCGGTCGCGCGCCGGTTCCGACGGGGTTCGCGGAGTGGTCGACGGTGAGCTCGCGCAAGGCGGTCATGCATCATCCTTCAGGCGCGACAGCTCGTCGCTGCCGCCGTAGTACTCGTTCAGGGCGGCGTCGACCGTCGGATGCGCGGCGAGGAACCGGAGCAGCGGCACCGGCTCGTCCTGCGGGCGCGTGCGCTTCTGGTTGATCTCGCCCAGCAGGCTCCACCGGCGGTCGCCGAGACCCGAGGGTTCGACGGCGTCGCCGTCGTAAGCGGTGTAGTCGAACACCCGGATGCCGTCCGCGTCCGTCACGACCCCCAGGCGGAAGCCGGCCGTCATGAACCAGGTCACCGTCTCGCCCAGGCGCGAGGCCTGCACGCCGCTGCCGCTCTGTTCGAGGAGGTACGCCAATCCTTCGTTGTCGGGATGCCGCGTGCGCCACTCCTCGCCGAACTCGGCGATCGTCGGCATCCTCAGGTCGGGCCAGCGCTCCCGCAGGCCGCCGAGCCAGCCGCCCCAGGCCTCGAGCGTCGACGGGTCGGTCTCGAGTCCGCGGGCGACCTCGCTGATCTCGTAGTTCACGGTCAGCCAGCCGAGGCCGTTGCGCTCGACGTTGCGGTCGTTCAAGTGCGCCTCGCTCGTCGCGTTCAGCTCGCGGAGCGCGTCCGCGCGCGGCAGGCGGTGCAGCGTCTCGATGGGGCCGAGCCCGAGACGCGAGTTGTAGTCCGACGACATCCCGGCGGTGCGGGCGGCGACGAGATCGACCGTCCAGCCGTCGAGCTGGACGGCGTCGATGCGCTGGTCGCCTGTCCCCGGCACGAGGAAGTGGGATGACGACGGGTAGTAGGGGTAGGCGATCGAGCCGTCGCCGTCCTGGAGGTCGATGTCGAACTGGCTCCAGATGTTGCCCTGCACCGTCCGCATCCCGCGGGCGCGTGCGTCGGCGATGTTGTGCGCCGAGAGGAAGCCGGCGACGAGCGACCGGGGGGCGCGACCGAACTCCTGCGCGATGAGGTCGGCGGCGTCGGTGATATCGCGCGAGACGTCCTCGCGTGAGCCGTACAGGTTGGCGAAGAATCCCCCGGGCACGAAGGCGACGTCGTCGCCGTGCGCCTCGGCCGCGCGGCGGACCGCGGCGCGCACGTCGCGGTAGCGGGGCGACGCGTCGGTGAGCGCTCCCCATGACAGCGCCCAGGTGACGCGAGCATCCGGAATGGCCGCGCGTACGGTGTCGGAGAACCGCTCGACGAGCGCCGCGGAGTGGAGCTCGGATTCGTCCTCCCACAGTGAGCGGGTGCGGGTGGCCTCGATCTGGTGGCGCCGGACCACGGTGTTGACGGTGATGCGTCTGCCGACGGCGTCCGGCTGCTGGGAGGATTCCATGAGGCATCACCCTAGCCACGATCAGGGCTCAGAAAGTAGTGGTACTAGCGAAATTGTCGTGTTGGACGTCTCGTTTCGGTAAACACGAGACGAAACGGCGGCTCGTGTGTAGTATCGCTACCAATACCCGGACGTCGCGCCTCCAGCGGGCGTCGACCATCGATGAAGACAGGGAGAAGCCATGAAGAAGTGGCTCAAGGGGACAGCATTCGTCGGAGTCGCGCTCGCGACCGTCGGCACTCTGGCCGGGTGCGCAGGTGACGCCGGCGGCGGGAAGACCGAGATCAGCTTCCTGATGTGGGGCGACGGCGGCGACACGCAGAAGGCGTACGAAGACGTCATCGCCTCCTTCGAGGACGCTAACCCCGACATCACCGTCAACGCGGAGTTCTTCAACACCAACGACTACGACAACATCCTCAAGACCCGCCTCTCGGGCGGAGCCGGTCCGGACGTCTACGGCTTCGACCTCGGCAACATCGACACGTTCGTCGCCGACGGCTTCGCGGCCGACCTCTCCGACGGCGGCGAGAGCTACCTGTCGAAGCTGACCCCCGAGGCCGCGGAGGATTCGCAGCGCGCGGGCGGCACCTACAACCTGCCGATCTCGCTCTCGGGCAACGGTCTCATCTACAACAAGGCGCTGTTCGATCAGGTCGGCATCACCGAGGAGCCGACGACCTACACCGAGCTGCTGGCCGCCTCGGAAAAGCTGAAGGCCGCCGGCATCACGCCCTTCGCGATGAGCGCCCAGGACAACTGGTGGCCGCAGTTCATCGTCTACTACCCGTTGGCCGAGCACGGTGCCAACGAGGAGCTGGGGGCTGAGATGGCCTCCGGCGAGACGACGTTCTCGGAAAGCAAGGCGTGGGCGGACTCGCTCGACATCGTCCGCGAGCTCACGCCCTACTACATGCCCAACCCGGTCGGCACGAGCCAGACCGCCGCGCAGTCGGCGTTCCTCAGCGGCCAGGCGGCGATGTTCCCCGCTACGTGGATCCTCTCCGACGCCCGCGACGCCGACCTCGATGTCGAATACATGAACTTCCCGACGACGGATGACGGGGCCGACACCATCTGGGGCACCTACCAGGTGCGCTTCGGCCTCAACCCGAACAACGGCGACGCCAAGCTCGATGCCGGGCAGAAGTTCCTCGACTACTTCATGCAGGACGACGTCTACACCGAGTTCCTCGGCAAGGTGAAGCTCTTCCCGACCACCACCGGCATCGAGATCGGCGCCGACGTCGACCCGCTGTTCCCCGACATGCAGGCATCGTGGGAGGGCAAGCAGTTCGTCGCGGCGTTCTCGCCGACCGACCCCAGCATCCAGGACGCGCTGCTCGTCGGCCTGCAGAACATCATCAGCGGCCAGCGTGACACCCAGCAGGTGCTCGCCGATCTCGACACCGCTCTCGCCCAGTACGTGGCGAACAACGGATGACGCACGGTCCCCGTGTCCGTCTCGCGAGCGCGGCCGGTCTGGTCGCGCTCGCGGCGGCGGCACTCACCGGATGCGGCAGCGCGGGCGGTGGCGGCACGCAGCTCAGCTTCTTGATGTGGGGCGACGGCGGCGACAACCAGAAGGCGTACGAGAAGGTGATCGCGGCCTTCGAGGAGGCCAACCCCGACGTCACCGTCAACGCGGAGTTCGTCAACACCAACGACTACGACAACGTTCTGAAGACGCGTCTGTCGGGTGGAGCGGGACCGGACGTCTACGGCTTCGACCCGAAGAACCTGACCGACTTCATCCAGGACGGCTTCGCCGCCGATCTGTCGTCGACCGACTTCCTCGGAAGGCTGAACGAGGCCGCGGCACTCGAGGCGACGCGCGACTCCGGCGGTGAAGGCGCCTACTCCGTG
Organism: Microbacterium sp. SGAir0570; assembly: GCF_005491085.2. Lineage (NCBI taxonomy): Bacteria > Bacillati > Actinomycetota > Actinomycetes > Micrococcales > Microbacteriaceae > Microbacterium > Microbacterium sp. SGAir0570. Next base: position 3,255,277 of record NZ_CP027929.1, on the reverse strand, counting down.
CCGATCTCTCAATCGGGCAACGGGATCATCTACAACGCCGCGCTCTTCGAGCAGGCCGGCATCGACGAGGTCCCGCAGACCTACACCGAGCTGAAGGATGCCGCACAGAAGCTGTCGGACGCGGGCATCGTGCCGTTCGCGATGTCGGCCCAGGACAGTTGGTGGCCGCAGTTCATCGCGTACTACGCGATGGCGGAACACGTGTTCCCGGACAAGCCCGACATCATCGAGGAGCTGCTGGACGGCGAGACGACGTTCGCTGAGACGCCCGGCTACGAGAGTGCTCTGGATGTCGTCGAGGAGCTGGTGCCCTACTACATGCCCGACCCGGTCGGCACGAACCAGTCGGCTGCCAAGACGGCGTTCCTCTCCGGCAACGCCGCGATGTTCCCCGCGACGTGGATCCTCTCCGACGCTCGTGCGGCGGGCGTGGAGCCGGGCTACATGAACTTCCCTACCCTCGACGCCGACGTCGCCGACATGTGGGGGAGCTACCTCGTCGCGTGGGGCATCAACCCGGGCAACGACAAGACCGATGCGGCTGAGCGCTTCATCGACTTCTTCTTCCAGGACGACGTCTACGCCGAGTTCTTGACGGGGGTGAAGGCCTTCCCCGTGACCGAGGGCATCGACGTCTCGTCGGTGGATCCGCTGTTCGCCGATATGGAGGCCGCCTGGCAGGGCAAGACGTTCCGCCCCATGGTGCTGCCCGCCCACCCGCAGCTGCAGGAGACGCTGCTGGTGGGTATGCAGAACCTCATCGCCGGTCGGACCGACTCGGCGTCGGTTGTCGCGGAGCTCGACGCGACGCTCGACGAGATACGCGCGTCGCGGTGAGCTAGCGGGTAGCGCGGCTACCCAAGACCCTCGAAATTCGCTCGAATCGAGCAATTTCGGGGGTCTTCACCCGTCATTCGTGTAGTCTGGCTACACAACGCAACTCAAGGAAGTGTTCCGTGACCCAGCTCCTCACCCTCGAGGACCCGCATCTGTCGATCGCCTTCGATGCCCGCACCGGTGGGCTCGTGCGATTCGATGATGGCAGGGTCGGTCCGTGGCTGGAAGAGGCGAGCGCCGGTTCGCTGTTCGTCGTCGAGATTCCGCGCGGCGGCGACCGCACCGTCGTCGTCCAGACCGCGCAGCAGTCGCTCTCCGGTCACGAGTTCACCGCCGACGGAAACGCCGTGACGCTGCGCTGGACCGACCCGATCACGTCCGCCGGCGAGACGCTTCACGGCGACATCACGGTCACTGCGGCGATCGACCAGGGCGGTCTCCGGCTCTCGCTCTCGCTCGCCCTCGAGGAAGGCGGCGTCGAAGCGGTACGGTTCCCGTCGATACGAGGCGTGCGTCCGGCGGCGCGCGAGCTCGAGCTTCGGGGGGTCGACTACTCGACCGGCACGCGCGTCGGCCTGCTGCCCGTGTTCGACAGCAACGCACCCTATTGGGGCACGATGTTCCCGGACTATGCCAGCGGCAACCTGCGGCCCGAGCTCGTCGGCAACCCCACCTCACCGTTCGTCGCCCTCGTGACCGATGCCGGCGGCATCACCGTCATGCCCGCGGCGCCGACGCTCGACTTCATCGGCTGGCGTGCATCGCTCGAGCCTGGGTTCGCCGACAGCCTCGCCCGCACCGCCGGGCCCGATGCCGCCGTCACGCTCGACGCCATCCACTTCCCCGCCGCGACCGGCGACCGCATCGAGCTGCCCGCGATGTCGCTCATGCCGTACGCGGGGGACTGGACCGGTTCGCTCGTGCCGTACCGTCGCAACCAGGCGCCCACCCGGCGCTCCCGCGCGGCCTGGCTCGCGGAGCCCCGGCTCTGGCTGCAGGTGCAGCTCATGTCGACCGAGGGCGAGCCCCGCTACGACTTCGACGACCTCGTCGACATCATCGAGGAGTGCGCGTCGACCGGGATCGGCGCGATCCAGATCGTCGGTTGGAACGAGGGCGGACAGGACGGCCTCGTCCCGTGGCACCGCCCGGCGGCGAAGCTCGGCGGAGCCGCCGGCCTGCAGCGGGCGCTCGATCGCGCCCGCGAGCTCGACGTCGCCACCGTGCTCTACGTCAAGTACGTGTGGGTCGAGAAGCCCGGCCCGAACTGGAATGAGCTCGAGCGCTTCGTATCGCGCGATCCCCACGGGCAGCCCTACGCGCAGCCCGGTCCGGTCTACCACTCCTCGCGCAAGCGCTACGGCATCAGCACGCCCTGGTACGTGCCCCTGTGCTTCGGCGTGCGCGAGCTGCGCGACCGCATCGCCGACGAGGTCGCCGAGATCGCATCCTGGGGCGCCGACGGCATCCTGGCCGACGAGTCGCTCTACCACGGTCGCGCTCTGCTGTGCTTCGCCGACGATCACGGCCATCCCGTCGGCGCGAGCGCCTTCACGTGGGACGCGGCGTACATCGACGACATGCGCGCTCGCCTCGGCGACGCGGCCGACACCTTCGTCATCGCTGCCGAGGGCGCTTACGACGCCCAGTTCGAGGACTACGACGTGTCGTACTTTCGCAGCGCATCGCCCCACCATCGGCCCGTCGGCAGGATGCTGCGTCCCGGCGCCCGCATCGTCACGGCGCTGACCGGTTTCGACGAGCGCGGCATGATCGCCCAGAGCCTGCTGGACGCATACGCGATGAGCCTCGAGCCCTTCAACTTCAAGGGACGCCCCCGTGACATGCCGGTCACCGTCGAGCGAGCGCGTCGCGCGGAGGAGGTGCGCGGCCGGTACGCCGACTGGCTGTGGAACGGCGAGCTCGTGGCCGACGCCGCCGTCACGGTGGCGGAGGCCGGTGCCTCCGGTTCGGCCGCGCTGGTTCGCCACACCGTCTGGCGCCGTGGTCAGGGCGACCCCTCGCGCGTCGTGGTCGTCGCCAACTTCGGTGACGCCCCCGCGCGAGTGCGCGTCGCCGGTCTCCCGGCCGGATCGCATGTCGTCCGTCTCGACGGCTCGGCTGAGACGGACCTCGACGCGACAGACGCGATCCTCACCATCGATCCCCGCGACGCCGCCGTCGTGGTTCCCCCGACCGACCCGATTGGAACGACATGAGCAGCACGCGCGTCGAAGATCCTCGCGTCCTCGCCTTGGACGACCCGGAGAACGTGACTGCGCTCCGCAAGCGCACGACGCTGAAGGAACGCCTGTGGACCGGCCGGAGCTCGGCCGGGAAGTTCTGGGTGGCGATCTCGCCGGCCCTCATCCTGTACCTCGTGTTCACCGTGTACCCGATGGGGCAGGTCGTCGTGGCGAGCTTCACCGACGCCCGCGGGTTCAATCGCGCGTGGGAGTTCCTGGGACTCGACAACTTCGTACGGATCTTCTCGGGCGACCCCGTGCTGATGGAGGCGGTGGGCAACACCGCGATCTACGGCTTCTTCAAGATCGTCGTGCAGACCGTGCTGGCGTTCCTGTTCGCCGTGCTGCTGCACCGGCAGCTGCGACTAGGCAACATCTACCGTGCGATCTTCTTCGCGCCGATGGTGATCTCTCCGGTCGCGATCGTGTTCGTGTGGAGCTTCATGTACGACCCCACCACGGGGACGTTCAACACCATCCTCCGCAGCCTCGGGCTCGGCGGCCTCGCGCAGGACTGGCTCGGCAACTACGACCTCGCCCTGTACAGCGTCATCCTGGTCGATCTGTGGAGCGGTCTGGGCTTCAACATCGTCATCTTCCTCGCCGGGCTGTCGACGATCCCGGGCGAGATCCTCGAGGCGGCGAAGGTCGACGGGGCGCGCGGCTGGAAGGCCCTGCGCTTCATCACGCTGCCGCTGATGATCCCCTCGATCGGCCTGGTGCTGGTGCTGTCGATCAACGGTGCGCTGCGCGCGTTCGACACCGTCTACCTGATGACCAGAGGCGGGCCGGGCAACTCGACACAGCTGTATATGACCCAGGTCTTCCAGGAGGGCATGGTCAACAACAACTTCGGCTACGCCTCGGCCATGGCCGTGCTGGTCATCATCGTGCTCATCGCCATCGCCGCGGTGCAGAACCGCTTGAACAACCGCATCGCCGCGGAGGAGGAGGGCCGATGAACAGCCGAACCGCGACGCGTCTGCTGCGACGCGTTCCCGTCAACGTCCTGCTGATCGTCCTCAGCATCCTGATGATCTACCCCCTCGTGATCATCGTGATCACGGCGTTCAAGCCCAACCTCGAGGTGCTGACGAACCCGACGGGACTGCCGATCTCGCCGACGTTCGACAACTTCGTCACCTCGTGGAACGAGGCGAACTTCACCAACCTGTTCGCGAACTCGATCCTGCTGACACTCGTCAGCATGACCGTCGCGACCTTCGTGGCCGCGCTCGCCTCGTACGCCATCGTGCGCCAGGCCACGAAGATCGGCTCGGGCATCTACCTGTTGCTCGCCGCCGGCATCTTCCTGCCGATGCAGCTCGCCCTCGTGCCGCAGTTCCGCGTCGTGCGCGACCTCGGGCTGATCAACAGCTACGCCGGCGTCATCCTCCTCTACATCGCCGGCGCTCTACCCTTCGGCGTCTTCCTGATGGCCGCGTTCATGCGGCAGGTGCCGCGCGAGATCGTGGAGGCCGCGGTCATCGACGGTGCCGGCTACTTCCAGTTGTTCTGGCGCATCTTCTTCCCCCTCGCGCGTCCCGCCGTCGCCACGTTCTGGGTGCTGCAGGGTGTGGGCGTGTGGAACGACTACCTCGTGCCGCAGCTGCTGCTCACCGACCCGGGCAAACGCACGCTGACAACCGGTGTCCTGTACTTCAAAGCGCAGTACCTCGCCGACTGGGGCAACATCATGGCCGCCGTGCTCATCATGAGCCTGCCTATCCTCCTGCTGTTCGTCTTCGCTCAGCGATACTTCGTCAGCGGTCTCTACGCGGGTGCGGTGAAGTAGCCGGTGACCGCGTCGCTGGACGGCATCGAACGGGAGCGGTGGCTGAGCTCGCCGCTGTTCGGAGACCGCTGGATCGAGCACCACGCGTCGGTCCCGTCTCGGGCGGCGCGTGTCTCGCGGGAGGACGCGGTCGCCGCGGCGCCCGCCGGTTCTCAGGCCGACGTCGTGTCGCTCGACGGTGAGTGGCTGCTCGCGGGGTCGCTTCCTGGGCGGGAGTTCTCGATCGAGCGCTGGCTCGGCGACCGATCGGATGCTGCGCGCCGCAGCCCCGTCGGCTGGCATCGCCCCGACACCGACCGCTCGACCTGGGTGAGGGCGACGGTCCCGGGCACCGTCCAGGGCGCGCTGGCCGCGGCGGGAGTCATCGCCGACCCGCTCGTCGACGACAACACCTACGCCGAACTCGTCGAGCACGGCGTGCCCGAGAAATGGCCGTGGTATTTCCGCCGCACGCGGATCGAGCAGCAGGAGTGGTGGTACGCCCGACGCTTCCGCGTGCCCGAGGGCTGGCGGGGCGACCGCATCCGCCTCTCGTTCGACGGTCTCGACTACGCGGCATCCGTGTTCGTGAACGGCCGGCCCGTCGCGCGACACGTCGGCATGTACGGCGGCCCGGATGTCGACGTGACGGCGGTGCTCGACCTCGAGGCCGAGAACGAGATCGTCGTGCGGATCGATCCGCCGCCGCACGACTGGCACGGCGTGATGAAGCCGTCGCCGGGCTGGGGCTGGCACTACGGTCATCTCATCTCGATGGGCATCTGGCGCGGCGTCCGTCTCGAGCGCGTACCCGAGGTCGAGCTCGCCGATCTCGCCGTCGTGGTCACCGACGCCCGGGAGGGCGCGGCACGGGTGCGCGTTCAGTGGGACGTCGTCGCGCCTCCGAGCCGCACGGAGCCGCTGACGGAGTCGCTTCCGGTGTCGGTGACGATCCGCGATCCCGACGGCTCCGCCGTCTCCGAGCTCGAGCTGTCGGCCGACGTCGGTCCCGACCTCACACGACATCACGTCGAGATCGACGTGCCGGATGCGCGGCTCTGGTGGCCGTTCGGGTACGGCGAGCAGCCGATCTACACCGCCGAGCTACGGGCCGCCGGGCAGGTGCTCGCCACCACCTTCGGCATCCGCTCGGTGCGCATGGAGCCGCTCGTCGGCAATCACGGTCCCGACGTCTACGACTGGCGGTTCGTCGTCAACGGGCGCGAGCTGTTCCTCAAGGGCGCGAACTGGTGCTGGACCGATCCGATGGCACGCCGCGGGTTCGACGTCGACCGGCACATCCTCGACCTGGTCGAGCGCGGCAATCTGCAGATGCTCCGGGCGTGGGGCGGCGGGACGATCGAGAGCGACGAGTTCTACGACGAGTGCGACCGTCGCGGCATCCTGGTCCTGCAGGAGTTCCCGCTGACCTTCGGTCTCGATGCCACGGGCGCCGATCTCGCGACGATCGACGAGCAGGTCTCGCGCATCGTGCGCCGGCTGCGAAACCACCCTTCGCTCGTCATGTGGGGCGGGGGCAACGAGAATCCCGCGACCATCACCTCGGACGATCTGCTGACGGTCATCGGGCGCCGTGTCGCGCAGTACGACCCCGGACGACCGTTCCACCGGACCGACCCCTGGGGCGGCAGCGAGCACTTCTACGGCGTCTATCACGAGGGCATGCCCGTCGAGGCGTACACCGGCCTGCTGCCTGCGGTCTTCGGCGAGTACGGCCTGTCGAGCCAGTGCGACCTGTCGAGCATGGCGCGCTTCCTCGACCCAGCCCTGCTCGAGCAGTGGCCGCCGCCCGAGCACGGGGCGATCGTGCAGCATCAGTCGCAGTTCTCGCTGTTCGATCTGTTCAAGCAGGCGCGATATGCCGCGTACGGGCCCATTCGCGACTGGCGCACGTTCGTCGAGTATTCGCAGCTGGGGCAGGGCGACGCGCTGCGGTTCGCATCGGAGCGGATGCGCGCCCACAGCGGCGACACGACGTCGGCCTACTGGTTCTACAAGATCGGCGAAGCGTTTCCGGGCGCGTCCTGGGCGGTCATCGACTACTACGGAGTGCCGAAGCTGTCGTACTACCGTGCGAAGCAGTTCGGCGCCCCGGTGTCGGCCTATGCGACGTACGAGAAGTTCGACTGGTCGGTGGCCGAGACGTTCCGAGCCCGCATCCACGTGTCGAACGACACGCCCTCGACGGTTTCCGGCGCCCGGTTGTTCGTGCGCCTGTACGACGCCGATCTTCGGGTCGTGGTCGAGAACGAGTCGAGGGTCGACGTCGCGGCCGATGGTCGGGTGGACGTCACCGAGATCGTCGCGCCGCTCGGCGGGCGGCCGGTCGAGCCACTCGTCCTCGCCGTGACGCTGCAGGATGCCGCGGGCGGGCGGATCTCGTCGCAGTGGTACCCGTTCAACCACCAGCGGAAGGACGCCGCGCTGCGCGAGCTGGAGGCGCGGCCCCTCGACGAGGCCGCGGCGACGCCGGTTGCCGAGCTGCTGCAGCCGTATGCGGACCTGACGTCGCCCCTGTCGGAGCTGCCGTCGACTGCCGTGTCGGCGCATGTCGAGAATGACGCCATCGTCGTTCGCAATGTCGGCGAACACCCGGCGCCGATCGTGCTGATCGATGGGTTCCCGCACGGGCTGGGGGCGGTGCTCGACGACAACGCGTTCGGGCTCGATGCCGGCGAGGAGCGCCGCGTCGGCTTCGCCCTGCCCGACGGCTCGGACGGCAACGGGCTCGACGGCGTTCGTGTGCGAGCCTGGAACGCACCGGAGGTGATGCTCTCATGAGCAAGAGGCGGACGATCCTGGCCACGTGCGGCGGGTGGAGCCCCGCGCAGTGGGGTGATGTCGAGTTCAGCCCGTTGCAGCGATATGCCCTGGATCTGACGGGTGTCGCCGGACGTCGCCCGCGTGTCGCGTTCGTGAACACGGCGGCCGGTGACCAGCGCGTCGACGAGGGCCGGGAGCTGGCTGCGGCGCAGCAGCGCGGTGTGGATGCCGTCCACATCCGGCTGTTCGGGCGGAACCAGCCGGACCTCCGCGAGGCCGTTCTGGCGAGCGATCTCGTCTGGGTCGCCGGTGGCAGCGTCGCGAACCTGCTGGCCGTGTGGCGGGTGCATGGGCTGCCCGAGGTGCTCGCCGAGGCGGCGGATCAGGGGACTGTTCTGGCGGGGACGTCAGCGGGCGCGATCTGCTGGCACGTCGGCGGCCCCACCACGACGTTCGGCCCGGTCGCCGTGATCGACGACGCGCTCGGTTTCGTCGACCGATCCGTCGGGGTTCACTACGACTCGCAGCCCGGCCGGCGCCCCGCGCTGCAACGCGCGATCGCCGACGGAACGTTGCCGAACGGGTTCGGCCTCGACGAGGGCGCAGCGGTGCTCTACATCGACGGCGAGCCGGTCGAGATGCTCACCGAGTCGGCCGACGGTGCGGTGTGGGCCGTCGAGCGCGATGGCGACGGTGTCGCCGAGACTCGCTGCGAGACGCGCCTTCTCGCCTGATCCGATTCAGTCGGCAGCCAGCCGGCGCCGGTGAGCACCTCGAGCGCGATCTCGGCGGCGGATCGGCCGTCCGTGGCGATGCGGCGAATCCCGTCTCCGGCTTGATCGAGCCGCCGGGCAGCGGCTTCGCTGCGGCGGATGTGCTCGTCGAGTGCGGTCCCGATCTCACGACGGGCGAGCCGTTGGGCCGCGATTTCGTCGGAGGATGTCCGCAGGACCGCGGAACAGTGCACGTCTCCGCCCAGTGCGGCGAGGAGCGCCGGGATCCGGAGCACGCTGCGCTACACGCGCGTCTCAGCACACCCTGACGCACCGACGGCAGGCTTCGTTGTGGATGCCCTCACAGCATGAGAGGAGCGCACCGCCGCAACTGACGATGAAACAAGCGATGCAGACCCCCGTTCCGCTGCACGTCGCGCAGAGCGCGCACCCGGCAGCGCCCAGAACGCACGAAACGACGTTTCCAGTTCGGCATTCACCTCGCAGCTGCTGCCCCCCGACTTGGCAAACCCCGTTACAGCCCCCGCAGGGGTCCTTGCCGTCTCGGAGCGCGGCCGCCATCTTTGCTTCAGGTACTGGTGTCGGAACTTCCCCATTGAAACTACTGGCCAACACACGGAACCTCTCGGGTCGCGCGTTCTCAGCGTCCCAGCCGCTGAACTGAACTGCGAAAGCTGAGGACAACACACCATCGATAGGCTCGCTATAGACCGCATAACAGAGGAGTCGCTCGTTGGTCTCGTCGTACTCGACCACGAGAAGGCGTTCTATCCCACCCTCGAGGTCAGTCCGCAGTACGGTCGTCTCGACCGTGGGAGCAAGCGCCGTAGCTACCCCAAAGCGGGGCGATCCAAGCAAGCCCGCGAAGTCGCCGGCCGCAACCAACCCTGACGCTTCCGCCTCGTTTACAACATTCCGTACATCGATTGACTCCCACATCTTTCGGACCGCTTCGTCTGCGCTTTCACCAGTTAAACGTGATTCTGACAGTGCGCGCCGTGAAGGGGCGGCGGCGGCTGAACTCCCACGGCCGAACAACCCACCGCCATTGAAGAGTAGGACGCCCGCAGTCAGAGCCAGGCCCGCCTGAAGAGATGTCCTCCGGGTTATCTTGCGTGGTTGCGCTTGCCTACCTGGCCGGTTCGACGAACGGCCGAGTTCCTCGGCGCCGAGTGCGGACAGGGCGGCCATCGCTCTTTGTGGTCCAACCGCTCTGGTGAGCGCGGGTGCGATTCTCCAGCCGGTCCACCCTTGAACTGGCGATCCGTCGCCGACGCGTATGAGGGTCGGCGCCCAGGGGGCGTTGTCTCCCCACACTTCCTTGCGCCATCTTTGCATTCGCTCGTCTGTGAGCGGAACAGTGACTACTGCGTCACCTAGAGCGCGAGCAAGTGCACCTGCTATGTTACGGCAATAACTACATGAGTCATCGAAACCCAGGTATGTTTCTTGCCTATTCGGCATAGTTCCTCCTAGCGCCACGATGGCGTATCAGTTGCCTATTTTCGCTCTGCCCGACGATCGCGTCCATTTGACTTGGCTCTCCAGGAGCCGATTAGCATCACTACGCCGACGAGTATTTGCCCAACCGCCAAAGCACGCGTGAATCCGTCCGTTGTCAGGGCGAGATAGAAGCCGATGGCGACGATGATTATGGAGGCAACGATTCTGACTGTCCTTGAGCGATTCAAATGACACTCCGCCGATGTGTGTTGATTTCGTGAGACTCTATGCAATCCCCTCGGTGGAAGTCAAGGGGCGAACGAGGATGATCGCTTATCGCACGTGCGGCATATGTTTTTAGGTCGCTGGCATCTGCTTGCTCTCGTCGAGTCCTGTCGGGCTTCGCGACGAATGCCGCGTGGAACGTAGGTCGTTTGTCATGCTCGCAGAACCGGTGTCGCCGAGACTCGCTGCGAGACGCGCCTTCTCGCCTGACCACCTCCCGGGCTCCTGTCAACAGCCCGCCCCCAACGGCCGCAGCGCGCGCAGACTGGACGTATGCCCCGAGCCGCCTCCGCCGCGACCCCGCCGCCGAAGACGTGCGCGTCGTGCGGGCGCGAGATGCAGTGGCGCGCGAAGTGGGCCCGGAACTGGGACGAGGTGCGCTACTGCTCGGACGCCTGCCGCCGTCGCGGCATCCGTCCTGTCGACACGCAACTGAGCGAGAAGATCCTCGAACTGCTGAGCGCTCGTGCCGCGGGGGCGACGATCTGTCCCTCCGAGGCGGCACGCGCCGTCGGCGGGGAGGAGTGGCGCGACCTGATGGAGCCCGCGCGCCGTGCCGCGCGACGTCTCGTCGCCGACGGCGAGGTCGAGATCACGCAGCGCGGTACCGTCGTCGACCCGTCGACCGCGAAAGGGCCGATCCGCATTCGTCGCGCTCGCCGGTAGCCGCGAGGAGCGACTCGCTCTAGCCTGTCGGCATGGCGGACGTCTTCGGCTGGGGCACCATCGTGCTCGTGCTCTCGGTGCCGGTGGTCTTCATCGGCTCCGCGTTCGCGACCCGACGCCGTGACGATGCATCTCAGCCGTCGTCGGGAGGGTTGCTCGGGTTCGACGAGTTGTTCCACCCCGCGGCACACAACGCCCGGCTCACCTGGGAGGTCGAGCAGGAGCTGCCGGTTCCCGCGCCATCTCCCGACAAGGGCCCGGGCGTGATCGACGCCGGGCGCCGGATCGTCATCGAGATCGACCCGCGCGCCTAGGCGCGGCGCGAGTCCCCGGCGCGCTGAGGCACCCGCCCGAAGTCCGACTCGCGGATGCGGGCGTGGATGCCGCAGACGATGTCCACGACCTGTGAGATGTCGAAGTCGGTCGCCGCGCTCAAGTAGGCGTACGCGAGGTGCTCGTCCATGCCCCACCGGGCGGTGATGACGTCGAGCGCCGCGCGTACGCACTTGCGCATCGCCTCGTCCAGGTCGGGGTCGAGCCCCATGGGCACGAGGAACTCGTCGGTGCGGGCGAGTGGGCCGGTGAGCTCACCGAACTCCGCGAGGGCCTCGGTGCGCACGACGACCTCGAATCGCAGCGTCGCCCGCAGCGAGGCCTCCAGAGCGGTGAGCGCGACTTCGCCGTCGCCCTGCGCGAAGTGCGGGTCGCCGACGTAGGCGAGGGCGCCGGGAACTTGCACCGGAAGGTAGAGCGCCGCCCCCTCGGTCAGCAGCTTCACATCGAGGTTGCCGCCGTGGTCGCCGGGTGGCACCGAATGGGGACGCTCGTCTCCGGCGACGGCCACGCCCATCGTTCCGAGGAACGGCGCGAGCGGGAACTCGACGATCCGGCGGCCGTCGTCGGTCAGCGGCATCGTGCCGACGAGGCCGCCCGGGCGTTCTTCGACCGGGGTGAAGACGCTGACGGGATGCGGGCCGCGCGGGAGCACGCCGACCAGCGCACCTTTGCCGTGCCGGTTGGAGATGACGCCATAGGGCACGCGCGGGACGAGGCGCTCGACGGTGATTTTCAGCAGGTCGCCGGGCTGGGCGCCCTCGACGTGGATCGGTCCCGTGACGACGTGCGGTCCGTCGTGAGCAGGGTCGCGCGAGAGCGACGCGGCGATCGCGACCGCGTCGTCGAGGACAGCCTCCGGGGCGACGCCGTGACGCCCGAAGTAGGCGCGGGGATCCTTGCCCTGGTCCTCGAGGATTCCCTCGTGGCTGACGGTGTCGATCGTGACGGTCATGCCCGAGGCGATCGTGAGCACCGGCGCGTCGGCGGCGCACGGCAGCCGCCCCCACAGCACGGTGTCGGGACCGGCGGGGAGGTAGTGGTCGCCGGGGAGATCGCCCTCACCGGGCTGCAGCACGCTCACGCGACGACCGCTTCTCGTCGCGCCGGCGTGAACAGCCGAAGATGCCCGAGCACGACGACGGCGAGCGTGAGCAGTGCAGCCAGGAGGAGCGGGACCCCCGGGGTGAGGGGCAGCAGGACGGTTCCGACCAGTGCGCCCAGGAAGAGGACGAGGATGGCGGCGACGCGGCGGTTCCAGATCCCGCGCAGGCCGTCGTCGACGAACGATTCGCTCGCGAGGGACGTGAGGGTCGAGGTGACCACCACTGTCGTCATGTCGGTGACGGCGAGGCTGCGGGCGACGGCCGCCTGCGCGCCCATCGCGGCGGCGGTGAGCGTGGATGCCGTGAGGACGACCGGCTCGGAGCCGACGGCTCCGGGGATCAGGAACGTCACGCCCAGACCCGCGAGAACGATCGCCCCCGCGGCCAGCAGGCCCGTCACCGCGCCACCCCATTCCTTGCGTCGTCTCCGCAGGAACAGCCCCGCCGCGAAGGCGGCGGCGGTGAACGCCGCCAGAGCGATCGCCGGACCGAGAACCGGGAGGTCGTCGCCGCCGGCGACCGCCATGCCGAGGATGACGATGTTTCCGGTCATGTTGCCCACGAAGACGCGGTCGAGGGCGAGATAGCCGACCGCGTCGACCACGCCCGTCACGAAGGTCAGAAGCATGAGCGCGATGAGGGCGGTCCGGCGTTGTGCCGGCGCCACGTCGCGACGCGCGAGGCGTGAGGTCGAGGGATTGCGTCGCACGTTCGGCCTTCCGTAGCGGCCCGGGGCGGGCCGGTTCGAGATGACAGTAGCGGATGCCGAGCAGATTGGTCCTACCGGAGGGCAGAGCTCACGCGTCGTCGGCGGCATCCGCTCCGGACGATCCGGCCGATTCGATCAGCTGCCGGATCTCGGCCAGGTGGATGCGCATGGCGTACTCGGCGGCGTCGGGATCACCCGCGGCGAGGGCCGCGAGGATGCGCGCGTGGCCGTCGTGCGACAGGCGTCGCCCGTCGGCATCGAGGTGGGAGTACAGGCGGGCTGCGACCGTCCATGACGCCGTGAGCTCGCCGAGGGCCGCCAGCAGCGGGTTGCCGGTGGCCTGTGCGACGGCGGTGTGGAACGCGATGTCGAGGGCCGCCGATCCTTCGGCGTCGTTCTCGCCGCCGGACTCGAGCAGCTCGCGGAGAGCCTCGAGCTGGCTCCGGTCGACGCGGGCAGCGGCGAGGCGGACGAGCTGGGGCTCGATGACGGCCCGGAACTCGGCCGCGTTGCGGAACTCGGCCGAGACCTCGTTCATGCGTGCGGCCAGCGTCGCCGAGAGCGGAACCCTCCGGGCGATTCGGTTCGCGCTGCCCTGCCGACGCTCGATCAGCCCGAGTCCGGCGAGGCGGGTCAGGGCCTCGCGGAGAGCGTTGCGCGAGACGCCGAGGGTCTGCGCGAGCACACGCTCGGGCGGCAGCGGCGCACCCGGGCTGAGCTCGCCGGTCACGATGAGGCGCTCGAGGTGTCGCGAGATGTCGTCGGCGATCAGCGCGTGCGTGCGGGGGAGGGGGCCGAGGCTCGCTCCGGCGGGGTCGGTCACAGCGGATCCTCCTCATCTGGCGGGCCGGCTCAGTCTGTCACGCTCGCCGCCTCGTCATCCGACGTTCCGATCATGTAAACGGGTCGTTACGGTCCTACCAATTCTCCGCGTCGACGATCGGCGCCGACCTAGCGTCGATGTCACCGCCGTCCGGCGGGAAGGCTTCGAGAGGGACGGACGACCGTGAAGAAAGCACTGAAGAGCCCTGCGTTGCAGATCGGACTCGCGGCACTGCTGGGTATCGCGTTCGGGCTCGTGCTGGGCGACGCGGCGGCGGCGATCGCGTTCGTCGGTGACATCTTCATCCGCCTCATCCAGATGTCGATCGTGCCGCTGGTGATGTCGTCGATCATCTTCGCGATCGGCTCTCTCCGCGGATCGGGCATGGGCCGCCTCGCGACGCGGACCTTCGCGTGGATGCTCGTCTTCGCGGCGGTGGCCGCCGTGGTGGCCTGGATCATCGGCTCGGTCCTGCAGCCGGGGTCGGGAGTCGATTTCTCCGGAGCGGTCGATCCGTCCCTCGAGGATGCCGCCGGCGAGGCGCTGGGCTGGCAGGACACGATCGTCGGTTTCGTCTCGACGAACATCTTCGACGCCATGTCCGGCGCCGCGATGGTCCCGATCATCGTCTTCTCGCTGCTGTTCGGCGCCGCGCTGAACGTCTACGTGACGGCCAGCGGCAACCGGCTCGTGCTCGACTTCTTCGATCAGATCCAGCAGGTGGTCCTGACGATGATCCGTTTCGTGATGCTGATCGCGCCGATCGGCGTCTTCTGCCTCCTCGCCGACCTCGCCGGTACGGTCGGATTCGGGGTCGTGATCGGCGGGCTCGGCTATCTGGGCTCGACCCTCCTCGGCGTGCTCGTCCTGCTCATCCTCTTCGTCGCCGTGGTGTGGGCGCGGACGCGCGTCAACATCGCCTTACTGCCGGCCAAACTCGCTCAGCAGACGCTGATCGCCGTGACCACGACGAGCTCGGCGGTGACGTACCCGACCGTGCTCAAGACGGCGATCGAGAAGATCGGCGTCGACCGCACCGTGGCCAACTTCACCCTCTCGGTGGGGCTGACGATGGGGTCGTACGGCGCCGTGCTCAACTACGTGATCGTCGTGATGTTCCTCGCCCAGTCCGGCGGCGTCCACCTCGACGCGGGCACCCTCCTGCTCGGGATGGGGCTGGCGATTCTTCTCAACATGGGCACGATCACGGTACCGGGCGGGTTCCCCGTCGTCGCTACCTTCCTCGCCACCTCGCTCGGGCTGCCGTTCGAGGGAGTCGGACTCCTCATCGCGGTCGACTGGTTCGCGGGCGTGCTGCGAACCTTCCTCAACGTCAACGGCGACACGTTCGTCGCCATGCTGGTCGCAGACGACCGGAAGGAGCTCGATCGCGACGTCTACGAGGGGAGGGTGCGCGCCCTGGCCGTCTGAGCCCGGGCCGCCCGAGCCCTGGCGGATGCGCCTGACCAGCGATATCATCGCCGTGTGACGATGAATCCCGAGGCCTCCCCGCGGATGGCGACGCAGCTCGACGAGCGGGCCACCGAGATCTACGCGCACCTGTTCCAGGCGCTCGCCGATCCGACCCGCCTCGCGGTGCTGCAGCACCTGTCGTACGGCGAGCACCGCGTTCGCGACCTCGTCGAGCACGTCGGCCTCGCTCAGTCGACCGTCAGCAAGCACGTCGCCTTCCTGCTCGAGTGCGGGCTCGTGACCCTCCGTCCCGAGGGGCGCTCATCCTGGTACGCGCTGGCCGAGCCCGACGCGACGGCGGGGCTCGTCGACGCCGCCGAGGCTCTGCTGCGCGCGACCGGTACCCGTGCCACGCTGTGCGCCCACCTCCGCCGGCCGCGGCCGGTGACCGACGTCGCGGTGGCCGGCTGATGGGTGCGGGGCACAGCCACGCGCCGGCGGGTGCGATCCCGGCGGGGCAGCCGGCCGACTTCCGGGTGAAGCTGTGGATCGCGTTCGGCATCACCGCCGCGATCGTGGTGACCCAGGCGGTGGGCTCGATCGTGACGGGCAGCCTCGCGCTGCTCACCGACACGGCGCACGCCCTCACCGATGCCTCCGGTCTGCTCGTCGCCCTCGTCGCGGCGAACCTCATGATGCGTCCCGCGAATGCCCGCCGGACGTGGGGTTTCCGCAGGATCGAGGTGATCGCCGCGTTCGCGCAGGCGGCGCTGCTGCTCGTCGTCGGCGTGTACGCCGCGATCGAAGGCATCCGGCGCCTGTTCGAGCCGCCGGAGGTGCCCGCGATCGAGCTGCTCGTCTTCGGCGTCGTCGGGCTCGTCGCCAATATCGTGGCGATCGCCGTCCTCTCGTCGAGTCGCGGCGCGAACTTCAACATGCGCGCGGCGTTCCTCGAAGTGCTCAACGACGCCCTCGGCTCGGTCGGCGTCATCGTCGCCGCGATCGTGATCGCGACGACCGGATTCGCCCAAGCGGATGCCGTCGCCGGCCTGTTCATCGCCGCCCTCATCGTGCCCCGCGCGGTGAAGCTGATGCGCGAGACGGCCTCGGTGCTGATGGAGTTCACGCCCCGCGGGCTCGACCTCGACGATGTGCGCGCGCACATCCTGCGTCTGGACCATGTGACCGACGTGCACGATCTGCACGCGTCGACGGTCGCAACGGGGCTGCCCACGATCACGGCTCACGTCGTCGTCGAGGACCGATGCTTCAGCGACGGCCACGCGGCCGAGGTGCTCCAGGAGGTGCGCTCGTGCGTCGCGGAGCACTTCGAGGTGTCGGTGCTGCACTCCACCTTCCAGATCGAGAACGAGCACATCCGCGATGAGGAACCCGACTCGATGCGGCACGCGTGAGACCGGCCGCCTGAACCTCAGTCGCGCGCGTCGAGCACCGCGCGGGCCAACCGGGTCGAGCCGGCCACGGCGGCAGGCATCGTGACCACAGCCCCGAGCGGGATGAGGAAGCACAGCTGCGTCGCGATCCCGAAGCCCAGGAACCGGGCGCGGTGGGAGCGCCGCAGGCGGCGACGGTCGGCCGCCAGTATGCCGCGCGCCGACAGGGCGCGCGAGGTGAGCTCGTCGGCGAGGAGCCAACCCGTGAGCGACACCGCGGTGACCGACCCCAGCACGCCGCCCACGACCGGGATGAGGCCGACGAGGGCGGCCAGAACGGCGGCCAGCAGACCGCGGGCGATCAGCCCGATCGCATCGCCGACCGATCGCCAGAACCCTCCCTCGCTGTCGGGAACGGCGCCGCCGAGGTCGGCTTCGGCCGCACGCCAGATGCGGTCGTAGAACGGCTCGCCCACCATGAGGGTGAGCGCGGTGAACGACACCGCGACGAGCACGATCGCCCCGCCGAGCAGGGCGGTGCCCGCGGCGATGCGCACGATCGTCGTCCACACCTCGGGCCACGCGTCCGCGAAGGGCGTGAGGGCGTCGACGATCTGAGGCAGGAAGGCACCGAGGGCGATGAGTCCGCCGAGGAGGACGAGCCCGACGATCGCGGCGGGGATGAGTCCGAGCGCCATGACCCCCGGCCGGCGCGACCAGAAGCCGAAGCCGCGCGCGAGGTCGGCGGCGCCGCGGAGGAACGAGCGGGCGGGAGCATCGGACATGTCTCTCATCCTGCCTGCATCGGGCACCGGCCAGCGGCAGGTTCACAACCACAGATCGCGCGCCGGCGCCAGGGGTTGTCCGAATTCGGGATGTGGCGCTGGAGTGTTGCGATGACCAACGACACCAGTGCGCCGATCGCCGACGATCGGCCCGGGCTGAAACGGGCCATCGGAACCCCCCTCCTGTTCGCATTCATCGTCGGCGACACCCTCGGCGCCGGCATCTACACCCTCGTCGGAACGATGGCGAACGACGTCGGCGGCGTGATCTGGCTGCCGCTGCTGATCGCGCTCGTCGTCGCGCTGCTCACCGCCGGCACCTATGCGGAGCTCATCACGAAGTACCCGCACGCGGGCGGTGCCGCCCGCTACGTCGACAAGGCGTTCGGCATCCCGTTCCTGTCGTTCCTCGTGGGGTTCCTCATGATGGCGTCGGGCATCACGACGGCGGCGGCGCTGGCCAACGCGTTCGCGGGGGACTACTTCGCCGCGCTGTTCGACATCCCGCCGATCCCGGTGGCGATCGCCTTCATCGCCGTGCTCACCGTCATCAACCTGCGGGGTGTGCGCGAGTCGCTCGCAACGAACTTCGTGGCATCGATCATCGAGGTCTCGGGTCTGGTGATCGTCATCTTCGTCGCGGCGATGGTGTTCGCCGGCGGCGGTGGCGAGCCGGCGCGCGTCTTCGAGTTCGCCCCGGATGTGCCCCCGCTGCAGGGGGCGTTCGCGGCATCCATCGTCGCCTTCTTCTCGTTCCTCGGCTTCGAAGCGGCGGCCAACATGGCCGAAGAGGTGAAGAACCCCTCGAAGTCGTACCCGCGGGCGCTCTTCGGCGCCATCATCACCGCGGCTGTCGTCTACCTGCTCATCGCGATCGGTGCCGTGATCGTGGTGCCGCCGGCCGAGCTGGCCGAATCGACCGGTCCGCTGCTGGATGTCGTGACCGCCAGCGGCGTCGCCATCCCGCCGTGGCTGTTCAGCCTCATCGCCCTCGTCGCGATCGCCAACGGCGCCCTCCTCTTCATGGTCATGGCCAGTCGCGTGGGTTACGGCCTCGCCGAGTCGGGTCTGCTGCCGCACGCCTTCGGCCGGGTGTTGTCGAAGCGCCGCACGCCGTGGGTCTCGATCCTCGTCGTCGCCGGCGCCACGATGCTTCTCACCGTGCTCGGCGACATCGGAACGCTCGCCGAGACGACGGTGCTGCTGCTTCTGCTCGTCTTCCTCTCGGCCAACGTCAGCGTTCTGGTGCTGAAGAAGGACAAGGTCGAGCACAAGCACTTCTCGGTGCCCCGGGTCGTGCCCGTGCTGGCGATCATCGCCAGCATCGTGCTGCTCACCCAGCAGACCGGCCCGGTGTGGCTCGGTACCGCCGGCTACATCGTGGTCGGGACGGTCCTGTTCTTCATCGCGCGGGCGGGGCGCCGCCGCTCGGACCGCAAGGCTCAGGCCGGGCCCTGATAGCCCAGGCCTGAGCTGATGCGGTCGGCGGTCTCGACGACCGTCCGGCCCAGCTCCGCGCCACGCGTCTCGAGATCGATCGCCGTGAGCGGCCCGGAGATGGATACGGCCGCGATGATCTTTCCGCTGCGGTCGAGGATCGGCGCGGCGGTCGAGGCCCGTCCGAGCACGAACTCCTCGACCTCGATCGCGTACCCGCGTCGCGCGGTCAGCGCGACCTCGCGGTCGAGGTCATCGTGCGTCGTGATGGTCGCCTCGGTGAATCCGGGCAGCTCCGGCAGCAACCGCTGGCGCTTCTCGCGATTCGTGCCGATGAGCGTGGCCTTGCCGATGCTGGTCGCATGCAACGGGACGCGCTGACCCATCAGCGTGTGCGACTTCGGTGAGAGCGGCCCCTCGAAGTTGCAGAGGTAGACCAGCTCCGCACCGCGGAGGAGGGCGATATTGACACCGAGGCCGATCTCACCGGCGAGGCTCTGCGCGATCTGACGACCGACTCGGTGCACCCGGTTCTGATTGATCGCGATGCCCGCGAGGGTCATGAGCTCGGCGCCGAGGAAGTAGAGCGACGTCTGCGGGTCGCGCTCGACCAGCCCGCCGGCCTCGAGGGTCGCGAGCAGACGGGATGCGGTCGACTGGCCGATCCCCGCTTCGCGCGCGACATCGCTCACGCGCATGGGCTCGCCCCCCGAGAAGGTCTCGAGAACCGTGATCGCCTTCTCGACGCTCTGATTGGCGCCCTTCTCCGCAGCCATGCTTCCTCGCTTTCGCCGCCGATGTTCGTCACCCTATTATGCACATAGTGCATGGCAGTTGCGCACTGTGCGCACGTCGTGCACTCTGAGTTCGGCGACGCGGATGGTCGCCGCCCCGGGAGTCGCAGACGACGGCCCGGACGACGAAACGAAGGACGACGATGACCTCTTCGAGCGTGACCGCTCACGAGAGCCCCGGACGGGGCCGACTCGGCTCGCGGCTGAGCGAGCGCACCTTCCTGGTCTTCCTGCTGCTGCCCGGGTTCGTGCTGCTCTGCGCGATCGTGCTCTATCCGCTGCTGCGGTCGCTCGTCTCGGCGTTCTTCGACGAGAACCTGCTCTATCCGGGCATGGAGTTTGTGGGGCTCGAGAACCTGTCCGCCGTCCTCGCGGACGACTTCGGTCGTCTCGTCTGGCAGACCCTCATCTTCACCGTGGGCGCGACCATCGCGCCCTTCCTGATCGGGCTCGCGCTCGCGCTCGTGCTGAACCAGCGCTTCCCGGGCCAGCGCATCCTGCGGGGCGCCTTCCTCATCCCGTGGCTGATTCCCGGCGTCGTGGTCTCCTTCCTCTGGATGTGGATCTTCGATGCCAACTACGGCGTGCTCAACGGCATCCTCATGAGCCTCGGCGCCATCGACAGCCCGGTCGCCTGGCTCTTCCAGACCGACACCGCTCGCGGCGCCCTCATCATCGCGAAGACGTGGAACACGTTCCCCTGGGTGATGGTCATGCTCCTGGCCGCGCTCCAGACGGTCCCCGGCGAACTGCACGAGGCGGCCTCGATGGACGGAGCCGGCGTCGCCCGCCGCTTCTTCGCCGTCACGTGGCCGCACATCCGCGGCGTCGCGGCCCTCGTGGTCCTGCTCGAGTTCATCTGGAACTTCCAGCACTTCGACACGATCTTCGTGCTGACCGGCGGCGGCCCCGCCGGCACCACCAGCACCTTCGCGACAGAGGTGTACGACACCGCCTTCCGCGGGTACGACCTGGGCCACGCCGGCGCGCTCGGCATCGTCTGGATGGCGCTGCTGACCGTACTCGTCGTGGTGTACGTCTGGCTCTCCGAGCGCGGCGAGAAGGAAGGCTCCCGATGAGCACCATCACCCCCGTTCCCGCGCCCGTGGCAGCGGCCGCGACGACCCCCGGGTCCCCGCGTCCGACACGACGCCGACGCACCCGCATCCGCTGGGGAATGTGGACCGCGCTCGCCGTCATCGTCCTGTTCGGGTTCGCCCCGGTGTACTGGCTCCTCGTGACGTCGCTCACGCCGAGCGACCGCGTGTTCGCCTTCCCGCCGGCCATCTTCCCCACCCAGGTGACGTTCGAGCACTATGCGACGGTCTTCGGCAACGAGCAGATCTTCGGCTACCTCCGCAACAGCGTCATCGTGTCGGTCGTGACCGCCGTGCTGTCGGTCGTGGTGTCGATGTACATGGGGTACGCCTTCTCGAAGTACCGCTTCGCCGGTCGCAAGTCGCTGATGTACTTCGTGCTCTCGAGCCAGATGTTCCCGCAGGCGCTGCTGCTCGTCACGCTCTACCTCGTCTTCGCCCAGTTCGGTCTCCTGAACACCTACCTCGCGCTGATCCTGTCGTTCACGACGTTCACGCTGCCGCTGTGCGTGTGGATGCTGAAAGGCTTCTTCGACGCGCTCCCCGACGACCTCATCGAGGCGGCGCGCATCGACGGCGCCGGTCCGTGGCGCATCTTCCACTCGGTCGTGTTCCCGCTGGCCGCGCCCGGTCTGGTCGCGGCGGGGCTGTTCGCCTTCGTCCGCGGGTGGAACGACTTCATCTTCGCGCTCACTCTCGCCGGGCCCGATCGGCAGACGCTGCCGCCCGGCCTCGTGAACACCTTCATCTCCGAGGCCAGCACCTCGTGGCCCGCGCTCATGGCGGCATCCCTCGTGGTGTCGGTGCCGGTATGCGTCGCGTTCATCCTGCTCCAGCGCTTCCTCGTCGGCGGCATCACCGCCGGCGCGGTCAAGGGCTGACCCACCCACCCGATTCGAAGGAGAATTCATGGTCCAGGACATCTCGCGGCGCACGCTGCTGCGTTACTCGGTGTTCGGCATCGGCGGCGCGGCCGTGCTCGGGCTCGCCGGCTGCGCCCCGGGAGGCTCCGGTGCGCCGGCCGCGACGCCGGGCGGCGGCACCGCCACCGACTTCACGTTCTCGTCGTGGAGCCTCTCGGAAGAAGCGGCGAAGCCGGCGATCGAGTCGGCCCTGTCGGGCTTCCGGCAGGCGCAGGGCATCGAGATCGACACGGTGGCCTACCCGTACAACGACTACCTCAACCAGCTGACGCTGCAGGTACGGGGCGGTCAGTTCGCCGGCGCCGCCCAGCTCGACGTCGCCTGGCTGTCGGCGCTCGCCGCGCTGGGGAAGCTCACCGATCTCTCGGCGTTCGCGCAGGGCAAGGGATACACCGATGCCGCGCTGGGCGCGGGGAAGTCGGACGGCAAGCAGCTCGGACTGCCCTGGACGATCGGCGCCGTGGGTCTCATCGGCAACGCCGAGCTGTTCGACCGTGCCGGGGCGTCGCTCACCCCCGCCACGATCGAGGAGTTCGAAGAGGGCCTGCGTGCGCTCAAGGGCATCGGGGTGATCCCGTACGCGGCGAGCACGAAGGCCGCGCAGCTCAAGGACATCGTCGTGTGGATGCAGACCTTCGGCTCGCCGATCGTCGACGGCGACGCCTCGGCGATCGGTGACGAAGCGTCGATCAAGGCCGTCGAGTGGTACAAGAAGCTTTACGACGAGGGGCTCATCGCGCCCGACGTCGACCGTGCCGCCGCCCGCACCCTCTTCGCACAGGGGTCGACCGCGCTCTACGACGACGCGCCCGTGGGCAAGTCGGCGGTGCTGTCGCAGTCGCCCGACGCTTCGCTCGGCGACAAGATGACCCCCATCGCCCGGCCGGTGCTGAAGGCGGGTCAGACCCCGCAGCACGTCCTCTGGGGACACCTCGTCGTCGTCGTCGACGGCGAGGGGGCGCAGACGGCGGCCGACTTCGCATCGTGGCTCACGAGCGACACCGCGCAGAGCGAGACGTACTTCACCGCGCTCGGCCTACCGCCGACGACGGATGCCGCCCTCTCGTCGAACGCGGTCACCTCGAACACCTTCGTCGAGGCGTTCACGTCGTCGATCACCGCGACAGCGAAGCCCAGCCCGCTGTGGAAGTACCCCGCGTACGGGCAGATGGAGACCGCGATCGCCGAACAGGTCCAGGCGGTGCTCATCGGCCAGGCCCAGCCCGCCGCGGCGATGAAGAGCGCGGGGGAGGCGATCTCCCGCCTGCTCTGAGCCCGCTCGCCTCACCGCTCGACCAGACCGCCATCCGACCGGCGGGAGCCGTCTCGCTCCCGCCGGTGTCCCCCCTGCCCTGAAGGAACCATGCGCACTCAGAACATCGAATCCGACATCACCGTCGTCGGCGGCGGCCTCGCCGGCGTCTGCGCGGCGATCAGCGCCGCGCGACTGGGGAAGCGGGTGGCGCTCATCGGCAACCGGCCGGTGCTGGGCGGCAACTCGTCGTCGGAGGTGCGGGTCTGGGTCGTCGGCGCGACGTCGCACGGCATCCAGCGGTTCGCCCGCGAGAGCGGCGTGATCGGCGAGCTCTATGTCGAGAACCAGTACCGCAACCCGGAGGGGAACCCGATCATCTGGGACGAGGTGGTGCTCGACGCGGTGCGGGCCGAGCCCAACATCCGGTTGTTCCTCAACACGGATGTGCGCGAGATCGACACCGACGACGTCGACGGCGAGCGGGTCGTGACGGCGGTGCACGGGTGGACGATGGGGTCGGAGATCGCCACGACGTTCCGCGGCCCGTACGTCCTCGACTGCACCGGCGACGGCCTCATCGGGTACCTGGCCGGCGCCGACTTCCGGATCGGCCGCGAGGCCCGCGGCGAGTTCGGCGAGGCGTGGGCGCCCGAGACGGCCGATGACGAGCTCCTCGGTTCGACGATCCTCTTCTACACCAAGGATGTGGGCAGACCGGTCGACTTCGTCGCGCCGGACTCGGCGAAGGACATCACGACAACCCCGATCCCGACGTCGCGGATCCTGCGGTCCGGCGACTCGGGCGCGCACTACTGGTGGATCGAGTGGGGCGGCCACCTCGACACCGTTCACGACAACGAGGCGATCCGCGACGAGCTGCGCTCGGTGATCTTCGGCATCTGGGACTACATCAAGAACTCGGGTCGCTTCGACGCCGAGACCCTCGACCTCGAATGGGTCGGCACGATCCCGGGCAAGCGCGAGTACCGCCGATTCCTCGGTGACCACGTGTTGACGCAGAACGACATCCTCGATCAG
Organism: Microbacterium sp. SGAir0570; assembly: GCF_005491085.2. Taxonomy (NCBI): domain Bacteria; kingdom Bacillati; phylum Actinomycetota; class Actinomycetes; order Micrococcales; family Microbacteriaceae; genus Microbacterium; species Microbacterium sp. SGAir0570. The sequence continues at coordinate 3,231,401 of NZ_CP027929.1, read as the reverse complement.
GTCGACCACCACGACGACGTCGCGTTCGGCGGCTGGTCGATCGACCTGCATCCGGTCGACGGCATGTACGCCACCGAGGCCGGGGCGCACCAGCGGTACTCGAACGGCATCTACGGCATTCCGTTCCGCAGTTACTACTCGCGCAACGTCGCGAACCTGCTCGTGGCGGGCCGCGACATCTCGGCGAGCCACGTGGCATTCGGCTCGACCCGCGTCATGGCCACGTGCGGCGCGGGCGGCGAGGCGGCGGGAACCGGCGCCGCCCTCGCGCTCGACCTCGGGGTGCGTCCGCGGGCGCTGGCGGTCGATCACGCCGACGAGCTGCGCCAGGTGCTCCTGCGCCAGGACGCCTCGGTGTTCGGCGTGCGCAACACCGATCCGGCCGACCTGGCGCGGCACGCCCGCGTGTCGGCGTCGTCAGCAGCAACCACGGTCGATCCCGTCGAGCTGGTTCCCGATGCCGCTGTCGCTGAGCACCCTCTCGATTCCGACCTGGGCGTGCTCGTTCCCGTGGACCCGCGGCTCGACGGCCTGGATGTCCTGCTGACGGTGGCCCGCGACACGACCCTCACCGCCGCCCTGTGGACCACCGGGCGTCGGCAGAACGCGGTTCCCATCGACGAACGCTCGCGGGTCTCGGTCGATGTGGCGGCAGCCGCCGATCCGCAGTGGGTGCGGTTGCCCCTGGCATGGACACCGGACGAGCCCGAGAACGTCGTCGTGGTGCTGGGTGCCGACCCCGACGTGAGCGTCGTGCTGGCCGAGGCTCAGGTGCCGGGAGTGCTGACCCTGCCGCACCGGCCTCAGGCCGATGGCGATCAGAACGTCGCCGTCGACGAGTCGGAGAGCGTCATCGCGTGGCCGGCGATCCCGATGCGGGGACGGACCCCGCGCGTGCGCCTGCACCCCGACACCGCGGCGTTCGCGGCCCCGCAGGCGGTCGGCGGCTACCAGCGGTTCTTCGGCGGTCCGAACCTGTGGATGTCGCGTCCCGACGACGCAGCACCGCACCTCGCCCTCGCGTGGGATGACGCGCAGTCGATCAGCACCGTGCGCCTGGTCTTCGACGACGACACCGACGTCGAGTTGAACACTCTGCACCATCACCGCACACCTGATCGCGTGTTCCCCGAGCTCGTCCGCGACTACGTCGTGGAGACCTGCGGCGCCGACGGCGTCTGGGTCGAACGGGTCAGCGTGACGGCGAATCGCCGACGCCAGCGCGTGCACGAGGTCGAGGTCGACGGGGTGACGGGCCTGCGAGTGCGGGTGACGGCCACGAACGGTGCCGCGCAGGCGCGGATCGTCTCGCTGCGCGTGATGTGAACACCGAAAACCCCGACGAAAGGTAAGACATGAAGAATCGATGGAGATTCTCGCTCGGTCTGATCGGCGTCGTCGCGCTGACGATGGCAGCCCTCCCGGCGACCGCCGCGCCGACACCGCCCGCGACGATCGACGAGGCGTTCGACGAGCTGACGTCCGAATGGCTGCCCGCAGCGGGGACGTGGGAGGCAGCGGACGGCGTCGCGAGAGTCGTGCAGCCGGGGTCGTCACGAGGGTCGATCCTCGCGCTGACCGGCCGCGGCCTCGACCAGGCGGCGACCGCGATGGTGACCTTCTCCGCTGCGGGCGGGGGAGCCAGCGCGTGGGCGGGCTTCACGGTGCGTCGCACCGGAACGGCCGACGACTACACGCAGTCCGGTTACACCGTTCTCGTCCGCAACAGCGGTGAGCTGGCGGTCATCCGCGCCGCCGGTGACGGTCAGGTCGCCGTACTCGGCACCGCGCAGACCGACGCTCGCCCCGGGTCCGGCCCGGTCACGGTCACGGCTTCGCTCGACGGCGAGCGGATGCGGGTCGGCCTCGGCGGCGTCGGGGAGGCGACGACGCTGATCGACGTCACGGACGCCGCCTTCTCGGGCAGCGGGTTCGCCCTCGCGGCGCACCGAGACGTCCGGATGTCGGCCGCCTCCGTGCAGCTGTCGGGCGTCATCGATCGGGCCGAGCCGGTGCCGACCGACTGCGTCGGCTGGTCGGGGACGCCGGCGACGGATGCCGGCCGCGGCGAGGTGCTCGTGAGCGACGCCCGCGTCGAGGCGGTATCGGCGCGCATCGCGGCGGGCGAGCAGCCGCAGGCGTTCGCGTACGCACGTTTGCTCACCGCTGCCGACGCGGGTCTCGAGCGAGCGCCCGCCCCGCCGACGACGTTCTTCGTGCCGTTCTTCTACAACGATCCGACCGCGCACCGTGCGGCACGGGACGGGCTGCAGAACGACGCGAACACCGCCTACGAGCTCGCATTGGCGTATCGCCTGTCGGGCGAGGCCCGCTACGGTGCGCATGCCGCGCAGTTCATCGACGCCTGGACCACGACGGTCGAATGCGTGCGCACCCGCGAAGATTCCGCGCTCGCCTTCAGCTACCACTTCCCGGCTTTCGTCCATGCTGCCGAGCTGCTGCGCGGCACGTCGGTGTGGAGTGCGGCCTCGGAGGCCGTGTTCGCCGGCTTCCTGCGCGAGACGGCGTCGCCGGTCGCGGCGTCGATCCTGCACCGCACGAACAACTGGGGCAGCTGGGCCCTCGAGACGACGACCGCCGTGGCGGCGTACCTCGACGACGAGGCGGGGCTCGACGCGGCGAACGCGCGCGCCGTCGAGCTGCTCGAGCACCAGATCGACGAGAACGGGCACCTCCCGGAGGAGGTCGATCGGAACAACGGCGTCGGAGACTACGGCATCTGGTACACCCATTTCTCGCTGCTGCCGCTCTTCCTCGTCGCCGAGACGCTGTCGGTGCACGGGTACGACGTGCACGCTCACGTCAACGCGAACGGGCGCGGGCTCGCCGACGCCGCGGACGCCGCGACGGGATGGGTCGCCGACCCGGCATCCTTCCCCTATTACACGGGCGACCCGGCGAAGCTCGCGAATGTGCGAACCATCGACTACCTGCGCGACGCGGGGGTCCTGGCGCACAGCATGAGCTACTTCGAGCTGGCGCAGAACCACTTCCCGACGGACCAGCGCGCGGCGCTGCTCGCCGAGGAAGGGCCGATGACGACGATCCACTCGGCGCCGTACCTGAGCCTCACCCACGGTGGACTCGCCGACGTCACGGCGGCACCCGGTGAGGGTGAGCCGGGCACGGGCGAGCCGGGAGGGGGAACCCCCGGCGGCACGGGTTCGCCGGGAGGGTCGTCGGGAGGGTCGTCGGGCATCGGTCCGGCCGGGGCGCCGGCCGGTGGCTCGGACGCCCGGGCGATCGGCTCGCTCGCGGCATCCGGAGGCCAGGTCTCGCCCGCGCCGCTGGCGCTCGCCGCAGGGCTGAGCCTCGTCGGCCTGCTCCTCATCGTCGCGCGGGTGCGCCGGCGAGCGGTCACGACGCGGGGCTGAGCCCGGTCTGCCGCGATCCCGGATGCAAGGGATCGCGGCAGACACGCCGTGCCGGCGGCATCCTGGACGGGGTGTCGGATCGGATGCCGTGAATCCCGGTGCCGGTCAGAGGGTGAGCAGCACCTTCGTGGCGCGGCGCTCGTCCATGGCCCGGTAGCCCTCGGCGGCATCGTCGAGCGGCAGCGTCAGGTCGAAGACGGCGCCCGGGTCGATCGCCCCCGACATGATGAGTTCGATCAGCTCGGGGAGGTACTGCCGCACGGGAGCCGGCCCGCCGTGCAGGTGCACGCCCGATCCGAAGAGTTCGGCGCCGGGAAGCTCGACGTCGTGTGAGACCCCGACGTATCCGACGTGACCGCCGGCGCGGGTGGAGCGGATCGCCTGCATCATCGACTCCTGCGTGCCGACCGCTTCGATGACCGAGTGCGCGCCCAATCCGTCGGTGAGCTGCTTGATTCGCGCGACGCCGTCGCCGCCGCGCTCCTCGACGATGTCGGTCGCGCCGAACCGGCGGGCGAGCGCCTGGCGGTCGGCGTGGCGCGACATCGCGATGATGCGCTCGGCCCCGAGCTGCTTGGCCGACAGGATGCCGAGAAGTCCGACGGCGCCATCGCCGACGACCGCGACGGTCTTGCCGGGGCCGGCCTGAGCGGCGACGGCGGCGAACCACCCGGTGCCGAGCACGTCGGATGCCGCCAGCAGGCCGCGGATCTGGTCGTCGGTGGGCTGGCCCGGGACGACGACGAGCGTGCCGTCGGCCAGGGGGACGCGCAGGCGTTCGGCCTGCGAGCCGAGACGGCCCATCGGCACGCGGTCGACGCAGTGCGACTGGTAGCCGTCGCGGCAGATCTCGCAGGTGTTGTCGGAGGCGATGAACGAGCCGACGACGAAGTCGCCGACGGAGAGTCCGCTGACATCGTCGCCGATCTGCTCGACGACGCCGACGTACTCGTGCCCCATCGGGATGGGGCGCTTGATGGCGTCTTCGCCGCGATAGGGCCACAGGTCGGAGCCGCAGATGCAGGCCGCCGCCACGCGGATGACGGCATCCGTGGGCTTCTCGATGACCGGGTCGGGGCGTTCCTCGACGCGGACGTCGCCGGGGGCGTGCATGATGACTCCGCGCATGGTGGTTGTCCCTTCGTAGCGGTGATCCCATTCCACCTCATGCGAGGGCCGGCGGGTCCCTCCTGGCCAGCCATGAGGGTTGCGTGGCATCATGCGGGCTCACGCTGCGAGGACGGTTCAGGGTCGGCCGGGCGATCTGCCGCCCGGAGCGGCGCCCGCCGTCGGGGTCGTGGTCGTGTCGACTCGCGCCGTGAGTGAGACGCCGTACCCGGATGACGTGTCTCCTGAGACCGTCGCGAGCTGGAGCGCGCCGCCGTCGTCGCCGAAGACGTTGTCGGAGGCGAGCGACACCTGCTCGAGGTTGCGCGCGGAACCGCTGTAGGCAGGGAGCGCGTAGACGGCGGTGCAGATGTCCTCGGGGAGGGCGACCTGGGATGTCGCGACGGCGTTCGCGGCGTCGGTCATCGCCGACGTGTCGGGGTACACCTCGAAGTGGATGTGCGGCCACCGGCCCGTGTAGCAGGCGGGGATGACCGAGGTGAAGGTGACGACGCCGGATGTGTCGGCAACCTGCACGCCGCGCAGGTAGGTCTCGTTCTCGACCCCGTTCGAGTACATCGAGTACCCGCCGGCGGCGTCGCAGTGCCAGACGTAGACCGCGGCACCCGCGAACGGGACGTCGCCCCGGGCCGTGTCGAGGATCGTGAGCCGGAGGGTCATGGGCACGCCATCGGCCGTCGTCCCGCCTTCGAGCGACGATCGGATGTCGCTGCGGACGATTCCGGACCGCTCGAGGATGTCGGGTCCGTTCGACCCGTCGCCGGGGTAGGGGCCGGCGGTTTCGTCGGGGATCTCGCCCGCCGGCAGGCTCGCGCCGGCGTCCGGCGTCGCGGGTGGCGTCGACGCCGCCGGTGATGCCGGTGTCGCGGTGGCCGAGGCCGACGGCGAGGCGGTCGCCGTGGGAGTGCAGGCCGCGAGAGCTGCGGCGCCCAGTCCGAGGCCGGCGAGGCTCAGCACGGAGCGGCGGCTCATCAGCGTGCGGATGTCGAACGGGGCGCCCTGGTCGACGACCTCGTCGTCGGCGCGGTCGAGCAGACGGCCCTCGTAGGCCGGCCCTGCGGGCGTGTGGTCGGGTTCGGGGATGCGGTTCACGTCGGACTCCTCAGTCGGTTCGACCACCGAGCATCGCCGGTCAGCCCATCCGTATCGTTGGGTGGACCTATGCGCCGGATATGAGACCCGCCCGAGACGCCGCGCGGTCAGAAGGGTGGTCTGTCCGGTGGCGGGTCGGCGGTGTCGATGGTGAAGCACACCGCGGGTATGGGGACGTCTTCGCGGTAGACCCGCCCGAGGGGTGAGGTCCATTCGAGGACCCCGCCGCCGAGCTGCCGGACTTCCCATTTCGTGAATTGCTTCATCGAATGGTGCCGCTGGCAGAGGTGGGCGAGGTTGAAGATGTGGGTGTGCCCACCCAAAGCGTGATCGACGGTGTGGTCGATCTCGCAGCGGATCGCCGCTCGGCGGCATCCCGGGAACCGGCAGTGCTGATCCCGGGCGGTGAGCAGTTTCTTCATCGATGCGGTGGGCCGGTGGGTGTCGATCTCGACCGGGGTCCGGGTGACCGGGTCGATGAAGAGCCGGTCCCACTCCGATACCTGTCCCGCGAGCTGTCGTGCCGTGTCGGCGTCGATCAGCCCAGCCCCGACCGCCTCGGCCGGGTGCTCGTCGCGCCCCGTCAGGGTCTCGGCGGTGACGGCGACTTGCACCCGGGCTCGGATCGCGCCGAGTCCACCGGGCCGGTCGGTCCCGTAGGTCGGGTCGATCACGGGTGCCCCGCCGAGCACCAGGTCGCCGAGGATGTCGGCCCGCAGTTGATCCATCGTGCGCGTATCGGCGGGCTCGCCCGACCCGGCGGCATCTGGATCGCCCGGGTTAGGGCCATCCGCGCCGCCGGCGCCAGCAACATCCGCGCCAGCCATCCCGCCGGCATCCTCGCCGGTGGCATCCGCGCCAGCCCCGGCACTCTCCACCCGGGCGTCCTTCACCGACTGTCCCATCTGCGTGAGCCGGTCGAGCATCCCCGTGGCGATCGCCGTGGGCAGGTTCGCGATGAGGTTCGACATCCCGTCCGTGCCGTGGAACACGCGAACGCATCGTTCCGCCGCCGCGGCCTTGTGCCGCTCGGTGAACGTCTGCGGGTGCAGCCGGGCCGCGAGAGCTTCGAGCGTCCCTCGAACCCGGGAGGGCACGTCGCGTTCGCACACCGCGATCGCTGCCTCGGCGAACGCATCGCGCACCTCCGCGGGCACCCCCGCGCCGACTTTCACCACCACGTCGACGTGGCCGCGTTCGATCCGCCGTGAAACCCACGCCTCGAACACCGCGGGATAGTCGTCGATGACGGTCATCGCATGGTCGATCTCACCCTGCAACCGCCGGTCGGTGAGCCGCGCCATCCCCGCCGCCTCGGCCGCGACCGACCGCAGCTCCATGTCCGACGCCATCCCCCGCACCCCGTCACGCTGCGCCTCACGCAACGCCGACCGACCCAGCTCCGCCAACGCACGAACCCGCGAGACATCAGCCGCATGGAACTGGTCGAGCGCCTCCGCGAACACGGAGAACGCGTCGGCGTGCGGCGACGCATCTGCGGCACCGTCGCGCCCGAGCCCTCCACCGTCGTTCGATGTCATGTTCCCATAATGTCAGTGACCTCCGACATTGGAGGTGGATATACGTTCGACGGTGGATAAGTCGCGACGTACGCGAATTGTGCAGGAATCGCCATACCCGCCGACAGCAGAAACCGCGAAAAGGCGGCATGACGCGCTGACTCATCCTGCTGTCAAGAGGATGCGGCTGGGGCGCAGCCGCGGGCACCATCGCACCATGAGTGACGACGACGACCAGACGCGGCACGAGTTCCGCGACGCCGTGAACATGAGCCCCGCCGAGCTCGAGAAATGGCTCGATACCGACGAGTCGAAGAAGGTCGGTCAGAAGGACGGCGGCGGTGAGTCGACGGGCCACCAGTCGGGCCGACGCATCGTCGACCTCCTCCGCACCAAGAAGGACGAGCTCACCGAATCGGACCTGAAGCACATGCGGAAAGTCGTCGGCTACGTCAACCGGCACCTCGCGCAGCGCCCCTCGGGCGACATTACCGAGACGGCCTGGCGCTATTCGCTCATGAACTGGGGCCACGACCCCGCGAAGAAGTGACTGCCTCCGCCGAGCAGGCCTCCGCCGCGCGGGAGAATGGAGCCGTGAGCATCCCCGCGTCCTCAGGTCTGACCGAGCTGCCCGAACCGCGATTCGTCCTCGTGGGCGAGGACGGCCACCGCATCGCCACCTACTCGTGGGGAGAGGACGACCTTCCGACGGTCGTCGTCGTGCACGGGTTCGCGTCGAACACGAAGGACAACTGGGTCTCGACCGGGTGGGTGCGCGACCTTCAGCGCGCGGGCTTCCGCGTGCTCGGTCTCGATCAGCGAGGACACGGTGCGAGCGACAAGCCGCATCGTGCCGCCGACTACGACCTGCACCAGCTCGCATCCGACGTCGAAGCTGTGCTCGACACCTATCTCGTCGACACGGCGATGTACGTCGGCTACTCGCTGGGCGCGCGTGTGGGCTGGGAGGTGCTCCAGGACTTCTCCGCGCGCATCACGCGCGGCGTGCTGGGCGGCGTGCCCGACGGCATCCCGCTCGCGCGCCTCGACATCGATCAGGTGCGCGCGCTCGTCGAGAACGGCACCGAGGTGACCGACCCCGTCACGCAGAACTACGTGCGGCTCACCGAGCGCGTCCCCGGCAACGACCTGCGGGCGCTGCTGGCGATCGCCGGCGGCATGCGCGCCTCCGGCACCGTCGATCCCGACCCCGCGAACGCGCCGGAGCAGCCCGTGCTGTTCGCCACGGGATCTCGTGACGCCATCATCGAGGGATCGAAAGCGCTCGCCGCCGCGACGCCGCAGGGGCGCTTCGTCGAGATCCCCGACCGGCACCACTTCAACGCACCGGGGTCGCGGGTGTTCCGCCAGACCGCGATCGAGTTCCTCACGGAGGGATGACGCCGTATCCGCCCGGGCGCCGGCTGCGGCGTCAGGACGACGCGCGCCGATACGCGTCGCCGAGCCATCGGTCGTAGGCGAGCCACGGATCGGATGCCGCCGCCCGTACCGTCTCGATGTGCTCGGTCAGCGGGCTCACGAGGGTGAACCACTCGCCGCCCTCGCGCAGCGCGGCGAACTCGCGGTGCCGCTGCTGCTCGAGCGACCGCCCGCCGCGTTCGAATGCGAGGAGCTCGTCGTGCCGGATGGCGGCGAGTCGCTGCCGTGGCCGCTCGCTCGTGCCGATCTTCACGCGGGCGCCGAATCGCAGGTAGTAGACGACGGCTACGACCGGGCGGGGCAGGTCGGCGTCGAAGGCGTCACCCAGACGCCATCCGCAGCGCCGGCACACCCAGTGCCCCGTATCGGGGCTCATGCCGCCGGAGCGTCCGCCGCACAAGCGGCAGGCGGACGGCATCTCGGATATCGAGGAGGCGGGCACGACTCCAGGATCGCGCCCGCCTCCGACATCCACCCGTCAGACCGTGACGACGATCTTGCCGCGGGTGTGCCCCTCTTCCAGACGGGCGTAGGCGGCGGCGGCGTCGTCGAGCGGGAAGGTCTCGGCGACTTCGACCCGCAGCGAACCGTCGGCGGCGAGACGCGCGAGCTCGGCGAGCTGCGCGGCATCCGGGCGAACCCAGATGTAGTTGCCGCCGAACTCGGATGCCGCCCGCGGGTCGGCGATCGAGGTGACGACACCGCCCTCGCGCAGCAGGTCGCGCGTGGAGTCGAGCGAGCTGCCACCCGCGAAGTCGAGCACGACGTCGACGCCGTCGGGAGCGATCTCGCGCACCCGGCCGGCCAGGCCGTCGCCGTAGACGACGGGCTCGGCGCCGAGCCCGCGGAGGTAGTCGTGGTTGCGCTCCGACGCGGTGCCGATGACGCGCGCGCCACGCAGGCGGGCGAGCTGAACACCGAACGATCCCACTCCGCCGGCCGCGCCGTGGATGAGGACGGTCGATCCCTCTCCGACGGCCGACCGCTCGATCGCCTGCAGCGCGGTCAGGCCGGTGAGCGGAATCGCAGCGGCCGCGGTGAAGTCGAGACCGTCCGGCTTGCGCGTGGCCGTGCGCACGGGGACCGCCATGTACTCGGCGACCGAGCCGCCGCTCACGACATCGGCGCGCGCGTAGGCCAGCACCGGGTCGCCGACCTGGAACTCCGGGGTGTCGAGACCGACCTTCTCCACGACTCCGGCGACGTCCCACCCCGGGACGGCGGGCAGCTGGACGTCGAGCAGGCCCTGCAGGTACCCCTCGCGCACTTTGTAGTCGACGGGGTTCAGACCGGCGGCGACCACGCGCACCACGAGGGTGTCCGGCCCGATGTGGGGCATCTCCCGCTCGGTGATCTCGAAGCGGTCGTTGCCGCCGAACTCGTTGTACGTCAATGCCTTCATGTGCGGGGGCAACGTCTATGCCGTCCGGAGGATTCCCCGGCGGGATGCCGCCCGGCGGGCGGCGTCCCGGGCCGGAAGCGTAGAATCGGGGGGATCCCGTTCTGAATCGCGAGAGTCCGCCGTGTCTGCAGCATCCGCCGCCCGCACCTTCGAGGTGCGGCATGTTCAGCTCGCGCGCGCCCTTTTCGCGGCCGTCGCCGCCGTGATGATCACCTTCTCGCCCGATCACTCCGCCTCCGTCGGGATGTCGGTATTCAGCGGCTTCGCGACAGCGACCGCGATCATCTTCTTCGTCGGAGCCTGGCTGACGAGTCCCGCGGGCCGCCGCGGGCTGCCGATCGCGCTCGGGGCACTCACCCTCATCGCCGCGATCCTCGCCGGCATCCCGCCGCTGCGGACGCCGATCGGGTTCTTCGCCGTCGTCATCTCCTGGGCCGCCGTCACGGGCCTCATCGAGCTGGTCGGCGGCATCCGCGGGCGACGCTCCGGTGCCCCGGCCGCCCGCGACGAGGTGCTCATCGGCGCGATCACCCTGCTGCTCGTGGCGGGCCTGCTGCTGGTGAACCCGGCCTACCGTCTCGACTACGTCATCGAGGAGGCCGGCGCCTTCACGCTCACCGGCATCACCATCGGGGTGGGACTGTTCGGCGGCTACGCCGCGATCGTCGCCGTGTTCCTCGGAATCGCCGGCTTCTCGCCGCGGCGCGAAGAGATCGTGCCCGCGGCATCCGTTCCGTCATCCCCCTCGTCCGATCCGGAGGTCGCATCGTGAGCGGCGAACACCCCACCCGCCGCGAGATCATGCGCCCGGTCCAGCTGCTGGGCCTCGCGTTCGTCGCGGCGATCTTCTCGGGTGTCATCACCCTCGTGTCGATGGGGGCGTTCCAGTCGATCCCGCGCGAGTCGGTCGAGCGTGCCGTCGTCGTGGCCCTCGTCGTCGCCGGCATCGCCTTCATCGCGACGCTCGTGATCATCGCACTGCTGATGCTCGCCGTCGATCCCGCGCAGGTGAGCAAGCGTGTCGACCGCCCGGTTCTGTACCCCGACGAGTCCGAGACTCCCGACGACCCGGCCCCCGGCACGTCGCCTCGGAGCTGAGCGACCGCCGAGCGCGTACCGTCCACACCAAAACGCACCGCCCCCCGAGCGTTCTCGGCGGGGCGGTGCGTTTTCGGCGTCAGCCGAGGCGTGAGACCAAGTCGTCGGCGAGGCCTGCGTAGGTCGCGGGGGTCAGGGCGAGCAGGCGCTTCTTGGCGGCATCGCCGATGTCGAGGCCGCGCACGAACTCGGCGAGCTCCGGTCCGCCGACACGGCGACCGCGGGTCAGGTCCTTGAGCAGCGCATAGGGGTCGGTGATCTGCGAGCGGCCGGCGGCGATCTCGGCGCGGACGACGGTCTGGATCGCCTCGGCCAGCACCTCCCAGTTGGCGTCGAGGTCGGCCAGCAGCACGTCGCGCGAGAGGGAGATCTCGGTCAGCCCGCGCTGCAGGTTGTCGAGCGCCAGCAGCGAGTGCCCGAAGGCGACGCCGATGTTGCGCTGCGTCGTCGAGTCGGTCAGGTCGCGCTGCATGCGGCTCGTGACGAGCGTCTGCGCGAGCGTGGCGAACAGGCCTCCGGAGATCTCGAGGTTCGCCTCGGCGTTCTCGAACCGGATGGGGTTGATCTTGTGCGGCATCGTCGACGACCCGGTTGCGCCGGCGACGGGGATCTGCGCGAAGAAGCCGAGCGAGATATAGGTCCAGACATCGGTCGCGAGGTTGTGCAGGATGCCGCCGGCGTGCCGCACCCGGTCGTAGAGCTCGACCTGCCAGTCGTGCGACTCGATCTGGGTGGTCAGGACGTTGAAGTCGATGCCGAGGCCCTCGATGAACGAGCGCGAGAGCTCGGGCCAGTCGACGTCGGGCTCTGCCGCGAGATGCGCGGACCAGGTGCCGGTCGCCCCCGAGAACTTCGCGAGGTACTCGCCGCCCTCGATCTGCTTCGCGACGCGGGCGAGGCGCCAGGCGAACACGGCGATCTCCTTGCCCATCGTCGACGGGGTGGCGGGCTGGCCGTGGGTGCGCGAGAGCATCGGGGCATCGCGGTGCTCTCGGGCGAGGTCGCCGAGGGCGCCGATGACGGCGTGCAGCTTCGGCAGCCAGACGTTCTCGACGGCGCGCTTGACGGTGAGCGCGTACGAGGCCGAGTTGATGTCCTCGCTCGTGCACGCGAAGTGCGTCAGCTCGGCGATCGCGTCGAGGCCGAGGGCCGACAGCCGGTCGCGGACGAGGTACTCGACGGCCTTCACGTCATGGCGGGTGACGGCCTCCTTGGCGGCGAGCCAGTCGATCTCCGCCTGACCGAAGTCGCGGTACAGGCCGCGCAGCCGCGTCTTCTGCTCATCCGCGAGGGGCGAGCTGCCGAACAGGCTCCGGTCGGTCAGGGCGATGATCCATTCGACCTCCACCTCGACGCGTGCGCGGTTCAGACCGGCTTCGGAGAGGTAGTCGGCGAGGGATCCGACGGCGGCGGCGTATCGGCCGTCGAGCGGGCTCAGGGGCTGCGGGGGCAGAGAGGTCACGAGGCTCCATTCAGTGTGAACGGGCGCTCAGGACGTGGTGCGGATCGCGGGTTCGAGCTGCCGGAAGAGCGCCCGGCTCGCGCTCTCGATCATAGCGAGCACCTCGTCGAACATTCCGGCGTCGCCGTAGTACGGGTCGGGCACATCGAGGTCGCCGCCGGCGTGCGCGTCGAACGACATGAGAAGGCCGAGCTTGTCGGTGTCGGCCGTCGTACGCGCCCAGTTCGACAGCACGCGCTCGTGCGAACGGTCGAGCGCGACGATGAGGTCGGATCGGTCGAAATCCGTCAGCGTGAAGCGACGGGCCCGGTGCCCCCGCCCGTCGTATCCGCGGCGTTCGAGCGCCTCGAGCGTGCGTCCGTCCGCGGGCTCGCCGACGTGCCAGTCACCCGTTCCCGAGCTCGCCGACACGACACGGTCGCCGAGCCCGGACTGGTCGATGAACCAGCGGAAGACCACGTCGGCCATGGGGGAGCGGCAGATGTTCCCGGTGCAGACGAACATGACGCGGAAGGGCTCGGCGCGTCGGGTCACCGTCCCATTGTGGAGGATGCGGCCTTTCCTGCACAGATGTATCGCCGACGTTGGTCGTCCCCCAGCGGGGACGAGGGCGGTCCGTGCGGCTCCCCGCACCGGCATCGTGAGGGGCATGCCTCCGCCTGAGCCGCTCGTTTCGAACGCCACGCCACTCGATGCCGCCGCGGTGCTGACGCTCGAGATGATCGCGGCGCTGCGCCCGCGCCTGACCGCCCTGCGCGACGAGGTGGACGCGATCCGACGCCGCGCGGCCGAGCTCGAGCACGACACGGCCTGGCGCGCCCGCGTCGCGCGCGAGTACCGCGAGCGGCTCGCCGCGTGGCGCCAGCGATCGGATGACGCGGCGATGCGCATCGACCGCCTCGACGACGAACTGCACCGGGTGCAGACCCGGCTCGTGGCGGGAGGCCCGTGAGCGACGACTCCCTCGACATCCGCGACGGCGGGGTCATCGCGGTCGATACGGAACAGCTCCGTCTCGCGGCATCCGTGCTCCTCGGCCTGTCGACGGAATGCGACGTGCTGAGGTCGATGTTCGAGACGGCCGCTCGCGAGCTCGCTGCGCACGATGCGACCGCGTGGCCCGCAGCGGCCTTCGCCGCTGACCTCACCCAGCTCCTCGACGCGCTCACCGCCGAGGCCTCGGCTCTCGCCGGAAGACTGCGGGATGCCGCGGACGTCTACGACATCGTCGAGCTCGAAGCCGCACGGCGGGCTGCCGAGGGTGGCGACCGTCGCGTGACGGATCTGCTCGACCGCCGGATCTTCGCGGCCCGCGACCGTTCACCGACGGCCGCTTCGCGTGCCGACCTGCTGCTGACGACCTGGCCGCTGCTGCGGCACGGCGAGCTCCAGCGCCAGATCGGCGGAGCCGCCGTTCCACTGGGCCTGCTCGGGGGAGCCGCCGTCGCGGCGGGCGGTCTCGCGCTGACCGCTCTCGGCGCCCTGGGGCTGGGGCGTGCGACCCCCGATCGCGGCGGGTCCGCGCCGCCGCAGGTCGTCGAGGTCACGCGGTCAGCGGTTCGCGAGGCGGCGGCGCCGGGCACACTCGCCGCGCTCGCGGAACGCATCCCGCGCGAGGGCGATCAGGTTCGCGTCGAGCGCTACACCCTCGCGGGAGGCGAGCGCCGTTTCGCCGTCTACGTCGCGGGAACCCGATCGCCGCTCGGATTCGGCGGCCGCGAGCCCTTCGACATGTCGTCGAACGTGCAGCTCTACGCGGGCCGCAGCTCGGCGTCGTACGAATCGGTGGTGAGCGCCCTCCGCGCCGCCGGCGCGCGGCCGGGAGACGCCGTGCTCGCCGTCGGGTACTCGCAGGGCGGCGCGATCACGTCACGCCTCGCGGTCGACGGGCCCTTCCGCGTCGTGGGCAACGTGACCTTCGGCTCTCCCGTGCAGGCGGATCCCGGCGAGGCCACGCTCCAGGTCACGGTGCGCCACACCGACGATCTCGTCCCGGCGCTGCAGTCCGGCGGCCACCCCGATCGTGCGGGCGCCGCGGGCAGCATCGTCGTCGAACGGGTCGCCGACCCACCGCCCGGCATCGCGGACGTCGCGCTCGGCGCCCACTCGATCGACGCCTACGGCGACACCGCCGCGCTCGCCGACGCCTCGGACGACCCCCGCGTCGATGACGTCCACGAGGGCATCGCGGCCTTCGGGGGCGACGAGCCGGCCGAGGTCACGACCTACCGCGTGCGGAGGCTCGACTGATGGTGCGCGCGCGTATGTCTGCTCGTGTGTCAGCGGCGGTCGCGGTCTCGGTCGCGACGGGGGCGGAACAGGATGCCGGCGACCCAGTTGATCAGTGCGATCACGATGGCCGCGAGCACCGCGAGCCAGAAGCCGCCGATGCGCAGGCCCCAGTCCCAACCTGAGGTGACCCACCCGGTGAGCCACAGCAGGAAGCCGTTGATGACGAATGAGATCAGGCCGAGGGTCAGGATGTACAGCGGGAACGCGAGCACCTTCAGCACGGTGCCGACGATCGCGTTGACGAGTCCGAAGATGAGGGCGATCAGCAGCAGCGTGAGGACGAGCTGCAGGTCGCCGCCCGGCGGGAACGCCACGACCGACACCTCCAGCGCCGGGATCAGCGTCACGATCCACACCGCGAAGGCGTTGACGATCAGTCGGATGATGAGGCTC
Source organism: Microbacterium sp. SGAir0570 (assembly GCF_005491085.2). Classification (NCBI taxonomy): domain Bacteria; kingdom Bacillati; phylum Actinomycetota; class Actinomycetes; order Micrococcales; family Microbacteriaceae; genus Microbacterium; species Microbacterium sp. SGAir0570. The sequence continues at coordinate 3,216,179 of NZ_CP027929.1, read as the reverse complement.
ATAGTGCCGTCAGTCTCCCACGGGGCCTCCGATCCGTCATCCGGTGGAGGCGGCGGCATCCGTAGACTCGCATCGTGACCGACCTGCCCGTGCGCATCCGACCCGAGATCGCGGCGCTGCCCGCATACCGCCAGGGGCGTCAGGCCTCCGCCGACGCCTTCAAGCTGTCGAGCAACGAGAACCCGTTCGACCCGCTGCCCGGCGTCGTCGAGGCCGTGCGCGCGGCGACGACCTTCAACCGCTACCCCGACGCCTCGGCCGGCCGGTTGCGCGCGCGGCTCGCGGATCGATACGCGGTCGCCCCCGATGGCGTGCATGTCGCGGCGGGTTCGGTGTCGATCCTGTACCAGCTCGCATCGGCGACCAGCGGTCCGGGTGACGAGATCATGTTCGCCTGGCGATCGTTCGAGGCTTATCCCGGGCTCGCGGCTGTCGCGGGCGCGACCGCGGTCGCGGTGCCGCTGACGGCCGACGCCGGCCACGACCTCGACGCGATGGCGGATGCCGTCACCGACCGCACGCGGATGATCATCGTCTGCAGCCCGAACAACCCCACCGGTCCCGTCGTGAGCCAGGCGGCGTTCGACGCGTTCGTGGCGCGGGTCCGCTCCGACGTCCTCATCGTCCTCGACGAGGCCTACGCCGAGTTCGTGACCGACCCGGATGCCGTGACGGGCGCCGCCGTGCTCGCCGCGGGGCACGCCAACGTCGTGATCCTGCGGACGTTCTCGAAGGCCTACGGACTCGCCGGACTGCGCGTCGGGTACGCCATCGGCGACCACCGCATTCTCGATGCGGCCCGCAGCACCGGCATCCCCCTCTCGGTCACAGCCCAGGCGGAGGAAGCCGCGCTTGCGAGCCTCGACGCCGAGGACGAACTGCTCGAACGAGTGCGTCACATCGCCGTGCGACGTGACGCGCTCGCCGACCGGTTGCGCGATGCCGGGTGGGACATCCCGAACGCGCAGGGCAACTTCGTGTGGCTGCCCGCGGGTGAGCGGGCCCTCGAGATCGCCGAGGCCTTCGACGCGGCCGGCCTGATCGTGCGGGCGTTCGCCGGCGACGGTGTGCGCATCTCGGTCGGCGAAGAGGAATCGATCGAGCGGATCGTCGCGGCCGCGGCATCCGTCGTCGGCTGACCGGCGCGCGAGCGGGGTCCCTCGGAGCCGACGGTGCGCGTGCCGCGATGCAATGCGTCGGGCTCGACACGCCGGTGAGGATGCCGTCCGCCCGGGGTGTCGGCCACGATCCCTCGCATCGCGGCTCGCGGGTCGTTAGCGCGCGGTGCGGTCTCCGCGCCGAAGAGCACTCAGATAGCGCGTTCGCACGATGACCTGCACGATGCGGACCGCCGGATAAGCGAGCCGCCAGAACCACAGGGGCGCCGGCCGCGAGAGCGATCGCAGCGTGAAGAGCACGTCGTCGCCGCGCCGGGTGACGAGGAACGTCTCCTCTCCCTCGAGCGGATGGCCCGGCAGCGCGAGGTAGACGTAGCCCACCCGGTCGGACTCGTCGACGAAAGCGACGACCTCGACCGGCTCGCGCAGCGTCCGGGGGCCGCGGCCGATCTCGAGCCAGTGCCGCCCACCGACGACGGCCGGCACATCGGGGACCACCCGGAATCCGCTGCGTGTCTTCACCCGCCACGCCAAGAGGTCGGTCCGGGCCCGCCGCCACGCGGCATCCCCCGACCCCACGCGCACGGTCCTCTCGAATCGGCGGAAGCCTCGCGGGTCGGCATTCCACTCATCGCGGTGCGGCAGGCTCATGCGACCAGCATCCCACCCGCCCCGCCAGCAGGCGCGTGCGCGGGTGCGTGGATGCAAGGGATCGGCTGCGACACCCCGTGATGGATGCCGCTGTCGCGGGGCGTCGGTCACAACTCCTTGCATCGCGGCACGGCGCTGCGCCGGGGACGGCGTCCGACGGAACCGCCCGCGCTCGCCGCCACGGGTCCTTGACCTGCGGGTTGGCAGTACGCGCCCATATCCCGGGGTTGTGGGGGCGTGAGGTGCCAGGTCAGCGCTGGGCCCGCAGCTCTCGCCTGCGGGTTGGCAGTACGCGCCCATATCCCGGGGTTGTGGGGGCGTGAGGTGCCAGGTCAGCGCTGGGCGTGCAGCCCTCGACCGCTGGCCGGGCGAGACACGCCCCCTGGCCGAGGGCCGGAGCGTCCGTCAAGCCGGGGTGAAGCCCAGCTTGTCGGCGCCGCGGGCGATCCAGGGATGCCGAGAGAACGTGTCCCACACGAGGGTCGAGCCGAGGGCTGCGGCACCCAGCAGCGCCGTCGCTCCCTTGTTGAGTCCGTAGCGCGGCTCGGCGTACCAGGGCTCGTCGCCCTCGAGGTTGACCCCGTCGGTCGCGCCCCACTCGTTCCATGCGCCAGGATGCTCATCTCGCAGCACGCGAAGCGCCGGAGCCACCTCCGCGGGAGCGAGCGGCAGCGCCCCGAAGAGAGACACGGGCGGCACGGTGCCGTCGGCATGGGGCTCGCGCAGCGCCGGGCGTGCGCCGTTGACGACGTACCCGCCCGGGCCGAGGCCGGCTGCCGGTCCCCAGAGTCCGCTCGCGAACGTCTTCCACCGTCCGGCCTGGTCGGCGCACCACGCCCGCGAGGCCAGCGACGCCTCGCGCGCGTTCGCCCACCAGTCGCGCCCGTCGAGATCGCGCACCCGCTGGAACGGATAGAACGCGAGCGGGAAGTGGTAGGTGAAAAGGGTTCCCGCCGGCTCATGCACGCACTCGTGCCCGCCGTACGACCCCACCGGCTTGTCGAACCCCCGCCACAGGTCACGCGCGAGCTCGGTCGACACTCGCTCGTGCCCCGCCGCGAGGAGGTACATCGGCAGCTGCTCGGCGGTCATCGACCAGGCGCTCACGAAGCCGGCCTCATCGGCGCCGTCGGCGTAGTCGTCCTCGCGGTCGGCGACCCACGCCATCCGGACGACCGCCCGGTTGCCGGCGTCGTCGATGATCCACGGCCAGTCGATGCGGCGCAGCAGGCGCTCGGTGCGCTCGCCGATCTCCCGTCCGGCGTCGCCGTCGGCCGCGAAGAAGGATGCCGCGACCGCGGCACCGCACAGGGCGAGCGTCGTGTCGATCGTGGAGTACTCCGATCGCCCCTGCCGTTCAGCGGTGGCCGCATCCACGAAGTGCGCGAGGAAGCCACCGCGATGCGGCACCGACTCCTCGAGCGTGCGCAGGGTCGCGGCGACCCGGTCACGCACGTCACGGCGGCCGAGGATGCCCCGCTCGACGCCGACGCACCATGCCGCGAGGGCGAAGCCGGTCGCCGCGACCGTCGCCACGCCCGGCAGGTCGTCGCGGTCGAGCACGAGCCCGCAGCCCGGGCTGTCGAGGTCGCCGGTCGCGTGCTCCCACAGCCACCGGATCGACGCGTCGACCTCCCGCTCGGTCAGCTCCCGGATGTCATCCGGCAGCACGCCATCCGGCAGCACGCCATCAGGCAGCGCACTATCCGGCAGGTAGGTCTCGGGAAGCTCGGTGTCGGTCACGCGGCGGTCCTTCTCTCGAACGGGTTGGGGATGGCATCGAGCAGTTGTCGGGTGTACTCGGCCTGCGGGTCGTCGATGACGCGATCGGCCGGGCCCGACTCGATGAGCTCGCCGTTCCGCAGCACGAGCGCGTGATTGGCGAGGCTCTTCGCCGACAGCAGGTCGTGTGTGATGTAGAGCATCCCGACGCCGTGATCGGCGACGAGCGACTGCAGCACCTCGAGGATCTCGGCGCGGATCGACACGTCGAGACTCGCGATCGGCTCATCCGCGACGACGAGCCGGGGCTCGGCAGCGAGGGCGCGGGCGATGACGACGCGCTGGCGCTGGCCGCCCGAGAGCTCGTGCGGCAGCCGCCCGAGATACCGGCCCGCCGGAGTCAGCCCGACCTGCTCGAGCAGGCTGGCCGAGCGCTCGACGGCTTCGCGGCGCCCGACGTGCAGGAAGTTCGCGAGGGGCCGCGACAGCGAGTACCCGACGGTCAGCGTGGGGTTGAGGGCGGCATACGGATCCTGAAACACGTACTGCACGTTGCGGCGGTACTCGCGGGCGAGCCGGCCGTGCAAGGCGGTGATGTCGTGCGGCTCGCCGTCGCGCTGGCCGTAGTAGCGCACGGCGCCCGAGGTCGGATCGTCGATGCGGGTCAGGATGCGGGCGATCGTCGACTTGCCCGATCCCGACTGGCCGACGAGCGCCGTCACCTCGCCCTCGCGGAGCGTGAACGAGACGTCTTTCACGGCATCCACGTGCTCGGTCCGCAAGCCCTGCCGCTTCGAGAACCGGCGGTGCAGGTTCTCGACCTCGATGACGGGGGCGTGCTCGACCGGTGCTTCCTGCGACACCTCGACGGGCGCCTCGAGCTCGGCCCCGGTATAGCCGGCGACGTCCTCGCCGAGCAGCTCGGCGTACGACCCGACGAGATGGACGGAGTATGGATGCCGCGGCCCCGTGGTCACGGCATCCTGCGCGCTCATGTCCTCGACGACTTCGCCCTCGTACATGACCGCGACGCGGTCGGCGAAGTCGAGGAGCGTGCCCATGTCGTGGGTGATGAGGATCGCGCCGAATCGCTCGCGCTCCTGCAGCTCGCGGATCTTGTCGAGGATGGACTTCTGCACGACGACGTCGAGCCCCGTGGTGGGCTCGTCGAAGAGCACGAGCTTCGGCTTCAGTGCGAGGGCGAGCGCCAGGTTCACGCGCTGCTTCATGCCGCCCGACAGCTCGTGCGGGTACATGTCGAGGAACCGCGCGTCGACGCTCACGAGGTCGAAGAGCTCTTCTGCGCGTTCGCGTGCGGCCGCCGTGCTCGCACCGGTGTGCTCGGCGAGGATGTCCTCGAACATCTTGCGAACGCGGACGACCGGGTTGAGCGAGTTCATGCTCGACTGGAACACCGTCGACACGTACGACCAGCGCAGGGGGCGCAGGTCGTCGTCACCGAGTGCCGTGACGTCGCGGTCGCCCCACCGGATCGAGCCGCCGGTGATGTGCCCGGGGCTCCGCAGCAGCCGCAGCACCGCCTGGGCGAACGTCGTCTTGCCCGAGCCCGACTCGCCCGCGAGCCCGACGAACTCTCCGGGTGCGACGCGCAGCGACACGCGCTTGACCGCGTCGAGCGTCGCGCCGAGCTTGGGTCGGTACTGCACAGACAGGTCGGACACCTCGAGCACGGGCGCCGTGCTCGGATCGGATGCCGGGCTCATGACTTCTCCTCTTCGCGAAGGTGGGGGTTGCTGAGCATGTCGACGCCGAAGTTCACGAACGTCAGCGACGTCATGAGCAGCGCCAGCATGATGCCGGGCGCGACCAGCCAGACCCACAGTCCCTGCACGAGCGCGCCGTTCGCGTTGGCCTGGGCGAGCATCTGGCCCCAGCTGACGGTGTTCGGGTCGCCGAAGCCCATGAACGACAAGCCGGCCTCGGCGGCGATCGCAGCGGTCGCGGCGCCGATGAACCCCGAGACGATCAGCGACGACATGTTGGGCATGATCTCCCGGAACACGATGCGCAGCATCCCGTCGCCGCCGAACCGCGCTGCGGTGACGTAGTCGCGGTTGCGCATCGAGATGATCAGCGACCGCATCTCGCGCGATGCGCCGGCCCAGCTGGTGATGGCGATCACGAAGACGAGCAGACCGAGACCGCGCGTCTCGCTGTACGCGACGATCACCATCATCAGCGGCAGCACCGGAATCACCAGCGCCAGGTTGGTCAGGAACGACAGGATGTCGTCGAGCAGGCCGCCCTCGCGGTATCCGGCGAGAAGCCCCACGACGATCGCGATGACGATCGTGGCGAGTCCGCCGAGCACCCCGATCGCGAACGAGAGGCGGGTGCCGTGCACGAGCTGCGTCCAGATGTCGTAGCCGAGCGTGTTCGTGCCCATCCAGTGGGCCCAGCTCGGGTCCTGCGACGGCGTGAAGGTCGCATCGTTGGGCCGATAGGGCGACAGCAGATCGGCGAACACCGCGACGAGCAGGAACACCGCGAGCATCACGATGCCCACGCGCGCCTTCCGGCTCGACCAGATGACGGCGTACCACCGGGCGGGGCGGACGACCGCCACGACCTCCTTCGTCGACGCGTCCTCGTCGGTCACGCGCCGCCGGAAGGTCCGGACGGGCTCGGTGCGCGTCGGTTCGGTGCGCGCCGGTTGCGGCATCGAGGCCGGCTGGGGGAGGGGGGTCTCATCGGACATCGTCTGTCACCTGCCTTTCACGCTCTGGCCCGGCGGGCCCGCGGATCGATGAGGGGGTAGAGCAGGTCGACGATGAAGTTCGCCGTCAGCACGATGACGATCGTCGCCAGCAGGATCGCCTGCATGAGGGGGAAGTCGCGGTTCGAGGTCGCCTCGCCCATGAGCCGGCCCATGCCGGGGTAGTCGAAGACGGTTTCGATGAGGATCGAGCCGCCCATGAGCACGCCGAGCGACAGGGCGAACCCGGTGATGACGGGGAGCAGCGCGTTTCGTGCGGCGTAGCCGAGGGCGACCGTGCGCTCTCTGAGCCCTGCGGCCGCGGCCAGGCGGATGTAGTCCTCGCCGAGCACCTGCACCATCGTGTTCCGCATCGACAGGATGAAGCCGATCGGCGCCGTCACCATGAGCGTCAGCGCGGGGAGGAACCCGTGCGAGATCACGTCGGCGACATGGATCGGGGTGAGTCCCGGGGTCGTGTATCCGTAGCCGCCGGATGCCGGGAACCAGCCGAGCGTGTAGGCGAAGACGAACAGGATGATGAGGCCGATCCACACCGACTGCAGGTTGCCGACGAACGTCGAGCCGACCGAGATCGTCGCGTCGAAACGGCTGTTGCGTCGCCACGCGGCGATCGCGCCGAACAGCGTGCCGAGGACGAACGAGAGGATCTGGGTGATTCCCACGAGGACGAGCGTCCACGGCAGCGCTTGCCCGATGACGTCGGCGACCGGGTAGGGGAAGTACGTAAAGGATGTGCCGAGGTCGAAGGATGCCAGCTGACGCAGGTAGTCGACGTAGGCGACGAACACGTTGTCATTCGAGTACCCGAGCATCGCCTTCACGGCGGCGACCTGGGCCGGATCGATCTCCCCCTGGCCGTTGAGCTGACGGACCATGATCTCGGCCGGGTCGCCGGGCTGCAGGCGCGGGATGATGAAGTTCAGCGTGACCGCCGCCCAGAGGGTCAGAAGGAAGTAGCCGGTCTTGCGGGCGTAGTAGGCCACGGCTCAGCCCTCCCCGCCGGCATCCGACTCGCCGGCATCCGCCTCGCCCGGCGGGCGCAGGTTCGGCAGCACGCGGATGAGCTGGTCGACCGGATAGGGGTTGTCGTCGCTCGGCCACCCGACGGCGTTGTTCGTGCGGTAGATCAGCCGGTTCGGGGCGTACTGCAGCGCGATGTAGGGGAACTCGGTCATGAAGATGTCGATGATCCGACCCTCGATCTCGGCGGTGCGGCTCTCGTCGGTGGTGGTGGTCCATTCGGCGATGAGGGCGTCGATCTCGGGATTGACGTAGCGTGCCCGGTTGAGGAGCAGCTCCTGCTCGGTCGAGATCTGCGAGGCCTGCAGCTTCGCCCCGAGATCGCGCGCCCGCTGGCATCCGCCGCTGATGAAGTCGATCGTCATGTCGAAGTCGCCGGCCTTCTGCATCCCCTCGATCGCGTTGGGATCAGTCGTGACCATGCGCACGGAGACGCCGACCTCGGCGGCGTTGCGGGCGACGACGTCCGCCATGGCGATGACGTCCATCCAGCCGGCCTGCACGCTGAAGACGAACGACAGCGGCTCGCCGTTCTGGTCGACGCGGCGCCCGTCGGGACCGCGTTCGTAGCCGGCGGCATCCAGCATCTCGTTCGCGCGCTCGGGGTCGTAGGGGATGAACTCCTTGCCGCGCCACTGCTCGGGAACGGCCTGCTCCTGGAAGGGCAGCAGCAGCATCGTCTGGCTGGCCGGCTCCATGATCCCGAAGCTCGCGCGCTGGCTCAGCGCCTCGCGGTCGAGGGCATAGGCGAACGCCTCGCGGAAGCTCGGGTCGTTCAGCACCGGGCGCTCGTTGTTGAGCACGAGGGCCGTGATGGCGTCGGGCGGATAGAAGAAGTGGGCGTTCTCGGGGTCGGGGGCGACGACCGAGCGGTTGGGGTTCGGGATATCGCCGCGGTAGAGGTCGAGCGCGCCGCTGCGCAGCTTCAGTGCGCCGGAGTTCGCGTCATACTGGCCCTCGAGCGACAGGCGCTGGACGCGCACCTGGTCGGCGTTCCAGTAGGTCTCGTTGCGCTCGAGAACGAGGCGGCGCCCGTTGTAGGACTCGGGTGTGAAGGGCCCGGTGCCCACCCCCTGCTCGTCGACGAAGAGCGTCGGGTCGCCGTGCTCGGCGTAGATGTGCTGCGGGAGGATCTTGGTGTTCTGCAGGATCGCGTCGGTCTTCGGCACCGCGGGGCCGGCGAACTCGAACACGACGGTGTGGTCGTCGGTCGCCGTGACGCTCTCGGCGGGCGCACCGAAGAAGTCGCCCCACAAGCCCGACTTGTCGGCGGCGGGGAACTCCTTGCCGGCCATGAAGGTGTACACGACGTCGGTGGCGGTGAAGGGCTCGCCGTCGCTCCACTGCACGTTCTCGCGCAGGGTGAGCACGAGGCGGTCCGGTCGTTCCCATTCGTAGTCGGTGGCGAGCCACGGCACGGCCTCGCACGTGAACCGGTCGCGGATCATGAGCGGTTCGAAGAGCCACGTCTGAACGGTCGCGTTGGGCGAGAGCCAGTTGTAGTTGAGCAGCCCCTGGACCGAGCCGCCGGCCTCCGACGGCATCCGCAGTTCGTCGATGAACCCGGGCGGCGCCTCGGGAGCGGGCTCGAGGCCCACGTTCGCGCACGCGGACGTCGTGAGCAGAGCGGTCAGGGCGAGCGCTCCCGCCGCCAGTGTTCTGCGTCTTCTCATCGGAACCTCCTCGTTCCTCTGCGAGACCGGTCGCTCGTCGACCGGTCGTGTCCTCAGTCCGGCGTCCCCTCCGGCGGGCAGCCGCACGACTCCCGGATGACCAGGCGGGTCTCCAGGACGGTGTGCGAGCGGATGTCGTCGCCGAGGGCTCCCGCGGCGGCGCGAGCGCCGAGCTCGGCGATCGGCTGATGCACCGTCGTCAGGCGCGGGGAAGCGATGCCGGCGAGGGCCTGGTCGTCGAAGCCCGTGACCGCGACATCCGCGGGGATGCGGTGCCCGAGCCCCGGCAGCGTCGCGAGCATGCCGATCGCGAGCTCGTCGTTCGCGCAGACGAGCGCGTCGGGCAGGTCAGCGGCGTCGTGCAGCATCCGAGCGGCGACGGCGCCGCTGCGCACGTCGAGGCCGAGGCGCACGGGCTCGCCCGCTTCGGCGAGTCCGCGCTGATCGAGGGCGTCGCGGAAGCCCTGGTAGCGCCACGCGGTGTCGGGCGACCCCGAGGGCTCGCCGACGAAGCGCATGCGGCGGTAGCCGTGCACGTCGGCGAGATGACCGGTGAGCTCGGCGGCGGCGGCGCGCCCGTCAGTCACGACCGTCGCGGCCTCATCAGCCTCTCCGGCGACGACGATCACGCGGCCGGAGCGTGCGAGCGCGGCGACCTCGTCGGACGGCAGGGTGCCGCCGGCGATGATGAGGCCGTCGGTACGCTCGGCGAGCTGGCGGACGGCGCCCACCGCGTCGGGCCGCAGGTGGGTTCCGACGACGTTGATGACGACGCCGCGCTCGACCGCCACCGACTCCGCGCCCTCGATGAGCTGGGCGAAGTACGGCCCGCCGAGTCCGGGCAGCACGATGCCGAGGGTGTTCGTGCGCTGATACGACAGGGCGCGGCCGAGGGCCGAGGGTCGATAGCCCAGCCTGTCGATCGCATCCTGGACGCGTCGCTTGGTGTCGGCCACGACACGCGGGTCGTCGTGCGTGACACGGGAGACGGTCGCGACCGAGACCCCGGCCTCACGAGCGATGTCGCGGATGGTCGGGCGGGTGGCGGGGGAGTCGGATGCCACGGGGCCACCTCACTTCGTCGTGTCGGGCGTCGGGCGCGGGTTCGCGCTGTGATCCGGCGATGTAACCGGATACATTGGGACTCTAGCCCGGTGTAACCGGTTACATCAAGCCTGACGTCGAGGACGTCGTCAGGGACGCCGCGAAGGAGCTGCACCATGACCCTCGTCTCCCTGGCAGACCGCCTCGACCGCATCGTGCTGTATCAGGCCTATCCGCAGAGCTTCGCCGACGCCGACGGCGACGGCATGGGCGACCTCGACGGCGTCACGGCCCGACTGGACTACCTCGCCTGGCTCGGCGTCGACGCGGTGTGGCTCAACCCCGTGTTCGTCTCGCCGTTCCGCGACGCGGGATACGACGTCGCCGACTTCGACCGCGTGGCCGACCGTTACGGCGGTGACGCGGCGATGGACCGGCTGCTCGCGGAAGCGGAGCGGCGCGGCATCGGCATCGTGCTCGACCTCGTGGCCGGCCACACCTCGGACGAGCATGCCTGGTTCGACGAGGCCCTGTCGGCGGGCGCCGCGGGCGACCCGGCCGGCGACCGGTACGTCTTCAGCCCCGTCTCCGCCGACGGGTTCGTTCCGGTGCCGTGGGGTGGCCGCGGGTTCTACAAGCCGAACTTCTTCGACTTCCAGCCCGCGCTGAACTTCGGTTACGCGCGGCCCCACCCGGACGAGCCGTGGCGTCAGGCCGTCGACGCGCCCGGGCCGTTGCGCAACCGGGACGCCCTCGTCGACATCATCCGCCGATGGTACGACCGCGGGGTGGCGGGCTTCCGGGTCGACATGGCCGCCTCGCTCGTGAAGGACGACCCCCGACACGTCGAGACCGCGAACCTGTGGCGCGACGTGCACCGGCGCCTCGACCGGACGCACCCCGGCCGCATCCTGATCTCGGAGTGGGGCGACCCGGCGCGAGCGGTGCCCGCCGGATTCGACGTCGACTTCTTTCTGCAGTTCGGCGGCGAGTTCGACGGGATGCCGTTGAAGTCGCTGTTCGAGAACGGCTCGGGCACCGTGCACGAGGCGTGGCCCGCGCGCGACGCGTGGGCCGATGCCGCCGGCCGGGGCGACCCCGCAGACTTCGTCGACGCCTGGTCCGAGGCGCGTGACGCCATCGAGGCCGCCGGCAGTCGCGGGATCGTCGGGCTGCCGACGGCGAACCACGACTTCACGCGTCTGGTCAGTGGTGGTCGCGACGCCGTGCAGGCCCGCGCTGCGCTCCTCCTGGTGCTGACCTGGCCGGCGATGCCCTCGATCTACTACGGCGACGAGATCGGCATGCGCTACCTGCCGGGCGTCGGCCCCCTCGAGGGATCATCGCTCGGCCCGACCTACGAGCGGGCGGGATCGCGTACCCCGATGGCCTGGGGAGCCGACGAGGTCCTCGGTCAGCGGGCGCACGAGTCGCGATACCTGCCGGTGGACGCCGCCCCGGACGCTCCGACGGTCGCGCAGCAGCTGGAAGACCCGGCATCCCTCCTGCATTTCGTGCGCGAGGCCATCGCGCTGCGCCGCAGCGACCCGCGGCTCTCGGCGCGGTCGCACACGGCGGTGGAGGTTACGGGCTACCCATTCGTCTATCGGCGGGGCGGCTCGCTTCTCGTCGCGCTCAACCCCGCGGGGCGGCCGTGCGAGGTGGCGGTCGGCTGTCGCGGCATCCTTCTCCTGTCGTTCGGAGCGCGCCTCGACGGCGAAACCCTGCGGCTCGACGCCTTCGGTGCCGCCGTGGTCGACCTCGCCCGCTGAGCGGTGCAGGGCGGATCTGCCGCGTGCGTGGATGCAAGGGATCGGCGCCGACATCCCGTGATGGATGCCGTCGCGGCGGGGTGTCGGCCAGAAACCCGTGCAACGGGGCCCGCTTGACGACGCGGCGATCGCGGCGAAACGAGCCGGATCAGCGGGAGACGGAGGCCACCAGGCGCGCGGCCCGGCGGATGAGGAGACGGCGCAGATAGGGCACGAGCACGAGGCGTTCGGCGACCCGGCCGAAGACGGGCGAGGCGAGGGTCACCCGGTCCGTCATGATCGTCGTCCCGTCGCGTTCGACGTAGAGGTGCTCGTGCCGGAAGAGGCGGAACGGCCCGGTGGTCTGCTCGTCGACGAAGCGGCGGGGTCGTTCGAGCGCGGTGATCCGCGATGTCATCCGGAGCGGGATGCCGAAGTGCCACGCGCGCCACGTCACCGTCTCGTCCAATCCGATCAGCCCGCTCGTCACACCACCGATCGCGCGCTCGCCGGTGCCGCGCATCGAAGCGACGTGCGCCCCGATGTCACGCGAGGCGTCGAACAGCGCGTCGGCCGGCACCGCAGCGCGGGTCACGATCTCGAACGACGACGTCATCCGCCGATCCTCCCATCCCGCGATCGTCCCGGTCGCAGCGCAGCATCCCGGATGCAAGACATCTGTCATGACACCCCGGTGCGGATGCCGCCCGGCCGGGGTGGCGGCCACGATCCCTTGCATCCGGGCCCCGCACGCACCAACACCCCCACGGCCACCCCACCCGGCTTGTGCCGCACCCACCGCGAATCGCGGCATCCGTTGTCGACCGCATGCAGATGGGGCCATACCGGGGGCGTTAGCGTGGGAGGGTGACCGACGCAGAACTCGATCCCGCTCTCGTCCGCGTCCTCGCGGCCGACGGCTCACTCGACCCGTCGCCCGAAGCCGAACGCTATCTTCCGGTGATCGAGGCGCTCTCCGACGCCGAGCTCGAGACGTTCTACCGCGACATGGTGACGGTGCGGGCCTTCGACCGCCAGGCGACGAACCTGCAGCGTCAGGGGCAGCTCGCGCTGTGGCCGCCGTCCTTCGGGCAGGAGGCCGCGCAGGTCGGATCCGCTCGGGCGGCCCGGCCCCAGGACCACCTCTTCCCGTCATACCGCGAGCACGTCGTGTGCACGATCCGCGGCGTCGACCCGATCGACATCATCCGACTCATGCGCGGTCTCACGCACGGCGGGTGGGACCCGACCGACCCGCGCAACGGCAACACCCACATCTACACGCTCGTGCTCGGCTCGCAGACGCTGCACGCCTCGGGCTACGGCATGGGCATGGTCTTCGACGGCCGCACCGGCACCGGCGACCCCGAGCGCGACGAAGCGGTCATCGTCTACTACGGCGACGGCGCGTCGAGCCAGGGCGACGTGCACGAGGCGATGGTCTTCGCCACGAGCTACAACACCCCGCAGGTCTTCTTCCTGCAGAACAACCACTGGGCGATCTCGGTGCCCGTCTCGACGCAGTCCAAGGTCCCGCTCGTGCGCCGCGGCGCCGGCTACGGGATGCCGTCGGTCCGCGTCGACGGCAACGACGTGCTCGCCAGCTATGCCGTCACCAAGCTCGCGCTCGACGAGGCGCGCTCCGGCGCTGGGCCCCGTGCCATCGAGGCGCTGACGTACCGCATGGGCGCGCACACGACGAGCGACGACCCCACGAAGTACCGCACGAGCGACGAAGAGGCCTTCTGGGCGCAGCGCGACCCGATCGCACGGATGCGCGCCTATCTCGAAGGCCGCGGTGCGTCGGCATCCTTCTTCGACGACGTGGATGCCGCGGCCGCGGCCTACGCCGACGACGTCCGGGTCCGCACGAACCAGCTCACCGCCCCCGAGGCCGACAGCATGTTCGCGCACGTCTACAGCGAGCAGCATCCGCTCGTCGACCGGCAGCGGAAGTGGCTCGCCGACTACGAGGCATCCTTCGAGGAGGGACGCGCATGAGCATCGAGACGCTGCCGTTCAGCAAGGCTCTCAACGCGGGCATGCGCGCGGCGATGCAGCAGGACGACCATGTCCTCATGATGGGTGAGGACATCGGCCGTCTCGGCGGCGTGTTCCGCGTCACCGAGGGGCTGCAGGCCGAGTTCGGCGACCGGCGCGTGCTCGACACGCCCCTCGCCGAGTCGGGCATCGTCGGCACCGCGATCGGACTCGCGATGGCCGGCTTCCGCCCGGTGTGCGAGATCCAGTTCGACGGATTCGTCTTCCCCGCCTTCGATCAGATCACCACGCAGCTCGCGAAGCTGACGAACCGGCACGAGGGACGGATGTCGTTCCCCGTCGTCATCCGGATCCCTTACGGCGGGCACATCGGCGCGGTCGAGCACCACCAGGAGAGCCCCGAGGCGTACTTCACGCACACCGCCGGCCTGCGGGTCGTCTCGCCGTCGACGCCGAACGACGCCTACTGGATGATCCAGGACGCGATCGCCTCGAACGACCCCATCGTGTTCCTCGAGCCGAAGTCGCGCTATTGGACCAAGGGCGAGGTCGACCTCGCCGCACGTGCCCTGCCGCTTCACGCCTCGCGTATCGTCCGCCGCGGCACCGACGTCACGCTCGTCGGACACGGCGCGATGGTGACGGTGCTGCTGCAGGCCGCCGCGCTCGCCGAGAGCGAGGGCGTCTCGTGCGAGGTCGTCGACCTGCGGTCGCTGTCGCCGGTCGACTACGGCCCGATCGTCGAGTCGGTGCGCCGCACCGGGCGCATGGTCTACGGCCAGGAGGCCCCCGGCTTCACGTCGCTGGGCTCCGAGATCGCGGCGACGGTGACAGAGCAGGCGTTCTTCTCGCTCGAGGCTCCCGTGCTGCGGGTGTCGGGCTTCGACGTCCCGTTCCCCGCGGCGAAGCTCGAGGGCGCGTACCTGCCCGACGCCGACCGCATCCTCGAGGCCGTCGATCGCGCCCTCGCCTACTGACCATCCGACGCGCCTGCGAGAGGATTCCCTCATGAGCACCCAGACCTTCCACCTGCCGGACGTCGGCGAAGGCCTCACCGAGGCCGAGATCGTGCAGTGGCGCGTCGCCGCGGGCGACGAGGTCGCCGTCAACGACGTCCTCGTCGAGATCGAAACCGCGAAGTCGCTCGTCGAGCTGCCGTCGCCGTTCTCGGGCACGGTCGGCGAGCTGCTCGTCGACGAGGGGACGACGGTCGAGGTGGGGGCCGCGATCATCACCATCGCCGGTGCCGCGGCGGAAGCGGATGCCGCGAGCGGCAACTCCGAGCACGGTCAGAAGCCCGCCGAGAAGCCGGCCGCCGCCGGCGACGCGTCGGAGGAGAGCGGCTCGGTGCTCGTCGGATACGGCGGGGCCGGACAGGTGCAGTCGCGCCGCCGCAAGCCCGCCGAGCCGCCCGTTCGCGCGGCCGTGGGCGTCGTGGCGAAGCCGCCGATCCGCAAGCTGGCGCGCGACCTCGGCGTCGACCTCGCCTCGGTCACGCCGACGGGCGCCGCGGGTGAGGTGACGCGCGAGGATGTCGTGAACCACGCGTCGCAGGCATCCGTCTTCCGGAACCTTCAGACGCCCGCCCGACCCGAGGTGCGCGAGCAGACGATCCCCGTGCCGCCGGCCGTCGTGTCGGCCGGACCCGCCGACGACCGCGAGGAGACGATCCCCGTCAAGGGCGTGCGGAAGGTCACGGCCAAGCACATGGTCGACTCCGCCCACACCGCGCCGCACGTGTCGGTGTGGACCGACGTCGACGCGACGCGCACGATGGAGCTCGTCAAGCGGATGAAGGCCTCGCCCGACTTCGCCGACATCAAGGTCTCGCCGCTGCTGATCATGGCGCGCGCGGTCGTGTGGGCGGTCCGCCGCACCCCGATGGTGAACGCCGCCTGGGTCGAGACCGACAACGGCGCGGAGATCCGGGTGCGCCACTACGTCAACCTCGGCATCGCGGCGGCGACGCCGCGCGGCCTGCTCGTCCCGAACATCAAGGATGCGCAGGACCTGAACATGCGCGGTCTCGCCCGCGCACTCGAGAAGCTGACCCTCACCGCGCGCGAGGGCAAGACCGCCCCGGCCGAGCAGCAGGGCGGCACGATCACGATCACCAACATCGGCGTGTTCGGCATGGATGCCGGCACCCCGATCATCAACCCCGGCGAGTCGGGCATCGTCGCGATGGGCACGATCCGGCAGAAGCCGTGGGTCGTCGACGGCGAGGTGCGTCCTCGCTTCGTCACGACGGTGTCGGGCTCGTTCGACCATCGCGTCGTGGACGGCGACGGCATGAGCCGGTTCATCGCCGACGTGGCATCCGTCTTGGAGGAGCCCGCGCTGCTGCTCGACTGAGCTGATCACTCTCGAGAACGCACCGTCGTCGTGAGGTCGTACCGTGCGCGGTGCGTTCTCACCGCGACGGTATGGTCTCGGCGGCGGGCGGGGGAGTAGCCTCGGTGCATGAGTGAGAAGGGGCCCGCGTCGTACTTCCCGAGCATCGAGAAGACCTACGGACTGCCGGTCCAGCACTGGCTCGACATCGCGGCCGACCAGCTCGCGTCGGGATCCACGCACATGCAGGTCGTCGAGTCGCTCAAGACCGAGCACGGGTTGGGGCACGGCCACGCGAACGCGGTCGTCGCCTATGCGAAGTCGAAGCGCGCCGGCTGAGCCGCGGCATCCGCGGCATCCGTCCTTCGGAGCATGTCGCGAAGCTCGGACTGTTCGCGCCCATGCGTCCGAGATCGGCGCGATCCTCCGAGGTTCGCGAGCGCGGACAGCACGGCGGGATCAGCCGGCGACCAGGTGCTCGATGAGGATCTGCGTGCCGATGCCGATGAGCACGATGCCGCCGATGATCTCGGCGGGCTTGCGCCAGCGCGTGCCGATGCGGTGGCCGATCAGCACGGCGACGAACGACAGGGCGAACGTGACGAGGCCGATCGAGACGACCGCGATCCACAGCGGCACGTCGAGGAAGGCGAACGACAGCCCGACCGCGAGGGCGTCGATGCTCGTCGCGAGGGCGAGCAGCACGATCTCGCGGGCGGACAGGCCGGATGCCGCATCCGCGTCGTCATCGTCGGGGCGGAACGCCTCCCACAGCATCTTCGCGCCGATGGCGGCGAGCAGGCCGAAGGCGATCCAGTGGTCGAACGGCGCGATCGCCTCCGCGAAGGTGCTGCCGAGCAGCCAGCCGATCAGTGGCATGACGGCCTGCGCGAGACCGAAGGCGCCGGCGATGAGGAGGGCGCCGCGCACGACGTGGGCGCGCAGCTGCAGACCTTTTCCGAGGGCCACGGCGAACGCATCGGCGGAGACGCCGACGGCCAGGATGAACAGCGCCCAGGGCGACATGGCTCCTCCTCGAAGCGGGATGACGGGATGGCGGGCGATCGTCCCGGGCGCCGTCGAACGGAGATCGGCCGCTCTCGAGCTTGCCAGTCGCCGGCCCTCGAGAATGACGAAAAGCCCTGATTGACAGCATTTCGGGCGAGCGAATCGTTCGGTCGCCCGAAATCGCGCGCGCTTCCTGCGGCCGTCAGATCACCCGGTCGTTCCCTCCGTCGACGCTGAGGTGCGCGCCGGTCGTCGCCGGCAGCTGCCCGCAGAACACGGCGACGGCCTCGGCCACCATGGCGCTCGTGACCTCGATGCGCAGGAGGTTCCGCGTGCGGTACTCCTCGATGGACAGCCCGTAGCTGGCAGCTCGTTGCGCGAGCAGCTCGGGCGTCCAGATCGCGGTGTCGAAGACCGCATCCGGCTCGACCTGGTTCACGCGGATGCCGTCGGCGGCCCACTCGAGGGCGGCGACCCGTGCGAGCTGTGCCGCCGCCGTCTTGCTCGCCGAATAGGCGGCGACGCCCGGTCCCGGGGCGGCGACGTTCTTCGTCGAGACGAGCACGACCCGCCCGCCCCGCGGCGAGAGCGCGAGGTGAGGATGAGCCGCGCGCATCAGGCGGAGCGGGGCGGTGGCGTTGACGCGCAGGGCGCGCTCCCACGTCGCGTCGTCGAGGTCGGCGATGCACTGGCTGCGGGGGAAGATCCCCGCGGCGACGACGAGCATGTCGACGCCGCCGTAGGTGCGGACCGCCTCGTCGAGGGTGCGCTCGATGATCGCCGGGTCGGCGACGTCGCCGACGACACCGCGCCAGACGTCACCGGCGAAGGCGTGCCGCACGGCCGGGTCGAGGTCGACCCCGACGACGGCGGCACCATCGGCGAGGAGTCGCTCGGCGACGGCCCGGCCGATGCCCGAGGCGGCGCCCGTCACGATGGCGACCTCGCCCGCGAGCGGCGCACGGCGGCGGCCCGCGAGCTTGGCCTGCTCGAGAGACCAGTACTCGATGTCGAAGCTCTGCGCCTCGTCGAGCGATCGGTAGCCGCCGATCGCGTCGGCGGCTTGGATGACGGCGATCGTGTGCTCCGCGATATCGGCCGCGACGCCGACATCTCTTACGGTGTCGCCCGCCGTCAGCATCCCGAGCTCCGGGTCGAGCACGACGCGGGGAGCGGGGTCGAGGGGAGTCACCGGCCCCGTCTGGCGCTGCCGATGGCGCTCGACGTAGGCCCGGTAGGCGCTCGCGTAGGCGGCGACATCGCGCCCGACGAGCGGATGACGCTTCGTGTAGATGACGTGCTCGGGAGTCGCGGTTCCGCGGGTCGTGGCCGCGCTGACGTCGGGGCGCGCAGCGAACGCGGCGGCACGGTGCGATCGGCTCTGCCGCAGCAGCATGGGCCGGCCCGCGGCCCGCGCGATGTCGGCGCGCAGATTCGCGATGGCCTCGATGGTGCCCCGAGACGGGATGCCGCCCTCACCGGCACCCGTTTCACCGGCACCCGTTTCACCGGCATTCGTCTCGGGGGCGACGATCCCCGAGACCTCGGCCGCGCGGGCGACGATCTCGCGATGGCGCGCGAGCACCGCGTCGGGGTCGTCGCCGAAGGTGAACAGGCCGTGGTTGCGCAGCACGAGCGCGTCCACGCCGCTCAGGTCGGTGTCGGCCACGAGGCGGGCGAGCGGGAATCCGGGCATCACGTAGGGCAGAACGGCGACCCGCGGGCCGAGCGCCGACGCGATCTCAACGTCGGACACGTCGCGATCGGTCACGGCGACGATCGCATCGGCGTGGGAGTGGAGTGCGACACGTCCGGGGAGGTGCGCGTGCAGCAGCGCCTCGATCGAGGCCGTCGGCGCCGACGCGTCGAGGGAGGCCTGGCGCAGCTCGTTCACCATCGTCGGGTCGTCGAGGTGCGGCAGGCGCAGCAGGGCTTCGAGCCGTTCGTGGCGCAGCGGCGCGAACCCCGCGGGCTCGATCGTGGCGAGATCCCACCCGCTGCCCTTGACGAGGACGAGGTCCACGGGTTCGCCCGTGACGTCCTCGCCCCGCGCGGTGATCGAGGTGTTCCCGCCCCCGTGGAGGACGAAAGAGGGATCGCCGCCGAGTGCGCGGCTGACGCGCACGATCTCGTCCAGCGCGGCCGACACCTCCGGTGACGGGGTCATGCGTAGGCCTCCCAGACGCTCGTCATCGACGAGACGACCCGGTCGAAGCGGGCGGCCTGCTGCTGATACGCGGTGCGGCAGATGCCCGGTTGCACGACGAGCGCGGGGTCGGGCTCGACGCCCCACGGGGTCATGTCGACGCCGACACCGCGTGCCGCGAGCGAGGCGACGCCCCGGGCGCCCAGCTCGGTGCCGAGCTGCCGGCGCATCGCGTGCCCGATGACGTCGGCGAACATCTGCGCCCACTGCGGGTTCTTCGCCCCGCCGCCGGCGAGTGTCCACGGGGCGTCGGTGACGACAGCGCCCGTCGCGACGACCTTCTCGATCTGCACGCGGTGGTACTGCGTGATGCCCTCGGCGACCGCGCGGGCGACATGCGGGTAGCCGTGGCTGCCCTTGATCCCGACGAACGTTCCGGAGGCACCGAGGTGCTCGGGTGCGCCGTGGATGAACGGCAGGAAGAGCAGCCCGTCGGCCAGCGGGGGTGCGCCGTGCGCGGCCTCGAGCAGATCGCGCGGCGTCAGCGGAAGAGTGGCGCGCGCGCCGAGCAGTCCGGACGCCCATTCGATGCTCGCCGCGGACGTCGGTGCGACCTCCATGGCCAGCATGAGGCGGGGATCGGGGAGCAGCGCGTTGATGGTGACGCGCGGGGGGACGGCGTCCGTCGGCACGACGACAGCGTTGATCGCCCACGTTCCCACGATCACCGTCACGTCGCCGAGGTCGGTGGAGCCCGCCCCCAGCGGGCTCGCGACGCAGTCCATGCACCCGGCGACGACGGGGGTGCCCGCGATCAGGCCGGAGCGCGCGGCGGCCTCGGCGCTGATCGTCCCGACGACCTCGTCGCTCGCGTGCAGGGGCGGCAGGATGCGCTGGAGCTCGCGGGGCAGGCCGAGCATGTCGAAGACCTCGGGCTCGTACTCCCGCGCCCGCAGGTTGACCAGCCCGCACCCCGACGAGTCGGATGTGTCGGCGCTCGCGACGCCGGTGAGGCACGCGGTGATCCAGTCCTTGCAGGTCAGCGCCCAGCGGGCCCGGTCGAGCGATTCCGGCTCGTTGTCGAGCAGCCACCGCAGGAGCACGCCGGGCTGCGCGGCCCACGGAAGCGACCCGGTGAGCAGCCGCATCCGCTCGACCGCCGCGGGGTCGAGCGCCGCGACGACGTGCTCGGCCCGGCTGTCGGTCGAGGCGATGGCGGGCCGCACCGGCCGCAGCTGCTCGTCGACGAGGTACAGGCCGTTGCCGTGACCGGTCGCGCCGACGGCCGAGACGGTCCATCCGTCGGCCGCGAGCCACGCGGTCAGGTCGCGCAGGACGTCGGCCACGACGTCCCACAGCGTGTCCATCGCGATCTCCTGCCGCTCGCGCGAGACCGCGACGCGGGGGTTCGGCGCCGAGACCGTGCGGATCTCCCGCCCGGCGTCGTCGAACGCCGCTGCTTTGGCAGACGTGAGGCCCACGTCGATGCCGATGACGCAGATCTTCATCGATCCTCGTTTCTCGCTCAGGCGGCCGTCGGCTGAGCGGGTGCCGGGCGCAGGGTTCGGGGTGCGAAGCGCCGAGCGGCTTCACGGTATCGCGCCAGCTCGGCTTCCGCGCGCTCGGCGCTCCAGTCGCCGTGCGCGACGAGCACGTCTGCCGCGCGGGGCGCGCAGCCGAGGCCCACGTCGCTGTTCAGCGCGATCGCGGTGCGTCGGATCAGGACGTCCTCGAGCGTGTGGGCGCCTTCCTCGCGGACGGCGTACACGACCTCCGCCGCGATCGCGCCGCTGTCGTCGTCGATGACCTCTGCCAGCGACGGATCGGATGCCGCGAGCATCTCGATCGGGCGGCTGAGGGTTCCGTACAGGTCGGCGAGACGGCGGGCGCTGCGCTCGGGAAGGACGCTGCGGGTGACGCTGTCGGCGACGAAGCGTCCGTGATCGCCCGCGGGTGCGCCGGGGAACCGGGCCGTCCGGGTCGCGGAGCGGCGACGGCCGAGGCCGAGTGCCGTCTCGATGCGCCGGAGCGCCTGCTCGCCGAGGGCACGGTGGGTCGTGTACTTGCCGCCGATGACGGTGAGGAGCCCCGCGGCCTCGCCCGTGTGCACGACGATCTCGCTGTCGCGGCTGACCGAGGCCGGGTCGCTGAGATCGGCGACGTAGGGGAGGGGGCGCACCCCCGAGAACGACCAGAGCACGGCGTCGCGGCGCAGCCCTGCTGCCGGGATGAGGTCGTTGACGGCCCGGAGCAGGTAGTCGACCTCGTCGTCGTCGACGATGATCTCGTCGATCGACCCGTCGTAGGGCAGGTCGGTGGTGCCGATCATGTACTTGCCGTCCCACCACGGCAGCACGAACATGGGCCGGCCGTCGTCGGGCGACTCGAAGAAGATGCACGTGTCGGGCGCGCCGGGGAAGGCGTCGACGACGAGGTGGCTTCCCTTCGTCGGCCCGATCCGGCGGGGGTGGTCGCCCTGCAGATCGAGCACCGCGTCGACCCAGGGGCCGGCGCAGTTGACGACCACGGGGGCGCGCAGCGTCCGCTCGCGTCCGTCCTCGCGGTCGAGGTACCGGACGCCGGCGATGCGTCCGTTCTCGCGGATCAGGTCGGTGACGGGGGTGTGGGTGAGCACGGTCGCGCCGTGGTTGGCCGCATCGATGGCGAGCTCGATGCCGAAGCGCTCGGTCACCGGCACGTGCGCGTCCTGGAAGAGGCCGCCCCACTTCACGCCGCCCGCGGCCACCGAGGGCCACTCGCGGGCGAGTCGCCGCGAGAAGACGATGCGGTTGCGCGGCAGCTTCTTGCCCAGCGACAGGATGTCGTGCAGCAGCAGCCCGCACGACAGCAGCCATCCGGGCCGCGAGGCGCCCCGCGAGAAGGGGATGAGCATGGGGTACGGGCGCACGAGATGCGGCGCCGTGCGCAGCAGGATGTTGCGCTCGCGGATCGACTCGAGCACGAGCGGGATCTCCACGCGCTCGAGGTACTTCAGGCCGCCGTGGATGAGACGGGTCGAGATCGCCGACGTGCGGGCGGCGATGTCGTCACGATCGATGACGACGACGTGGAGGCCGCGACCGGCGGCCTCACGGGCGATGGCGAGGCCGTTGATCCCGGCGCCGATGACGACGACGTCGGCCGAGGTCGGCTCGGCATGGGTACGAAGCGAGGGCATGCTGCATCCTTCTGGTCTCGGGGCGCCCGTGGGCGCCCCGAGACGGTTCAGTGGGAGAGGGTCTGGAAGAGATCGAAGGCGTCGTCGGCGCTGAGGCCGTCGTGCACGACGCCGCGGACGGCCGCGAGCATGGCGGCCGGGTGCTCCGACTGGAAGACGTTGCGTCCCATGTCGACGCCCGCCGCGCCCTCGGCCATGGCGCGCGATGCGACCCGGAGGGCCTCGCGCTCCTCGACCTTCTTGCCGCCGGCGATGACGATCGGGACGGGGCACGCGCTCGTGATCGTCTCGAAGCCCTCCTCGACGTAGTACGTCTTCACGAACGCGGCGCCGAGCTCGG
Source organism: Microbacterium sp. SGAir0570 (assembly GCF_005491085.2). Taxonomy (NCBI): domain Bacteria; kingdom Bacillati; phylum Actinomycetota; class Actinomycetes; order Micrococcales; family Microbacteriaceae; genus Microbacterium; species Microbacterium sp. SGAir0570. The sequence goes on along the minus strand of NZ_CP027929.1, from coordinate 3,193,453 downwards.
CGCTGATCCGCGTCGCGAGCCGGAAGTAGCGGGCGTCGCGCACCATGTCGCGGCCGACCGCGGTGACGGCCAGGACCGGGATGCCGGTGGCCTGGCCCGCGTCGACGAGGGTCGTCATGTTGCGCACCGACTTCGTCTCGTTGTCGCCGCCGATGAAGACCTGCACCGCGAGCGCCGCGGCATCCAGTCGCACGGCGTCGTCGATCGAGACGGCGACCTCCTCGTCGGAGAGCTCCTTGAGCACGCTCGGTCCGCCCGAGGCGCGGAGCACGATGCCCTTCGCGGAGTGCGGCGGGATGGTCGTGCGCAGGGCACCGCGCGTGCACATCAGGGCATCGGCCTGGGGGACCAGCGGGAGGATCGAGCGATCGAGCCGCTCGAGTCCCGACGTCGGCCCCTGGAAGTAGCCGTGATCGAACGCGAGCATCACGGTCTTGCCGTCGCGGGGGTCGAACACGCGCGACATCCGCGCGCGCATCCCCCAGTCCTGGCCTGCTTGGCCCTTGATGGGGTAGCCGGTGCCGGCCGCGGCGGGGCCGGAGTAGTCGGTTCCCTCACGCAGGTCGTCGAGGTCAGCCATGGATGTTCTCCTTGTTCTTCGGGGTGGGGTCGGTGTCGGCGCGTCGGGCCGAGGGGGCAGGGGTGGGACGCTGCAGGTTCGCGCGGAGTCGGCGCAGGGAGCTGCGGCCGGTTCCGGTCGCGGCGGACGCGATCACGACCACGAGGACGACGAGCACGCCCTTGAGGACGTTCTGGGCGCCGACCGACCACCCCACGAGGTTGAGCAGTCCCGACAGCAGCACGAAGAACAGGGCGCCGGTCCAGGCGCCGGCCGGCACGGGGCGGCCTCCCGAGATGAGGGTGCCGCCGATCACGACGACGGCGATCGAGTCGAGCATGTACGAGCTGCCGAGCACGGTGCTCGGGGAGATGAAGGCGGCGAGCAGGCCCCCGACGAGTCCCGCGAGGCCCGCCGACACGAGGTAGGCGGTGACGGTCACGCCCGCCACCGGCAGGCCCGCCCGCTCGGCCGCACGAACGCTCTGGCCCACCGCGATGACGGCCACACCGACACGGGTCCGCGTCAGGGCGAGCCAGACGATCACGGTCATGGCCGCGACGACGAGCGCGATGACGGGGATGCCGAACGCCTTGGCCGTGACGAAGGCTCGCAGGCCCGCGTCGGCGCCGCCGCGAGCGGCATCCGCCAGCAGAAGCGTCGCGGAGGTGACGATGAGGCTCGTCGCCAGGGTCGCGATGATCGGGGGCACCCGCAGGAGGAGGATCGCGGCGACGCTGACCGCGCCGGCGGCGAGCCCGGAGCCGGCGCCGGCGGCGAGCCCGATCACGGGCCCCGCTGTCGCGCCCACGCCGACCGAGACGTACGAGGCCATCGAGATGACGGTGCCGACCGAGACGTCGATGTTGCCCGGACCGAGGGTGATGACGAGCATCTGCCCGAGGGCGACGAGCACGAGGAACGGCGCGAGCGAGAGGGCCTGGGCCATCGGGTCGAGGGGAGATCCGGGCCGCACGGCGATGATGACCGCCCACACGGCGAGCACGCCGAGAAGCGACCAGCCCCAGGCGGGCCAGGCGGGCCCGCGGCGGAGCGCCGGGAGCGGGATGGAAGCGGAGGTCATCGCGCGATCCTCTCGGTGATCATGCGGCCCGCGAGCACGGCGATGACGATGACGCCTTGTGCGGCCGATTGCAGGGCGGACGGAAGGTTGATGAGGCTGAGCAGCACGGTGATGAGGCCGAGGGTGATCGCGCCGAGCGTCGTCCCGATCGGCAGCGCTCGGCCGCCCGAGAACGTGCCGCCGCCGAGGATCACCGCGGCGATCGTCATGAGGGTGTACTCGCCGGCGGCGTTGATGTCGCCCGACCAGGTCTGCGAGGCGAGCAGCAGGCCCGAGACGACGAGCAGCGCGGCTGCCGCGACGTACGCGGTCGCCCGGGTCGCGACGAGCGAGGCGCCCGTCTTCTCGAGCGTCGCGGCCTGCGAGCCGAGCGCGCGCATGCGTGCCCCCGCGAGCGAGCGTCGGGTGATCCACCAGCCCAGCGCCGTCGCTGCGGCGATGAAGATGAGCGGCGCCGGGAACCACGTCGGCCGCCAGGTCGACAGGGCCGAGAGCCAGTCGGGGGTCTGGCCGCCGGGCGTCGGCCGGATCTGCAGGCCGATCCCCAGCCACACGAACGACATGCCCAGCGTCAGGATGATCGAGGGCACCCCGCGGCGCTGCACCACCCACGCGAGGAGGGCGTAGACGGCGAGGATGCCGGCGATCATGGCGATCGCGAGCGCGGGGGTCTCCCGCAGGAGCGTCGCGGCGATCACCGTGATGAGCCCGACGAGGTATCCGACGCTCAGGTCGATGTCACCGACGGCCATCATGATCATCTGGGCTTGGGCGGCGAGCACGAGCGGGACGGACGACATGAGCATCAGGGTGAGACCGGGCACGCTGAGGATTCCGGGCTGCAGAGCCGCGGTCAGTGCGAAGATCGCGATGAGCGCGACGAGGGCGAGGAGCGCGGGCGACCCGTTGACGGCCGAGGCGCGCAGGCGCTGCGGGGCGGTGGGCGGGGCGAGCACGTCGGTGGTCATCGGTCCTCCTGGACTGTCTCGGCGTCGACTCCGAAGGAGTCGGCGATGATGCGCTCGTCGGTGATGTCGTCGCCGGAGAGCTCGCTGACGACGCGTCCGGAGCGGAAGACGTAGACGCGGTCGCAGTGGGCCATCTCGCCGTTCTCGGTGGAGTACCAGACGATCGAGCGGCCGCGTGCCGCCTCGACGCGCATGAGGGCGTACAGCTCGTTCTTCGTCGTGACATCGACGCCCCGGAAGGGGTCGTCCAGCAGGACGAGAGGGGCGTCGGTCGCGAACGCCCGCGCGACGATGACCTTCTGCTGGTTCCCGCCCGACAGCGACGTGATCGGGGCCCGGGCACCGCCCTTGACGTTCAGGCGCTGCACCCATTCCTCGGCGAGCCGTCGTCGCCGCGCGGGCGGAACGATTCCCGCCGTCGCGAGATGACGGGTGGCGGAGACGGTGAGGTTGTCGGCGACGTTCCAGAGCGAGAAGATGCCGCTGGTCTGCCGGTCACCGGGCACGTAGGCGCGGCCGCGCACGACGCGGACGCCGCGCGCGTTGCTCCAGAGGCGGTGCAGCAGCTCGTCCTGGCCGTGGCCGGCGAGCCCGGCGAGGCCGACGATCTCGCCGGGTGAGACCGAGAACGGCACGTCGCCGCCGTCGATGCGGGCGACGGTGCCCCGCGCGTCGATCTCCGGCGGAGCGCTCGCGGCGCTCACCCGGCGCACCGTCGCCGTGTCGGCGTGGACCTCGCCGCCCATGGCCGCCAGCAGCGCGTCCTCGTCGGTATCCCTCGCCGCGACGACCTCGACGACGCGGCCGTCCTTCATGACGGCGATGCGGTCGGCGTGGGCCAGCACCTCCTGCATCCGGTGCGAGATGAGGACCATTCCGACGCCCTCGTCGGCGAGGCGGCGGAGCGCCGCGTAGAGCTGGCGGGTCGCGTTGATACTGAGCGATTCGGTCGGCTCGTCGAGGATCAGCAGCGACAGCGACGGCGTGCACAGAGCGCGCACGATCTCGACCATCTGCCGCTGCGCCATCGTGAGGTCGCCGGCCCGCCGCAGTACCGAGACACCGTGTCCGGGGAAGATCTCGTCGAGCTTCCGTGACACGCGCCGCTCGGCGCGACGGTTCCAGCCTGCCCCGCGGGTGCCGGCGTCCGAGAGCGCGATGTTCTCGGCGACGGTGAGGTCGGGGCAGAGGGCGAGCTCCTGGTAGATCATCCGGACGCCGGGCTGCTCGGTGCCGGGCTTCGCGGTCGCGCCGCCCGTCCGCCAGCGGATACTGCCGGCGTCGGGCTGCTCGCGTCCGGCGAGCACCCGCATGAGGGTGCTCTTGCCGGCGCCGTTGTGGCCGACCAGGCCCAGGATCTCGCCGGCGGCGACCGAGATGTCTATCCCGGCCAGTGCCGTCGTGTTTCCGTATCGTTTGGCGACCGCCTCGGCCGTGACGAGCGCCACGTCCGAGGGGGTGGTCGCGGGGGTGTGCGACAGGGTTGTCATCGGGTCTCCTGGTTCGAGCTGGTCGGCCACGGTGTCACCGGGCGTCAGGGCAGCGCGGGCACGGCAACGTCGTCGCCGGCCAGCAGAGCCGCGATCGCGGCGTCGGTGGTCTCCTCGTCCCAGGCGTTCGCGGCGTACTCGTCGGTGCCGAGGGTCTCGACCCAGTAGTCGAGGTTTTCCTGCGTGACCTGCACGAGCGGCAGGACGACCTCGTCGGGCACCTCGTCGCCGCGCAGCTTCGCGATGGCGGCGTAGAGGGCGGCGACGATCTGTCCGGGATCGGTCAGCGCGGCGAACGAGCCGTTGTCGATGCCGCTCTCCTTCCAGAACGACAGCGACTTGCCGTCGGTGTCGAACACGACGACCGGGATGTCTCGACCGGCCGACTGGAACGCCTGCACGACGCCCATGCCGCCGATGCATCCGGGAACGGCGGCGATCGGGGGCATCGAGCCGAGGATCGCGACGATCTCCTTCTGCGCCGTCGCGGCGTCGCAGAAGCCGTTCACCTCGGCCGCGACCTTCACGTCGGGGTAGTCGGCGAGGATCTCCTGCTGGCGGGCGTAGAACGCCTCGTCGGGCTGCGAGCCGATCACGCCGCGGTTGAGGATGATGTCGCCTGTGCCCCCGATCGCGTCGAGCGCGGGCTGGAGCGAGTCGGCGCCCCACTGCCCGTAGTCGTTGCGCACGACGATGCCGCAGCTGGTGTCCATGTCGGCGTCGACGATCACGACCGTGATGCCGGCGGCGCATGCCTCCTCGACGACGGGGACGAGCGCGGTCGACGAAGCCGGGATGACCATGAGCACGTCGGGGTTCTGCAGCATGAGGCTGCGGATCTGCGATGCCTGCTCGGTCGCGCTGTTCTCGCCCGGGGCGTTGACGACGCTGTAGTCGGAGACGACGCCGCTCTCCTTGAGCTTCGCGGCCTCCGTCTCGAACTTGTCGATGAGGGTCAGGCGCCAGCCGTTGACGAACCCGTTCGAGAGGGCCACCTTCAGGCCCTGGGGTTCTCCGCCGGCAGCGGTGGTGTCGGTCGGGCTGCCGGCGCAGCCGGCGAGGACGAGAGCGGAGATCGCTGTCGCGGCCGCTGCGGCGAGCAGACGGCGGGTGGTCGGGAACGTCATCGTTGTGCCTCCTGGTGTCGCATCGTTGCGAGGTGCCGATGTCACGAGGGCGTGCGGGCTGCAAACTCGTAACAACCAACCTGTCATGACAAGTTGGTGATGACTAAGATAGGGAGCGGGCCGCCGAGTGTCAACACGGCGCCGATACGCTCGCCGTGACGGCCCGATCGAGGAGGCTCCCATGACCGCAGCGACGACGCTCGACCGCTCGTCCGATCTCCCGTTGTGGCAGCAGCTGTCGCTCGCACTGCGGGGTGAGATCGAGTCGGGACGGTGGCGGCCCGATCAGGCGCTGCCGTCCGAGTCGGAGCTCATCGACCGCTTCGGGGTCTCCCGCACGGTCGTCCGGGAAGCCCTCGCCGACATGGTGCGCGCCGGGCTGATCTACAAGGTCCGCGCACGCGGATCGTTCGTCGCGCCGGCGCGGCCCGACCTGCGATTCGTCGGGTCGATGGCGGGGTCGTCGGACGATCTCGCCGGAACGGGTCGAGTGGTGACGACCCGCGTGCTCGACTTCGCCGTCGGCACGGCGGAGGCGGCGGACGCCGAGGCTCTGCGCATCCCTGTCGGGGCACCCGTGGTTCGGCTGCGTCGCCTGCGGCGGGTCGACGAGACGCCCTGGCTGCTCGTCGACACGGTGCTGCCCCACGACCGGTTTCCCACGCTCGCGCGCGCCAACCTCGAGAACCGGTCGCTCTACGAGCATCTCCGGCGCAACTTCGGGGTGCAGCCGAGCGGCGCCGATCGCTGGCTCAGCGCGGTCGTCCCCGACCCGGCGGACGCCGCGCTCCTCGAGCTCGCCCCGGGGCAGCCGGTGCTGTCGATCGAGTCGATCGCGTGGGACGCCGAGGGGCAGCCGTTCGAGCGGTACCTGGCCCTTCACCGCAGTGATGAATCGCGCTTCTACGTGGGAATCCGCTGATCTCCCGCTCCGGCGGTCAAGAGAACGATTATCAGTAACGTACAATCGACGGCATGACCCGTCGACTCCTCCCTGCCGCCGCGCTCGTGGCAGCGGCATCCCTCGCCCTCGCCGGCTGTGCCGGCACCTCGTCGCCGGCCGCGAGCGGTTCGGACGACGGCAAGATCAGCGTCGTCGCCTCGACGAACGTATACGGCTCGCTGGCCGCCGAGGTCGGCGGCGACGCGGTCGAGGTGACCTCGATCGTGACCTCGCTCGCGCAGGATCCGCACTCGTACGAGGCCTCGGCGCGCGATCAGCTGACGGTGTCGCAGGCCGACCTCGTCATCGAGAACGGCGGCGGCTACGACTCGTTCCTCGACGCACTGGTCGAGGCGAGCGGCAGCACGGCCCCCGTGCTCACGGCGGTCGAGTTCTCGCACGACTTCCCGGGCGCCGAGGGCCACGACGACCACGCCTCGGATGACGGCGACGATCACGCCTCGGATGACAGCGACGGTCACGACCACGATCACGAGGGTCATGACCACATCGAGGGCTTCAACGAGCACGTCTGGTACGACCCGCACACGATCGCGCACCTCGTCGAAGACGTCGCGCATGAGCTCGGCGAGCTGGATGCGGCCCAGGCCGAGACCTTCGAGGCGAACGCCCAGGCGCTCATCGAGCGGATCACCGGCCTCGAGACGTCGCTCGAGACGATCTCCGCGGCGCACCAGGGCGAGAAGATCTTCGTGACCGAGCCGGTTCCGCTGTACCTCGCAGCGGCCGCCGGCCTCGAGAACGCGACTCCGGCAGCGTTCAGCGAGGCCGTCGAGGAGGGGCAGGACGTGCCTCCCGCGACGCTCCTCGAGGCGCAGCAGATCCTGCGCTCGGGCGACGTCCGGATCGTGATCGTCAACGCCCAGACGGGCGGCGCCGAGACGACGGAGATCACGAAGCTCGCCGACGAGCTGAACATCCCCGTGCTGGAGTTCACCGAGCTGATGCCCGACGGTGTCGACTACGTCGGCTGGATGCAGCAGAACATCGACGAGATCTCGGGCGCGCTCGCGGGCTGACCCGCCTTCGAGATTCCGCTCAGTCCGCCGTCGGGGCCTCGCCCTGGCGGCGGACGAGTGCGTTCAGGAGGGCCTGCTGCTCGTCTGCGGATGTGCGGGCCGCCGAGACGTTCTCGTTCTCGACGGCGGCGACGATCTCGGCGCGCTGGATGCGGGTCGACCGCGGTGCGTCGATGCCGAGCCGGATGCTGTCGCCCTTGACCTCGAGCACCGTGAGCTCGATGTCGTCGCCGATGAGCACCTTCTCACCGACCCGTCTCGTCAACACCAGCACTCGATCACCCTACTTTCCGGACGCCGTCCGCGCGCCTCGCGCTCGACGCGAGTCTCATGCGGTCGCGATGGCGTGCGCGTCGCCGATGCTGTCCCGGACCACGCCTACCGTGTCGATCGCGAGGCCCCCGGCCGTCGCCTCCGTGTACGACAGCACCGGCAGCCCGTCGGTCTGCGACGAGATGAGGCGCCGCACGGCCGAGCGCAGCGACGGGGCGCACACGAGCACCGGCTCGGGTCCGGGGCCCGCCGCCTCCAGCGCCGCGCGCGTCGACGCGACGACCGCCTCGAGCCGGTGCGGGTCGAGCGCGATGTGCGGGCCGTCCTCGCTCGGCCGCATCGCTTCGAGCATCGACTGCTCGAGCAGCGGGTCGATCATCACGATGCGCAGCCGCCCCTGCTCGGCGAAGCGCGTCGCCACGGCGGGCCCGAGCGCGAGACGTGCGGCCTCGATCAGGGCGTCGGGTTCGGTCGTCGTCTTGGCGCGCAGCGCGAGCGCCTCGTAGATCCGGGTCAGGTCGTTGATCGGGATGCGTTCGGCGAGCAGGCCCTGCAGTACGCGCTGCACCTCGGCCAGCGATAGCAGCGCCGGTGTGAGCTCCTCGACCGCTGCGGGGCTCGACTGCCGCAGCGTCTCGGTGAGCTGGCGGACGTCCTCGCGGCTGAGAAGCCGCGCGGCGTGAGCCTGGATGACCGAGGAGAGGTGCGTGATGATGACGCTCGCGCGGTCGACGACCGTCGCTCCCGCAAGTTCCGCGCTGTGCCGCATCTCGAGCGGAACCCACTTGCCGTCGATGCCGAACACGGGGTCGGGCGACGCCCGCCCGGGCAGGGTCTCCAGCCCCGAGCCCAGGGCGAGGAGCGAGGCCCGGGGTGCGACGCCCCGGCCCGCCTCGATGCCGGCGACCCGGATGACGTAGGTCGAGGGCGGCAGCTCGATGCTGTCGCGCGTGCGGACGGGCGGAACGATGAGTCCGAGCTCGAGAGCGGTCTTGCGTCGCAGCGCCCGCACGCGTCCGAGCAGGTCGTCGGGGCCGCCGGTGACGAGGTCGACGATGTCGGGAGCGAGCAGGATCTCGAGCGCATGCACCCGCATCCGCTCGGCCAGTTCCTCGGGGGTGTCGACGGCGCCGCGCGGATCGACGGCCGGGGCGTCCTCGGCAGCCTGCGTCTGCTCGCGTCGGCCGACCCGCTGCGCGATGAGGAGCAGGGTGGCGCCGATGACGAGGAACGGCAGCATCGGCATGCCGGGGATGAACGACATCACGATCGCCGCGCCACCCGCGATCGACAGGGCGTTGCGCGACTGCGTCAGCTGCGCCGCGGCGGCCGATCCCATGTCGGATTCCGCTCCCGAGCGCGTGACGATCATGCCCGTCGCGACCGCCATGAGCAGCGCGGGGATCTGCGTGACGAGGCCGTCGCCGATCGTGAGGAGGGCGTAGGTGTTGAGGGCCTCGCCCGCCTCCATGCCCTTCGAGAGCATGCCGATCGCGACGCCGCCGACGAGGTTGATGATGATGATCACGAGGCCGGCGATCGCGTCGCCCTTGACGAACTTCGAGGCGCCGTCCATCGCGCCGTAGAAGTCCGCCTCGGCGGCGATCTCGGCGCGCCTGCGGCGCGCTTCGGCATCGCTGATGAGGCCGGCGTTGAGGTCGGCGTCGATCGCCATCTGCTTGCCGGGCATGGCATCGAGGGTGAAGCGGGCGCCGACCTCGGCGACGCGCTCGGCGCCCTTCGTCACGACGACGAACTGGATGACGATGAGGATCAGGAAGACCACGATGCCGATGACGAGCGATCCGCCCACGGCGATCGCGGCGAACGCGTCGATGACCTGTCCCGCGTGCGCCTCGCCCAGCACGAGCTTCGTCGAGGCGACGTTCAGGCCGAGCCGGAACAGCGTCGCCACCAGCAGCAGCGAGGGGAAGACCGCGAAATCGAGCGGCCGCTTCACGAACATCGCCGTCAGCAGGATGAGCAGAGCGAACAGGATGTTGGTGATGATGAGGACGTCGAGGATCGGCGGCGGCACCGGCACGATCAGCAGCATGATGATGCCGACGACCCCCATCGGCACCAGCGACCTTCTCAGGATGTTCATCGGGGTGCCTTCCTCTCGGGAACGGTGTGGACGCCGCGTGCCGCGCCGCGGCGCTTGAGCCCGTCGACGAAGACGAGCACGCGGGCGACGGCGGTGTAGAGATCGCCGGGGATCTCCTGGCCGAGCTGGCAGGCGCCGTGCAGGGCACGGGCGAGCGGGATGTCGCGCACGAGCGGGACGCCGGCCTCGTGCGCCCGGTCGCGGATGCGTTCGGCAATGAGGCCCTGCCCCTTCGCGACGACCCGCGGCGCCGACTTGCCGGGCTCGTAGCGGAGCGCGACGGCGATGTGCGTGGGGTTCACGAGCACGACATCCGCATCTCCGACGGCGGCGATCATGCGGTTTCGGCTCATCGCCATCTGCCGTGCGCGTCGCTGGCTGCGGATGAGCGGGTCGCCCTCGGAGTTCTTGTGCTCGTCGCGCGCTTCCTTCTTCGTGACGCGGGTGTGCTTGCGGTTGCGGCGCATGACGACGAGGACGTCGACCGCGGCCAGCAGGACGCCGACGGCGACGGCGGTGATGAGCAGCGCGGTCACGACGTTCGAGGCGATCTCGAGCAGCCGGGTGATCGGGTGGGCGCCGCTCATCGTGAGAACGGGCATGAGCCCGGCGACGACGAACCACAGGGCGAGGCCGATCGCGGCGGTCTTGAGCAGCGCCTTCGCGCCTTCCCAGAGCGCCTGCAGGCCGAACAGCCGCTTGACGCCGTTCAGCACGTTGAACTGCTCGAACCGCGCCGGAACGCCGCGCAGATGGACGCCGCCCTGGGCGACCGACCCGACGATCGCGACGATCGCGACGGCGAGCAGTGCCGTGCCCAGGATGGCCGGGATGCCGCCGAGCGCCGACGACAGGACGGCGACGGCGTGCTCGGGGTCGGGGTTGCGGATGACGGCGGCGATCTCGACGAACTGCGCCGCCCCGGCATCCGCACCCGCCCCGATCATGGCGGGGAGGACCAGTGCGACGGTGCCGATCGCGAGCCAGGCGGACAGGTCCTGGCTGCGCGAGAGCTTGCCCTTGCGGTGGGCCTCGCGCAGCTGCCGGCGGCTGGCCTGCTCGGTGCGTTCCCCGCTGTCGCTGCTCATGACGCGCCGCCGTTCATCGGGTTCCGCCGATCAGCAGGCCCGTCGCCTGGTCGGTGAGGGCCCCGACGACGGCGGGCAGGGCGAGGATGACGCTGCCGGCGAGGAGGAACGTCAGGATGATCTTCAGCGGGAAGCCGAGCGCGAACGCGTTGAGGGCGGGGGCGACGCGGCTGACGAGCCCGAGCGCGATGTCGGCGAGGAAGAGGACGAGCAGCAGGGGACCGGCGATCTGCAGCGCGGCGACGAGCAGCTGCGACGCGGTGTCGACCAGCAGCTCGACCGGGCGGGCGAGGTCGAGCACCCCATCGACGGGGATCGCCGTGAAGCTCCGGGCGAGCCCCGCGAGGATGAGCTGGTAGCCGTTGCTCGCGAAGAGCAGGGCGAGGGCGATCATCTGGAACAGGCGCGTGAACTGGGCGCCGTTGACGTTCATCTGCGGATCGAAGGCCTGCGCGAGCTGGAAGCCGCCGAAGACGTCGATCAGGCCGCCGGCCGACTGCACGACCGCGAAGCACGTCATCACGAGGAACCCGAGCAGCGCCCCCGTGACGACCTGAGCGGTCAGGGCGAGGAAGAACGCGCCGGTGTCGAGGCTCTGGTAGCCCGGCGCCACCGTGCCGCTGAGGGCGAGGGCGACGCCGATCGCGACCATCGCCTTGATGCGGGCGGGGAAGGCGCCGTACGAGAACGGCGGGGCCGTGAAGACGAAGGCGGTCGTGCGGACCGCGGCCAGTCCCGTGGCCTCGATCCAGGCGAAGTCGAGCAGCAGCTGCATCTCAGCCGCCCGAGAGCAGGTGCGGGATGCGGTCGAACATGGTGTGGGTGAAGGCGATCGCCTCCGCGATCATCCAGTGCCCGCACACGACGAGGGCGATCGCGACGGCGACGGCCTTCGGCACGAACGAGAGCGTGACCTCCTGGATCTGCGTGATCGATTGCAGGAGCGAGATGGCGAAGCCGACCACGAGTGCCGTGATCAGCAGCGGGGCGGCCAGCTTCGCGGCGAGCACGACGCCCTCCATGCCGATGTCGAGGACCGCTTCAGGGTTCACGCGTGCCCCCGGTCATCCGCCCGCTCCGTAGCTCTCCATGAGGGTGCGGAGGATGAGCCCCCACCCGTCGACGAGCACGAACAGCAGGATCTTGAAGGGCAGCGAGATCATCACCGGCGGGAGCATCATCATGCCCATCGACATCAGCGCCGCCGCGACGACGAGGTCGATCACGAGGAACGGCACGAAGATGACGAAGCCGATGATGAAGGCCGCGCGCAGTTCGGAGATCATGAACGCGGGAATGAGGGTGATCATGGGGACGCTCGCCGGATCCTGGGGATTCTCGGCCCCCGCGAACCGGGTCATGAGCGCGAGGTCCTCTTCGCGCGTGAACGACAGCATCCAGGTGCGCAACGGGTCGGCACCGACGCCGACCGCGTCGGTGAACGTCAGGGAGCCGTCGACGTAGGGCTGAACGGCGACCGTGTTGATCTCGGTCAGCACCGGCCACATCACGAACAGGGTCAGGAACAGGGCGAGGCCCGCGAGCACCTGGTTGGGCGGGATCGTGGGCAGGGAGAGCGCGTTCCGGGTCATCGCCAGCACGACGAAGATCTTCGTGAACGACGACATCATCAGCAGCAGCGCCGGGGCGACCGACAGCAGAGTGATGCCGATGAGCGTCAGTACCGACGACGAGGGCGTGCCGTCGATGCCGTTGATGTCGACCGAGATGCCGCCGTTCGGCGGGGGTGTCGAGGCGGCGACGAGCACGAGCGCGCCGAGCGCGCCGCCGGAGATCACGCGCCCAGGGCCCGGCGCAGCACCTGTGCGGCATCGCGCGCGGTCATGGTCGCCGGGCGGGTGGTGCGGGCGGTGCGTGCAGTGCGTTCGGCGCGGGCCTGCGCGCGGAGCAGGGGCACGGGCGGTGCGAGAGGCTCGTCGCCCGCGACATCCCGGAGAGCCGGGCGGCCCGTGCCGTCGCCGTGTGCAGCATCCGCCGTCGCGGGGTGCCCCGTCGTGGTGTCGGGCGTCGGGTCGATCCGGTCGAGCATCGACACCCCGCCCTCGGTGATGCCGAGCACGTAACGGGCCCCGTCGATCTCGACCACGGCGACCTGGGCCTTCGGCCCGATGCCGCGCTTGGCGACGACGGTGATGTCGGCGACGGCATCCGAGCGCGCCGGTCTGGGGCCGCGCGCACGGCTCGTGCGCGACCCCGCGGCGCTGCCGCGCGAGAAGCGACGCTGCAGCACCCACACGATCGCCAGCACGACGCCGAGGGAGACGACGACGCGCAGCGCGAGCAGCAGATCGTCGATGTCAGGCCTCCGCGTTCTCGATGATGCGCGTGATGCGAACCGCGTAGTCCTGGTCGACGACGACGATCTCGCCGTGGGCGATGAGCCGTCCGTTGAGCTTCACGTCGGCGGGGGCGCCGGCTGAGCGGTCGAGCTCGATGATGCGGCCCGGCTCGAGGTCGAGCACGTCGCGGACGGTCATGCGCGTGCGGCCGACCTCGACGGTCAGCTCCATCTCGACGCCCGCGATGCGCTGCAGGCGGCGCGGCGAGGCGGCGGCGGGATGCGACACGCGGACCGCGAGACGCCCGATGACCCGGGCATCCTCGTCGACGAGGTCGAACACCTGCGCGGCGGGGTGGGCGAACAGCGACGAGGCGTCGCCGATGCTCGCCTCGCCGAGCACGCTCGGCCCGAACGCCGTCGCCGCGGCGTCGAGCGCGTCTCGGAGTCGTTCGGACAGCGGCAGGCCGGCGTCCGCGCCGACGAGAGCCGACTCGTCGAGCACCACGACCGCGAGGGCCGCGCTCGTGTCGCCGACGGACGAGACGATGACCGCGTCGCCGGTCTCGCCCGCGCTCGTCCCGGGGCGGGCGGTGATGCGCGACGCGGTCGGCAGGCGGTCGGCGAACGCCGCCGCGGCTGCGGCCTCGTGGGTGGTGGTGCTGGTCATGGCGACTCCTCGGACAGCGCGGGGGAGAGATCGGATGCCGTCACGACGCACGCGAGGCGTGCGCCGTGCGACCCCACGGCGGCGGATGCGACGACGTGCTCGTCGACGGCGAGATCGAGGGGACGGTCGGCGGCGTGCGCGAGCGAGATGACGTCGCCGACGGCGAGGTCGAGCACTTCGGCGGGGCGGACGGCGCGCGGTGCGAGTCGCAGCGTCACCTCGACGGGCGTCTGCTCGATGTGCCGGCGGACGAGACCCGGGTCGTTCGTGGCGCGCGGCGCCGAGGCGCTGTCGGACAGGCGCTCGAGCAGCGTCGCGGCGGGGAGGGCGATCGTCGCCGTCTCGGTGCGGTCGGCCAGGCGCATCGAGAACCGGGCCACGACGACGAGGTCCTGGCCGCCGACGACCTGGGCGAAGGCCGCGTTGTACTGCACCGCGCCGACGCTCAGCTCGCGAGGCAGGAGGGATCCGAGGGCGGTGCGGAGGTGGCCGAGGGTCTCGTCCATGAGCGACCGGATGAGCGCCTGCTCGATCGCCGTGAGGGCGCGGGCCTCGGGCCGCTGCGAGCCGTCCCCGCCGAGCATCTTCACGATCCACGACAGCGCCGACGGCAGCGGGAACTCGATGACCGCGCGATCGTCCGAGCTCGCGTCGGAGCACAGCACGAGCGTCGTCGTCGGCGGGACCGTGGCGACGTACTCGTCGTAGGTCTCGAGGCTCACGCGTTCGAGGGCGATGTGCGCTCGCACCCGCGCCTTCGCGGCGAGGAGCATCGCCCACTGGCGCGCGAAGGCGTCGAAGGCCCCCGCCAGGGCGCGCGTGTGCTCGCGGGACAGCGCCGCGGGTCGCCCGAAGTCGTAGCGTTCCGGGGCCGCGGTTGCGGCATCCTCGGTTCGCACGCTCGGGGCGGTCGGCACGGTCTGCACGGCGGGGACTATCGGTCGCGTCGCGCGTCTGGTTAGCCCCGCGCTTCGCTGGGTGGGGGCGGGGGTGGGCGCGGGCTCTGAGTTGGGTTGGCAGCTTGTGCCCAGTCGGGGCTGGGGATGGGGCGAGGTCTGCCAGGTGAGGGCTGGGGTGGGCGCGGGCTCTGAGTTGGGTTGGCAGTCTGCGCCCAGTCGGGGCTGGGGATGGGGCGAGGTCTGCCAAGTGAGCCCCCGAGGCACCGCGGGTTGGCGCGGGTTGGCAGCTTGTGCCCAGTCGGGGCTGGGGATGGGGCGGGGTCTGCCAAGTGAGACCCCGAGGCACCGCGGGTTGGCTCGGGTTGGCAGTCTGCGCCCAGTCGGGGCTGGGGATGGGGCGAGGTCTGCCAGGTGAGGGCTGGGGTGGGCGCGGGCTCTGAGTTGGGTTGGCAGTCTGCGCCCAGTCGGGGCTGGGGATGGGGCGAGGTCTGCCAGGTGAGGGCTGGGGTGGGCGCGGGCTCTGGGTTGGGTTGGCAGTCTGCGCCCAGTCGGGGCTGGGGATGGGGCGGGGTCTGCCAAGTGAGCCCCCGAGGCACCGCGGGTTGGCGCGGGTTGGCAGCTTGTGCCCAGTCGGGGCTGGGGATGGGGCGGGGTCTGCCAAGTGAGACCCCGAGGCACCGCGGGTTGGCTCGGGTTGGCAGTCTGCGCCCAGTCGGGGCTGGGGATGGGGCGAGGTCTGCCAGGTGAGGGCTGGGGTGGGCGCGGGCTCTGAGTTGGGTTGGCAGCTTGTGCCCAGTCGGGGCTGGGGATGGGGCGAGGTCTGCCAGGTGAGGGCTGGGGTGGGCGCGGGCTCTGGGTTGGGTTGGCAGCTTGTACCCAGTCGGGGCTGGGGATGGGGCGGGGTCTGCCAAGTGAGACCCCGAGGCACCGCGGGTTGGCTCGGGTTGGCAGTCTGCGCCCAGTCGGGGCTGGGGATGGGGCGAGGTCTGCCAGGTGAGGGCTGGGGTGGGCGCGGGCTCTGAGTTGGGTTGGCAGTCTGCGCCCAGTCGGGGCTGGGGATGGGGCGAGGTCTGCCAAGTGAGCCCCCGAGGCACCGCGGGTTGGCGCGGGTTGGCAGCTTGTGCCCAGTCGGGGCTGGGGATGGGGCGGGGTCTGCCAAGTGAGACCCCGAGGCACCGCGGGTTGGCTCGGGTTGGCAGTCTGCGCCCAGTCGGGGCTGGGGATGGGGCGAGGTCTGCCAGGTGAGGGCTGGGGTGGGCGCGGGCTCTGAGTTGGGTTGGCAGTCTGCGCCCAGTCGGGGCTGGGGATGGGGCGAGGTCTGCCAAGTGAGCCCCCGAGGCACCGCGGGTTGGCGCGGGTTGGCAGCTTGTGCCCAGTCGGGGCTGGGGATGGGGCGGGGTCTGCCAAGTGAGACCCCGAGGCACCGCGGGTTGGCTCGGGTTGGCGCGGGTTGGCAGCTTGTGCCCAGTCGGGGCTGGGGATGGGGCGAGGTCTGCCAGGTGAGGGCTGGGGTGGGCGCGGGCTCTGGGTTGGGTTGGCAGTCTGCGCCCAGTCAGAGTTCGGGATGGGGCGAGGTCTGCCAAGTGAGACCCTGAGGCACCGCGGGTTGGGTCGGGTTGGCAGTCTGCGCCCACTCAGCCCGAGCGAGGGGGCGCGTTCTGCCAGGTGAAGGTCGTGCCGAGGAGTCAGCCGTCGGCGGCGGCGAGCGCGGGGAGCTCGCCTCGCACCTGGGCGTCGGCGTCCGAGAGCACGACGATGTCGACGCGGCGGTTCTGCGCGAGGGCCTCGGCGCTCGATCCCTCGGCGAGCGGTCGCGACGAGCCGAACCCCACGGAGCTGATGCGCTCGCGCGCGACCCCGCGTGCATCGACGAGGTAGCCGAGCACGCCGTTGGCCCGCGCGGTGGAGAGCTCCCAGTTGTCGGCGAAGGGCGCGATGGCGGGGCGGGCGTCGGCGTGGCCCTCGACCGAGATGAGGTGCGCGTCGGCGGCGAGCACGGCTCCCGCGGCGTCGAGCACGGCCCGGGCGCGGTCGCTCAGGTCGGTGCTGTTGGTGTCGAAGAACGTCTCGGCGCTGACGAGACCGATCGTGAGGCCCCGGTCGTCGATCGTGAAGGTCGCGGCGTCGCCCAGGCCCTGCTCGGCGAGAGCGCCCTCGAGGCGTGAGCGCAGGTCGTCGAGCGAGCTGTACTCCTGCTCGGCCGGAGTCGGAGCGGTCGGCGTCTCGACGAACCCCTCGCCCTCCTCCTCGACCAGCTCGGGTGGTACGACGACGCCCTCCGAGACGTCGCGGGTGTCGGAGATCTCCGAACCGAACCCGGTCGCGAGCGAGGCGCGCAGCTGCTCGAACTTCTCCTGGTCGACGTTGGACATCGCGAACATGACGATGAACATGCACATCATCACCGTGATCATGTCGAGGTACGACGCCATCCAGCGCTCGTCGGGGCCCTCGTGCGAGGACTCCATGACGCGGCGGCGACGCGGCGCGCTCATACCCCGGCGTCCGCTGGCTCGTCGGCCGCCGCCTTCGCCCGACCGCGCCCGGGCTTGGTCTCGGGTGCGAGAGCCCGCAGTCGCTCGGCGACGAGCATCGGCGGGTTGCCCGCCTGGACGGCGAGCATCCCCTCGGTCACGAGCGTCATGCGGTCGACCTCGATCTCGGCGAGGCGCTGCAGCCGCGTGCCGATCGGCAGCCAGATGAAGTTCGCCGACAGCAGGCCCCACAGGGTCGCGACGAACGCGGCGGCGATGAGGGGCCCGAGCTGGTCGGGCTTGTCGAGGTACTCGAGCACGTGGGTGAGCGAGACGACCGTGCCGACGATGCCGACCGTCGGGGCGTACCCGCCGAGGGCGGAGTAGAAGCGCGAGGCCGTGCGGCGCTCCGCGGCGACGGTGGCGACGCGGTCCTCGAGCACGACCCGCAGGTCTTCGGCATCCGTTCCGTCGGCGATGCTCTGCAGGGCGTGGCGCAGCAGCGGATCCTTCTCGTCGGCCACGGCGCTCTCGAGGGCGAGCAGACCCTCGGCGCGTGCCTTCTCGGCGTAGCCCACGACGGTGTCGATGAGCGCCTCGGTCGATCCCTTGATGCCGACGAAGGCCCGCGGCAGGGCGCGCACCGCCCCCGCGGCATCCCGCAGCGTGCCGCCGGCGATGCCGATCGCGATCGTCGCGCCGAAGACCAGCACCATGGGCGCAGGCAGCAGCAGGGCGTTGAGGCTGGCCCCCTCGAGCTGGATCATCGCCCACAGGCCGCCGAACGCCAGCAGGATGCCGATGAGGAGTGACGGGTCCATCAGCGCTCGCCCTCCGGTGCGATGGCCGGTGAGGTGGCCGATGCGGGCGCGGTGGCGGATGCCGCGGCATGGCCGAGGGCCGTCGCGAGCACGCGGGCGCGGAACTCGACGATGCTCTGGATGACGGCATCCATCGTCTCGGCAACCACGAACGTCGCCCCATCGACCAGCGTGAGGGTCGTGTCGGGGCTCGCCTGGATGCGTTCGACGAGGTCGGGGTTCACGGCGAACCGGTGACGGTTCAGTCGTGTCAGAACGATCATGTCGCCCTTCTCGTCGGTCGGCGCGCGGGGGAACGAGCTGTCGCGGGTACGACGGCTCCGAGGGGACTGTCGGCAGGACACGGCGGTCGGTTAGCGTTGCGCCCGTGTCAGCGTCGTCGCCGCAGCCCCCGTTCTTCCGCCCCGTCGAGCCGCGGGAGATCCCCGACGACGACCACCCGCCCCTCGACATGCCGGCATGGATGGGGCCGCCCTGGCACGTCGCCCCCGTGATCGTGGCGCTCGACCGAGAGGTGGGCCGCTCGCCCGACACGGTCGTGTCGCTGGAACTCGTGCGGGTGTACCGCGAGGGTGTCGTGCTGCGGCTGGGGGTGCGCGTGGCCGAGACCGGCCGGCTCGCGCGGCAGCGGATCTGGGGGTACCTCGATCGTGCGCACGGCCGGGGGCAGCTCGATGACCGGTTCGATCCGACGGGCCTGCGCTGGGGCGTCCGCTTCGCCGACGGGCGGACGATCACGACGCAGGACGATTCGCCGTGGGCGCGCGGCGACGTGACCGACGCGCAGGTCGAGGGGCCGGTGCTCGAGGGGCTCGGTCGGCCGCAGGGTCACGCCGACAGCTGGGCGCGCGAGTTCTGGGTCTGGCCGACACCCCCGGTGCCGACGTTCGAGGTCGGCGTCGAGTGGCCGGCCCGCGGCATCCCCGAGACGGTGACGGCGCTCGACGCCGCTGCGCTTCGCAACGCAGCTGCGCGAGCGCACCCGCTGTGGCCCTGACCGGCCGCGCGCGCAGCTCCTCAGAAACCGGCGCGCTCGGTGCCGCGCGGGCCGCGAGGCCGAACCCGCAGGAAATCTGAGGAGTTGCGGGCCGCGCCCGCGCTCAGCGCTTGAGGTTGGTCAGCTCCTGCAGCACCTCGTCGCTCGTGGTGATGATGCGGGCGTTCGCCTGGAATCCGCGCTGCGCGACGATGAGGTTCGTGAACTCCTGCGAGAGGTCGACGTTCGACATCTCCAGCGCCCCGCTGACGAGTCCGCCGCGGTCGTCGGTGCCCGCCGTGCCGACGTCGGCCGCGCCCGAGTTGGCGCCGGCGCGGTACTGCGACGACCCGGCCTTCTCGAGCCCCTCGGGATTGTCGAAGGATGCGAGGGCGATCTGAGCGAGCACCGATGTCGCTCCGTTGCTGAAGGCGCCGACGAGGCTGCCGTCGGCCGACAGCGTGTACGACACGAGGCTTCCGGGCGCGCGCCCGTCCTGACCGCCGAGCTTGACGGTGCTGAGGTCGGCGTAGCCGGTGATGGCCGAGAGGTCGACCGCGACCCCACCCGAGGTGATCGTCGCGGGCGTCGTCGTCAGGCGTCCGTCGGTGAAGGCGAGCTGCGTCGTCGCGGTGCCGTCGGTGACGTCCCAGCCGCCCGCGGTTCGGGTGAAGGTGAGTGCGAGCTGGCGGGACTCGCCCTGAGCGTCGTAGACGGTGACGTCGCGGACGAGCTTCTCACCGACCGCGGAACCCGAGGGCAGGTTGCCCGTCACCGCGGCGGTCGTCGTCGCGCGCCCGGGCGAGGTGGCGCCCACCGGAAGCGCGATGTTGCCGACCGGTCCGCCCGTCGGCACGACACCGTCGACGGCGCTCCAGCCCTGCACGAGCGCGCCGTCCTTCGTGGTCAGTCGACCCGCGGAGTCGAAGCCGAACGAGCCGTTGCGCGTGTACAGCGTCTCGGCGCCGTTGCGGACGACGAAGAAGCCGTCGCCCGCGATCATGAGGTCGGTGGGCACGCCGGTGGCCTGCTGCGATCCCTGCGTGAAGTTCGTGCGGACCGCCGCGACCTGGGTGCCGAGGCCGACCTGAGCGGCGTTCGTGCCGCCGGCTCCGGTCTGCGCGGCACGGGAGTTCTGGACGATCTGCGACAGCGTGTCCTGGAACTGCACCGAGCCCGCCTTGAACCCGACGGTGTTGACGTTGGCGATGTTGTTGCCCGTGACATCGAGCATGGTCTGGTGCGAGCGGAGGCCGGAGATGCCGGCGTAGAGCGAGCGGAGCATGGAGTGTCCTTCGGTGTGGGGCTGGCGTGGTGGTGGGGGTTGCCGGAGTGGCCGTGGTTCAGGATGCGGATGCCGCGGGCGGCGCGGCATCCGACACCGCGATGCCCGAGACGACGTCGAGCGGAACCGCCGTGCCGCCGATCGTCACGAGCGGCACGCCCTTCTCGAACGACACCTGCGTCACGCGACCGCTGCGAGTCGTGCCGTCGGCGTCGACGTACGAGGCCTGCTGGCCGACGAGCGCGGCGGCGGTCTGGCGCATCGTGAGGGCGAAGTGCTCCGACGAGGTCGTGGTGAGCGCGACGAGCTGTTCCATCATGGCGAGCTGCGTCGTCTGCGCCATCATCTCGTTGGTGTCGAGCGGAGAGCTCGGGTCCTGGTTCTTCATCTGCGCGACGAGCAGCTGCAGGAAGACCTCGGAATCGAGGGTCTGCTTCGGCGCGGGAGGGGTGGATGCCGCGGGCGTGGCACCCACGACGCCGACGGGCGGAACGCTGGTCATGGTGATTCTCCGATTCAGGCGTAGAGGTCGATGCGACCGGCCTCGAGGGGCGCGGGGCGGGCTGGGTCGTGCGGGAGTTCGGCGGGAACAGCGGGCGCATGACCGGGACGCCCGCCGCGACCCGGGTCGTCGGGGGTCTGCTGCGGCGTTCGGTCGGACGCGCCGCCGTCCGAGGTCTGGCCGGCCGTCCCGCCTGCTCCTCCGGCGTGCTGGGCCGGAGGCGGAAGCGTCGACGCCCGTGACGGATCGTCACCCGGGGTCAGGCTCACGGACGAGAACGGCGCGAGCACGGCGAGCTCGCGGCGCAGGTCTCCGAGGACCGCCCGGATCGCGTCGTGTGCCGCCGCCGTGCCGGAGGTCAGCTCGACGGTGACGGACGACCCGGAGATGTGCGCCGTGACGGTGATCGGCCCGAGGCTTTCGGGCGATACCCGCAGCACCATCGTGTGCCGGCCCGGCTCGGCCGCCACGAGGGAGAGGACGGGGCTGCGCAGCTGGGGCGCGAGGGGCGGCGTGGCCGGCGCGCTGCTCGGCGCGGGCGACGCCGATGCGATCGTTGCCGGGGGCGGCAGGGGAGCAGCCGGTGCGGACGCGGGGTGCGGCAGCAGTGCGGATGTTGTTGCGGATGCTGTTGCGGATGCAGGTGCGGATGCTGCGCCGCCCTGGCTCGTCGCAGCCGTCGACGACGGCGTGACCAGCGCTTCGGCTCGCGGGCCGTGCGGCTTCTCGAACGTGTCGGCAGCCTCCCGCGCGGCCGTGAACCCCGCGGTGCTCCCGAACCCCGCGGTGCTCCCGGGCCCCCCTGTGCCCGTGGCGTCCGGACGCACGGCTGTAGCCGTTGTCGCCTCCCCGGCCGGTATCGGCCGCGCCATCACCGTCGCCGCCGGCCCGGTCACCGTCGCCGCCGAAGCTTCGGTCGCCGAAGCTTCGGTCGCTGGCGTCACGGTCGCTTCGGGCACGGTCGCTGGCGTCACGGTCGCTTCGGGCGCGGTCGCTTCCGCCGCGGTCGCTTCGGGCACGGTCGCTTCCGTCGCGGTCGCCGTCACGGGACCGGTGACCGAGAGCCCGGCAGCGCCCGCCGCGGCCCCGCCCGGGTCGACCCCGTCGCCCGAGTCGACCCCATGAACCGAGACCCCGCCGCCCGAGACCCCGCCGCCCGAGACCCCGCCGCCCGACACCCCGAGCCCGGCGAGGCTCCCCGCGCCGGCGCTCACAGTGGCGAGCAGTGCTGTCGCGTCATCCGTGACGGCAATACTCCCGTCAGCCGGATCTCCCGCCGCCTCCCCGTCGGGCATACCCGGGCCCTGAGCCACGGCTTGCCCTGCGCCCGAGTCCGTGCCGGACGCCCCGCGGCCCGCGGAGGCATCCCGACCGGCCACCGGCACACCGTCCACCGGCACACCGTCCACCGGCTCCGCGGCCGCGGCCTGCCCGGCGAGGACGAGGGCGAAGGCGTCCGACGCCGTCGCACCTTCGCCGCCGTCGTCGCCGCCGTTCGGCCCGCCGCCGCCGCGAGGACGCGCGAGCGCGGTCGTCGTTCCGAGTGCGAGGCCCCACATGCTCATGACGCCTCCTCGGGCCGGGGAGAGGTGTCCGACATGCCCGGCATCCCGTTCGCCGAGCGCAGCGCGATCTCGTCGAGGACGGCCTGCTCGGCAGCATCCCGTCGCTCCCGCTCGCGCTCGTGGAACGCGTCGGCCAGCCGCTCGATGCCTCGTTCGGCCCGGCGGGCGTCGTCGAGGCGCAGACGAGCTGAGTCGACGTCCGCGCGCTGCGCCCTTCGGAGCGTGTCGAGGTCGGCCAGCAGGCTGCGGGCGGCCACACGACTGGCCGCGAGGGCGGCGAGCGTGCGGATGTCGCCGGGCGTCTCGGCAGACGTGGTCAGGGCCGCGCGCAGCTGCCGATCGCGGGCCTCGGTGCGCTGCTCCTCCATCGCGGCGCGCGAGAGGTGCGCCGCCGCGGCACGCTGCTGGATGCCGCGGATGCGCAGCAGCCCCGCCAGGGGGAACCCCCGCTTCACGAGACGTCTCCGAACGAGGCGACGAGCTCGCCGAGACGGCGCCACGACTCGGCGGCCGGGGACCGATCGTCGAGGTCCTGCCGGAGGAAGGCGTCGATCGCCCGCGCAGAGGCGACGGCGGCGTCGACCCGCGGGTCGGCTCCAGGCTGGTACGCGCCGACGCCGATGAGGTCGTGGGCCTCCTGGCGGGCGGCGAGCACGGCCCGCAGCGTCGTCGCGAGCCGGCGCTGATCCCCGGTCGCGACCTTGCCGGCGAGCCGGGAGACCGATCCGAGCACGTCGATCGCGGGGTGGTGCCCGGTGACGGCGAGCGTCCGGTCGAGCACGAGGTGTCCGTCGAGGATCGAGCGCACGGTGTCGGCGACGGGCTCGTTGTGGTCGTCTCCCTCGACGAGCACGGTGTAGATCCCCGTGATCGACCCGTGCCGATCGGTGCCGGCGCGCTCGAGCAGGCGGGCGAGCACCGGGAACGTCGAGGGCGGGTAGCCGCGCGTCGCGGGCGGTTCGCCGGCCGCCAGCCCGATCTCGCGCTGGGCCATCGCGACGCGGGTGAGCGAGTCCATCATCAGGACGACGTGCTGGCCCTCGTCGCGGAACGATTCGGCGATGCGCGTTGCGGTCGACGCCGCGCGCAGGCGCGCCATCGCGGGCTGATCGGAGGTCGAGACGACGACGACCGAGCGGGCGAGACCCGCGGGGCCGAGGTCGTCCTCGAGGAACTCCCGCACCTCGCGGCCGCGCTCGCCGACGAGGGCGATGACGTTGGCCGAGGCCGACGACCCCCGCGCGATCATCGACAGCAGCGACGACTTGCCGACGCCGGACCCGGCGAACAGTCCCACCCGCTGACCGCGGCCGAGCGGGGTGAGCGTGTCGATCGCGCGCACACCCGTGACGAGCGGCTCGGTGATGCGTTCGCGTCCCATCGCCGACGGCGGGGCGTGGTCGAGGTCGACCCGTGGCCCGACGAGGGGGCCGCGGCCGTCGATGGGGCGGCCGAGCCCGTCGAGCACGCGCCCGAGCACGGCGGGGCCGACCGGCACGCGGGCTCGACCGGACAGGGCGCGCGCCGCGTCGCCGACGCGCAGTCCGTCGGTGACCCCGAGCGGCATGCAGCGCAGGATGCCGCGGTCCGCAGCGACGACCTCCGCGGGCACGCCGGCCGTGCCGCGATCGGTCGTCCCGCCGAGCTCGATCAGGTCGCCGACCGCTCCGTGCACGCCGCGGATGTCGACGCCGAGGCCGACGATCCGCGAAACGGTCCCGGTCCGCAGCGGGCGCGCGGCCTCGACGACCGCCGGCCAGCCCCCGTTCATGCGCTCTCCTCGAGCGCCCGGCGGGCCCGCGCGAACGCCCCGGCGATCCGCAGGTCGATCGCGCCGTCGGCCAGACGGATCGTCGCGTCGCCCGGCGCGAGCCCCGGGTCGACCTCGACCTCGACCGATCGTGGCAGCGTCTCGGTGAGGGCCGAGGCGACCACGTCGGCGTCGGCGGCGGAGAGCCGGACGACCGGCGCCGCGGCACCATCGCCATCGGGCACCGCGTTCTCGACCCGAGCCGCCGTCGTGAGCGCCGCGCGCACGGGATCGGACAGCTCGCGCTCGACGATGGCCTCCGCCAGCTCGATCGCCATCGCATGAAGCTCGGCCACGACGGGCGCCGTCAGCTCGGCCGCGCGCGCGTCGAACCGGGCGGCCGCGCGTTCGAGCGCCGCGACGGCGGCAGCCACGCGCGCCCGGACGGCTGCGTCCGCCGCCTGCTCGCGTTCGGCCCGTTCCGCTGCGTCGCGCTCGGCGTGGGCTGCGGCCAGCCGCATCCCTTCGGCGTACCCGGCGGCGTGACCGCGGGCGCGGGCGCGGTCGCGCTCCTGGGTGAGCGACGGACCCGACAGGCGCGGGATCTCGAGGCGGGTGAAGGCGTCAGACGACATACTCCTCCTCGACCCGTTGCACCCGGATGTCGCCGGCGGCCTCGAGCTCGCGGATCGTCCGGACGATCGCCGCACGCGCCTCTTCGACCTGCGAGACGCGCACGGTGCCGAGCAGGCGCGACTCCTCCTGCAGCGCCTCGCGGTTGCGTTCGGTCATGTTCCGGAGGATCACATCGGCGACGGGACCCGACGAGCCCTTCAGCGCGAGGGCGAGCACGCGGACGTCGATGCCGCGCAGGACGCGCTGGGCGTCGCGGTCGTCGAGCACGACGATGTCGGCGAAGGTGAACATGCGCGAGCGGATGTCTTCGGCCAGGGCGCTGTCGCGGGCCTCGATGCTCGCGAGCAGGGCCTTCTCGACGGTCGCGTCGGAGCGGTTGATGATGTCGACCAGGGGCTGGACGCCCCCGAGGGTCTCGCGGGCGTCGCGCGTGGTCAGTGCGCCCGAGCGCGCACGCAGCGCGGTGGCGACGACGGCCACGGCATCTTGCGACGCGGTGCCCATCGTCGCGATCGCCTGCGCGACGTCGGTGCGGGCGGGATCGGCGATCTCGGCCAGGACGGCCGCGGCGCGCTCGACCGGCAGGTGCGCGATGACGAGCGCGACGGTCTGGGGCAGTTCGCCGTCGAGGATGCTGGCGACCTGGGCCGGCTCGACGGCGGTGAGGAACTCGAACGACGAGCTCGTCATCGACGACGAGACCTTCGTGAGGACCCCCGCGGCCCGCTCGGGACCGAGCGAGGCCTCCAGCAGTCCTGTCGCGAGATCGCGTCCGCCGCGGACGGGCGGCAGGTGTCCGCGCACGACCCGCTGGAAGTCGGTCAGCGCGTCGCGCGTCGTCTCGAGGTCGAGGTCGCGCAGCCGGATGATCTCGGCCGCGATCGCCTCGGCCTCGTCGTCGGAGAGGTGCTTGAGCACCTCGACGGCCTGTGCCCGGTCGAGGTTCATGATGACGACGGCGGCCGTCTGGGTTCCGGTGAGGTCGCTCATGCGTCGGTCGAGTCCCGGACGAGCCGGCGCAGCAGGTCGGCGGTGCGGGCGGGGTCGCGGCGGGCGAAGTCGCCGATCTCGGCGCGGCGGCGGTCGAGGGCCACCTGCACGGGCTCGGGGTCGGGCTCCGGCTCGGGGTCGACCGCCATCGTTGGCAGGGGCACCGTGGGCGCCTCGTCGAGGAGCGGGGTCGCGAGGCCCCGGGTGAGGGCGTCGAACCGGTCGAGCGGCTCGTCGACCGGCGTGAGCGTCATGACCGACTCCGCCTCGGCGGCCGCGCGCCGACGGCGGGCGATCACCAGGCCCGCGATCGTCGCTCCGACGAGTCCGAGCACGACGACGACGGCGATGATCGCCGTGCGGAGCGTCTCGGCCGAGCGCTCGGCCTCCTCCGCCTCGCGAGCCGCGTCGAGGGCGGCCTGGGCGGCCGCGGCGCCCTGATCGCTGAAGGCGACGAGCTCGACGGTCACCTGGTCGCCGCGGGCCCGGTCGATGCCGGCGGCCGAGGTCACGAGGGCCTCGAGCTGCGCGACGTCGACGACATCGGTGCCGTCGGCGTTGACCGCGACGGCGACGGTCTGCCGCGCAACGGCGCCCGCCGGGGTCGAGGTGCTCTCGACGGTCTTGTTCACGACGTTCGAGCGGTTGGTCTGCGTCGACTCGTAGGTACCCGCGCCGCCGACGCCGGCGGGAAGCTCGGTGCCCAGAACGCCGGTCTGACCCCCGGTGCCGGTGTAGCTCTCGGTGCTCGACTCCTCGGTGGCCGGCAGCGCGCCCTCGACCGGGGTGTAGGTCTCGTCGACGCGCTCGGTCGCCGCCTGCTGCATCTCGGCGGCGACCGACACCGTCGCGTTGCCGCTGCCGAGCACGGTGTCGAGCATCTGCTGCACGCTGGCGGCCATGCGGGTCTCGTAGGCCCCCGCCTGCTGGTCTGCGTTACGGGTGGCGTCGCCGCCGATCGCCGAGAGGGTGCGCCCGGCGGCATCCACGACAGCGACGTTCTCGGGCTTCATCCCGCTGACGGCGGCCGAGGTGAGGTGCACGATCGCCTCGACCTGCTCGGGCGGCAGTGCGACTCCGCGGGAGGTCTCGATGAAGACGGATGCCGTGGGCTCGACCTTCTGCGAGACGAACACGCTCTCCTCGGGCAGCGCGAGCTGCACCGAGGCCGTCGTGACGTTCTCGAGGGCGCCGATCGTGCGGGCGAGCTCGCCCTCGATCGCGCGCTTGTAGGTGACCGACTGCTGGAACTCCGAGCTCGTCACGCCCATCTTGTCGAAGAGGGAGTACCCCGACGACTCGGCGCTCGGCAGGCCCGCCGCGGCCGCCGCGAGGCGCTGCTCGTAGACCGCGGTCTCGGGCACGAGCACGGTCGAGCCGCCGTCGGTCAGCTCGTAGGGGATCGAGCCCGAGCGCAGCTGCTCGACCACCGCGCTGGCATCCGAGGCCGACAGGCCCGAGAACAGCGGGGTGAGGGTCGGGCGCGACATCCAGCTCGCCAGGGCGAACACGCCCATTGCGAGCACCGCGATGCCGATGATCGCGATCGTTCGCTGAGCGAGGGTGAACCCGGCGATCGTCGCGCGCAGGCGGGTCCAGAGCGAGGTGACGGCGGCGGGCATCAGGCCTGCATCCGCATGATGTCGTTGAAGGCTTCGACGCCCTTGTTGCGCACGGCGGCGATGAGCTCGAGGGTCACCGACGCGCGCGACGAGGCGATCATCGCGGAGTGGATGTCGTCGAGGTCACCCGTGACGGCCGCGACGGCCAGCTCGTTCGACGTCGACTGCATCGCGCGCAGCTCGTCGACCGCGCCGGTGATGCTCGCGCCGAAGCCGGCGCCGTCTGTCTGCTGCGGCGCTCGGGTGCTCGAGGTGAGGGCGGATGCAGCCGCGCCCAGGGCGTCGATGCCCGACAGCGGCGGCATCAGCGGCGTCCGATCTGCAGCGCGGCCTCGTAGGTCGTCTTCGCGCGGTCGACGACCGCCGCGTTGGCCTGGTAGCCGCGCTGCGCGAGGATCAGGTGGCTCATCTGCTCGCCGAGATCGATGTCGGGGTAGCGGACGTAGCCGTCGGCGTCGGCGAGCGGATTGTTCGGCTCGTGCACGAGCCGGCCCTCCGTGCCGCCCCAGACGGCGCCCGCGACGCGCACGCCGCCGGGATCGCCGGCCGACTCGACCGCGATGTAGCGCTGGCGGAACGCGTCGTCGCCGGGCGCGACCGCGGTGTTGATGTTGGCGATGTTGTCGCTGAGCGCGTCGAGCCAGGTGCGGTGGGCCGTCAGGCCCGACCCGGCGATGCCGATGGCGTCGAAGGTCATGAGGTCCTCATCGCGGTCTGGAGCGAGCTGAAGGTGCCGCCCACGGCTTGTGCCGCGAACTGGTACCGCAGCACCGCCTCGATGTTGGCGAGCGTCTCGGTGTCGAGGTTGACGTTGTTGCCGTTGAGACGGGTGGGGGCGGTCGACTCGCGGACGGTCGCGGTCACGGCGCCGTCACCGCGTTCGACCGAGCGCGCCAGGGCGCTTTCGAAGCTGACAACCTTGGCCCGGTAGCCGGAGGTGTTGACGTTCGCGATGTTGTCGGCGATGGCGCGCTGGCGCTCGGCGAGGCCCGAGAGGGCGCTCGTGAGCGCGGTGGTGGTCACAGATTCGAGCACGAAGGCGTCTTCCGTCGAACGATGTGGCCGATCCCTGGCCGATGGATGAGCGATCCGTGCTCAGCATCCCCTATCGGCCACCGCAGCGATGCCGTTAGCCGCGAGCGGTCAGCCGTCGACGTCGAGGTAGACGGCGTCGGGATGCTGCTGCGGGATGCGGTCGAGGGCGTCGAGGTGCCCGCGAACGGTGTCGAGCTCGGTGCGCAGCTGCCGCGACCGGTCGGCCTGTGCGCGCACGACCGCCCGTGCCCGGTCTTGGAGATGCGCGGGGAGCGGGCCGAGCCCGGCGGGCGGATTCCACGGCAGGGCGCCGGTGGGGTCGCCGATCAGCTCCGCCTCGAGCCTGTCGAGCAGGTCGGCCCAGGTCACGCGGGGGCCGCTTCTGCCGCACCGTGCCATGCCTCGCGGAGCGGCGCGATGAGCTCGCGGCACTCGCGGGTGCGGTCGGCGTCGCGCCCGATGTTCGCCCCGATGAGCGTCCGGGTGATGTAGTCGTAGACGGCTCGGAGCGACGCCGACCCGCTCCAGCTGTCGTCGAGCGAGCCGGTGAGCTCGACGAGGATCCGCTGGGCGTGCTGCAGCTGGTCGTTGGCGGTCTGCCAGTCTCCCGATCGCTGCGCCGCCTCGCCGCGTTCGACGTCGAGCAGCAGTCGGTCGAACAGGAGGGTGACCAGGCGCGACGGGCTGGCCGAGAGGATCGTCTCTTCGCGGTAGCGCTGCTGGGCGCGGAGGGCGGCGTTCACTTCTTCGCCGCTCCCGACAGGGCCGACAGCTGCGACTCGAGGTACGACGACTGGGTCTGCAGCCGCGAGAGCATCGTCTCCATCGCGGCGTATGTGCGCTCGAGAGTCGCGCGCCGCTGTTCGAGCCGGAGGTCCCAGCGCGTCAGCTGCTCGCCGAGCATCTTCACCTCGGATTCCTGCCCCGTGATGCGGGTGGTGAGCAGGCCCTCGTACTTGTCGGAGTAGCGCTCCGCGACCTCCTGCACGCGGGCGGCGACGCCGGCGAAGACCTGCTGCACGCCGGCGGGGTCGTCGGCCAGGGCCTTCGTGAAGGCCTCTTCGTCGAAGCTCAGCGCGCCCCACCGGTCGACGCTCAGTCCCATGGTCGAGGGGGCGACCCCGTCGAGCGGCAGCTGCACGGCACCGGTGAGCGCCTGGTGGAGCGCGCGCACCGTGCTGTCGCCCGTGAAGACGCCCAGGGTCGTCTGCTGGCCGGGGGTCGTGGCGGCGGTCGCGGCCGACCCGCGGGCGATACCCGCCAGCAGCGTGCCGATCTGCGTGACGAAGGCCTTCGCGGCGGACGCGCTGCCCGCGGCGTCGGCCGACACGGTCACCGAGACCGGCGTAGCCGACGCGCGGCTCACCGTGACGTCGACGCCGGCGAACAGCGACGTGAAGGTGTTGCTCGCCGAGGTCACGGTCTGCTCCGCGGCGGTTCCCGCCCACAGGCGCACCTGGGCGTCCGCGCCTACCGTCACGATCGCCGATCCGGGCTCGGTGGCGAGATCGGTCGCCGAGCCCGCCGCGACGGACGCGGCGTCGCCGCGGAACACCTGGAACGCGTTGTCGGCGCCCGTCTCGGTCGCGGTGATCTGCAGACGCCACAGGGCCTGACCGTCCGCGTCGACGCCCGCCGACACCGCCGACGCGGTGATGCCGGTTCCGGTGGCGCTCAGGGCGTGGGCGATGTCGGCCGCAGCGCCCGACGTCGGTCGGACCTCGATCGGCTCGCCATCTGCGCCGAGCACCGTGAAGACGAGCGGGTCGTCCGTCGCGGAGCCGAACGGCCCCGTGACGACGCTCTGGGCCGTCGCGACGCGGTCGACGACGACATCGGCGCGCAGGACGGGTGCGCCCGCCGATGCCGTCACCGTCACGCTGTCGTCCGAGCTGGTCGCCGTCCGCTGCAGGAGTGCCGTCGGGGCGGCGGCATCCTTCGCCTTCGTCACCAGCGACTGCAGCGACGCATTGAGTGCCTGCAGCTGGGCGATGACGGCTTTGCGGTCGTCGGACTTCGCGCTGAGGATCGTGCGCGGAAGGCGCTCGACGTTCATGAGCGCGTCGATGATGGCCTTGGTGTCGAGATTCGAGGCGAGGCCGTCGATCGAGATCGCCATGTGCCCGTCCTGTCGGTCGTCGGTGCGGTCGCGTGCGCGCCGTCCCATCGCTCTATCGACCGCGGAGACAGGACCGTTAGCCCGAGACGCGTCAGAGCGCGACGGATGCCGCCGGCGTCACGCCGCGGCCGGTGCGGGGCAGCATCGCGGTGATGCGGGCGAAGTACGCCTCGCGCGTCTCGACCGAGACCCGCGAGATGGGTTCGGCCTGCTCTTCGGCGGCGAACCGCTCGAGGGCGTCGCGGAGCAGCCGGATGGCCTCGGCGCGCTGCTGCGAGACCGCGGAGTGCGAGACGCCCAGCTCGGCGGCGATCTCCTTGACGGGACGCTCGTCGATGTAGACGGCCTGGACGATGGCCCGCATGCGCTCCGGCAGAGCAGCCACGGCGCGCTCGAGGACGTCGCGGCGCTCGCGCAGCACGGCGGCCTCGTCGGGGAGGACCATCGGGCTCGGCACCTCGAGCGCCGTCGCATCGTCGATGCTCGTGACCGTGCGCGCGGCGTCGTCGAGGGCTTCGACGACGGCGGCACGGGGCAGGCCCATCGTGGCGGCGATCTCGTCGACGCCGGCGACGCGGCCGAGGCGAGCGGTCAGGGTGTCGCGGACGGCCGTGGTCTCCTTGATGCGCTTGCGGATGCCGCGCGAGGCCCAGTCCATCGAGCGCATCTCGTCGGCGAACGCGCCGAGGATGCGTCGGCGTGCGTACGCGCCGAAGGGGACGCCGAGGGCGGGGTCGAATGCATCGGCGGCCGTCACGAGTGCCAGGGCGCCGACCGACGCCAGCTCCTCGAGGGGCACGTGCGTCGCCCGCGAGTGCAGATCCCGCGCCAGATAGCCCACGAGGGGCAGGTTCTCTTCGATGAGTCGATTGCGTTCCGCGTGACCGAGGATGTGCAAGGGGGCCTCTTTCGTGGCGTGCACCCGCTCCCGCGGCCCGAATTCGCGGAAGCCGTCACGCCGGCTGAGGCCATCATAAGCAAAATGAGAAAGATCTCATACGAAATCCTGAGGAGATGTAACGGGATCGACTCATCGGCCGATAGACGAGGATGATCGCTTCAGAACGGTTCGTCGGAAGAGCGAGTCGTTCGATGCGGTCCATGGGGGGCTGCTCAGGTAAGGGGGACACCTTGGGAGCTAACGAACTGTCGATGCAGCTGTGGCGCGAGCGCGAGCTGCTCGAGATGCTGATCTTCAAGCTCGAGGAGCAGCGCCTGCTGCTCGAGGCGGGGAACACGCGCTGGATCCATCTCGCATCGCGCGAGATCGAGCGCGTCCTGGAGGAGCTGCGCGAGTCGGGTCTCGGCCGCGACGTCGAGGTCGCCGCCGTCGCCCGCGAGTGGGGCGTGCCCGAGGCCGCCACGCTGTCGGAGCTGCTCGACTCGGCCCCGACCGGCACGTGGCGCGACGTCTTCGCCGAGCACCGCGCGGCGCTGACCGAACGCATGGCCGAGGTCTCGCAGCTCAAAGAGGCGAACGAGACGCACCTGCGCGCAGCGAGCCGCGCAGTGGACGAGACGCTCGCCGGACTCGAGTCCGGGACGGGCGAATACACCACGGGCGGCGGGCGGGTCCGCGAGGACACCGCGCGCATCGTCGACCGGGAGATGTGAGGACGCAGATGTCGACATTCAGCGGGTTGGGGACGGCCGCGAGCGCGCTCGCGGCGGCGCGGCGCGGCATGGATCTCGCGGGACAGAACGTCGCCAACCAGCTGACGCCCGGCTACACGCGGCAGCGGCTCGAGACGTCGGCGGTCGCGCCGCCCGCGGGTGCGACCCGGTTCGGGCCGGTCGCCGGCCAGGGCGTCTCCGTCGACGGCATCGCGCGATTGGGCGATGCCGTGCTCGACGCGCGCGTTCGCGACACGCTGGCGGCATCCGGGTACTGGTCCGCTCGCGCGCAGGCAGCGGTGCGAGCCGAGGCCTCGCTCGCCGAACCGGGCAAGAACGGTCTGGCCGACCAGCTCTCGCAGCTGTGGACCGCGTGGCAGGACTTGTCGAACGCTCCCGACTCCACCGCTGCGGCCGCCGCGGTCGTGACGCGGGGCGAGACGCTCGTGGCGCGCATCGCCGACGGATACCGCTCCGTCGCCGAGCAGTGGTCGTCGGCGCGCGATGCCGCCGAGCTGACGGTCGATCAGATCAACGCCGCCGCCGCCGAGATCACGGAGCTCAACGCCGGGATCCGCGAGGTCGGCGTCGCGGGCGGCTCGGCCAACGAGCTCATCGACCGCCGCAATCTGCTCGCGCAGACCGTCTCGCGGCTCTCCGGCGCCGTGGGGACGGTCGAGGCGGACGGCACCCTCACCCTGCGGGTCGACGGGAACGCGCTCGTCTCGGGCACGCGAGCCCGTGAGCTCGAGGTCACCGGACCCCGCTCGATCGGCGCGGGCGAGCCGGTCGTGCTCGCCTGGCGCGAGCCCGGCGCCCCGCCCGTCGGGGTCTCGAGAGGAGAGCTGGCCGGCACCCTGTCGGTGCTCGCGCCCGCCGACTCGGGGGGAGTGCTGGCCGGGCTGGCATCGTCGTACAACGATCTCGCGGCATCCCTCGCCGCCACCGTCAACGCTCAGCACCGGCTCGGGGCGACGGCGTCGGGCGCAGCAGGAGGAGACTTCTTCGCCCTCGCAGCCGACACGCCCGCCGCGCTCGGACTGAGCGTCGTGCCCCGCGGACGCGACGACCTGGCGATCGCCGCACCCGGCTCCGGCGCTCTCGACGGCGGCAACGCCGATGCGCTGTCGGGCATCGGGAAGCGCACCGACGGACCCGACGCGCTGTGGAGCGATGTCGTCTCGCGGCTCGCGGTCGCCACCGCCGCCGAGTCGGGACGGGCCGCGCGCGCCGAGACGACGGCGGTCGCCGCAGCGGCCGCGCAGCAGTCGGTCGCGGGCGTCGACAACGATGAGGAGACCATGAGCCTGCTGACCTATCAGACCGCCTACCAGGCGGCGGCGCGCGTGCTCACCGCCGTCGACGAAGCCCTCGACATCCTCATCAACCGCACCGGCCTCGTCGGCCGCTGACACCCGGAGCGCCATGATCAGCCGAGTCACATCGCAGACGCTCGCGCAGTCCGCCCTGCGGAACCTGCAGTCGGGCCTGAACGACCTCTCTCGCCTGCAGAACCAGGCGACCTCGCAGCGGGCTTTCGCCGCTCCGTCCGACGACCCGGCCGCCGCGTCGGCCGCGCTCGACCTCCACGCGGCCCAGCACCGCAACGCCCAGTACGCCCGCAACATCGGCGACGGCCTCACCTGGGTCACCACCGTCGACAACGCCATCTCGGCGTCGACATCGCTGCTCGGACGAGCCCGTGACCTCACGCTGCGCGGCGCGAACTCGGGGGCGCTCGACGCCAACGCGCGCGAGGCGATCGCGCTCGAGCTCGAGACCATCGCCGACGAGCTGTTCGCCCAGGCGAACACGACGCTGCTCGGACGCTCGGTCTTCGCCGGCACCACCGAAGGCAGCGCCTTCGCCGACGATTTCACGTTCGCGGGGGTGCCGGGTAGCGAGGTGCGCCGGCGCGTCGCCGACGGCGAGACGGTGCGCGTCGACGCGAGCGGCGCGGAGGTGTTCGGGTCGGGCGGCGGCTCGGTCTTCGCCCTGATCGGATCGATCGTCGCCGATCTGCGGGGCGGAGCCGACGTACGGGGCCGCATCGACCAGATCGACGACCGCATGAACGCGATGCTGGGGGTGCAGGGCACGGTGGGGGCGAGGCAGAATCAGATCATGCGAGCCAAAGACGCGGCGGCCGACGCGACGGTGTCCCTCGAAGCGCAGCGCGCGGCGGTCGAGGACATCGACACCGTCGAGGTGCTCGTCGCCCTGAAGTCGCAGGAGCTCGTCTACCAGTCCGCGCTCGCCGTCACCGCCCGGGTGATGCAGCCGACGCTGATGGACTTCCTCCGATGAGCGCCCTCGAGTTCGTGACGCCGCCGCCCGGACTGTCTCCGCACACGACCTTCGCCCTCGACGAGGTGGCGGGTGGTGGAGGCCTCTACACGCTGACGGCCGCCGACGATCCCGGGGTGCGGCTGTTCGCGGTCGATCCGGGTGCCGTCGTCGACGACTACGCGCCCACGCTCTCCGACGCGCACGCCGCCGACCTGGGGCTGACCGAGCCGGCCGATGCCCGGGTGCTCGTGGTGGCGCGGATGACGGACGAGGGCATCGGCGTGAACCTCCTCGCACCCGTCGTGATCAACCGGCGCACCGGCGTCGCGGCACAGGTCATCCTCGAGGGCCAGGACCTGCCCGTCCGTGCCCTGTTGAGCTGAGGCCGGGCCGGATTCAGGCCACCGCGCGCGCCGAGGCGGCGTGCGGGAGCGACGGCGCCGACACGGCGGCATCCGCGTCGATCGCTGCGAGGTAGCGCGGCTTGTGGCCCGTGCGGATCCCGGTCGCGCTGGGCTTGTTCTCGTAGACGCCCGCGGCCCAGTTGCCCTCGACGAGCACCGGTCCGGTCGGCGAGACCGCGATGTCCCAGCCGACGTAGCGCACCTGCGGCACGACGCGCGCGAGCCGGTCGACGAACTCGAGCACCTCGTCGAACATCGGCAGGCGGAAATCGGCGATGCGGATGCCGCTGTCGGGATGCGTCGGGTACACGCGGTCGTTCGAGTCGTAGCCGTCGCCCGTGGCGCGCCCGGTCTCGTCGAGCATCGCGTAGAACCCGCCGAAGGCGTTCTGGTCGCTGACGGCTCCGCGGCCGAACTTCTGGGCCATTGCAAGCACGTGCGTTCGCTCGCCGTCGAAGTAGGTCGTCACGCGTGTGGTGTTGACGGTGCCGGCGCAGAGGGCTGCGAGCTCGTCGTGTTGGCGGATGACCTCTTCGATGAGCGTCTCGCCGCGTTCGAGCAGTCCGCGGTGGAACCGCGACCAGTCGGTGACGTCGCGGGCGAGGTAGCGGTGCACGCCGAGGCCAGCGCGTCCCATCGGCTCCTTCGTCACGATCGTGCCGTGGCGCAGCGCGAAGGCGCGCACGTCGTCGGCGTTGTCGGCGGTCACGACCAGCCACTCGCGCTGCAGGTACGGGGCGAAGGTGTCGTTGAAGGCGATCTTGTCGTGGAAGAGGTGCCGGTACGCCGGATCGTCGAACCGCACCGCGAGGCGGTGCGAGACGGGGCTCGTCATGTAGGTCGCGCGCTCGGCGCGGGTGAGCATCGCGAAGTCGTAGTCGATGTAGTCCTGGAATCCGACGCCGCGCACCCCGGCCTGCCAGAGCATGTCGACGACGACCCCGAGCGTGCTGCGGCCGTGCCGCTGCCCGGCCCGGCGTGCGCGGGCGACGAGGCTGCTCGGGTTCACACGGCGCGCCCGCTCCCACAGGAAGGGGAGTCCGGGCGTCAGGGTTCGGGGGAATGTCATCGGGTTCCTCGTCAGTTCTCTCAGGCGCGTTCCCGCGGTGCGCCCGCGACGGCGATGGGTCCTGCGTCGGGCGGCGCAGGACCCACCGTCGCGAGGCTTACCGGAGCAGCTGGAGCACGCCCTGGTTGGCCTGGTTCGCCTGCGCGAGCATGGCGGTGCCCGCCTGCGACAGGATGTTCGCCGCGGTGTACTTGACCATCTCGGCGGCCATGTCGGTGTCGCGGATGCGGCTGTTGGCCGCCGACAGGTTCTCCGCCGACACGTTCAGGCTGTTGATGGCCGACTCGAAGCGGTTCTGCGATGCACCGAGGCTCGACCGGGCGGTCGAGATCGCGTTGATCGCGGTGTCGATCGTGTCGACCGTGCCGCGTGCGGCCGCGTTGTCGGTGATCACGAAGCCGGCGCCGACGGCGGTGCCGTCTGCCGAGGCGAGCGTGCCGACGGCGGTCGCGACGTCGGCCAGGTCGATCGTGATCGCGTCGTTCTCGGTGCCGCCTGCGCCGACCTGGAACGTCAGCTCCCCGCCCTTGAGCAGGTCGATGCCGTTGAAGTTGGTCGACTCGGCGATACGGCGCAGCTCGAGGCTGAGCTCACCGGCCTCCTTGGTGATGGCGGCGCGCGAGTTGTCGTTGTTCGAGCCGTTGCCGCCCTGGACAGCCAGGTCGCGCATGCGCTGGAGGATCGAGTGGACCTCCGTCAGGGCGCCTTCCGCGGTCTGGATGACCGAGATGCCGTCCTGAGCGTTGCGCGAAGCCACGTTGAGCCCGTTGACCTGAGACTTCAGGCCTTCCGAGATCGCGAGGCCGGCGGCGTCGTCCGCAGCGCGGTTGATGCGCAGACCGCTCGAGAGCTTCTCGAGCGACTTCGACACATCGTTCTGCGTGCTGGACAGGTTGCGGTACGCGTTGAGCGCGCCCACGTTGGTGGCGATCTGCATTCCCATGGTTCATTCCTCCGTGATTGGGATGAGCGGGAGCCCGTCCTAGGCTCCCGGAGTCCGTCCGTGGACTCCTGGATGCCTCTATCGACCGCTCATCGTCATCGGTTAGGCGGGTACGCTGACCCGGTGAGCCTGCTCGAGATCCGTGGTGCCGCACTGCGGCGTTCCGGGCGTGAGCTGTGGAGCGGGCTCGACCTCACCGTCGAGCCGGGCGAGCTCATCGCGGTCCTCGGCCCGAGTGGTTCGGGCAAGACGACGCTGCTGCGCGCGATCCTCGGGCTCGAGCGGTTGAGCGAGGGATCGATCACGGCGCTCGGCCGACCGGTCAAGCACAAGGGCAACCGGTCGATCGGCTACCTGCCGCAGGCGCGCCCACTGCCACGCGACACCGCGCTGCGCGCCCGCGACCTCATCGCCCTCGGCGTCGACGGGCACCGATTCGGCCTTCCGCTGCCGCACCGGCGCGACCGTGAACGGGTCGACCGCCTGCTCGACGGTGTGGGGGCGACGGCGTTCGCCGACCGCCCGGTGGGCGTGCTGTCGGGTGGGGAGCAGCAGCGTCTGCGCGTGGGGCAGGCCCTCGCCGACGATCCGCAGCTGCTGCTGTGCGACGAGCCGCTGACGAGTCTCGATCTGGCGAACCAGCAGGCCGTCGTCGGGCTCATCGACCAGCATCGGCGCTCGGGTGCCGGGGTGCTGCTCGTGACGCACGACATCAACCCGGTGCTCGGCAAGGTCGACCGCATCCTCTACATCGCGAACGGCCGCTTCACGCTCGGCACCCCGAAGGAGGTGCTGACCTCGCCCGTCCTCACCGACCTGTACGGTGCCCCGGTCTTCGTGCTGCGCGCCGGCGACCGGCTGGTCGTCGTCGGCGCCCCGGACGCCGACGCCTCGCACCACCACCACGACCACGGAGACCACGCATGAACTGGGCCGATGTCTGGGATGCGATGTTCGGCGGCCTCCCCGTCTACGGCGACATCCTCGCGCTCGTGCAGAACTCGGTGTGGGCGGGAGCCGTCCTCGGCCTCGTGGGCGGGCTCATCGGCGTCTTCGTGCTGCAGCGCGACATGGCCTTCGCCGTGCACGGCATCAGCGAGCTCTCCTTCGCGGGCGCCGCCGCCGCGCTGCTGATCGGGGTCGATGTGGTGACGGGATCCATCGTCGGGTCGATGATCGCCGCCGCCCTCATCGGGTGGCTCGGCTCGCGGGCGCGCGACCGCAACTCGATCATCGGCGTCCTCATGCCGTTCGGCCTCGGCCTCGGCATCCTCTTCCTGTCGCTCTACGACGGCCGCAGCGCCAACCGCTTCAGCCTGCTGACCGGTCAGATCGTGTCGGTGCAGTCGGGTCAGCTCGGATGGCTGATCGGCATCGGAGCGTTCGTGCTCATCGCCCTCCTGCTGATCTGGCGCCCCCTGCGCTTCGACTCGCTCGATCCGCAGTCCGCCGCGGCGCGTGGCGTGCCCACCGTCGCGGTGTCGCTCGGGTTCATGCTGCTGCTCGGGCTCATCGTCGCCGTCGCGGTGCACATCATCGGCGCGCTGCTCGTGATGGCGCTGCTCGTCACGCCCGCCGCCGCGGCCGTGCGGGTCGCGACCGGGCCCCTTGCGGTGCCGCTGCTGGCCGCCCTGTTCGGCGTGGTGTCGGCGGTGGGCGGCATCCTGCTGGCCGTTGCCGGAACGCTGCCGGTGAGTCCCTACATCACCACGATCTCGTTCACGATCTACCTGGTGTGCCGCATCGTCGGCGGCCGCCGTGGCCGGGTCCTGCGCACCCAGCCGATGCCGAGGCGCGCCGAGTAGACTCGCCGCCATGGCTCAGCGGAACACCTGGCAGCGCGAGCGCGTGCGCACGGCGCTGTCCGATGCCCGCGGGTTCGTCTCGGCGCAGGACCTCCACGCGTCGCTGCGCGACGACAACACCGGCATCGGGTTGGCGACGGTCTACCGAGCCCTCGCGACCCTGGCCGCCTCGGGCGAGGCCGACCAGCTGCAGAGCCCCGACGGCGAGGCCATCTACCGCGCCTGCTCGAGCGACGGGCATCACCATCATCTGATCTGCCGATCCTGCGGCCTGACGGTCGAGATCCAGGCCTCGGATGTCGAGGAGTGGGCGCACCGCACCGCCGCCGCCAACGGTTTCACGCAGGCCGAGCACATCGTCGACATCTTCGGCGTCTGCGCCGCGTGCTCCGCGGCCCGAGCCGATGAGAAGCGTGGCGGGGCCTAAGACCGCACGGCTCGCGCCATCTCCCGCGACGCGTTCGGCCGTCGCGCTCGGGATCGGTGCGGCCGTCGTCGCCGTTCTCGTCGCGGTAGCCGCGCTCACCCCCGGGCCGTCCCTGCCGACGCGGGCTCAGGACGGCGTGACGCTCGGACTGAGCGTGCTCATCGAGTCGCTGCCGTTCGTCCTGCTCGGCGTCGTGCTGTCGATCGTCGTGCAGGTGTGGGTGCCGCCGGGAGTGATCGAACGCTGGATGCCGCGGCGCGCCTGGGCCCGCCGCGCCGTGCTGTCGCTGCTGGGGATGCTCATCCCGGTCTGCGAGTGCGGCAACCTGCCGTTTGCGCGAGGCCTCATGATCCGCGGGTTCTCGGTGCCCGAGACGATGACCTTCCTCATCGCGGCGCCGATCGTGAACCCCATCGTCATCATCACGACCCACCAGGCGTTCGGGTTCGACGACGGCATCCTGATCGCCCGGCTGCTCGGCGGGTACGCCGTCGCGAACCTGATCGGCTGGCTGTACTCGCGGCATCCCGATCCCGACGGCCTGCTGACCGATCGTTTCCTGGCGGCGTGCGAGCTCGCGGCCGAGGATCCGGGCGGCAAGGGGCGCCGCAGCCTCGCGCAGTTCGTCGTCGAGCTGCGAGCCGTCATGCCGGCCCTCGTCCTCGGTTCGGCGATCGCCGGCGCCGTGCAGGTGCTGGTGCCGCGCGACACACTGCTCGCGATCGGGTCGAACCCGGCGCTGTCGATCCTCGCGATGATCCTGCTCGCGATGATCGTGTCGATCTGCTCCAACGTCGACTCGTTCTTCGCTCTGTCGTTCGCGTCGACCTTCACCCCCGGGTCGATCGTGGCGTTCCTGCTCGTCGGCCCGCTCGTCGACGTGAAGATGCTCGCGCTCATGCGCACGACGTTCCGCAGTCGCGTGCTCGTCGGGCTCGTCGTGATCGTCGTGCTCTTCGCGATCGCCGTCGGAGGGATGGTGAATCTCTTTGCCTAAGTCATCGGCCCTGCTGACCCGCCTGTTCGGAGTCGGGCTCGCCGCCGCGCTCGCGGCCATCACCGTCACCCTCGCCGTCACGGGCCGGATCGGGCTCTACATCAACCCGGAGTCGGCCTGGTTCGCCGTCGGGATGTCGGTGCTCGGGCTGATCGGGACCGTCGTGAGCTTCGCGCTGCCGCTCGGCGCCGAGGCCGATCACGGACACGACCACGGCGAGCTGCACGGGCACGGCCACGGGCACGGGCGCGGGCATGGTCACGCTGCCGCGCCGCACGAGCATCAGGACGCCCATAGCGATCCTGCGCCCGCTGCCCCGGCCACGCCCTCGGACGCACTGCCGACCCCGGCGCCGACCTCCCGTCGCGACGCCCGCGCCGCGGCGCTCGCCGGCGACACCGCCGCCCTCGCCGGCGACACCGCCGCGCCCGGTGCCGCCGTCGCGCCGGTGCGCCCGCGCCCCGATTGGCGTCTCGTGCTGGGCTCCGCGGCCGCGGGGACGGGCGGGCTGCTCGCGACGGGCATCGTCGCGGTGGCGCTCGTGACGCCGCCGGCGACTCTGTCGGCCGAGCTCGCGATGTCGCGTGACACCGGCACGCCGCCGCTGTTCCAGGGCGCCGACACGGTCGCCCTTGCGACGACCGGCGACACGTCGTCGTTCGGTGTCGGCGAGTGGGCGAGCGTCTTCGCGACGGCGACGAACCCGGAGGCGTTCGAGGGCGACGAGATCAGCCTGACCGGTTTCGTGACGCCGTCGAGCTCGGGGGGCTTCGGACTGACCCGGCTCGTCATCACCCACTGCGTCATCGATGCTCAGCCCGCGAGCATCCCGATCGGGGAGGCCTCCGACATCCCCGCGACGGGGGAGTGGGTGACCGTCACCGGCGTGATCCGCGACCGCGACGGCACCCTCGTCGTCGAGGCCATCGGGGTGCAGACCGTCGACGAGCCCGAGGACCCCTATGAGTACTGACGGGACGGCCCGGACCTCGCGGCGCGGGCGGACGCGCGTGCGCCGTTCGCGACGGTTCGTCGTCGCGATGGTCGCGGTCGTGGGGGCTCTCGCCCTCGTCGGCGGCGCCAGCGCCGTGCTGACGACGGTGCAGGGGCCGCGTGCGACGTCGACGAGCGTCGACCCGCAGGCCGGGATCGAATCGGCGGGATCGCGCCTGATCGTGACGACGACGCAGTCGCTCGAGGAGATCGATCCGGCGCAGGTGCACATCGAGCCGGCCGCGGACTTCACCGTCGACACGTCGGGGCGCCAGATCGGCATCCGGTTCACTCTGCCGCTGCGTGACGCGACCGACTACACCGTTCGGATCGACGGCGTCCAGGGTCTGGGCGGGGGTCCGGCCGCGACGATCGAGGAGTCGTTCTCGACGCCGGCGTTAGAGACCTACATCCTGCAGCGCGGTGGCGCCGAGGACACCATCTTCCGCACGGGGCTCGACGGCGAGGACGCGGTGCCCGTGTTCGCGGATCCGCACATCGAGGACTTCCGGGCGACATCGACCCATCTCGCGATCGTGACCGCCGACGACGAGGGTGTGTCGACGCTCGTCGTCACGGACCGTGAGGGCCAGGGGCGGCGCGAGCTCGCGCTGCCCGGACGCGGCTTCGTCACCAACCTGCAGACCGCCGATCGCGGCGATCTGATCGGCTACACGTACACCGACGCGGGAATCGGCTCGGGTGGCGGTCTTGAGAGCGCGTTGTTCACGGCGTCGCTCACCGAAGCCAGCGCCGATGACGAGCCGGCGCAGCTGCAGTTCGCGGGCGGAGACGCGCGCATCGATGACTGGCGGTTCGTGCCGGGGACGGATGCCGTGCTCCTGCTCGGCTTCGACGGGGCCCTGACACTCGTCTCGGCGGCCGGGGGCGAGCCCGTCTCGCTCGGCAATGCGATCACGATCGACGGCATCGCCCGTGGCTCGACGGAAGCCATCGTGCAGCGCGCGACCGGGCTTGTCGCGATCGACCTCGCCACCGCGGAGGAGCGGCCGTTGAGCGCCGCGGATGCCGCAGCCGGCGAGACCCAGTCGGTCACGGCGCTGCCCGGCAACGCGGACGAGACGCTGCGTGTGCTCTCGCGGCTCGACGGCTTCACGGTGCTGTCGACGTCGGCTGCGGTCGTGGGCGCCGACGGCGCGACGCGTGACGTGTTCACGGTCGCCCCGGAGAATCTGCTGCTGCACACGTGCGTGTCGCCGAGCAGCCGGTACGCCGCGTTCCTCATCGCGCCCGATGCGGTCTCGAACCCGTACGACGCGTATGCGCTTCCGCTGCCCGAACGCGTGCAGACCCACATCGTCGACCTCGGCACCGGCGAGGAGGTATCGGCTCTCAGCGGGTTCGACATCTCGTGGTGCCAGAGCGCGCCGCGGCCATGAGCGTCGGCGATGACGTCGTGCCGCCGGGTTTCCATCCGGCGACGAGGGAGGAGCTCGCGCACCTTCCGGTGCAGGTTGCCCCCCGGCTGCTGGGTGGCCTCCTCGAGGTCGTGGTGGATGGGGCGCGGGTCGTCGCTCGGCTGACCGAGGTCGAGGCCTACCACGGACGTGACACGGGCGACCTGCCCGACCCCGGATCGCACGCGCGGATGGGACAGACCGCGCGCAACGCCACCATGTGGGGCGAGCCCGGGCATCTGTACGTCTACCTCAGTCACGGCATCCATTCCTGCGTCAACGTCGTCTGCGGTCCGTCAGGCGTCGCGGGTGGTGTGCTGCTGCGCGCGGCGGAGATCGTCGAGGGCGCGGATGTCGCCCACGGGCGGCGTGCCGCCGCCCGGACGCACCGCGATCTCGCTCGCGGGCCCGGACGGCTCGGCGAGGCCCTCGGCCTCCGGCATCCGGTGCACGACGGCATCGACGCCGTCGCACAGGTCGAGCGGGACGGGGCCGTAGCTCGCCTGCTGCTCCGGGACGTCCCGGAGCCCGACGTTCTGACCGGCCCGCGAGTGGGAGTCGCGGGAATCGCGGGAACCGACGCGTTCCCGTGGCGGTTCTGGATCGCCGGTGACCCGACGGTCTCGCCTTTCCGGTGGGGTCGCGGCGCCGCCGAGGCAGCGTTGCGCGGCCGCTGACACTCGATCGCCCCGCCGCCCCGCCGACCCGCCGACCCGACACGAATGGTCGTGTCGGGGCCGGACAGGGCGCCGTTCGCGTCGGTTCGCGGGGCAGGGAGGGGAAGGAGCCGTCAGTCCCAGCGTTCGACGACGGCGAGGTCGCCGGCGACGGCTCCGCCGCGGCGCGCCTCCGCGAGTGTCGCGAGCGCATCCGGACTGTCGACGAAATGGAGCGCGCACGGGCCCACTGCCCGCTGCCAGTCGTCGGCGAAGGCGCGGATCCGCGGCCCCGACATGCCGAATGCCGAGGGCACCGGCAAGAACTGAGCCGGGCTCGATCGCGATGCGCGCTTCAGCAGCCATCGCACGATCGGGGTCCGCCCGCCGGCATCCACCTGCAGCAGGAATCGCGGCGTCCGCACCGGACCGAGCAGCTCCGCCATCGCTCCGGCGAAGGCGTGCTGCTCGGCGAGAGAGGCGTTCCGCAGGTGCAGCTCGAACTGCTGGATGCCGCCGGCACCCGCCGGTCGCTCGACGATCACCTCGGCTGCCGCGGCCTCGCTCAGGCGCCCGGAACGCTGCAATGCGGCCACGACGACGCCCGCGATGCGGCGGTACAGCTCCGGCGCTTCGGCATGCGCACGCCGGGAGCGCCACCAGGCGCGGGCGATCGGCATGCCCACGGCGAGGGCGGCGACCAGCCCCGCCGCTCCGGCCGCGAGCTCCGCGCCGCCCGCCGCGCCCGCGCCGCCCGCGATCATGAGAGCGAGCGACGCCGTGGTGACGACGCCTGCGGCGGCGGTTCCGGCTCCGAGCGCGGCATCCGCTCGTCCCCGCGTCCGGAACGTCGGCTCGCCCCTGCGCGGCGCGACGGTCGCGTCGATCGACTCCCGGTCGAGGTAGTCCTCGCCGACGCGCCACAGCGCGCGCGTGCGCTCGCGCGCCTCGACCACCGTCAGCGCATCGAGGTCGTGCGCCGCGGGGCGGCCCGACGCGAGCAGGCGGCGCTGATGGGCCGTCAGCACACCGGGGAGGCCGCGGATGATGCGACGAGGATCGTCGCGGTGCACACCCCAGAGGCGCTCGTGCTTGCGCCGCAGCCGCGACAGGTCGGGGGACGCGTCGATCGGCGACGACGGCGGCAACATCGCCGTCACGGTCCAGATGTGCGCGACCTTCTCCGGCCAGCCCGGATCCAGCCGCAGCGCGCGCCCGCGCAACTGCTGGGTCGCGGGTGCTGTCGCCACCGACGACAGGTCGATGAGCGTGTTGACGGCCGGGCAGTCCCACCCCTCGCCGAAGAGCCCGCGCGTTCCGACGATGACGTCGAGTTCGCCGCGCGCCAACAGGATCGAGGCGGCGCGGACGAAACCCGCGGCGCCGACACCCGATGCCGAGATCTCGGACACGCCCGGATCGTCGGGCACCGCGACTACCGCGATCGTCGGCGGCGATCCGCTCTCGGGGGCGAGAGCGGCCGCCCACGCCGCGGACAACGCCTCGACGTGACGCGTTGCGATGCGCGTCGTCGATCCGGTGACCAGGGCGCAGCGCAGGTCGGCGGTCGCGGCATCCGTCGCGAGGACGTCGAAGGTCCGCACCGCGCCCGCCCGCCCGATCAGTCCGCCATGGCGGTTGCCGTGCTCGCTGAAGTCCGAGACGACGAGGGCGCGCAGACGCGAGCCGACCCGGTCTCGTTCGAGCCGCAGGATGTCGCAGACTGCTCGGTCCTTCGACAGCGACGATGCCAGCATCGTGTCGATCGGATCGCGCGTGCGGCGCAGGCCCCGGTCGGTCAGCGAGAAACCGAAGTCGGCGAGGGTCGCCCGGATCCGCTCCCACCGTTCCCGGGCGGCCGGATCGGGGAGGATGCGGTCGAGAGCGAACCGCCCCAGGAGCCGCAGCGACTCCTCGGTCGTCGGTGTGCGCCGCGCCGCGGCCGGAAGGCGCTCGACGAGCGGATGATCGGAATGGACGGTCGCGAGCATCGCCGCGGCAGCCTCGGATCCGGCGAAGTCGTCGGCGAACGCGCGCGACAGCCGGACGT
The DNA here is from genome assembly GCF_005491085.2 of Microbacterium sp. SGAir0570. Lineage (NCBI taxonomy): Bacteria > Bacillati > Actinomycetota > Actinomycetes > Micrococcales > Microbacteriaceae > Microbacterium > Microbacterium sp. SGAir0570. Next base: position 3,148,466 of record NZ_CP027929.1, on the reverse strand, counting down.
CCACGCGGTCGTTCCGCGCACCGCGCGCGGGCGGGGCGGGAGGCGGTACGAGGGGCGCAGCTGCCATGCCGCCGCCGCCCGCGCCTGCGTCATCTGCGTCGGATGCCGCGTCGCCGACAGCATCCGGCGTCGGTTGCAGCATCCTCACGAGGTGATCGGCGCCGTCGCCGTGCGCGAAGGTCGAGCGGAGGAGCAGCCCGAGGCCCATCGCTGCTCCCGACAGGAATGCGAGCTCGTCGGACGTCGGCTCGACGAATCGTACGAGCTCGCGGAAGGGGGCGAGGTTGCCCTCGCGGACGACCGCGGGGATCGGAACCTCGTAGTCGACGTTCCCCAGAAGCGACGTGTAGTTGTCGTAGGCGTCGCCGTCGTCGGCAGAGGGGAGCGTGGCGGTCAGGCCGATGACGAGCGGGGAACGTCCGGCCGCGCGCAGCCGTGCCACGAGCGCCGCGACCACGAGCGCCCAATGGTCGAGCAGATGATGGCACTCGTCGAGCACGACCGTGTCGACGCCGTGATCGACGAGGCGCTCGATCAGCGCGCGAGCATTCGGATGCAGCGCGCGCGACAGCGCATCCGGGTCCTCCTGAGCGATGCGGCGTCGCAGTGTGCGGGAACGCCGCGCGATGCCGGCTGCGTACGCGCGGCGGTTGCCCGAGCGGAGCGCGTCGAGCCAGGCGGATGCCGCATCCGTCGACCGGCCGTCGCTCTCGAGCTCGAGCCGCCAGCGCTCGTGCGCCAGCGCGGCGAGGGGATTCTCGCCGTCGAGCACGCTCAGCGACTGGTAGGTCAGGGCGGTCAGCTCGCTCGGGGCCTCGCCGGCGGTCGACACATCGGCGGTGTCCGGCGCCAGGCGCCGCGCCTCGGCGGCCCATTGCTCGCGAATCGTGATCGTCGGGGCGAGGACGAGCGTCCGCGTCCCGCGTCGCATCGCGAGCAGGAGGCCGAGAAGCGTCTTGCCCGAGCCCGGCGGCGCGACGATGTGCAGCGGCCCGGGGCCGGAGGCGTCCACGCGTTCGAGTGCATCAGCCTGGTAGTGCCGCAGCCGGCCCTCGAACCGCCATCGCCCGAGGGGAACATCGGCCTCCGGCGACATAGCGGCAGTATGTCAGACGGCACCGACGCGGCATCCCGGGCAGCCGGCGGCCCCGACCGCGGTCAAGGCGACACGCCGTCGCGTGCTAGACTGACTGTTTGTCTGCGCGCACTCCAGCACGCAGTACGTACCCACTCCCCATCACAGGCCCGAAACGGCCGGGTGGAGCGCGGGTGCAGACAAGGGATCTTGGGTGGCACCGTCCGGTGTCACGGTACTAAGGAGAATCACTATGGCAGCAGTGTGCCAGGTGACCGGAGCAGTTCCCGGCTTCGGTCACAACATCTCGCACTCGCACCGCCGGACGAAGCGCCGCTTCGACCCGAACGTGCAGAAGAAGACCTACTACGTTCCTTCGCTCGGTCGCAAGATCACGCTGAACGTGTCGGCTAAGGGCATCAAGGTCATCGACGCCCGCGGCATCGAGTCGGTCGTGAAGGACCTGATCGCGAAGGGTGTGAAGCTCTAATGGCGAAGAAGGCTCAGGACGTCCGTCCGATCATCAAGCTCCGTTCGACCGCCGGTACGGGGTACACCTATGTGACGCGCAAGAACCGTCGCAACAACCCCGACCGCATCGTGCTGAAGAAGTACGACCCGGTGATCCGCAAGCACGTCGAATTCCGAGAGGAGCGCTGATCTCATGGCTAAGAAGAGCAAGATCGCGCGCAACAACCAGCGTGAAGAGGTCGTCGCCCGCTACGCCGAGAAGCGTGCCGAGCTGAAGAAGACCCTCGTCGACCCGAACGCGACCGACGAGGCCCGCGAGGCCGCCCGCGTCGGCCTGCAGAAGCTCCCGCGCAACGCGTCGCCGGTTCGCGTCCGCAAGCGCGACGCGATCGACGGTCGCCCCCGTGGCCACCTCTCGAAGTTCGGCATCTCGCGCGTCCGCTTCCGCGACATGGCACACAAGGGCGAGCTGCCCGGTGTGACCAAGTCGAGCTGGTAAGCGGCCTGCAACACAGCGCCGAAGCCCCCGCCCCGATTCGTCGGGACGGGGGCTTCGTCGTTCCCACCGCCTGCGCTCGGGACGGGTATGCGCGGCAACGGCTACGGTCGGAGCATGGACATCAGCTCGATGATCATGGGCGGCGCGATCGCGTCGGTGATGTGGATCGTCTTCGTGCCCTGGTCGAAGCTCCGGCGGTTGCGAGAGCTCGACGAGCGCACCGAGCGCGCGGACGGAGACTGACCATGTCGTTGGATCCCTTCTTCGCGGAGCGGCTGCGCACGCACCGGCGCTACCTCCTGCGGCAGGCCTGGCGATCGGTCACGTCCGCGGTGGCCGATCGGATGCCGCGAACCCCGCGATCCCCCGCCGCAGAGGGCGTACCGGGAACCGCCCCCACCTCAGCCCCCAGCCCGGCCCCCACGCCCACCCCGGCGAAGCCCGCGGGCAAGCGCCCGCTCACGCCGCGCGAGCGTCACCGCAAGGCTGCGCTCGCCTGGGACCGCCAGGAGCTCCGGACGGTCGGCACACCGGGCCCCGAGATCGCCACGTCCGAGCACGTCGTCCCGGTGCCCGGCTACCTCGACGTGCGTGTGCGGGTCTACCGCCCCACCACGCTCGTTGCGGGCGAGCCCGCCCCCGCGTGCCTCGTGATCGGCGGTGGCGCTTTCCGAATCGGCGGCATCGACTACCCGACGGCGGATGCCGCGTGCCGGCGCCGTGCCGAGGCATCCGGTGTCGTTCTCGTCGCGGTCGACTACTCGCTGGCGCCCGAGCACCGCTATCCGACCCAGATCGAGCAGGCGTACGCGGCGTGGCAGTGGCTCCACGACGAGGCGGGGGCGCTCGGCATCGATCCGGACCGGGTGGGCATCTCGGGGTCGTCGGCGGGTGGCAACATCGCGGCCGTCCTGACGCTCATGAACCGCGATCGGGCGCGCCTCCCCGTCGCCGTGCAGATCCTCGAGGTGCCGGTGACCGACCTCACGGGGAGGTTCATCGATCTGCGCGCGACCTACGCCCTCGGCATCCCCGCGTTCATCGCCGTGCGCGAGCTCGTCTCGGTCGCCCGCACGTATCTCGGCGACCGCTCGCGGGCGCGCGAGTCCTACGCTTCGCCGATGCGTGCCGATTCGCTCGCCGACCTTCCGCCGGCGGTGATCCTGACGGCGGAGTACGACCCGCTGCGCAGCGACGGAGCGGCCTACGCCGCCAAGCTGCGCCGCGCCGGGGTGGAGGCGAGCGCGACCCGGTACCTCGGGGTCACGCATGACACCCCGATCTTCGTCGGAGCGCTTCCCGCGGCGCGCCGGTGGGAGGCCGAGGTCGTCGCAGCACTGCGCCGGATCTGACCGTCGCGCCGACCCCGGCGACCCCGCGCGGACGTCACATTGGTCCCACGCGCCTCGAAAACCGGCGACACGCCGGGTGAAAGCGCCCCCGGATGCCGGCAAATCCGCGAAATTCCGCGGAATCCGCGTATATTCGGGACCGGTCGAACGACCAACCGCGGGACGCGAGTCCCCGGGAACCACCCACGCTGTCGGCGGCGCGTCCGTCGTCCGCCGTCTGGAGGACAACCCTATGGCTGACAAGTCCATCACCAAGACCGAGCTCGTCGCGAGCATCGCCAGCGCCACCGGTCAGAGCCAGGCCGCCGTCTCGGGCGTGCTCGACTCGCTCTTCACGACCGTCTCCGAGGCCGTCGCCAAGGGCAGCAAGGTCTCGATCCCGGGCTGGATCGCCTTCGAGCAGGTCGACACCGCCGCTCGCACCGGCCGCAACCCGCAGACCGGCGAGGAGATCAAGATCGCCGCGGGCAAGCGCGTCAAGGTGACCGCCGGCTCGAAGCTGAAGGCCGCCGTCAAGTAATCGACGACGATTCACCGGAGGGGGATGCCGTACGGCATCCCCCTCCGTCGTCCCTGCCCTGCCCCGCCCCGCCCCGCCCCGCCCCCCCGCCCCGCCTCGCTTCTCGAGGTCCCACTTGAGCCGGAAATCCGGCCGACATACCCGGCCCGAATGGGACCTCGCGGCTCAGCCGCTGAGGGGCTGAGGGGCTGAGAGGCCCGGGGCGCCCGGCCGCCGTAGGCTGGTGGGGTGGAATCCCGAGCGCAGCGTCTCGCCGGACCGGCGATCCTCGCTGTGTCGGCTCTCATCGTCGTCCTCATCGGCCTCGCGGCCGGCGGCGGCGCCGCCCCGCTGCAGCTGCTCGACCCCGGCCCCCTCGTCCGGTGGGGTCTGCCGGTCATCAAGCTCGTCGTCAACCTCGCGGCGGCGGGCATGGTCGGATCCCTCGTCGTGGCGCTGTTCGCGCTGCGCGCGGGCGAGCGCCCGTTCGACACGGCCCTCGACGCCGCCTCGATCTCCGCGGCGATCTTCACCGTCGCGAGCGCGGGTACCGCGTTCTTCACCTTCCTCAACCTGTTGGGCGCGGCTCCCAGCGCCAGCGCGGAGTTCGGTCAGCAGCTCGGCCGATTCCTCGTCGACACCGAGGCCGGGCGCGCCTGGCTGCTGACGACGATCGCCGGCGCCGTGCTCACGGTGCTCACCTTCGCCGTCCGCGGCTGGACCTCGACGCTCATCGTCGGCATCCTCGCGGCGGCATCCCTCATCCCGATGGCGACGCAGGGCCACTCGGGCGAAGAGGCCAACCACAACATCGCGGTCACCGCGCTGGCGCTGCACATCGTCGCCGCGGCGGTCTGGCTCGGCGGCCTGCTGCTGCTCGTCATCATCCGGCCCGTCGTCGACCGGGCCGACATGGTCGCGATCGTGTCGCGCTACTCGAGCATCGCGCTCGTGGCCTTCATCGTGGTCGCGGTCTCGGGAACGGTCCGCGCCGCCGTCGCGATCCTCTCGCCGGCCAACCTGTTCTCGCCGTACGGGGCGCTGCTGCTGGTGAAGGTCGTCGCCCTCATCGCGATGGGCATCCTCGGCGCCTCGTATCGCGGACGGCTCATCTCCAAGCTCGCCTCATCGGGCGCGGCGCGGGTGTTCTGGCTGCTCGTCACCGTCGAGATCGTCTTCATGGGCATCGCGAGCGGAGCGGCCGCCGCGCTCGCGCGCACGCCGCCGCCCGTCGACACGACCCTCCCCGAGCAGCAGACCCCGGCCCAGATCCTGACCGGCACGGTCCTGCCTCCCGAGCTGACGATCGACCGCTGGTTCACGATGTGGGATGTCGATCTGCTCTGGGTCTTCGCCGTCGGGTTCGGCCTGTTCTTCTACCTCGCCGGTGTCCGGCGTCTGCGCAAGCGCGGCGACCGCTGGCCGATCTACCGGACGGCGCTGTGGGTCTTCGGCCTGCTCCTGCTGCTGTGGGTCACGAGCGGGCCCATCAACGCCTACCAGGACTACCTCTTCAGCCTGCACATGGTCGGGCACATGCTGCTGTCGATGGCGATCCCGCTGTGCCTCGTGGCGGGGGCGCCCGTGACGCTGGCCGCCCGCGCCATCCGCAAGCGCGACGACGGGTCGCGCGGTGGACGCGAGTGGATCCTCTGGGCCGTTCACACCCCGTTCTCGCGCGTCGTCACGCATCCGGCGTTCGCGTCGATCATGTTCATCGGCTCGCTGTGGGTGTTCTACTACACCGATCTGTTCCGCTGGTCGCTGTACGACCACATCGGACACGAGTGGATGGTCGTCCACTTCCTCATCTCGGGCTACCTGTTCGTGCTGTCGCTCATCGGCATCGACCCGGTGCCCTACCGCCTGCCGTATCCGTTCCGTCTGCTCACGCTCATCGCGGTCATGGCGATGCACGCCTTCTTCGGCATCGCGATCATGATGTCGTCGGGGATGTTCGCCGCGGAGTGGTTCGGATCGATGGGCCGAACGTGGGGGCCGACGCCGCTCGAGGACCAGTACATCGGCGGCGGCGTCGCCTGGTCGGTGGGGGAGATCCCCACCCTGATCCTCGCGATCACGGTGGCGATCCAGTGGAGCCGATCGGATGACCGGATGCAGCGCCGCCGCGACCGTCAGGTCGACCGTGCCGGCGACACCGAACTCGAGGAGTACAACGAGCGCCTCGCCGAGCTCGCGCGCCGCGACGCCGCGCGGAGCCGCTGACCCCGCTCAGCCCTGGTCGGCCGACACCTGGATGGATGCGGTGCCGTCGGGCAGGATCGTGATAGATCCGGTCAGGAAGAACTCGACGTCCTCCGACACCTCGTTGAGCCGCCCGTCGTAGATCGAGCGGATGTCGACGTCGATGTGCGCGACGGCCCGGGTGCTCGGGATGGCCCACTGCGCGCCGTCGGGGACGACCTCGATCTTCGGGTTCTCCGCGATCGACCACTGCGGCGCGCCTTCGACGCGGTTGCGGACGAAGTATCCGAACGGGCATCCCGTGGGCTGCAGCACCTGCTGCGTCGCGCACGATGCGAGGAACTCGTCGACGCGATCCTGCACGACGTCGACGAACTCCGGCGTCGGCTGCGCCTGCAGATCGACGGGGACCGCCTTCTGCGGAGCGTCGGAGAGCACGGCCACCCCGGGGGTCTGCGCCGTCGGGGTGTCGACCGAGATCGAGTAGGCGCCGGGAGAGAAGACGAGCATCGAGACCGGCACGAGCGGATCGGCATCCACGCCCTCGGGTGCGACCTGCCGGGTGTCGAGCTCGAAGCCGTTGACCTGGAACCGGGTGGCTCCCCGCACGGTCAGGTCGATCGCCGACAGCGGGCTGTGCGCGAAGCGCCATGCGGGGGCGACGCCGATCCAGCCGTCCTGCTCGACGTCGAACTGCGTGCGGCCGCGGTGACCGTTCGCGAGGTAGGTCACGGTGATCTCGGTGACGTCGCCGCGGACGCGCTCGCCGATCACCGAGACGTCCGACAGCGGTGCGAGGGCGGCGCGGCGCAGCAGCACCTCGGATGTCGTCGACGGCAGCTCCGCCGCGGCGAGCTCGGCCGAATCCATCGCGACGCCCGGCAGGCGCAGGGCGTCGGCGGCGCTGCCGCTGCTCAGCAGCGACAGGTAGCGCTCGACGAACGCGGCGGGACTGTAGAGCGTGCGGTACACCGCGACTCCGCCGACGCCCAGAGACCCGAGGGCGAGCACCGACAGCAGCCCGATCGCGGTGAGGTCGAGCGCGAGCCGGCGACCGCTGCGTGCACCCCGACGGCGACCCCGCCCGGGGCGGCGGGCGCTCTCGGGCGCGCTCGACTCATCGTCGCCGGTCGCGGCGTCCGGAGTCGTCTGCGCCTCGTGCACAGCACAAGTCTAGGAAGGCTCACCTGTGGCTACCATGAATCGGTGACCTTGCCGCCTCTCTCCGCTGAGCAGGAGGCACTGTTCCGCCGGATCGAGACGACCCGCGACCACGTCTTCGTCACCGGGCGAGCCGGTACCGGCAAGTCGACACTGCTGCAGCACCTCGCGTGGAACACCGACAAGCAGATCGCGATCTGCGCTCCGACGGGCGTCGCTGCGCTCAACGTCGAGGGGCAGACGATCCACTCCCTCTTCCGGCTGCCGATCGGACTCGTCGCCGACAGCGAACTCGAGCAGTCCGAGCCGACGCGCCGCATCCTCAACGCGATCGACACGCTCGTCATCGACGAGATCTCGATGGTCAACGCCGATGTGATGGATGCGATCGACCGGTCGTTGCGACAAGCGCGTCGTCGGCGCTCCGAGGCGTTCGGCGGCGTGCAGATCGTCATGTTCGGCGACCCGTATCAGCTCTCGCCGGTGCCGCCGCGCGGCGACGAGCTGAAGTACATCCGCGATCACTATCGCTCGTTCTGGTTCTTCGACGCGCAGGTGTGGGCGGGCCCGAAGGCGGATGCCGGCGCGATCCGCTCGGACGGACTGCTCGATCTCGGCCGGGTCGGCGCTCCGCTGCACATCGCGGAGCTCGGCGAGATCCATCGTCAGGCGGACGCGGGGTTCAAGGAGATGCTCAACGCCGTCCGGTACGGCGTCGTCACGGCCGACATCGCCGCCGCTCTCAACGCGGCGGGCGCCCGCACACCGCCGCCTCCCACCGGTGACGAGCCGCCCGTCATCACGCTCGCGACCCGCAACGATGCCGTCAACCGCATCAACCAGCGGCATCTCGACGCCCTCACGGGCCCGGTGCAGACGGCGAAGGCCGATGTCAGCGGCGACTTCGGGCGGGGGGAGACGTCGTACCCGGCCGACCCCGAGCTGCAGCTGAAGGTCGGCGCGCAGGTGATGTTCCTCCGCAACGACGTCGCGGGCTATGCCGGTGACGGCCCGCGCTGGGTCAACGGCTCCATCGGAACCGTCACCCGCATCGCGGGGTCATCGGTCCGCGTGGAGCTCGACGGCGAGGAGCACGACGTCGAGCCTGCCGTCTGGGAGCGGTTCCGTTACGCGTACGACCCGGGCTCGCGCAAGCTGACCCGCGAGATCGTCGCGGAGTTCACGCAGTTCCCGCTCCGACTGGCCTGGGCGGTGACGATCCACAAGTCGCAGGGCAAGACCTACGACCGTGCGATCGTCGACCTCGGGTCGGGCGCCTTCGCGCCGGGGCAGACCTACGTCGCGCTCTCGCGACTGACCTCGCTCGACGGGCTCTACCTGTCGCGACCGCTCCGGCCCAGCGACATCCTGGTCGACCACGACGTGCGGCGCTTCATGGCCGCCGTCCGCGCCGCCGGCATGTGACCGGCGGTGTCACGCGTCGCGGGGATCAGGCGACGACGGATGCCGCGCGCGCGGCCTTCGCGTCGGCGAGATCGGTGAACAGGTCGGTGTTGAACTGGTAGGCGACGAGCACCTCGTCGATCACCCGCTGCTGCTCGGCCTCGTCCCAGGGAGCGGCGTCGAGCTGCTCGCGGTAGCGCTCCTTGAACGCCGCCGGATCGGCGATGTCGCCGAAGATGTAGAAGCCGATGCCGTTGGTCTCGAAGCCGAACTGGCGGGCCATCAGCTTGCCGATGAACAGGCCTCCCGACAGGTCGCCGAGGTAGCGGGTGTAGTGGTGCGCGACGAAACCGCCGGCCCAGGTGGCCCCGACCTCGTTGATGCGGGCGACGTAGCGCTCGGTCGTCGGCAGCGGCGTGATCCGCTCGCGCCATTCTGAGCCGATCAAGAACTCGAGGTCGGCCTCGAGCGCGGGGAGCCGGGTGAGCTTGTCGCTGATGAACGTGGCGGCCACCGGGTCGGCCGACATCCGGGATGCCGCGGCTTCGAGCGCCTCGTAGATGAACCAGTGCTGCGCGACCAGGGCGACGTAGTCGTCGCGGGTGCCCTTGCCGCGCATGAGGTCGGACATGAAGCCGGCGCCTTCGCTGCCGGAGTGCGCAGAGCTGGAGCGCTCGCGGAGGGCGGTCGAGAAGGGGATCGGTTCGAGCATGGCCCGACGATAGCACTTAGGTACAGCTAACCTGAAGGTTTCTCGCCGACCTCTTAACGAATCCGTAACGCTCAGTCGTGCGGGCGCGGCTCCACGCCGAGTCGCGCACAGGCCTCGTCGTACAGCGCGACGATCTCCCGGCGCACCTCGCGGCGCTCGGTGATCGGGCCGCCGGGCCACGCCACGCGGATCTCCCGGATGCCGCCGTCGGGCCCCACCGCCTGCCAATCCCCGCCGTCGCCGTCGAAGTGCGTCATCGTCGCCGCCGCGGCATCCGGTTCGCCGAACGCGCGCGCGATGAGCAGGTTGTCGTCGCGGTGGTCGTCGTTCATGTGACCGAGCACGCCGGAGATGGCGTCGGCGTCGAAAACGTGTGTCATGGGTCCACCCTAGGTTCGCGGGATCCTCAGGAGCGGTGTGATTCACTGGAGGCATACATCTCGGGGGGTGGCTCAGGAATGCGTGCGACTCGACGCCGTCGAAGCGCGGGGATCGCCGTTGCGGTCGCGCTCGCGCTCGGTCTTTCGGCGTGCGCGCCCGCGAGCGTCAGCAGCGTCGCCGTGCCCCCGCAGGCCGACGGTGAGATCGGCGGCGACACGCAGGCGCAGCTCACCGCCGCGGTCGAGCGTGCGATGGCGATGACCGGCTCGGCCGGTGCGATCGCGGGCGTCTGGGTGCCCTGGTCGGGCGAGTGGGTGCAGGGCTTCGGCACCAACCCCGACGGGACCGAGGTCACCGCCGACGACTCCTTCAAGGCCGGACCCGTCACCCGCGCGATGACGTGCGACGTGCTCTACGGCATGGCAGCCGACGGCACGGTCGAGCTCGACGACCCCGTGACGGAGTGGATCGTCGGATTCCCCGCGACCCCGGTCGTCACCCTCGAGCAGCTCTGCGACAGCACGTCCGGCCTCGGTTCGTACCAGCCGCGTCTGCAGGGCCGGTGGGAGGCGAACCCGGCGCGCCCGTGGGCTCCGCACGAGCTCCTCGCCTACGGTCTGGCGGCCTCGGGCCCGACGGGCGGCACCTCCTACGTCGATTCGGATGCCGGGTACGTCCTCCTCGGCATGGCGCTGGAGCGCGCCTCGAGCAGCACCGCCGCGGAACTGTTCCAGCGCTACGTCTTCGAGCCGCTCGGCATGGCAGGCTCATCCCTGCCCTCGCGCACCGCGGACATCGGACTCCACGGCACGCAGTCCGTGCTGACGCCCGAGGGGACGCCCGACTGCGCGACGGCGGCCGACCTCACCGCCCTGTCGCCCTCGGCCGGGTTCACGGCCTCGGGCGTCGTCACGACGGCAGCCGACCTCGGCCGCTATGTCCGCGCGCTCGCGACGGGGCTGCGTCCGTTCGACGACGACCAGCGGTTCGGCTCCCCCATCCCGGTGGGCGAGGGGTCGCCGACCTGGTACACCGTCGACGGCGGCACCTATCAGGCGGGAACCCTCATCGGGCAGTACGGCTCGATCCCGGGCTACCAGACCGTGGCCTTCGCCGACCGCGAGACGGGCCTCACGGTCGTCGCCGTGCTGAACAACTCCCGCGCTTCGGCCGAGGCGGTCCGCGTGCTCGGGTGGCAGCTCGCCGCGATCGCGTCGAAGGCTCCCGCCGCCTCGGGCGAGACCGCGCCGCCGGCGGGTCTGCCCTGGACGCCCGAGCAGATGGACGGCGACCTCGCGTCGGTCGCGATCTGCCCGCTTCCCTGACGGGGCTGCGCCGCAGCGCGAGCTTCGGAGAATGTCGCCTACCTCGGAGCGATGACTCGGCAGCGGCCGATATCGCCGTGATTCTCCGAGTCTCGCGCGCCCGGGCGACGCTCGCTGTGTTTCGCGGATGTGAAGAAACGGCCGGATCGCGTGACGATCGTGTCACGCGGACCTTCCCGAGCTGCAGACCTCGGTAGAACGGATGCAGCGTGATCGTGCAATTGCACATTGCACCGTGATGTTGTTTCATGGACAGCACTCGACGCAATGGAGCAGAGAAAGGGAAGGTCCACCGATGACCACCACCAGGAGATTCGCCGGCATCCTCGCCGCGGGAACGGCCATGGCACTCGCCCTCACGGCGTGCGCCGGTGGCGGCGGTTCGCCGCAGCAGACCGGCACCGACGGAACGCCGCAGACCGGCGGAACCGTCCACATGCTCCAGAACGCCGACTTCTCGTACCTCGACCCCGCCCGTGGCTGGGACGGCGGCGTCAACGCGTTCTACCGTCTGCTCTACCGCGGCCTCACGATGCAGGCCGCGGGCGACTCCGACGACCCGAACGCTATCGTTCCCGACCTCGCGACCGGCCTCGGCGAGGTGTCCGACGACGGACTCACCTGGACCTACACGCTCAAAGACGACCTCTTCTTCGACAACGGCGACCCGATCACCTCCGCCGAGATGGAGTTCGGCATCTCCCGCGCATGGGATCCGCAGATCGGCATCGGCTCGCCCTATCTGAAGTCCGTCATCGACGCGCCCGCCGACTACCAGGGCCCCTACGTCTCGGGGGACCTCCCCACGATCGAGACGCCCGACGCGAAGACGATCGTCTTCCACCTCAAGGCGCCCTTCCCCGAGTTCGACAACGTGCTCGCCCAGCCCAACGCCGTGCCCTTCCCGATCGGTTCCGGCGGCGGCGACGAGTTCATCAACGACGTCATCGCGTCAGGCCCCTACACGCTCGATTCCTACACCCCCGGCAGCACCATCAAGCTCGTGCGCAACGAGCACTGGGAGCCCGAGACCGACGAGGTGCGCAAGGCGTACCCCGACCAGTGGCAGTTCGACATCGGCATCGACGGCGCGACGATCGACGAGCGCATGATCGCCGGGCAAGGCGCCGACCAGAACGCGATCGCCGGCAAGATCGCGGGGGCCACCCTGCCCCGCATCCAGACGCCGCAGCTGCAGGAGCGCGCGATCACCGCTCCGGCGTACTGCACGACGTACATGTCGCTCAACACGACGAAGCCGCCCTTCGACGACCTGCGCGTGCGCCAGGCGGTGAACTGGGCGCTCGACCGCGCCAGCATCCAGAACGCGTCGGGTGGAAACCAGCTGGCGGATGTCGCGACGACGATCATCCCGCCGGCGGTCAGCGGGCACCTCGACTACGACCTCTACCCCTCCGACGGCAACACCGGCGACAACGACGAGGCCATGGCGCTGCTCGCGGAGGCCGGGCTCGGCGACGGGTTCGAGTTCACCCTCGACATCCGCTCGAACCCCGTCGCCCAGGCGCAGGCCGAGGCCGTGCAGCAGGGCCTCGAGCGCATCGGTGCGACCGTGAAGCTCAACGTCATCGACACCTCGATCTACTACGAGACCATCGCGACGCCGTCGCAGCAGAACAACGCCGCGATCACCGGGTGGTGCCCCGACTGGGCCTCGAGCGCCAGCACCTTCATCCCGCCGCTGTTCGACGGCGCGGCCATCACCGAGAAGGGCAACCAGAACCTCGCTCAGCTGAACGACCCGGCCGTCAACGAGCGGATCGCCGAGATCCGTGGGATGACCGACGTCGATGCCGCCAACGAGGCCTGGGGCGAGCTCGACCAGCAGATCATGGAGCTCGCGCCCATCGCGCCGATGGTCTTCGAGAACGGCATCTTCCTGCCGGGGTCGAACATCGCCGGCTACATCCCCAACACCAACATGACCGACCTCACGATCGTCGGTCTGAAGGACCCCTCGAAGGGCTGACATGACCTTCAGCTCGGCCCCCCTCGAGGTCGAGGCCACGCCGGGCGGTGATTCCCCTCTCGACGAGTCGGTGGAATCCCGTCCGGCGTCCGGCCGGAAACTCCTCCGAGGCTTCCTCACCGATGTGCCCGCGATGCTATCGCTGGCCTACATCGTGCTCGTTCTGCTCATGGCGGTCTTCGCGCCCCTCATCGTCCAGATCAGCGGCTGGTCTCCGTACCAGTTCGACCAGAGCGCGATCGACCCCAATATGGGCGCGATCCCGATCGGGCCCCTCGGCGGCATCAGCGCCGAGCACTGGTTCGGGGTCGAGCCCGGCAACGGCCGCGACATCTTCGCCCGGATCGTCTACGGCGCCCAGGTCTCGATGACGGTCGCGCTGTCGGCCACCCTCTTGACCACGGTGCTCGGAGTCGTCCTCGGGATGCTGGCCGGATACCTCGGCTGCTGGGTCGACACGGTCATCTCGCGGGTCATGGAGTTCCTCATGGCCTTCCCCGCGCTCATCTTCATGATCGCGATTCTGTCGGCGCTGCCGGCGGACAACCGCGTGCTGCTGCTCGTCGTCGTGATCTCGCTGTTCGGCTGGCCCTACCTCGCCCGCATCGTGCGCTCGCAGACGCTGTCGCTCAAGGAGCGCGAGTTCGTCGAGTCGGCTCGCGCCTCGGGTGCCTCGAGCGTGCAGATCATCTTCCGCGAGATCCTGCCGAACCTCTCCTCGACCATCATCGTGATGGCGACCCTCGCGGTGCCGGGATACGTCGGCACCGAGGCGGGGCTGTCGTTCCTCGGTGTCGGGGTCGTCCCGCCCACGCCGAGCTGGGGCCAGATGATCGCCTCGGCGGCGCCCTGGTATGCGGTCGACCCGATGTACTTCCTCATCCCGGGCGCCTTCCTCTTCCTCCTGGTGCTCTCGTTCACGACCCTGGGCGACCGCATCCGCGCGCTCGTCGGCAGCGCGGAGGTGCGCGCGTGACCCGCTTCGTCCTCTCGCGCGCGACCGGCATGGTCGTGGTGCTGTTCCTCGTGACGCTCTTCACGTTCGTGATCTTCTTCGTGCTCTCGCCCGACCCGGCGGTGCAGATCTGCGGCAAGAACTGCACGCCCGAGCGCATCGACCAGATCCGTGCGAACCTCGGGCTCGACCAGCCCTTCCTCACGCAGTTCTTCACGTACCTCTCGGGTCTGTTCGTCGGCCGCGAGTACGAGATCGCGGGCGCGACGGTCGCATGCGGCGCCCCGTGCCTCGGGTACTCGTTCCAGACCGGGCAGCTCGTGGGCGACATGATCGTGCAGCGCCTGCCCATCTCGGCGACGATCGCGATCGGGGCGGCGGTGCTCTGGCTCGTCGGCGGCGTCGTCGGGGGCGTCCTCAGCGCCGTGCGCGAGGGGAAGTTCACCGACCGGTTCGTGGCCGGGCTGACCCTCGGGTCGATGTCGATCCCGAACTACGTCCTGGCCCTGGCCCTGCAGTTCGTCCTGGTCGTCTCGCTCGGATGGCTGCCGTTCCCGCAGGCGGTGCCGTTCGCCGATGATCCGGTGCAGTGGTTCCTGAACTTCCTCATGCCGTGGATCGTGCTCGCGGTCGGATACGCCGCCGTCTATACGCGGCTCACGCGGGCGAACGTGATCGACACCCTGCAGGAGAACTTCGTGCGGACGGCGCACGCGAAGGGGCTGCGGCCGAGCCTGGTGTGGCGCCGCCACGCGCTGCGCCCGGCGCTGACCCCCATCGTGACGATCTTCGGGATGGACGTCGCCGGTCTCCTCGGCGGCGCGGTGATCACCGAGACCGTGTTCGGCATCAACGGCGTGGGCAAGCTCACCGCCGACTCGATCTCGTCGAACGACCAGCCGGTCATCATGGCGGTGACGCTGCTCTCGGCGTTCTTCGTCATCGTCGGCAACCTCGTCGTCGACCTGCTCTACGCGGCGATCGATCCTCGCGTGCGGACGGCGGCCAAAGCATGAGCGGCGAAAGGATGCCGATGACGGACGACCTCCTGCGCGTCGATGACCTGACGGTGCAGTTCCGTACCGCCGGCGGCTCCGCCCGCGTCGTCGACGGCCTGAGCTTCGCGATTCCGCGCGGCGGGGCGCTCGGGATCGTCGGCGAGTCGGGCTCGGGCAAGTCGATGACGAGCCTCGCGATCATGGGGCTGCTGCCCCGGGGCGGCAGCGCCACGGGCTCGGTCACCTTCGACGGACGGGATCTGCTGACCCTCCCCGGCCGGGAGATGCGGCAGGTTCGCGGCGACCGGATCGCGATGATCTTCCAAGACCCCCTCTCGTCGCTCAATCCGTACTACACCGTCGGTACGCAGATCGCCGAGGCGTACCGGTCGCACCGGTCGGGCGTCTCGCGCCGTGAGGCCCGGCGGGTCGCGATCGAGGCGATGGAGCGGGTGCACATCAGGGATGCCGCGAAGCGCGTCGACCACTACCCGCACCAGTTCTCGGGCGGAATGCGTCAGCGCATCATGATCGCGATGGCGCTCAGCATGGAGCCCGAGCTGATCATCGCCGATGAGCCGACCACGGCCCTCGACGTGACGGTGCAGGCGCAGATCCTCGATCTGCTCGCCGAGATCCGCCGCGACACGGGCGCCGGCCTCGTCCTCATCACGCACGACCTCGCGGTCGTCAGCGAGGTGACCGAGCACATCGTCGTCATGCGAGCCGGTCGCATGGTCGAGCAGGGCAGCGTCGAAGGGGTCTTCAGCGACCCGCAGGAGGAGTACACGCGGCGACTGCTCGACGCCGTTCCCCGCATCGACGACGCGATCGGCGAGCTGCGCACGACCGATATCGCGATCGTGCCGGACAGCGAGATCACGCCGGACGACGGAATCGAGGAGACGGCATGACCGACCAGACCGCGCCGCTGTGCCGTGCGACGGGCCTCGTGAAGGAGTTCGCGAGCCCGGGTGCGACGATGTTCTCGCGCAGCAGCCGCTTCCGCGCCGTCGACGGCGTCGACCTCGACATCCGGCGCGGCGAGACTCTCGCCCTCGTCGGCGAATCGGGTTCGGGAAAGTCGACCGCCGCGCGGCTGATCGCCCGTCTCATGGACGCCACGGCGGGGACGATCGAGTTCGAGGGGCGGGATGTCACGCACCTGCAGGGGCGCGACCTCCTCGCTTTCCGCAGCGACGTCCAGGTGATCTTCCAGGACCCGTACTCGTCGCTCAACCCCAAGCACACCGTCGAGCGACTCGTGACGGCACCGCTGCGGTATCAGAATCGGAAGATCCCGGCCGGGGCGCGCGCGTTCACGCGGTCGCTCATGGACCGGGTGGGGCTCAACCCCGACCATTCCGACCGGTATCCGGCGCAGTTCTCGGGAGGTCAGGCACAGCGCATCGGCATCGCCCGGGCGCTCGCGGTCGGACCGAAGATGGTCATCTGCGACGAGGCGGTGTCGGCGCTCGACGTCTCGGTGCAGGCGCAGGTGATCAACCTGCTGACCGCGCTGCAGCGCGACGAGGGCTTCGCGTACCTCTTCATCGCGCACGACCTCGCTGTCGTCCGCCAGATCGCGACCCGCATCGCCGTGATGAGCCGCGGTTCCATCGTGGAGACGGGGGAGCGCGACCGCGTCTTCGAGAGCCCTCAGCACGAGTACACCCGTACGCTGCTCGCGGCGGTGCCCCGCATCAACCCCGAGTGGGACCGCCGCCGGCGCGCCGCCGAGAAGGCTCGCCGTGCCCGCGCAGCAGCCGCGGCATCCGACACCCAGACGGAGGCGTCATGACGACCGAATACCACCTGCCCGGCATCCGCGTCGCGGAGCGTCGCATCGAGGTCCCGCTCGACTGGAGCGCCGGTACAGCGGCGGCCGGGACGATCGAGCTGCTCGTGCGCGAACTCGTCGATCCCGACCGGGCGCGCGATGAGCTGCCGCTGCTCGCGTTCCTGCAGGGCGGCCCGGGTGGTTCGAACCCACGGCCGCTGCGTCGCGAGGGCTGGATCGACGAGGCCCTGCGCGATTATCGCGTGGTGCTCGTCGACCAGCGCGGCACCGGGGGCAGCACGCCCCTCGAAGCCGTCGACGTGGCCGGGCTCGACGCCGCGGCCGGCGCGGACCTGCTGTCCCTCCACCGCGCCGACTCGATCGTCCGCGACCTCGAGCACGTCCGCGAGACGCTCTACGGCGGGCGGCGGTGGGCGACACTCGGGCAGAGCTACGGCGGCTTCCTCACGCTCACCTACCTGTCGACGGCGCCCGAGGCGCTGACCGCCTGCTACGTCTGCGGCGGCATCCCCGGCACCCCGCCGCGGGCCGCCGAGGTCTACGCGCGCACCTTCGACCGGGTCGCGGCGAAGACGGCGGAGCTGTACCGGCGATTCCCCGAGGATGCCGAGGCGATCGCGCGCATCGCCGACCGGCTCGCCGAAGGCGACGTGACCCTCCCCGACGGCGACGTGCTGACCGTGCGCCGCTTCCAGTCGCTCGGGATCGACCTCGGGATGAAGCCCGGCCACGAGCGCCTGCACTGGCTCGTCGAGAAGGCGTTCGCCCGGCCCGGGCGGCTGTCGGAGGCGTTCCTCGCCGACGTGCAGTCGCTCAGCTCCAGCGCCGGCAACCCGCTGTTCTGGACCCTGCAGGAATCGATCTACGGCGACCCGAGCAGCGGGCCGACCGCGTGGGCGGCGCAGGCCGAGCGCGACCGTCGTCCCGAGTTCGACGAGGACCGGCGGCCCCTGCTGTTCACGGGCGAGATGGCCTTCCCCTGGATGTTCGACGAGGTGCGTCTGCTTCGCGGGTTCCGGGAGGCCGTCCATGCGCTGGCCGCCCGCGACTCCTGGACGCCGTTGTACGACCTCGACCGGCTCGCCGCGAACGACGTGCCGCTGGCGGCGGCGGTGTACTTCGACGACATGTACGTCGATGCGGGGCTGCAGCTCGAGACGCTGTCGCGCATCGGCAACGCCCAGTCGTGGGTGACGAACGAGTTCGAGCACGACGGCATCGGCTCGGGTCGCACGTTCACGCGACTGCGCGAGCTGGTCCGAGACCGCGGAGGAGAGAAGCGATGACCGCCCCCGACACCCCCCGTCCGCCCTACGCCGGCACGCGGTACCCGCGGCTCGCGCAGGTGCCGGCGTTCACCGAGTTCGTCTCGCGCGACTGGGCCGACGTGCCGACCCGCCCACAGCTGCCCGCGGGCGCCCCGGCCGCGGCATCCGATCATCGCGACCGCCTGAGCGCCGCGCTTCCCGGGCGGGTGATCGTCGCGGCCGCCGGTCACGCGCCCGTCCGCAACGACGACGCCCACTACGGCTTCCGCGCCGACAGCGGCTTCGTCTGGCTGACGGCGTGCCAGGTCGAGGGGGCCGTGGTCGTGCTGTGGCCCACAGCCGGCGGTCATGACGCCGTGCTGTACCTGCCGCCGCCGTTCCGCCCCGGTGACGCCGGCTTCTTCTCGGATGCGAACCACGGCGAGCTCTGGGTCGGCCCCTCGGCCGGTCTGCCCGAGTGGTCCGACGCGCTGGACATGACCGTCGAGCCGCTCGCCGCGCTCGACCGGCGCCACGGCGAGCTGCGGGGTGCCGCCGCCGCGCGCTCTGCAGCCGCGCTCGCCGCCGAGGTGGGGGCCGAGGTGTCGGTCGAGCTCGAACGCGCGCTCGCCCGCCTGCGAATGGTGAAGGACGCGTGGGAGATCGGCCAGCTCCGCGAGGCCGTCGACGCGACGGTCGCCGGATTCGGCGCGGTCGTGGCCGAGGTGCCGCGGGCGATCGCCGACGGCCTCGGCGAGCGGTGGCTGCAGGGGACGTTCGACCGCCACGCACGCACGTTCGGGAACGGACCGGGCTACTCCACGATCGTCGGGTCGGGCGCGCACGCGCCCATCCTGCACTGGGTGCGGTGCGACGGCGAGGTCGTTCCGGATGCCGCGCTGCTGCTCGACATGGGCGTCGAGGCCCGGTCGCTCTACACCGCCGATGTGACCCGCACGGTTCCCGCGAGCGGAACGTTCTCGCAGACCCAGCGCGCGGTGCACGATCTCGTCGAGAAGGCGCACCGTGCGGGACTCGACCGCATCCGGCCGGGCGTGGCGTATCTCGACTTCCACTTCGCCGCGATGGAGGTCGTCGCGCAGGGGCTGCACGACTGGGGGCTGCTGCCGGTCTCGGTCGACGAGGCACTGTCACCCGAGGGGCAGCAGCACCGCCGATACCTCGCCTGCGGGATCGGCCATCACCTCGGGCTCGACGTGCACGACTGCAGTCAGGCGCATTACGAGGACTACATGGGTGCGGCGCTCGAGCCGGGCGTCGTCATGACCGTCGAGCCCGGTCTGTACTTCCACGCCCACGACCTGACCCTCCCGCCCGAGTTGCGCGGCATCGGCGTGCGCCTCGAAGACGATGTGCTCGTCACCGACGCGGGCTCGGAGGTGCTGTCGGCGGCCCTGCCGATCTCCGCCGCCGAGGTCGAGGCGTGGACGCGCGCGCAGTGGGCGGACGAGCGATGACGGATGCCGCACCCCGCGCGCTGCCGTTCCCCTACGGGGCGGTGCGACTGAAGCCGACGAGCGCGTTCGCCCCCGCCCATGACCGGATGCTGCGCCTCGCCCGGGTCTACCCGATCGACCGGCTCCTCGCGGTCTTCCGCGCCGGCGCCGGGCTCGACACCCGCGGGGCGGTGCCGCCGGGCGCGTGGGAGGGCTTCGGTCATCCGGCGGAAAAGTCGTGGGGCGAGCACGACTATCCCGGTCGTGAGGTCGCGCAGACGGCGAATCTGCTGCGCGGACACTACACGGGCCATTTCCTCTCGATGCTCGCGCTGGCTGCTGCGGGCGAGGACGACGACGAGCTGCGATCGCGCGTGGACGAGCTCGTGGGCGGGCTCGCCGAGGTGCAGCAGGCGCTCGCCGCCACCGGACGGTACTCGCACCCGGGCCTTCTCTTCGCCTCGGGCGAGTGGCAGTTCGCGCGGCTCGAGCATCTCGCGCCCTACGGCGAGATCTGGGCGCCGTATTACACATGCCACAAGCTCATGGCGGGCCTGCTCGACGCCTACGAGCTCGCCGGCAACGAGCAGGCCCTCGAGGTCGTCACGGGTATGGCGCACTGGATCGCGGGCCGCCTCGAGAAGCTCGACCACGACCACCGCCAGCGCATGTGGTCGCTCTACATCGCGGGCGAGTTCGGCGGCATGAACGAGACACTCGCGCGGCTCAGCGCCCTCGCCGACGAGCCGCGCTTCCTCGCGGCGGCGCGAGCGTTCGATCAGGCAGACCTGCTCGACGCGGCATCGTCGGGGCGCGACATCCTCGACGGCATGCACGCCAACCAGCACCTGCCTCAGCTCGTCGGTTACGTGCGCGAGTACGAGCTCACCCGCGAGCGTCGCTACCTCGCCGCCGCGATCGGGGTGTTCGACCAGATCGTCCCGGGGCGCATGTACGCGCACGGCGGCACCGGCGAGAACGAGCTGTGGGGTCCGCCGCGCACGGTCGCGGGCGACATCGGTCGGCGCAACGCCGAGACCTGCGCGACCTACAACCTCGTCAAGCTCGCCGAGGCGCTGTTCGGGCATACGCTCCAGCCCCGCTTCCTCGACTACGCGGAGCGGGCGCGGCAGAACCAGATTCTCGGCTCGCGGCGCGCGGTCGACTCCGACGACAGCCCCGAGGTGACGTACATGTTCCCGGTGCACGCCGGTGCGCTGCCCGAGTACGACAACGTCGGCACGTGCTGCGGCGGGACCGGGCTCGAGAACCACGTCAGTCATCAGGCCGGGATCTTCTTCCGCGAGACCGGCGCGGAGCCCGCGCTCTGGGTCGCCCGCTACACGCCCGCCGAGCTGCGCTGGGATGAGCGAGGGATCCGCGTCGACATCGACCAGGAGCATCCCTTCGCAGATCGCGTCACGCTGCGAGTGCGGACGACCCAGGCCCGCCCGGTGCGGTTGACGATCCACCTGCGCATTCCCGAGTGGGTGGCCGGTGGCGCCGAGGTCGCCGTCGACGGACGCCGGTTGGAGCTCGACGCGCACCCGGGCGGTTCCGTCACGATCGACCGTGCTTGGCAGGGCGACGAGAGCATCGAGCTGGCGCTTCCCGCTGCGCTCCGCTCCGAGCCGACGATCGACGACCCGGAACTGCGCAGCCTGCGCTACGGGCCGCACGTGCTCGTCGCGCGCGACGGGTCGACGACGACGATCGAACGATCATGGAACGCGCAGCGGATGCCGGGAGGTGCGACCCGTGCCGACGTCGACGATGTCTCGGCGGCGCTCGCGGCGACCGGCGCGGTTTCGATCGCCGGGCTTCGCCACGAACCGGTCTGGAACGGCTCCGACGAGCGGTACCACCTGTATTCGCGAGGCGCAGACCGGACGATCGGGTTCGCCGGCGTCGAGACGGGTGTGCCCGCACGGCGGCGCGCCGACGGCACCACACTGGTCGACGACCTGTGGGTCGAGCCCGCGCCGCAGGACGACGCCGAGCTGCTCGACCGGCTCGTCGCGGTGTGCCGCAGCGGCATGGCGGACTCGCTCGTGAGCGCGTCGGAAGCACGGGCCGTCATCGGCGCCGGGCTCGACGCCGGCCTCGGGATCGGCGCCGAGTCGGCCGTGACCGCGGATGCCGCGCGTCGCGCGCGGGACGTCGTCGGGGCGTTCAGCACGACCCCGGATGCCGCCATGCCGCCGACCGTCGACATCGGGGTCTCACCCGCGCCGGCGGCGTCGGGGTGGTTCACCGTCCCTCCCGCCGTCGAGGTGCGGGCCACCGGCGTGGCCGGCGACCGGCTGCGTCTCGAGCTGCGCATCGACGACGGCGCCTGGCGCACGGCCGACGGCCCCGTCATCGTCGATCGCGAGGGCCTCGTGCGGCTCGAGGCGCGCGCGATCGACGGGGACGGGCGGTCGAGTACCGTGCGGCGCGAACTCGCGATCGACACCCAGCCCCCGCAGAGCGAGGCGCGGGTGAAACAGCTCGGCGCCGCCGTCGAGATCACGCTCGTCGCCACCGACGACGTCTCCGGTGTCGACGGCATCCGCTGGGCGGGGGAGGGGACCTTCTGGGCGACGTTCCAGGAAGCCTTCGTCCGCGCCCTCACGGATCGCGAGCAGGTGATCGAGTTCGCCGCGACGGATCGGGCAGGCAACGAAGAGGCGCGTCACCGACTCACTCTCCCGCCCGCCCCGAAAATGGATACCATTGCAATTGCACTGACACCGGCGCCTGACATCGCCAGATCGGAGAACGACTCATGACCGACCGCAAGCCCTGGCACGGCGTCAACCTCGCGACCACGCTGCCGTTCCGCGACGACCTGTCCGTCGACTACGACGCCTACGCCGAGCTCGTGCGCTTCACGACGCAGAACGGCGTGACCGGCATCATCCCCAACGGCTCGCTCGGCGAGTATCAGACGCTCACCGAGGAGGAGCGCAAGCGTGTCTTCCTCACCGCCGTCGAGGCCGCGCCCGGCGCCGCCGTCATCCCGGGCGTCGGAGCCTACGGCGCTCTCGAGAGCGTGCGCTTCGCCGAGCACGCCGCCGAGAACGGCGCTCCGGCCGTCATGCTGCTGCCGCCGAACGCCTACCGGGCGAGCGACGACGAGGTCGTCGACCACTATCGCCGGGTCGCTGCGGTCGGCCTGCCGATCCTCGCGTACAACAACCCCATCGACACGAAGGTCGACCTGCGTCCCGACCTGCTCGCGCGGCTGTTCGCCGAGGGGCTCATCGTCTCGGTCAAGGAGTTCTCGGGCGACGTCCGTCACGCCTACGAGATCCGCGAGCTCGCGCCGGGCCTCGACATCTCGATCGGATCCGACGACGTCGTGTTCGAGCTCGGCCTCAACGGCGCCGTGGGCTGGGTCGCCGGCTACCCCAACGCCATCCCCGCGTCGACGGTCGAGCTCTACACGCTCTCGACCTCCGACGACCCGCAGGACTGGGTGCGGGCGCGCGAGATCTACCGCGACCTGCACCCGCTGCTGCGCTGGGACTCCAAGACCTGGTTCGTCCAGGCGATCAAGCTCTCGCAGCAGGTCGCGGGCGTGCTCACGAGCACGACGACCCGTCCGCCGCGCCTCGCCCTGCCCGACGAGGTGGCCGCGCGTATCATCGCCGACACCGAGGCCGTGCTGAGCAAGGGCTACCGCTGACCCGCGGCAACCGTCCCCGCTGAACCCGCCCCGCCGCCGACGACCGAAAGGCTCCTTCATGCGCACGAAGCGCGTCTTCCACGCCGTGGACTCCCACACCGAGGGGATGCCCACCCGTGTCATCGTCGGCGGCGTCGGCACCCTGCCCGGGGCCACGATGGAGGAGCGACGGCAGCGGTTCATGGCCGAGAACGACGGGCTGCGACGCCTGCTCATGAACGAGCCGCGGGGTCACAGCGCGATGAGCGGGGCGATCCTGCAGCCTCCGACTCGGCCGGATGCCGATGTCGGCGTGCTCTACATCGAGGTGTCGGGATGCCTGCCGATGTGCGGCCACGGCACGATCGGGGTCGCCACCGTGCTGGTCGAGACCGGCATGGTGCCCGTCGTCGAGCCGGTCACCACGATCCGGCTCGACACCCCCGCGGGGCTCGTCGTCGCCGAGGTGGAGGTGTCGGACGGTCACGCCGATCGCGTGACCATCCGCAACGTGCCCTCGTTCGTCGTCGGGCTCGGCCGCTCGGTCGAGGTTCCGGGGTTCGGGCGGGTGCCCTACGACCTGGCGTTCGGCGGCAACTTCTACGCGATCGTCCGGCTCGACGACCTCGGGCTGCCGTTCGAGCGTGCCCGCAAGGACGACCTGCTGCGCGCCGGGCTGGCGATCATGGCCGCCGTCGACGAGGCCGACAGCCCCGTGCATCCGGTCGACGGCACCATCCGCGGCTGCCATCACGTCTATCTCGAAGCGCCCGGGTCGACCGCTCGGCACTCGCGGCACGCGATGGCCATCCATCCCGGCTGGTTCGACCGGTCGCCGTGCGGCACCGGCACGAGCGCGCGCATGGCGCAGCTCCACGCCCGGGGCGAGCTCGCGCTGCACACCGACTTCGTCAACGAGTCGTACATCGGCACCGCGTTCACGGGCCGCCTCGTCGAGCAGACCGAGGTAGCCGGCATCCCCGCGGTGATCCCGACGATCACGGGCCGTGCGTGGGTCACCGGCACGGCGCAGTACATGCTCGACCCGAGCGACCCGTTCCCCGAGGGGTTCGTCCTGTGAGCGCAGCGTCGGCGGGTGTCCCCGTCGTCTCGGCGGCCGACATCGAGCGCGCGATGACCCCGCCCGCGGCCGTCGAGGCGATCGACGCGGCGCTGCGATCCGGACTCGACGTCGAGGCCGACCACGAGCGCATCTTCGCGCCGCTGTCGGCGGGCGACTTCCTGCTGATGCCGTCGGAGTCACCGGATGCCGTCGGCATCAAGGTGGCCACGATCGCGCCCGGGAACACGCGGCTCGGGCTGCCGAAGATCAGCGCCTGGTATCTGGTGTTCGATCGCGCGACCCTGCAGCCCGCGGCGATCATCGACGGCACGCGACTGACGACGCTGCGGACGCCGGCGGTCACCGCGGTCGCCGTCCGCGCTCTGCTCGCCGCCGACCCACGCGGCGCCCGGCGGCGGATCGATCGTCTCGCGGTGCTCGGCTCGGGCCCCCAGGCGATCGAGCACGCGACGACGCTCGCGGCGATCCTGCCGGTCGGCGAGGTGACGATCGTCGGGCGCACGCCCGAGCGGGTCGAGGACGCCGTGGCGATCCTCCGCGACCGCGGCATCGACGCGCGGACGGCGACGCTCGCGGCTGCCCGGGACGCGGATGTCGTCGTCACGGCGACGTCGTCGAGCACGCCCGTCCTCGACCTGGACGACATCGCCCCGGGCGCCGTCGTCGCCGCCGTCGGGGCTCACGGGCTCGATCACCGTGAGCTCGGGTCCGATCTGGTTCGGGCGGCCGACATCGTCGTCGAAGCCCGCGCCTCGGCCGTGCGGGAGAGCGGCAACCTCGCGGGCGCAACGCGCGGCGGCGAGCCTCTCGCCGAGCCCGCGAACCTCGTCGAGCTCGTCTCGGGCCGCCTGTCACGCCGCCCCGGCGCGCCCGCCGTCTACACCGGCGTCGGCATGGCCTGGGAAGACCTCGCCGTCGTGCAGGGGATCATGGAGGTCATGCGGCGGGGGTCCGCATCGGAGGAGACGACATGAGCACGCCCGAGTTCCGCAACGTGGTCCGGCTGGACAAGCAGCCCAGCATCCGTTCGACGGTCACGCGCGCGCTTCGCGCCGCCGTCATCAGCGGCGAGCTGCAGCCCGGACGGGTCTACTCCGCGCCGAGCCTGGGCGAGCAGTTCGGCGTCTCGGCCACGCCCATCCGCGAGGCGATGCTCGACCTCGCCCGCGAGGGGCTCGTCGTCACGATCCCCAACCGCGGGTTCCAGATCACGGAGGTCTCCGAGCGCGACCTCCGCGAGGTCACCGAGCTGCGCCTGATGCTCGAGCCGCCCGCCGTCGAGCGTGCCACCCCGCTCATCCCGGCGTCGGCGCTGCCGGACCTCCGGCGCAAGGCCGCCGACATCGTCGCGGGCGCACAGTCGGGCGACCTGGTCGAATACCTCGCCGCCGACAGCGACTTCCACCTCGCGCTGCTGCAGTACGCCGGCAACGCCCGGCTCGTCGACCTCGTCGCGGGGCTGCGCTCGCAGACGCGATTGTTCGGACTGGCGAACCTCCACGAGCAGGGGCGCCTCGTCGCGTCGGCCCACGAGCACGACCTCATGCTCGATGCGATCGAGGCGGGCGACGCCACGGGCGCCCGTGACCTCGTCCACCGCCACATCGAGCACGTGCTCACCGACTGGTCGGGCGAGGCCCCCGCACGCTCGGATGCCGCGGACGGCGGTGTCGGCACGTGACGGATCGCCCCGGGCGCCCCGACGTCCTCATCATCGGTGCGGGCATCGTCGGCGCCGCGGTCGCCCGAGCGGCGGCCGAGGCCGGGTTCTCGGTGACCGTCGTCGAGCGAGGGACCATCGCTGCCGGCACGACGAGCCGGTGCGAGGGCAACCTCCTGGTCTCCGACAAGGAGGTCGGGCCCGAGCTCGAACTCGCGCTCCACTCGCAGCGCATCTGGCGCGGCGAACTGGCCGAACACGCGTCCAGGTGGGAGTTCGAGGCCAAGGGCGGGCTCGTCGTCGCGGCGAGCGAGGGCGGCAAGGCGGCCCTCGACGCGCTCGCCGAGCACCAGCGCTCGCTCGGCATCCGGGCCGACGACGTGCCCGACATCGCGGCGCTGCACGACATCGAGCCATACCTCAACCCCGCGATGGCCGGCGGGGTGTACTACCCCGACGACGCTCAGGTTCAGCCCGTCCTCGCCGCGCACCATCTGCTGCGGCTCGCCCGCGACCGCGGAGCCCGGCTGCTGACGGGTGTGACGGTCACCGGCATCCGCACCCGCGCCGGTCGCGCTATCGGCATCGACTCCTCGGCGGGCGCGATGGACGCGGGCGTCGTCGTCAACTGCGCCGGGCCGTGGGCGGGCGAGATCGCCGCGCTCGCCGGGCTCGAGCTGCCCGTCCTGCCGCGGCGCGGCTTCGTGCTGGTGACCGAGCCTGTCCCGGTGACGGTGCGGCACAAGGTGTACGCGGCCGAGTACGTGCAGAACGTCGCGTCGTCGGACGCGGGGCTCCAGGTCTCGTCGGTCGTCGAGGGAACGCCCAGCGGCACGATCCTCATGGGCGCGAGCCGCGAGCGCGTCGGTTTCGACACGTCATTTTCGGCCGAGGCAGTCGGACGCATCGCGCGCGCGGGCGCCGAGCTGTTCCCGGTGCTCGCCGACGTGCAGATCCTCCGGACGTACTCGGGCTTCCGGCCGTACTGCCCCGATCATCTGCCGGTCATCGGCCCCGACGCCCGGCTTCCGGGGCTCTGGCATGCCGCGGGACACGAGGGCGCGGGCATCGGACTCTCCGTCGGCACGGCCGCCCTCATCGTGCAGGCGCTTCGCGGCGAGCCCACCGACCTGCCGCTCGACGCCTTCCGGCCCGAACGCTTCGCCGAGCGGGTTGCGGCATGAGCGCGGAGATCGCGGGCGACGACACCTTCCGCTTCGACGGTGCACCGGTGCCGTTCCGCCCCGGCCAGACCGTGGGCGCCGCACTCGCGGCATCCGGCGTCGTGTCGTGGCGGGCCTCGCGAGCAAGCGGTGAGCCGCGCGGGCTCTTCTGTGGGATCGGTGTCTGCTACGACTGCCTGCTGAGCGTCGACGGGCAGCGCTCGCAGCGCGCCTGCGTCACTCCCGCACGTCCCGGCCAGGACGTCCGAAGCGACGACCCGGACGCACCCCTCGCGCTTCCCGCGCCGTCGTCAGCCGCGCCGGAAGGGGCTGGATCGTGAGCGTCGAGAGTCGTGCCGACCTCGCCGTCGTCGGGGCGGGCCCCGCCGGTCTCTCGGCCGCCGTCACGGCTGCCGAGGCCGGGCTGCGGGTCGTCCTCGTCGACGCGGGCACGCAGACGGGCGGCCAGTACTGGCGGCATCCCGACGAACGGCATCTCGACGCCTTCGCCGATCCCGAGCACACGGGGCACCACCACTGGGAGCGCTATCGCGGGCTGCGCGATCGGCTGCGGCGTCAGGTCGAGGCTGGAGGTGTCGTCCACAGCGCCGGTCGGCAGGTGTGGCGGATCGACCGCGCGGCGGGCGCCGGGTTCCTGCTGCGGACGACCGCCGTGACCGGGGCGGATGCCGCGGCGCCGGTCGATCGCGCGATCCGCGCCGCGCGCGTGGTGCTCGCGCCCGGCGCCTACGACCGTCAGCTGCCCGTGCCGGGCTGGACGCTGCCCGGCGTCATGGCCGCCGGCGGCGTGCAGGCGATGCTGAAGGCGAACCAGGTCGCGGCCGGCCGTCGCGCCGTCGTCGCCGGAACCGGGCCGTTCCTCCTCTCGGTCGCCGCGGGACTCGCGCGGGCGGGAGTCGAGGTCGTCGCTGTCTGCGAGGCGAACGCGCTGTCGCGCTGGGCCGCGACCCCGCTGCGGGCGCTGCAGGAGCCGGGCAAGCTCATCGAGGGGGTCGGCTACGCGACGACCTTCGTCCGTGGCCGCATCCCGCTGCGCACCCGCACCGTCGTGACGTCCGTCACGGGGGAGGGGCGCGTGACCGGCGCGACCATCGCCCGGGTGGATGCCGCGGGGCGCGTGCGTCCGGGAACCGAACGCACCCTCGACGTCGACCTCGTCGCCTTCGGCTGGGGCTTCACCCCGCAGATCGAGCTCGTGGTCGGTGCCGGGGCCGAGACCCGCATCGACGTCGACGGGTCGCTCGTCGCGGTCATCGACGGCGACCAGCGCACGAGCGTGCCCGGTCTCTACGCCGCCGGCGAAGCGACCGGCATCGGCGGCGCGGTGCAGTCGTGCGCCGAGGGCGAGTTGGCAGCCCTCGCCGCGGCCGTCGACGCGGGGCTGCCGGTTGCGGCGGCCCCGGCGCGGCGCTTGCGACGGCGGATCGCCCGCGGCCGGAGCTTCGCCGTCGGGATGCACCGGGCGAGCCCCGTGCCCGAGCAATGGGCGACGTGGCTCCGCGACGACACGCTCGTGTGCCGGTGCGAGGAGGTGCCGCTTTCGGCCGTCCGCGACACGGTGACCGACCTCGCCGCCGACGACGCGCGGGATGTGCGCGTGACCGCGCGCCCCGGCATGGGGATGTGCCAGGGGCGGGTGTGCGGCTTCGCACTCTCGTGCCTCGTCGAACGGGAAACGGGGCGACCCCGCCAGGCGGCCGACGTCGAGCCCCTCGTCCGTCGACCGATCGGCACACCCCTCCGCGTCGCAGATCTCGCCGACCTCGCCGACCTCCCCGACCCCGCAGACTTCTCTCCTCGGAAGGAACGCTCATGACCACCGCCGCCTCCCCCGCCACGGCGACGCCCGTCGCCGACACCCCGATCGCCGAGGTCGACGCGTTCGTCGGGATCGCCGCCGACGCGTCATCCGCCTGGCGTGCCGCCCCGATCGCCGTCCGGGGCGAGGCCCTGCGCGCGGTGGCCGAGGGCCTGGATGCGCGTGCCGACGACCTCGTGCTCCTCGCCGGCCGCGAGACGCATCTCGCCGAGGCGCGGCTGCGGGGTGAACTGAAGCGCACGACATTCCAGCTGCGCCTGTTCGCCGATGTGCTCGCCGAGGGGTCCTGGCTCGATGCACGCATCGATCACGCGGTCGCCGACTATCCGATGGGGGCGCCGCGCCCCGACATCCGCCGTCAGCTCGAGGGCATCGGCACGGTGCTCGTCTTCGCCGCCAGCAACTTCCCGTTCGCGTTCTCCGTCGCCGGCGGCGACACCGCCAGCGCGCTCGCGGCGGGGAACGCCGTGGTGCTCAAGGCTCACCCGGGGCACCCGCACCTGTCTGAGCTCACCGGCGAGATCGTCACGGCCGCCCTCGCGGCGGCGGGCGCGCCGGCGGGCATCTTCACGGTCATCCACGGGACGGATGCCGGGGTGCACGCGCTGCGGCATCCTGAGGTCCGTGCCGCCGCGTTCACCGGCTCGATCGCCGGTGGCCGGGCACTGTTCGACATCGCGATGTCGCGGCCCGAGCCGATCCCGTTCTACGGCGAGCTCGGCAGCGTGAACCCCGCATTCGTCACGCGCGGTGCCGCCGCGGGGCGCAGCGCGGAGATCGCCGAGCAGTTCGTCGCCTCGGTCACCGGCAGCGCGGGGCAGCTGTGCACGAAGCCCGGGCTGCTGCTTGTTCCGGCGGGGTCGGGCGTCGTCGACGCCCTCGCCTCGACCGTGCTGCCGGAGCCCGCGCCGCTGCTCAACGACTCGATCGCCTCGGGCTTCCGCCGCGCGCTGGATGGCGCCGCGGGGCATGACGGGGTCGACGTGCTCGCCGGGACGCCCTCGTCGGACGGCGACGCGCCGCCCGCGCCGGCGCTGCTGCGGACGACCGCCGCCGCGGTGATCGCCGACCCCGACGCACTCGTATCGGAGATGTTCGGGCCGGCGGCTCTCGTCGCCGAGTACGACGACGACGCCCAGCTCGTGGCGGTCGCGAAGCTGCTCGAGGGTCAGCTGACGGCGACGATCGTCGCCGAGGAGGGCGATGCGGTGGCGGCCGAGCTGCTGCCGGTGCTCGCGACGAAAGCCGGACGGGTGCTGTGGAACCAGTGGCCGACCGGCGTCTCCGTGACGTGGGCGCAGCAGCACGGGGGACCGTACCCCGCGACGACAGCGGTCGGCACGACGTCGGTCGGAACCGCCGCGATCACCCGCTTCCTGCGGCCGGTCGCGTACCAGAACGTGCCCGACGCGCTGCTGCCCGCCGCGTTGCAGGAGGCCAACCCGCTGGGCATCCCCCGTCGCGTCGACGGCATCCTGCACCCCTGACCTCGCCCCCGCCGGGCGCGCCCTGTCGACTCGCCACGAACTGCGGATCCCGCACCCCTTGGACCCGCCTTTCGTGGCGACTCGACGGGATGGGCCCCGCCCGGCCCCACCAACCCATACGTCGACTCGCCACGAACTGCGAATGCCGGCACGCCCGGACCCGCGCTTTCTGGCGAGTCGACGGGCAGGTCACCTCAGGTGCTGGGTGTTGACGGCGGCGCGGGTGGCGCTGAGCGCCGCGTCGAGGTCGGGGTAGCGCAGCTGCGCTACCCGGATGAAGACGAAGTCGGCGACCGCGAGCTGCGCCATCCGGCTCGCGAGCGCGGCGGCGCGCAGGGTCGCCTCCCGTGCCGGGGTGCGCAGGGTAGCGGATGCCGCGGCCGCGAGGGGCGACTCGGTGTCGTTGGTGATCGCGACCGTGAACGCTCCCGCGTCGGAGGCGATCTCGACGGCTCGGAGCACGTCGATCGTGCCGCCGCTGAACGAGAACGCGATCGCGGTGGTGCGCGCGTCGGCAAGGGCTGCGTGCACGAGCTGCACGTGCGTGTCGTGCGAGCTCAGGCACATGATCCCGATGCGCTGCAGCTTCTGCGCGAGGTCGGCAGCGGCGAGGCCCGACGCGCCGACGCCGAAGGTGACGACGCGCTCGCTGTCGGCGATCGCCCGGGCGATGCGCTCGAGGGCCTCGAGATCGAGCATCCGGCCGGTCTGCTCGATCGTGCGCGCCTCGTGGAACGCGACCTTCGCGACCATCTCGGCGGGCGAGTCGGAGGGGTTGAGCTCGCCCTCGGCGATGTTCGAGCGCTCGAGCTCGATCGCTCGCCGCGAGACCTCCTGTGCGAGCTCGACGCGGAACGACGGGTAGCCCGCGAATCCGAGGCTCTTCGCGAAGCGCACGACCGACGCCTGCGACACCGACGCGCGCTCGGCGAGGCTGGTGACGGTCGCGGTCACCGCGAAAGACGGATCGTCGAGCACCGCGCGAGCCACCTGCACCTCAGCCGGGCGCAGGCGGGGGATGATCGCGCGGGTCGCTTCGAGGACGTCGCCGTCCATGTGCCTCCTCGGGAAGTCGGTTCAGTCTTCCACAGATCTTGACAAAAGATGCCGCAAAGAGCACCCTGTGTGAAACAACGTGCCACGCACCCATCGGCGTGCGCAGCATCCCGACGAGGAGCACCCGTGACCACCCCGCACCCGACCCCCGCCACCGAGACGCCCAACCCGCTCACCGGCGAGCTCGACGCGATGTCCGTCGACGAGATCCTCCGCGTCATGAACGACGAGGATGCCGGCGTGGCCGGCGCAGTCTCCGCGGCCATCCCCGAGATCGCCCGAGCCGTCGACCTCGCTGTCGCCGCACTCTCGGCCGGAGGACGCCTCGTCTACCAGGGGGCCGGCACGAGCGGCCGCCTCGGGGTCCTCGACGCGGCCGAGTGCCCGCCCACCTTCGGCACCGACCCCGCGCAGGTCGTCGGCCTGCTCGCCGGCGGTCACGAGGCGATGTTCCGCGCGATCGAGGGAGCGGAGGACTCCCGCGAGCTCGGCGCCGACGACCTCTCCGGCATCGGACTCACCGAGCGGGACGTCGTCGTGGGCCTCGCGGCATCCGGTCGCACGCCCTACGTCATCGGCGGACTCGACGAGGCCCGCCGGATCGGCGCCGCGACGGTGGCGATCTCGTGCAGCCCGAACGCCGAGATCAGCGCCCACGCCGACGTCGCGATCGAGATCGACAACGGTCCCGAAGTGCTGACCGGCTCGACCCGGCTCAAGGCCGGCACGAGCCAGAAGCTCGTGCTCAACATGATCTCGACGGCCACTATGGTGCGTCTCGGCAAGGTCTACGGCAACCTCATGGTCGACGTGCGCCCGAGCAACGAGAAGCTCGTCGCCCGTGCCGTCCGGATCGTGCAGGCCGCGACCGACTGCGACACGGCGACCGCGCGCCGCGCGCTCGACGAGGCTGACGGTCACGCCAAGACCGCGATCGTCGCGATCCTCTGCGACGTCGACGCGGCCACCGCCCGCGAGCGGCTGAGTGCGGGCGCGGGCTTCGTCCGCGAGGCCGTGCGCGCACGCGGCTGACCCGCCGCCGCAAGCCGAACCAGCCCCGAACCCAGCACCCGACACCCGAACCCCGTCCGCCGGAAGGAATCACCGTGGATTACCCCGAACTCAGCGAGGAGATCCTGCCGCTCGTCGGCGGCTCGCAGAACATCGCCTCGTACACGAACTGCATGACGCGGCTGCGACTGAATCTGCACGACCCGTCGAAAGCGGATGTCGCGGCGCTGCGGCGCCTGGACGGCGTCATGGGAGTCGTCGACGGTCCGCAGCTGCAGGTCGTCGTCGGTCCCGGTCACGCACAGCGCCTGCGCGACGCCTTCGCCGAGGTCGTCGATGCTCCGGCCGAGGCTCCCGTCGACGACCCCGAGGACGAGGTCGCCGACATCGCCGCGGCTGCGGCGGGGAGCCGGGCCGCGGGAGCGCGGGCATCCGGCGGCGGCGAGCCCGTCGACGCGGCGACCGACCTGCGCACGCTGCAGCAGCAGAACACGCAGAAGGTGAAGTCGCGGCACACCTCGCGGGTGCACGGGCTGTTCCGTCACATCGCGAACATCTTCGTGCCCATCATCCCGGGGTTCATCGCCTGCGGACTCGTCGTGGCGATCGGAAACATCTGGAAGCTCATCGACCCGAGTGTCACCGCCAACCCGTGGTTCCTGGTGTTCGCCGCCCTCGGCACGATCGTCGTCACCTCGCTCAATCTCATCGTGGGTCTGAACACGGCGAAGGAGTTCGGCGGCACCCCGGTGCTCGGACTCATCGCCGGTGCGATCTCGTACCTCCCCGCGCTCGCCGGCATCGCCGCGACGACGGCCGCCGACGGCACGGTCACCCCCGCTCAGCCGCTCGTCCTTCCGCTGTTCGGCGAGCTCAAGCCCGCGCTCGGCGGCATCATCGGCGTCATGGTCACGGCGTGGCTGTTCACGGTCATCGAGAAGTGGATCCGCAAGCGCGTTCCCGCCTGGGCCGACCTCTTCGTCGTGCCGGTCGTGACGCTCCTCATCGGCGCCGTCATCTGCATCTTCGTGATCATGCCGATCTCAGGCCTGCTCATGCAGGGCATCAACTGGCTGCTCATCGACTTCGCCCTCGAGCGCGGCGGCGTCGTCGGCGGATACCTGCTGTCGTCGCTGTTCCTGCCCCTGGTCATGCTCGGCATCCACCAGGGCCTGACCCCGATCCACGCGCAGCTCATCACCGATCACGGCTTCACAGAGCTGCTGCCGGTTCTGGCGATGGCCGGGGCGGGCGAGGTCGGCATGGCGATCGCGATCTTCCTCAAGACCAAGAGCACCCGGCTGAAGAACATCATCCGCGCGGCGCTGCCGATCGGTGTGCTTGGGGTCGGCGAACCCCTCATCTACGGCGTCTCGCTCCCGCTGTTCTACCCCCTCATCACGGCGTGCCTCGGCGGTGGTTTCGGCGGTGCGTTCGTCGCCTTCGGCATCCAGGCCACAGGAGGATTCGGCGCCGGTGCGCTCGGCCTCTCGGGCGTGCTCATGACCGCCGTCATCACGAACGGCGCGTGGCTCTGGTACGTCGGCGGCCTCGTGATCTCGTACATCATGGGCTTCGTGCTGACCTGGTTCTTCGGGTTCAAGGAGCACATGGTCGAGCGGCTCGGCTGAGACGGGAGCGCCCCGATGCTGTTCTCGATCTACCCCACGGATGCCGCCGAGACGCGGCGGGCCGTCATCGATCAGGTGCTCGCGACGGCGCAGTCGACCTCAGCGGCGCCCGCCGCGTCCGTCGACTGCGGTGACGAGCGGATGCTGTTCACCTCGCTGCACATGGTCGACACCGGCGAGCTCGATGCGTTCGGCGACGTGCTGCGCGCGGCGCACGACGACGACGGACTGACCTTCTGCGCCGACGTCTCGCCCGTCGCGCTCGAGCACGTCGTGGCCGGCGAAGAGGGGTGGGGCTGGCTCGCGCGCCGCGGCATCACGATGCTGCGACTCGACTACGGCTTCGACGCGCATGAGATCGGCCGGATCGCCGAGGCCTCGGGGTGCCGCATCGCCGTCAACGCGAGCACCGTCGACGCGGCGTTCCTCGACGAGCTGGCGGGGCTGACCGTCGCCGGGTGGCACAACTTCTACCCGCGCCCCGAGACCGGACTCACGACGTCGTTCCTCGTGGCGCAGTCGCGGCTGTTCCTCGACCGGGGGATGCCGGTGTTCGCGTTCATCCCCGGCGAGCGCGAGCTGCGTGCACCGCTGCACCTCGGTCTGCCGACGCTCGAGGAGCAGCGGCACCGCAACGCCTGGCGCTCGTACCTCCAGCTGCGGCGGCTCGTTCCCGAGGCGGTCGTCGTCTGCGCCGAAGGCGCGGTGGCCGACGACCACGCGGCCTGGATCGCGGAGTTCGAGGCGACGGGCACGGTGACGCTGCCGGTGGTGGGGCTCGATGCCGCGGCATCCGTGCTCGTGGAGCGGCCCTGGCGGTTGCGGGTCGAGGAGGCGGCGGCATCCTTCCGGCTGGACGAGACGCGCGGCGGCATCCGTCCTTCGCGCATCCGCAACGCCGATGCGCGCGAGCGCGGCAGCCTGCAGGCCGACCTCGACGTCTACGGGCGGTACCGGGGCGAGGTGCACCTGATGCGCGTCGATCGCCCGCTCGACGCGGGCCAGGCTCGCATCGGCGAGGTCGCGGCGCCCTACCGAGGCATCATCGACGACCTGCGCCCCGGCCAGCTCCTCCGCCTGCTCCCCCTCCCCGCCTGACCCCCGCCTCGACCCGTCGAGTCGCCACGAACGGCGGATGCGGTCGGCCCCGGACCCGCTGTTTCTGGCGACTCGACGGGGCTAGAGGGGGGTGGGGGCTTACGCTCGGGGGCGTGCGGGAAGTGGGGGATGTGCGGGAAGTGGGGGATGCGGGGGATGCGGGGGAGGAGCGGCTCGACGGCGGCAATGCGAGCGGCAGCGTGGTGCGCATCGGCGACACCGTTCGCAAGGCGTGGACGGCATCGACTCCCAGTGTCATCGCGTTCGTCGAGGCGCTTCGAGCGCGCGGGATCGACGCTCCCGAGCCCCGCGGACGCGACGGCACCGGCAGGCAGGTCACCGAGTTCGTCGAGGGGACGCTCGCGATCGACGCGGGCCCGATGGGCCTCGATCAGATGCGACGCGTCGGAGCCCTCGTCCGCGACATCCATGACGCGTCTGCGGCGTTCGTCGCGCCCGCCGGCGCGATCTGGGAGACGGCGATCGCGGCGCCGGGTGACGAGCTGGTGTGTCACAACGACCTCGCGCCCTGGAACCTGGTCGTGGGGGAGCGTTGGGTCTTCATCGACTGGGATGCCGCGGCCCCGAGCACACGGCTGTGGGACCTCGCTTACGCCGCGCAGACCTTCGCTCTCGGCGACCCCGCGGAGGAGCCGGCGGTGGCCGCGGGGCGCCTGGGCTCGTTCATCGACGGCTATGGCGCATCCGCCGCGCTGCGCGCGGAGCTGCCGCGCGCGATGAGCGACCGGGTCGATGCGATGTACGCGCTCCTCGAGACCTCGCACCGGTCTGGCCGTGAGCCGTGGGCGACGATGTTCGTCGAGGGGCACGGCGCCCACTGGGCCGCCGTCCGCGACTACGTCGACCGCCACCGCCCCCTCTGGTCCCGGGCCCTGACCCCCTGACCCCCGGTCCCTCTGTCCCTCCGTCGACTCGCCAGGAATGGCGGGTCTGGGGTGCGCCGCATCCGCACATCGTGGCGAGTCGACGGATGCCGCGGAGCCGGGGCGGGGCGATTACTGGTACGTAGCAGTGATACGTAGTATCAATCGCGAGAGGCCGTCATCGACGAACGTCGGTAGAGTCACATTCCAGGAAAGGCAGTCATGGGGAAACGGCCAACCAGCCGCGACGTCGCAGCGCGTGCCGGCGTGTCGCAATCGACGGTCTCGCAGGTCTTCACCGGGCGCGCCGGCATCTCCGCCGCCACTCGCGAGCGGGTGCTGGAAGCGGCGCGAGAGATCGACTACCGGCCGAACCTCGCCGCCCGCTCGATGCGCACGACGCGAACGGGCCGCCTGGCGGCCGTCCTCCCCATCACCGCGTTCCACTCGGCTCCGCTCATCGCCGGCACGATCGAGCGCGCGCGGGCCGCCGGCTACGACGTCGAAGTGCAGAGCATCCCCAACGCCCCGGACCAGCGTCGTCCGCGACTGCTGGAGATGATCGACTCCCGGCAGTTCGAGGGCATCCTGTGTTATGCGCCCGTGCCGGGCGATGATCTCGTGCACGTCGATCCCAACGTCCCGGTCCTGACGCTCGCCGAGTTCGACGACGACATGCGCGTCTCGGGCGAGATGCTCGACGTGCACCCGCTCGTGAGCATGGTCGAGCGGCTCGCGGAGCTCGGACACCACCGGTTCCTGCACATCACGGGAGCCCGGAGCTATCCCTCGGCGGATGCGCGCCGTCGGGCGTACGAGGCGACGGTCGCTCGCCTGGGCGTGCAGTCCGTCGGAGTCGTCGAGGGGGACTGGAGCGCGCAGTCCGGCCTGGACGCGATCCGCTCGCTCGACGAGGGTTCGCTCCCGCTGGCCGTCATCGCCGCCAACGACTTCATCGCGACCGGCGCCATCCGTGGAGCCCTCGAGCGCGGCTGGACCGTGCCGGGGGATGTGAGCGTGACGGGCTGGGACGACTCGCCGACGAGTGCGTTCCAGACGCCCTCCCTCACGAGTGTGTCGATGGACTACGTCGAGCTCGGCCGCCGGACTGCCGACCGGCTCATCGCGCTCATGCGGGGTGACCAGCCGCCGTCCGCCGCCGGTCCCCTCCAGCACGTGGTCTGGCGCGAGTCGACCGCGGCCCCGTCCTCCTGACGTCGAGTCGCCAAGTTGTGCGGGTCACCGGGGCCCGGCATCCGCATCTTCTGGCGAGTCGACGGGGGCGCGCGCCGGGGGACGGGCGTAGCGTTCGGGCATGCCCGCGCCGGTTCCCTACCTCCACTTCGCCGGCGACGCCGCCGAAGCTCTCCGCTTCTACAGGTCGGTGTTCGGCGGTGAACTCCAGCTCCACACCTTCGCCGACTTCGGTCGCCGGGACGGACGCGAAGATCTCATCGCGCACGGCGAGCTGCGCGGCCACGTGGATCTGTTCGGAGCCGATGATCCCGGGGATGCCGCACGGCCGTCGATGTCCGGGATGATGTTCGCCCTCCTCGGCGCGGGAGACGAGCAGACGTCACGCCGCTGGTTCGACCTGCTGGCCGACGCGGGCACGATCATCGACCCGCTGCAGCGTCGTGCCTGGGGCGACCACGACGGGCAGGTCACCGACCGCTACGGCCTCACGTGGCTGATCGGCTTCTCCTGAGCCCCGCCGCTCGACTCGCCAGGAAATGCCGATCCGGGCCGTCCCGCATCCGCAGACTCTGGCGAGTCGACGGTTGGTCCCGGGTCAGGGGGTGGCGCGACGGGCGGGGGCGAGGTCCTCGAGAAGGAACTCGTCGAAGCAGGCGCGCAGTTCGTCGGCCATATCGAGTGTCGTCCGATCGAGGAGCCACTGGATCTGCAGGCCGTCCCACACCGCGATCGACCGTGCGGCGGCGCTGGGGATGTCGACGTCCGCCCGCAGGCCGCCCTCTGACCGGATGACGCTGAGCGCGTCGACCACGATCTTCCGGCTGGTCTCGTACCGGTTCCGGAAGAAGTCGTGGGCGGGGTGGTCGGGCGAGGTCGCCTCCGCCGACAGGGTGCAGAACAGCTCGATGACCCCCGGGATCGTCGAGTTGTAGTCGGCGAGAGCGACGAGATCCTCCAGCGCATCGCGACCCGAGTGCTCCTCGAACGAGAACCTGCTGCGCGCGAGGTCGTCACGGTGGTCCAGCACCGCCAGCAGCAGCTCGGCTTTGTTGCGGAAGTGGTGCAGCAGCCCAGCCTCGCTCATGTCGACGCGGTCGGCGATCTCGCGCAGCGAGCCCTTGCGATAGCCCGCGCCCGCGAAGACGGAGAAGGCGGCGTCGAGGATCAGCGTGCGCGTGCGCGCACTCTTGGCGTATGGGCCTCGGATGGCGGTTCGGGGCGTCTGGATCACGCGCGGCATCTCTTCATCCTGGCGGCAACCCCCGCATGGTGCGGAGCGCGCGCGGCAATGCGAAGCGTTTCGGTCGCGATCGGCGGGTCATGAGCCGTCGAGCCGACGGTCATCGGCGGTTGTGCAGGTGGTCGCGGTGCTTGGCGGCCTGTCGTGCGCGCACGGGCAGGTCGATCGGGCCGGTGACGGTGAGCTCGTCCTCCCAGCACTCGATGCCGCGGACACCGGGCAGTCGCTCGCGCGTGAATACGGGGTCGAGCCCGGCGCGCCGCTGCTCGGTGTAGTCCTTGAGAAGCCGGAAAGCGATGCCCGACAGCAGCGCGATCGCGATGAGGTTCGTCAGCGCCATCAGCCCCATCACGCCGTCGGCGAAGTTCCACACGAGGTCGGCACCGACGACCGATCCGCCGAGGACGGCGGCGACGACGAGCACGCGGTACCCCGTCAGCACGGTGCGGTTGGTCGAGATGAACTCGATGTTCGATTCGCCGTAGTAGTAGTTCCCGAGGATCGACGAGAACGCGAGCATGAAGATGATGATGCTCAGGGCGATGTTCGACCACTCACCGAGGGTGTCGACGAGGGCTCCCTGCGTCAGATCGATGCCGCGTGAGGCCCCGGCGAGATCGGGGACGGAGACGAGGATGATGAAGGCGGTCACCGAGCACACGAGGAACGTGTCGAAGTAGACGCCGAGGGTCTGCACGAGGCCCTGCTTCACCGGATGGGTCACGGCGGCGCTCGCGCCGGCGTTCGGGGCCGAGCCGAGCCCCGCCTCGTTCGAGAACATGCCGCGCTTGACGCCGGTGAGGACGATATAGCCGAACGCAGCCCCGACGACCTCGTTGAAGCCCCAGGCAGACGTGAAGATCTCGGCGAACACCGGCCCGATTCGGTCGAGGTGCAGCGCGACGACGATCACGCCGAGCACGAGGTAGGCGAGCGCCATGATCGGCACGAGCACCTGCGTCACCGAGGCGATGCGGCGCACCCCGCCGAATACGACGAGCCCGGTGAGGAGCGCGATGCCCGCCCCGATGACCCACGGCAGCCAGGGCAGGTCGCCGCCGACGCTCGAGCTGATGGTCGCCGAGATCGTGTTGGCCTGCAGCGAGCTGAACGCGAAGGGGAAGCAGACGATCAGGATGACGGCGAAGAGGATGCCGAGCCACCGGGCGCCCAGACCGCGCTGCATGTAGTACGCCGGGCCGCCGCGGAAACTGCCGCGGTCGCGCGTCTTGAACAGCTGCGCCAGCGACGATTCGATGAAGCTCGACGCTCCGCCGACGAACGCCATGACCCACATCCAGAACACCGCACCCGGGCCGCCCACCGCGATGGCGGTGCCGACGCCGGCGATGTT
Source organism: Microbacterium sp. SGAir0570 (assembly GCF_005491085.2). Taxonomy (NCBI): domain Bacteria; kingdom Bacillati; phylum Actinomycetota; class Actinomycetes; order Micrococcales; family Microbacteriaceae; genus Microbacterium; species Microbacterium sp. SGAir0570. The sequence continues at coordinate 3,108,580 of NZ_CP027929.1, read as the reverse complement.
CCCGACTCCCACGCGGGAGGCCGCGGAGATCGTGAAGGCCTGGAAGGCGGAGACCGACTGCGGCTTGCCGTCCGCGGTCTGCGGCGTCTTGTCGGTCAGGGTGCGGAACATCTCGGTGATCAGGCGGAACTGCACGACGCCCGATCGGACGGTGAAGTAGAGCCCGAGGAGGACCACGACCGGGAGGACGATCCAGGTCCAGAGATGGTCGCCCCACGTGAGCAGCCAGTTGTTCACGGCATCCATGCCCGCCAGTATGGCGACTCCGGATGCCGCGTGCGAGGGCATCTCGTTCAGGGTGTCGCGGGTCAGCGCTCGGCGACGATGTCCATGCCCGGACCCTCGGCGGCGCGGGGAGCGAAGCCGTGGCGCTCGTAGAACGCGGCTCGGCCGCGCGCGGCGAAGAGCTGGATGTCGTTTACGCCGCGCTGACGTGACTCGTCGACCAGCATCCGCAGGATCTCGCTCCCGATGCCGCCGCCACGCGCTGCCGTCGCCACGATCATCTCCGTGACGAATGCGTGCAGGGCGCCGTCGCTGATCAGGCGACCGAGGCCGATCAGGCGACCGTCGTCATCACGCGCCGTGCACACGACCCAGCTGCCGGCGAGCGCGTTTTCGAAGGTCTCGAGCGACCACTCGGCCCAGCCCGTCTCGCCATAGAGCATCGCGAACTCGGCGGCCGTGGGAGGGGCGAAAGAGTAGTGCACCGTCATCCTGCGTCTCCGAGCAGGGCGTGCCGCCAGCCCGCCCCCTCGCGCTCGTAGACGACGCGGGTGTGGCGACGGTCGAGCGATCCCTGCCAGAACTCCACGCGGGTCGCCTCGATGCGCCACAGCGCCCAGTCGCCTTCCGCGACGTCCCGGCGTGCCGCCTCCGACCGTGCCGCGAGGTCGGCTGCGGTGTCGTCCGCGCTCGCCTCACAGACCGGCCCGCGCACGCGCACGGCGCGCATGACCGGCTGCCACCAGAACGCCAGGGCTGCTGCGGGCTGCGCTGCGAGCTGCCCGCCCTTCGCAGAGGAGCGCGTGCTCGCGAACGCCCAGCCGCGGTCGTCGACGTCTTTGACGATCAGTGTGCGGGCATCGGGGATGCCGTCCGCGGCGACCGTCGCGAGGGTCGCGGCGTGGGGCTCGGCGACACCCGCGGCGGCTGCCTGGTGGATCCACTCCTCGAACAGCGTCACCGGCGACGCGGGGAGCCGGTCGGTGTCGAACGCCGGAGGGGTGCCGGTCAGCGAGGCCTGCGAGCGCAGCCACTCGCGCAGCGCGCTCATGCTGCGAGCCAGGCGACGTCGGCGAAGAGCTCGCGCAGGTCGTTGACGAGTCGAGCGGTGTGGAAGCCGTCGGCCGCGGCGTGGTGCACCTGCACGGCCATGGGCAGCAGCATCCGTCCGTCACGCTCGACGTAGCGCCCGAGCGTGAAGATCGGCGCGAGGTGGGCCCCGACGCCCTCGACGTTCAGGTTGAAACCGGAGAAGTCGGTCCACGGCAGGCTCGACACGTCGAAGCTGTTCGGGGGAGGCGGACCCTGCGGGAAGAGCTCGGTGCTGCCGGCATGATCGGCGATCACGCGGGCAGCGGCGTCGTGGAAGGCGGCGAAGTCGCGGTCGAAGGCCACCGAGACGCTCGAGAACGTCTCGGTCTCGGGGTGGAAGACCGTGAACGAGGGATGGACCTCCGGCCAGACCGCGGGCGCGCCGTCGGCGGTGAGCGTCATGCGGAACTCCGGATGGCGGTTGACGATCGACGCGATCGCCCAGATCTGCGCGACGTAGGTGCGGCGCCCGGAGGAGCGCACCGCCGCGACGAAGTCCGTCACGTCGATCTCGACCGTCATCGAGTAGCTGCAGCGAACGGTGCGCAGGTAGTGGTCGAAGTGCCGCCGTCGCGGCCAGGTGTCGAGGTCGATGGGGGCGGCGTCGTGCATGTCCTCATCCTCCCAAAGCAGCCGTCGCGCCGCAGATGCGCGAAAGTAGAGGCACTATGACCGACACCAAGCCCTCCGTTCTCTTCGTCTGCGTGCACAACGCCGGTCGCTCGCAGATGGCCGCGGGGTTCCTCCGTGACATCGCCGGCGACCGCATCGAGGTCCGCTCCGCCGGGTCCATGCCCGCCGATCGGATCAACCCGGTCGCGGTCGAGGCGATGGCCGAGCTCGGCATCGACATCACCGCCGAGCAGCCGAAGGTGCTCACGACCGAGGCCGTGCAGGCATCCGACGTCGTCATCACGATGGGATGCGGTGACGCTTGCCCGTTCTTCCCCGGCAAGCGCTACGAGGACTGGAAGCTCGACGACCCCGCGGGTCAGGGCATCGACTCCGTCCGCCCCATCCGCGACGACATCCGCGAGCGCATCCGTCAGCTGGTCGACGAGCTCATCTGACGGCGCCGCGAAACGACGATCGCCCGCAGCGGACGGGTGTCCGTTGCGGGCGATCGAGAAGAAGCGTCAGCGCGCGGCGCCGGCGAGGGTGCCGGTGACCTGGCCCTGCGGGTCGCCGATGAGGCAGAGGATCTCACGGTCGCCGGCGTCCCAGCTGCCTGCGGTGGGGACGTAGTAGTTGAAGCCGAGCACCGACTCCTCGTACGAGATGCCGACGAAGGGGGCGAACGCGTCGTAGCAGACCTGCTCAGCCTCGGTCTGGGCCGCCTCGACGCCGGGGAACTCGTCGGCGTCGATGTCCTGTGCGTGGTAGGCCTCGAGGTCGTGGGCCTCGCTGCACGGGACGGTGGGAGTCTCGGTGACCTCGGTGTCGGCCGTGCCGGAGTCGAGCATGCAGTCGCCGACGCGGATCGCGAAGACGTCGGTGCTCGCGTTCGACTCGGCGATCGCGCCGGACTCGTCACGGACCGGGGCGGCCGCTCCGCCACCGGTGAAGGCGTTGAGCGTGGAGCAACCGGTCGCGAGCAGGGCGACGGTCAGCGCGGCGGTGGGCAGGGCGAGGAGTCGACGAGCAGTGTTCACGTCCACCGACTCTATCCACTTTCCGCCATTTCTGGGAAATCCTGATGATTTTCCTGAGTGTTCATCCGCCCTTTCAATGAAACGCTTCACGCCACGCCACACCGGGCACGTCGCGAAGGGCCGTGTAGACGGGGATGCCCCGCTCTCGGGCGATCGCGACGTCCTGATCTGCGCCGCGCGACTCGCCGGGCAGGCGGAGGACCGCGTCGCAACGCTGCAGCAGGCGATGGGCGACCGGGTACATCACCTTCTCGGCCAGGGGGTCGGTGGGACCCGAGGCTCCTGCACTGGAGAGCACGGGCAGGGCGACCCACTCGCCGATCATCGGGATGTGCCCGGCCTCGAAGAGCGGCCACGCCGCCTCCTCCAGGCGATCCAGGTTGCGCCGCATCAGGGCAGGGTCGCCGCCGGTGCCCGACGCATAGGGTCCGGCGATGAGGATCATGAGGGAATCGGTCGTGGCTTGTGCGGTCATGGCTCGATAGTATGCATAAACGTGCACAAACGTGAAGGAGTCGGAATGCTTGCTGCATCGCGAAAAGATCTGCTGCTCGCGCGGCTCCGCGCCGACGGTCGCATCGTCGCGAAGGAGCTGGCTGCCGAGCTGGGGGTCTCCGAAGACAGCATCCGCCGCGATCTTCGCGAGCTGGATGCCGCCGGCCTCGCGGTTCGCGTCTACGGGGGTGCGGTTCCGGCGTCGCCCGCGGTCGCCGATTACGCGTCGCGTCAGGCGGTCGCAACCGAGAGCAAGCAGCGCATCGCCCGCTTCGCCGCCGGCCTCGTCGAGCCGGGGAGCACCGTGATCGTCGACGGGGGGACCACGGCGCTCGCCACCGTTCGAGCGCTCGATCCGGCACTGACGTGCACGATCGTGACCCACAGTCCGACCGTGGCCGCGGCGCTGCTCGACCACGCGGCCGAGGTCATCATCATCGGCGGGCGGCTGTTCAAGCACTCGGCGGTCGCGAGCGGTGCCGCGGCGGTCGAGGCCGCCCGGATGGTGCGGGCCGACCGCTTCCTGCTCGGGGTCACCGGCATCCACGCCGACGCGGGCCTGACGACGGGCGATGCCGACGAAGCGGCCATGAAGCGCGTGCTCGCCGAGCGCGCTGCCGAGACCTACGTCCTCGGCAGCGAGGAGAAGATCGGCGCGGTGTCGCCGTTCACGGTGCTGCCGTTCGACGAGGTCACAGGGGTCATCGTCGACCCCGCGGCTCCGGCCACCAGCCTGGCGGCCCTCGACCGCCGCGGCGTTCCTTTGCTCCGCGCCGGGTGACGCGATCGTCGCAGCTCGCTAGGCTGAGCGCCATGCAATGCCGGTGAACTCGCTTCCGACCCCCCATCCGCGCGTCGACGCCGACGTGATCGAAAGGTTCACCCATGCACGCTTCTTCTGCTGCGCCCGCTCTGCCGCTGTCCGGAAAGACCGCCCTGGTCACGGGCGTCTCGCGCCGCCGGGGCATCGGCTTCGCCGTCGCCACCACCCTCGCCGGACTCGGCGCGAACGTCGTCATCCATCACCACCGGCCGCATGACCTCGACCTGCCGTGGGGCGGCGACGATCTCGACGCTGTGCGCGACGGCATCCGTTCTCACCTCGTGGGCGACGCGAGCTTCGCCGACATCGCCGGCGACCTGAGCGTCGCGACGGCGGCGGCCGACCTGGTCGATGAGGCGGCCGCGGTGACGGGCGCGCTCGACATCCTCGTCTGCAACCACGCCAAGAGCGGCGACGACGGCAGCATCCTCGATATGACGCCCGAGCGTCTCGACGCGTTCTGGGACGTCAACACCCGCGCGACCCTGCTCCTCACCGCGGCGTTCGCCGCCCGCTTCGCCGACGTCCCGTCGGTGCCCCGCCGGCCCGGGGACCGGATCTCGGGGTCGAAACCGTACGACGCGCCCCGGGGGCACGTCGTGTGGATGACGTCGGGCCAGATCCACGGCCCCATGGTCGGTGAGGTGGCCTATGCGACCAGCAAAGCCGCCCTCGCAGGCGTCACCGGAACGGTCGCGGCGGAGCTGCTCGAGCTCGGCATCATCCTCAACACCGTGAACCCCGGACCGGTGAACACGGGCTATCTCGACCCCGACACCACCGACCGCTCGCTCGACGACTTCGACGACTGGCTGGCGACGACGGCGTTCGGACGCGTCGGGCGTCCCCAGGACCCCGCCGAGCTGATCGGCTGGCTCTGCAGCCCGGCGGGGTCGTGGCTGGTCGGCCAGGTGCTCACGAGCGACGGCGGCTTCAGCCTGGTCGGCTGAGGGGAGGCGCTTCAGCGCTTGTTCGTCGAGGCGAGGGCGACGATCTCGCCCCGGGTGGACGCTCCCGTCTTCCGGCGGATGTTGCGGATGTGGTTCTCGACCGTGCGAACGCTCAGGACCAGCTTGGCGGCGATGTCGCCGTTGGACATGTCGGCCGCGATGAGCTGGACGATCTCGCGTTCGCGCGGTGTGAGAAGCATCGCCGTGCGGTCGCGCCGCGTCCGTCTGACGTTCGTGTCGGCCAGTTCGCGGGCCGCTTCTCGGCAGGCCGCTGCGCGGTCGTTGTCGCCGTGATCTCGGTAGAGGTGCGCGGCGAGGTTGAAGTACTTCAGGGCTTCGGTCGCCATCCCCTCGCTGCGCAGCCCGCGGGCGGCAGCCTCGACTCGGGCCGGGTCCTGCGCGTGGGCGGCGGCGCGGGCCTCGAGGAAGATCGCGTACATCGGCCCGCCCAAGCGCTGCGGTTGGTCGGCGACCTGCGCGGCGAGCTCGGGGTCGTAGTGGATGTAGAGGGAGGCGAGCATTGCCAGGTCCGCCGCGAGGCCGTACCCGCGGCGTCGCGCGTCGCGTGTCACCTCGGCGAAGATCTCGGCCGCGACCTCGGTCGCCCCGCTGACGGCGACCGAGAACGCCTCCGTCCAGCGCAGGTCGCTCAGCACCATGCCGTCCGACGCCCCGGCGATCTGCGCGGCATGCTCGCGATACCCCGACGCCGCGCTCTCGTGTCCGGCGCGTGTGGAGATGACCGCCATGAGGACGAGCACGGCCCGGTCGGGCGAGAAGTAGAGGGTCTTGGCGCTGATCCCGGTCGTCAGCAGGATCGCGAGCGCGTCCTGCGCTTCGTCGAGGTTTCCCAGAGCGAGGTGACCGAGTGCGCCGAGGTAGGAGTGGCACGCGAACCCGATGCGATCCAGCGCGGAGATCGACCGCTGCGCGCCCGCCGCGGCGATGTCGACGAGTTCGGTGACCCGTCCCGTCGTGTAGAGGACGAGCCCGCGCATCAGCACGACTCCGACGCGCAACCATGGCCGGAGCTCGTCGTCGAGGCCGTCGAGCACGGTGATGCAGTCGGCGATCCGTCCGGAGACGAGGTGGCAGGCCGCAAGCAGGACCCCAGCGATGTCGGCGCCGAGCCCGCCCGCGGCGGCCCGCGCGGCGAGCACTCGCTCGTCATCGGGAGTGACTCCCTCGAGCTCCCAGCGGACAGCGCGGGCGAGGGTGTCGAGCGCCTCGGCGTAGGCGAATCCCGTCGGGACCTTCTCCGTGAGAGGGCGCACGACGTCGGACAGATCGGCGCCGCGCGACAGAAGCCAGCGCGAGTGGAAATGGCGCAGTGTCAGTTCCGCTTCATGATCCCGGCTGGTGCCGTAGAACAGTTCGGAGCACCGGCCGATGACGTCCTCGATCTCGCGCGGGTCGCTCGGCCCCGTCATGAGCAGTCCGAGGTAGCGCACGGCAGCGCCGGGGTCGCCCTCCTCCTGCCATCGCGCCCGCGCGACACCGACCTGGACGTCGAAGGCCTCGGTGAACATGCGCGAGACCGCCGGGACGTCCGCCAGCTGCAGCGGAGCCGGTGTCGGTGACGCCGACCGCTGCGGAACACCGGCGGGGCGGAGCCGCTCGAGCAGCAGGGCGCGAGTCTGCGTGTCGAGACGCGAGCTCTCGTGCGCGAGTCTGTCGGTCGCGTGGCTGAGGATGCGGCGGCGCCGAGCCGTCGCGGGCTGATTGCGGAAGTAATCCCCCAGCCCGGGCGGGTGCACGGCGACCATCGCGCGTCGATCGGCACCGACCTCGGTGACGCGCACGAGCTGATTGTCCTCCAGCTCCTCGAGCAGGTCGGCGCCCAGGAGGGCCCACGCCGCGGTCACCTCCACCGTTCCCGTCGTGGCGAGCAGCTCCACGGCATCCCGGATCTCCGGCCGGTAGGAGTAGAGCACCGACTCGTAGGCGCCGCGGGCGTCGTCGGACCAGAGCGCGGGGCCGGAGACCCACTGGTCCCCCGAGCGCCAGATCAGACCGTGAGCGAGCGCCCCGTCGAGCAGTGCGACCGCCAGACCGGGGATTCCCGCCGAATCCATGTGGATGCGCGCCGAGACGCTCGGCGCGAGCGATCCGTCGACCCTCTCGTCCAGGAGCGAATGAAGGACATCGAGCCGCAATCCCTCGAGCGCGATCTGCACGACGGGATGGGCGGCCTTGATCAGCAGGTGCTCGTCCGGGTCGGTCAGCGCGCGGCGGAGAGTCGACGCGACGATCGGGCGTCGCAGCAGGCGGTGCAGCTGGATCAGCGCGGACCACGACGCCGAGTCGAGCAGGTCTGCATCGTCGATCATCACGACGCTGTCGCCGCTGGAGAGGTATCGGGCGAGAGCATCGCTGATCGCGGCGGCCGTTCCGCCCTCCTCTGCGACCGCTCTCCGATACGCGGGCGGGAGGGCCACGCGCAGCGCCTCGAGCGGGGAGTGGGATGCCGTCCCGACCACGTTGAGGATGATGTAGTCGAGATCGGCGAGGGTGCTCCGCACCTGGCTGAGGATCTCGGATCTGCCCGACCAGCGGATCCCGACGAGTTCGACGCTGGTCCCTTGGCGGAGGAGTTCGACGATGCGATGCGTCTCATGGGATCTGACGGACAAGCGCGCTTCCTTTCGGTGCGTGGGCGGTGAGGGCTCTCGATGACCGAGAACCGGGTGCCTCCCACACACAATCTGGCACTGATCGCTGTCAGTTTTCCAGGACCTCCGTGCTCCCGTCTCAGCTGAGCAGCTGCATCTCACGAGGCGACCCCATGTCGACGCGCTCCGCCTCCGGGCGCGGGCGGCGCCGCTGACCCGGGATGATGAAGAGCGTCAGGGCGAGCGCAGACACCGTCAGACGCCCTTCGATGCTCTGCAGGTACGCGAAGGTTCGAGCTGCGATGCCCGAGAGCGCGAAGCGGGGGGTGCCGAGCACCTGCTCCTGCGTGACCGGCTGCGGGTCGCGGCTGCTGTTCGCGTCTCCGCGAAGCCAGGCGCCGTCCTCCGTCAGAGAGTCGACGCGGTGCACGTACTGGCTCTGCCCCGACCCGAGGTCGAGCGAGGCGACGACGACCTCTCCCACTTTCCGGAGCTCGTCTCCGGTCGGGTTCTGTACCGAGAGGACGTCGCCCACCTGGAAGGTCGGCACCATCGAGCCGCTCGAGACCGTCACGAAGCGGTCGCCGCTCACCGTCGTCCATGCGAAGGGGAGCACCAGCAGGACGAGGAGGAGCACCGCGCTGCTGCGGAGGAATGCGCGGATCATGCGCGGTCCTTTCGGTCGGTCACGGGTCAAGGTGCGTTCCGGGAAGGCTCGGGGGCGGCGCGGGGAGGGCGCCGCCCCCGAGGCCGATCACGCCGGGTTCATGTAGCTGACGACGAAGTCGGCCGTCACGCGGTGCTCGTCACCGGCGTCGCCCTCGAGGACCGTCGGGTCCTCGAGCAGGATGCGCACCGGCACCTGGATCGAGGCGTTGCCCTCGATCGCGGAGGCCAGGCCGAGGGCCGTCGTGAACTCGACCGGCTCGGCCAGCGTTCCGGCCGCGACCCAGCTCGTGACCTGACCCGAGGCGTCGGTGACGCCGTAGCGGACCTGCAGGTTCTGCGCGAGGTTCGGCGAGATGTCGCCGCGCGTCTCGAAGCTGGCCGCGTACTGCGCCGCGTCACCGCCCTTGTTGGTGACGGTCCAGGTCGCGTCGACGAACTGGTTGTACTTCGTGGTGTCGAAGACGTGGTCGATCGGGGCGCCGGCGACCGTGAGGAGCGCGCCTCCGATGTCGTCGATGTCGCTTCCGGGAGCCGTCGCCGAGAACCGGTTGTCCACGATGGACGTCACGTGGTCCCAGTTCGCTCCGACGCCGACCATCCCGACACCGAGGGCTCCCGCCGCGATCACGGCCAGCAGCTTCTTCCGGTTCTTGTTCGACTGCGTCTTCTCCATCGTCTTCTCCATCGTCATCTCCACTCGTTTCGTATGGGAAACCGCACCCGACCGGGATGTTCTGCCCGGGTCGCCGTTGCTGCGCGGCTAATCAGAGGTTAGGAATCGCGCGGGATCCCTCAGCCGCGAAGCCGGGTCAGGTGAGTGACGACGAGTGCCCACCTAGGTGCGTGCCCCGGGTGGGCGCACGCACACCTAGGTGCCGGGTGCGTCGTGATGCTGCTCCCGCCGGCGCAGGAGGAGGCCGACGACCATGGCGAGCGCGGCCAGGAGCGAGGGCACCAGCCAGATCGACGACGGGGCGCCCGAGGCCGCCAGCCCGTTCCCGTGGCCGGGGGCGTCGCTCGGCGTGCCCGCGATGTACGACAGCTCGAAGTTCGCCGTCACCCTCTGCGTCTGACCCGACGGCAGATCGGAGGCGTCGCCGAGCGTCACTCGGACCGGGATGCTCGTCGAGCCGGGGCCCACCATGGTGGAGGCGCCCGTCACCGTGGAGTAGGGGACGGGATCGGCCAGGGTTCCCGCGGGCAGCCAGCGCGTCGCCGTCCCGTCCTCACCGCCGATGCCGTACTCGAGCGCGAGGGCTTCGGCGAGCGGCGCGCTCAGGTCGCCCACGGTGACGAAGACGCCCTCGAAGCTGTAGTCCACCTCCCGGTGCGCGGTCAGCGTCCAGCGAGCCTCCACACTGTCGCCGGGGCGGGCGGTGTCGAAGGAGTGGATCAGCGGCGATCCCTCGAGGACGAGGCCGGGCGGATCGGTACGGCCCTCGTCCTGGGTCGCGCTGGCGGGAGCGCCGGCGGCGAACGTCAGCCCGAGAAGGGCTGCCGTGGCGAAGCCGATCCGGTGGAGGAGCTGTCCGGAGCGTCGCTCCGGAGCCGCGTTCGCCTTCGGCCTCGGGGCTCGTCGCGGACGTCGTTCTCTGTGTGGCACGGTGCGCTCCTCTCCTGTACGAGAGCGCGTCGGTCAGCGTCGTGCAGCACGCCCCCCATGGACGCGCCGGATCCGCTGCGGCGCTCCGGTCAGATGCTCGCAGGCGTCTCTGTCTGGCGGCGGACGCCCGGGTCGGATTGCGTGCTCATCGCGGTGCGGCTGAGTGCCGCTCGTCGCGCTCTGAGTGCCGGCCGAAAGCGGAGGGCGACGCTCCGGGGGCGCCCCCGACCCCCCTTGTTGCTGTTCCGACGCGGAGATACCGTCGCCCCCGAGGGGACGAACCACACGGAATGAGGATTTCATGGCCGATTTGATCGTGATCGCTTTTGATACCGAGGCGGATGCCGAAGCCGCCTACAACGAGATTCAGGTTCTCCAGAACGACCTGGTCGTCGAACTCGCCGGCCTCGCCCTGGTCAAGGTCGACGAGGAGGGGAAGACGAAGGTCGAATACCCCGGCGTCGTCGGGAAGGTGGGAGCCGGCGCCGCGGGCGGCGCGCTGTTCGGGGCGCTGATCGGCATCCTGTTCTTCGTGCCCATCGCCGGGCTCGTCTTCGGCGGACTGTTCGGGGCGCTGTTCGCGGGCCTCGACAAGACCAATCTGGATGCCGAGTTCCGCGACCGCGTGAAGTCCGCCGTCTCCGCCGGGAAGTCGGCGGTCGTGCTCTACGCGACGAAGATCACGACGGACAAGTTCGCGTCGGCGCTCGCCGGCTACAACGGCACCGTCGTGCAGACGTCGCTGTCGGAGAAGGACGAGCGAGAGCTCATCCACGACCTCAGCAGCACGCGGTAATCCGGAGCGCGTCCGGGTCGGGGTGTCATTCGCCGCACCCCGGCCCGGTTCGTCAGTCCGCGCGGACCAGCAGGTCGCCGATCTCGCAGTCGAGCGCCCGACAGATCGCGGAGAGCGTCGAATAGCGGATGGCGCGGGCGCGATCGTTCTTGAGCACCGAGAGGTTCACGACCGAGACGCCGACCATCTCGGACAGGCGCGTGAGGGTCATCCCGCGCTCGGCGAGCAACTCGTCGAGGCGGCAATGGACCCCGCTTGGGCCGTCGTCGTCTGCCGGGCTCACACGAGGCCCTCGGTGTCGCGTTGCAGGCGCACGCCACGTCGGAAGGCGACCGCGATGAGGCCGACGGTCACACCGACCGCCCATACCGGCGCCCATTGCCAGAAGTCGAGGAAGTGCAGCGGTTCGACCTCGTCGACACCCAGGGCGGTGAGGATGCCGTTACGCCCGATGTTCTCGAGGACGAGCACGACGAATCCTCCTCCGACGAGCGCCCACCCGATGACATCGAAGGCGCGAGCGGTCGCCGGGACGAAGAACCGACCGCGCAAGAAGCTGCGCGCCACGTACATCACCGCGAGGATCACGAGGAGCGATGCGACGCCCCACGCGATGATCGAGCCGGCGAGCGCGGCCGCCGTTCCGCCATCGACCTCCGGCGCGATGACGAGGGCGTTCTGCACGATGCCGTCGACGTATCCCGTGCCGGATCCGACGGATGCCGAGAACGGTTCGTCGTCGATGTCGATCCTCCACGCGACGCCCGCCTCGCGGAAGACGTCCACGAAACGCGCGATGACCGTCAGCACGACGGTGATCGCGGCGCCGATGCCGAAAAGGAGGACGGTGATCGCGTCGGCGGCATCCGACCGGGGTCCGCGGGTGAGGGTCATCACACCAGTCCTTCCGTGTCGCGCTGGAGCCGTGAGCCGTACCGGAACACCGCGGCGAGGGCGGCGAGCCCGAGGCCCGCGGCGATCGGCCAGAACGGCAGGGTGATGTTGAGAGTCGCTTCCGGCCACCAGGCGAGCGGGTCGTCGATTCCGGGGATCTCGGTCCACCCCGCGCTGCCGCGCGCGAACAGCTCGTGCGAGGCCATGCTCCCGGCGATGTCCGAGAGCACCTGAGCGGCGGTACCGCCGACAGCGACGATGACAGCGGTCGCCATCGTCATGCGCACGATGATGCGGGTGAAGGCGCGTCCGGCCAGGAGCTGGAAGCAGGCCACGGCGATGAGCGCTGCGATCGCGGCGGGTATCAGCGACCACAGCGCCTGCCCGGCGGTCCAAAGCCCGCGCGCGAGAGGGCTGATGCCTGCCGCATCTACCTCGGCGACCGTGAAGCCGCCGCCGACGACCTCGGCCGTCGGGCCCGCATCGATCGTGACTCCCGGAAGGAGCTCGGGCCAGAATGTCGCGACCGGAACGCTCATGCGCGGCGCGTCGGCGGCGAGGTTCTGAACCACGGAGATGGCCGCGCCGAGCAGGCCGAAGGCCGCCCACAGCGCCGACAGTGTCAGTGCGACGCTCACGACGGGAGAAGGTTCGCCGCGACGGCGTGCGCGTGCTGCAGCGACACCGAACACGGTGGCCGCGACGACGATCACCACCGCGATCACCAGGATCGGGCCGATGTTCCACAAGACCAGCATTCTCTGGACGCTCCATATCGATAGTCGTTGTTATCGACAAACGTTATGGCCTGACCCTGCCGAGCGCAACCCTGCGTAACGCTATGCCGACGGCGAACACGGGCATACCCGTATCCGTGCCTGGTTACTCTCTTTCGTAAGCGCCCGGAGTCCCGGCGCTCGAAGGAGGCTGACGATGTTCGAGAGATTCACGGATCGTGCCCGTCGCGTGGTCGTGCTCGCCCAAGAAGAGGCGAAGATGCTCAACCACAACTACATCGGGACCGAGCACATCCTCCTGGGTCTGATCCACGAGGGTGAAGGCGTCGCGGCCAAGGCCCTCGAGAGCCTGGGCATCTCGCTCGACGCCGTGCGCGAGCAGGTGCAGGACATCATCGGTCAGGGGCAGCAGCAGCCGACCGGTCACATCCCGTTCACGCCGCGCGCGAAGAAGGTCCTCGAGCTGTCGCTGCGCGAAGCGCTGCAGCTCGGACACAACTACATCGGCACCGAGCACATCCTCCTCGGCCTCATCCGCGAGGGCGAGGGAGTCGCCGCTCAGGTGCTCGTCAAGCTCGGCGCCGACCTGAACAAGGTGCGCCAGCAGGTCATCCAGCTGCTCAGCGGCTACCAGGGCAAGGAGCCCGCCGGCGCGACCGTCGGCGCGGGCGAGCAGACCCAGGCGCCGCAGGGCGGCTCGGCCGTGCTCGACCAGTTCGGGCGCAACCTCACGCAGGCCGCGCGCGACAACAAGCTCGACCCGGTGATCGGCCGCGAGAAGGAGATCGAGCGGGTCATGCAGATCCTCTCGCGTCGCTCCAAGAACAACCCCGTCCTGATCGGCGAGCCCGGCGTCGGCAAGACCGCCGTCGTCGAGGGCCTCGCCCAGGCGATCGTCAAGGGAGATGTGCCCGAGACGCTCAAGGACAAGCAGGTCTACTCGCTCGACCTCGGATCGCTCATCGCCGGTTCCCGCTACCGCGGCGACTTCGAGGAGCGCCTGAAGAAGGTCACGAAGGAGATCCGCACCCGCGGCGACATCATCGTCTTCATCGACGAGATCCACTCGCTCGTCGGTGCCGGTGCGGCCGAAGGCGCGATCGACGCGGCGTCGATCCTCAAGCCGCTGCTCGCCCGCGGCGAGCTCCAGACGATCGGTGCCACGACGCTCGACGAGTACCGCAAGCACTTCGAGAAGGATGCCGCCCTCGAGCGCCGGTTCCAGCCGATCCAGGTCGGCGAGCCCAGCATCCCTCACGCGATCAACATCCTGAAGGGCCTGCGCGACCGCTACGAGGCGCACCACAAGGTGCAGATCACCGACGGTGCACTGGTCGCCGCGGCCAACCTCGCCGACCGGTACGTCAGCGATCGCTTCCTGCCCGACAAGGCCATCGACCTGATCGATGAGGCCGGCGCCCGCCTGCGCCTGTCGATCCTGTCGTCGCCGCCCGAGCTGCGCGAGTTCGACGAGAAGATCGCCAAGGTCCGTGAGGACAAGGAGCGCGCGAGCGAGGAGCAGGACTTCGAGAAGGCCGCGGCGCTCCGCGACGAGGAGAAGTCGCTGCTCGCCGAGCGCCTGCGTCTCGAGAAGCAGTGGCGTTCGGGTGACGTCGCGTCGCACGCGGTGGTCGACGAAGGCCTTATCGCCGAAGTGCTCGCCCAGGCCACCGGCATCCCGGTGTTCAAGCTCACCGAGGAGGAGACCAGCCGTCTCGTCTTCATGGAGAAGGCGCTGCACCAGCGCGTCGTCGGCCAGGAAGAGGCCATCGCGGCGCTCTCGCGCACGATCCGTCGTCAGCGTGCTGGTCTGAAGGACCCCAAGCGTCCCTCGGGCTCGTTCATCTTCGCCGGTCCCACCGGCGTCGGAAAGACCGAGCTGGCCAAGGCGCTCGCCGAGTTCCTGTTCGACGACGAGGGTGCGCTGATTTCCCTCGACATGTCGGAGTTCGGCGAGAAGCACACCGTCTCGCGTCTGTTCGGTGCCCCTCCCGGATTCGTCGGATTTGAAGAGGGCGGCCAGCTCACCGAGAAGGTGCGCCGCAAGCCGTTCTCGGTCGTGCTCTTCGACGAGATCGAGAAGGCCCACCCCGACATCTTCAACTCGCTGCTGCAGATCCTCGAAGAGGGTCGTCTGACCGACGGTCAGGGCCGCATCGTCGACTTCAAGAACACCGTGATCATCATGACGACGAACCTCGGTTCGTCGGCGATCGCCGGTGGTCCGGTCGGCTTCCAGGTCGAGGGCAACGCGCAGACCAGCTACGAGCGGATGAAGGGCAAGGTCGACGAGGAGCTCAAGCGGCACTTCAAGCCCGAGTTCCTCAACCGCGTCGACGACGTCATCGTCTTCCCGCAGCTGAACAAGGCCGAGCTCCGTCAGATCGTCGACCTGTTCACGAAGCGACTGAGCGACCGTCTGCTCGACCGCGACATGACGGTGGAGCTGTCGGATGCCGCGAAGGACCGCCTCATCGAGATCGGCTTCGACCCGGCGCTCGGTGCCCGGCCGCTGCGTCGTGCGATGCAGCGCGAGGTCGAGGACCAGCTCAGCGAGAAGATCCTGCACGGTGAGCTCAACGCGGGCGACCACGTCAAGGTCGACACCGAGGGCGGAAAGTTCGTCTTCGAGACGGCTCCGCGCGAGGGCAAGGTCGCGGTCGGCGTCGGCGCGGCCGGCGAGATCGCCGCGACCCCCGACATCGCTGCGAGCGGCGACTGACCGGGTTCGCGAGAGCGACCAGCTGCACGGAGGGGCGGATGCTGCGGCATCCGCCCCTCCGGCGTTTCCGGCGCGGGTGGGTCGTGCGCTGGCTCGGAGGGCGAGGGCATGGCTCGGACGGCCGCCGGTGCCCGAGAATGGCGGGATGCAGTCGAACACCGTCGTCGTTCGTGCCGTCGACAGGATGGATGCGGATCGGGCTGCCGTCTCGGGCCTCCTTCGCAATTACCACCTGCAGACGGAACACGAGAAGGCCCAGCACGGGGCGGCGGACCGGCTCGCCGGTGCTGAGCTCCCGGCGCGATACCAGGCCGAGATCGACGACCCGGCGTCGGCGTTCGCGGGAGCGGTGGTCGTCGTCGTCGAGGGGCACGACGGGGTCGTCGGCATGGTGGCGCTGCACCGCGCCGCACGCGACGTCGAGGTGAAGCGGCTGTGGGTCGCGCCGGCCGGACGCCGGCGCGGGGTAGCGGCGGCTCTCATGGCATACGCGCGCGAGCACGCCGAGCGAGCGGATGCGGAGGGGCTGCGGCTGTCCGTCTGGGACTGGCGCGCCGACGCGCTCGCCCTCTATCGGTCTCAGGGTTTCACCATCGAGCCGTCGTGGGAATCGCGCGCGCGACTGATCTGCCTGCGCCGAGCGCTGCGCTGACCTCAAGCTCGTCGCCCTCCGCTCATCTCCGCGCTCCGTTTCGCTTCCCGGTGTCGCCAACAGGCTGAGCGCGGTGGCGTGCGGTGTCTCGGTCGCCGTGTGCGCCCGGAGCCGGTCGACGGGACGCGTCGCATGGACCTCGGCGCGTTGCCCGCGGTCTGCCGCCCGCATCCCGGAGGGCGGTGTGCCGCGTGTGATCGGCGCGAAACACAGCGGTTCTACGATCGGCGCGTGAGCAGCGACGACGCCACGACGGCGCCCCGACCCGTCATCGGCCTGACGACCTACCTCGAGCGTGCGCAACAGGGGGTGTGGGACGTGCGGGCGAGCTTCCTGCCGCAGCAGTACTTCGACGGGGTGACGTCATCGGGCGGTGCCGCGCTGCTGCTGCCGCCGCAGCCGTCGCCCCGGGCCGCCGCGGATGTCGTGCTCGACCGGATCGACGGCCTCGTGCTCACGGGCGGCCTCGACGTGCAGCCCGAGCTGTACGGCGCCGAGCGGCACCCCCTCACGGATCCGGCCCGGTCCGACCGCGACGACTGGGAGCTGGCTCTGCTGCGAGGCGCCCGCGAGCGCGGCATCCCGGTTCTCGGCATCTGCCGCGGATTGCAGCTCATCAACGTCGCCGCGGGCGGCACGCTCCATCAGCATCTCCCGGACGTGCTGGGCACCGATCGCTACCAGCTCGGCGACGGTGTCTTCGCGCGGAACGAGGTCGCGGTGTCGACCGGGACGATGCTGTCCGAGCTCGTCGGAACGGGCGCCCTCACCGTGAGCAGCTATCACCACCAGGGCATCGACCGCCTCGGCGACGATCTCGTGGTCTCGGCGCGCAGCGGCGAGGGCCTGCCGCAGGCGATCGAGTCTCCCGGGTCGGATTTCCTCATGGCGGTGCAGTGGCATCCCGAGGAGGATGCCGCCGACCGCCGGCTCTTCCTCGGCCTCGTCGCCGCAGCGACGGAGTACGCAGCGGGCCGCTGAGCCCGCCGGCATCCGTGGCCGGTCGGCACGCGCTTACGTGCCGCGATGCAAGCATTCGTGCCCGACACCCCGGAGATGGATGCCCCGCCCCGGGGTGTCGGCGCGGATCCCTTGCATCCGCGCACGGCGGAACGCGCACGGCACCCCGGCGCGTCAGGGCTCGAGCGGGGCGACGTCGACCGAGACGCGCAGAGTCGAGGTCTTCGCCTCGGTGAAGATGATGCCCTTGACGGGCGAGACGTCGCCGTAGTCCCGGCCCCACGCGACCGTGACGTAGCGGTCGTTGGCCCACTGGTCGTTCGTCGGGTCGATCGCGAGCCACTGATCGGTGCCGGGCAGCCAGACCGCGAGCCACGCGTGCGAGGCATCGGCGCCGAAGACCCGCTCCTTGCCGGGCGGTGGCTGGGTCGCGAGGTAGCCCGAGACGTAGCGTGCCGCGACGCCGTGCGAGCGCAGGCACGCGAGGGCGACGTGAGCGAAGTCCTGGCAGACGCCGGCGCGCTTCTCCAGCGCATCGGCGACGGTGCTCGTGACGGTCGTCGCGGTGCTGTCGTAGTCGAAGTCGGTGTAGATGCGGTGCATCAGGTCGGTCGCCGCTTCGCCGATCGGGCGCCCCGGGGTGAGCGAGACCGCGCCGTAGGCGGCGGTGGCGTCCGACTGCGCGACGCGGGGAGACGGCATCGCGAACTCCGCGGCGCGCCACGCCCCCTCCTGGTCGGGATGCCGCAGCGGTCGCGCCGACTCCCAGGGCAGGTCGAGTGCTGCCGGGTCGTACTCCGGCGCGGAGACCACGACCTCGCTCGACGCCTCGATCGACAGCGCCTCATGCGCGTCGGTGACGTGGAAGTAGGTCGACCAGTTGCCGAAGTAGTCGGATTCGCGACGCATGTCGCCCGGGGCGGGGGAGACGACGACATCCGCCTCGCGCACCCGTTGTCCGGGCAGCTCGCGCGGGATCAGGTGGAACTGCCCGACGCTGTCCTCGACGGGGGCGCTGTAGGTGTAGGCGGTGCGATGCCAGACGCGGTACTGCTTCACGCGCGAGCCTCCATCAGTTCCTCGATGAGGGCGAGCGACGACAGGGCGACCGGGGGCGGGCCGCTCTCGAAGTGCAGCTCGTCGATCGCGTCGCCGAGCTGTTCGAGCTGCGCCATGAGGTCGTCGAGCAGCGCGGAGAGCGGCGATCGGATGCCGTCGACGGCATCCCCCAGCGCATCCGTGTCGATCGCGTCGACGAGGTTCTCGAGGTCGTCGACCAGGCGCTCCGGACGGGTCGACCCCGTCGATGCGGGAGCCGCCGCGAGATGCGTCCGCAGTTCGGCGAGGCAGAACGCGAGAGAGCGGGGGTTGTCGGGGTCGCGCAGCAGCAGGTCGAGCACGTCGCCGAGGCGCACCGACCCGCGGAATCGGCGGCGGTGGGTGACGATGCTCTCCGACGCGGTGAGCAGCGCCTCGAGGACGGCCCGTTCGGTGCGCGCGTCGCGGCGGTCGACGACGACCCGCAGCACGTGGCACACCTGCAGTGCGCGCTCGAGGAAGCGTCCCGCCTCGATGAAGTGCCATCCGGTGTCGCGCATCATGTTGGCCGTCACGCCCTGCAACGACAGCACGACGGTGAGCATGCGTCCCGCCGACTCGGCCGTACGGTGCGCGTGCGATGAGGCCCGGAGCGCACGAGAGGCGCGTTCGATGCCCGCGAAGACGCGCCAGGTGTCGCCCGACAGCTGGTCGCGGACTCCGTCGAGCGCCTCGCGCAGTCGGCTGAGCGCATGGGCGGCCGAGCCCACCCGCGCGGGGTCGAGCAGGAGCGACCGGAAATCGGCGTCGGCGGCATCCGGTCCCGGCCCGGCGAGCCGGTGGACGGCGTCGCGCAGCACGCGGGCGCTCGTGTGGCTGGCGCGGCCGGCTCCGGCGAGATCGAGCTGCTGCTGCGCCGTGAGCACGAGCCGCAGCAGGTCTTCGGCGCGCTCGGCGTAGCGACCCGACCAGAACATGTCGTCCAGGGCGCGCGGCGCGATGCTCGGAGCGCTCCGGCCGCCCGGGAGCGGACCGATCTCGACGAGGCCCTGGTCCGCGTCGCCCTCGGCGGCTTTCAGCACCCAGACGTCCTTCGTCGTCGGGGCTGCGTCGGGGCTCTCGCGCACCGTGGCGAGCCCGCCGAGGAGCGGGCGGTAGGCCGAGCCGTGGCGCAGAGTGAATGCGCGGAAGATCAGGGCCCGGGCACGCGCGCCCTCGCCGGTCCAGACGGGGGCCTGCGAGAGGGGCAGCAGCTCCTGGCCGACGTAACGGTGCGGAGCCGCCTCGATGCGAGCGGCGACGGCCGAGGCATCCCGTCCGGCGAGATCGCGGCGCGACCCGTCGATCGTCCGGACGAGCAACGTCGGGTCCTGCGCGCGCACGCGCTCGATGACGGTGGCGCGCGCTTCGTCGTCACCGCACCACCACGTCGGGACGGCGGGCAGGCGCAGCTGTTCGCCGAGCAGCGCCTCGCATGCGGCGGGCAGGTAGGGCAGGAGCGCCGGGTTCTCGAGGACGCCCGCTCCGAGCCCGTTGACCAGGCGCACGGTTCCGCGCCGCACCGCCTCGGTGAGGCCGGCCACACCCAGGCGCGAGTCGGAGCGCAGCTCGAGCGGGTCGCACCATTCCGCGTCGACGCGGCGCAGGATGACGTCGACCTGCTCGGTCGGTTCCCGGCGGGGCCAGCCGGTGGGCTTCATCCACACCCGGCCGCCGCGCACGACGAGGTCGCTGCCCTGCACGAGCGACAGGCCCAGGCCCCGCGCGAGGAAGGCCTGGTCGAACGCGGTCTCGGAGTGCGGCCCCGGCGTGAGGACGACGACGCGGGGCTCGGTGACGCCCTCGGGTGCGGATGCGGCGAGCGTCGCGTGCAGCGCCGAGAAGTAGGGCTCCATGCGGTGCGGGTCGCTCTGCTGGTACAGATCGGGGAGCACCTGCGAGATGACGCGGCGGTTCTCCATCGCGAACCCGAGGCCGGATGGGGCCTGCACGCGGTCGGCGA
The DNA here is from genome assembly GCF_005491085.2 of Microbacterium sp. SGAir0570. Classification (NCBI taxonomy): domain Bacteria; kingdom Bacillati; phylum Actinomycetota; class Actinomycetes; order Micrococcales; family Microbacteriaceae; genus Microbacterium; species Microbacterium sp. SGAir0570. Next base: position 3,088,658 of record NZ_CP027929.1, on the reverse strand, counting down.
GCACGCGCCATTCGCCGTCGGCGTCACGACCGAGGTCGGTGCCCGACAGCAGCAGCGGATGCCGGTCTGCCGCGGTCGCCCGCGCGAGGGGGCGGAGGAATCCCGAGTGGCCGAGCACCGCGGCGGCGGGGACGACCCCCGACGACAGCAGGTTCTGCGGTCCGTACAGGTCGGCGAGGACGGCGTTCAGCAGCTCGGCGCGCTGTGCGAGGCCCGTCTCGAGCGGGGCCCAGCTGGCGGCGTCGACGACGAGCGGAACGGGGTCGAGCTGCCAGGGCTGGGCGCCGCTGTCGGGCCGGACGTAGGTCACGCCGTCATCGGCGAGAAAACGGGTGATCTCGCCTTCGACGCGGCCGAGCTCGGACGGCGTCAGGGCCAGCGCGAGGCCCGCGAGAGACTGCCAGGCCGGGCGGAGGCCGCCGTCGGCGTCGACCACCTCGTCGTAGCGTGACAGGTCTGCAGGTCCGTGGGGAAGCGACGACAGCGGCAGTGTCGGCTGGGACACTGCGGCTGCGTAGTCACGGAGCACGCTCACGTCGGCACTCCAAAGCGGGAGGGATCTCGGGCTGAGGCAACCTTACCGGCGCGGACTATCGTTGAGGTGTGAGCTCCGACGACCCGGCCTTCGTCGTCCGCCCCGCACGGGCGAGCGACGTCCGCGGCATCCGCGAGATGCTCGAGCCCTGGGTGCAGCGACGAATTCTGCTCGGCAAGGACCTGGTGGTGCTCTACGAGTCGGTGCAGGAGTTCGTCGTCGCCGAGGCCGACGGGCGGCTGATCGGATGCGGCGCCCTCCATGTCATGTGGGAAGACCTCGGCGAGGTGCGCACCCTCATCGTCGTCGACGAGTGGCTGCACCGTGGAGTGGGCGGCGCGATCGTCGACCGGCTCGAACAGGGCGCTCGGGAGCTCGGCCTGTCGCGCCTGTTCTGCCTCACGTTCGAGGTCGACTTCTTCGCGCGTCGCGGCTTCGAGGCGATCGGCGAGCAGATCGTCGATGCCGACGTGTACTCCCAGCTGCTGCGGAGCCCCGACGAGGGCATCGCGGAGTTCCTCGACCTCGCGCACGTCAAGCCGAACACCCTGGGCAACACCCGGATGCTCAAGCACCTCTAGGCGTGCCGCCTCGGCGGCATCCGGCCCGCGTCCTACCCTGGCTTCATGACCGACACGCCGCCTCGCCGCCGTCATTCGCCCGCGGTCTACCGTCGGCGACGTCTCGTGCTGCTCCTCGTCGTGCTCCTCGTCATCGCGGCCGTCGTGCTCGCGTTCTGGCGCCCGTGGGAGGGCTCGACCGCGGGCAGCGCGCCCGCTCCGACCGTGTCGTCGGATGCCGGCGAGGCGTCGGCGTCTCCTCCGGCCGACCAGCCCGCGCCCGCGGCATCCCCGAGCGCGCCTCAGCCGCCTTCGGACGCCACGCCGGCCGACGTCGAGGCATGCTCTGCTCGATCGGTCCAGGTCTCCGCGGTCACCGATAAGGACGCCTACGGCGCCGGCGAGCTGCCGCAGCTGTCGATCTCACTGACGAACTCGGGCGCGGAGCCGTGCCTGCTCAACGTCGGCACGGCGACGCAGAAGCTGACGGTTTCGAGCGGCCCCGACGTCTGGTGGCGCTCGACCGACTGTCAGAGCGAGTCGAGCGACCAGGTCGTGCAGATCGATCCCGGACAGACGGTCTCGAGCGTGACGCCGATCACCTGGGATCGCACGCGGTCGTCGGTGGACAGCTGCGACGGGGAGCGGCCGGCAGCGCCCGCGGGCTACTTCAATCTGGCGGTCGAGATCGGCGGGCTGGCGGGTCAGCAGGAACGTCAGTTCGTCCTGCGCTGAAGCCGTCGCGTGGGTGAGACTTTTCTCACCGGCTAGAGGCAGACAGGGGTCGGGACCGGTCGTAACCTGGATGCAGTTCCCCGAGGAACCCCCGCTGTCCCCAGCAGCGAGTAGTCGCGTAACCCCCCAGAATCGCGACGACGGATCCCCACCTCGGGCGAGCGATGGGCCCTCTCGATTTCCTCAGTCCCCAATGAAGAGTTCGAGAGGGCCCCTTCTCTCTCTAGGCTGAGGTGATGGCTGGAAAGAAGCGGGGCGCGAAGAAGCCGCTGCCCGAGTTCCGCAACCCGCAGCTCGCCGACGCTCTGCAGACGCAGGACATGGCGGCCCTCGCGTTCGCCCTGCGGCACGGCCCGACCGTCGTGCCGCTCATGCGGCCGGGGAACCGGGATGATCCGCGCGACGTCGGGGAGATCTGGACCTATCGGGATCCGAACACGGGGGATGTCGCGCTGCTCCTGTTCAGCGATGCGGCACACAAGCCCGAGGCGCTCCCGGCCCATGTCGCGCTGCAGTCGCCCGGCGGTCTGCGCGCGTTCCTCGGGGTTCACGAGTCGGAGATCACCACGGTGTTCTTCGACATCGCGGGCCCGCACCCGATGCAGGCCGCCCCGCAGGACGTGATCGCCGCCCTCGACGCGTGATCCGGGGTCTCGGGTTCGGGTTTGGGCTCGGGGTTTGGGGTTTGGGGCTCGTGGTTTGGGTTGGCGCTTCGCGCCCGCTCGGGCGCTGAGTTTGGGCGTGAGCTGCCAGGTGGCCGGGGTGTGTTGGGCTCGAGGTTTGGGCTGGCAGTTGGTGCCCCGTCATTCCTCGGGTGGGGCGTGAACTGCCAGGTGAGGCGGGGTGTGTTGGGGTGCTGGTCGCTGGGTTGGCAGTTGGTGCCCCGTCATTCCTCGGGTGGGGGCGTGAGCTGCCAGGTGAGGCGGGGTGGGCTTGGGCTCGAGGTTTGGGCTGGCAGCTGGTGCCCCGTCACCCCTGGGGTGGGGCGTGAGCTGCCAGGTGAGGCGGGGTGGGTTGGGGGCTGGTCGCTGGGTTGGCAGTTGGTGCCCAGTCACCCCTCGGGCGGGGGCGTGAGCTGCCAGGTCAGGCGGAGTGAGGGGCGTGAGCGGGTCAGAAGCCGGCGTCGGTGGCGGATGCCGCGGGCTGGCGCACCTGGAGGTCGCGCATAGCTCCCCCGATGGTGCGGGATGAGGCATCCACCACCGCGGTATAGCCCATGCGCTTCGCTTCGGACTGGCGCTGGTTCGACTGGGTGACCGGGCGGATCTCGCCCGCGAGGCTGAGCTCACCGAAGGCCGCCACCTGTCGCGACACGGCCTTGCCGCCGACGGCGCCGGCGATGGCGATGGCGATGGCGAGGTCGGCGGCGGGCTCGACGAGGCGCACGCCGCCCACGGTCGAGACGTAGACATCCTGGTCACTCGTGACTGCGACTCCCCGCTTCTCGAGCACGGCGAGGATCATCGCGACGCGAGCGCTGTCGACGCCGCTGACGACACGGCGGGGGTTCGGCGCCCCGGTCTTGAGCGTCAGTGCCTGGACTTCGACGGGCAGCGCGCGTCGACCCTCGAGCGCGATCGTCACGCAGGTTCCGGGGACGGGGTCGCCGTGGCCCAGGAACAGCGCGCTCGGATCGGGCACCTCTGCGATGCCGTCGCCGGTCATGTCGAAGCATCCGACCTCATCCGTCGGCCCGAAACGGTTCTTCAGTGCTCGGACGAACCGGAGCGAGGTCTGCCGGTCTCCCTCGAACTGGCAGACGACGTCGACGAGGTGCTCCAGGACGCGGGGGCCGGCGATCGACCCGTCTTTCGTGACGTGTCCGACGATGAGGACGGGGAGGTCGCGCTCTTTCGCGACACGGATCAGCGTCGACGCCACTTCGCGCACCTGGCTCGGCTGGCCGGCCACTCCGTCGGAGAGCGATGACGACACCGTCTGCACCGAGTCGACGATGAGCAGATCGGGACGCACCTCGTCGACGTGGCCGAGCACCGTGGCGAGGTCGGTCTCACTTGCGAGGTAGAGCGCGTCGTGCAGCGCGCCGGTCCGCTCGGCACGGAGCCGGACCTGACCGAGCGACTCCTCGGCACTCACGTAGAGCACGCGACGGCCCGAGCGAGCCGACTGGGCGGCCACCTCGAGCAGCAGAGTCGACTTGCCGACGCCGGGCTCACCCGACAGCAGGATCGCCGCGCCGGGGACGACGCCGCCGCCGAGCACGCGGTCGAACTCGCCGACACCGCTCGACCGCCGTGGCGCCTCGGTCGTGTCGATCTCGGTGATCGGACGAGCGGCGCGCGCAGCGCCTGGACTCACCGCCGTCACGGTCGACGTGATGCCGGTCTGCGTCGCCGCCTCGACGACGGTGCCCCACTGCTGGCACTCCCCGCAGCGGCCGACCCACTTCGCCGTCGTCCACCCGCATTCCGTGCACTTGAAGGCCGTGGTGGGGGCGGGACGTCGAGAGGCCATGCGTCCAGGGTAGGCGCGACCTCCGACATCCCCTCGTCTGTCAGCGCCGGCGCCGGTTCGGGCGATACATACGTCGGACCGGTGGTGCGGATGTCGCACACCCGGGCCTCCGGGACGACACCAGCACCGCCGGTCCGACGGATGTATCAGCACCCCGCGCGACCTCGCGCGCCGGGCGCGCGCGAGGTCAGCCGCGCAGGGAGGTGGCGACGTCGCTGAGGGCCGCCGCCGAGTGCTGGAACAGCTCGAGCTCGCGCTTGGAGAACTCGATCTCGCGCACAGGGAACGCGCCCCGGCGGTTGACGACCGACGGCACGGACAACGCCATGCCGTCGACACCGTGGAAGTCGCGCAGCACCGTGGAGACGGGCAGTACGGCATCCTCGTCGCGCAGGATCGCCTCGACGATGCGCGCGCTCGAGAGGCCGATGGCGTAGTTCGTCGCACCCTTGCCCTGGATCACCTTGTATGCGGCGTCGCGGACGTCGACGGCGATCTGGTCCAGCTCCTCGGCGGTGAACTTGGGCTGACCGTCGAGGGGCACCCAGTCGAGGATGGGCACCGTGCCGATGGTGGCATGCGACCACAGCGGGAACTCGGTGTCACCGTGCTCGCCGACGATGTAGGCGTGCACGCTCGAGATCGAGACACCGGCGCGACGGGCGATCTTCCAGCGCAGACGCGAGGTGTCGAGAACGGTGCCGGAGGCGAAGATGCGCTCGGGCGGCAGGTCGGTGGCCTCCTGCGCGAGAACGGTGAGCACGTCGCACGGGTTGGTCACGATGACGAAGGTCGCATTGGGGGCGACCTCGAGCAGCTGCGGCATCATCGAGGCGATGATGCCGGCATTCACGCCCGCGAGCTCCGTGCGCGTCTGTCCGGGCTTCTGCTTGGCGCCGGCGGTGATGACCACGACGTGCGAGCCCTCTGCGACAGAGATGTCGGACCCGCCGATGATGTCGCTCGAGCCGGTGAACTGAGCGCCGTGTGCGAGGTCGAGCACCTCGGCCTCGGTCTTCTCGGTGGCGATGTCGTAGAGGGCCACGTGACGGGCCGAGCCGCGGATGAGGGCCGCGTAGGCGACGCTGGATCCGACGGCGCCCGCGCCGACGACGGTGAGTTTGGAGTTCTCGATCGCGCTCATGATCTCAGTCTGGCAGGGGCGCATGAGAGTCGCTACCGGGCCCCTCTCCGACCTGCGTGGGGGTCGGAGGAGTTGAGTGTCCGCACGACATCTGCGTAGTCGCCGCGCGCTTCACCATGGCGCAGGAACTTCACGCGCTCGACGAGCACTTCACGCACATCGGCATCCCGCTCGAGGATCGCCATCACCTCGTCGACGAACTCGTCGAGCGGCTGCGCTTGCGGGTTGTCGGCGTGACCGGGCATGAGGTCGGTCTGCACAGCCGGCGGCACGAGCTCCACGATCTCGACGGGGGAGCCGGCGTACTGCAGACGCAGCGATTCGCTCAGCATGTGGATCGCCGCCTTCGTGGCGTTGTAGCTGGGCGTCGCAGCGAGCGGGGCGAAGGCCAGCCCCGACGAGACCGTCATGATCGTCGCGGCGGGGCGGGTCAGCAGGTGCTCGATGAATGCGCCGATCAGCCGGATGGGCCCCATCAGGTTCGTCGTGACGGTGCGTTCCGCGCTGTCGACGAATCCCACGGGAGAGGTCCAGTCCTCCGCATTCATGATGCCCGCCATCGTCACGAGCACGTCGAGGCCGGGATGCCGTTCCAGAACCTCGGCGGCGGCGCGTTCGATGGATGCGGCATCCGACGTGTCGATCTCGACGCCGTCGATGCCCGGGTGCGACGAGCGGAGGTCGTCGATGAGTTCGCGCCGGCGGCCACCGACGATGACCGTGTTGCCGCGCTCGGCGAGAGCGATGGCGAGCGCGCGGCCGATGCCGCTCGTCGCGCCGGGGATGAAGATGGTGCGTCCGGTGATGTCCATGCGACGACTCTCGTCGCGGCATCCGTGCGCGTCCAGGCACGCGTGAACGGGGGAGCGGCGATCCCTGGCTCGAGCGGGTCGCCGCGGTCACAATGGATGCGTGGACCGCGCCGCACTCGCCCGATTCCTCCGCGCACGTCGAGAGCGGCTGCGTCCGGAGGACGTCGGACTGCCGTCGGGGGAGCGCCGCCGGGTGCCGGGACTCCGGCGCGAAGAGGTCGCGCAACTCGCTCTCATGAGCGCCGACTACTACACGCGTCTCGAGCAGGAGCGCGGTCCGCAGCCGAGCCTGCAGATGCTCGCGTCGCTCACGCGGGCCCTGCGCCTCTCGCGCTCGGAGCGCGACCACCTGCACCGGCTCGCCGGGCACACGCCGCCCGAACGTTCCGGCGCTGCCGATCATGTGGCACCGGCGCTTCAGCGGGTGCTCGACCGGCTCGACGACATCCCGGCGCTCGTGATCACCGAGCTCGACGAGACTCTCGCCCAGAACGACCTCGCGCGGGCTCTCTTCGGTGCGCGCGAACGACGCACCGGTCGCGAACGCAGCGGCGCCTGGTGCTGGTTCGTGCATCCTGTCAGCGAGCGGGCGGTGTATCCGGCATCCGATCACGACCGGCAGAGCCGGGCCATCGTGGCGAATCTCCGCGCCGTCGCGGGCCGGGGTGGCGCAGGGTCGCGGGCCGCGCGTCTCGTCGACGACCTGCGCGAGCGGAGCGCCGAGTTCGCACGGCTCTGGGATCTCGAGGAGGTGGCTGAGCGCTTCGCCGACCACAAGGTCGTGGTGCATCCGGCCGTCGGCGAGATCGAGGTCGACTGCCAGGTTCTCTTCACGGAGGACCGCTCGCAGGCGCTCCTCACCCTCACCCCCGAGCCCGGGTCTGAGGCGGCGGAGAAGCTGCGGATGCTGTCGGTGCTCGGCCCGCTCGCGTCGGAGCGCTCACCGGCCTGAGCGCTCGCCGGCCTGAGCGTCAGTCAGCCGCCGTCGGGGCTCCTTCAGCTGAGGGCGTGCTGCTCCGGATGCCGGCGAAGGCGATGAGTCCGCCTGCGGCCATGAGTGCGGCAGTGACGATCGCCGCCCGGTGGAAGCCGGCGAGGTCGAGCGTGCCGCCCACGATGGGCGCCAAGAAGGCGATGACCACGAGGCCGGCGACCCGCGCGACGGCGTTGTTCACGGCTGACGCGATGCCCGAACGTTCCGGGTCGACGGCGCCGAGGATCGTCGCGGTGAGGGGCGAGACCGTCGCGCCGAGCCCGAGTCCGAACACGACGAGGCCGGGGAGCACCTGCCACCAGTAGTCGAAGCGCTCGCCGACGAGCAGCAGCATCAGTGCGCCGCCGGCCATGACGAGGGGGCCGACGGTCATGAACAGGCGCCCGCCGAGGCGTTCCGCGAGCGAGCCGGCCCACGGGCTCAGCGCGATCAGCAGCACCGTGGTCGGCAGGCTCGCCAGGCCCGCCAGCGTCGCGCTGAGGCCGGCGCCCTCTTGCAGGTAGACGCCGACGACGAAGCCGTTCAGCGAGAGGGCCGCGTAGACGAACAGGGTCGCGAGGTTGCCGGTCCAGTAGTTGCGCGCGCGGAACAGTCCGAGGGGCAGGATCGGATGCCGCGACGTTCGCTGCCGCAGCAGGAAGGCCGCGAACATCACGGCGCCGCCGGCCAGCGGCATCCAGATCGCGGGGGAGGTCCACCCGAGGTTCGGCTGCTCGATCAGCGCGAAGACCATGCCGCCGAGGCCCGCCGTGCACAGGGCGGCGCCGAACCAGTCGATCCCGGCGTCGGCCCGGCGCTCGTCGTGAACGGGGAGCCGCGCGACGAGCCACAGCGTGACGGCCACCGGCAGCACGTTGATGAGGAATGCGTAGCGCCAGGAGAGCAGGTCGACGAAGAGGCCGCCGAGCAGCGGCCCGACGAGCGAGGCGCCCGTCGTGAAGGCCGTCCACAGGCCGATGGCGCGCGAGCGCTCGTGGCCCTGGAGGAGCGAGGTGATGAGGGCGAGCGAGCTCGGCACGAGGAAGGCGCCAGCCGCACCTTGGACGGCGCGCGCGGCGATGAGGAAGACCGGGTCTTGCGCGAGACCTACCGCTACCGAGGCGACACCGAAGCCGATCAGTCCGATGCGGAGCACGAGGAGGCGCCCGTAGGCGTCGCTCACCGAGCCCGCGAGCAGGATGAGGGACGACAGCGTCAGCAGATACGCGTCGACCGCCCATTGCTGCGTCGCGAGTCCGCCGCCGAGCTCGCGCTCGATCGCCGGGAGTGCGACGTTCACGATCGTGCTGTCGAGGAACGCGACGGATGACGCGAGCGACGCGATCGCGACGATGAGAGCCGTCTGCGGGGTCGATGATCGCGTCACAGACACACGCTACGCCTGGCCGGGGACACGTGGTTCGCAGCATCGCCTCGGATGTCGTAAGCTGGTCGGCGGTGACGTGTCCGAGCGGCCGAAGGTGCAACTCTCGAAAAGTTGTGTAGGGTAACCCCCTACCGTGGGTTCAAATCCCACCGTCACCGCCAATGAAAACCCCCGGTTATCCGGGGGTTTTCTGCATGTGTGGGGCATGAGTGGTGCATTTCTGGTGTGCTCTCGTTCGCAGCGACGACGATCACGGAAGTGCGCCGAAAACTGCTTCTACTACTGAACGCGCTGGCTACTACTGGACGCGCTGGGCGGTTGTCCCGAAGAGGGATTCGACGGTTCGGCCTTCGTCGGGGCGTTACCGGCTCGTCTGGACAGCCGTACGGTCGTCTCCCTGCCGGGCATCTCTGCCTGCGGTGAAGGGGAGCCGCCGGCGGAGTAGTCGGGATCGGCTGATCGCTCGCCACGCGATCTCGCCTCCAGCGGCCCTCGATCCGCGATCCGCTCGAGCCCGACTGCCGCCTCGCGACCCGGCACTCACTCTCGGCGGTCGCGCACTCAGATCCCCACGGTGAGCCTCTGGGTGCCGTGGGCCACTCCTAATCTCGTGCGTGGACGAGAACGAAGGGGAAGCACCGTGAGATGGCTCAAGGCTCGGTACCTGACGGCGGTGGCCGCGGTGTCCACGGTCGCGCTGGCCGGCGTCACCGTGCCCGCGCACGCTGCGCCGATCGCCGCGGAATCGGTGCAGTCTGAGGCGGCGAGTCCGCGGGCACTCGAGGAGATCATCGCCTCCGGCGATGACTCCGTCAGGGCGCCGGGAGAAAGGTTCCATGTTCTCGCCTATCGTCTGGCCCCGCCCGCCATCACCGGAAGATTCGAGTTCACCGTCCCCGACCATGTCGAGATCGTGGCCATGCAGCACCAGTCTCAGGGGCAGCTCGCCTTCACTCTTCACGATGACGGCCGCACGGCGCGGTCCGTCTCCGCGAGCGTCCCGATGCCCACCGGCATCTTCATGCAGATGCGCTTGTCCGAGGACGCGCCCCGTGGAGCGGTTCTGGAAGGCGGCGCGATGCGGTTGCTGGCGCCGAACGGCGAACCGCTCGCCGCCGGCACCTTTACGGTGACCGTGCTCGATCTGCCGCTCGTGGAGCAGCACCCCGTCGACGTCATCGTCGACGTCGGGAGCGGCGCCGAGTTCACGACATCCGCCTCCGGTGACGGCGTCCGCACCCAGTGGCAGGTGTCGGCCGACGGCGGTGCGACCTGGTCCGACATCGTCGGGGCGACCGCCGCCACGCTCCGCCTGGAGGCCACGACGGCCGAGATGAACGGATGGCGATACCGCGCGGTACACACCAACGCCGCGGGGTCTGTCCACACGAATGGCGCCGTCCTCACCGTTCGCGGTGCACCGTATTTCATCACGCACCCGTCGGATGTCGTCGCTTCGCTCGGAGGGTTCGCCAGCTTCTACGTCTGGGTGGTGGACAATGCGACCCCAAGCACGCTCCCTGTCACCTGGGAGGTCTCGCGGGATGGTGTGGTCTGGGAGGCGTACGAGTCCGGAACGTTCGAAGAGTGGGTTCAATCTCCCAACAGCCTCCTCTTCTCAAACGTCACCGCGGAGATGGACGGTCTCCGGTTTCGAGTCGTGGCCGAGAACCACCTGGGCCGCGCTGTCAGCGACCCGGCTCTGCTCACCGTTGCCGCGGCGCCGGTCATCGATTCCCATCCCGCCGACGTGCGGACGCTCGTCGGCCACGATGCGGTGTTCCGGGCGAGCACCCCCGCGGTCTCACCAAACCGCACGCAGCAGTGGCAGCAGCGGGTCGCGGACGGGGAGTGGGTCGATATCCCGGGCGCGACGCAGCCCGAGTACTCGACCGGGCCCACCACGCTGGGCATGGACCGGACCGAGTACCGGATCGTGTTCGCGAACGCCTACGGCTCGACAGCATCCGAGCCTGCGACCCTGACGGTGCGGCCGTCTCTGCCGGCTTCAGTCAGCGTCGTGCCGACCGTCCGGCTCGTCGACCGGCTGCCCTGACTCCGCCCGCGGGCGGCCCGGGGTCAGCCGTCGCGGGCTCGGTCGCGAGCGCGTTCACGCTGCCGGAAGATCAATCCGACGATGATCACGACGGCCGAGAGCAGTGAGGGAACGACCCAGAACGATGAGGGCGCGCTTGGCGCGGTCAGATCCGACACAGCGTCATCGACGGTCGTGGACGCGAGATGGGAGAGGGCCGAGCCCGGAGGAGCTGCGGCATCGGCGGCCGCCTGCGCCGGTGTGGCGAGCCCGACCCCGAGGGCGCCGATCGCGACGATGGCGACCCGTGTCACAGCGAAAGACCACCGGCGGCGCGCCACGTCATGCCACCGCCGTGGCGCGGTTCTCGGCATCCGTCCCACTCGGAGAGCGGGAGGCAGGTGTTGGGTGTTCCTCCTACGCATCGCGTCGCTCGCCCTCTCCTCGCACGGCGTCTCTACAGGTGCCGGGCAGCACCCGTAGACATGATCGCCAGGGCTCTCCTCGCTCATCCGGCGCCGGCACACGATCTGCGCGTCGAGCGAGGCGCATTGCGTGGTGCGCCGCGCCCGCGTGCGTGCGTGCTGTGTCTCGCGCGGTAACGTGCCGGCCGGCTCCCGCTCCGCTCAGGCCGTGAAGCGGTCGCCGATCATCTCGAGGGAGGCGTCCCAGAGGCGCGGTCCGTCCGTGAGGTCGCGGAACGGCGCCCAGAACTCCTGGCGACGCGGGGCACCCGCGATGACGCGACGCGGGCCGTAGAACTCGTCGCCGCGGGAGTCGGGGCCGGCGGCCGCGAGCAGAGCGGGCTCGGCGGCGCTCGGCACGGTTCCGGCGAGCCCGACGCGCGAGAGCGCGACGATCAGCGCCCGGCCCGGAGACGCCTTCGCCCGGCCCATTCCGGGCTGCGCCGCGAGCAGGTTCGTCGGGCTGACGCCGGGGTGGGCGATGTTGCTCGACACGCCCCATCCGGCGGCGCGACTGCGCGCGTCGAGCTCGCGGGCGAACAGGGCGACGGCGATCTTCGACTGCCGGTACGCGGCCATGTCGTCGTACCCGTGCCGCCAGTCGAGGTCGTCCCAGTTCAGTCCGCCCGAGCGGGCCGCGACGCTCGTCTGGTGCGTCACGCGTCCTTCGCCGGCGCGCAGCAACGGCAGCAGCCCCAGGGTGAGCGCCATGTGCCCGAGGTGGTTGACGCCCCATTGCAGTTCGAAGCCCTCGGCCGTCGGTTGGCGTGAGCCCGGGGTCATGACGCCGGCGTTGTTGATGAGCAGGTTCACGGGGCGGTCCTCGGCGACGAGGTCCCGGGTGAACGCGGCGACCGAGTCGAGCGAGGCGAGATCGAGCGGCCGCGTCGTGACGTGGGCGCCGGGCACCGCGCGGCGGATGCCGTCGAGGGCGGCCTCGGCTTTCGCGGGCGACCGTGCCGGCAGGACGACCGTCGCCCCCGCGGCCGCCAGTCGCGTCGCGATCACCCGGCCGATGCCGTCGGTCGCGCCGGTGACGACGGCGAGGCGTTCACGCAGGTCGGAGAGGGGAGCGGTGCCGCGGGTCATGGTTCCTCCATCGTTCACGCGAACCGGGGTGGCCCGCTCGTCCCATGCTGATCGCGGTGCCCGGCGGCAGCCAGAGCTGACTCATCCACTGATCGTCAGGTCACCCCTCGGCCGGCTTCGGCGCCGATGACGGACAGCAGTTGAAGCTTGTCGTGGCTTTCGCTCCCCGGCACCGCCGTGTAGACGAGCAGGCGGTGCGACTGGTCGGGGTCGAGGAGGGTCTGGCACTGCAGCTCGAGCGCGCCGACTTCCGGATGGCGGAACCGCTTGACCTCGGGCGGAGCGATACCGACCTGCTGCGCGTCCCACAGAGCGCGGAACTCCGCGCTGCGTTCTCTGAGCGACGCCGCCAGCGCGGCCGCGCGTGACGACGGGCCGCGCAGGGCCACGATCTCGCGAAGACCGCCCGCGTACACCCGAGACAGGACCGCGTGCTCGGCCTCGTCGTACGTCGCGCGTGCGGACGGGTCGGTGAACCAGCGGTAGCCGAGGCTGCGGGCATCTCCGGTGTAGCGGGTCGCGTCACCGACGAGTGCCACGCTCAGCGGCGTCTGCCTCAGGGTCTCGCCGAGTTCCGTGACGATCTCGGCGGGGGTGTCGTGCAACCGGTCGAGGATGCGCAGCAGCCCGGGGCTGACGTGATCGCTGGCGGGACCGCGAGCGGGCGGCGCGTGCCCGGCGAGGCGGAAGAGGTGGTCGCGCTCGCCGAGTGTCAGGTGCAGCCCCTGCGCGATCGCGGCGAGCATCTGTTCCGACGGGCGGGGGCCGGTACCGCGCTCGAGTCGGGCGTAGTAGTCCGTCGACATGTTGCAGAGCGCGGCGACCTCCTCGCGTCGCAGCCCCGGAGTCCGGCGACGCTGGCCGCGCAGCAGTCCGACGTCCGCGGGCTGCAGCGCCTCGCGCCGCATCCTCAGGAACGCGGCGAGTGTGTCTCGATCGATCATGTGGCGTCCGCCTTCCGGGGTCGCAGGGTGCGGCATCCGTTCTACCGGTCGGCGGCGAGCGCAGCCAGGACCTGCCGGTCATCCCTTCGCCTCGGCTGACGGTCGAACCGAGGAGCCGACCTGCCCAATCCGACCGGCGGGATCACGTCATGAAACGCGTGACGCGGCGTCTCGTGGGTGACGATCACTCACCGACGAACAGGCGCACCCATGACGCAGCTCGACTCCTTCTCCCCGCAGCACCCAGCCGACACCCGCGATGAGCATCCCCGAGACGTCGTGGACATCGTGCGTGGGCTGCTGATCGTGAGCGCGCTCGCGCTCGCTGTGTGGGTGAGCGCCGTCGGCCTTGCGTATGCCGTCGCCGAGGTGGTGCTGGCCGTCACCGACTGACATGTCCCTCTCGAGGATGACCCTCGCCCGGGCAACTACATCGCCGTAGTGATGTGCGTGCCGGGTGCGCCTCGAGAAGATCGAAGGGTGCCACGATCGCGAACCACGAGAGCAGCAAGCCCCCATGAGAAGACTCGTCGTCGGAGGCGGCGCGTGATCGGGGCGACCGTCGCGGTGGGGGCGATTGCGGCTGTGACAGCCGTCGGTGTCGTCGCGATCGATGTCTACGGCCCCCGATTCGGCGTCTACCTGGTTCCGCCCTCGGTGCAGAAATACGCGGAGATCGCCGTCGAGCGTCTCGATCGCGGTTATCACACCGATAGTGCCGAGTGGCCAGCGGCCCGTGCCGCCCTCCTCGAGGCCGGAGCCCATGCCTCGACCTACGCCGACCTCTATCCCGCTCTCGGGGAAGCAGTCGCGGTCGCCGGCGGGCCGCACTCGCGCTTCATCCCCCCGGGCGACGCGTCGTCAGCCGACGAGGTCGCGTCCGCACCTGTGCCGACGGTGAGCTCGCAGGGCGGCATCACCACGGTTGTGCTCCCCGAGATGATCTCCACGGATGCGAGCGACCAGGACGCATACGCGACGACCGTCGCCGACGGGATCGATCATGCGGCAGCGGGCACGTGCGGGTGGATCGTCGATCTGCGCGGCAATGTCGGCGGCAACATGTATCCGATGCTCTCGGGGGTGGCCTCGCTGATTCCCGATGGGCCGGCACTGTCGTTCCGCGACCGTCATGGCGGTGACGCCGTCGTCTCGGTGCGACCGAACGGGGCCGCGCTCGGCGAGAGCGTCTTCGTGGACGTCGGCGACCGTGCGAAGCTGACGGGCGCGCCGCTCGCTGTTCTGCAGGACGAAAGAACGGCATCCAGCGGCGAAGCCGTGCTCGCATCGTTCCGCGGGCTCGACGGCGTCCGCACGTTCGGAGTGCCGAGCGCGGGATACAGCTCCGCGAACGTGAGTGCCACGCTCTACGACGGCGCCACGCTCGTGCTCACCGAGAGTGCGTACGTCGACCGGACGGGACGCAACTACGACGAGCAGAGCATCGATCCGGATCAGCCGGTGGCGGCATCCATTGCCAACGATGAAGCGCGCGCTTGGCTTGAGGAGCAGGGATGCGCCGGTTGATCCTCACGCGTCGTGCCCGCGGACGCGGTGGTCGTCCGACCCGTGTGCAGCCCCGGAGAGGCGTGAAGGACGACCCGGTCGAGGGGTTTCCAGTCCGCGATCTCGCGGCGTCCGTGTGAGATGCGCGCCCAGGCGGCGAGGTCGGCGTGCTCGTCGTCATGATCGGGGTCTGCTTCTCGCTTCGGTGTGTTGCCGGCGCACGGATGCCGTCGCGGAGAGAACCTACGACGGTTCACCAGAAAGCTGCACCGTCCCCATAATGGTTCCCCTGCCCGGGCACCAGCCCTTTCCGCCGGATCCGCGCCGCCCCTAGCGTTGAGGCATGGCGCGCGACGACGAACAGCCGGAGGACCTGTACACCGCCCCGATCACCCTTCCGGGGGCGGCGGGGACCGACGGCGACGAGACCGATCTCGAGGTGCCCGAGATCAGTTACGACGAGCAGCGCTACCCGGCCCGCCCGCGGCGGCTGCGTCCGCGCGACCAGTTCCGCGGCGGCAGCGTCCGCCGCAACATGACCGACCCGCGGACGGCGAACGGCAGCAATCCCTCGTACGTCGAGTGGCTCGTGCGGCAGTCGATGCTCAAGGACGCCGACGTGCTCGCGCGCCAGCTGTCGGGACAGCCCGCGATGTGGCGCAATCCGTACGCCCGCCCCGACGCGCGCCGCGCGATCTCGACGACGGACGTCTGGTTCACGGCGTACCCGATCTCGCTCATCACGCGCCCCGGGCAGTCGTTCCTCGCCGCCCTTGGCGACGACGCCCTGTGGTCGGTGTTCGAACGCATCGGCATCACCGCGATCCACACCGGGCCGGTCAAGCGCGCCGGCGGCATCACCGACTGGCGCGAGACGCCCAGCGTCGACGGTCACTTCGACCGCATCAGCACGTCGATCGACCCGGCCTTCGGCACCGAGGAGGAGTTCCGGACGCTGTGCGACGTCGCCGACGCGCACGGCGGCAGCGTGATCGACGACATCGTTCCCGGCCACACGGGCAAGGGGGCGGACTTCCGCCTGGCCGAGATGGGCTTCAAGGACTACCCGGGGATCTACCACATGGTCGAGATCCCGCCGGAGGACTGGCACCTGCTGCCCGATGTCCCCGAGGGATACGACAGCGTCAACCTCGATCCCGCGAACGAGCACGAGCTCGCCGAGCGCGGCTACATCATCGGGGCCATGCAGCGCGTGATCTTCTACACCCCCGGGGTGAAGGAGACGAACTGGAGCGCCACGGCGCCCGTCATCGGTCCCGACGGTGCGACGCGGCGCTGGGTCTACCTGCACTACTTCAAGCAGGGCCAGCCGTCGATCAACTGGCTCGACCCGACGTTCGCGGGGATGCGCCTGGTGATCGGCGACGCGCTGCACTCGCTCGGCGAGCTCGGCACCAGCGCGCTGCGCCTCGACGCCAACGGCTTCCTCGGGGTCGAGAAGAGCGCGGAGGGTCTTCCCGCCTGGTCGGAGGGGCATCCCCTCTCGCACGCCGCGAACCACATCATCGCGGGCATGGTCCGCAAGGTCGGCGGCTTCACCTTCCAGGAGCTGAACCTGACGATCGAGGACATCCGCGACACGGGGGCGGTCGGCGCCGACCTGTCCTACGACTTCATCGGACGCCCGGGCTACCATCACGCGCTGGCGACCGGGCAGACCGAATTCCTCCGTCTTGCGCTGACCTCGTCGCTCGAGCTCGGCGTCGCGCCGGTGCAGCTCGTGCACGGGATGCAGAACCACGACGAGCTCACCTACGAGCTCGTGCACTGGGCGACGCGGCACGGCGACGACGAGTACCGCTTCCGCGGGCGCGACATCACGGGCAGCGAGCTCGCGGAGGAGATCCGAGCCGATCTCACCGAGCACCTCACGGGGACGGCCGACTACAACCGCGTCTTCACGCAGAACGGCATCGCGTGCACGACGACCTCGCTCATCGCGGCATCCCGCGGCATCGCGCGCCTCGACGACATCACCGACGCCGACGTTCCCGGCATCCGTGACGCCCACCTGCTGCTGTGCGCCTACAACGCCTGGCAGCCCGGGGTCTTCGCTCTGTCGGGCTGGGATCTCGTCGGCATGCTGACGGTTCCCGCCGACGAGGTCGCCGACCTGCTGGGCGCGGGGGACACCCGCTGGATCGAACGGGGCGCGCACGATCTGCTCGATGCCGACCCCACCGCGACGCGGTCGGCCTCGGGGATGCCGCGTGGCCGGGCTCTGTACGGCGCGCTGCCCGCGCAGCTCGACGACCCGGAGTCGTTCGCCTCGCGGCTGTCGGGCATCCTCGATCTGCGCCGCGAGTACGGCATCGCGACGGCCTCGCAGGTCGACATCCCCGAGGTCGCCCATGCCGGGATGCTCGTGCTCGTGCACCGGCTCGACGAGGGTGACCCCCACGCGGACGCCGCCATGCAGGTGACGGTGCTGAACTTCTCGCCCGAGCCGACGGAGGGCACCGTGCGCTCTGAGCAGCTCGTCCCCCGCAGCGAGGTCTACGACGCCGCGTCGGGGGAGACGATCGGGCGCGTCGACGACCTGCAGAGCTTCAGCGTCTCGCTGCCGGGCTACGGGGCGACGTTCCTGGTGCTGCGCGCGCCCGAGCCTCTCGAGGACTGAGGCCGCGATACATCTGTCGGACCGGCGGTGCTGGTGTCGTCTTGGCGGCGCGTCCGGTGGACACCGGCATCGCCCGTCCGACGAATGTATCGGCAACGAGCACTCGGCGCGGGCTCGGGGCGCCGGGCGCCGGGCGCCGGGCCGGAGCCCGGGTTCAGGCCAGGGCGGCGTCGATGCCGGCGAGAGGCACGGGCAGCCAGTCCGGGCGATTGCGTGCTTCGTAGATGGACTCGTACACCGCTTTGTCGAGCACGAGGGCGCGCAGCAGCACCGGGTCGAGATCGATCGCGCCGGGGGCGGCGGCGTACGACTCGACGAAGGCGTCGCGGCAGGCCGACGCCCATCCCATCGGGTCGGGGCCGTCGCCCACCGCGCCGGCGTAGTCGAACGAACGCAGCATCCCGGCGACGTCGCGCGGAGGCAGGTCGGGGATGGCGCGCTCGGCCATCGGCCGCAGCGGCTCGCCCTCGAAGTCGACGATGCGCCATCCTCCGGCGGGCACAGCCAGCACCTGACCGAGGTGCAGGTCGCCGTGGATGCGCTGGAGGTGCGGCCATGGGCGCGCGAGCGCCGCGTCGTACAGCGCCCCGATGGCCTCGACGCGGTCGGCGACGGCAGGCACCTCGTTCGCCGCGATCGACAGCCGGCGGCGCCACGCCGCCCCCGTCGCCTCGACCTGCTCGGCCGCTGCCTCCGTCGTGTCGAGGGCGTCGCCGAGCGCACCGTGCACACCGGCGACGGCGATGCCGAGATCACGGGCAGCGTCGGTGAAGTCGCGGTTCTCACGAGCCGCCTCGAGGGCCACGGCCCACCCGTCGCGGACGCCCCGGAGGAACTCCTGGGCGAAGCCGAGGGTGCCGCGGGCCGCCCCCGAGTCGCGTCCGATGTCGGGCCATTCGGCGTCGAGGCTGCCGAAGAACCGCGGGACGAACGGTGAGCCGGCGTCGCTCAGCACGCGCTGCACGGTCACGTCGGGGTTCTCGCCGTGGTGGAGCGTGCGGAAGAGCTTCAGGATGATCGTCGGCTCGCCGTCGACGTCATAGACGATCGAGGTGTTCGACTGCTCGCCGGTGAGCACACGAGATCCGGTGACGCGCGTCACGTCGACGCCCATCTCGGCCAGGGTGCCGACGGTGAACCCGGTGTCCCGCGTCGCGTCGACGAGGTAGTCGTCTCCGTCGCGGGCGACCACGTCGTCGCCGTCGGCCGGCGCCGAGATCCGGGCGAGCGGCACGTTGTAGAGCGTCGGCAGCGCGCCGGCGTCGTCCATCAGGAGGTAGCGCGTCGCCCCGCCGGATGCGGGCTGCGCGTCGAGGATGCGGAATCGCGGTCGGTGGCTCTTGCCGGCATACCACCGCTGTCGCGCCGCCCAGGCGCCGAGCTCGTCTGTCAATCGCACGGTCCCACACTGTCGGTTCCGAATCTCCGAGCAAAAGGGCTGGACGCGCGCGGGGGAGAGGCGTAATGCTCGGTCTCGACGCGGGCCCGCACAATTGCAGCGACGCGAGCGATATCGGCGTGGTGAATCGCGGCAACAGTGGCGGACGATCGCCGCGTGTCAGCGGGCGAGGACGGCCGCGTCTCGACGCTCAAGCGCGAGGCGCAGACGCGGGCGCGGCTGCGACCCCGACGCCGGCCGGGTCGCCGTCGGGTGAGGCGCGGTGCGCCGCGGCGTCGACGATCCGCGCGCGCCGTACGGTCACCGCGGCGATGACCATGAGCGCGGCGCCGAGAGCGTACGGGGCCGCGTGCGCGACGCCCGCGTAGAGGACGCCCGCGAGGATCGGGGCGATCGTGCCCATCGCCGCGGTGAGCGACTGGGTGACCCCGCCGAGCCAGCCCTGCTCGTCGGCGCCGACCGCGTTGGACATGACGCCGTCGAGAGTCGCCTGCGCCGCACCCTGTCCGGCAGCGAGCGCGAGCGCGCCCAGGACGAACAGCCACGGCTGGGCGACGAGTGCTGCGACGACGGCCAGGGCGATGAGGCCGGCTGTCTGAGCGGCGATGCCGGCCACGATGACGCCGCGTTCACCCATCCGCGGCAGCAGGTAGCCGAGCAGGATGCCCTGGACGAGGATGTCGATCACCCCGACGACGGCGATCAGCAGTCCGATCGCCGTCGGCCCCCAGCCGATGGAGTCGAGCGCGAGAACGCTGAAGTTGTTGACGAAGAAGCCGAACGGCAGGGCGAGGAGCGCGAAGGCGATGAGCAGCGCGCGCAGCTCCGGCCGGACGAAGGCGCGGCGGAACACGGCGAACGGGTTGAGATCCGACACGGCGATCGCGGTGATGCGGTTCTTGCGGTCGAGACTCTCGGGCAAGAGGAAGACGCTGAGTGTCGCGATGAGGAACGAGATCCCGGCGGTGACGAAGACCGGAAGGGCGAGGTCGATCGCGGCGAGCAGGCCGCCGAGCGCGGGGCCGACCATCGTGCCGATCCCCGACAGCGCGCCGAGCAGTCCGAATCGCTGGGCGCGCTTCTCGGGCGGGGTGATGTCGGCGAGGTAGGCGAATAGTGCGGGAAGGTCGCCGGCCGTGGCGCCCTGGATGACGCGCGCGAGGAGCAGCACCCACAGGGCGCCTCCGACGCCGAACAGGACCATGCTCAGAGCGGCCCCGAACGACGCGACGATGATCACCGGGCGGCGCCCGAAGCGATCGGAGAGGCGCCCGAGGAAGGGCGCCGCGATGAAGGCGCACAGCCCGTTGACGGCCTCGAGCGCGCCGACCCACAGCGCGAGCTCGCCCTCGGCCGAGACGTATCGCAGCACCACGAACGGGAGAACGGGCAGGACGACGGTCATGCCTGCCGTCGTGAGAGTAGTGAGCACGATCAGCATCACCCAGCGGCGGTCGGCGCCGGCGAGACGTGAGTGCGAAAACCCTGGAGTCATACCGAAACTGTACCGATACCAGGTTCGGTGTCAATACAGGTTTTGTCGCACGCGCCCTAAGATCGACGTCATGACCGAGACCGCGCCGCTGGGGCGCCGCGAGCGCAAGAAGGCGGCCACGCGCAA
This sequence comes from Microbacterium sp. SGAir0570, assembly GCF_005491085.2. NCBI lineage: Bacteria > Bacillati > Actinomycetota > Actinomycetes > Micrococcales > Microbacteriaceae > Microbacterium > Microbacterium sp. SGAir0570. The sequence continues at coordinate 3,068,338 of NZ_CP027929.1, read as the reverse complement.
ACGGATCTCGGATGTCGCGACGGTGATGTTCCTCGAGCGGGGGTTCGACGACGTCAGCATCCGCGAGATCGCCGACGCCGCCGACGTCTCGCCGACGACCGTCTTCGCGCACTTCAGTCAGAAGGAGGCACTGGTCTTCGACGAGGACGACGAGCAGCGCGAGCGTCTCGTCGCGGCGGTGCGTGAGCGTCCCGCCGGGACCTCGATCGCCGGCGCCATCCGCGCCTACTACGAGCGGGAGATCCGCTCGGGCGCGGCCGAGCACGGCGACGACGTGGCCCGCCGTTTCATGGAGTTCCTCAATGCCACGCCCGCGCTGCGGGACTATGCCGCGCGTATGTGGCTGCGGCACGAGGATGCGCTCGCCGAGGCGGTGGCGGCCGAGCTCGGTGAGGAGCGGCCCGACCCCCACGTCCGGGCGTTCGCGAGGTTCGTGCTCCAGATCCAGACGATGGTCAACGAGAGCGACGATCCCGAGGCGACGCTCGACGCCGGGTTCGCCGTGCTCGAGAACGGCTGGGCGGCCGTCGAGCATCGTGGAGCGGGGCGATGAGTCGCCGCAAGTCGCTCGTCAACACCGTGGCCGACGATCTGCTCGACGGCATCATCGCCGGTCGGTTCGAGCCGGGCGGCGCCCTGCCGACCGAGGCCGAGATCGGTGCGGAGTTCGACGTCAGCCGGGTGACGGTGCGCGAGGCGCTGCGCACTCTGTCGGCTCGCGGCATCGTCCGCGTGGTCTCGGGTGTGGGGTCACGGGTCGCGCCGGTCGAGGAGTGGCGGTCCGTTTCCGACGCGCTCCGGTTCCGGGCGGCGCACGGCGACGACACCCTGGTGGCGGAGCAGCTCATCTCGACGCGTCGGGTCATCGAATGCGAGGCGGCGGCCCTGGCCGCGCCCCTCATCGACGACGCCGCCTTGGGGGAGTGCGCGGCGTGCGTCGACGAGATGGTCGCGGCCGCGGCCGCGGGAGACGTCGATCGCTTCGTCGACGCCGACCTGCGCTTCCACGCCGGGATCCTCGGCGCCTCGGGCAACCTGTTCCTCGGCGTTCTCCTCGCACCCCTCACCGAGGTGCTCGCCGAGCGACGCGCGCAGACGTCGCGGGTGCCCGAGATCCAGGAGCACGCGATCGCGGAGCACCGGGGCATCGTCGACGCGTTGCGCACGCGCGATCCGGATGCCGCACGGGCGGCGATGGATCACCACCTGCAGCAGACGCTCGACGACTTCCGCCGCTACGTGGCCGGCTGAGCCGGGCTCACGCCGAATCCGGCTCGTCGTCGTCGAGGGGTACCTCGTGGCTCTGCTCCCAGACGTCGGCCTCGTCGGCCTCGGTCGACGGTGCGGGGATCTCCGGCGCCGCGCCGGCGTCGGTCGTCGGCTGCTTCTGCTCCTCGGCATCCGCTACGGGAACCTCAGGGCCGTGCTCGCGCTCGATCTCAGACATGCCTGTCTCCTCTCGTTCCTGCGGTCGGGCAACCATCTCATGCCAGCGTGCGGTTCCGGCGGGCGCGGATGCAACCCCCGCGACGCGGCGAGTGCCGGTTGACGGCGAGGATGCCGGTGCTGCATGCTGTCATACATCTGACAGCTGCCCGACTCGCTCGACGACGAGGAGATCCCATGGCGCTCACCGCCCCTCTGCCCGACCTGCCGGAGGCGTCGCGACCCGACCTGGGACTCCTCGCGGCCCGAGTGGCCGAGAGCGGGCGCGTCTTCGTCGTCCTCGACGACGACCCAACCGGGACGCAGTCCGTCGCCGATCTGCCCGTCCTCGGGGCGTGGGATGTCGCCGACCTCGCCTGGGCGCTGTCATCGGGGGCACCCGCGGTATACGTGCTGACCAATTCGCGCAGCCTCGCGCCGGCCGACGCCGAGCGCATCAACCGCGAGGTCGTGCGCGCGGCTCTCGCGGCGGCCGAGACCGCCGGCGTCCGCGTCGATTTCGTCAGCCGCAGCGACTCGACGCTCCGCGGGCATTTCCCTCTCGAACCGGACACGATCGCCCACGAGATCGCTCGGTCGGGCTCGCCTGCGCCGACGAACGTCGTCGTGGTGCCCGCCTTCCCGGATGCCGGACGCGTCACGGTGCGCGGTGTGCACGGCATCCTGTCGGACGAGGGCTTCACCCCGATCGGCGAGACGGAGTTCGCCCGTGACTCCACGTTCGGCTTCCGCTCGTCGCGGCTTGCGGACTGGGTGGCGGAGAAGACCGACGGCGCGATCGCCGCCGCCGATGTCGTCGAGGTGACCGTCGACCACCTCCGGGCGGGAGTCGCCGCGGTCGCCGCCGTGCTGCGCGCCGCACCGGCTGGTGCGCCGATCGTCGTCGACGCCGTCGTGGAGGAGGACCTCGTGGAGCTGGCCCTCGGGCTCGAAGCGGTCGAGGCGGAGGGCCGCTCGTTCGTCTACCGGGTGGGGCCGCCGTTCGTACGCGCGCGCATCGGTCAGCGACGGCGGCCGCCCGTCGATGTCGCCGAGCTCGGCGTCGATCGCGCGGCGCGCGGCGGGCTGGTCGTCGTGGGGTCGCACGTCGGCCTGACGAGCCGTCAGCTCGCGGACCTCGTTCGTCACCGTCCCCTCGAAGCCGTCGTCGAGCTCGACGTGCCGCGGCTGCTCGATCCCGCGCAGCGCGCCGCCGAGCTCGATCGAGCCGGAGCGACCATCGCGACGGCTCTGCTGCGCGGCGACGTCGTGCTCCATACGAGCCGGACCCTCGTGCGAACCGACGACCCCGACGAGAGCCTCGACATCTCGCGCCGCGTCTCGGAAGCCGTCGTCGAGGTCGTCCGCGGGGTCGTCGCGGGGGTCACGCCCCGCTTCGTCATCGCGAAGGGCGGCATCACCTCGTCCGACGTGGCCACGCGGGGGCTCGAGATCCGCCGAGCCCGCGTGCGCGGCTCGCTCTTCCCCGGGATCGTGTCGGTCTGGGAGGCCGCCGACGGCCCGGCATCCGGAATCCCCTACATCGTCTTCGCCGGGAACGTCGGCGACGACGGTTCGCTGACCGCCGCGGTCGAACGGCTCTCCCTGACCCCCGCACATCCCGCTCGAGACCGAGGAGAACCGCAGGAATGAACGAGAACCCGAGCGTCGCCGTCCTGGGACTGGGGGCGATGGGCCTGCCGATGGCCGAGCGTCTCGCAGAGACCTTCACCGTCCGCGGCTTCGACATCGCCCCCGCCCGGCTCGGGCTGGCCGCCGAGTCCGGGATCGCCCCTGCTGGTTCCGCCGCCGAGGCCGCCACGGGCGCGCAGGTCGTCCTGGTGGCGGTGCGTGACTCCGCGCAGCTCGCGGATGTCCTGTTCGGGGATGCCGGCATCGCCGACTCTCTCGCGGAGGGGGCGGTCGTCGTCCTCACGAGCACCGTCGGAACCGAGGGCGTCGCGGATGTCGCGGTCTCGCTCGCGCAACGGGGCATCGGTCTCGTCGACGCCCCGCTGAGCGGTGGTCCGGCCCGGGCGAGGGAGGGCGATCTGCTGATCGTCGTCGGGGCGCACCCCGCCGCCCTCGCCGTCGCGAGGCCCGTCCTGGAGGTGCTCGCGTCGACCCTCACGATCGTCGGGGAGCGGGCGGGTGATGGTCAGGCGCTGAAGACCGTCAACCAGCTGCTGTGCGGCGTGCACATCGCGGCCGCCGCCGAAGCGCTCGCGCTCGCCGACCGGCTCGGGCTCGACCTCGACCGGACGCTGGAGGCGCTGCAGGCGGGCGCCGCGGCGTCGTTCATGCTCGGAAACCGCGGCCCGCGCATGCTGCAGGCCTGGGACGACGAGGGCGCCGAGGTGCTCAGCCGCCTCGACATCTTCGTCAAGGACATGGGGATCGTCGGGGCCGCGGCGCGGCGCGCGGGCCTCCCGGCGCCGCTGGCGGCGGCCGCCGAGCAGAGCTACCTGCTCGCGCAGGCCCAGGGCCTGGGTGAGAGCGACGACTCCTCCGTGATCCGCATCTCCGCCCCCGCGCGCCGCACCTGAGCTCCGATCTTGCGGATTCCTTGAGGTTGCTCGGTAGGCGCGTTGCGCATTCCTTGCGGTGCGTCGCCGAAGATCGAAGAACACCCGGCCACGGGGACGCTGCCCGAACGGCGTCACCGGGCCGGGTTCTCTCGTTGAGGGCTTTTCGCGGAACGCGCAAGTGCCTCGGCTTCTCGGGACGGTCGGCATAGCGTCGAGGCATGACCGACCAGAGCATCCCCACTCCCGACGAGCCGACTTTCCCGGCGCCCGCCGAACCGACCGTCCCCGTACCCACGGAACCGACCGCGCCGGCGCCCGGTGAGCCGTCGGCCCCGACCCCGCCCGCCTCGGCCGCGTCTGCAGCCGACAGCCTCGGCAGCGCCGACACCCCGGACAGCGCCGACACGCTGGGCGGAACCGACGGCGGTGGCCAGGGGTCGCCCGTGAAGGATCCCGAGAACTGGGTCACCGGCGACGAGCCCATGACGGGGCCGCAGCGGAGCTACCTCGACACCCTCGCTCGCGAGGCCGGCGAGGAACTCCCCGGCAACCTCACCAAGGCCGAGGCCTCGGAGCAGATCGACCGTCTGCAGGACGCGACCGGCCGCGGCGAGTGACTACGTCCCGGCCGCCGTGTCCCGCGGCGGCCGGGACGATCGCACACGGAACCACAGGCTCAGCTCTCGGGCGGCGCGCAACGTCGCACTCGGGTCGTCCGAGCCCTCGAGGTCGTCGAAGGTGTCGCGGAACCCCGCGGGGGCGTCGCCGGTCGTCTCCGCGATCGGCTGATAGCCCATCGTCCACTCGTGGAACTCGCGCTGGGCGATGGGTTGCTCGATGAGCACCCGCATGTCGAAGTGACGTGGGTCCCGGTCGATCGTGGCGAGGAGCTCGCGCACCGTCCGCTCGGGGCCCTCGAGCACCTGGACGAACCGGCCGCCGCGGTACAGCAGCATCCCGGTCAGGTCTCGCGCCGCGTTCGATGCGCGGCTCTGCGCCAGGAGCTCGGCGAGATCGTCGTCGCCGAACGGGGCGCGTGCGTTGCTGGTGTAGAGGACCGACAGCAGGTCGTCGGAGGTCGAGGTCATCGGATCTCCCGGAGTTCGATGGGCGGCGTCTCGTCGGGGGTGTCGGGGGTCGCGCGGGCAGCGAGCGCGCGCATGGCCGCGGTCAGCTCGACGAAGGCCCCGGCGCAGGCGGACCGGGAGTCGTAGGCGAGATACCGCCCGTCGGGCTGGCGGTCGATGTAGCCGACGAACTCGCCGGTGCGGCTCCCGACGTGGAAGCCGTCCTCGACGCGGGCCCAGACGATTCCGGTTCCGGTCATCGGGCGGCCTGCGCGCGGGGCACCCATACGAGGGTGCCGGCGGCGATGAACGTCGCTGCGCCGATGACGTGGGCGGCCAGCCAGACCGGCTGGTCGAGCGAGAACGGATACACCGGGTTCCACAGCACCGCGATCGCCGCCATCGGGACGGCCCACCACCACTGTCGCGCCTGGATCGCGAACCACGCGATGATCAAAGCCAGGATCGCCGCGATGAACGAGATCACGATCGCGAACTCCCCGCCGATGAGCGGGATGCCGGCCACGAGGGCAGCGGCCCCCAGGATGCCGGGTGCGAGCGCGTTGCGCTGCCGCTGCGGCGGCTCGACGGGGCGGGAGGATCTGGATGCCATGCGGACGTTTCTCTCGGGACGGATGCCGCGGCGCTGCGCGACCGTTCGATCGTACGAGTTCAGCGTGCGGCGACGGCGGCGCTTGACGCGGCGGTCGAATCGGTCATGGGTGTGCCGGAGCCGGTCATGACCGGGACCGGGTCGGAGAGGAGGGCGGCGAACGCGGTCTCGGCGGCGCCCACGAGGAGCCGGTCGTCGCCCAGCTCCGCCGTGCGCATGAGCGGTGCGTGGCCGGAGATCGTCTGTCGCGCGACCGCCTCGGCGAACGCGTCGACGTCGCTCTCGACGAGCGGGGCGAGGAAGCCGCCGAGCACGACCACGGCCGGATCGAGGACGTTGACCGCGCTCGCGACGGCGGAGGCGAGGATGCGGCGCTGCCGCTGCACCTCGGCTCGGGCGGCGGGGTTCGCGGCGCCGTGGACGGCCGCGCGCAGCTCGGCGCCGTCCGCGCCGGGGAGCCCCAGCGAGGCGATCAGGCGGTGCTGGCTGACCTCGTCCTCGAGTGCGGCGTGCTCGCCGGAGCGGCGGTCGGCAGCGTCCTCGACGATCGCGGGATTGTGTCCGAACTCGCCGGCGAGGCCGCGTGCGCCCCCGACCAGGGCGCCTCCGACGACGAGCCCGCCGCCGATGCCGCTCGCGCCGCCGTTGAGATAGATCACGTCCGCGACACCTCGCGCGGCGCCGAAGAGGTACTCGGCGTGCGCGCCGTAGGACGCGTCGTTGCCGACGGTCGTCGGGGTTCCCGTCGCGGCCGACACGAGGTCGGCGAGCGGCGCGTCCGTCCAGCGCAGGTGCGGGGCATGCACGACGAGGCCCGCGGCCGGCTCGACGAGACCGGGGACGGCGACGCCGATCCCGATGACCGTCGTCGTGGCGAGCGGCCCCGAGCGCCATTCCTCGATGGTCTCCGCGACGAGCGAGGCGAGCTCCTGCGGCGTGATGAGGCTGGTCGTGACGGCGCGCCGACGGGCGTGCACGCGGCGGTCGAGTCCGACCGCCGCGAGTGTCACGGCGTCGACCTCGGGGTTCACGGCGACGGCGACGACGTCGGGGCGCGCGGTGATGACGGGGGAGGGGCGGCCGATGCGTCCCTCGGCGGCGCCGGCGGTCTCGGTGACGAGGCCGAGGCGAGCGAGCTCCGCCGTGAGCGCGCCGATGGTCGAGCGGTTGAGTCCCAGCTCGGCGGTGAGGGCGGCGCGCGAGATCGGGCCGTCGCGATGCACGGCGACGAGCATCCGGGCGAGATTCACACGCCGGACGAGTTCGGCGGTTCCCGGCGCGACACTCACGGGATCAGCCTACGAGAACACAGTTTGTTGACGTAATAGACAAACCGACTTACGCTGAGGTCGCAGCAATCGAAGCGAAGGAGCACGCATGCGCACCCCGACCCCGGCCGACAAGTTCACGTTCGGCCTCTGGACCATCGGCTACAACGGCACCGACCCGTTCGGCGGTCCGACCCGGCCGCCCCTCGACGTCGTCCACGCGGTCGAGAAGCTCGCCGAGCTCGGGGCCGCGGGACTGACGTTCCACGACGACGACCTCTTCGCGTTCGGATCGAGCGAGAGCGAGCGCCAGACGCAGATCGACCGCCTCAAGGGCGCGCTCGCCGACACCGGGCTGACCGTGCCGATGGTGACCACCAACCTCTTCAGCGCGCCGGTCTTCAAGGACGGCGGGTTCACCTCGAACGACCGCGCGGTGCGGCGCTTCGCGATCCGCAAGGCGCTGCGTCAGATCGACCTGGGCGCCGAGCTCGGCGCCGAGACCTTCGTCATGTGGGGCGGTCGCGAGGGCGCCGAGTACGACTCCGCGAAGGACGTCCGTCAGGCGCTGGAGCGCTACCGCGAGGCGGTGAACTTCCTCGGCGACTACGTCGTCGAGAAGGGGTACAACCTGCGTTTCGCGATCGAGCCGAAGCCGAACGAGCCGCGCGGCGACATCCTGCTTCCGACCGTCGGTCACGCCCTCGCCTTCATCGAGTCGCTCGAGCGCCCCGAGCTCGTCGGACTGAACCCCGAGGTCGGGCACGAGCAGATGGCTGGCCTGAACTTCGCGGCCGGCATCGCACAGGCCCTGTACCACGGCAAGCTCTTCCACATCGACCTCAACGGCCAGCGCGGCATCAAGTACGACCAGGACCTCGTGTTCGGACACGGCGACCTGCACAACGCCTTCGCGCTCGTCGACCTGCTCGAGAACGGCGGCCCGAACGGCGGACCGGCCTATGACGGCCCCCGCCACTTCGACTACAAGCCGAGCCGCACCGAGGACGAGACCGGCGTCTGGGACTCCGCCGCCGCGAACATGCGCACCTACCTGCTGCTCAAGGAGCGGGCCGCGGCGTTCCGTGCCGACCCCGAGGTGCAGGAGGCGCTCGAGGCGGCCCGCGTTCCCGAGCTCGCCCAGCCGACGTTCGGCGAGGGGGAGAGCTACGACGACTTCGTCGGCGACCGCTCCGCCTACGAGGACTTCGACGCCGACGCGTACCTCGGGGGCAAGGGCTTCGGATTCGTCCGTCTGCAGCAGCTCGCGACCGAGCACCTGCTCGGCGCACGCTGACACCGGCGCCGCGAGAAGCCCCGTAACGCGAGAGAAGAGGATGCCGGCATGACGCTGGTCATGGGGGTCGACTCGTCGACCCAATCGTGCAAGGTCGTGATCGTCGATGCCGACACCGGTCGGGTCGTCCGGGAGGGGCGCGCGCCCCACCCGGACGGCACGAGCGTCGACCCCGAGTCGTGGTGGACCGCACTGCAGGCGGCGATCGAGTTGGCGGGCGGGATGGCGGACGTCGCGGCCTGGTCCATCGGCGGGCAGCAGCACGGCCTCGTCGCGCTCGACGAGCGGGGCGCCGTCGTGCGCGACGCGCTGCTGTGGAACGACACGAGATCGGCGCAGGCGGCATCCGATCTCGTCGCCGAATACGGCGCCGACCGGCTCGCCGAGCGCACCGGGCTCGTGCCCGTCGCCTCGTTCACCATCAGCAAGCTGCGGTGGCTGCGCGACCACGAGCCGGAGAACGCCGCGCGCACGGCGGCCGTGGCTCTGCCGCACGACTGGCTGACCTGGCGCCTGCGCGGCTTCGGCCCGGTCGCCGACCGTGCGGCCGGGGCCGCCGCTCTGGCCGAGCTCGTCACGGATCGCTCCGACGCCTCGGGGACCGGCTACTGGAGCGCTGTCACGGGCGAGTACGACCGCGAGCTGCTCGTGTCCGCTCTCGGGCACGATGCCGTGGTTCCGCGGGTCCTCGCCGCCGACGAGTGGGTGAGGGACCGGGACGGCCGCCGAGTCGCGGCGGGCGCCGGCGACAACGCGGCATCCGCTCTCGGCGTCGGCGCGGGCGTCGGCGACGTCGTCGTCTCGATCGGCACGTCGGGCACGGTCTTCGCCGTGAGCGAGACGCCCGCGGTCGACGCGACCGGGACCGTGGCGGGCTTCGCGTCAGCCGACGGGCATCACCTGCCGCTCGTGTGCACGCTCAATGCCGCACGGGTGCTCGATGTCGTCGCCGCTCTGCTGGGGGTCGACCACGACGGCCTGTCGCGCCTCGCGCTGTCGGCCGAGCCCGGGGCGGGAGGGCTGACGCTCGTGCCGTACTTCGAGGGCGAACGCACGCCCAATCTGCCGGACGCGACGGCCTCGCTGACCGGGATGACGCTCGCCTCGACCACGCGCGAGAACCTCGCCCGTGGCGCGGTCGAGGGGATGCTGGCAGGTCTCGGTGCCGGGCTCGACGCGCTGCGCGACCAGGGCGTGCCGCTGCGGCGCGTGCTGCTGGTCGGCGGGGGAGCGCGATCGGCCGCCGTGCAGCAGATCGCCCCCGCGGTGTTCGGTCTCGACGTCGAGGTGCCCGCGCCGGGCGAGTACGTCGCGCTCGGCGCGGCTGAGCAGGCCCGCCGCGTCGCCGCGGCGGGTGCCCGTTAGATCGCCTCAGACGTGATCGCGCCAGGAGTGCTTCGGCTCGTAGCCCAGAAGCCTGCGCGCCTTCTCGGTGGAGAAGAGCGACTCGTTCGTTCCGAGGTCGCCGCGGATCTCGACGTCGGGGAACACCTCGGCCACGAGCTCCGCGTTCGGGCGTGACATGACGGTGTCGGCGGCGGCGATGAGGAACCGGTCGAAGCCCGTCGGCGCGTTCTCGAGCGCACGCAGAACCGCTTGGGCGCCGTCGCGCGCGTCGATATAGCTCCACACGTTCCACTTGCGACGCATCGGGTCGGCGTCGAACGAGGGGAACTCGGCGTAGTCCTCGGGCACCATGACGTTCGAGAATCGCAGCGCCGTGATCGACAGTCCGGGGTGCCAGCGTACGAGCTCGATCGCGAGCTGCTCCTCGAGATGCTTCACGAGCGAGTACACCGACTCGGGGCGGGCGGGATACTCCTCGTCGACGGGGATGTACGGCGGCGGCACATCGAAGGGCAGCCCCTGCACCGTCTCGCTCGAGGCGTAGACGATCCGGTCGATGCCGAGCCGGGTCGCGGCGTGGAAGACGTTGAAGGTCGCGGCCATGTTGTTGTGGAACGTCGCGATGTCGGGCCGGACGCCGGGCGCGGGGACGGCGCCGAGGTGCACGATCGCGTCGACGCCGTCGTGGCGGTCGCCGACCGAGCCGAAAGCGTCGACGACCTGGCCGTAGTCGGTCAGGTCGATCTGCACGAACGCGGGGCCGCGCCTGCCGATCACGTCGAAGCCGATGACCTCGTGGCCTGCCGCCGTGAGCTCACGAGCGACGACCGTGCCGAGTTTTCCCGATGATCCCGTCAGTGCGATCCGCATGAGAACAGCGTCGCACACGGCGGTGCCACCGGGGGCGGCTAGGCTCGTTCCTCATGGCTGCCGGGGCGACGATCCACACGTTCGATGCGACGCTCGCCGACGTCGACCGCGGCGTGTACGAGTCGTTCGCCCTGCGCGTCGCGCGGCATCCCTCCGAGACCGACGCCTTCATGCTGACCCGGTTGCTGGCGTACTGCCTCGAGTACGAGGAGGGCATCGACTTCACCGAGGGCATCGCCGCGAAGGACGAGCCCGCCGTGCTCGTGCGCGACGTGACGGGATCGATCGTCGCCTGGATCGAGGTGGGGGCGCCGGATGCCGCGCGCCTGCACCTCGGCAGCAAGCAGGCCGATCGCGTCGCCGTCTACACGCAGCGCAATCCCGGTCCGATCGTGGCCGCGTGGGCGGGGAAGAAGATCCACCGCGTCTCGGAGATCGCCCTCCACAGCTTCGAGCCGGGCTTCATCGACACCCTCGTCTCGGCGCTCGACCGCCGCAACACCGTGACGGTCTCGGTCACCGAGCGCCACCTCTACGTCGAGCTCAACGGCGTCACCGCCGAGTCCGACGTCATCACTCAGCCCGCGGGCTGACTCGCCGCTTCGCCGGGCGCCTCCGGTGCGGCGGAGGACGACGGCGCCTCCGACACGAAGACGTCGACGCCGGCATCCGTCAGCACGAACTGCAGCCCGGTGCCGAGGGGATATCGCTCGAGGAGCTCGTCGGGCTGATCCTCCCTGACGACGAAAGAGACGGCCGCGGGGAAGGCACCGGCGGAGCAGCCTTGGTAGAACGCCCCGCTGCGCGAGCCGTCACCGGATGTCTCATCGTCGATGCGCGCGACGGAGAGGCAGACGTTGTCGTTTCCCTGCCAGGTGTCGGTGGAGCGGAACACCGACAGGCCGAGGAACTTCTCGAACGACCCCGGCTCGACCCCGCCACTGTACGGCCGCATGAATGCGGGGATCTCCTCACCCGTGGGCAGCAGCGTGGTGACGTGGGAGATTCTCGCATCCGGCGGCAACGCGGTCGCGGTCGATGCGCTGCGGGCCGTCGCGAACGCGGTGATCCCCACCGAGAGGGCGGCCACCGCGACGAGCGAACCGGCCCACATGAGGATCGAGCGCAGCGGCCGCGCGCGGCGCGCCGTCGGTTCCGCGACGCCATCCCCCGGCTCGTCATGCCGCGGCTCGTCGGATCGGGCCGTTGGCAGGTCCGTGAGCGTGTCGATGGTCGACGGACGCACGGGCTCCGGATCGGGCTCGCGTGCGTGCGTGCGCGGTATCCGTTCCGCGCGTTCGCGCTGTTCGAGCTCCGTCAGTCGAGCCAGCGCAGCGGGATCGTCGGCGATGTCACCGCCCGGCGCGTAGGCGCGGAGGCGGAGCGCGCGGAGCTCGGCGGCCACACCCTCGTCCATCCCTGCATCGTGGCACATCCCGACATCGGTGGGGGCCTCGGCCGTTGTCAAGCGTTCAGCGCATCCCGAGCAGATGCCGCTATTTTTGTGCGATGACGCATCGAGCCTCGAAGGCCTCCGACTCCGACAGTCCCGGCGCCCGGGTGACCCCGGGCGCGTCCCGTCTCGCGAGCGAGGTCCGCCGGTGAACGGCGACCTGCTCCTCAACATCGTCCTCGTCGTCGTCTTCGTGCTGATCGGTGGTGTGTTCGCCGCCACCGAGATGGCCCTCGTCACGTTGCGCGAGAGCCAGGTCAACGCGCTCGCCCTCCGCGGCAAACGGGGCGAGAAGGTGGCCGCGCTCGCGCGGAACCCCAACACGTTCCTCTCCGCCGTGCAGATCGGTGTGACGGTCGCGGGCTTCGCCTCGGCGGCGTACGGCGCCTCGTCGATCGCGCCCTCGCTCGCCCCGCTGCTGGTGTCGTGGGGGCTGTCCGATGCCGCCGCGATGACCGTGGCGACGATCGTGCTGACCCTGATCATCGCCTACCTCTCGCTCGTGCTCGGCGAGCTGGTGCCCAAGCGCCTCGCGATCCAGCGCAACGCCGCCTTCGCGTACGGTGTCGCTCCGGTGCTCAACGGCTTCGCGAAGCTCATGCGCCCGGTGATCTGGCTGCTCTCGCTCTCGACCAACCTGCTCGTGCGGCTGCTGGGGGGCGACCCGAACAAGACCGGCGAGGAGCTCAGCGACGAGGAGCTCCGCGACATCGTGTCGAGTCACGAGGGCCTTCCCGAGGACGAACGGCGCATCCTCGACGACGTGCTGTCGCTGCGCGACCGTCAGCTGAGCGAGGTGATGCGTCCGCGACCCGAAGTGGTGTCGCTGCCGGGCGGCGAGACCGTCGGCGCGGCCGCCGCGCTCGTTCGCGATCTGCCGTACTCGCGGTACCCGATCATCGATCAGACCATCGACGATGTGGCCGGATTCGTCCACGTGCGCGACGTCCTGGATGCCGCGGGCACCGACGACACGCAGTCCCTCCAGTCGATCGTGCGACCGATCCGCTACTTTCCCTCGACCGCGCGGCTGCTGCCGACCCTCACGTCGATGCGCGCCGAGGGCAGCCAGATCGCGGTCGTCGTCGACGAGTACGGCGGCACCGACGGCATCGTCACCCTCGAGGACCTCGTCGAGGAGGTCGTCGGCGAGATCGTCGACGAATACGACACCGAGGCGATGCCGCATCCGCTCGCCGGCGACGGCGGACCGGTGGACGGGCGGCTGAACCTGCAGGATTTCGAGGAGGCCACCGGCATCTCGATCCCGCGCGGGACGTCCGACACCGTGGCCGGCTTCGTGATCGAGCAGCTCGGGCGCCTCGCACGGGTCGGCGATCGCATCGAGGTCGACGGCGCGACGATCGAGGTGACGCGACTGGACCGTCGTCGCATCGCGGAGCTGCACGTCGCGCGCGCGTCGACGGAGGGCACGGCGGCGGTGCCTGCCGACGGGTAGGCTGGGGGCTCGGTGCGTCGGGAAGTCTGGTCGACATGTCCGTCGGCGACTGCCGACGGAGGATCGAGAGGCTCCTCACATGTACGACGCTCTTCCCCGCCGAGCCCGCCTGCGCCGCTGGCTGTCCCGTGAGACGACGGGCGGCGCGCTGCTCCTCGCGGCCGCGGCCCTCGCGCTGATCTGGGCGAACTCGCCCCTCGCCGCCTCCTACACCGCGTTGTCGGAGTTCACGATCGGGCCCGCGGCGCTGCACCTCGACCTCTCGCTGTCGACGTGGGCCGCGGACGGCCTGCTCGCGCTGTTCTTCTTCGTCGTGGGCGTCGAGCTCAAGCACGAGTTCGTCGCGGGCAGTCTCCGCCGCCCGCGCGAGGCGGCGGTGCCGGTGCTGGCGGCGGTGGGCGGGATGCTGCTGCCCGCGATCCTCTTCACCGCCGTGATCCTCGTCACGGGCGACACCGAGGCGCTGCGCGGGTGGGCGATCCCGACCGCGACCGACATCGCGTTCGCACTCGCGGTGCTGGCGATCTTCGGGCGCGGTCTCCCGCCGGGGCTGCGTACGTTCCTGCTGACCCTCGCCGTCGTCGACGATCTGCTCGCGATCCTGATCATCGCGATCTTCTACACCGCGACGATCCACATCGTGGCGCTCGCGGTGGCGCTCGCGACCGCGGCGGTGTTCGCCGTCGTCGTCCGGCAGCGATGGGCCCGGTGGTGGATGCTGCTGCCGCTCGGGCTCGTCGTCTGGGGCTTCCTCCACGCCTCCGGCGTCCATGCGACGATCGCGGGGGTGCTGCTCGGGTTCGCCGTCCCCGCCCGGCCGGTGCACGGCGAGAGCGTGGCGCGCACCGACACGTACGACGACCTCGTGCGTCCCTTCTCCTCGGGTATCGCTCTCCCCGTGTTCGCGTTCTTCGCGGCCGGGGTCAGCGTGGTCGGGACCAGCGATCCGCTCGCGGTCGTCGCGCAGCCCGTCGTGCTCGCGATCATCGTCGGCCTGGTCGTCGGCAAGGCGGCCGGCGTGCTGGGGACCACCGCGCTCGTCACCCGGACGACGCCGCTCCGGCTGCCGGACGGCGTCGGGATGCGCGATCTTCTGCCCATCGGGCTGCTCTGCGGGATCGGGTTCACGGTGTCGCTGCTCATCACGGGATTGTCTTTCGCCGACGGCGTCCACACCGACGGCGCCCGGCTCGGCGTGCTCCTCGGAACGCTGCTGTCCGCCGCGGGAGCCGCCGTGCTGCTCAGCCGGAGTGCTCGACGCGCCCGGGCGGCCGCCGCGGACGCGCCCGCCGCGCACACCATCGATGGCGACGGACCTGCGCTGGGGTACGACCGCGACGAGTGACCGACGGCGCAGACGTTCGTGTTCCGGATCATCCCGTCTCATGGATGGGCGAGCGCGTCAATCCCTCGGCGTGCGACGTGCGCGAGGCCCCGCCCGCGTCTTAGGATGCCGAGGTGCCCGATGTCCCGACGCCCACGCATTACTGGTACCCGTCGGACTCGGACGATCCGGGGACTCCTCGCGAGCGCGGCATCGCCGTGCTCCAGGCGTTCCGGCTCTATCGCGCCGCGGAGGCTGCCATGCGCCGCCGCACGCGGGATTCCATGTCGATGGGCGAGAACGAGCTGCTCGTGCTCCGCTATCTCATCAAGGCGCACGGCGAGGGGCGTCTCGTCGGGCCGACCGAGCTCTCCCGCTACCTCGGCATCTCGACGGCCTCGACGACGGCGCTGATCGACCGGCTGCAGAAGTCCGGCCACGTCACCCGTCAGGCCCACCCCAGCGACCGGCGCAGCGTCCATGTAGTCGCCACGGAGAAGTCGGACGAAGAGGTGCGCGAGACCCTCGGGCGGATGCACGAGCGCATGATCGCCGCCGTCGACGGCATGTCGGCAGAGGAGGCGCGCATCGTCATCGCGTGTCTCGGGCGCCTGCAGCAGGCCGTCGACGAGGTCGACGCCCACGCGCCCGATCCGCGCGCCGTTCAGGCCCGCAGCGACCGCGCCTGACAGGTAGCTAGTCACCGGAGAAAGCCCGCGAATTGACATTCGTCAAGCGGGGAACCGCGTGACACCATGAGAACATGTGTTCCCTTCCGGTGACCCCGACCGAGGAGCGCTTCACCATCGAGGGCCAGGTGGTGACGTCGTTCTCGGGCGTGGTCTCGCGCCTGGCCGCCGCGCATCCGTCCCTCGCCGTCGTCGACATCGAGCGGGTCGTGCTGCGCGAGTGGGAGGCGTTCAGCGCCAGCCGTCCGGTGGTGGTTCCGATCGGCGTCGAAGAGGGTGCCGCCGAGATGCTTGCAGTCGAGACCTCGGCTCAGATCGACGGCTGAGGGCCCCCGCGCCCACGGTCCGTCGTTTATCGGACCGTCTGTTGCGCGTTAGGCTCACTGCGTGGGCCGATTCATCTACGACACGCTGGGGAACTCCGTCGAGATCGACGACCGGACTCTGGCGCACCTGCGCATCGTCATCATGAACAAGCTGCGCCGTTCCGAGCCGTTCATGTTCGACATCGATCTGCCTCGCGGGGGTGAGCGTCGCAGCTACTGGATCCACCCGTCCGTGCCGCTGCAGTTCCACTTCTCGGGCAGCAGGCAGCCGCGCATCAACCGCCACTGGGTCGAAGAGCTCATGCAGGTCGCCAGCGGCCCGGCAGGCCTGACGATCGTCCCCGAGCCGGCCGAGGACGGCGCGCCCGAAGTCGGCTGAGCGGCGTTGCCCGCTCTGCGCTGCGACCGGTCAGGATGCGGCGTCGTTGCCCGTCGGGGCGACCGTGTCGGGGTCGTCGACGTGCTCGGTGACCACCATGATGCCGCCGGACGAGTTCGCGGAGTTCGCCATCTCCTCGACCCACTCGCGGCTGAGCGTCGTCGGCTCGGGGTCGTCGAAGGCGAACCGGAGCGGGATCGAGGGGTGCAGCCAGATCGTGCTGCGTCCCGTGGGCTCGCCGTCGGGGTGTCGCCATGAGAGCGTGAAGCTCTCGCCGCGACGCAGCTTGGTGGCGATGACCACCTTGAGGTGCGCCAGCGTGCGGTCTTCGATGTGGATCGGCGATGCGCCGTCTCCGTAATAGATGGTGCCCACGAGCACCACATTAAACGTCCGCGGGACGAAGCCCAATCTCATTGTCAAGGGCTCGACGCTCCGTGGATCGCGGATGAAAGTGGGAGCCGATGATGATCGATCCGCGCCCCGATGACGAGCTCGAGCCCAAGCCCACCGGCTCGCTCGACGAGGACGTGTTCGCGGATCTGCCGGCTTTCGATGTCGTCGATGGTGAACTGATGCCGCGCGCTCCGAAGCGCGGTCGGTGACAATGGCGGGATGACGGCGAACGGGGCGCATACCGACGGCGGTGCGGGCGACGAGTTCGACGCGGCGGCCGCTGAACTGCTGGTCGTGGCGCCCGCCGACTTCGTCGCCGCCCGCAACGCTCGCGCGACGGAGGCGCCCGGGGCGCTCGGCACGCGCATCCGCGGGTTGCGCAAGCCGACGGTGGCGGCGTGGGCGGTCAACCTGCTGAGCCGCGACCCGTCCTTCCGCGAGGCGCTCGAACTCTCCGGGGCGCTGCGTGAGGCGCAAGACGACCTCGACGCGGCTGAGCTCGCCCGACTCGGCAAGCAGCGACGCGCCCTGGTCGCGGCGCTCGCGCGCCGCTCCGCCGACCTGGCTGACGAGGCCGGTGTCGCGCTGTCGGCGGCGGCGCGCGACGAGGTGGAGCGCACCGTCAATGCGGCCATCGTCGATGCCGTCGCGGGCGCGGTGGTGGGAGCGGGCCGGCTCGTGCGCACCCTCGAGCCGGGGTCGCTCGACTCCGAGACGCTGGCTGACCGCGTCGCGGGTTCGATTCCCGGTGTTGCCGAGGCGCCCGCGAGGCCGCGAGACGATCTCGCCGAACGGCGCGCGCGACGTGAGGCGGAGAAGCGCCGGCGCGAGGCGCAGCGCGAGGCGAGCGAAGCAGGCCGGGCGCTGGCCCGCGCGGAGGAACGCCGGTCGAGCGCGCGGGAACGGGCTGACCGGCTGCACGAGCGGGCCGAAGAGCTTCGGCGGGACCTCGCACGGGTGTCCGAGGACGCCGAGCGGGCCGATGCCGCGGTCGACGACCTCGACGACGCGGTCGCGTCGGCGCGCGAGTCACTTGCGGCGGCGGAGCGCAAGGTGCGCGCGGCTGACGGCGACGGTCAATAGCATCGAGGGGTGCCGGAAGCTGCGACCGAACTCATCGCCGACGCCCGTCGTCGGCTGATCGGAGTTCCCCGGGAACGACTGGGGGTCCGCAGCGAGGGGCGGCGTCTGCTCGGCTTCGGCCGCGCCGCCCGCATCTTGCCGGTCGGGGATGCGTGGCATCTCGGGGTCCTGCTCATCGCCGATGATGAGGTGTTCGCGACAGGGGAGCTGCTGCGAGCCCGAGCCGAGGCGATCCGCGGCTACACCGCCGAGGCGCAGCGGGCTCGGTCCGAGCGTGCGGCAGCGGCGTTCCGCGGTGGTTTCGCCGAAGGCGAGCCGGTGCACCTGGACTGGTCCCCGATCGATCTCGACGTCGTCGATGCCGGCGGGGCTTCGGGGCCGCTCGCGCGCAGCCACGACGGGGTCGTCACCGTTGCGTTCGCGGCGGGAGCCCGCATGCCGCTGGCTTCGTACCTCGACGACCGGATCGCACTGCTGCCCTGACGCGGTCGCGGCCGGGCAGCAGCGCGGTGACGGGCCTCAGTCGTCCGACGCGCCTCCCGTCGCGCGCAGGCGCTGCGCTTCGGCGCGCTCCTCGGACTCCTGCTTCCGAGTCTTCTCGATGCGGGTGGTGTCGCGAGGCGGCAGCTGGATGGTCTCCTCGGCGGGCATCCCCGCCTGCAGCTCGCGTCCGCGCTCGAGCTCGGCGTCGAACTCCGCGCCGAACAGGAGGGCGAGGTTCGTGATCCACAGCCATAGCAGGAACACGATCACGCCGGCGAACGACCCGTAGGTGCGCTCGTAGTTCGAGAAGTTCGCGACGTAGATGCCGAAGCCCGCGGTCGCGATGGCGAGCACGACGATCGCGATGACGGCGCCCGCACTGATCCAGCGGAACTTCGGCTGCTTCGCGTTGGGGCCGAAGTAGTAGAGCACGGCGACGAGCAGTACGACGATGAACGCGAGCACGGGCCACTTGGCGATCTGCCAGACGAGCACGGCGGTGCTGCCGAGTCCGATCGCGTCGCCGATCGCTTCGGCCACTGGCCCGGAGACGACGAGGAGGACGAGCGCGACGACGACGAGCGCGACCGCCAGAAGAGTGACGCCGAGCTGTTGCGGCTTCAGCTTGATGAAGGGGCGTCCCTCGTCGATCTCCCAGATCCGGTTCATAGCGCGACTGAATGCGCCGACGTAACCGGATGCCGACCAGAGCGCCAGGACGATACCGGAGATGAGGGCGAAGCCCGCCGCGGGAGAGGTGGCCATCTCTTCGATCGGGCCGCGCAGGGTGTCGGCGGCGCCGCCGAGAGCGACCTGGCCGACGATGTCGAGCACGGCGTCGGCGGCCTGCTGCCCCTGCCCGATGACGCCGAGGAGCGAGAACACCGCGAGAAGACCCGGGAACGCCGACAGCACGGCGTAGTAGGTGAGCCCGGCGGCGAGGTCGGGGCACTGATCGCGGCTGAACTCGCGGACCGTTCGCTTCAGCACGTGCTTCCACGAAGGCTTCTCGACGTCGGTGATGGAATCGGGCTTCGCGGGGTGCTCGGGGTCGAGCCCGGCGGTTCTCTGGTTGCTCATGTCTCCTCCTGGGGTCGTGCGCGCTGCGGGATGGTCAGCGGTGCGGGAAACGCGACCGTGCACCGGGTCGGCGGCGGATGCCGTCCCGGTGCACGGTTCGTGCAGCGCTCGCGCCGCGGTGGGTGTCAGCTGCCGCTGACGTTGTCGCGAGCCTCCTGGGCGCGACCGGTGACGTTGTCGACCCCGTCCTGAGCGTCGCTCTTGACGTGGGAGACCGCCTCGGTCGCGGTGTCCTTGACGGCTGCGGCGGCATCCTGCACCGGCTCCTTCAGGTCGGAGCCGACCTGCTGGGCGACGCTCTTGGCTTCTTCGACCAGGGGCTGGGCCTGCTCCTTGACGTCGGCTGCGATGCCCTTCTCCTTCGTGGATGCCGGGATGAGCGAGGCGACGAGCAGGCCGCCGGCGAACGCCATCAGGCCGACGGCGAGGGGGTTGCCCTCGGCCTTGGCACCCACCTTGTGCGCGGCGTCCGACACGCCTCCGGCGACCGAGGAACCCGCGTCATGAAGCGACGAGCCGGCGTCGTCGGCCGCACCCATCACGCGGTCGCGCACGGACCCGAGGGCGCCCTTTATCTTGTCGGTCTGGCGGTGGGCGATCTTCGAGGGCGTCACCTTGTCGACGAGAGCGTCGGTGTCTTGGCTCAGCTCGCGACGCTTGCGCTCGATGTCAGCGCGGATCGCTTCCGGTGAATCGGTCATCGGTTCTCCTCATTTCTCTTCAATGCGTCGGGGATCTTGCCCAGGGTTTCGGCCGTCTGCGGGGCGCCCTGGACCCTCTCGAGCTGCTTGCGCCCGAGGGCGTACAGGACAGCCGCGATGATGCCCCAGATGACGGCGACGATCACGGCCGACCAGCCGAGGCCGACGAGGTGGCCGAGGGCCCACCAGAGCGCGATCGAGAGGAAGAAGATCGCCGTGAGCGCCGCGTATCCCGCGCCGCCCAGCATCCCGGCTCCCTTGCCCGCTCGTGTTCCCGACTCCTTCAGCTCGGCCTTGGCCAGGTTGATCTCCTGGCGCATCAGCTCCGACAGGTCGCGCGTCACCTCGCCCAGCAGATCGCCGAGCGACGTGGTGGCCGCCTGCTGCTCGGAGGGCGTGGGGTTATCGGTCATCTCGGGTCTCCCCGATGCCCTCGGTGTACGGCTCGTCGGCCGTGCGGCCGACGGAGCTGTCGTACAGCGGCGTGGGCTCTGCGGCATCCGGTGCGGAGCCGATCGGGTCGTCGAGCGGAGCCCCGACCGGGGCGAGCGACGGTGCCGACGGTGCGGCCGGGATGCCGGTGGCGGCGGCGCCCGGCGTGCCGATCGGCGCGTCGAGCGGCGCGTTCACCGGTGCGGGCGACGGCGCCGAGGGCGCGGCGGGCACGCCGCCGGACGTCGTGCCGGTGCCGGAGTCGTGCTCTTCTTTCGCGCCCTCGGCGAGAGCGCGAGTGAGGCGGCCGGCGACGACGCCTGCGATCAACGCGCCCGCGATGAAGACGCCCGGCTTGCGGCGCGCGAAGCTCTTCGCCTCGCTGACCAGCGACCCCGGGTCGCGCTGCGAGAGCCAGTCGGATGCGCCGCTCACGCGGCTCGACACCTGACGCACGAGGTCGGTGGCGATGCCGGGGTTCTCGGAGTTCTGGGCCAGCGAGTCCAGCTCATCTCCGATCGAGCGCAGCCCGTCGGCGACGCGCTGCTGCTGCGACGCGGCCTGTTCGGTGAGCTGCTGTTTCGTCTGCGTGTACACCTGCTTCGCCTGAGACTTCGCCTCTGACGCGACGCCCGCCGCTTCCTGTTTGGCCGTCTCGACGACGTGACCGGCCTCGGCCTTCGCGGTGCCCGCGACCTCTCCGGCTTCGTGCTTCGCCGTCTCCGCCGTGCCCGACCCTGATCCTGCCTGCGAGCCGGACGTCGGCTCACCATAGTTCTGCGACATCGGTTCTCCTCTCGGTACCGCTTGCGTTCGTGGGGTGCCGATGTAACGCCTCACCCCCGCGTCTTGCCCCGGGGCTTGACGACGGCGAAGCGCTGTGGGATGGTCGCGCCTTCTGTACCGACGCTGCGCGAGACGGATCCGAATCCGGGGCCCCCGGGGTGGGTTCGGGCCCCGGGGCGGGTTCGGGCGCACCTTCCGGCTGCGCGGGCGCGTTTCGGCACGCGCGCCCGCGCAGCCGGGAGGAGCGCCGCACGCCGTCGTCGCTCTCCGCTCACCCTGGCCCGCCACCGTGGATCAGAACGGTGGGCGCTCCGGGGCGGGTGGGTCTGTGGTCGTGAAGGCGACGAGGGGTGGTGGTGCGTCGTCGCGGTAGACCCGTCCGGTGGGTGAGGTCCAGACGAGCCGCCCGCCCGGAAGTTGTCTTACTCGCCAGCGGGTGTGGTGTTTGACGTCGTGGTGTCGTTTGCAGAGGTTGGCGAGGTTGCACACGTGCGTCGCACCGCCGTCAGAGGCAGCGATGGTGTGATCCAGTTCGCAGCGGATGGCGGGTTGCCGGCATCCGGGGAACCGGCAGTGCCGGTCGCGGGCCCGCAGCAGCCGCACCATGGCGGCGGTCGGCCGGTAGGTGTCGCACTCCAGCACGGTCCCGGTGACCGGGTGGGCGAGGAGCCGGTCCCACGAAGTGGCGTTTCCGGCGAGTTCGCGTGCAGTGTTCGCGTCGATGGGGGAGCGACCGGCGAGATCCGCGGGCCCCTCGTCTTGGCCCGTCAGCGTCAGCGCAGACACGGCGACCTGCACGTGCGCGCGGATGGCTCCGAGGGTTCCGTCGCCGTCGCCGGTCGCGGTGGGGTCGAGGGCGGGTGTGCCGGCGAGGAGGAGGTCGCTGAAGACGTCGGCGCGGACCTGGTCGATCGTGCGGGCCTCGTCGACGAACGACGAACCGTCGCGAATCGTCGTCTCGGCATCGCGGCCGCCACCATTGGCGTCGGCTCGAGCGCCCAGCGCGTCGGCTCGAGCGCCAGCGCCACCGGACGCCGCGTCAGCTCGAGCGCCAGTGCCAGTGCCACCGGACGCCGCGTCGGCGTGCTGCCGCACGTTGATGATCTCGCGGGCCTGTCGGGTGAGTCGGTCGACGATCCCGTCGGCGATGACGGTCGGCAAAGTTGCGATCAGGTCCGACATCCCGTCCGCGCCTGCCTGCACCCGCACGCACCGCCCCGCCGCGGCCTCTTCATGCCGCTCCGTGAAACTCCGCGGGTGCATCCGCTCCGCGATCATCCGCAACGCGTCCCGCACCCGGTTGGGTGTCTCGCCCTCGCACCGCCCGATCGCGACCCGTTCGAACTCCGCCCGCTCCTCCGCAGGCACCAGGCATCCCGTCTCCTGGATGACCCGCACATGCCCGCGGACGATCCGCCCCGCCTCCCACGCCGCCATCGTCACCGGATAGTTCTCCACCAGGTCTCGCGCCTCATCGATGCGGCGCTGCACGGTCCGGTCGGTCGCGACGAACACCCCAGCCAGCTCGGCGGCGATCCCGCGCAACGCCATCTCACGCGCCTTGACCCTCTCCGACGCCCCAGCGGCCTGCTTCTCCGCGAGAACCCCGGCGGCCGCGAGCACCCGAATTTCACGAATCTGCACCGCCCGGGCGGCATCCGAGACGCCCTCGGCATCCGCGACCAGCATCGCGAGCGTATCGACGTCAGCGTCGCTGCTCATTCCGCTGCCGAGGCCGCCGAGTCGTCATTCGAATACATGTTCGAATACTGTCACGAACGTCAGACATTGCCGCACGACGTTCCACAGGTGCCGCAGCCCCTCCATCGACGCCTCCCGAGCACGGCACCGACGTCCGAGCGCAGCAGGGTGGGGAGTTCTCCCCATCGACCTGGCGTGATCGGTGCCGATAGGTTTTGGGTGTCGGCTCCGGAGGGGGGTCGGGACATCTACTTTCAGGAGGGCCGTCATGGCTGATTTCGGTGCATCTTATGGCGAGATGGAGCAGGTTGCGAGCTCGCTGTCGCAGGCTCGTGATGACATTCAGGGTCAGCTGGACACCCTGAAGTCGCAGGTCGACACGCTTCTGGGCGATGACTTCAAGACGCAGCACGCGTCGGGCAAGTTCGGTGAGGGCTACTCCGAGCTCACCACGGGTCTGAAGAACGCGGTCGATGGCATCAACGACATGTCCGAGTCGCTGCTGGGCATGATGCGCGCGATCCAGGACCTCGACCAGCAGCTCGCCGGCAGCTGATCTCGGTTCGACCTTCAGCGGTGCGGGTGCGGATGTGCCCGGATCCGCACCGCGGAGTGATCGGCGCTAGGGGAGGATCCGAGCATGGCCGACAACGTCGAGATCGATCGAGCTGCGCTCGAGCAGGCGAAGATGCTCCTCGACGGATCGATGGGCTCGTATCGCGCCTACGCAGAAGACACCTGGCGGCGAGACACCGGGGTCAAGAACCCATGTGGACGCACGCATCTGCGGGTCGCGCTCGAGAACGCGCTCGGCGCGGCGCTCATGAGGACGCGGGCCGAGACCGACGCGGGGCTTGACCTCAGTTCCCAGGTGCAATCGATCATCGATTCCTTCGAGGCGCTGGACGTCTCGCTCGGCAGCGGATGGGACGGTGACTATGTCGCTGACCTCTCCTGATCGCGGATGGCTGCTCGAGCACATCGACTACAACTCTGGCGCGCTCGAAGGTCTTCACCGAGCGTTGATCAGCATCGTGGACCATGCTGCGGACGCTCGCGTTGTGCTCCGCAATATCGACGGCGGTCTCGAAGGCCGCGGCGCCGCGATCGCGGACGTGCAGACTGACGCGGGGGGCATCGCGGGCGACGTGGGACGCACAGTCGCGACTCTCGGCCGGATCGCGGAGGTGGTGCGCGGGTACGGTGAAGCAGTCAGCGCGCACGCTCGCGCCGCGAATGACCTCGTCGACGACATCGAGCGAGCACACCGAGCCGTCGCCGACGCCGAGGGGACGGCCGCGGAGGCCGCGAGCCGACAGACTGGACTCGCTGATGATGCGACCCCCGCGGAGGTCTCGCGGGCGGATGGGGCAGTCGAATCGGCCGCGGAGGATCTCGCTGCGCGCCGCCGCGAGCTCGCCGACCTGTGGGCGCAGTGGGAGGCGTCCTACGACTTATGGGACGATGCCTACGGCTCGGCGCTGGCCGCGCTGGTCGCTGCCGACGTCAGCTCGCTGCCCGCCCATGTGCGATCGGCTATCGAGGCGCTTGCTCACGCCGACAGTCCCGCCGAGGTCGCGGAGATCTGGGCGAGTCTGACCGAGGACCAGCGCACGGACCTCATCGACCGACGCGCGGAGTTCGTCGGCAACCTCGAGGGTGTTCCGTACGCGATCCGCTTCGCGGCGAACCGATCGGCGTTCGAACGAGTGCTCGACGGTGGTCCGTACGGCAAGCCCCTCGATGATCAGCTCGAACAACTCTCTCTCGAGCTTGGTGACGACCTCGGTGGTCAGTTGCTGATGTTCCACCCCTTCGAAGAGCCGCAGGCGACGGCGGCCGTCGTTTATGGCGCTTCGTCCGGCGATGATCCGTTCGCCGGTGTCACGAACGTCAATGCGCTGGTCGGAGGCATGTTCTCGGGCCTCGGAGATCTCGAGGCCTGGGGCCAGAGCGCCCGAGACCTCAACGTGTTCGCCGAGGCGTACGGTGACCCGGGCACGCGCTCGGTGAGCATCGCCTGGTACGGGTACGACTCTCCCAATCTGCTTACCGAACACACGATGGGGAGTGCGACCGAGGGCGCCGCCCGGCTGTCGTCGACCCTGCGCGGGCTCGACAACGAGGTCAGTTCGGCTGTGACGACATCTGTCATCGGCCACTCGTACGGCAGTACGACATCCTTCTTGGCCGTCGGAGGCGCCGGCGACGACCTGGGCGTCGATCGGCTCGTCGCTGTGGGATCGGCCGGTGTCCCCGACGGATACCACGCCAACTGGACCGGCGACGCGCCCATGGACTACTCCGGCACCGAGGTCTTCACGTCGCGCGCGCCCTGGGACTTCGTTGCCCGATACGGCGAGGTCAGCTCGTTCGGTCACGGGATGAATCCCGAGGACATCCCGGGCGCGACGACGTTCGAGAGCAACGGCGGGACCGCGCCGTCGCTGCAGGGCACACCGGAGGATGTCGCCGGCACGCCGGGCCACGCCGCGCACGACGGAGGCAACTCGATCATCGGGTGGTGGGAGAAAGGCAACGGCTACCTCTCTCGCGATTCCGAGTCCTTCCGTAACATTGCGAACATCGTGGCCAATGGTGAGGTGCTGCAGTGAGCTGGCGGAGAAATCTGTTCGGAGTGACGATGACCGCCATGGCGGCCATCGTCCTGACGGGATGTGGAGCGACAGTGGCGCAACCGACGGGCGACGAGCTGTACCAGGAGGCGGAGAGCCTCTACTTCGATTTCCGCGAGACGACCAACGGCGTGCTGGCCGTCATCGATGACGGCCCGTGGGAGGTGCGGACGTACGGGATGACGCCATCCGGTGTCGGGTGCGGCGACGGCTGGAAGTTCGACCTGACGCGCACGACCACGATCGACCCGGCAGGGGTTGCCGGCAAGCGCGAGGCCGTCGCACAGCACCTGGTGTCCGAAGGCTTCGAGGTCGACGGCATGGATCTCGATTCGGGCGAGGTCGCGTCTACGGACGTGATCGTCCGCGAGCAGGGCGTCTACTCCCTGCTGACGGTGACGCTGGTCGACAACGGGAACGTCGTCGTCACCGCCACGTCGCCGTGCAAGCCCGGCGACAAGTTCGAGCTCAGCCGGATGCTGTTCGGCAAGGGCCCCCTGCCTGAGGGGTATCTCCCCGACCGGGAATCTCCCTCCGACCCCTTGTTCTTCGGCACCGACCGCGGCGAGCGCTGACTCCCACCGGGACGTTCCACTCGCCAGAATCTGCGGGTCCGAAGCCCCGTGCATCCGCATCTTGTGGCGAGTCGACCCGATGGCGGGGGCTTGTCAAGGGCACCGGGTCGTGTGATTGCGCCTGAGTAGTGTGAGCCACACGAACAGGGGAGATCACATGCAGGCATGGCCGGGTTCCGCGTATCCGCTCGGAGCGACCTACGACGGGAACGGGACGAACTTCGCTCTCTTCAGCGAAGGCGCCGAGAAAGTGGAGCTGTGCCTCTTCGACGAGGACGGCACCGAGACATGCGTCGAGCTGCGCGATGTCGACGCCTTCGTGTGGCACGCCTATCTGCCGAACGTGCAGCCGGGCCAGCGCTACGGATACCGCGTGCACGGACCGAACGATCCGGCCGACGGCAAGCGGTTCAACCCGAGCAAGCTGCTGCTCGACCCGTACGCCAAGGCCGTCGAGGGTCAGATCGACTGGGGACAGCCGGTGTTCGGCTACAACTTCGGCGAGCCGGACTCGTTCAACGACGAGGATTCGGCCGCTCACATGATGAAGGGCGTCGTCGTCAACCCGTTCTTCGACTGGGCGGGCGACCGTCAGCCGAAGATCCCGTACGCCGAGAGCGTCATCTACGAGGCTCACGTCAAGGGTCTGACGCAGCTGCACCCCGACATCCCCGAAGACATCCGCGGGACCTACGCCGGCCTCGCACACCCCGCCGTCATCGACCACCTCAAGAAGATCGGCATCACGGCGATCGAGCTGATGCCGGTGCACCAGTTCGTCAACGACTCCACGCTGCAGGAGAAGGGACTGTCGAACTACTGGGGCTACAACACGATCGCGTTCTTCGCGCCCCAGAACACTTACTCGGCCACGGGCGACCACGGCCAGCAGGTGCAGGAGTTCAAGGCGATGGTCAAGGCGCTGCACGCCGCCGGCATCGAGGTCATCCTCGACGTCGTCTACAACCACACCGCCGAGGGCAACCACATGGGCCCGACCCTCTCGATGCGCGGCATCGACAACGAGGCCTACTACCGCCTCGAGGACGACGACAAGCGCTACTACACCGACTACACCGGCACCGGGAACAGCCTCAACGTCGGCAACCCGCACGCGCTGCAGCTGATCATGGACTCGCTGCGCTACTGGGTGACCGAGATGCACGTCGACGGCTTCCGCTTCGACCTCGCCGCGACCCTCGCGCGCGAGTTCTACGACGTCGACCGGCTGTCGGCCTTCTTCGAGCTCGTGCAGCAGGACCCGATCGTCTCGCAGGTCAAGCTCATCGCCGAGCCGTGGGACATCGGCCCCGGCGGCTACCAGGTCGGCAACTTCCCGCCGCAGTGGACGGAGTGGAACGGCAAGTACCGCGACACCGTCCGCGACTTCTGGCGCGGCGAGGCATCGACCCTCGGCGAGTTCGCGTCGCGCCTGACCGGTTCGGCCGACCTCTACGAGCACGACGGCCGGTGGCCGGTGGCCTCCATCAACTTCGTCACGGCGCATGACGGGTTCACGCTGCGCGATCTCGTGTCGTACAACGAGAAGCACAACGACGCCAATGGCGAGGACGGCAACGACGGCGAGTCGCACAACCGCTCGTACAACATGGGCGTCGAGGGACCCACCGACGACCCGCACGTGCTGACGATGCGCGCCCGGCAGCAGCGGAACTTCCTCGCGACGCTGCTGCTGAGCCAGGGCGTGCCGATGATCTGCCACGGCGACGAGCTCGGCCGCACCCAGCAGGGCAACAACAACGGTTACGCGCAGGACAACGAGCTGACCTGGATCCACTGGGATCAGGTCGACCAGCCGCTCATCGAGTTCACCGCAGCCCTCGCGCGTCTGCGTCGCCTGCACCCCACGTTCCGGCGCAGCCGCTTCTTCGACGGGCGCCCGGTGCGTCGCGAAGAGGGCGCCCCGGTGCCCGACATCATGTGGCTGCGCCCCGACGGCACGGCGATGCAGCCCGAGGACTGGGACTCCGGTTTCGGGCGCGCAGTCGGCGTCTTCCTCAACGGCGACGGCATCCGCGAGCGCGACCGTCGCGGCGAGGACATCTCCGACGACCACTTCTTCGTGCTGTTCAACGCCGGTGACGACGAGGTGGAGTTCACCGTCCCCTCCGACCAGTACGCCGACCGGTGGGAGGTGCTGATCGACACGAGCGGCGAGCTCGTCGGCACCGAGCCCCTCGAGGGCGGCAACGCGCTGCAGGTCCGGGCCAAGTCGCTCGTCGTCCTGGGCGAATACACCGAACCCGAGCCCGAGACCGACCACTCGGTCGCGGCATCGCTCGCGGCGTACACGACGCCGATCGACATCATCCCCGCTGAGGCGCCGACCCCGGAGCTGCCCGGCCGATGACCGCTCCGATCTCGACCTACCGGCTGCAGATCCGTCCGGCGTTCGACCTCGCGGCCGCCGCCGAGGTCGCGGACTACCTCCGCGACCTCGGCGTCGACTGGGCCTACCTCTCGCCGCTCCTGGCAGCGGCGGAGGGGTCGGACCACGGCTACGACGTCGTCGACCCGACCATCGTCGACACCCGCCGCGGCGGCGCCGAGGGGCTCGCGCGCTTCTCGGCCGCCGCCCGGGATGCCGGACTCGGTGTGCTCGTCGACATCGTGCCGAACCACCAGGGCGTCGCCGTCCCCGCTGAGAACCCCTGGTGGTGGGACGTCCTCCGCCGCGGCCGCGGGTCGGCCCACGCCGAGGCGTTCGACATCGACTGGGAGCACGGCGGGGGCAAGGTCGGCCTGCCGATCCTCGGCTCCACGCTCCACGAAGCCGTCGCCGCCGGTGAGATCGAGGTCGCGCCGGTGACGGCCGGCGAGGCGAATGGCGCCGAGGGCGTCGCCCGCTACTACGACCACGTGCTGCCGCTCGCCGACGGGACAGCACCCGCGGCCGCGACGACCGACCCGGCCACCGTGGACGCCGTGCTCGCCGCTCAGCACTGGCGTGCCGCGTTCTGGCGCGACGACGCGACCGAGCTGAACTACCGGCGCTTCTTCGCCGTGAACACGCTGGCCGGAGTGCGCGTCGACGTCCCGGCGGTCTTCGAGGCGAGCCACGTCGAGATCCTCCGCTGGTTGCGCGAGGGCTTGGCCGACGGTCTGCGCATCGACCACCCCGACGGCCTCGCCGACCCCGGCGGGTATCTCGAGCAGCTCGCCGAGGCGACCGGCGGCGCGTACGTCGTGGTCGAGAAGATCCTCGAGCACGCCGCCACCGACCATGCCGAGCAGCTGCCCTCCTGGTGGGCGACCGCGGGCACGACCGGGTACGACGCGATGGCCGAGATCGACCGCGTGCTCATCGACCCGGCGGGTGAGAGCCGGCTCGACGAGCTCGACGCGACACTCCGGTCGGCGGATGCTCCCGCGTCGTATGACGAGATCGTCCGCGAGGCCAAGCGTGCGGTCGCCGACACCCTGCAGGCCGCCGAGGTGGGCCGGCTCGTCCGCTGCCTGCCCGACGACGTGCGCGACGAGCTCGGAGAGGATGTCGCACGCGACGCGTTCGCCGAGCTCCTGACGAGCTTCTCGGTGTACCGCGTCTATCCGCCGGTCGGAGACGAGCTCGTCGCCGAAGCGGTCGCCGCGGCATCCGCATCCCGTCCCGATCTCGCCGACGCCATCGCGACCCTCGCCCCGCTGGTCACGGCGGGCGACACCGAGCTGAGCCGCCGATTCGGTCAGACGACCGGGCCGGTCATGGCCAAGGGCGTCGAAGACAGCGCGTTCTACCGGTATCCGCGTCTCGGCACGCTCACCGAGGTGGGCGGCGACCCCGGCGTCTTCTCGCTCGACGTCGCGGGCTTCCACCGCGCGCAGGCCCACCGCCAGGCGATGTGGCCGCACGCTCTCACGGCGCTGAGCACCCACGACACCAAGCGCAGCGAAGACGTCCGTGCCCGACTGTCGGTCATCGCCGAGATGCCCGAGCGGTGGTCCGACGCTCTCGGACGCCTGCGGACGATCGCCTCGACCGGCGACGGACGCCTCGACGACCTGCTCTGGCAGGCCATCGTCGGAGCGTGGCCCGCGTCGCCCGCGCGGCTGCTCGACTACGCCGAGAAGGCCTCGCGCGAGGGCGGCATCATCACGACCTGGACCGACCCCGATGAGGATGCCGAAGCCCGCATCGTCGCGCTGGTGGATGCCGCCACCTCGGGCGAGGCCCGAGCGGCGGTCGAGGAGGTCGTCGGTGAGCTGACCGCGCCCGGGCGATCGAACTCCCTCGCCGCCAAGCTGCTGCAGCTGACCGCACCCGGGGTACCCGACGTCTATCAGGGCACCGAGCTGTGGGATCTCTCGCTCGTCGACCCCGACAATCGTCGCGACGTCGACTTCGTCGAGCGCCGCGAGCTGCTCGCGAAGCTCGACGGCGGGTGGCATCCCGAGATCGACGACTCCGGCGCGGCGAAGCTCCTCGTCGTGTCGCGGGCGCTCCGCCTGCGTCGCGATCGCCCCGAGCTGTTCACGCGGTACGCGCCGCTGCCCGTCGTCGGCCCTGCCGCAGAGCACGCCGTGGCCTTCGATCGGGGCGGTGCCGTGACCGTCGCGACGCGCCTGCCCGTCGGACTCGCCGCGCGCGGCGGATGGGGCGACACGGTCGTGATGGTTCCGCCGGGACGTCACACCGACCAGCTGACCGGCCGCGCCTGGGACGGCGGCGCCGTGCGGCTGGCCGACCTGCTCGACACGTACCCGGTGGCTCTGCTGGCCGCCGAACGTCCGACCGGTGCACCTCCCACCGCCCAACGTCCCACCGCCCCAGAGGAGAACGCATGATCGAGGTATGGGCGCCGCGCCCCGAGCGGGTGCGGCTCCGTCGACCGGATGCCGCCGATGTCGAGCTCTCCCGCTCGGCGGACGGCTGGTGGTCGGCCGACGTCGACCTCGCCCCGGGAGACCGCTACGGCTTCGTCCTCGGTGACGGCGACGACGCGCGCCCCGATCCGCGCTCGCGCCGGCAGCCCGACGGCGTGCACGGCCTGTCGGCGGTCGATGACCCGTCGTCGTTCGCGTGGACCGATCAGGCCTGGACGGGGCGGACGCTCGCGGGTGGGATCATCTACGAGCTGCACATCGGCACCTTCACGAGCGCCGGCACGCTCGACGCGGCCATCGCTCGACTCGACCATCTCGTCGAGCTCGGCGTGACCCACATCGAGCTGCTGCCGGTGAACGCGTTCAACGGCACCCACAACTGGGGGTACGACGGGGTGCTCTGGTACGCCGTGCAGGAGAGCTACGGCGGGCCGGAGGCATACCGGCGGTTCGTGGATGCCGCCCACGCGGCCGGTCTCGCCGTCATCCAGGACGTCGTCTACAACCACCTCGGACCATCCGGCAACTATCTGCCCGAGTACGGCCCCTACCTTCGCGACGGCCGCCGCAACACCTGGGGTGACAGCGTCAACCTCGACGAGGACGCGGTGCGCGAGTACATCATCGGCAACGCCGAGATGTGGCTCCGCGACTTCCACGTCGACGGCCTGCGGCTCGACGCCGTGCACGCGCTGCACGATGACGACAGCCCGCTCCACATCCTCGGCGAGATCGCCGACCGGGTCGACGCGCTCAGCACGCACCTCGGGCGCCCGCTCACGCTCATCGCCGAGAGCGACATGAACGATCCCGTCATGATCCTGCCGCGCGAGGCCGGTGGTCATGGGATGACGGCGCAGTGGTCGGACGACTGGCACCATTCCGTGCACGTCGCGCTCACGGGTGAGACGGTGGGGTACTACGCCGACTTCGACGCGCTCGATGCCGTTCCCAAGACCTGGAACGAGGGGTTCTTCCACGACGGCACGTATTCGTCGTTCCGGGGTCGCGAGCACGGGCGGCCGATTCCGCCGGAGTCGCCGTCGTGGCGGCTCGTCACCTTCGCGCAGGATCACGACCAGATCGGCAACCGTGCGGCGGGCGACCGGCTCTCGGCGACGCTCGACGCCGACCGGCTCGCCGTGGCGGCCGTCCTGACGCTGACGGCGCCGGGAACCCCGATGCTGTTCATGGGCGAGGAGTGGGGGGCGTCCACTCCGTGGCAGTTCTTCACCTCGCACCCCGAGCCGGAGCTCGCCGAGGCGACGGCAGCGGGCCGCAAGCAGGAGTTCGCCGAGATGGGGTGGGACGAGGACCTCGTGCCCGACCCCAACGACCCGGCGACGTTCCTGCGGTCGAAGCTCGACTGGACCGAGACCGACGAAGGCGATCATGCCCGCCTGCTGGCGCTGTACCGCGAACTGGGCCGACTGCGCCGCTCGGTGCCCGACCTGACCGACCCCCGGTTCACCGCGCGCGGCGCCGGAGCGACCGAGGGCGAGGGCGGCCGGCTGTACGACCTGCAGCGCGGACGCGCACGCGTGCTGGTCAACCTGTCGACGGAGCCGTGGCGGGTCGAGCTGAGCGGTGACCGCGTCTGGCTCGAGACGCTCCCGAGCCGGACCGCCGACGATCTGCTCGTCGTCGAGCCGAACTCGGCCGTCATCGTGGGGCCGGATCTGTCAAGCGGATGACCGGGCGCGGCGCCCGATCTACCGTGGGGGAATGAGCACCACAGCGCACCACGCCGCCCGGCCCCCGCGGACGCCGTCCGACCTCGTGCGGCAGATCGCCGTGATCTCGGCCGTCGTCTTCATGATCATCGCCGCGATGGTCGGGACGGGGCTCTTCGGCGGGACGAACGTGCGCGACCTGCAGGGCGGCGCGCTCGACGCCGACTCGACGGTGCTCGCGCCCGGGACGCAGGCGTTCAGCATCTGGTCGGTCATCTACCTGTTCATGATCAGCTACACGATCTGGCAGGCGCTGCCGTCGCAGCGCTCGCGCGACCGGCAGCGGCTGGTGGGATGGTGGATCGCGCTGACCGCCGTGCTCAACGGGGGATGGCTGCTCGCGGCGCAGTTCACGACGCTGCCGGTGACAGTTGTCGCGATCGTGGCGCTGCTCGCCGCACTCGGGTGGACGTTCCGTCTTCTCGTGCGCTCGCGGCCGCAGTCGGTCGGCGACCGCCTGCTCATGGATGCCACGGTGGGCCTGCACCTCGGGTGGGTGTCGCTGGCCACGGTCGCGAACGTCACCGCCTGGCTCAGCCGGACCGTGCCCGAGTCGTGGGGCATGCAGGCCGACGCGTGGGGTGTCGCCGTGCTCGTGGTCGTCGCCGCCATCGGCGTCGGCATCGCCGCCTTCTCGCGCGGACGCCCCTCGCCGATCATCGCGCTGTCGTGGGGTCTGGCGTGGATCGCGATCGCCCGCACGACCGATCAGCCCCACTCCGCACCGGTCGCCGTCGCCGCCGTCGCCGTCATCGTGGTGGTGGTGGCCGCCGCGGCGGTCACGGCCTGGCGCGCGAACGGTCGCGAGCACCGCGGCATCCTGCGCCGTCCCCGCACCGCCTGACTGCCGGTCCGCACCGCCCGACCGGCCGCGCCGATACATCCGTCGGACTCGTGGTGCTGGTGTCGCCGCGATCGACGTCGGAGGCGACATCCGCACCGCCGATCCGACGGCTGTATCGCACCCGCCGTCAGAACGCGGCGGCGAAGGCGGCGAGGAAGCGGCTCGGCTCGGTCACGGGCGCCGCGAGTACTCGGGCCGCGACGCGGTCGTAGTCTGCCGCGTCGAAGTAGCCGTCGTTGCGGTACACCGTCATGCGCTCGGTAAAGTCTCGCGGAGTCGGCTCGGGGTGGAACTGCGTGGCGTACAGGCGGTCACCCACCCGGTAGGCCTGCACCGGGCAGTCGTCGTTCGTGGCGAGCAGGACGGCTCCGGCGGGCAGTGTCTCGGTGCCCTCCTTGTGCGCGGTGAGCGCGGTGAAGGTCGGGCTGAGGGAACCGAGCAGGGGGTCGGCGCGGCCGGCATCCGTCAGGGTCACGTTCGTCGGTCCGGTGTCCTCGGGGTAGTCGCGTGAGATCGTGCCGCCGAGGTGGGTCGTGGCCACGCCGATGCCGAAGCAGGTGAACAGCGCCGCCGTCCGCCCGGATGCCGCCGCCTCGGCGATGCGCGCGAGGTCGGCCTCCAGTCGCAGTTGTCCCTCCGGCTTCGCCGCCGGATCGTCGGTAGCGTTGAACGGACTGCCGCCGACGACGAAACCGCGCCAGCGGTCGAACGCGTCGTCGGGCAGCGGATCGCGCGTCAGGTCGACGCGATCGAGCCCGGATTCATCGAGGCCCATGGCGGTGCGGAACGACGCGTACTCCGCCTCCGCGGCCTCCTGCTGCGGGCGCACGCAGACGTACACGAGCGGGGCCATGCCGAAAGTCTATGGTCCGCACCGAACCCGGCCGGTGGGGATGACCTTCCGTGACGGGCGGGGGACAATGGCCCGATGACCGTCCGCGTGATCATCACCGACCCCGCCGAGCTCCTCGCGACGCTCGACCGGCTGGACGCCGTCGCCGCACCCCGGGGCTGGCGGGTGCGCCGGCCGGCCGACGCGGCGGGGGTCGAGGCGCGGGCGCGGGACGCTCGCGCGGCCATGCGGCTGCCGGCTCCGGTCGTGGTCGATCTCGAGACGGATCCGGATGCCGCCGCAGCGGACGATCCGATCGACGCGGCCGCCCTGCTGGCTCGCACGCCCGTGCGTGGAGCGATCCCGGACGGAGCGCGGCGGCTGCACGGGGCGTGATCCGCGGCGCTCATGGGACGCGTGCCGGCGTGTCAGCGCGTGAGCGCCGCAGCGTATCAGCGCGACGAGTTCGCGGTGCGGCCGCGGACGATGCCGATGAACGTCTCTACGAGCGGGGTCGTGGCCTCGGCCCGCCAGGCGAGCGCAACGGTCGAGGTGGGAGCGTCGACCACGGGTCGGTAGGTCGCGTCCTTGCGATGGTGCAGCCGCGCGAGCGACATGGGCACGAGCACGATCCCGACACCTGTCGCCGCCGTCGCGACCGCATCCTCCGTCGTGGACAGCTGGGCGAAAGCCGGAGCGTCGGCGCCGGGCACCTCGAGGTCGAGGGCGTCGTCACCGGGGACCATCACGACCTCTCCCGTGAGATCGGCGAGGGTCAGCTCATCGGCGGCGGTGAGCGCGGAATCGACGCTGCACACGGCGACGGTGGTCTCGTCATAAAGCGGGATCACGCTCAGCCCGTCGCGGTCGATCGGCAGCCGCACGAGCGCCGCGTCGACGTCGCCGCCCGCGAGGGCCGCAGCCTGATCGGCGAATCCGACGGTGACGAGGTCGAGCGGGTTACCCGGCATCCGCTGCTTCCACACGTCGATCCACTTGCCGGGCGTGGCACCGGGGGCAGCGCCGAGGCGGAAGGCGCCGAGCGCGCTGAGGTCCGGCGCAGCGGCATCCGTCTCGCGCCGGCTTCCCGAGGTGCGGTCGGTTCTGCGGGCGGCGGGCCGCTGTCCGGATGCCGCGGCGCCACGGCGCCCGGGGGCACGGCCGCCTCGGCCGCCGCTACGCGCGGGGCGGCCCGAGGAACGTCCGGGTGTCATGCCTGAAGCGTATCCCGGGGCGGACACGATCGGCGGGCCCGCGCGCTGCGGGCACGCCGATCGTCGACGCTGCGGCGGCTACCGCTGGCGGGTCACGCGGCCAGACGGAGCCCGCGCTGGTCGGTAGCCACGTGCTCGCCGTCGGCGATGTTCTCGTCGTCGCCGATGAGAGAGCCGCCCGCCACGTGCGCGTGCGCGCCGATGAACGCGCGGATGCCGATCTTCGCCCGCGGACCGATGGCGGCGCCGGAGCCGACGTGCGCGTGCGGCGCGATCTCGACGTTCGGGCCGATGACGGCCTCGCGCTCGATCCACACGCCGCGGCCGATGTGAACGCCCGCCGCGACCTGGACTCCGGGTTCGACGTAGGCGCCTGCTTCGACCAGTGCGGTCGGGTGCACCTTGGCCCCGTTCGCGATCAAGCCCCGACCGTTCGCGTGCTTGCGATAGCGCAGCGTCTCTCCGCGGTCGTTCTCGATGTCGATGTAGTTCTTGCCCACGATCCCCTCCGACAGTTCCGGGTCCGGTACTGAGTACTGGAAACAACCCCGCGACCCGCGTTTTCATTCCCACGAATCATTCGGAGCGGCAGGTCGACCGGTTTGCTGGAACAAGCGTGCGATGCGCAGCCGCTGAGGTCGAAGGGGTGTGCGAGCTGACCTTCGCGCGATAACATGCCCGGCTCGCGCCGCGGTGACCCCCGCGGGCGCCGCCGTTTGCGAGGATGGGCGGGTGGAGCCTTCTCGTGCACCGTCGACAGGACCGTCGCTCGTCTTCGAGGCCGCGCTGACGCGCCACACCCGCGCGGAGGACCTGCTCGGGATCGTGACCGGCACGTTCGTGGCATCCCTCGGGCTGTACCTCCTGCAGTCGTCCGGCTCGGTCACCGGCGGCACCGCCGGCCTCGCGCTGCTCCTTGGCTACGCGACCGGATGGTCGTTCCCGGTGCTGTTCGCTGTCGTGAACGCGCCGTTCGCGGCGCTGGCCCTGTGGAAGAAGGGTGTGTCGTTCACGATCCGCACTTTCGTCTCGATCGGCCTGGTCTCGGCGTTCACCTTCGTGCACCAGCACCTGCTCGAGTTCGCCAGCATCGAACCGATCTACGGCACGCTCGGCGGCAATCTGCTCGCCGGCGTCGGGCTGCTGATCCTGTTCCGGCACCGTTCGAGCCTCGGCGGAGTGAACATCATCGCCCTCGTGCTGCAGGAGCGAATGGGCTTCAGCGCCGGATGGACCCAGATGATCTTCGACGTCGTGATCATCGCGTCCGCGTTGCTGGTGCTGCCGTGGCCCGCCGTGCTGCTGAGTGCCGCCGGCGCGGTCGTGCTGAGCGTCGTGCTCGTGCTGAACCACCGCCCCGGTCGGTACATCGGCCGCTGAGCGCTCTCTCGCTCGGCGTGCGCTCAGGTCTGGCCGCGCGTCAGGTCTGGCAGCGTGGGCACCAGAAGATGTTGCGCTCGCTCGTAGGCAGCGCTCCGATCTCGCCGGCACGGATCAGCGTCCCGCACCGGCGGCACGGCTTGTTCTCGCGGCCGTAGACCCACATCCGCTGGCCGGGCCGGTCGTTGCCGGTGAAGGTGCGCGCCGCGCGATCGCGATTGGCGTGGATCATCCGGTACCCGGTCTCGAGCACGGCGGTCGCGTCGATCTGGGTGGCAGGGGTCGTGGGCAGGATGCCGCGCACGAAGAGAAGCTCGTTCGCGTAGACGTTTCCGAAGCCGGCGACGTTCCGCTGGTCGAGCAGGGCGACGTGGGCGGCGCGTTCATCCGTGCCCACGCGCCGCGCCGCTTCGGCCAGGTCCCAGTCGGGACCGAGCAGGTCGGGCCCGAGGTGGCCGACGAGGCGGTCCTCCTCGGCGGTCGGGAGGACCTCGACCATCGCGAGCTCGAAGCCGACGGCATCCCGGTCGCGCGTTCCGACGATCGCGCGTGCCTGGAAGGCGGGCGCCCGCCAGCGCTCACCGTGCCGGTAGACGTGCCAGCGGCCCTCCATCTTCAGGTGCGAGTGCAAGCTGAATGCGCCCAGGCGCAGCAGCAGGTGCTTGCCGCGGGCGATGGACGACGAGACGGTCTCGCCGCGCAGGTCGGCTGTCGCACTGCCGGGAACACGGACGTCGAAGCGCGTGACCTCCTGACCGACGAGCGCCTCACCCAGCTTCCGCGCCGCCCGGAAGACGGTGTCACCCTCAGGCACGCTCGCCGCTTCCCGACATCGCCGCCCGCGAGCCCGCGGTCAGTCGGCGCAGCGTGAGGCCGCGCGACGACTCGACGAAACCGCCCGCACGCAGCGCCCGCCCGGTCGGGGTGTTGTAGACGAACTCGCCGTTGACCTGCTCGACGGTGAGGGTGTCGAGGCGGCGCGCCTGAGCCGTTCTCACGAGATCGGCTGCGGCCGCGGTCAGCACCTCCTCGTCGTCGGTGAAGGCGAGCGCCGAACGCCCGCCGCGCTCGAGATAGAGCACGAGCGCACCGTCGACGAGCACCACGACGCCGCCGGCCTTCCGGCCCGGTCGATGCGAGACGCCCTCGAGCGCCGGCCAGCCGAGGGCTGCACCGTAGGGATTCGCCGGGTCGGTCGCGGCCAGTGTGACCGCGCGCCGCGGCGGCGGATCGGGGAGCGCTGCGAACTCACGCAGGCGGTCGACGGTGACGGATGCCGCGAACTGCGCGGCGCCGAGGGTCTCGATGACATAGCCGCGGCGGCAGTGGCCCGCCTCTTCGAAGCCCGCGAGAACGCGATAGACCTGCGCGAAACCGCCGGGAACACCCTCGGACTGCACGCTGCCCCGGGTGACGACGCCGTAGCGGTCGAGCAGGAGCCCCGCCGATGCCGTGACGCGGAGCGATGGATCGGGCTCGACGGCGGGCAGGAGCGACCACCGCCCGCCGAGCGTCGACGGGCGCGGCGCCGCCGGCGTCGTGGGGCGCGCCAGAGGTGTGCCGCGGTACAGGCGGGACCGCGGTGTGCGGCGGGCGCTGCGGTGAGCCTGCGATCCGCCCGAGAGGAGGGAGCGCACCGGCGTGAACGTGTCGTTGGTCAGCCGGCCCGCCCACGCGAGACGCCAGAGCGCGTCGAGCACGCTCTGCTCGTTGGGGGCGCCGATCGCGGCGACGAGCTGCCCCGCGAACCAGCCGCCGCCGACGGCGAGAGCCTCGAGGATACGGACGTCGAGATCGCCTGCGGTCGACGACTCGTCGGCCTCGGAGTCGGCGTCGGCCAGCGCGAGCGTGAGGGGAGCCATGTCGGCGGGATGGAGCGCGATCCAGCCGTCGCGCCCGGGCAGAGTGCCGTGCCCGGACCACACGACCTCGCCGGTGGCGGTGAGCTCGTCGAGCATTCCCGGCGCGTAGTCACGCACCCGCGAGGGAAGGATGAGCGACTCCCACGCGCTCGCGGGAATCGGGACACCGGCGAGCTGCTCGATCACGGCGGCGACGCCGTCGACGCCCTCCAGCGGCCGGGTGACGTGCTGCCACACGGGCAGGAACCGCGCGAACGCCTCGGGCGACACCGGCTCGACGCTGCCCCGGATCGCCGCGAGCGACCGCATCCGCAGCCGGCGCAGCACCTCGGAGTCGCACCATTCGAGGTCGTCGGCCTCGCTGCCGGAGGTCTCGGGCAGGAAGTAGCCGCTCGCGATGCGCCCCTGCGACTCGAGCCGCTGCAGCGTCTGACGCGCCACGGCGGTGCCGATGCCGAGCCGCGTCGCGACATCCGCGGTGCGGAACGGCCCATGCGTTCGTGCATGGCGTGCGACGAGATCGGCGAGGGGGTCGACGACCGGCTCGAGGAAGGCGGTGGGGATTCCCACGGGGAGCGCCGCGCCCAGCGCGTCGCGCAGGCGTCCGGCATCCTCGATCGCCGCCGTCCGCTGCACGCCTGCGATCGTGACCGGGATCGCGCGGCGGGCGGTCACGAGCTGTTGCAGCAGGTCGGCGGCCTCGGCGACGCGGTGCGCGGGAGGGGAGCCCCCGTCGGCAGGAGCGGGCGCGGCGTGCGCGTCCTCCGCTGTGCCGGACTCCTCCGCTGTGCCGGTGCCGGCGGACTCTTCGAGGCGTGCTGCGACCTCGTCGGCGGCGAGCGGGCCCAGGATGCGGAGCAGATCGGCGACGCCCTCGACCCCGCGCGCGCGTCTGTCGGGGGCCAGACGCTGCGCCTCGCGCTCGAACTGGGCGATGACCTCGGGGTCGAGCAGCTCGCGCATCTCGACCTTGCCGAGGAGCTCCGAAAGCAGCGCGGGATCGACGGACAGAGCCGCGGCGCGGCGTTCGGCGAGCGGCGAATCGCCCTCGTACATGAACGCGCCGACGTAGCCGAAGAGCAGATCGCGAGCGTACGGCGACGGCTGCGACGTGGTCGTCTCGACGAGACGGATGCGGCGGTCGGCGATGCTGCGCGTGATGCGGAGGAGTGCCGGCAGGTCGTAGACGTCCTGCAGCACTTCGCGGAGCGTCTCGAGGATGATCGGGAACGACGGATGCCGCCGCGCGACCTCGAGCAGCTGCGCCGACCGCTGCCGCTGCTGCCACAGCGGCGCGCGCTTGTTCGGGTTCAGTCTCGGCAGCAGCAGGGCGCGGGCCGCGCACTCCCGGAAGCGCGAGGCGAACAGCGCGGAGCCGCCGACCTCGTCGGTGACGATCTGTTCGAGTTCGTCGGCGTCGAAGACGAAGAGGTCGGCGCCGGGCGGTTCGGCAGCCGCGTCGGGGACGCGCGCGATGATGCCGTCATCGCTCGCGACGGCCGCGCCTTCGACCCCGAGACGCTCTCGGATGCGTGCGTTGACGGCCAGCGCCCACGGAGCGTGCACGTGCATGCCATACGGGGAATGCAGGATGACGCGCCAGTCGCCGACCTCGTCGCGGGAGCGCTCGACGGTCAGCGTTCGGTCGGTGGGCAGGCTGCCGGTGGCCTCCCGCTGCTCGGCGAGGTGAGCCAGGAGGTTCTCGATCGCATAGTCGTCGAGCCCCGATTCGCGCAGCCGCTCGGACGCCTTCTCGGGGCCGGCTGCCGACACCTCGCGGCTGAACTTCCCCAGCGCTTCGCCGAGCTCGGCCGGGCGCCCCAGGCCGTCGCCGTGCCAGAAGGGGAGCTTGCCCGGTTGGCCGAACGCGGGCACGACGTTGACCCGGTCATGCGTGATCTCGACGATGCGCCAGCTGGTCGTACCGAGAGTGAACACGTCGTTGACGCGCGACTCGTAGACCATCTCCTCGTCGAGCTCGCCGACGCGTGCGTTACGGCTTTCGCCGGCGACGAAGACCCCGAACAGGCCGCGGTCGGGGATCGTGCCACCGCTCGTGACAGCGATGCGCTGCGCGCCGGGGCGCCCCGTGAGCGTGCCCTGATCGCGGTCCCACACCAGCCGCGGGCGCAGCTCGGCGAACTCGTCGGAGGGGAAGCGGCCCGCGAGCAGATCGAGCGTCGCTTCGTACGCCGAGCGGGGGAGCGTGCGGAAGGGCGCGCTGCGCCGAACCGTCTCGAACCAGGCCTCGACCTCGATCGTGCCGGTCGCGCACGCGGCGATCGTCTGCTGAGCGAGGATGTCGAGGGGGTTCTGCGGAACCGCGATCGCCTCGATCTTGCCCGCCAGCATCCGCTCGGTGACGACGGCGGTATGCAGCACGTCGCCGCGGTGCTTGGGGAACAGCGCCGCGCGGCTGACCTCGCCGACCTGGTGGCCGGCGCGTCCGACGCGCTGGAGTCCGGATGCCGCCGACGGCGGCGCCTCGACCTGGATGACGAGGTCGACCGCGCCCATGTCGATGCCGAGCTCGAGGCTCGAGGTCGCCACGACACAGCGGAGCACGCCCGACTTGAGCTCGTCCTCGACCTGAGCGCGCTGCTCCTTCGACACCGAGCCGTGGTGCGCCTTCGCGAGCACCGGCTCGGCGCCGGCGGAGGCGCCGGCCTGCGCCCCTCCGGACGTCGCTTTCGCGCCGCCCGGAGCCTCCGCTCCGTGGGCCCACATGCCCGCGGGGACGGCGGGGTCGGGAAGGTCGCCCCTGAGACGCTCGGTGTAGATCTCGTTCAGGCGTCCGGTCAGGCGCTCGGCGAGGCGACGCGAGTTCGAGAACACGATCGTCGAGCGGTGCTGCAGGATGCGGTCGACGATCGCCTCCTCGACGTGAGGCCAGACCGAGCCGGTGACCTCCGTCGCCTGCGGCGCGCGGTACCAGGCCCCGTCGCCATCGTCATCTTCGCCGTCGTCGTCCCCGTCGTCGCGGCCGCTCGGAGCGCTGGCGGCACCCGCATCCTCGGCGCCGGGCGGGGCCGGGGGATGCAGCATGTCGGGGATCGGCACGACGACATTGAGATCGAACGCCTTCGACGCCTTCGGGGCGACGATCTCGACCGGAGCGGCGCCGCCGAGGAAGCGCGCCACCTCGTCGATCGGACGCACGGTGGCCGAGAGGCCGATGCGCTGCGCCGGCTTCTCGAGCAGCGCATCGAGGCGTTCGAGGCTGACGGCAAGGTGCGCACCGCGCTTCGTGGCCGCCACCGCGTGCACCTCGTCGACGATGACGGTGTGGACGCCGCGCAGCGTCTCGGATGCCTGCGACGTGAGCATCAGGTAGAGCGACTCGGGCGTCGTGATGAGGATGTCGGGTGGTCGGGCGACCAGGGCGCGCCGGTCGGCTGAGGAGGTGTCGCCCGATCTCACTCCGACCGTCACGTCGGGGACGGGCTGACCGAGGCGGCGCGCCGACTGTCCGATGCCGACGAGGGGCGACCGCAGGTTGCGCTCGACGTCGACGCCCAGCGCCTTCAGCGGTGAGACGTACAGGACGCGGGTGTCGGCCGGCGCGGCATCCGCCTTTCTGCGCTTCGCCGGTTTGTCATCGACGGGGCCGGCCGCCACCTTGTCGCGGAAGATGCGGTCGATCGCCCACAGGAACGCCGAGAGCGTCTTGCCCGAGCCGGTCGGGGCGACCACGAGGGCGTGCTTGCCGGCGGAGATGGCCTCCCACGCACCGGCCTGCGCCGACGTGGGCTGGGAGAACGCGCCACGGAACCAGTCCGCGGTGGGCGCGGAGAATCGGGCGAGCACATCGGCCATGCCTTCATCTTCGCGCGGACCTCCGACATCGGCGCGGCCTTGCGCCCGCGGCATCCGCCGTGCCAGCCCCGCCCGGCCCCGCTACCCCCTGCTGCTGCCCGTGAGGTCCCAGTTGGGCCAAAAATGAGACGGACATTCCCGGCCCAACTGGGACCTCGGTTCACGGGCCAGCCGGCGCGGCCTCGGACAGCAGGCCGTCGCGCAGCTCGAGGGTCAGAGTGGGCGCGAGGCGCGAGAGGAAACCGTCGTCGTGGCTGACCACCAGCACGGCGCCGCGGTAGGCGGCGAGGGCCTCGACGAGCTGGTCGACCGTGTCGAGATCGAGGTTGTTCGTCGGCTCGTCGAGCACAAGCAGCTGCGGCGGGGGATCGGCCAGCAGCTCGCAGGCCAGCGCCAGCCGGAACCGCTCCCCGCCCGACAGCGCCGCGACCGGGCGCAGGACGGTGTCGCCGCGCAGCAGGAACCTCGCGAGTCGGTTCCGCAGCTCGACGTCGGTCGAGCCGGGGGCCGCCTCGCGCACACTGTCGAGCACCGTCGCGTCGTCCCGCAGCCCGTCGACGCGCTGCGACAGGTAGCCGACGCGGTCGGTGTGCGCGACCGCCGTGCCGTGACCCCTCAGATCGGAGGTGTCGGGGCCGGCAGAGCGGCCATCGGATGCCGCAGCGCCGGATTCTGAGGAGTTAGCGCTCGCCGACCGCATCAGCATCTCGAGAAGCGTCGTCTTCCCCGCGCCGTTCGGCCCGATGAGCGCCACCCGCTCGGGCCCCTGAACGACCCACGAGCGCTCGCTGTCGCCGATCGTCGCGAGGCGCCGGCCCGCCGCGACGCCGGGATCGGGCAGGTCGATCCGGACGGTGTCGTCGTCGCGGACCCGCCGCCCCGCCGCATCGAGCGCCGCATGAGCCGCTGCTTCCCGTTCGGACGCCTCGCCGCGCGCGCGACCGGCCGACACCTGTGCGGCCGATGCCCGGTTGCCCGAGATGATCCCGGGCACGCGCTTCTCGCGCTGCGCTTTCGCTCCCATCGCCGACCGCCGCGCGAGCTTCGTCTCGGTCTCGACCCGGTCGCGCCGCTCGCGCCGGAGGGCTGCGGCTGCGGTGGTCTCGGCCTGACGAGCCGCCGCCTGCTCGGCATCCCGCCACGCCCGCCATTCGGAGTACGGCCCGCCGAAGGTATCCAAGGCCCCGCCGTAGAGCTCGGCGGTGTCGTCCATGAGCTCGAGCAGCGTCGTGTCGTGGCTGACGACGATGAGCGCACCCCGCCATCCGCGCACGAGCTCGCCGACGCGGTCGCGGGCGTCGCGGTCGAGGTTGTTCGTGGGTTCGTCGAGCAGCGTGATCTCGGCTCCGCGCAGCCGTACGCCGACGAGCGCGGCGAGCACGGCTTCGCCCCCGGAGAGCTCGCCCACGCGCCTGTCGAGCGCGCCCGCCGGCAGACCGGCCGCCGCCAGCGCGGCCGTGGCTCGAGCCTCGGCATCCCAGTCGTCGCCGATCGTGTCGAAGTGGCGGGGATCGACGTCGCCCGACTCGACGGCGCGCACGGCGTCGACGACGGCGGCCACACCGAGCACGTCGGCGACCCGCCGGCCGACGTCGAGGGTCAGGCGCTGCGGCAGCAGTTCGACCCGTCCGGACCTGGCGACCGAGCCGGAGGTCGGCGCGAGCTCGCCCGCGATCAGCCGCAGCAGCGTGGTCTTGCCCGAGCCGTTGCGACCGACCAGGCCGGTGCGTCCGGCGCCGAAG
Organism: Microbacterium sp. SGAir0570; assembly: GCF_005491085.2. Taxonomy (NCBI): domain Bacteria; kingdom Bacillati; phylum Actinomycetota; class Actinomycetes; order Micrococcales; family Microbacteriaceae; genus Microbacterium; species Microbacterium sp. SGAir0570. The sequence goes on along the minus strand of NZ_CP027929.1, from coordinate 3,024,155 downwards.
GTTCCCGAGACGTCGCGGACGGCGGGGGTGCCGTCGGGATGGATGAGGGTGATGCGGTCGAGGACGACCGCGGGTGCGGAATGGGGCATGACTGCCTCCTCGGATGTCGTCGGGCGCGGGCACGACCGACACCGAAGACACCCCGACCGGGGCGGAACGGTCCGGCGGCCAGCGCGGAAATCGAAGAATGCGCTGGCCAGGTCGGACGCCCGAGGGGTCGACGGATCAGCGCGGGATCACAGCGCGGTCGCGTCGAAACCGATCAACGGTCGTTCCTCACACTCGGGACAGGGGCCCGGGCAGTCTACGCCGCGGGGAGCTGTTTGTGCAGGAACGTCGCGATATCTCGCAGCTCTTCCGCCGAGACGGCGTGCCCGAGATCGGGATACACGCGGCCGCTCAGGTCGACCCGGCCGGGCAGCCACTGCGCCGTGTGCGCGATGAGAGCGGGCGGGATGACGTCATCGAGCGCCCCGCGACCCCAGAACACGGGCGGGCGCCGTGCGGCGAGCTCGGCGTCGGTGTCGAGGTCGGTCGGGTTGGCGTAACCCGACAGGATCACCGCGAAAGCGTAGTCGTGCGGGCGCACCCGAAGGGCCTCGATCGCCATGACCCCGCCCTGCGAGAAGCCGAGCAGCCCGACGGATGCCGCGTCGGCGCGCTCCGCGTCGATCCACTCGGTCAGGGCGCGCGCGGCGGCCGTCGTGGCCTGCGGATCACGACCGTTCAGACCCTCGATCGGGTACCACGACCATCCCGGCGTCGGGAAAGGCGGGGCGAGCGGGGCGCGCACCGCCGCCACGACGTATTCGGCGGGCAGGTGCGGGGCGAGGGCGAACAGATCGTTCTCGTCCGAGCCGTAGCCGTGCATCATGACCAGCAGCGGGCGGCCGGCGCGCTCGGCCGGAGCGGCCGACCAGCGGACGGCGGCGGGATCGAGAGCCGGGACCGACGACATGCGACCATCCTGCCAGCCCCTTCCGACACCGCCGAGGGTCATTGGTATACATGAGGCATGGCCGTGCGCACCCCCGACCCCGATCCCGACGAGCGCGGCGAGTCGTCGCTCCCGGCCGATCCGCTGCGCGGAGCCCCCGGGGGCGGCGCTGCGAACCCGGCGTGGCTCAGCGACGTCGAGCTCACCGAGGCCCGCCGCCGGCTGCCGATGCTCTACGTCGAGGCCGTGCCGGTGCGCACCGACGGTCTCGGTGCCGTCACGCAGGTCGGCATCCTGCTGCGCGCCACGCCGGTCGGCGAGATGACGCGCACGATCGTCTCGGGCCGCGTGCGCTACGGCGAGACGATCCGCGACGCGCTGTTCCGTCACGTCGAGAACGACCTCGGCCCCATGGCCTTCCCGCTCCTGCCCGCGTCGCCCACCCCCTTCACCGTCGCCGAGTACTTCCCGATCCCCGGGGTCAGCCCGTTCCACGACGACCGCCAGCACGCCGTGTCGCTCGCCTTCGTCGTGCCGGTCACCGGCACCTGCGAGCCCCGTCAGGACGCGCTCGAGGTCACCTGGCTCGACCCCGCCGAAGCGGCGTCCGATGCGCTCGCGGCCGAGATGGAAGGTGGTCGCGGCACGCTCATCCGGCTCGCGCTCGCCTCGGTGGGCGCGCTCCGCTGAGGCGCGTCCTGCGTAGGCTCGGGGCATGACCGATCCGCAGCCCCTCGTCTTCCCCGCCGACCACGCCGGATGGCTCGCGTTCGCCGCCGAGCGCCCGGATGCCCGCATCGCCCGTGTCCGCGAGATCGACGCCCAGCTGATCGCGGGGCGCGACCTGTCGCCGCTGGCGCGCCTGCTGCTGTGGAACGAGGCGTCGATCGCGATCGCCGAGGCCGCCTCCGAGGCATCCCTGCTGAGCGAATCGCATCCCGACGCCGACGTTCGCGACGCAGCCGAGGCCCGCGTGCAGGCGATCGACGCCCTCCTCTCGCAGCGGGCGCTCGACCCCTCGCTCTTCGCCGTCTTCGACGGGCTCGCGACCGACGGGCTGGATGCCGCCGCCCGCCGCCTGCTCGCCCACATCCAGCGCGACTTCCGCCGGGGAGGCGTCGACCGCGACGAGTCGACGCGCGAGCGGCTGCGCGCGCTCGCCGAGCGCGACACCGAGCTCTCGCTGCAGTTCTCGCGCAACATCCGCGACGGACGCCGCGAGCTGAAGCTTCCCGCCGATGCGCTCGAGGGCTTGCCGCAGGACTTCGTCGACGCCCACCCCGCCGACGACGAGGGCCTCATCACCCTCACGACCGAGTACACCGACCTCATGCCGGTCCGCGAGTTCGCGGTGCGCCGGTCGACGCGCACGGCGCTGCTGTCGGTCTACAACGACCTCGCCTGGCCCGACAACGACCCCGTCCTCGCCGAGCTGCTCGCCGTGCGCGCCGAGCGCGCGGAGCTGCTGGGCTACGGCGACTGGGCCGACTACGAGACCGAGACGCGCATGATCGGCTCGAGCGCGGCGATCCGGTCGTTCCTCGACGACATCGACGCGGCGACGCGCGAGGCCGCCGCCGCGGAATACGACCGGCTGCTCGCGCGGCTGCGTGTCGACGAGCCCGACGCCGACGCGGTCACCGCGGCCGACCTCTGGTACCTCCTCAGCGCGCTCAAGCGCGAGGACTACGCCGTCGACGCGCAGGAGGTGCGCGCCTACTTCGCGTTCGACAACGTCCTGGCGGGCGTGCTCGACGTCACGGCGCGGCTGCTCGACGTGTCGTACGTGCCCGTCGAGGCAGGCGCCTGGCACGCGGACGTCCGCAGCTACGACGTCGTCCGTGCTGATCGCCGGCTGGGGCGCATCCACCTCGACCTCCACCCGCGCGAGGGCAAGTACAACCACGCCGCGTGCTTCAACCTCGCGCCCGGCATCGCGGGACGCTCGCTTCCGGAGGGCGTGCTGCTCTGCAACTTCTCGCGCGGACTGCTCGAGCACGACCAGGTCGTGACGTTCTTCCACGAGTTCGGACACCTCGTCCACGGCATCCTCGGCGGCGCCGACGCCGTGTGGGCCGACTTCAGCGGCATCGAGACGGAGTGGGACTTCGTCGAGGCGCCGAGCCAGCTGCTCGAGGAATGGGCCTGGGATGCCGGTGTGCTGGCGACGTTCGCGCGCAACGCCGACGGCGAGCCGATCCCCGCCGACCTGGTCGAGCGGATGCGGGTCGCCGACGCCTTCGGTCGAGCGCTCGAGGTGACCCGCCAGCTCGGGCACGCCAATGTCTCGTACGGTCTGCACGTCGAGCGGCCGAGCGATCTGCAGGCGGCCGTCGAGGGCTGGTACCGCGCCTCGTCGCCGGTGCACCCGCTGCCGAACGGACACACGTATGCCGGCTTCGGGCACCTCACCGGATACGGCGCCTGCTACTACACGTATCAGTGGAGCCTCGTCATCGCCCGCGACCTGCTCTCGGCGTTCGGCGACGACCTCATGGACCCCGCCGTCGCGACCCGCTACCGCGAGCGCATCCTCGAGCCGGGCGGCAGCCGCGACGCGGCCGACCTCGTCGCCGACTTCCTCGGTCGCCCGTACTCGTTCGACGCCTACCGAGCCTGGCTCGCGGGCGCCTGAGCGGAGGCCTCGGCGGCGGTTCGTCAGCCGGTGCCCGCGCGGGCGTAGCGGTCGGCGAGGAGCGCGAACGCGTCGGCGAGCTCGGGCGGACCGACGACCTCGAGCTCGGCGTCGAACCGTCCGAACGCCGCCGCGAGCGCGGTCCACGACCATGACCCGGCGTCGAGTCGGCAGCGTCCGTCGTCGAGCGGGGTGACCGTGCCATCGCCCGCGAACGGCGCGACAGCAGACGCCGGCAGGTCGAGCACGACGGACCCGCGACACGGCCATGCTGTCGAATCCGACCCGCGGAAGCGTGCCGAGACGAACGCGTCGACGTCGCCGCCGGGCAGCGCGCGCCGCGTGAAGGGGGCGCCGGCCGGGAGCCGCGGACGGACCCGGTCCACCCGGTACAGGCGCCAGTCGTCGCGGTCGAGGTCCCACGCCACGAGGTACCAGCGGCCGTCCGACGCCACGAGATGATGCGGCTCCGCGCGCCGGGCCGGCGCGGATCCGACGGCATCCGCATCGCGCGCCTCGCCGTAGTCGAACCGCACCGTGACACCGTCGCGGATGGCGTTCGCCAGGGTCGACAGAACCTCGAGCGAGACGTCCGCCGCGACGGCATCCCCCGGACGGCCCACGACGGTCGGGGCCAGCGCGTCGAGCCGATGGCGGAGCCGGGAGGGCATGACCTGCCGGATCGTCGCGAGCGCGCGTGCCGCGGCCTCTCCGATGCCCGCGCCCAGGGCCGGAGCGGTTCGCAGGGCGAGGGCCGCCGCGATGGTCTGATCCTCGTCGAAGAGGAGCGGCGGCAGCTCGCTGCCGGCTTCGAGCCGGTAGCCGCCGTCGAGGCCGGTCGTCGCCCGGATGCGGTATCCCATGTCGCGGAGGCGCTCGACGTCCCGCCTCACCGTGCGATCGCTGACACCCAGTCGCGACGCCAGCACTCCGCCCGGCCAGTCGCGGCGCGCCTGTAGGAGCGACAGCAGGGTCAGCAGCCGCGAGGTCGTCGTCATCGCCCCACCGTATCCGCCGTTGCGGACAGAACCTGACCGCAAGGGGTGTCAGGGTGAGGTCGTCGAGCCGATCGGGCCGGCCCTTTCCTCAGGAGCAGCGATGACCATCCAGACCACCCCCCACCTCAACTTCCGCGGCGACGCCCGTCAGGCACTCGAGTTCTACGGCGCCGCCTTCGACGGGCACGTCTCGATCACGACGTACGCCGAGGTCGGCATGCCCGCCGATCTCCCCGGCGCGGATGCCGTCGTCTTCGGACTCGTCGCCGGGAACACCGGCTTCCGCGTGATGGCGTACGACATCCCGGGCAGTGCCGAGGGATCGATCGCCGGCGGCGGTTCGACGCGCCGTCAGGACAACGCCACCATCACCGATCAGGCGTTCTTCGTCTCGGTCGGTTCCGAGAGCCTCGACGAGCTCCGCGGCCCGTGGGACGCGCTCGCCGCGGATGCCGTCATCGTCGAGCCCCTCGCCGCGTCGGCGTGGAGCGCGGGCTTCGGCATGCTCACCGACCGGTTCGGCGTCACGTGGAGCTTCAGCGTCACCCCCGCCTGAGCGCCCGAGAGCCGCGGTCGGATCGATTCCGCCGCGGCTCTCGTCGTGCGTCGCGCGGATGCCCGCCGCCGCGGGAGGTCGTCAGTCGGTCGTGAGGCGCGCGAGCTCGGTGACGAACGCGTCGACGTCGGATGCCGACGTGTCGAACGAGCACATCCACCGCACTTCACGCCGGGCCTCATCCCAATCGTAGAAACGGAACGACTCGCGCAGCCGATCGGCGACGCCCTCGGGCAGCACGGCGAAGACGCCGTTGGCCTGCGTCGGCTGCGTGAACTCCACGCCCCGCACCGAGCCGTCGGCGATGCCCGCCTCGACCGCCGAGCGCAGGCGCTGCGCCATCCCGTTCGCGTGCTCGGCGTTGCGGCGCCACAGGTCGTTCTCGAGCAGCGCGACGAGCTGGGCCGAGACGAAGCGCATCTTCGACGACAGCTGCATGTTGAGCTTGCGCAGGTAGGTGAGCCCCTCGGATGCCGCGGGGTCGAGCACGACGATCGCCTCGCCGAGCATCGCGCCGTTCTTCGTGCCGCCGAAGCTCAGCACGTCGACACCGACATCGCGTGTGATGGCGCGCAGCGGCAGGCCGAGGGCCGCGGCGGCGTTCGCGATGCGGGCGCCGTCCATGTGCAGCCGCATCCCGCGCTCGTGCACGTGGTCGGCGATCGTCCGCAGCTCGTCGGGCGTGTAGAGCGTGCCGAGCTCGGTCGACTGAGTGATCGACACGACGAGCGGCTGCGCGCGGTGCTCGTCGCCCCAGCCCCACGCCTCGCGGTCGATGAGCTCGGGGGTGAGCTTGCCGTCGTCGGTGGGGACGTTGAGGATCTTGATCCCGCCGACGCGCTCGGGAGCACCGCCCTCGTCGACGTTGATGTGCGCGGTCGACGCGGCGATCACCGCGCCCCAGCGCGGCAGCATCGACTGCAGCGCCGTGACGTTGGCGCCCGTGCCGTTGAAGACCGGGAAGGCCTCGGCACCCGCGCCGAAGTGCTCGCCGACGAGGTCCTGCAGCCGGGCGGTGTACACGTCCGAGCCGTAGGCGGTCTGGTGGCCGTCGTTGGCGGCGGTGATCGCCGCGAGGACCTCCGGGTGGATGCCGGAGTAGTTGTCGGACGCGAAGCCGCGCACCGAGGTGTCGTGCAGGGAGGTCATGACCTCATCCTTTCAGCCTCGGGCGCGGCCTCGGTCCGGTTCGCGGTCAGCCGCGGATGCCGCGGGTGGAGGCGATCACGTCGCGCATCTTCTTCTCGAGCGCCTCGTAGAACATCGACAGCGGGAACTCGTCGTCCAGCACCGCATCGGTGTAGCCCTTCGGCGCGCCCGCGAGCACCTCGTCTGGGAGGCCTCGCGCCCACACCGACGCCGGGTGCGGTTCGAGCACCGAGCGCACGAGGTCGTACGCCGCGAGCCAGTGCGCGGTCTTCGGGCGGTCGATCGACTCCCAGTACAGGCGGTCGATCGCATCTCCCAGGGCGACCACGGCATCCGGCACCTCCTGCCATTCGAAGGCGAGCGCGGTGTCGGTCCAGTGCAGCACGCCCCGGCGGTGCAGCCAGGCGAACAGCAGCTGGCCGCCGAGCCCGTCGTAGTTGCGCACGCGCGTGCCGGTGATCGCGAACCGGAAGATCCGGTCGAAGATCACGGCGTACTGCACGAGCCGCGAAAGACGCAGCAGCTCGGCGTCGACCGGGTCGAGATCCGCCTCCGCGCTCAGTCTCCGGTCGAGCGCGACGCACTCGCGGAACGCCGTCAGATCGCACCGCAGCTCTTCGAGGGAGTACAGGAAGAACGGCATCCGCTGCTTGATCATGAAAGGATCGAACGGCAGATCCCCGCGCATGTGCGTGCGGTCGTGGATGAGGTCCCACATCACGAACGCCCGCTCGGTGAGTGCCTGGTCTCCGAGCATCTCGGCCGCTTCGGCGGGCAGGTCGAGCTTCGTGATCTCGGAGGCGGCACGCACGACGCGCCGGTAGCGGGCCGCCTCGCGGTCCTGGAATATCGCGCCCCACGTGAACGGCGGGATCTCGCGCATCGCGACGGTCTCGGGGAACAGCACGGCCGAGTCGGTGTCGTACCCGGACGTGAAGTCGAGCAGCCGCAGCGAGACGAAGAGCCGGTTCGGATACATCGTCTCGAGGCGGCCGATCGCCTCAGGCCAGATCGTCTCGACGAGGAGCGCCTCGACGTGACGGTTGCGCGACCCGTTCTGGGTGTACATCGGGAAGACGACGAGGTGACGGATGCCGTCGACGCGGTGGAGCTGCGGCTGGAACGCGACGAGCGAGTCGAGGAAATCGGGCACGCCGAATGCCCCCTCCGTCGAAGCCGCGCCGTCCGGATGATCCGGCCGCGCCCATCGTTCGAAGTCCCGGATCGACGCGGCGAGGTAGTCCGCGTCGTGCGGGAAGCGCGGTGCGAGCCGACCGATCGCGGCGGTGATCGCCGCGACGTGGCGCCGCGCCGTGTCGTGATCCCCGGGGTCGGGCACAGATCCGTCGGCGGCCTGCAGCTCCTGCAGCGCCGTCGCGGCGTCGCGCAGTGCGATCCAGGCGGGGTCGTGCTCGACGCCGTCCGCGAGCGCGAGGCTCAGGGCGTCGACCGCGCCGCCGTCCTCGACGACCTCGGGCTCGCCGATGATCGTCTTCGTGGCACCGGGGGTGGGGTGCGTCTGAGCGATGGACATGGGGAACCTCCGATCTACGAGGTACGGCTCCCGCGCGGGAGCGGTGGTCAGGTGGCGTCAGCCTAACCGGCTGCCGGGCTCTCGGCGACGGTGGTGGCGATGCACCGTGCCGATACACCCGTCGGGCGGGCGGGGCTGGTGTGGCCTCGGCGGCGCTCTGATGCGACACCAGCCCCGGCGGTCCGACGAATGTATCGACCACCCCGAGCTTGACCTCAACTGAGATTGAGGTTTTACCGTTCGAAACATGACCACGACCGAAACCGACTCCTTCACCGAGCGGCTCCCCGCCGCTCTCCTCGACCGCCTCGCACGCATCACCGGCGACGAGAAGCACAACTCCGCGGCGCACTCGACCCTCGATGCGCTGTGGGTGCTGCACGACCGCGTGCTTCGCGCCGAGGGCGGCGACCGCTTCTTACTGTCGAAGGGGCACGGTCCCGCCTCGTACTACGCCGTCCTGGCCGCCCGCGGCCTGATGCCCGACGCCTGGCTCGACGATCTCGCGGGCGTCGACTCGCCGCTCGGACACCATCCCGACCGTCTACTCATCCCCGCCGTCGAGATCTCGTCCGGGTCGCTCGGGCATGGACTGCCCATCGCGGTCGGCTTCGCCCGCGGCCTCGACATCGCCGGTGCCGACGGACGTGTGTTCGTGCTGATCGGCGACGCCGAGCTCGACGAGGGCAGCAACCACGAGGCGATCGCCGTCGCCGGGCGCGTCGCCCTCGCCCGGCTGCACGCCATCGTCATCGACAACTCCTCGGCGTCGCTCGGATGGCCCGGCGGGATCGCACGCCGGTTCGCGATGGAGGGATGGGATGCCGCCGAGGCCGACTCGCACGATCACGCTGCGCTCGCCGCGGCATTGGAGGCGAGCGGCACAGCGCCGCGCGTCACTGTCGTCCGTACCGCTGCGAAGGGATCCTGATGCGCGCCCGCTTCTCCACCGTCATGTCCGACCTTTTGGCCACCGACGACCGCGCGACACTCGTGCTCGCCGACATCGGGCCGCTCGATCTCGCCGCCGGAACCCCGGCCGCCGACCGTGTCGTCAACGTCGGTATCCGCGAACAGGCGATGATCGGGGTCGCCGCCGGGCTCTCGCTCGCAGGTCTCCGCCCCTTTGTCCACACTTACGCCCCGTTCCTCGTGGAACGGCCCTTCGAGCAGATCAAGCTCGATCTGTCCCATCAGGATCTCGGGGCGGTGCTCGTGTCGATCGGCGCGAGCTACGACGCGGCCGCCGAGGGGCGAACGCACCAGTGTCCCGGCGACATCGCCCTGCTGAGCACCCTGCCGGGATGGCGGCTGCACACGCCGGGGCATCCCGACGAGGTCGAGACGCTCGTCCGGGCTGCGGCATCCTCCGACGATCGCCAGTACATCCGGCTCTCGACGCAGAAGAACCTGAGGGCGTTTCCGACGGACGGGCGTGTCCATCTCGTGCACGAGGGAACGGGCACGCTCGTCCTGGCGATCGGTCCGCTTCTCGACGCCGCCCTCGAAGCGGCGGCCGGCGAGGGGTACGCGGTCGCCTACACCGCGACCCCGGTGCCCCTGGACCGCGGCGGCCTGCGAGAGCTGAGCGCCGGGTTCGACCGGGTCGTCGTCGTCGAGCCCTTCCTGGAGGGGACGACCGCCGCCACGGTCGGCGCCGCGCTCCGCGGCAGTGGCGTCCTCATCGAGCACGTAGGTGTCGGGGTGGGAGAACAACGGCGCTACGGCACCCCGGCAGATCACGCCCGCTTGCAGGGCCTCGACGCGCCGGGGATCAGGAGGCGCCTCGACCGGCTCTCATGACGAGGGGGTCTCGTCGTCGTCGAGCACGTGCCGGAGCGCGGGGGCGACGCGACGCGGCCCGCTGCCCTCGGCGCCGAGCGCGTCGCCGGGGTTCAGCAGATCGCACGAGCGCATCGAGAGACAGCCGCAGCCGATGCATCCCACGAGCTCGCGCTCGAGCGACTCGATCGCCGCCCGCCGTTCTTCGAGGCGGATCTTCCACGCCCGCGAGACCCGCTTCCAGTCGTCGCTGCTGGGTTCGGCCTCGGTGGGCAGGGACGCGAAGGCGTCGGCAACCTCGGCGAGCGGGATGCCGAGGCGCTTGGCCACGAGGATGAGCGAGATGCGGCGCAGCATGTGACGGCTGAACCGGCGCTGATTGCCGGCCGAGCGGGTCGAGCTGATCAGCCCGTGACGCTCGTAGAAGTGCAATGCGGACACGGAGACCCCGGTGCGCGCGCTCACCTCGCCGATGGTCAGGAGATCGTTGGACCGCATCACGCCTGCGACTCTACGATGCGCCGATGCGCGACGAAGCGGCGATACATCTGCCGGGCGGGTGGGGCTGCTGTCGCCTCCGCCGTCGCGTACGCCACTCCGGCACCACCGGTCCGACAGATGTATCGCCGTCTGCCTGTCGCGCACCACTGTCAAGGCGTGGCAGGCGCCGCCCGGCCCGCGTTAGCGTCGCAGCATGCCCGCCGACAGCCCCACGTCCGACAGCCCCGCGTCCGACAACCGCTCCGACGGGCCGGGCGCCGACGGGCCGGGCCCCGACGGGCCGGGCCCCGACGGGCGCGGCGTTCTGCTGATCACGAACTCCCGGGCGGGGGCGTCCGTGGTCCGGCCCGACCCGCTGCCCGAGATCCGGCGGCGGCTGCCCGAGGCGCGGGTCGAGAGCCTGGGCGAATCCTCGATGGACGAGGTCGTCTCCGACGCGATGCGCGGCGACGACGCGCCGAGCGCACTCGCCGTCCTCGGCGGCGACGGGTCGGTCTCGCGCGCCGCGCACCTCGCGCGTCGTCACGACCTGCCGCTGCTCGTCCTGCCCGGCGGTACCTTCAACCACTTCGCGCGTGCGGCCGGCCTCGAGACGATCGAGGCCGCCCTCGACGCGTTCGCGGCCGGCGCGGTGCGCAGCGTCGTCGTCGCCGAAGCGGTCGTCGACGACGGCGATCCCGTCACCGTCCTCAACGCGGTGTCGCTCGGCGCCTACCCCGAGATGCTCGCCGAACGGGAGAAGCGCACGAGCCTCGGCAAATGGTGGGGCGGCGCCGTCGCGGCGTGGCGCGAGATGCACGGAGCCCACCGCATCACGATCGTGCGCGACGGGCGCCGCGCGGTCGTCTGGTCGGTCTTCGCCGGCCTCGGGCGCAATGACCCGCGGCGTATCGCGATGATGCGTCGCGCGAGCCTCGACGAGCCCGTGCTCGATGTCCGGCTCCACCACGCCCGGGGCACGCGGCTGCGGGCGGTGACCTCGCTGGCTTTCGGCCGCCGCACTCTCGCCGTCATGCGCGCGCTGCGGCTCATGCCGCCGGCATCCGACCTCGAGCGGGCCGTCGTCTCCGAGCTCGAGCTGACGGTCCGGCCGGGCGGCGCGACACCGGTGCTCGCACACGACGGCGAGCTGACCGAGACACCGACGGGCTCCTACCGGCTCCGGTTGCGAGCGGTCCCCGACGGCCTGCGCGTGTACGCGCGCTGAGAGCGCTCCGCCGGATACATCGCCAGAGGGATGCCGCGCCCCCGGGGCTCGCGTACCGTCATAGCGTGTTCCGTCCGCTCCGCCGCTATCAGCTCTCCGTCGACGTCTCGGTGGCGGTCGCATTCGCGGCGCTCATGCTGCTGTTCACCTGGGTGGGCGTCGTGGGCGTCGGCATCCCGAACGATCGCGTGTCCGCATTCGTCGCGATCCTCCTCGTCGTCCCGTTCGGCGCTGCAGTGGCGCTCCGCCGCCTCTCGCCGCCGGTCGCGCTGGCTCTGGCGTGGGTCGGCGCGATTCTGCAGATGCTGGCGCAGCTCCCGCCGCTGCCGGTCGACATCGCGATCTTCGCGGTGCTCTACACATGCGCGGCCTACGGCACGAACCGGGTCTTCTGGCTCGGGTTCGCGTCCTCGATCGCGGGTGCTCTGGCCATCACCGTGTACTTGCTCATTCCGACGGCGGCATACTCGATCACCGCGGGCGGCGACGAGCTCATGTTCTACCTCATCACCGGCTCGATGCTCTTCATCGCGGCGGTCTTCGGCCTGCTCCTGGCGTGGACGGTGGGAGCGCTCGTCCGCGTGGGCCTGCGTGCGCGCGGCAACGCGGAGGCTCAGCGGCAGGCCGAAGAGCGCGCGACGGCGGAGTTCGAGCGCAACCGCATCGCGCGGGATATGCACGACGTCGTCGCCCATTCGCTCGCCGTCGTCATCGCGCAGGCCGATGGAGCGCGCTATGCCGCCGCGGCCGATCCGGATGCCGCTGCCGAGTCGCTCCAGACGATCTCCTCGACCGCCCGCTCCGCCCTCGCCGACGTGCGCATGCTGCTCACGCAGCTGCGCCACAGCGAGGGCGAGGGCCCGCAGCCGACCATCGCGGAGCTCGAGGTCCTGTACGCCCAGGTGCGAGCCGCGGGTCTCGACCTGCGCGTGGACATCGACCCCGCCCCGCCGGGCGAGCCGCCCGCGGCCGTGCAGATCGCGGTGTACCGCATCCTGCAGGAGGCCCTCACGAACGCGATCCGGCACGGCGCGGGAGGTACCGTGGATGTGTCCCTGTCCTGGCTGTCCGACCGCGTGGAGGTCCGAGTGAGCAACCCCCTCCCGCCGGCGAGCGAGGCGACCGGCCCGGTGCGCACGGGCGGACACGGTCTCATCGGCATGCGCGAGCGTGCCCAGCTCATCGGCGGCAGCATCGAGGTGGGTCCCCGGGGCGACGCCTTCGTCGTCGCGGCGACGTTGCCCATCGGGGGCGCCGCGTGAGCGTCATCCGGGTCGTCCTCGTCGACGATCAGGCGCTCTTCCGTGCCGGCATCCGGATGGTCGTCGCCTCGCAGCCCGACCTGGAGGTCGTCGGCGAGGCGTCGGACGGCGCGGAGGCGATCGGCGTCGTGCGCGCGACGCGACCCGACGTCGTACTGATGGACATCCGGATGCCGGTCATGGACGGCCTCACCGCGACCGCCCAGCTGCTCGACGACCCGGTCTTCGACGGTGCGCCGCCGCGCATCGTGATGCTGACCACCTTCGACCTCGACGAAGCGGCCGCGCGAGCGATCCGCCAGGGGGCGAGCGGCTTCCTGCTCAAGGACGCCGACCCCGAGTTCCTGCTCGCCGCGATCCGCACGGTGCACTCCGGCTCGTCGGTGATCGCGGCCTCGGCGACGCGCGAGCTCTTCGCGACCTTCTCGGCGCCCGAGCAGAAGCCGGTTCCGGCTGCCTTCGCCGAGCTGACCGACCGTGAGCGCGAGATCTTCGGGCTGGCCGCCCGCGGGCTGTCCAACGCCGAGATCGCGCAGCGGGAGTTCCTCTCCGAGGCGACGGTGAAGACCCACATCAGCCGCATCCTCGCCAAGCTCGCCTTGCGCGACCGCGTGCAGCTCGTCGTCTTCGCCTTCGAGCACGGGCTCGCCTGACCCGCGCGGGCGGATGACGCGGGCGGATGAGGGATCATCCGCGAGATGTACGCACCCGCGACGACGGACCGATGCCGGGGACCGGCGGGGTTCGTAGCGTCGGAGACATGCAGATCTCGACCACCGACCTCGGCCTCGCCGCCCGGGTCCAGAACCTCTCCAAGACCTACGGCGCCGGCGAATCGGGGGTGCGCGCCCTCGACGGTGTCTCGGTGGGCATCCGTCGTGGCGAGTTCACCGCCATCATGGGCCCCTCGGGCTCGGGCAAATCGACCCTGATGCACATCATGGCCGGACTCGACGCGCCGACGTCGGGTCGCGCGTGGATCGGCGACACCGAGATCTCGGGCCTGTCCGATCTCGATCTCACGATCCTGCGGCGGCGACGTGTCGGCTTCGTGTTCCAGTCGTTCAACCTCGTGCCGACCCTCGACGTCATCGGCAACATCACACTGCCGTTCGAGCTCGACGGGCGCTCGCCCTCGGCGCTCGAGCGCTCGCGCATCGACGGGCTCGTCGACTCCCTCGGGCTCGGGGCCCGCCTCCGGCACCGTCCGCACGAGCTGTCGGGCGGACAGCAGCAGCGAGTCGCGATCGCCCGAGCGCTCGCGACCGCTCCCGACCTCGTCTTCGCCGACGAGCCGACCGGCAACCTCGACTCCCGCTCGGGTCGAGAGGTGCTCGCCCTCCTCGCCACCGCGAGCCGCGAGCACGGTCAGTCCATCGCGATGGTCACGCACGACCCGGTCGCCGCCTCGCACGCCGACCGCGTGATCTTCCTCGGCGACGGTCGCATCGTCGCCGACAAGCCCCGGCAGAGCGCCGAGGAGATCTCGGCCCACATGCTCGCCGCCGAGGTGTCGGCATGACCGCGGTGACCCTGCCCGGCGCCGCATCCGCATCGGCGTCCGAGCGTCCCGGGCCGCGCCCGTCGGCCAGGACGTCCGGGCGGTGGGCGTGGCTGCGCGAGCGGGGCATGGGGGCCTCGGTGCTCGTCGCCGCGATCTCCGGCGGGTTCGGCGTGCTGCTGGTCGCGGTGACCGGACTCATCGGCGCGTGGCTCATGGCCGATCCGTTCCTCTCCGGTGGCGAGACCATCATCATCGTCGTCGCGATCCTCAGCGTGCTGCTCGTCGCCGTCGCGATGTACGTCGCCGCGATCGTGACGGCCAACACCTTCGCCACGATCGTCGCGGGGCGCACCCGTCAGATCGCACTCATGCGTCTCATCGGGGCGTCGGCCCGCTCGCAGCGCTCCCGTATCGCGCGGCAGGGCCTCATCGTCGGCGCGATCGGAGCCGTGATCGGGCTCATCGGCGGAACCGCCGCGGCCGCCGGGCTGCAGGAGCTCGCCGCCCGGGCGTGGGGACTGAACGTCGACTACAGCATCGTTCAGCCGGTGCTCCTCGCGCCCGCGCTCGTCGTCGCGCTGACGACCTGGGTCGCCGCGTGGGCCGGCTCGCGCCGCGTGCTCGAGGTCACGCCCCTCGCCGCCCTCGCGGGATCCGCGCCGCGCACGGCGGAAGCGGCCGCCGGCCGCACGCGTCGCCGCGTCACCGCGGTGTCGCTCTTCGCGGTAGGTGCGGTCCTGCTCGCCCTCGGCATCCTCGCCGGCTTCGTCACACCCCTCGGCGTCGTCGTCGCGTTCTTCGGCGGGCTCGCCTCGTTCACCGGGCTGAGCCTGGGCGCCGCCCTCGTCATGCCGCCGCTGCTCCGCCTGACCGGTCGGCTCTTCGGTCGGTCGGCGTCGGCGCGGCTCGCGGCCGAGAACGCGCTGCGCTACCCGGAGCGGTCGAGCCGAATGGCGATCGGCGTGGTGATGGGCGTCACGCTCGTGACGATGTTCGCCGTCGCCTCGGAGTCGGTCAAGGGTGTCATGGCCGCGTCGGGCGGGGGCGAGGTGTCGGGTGAGATGGCTCGCCTGCTCGACACGTTCAGTGCGGTCATGATGGCCCTCGTCGGGGTGTCGGCCGTGATCGCGGCAGTCGGTCTGGTCAACCTCCTCACGATCGGCGTCGTGCAGCGAACCCGAGAGCTCGGGCTGCTGCGCGCCCTGGGGCTCACGGGGCGCCAGATCCGCTCGATGGTGCTGTTCGAGGCGGCGCACATCACGATCACCTCGGTCGTGTTCGGCCTGCTCCTCGGCATCGCCTACGGCTGGGCCGCGGCGCAGTCGCTGCTCGGGTCGGTGCGAGTGCCGCCGCTGTGGCTTGCGCCGAACTTCGTCCTGCCGGGCATCCCGTGGCTCACCGTCGCCGGGATCGTCGTCGCCACCGCCGTGCTCACGCTCGTGGCCGCCGTCGTTCCCACCCGCCTCGCAACCCGGGTCTCGCCGGTGGAGGCGCTCGCCGAGTGACGCGGCTCACCCGTCGCCGGCCGGTCCGGCTCGCCCGTCATCCGCGGACGAGCCGGACCTCGCTGATGCTCTCGCCCCAGCTGGTGTCGTCCTTCGCCGCGCCGTCCGGGCGGAATCCGTTGCGGGCATAGAACGCGTGGGCACGCGGGTTGTCGTCGAGGACCCACAGCGACGCGCGCTCGTCGCCGAGGGCGGCGTCGATCAGGGCCTGTCCCGCACCGGTGCCGTGGTGGGCGGCGAGGACGTAGATCGCGTACAGCTCGACGGGGGCGACGGGAGGGTCGTCGCGGGAGGCGCCGCTGACCGCGAACCCCACGATCGACCCGGCCGTCACGGCGACCCACGTTCGGCCGAGGTCGTGCGTGCGCGCGGCTCCGGGCCGCACCGTCCCGGTCCTCTGCGACGGCAATCGGTCGCTGATCCGCTCCTCATGGCCGAGCAGCTCGCGTCGTACCCGCGTCAGGCGGTCGAGATCGAGCCGATCGAGGATGCTCTGCGGCATCCGCCCCGTGTACGCCTCGTGCCACCCGCGGACGTGCACGCGCGCGATCGCCGCGGCATCGGCGGGCACCGCCCGCCGCACGGCGACCGCGGTCACGATGCCGGATCGGCGGCAGGCTCGGGGTCGTAGGCCCAGGTCGGCGCGACCTGCCGCAGGCGCGTCGAACGCCACTGCCACGTCGCCCAGAGCATCGGCCACAGCGCCGGCGCGGCGAGGCCTCCGATGACCAGGCGCTCGCGCCACAGCGTCCGGGTCGGGTCGCCGGGAGCGGGCGAGACCGCCATTTGGTGGTCCCATACGTCGAGCACCGAGAGGGGGCCCGTCAGCGGGATGCCGCTGTCGCGCAGGATCCGCACCGTCGATGCCTCCGTCGCGCCGGGGCGGCGTTCCTCGACCGCGCGGTCCGACACGTGGATCAGCTGGCGCCCCACCGGGACCCCGAGAGCCGACAGCTGCACGGGCACGTCGGCGCCGGGCTCGAGCGAGGTCGGCATGCCCTCGGCGGCGAGGGGCTCGAGCCCCATGAGCGGCGCGTAGAGCTCGGCGAGGGCGCGCGGCGAGTGGAGGGCGCGCCAGGCGGCGTCGGCGTCGCAGTCGAGCACGAGCTTCTGGAGGATGCGCATGAGCCCAGTCTGCCCCGTCGTAGGCTGATCGGATGCCGTCGCCCGCCGTATCGTCGCCGTTCGACCAGTCGCGCTACCAGGTTCGCCTGGACTGGGGAGTCGCCGGTCTTCGTCGTACGGCACCCGCCGACGTCGTCGTCGTGGTCGACGTGCTGCGGTTCTCGTCGACCGTCTCGGCACGCGTGGCTGCGGGCGAGCACGTCCCGCTCGACGACGCCGCGCGGGCGGTCTCACGCAACGGCGCGGTGATCGCCGCGTCGGCATCCGATTCGGTCGTGCTGCTCGGCTGCCTGCGCAACGCCGAGGCGGTCGCGGCCGCTGCGCTCGCGGAGCAGCAGCGGCGCGGCGCTCGGACGAGCATCGCCGTGATCGCGGCGGGCGAGCTCTCGCCGGACGGGCAGGCCGAGCTGCGGTTCGCCGTCGAAGACCTGCTGGGCGCCGGTGCCGTCGTCGACGCGCTGTCACGGCTCGGCATCGACCACACCTCGCCCGAGGCCGCGGCGGCCTGCGAATCGTTCCGCGGACTCGGCGGCGCGGTGCGCCATCTGCTCACGGCGAGCGGTTCGGGGCAGGAGCTGCTCGACCGCGGGCTTCGCGACGACGCGCTCGCCGCCGCGCAGATCGGGGTCGACCGGGTCGCTCCGATGCTCCGCGACGGCGTCTTCACCGCCGCCTGACGTCGACTCCTCAGGATCCGCGAGATTCGAGCTCGAGGCGCCCGGGGCGGCGGCGGTGCGTCCAGAACTGAGGAGTTCGTGCCATCGGTCAGCGCGGGGTCGCGGCGGCGCGCCGGTCGGCCGAGGAGATCTCGCGGCGCACCCACCGGAAGAGGTAGCGCTCGTCGTACGACGACGCGCACATCCGGCACGACGCCGCGCGCGTGGGACGCCGGTGACGGTAGGCCACATGACCGGCGGGGCAGTGGCCCACCCAGGGGGCCAGCTCGACGGCCGTCTCACCACGATGGGTCGTGCCGCCGACGTACCCGAGCTCACGGGCCGTGCGCAGCCAGTCGCGACCGTGGCCGGCGGCGGGCCCCGCGATCGCGTGCGCGACCTCGTGCAAGAGGGTCTGGTGGTTCTCGTCGTCGTCGAACCGGGCCGCGAGGTAGCGCGAGACGCTGATGCACCGGCGCGTGTAGTCGCACTGGCCCGCGCGGCGCTTGGCGTTGTCGAACCGGAACGTCCACGAGTCGTCGAGGTGCGCTGCGATCAGCGCCTCGGCCCAGACCCGGACCCGATCGAGATCACTCATGCGGTCGACGCTACGCGCGGGGTGAGACAGCGGTACGCGGCGCTCAGCTGGCGATGATGGAGCGCGAGCGGCGCTCGGCGGCATCGACGGCGAGCAGGGTGGACTCGAGCTGGTCCTCGGGAGCGCCGCCCTCCTGACGGAGGAACAGTGCACGCTTGAAGTCGGTGCGGGCGTCGGCGTACTCGCGGGCATCGTACGAGACCTTGCCGCGGTGCTGGTACGCGAAGGCCGCCAGGAGCGGCCAGCTCTGACCCTCCGCCTCTTCCGCGCACGTCGTCAGCTCCTGGATCGCCGCAGCGAACGCACCGCGGTGCTGCAGGATCGTCGCGTGCAGCACCCGGGCGCGCAGTAGGTCCTTGCGGGTCCCGGCCATGCGGGCCACCCGCACCGCCTGCTCCGCGAGGACGAGTGCCTCGTCGAGCCGGTCGAGCACCTTCAGCAACCAGACGCGCTCGAGAAGCGCGGGCAGGCTGCGCTGCTCGCCGATCTCGGCGAGGCGCTCTGCGCACTGTTCCGGGTCGACGATCTCCCGCAGCGTGTCCGGGTCGTACCCGAGGATGTAGCCCACCGTCATCCACCTCCGCGACTCGAGAACGGTGGATCCCAGTCTCCTCGAAAGCGCCGGATGCAGCCGCCCGCCGCGCCGATCACCGTTCGAACACGGATGCCGACGGCTTCGGCGACGGGGTCGCGTCGGCGTCGGTCGAGACCCGGGCTCCCCGGGCGAACTCGTCGATCTCCGCACCCTGCGCGACCTTCGCGGGGAACGGCCCGGCGGCCATCAGGCGCGGGAGCCACTCCGACGGCAGGGGCGAGGCCGACGCGGCGATGACGATGTTGCCGAAGCGCCGGCCCTTCAGCAGCTGCACCTCGGCGAGCAGCAGCACCTCGGGAAGCACCTCGCGGACGGTGGCGACCTGGCGCCGGGCGAAGGCCAGCCCCGCGCCGTCGGCGACGTTGACCAGGAGCACGCCGCTGGGGTCGAGCAGCCGCGCGAGGGAGCGGTAGTACTCCACCGTCGTCAGGTGGGCGGGGGTCTGCGCCCCCGCGAACACGTCGGAGACGACGAGGTCGGCCGCGCCGGTCAGGCCCGCGGGAAGCTTCTCGGCGACGGCGCGGGCATCGCCGATGCGCACGCGCACCTGCGCGCCTCGGGGGAGCGGCAGCGCCTCGCGCACGAGGTCGACGAGGGGCTGCTCGAGCTCGATCACCTGCTGACGTGAACCCGGCCGGGTGTGCGCGATGTAGCGCGGGAGGGTGAGCGCGCCGGCGCCCAGGTGGACCGCGGTGAGCGGCTGCCCCGGCATCCGCAGGCGGTCGATGACGGCCGCCATCCGGGCGATGTACTCGAAGTGCAGGTGCGTCGGATCGTCGAGGTCGACGTGCGACTGGGGCGTGCCGTCGACGTCGAGCTCGAAGCCCGACGTGAACGAGGACGCCAGGATGCGCGCGATCGTGCCATCGGACAGGCGGGTCTGCGGACCGGACTCCTCGACGCGCGCTCGTGCCATCCTTCAACGCTATCGGCCCGTGTCGGCACGTGGGCGAGCCGGTCTGCGCAGTCGAAACACGATCGAGACATCGATGTAATGACTTCGACCCTCCGGCCCGTATAGGTTCGGACCCAATTACCTCGGAGCGCGCCGCGGTGGGCCCGCTCCGGACCTCAGAAAGGGACACCCCCATGCTCTCCACTCCTCGCAAGCGCGCGCTCGCGGGACTGGCGGCGGTCGCCATCGGCGCCCTCGCCCTCTCGGCGTGCACCAGCCAGCGCGGAGGTGGCGGCGAGACGGATGCCGCGACCGACGTCGACGGCACCTT
Source organism: Microbacterium sp. SGAir0570 (assembly GCF_005491085.2). NCBI lineage: Bacteria > Bacillati > Actinomycetota > Actinomycetes > Micrococcales > Microbacteriaceae > Microbacterium > Microbacterium sp. SGAir0570. Next base: position 3,004,385 of record NZ_CP027929.1, on the reverse strand, counting down.
CGTCTTCGCCGCCTCCGCCGACCCGGCCAGCCTCGATCCCGCCTTCGCGCAGGACGGCGAGACCTTCCGCGTCTCCCGCCAGATCTTCGAAGGCCTCGTCGGCACCGAGCCCGGCACGGCCGACCCCGCGCCCCTGCTCGCCGAGAGCTGGGAGTCGTCCGAGGACGGGCTGACCCACACTTTCCAGCTGAAGGAGGGCGTGACCTTCCACGACGGCACCCCGTTCAACGCCGAAGCGGTGTGCGCCAACTTCGACCGCTGGTACAACTGGACCGGCCTGGCGGCCAGCGAAGCCCTGTCGTATTACTACGGCAAGCTCTTCCGCGGCTACGTCGAGACCCCCGACACCGCCGTGTTCGACTCGTGCACCGCCGACGGCGACCTCGAGGCCACGGTGACGCTGAAGCAGCCCTTCGCCGGCTTCATCCCCGCCCTCTCGCTCCCCGCCTTCGCCATGCAGAGCCCGACCGCGCTCGAGGAGTACGGCGCCGACGAGATCGGCGGCACCGAAGAGGCCCCCTCGCTCTCGGAGTACGGCGCCGGGCACCCGACGGGCACCGGCCCGTACAAGTTCGACGAGTGGTCGCCGGGCGAGGAGCTCACGCTCTCGGCCTACGACGACTACTGGGGCGAGTCGGGCCAGGTGAACAAGATCATCTTCCGCGTCATCGACGACCCCACCGCGCGCCGTCAGGCCCTCGAGGCCGGATCGATCGACGGCTACGACCTCGTCGGCCCCGCCGACACCGCCGCCCTCGAAGAGGCCGGTTTCACGATGGTCTCGCGCCCGCCGTTCACGATCCTCTACCTCGCCTTCAACCAGGCGCAGCCCGAGCTGCAGGACGTGCGCGTCCGTGAGGCCCTGTCGCACGCGATCGACAAGGAGGCCCTCATCTCGCAGGTGCTCCCCGAGGGCACCGAGGTCGCGACGCAGTTCATGCCCGACACCGTCAACGGCTACAACCCCGACGTCACCACCTACGACTACGACCCCGAGAAGGCCAAGGCGCTCCTGGCCGAGGCCGGCTACACCGAGGCCAACCCGCTGACGCTGACCTTCAACTACCCGGTCAACGTCTCGCGCCCCTACATGCCCGACCCCGAGCAGATCGCGACGGTCATCTCGACGCAGCTGACCGACGTGGGCGTGCAGCTGACGCCGCAGACGGATGCCTGGAGCCCCGACTACCTCGACAAGATCACGGGCACCGCCGACCACGGCATCCACCTGCTGGGCTGGACGGGCGACTACAACGACACCGACAACTTCGTCGGCGTGTTCTTCGGTGCGCCCTCGGCCGAGTGGGGCTTCGACAACCCCGAGCTGTTCGCGGCGCTCAACTCCGCGCGCGGCGTGCCGAACCTCGAGGAGCAGACCGCGCTCTACGAGCAGATCAACGAGCAGGTCGCCCAGTTCATCCCGGGCGTCCCGCTGGCCCACCCGGCCCCGACGCTCGCGTTCGACCCGCGCGTCGAGAGCTACCCGGCCAGCCCGGTCAACGACGAGGTGTTCACGGACATCGTCCTGACCGAGTGACGGCGACCCGCTGATCCCCGCGGGGCGGGCCACCGCCTCGGGCGCGAGCCCGCCCCGCACTCCTCGACCGAAAGATTCCGCGTTGCTGCGAACCATCGGCCAACGGCTGCTTCTGCTGATCCCGACGCTCCTCGGGCTCAGCATCCTCCTCTTCCTCTGGGTCCGCGCCCTGCCCGGCGGTCCCGCCGTCGCCCTCCTCGGCGAGAAGGCGACCCCTGAGGCGATCGCCCGGATCAACGAGCTGTACGGCTTCAACCGGCCGATCCTCGAGCAGTACGCCACCTATATGGGGCGGCTGCTCACCGGCGACTTCGGGTCGTCCATCGAGACCGGTCGCCCCGTCGTCGAGGAGTTCCTCCGGCGCTTCCCGGCGACCGTGGAGCTCTCGATCGCCGCCCTCATCTTCGCCGTCGGCATCGGCATCCCGCTCGGGTACCTCGCCGCGCGTCACCACGGCAAGATCAGCGATCACGTCGCGGTCGTGCTGAGCCTCGTGGGCGTCACGATCCCGGTGTTCTTCCTGGCGTTCATCCTCAAGTACGTCTTCGCCGTCCAGCTCGGCTGGCTGCCCTCCGACGGCCGCCAGGACCCGCGCATCGACGCGACCCACTACACGAACTTCTACGTGCTCGACGGCCTGCTCACGGGGGAGTTCGACGCCGCGTGGGATGCCGCCCTGCACCTCATCCTGCCGGCGCTCGCCCTCGGCACCATTCCGCTCGCGATCATCGTGCGCATCACCCGCGCCTCGGTGCTCGAGGTGCAGAACTCCGACTACGTCCGCACCGGCCGGGCCAAGGGCATCGCCCGGCGGACGCTCCGCGGTCGCTTCATCCTGCGAAACGCCATGCTGCCGGTCGCCACGACCGTCGGCCTCCAGGTCGGGCTGCTGCTGGCGGGGGCGATCCTGACCGAGACCGTGTTCGCGTTCCCCGGGATCGGCTCGTTCCTGGCCCGGGCCATCAGTGCCCGCGACTTCCCGGTGCTGCAGGGGTTCATCCTCTTCATCGCCGTCATCTACGCGCTCATCAACCTCATCGTCGATGTCTCGTACAGCCTGATCGATCCGAGAGTGAGGGTCTCATGAGCACCAATGCGCTCCCGCCCGCCCCCGGCGACGGACCCGCCACCGCCGTCGCCGAGCACGAGGTGCTCGAGGCCCGCACCGGCGGCGGGTTCTGGCACGACGTCTTCGCGCGCCTGCGCCGCAACCCGGTGGCCTGGATCGGCGCCGCCATCGTGCTGGTGTTCCTGCTCGTGGCGATCCTCGCGCCCTGGCTCGCGCCCTACCCCGAGACCGCCCTTCCCGGCGCACGGGAGGTCACCCCGACCCACATCCCCGGTCCCGGCGAGATCGCCGGCTTCCCGCTCGGCCTCGACCGCTTCGGCGGCGACGTGCTGTCGAAGCTCATCTGGGGTGCGCGGGCCTCGCTGCTCATCGGAGTCATCTCGACCGCGTTCGGTCTCGCCGGCGGCATGCTCCTGGGCCTGATCGCCGGCATGTTCGGGGGCTGGGTCGACACCGTCGTCATGCGATTCGTCGACATCCTCCTGTCGGTCCCCAACCTGCTGCTCGCGGTCTCGATCGCGGCGATCCTCGGTCAGTCGCAGCTCGCGATCATGATCGCGATCGGAGCCTCGCAGGTGCCGATCTTCGCGCGCCTCCTGCGGGCGTCGATGCTGCAGCAGCGCAGCGCCGACTACATCCTCTCCGCGCAGACCCTCGGACTCGGCCGCGGCAAGATCACGATGAGCCACGTGCTGCCCAACAGCCTCGGGCCCGTCATCGTCCAGGGGACGCTCACCCTCGCGACCGCCGTCATCGACGCCGCGGCGCTGTCGTTCCTCGGTCTCGGCGGCGGGGGAGCGGCCACCGCCGAGTGGGGCCGCATGCTCACCTACGCGCAGAACGAGCTCGCGATCGCGCCGTGGCTCGCCTTCCTCCCGGGCCTGTGCATCATGATCACCGCCCTCGGCTTCACGCTGCTCGGCGAGTCGCTGCGGGAGGCCATGGACCCCCGCACCCGCGCCCGCTGACCGGCCCGGGGCCGCCGCTCGGCGATACACCTGCAGGACCGGTGGGGCTGGTGTCGCCGCACCGGTCTTCGCGGGTCGCGCCAGCCCCACGGGTCCGACGGCTGTATCGCCGCCGAGCGCGACGGGGAGCCGGCGGCGTGGCAGGAGGCGCCGGCTCAGGAGGCGATGTCGAGCTCGTTGCCCGGGATCGACGACAGCAGTCGCCGCGTGTACGGGTCGCGCGGGTTGGTGAAGATCTCCTCGCTCGACGCCGCCTCGACGAGGGCACCGTCCTTCATGACGCAGACGTAGTCCGAGATGAGGCGCACCACGGCGAGGTCGTGCGAGATGAAGAGGTAGCTCAGCCCGTACTCGCCCTGCAGGTCGCGCAGCAGCGTGAGGATCTGGTCCTGCACGAGCACGTCGAGCGCCGACACCGGCTCGTCGCAGACGATGAGCTCGGGGTTCAGCGCGAGGGCCCGCGCGATCGCGACGCGCTGACGCTGACCGCCCGAGAGCTCGGAGGGGTACCGGCGCAGCATCGTCTGCGGCAGGGCGACGTCGTCGAGCAGCTTCCGGACGCGGACGGCGCGGTCCTTCGCGGTGCCGCGCTTGTAGAACTCCAGCGGCTCGGCGATGATCCGCTCGATCGTGAACATGGGGTTCAGCGACGAGTACGGGTCCTGGAAGATCGGCTGCACTCTCTGCCGGAACTCGCGCAGCTGCGCACCCTTCAGCCCCGCGACGTCCTGCCCCTCGAACCGGATCGTGCCCGACGTCGGCTCGATCACCTTCAGCAGCATCCGGGCCGTCGTCGTCTTGCCCGACCCGGACTCGCCGACGATCGCGACCGTCTCACCCCGCGGGATGGACAGCGAGACGTCGCTGACGGCGGCGAAGTCGTCCTTGCGCCCGCGGATCTTGTAGAGCTTCGTGAGGTTCTCGATCTCGACGATGTTGTCGCGCCGTGCCGGCTCGGCCGGTGCCTGCGCTGCGGGCGAGACGGATGCCGCGGGGCCGGCGACCCCAACGGGCGGCGGTGTCGCGCGGTAGGCCTCGGGCCGCAGGCGCACCGCCGCGACCGACGGGGCCGCCTTGACGAGAGCCTGCGTGTAGGGCTGCTGCGGATCGTCCAGGATCTGGCGGGCCGGGCCCTGCTCGACGATCCGGCCGCGGTGCATGACGACGACGCGGGCGGCCCGCTCGGCGGCGAGGCCGAGGTCGTGGGTGATCAGCAACACCGAGGTGCCCAGCTCGCCCGTCATCCGGCCGAGCTGGTCGAGGATCGTCTTCTGCACCGTCACATCGAGCGCGCTCGTCGGCTCGTCGGCGATGAGCAGCCGAGGGTTGCATGCCAGCCCGATCGCGATGAGCGCGCGCTGCCGCATCCCGCCCGAGAACTCGTGGGGGTACTGCTTCGCGCGCTCGGCGGCATCCGGGAGGCCCGCGGCGGCGAGGGTCTCGATGACCTTGGCGTCGACGTCCTTCGAGGTGGCGAGTCCGTGCGCGAGCAGGGTCTCGGCGACCTGCGTGCCGATCTTCGAGACCGGGTTCAGGTTGGACATCGGATCCTGCGGCACGAGTCCGATCGATCCCCCTCGGATGCGGCGCAGCGTGCTCTCGGGCGCGCCGACGAGCTCTTCGCCGTCGAGGCGGATGCTGCCGCGCACGACGCGTCCGTTGCCGGGGAGCAGTCCGATCACGGCCATCGCCGTCGTCGACTTGCCCGAGCCGGATTCGCCGACGATCGCGACGGTCTCGCCCGCCGAGATCTCGAGGTCGACGCCCTCGACCGCGTGCACCGGGCCTTCGAGCGTGCGGAAGTCGACGGCCATGTCGCTCACCCGCAGCAGGGGAGTGGAGGAGTCTGCCATTGGCCCATCCTGCCCGCCCGCGGCGTCGAGCGCACCGTGTCGGGCCCACCCGTTACATCGACGTAACGCCGGCCCGTCGTGTCGCGGACCGGGCGTGCTCGTGCCGTGGACAGGCTGAGCCGCGCCGGAGTGGCGTTCGCGGGGGCTGGCGGAGCCGTTCAACCTGTCGACGGCACAGCCGGGTACGGCGGCGCGGGCTAGCGTTGGTCCATGGACCTCAACGCAGATCTGGGCGAGACGGTCGGCGGTGTCGCGACGGCGGACGACGCCGCGATGTTCGCCCTCGTGTCGAGCGCGTCGATCGCCTGCGGCGGCCACGCCGGCGACGCGGCGTCGATGCGGGCAGCGGTGGCCGGAGCGGCAGCCGCCCGCGTCGCGGTCGGGGCTCACCCCTCCTACCTCGATCGGGCCGGCTTCGGACGAGTGCGGGTCGCCGTCGAGCCTGACGTGCTGCGGCCGCAGGTCGTCGCGCAGCTGCGCGCGCTCGTCGCGGCGGGCGGCGACATCCGCTACGTCAAACCGCACGGGGCGCTGTATCACGCCGCGACCGAGGACGCCGCGACTGCGCGCGCCGTCGCCGCCGCGGTCGCGGACCTCTCGGCCGAGCTCGGCCGGGCGGTCCCGGTGCTGGGTCTGGGCGGTGCGATCGCGTCGGCGGCGTCGGACGCCGGCCTGCCTTTCCATCTCGAGGCCTTCCTCGACCGCGGCTATCGTGCCGACGGCTCGCTCGTCCCGCGCGGGGCTCCCGGCGCCCTGCTCGACGACCCGAGCCTGGTCGCCGAGCGCGCGCTGCGCCTCGCGTCCGAGGGGGTCGTGGTCGCCGTCTCGGGCGAGACGGTGCACAGCGAGGCGGCGTCGCTCTGCGTGCACGGCGATTCCCCCGGTGCCGTCGCGATGGCTCGCGCGGTGCGGTCGGCGCTCGATGCCGCCGGGATCGAGGTGCGCTCGCCGTGGTGACCGTCGGGCCCGCTTCGCCGGCAGGATCGCCGAGACGGGGTCGTTGTCGGCGTGCCGAGCCCGGGACGCCGGCATGAGGATGCTGCCCATCGGACCCGACGCGGTGCTCGTCGAGGTCTCGGACCTGGCGGAGGTGATGGCGCTGCACGCGCGGCTGACCGCCGCGCCGCCGGCGGGCATCGTCGACGTCGTGCCCGCGGCGGCGACGGTGCTCGTCCGCGTCGATCCCGTCGTGCTGTCCCTCGCCGCGACCCGCACCTGGGTCTCGACCGCTGCGACGTCAGCAGCGCCGCCGGCATCCGCCCCCGCGCCCGTGACGCTGCCGATCCGCTACGACGGCGACGACCTCGACGACCTCGCCGCCGCGCTCGGCTTCAGCCCCGAGGCGCTCGCCGCTCGCCATGTCGCCACGGACTGGACGGTCGCCTTCACGGGCTTCGCCCCCGGGTTCGGTTATCTCGTCGGTGCGGGCTGGGATCTCGACATCCCGCGCCGGCCCTCGCCGCGGACGAGGGTGCCGGCGGGATCGGTCGGCCTGGCCGGGGTCTTCTCGGGCGCGTACCCCCGCGAGACCCCGGGAGGGTGGCAGCTCATCGGCACGACGGACGCGCCGCTGTTCGACCCCGATGCCGCCCAGCCCGCGCTCCTCGTTCCCGGTGGCACGGTGCGATTCGATGCCGTCCGCGCCCGCGCCCGCGCCCGCGCCCGCGCCATCGGGTCGGATGCCGCCCTGCCCGGTGACACCGCGTCGCCGACTGCGGGGGAGCCGCGCGCCCGCTCGGAGTCCGCCACCGCTCCCGGCGGCATCCGCGTCATCGCGCCGGGGCCGCAGGCGACGGTTCAGGATGCCGGCCGCTCGGGTCGTGCCGCCGAGGGCGTCGGCGCTGCGGGCGCGGCCGACCCCGCCGCCTGGGCGCTCGCCAACCGTCTCGTCGGCAATCGGGACGGAGCGGCCGCGATCGAGATCGCCGTCGGCGGTTTCCGGGCCGTGGCGGAACGCGATCTGACGGTGGTCGTGACGGGCGCGTGGGCGCCGGTCGCGATCGACGGCCGGACCGGTGACCCGTACGTCGTACATGCGTGGACCGCCGGGACCGAGCTGCGCCTCGACGGATTCCTCGCGGGCACCCGCGCCTACCTCGCGGTGCGCGGCGGCTGGGACATCGCCCCCGTTCTGGGCTCGCGGTCCACCGATACGCTCTCGGGGCTCGGCCCGCCGCCGCTCCGGCGGGGCGACGTCGTCGCCGCCGGATGTGAGACCGCGGGGCCGGTCCCCGCGCTGCCCCTTCATCCGTGGGGTCTGCCGCCGACGGGCACGGATGCCGTTCCCCTCGACATCCCGTTCACGACCGGCCCGCGCGCGGACTGGCTCACCCCTTCGTCCCGTCGCCTGCTCGCCGAGGCAACCTGGATCGTGTCGGCGGCGGCCGACCGGGTCGGCATCCGCCTGGAGGGGCCACGCCTCGAACGCGCGCGCGGCGAGGAGCTGGCGAGCGAGGGGATGGTTCCGGGGGCGATCCAGGTCCCGCCGGCCGGCCACCCCGTCGTGTTCGGAGTCGACGCGCCCGTGACGGGCGGGTACCCCGTCGTGGGTGTCGTGACGTCGACGGGCCGGAACCGGCTCGCGCAGGCCCGGCCCGGCGATCGCGTGCGGTTGCGTCCGACGTTCCGGGGCGCGTCTGACGCTCAGCGAGGCTGATTCGTCAAGGGGGAGAACTCCCCGTGTCAAGACCCCGTGCGGATCCGGCGGGTCCCCTAGCGTCGAAGCCATGACTCGCACCAAGACCACCACGTCCGCCGCGCTGCTCGTCTCCGCGGCTCTTCTCCTCGCCGGATGCGGCGGGCAGTCGGGCGACACCGCGGCGTCGGGGGACGCCGGCGCGTCGTCCGCCCCGTCGTCGTCCGCCTCGTCCGCGCCGGGCGCGAGCGCGCCCGATGTCGCGCCGGCCTCCGGCGAGATGATCACGGGCACCGGCTACAGCTTCTCGGTTCCCGAGGGCTGGGCGATCCCCGAGCAGCAGCTCCCCGGCATGGAGAAGGTCGACGTGTTCGTCGCCGATCTCTCCGACCCCTCGGCGACGTTCGCCGACAACGTCAACGTCGTGCTCTCGCCCGCGCCGCAGGCGATCTCCGCCGACGACGTCGAAAAGTACGGCGTCGAGGAGCTCGAGGGGCAGGCGGGCGCGACCGACGTCACCGTCCAGGAGCGCACCTCCATCGCCGGCGGCGAGTCGGCCCACATCACGGCATCCGTCACGCAGCAGGACGTCACCTACAACGTCGACCAGTTCTACCCGTCGCACGACGACCAGACCTACGTCGTGACCTTCTCGTTCAGCCCCGACGTCTCGGAGGCCGACCGTGCGGCGGTCTACGACGCGGTCCTCGCATCGTGGGCGTGGGCCTGATCCACACGTCCGCAACGCGCCGTCCGCTCTCGCAGCGGGCGGCGCGTTCTCGTGTCAAGGGGAGTTCCGGCGCGGCGGATTCGCCTAGCGTGTGACGCATGACGCGCTCCCGGATCGCTCCGATCGCCGCCGCGCTCATCTCGGCGGCGCTGCTGCTCGCGGCGTGCGACGCGCGGCCGGGCGGGACCGGCGGATCCTCCGAGTCACCCGCACCCGGCTCGGCATCGGGGACTCCGACGCCCACCGCGACCTCGCCGAGCGACGCCGCCCCCGGCGAGACCGTGCGCGGAACCGGATACAGCTTCGCCGTGCCGGCCGGCTGGGCGGTGCCCGCCGAGGACCCGACGGGCGGCCAGGTCGACGTCTTCGTGTCGGAGTCCGCGGATGCGGACAGCCGCTACGTCAGCGTCGTCGTCTCGCCCGGTGTCATCACCGCTGCCGACGTCGAGGCGGACGGGGTGGCGAGCCTCGAAGCGGTCGGGGCCACCGACGTGTCGCTGGAGGATCGTGTCGACATCGCCGGGAGCGAGTCGGCGCACCTCGTGGCATCCCTGGCCCAGGACGGGGTGGAGACGGTGATCGATCAGTACTACGCCACGCGCGACGAGCAGACGTTCGTCATCACCTTCGCTTCGCCGGCCGACACGAGCGACGACGACCGCCGCCGACTCGCCGACACCGTGCTCTCGAGCTGGGCCTGGGAGTGACCGCGATGCCGGGTGGCGCGCATTTATACCGCAGCATCCGGGGGTCGTCAAGGATTGTGCTGGACATGGCGCGTCGCGCCGCCTATAGTTGGTAGTTGCGCTCCCGTCCCCCTTGCCCTCATATGGTGGTCGGCTTGTGCTCTGCGCGATTCCGCCCCGTCCGACGGCGTGAGACGCGCGAGCTCGGACCGGGAGCACTCCACCTGACGACAAGGAACCGGCCCCACCCGGGCCACGGAGGTAATCCCCTTGGCTGCTGCGAGCAACGCATCCACCACCACCCCCAAGAACGGTCGCGGCGCTTCCCGCCTCTCGTTCGCGAAGATCTCCGACAAGCTGACGGTCCCCGACCTGCTGGCGCTGCAGACGGAGTCTTTCGACTGGCTCGTCGGCAACGACGCCTGGAAGGCCCGCCTCGCCGAGGCGCAGGCCGCCGGCCGCACCGACGTCGCCCTCCAGAGCGGCCTCGAGGAGATCTTCGAGGAGATCTCGCCCATCGAGGACCTCGGCGAGACGATGCAGCTGTCGTTCACCAACCCCTACCTCGAGCCCGAGAAGTACTCCATCGAGGAGTGCAAGGAGCGCGGCAAGACCTACGCGGCCCCGCTCTACGTCGAGGCCGAGTTCATGAACCACCTCACCGGTGAGATCAAGACCCAGACGGTCTTCATGGGCGACTTCCCGCTCCAGACCGGCAAGGGCACCTTCATCATCAACGGCACCGAGCGCGTCGTCGTGTCGCAGCTCGTGCGCTCGCCCGGTGTCTACTTCGACAAGACGCCCGACAAGACCTCCGACAAGGACATCGTCTCGGCGCGCGTCATCCCCTCGCGCGGTGCGTGGCTCGAGTTCGAGATCGACAAGCGCGACCAGGTCGGCGTCCGCATCGACCGCAAGCGCAAGCAGTCGGTCACCGTCTTCCTCAAGGCCCTGGGTCTGACCAGCGAAGACATCATGGCCGAGTTCGCCGGGTACGACTCGATCGAGGAGACCCTCGCGAAGGACACGATCCTCACCAAGGAGGACGCGCTCCGCGACATCTACCGCAAGCTCCGTCCGGGCGAGCAGGTCGCCGCCGAGGCAGCCCGCGCGCTCCTCGACAACTTCTACTTCAACGCCAAGCGCTACGACCTCGCCAAGGTCGGCCGCTACAAGATCAACCAGAAGCTGGGTCTCGACACCCCGATCGAGGAGTCGGTGCTCACCGTCGCCGACATCGTCGCGACCATTAAGTACCTGGTTCGCCTGCACCGCGGCGACGCCACCTTCGAGGGCGTCCGCGACGGCAAGCCCGCTGAGATCCGCCTCGACACCGACGACATCGACAACTTCGGCAACCGTCGTATCCGCGCCGTCGGCGAGCTCATCCAGAACCAGGTCCGCACCGGTCTGTCGCGCATGGAGCGCGTCGTCCGCGAGCGCATGACCACGCAGGACATCGAGGCGATCACGCCGCAGACCCTGATCAACGTGCGCCCGGTCGTCGCCGCGATCAAGGAGTTCTTCGGAACCTCGCAGCTGTCGCAGTTCATGGACCAGAACAACCCGCTCGCGGGTCTGACCCACAAGCGCCGCCTGTCGGCGCTCGGCCCCGGCGGTCTGTCGCGTGAGCGCGCCGGCGTCGAGGTCCGCGACGTCCACCCCTCGCACTACGGCCGCATGTGCCCGATCGAGACGCCGGAAGGCCCGAACATCGGTCTGATCGGGTCGCTCGCCTCCTTCGCGCGCATCAACGCGTTCGGCTTCATCGAGACCCCGTACCGTCGTGTCGTCGACGGCAAGGTCACCGACGAGATCGACTACCTCACCGCCAGCGAGGAGAACGACTACGTCGTCGCGCAGGCCGGTGTCGAGCTCAACAAGGACGGCTCGTTCGTGGCCGACCGCGTCCTCGCCCGCCGCGGTAAGGGCGGCGAGGTCGACCTCTTCCCGAACGAGGAGATCGGCTACATGGACGTCTCGCCGCGCCAGATGGTGTCGGTGGCGACCTCGCTCATCCCCTTCCTCGAGCACGACGACGCGAACCGCGCCCTCATGGGTGCGAACATGCAGCGTCAGGCCGTGCCGCTGCTGCGCAGCGACTCGCCCCTGGTCGGAACCGGTATGGAGGGCTACGCTGCGATCGACGCCGGCGACGTCATCACCGCGCAGAAGGCCGGTGTCGTCTCCGAGGTCTCGGCCGACGTCGTCACGGTGCAGCTCGACGAGGGCGGCACGCAGGACTACTTCCTCCGCAAGTTCGACCGTTCGAACCAGGGCACGTCGTACAACCAGCGCGTCGTGGTCTCGGCCGGTGAGCGCGTCGAGGTCGGCGAGGTCATCGCCGACGGTCCCGCCACGGAGAACGGCGAGCTCGCGCTCGGCAAGAACCTCCTCGTCGCATTCATGACGTGGGAGGGTCACAACTTCGAGGACGCGATCATCCTCAGCCAGGAGCTCGTGAAGAACGACACGCTCTCCTCGATCCACATCGAGGAGTACGAGGTCGACGCCCGCGACACCAAGCTCGGCAAGGAGGAGATCACCCGTGACCTCCCCAACGTCGCGCCCGACCTGCTGAAGGACCTCGACGAGCGCGGCATCATCCGCATCGGTGCCGAGGTGCGCCCCGGCGACATCCTCGTCGGCAAGGTCACGCCCAAGGGCGAGACCGAGCTGTCGGCCGAGGAGCGTCTGCTCCGCGCGATCTTCAACGAGAAGAGCCGCGAGGTCCGCGACACGTCGCTGAAGGTGCCTCACGGTGAGCAGGGCACGATCATCGCGGTCAAGGAGTTCAACGCCGAGGACGGCGACGACGAGCTCGGCTCGGGCGTCAACCGCCGCGTCGTGGTCTACATCGCCCAGAAGCGCAAGATCACCGAGGGCGACAAGCTCGCCGGCCGCCACGGCAACAAGGGTGTCATCGCGAAGATCCTCCCCGTCGAGGACATGCCCTTCCTCGCCGACGGCACGCCGGTCGACGTCGTGCTGAACCCGCTCGGCATCCCGGGTCGAATGAACTTCGGCCAGGTCCTGGAGCTGCACCTCGGCTGGATCGCCGCCCAGGGCTGGAAGGTCGAGGGCAACCCCGAGTGGGCCGAGCGCCTGCCCGAGATCGCCCGCGAGGCCGCTCCCGGCACGAAGGTCGCGACGCCCGTGTTCGACGGCGCGTTCGAGTCCGAGATCGCCGGGCTCCTCGACTCGACGAACCTCACCCGCGACGGTGAGCGTCTCATCGACTCCTCGGGCAAGACGAAGCTGTTCGACGGTCGCTCCGGCGAGCCGTACCCGGCTCCGATCTCGGTCGGCTACATGTACATCCTGAAGCTCCACCACCTCGTCGACGACAAGATCCACGCGCGTTCGACGGGCCCGTACTCGATGATCACCCAGCAGCCGCTCGGTGGTAAGGCGCAGTTCGGTGGCCAGCGCTTCGGTGAGATGGAGGTGTGGGCCCTCGAGGCCTACGGCGCCGCGTACGCCCTCCAGGAGCTCCTGACGATCAAGTCCGACGACATCGTCGGCCGCGTGAAGGTCTACGAGGCCATCGTCAAGGGCGAGAACATCCAGGAGCCCGGCATCCCCGAGTCGTTCAAGGTGCTCATGAAGGAGATGCAGTCGCTCTGCCTGAACGTCGAGGTCCTCTCGGCCGACGGCACCGAGGTCAACCTCCGCGACACCGATGACGAGGCCTTCCGCGCAGCGGAGGAGCTCGGCATCAACATCTCCAGCCGCTTCGAGTCCTCGTCGATCGACGAGATCTGATCCGGCCAGGCAACGAACAGAATTCCGACACAGGAGAATCAGTGCTCGAGTCACACACCTTCGATCAGCTTCGCATCGGCCTGGCCACTGCTGACGACATCCGTCGTTGGTCCTTCGGCGAGGTCAAGAAGCCCGAAACCATCAACTACCGCACGCTCAAGCCCGAGAAGGACGGCCTCTTCGGCGAGCAGATCTTCGGCCCCTCCCGCGACTGGGAGTGCGCCTGCGGAAAGTACAAGCGCGTCCGCTTCAAGGGCATCGTCTGCGAGCGCTGCGGCGTCGAGGTCACCAAGTCCTCGGTCCGTCGTGAGCGCATGGGCCACATCGAGCTCGCCGCTCCCGTGACCCACATCTGGTACTTCAAGGGCGTGCCCTCGCGCCTCGGGTACCTGCTCGACATGGCGCCGAAGGACCTCGAGAAGGTCATCTACTTCGCCGCGTACATGGTCATCTCGGTCGATGAGGATGCGCGTCACCGCGACCTCCCCACCCACGAGAACAACCTCCGCCTCGAGATCAAGAACCTCGGCGACCGCCGTGACGCCCGCGTGGCGTCGCGTCTGGCCAAGCTGGAGGAGGAGCTCGCGACCCTCGAGGCCGACGGCGCCAAGGCCGACCAGAAGAAGAAGGCCAAGGACTCCGCCGAGAAGGACATGGCGACGGTCCGCAAGAACTTCGACGAGCAGATCTCGCGCCTCGAGCGGGTGTGGGAGGAGTTCCGCTCCCTCGAGGTCGGCCAGCTCAAGCAGGAGGACGACGTCTTCCACGAGCTGCAGGACCGCTTCGGTCAGTACTTCGAGGCCTACATGGGCGCCGAGGGCATCCAGCGCCGCCTCGCGTCGTTCGACCTGGCCGCCGAGGCCGACTCGCTGCACCTGCAGATCTCCGAGGGCAAGGGCCAGCGCAAGATCCGTGCGATCAAGCGCCTGAAGGTCGTCAACTCGTTCCTGCAGACCGGCATGTCGCCGGCCTCGATGGTGCTCGACGTCGTCCCGGTGATCCCGCCGGAGCTGCGTCCGATGGTCCAGCTCGACGGTGGCCGCTTCGCGACCTCCGACCTCAACGACCTGTACCGCCGCGTGATCAACCGCAACAACCGTCTGCGTCGTCTGATCGACCTCGGGGCTCCCGAGATCATCGTCAACAACGAGAAGCGGATGCTGCAGGAGGCCGTCGACGCGCTCTTCGACAACGGCCGCCGCGGTCGCCCCGTCACCGGCACCGGCAACCGTGCGCTGAAGTCGCTGTCGGACATGCTCAAGGGAAAGCAGGGACGTTTCCGTCAGAACCTGCTCGGAAAGCGCGTCGACTACTCGGGTCGTTCGGTCATCATCGTCGGACCCCAGCTGAAGCTGCATCAGTGCGGTCTGCCCAAGCAGATGGCTCTCGAGCTCTTCAAGCCGTTCGTCATCAAGCGCCTGATCGACCTCGGTCACTCGCAGAACATCAAGGCGGCCAAGCGTGCCGTGGAGCGCACGCGTCCCGAGGTCTGGGACGTGCTCGAGGAGATCATCCGCGAGCGCCCCGTGCTGCTCAACCGTGCACCCACCCTGCACCGCCTGGGCATCCAGGCCTTCGAGCCCCAGCTCGTCGAGGGCAAGGCGATCCAGCTGCACCCGCTCGTGTGCGCCGCGTTCAACGCGGACTTCGACGGTGACCAGATGGCCGTCCACCTGCCGCTCTCGGTCGAGGCGCAGGCCGAGGCCCGCATCCTGATGCTCGCGTCGAACAACATCCTCAAGCCCTCCGACGGCCGTCCGGTCACCCTGCCCTCGCAGGACATGATCATCGGCCTGCACCACCTGACCACGGTCATCGAGGGTGCCAAGGGTGAGGGCCGCGTGTTCGGCTCGGTCGGCGAGGCGATCCTGGCGAAGGACGAGGGCACCCTCGACCTGCAGGCCAAGGTCCGCATCCGCATCCCCGGTCTCGCGTTCCTCGAGGGCGACGCCCCCGAGGGCTACGAGCGTCACGGTCTGGTCGACGCGTCGCTCGGACAGGCGATCTTCAACGACACCCTGCCCAAGGGCTACCCGTTCGTCCGCGAGCAGGCCGACAAGGGCAAGCTGTCGCAGATCGTCAACAAGCTGGCCGAGGAGTACCCCAAGACCGAGGTCGCGGCATCCCTCGACCGGATCAAGGACGCCGGCTTCCACTGGGCGACCCGTTCGGGCGTCACCGTGGCGCTCAGCGACGTCCTGACGCCGCCGAACAAGGCCGAGATCATCTCGAAGTACGAGAAGCTCGCGTCGAAGGTCCAGGGCCAGTTCGAGAAGGGTCTCGTGACCGACGCCGAGCGTCGCCAGGAGCAGATCAAGATCTGGACCGAGGCGACCGACGAGGTCCAGGCCGCCATGAAGGCGAACTTCCCGGCCGAGAACACCATCAACCGCATGGTCTCGTCGGGCGCCCGTGGTAACTGGCTGCAGATCCGTAACATCGCCGGTATCCGAGGCCTGGTCAACAACACCAAGGGTGAGATCATGCCGCGTCCGATCATCTCCTCGTACCGCGAGGGGCTGTCGGTGGCGGAGTACTTCACCGCGACGCACGGTGCCCGTAAGGGTCTGGCCGACACCGCTCTGCGTACCGCCGACTCGGGTTACCTGACCCGTCGTCTGGTGGACGTCTCGCAGGACGTCATCATCCGCGAGGACGACTGCGGCACCTCGAAGGGCCTCGAGCTCCCGATCGCCGCAGCCGGCGCCGACGGCGCCCTCATCAAGGACGCCAACGTCGAGAACTCGGTGTTCGCCCGTACGCTGGCGGCCGACGCCGTCTCGCCCTCGGGCGAGGTGCTGGCCGCGGCCGGCGACGACGTGGGCGACGTGCTGATCAACAAGCTCGTCGAGGGCGGGGTGACCTCCATCAAGGTCCGCTCGGTCCTGACCTGCGACTCCGCCGTCGGCGTCTGCGCGAAGTGCTACGGCCGTTCGCTGGCCACCGGCAAGATCGTCGACATCGGCGAGGCGGTCGGCATCATCGCCGCCCAGTCGATCGGTGAGCCCGGTACCCAGCTGACGATGCGTACCTTCCACACCGGTGGTTCGGCTTCGGCCGATGACATCACGCAGGGTCTGCCCCGCGTGCAGGAGCTCTTCGAGGCCCGTACCCCCAAGGGTGCGTCCCCGATCTCCGAGGTCACCGGCCGCGTGACGATCGACGAGACCGAGAAGTCGAAGAAGATCATCATCACGCCCGACAACGGCGACGAGCCCGTGGTCTACCCGGTCCTCAAGCGTGCGACCCTCCTCGTCGAGGACGGTCAGCACGTCGAGGTCGGCGACCCGCTGCAGGTCGGCACGCTCGACCCGAAGGACATCATGCGCGTGCAGGGTGCCCGTGAGGTGCAGAAGTACCTCGTCGGCGGCGTGCAGGGCGTGTACCGCTCGCAGGGTGTGCCGATCCACGACAAGCACATCGAGGTCATCGTCCGTCAGATGCTGCGGAAGGTCACCGTGGTCGACCACGGCGACACGACGCTGCTGCCGGGTGAGCTGGTCGACTTCAAGCGCTACCAGCAGATCAACCGCGAGGCGGTCGGCGAGGGCAAGCGTCCCGCGTCGGGTCGTCCCGAGCTGATGGGTATCACCAAGGCGTCGCTCGCGACGGAGTCGTGGCTGTCGGCCGCGTCGTTCCAGGAGACCACCCGCGTCCTCACGCAGGCGGCCATGGAGGGCAAGAGCGACCCGCTCGTCGGCCTCAAGGAGAACGTCATCATCGGAAAGCTCATCCCCGCCGGAACGGGCCTTGCGAAGTACCGCAACGTGGCCGTCGAGGCGACGGAGGAGGCGAAGAGCGAGCGGTACCCCAACCGCATCTTCGCGTCGGACGGCGCGTACAGCGACGCCGACCTGAGCTACGTCGACTTCGACAGCTTCTCCACCGACGGCGACTTCACCAGCTACAACTGATCGATCGCTGATCTCGCGAAGGGCCCCGGGCATGTCCCGGGGCCCTTCGTCGTGTCGGTCGGTCCGAGTCGGCGCCGCCGGATTAGCGTGGAGAGGTGGCACGCATCGGGGGTCGGAACGTCGTCTTCGCCTGGATCGTCGGCGTCATCTGCGCCGGAGTGATCGGCGCGCTCGCGATCTTGACGGTCCCGCTGGTCACGACGGGGATGGGGCTCCTCGGTGAGAGCGGCGGTGCCGGAGGTGCTGCCGCGGCCGACGGGCCGCAGGAGTGCCGCGACCTGTACCCCGAGGCGCTGTGGGTGACGTTGCAGTACTCGGCCGGCGCGCAGCTCGAGCAGACCTCGGACGCCCCCGTCTCGACGGCCGTCGCCCTCGTGGAGGCTCTCGCCCCCGAGGTGCGTTTCACGTGCACCTGGACCTCGGATGCCGGCTCGATCTCGACCACCGTCGGGTCGGTGGGAACGGATGCCGGCTCGATCGCGGCATCCGCTCTGCCCGCTCAGGGATTCGCCTGCGACGAACGCGGCGTGCGCACGCTCTGCTCGCGCACCGACGGCGACCTCGTCGAGACGATCGAGGCGGGGGAGGGGCATTGGGTCTCGACGTCGCAGTCGGCCTGGCATCCCGAGCAGTACGCGAGCCGGGTGGGCAACGCGGTCTTCGCCGCGGACGACTGATCCGGCGCGACCACCACGGCCGCGCGAAGCCTCAGGGGGCGGGGGTGGCGGCCCCCGCGGGCCACAGCGACGCGATGATCCCGGAGGTGTAGCCCTCGGGCGCGAGGTGCGAGAACTGCGTGTCGATCAGCACGCCGTCGCGGAAGAACAGCGTCCGCCCGTCGGTGACGGGATAGCGCGCGTTCTGCCAGGTCTTCTCGCAGCGCACGCCGCCGGCCGGCTCGTAGCAGGTGAACCCGATGCCGGTGAGCTCGTTGAAGAAGTCGATCACGGGGTTGCGCTCGGCGTAGGCGATAGTGGTCTCGATCTTCGCGGTGTCGGCGGCGGGGTCGGCCCAGACGCAGCGCAGTGATCCGTCGGGCCGGGTGCCGCTCTCGCCGAAGCCCGGGTCGTTCAGGGGCACGGCGGCGAGCGCCGCCCGGGCGGGGGCGCCGAGGATGCCGGCGCAGTCGCGCGGCAGCACGGTGGTCGACACGACCGAGCCGGATGCCGCGGGCGGCGGTCCGCCCGCTTCGGCGGAAACGGTCATCGCGGGGGTCGGGGTCGGCGCATCGCTCGCCGCCGTATTATCCGGCGTCGCCGCTGCGCCGGTGCCGGGCTCGGGGGCGCACCCCGCGAGCAGCGCGACCGCGACGAGCAGCGCTGCGGGCGCGAGGCGGGGGAGGGCGCGCGAGGTCATGGGACGACGATACGTCCGGCCGCCCGGACGGGTGCGCAGACACGTCGGCACGCCTGCGCGGTGCGCCCGCGTCGCCGGGATATCCTCGCCTCTGCGGCGGCACCGGCCACCGCGTGAGGAGCACATCGCATGAGCGACCCCAAGTACGGCGAGCCGGTCGACGAGCCGAAGCCGGTGGACGACGTCGTGGGCAGCGCCCGGGCAGGGCTCGCCGACGCCGAGGCGTCGCGCGATGCGGTCTCGGCCGATGACTGGGATGCCGCTTACGCCGGCTCCGGGACTCTGCCCGAGCGATCCGCCGACGCCGCCGACGCAGAACACCCCGCAGTCGACCGCACGACCTCCGACGCCGACGCCGCCCGGCTCGACGCCGCCGCACGCGACGAGCGCACCGACACCGTCGGCTCGTCCGCGACCGCCGACAGCTGGAACTCCCCGAGCGAGTGGGACACCCCGCGCGATGCCGGCGACACGTCCACCGCGGACCGGGATGCGGATGCCGCCGCAGCCGGCACCACTGCAGCCGGTGGCGCCGCGGGCGCAGCCGCCAGCGACACCGCGACGCGCGCCTACCGCGCCGACGACGCCGACCGCACGAGCAGCGTGAGCGCGAGCGAGCCCGTGGCCGAGACGCCGGCTGCTGCTCCGAGCCCGCAGCCGATCTTCGTGCAGGCCCCCGAGGCGCCGACGCCGCGCGGCAACCGCGGAGCGGCCGGGGCCATCGGCCTCCTCGCCGCCATCGCCTTCGCCCTGATCTACCTCGGTGCCGCTCTGGGCATCGACGCCGTCCGCGGTGAGGTCACGACCGCGAACATCGGCGAGCAGGCTCTCGCCGCCGCCACCTCCTGGTGGCTCTGGGTTCCCGTCGTCGTGTTCTTCCTGGCGTTCTGGATCCTGGGCGCCTTCATCAACCGCGGCCGCTGGGGCCTTTGGGTCCTGCTCGGCCTCTTGGTGGGTCTGGCGTCCTACGCGGGGCACATCGCGGGACAGCTCTTCCAGGCGCCGTTCTGGACGATCGCGCCGAGCCAGGCGCTCACGATCGTCGGTGAGCAGGCCTTCGCCCCGCTCGCGCTCGTCGCACTGGTCGCGGGCCGCGAGCTGACGATCTGGTTCGGTGCGTGGGTCGCCGCCCGCGGCCGTCGGGTCACCGAGCTCAACGCCGAGGCGCAGCGCGAGTACGAGCGCACGCTCGAGGCGGGACCGCAGCTGCACCGCTACTGATGACCACTGCCTCCGGCGGAATGCGCCCCGGGCTCGCCACCGCTTTCGCGGTCGTGGGCTTCGGGGCGCTCGCCATCTGCGGCCTGGGCATCCTGAGTCTGGTGACCGGTCAGGACGTCCTCGCGGTCCGCGGGCTCGGGCCGATCCCCGGCGCCGTCGGCTTCGCCGCCGCGGTCGTCGGGATCGCGCTCACGCTGATGGTCGCGCTGCGGGCACCGCATCCGTCGTATGCGATCTCGGTCCTCACGGGGGTTGTCGCGCTGCTGTCGTACCTCGCGGGCCTGGTCGCGTCCGCGCTGATCGTGGGGGTCGACGCGGCTCGTGCCTTCGCCGCTGCCGGCGGGTTCGCGGTGTCGTGGTTCGGTGTCCTGCTCGTCGCCGCAGCGGTCATATCGGGATGGTCGGCCGTCGCGCTGGTGCGGACGCGGGCGACGCCGCCGCGGTGGGCCTGGGAACGCGACGAGGACGAATGACGCGAAATCCCCGCGTCACCGGCCCGGATCGGCGACAATAGCCCCGTGGAGCGGTCGCTCGAGACCCAGGTCAGCCAGGCGGTGGATGCCTGGCTGCGCTGGCTGCCGCGCTGGCAGCCGGCGACCCACCGAGGCCGGATCGCTCCCTGTCGTCGATGCATCGGCTCGCCCGTGCTGTCTGCGGTGGGACTGGGGGCGGACGTGCCGCACGGGGTGCAGCACGGCCTGTCGACGAGGATGAAGGCGATCGTGGATGCCGCCGTCGCCGAGTACACCTCGCGGAACCTGCCGATGCTGCAGGCCGAGCTCGACCAGCAGGCCGCACGCAACCGGGCTCGGAGCTACCGCCCTGCCGAGGGGCTCGCGCCCGAGTTCGAGGGGTTGCCGCTCGACCCCGAGCCGGTGGCCGGGGCGCCCTTCCTGTTCACGATCTCGGGGCTCGCGCAGGAGTCCGACGACGCCGTGCCCGAGCTTCCCCCGCTCAGCAGCGAGGCGAAGGCGGCCCTCCGCCAGGAGGTCGGCCTCGCCGACGACTACGCCAACATGATCGGTCGGGAGGTCTGCGCCGTGCTCCTGCATCACCGGCTGCGCGTGCAGGCGGCCGTCGCGCAGCACGTCGAACCTCAGATCGAGGCCATGCTCGCCGAGCTCACCCGATCGCTCGACGCGCCCTTCGAACCCGGCGCCGAACGCGGGGGCGACACGTGACGACGGTGCGCGACGCCCGCGGGCTCTATCGTGGGATGCGATGACCACCTCCGGCAACGAATCGCTCCTCATCCTCCTCGTCGTGCTCTCGACGGTTCTGGGTGCGGTCCTCTACGTCTGGACGGCGCTCGCGCTGGCCGGCCTGTTCCGCAAGACGGACGAGGAGCCCTGGCAGGGGTGGGTGCCGGTGCTGAACATCGCGGTCGTGCTGCGCATCGGCGGTTTCAGCCCGTGGCTCGTCCTCATCGGTCTCGTCCCCGTGGCCGGCCCGATCGTGGTCTACGTGCTGCTGGTGATGGCCGCGCACCGCATCGGTCGCGGCTTCGGCGTCGGCCCCGGGATGACGGTGCTGGCCGCCCTGCTGTTCGTCGTGTGGGCGAGCATTCTGGGGCTCGGGCCCGCCCGCTGGCGGGAGGAGCGCGCCGCCGAGGTGGCACCGCCGCCGTGGGTCTTCACACCGCCGCTGTCGGACGCGGAGCAACAGGACGCCCCCGGTCTCGGCGTGCGGCGCACTCCCGAGCCCGCGGCGCCCCCGACGCTGGCCACCCCGACGCTGTCGGCGCGCCACTTCAGCCCCGAACCGCTCGCCGCCAGCGGTGAAGCCGCTCCCGAACGCGAACCCGAGCCGACCGACCTGCAGCCCTCGCCGTGGGCACCGCCGTCGCCGTTCGCCCCTGCCGAGGTGCCCGCCGCCGGCGCGGCGGTCGCTGCCCCGCCTGCCGTGGACGAGCCCGCTGCCGTGACCCCCGGTGCTCCGGCTCCGGCATCCGTCCCGGCTGATCCGGGAGCCGACCCCGTTGCCGTGCTCTTCGCCCCGGCCGCCGAGCAAGCGGCGCGACCCGCTGCCCCTGCCGAGCCCGCGCCGCCTGCGGCGGCCGCCGAGTCGGCCATGGCGGCCGCGCCCCCGGCGCAGCCCCCGGCCCCGGCAGAGCCCGAGGCTCGGCCGGCGTTCTCCGAGCCCGCGCCGCGCGAAGCGCGCGAGCCGATCCTCCGCGACCCCGCTCCGGCGGCCGAGACCCGCACGGAGGCCGCCAGTGCCGGAGCGGCCAGGGACGCCGACGACGACGGCTCGGACGACGCCCGCTGGCCGTCCGAGATCGACGACGTCTCGGCGATCTCGCCGTCGCCGTTCCCCTCGCGCGCCGCATCCGACCGCCCCGGGGTCATCCCCTCGTTCGCCGACCCGGATTCCGCCGCCGGGATGGGGTCGGGACGCCGGACGTGGGATGCCGTGCCCGCGACCCCGATCGCCCGTCGGGCCTTCGCGCGGACTCCCGACGAGTTCCCTGAGCTCTCCGACGAGGTCTCGGCCGTCGCGAGCGCGCCGGCGGCCGGCGAGCCGCGCACGGCTGAGGCGGCGGTGCCCGCGCAGCTGCGCCGCGCCGAGGTTCCCGACGACGGCGAGATCGACCACACCGTCGTCGTCGCGCGGCGCCGGGTCTACTGGCAGCTCGTCCTGCCCGACGGCGAGGTCGCGCCGCTCACCGGCGACGTCGCGATCGTGGGCCGTCAGCCCGCGCCCGACCCCGCCTACCCGCGGGCCCAGCTCGTGGCCATCGAGGACCGTACGCGCACCGTGTCGAAGACGCATGCACGCCTGGAACTGCGCTCGGGCCTGTGGCACATCACCGATCTCCACTCGACCAACGGCGTCGTGCTGACCAACTTCCTCGGCACCGAGATCGAGCTCGAGCCCGGATCGGATGCTCCGGCAGGCGAGCGCTTCCTCCTCGGCGACGCGGAACTGCGCATCGAGCGCCCCGGAACCTGACCCCGATACCACCGGCATCCACCGGCGTTTGCCCGCCTCGCCGGAGAGGCGTATCATTGATCGGGTGTGCGCTCGTGCGCGCCCTGCGTCGTGCCTCGGTCCGATGGTCAGGTCGAAGCGGAGCACGCGAATCGGGATCGTTCTGCGAACAGGACGCCCCCACGGCATATCCACCCTTCGAAAACGCAGCATTCGTGACGCGCCGGTGGATCTGTGGTGAAACCACGACGCTGTCACCGTGCAGCACTACAAGGAGAGAACGTGCCAACCATTCAGCAGTTGGTTCGCAAGGGGCGCTCGCCGAAGGTCACCAAGACCAAGGCGCCCGCACTGAAGGCGAACCCCCAGCAGGCGGGTGTCTGCACCCGCGTGTACACGACCACGCCCAAGAAGCCGAACTCGGCCATGCGCAAGGTCGCTCGTGTCAAGCTCCGCAACGGCACCGAGGTCACCGCGTACATCCCCGGCGAGGGCCACAACCTGCAGGAGCACTCGCTCGTGCTCGTCCGCGGCGGTCGTGTGAAGGACCTCCCCGGTGTCCGCTACAAGATCGTCCGCGGTGCGCTCGACACCCAGGCCGTCAAGAACCGTAAGCAGGCTCGCAGCCGCTACGGCGCGAAGAAGGGTTGAGTTAGATGCCTCGTAAGGGACCCGCACCCCGCCGCGTCGTCGTCAACGACCCGGTCTACGGTGCTCCGATCGTCACGCAGCTCGTGAACAAGATCCTCGTCGACGGCAAGAAGTCGATCGCCGAGTCGATCGTCTACACCGCCCTCAAGGGTGTCGAGGCCAAGAACGGCCAGGACGCCGTCGCGACGCTGAAGAAGGCGCTCGACAACGTCCGCCCGACCCTCGAGGTCAAGAGCCGCCGCGTCGGTGGCTCGACCTACCAGGTGCCCGTCGAGGTCAAGCCGCACCGCGCGAACACGCTCGCGCTGCGCTGGCTCGTCTCGTACGCCAAGGGCCGTCGTGAGAAGACGATGACCGAGCGCCTGCAGAACGAGATCCTCGACGCCTCGAACGGCCTCGGTGCCGCGGTCAAGCGCCGCGAAGACACCCACAAGATGGCCGAGTCGAACCGCGCCTTCGCGCACTACCGCTGGTAAACAGCTTCTCGGCGCCGGCCGGGGGACCCTCCCCGGCCGGCGCTCCCGACCAAACGTAAGGAACAGCCCGTGGCACAAGAAGTGCTCACCGACCTCAACAAGGTCCGCAATATCGGCATCATGGCGCACATCGATGCCGGCAAGACGACGACGACCGAGCGCATCCTGTTCTACACGGGCGTCAACCACAAGCTCGGCGAGACGCACGACGGCGCCTCGACCACCGACTGGATGGAGCAGGAGAAAGAGCGCGGCATCACGATCACGTCTGCCGCCGTGACCTGCTTCTGGAACAAGAACCAGATCAACATCATCGACACCCCCGGCCACGTCGACTTCACGGTCGAGGTCGAGCGTTCGCTGCGCGTCCTCGACGGCGCCGTGGCGGTCTTCGACGGCAAGGAGGGCGTCGAGCCCCAGTCCGAGACCGTCTGGCGTCAGGCCGACAAGTACGACGTGCCCCGCATCTGCTTCGTCAACAAGATGGACAAGCTGGGCGCCGACTTCTACTTCACCGTCGACACGATCGTCAGCCGCCTGGGCGCCAAGCCGCTCGTGCTGCAGCTGCCGATCGGCGCCGAGAACGACTTCGTGGGCGTCATCGACCTCGTCGAGATGCGCGCGCTGGTCTGGCCCGGCGACGCCAAGGGTGACGTGACCATGGGCGCGAAGTACGAGATCCAGGAGATCCCGGCCGACCTCGCCGACAAGGCCGCCGAGTACCGCCAGCGTCTCCTCGAGACCGTCGCCGAGTCCGACGACGCGCTGCTCGAGAAGTTCTTCGGCGGCGAAGAGCTGACCGTGGCCGAGATCAAGGGCGCCATCCGCAAGCTCACCGTCGCCGGCGAGCTGTACCCGGTGCTCTGCGGCTCGGCGTTCAAGAACCGCGGCGTGCAGCCCATGCTCGACGCGGTCGTCGACTTCCTCCCCTCGCCCCTCGACGTGCCCGCCATCGAGGCGCACGACCCGAAGGACGAAGAGAAGATCATCGAGCGTCACCCCGACGCCAACGACCCGTTCGCGGCGCTGGCGTTCAAGGTCGCCGTGCACCCGTTCTTCGGTCGCCTCACCTACGTCCGCGTGTACTCGGGTCACCTCGACTCGGGCGCGCAGGTCATCAACTCGACCAAGGGCAAGAAGGAGCGCATCGGGAAGATCTTCCAGATGCACGCCAACAAGGAGAACCCGGTCGACTCGCTCACCGCGGGCAACATCTACGCCGTCATCGGCCTGAAGGACACCACCACCGGTGACACCCTCGCCGACCCGGCCGAGCCCGTCGTCCTCGAGTCGATGACGTTCCCCGAGCCCGTCATCGAGGTCGCGATCGAGCCGAAGACCAAGGCCGACCAGGAGAAGCTGGGTGTCGCCATCCAGAAGCTCGCCGAAGAGGACCCGACGTTCCGCACCGAGCTCAACCCCGAGACGGGTCAGACCGTCATCAAGGGCATGGGCGAGCTGCACCTCGACATCCTCGTCGACCGCATGAAGCGCGAGTTCCGCGTCGAGGCGAACGTCGGCAAGCCGCAGGTCGCGTACCGCGAGACGATCCGCAAGGCCGTCGAGCGTCACGACTACACCCACAAGAAGCAGACCGGTGGTTCGGGTCAGTTCGCGAAGATCCAGTTCGCGATCGAGCCGCTCGAGGTCACGGCCGACAAGACGTACGAGTTCGAGAACAAGGTCACCGGTGGCCGCATCCCGCGCGAGTACATCGAGCCGACCAACCAGGGCTTCCAGGACGCGATGAACGTCGGCGTGCTCGCCGGCTACCCCATCGTGGGTGTCAAGGCGATCCTCATCGACGGCGCGTCGCACGACGTCGACTCGTCCGAGATGGCGTTCAAGATCGCCGGCTCGATGGGCTTCAAGGAGGCGCTGCGCAAGGCCAACCCGGTCATCCTCGAGCCCCTGATGGCTGTCGAGGTGCGTACGCCCGAGGAGTACATGGGCGACGTCATCGGCGACCTGAACTCGCGTCGTGGCCAGATCCAGTCGATGGAGGACGGCTCGGGCATCAAGATCGTCCGCGCGCTCGTCCCGCTGTCGGAGATGTTCGGCTACATCGGCGACCTGCGTTCGAAGACCTCGGGCCGCGCGGTCTACTCGATGGAGTTCGACAGCTACTCCGAGGTCCCGCGCGCGGTGGCCGACGAGATCGTCCAGAAGAACAAGGGCGAGTAAGCCCTCGGGATGCCGGGGGCCCATGCTCCCGGCATCCACTCAAACTGAATATCGACCTCTCTACTAGAGTGAAAACATCCCCGTAGAGAACCGGTCGCAATCCAGCGCCCGGAGATCTACAACGACAGTCCTGAGGAGGACCCAGTGGCTAAGGCCAAGTTCGAGCGGACCAAGCCGCACGTCAACATCGGAACCATCGGTCACGTCGACCACGGCAAGACGACGCTCACCGCGGCGATCTCGAAGGTGCTCGCCGACAAGTACCCGTCGGCCACCAACGTGCAGCGTGACTTCGCGTCCATCGACTCGGCGCCCGAAGAGCGTCAGCGTGGTATCACGATCAACATCTCGCACGTCGAGTACGAGACCCCCAAGCGTCACTACGCTCACGTCGACGCCCCGGGTCACGCTGACTACATCAAGAACATGATCACCGGTGCCGCTCAGATGGACGGCGCGATCCTCGTGGTCGCCGCCACCGACGGCCCGATGGCTCAGACCCGCGAGCACGTGCTGCTCGCCAAGCAGGTCGGCGTTCCCTACCTGCTGGTCGCGCTCAACAAGTCGGACATGGTCGACGACGAGGAGATCCTGGAGCTCGTCGAGCTCGAGGTCCGCGAGCTCCTCTCGTCGCAGGACTTCGACGGCGACAACGCTCCCGTCGTCCGCGTCTCGGGCCTGAAGGCTCTCGAGGGCGACGAGAAGTGGGTCAACGCGATCGTCGAGCTCATGGACGCCGTCGACGAGTCGATCCCCGACCCCGTGCGTGACAAGGACAAGCCGTTCCTCATGCCCGTCGAGGACGTCTTCACGATCACCGGTCGTGGAACCGTCGTCACGGGCCGCGCCGAGCGCGGCACCCTCGCCATCAACTCCGAGGTCGAGATCGTCGGCATCCGCCCGACGCAGAAGACCACGGTCACGGGTATCGAGATGTTCCACAAGCAGCTCGACGAGGCCTGGGCCGGCGAGAACTGTGGTCTGCTCCTCCGCGGCACCAAGCGTGACGACGTCGAGCGTGGCCAGGTCGTCGTGAAGCCGGGTTCGGTTACCCCGCACACCAACTTCGAGGGCACTGCCTACATCCTCTCGAAGGAGGAGGGTGGCCGTCACAACCCCTTCTACACGAACTACCGCCCGCAGTTCTACTTCCGCACCACGGACGTCACCGGCGTCATCTCGCTGCCCGAGGGCACCGAGATGGTCATGCCCGGTGACACCACCGACATGTCGGTCGAGCTCATCCAGCCGATCGCCATGGAAGAGGGCCTCGGCTTCGCGATCCGTGAGGGTGGCCGCACCGTCGGCGCCGGCACGGTGACCAAGATCATCAAGTAAGTCTTTCGACTTCCTTCGCGAAACCCCTCGGACCTTCGGGTCCGGGGGGTTTCGTCGTTCCGGCGTCTGCGCAACCTGTTGACGTCGCGGCGGCGCGCGCGCTGTCATAGCGGTACATCGACCCGACGAAAGGACGATCATGGGCGTCGACGACATCATCAACAAGGGCAAGCAGATGTTCGAGCAGAACCGAGACAAGATCGAGGAGGCGCTCAAGAGCGAGAAGGCCGAAGAGGTCAGCGACAAATTCCTTCAGGGTGCGGCGGACGCCGTGAAGAAGGTCGTTCCCGAGCAGCATCACGGCAAGGTCGACGAGGTCCGCGAGAACGTCGACAAGAACATCGGCAACCAGTAGCCCGCGCCGAGAACGCACCCTCTCCGCGAGAGCGCACCGTGAATGGTGCGTCGTCGCGGAGAGGGTGCGTTCTCGCGTTGACGGTGGGGATTCCTCCCCCGGGAAGCGGGGCGCCGGCGAGTCCACGGGGAGTCGGGTGCGGGGGGATGCGGGGCGGCGCCGGGGGGCACGGTGGGGGAGTGACCGAGCGCGACGAACTGATCCTGCGGGGCGATGCGCATGTGCGCGGCGAGACCGCGGCCCTCGACCGTGCCGTCCGGGCGGGAGAGCTCGTGCGCGTGCGGCGGGGCGTCTACATTGCGGCGACGCGCTGGGCCGCCGCGCGGCCGGAGGAGCGGATGCGGCTGCGCGCACACGCCCTCGCCGCGGTGGCGATTCGTGAACCGGTGTTCTCGCATGCGACCGCGGCCGCTCTCCACGGGCTACCCGTCCATCGTGGTGATGACGGCCGGGTCCACACCCTCGAGCTCGGGACCGCGCCCGCGCCGAGCCGCAGCGACGTCGTGCGCCACCGGCACGAGGTCGCGGGTGCCGATGTCTCGCGCATCGGGGGGCTTCAGGCGACGAACATCGCACGCACGCTGTTCGATGTGCTCTGCGCCGAGAACGCCGAGACCGCGACGGCGGCGATGGACGCGGCCCTGCGCGCGGCGGCGTGGCGCGGGCAGGGCGCATACGACCGTGCCGCCGCCGCGGCGCTCGCCACTGACGTGACCGCCCGCATGGAGCAGTCGCCCGGGGCCCGCGGCATCCGTCGTGCGCGCTTGGTCGCCTCGATCGCCGACGGCCGGGCGCAGCTGCCCGGTGAGAGCATCAGCCGCCTGTGGATGCGGCAGCTCGGCGCCGCGGAACCGGTGTTGCAGCATCCTGTCGCGCTCGGTGGCGGGCGGTGGGCGTTCCTCGACTTCGCGTGGCCGCGGTTGCGGCGCTTCGGCGAGTTCGACGGCGACGGCAAGTACCTCGATCCCGCTCTCGTCGCGGGCCGTTCGCCGCGCGACGTGCTGCGCGCCCAGCGCGAGCGCGAGAGCCGCATCGTGGCGGCGACCGGCTGGACCCCGGTGCGCTGGGGCTGGGAGCGCCTCGCGTCGCGCCCGTCATTCGCCGCGTTCCTCCGCTCGCACGGCCTGCTGCGCTGAGTCGCAATCGTCCCGCGAGAGCGCACCATCGACGCGAGGGTGCACCATAGAAGGTGCGTGGTCGCGGGGAGGGTACGCGTTCGGCGGGCCCGCCCTCACGGCACGCGGCGCGACGCGGATATCGCGACACGCCCGGGTTTGCGACACGCCCGGGCGGCACGTAGACTATTCAGGTTCCACATTCCGATGGGTGCCCAGCATCCCGGATCACTGTCACGAGAGTGCATAGGCGGCGCGCAGCGCAGAGTCCTAGGCCGCGGGCAGATGAACATCGAACCCCACACCGACCTGGAGACAGGATGCGCGCGTGCGCGCACGGTGCGGAACCGCGGGGAGACCCGCGGGTTTGACATCAGAACAGTGGTGCAGCATCACCGCCCCGGCGGTGAGAAGTGCCCGGCGCAGACCGCGCCACCGGGCGTCCAATGCGCTCGCGACCAGCGAGACGTAAGACGCGATAAAGAGAGTGAGCAGACAAATGGCGGGACAGAAGATCCGCATTCGCCTGAAGTCGTACGACCACGAGGTCATCGACACCTCGGCACGCAAGATCGTCGACACCGTGACCCGTGCGGGCGCGACTGTCGTCGGACCCGTGCCGCTGCCGACCGAGAAGAACGTCGTGTGCGTCATCCGGTCGCCCCACAAGTACAAGGACAGCCGCGAGCACTTCGAGATGCGCACCCACAAGCGTCTGATCGACATCGTCGACCCGACGCCCAAGGCTGTCGACTCGCTCATGCGACTCGACCTCCCGGCCGACGTCAACATCGAGATCAAGCTCTGAGGTTCGACATGGCTGACATCAACTCCAAGGTTTCCAAGGGCCTCCTCGGCACCAAGCTCGGCATGACCCAGGTCTGGAACGAGCAGGGCAAGCTCGTCCCCGTCACGGTCATCGAGATCGCGCCGAACGTGGTCACCCAGGTCCGTACGCCCGAGAAGGACGGCTACTCGGCCGTTCAGATCGCTGCCGGCCAGATCGACCCCCGCAAGGTCAACAAGCCCCTCACGGCCCACTTCGAGGCCGCCGGCGTGACCCCGCGTCGCCACCTCACCGAGGTGCGCACGGCGGATGCCGCTGACTACTCACTCGGTCAGGAGCTCACCGCCGGTGACACCTTCGAGGCCGGCCAGCTGGTCGACGTCGTCGGCACCAGCAAGGGCAAGGGCACCGCGGGTGTCATGAAGCGCCACAACTTCAAGGGCGTCTCGGCCTCGCACGGTGCGCACCGCAACCACCGCAAGCCCGGTTCCATCGGTGCCTCGTCGACGCCCAGCCGCGTCTTCAAGGGCATGCGCATGGCCGGCCGCATGGGTGGCGAGCGCGTGACCGTCCTCAACCTCACGGTGCACGCCGTCGACGCCGAGAAGGGTCTGCTGCTCGTCAAGGGCGCCGTCCCCGGTGCACGCGGCCGCATCGTCTACGTCCGCAACGCTGTGAAGGGTGCCTGATCATGGCTGACTCGACTCTCGCGCTCGACGTCCGGAGCGCTTCCGGCAAGAAGGCCGGCTCCGTGGAGCTGCCCGCCGCGCTCTTCGACGTCAAGACCAACGTTCCCCTCATCCACCAGGTCGTCGTCGCGCAGCTCGCGGCGGCTCGCCAGGGCACCCACTCGACCAAGCGTCGCGGTGAGGTCTCGGGCGCCGGCCGCAAGCCCTTCAAGCAGAAGGGCACGGGTAACGCCCGTCAGGGCTCGATCCGCGCGCCGCACATGACCGGTGGTGGCATCGTGCACGGCCCCAAGCCGCGCAACTACTCGCAGCGCACCCCCAAGAAGATGGTCGCCGCCGCACTCCTCGGAGCGCTCAGCGACCGTGCTCGCGGCCAGCGTCTGCACATCGTCGACTCGTTCGGTGTCGAGGGCACGCCCTCGACCAAGGCTGCTGCGGCGGTTCTGACCGGCCTCGGCGCCACGAAGAACGTCCTCGTGGTCATCGAGCGCGGTGACGAGATCACCGTCAAGAGCGTGCGCAACCTCGCGTACGTCCACGTGCTGACGTTCGACCAGCTCAACGCCTACGACGTGCTCGTCTCGGACGACCTCGTCTTCACCAAGGCCGCCTACGACGCGTTCGTCGCGTCCAAGGCCGGCGCCACCGAGGAGGTCTCGGCATGACCGCCGTCAACAAGGACCCGCGCGACATCATCCTGAAGCCGGTCGTCTCCGAGAAGAGCTACGGGCTCATCGACGAGGGCAAGTACACGTTCCTCGTGGACCCCCGTGCGTCGAAGACCGAGATCAAGCTCGCGATCGAGAAGATCTTCGGCGTCAAGGTCGCAGCGGTCAACACGCTCAACCGCGCGGGCAAGTCCCGTCGCACCCGCTTCGGCACCGGCAAGCGCAAGGACACCAAGCGCGCCATCGTCACCCTGAAGTCGGGCACCATCGACATCTTCACGGCAGTCGGCTGACGGTCGGGATAGAGGACAACGAACATGGCTATTCGCAAGTACAAGCCCACGACCCCGGGTCGCCGCGGTTCGTCGGTGGCCGACTTCGCCGAGATCACCCGATCGACGCCCGAGAAGTCGCTCCTCCGCCCGATCGCCAAGACCGGTGGCCGTAACAACCAGGGCCGCATCACGACGCGTCACATCGGTGGTGGCCACAAGCGCCAGTACCGCGTGATCGACTTCCGTCGCAACGACAAGGACGGCGTCAACGCCAAGGTCGCTCACATCGAGTACGACCCCAACCGCACCGCGCGCATCGCGCTGCTGCACTACTTCGACGGCGAGAAGCGCTACATCATCGCCCCGAACAAGCTCCAGCAGGGCGACATCGTCGAGTCGGGTGCCGGCGCCGACATCAAGCCCGGCAACAACCTGCCGCTGCGCAACATCCCGACCGGTACGGTCATCCACGCCATCGAGCTCCGCCCCGGCGGCGGCGCGAAGATGGCCCGCTCGGCCGGCGCCAGCGTGCGTCTGGTCGCGAAGGACGGCCCCTACGCCCAGCTGCGTCTGCCCTCGGGCGAGATCCGCAACGTCGATGCGCGCTGCCGCGCGACCATCGGCGAGGTCGGCAACGCCGAGCAGTCGAACATCAACTGGGGCAAGGCCGGCCGCAAGCGCTGGAAGGGCGTTCGCCCGACGGTTCGTGGTGTCGCCATGAACCCGGTCGACCACCCGCACGGTGGTGGTGAGGGCAAGACGTCCGGTGGACGTCACCCCGTCACTCCCTGGGGCCAGGCTGAGGGTCGCACCCGCCACCCCAACAAGGAGAGCGACAAGTACATCGTCCGCCGTCGCAACGCCGGCAAGAAGCGCAAGTAGGAGTAGAGGAAGATGCCTCGCAGCCTGAAGAAGGGCCCCTTCGTCGACGAGCACCTGCTTCGCAAGGTGGTCGCGCAGAACGAAGCCGGCTCCAAGAACGTCATCAAGACCTGGTCGCGCCGTTCGATGATCATCCCGGCCATGCTCGGCCACACGATCGCCGTGCACGACGGACGCAAGCACATCCCCGTGTTCGTGTCCGAGACCATGGTCGGCCACAAGCTGGGCGAATTCGCGCCCACCCGCACCTTCCGCGGCCACGTGAAGGACGACAAGAAGGGCCGCCGCCGCTGACGCGGGGGCAGTTCCAGAGAGGACAGAGGAGGAGAGACATGGTGGAATCCACCGCGCGCGTGAAGCACATCCGCGTGACCCCTCAGAAGGCTCGTCGTGTCGTCGCGCTCATCAAGGGCAAGCAGGCTCAGGAGGCACTCGCCATCCTGAAGTTCGCACCCCAGAGCGCCAGCGAGCCGATCTACAAGCTCGTCGCCTCGGCCGTCGCGAACGCTCGCGTCAAGGCCGACAAGGACAACGAGTTCCTGGACGATGCAGACCTGTACGTGAAGAACGCGTACGTCGACGAGGGCACGACGCTCAAGCGTTTCCAGCCCCGCGCCCAGGGTCGTGCCTTCCAGATCAAGAAGCGCACGAGCCACATCACGGTCGTGCTGTCGACGCCGGAGAACGCGGATGCCGCGGCCGCCGGTACGAGCAAGAAGGCGAGCAAGTAATGGGACAGAAAGTCAACCCGTACGGCTTCCGCCTCGGCATCACCACGGACCACGTGTCGCGTTGGTTCTCGGACTCGACCAAGCCGGGCCAGCGTTACGCCGACTACGTCGCCGAGGACATCAAGATCCGCCGTCTGCTGACCACGTCGCTCGACCGCGCCGGTGTCAGCAACATCGAGATCGAGCGCACCCGTGACCGCGTCCGCGTCGACATCCACACCGCCCGCCCGGGCATCGTGATCGGTCGCCGCGGCGCCGAGGCCGAGCGCATCCGCGCCGACCTCGAGAAGCTCACCGGCAAGCAGATCCAGCTCAACATCCTCGAGGTCAAGAACCCCGAGGCCGACGCCCAGCTCGTCGCGCAGGGCATCGCCGAGCAGCTCTCGGCTCGTGTGGCGTTCCGCCGCGCGATGCGCAAGGGTCTGCAGGGCGCTCAGCGCGCCGGCGCCAAGGGCATCCGGATCCAGGTCTCGGGCCGCCTCGGCGGCGCGGAGATGAGCCGCTCGGAGTTCTACCGCGAGGGCCGCGTGCCCCTGCACACGCTCCGCGCGAACATCGACTACGGCTTCTACGAGGCCAAGACCACCTTCGGCCGCATCGGTGTGAAGGTCTGGATCTACAAGGGCGACCTGACGGCCAAGGAGCTCGCTCGCGAGCAGGCCAACGCGCCGAAGACCTCGCGCGGTCGCGACGACCGCGGTGACCGCCGTCGCGGTCCCCGCAACGAGGCCCCCGTGGCAGAAGGAGCGTCGGCCTGATGCTTATCCCCCGTAAGGTCAAGTACCGCAAGCAGCACCACCCCAAGCGCGATGGCCAGGCCACCGGCGGCACGAAGGTCTCCTTCGGCGAGTTCGGCATCCAGGCACTCACGCCCGCTTACGTGACCAACCGTCAGATCGAGTCCGCTCGTATCGCCATGACGCGTCACATCAAGCGTGGCGGCAAGGTGTGGATCAACGTCTACCCCGACC
This sequence comes from Microbacterium sp. SGAir0570, assembly GCF_005491085.2. Classification (NCBI taxonomy): domain Bacteria; kingdom Bacillati; phylum Actinomycetota; class Actinomycetes; order Micrococcales; family Microbacteriaceae; genus Microbacterium; species Microbacterium sp. SGAir0570. Next base: position 2,970,598 of record NZ_CP027929.1, on the reverse strand, counting down.
GTCCGCTCACCAAGAAGCCCGCCGAAACCCGCATGGGTTCGGGTAAGGGCTCGCCGGAGTGGTGGGTCGCCAACGTCAAGCCGGGTCGCGTCCTCTTCGAGGTCGCCGGAGTCAACGAGGAGCTCGCTCGCGAGGCCCTGACCCGTGCCATTCACAAGCTGCCGCTGAAGGCACGCATCATCAAGCGCGAGGAGGGCGACGCGTAATGGCTGTCGGCACCAAGACGCTCGCCCCGAGCGAGCTCGACACGTTCGAAGACCAGCGCCTCGTCGAGGAGCTGCGCAAGGCCAAGGAAGAGCTGTTCAACCTGCGCTTCCAGTCGGCCACCGGCCAGCTCGAGAGCCACGGCCGCATCCGTGCGGTCAAGCGCGACATCGCGCGGCTCTACACGGTGATCCGCGAGCGCGAGCTCGGCATCCGTGCCACGCCCGTCGCGGAGGCGCCGAAGGCGAAGAAGACCAAGGCCAAGAAGGCGGATGACGCCACCGAGGCCGCGAAGGAAGAGACCGAGTAATGGCTACCGACAAGAACGCCGCTGAGGCTGTCGCCGAGGGCCACGAGCACGGCGAGCACGACGTCCGCGACCCGCAGGCCCGCGGTTACCGCAAGGCTCGTCGCGGCTACGTCGTGAGCGACAAGATGGACAAGACGATCGTCGTCGAGGTCGAGGACCGCGTGAAGCACCCGCTCTACGGCAAGGTCATCCGCCGCACGTCGAAGGTCAAGGCCCACGACGAGGCCAACACCGCCGGCATCGGCGACCTCGTCCTCATCAACGAGACTCGCCCGCTGAGCGCCACCAAGCGCTGGCGTCTGGTCGAGGTCCTCGAGAAGGCGAAGTGATCTCATGATTCAGACCGAATCCCGCCTCAAGGTCGCCGACAACACCGGCGCCAAGGAGCTGCTCACCATCCGCGTGCTCGGCGGCTCCGCCCGCCGGTACGCCGGACTGGGCGACATCATCGTCGCCACCGTCAAGGACGCGATCCCCGGTGGCAACGTCAAGAAGGGTGATGTCGTCAAGGCCGTCATCGTCCGCACCGTCAAGCAGACGCGCCGTCCCGACGGCTCGTACATCAAGTTCGACGAGAACGCCGCCGTCATCCTGAAGAACGACGGGGAGCCCCGCGGCACCCGCATCTTCGGACCGGTCGGTCGTGAGCTTCGCGACAAGAAGTTCATGAAGATCGTCTCGCTCGCCCCGGAGGTCATCTGATCATGGCGAACATCAAGAAGGGTGACCTGGTTCAGGTCATCACGGGCGCCAAGCCCGAGCGCGGCGGCGACCGTGGCAAGCAGGGCAAGGTCCTCGAGGTCCTCGTCGAGCAGAACCGCGTCATCGTCGAGGGCGTCAACTACGCCACCAAGCACACCCGCGTCGGCCAGACGCAGCGTGGCACCAAGACGGGTGGCATCGAGACCATCGAGGCCCCCATCCACATCTCGAACGTCCAGCTCGTGGACCCCGAGACGAAGAAGCCGACCCGCGTCGGTCACCGCGTCGAGGAGAAGACGAAGGACGGCGTGAAGCGCACCGTCCGCGTGCGTTACGCGAAGAAGAGCGGCAAGGACCTCTGAATATGAGCAGCACCACTGCCGCGGCGGCTGGCAAGATCCAGCCCCGCCTGAAGCAGAAGTACCAGAGCGAGATCAAGAAGGCTCTGCAGGACGAGTTCGGCTACGCCAACGTCATGCAGATCCCCGGTCTCGTGAAGGTCGTCGTGAACACCGGTGTCGGCGAGGCAGCTCGCGACAGCAAGGTGATCGACGGCGCCGTGGACGACCTGACGAAGATCACGGGTCAGAAGCCGATCGTCACGAAGGCCCGCAAGTCCATCGCGCAGTTCAAGCTGCGCGAGGGCCAGGCCATCGGCGCGCACGTCACCCTCCGCGGTGACCGTGCGTGGGAGTTCATCGACCGTCTCGTGAACCTCGCGCTGCCCCGCATCCGCGACTTCCGCGGTCTGTCGCCCAAGCAGTTCGACGGTCACGGCAACTACACCTTCGGTCTGCAGGAGCAGGCGGTCTTCCACGAGATCAACCAGGACCGGATCGACCGCGTCCGCGGTTTCGACATCACGATCGTCACCACGGCGAAGACGGATGACGAGGGACGCTCGCTGCTCCGCCAGCTGGGCTTCCCGTTCAAGTCGGACGACGCTCAGGCGTAATCCGGTACAATCGATCGTTCGGCCTCGGGGCATGCTCCGGGGCCGAACGACTGCACAACTGAATATGGACATTCATCGAAGGTCGCCTGTCGTGTAACGGCAGTCGAAACCTCATGATCGAAGGAACAAACCTATGACGATGACAGACCCGGTCGCAGATATGCTGACCCGTCTGCGCAACGCGAACTCGGCGCACCACGACTCCGTGTCGCTCCCGAGCTCGAAGCTCAAGACCAACATCGCCGAGATCCTCAAGCAGGAGGGCTACATCTCCAGCTGGGAGGTCACCGATGCCCGCGTCGGCCAGACCCTCACCATGACGCTGAAGTACGGCCCCAACCGCGAGCGGTCGATCGCCGGCATCAAGCGCGTCTCCAAGCCCGGTCTCCGCGTGTACGCGAAGTCGACCGAGCTGCCCACGGTCCTCGGTGGCCTGGGCGTCGCGATCCTGTCCACCTCCTCTGGCCTCCTCACGGACCGCCAGGCCGAGTCGAAGGGCGTCGGCGGGGAAGTCCTCGCCTACGTGTGGTGATCTGATGTCGCGTATTGGACGTCTTCCCATTGACATCCCTGCCGGTGTGACCGTCGAGGTCACCGGACAGGACGTCCTCGTCAAGGGCCCCAAGGGCGAGCTGCGACTGACGGTCGCCAAGCCCATCGAGGCCAAGGTCGAGGAGAACCAGGTTCTCGTCACCCGTCCGGACGACGAGCGCGAGTCGCGTGCCCTGCACGGCCTGACCCGCACCCTGATCAACAACAACATCATCGGCGTGACCCAGGGCTACACCAAGGGTCTCGAGGTCGTCGGAACCGGTTACCGCGTCGCTCAGAAGGGCTCGTCCGTCGAGTTCGCTCTCGGCTTCTCGCACCCCGTCACCGTCGAGGCGCCCGCCGGCATCACCCTGACCGTCGAAGGCAACAACAAGCTCACGGTCAGCGGCATCGACAAGCAGGCGGTCGGCGAGACCGCGGCCAACATCCGCAAGATCCGCAAGCCCGAGCCCTACAAGGGCAAGGGTGTGCGGTACGCGGGCGAGGTCGTCCGCCGCAAGGCCGGAAAGGCTGGTAAGTAAGCATGGCTGTGAAGAGCAAGTCCGACGCGCGTGCGCGTCGTCACGCCCGCCTTCGCAAGAAGATCGTGGGCACCGAGGCCCGGCCGCGCCTGGTCGTGACCCGCTCGGCCCGCCACGTCTTCGTGCAGCTCGTCGACGACGCCAAGGGCCACACCGTGGCTTCGGCGTCGACCCTCGAGGCCGACCTGCGCACGTTCGACGGTGACAAGACCGCCAAGGCCCGCAAGGTCGGCGAGCTCGTCGCCGAGCGCGCCAAGGCCGCCGGCGTCGCAGACGTCGTGTTCGACCGCGGTGGCAACCGCTACGCGGGCCGTGTCGCAGCGATCGCCGAAGGCGCTCGCGAGGGAGGTCTGAACCTGTGAGCGATGCAGTGACCAACAACAACGGAGAGAACCCTGTGACCGAACAGGCTACGACCGAGCAGGCCGCCGGCACCGCTCCCGTCGAGCGCGAGGCCCGCGAGCCCCGCCGCGGCAGCCGCGAGCGCAGCAACAACCGCGACCGCGGTTCGCGCGACGCCGACAAGAGCCAGTTCCTGGAGCGCGTCGTCACCATCAACCGCGTCTCGAAGGTCGTCAAGGGTGGTCGTCGCTTCAGCTTCACCGCTCTCGTCGTCGTCGGCGACGGCAACGGTCTGGTGGGCGTCGGCTACGGCAAGGCGCGTGAGGTCCCCCTCGCCATCTCGAAGGGTGTCGAAGAGGCCAAGCGCAACTTCTTCCGCGTTCCCCGCACCGGCTCGACCATCCCGCACCCCGTGCAGGGTGAGGCAGCCGCCGGCGTGGTGCTCCTGCGCCCCGCCGCCGCCGGTACCGGTGTTATCGCCGGTGGTCCCGTCCGCGCCGTGCTCGAGTGCGCCGGTATCCACGACGTCCTGTCGAAGTCGCTCGGCTCGTCGAACACGATCAACATTGTGCACGCGACCGTCGAGGCACTGAAGCAGCTCGAGGAGCCCCGTGCGGTCGCCGCACGCCGTGGCCTGGACTTCGACCAGGTCGCACCGGCTCGTCTCGTGCGCGCTGAGGCCGAGGCGAACGCCGCACAGAAGGTAGGTGCCTGATGGCCGCTCGACTGAAGGTCACCCAGGTCAAGTCCAAGGTGAGCGAGAAGCAGAACCAGCGCGACACGCTGCGTTCGCTGGGTCTCAAGCGGATCGGCGACTCGGTCGTCCGTCCCGACGACGCGCAGACGCGCGGATACGTCAAGACCGTCGCGCACCTCGTGAAGGTTGAGGAGATCGACTGATGGCTGAGAAGAAGGACGACAAGAAGGCGAAGGCCGAGACCACGGCCGCTCGCCCCGGTGTGCTGAAGGTGCACCACCTGCGTCCGGTCCCCGGGTCCAACACCGCGAAGACCCGTGTCGGTCGCGGTGAGGGCTCCAAGGGCAAGACGGCGGGCCGCGGTACCAAGGGTACGAAGGCTCGCTACCAGGTCAAGGTGGGCTTCGAGGGTGGCCAGATGCCGCTCCACATGCGCACCCCCAAGCTGCGCGGGTTCAAGAACCCGTTCCGCGTCGAGTACCAGGTCGTGAACCTGGACAAGCTCGCGGAGCTGTACCCGCAGGGCGGCGACGTCACCATCAGCGACCTCGTCGCCAAGGGTGCCGTCCGCAAGAACGAGAAGGTCAAGGTGCTCGGCACCGGCGACATCTCGGTGGCGCTGAACGTGTCGGTCGACAAGGTCTCGGGCTCTGCCGAGCAGAAGATCGTCGCAGCCGGCGGTTCCATCAAGTAATTCGCCAGCGAGGGCCGGAGTTCGCTCCGGCCCTCGCTTCGTCGTATCCGAGGCGCGCCTGTGAACGGCCTGGGATACCCTGGTTGACGGTGTCTTCCCGAGACGCCGCCCATCCCTTGGGAGGAATCCACTTGTTCAGCGCCATAGCGCGGGTCTTCCGCACTCCGGATCTCCGGCGGAAGATCGGCTTCACCCTGGCGATCATCGCCATCTACCGCCTGGGCGCGCACGTGCCGACGCCGTTCGTGAACTTCCCGAACGTGCAGAGTTGTCTCGATCAGAGCGGGACCGCCCAGGGCCTGCTCTCGCTCGTGAACCTGTTCTCGGGCGGTGCGCTGCTGCAGCTGTCGATCTTCGCGCTCGGCGTGATGCCCTACATCACCGCGACGATCATCGTGCAGTTGCTGCGCGTTGTCATCCCTCACTTCGAGACCCTCTACAAGGAGGGCCAGTCGGGCCAGGCGAAGCTCACGCAGTACACCCGCTACCTCACCATCGCGCTGGCTCTGCTGCAGTCCACGACGCTCGTGACGGTCGCACGCTCGGGTCAGCTGATCCCGGTGACCGGGGTCCCCGAGTGCGCGCAGCTGGTGACCTCCGAGGCCTGGTACGCCCAGCTCCTCATGATCATCACGATGACCGCCGGCACGGGCCTCATCATGTGGTTCGCCGAGCTCGTCACCGAGCGCGGCGTCGGCAACGGCATGTCGATCCTCATCTTCACCTCGATCGCGGCGACGTTCCCGGCGGCACTGTGGTCGATCGCGGTCGCCCGCGGCTTCGAGGTCTTCCTCCTCGTGCTGGCCGTCGGCATCGTCGTCGTGGCCCTCGTCGTCTTCGTCGAGCAGTCGCAGCGGCGGATCCCCGTCCAGTACGCCAAGCGGATGGTGGGACGTCGCACGTACGGCGGCACGAACACGTATATCCCGATCAAGGTCAACATGGCCGGTGTCGTCCCGGTCATCTTCGCCTCGTCGCTGCTGTACATCCCGGCGCTCATCGCGCAGTTCAACCAGAACCCGGATGCCGACGGCAACGTGCCCGGCTGGGTCGCGTGGATCCAGCAGTACTTCACGACCGGCGACCACCCGCTCTACATGGCGGTGTACTTCCTGCTGATCATTGGATTCACGTACTTCTACGTCGCGATCACGTTCAACCCGGTCGACGTCGCCGACAACATGAAGAAGTACGGCGGCTTCATCCCCGGCATCCGTGCCGGCCGGCCCACGGCGGAGTACCTCGACTACGTCCTCACCCGCATCACCGCTCCCGGCTCGATCTACCTGGGTCTCATCGCCCTGCTCCCGCTGATCGCGCTCGCGACGGTCGGTGCGAACCAGAACTTCCCGTTCGGCGGCGCATCGATCCTCATCATCGTGGGCGTCGGTCTCGAGACGGTGAAGCAGATCGACGCGCAGCTCCAGCAGCGTCACTACGAAGGGTTGCTGCGATGACGGCTGCACGTCTCCTGATCGTCGGGCCGCAGGGCTCGGGCAAGGGCACTCAGGGAGTGCGCATCGCCGAAGCGCTCGGTGTCCCCGCCGTCTCGACGGGCGACGTCTTCCGGGCGAACGTCAAAGAGGGCACCGAGCTCGGACAGCAGGTCAAAGCGATCATCGACTCCGGCGACCTGGTGCCCGACGAACTGACGAGCGCGATCGTGCGCGACCGGCTCGCGCAGGGTGACGCCGCCGGCGGGTTCCTGCTCGACGGTTACCCCCGGAACCTCGCGCAGGTGGCCGACCTCGACGCGTTCCTGGGTGGCCGCGGTGAGGAGCTGACGGGTGTCATCGAGCTCGTCGTGCCCCGAGAGGAGTCGATCGCGCGGCTGTCCAAGCGCGCCGCGGAGCAGGGCCGCGATGACGACAACGAGGAGTCCATCGCCAAGCGACTCTCGATCTACGAGAACGAGACCGCGCCGATCCTCGACGTGTTCCGCGAGCGCGGCATCGTCGACCAGATCGACGGCGTCGGCTCGCTCGACGAGATCACCGAGCGGATCACCGCGGCGCTGACCGCCCGCGGCATCACGGCGTGATCGGCCGCCGCTCCATCTACAAGTCGCCCGCTCAGCTGCAGGCGATGGTCGAGCCGGGCCTGATCACGGCCGCTGCGTTGCAGGCGGTGCGCGAGCACGTCGCGCCCGGCGTGACCACGCTCGAGCTCGACGCCATTGCGGCCGACGTGATCCGCTCGCGCGGCGCGGAGTCGAACTTCCAGCTCGTGCGCGGGTATCGCCACACGGTGTGCGCGTCGGTGAACGAGCAGGTCGTGCATGGGATCCCGGGCGCGCGCCCGCTCGAGCCCGGAGACATCCTGTCGATCGACGCCGGGGCGCAGTTCCGCGGCTGGAACGGCGACTCCGCTTTCACGATCGTCATCCCCGACCCGGACCGGCCCGAGCTGGTCGCCGCGCGGGAGCGGCTGTCGCAGGTCACCGAGGAGTCGCTGTGGGCGGGCATCGCCGCGATGGCGAACGCGAAGCGCATCGGCGAGATCGGCGACGCGATCCAGACCTCCATCGAGTCGTCCGGTGAGGGCTACGGCATCCTGCGCGACTACGTCGGGCACGGCATCGGACGCAAGATGCACGAGGCGCCGTCGGTGTTCAACTACCGCGTCGCCGATCTCGGGCCCGAGGTGAAGCCGGGTCTCGTCCTCGCGATCGAGCCCATGGTCGTGGCCGGCTCGGAGGAGACCTTCACCGAGGACGACGACTGGACCGTGTCGACGATCGACGGCTCGGACGGCTCCCATTGGGAACATAGCGTCGCGGTGCATGATGGGGGCATCTGGGTTCTCACGGCGCCCGACGGTGGCGCCGCGGGGCTTGCTCCGTATGGAATCGTGCCGACGGAAATCGGCTGAGGAGAGAAGTGATGGCTGCTGCGGCGACGGGTAAGACCAACTGGTTCGCGATCTGGGTGTCGACGGCCGTGGTGGTCGTCGTGGCTCTCATCGTCGCGCTGGTCGTGTGGATGAACAACAGCGCGACCGACCCGGGCACCCCGCCGACGGGATCCGGCATCAACCAGGAGACCGGCGCCGTCGTGGTCGGTGAGGGATCGCAGACCCTCGACACGTACATCGACTTCATGTGCCCGATCTGCGGCCAATTCGAGACGACGTACGGTCCCGAGATCCTCGATCTCGTCAACGACGGCACGATCACGCTGAACATCCACCCCATCTCGATCCTCGACCGCTACTCGCAGGGCACGGAGTACTCGACCCGCGCGGCCAATGCGATGTACTGCGTCGCGGAGGCGGACCCCGACGCGGCGGTGCCGTTCATGCAGGCGATGTTCGAACAGCAGCCCGCCGAGCAGTCGACGGGTCTGACCGACGATCAGATCCTCCAGATCGCCTCGGACGCCGGCGTAACCGGCATCGACTCGTGCGTCACGGATCGTACCTACGCCTCGTTCGTCACCGCGAAGACCAAGGAGACGCCGATCCAGCCCGGTGCCAGCGGTATCGGAACGCCGACGATCGCGGTCAACGGTGAGACGATCTCGAACAGCACCATCCCGGCACGCGGCTCGTTCGCCACGCTCTTCAACTGAGTGGGGGCGGGCGACGCGCCGTGCGAGATACGGCGAGTTGCCGGAGCGTGCGGTAGCGCGTATGCTTGCTCTTTGGTGCGTTGCGCCTCTCTTGGCGTGTCACCGAAAATCCCATCCAACGCAGACCGACCGGCCTGCACAACTGTAAGCGAGCGTATGGCGAAGAAAGACGGTGTCATCGAGATCGAGGGCGTGATCTCCGAGGCCCTGCCCAACGCGATGTTCCGCGTCGAGCTGAGCAACGGACACAAGGTCCTCGCAACGATCTCGGGCAAGATGCGGCAGAACTACATCCGCATCATCCCCGAAGACCGTGTGGTCGTGGAGCTCAGCCCCTACGACCTGACGCGCGGCCGCATCGTCTACCGCTACCGCTGAGCCCAGCGCACGCCGGTCGAGAAGTAACGCCCCGGAGCCTCTGCTCCGTCGGCGAAGACAGCGAATCAGGAACATCATGAAGGTCAACCCCTCCGTCAAGCCCATCTGCGACCACTGCAAGGTCATCCGTCGCCACGGTCGCGTCATGGTCATCTGCAAGTCGAACCCGCGTCACAAGCAGCGCCAGGGCTGATCGGATGCCGCGTCCGCGCGGCACCCGGTACGACGACAACTCAATACACCTCAGGCAGATCAGAACCCGTACGGCGCCGCCGGCGGGGGACACCTCGGGACGAAGGCCCGAGCACCGATCCTGCTCCACACCTTCGATTACTCCTAGGAGAACCGCATGGCACGTCTTGCCGGCGTTGACATCCCGCGCGACAAGCGCGTGGTGATCGCCCTCACGTACATCTACGGCGTGGGCCGTACCCGTTCGAACGAGATCCTCGCTGCGACGGAGATCGACGAGAACATCCGCGTCAAGGACCTCACCGACGACCAGCTCGTCGCGCTCCGCGACTACATCGAGGGCAACTACAAGGTGGAGGGTGACCTGCGCCGCGAGGTCGCCGCCGACATCCGCCGCAAGGTCGAGATCGGTTCCTACGAGGGTCTGCGCCACCGCCGTGGCCTGCCCGTGCGCGGTCAGCGCACCAAGACCAACGCGCGTACGCGCAAGGGTCCCAAGCGCACCGTCGCCGGCAAGAAGAAGGCGCGCTAAGGCGCGGCCCCCACAGGTTTAGGAGAATACGCACATGGCACAGGCCAAGTCCGCAGCGCGCAAGCCGCGCCGCAAGGAGAAGAAGAACATCGCGTTGGGCCACGCCCACATCAAGTCGACGTTCAACAACACGATCGTCTCGATCACCGACCCGTCGGGCGCCGTCATCAGCTGGGCCTCCTCGGGTGGCGTCGGCTTCAAGGGCTCGCGCAAGTCGACCCCCTACGCCGCCGGCATGGCCGCCGAGTCCGCTGCGCGTCAGGCGCAGGAGCACGGCGTCAAGAAGGTCGACGTCTTCGTCAAGGGCCCCGGTTCGGGCCGTGAGACCGCGATCCGCTCGCTGACGGCCGCCGGCCTCGAGGTGGGGTCCATCCAGGACGTCACCCCCCAGGCCCACAACGGCTGCCGTCCCCCCAAGCGCCGCCGCGTCTGAGCTGACACGGATCCGGATGCCGCACCTCGCGGCATCCGGACTTCCGTCGTTTCCTTGAAAACTCAACACCTCACTGAAATGCACGTGTCATATAGCGGTCACGTGATCGAAAGGAACACATAGTGCTCATCGCACAGCGTCCCACTCTGACCGAGGAGAAGATCGGCGAGTTCCGCAGCCGGTTCGTCGTCGAGCCGCTCGAGCCCGGCTTCGGCTACACCATCGGCAACGCGCTGCGCCGCAGCCTGCTGTCGTCCATCCCGGGTGCCGCCGTCACCAGCATCCGCTTCGACGGTGTGCTGCACGAGTTCAGCACCATCCCGGGCGTGAAGGAGGATGTCACCGAGATCATCCTCAACATCAAGCAGCTGGTCGTCTCGTCCGAGCGCGACGAGCCCATCACGGCGTACCTGCGCAAGACCGGTGCCGGTGAGGTCACGGCCGCCGACATCTCGGCTCCGGCCGGTGTCGAGGTCCACAACCCCGACCTGGTCATCGCGACGCTCAACGACAGCGCGAAGTTCGAGCTCGAGCTCGTCATCGAGCGCGGTCGCGGCTACGTCTCGGCGACGCAGAACCGCAACGAGTACGCCGAGGCCGGTCAGATCCCGATCGACTCGATCTACTCGCCCGTGCTCAAGGTCAGCTACCGCGTCGAGGCGACTCGTGCCGGTGAGCGCACCGACTTCGACAAGCTTGTCCTCGACGTCGAGTCGAAGGCGTCCATCTCGCCGCGCGACGCCGTCGCATCGGCCGGTCGCACGCTCGTCGAGCTGTTCGGTCTCGCCCGCGAGCTGAACGTCGAGGCCGAGGGCATCGAGATCGGCCCCGCGCCGGTCGCCGAGGTCCTCACCAACGAGCTGTCGATGCCGATCGAGGACCTCGACCTGTCGGTCCGTTCGTACAACTGCCTCAAGCGCGAGGGCATCAACACGGTGTCCGAGCTGGTCGCCCTCTCGGAGACCCAGCTCATGAACATCCGCAACTTCGGTCAGAAGTCGGTCGACGAGGTGCGCGACAAGCTCGTCTCCCTCGGCCTGTCGCTGAAGGACTCGGTTCCCGGGTTCGACGGTGCGCACTTCTACGGCGGATACGACGACGAGAACCTCTGAGCCCCCTTTTCTTCCTGGAGTAATCAAACATGCCTAAGCCCACCAAGGGTCCCCGCCTCGGAGGCGGCCCCGCACACGAGCGCCTGCTTCTCGCGAACCTCGCCGCGGCCCTGTTCACGCACAAGTCGATCACCACGACCGAGACCAAGGCCAAGCGCCTGCGTCCGTACGCCGAGCGCCTGGTCACCTTCGCCAAGCGCGGCGACCTGCACGCCCGCCGCCGCGTCGCGTCGGTCATCGGCGACAAGAGCGTCGTGCACGAGCTCTTCGCCGAGATCGCTCCGCTGGTCGCCGAGCGCGAGGGTGGCTACACCCGCATCACGAAGATCGGCAACCGCAAGGGCGACAACGCCCCCATGGCCGTCATCGAGCTCGTTCTCGAGCCGGTGAACCCGAAGCCGAAGTCCGCGAAGAAGTCGGCTGCCGCCGCTCCTGCCGCTGAGGCTCCGGTCGAGGAGGCTCCCGTCGAGGAGACCACCGAGGCTCCCGCCGACGACACGGCCGCCGACGCCGGCGCCGAGTCGCCGGAGGAGGGCGCAGCCGCCGAGGCTGCGGCCGAGGACGCCGCTGAGGCTCCCGCCGAGGACGACAAGAAGTAACCAGCGCATCGCGCCGACATCGGGCCCGCACTCTCTCCGGAGGGTGCGGGCCCGATGTGCGAGGCTGGAGAGGTGAACGAGCCGAACGCACCCTCCTGCCCCGCCGTAGCGCACTGGCGCACGGCGACCTCGGATGACATCGACGTCATCCACGGCGTCCTGGAGGCCGCCGACCGGGTAGACCACCCGACGTGGACGACGCCGCGCGAGGAGGTCGCCGAGACGTTCGAGCTGTCGCACATCGACCACTCTCGCGACACGATGATCGCGTTCGACGAGGCCGGCGAAGCCCTCGCGGTCGGCACCGTCACCCTGCATCCCTCGCGCGACGAGCATCTGCACATCTATCTCACCGGTGCGGTGCGGCCCGATCGGCGCGGGCGCGGGATCGGCACGGCGCTGTTGACGTGGCAGCACGCGCGCGCCGAGGAGCAGCTGCGCGAGGCGGTGGCAGCGGATGCCGCGGCCGCGAGCCGCCCCGCCGAGATCCAGGTGTACGCGTCGGAGAAGGACACGGCTCTCGAGCGCATCGCCGAATCGCTCGGCTACCGCACCGAGCGCTGGTTCTCGACGATGCACCGCGATCTGACGCAGCCGATCATCGGCGTTCCCGCTCCCGTCGGCATCGAGCTGGTGCCGTTCTCGGACGATCGAGCGGAGGACGCGCGGCTGGCGCGCAACGACGCGTTCCGCGATCACTGGGGGAGCCTCCCCAGTCCGCCCGAGCGGTGGCAGCAGTTCATCGGCGGCCCGTTCCTCCGGCCCGACCTGTGCACGCTCGCACTCGACGACGGGCGGATCGTCGGGTTCTGCCTCGCGTCCGTGAACGAGGGAGACTTCGACGTCCTCGGGCCGAACGCCTACATCGACCTCGTCGGGGTCGTCCGCTCGCACCGTCGGCGCGGCCTGGCCCCCGCCGTGATCTCGCGCTCGCTCGCGGCGATGCGCGACGCGGGGCTCGGCGTAGCCGTGCTCGACGTCGACACCGAGAGTCCGACCGGGGCGAACACGCTCTACGGCGGTCTCGGATTCACACCCTATGAGCGCGAGCGCGTGCTGGTGCGCCGGTACTGATCCGCGGTCGTCGATCCGCGATTACCGATCCTCGGCGCGTCCCAGGATCTCCAGCAGCGTCGTCCGCGTCTGATCCGCGGCCCACTGCGCCGTCGCGAGCTGGGTAGCGGCGCCGTCCACCGCACGCTTCACCGTGCGCGCGTAGAGGTCGCCGCCGGCCGCCTCGGGATGGATCTGATCACCCGCGAGCAGGTCGGTGTGGTCTGCGACGGCACCCGCCCAGTCGGCGACGGCCACCCGAGGGTGAGCGGCGGCGAAGGCGGTGAGGTCGCGGTTGACGCCGGGAATCCAGTCGCGCGGGCCGGCGGCGTTCACGAGGATGACGTAGCGCTCGGGTCCCGCCGCATCCGCGATGCGCTGCAGCGCCTCGGTCGAGACGGGGCCGTTCGTGCCGAGGCCGACCACGACGTACTCGCGCAGGGCGCCGGACGCCGCGAGGTCGTCGATGATGCGGACGCCCGCCCACAGCGACCGTGACACCTCGGCGTCGACCGCGATCCCCGGCATCGCTTGGAGCAGCCCGGGAGCGGAGGCGAGCATGACCGAGTCGCCGACGGCGCTCACGCGCGTACCGTCGACCGTCTGCGCGCCCGGCGCGGGGGCAGGCGTGGGATGCCGGTCGGCCTGCGTGAGGGCGTCGCGCCCGGCGTCGACCGCGCTCTGGCTCGTCGTCTCGCGCGGTGCCGCCGCGACCGCGGCCGTCGTTCCGCCGAGGGCGAGGGCCGCAGCCGTGGCGGCCGCCAGGGTCGCTGCCCGGCGAGACGGGCGCGATCGCAACCCGCGTCGCGCGATCGCGAAGGCGCCGCGGAACCCGTGACGCCGCACCGGCTGCTCGATCCACCGGTAGGACGCCGCCGCCAGCGCGACAGAGGCGATCGCGACGACCGTACCCGTGGCGACGGGGACGCCCGCCTCGGGGCCGGCGCCGCCGAGCTGGAACGACAGCAGGACGAGGAGCGGCCAGTGCCAGAGGTACACCGCGTACGACCGCTCGCCCAGCCAGCGCAGCGGTGCGACATCCAGCGCCCGGCCGAACCACGAGCCCGGCCACGCCGCGACCAGCAGCACGACGGCGGTGAGGAGCGACGCGGCGAGGCTCGAGGCCGGGAAGGTGATGGCCTCCCCACCGCCCGCGGCGGCCGCGGTGACGATCCCGGCGGTGGCGAGCGCTCCGACGACGACGCCCCAGACCGGGCCGACGCCGGCTACCGAAGAGCGGCGCACGACGAGACCGTGCAGCGCGAAGGCGACGGCGACACCGATGAGGAGCCCGAAGGCGTGCGTGTCGGTGCCGAAGTAGACCCGCGTGAGGTCGGCCCCCGCCGCGACGCACGCGGATGCCCACGCGGCCGACAGCGCCGCGAGGACGAGGGCGACCGCGGCGCGCGAGCGCCGGCCCGGAAGCAGCAGGAAGAGGGGCACCAGCAGCGGCCAGAGCAGATAGAACTGCTCCTCGACCGCGAGCGACCAAAGGTTCCGGAAGATCTCCGGGTCGGCCGCAGAGAAGTAGGTGCCGCCGTCGGCCATCGACACCCAGTTGTACGAGAAGGTCGCGGCTCCGAGGACCTGCAGGCCCATGTCGACCAGCACGTCGCCACCGACGAGCCAGGCGAGGGAGGCGCTGACGGTGACGACGGTCGCGAGCGCCGGGAGCAGGCGTCGCGCGCGCCGCGTCCAGAACCGCCGCAGCCGGATGCGGCCCTCGCGGGCGCGTTCGCGCAGGAGCAGCGTCGTGATGAGGAAGCCGGAGATGACGAAGAAGACGTCGACGCCGACGTAACCGCTGCGCAGGAAGGCCGCGGGGAACAGGTGGTAGACGACGACGAGCACCACGGCGACGGCGCGCAGGCCGTCGAGTCCCGCGATGCGGGCGCGCGGAGGAAGCGGAGAAGTCATCGGGCTGTATCCGGGGTCGTCGGGGGGACGGGCGGCGGCAGCCTCCCAGTGTAGAGCGGGCGCCTGGGGGCGATGTGGTAGACCGGAGGAGATGCGCGGATCCCGCGTATCGGCTTTCGAGAACAGGTGGAACATGGGCGCTCCCGAGGTCCTGGTGCTGGGCGAGGCGTTGGTCGACATCGTCGAGACCGACGACGGTGTGGCCGAGCACGTCGGCGGCAGCCCCGCCAACGTCGCGGTGGGCGTCGCCCGCCTCGGCGTTCCCGTGCGTCTGGCGACGCGGCTGGGACGGGACGAGCGCGGCGAGCGGATCGCGCGTCACGTGCGCGAGGCAGGCGCCGAGGTCGCCGAGGCGTCGTGGACCGAGGCGCCGACCGACACGGCGCGCGCCCGCATCCGTCCCGACGGGTCGGCGCAGTACGACTTCGACGTGGCCGGCGTTGTACCGCCCGTGCCCCGCGGCGACGCCGCTCTCGTGCACACCGGCTCGATCGCCCTGTTCCTCGATCCGGGCGGGGAGACCTGCCTGGCGGCTCTGGAGGCCGCCCGCGGCGAAGCGATCGTCACCGTGGACCCGAACATCCGGCCGGCGCTCGTCGGCTCGCGCCAGACGGCGCTGGCCCGCTTCGCCCGCGCCGCGGCGGCCGCCGATCTCGTCAAGCTCAGCGACGAGGATGCCGAATGGCTGTGGCCCGGCGCCGATGCAGACGGCGTGCTCGAGACGATCGCGGGCCTCGGCGCCGCGGCGGTCGTCATGACGCGCGGCCGCGAGGGGGCGATCGGCCGGGCGCCCGACGGTGCGGTCGTCGAGGTCGCCGGCGTCGCGGTGACGGTGGCCGACACGATCGGCGCGGGCGACTCGTTCATGGCGAGCCTGATCGCCACTCTCGTCGACCGCGGCCTGCCCGCCGACGCCGACGCGCTCGCGGATGCGATGGGGGTCGCGGCGCGCGCCGCGGCGATCACGGTGTCGCGGCCCGGGGCCAATCCGCCCACGCGCGCCGAGCTGGAAGACTGATCGGGTGCGCCTGAGACTGGACATCGCCTACGACGGATCGGGGTTCTCGGGCTGGGCCCGCCAGCCGGGCCTGCGGACAGTTCAGGGGTCGATCGAGGCGGCCGTCAGCCGCGTTCTCGGCGGCGACGCGCAGCTCGTCGTCGCGGGCCGTACCGATGCCGGCGTGCACGCCTCGGGTCAGGTCGCGCACCTCGACCTGAGCGACGCGCAGGAGGCGCGGCTGCGACGTGGCCGCGACCCCGAGCCGGCCGCCCTCGCCGCGCGCTTGAACGGTGTGCTGGGCCGTTACGCCGACGTCCACGTGCGGGCGACATCCGTTGCTCCGGTGGGGTTCGACGCCCGGTTCTCCGCGGTCTGGCGACGCTACGCGTACCGTGTCGCCGACCGTACGACGGGCTACGACCCGCTCGAGCGCTTCCGCACGACCTTCGTTCCGGTGGCCCTCGACGGCGCGGCGATGGATGCCGCCGCACGCAGCCTGACCGGCCTCCACGATTTCGCCGCGTACTGCAAGCCGCGGCCCGAGGCGACGACGATCCGGACGCTGCTCGAGTTCGACTGGCGGCGCGACGAGAGCGGTGTGCTCGTCGCCAACGTCAAGGCCGACGCGTTCTGCCACAGCATGGTGCGGGCCCTCGTCGGCGCGTGCGTCGCGGTGGGCGAGGGGCGGCTCGACGTCGAGGACGTCGCGGTCCTCCGCGATGCGCACCGACGGACGAGCGCCTTCGCGGTGCTGGCGGCGCGCGGGCTCACGCTCACGGAGGTCGGATACCCCGCCGACGATCTGCTCGCCGCACGCGCGGAGCAGACCCGCGCCCGCCGCGCAACGGACACCTGACCGAAAGGAAGCGGGCGTAGCCTGGCGGCACCATGAAGGTCATCTCGTACAACCTGCGCAAGCACCGCGCCGCCTCCGAGCTCTCCGAACTCGTCGAGCAGCACGGCGCAGACGTGCTCTGCCTGCAGGAAGCGGACACCAGCGGCATCCCCGACCGGATCAGCGGGCTGCGGCTCGCCGAGGCGACGGCGCGCAACCGGCTGGGACTGGCGGTCTACTACCGGGAGAACACCTTCCGCGCGGTCGAGGTCCGTTCGCTCGCGTTGAAGAAGTCGCTCCACGACCGCGTCCTCAAGCCCGCCGAGGAACGGATGCTCGGCGTGCGGCTGCGGGACATCGACGACGGCCGTGACGTCATCGTGGCGAGCTTCCATGCGGCGCCGCTGACGGCGCTGAACTCGCTGCGCCGCAACCAGATCCAGGCGGCGCTGGGCGCCCTGTCGGAGCTCGGTGAGGGGCTGCCGATCCTCATGGTCGGCGACTACAACTACCCGGTGTTCAAGGAGAACCTCGGGCAGGTCGTGCGCAAGCAGGGGTACGAGCTGACGCTCAGCGACGCCCGCACCTACACGCGCTACAAGTTCTTCCGCGGTCACTACGACTTCGCCACGAGCGTCGGATTCGACATCGAGCGGGTGCAGACGCTGCCGCAGGGCGCGAGCGACCACCTGCCGATCCTGGTCACGGCCGAGCCCGCGTGAGATCGAGCCCGCCCGGCTGTGGCGCTCGGCTCCGCGGCTCCCCCGTACACTCGGGGAGGGAAGGCGGAGGAGACATGATGCGACGCTGGGGGACGGCCGCCGCGACTGCGGTGATGGCTGTGGCTCTCGTGGGATGCGGCCCAGCGCCGTGGAACCTCCCCTCCGGCGGCGGGGGAGACGCGAGCGGCCCCGCGCCCTCGCCGAGCGTCTCGCGCACGGCTGTGCCGCCCCCGGTCCCGAACGACCTCTCGAGCGGCTCGACCGAGCGTCAGGTGACCGCCGGGGCCGTGACGGGATCGCTCAACTACTGGTCCGACCTGTCGATGGACCGGTGGACGGCGACGGCCCTCAAGCCGGTCAGCCTCTCCCTCGTGACGACCGTCAGCCCCGATGACGGGCAGAAGGTCTACCTGCAGAAGGCGACGATGATCGCCGTGCCCGGCAACGCGCAGGGCGACCTCAGCCCGCTGGCACCGACATCCGACCAGTCGGCGACCAATCCCGGCTACCTCGTGCTCTCGCCGTACAGCTACTCGCAGACGTTCTACGTCGGCGAGGTGCCGCCGGAGGCCACGTTCGTCACGATCCGCTTCACGTACGACTTCCTCGTGCAGACGACCCCCACCTCCGACGAGTTCGCGAAGCAGACCGCGACCGACAGCATCACGGTCGCGATCGCGGCGGCCGAGAGCGACGGCGGCTGAAACCTCAAGGTCGCCGCAAGGCGACCTGAAGAGATCGCAAAGCGCCCGGGGCGGTCCTCGCCGGGATGCTTGGATGGCGAGGCCCGCGACATTCGACGCTGGCCCCTCGCCTCGAGAAATCCGGTCTGCCATGTCTCCGCGCCGCACCCCCACCCTCCGCGCACGTACGCTCCGCGCGGGCGCGCTCGCCCTCTCGCTCGTCGTGCTCTCGGGCTGCTCTGAACTGACGGGGATGATCAACGCCGTCCAAGGTGAACCGGTCTCGGCTGTGCCGGCACCGGCGCCTTCGCAGTCGCCCAGCATGGCGTTCAACTCCCAGTTCACCTATGACGGATCGGTGTCGCTCTCGTCCGAGGTGGCGCAGGACCTCGAGCTCCGCCTCGACGTGTGGGCGCAGGATCCCAAGCGGACGCAGGAATGGACGCCCGGAGCGGACAAGACGTTCGGCTTCGCGGTCAACGTCCACGACAAGCGCGTCGACGAGAAGGCCGTGCTGTCGCAGAAACGGCGCGTGTTCATCTCGTCGATCTCGATCACCTCGCAGACCGCGCAGACGTCGGGGCAGGTGCAGAACCCGTTCCAGTTCAGCGCAGACCCGCGCACGCTCGTTCCGAGCGACACGATCCGCTCCGACCGGGGTCTGCTGCTCAACAGCTTCCAGGGCGGCCTCTACGTGCCCGAGACCATCGTCCACGGGCTTCCTGCCGACACCTACGGCATGACGCTCGAGTTCGCGATGACCGTGTGGGTCGAGGGCAACGCGAACGACGATGCGAGCTTCTCCCAGCAGACGGTCTACCAGTACCTGCCGGTCGCGATCTTCAGCGACGAGCAGGCGGCCGACTCCGTTCCCGCGCCGGCTCCCAGCACCACGCCCTGAGGTGGCGCGGGCGCCCGCATTCCTTGCGCAGAAATTGCGGTTGACTTCGTCCGCTCTGCACACACGGCGCCCCAGAATGGATCGCGGCAGACAACAGCTGCCCCATCACCTCGCACAGGATGTGACCGCATGACCCAGACGCCGTACACGCCGTACACGCCGAACCCGGCGTTCGCGCAGCCGCAGCGCCCCGCCCCGGAGGCGCCGGTGCAGCTGGCGGATCACTTCGCGACGGCATTCCCCGACGACTTCGAGTCGGTCCTCGAGAACACCACCGTCCACCGCTCCACGATCGGCTGCGTCATCCCCGCGTACAACGAGGAGGAGTCGATCGCCGACGTGATCGAGGGCCTGCTCGCGCAGACCCGCGTGCCGGACGTCATCCACGTCATCGCGAACAACACCTCCGACAACACCGTGAAGATCGCCGCTGCGTACGCCGGGCCCCACGAGGTCACGACCGAGCTCGGCACGCAGTTCACCGAGGTGTTCGTCCACGACATCGGTAAGAACCCCGACAAGAAGGTCGGCGCGCTCAACTACGGCTACTCGCTCGTCGAGGGGTACGACTACCTGCTCGGCGTCGACGGTGACACGATCGCCGACTCGCGTGCCGTGGAGTACCTCGAGTCGGAGGCCGTCGGCGACTCGCGCATCGGCGGCATCTCGGCGATCTACTCGATCGACGACAAGCCCATCAAGGGGACGATCGCGAAGTTCCTCATCGCCGGTCAGCGCACCCAGTTCGCCGCCTTCAACATGCAGAACCTGCTGCGCGGCCGCAACATGGCCGTGCTGGGCGGGCAGTTCTCGATCTTCTCGACGAACGCGCTGCGCGACGCGATGAAGCAGAACCACCAGTCGACCCCGTGGGTGAAGGATTCCGAGGTCGAGGACTCGCTGCTGTCGCTCCAGATCAAGAGCGCGGGCTACCTGACGAAGATCAGCCCGTACGCCCGCGCGAACGTCGGCGGAATGACGACCCTGAAGGGTTACGACGCCCAGCAGGTGAAGTGGACCTACGGTGCCATCGAGCTGATGTGGCCGGGCCAGCGCGGCGACACGAAGGGGCAGCCGTTCCATCCGAACCTGCGCCTGCGCTGGTTCGAGAACTTCGGGATGCTGACGAACCTGTTCGTGCGCGTCGCGTTCCTCATCCTGCTCGCCGGCTCGCTGTCCATCAACGCGTTCGTCTTCTCCCCGCTCTGGTTGATCCCGCCTCTGGTCGCCGTGCTGCTGAACCTGCGCATGGCCCGCAGTATCAAGGACCACAATCAGCGCGACATCCTCTTCGCCATCCTGGTGTTCCCCGCCGAGGCGTTCATGTGGATCCGGCTCGGCCACTTCATGCGCTCGTGGTCGCGCTTCCTGTCGAAGAAGAAGGTCGACAACTGGGCGATGCAGGCCAAGGCCGAGAGCGGCGGCGGCAGCATCGGTCACTGGATGCCGCTGGTGATCCTCGCCGCGGTGCTGCTGGCGATGGCCGTCGTGTGGAACATCATCGGCCCCGTCGCGCAGTCGTCGATCCTGTGGATCGGATGGCCGATCGTCGGTGTCGTCACCGTGCTGCAGACCCTGCTGATGTTCTCCAAGCTGGTCCGCCGCCAGAACGGCTACAAGGTCTGAACCGGGAGTCGGGTCCGCCGGTTCAGACCGCTGCGGCGGCCTCCGACGTCATGCGATACCCGACACCCCGGACGGTCTCGATGTACCGCGGGGTCGTCGGGCTGTCGCTCAGCTTGCGACGGAGGTTGGTCATGTGCGCCTCGATCGCCCGCTTGTCGGCCTCGCCGACGAAATAGCTCGTGACGTAGGACTCGCCGCGCAGGACGAGCGTCAGGTCGGCCTTCGACCTGACCCGGCGCTTGGAGGCCATCAGCGTCGAGAGCAGATCGAACTCGGTGCGGGTGAGCTCCAGCTCGCGGCCGGCGATGTAGGCGAGCCGCGTGTCGGTGTCGACCTGCAGGTCGCGGTGCGTCAGCCAGTGGTCGCCCGTGGTCGGCACGAGATCGCCGCCGGGCTGGTGCACCACGATGTCGGCGCCGGGCGCCGGTGCCGGTGCCGGTGCCGGTGCCGGGGCGTCGCTCGGGTGGTGCACGATCACCTGCTGCTGCTGCGGCGGTGATGACTGCGGGGGCGCGGGCGGCGGTGCGTACTGCGGCGGGGCGGGCTGCTGCGGGGCGGAGCCCGGGAAGCGGGCGAGGTACTCCTCGTACGACAGAGGTGCGTTCTCGGCGGGGCCGGGAGCCGGGGCGGACGGAGCGGGGCGTGCGCCCGGGAACGACGGGCCGACCGAGTCCTGCTGGGGGGTCTGCTGCGGAGCGGCGGCGCGCGGACGCCGCAGCAGCGCGTCGACCCGCGCCCGGAACTCGCGCGGGCGGAAGGGCTTGACGATGTACTCGTCGGCGCCGGCGCCGAGTCCGAGCACGACATCCGCCTCCTCGGAGAGCCCGGTGAGCATGATGATGTATGTGTCGCTCTGCGCGCGGATCCGCCGCGCGGCCTCGAAGCCGTCGATGCCGGGCATGTTGACGTCCAGCGTCGTCAGCAACGGCCGGTACGACAGCACGGCTTGGATGCCGTCGATGCCGTTGCCCACCGAGACGGTGGAGAATCCGGCTGCCTCGAGCACCTCGACGAGGAGATGACGGATGTCCGGATCGTCCTCGACGATGACCGCCGTCTTCAACTGCTCGGACATCATGTTCGTCACTCTTCTCCCTCAGGTTCGGGTTATTTTGCCACACGCGAGCGACGCGGCACTCCCGGAGGAACGCCGAAGAGTCAGGGCGCGACGCCGCGCGTGAGCTCGACGGCTCCTTCGGGCCACCAGACGCCAGCGGCGGGCCCGCCGTTGCACGGTCCGTCGCTCTCTCCCGGCGGCTTGATCCATAGGTTCGTGTCGACGACGTCGTCACCGAACGTGCCGCTCGGATCGCCCACGGTGCGCCCGGGCGGATTGCACCATTCGCCGTCACCCGGAGCGCCCGCGCCGTTGCGCGAGGTGTCGACGAGGGCGTGCATGCCGCCCAGGCGGTCGGACAGGGCGTGGGCGTAGGCGAACTCGTCGTAGGTGTCGTTGAAATTCGACACGTTCGTCACGAAGCCGCGCACCCCCGAGACCGCGACCCGCTCGATGAGTCCCGCCATCACCTCGGGGCCGAGCCAGTTCGAGTGCCCGCCGTCGACGTAGACCCAGGTGTCCGGGCCCGTCAGACGACCGAGCGCCCCGCGCAGCTGGTCGACGCGCTCGTCGACGTTTCCACACTGCGGGGCGAGGGCCAGGCTGTCGGGCTCGACGATCACGACCTTCTTCACGTCCGGAACCGAACGCAGCGCCGTCCCGATCTGCTTCGTCCACGTCTCGTAGTCGGCCTCGTCGAGACCGCCCGCGGAGTGATTGCCGCAGTCGCGGCCGGGCAGGCCGTAGACGACGACCGCCATCGCGGTGCGCGACTCGCGCGCCTCGTCCGCGATGTTCAGCACGCGCTCGCCGACCGCGCCGATGGGATCCTGCTCGGGGGTGAGCCAGTACGCCGTCGGCTGGGCGGCGAGATACTCGGCGGCGGCGACCTCGTCCGCCGATCCGCCCTCGGCTGCGGCGCGCGCGGCTTTCGACTCGGCGGGCGCGACGAAAGCGGTGCCGACGCCCGGGGGCCGTGCGGTGAGCGCCTGCACCCCGCCCATCACGAGCGATACCACCAGGGCGATCCCGGCGACGACGAGCGCCACCGCGGCGACGATGATCGCGATCCACCCCCAGCGCGGCAGCCGGCGGCGCCGGCGAGCGGGCCGAGGCGGAGCGGGCCGTTCGGGCGGCGGCGGTGGTTCGTAATGTCCGCTGAGGACATAGCGACCGGCGTCGTTACCGGCGTCGTGATGCGATGCATCGGAGCCGGGTCGCTGTGCCACGCACTGACTCTAACCGCTGCCGGCCGCGAGACCCATCGTGCCGGTCCGCCGCGGCGGATACCCTGGGGCCATGGGCGACGTGATCCTGGGAGTGACCGACGCGGACGGCACGGGTGCGCGAGAGTGGGCGTTCCGGCGCGCCGAGGCGCTGGGAGTGACACTGCGCGAGCTGCTGATCGCGCCCACGCGCGACGATGCCGACCGTGCCGCCGCGGCGACGGCGGATGCCGAGATCCTCGTGCTCCCCGAAGAACACGGTCATGCGTACCGCGCACTTCTCGCACACGCGCACTGCCCGGTCGCGATCGTCCCCGACCGGCTCGACGCTGATGCCGAGGCTCGCGACGTCGCGAGGACGGGTGTGCTCGTCGGCGTCGACGCGTCCGAAGTCTCGGCCCGGGCGCTCGACTTCGCCGCCCGCGAGGCCGTGCGAACGGGTGAGCCGCTCGTCGCCCTCGCCGCCTGGGAACCGGTCTCGGTCGGCACCGAGCCGGGCCTCGATTTGTGGACCGGTCCCATGCCCGTCGACCTCACCGAAGCGACGGCCGGGATGCTGGAGCGCATGCTCGAGCCGGTGCGCGCCGAGCACCCGCAGCTCGAGGTGCGCTCGCGCATCGACGTCGGCGACGCCTCCGCGCTCATCGAGGACGCGTCGCGCGGCGCCGTGCTGACCGTCGTCGGCTCGCACGGACGCACCGGGTTGTCGCGCCTGCTGCTCGGATCGGTCAGCGAGCGCGTCGCCGCCCACGTCGGTTCTCCGACCGTCATCGTTCGGTGACCCGCCGCGCACGAGCTCTGCTGATCGGTTACGTCGTCGTCCTCGCGCTCATCGCGTTCTGGCCGACGCCCGTCGATCGCGACGCCGGCCCGATCCTCCGGGCGATCACCTCGGCCGTGCCGTGGCTGACATACGACCGCATCGAGTTCTCGGCCAACATCGCCCTCTTCATCCCGTTCGGATGGTGCGCGGCGCTCGGCTGGCCCCGCTGGCACGCCTACGTCGTCCCCGCCGGCCTCGTCATCTCCGTCGTGATCGAGACGGCGCAAGGTGTGCTGCTCGCGGAGCGGACCGCGAGCGCGTGGGACGTCGTGGCCAACACCCTCGGCACGACGGCGGGCTGGCTCATCGCCCGTCGGTGGGTCGTCGGGCGGGATCAGCCGGCGTCGGGCGACTGAAGACCCTGTGCGCGGCGGCGACGGATCTCGGCCTCGAGCTCGGCGATCTCGATCTCGCGCTCGAGGTCGGCGAGCTGCTGCGCCGTCGACCGGTAGTCGCGGGGCTGCGGGCGGCTGGCCGGGGCAGCGGGCGCCGGCTCGTCGCGGGACCACCGGCGCGGGTCGCCGAAGCTCATCGACTCTCGCGGTGCGGTGTCCCACTCGCGTCCGAGGGCGAACCACAGCACCGATCCGAGGAGCGGCAGGAAGACGATGAAGAGCACCCAGGCGAACTTCGGCAGGTGCTTGACCTGGTCGTCGCGGCGGGTGATGGCGTCGACGAGAGCTGCGACCATCAGGACGAGGACGAGCAGGGGCAGCAGCAGATACACCCCGCCAGGGTGGCGCAGATCCGCGCGTCCGCGCAAGGGAGGGGCATCGGGGGAGCGGGTCAGAACGCGTAGCGGATGCGACACGACGGCAGCTCGCGCTCGATGAGGGCGCAGAGTGCCGCGACGGCCTCGCCCTTGAGCGGTGAGCGGTACCGCACGTTGATCGCGCCGTTCTGAGAGCGCTTGGTCTCCTGCATGCGCGGGGTCCACAGCAGGTCCTCGCCGCGCGGATGCCAGCCGAGGTTGACCTCGTGCAGGCCCTCATTGTGGGTGAGCATGATGATCTCGCACGCCAGCTGCGTCTTCGCGCGGTCGGAGAGCACGTCGTCCAGTTCCCGCAGCAACGCGGTCCAGTCGGCCACCCAGGTCGGGGTGAGGATGACGGGCGAGAAGTTCAGGTGCACTTCGTAGCCGGCATCGACGAAGTCGTTGATCGCGGCGATCCGCTCGGAGATCGGCGAGGTCCGGATGTCGGTGACCTTCGCCGTGTCGTGCGGCATGAGCGAGAAGCGGATGCGGGTGCGCCCGAGCGGGTCCCAGTCGAGCAGGTCGCGGTTGACGTACTTCGTCGCGAACGAGGCCTTGGCCGTCGGTGACATCCGGAAGAGCTCGCACAGGTCGCGGACGTTCTCGCTGATCATCGCGTCGACCGAGCAGTCGCTGTTCTCGCCGATGTCGTAGACCCACGCCTCGGGGTCGCACTGGTTCGGCTCGGTCTTCGGTCCCTGCCGGGAGATGTGGCGGGCGAGATGGCGGGAGATCTCGTCGATGTTGGCGAAGACCGTGACGGGGTTGCTGTATCCCTTGCGGCGCGGCACGTAGCAGTACGAGCAGGCCATGGCGCAGCCGTTCGCCGTCGACGGCGCGATGAAATCGGCCGAGCGGCCGTTGAGCCGGGTCGCGACCGACTTCTTCACACCGAGCACGAGCGCCTCGGTCTTGATCCGCACCCAGCGGCGCACGTTCGTCTCGTCGCCGTGGATCTCGGGAACGAGCCAGTGCGAGTCGATCGGTACGATCTCGGCATCGGGCCACCGCGCCACGATCTCCTGCCCGCGGGGCAGCGCGAGCGCGGCCTCCTCGGCGTAGATGCGGCTGATCTGCAGCAGCGGGGCCCGATCCCGGGACATCCGGCCGGTCAGCCGGCCTGCTCGAGCTCGATCTCGCCGGCGGCGAGGGCGTCGGCGTACGTGCGGACGTCGGGGCCGGGCTCCCAGTCGATGAACTTGTCCTTCATGTGGCTGACGAGCGCGGCGTAGGCCTTGTCGGCGTCGTTCGCGTCGTCGGTCGCGGCGACGGCGGCGACGGCATCCTGCAGGACACGGTCGGCGTCGTCGAGCACCTTCTGGCGGGCTTCGTCGTTCCAGTGGATCTCGCTGATCTTCATAGCGGCACGCTAGCCAGCGGGAACGGATTCGGCGACGGACTTGCGCGAGGCGATCCGACGCCCGATGATCCCCTGTCTCGGGCTGAAGAGGTACACCGCGGCGAACACGACGCCCTGCACGAGCACGACGAGTCCGCCCGACGAGGCGTCCACCCAGTAGCTCAAGTAGATGCCGACGATCGAGGATGCCGCCGAGAGCACCGGGGCGATGACGAGCATGCGGCCGAAGCGGTCGGTGAGCAGGTGCGCCGTGGCTCCCGGGATGATGAGCATCGCGACCACCAGCACGACGCCCACGACCTGGAGCGCGACGACCGCGGTCAGCGCGAGGACGCCCAGCAGGAGGCCCGACAGCAGGCGGGGCGAGAGCCCGATGGCGAAGGTGTGGATCGGGTCGAAGGCGAACAGGGTGAGGTCGCGCCGCTTGATGAACAGGACCGCGAAGGCGACGGCGGCCAGGACGCCGATCTGCACGAGGTCGCCCGCCGAGACCCCGAGGACGTTGCCGAAGAGGATGTGGTTGAGGTCGGTCTGGCTCGGCGTGACCGAGATGAGCACGAGGCCGAGCGCGAACAGCGTCGTGAACACGATGCCGATGGCGGCATCCTCCTTCACCCGGGTCGTGCCCCGGATGATGCCGATGAGGGCGACCGCGACGAAGCCGAACACCAGGGCGCCGATCGCGAACGGGGCGCCCAGGACGTAGGCGAGCACCACGCCGGGGAGCACGGCGTGACTGACGGCGTCGCCCATCAGCGACCAGCCGATGAGGACGAGCCAGCACGACAGCACGGCGCAGACGATCGCGGCGATGGCCGTGGCCGACAGGGCGCGCAGCATGAACTCGTACTGCAGCGGCTCGAGCAGGATGTCGATGACGGTCACGGGCGCTCCTCGGTGGTCAGGCCGAAGGCGCGCGCGAGCAGCTCGGGGCGGAGCGCCTCGTCGACGGCTCCCTGGAAGACGACGCGGCGCAGCAGCAGCACCGCCTCGTCGGCGAGGGATGGGAGGGCGTGGAGGTCGTGGGTGGAGACCAGCACGGTGCGGCCGTCGGCGGCGAGCTCGCGCAGCAAGCGGACGATGGTCGCCTCGGACTTCTTGTCGACGCCCGCGAACGGCTCGTCGAGGAGCAGGATGCCGGCATCCTGAGCGATGCCGCGCGCGACGAACGCGCGCTTGCGCTGTCCGCCCGACAGTCGGCCGATCTGACGGTCGGCGAGTTCGCTCAGCTCGACGCGCTCGAGCGCGGCGTCGACGGCGCGATGGTCGTCGGGGCGCGGGCGCCGGGTGGGGCCCAGGCGTCCGTACCGGCCCATCATCACGACGTCGCGCACCGACACCGGGAAGGTCCAGTCGACGTCCTCGCTCTGCGGCACGTACCCGATGAGGCCGCGACGGCGAGCGGCGGCGGGAGTCTGCCCGGCGATGCTCACCCGTCCGCTCGCGGGGCGCACGAGGCCCGTGATCGATTTGAACAGCGTCGACTTTCCCGAGCCGTTCATGCCGATCAGTGCGGTGACCCGTCCGGGCGTGACGGTGAGATCGACGTCGTCGAGCGCCACGATGTCGCGGTAGCGCACCGAGACCCCCGAGACCTCGATCCCGGGGGATGCGCCGCTCGCGGTGCTCACGCGGCGCTCCCGGTCAGCGCCGCCGTGATCGTCTCGGCGTCGTGGCGGATGAGGTCGAGGTAGGTCGGCACGGGTCCGCCCTGCTCGGAGAGCGAGTCGACGTAGAGCGTGCCGCCGAAGACGGCATCCGTCGCCTCGACCACCTGCTGCATCGGGCGGTCCGACACGGTCGATTCGCAGAAGACGGCGGGCACGTCGTTGTCCTGGACGAACTCGATCGTCTGCCGGATCTGCTGGGGCGTCGCCTGCTGCTCGGCATTGACGGGCCAGATGTAGGCCTCGGTGAGTCCGGCGTCGCGGGCGAGGTACGAAAAGGCGCCCTCGCATGTGACGAGCGCCCGCTGTTCGACAGGAACCGTCGCGAGGTCGGCGACGAGATCGTCGTGGATCCGCTGCAGCTCGTCGTTGTATGCCGCGCCGTTCGCGGCGTAGGCGTCGGCGCCCGCGGGATCGAGTTCGCTGAACGCCGCGACGATGTTGTCGACGTACAGCTGCACGTTCAGGGGGCTCATCCAGGCGTGAGGGTTGGGCTTGCCGGCATAGGCGTCGCCGGTGATGTCGATCGTCTCGACGCCGTCGGAGACCACGGCGTGCGGTGCTTCGGCGGTCTCCACGAACCGTGCGAACCATGACTCGAGGCCCAGCCCGTTGTCGAGGATCAGATCCGCGTCGGATGCCGCCGCGATGTCGCGCGGGGTGGGCTCGTAGCCGTGGATCTCGGCTCCGGCCTTCGTGATCGAGCGCACATCGAGCCGGTCGCCCGCGACGTTGCGCGCGATGTCGGCGAGCACCGTGAAGGTCGTCAGCACGACGGGCCGGCCCTCGGACGGCTCGCCCGAGACGTCGGCGTTCGAGCCCGTCGCGCAGCCCGCGAGCAGTGCGGTCACCGCGCCGAGGGCGACCAGGGCGGAGAGGCGACGATGTCGATTTTTCGGCATACCGAAAAATTACCCGCTGGCCTCCCGGGCATGCAATTCCGCGTCGACGACATCGGCCCAGGGTTGACGCGTCGAGCGCACGGTGTTACCGGTCTCGGCCGCCTGCTGCGAGAGCTGCGCCAGGTAGTGATCCTGGCTCGCCTCGGCCAGCGAATACACCGGTGCGCTGCCGTCGATGGCGTGGGGCATGCCATCGAGCATGCGCGCGATCGCGATCTCGTCGTCGTTGAGGCGGGCGGGCAGGAAGGGGTTGCGGAAGAGCCATTCCTCGCCGAGGAGGATGCCGCGCAGGAACATCCCCTCGAGGTTGCCGCCCTCGCCGGTCATGACCCGTCGCAGAGAGTCGAAGACAGGCTCGTCGAACCGGCGGAGGCGGCGCACCTCGCCGTTCTCGATCTCGCCGCGCTCGCCGCGGATCAACAGGCGGTTGCCGCGGATCCACGAGAAGTACTGCTCGCTCGCGAAGTCGTACACGCCCAGGCGGTCGTCGAAGGCGAACCGTGCCGTGGTCTGCGTCGCCGTGACGACGCGCTCGGCGGTCGGGTCGCCGGCGCGGTCGGGGCCGGCCACGAGCGGGGAGCGGAAGACGGATGCCGAGATCTCGACCTTGTCGGCGCCGATCCCGAGGGCCCGCCGCATGACGCTGACGCCGTGGTAGTCGTGGCACTGCGCGACGAGTGCGTACGACGGGATGCCCAGCCGGCCGGAACGGGCGACCGCGAGCTGCGCCGACAGCAGCGGTGAGAGGTGGTACTGCTCGGCGACCTGGACGGTCGGCATCCCCGGGCGGGCCAGGTGCTCCCACAGGGCGACGAGGTCGTCGATCCCCGCCGCGGGCGGGGTCTCGGTCAGGACCGGGATGCCGCGGCCGGCGAGGTCGACGATGATCCCGGGCGCAACGTCGCGCGGCACCGACACGACGACGAGGTCGGGGGTGCCGTCGGCGAGGAGCGTGTCGAGGTCGGGGTAGCCGCGGACGCCCCAGCGCGTCTCGGTCTCGGCCGCCGTCGCCGCGCTGCGGGTGACGAGACCGGTGACGCGGAACCGCTCGGGCAGGGCGGCGGCGACGCGCAGGAAGAAGTCGCTGCGCCAGCCGCTGCCGACGATGGCGAAGGTGAGGGTCATCGGCACAGTCTGCACGAGCCGGCGTGTGAGACGGTAGGGACATGGTGGAGGGGCGCGCTCGCGGCGGTGAAGATGATATGGAGCCGGCCGACATCGACGTCGAGACGGTCGCGTTCGACGGGGTGCGCACGCGGGTCACGCGGGTGCAGACCGCCTCGTCGGCGGACGCGGAGCGGGTCTTCGTGCTGATCGCGGGGATCGGGGTCGCCGCGACGTACTTCGACCTGCTCGCTCCCTTGCTCGCGCAGAACGCGCGGGTCTTCGCGCTCGACCTCCCCGGCTTCGCGGGCCAGCGTGCGCCGCGCGACGAGCCGTCGGTGTCGTTCTTCGCCGACCAGGTGGAGGCGGTGCTCGACCGGTTCGAGCTCGAGGACCCGGTGCTGCTCGGGCACTCCTTCGGCACGCAGATCGTGACGGAGGTGCTCGCGCGGCGCCCCGCCATCCGTCAGGCCGTTCTCATCGGGCCGGTCGTGAACGACCGCGAGCGCTCGGTGGTGCTGCAGGGGATCCGGTTCGCGCAGTCGTCGCTGTTCGAGCCGTTCCGTCTCGTGCTGCTGGCGGTCAGCGCCTACCTGCTCTGCGGTTTCGCATACTTCATGCGGGTGCTGCCGCACATGATGCGGTATCCGCTGCGCGACCGCCTGGCGGACGTCTCTGCGCAGGTGCTGCTGATTCGCGGCGCGCGCGACTTCTCGTCGCCGCGGTACTTCCACTCGGAGCTCCTGTCCGTCGCGCACGACGCGTGGCGGTGGGAGATCCACGGTGCCGCGCACTCGGTCATCAACGGCAACGCGATCGGCGTAGCCAAGCTCATGGACGCCTTCGTCGCGGGCGACCTGCCGCGCCGCGGTCAGATGTCGCAGGAGGAGGCACGCGTGCCCCGCCCGGCGTACGGCGGGATCGCCCTGATGTGGCGGGCGGCCCGCTATCGCGTGCAGGAATGGTTCAGCGCGCGGGAGGGCGACGAGGTCGGCGTCGAGCACGCGAAGGAGTCGCACGCCGCCGTCATGTGGCGCGCGTTCACCGGCGGACGGCGCTGAGCCGTCACTCCCGCGTCGTCACTCCCATACCGCGGTGTCGGGGTCGATGCCGCGGGCGCGGGCGCTCTCGTCGATGCTGCGGCGCAGCCACGAGGCGAGGCCGGGGCTGAGACGGTCGTAGTGCGCGGCGAATGCGGCATCCGCCTCGTACATCCGACCCAGGCACACCTGCATCGACCGGCTGACCGGAAAGTACTCGCTGATCGCTGCGCGGTGGCGCTCGACGAGCGCATCGGCTTCGGCAGCGCCGGGCTCGATGCCGGCGCCCGCCGCCGCGGCGAGGTCGCCCTCGAGCGCGGTCATCGCGGCGGTGACCGCGCGCCACTGGTCGGGGCTGCGGGTGGCGGCGCGCTCGGCGTACTGCTGCCACTGCGGGGAATCACCGTACCGGCGCCGGGCGAGCGCGGGCCAGTCGGGGTTCCAGTCGGGGCCGAAGATCGACAGCTGCTCCTCGGCCGTGAGCAGGACGCCGCGCTCGTGCGCCTCGATCATCCGGTCGAGACCCGCGCGGAGGTCTTCGAGCCGGGCGAGCGATCGTGACACCTCGTCGCGCTGCGCCCGCAGGGCGGCGGAGGTGTCGCGATCGGGTTCGTCGAGAATCGAGCGGATCTGGTCGAGCCCCAGTCCGACCTCCCGGTACACGACGATGCGCTGCAGACGCGCGATGTCGTCGGCGGTGTACAGCCGGTATCCCGCGTCGGTGCGCAGCGAGGGCGAGGCGAGGCCGATCTCGTCCCAGTGGTGCAGGGTGCGCACCGTGACCCTGAGATCGGATGCCGCGCGCCCGACCGTCACCCCGTCCGTGCTGATGTCGCTCATGGGTGCTCCTGCGAGGGTGTGATGCCGATGGCGGCGAGGGAGCGTGCCGCTGCGCTGTCGGGCTCGTAGGGCTTCGCCGCCGTGACGACGATACGGGCGTTCTCCGGGGTGAGGATCTCGACCTCGCGGCTGTTCCATGGGGTGTCGCGCGGATCGCCCACCGCCCCCGGGGCCAGGGCGCGGCAGTCCGCGGCGATGCCGTCGAGCTCGGTGAGGATGCAGGCGTAGCTGTAGGTCAGCGCGGGTGGTTCGGACGCGGGCAGCGTAGCCGGGTCGGCGGCGACGAGGAGGACATCCTGGAAGGCCCAGCGGCGGAGGTGCACGAGCGTTCCCGGGATCGTGAAGAGCTCGAAGAACCCCAGGCCCGCGGTCCAGAACTGCGTCGAGGTCGACAGGTCATGCGTGGGGATGGTCACGAACGCCGGCATCCCGTAGATGCCGCGGTAGGGCTCGGGGGCGACGGCATCCGGTCCGGGCGGGGGAACGGGTCTGATCTCGAACGCGTCGTAATACGGGGTGTGCTGGTCGGTCATGCGACCACTCTCTGCCCTCACGTCGCGTGAGGGTCAAGCGGGCGTGACCCGCTCAGCGGTACATGCCGCGGGGAAGCAGCATGACGGCCGCGATCGCGAGGACGATCATCGCGACGCCGCCGACGATCACGCCGAGCATCGGGTTGAGGGTGAGCAGCCCCACGACGAATCCGAGGGCGATGCCGACGAGAGCGCCGGTGGCGGTGTGGGCGAGTGCTTCGACGTCCATGCTCTCGACGGTACGGACCTCAGCGTCGGCGCGCGTCCCCCGTACGGGTGATTTCGACTCGTCCTGCGGGACCATGCTCTCTGCTGTCGCGCAGCTCCTGGCCGCCGAGGACTCCGGGCAGGCCCCGGCCGGCGCGGGTCGTGAACGCGAGGATCGTGGCCGTCACGAGGAAGGCGAAGGTGAGGAAGCCCCACGGGCCCGGGAGCTGGTCCAACAGGGCATATCCGCCGATGCCGCCGATGAGCCGGGTCAGCCGCGTCACGCCGGCGGGGGCCGGTCCTCCCGCGTAGCGGAGGCGCACGGTCAGGTCGCCGATCGTGCGCCCCGACACCAGGACGCATCCCGCCACGATGATCAGGGCGGCGACGGAGCCGACCTGACCGGCGAGGTCGGTCTCGACGGCGACGTCGCGGTTGCCGGTGACGACGAGGGCGGCCTGGATGCCGACGCTGACGAAGATGCCGACGAGCGCGTAGGCGAGCAGGTCGCACACCATCGCGAGGATGCGGCGGCCCCGGGTCACGGGCCGCGGGGCGTCGGGCTCATCCGAGACCGGCCGGCGCGGCACGAGGAGGGCGAGGATGGAGCCGATGACCGCGCCGAGGGTGTTGGTGAGCAGATCGTCGACGTCGAAGACGCGGTAGGCGCACGGGTAGACGCCCCAGACACCGGTGAGCTGAGTGAACTCGACGATGAGGGAGATCCCGAGGCCGGCGGCGAGTGCGACGAGGATGCCGCGGCGGGCGAGCACGCGGACGAAGAAGCCGAGCGGCAGGAAGAGCAGGACATTGAGCGCGAGCTGCAAGAAGGCGAAGTCGGTGAGGAACGCCCGGGTGCTGCCGCCCGCGCGCTGCCCGGCACCTCGGATGTCGTCGACCAGCTCGAGGGGGTTGAGGTTGACCCCCGCGCAGCGCATGCCGGCGGGATCGGGGAGAGGCAGGAGGGTGTACGTCCAGATGGCGAAGAAGTACACGAGGGCCGCGCTCCACAGCACGAGCTGCCCCGCGGTGAGGTGGCCCGCGCGCCGGTACTGGATTGCGACGAAGGGAACGAACAGCACGATCCCGACGACCGCGCCGATGCCGATCGCCACGGCACCGAGGAAGACGTTGTCACCCATTCCGACAACTCTTCCAGATGAGAGGCTGTTTCCGTGACCCGCATGGTGTTACCGGTAACATGTCGAGCGCCGGTCCCGAAGGCGGATCCGGCATCCCGAGAGGCGGAGGAGTCCGATGGAACACGAAGCGGTGGCGCGGGTTCGGGCCGAGGTGGCGTCGTTGCACGCGGAGCTGGTGCGTTACGGGCTGGTCGTGTGGACCGGCGGCAACGTGTCGGGTCGGGTGCGCCTGGGCGCAGACCCCGCCGACGACCTCATGGTCATCAAGCCGTCGGGGGTGTCGTATGACGAGTTGGCTCCGGAGAACATGATCGTGTGCGATCTGGACGGCAATGTGGTGCCGGGGACGCCGGGCAGTGATCGGTCGCCGTCGAGTGACACGGCCGCTCATGCGTATGTGTATCGGAACATGCCCGAGGTGGGTGGTGTGGTGCACACGCATTCGACGTACGCGGTGGCGTGGGCGGCGCGGGGTGAGGAGATTCCGTGTGTGATCACGGCGATGGCCGATGAGTTCGGGGGTCCGATTCCGGTGGGGCCGTTCGCGATCATCGGTGATGACTCGATCGGCCGGGGGATCGTGCAGACGCTTCGGGGGCATCGTTCTCGGGCGGTGCTGATGCAGAACCATGGGCCGTTCACGATCGGGTCGAGTGCGAAGGATGCGGTCAAGGCTGCGGTGATGGTGGAGGACGTGGCTCGCACGGTCCACATCGCCCGGCAGGCGGGGGAGCTGCTCCCGATCCCGCAGGACGCGATCGATGCGTTGTACGACCGGTATCAGAACGTTTACGGACAGACCACCGACGACCGCCGGTAGCCCCGCACCGGGGCGGCTTCGCATTCCGGATATCGTCAGTGGTGACGACGTCGGAGGGGAGACGCCATGACCGCAGTGGACATCGCGCTGCATGCGGTCGCCGCCGTTCTGCTCGTCTGCATCGTCGTGGGACTCTGGCGTGCGGTGCGCGGGCCGAGCCCCGAGGACCGGTTGACGGCCTTCGTGCTTCTGGGCACGAGCGGCGCCGCGCTCTTCGTCGTCCTCGCCTCGGCGCTGGGCGTCGCGGCTCTTCGTGATGTCGCGGTCACGGTGGTCGCCCTCGCAACGGTCGTCGTGGTCGTCTACACCCGGCGGGCAGAGCGGTGACCGCAGCGAACGTCGGGGTGCTGGACGTCCTTGTGATCTGCCTGCTGTCGGTCGGATGCCTGTTCGTCGTCGTCGGCACGCTGGGGCTGCTTCGTTTTCCGGATCTTCCGACCCGCCTCCATGCTGTCGCCAAGGCCGACAACCTCGGCCTCGGGTTCATCGTCATCGCCCTCATCGTCGATGCGATCGCCCGCGGCGGCGACGGGCTCGGCATCGTCGGGGTCGCGGCGAAGCTGCTGCTGATCTGGATGCTCGCGCTCCTCGGCACCGCAGGCAACTCCCACCTGCTGGCCGGCAGTGAGCGCCGGAAGCGGCGCAGCGACGCGGACGGCGGCTCATGAACGTCGACCTC
This sequence comes from Microbacterium sp. SGAir0570, assembly GCF_005491085.2. NCBI lineage: Bacteria > Bacillati > Actinomycetota > Actinomycetes > Micrococcales > Microbacteriaceae > Microbacterium > Microbacterium sp. SGAir0570. Next base: position 2,935,915 of record NZ_CP027929.1, on the reverse strand, counting down.
TTGGATCTGCTCGCTGTCGGGGCGGTCGTCGTCGTCGCCTCGGTGGCGGTGCTCGTGCGGGGCCGGGCCGCCGCGACGACCGCCTTCCTCGTGTTCGGCATCCTGCTGGCGGTGCTGTGGGGCCGCATCGATGCGCCCGATGTCGCGCTCGCGGAGGCGGCGCTGGGCGGCGGTATCGCCGGGGCGTTGCTGGTCGACGCGCTCGAACGCCGGGCACCGCCGCGACCGAGCGCCGAATCGCGGGGTCGGGCGGTGACGATCGGGGTCGCCGTCGCAGGGGGTGCGGCTGGTCTGGTCGGTCTGCTGCTGGCCGTACGCAGCGTGAGCGCCGTACCCGCCGACCTGGGCCGGGAGGCGGTCGCGGCGACGGACGCGGCGGGCGTCTCGCACCCCGTCACGGCGGTGCTGCTGAGTTATCGCAGCCTCGACACGCTTCTCGAGATCGCCGTGCTCGTCGTCGCCGCGGTGGCCGCGGGCGCGGTCGGCGGCGAGCGGCTGCGGCCCGTGAGGCCGACTGATCCGGTGCGGCGGGCTCTTGCCGTCGTGATCGTGCCGGTCGTCCTCGTGCTCGCGATCTGGGTGCTGGTGGCCGGCAGCGTTCAGCCCGGCGGGGCGTTCCAGTCGGGCGCGCTGATCGCCGCGGCTCTCGTGATCGCGCGGCTGTGCGGCATCCGAGCCGCCGCCGTCTCCCGCCCCGTCGCGACGGCGATCGTGGGCACGAGCCTGCTCGCATTCGTCGCCCTCGCCGTCATCGGCCTCGTCGTGACGGGCGCCTGGCTCGGGCTCGACACCGCGTGGGCGGGCGGGGCGATCCTCGCGATCGAAGCGGTGCTCGCCGCCGGGATCGGCGTCGCGCTCAGCGAGATCTTCTTCGCCGCCGGCGCGGTCGACGACAGCGCGAGTCCCGCCGGCGCGGTCGATGACAGCGCGAGTCCCGCCGGCGCGGTGGATGAGGAGCGCGCATGAACGCGACGTTGCTCTTCCTCGGTGCGGGCGTCGTGGTGTTCGTCATCGGCACCACGGCGCACCTCGTGGTGCGCGACCTCATCCGCCGCATCGTCGCGCTGAACGTCGCCTCGGGCGGAGTGATGCTCGTGCTGCTGGCTCTCGCCGACCGCGGCGCAGCGGGCGCTGACGGCGGCGCGCCCGATCCCGTGCCGCAGGCGCTCGTCCTGACGGGGATCGTCGTCATGGCCGCGATCACAGGCCTCGCTCTCGCGCTCGCTCGCCGGGTCGAGGACACCACCGACGAGAACGAGCAGGGAGACGGATGATCCCGCTGCTGCTGTTCGTGCCGGTGGCCGCCGCTGTGGTCGCCGCGCTCGTTCCCGCTCGGTTCCGCGCTGCCGTGGGAGTCGTGGCCGTCGTCGCGAGCGGTTCCGTCGTGATGGCGCTGTGGCCGGCTGTCGTGGACACCGGCGTTGTGCGTACCGAGCTCGCGGGATGGATCCCCCCACTGGGCATCGCGCTGCAGGCGGATGGAGCGTCGGTCGCGATGCTCGCCCTCGCCCATGTCGTGTTCCTCGCCGCCTTCGTCATGGGCTCGGCAGAGCCACGTCTCATCGGCGCCGACAGCTTCTGGCCGCTGGCGCTCTTCGCGATGGCCGCGATCTCGGGTGTGTTCGTGGCCGCGGACCTGTTCACGATCTACGTCCTGCTCGAGCTGCTGACCCTGGCCGCGGTCGCGCTCGTCGCCCTGGGAGGGGCGCGGGCGCGTGCGGCGGCACTGCGGTATCTGTTCGTGGCGGTGACCGGTTCGCTGTTCTACCTCCTGGCGGTCGCGCTCGTCTACGGGCAGGCGGGGACGCTCGACCTCGCTCTGGCGGCGGGTCGCGTCGACGACGGTCCCGTCACGGCGGCCGTGCTCGCCCTGGCGCTTGTCGGCATGGGGGCGAAGATGGCGCTGTTCCCGCTGCATTCGTGGCTTCCGGTCGCGCATCCGGCTGCCCCCGCCGCGGTGAGCGCGCTGCTGTCGGCGCTCGTGATCAAGGCGTCGCTGTTCGTGCTGTGGCGCATGTTCGCCGCGATCGGTCCGGAGACCGCCCTCGGGCCCGTGCTGGCGAACACCGCTGCCGCGGCCGGAGCCGCCGGCATCCTGTGGGGCGGGTTCATGGCGCTGCGTCGCGATCGGCTGAAGACCGTCATCGCCTATTCGACGGTCGCGCAGGTCGGGTACCTCGTGCTGATGCTGCCGCTCATGCTCGATGGCGGCGCGCACGGAGACGACGCGGGCGCGGCCGGCTGGAGCGGCGGAGTCGTGCTCGCGGTCGCGCACGGGCTCGCGAAGGCGGCGATGTTCCTCGCGGCCGGCACGCTCGTGGTCGCGTACGGCAGCGACCGCCTCGGCGGGCTGAGGGGCGCGCTCGCCCGGATGCCGCTCGCGGCCGCCACGATCGGGATCGCGGGGGTCGGCCTGGCGGGCCTGCCGCCCACCCTCGGGTTCGTGGGCAAGTGGCAGCTGCTGGAGTCCTCGCTCGCGGTCGGCGCCTGGTGGTGGGTCGCGGTGCTGCTCGCGGGCGGACTGCTGACCTTCGCGTACGTCGCGAAGATGCTCCGAGCGATGTTCGCCCCGCCGGGCGATGACCCGCCGCCCCCGAACGGCGTGCCGAGGCGCACGCTCTGGATCGTGCCGTTCGTCCTGGCCGCGGCATCCGTCGTCATCGGCGTCTTCCCGGGGCCTCTCGTGGCCATCATCGAGGGGGCGGCGCCATGATCCCGGGTTCCGTCGTCTCGCCCAGCCTCATCCCGGTCGTGCTGCTGCTGACCTCGCTGGTGCCGGCGCTCGTCATCTTCGGCCTGAAGGAGGAGCAGCGGCGGCTGCGCACGGCGCTCAACCTCGCCGGCGCGATCGCGAAGGCGGCGATCGTGGTCGTGCTCATCCCCATCGTCGTGTCGGGGGAGAAGCTCCGTTCCTCGTTCGAGTGGATCCCCGGGCTGGAGATCGTCTTCGTCACCGACACGTTCTCACTGTTCTTCGTCGCGCTCTCGTCGGGACTCTGGCTCGTCACGACCGTCTACGCGATCGGCTACCTCGAAGGCGCCCCGAATCGCAGCCGGTTCTTCGGGTTCTTCAGCCTGTGCGTGACGGCGACGACCGGCATCGCCCTGGCCCAGAACCTCTTCACCTTCCTCATCTTCTTCGAGCTGCTGACCCTCGTGACCTATCCGCTCGTCGCCCACCGCGGCACGCCCGAGGCGACGCGCGGAGCGCGCACCTACCTCGGCTACACGCTCGTGGGCGGGGTCGTGTTGCTGCTCGGCGTCGCGTGGCTGACCCTCGAGGTGGGTCCGGTCGAGTTCGTGTCCGGGGGCGTCCCCGCCGTCGCGGCGCTCGCCGCGCGCGACCCCGCGACGGCGACCGCGATCGGCGCACTGCTGCTCACGGGGGTCGGGGTCAAGGCCGCGCTGTTCCCTCTGCACGGCTGGCTGCCGGTCGCGATGGTCGCCCCGGCGCCCGTCAGCGCCCTCCTGCATGCGGTGGCGGTGGTCAAGGCCGGTGCCTTCGGCATCATCCGGGTCGTCGAGGACACGTTCGGCTTCCAGCTGTTCGCCGATCTCGGCCTGCTCGCGGTGCTCGCCGTCGTCGCCTCGATCACGATCGTCTACGGCTCGCTCCGTGCGCTCACCCAGGACGACCTGAAGAAGCGCCTCGCCTACTCGACCGTGTCTCAGGTGGCCTACATCGCGCTCGGGGCCGCGCTGCTGGCCCCGATGGCCACCGCCGGCGCGATCGTGCACATGGTCAATCAGGGGTTCATGAAGATCACCCTCTTCTTCTGCGCCGGGCTGTTCGCCGAGGAGCTGAAGATCCACAGGATCAGCGAGCTCTCCGGAGTCGGACGGCGGATGCCGCTGACGGCGACGGCCTTCACGATCGCGGCGCTCGGGATGATCGGGCTGCCCCCCTTCGCCGGGTTCATCTCGAAGTGGGCGCTGGGGGTGGGCGCCCTCGATGCCGGCGAGCCCTGGGTCATCGCGGTGCTGCTGACGAGCACGATCCTCAACGCCGGGTACTTCCTGCCGGTGATCATCGCGATGTGGACGGAGCCTGCGGCCACCGCCGCGTCGGCGGAGCGAGCGCCCCGGCTGACCCAGCCGGGCGACCACGCGCGGCGCCTCGAAGCGCCCGCCGCGCTGCTCGTTCCCACCCTCATCACAGCCGCGGCCGTCGTCGGACTCGGCGTCGCCGCGGGCTGGGAGTTCTCGCCATGGTCGCTGGCACGGTTCATCGCGGACGGAGCGTGGCTGTGATCTTCCTCCCCGCACTGTCGTCGCCGCTGCTCGTCGCGGTGCTCGTCGCCGTGCTGAGCGGTGTCGGCGGTACGCGGGCGCGCCGGACGCGGGAGGCGATCACCCGCTTCTCCTGGCTCGCCGTGCTGCCCGCCGGTATGGCGGCGGTCTTCGACGCCGGCGACCGCCATGAGATCCCGTGGATGCTGCTCGGCACCTCCATCCGGCTCGACGCCGTCGCACGGCCCCTGGTGCTGATGGCGGTCGTTCTCTACGGCATGGCCCTGTCGTTCGTGGTCCGGTCGAAAGCCGAGCGTCCGCATGTGCTGACGGCCTTCCTGCTGCTGTGCTTCACCGGCAACATCGCGGTGTTCCTCGCTGACGATCTCGTGACGTTCTACCTCGCCTTCGCCGCGATGAGCTTCCTCGGGTACGCGATCGTCGTGCACGACCGGACGCCGAGCGCGCGGCGTGCCGGCGCCATCTATCTGGTGCTGACGGTGTTCGGGGAGTGCGCCGTGCTCGCGGCGCTGCTGCTGCTGGCCGCGGATGGCGTCACGACGGTCGGGGAGGCTCCGGCGGCCGTCTCCGCCTCGCCCGCGCAGGGGACGATCATCCTGCTGCTGCTGATCGGCTTCGGAGTGAAGGCGGGCACCGTCCCGCTGCACGTCTGGCTGCCGCTCGCGCATCCGGCAGCCCCGAGTCCCGCGAGCGCGGTGCTGTCGGGAGCGATGCTGAAGGCCGGCATCGTCGGGTGGCTGCGCTTCCTGCCGCTCGGTGAGGGAACCGGCGAGCCGACGTGGGGCGCGGTGTTCCTCGTGCTCGGCCTCGTGGGCGGGCTGCTGGCGGTGCCCGCGGGCGTGCTGCAGCGCAATCCCAAGGTCATCCTCGCCTACAGCAGCATCAGCCAGATGGGCTTCCTCACGTCCGTCATCGGTGCGGCCCTCGTCGCCCCCGCGCTCGCGCCGGCCTGCATCGCCGCCGTTGTGGTCTACAGCGTCTCGCACGGGCTCGTGAAGGGGGCTCTGTTCCTGGGAGTGCAGGCGTGGGACAGCGAACGGCTGCCGCGCTGGAGCGTCACGGCGGCGCTCGCCGTCGCGTCCCTCGCGCTCGTGGGCGCACCGTTCACGAGCGGGTTCATCGCGAAGTACGTCGCGAAGGAGGCCGTCGGCGAGGTGCCGGTGCCGTGGCTGCCCGCGCTCGGCGTCGCCGATGTGCTGCCGTGGTTCGGCGTGGGGTCGACGCTGCTGCTGGCTCGGTTCGCCGTCACGCTGGCGCGGCGCGAGCGCACGCCGAAGCCCACGGCGCGCATGCGCGGCATCGCGTGGGTCGCCCTGTCGGTGCTCGCGGTGGTGCCGGTCGCGGCGCTCGCGTCAGCATGGGCGCCGCCGCTGAGCGTGCCAGGCTGGCTCGATCCGTCGGCCGTCTGGGCGCAGACGTGGCCGCTGCTGCTCGGACTCGCCGGCGCCGCGATCGCCCTCGGGGTCACGCGGCGCGCACCGGAGCGCTCACCCACCGTGCCCCCCGGTGACATCGTGGTGGTCGAGGAGCGCGCGGCGCGGATCGTTCTGCGCGGTCTCACCGTCGCGTCGAACGGCCTGGGACAGGTGCGGGATGCCGTCGTCGCCCGGATCGCCGCCGGTCCGAGCGCGGGACCGGGTCTCGACCGCGCGCAGCGGGCGATCGGCAGTTGGTCCGGTTCGGGTGCGGTGATCGCCCTCGCCTTGGGCGGTGCCGTGCTCGTCGCGGTTCTGGCGGCGGTGATGGTGCCATGACGGCCGGACGGGTGGGAACGGTGATCGTCTCCGTGCTGTGCCGGATCGTCGTGATCGCTGCCGTCTGGATCGCGGCGACCGAGGCGTCGCTGGCGGCGCTCGGTTACGGCGTGGTCGCCGTCCCTGCGGTCACTGCGACCACGTATGCCCTGACGGGAATACCGAGGCGCCGGGCCGGGCTGACCCGCTCGGCGCGAGGAGCGCTCGGGGTTGTCGAGCTGGCCGCATGGGTGATCGGTCGCTCGATCATCGGCGGGATCGATGTCGCGCGGCGGGCGATCTGGTTGCCAGGGCCCGACATCGATCCGGAGTGGGTCGCGCATACGACGATGCTCGAGACGTCGGCGGGCCGCGCGGCGCTGGCGCTCGTGGCGAATCTCATGCCGGGCAGTCTCACCGCCAGCATCGACGGACGGCTGATCGCGGTGCACACGATCAGCCCCTCGGTGGATGTCGCGGGGGCGCTCGCCTCTCTGGAGCGGCGCATCGCCCGCATCGAGGCGGCCTGGTCAGTCGGAGGCGGCGCCTGAGGACTCATCGGCGATGTCGGCGAGGCGCTCGCGGGTCTCGCGCTCTGCGATGATGCCGATGAAGTCCGTCACGCGTGCGTCGGCGTGGCTCTCGACCGATGCGGCCGCCTCGCGGCGGATGAGATCGTCGTCGACATCCGGCATCCGCTTCTTGACGCGCTCGGCGACCTCCTCCGCCACCTCGTGAGCGTCGAAGTCTTTCGCAGGCTTGTCCATGCCCATATCATCCGCCGCCCGTCGCGCGCGGGGAACCGGTCGACGCGACGCCCGGACCGTGCGATCATGGCGAGCTAGGCTGGATGAACGTGAGCGATCAGACGAGTTCCGAATGGCCCTGGTCAGAGGGCGGCATCAACTTCCACACGCGCAAGTGGGTGCGACCGGAAGACCTCAACGCCAACGGCACGCTCTTCGGTGGAAGCCTTCTCCGCTGGATCGACGAAGAAGCGGCGATCTACGCGATCATCCAGCTCGGCAACTATCGAGTGGTGACCAAGCTGATCTCGGAGATCAACTTCGAGTCGTCGGCGCTGCAGGGCGACCTCATCGAGATGGGACTGACGGCGACGCACTTCGGGCGCACCTCGCTGACGATGCGGGCCGTCGTGCGCAACATGATCACGCGCAAGCGGATCCTCTCGATCGAGCGGCTCGTGTTCGTGAGCGTCGACGAGGAGGGGCAGCCGATCCCGCACGGCTACTCCGCCATCACGTACGACCGAGACCGGATGCCGCGCGAGCACCCGAAGACCGACTCGGTGCGCCTGCCCTGAGGCGCGCGATCCGCGTGATTCCGGGCTGGCCAGATGGTCGAGCCGCGCCCGGGCCGTGTCGGGGCCGTGTCGGCTTGGTGCGTCGAGCCCGGTGATGGTGCACTGAGCGACGTGAATGAAACGCATGAAGCCGGATCGCCCGAGGTCGGAACACACAAAGGCGACGTGGGGCGCTTCCTCGCCGGCGCCCGGCGGGCGGCCGGGCTGACGCAGAAGGAGCTCGCCGCGCGCGTCTTCGTGACCGAGTCGGCGGTGTCGAAGTGGGAGCGCGGGCTGTCGTACCCCGACCTCGCGACGCTCGGCCCGCTGGCACGAGCGCTGGGAGTGACCGAGGGCGAGCTCGTCAGCGCGAGCGCAGACGACCGCGGACGTCTCGACGCGCACCAGGCCCGCGTGCATCGCCGGTGGCGGGCAGCCGTGCTCTGGACGACGATCGGTGCGTACGCCGTCGCGCTGGTCGCGACCTTCGTGACGAACCTCGCGGTCGAGCACACGCTGTCGTGGTTCTGGATCGTCGCGGCGGCGGTCGCCCTGGCCTTCTCGCTCACCACGCTGCCCCTGCTCGTGACCGGGCGGCGCGGCTGGACGACTCTCGCGGCGGCGCTCGGCTCGCTCGGCCTGCTGCTCGCCTCGATCGAGGCGCTGACCTCGGCGGGGTTCCTCGGCGTCACCGGCGCTGCGATCCTGTTCGCGGTCGTCGTGATCTGGGGCCCGCTCGCGCTGCGATCGTTCGGGTCGCCGGGGTTGCGTCGACACGCCGCCGTGATCGCGGTGCTCGCGGATGCTGCGGCAGTGACGGCGTTCCTCGCGGTGGTCCTGTGGGCGGCCGGCGACGCCGATGCGTTCGGCGGCATCGTGCTTCCGCTGGTGGGGTTCGGCGCGGCCATCGCCTTGCTCGTCGTCGGGGTGCTCCGGTATCTGCCGTTGCGCGGACTGCTCCGAGGAGCGAGCGCCTGCGTCATCGGCGCGGCATTGGCCGTGTCAGCCGGGCCGGTCGTCGATGTCGTGCTGGACCACACACCGTTCGAGCTCGCCCCCGTCGATCTCGCGACCTGGTCCGCGGTCACGCTGAACGGCAACATCACCGCCGTGATCGCGTTCGCATTCCTGGCGACTGCTCTTCTTCTTGTCGGGGTGTCCGTCGTGTCCGCGCATCGCGCGCGTCCGGAATCCGATGCGGTGACGGTGTGATCGACCATAGGCTACGAGGGTGTCGCCGCTTCCTCTCGTCTCCGCGCTCGGATGCGCGGTGCGGATCGACGCCGATGACCGCGCGGACGGCGACATCGAGGCGATCGTCCGGGCATGGCGCGACGCCGAGGCGACTCCAAACGATTCCCTGCCGGCGGCTCACCGCAGCGTTGCGCTGACGCGCGGCGAGCTGCGGCGCGCGCTCGCCGCGCTGTCGCAGGCCGTGACGCTGGCCGCGATCGAGGCGAGGCGTGGTGAGCTATGGATGCTGCACGCCGGTGGTCTGGCCGACGACGAGGGAAACGTCGTGGCGGTCGTCGGGCCGTCGGGGCGGGGCAAGACGACCGCGACGCGCGCGCTCGCCGCCCACTACGGCTACGTGACCGACGAAACGGTCGGGATCACGGACGACGGGACGGTGCTGCCCTACCGCAAGCCGCTGTCGATCATCGAGGATCCGGCAGGGGACAAGGCCCAGCGTTCAGCATCCGAGCTCGGGCTGCGCCCCCTGGCGGCACGACCGTTGCGCTTGAGCGCGATCGTCCTGCTCCACCGGGTACCGGGCGGGCCCGAGGTTCCGGTGCTGGAATCGTGTGCGCTGGGCGACGTGCTTCCCGAGCTCGTCGAGCAGACCAGCTATCTCGCGGACCTGCCTGCGCCGCTTCATCGGATCGCTGCGCACGTCGCCGCCATCGGCGGGGTGCATCGCGTGACCTACAGTGAGGCCGAGACCCTCGCCGCGGCCCTGGCGCCTCTGTTCCGGCGGGGCGACGTCGTGGCGACGCTGCCCGTCGCGGACGCGAAGCCGCTCACGGCGGAGGTCGAGACCGACCTGGACCCGGCAACAGGGACGACCTGGTGGCGCGGTGCCCATCTCGACGCGATCGCGCTCGGCTCGCCGACGGACGGTGCGGGTGAGCGGCTCGCCCTGTTGCAGCCGGAGCCCGCGGGCGGAGCGACGCTCCACATCATCGACGGCATCGGCCCGGCCCTCTGGCGGGCGGCCGACGGACGTTCGGCCCGAGCACTCGCCGAGGCGGTGGTCGCGGCCCACGGGGCGCCGCCGAGAGGCGACGTCGAGGCTGTCGTGGGCGCCGCGCTGGACGCGCTCGGTGCCGCGGACGTCGTGGTGCGCGAGCCGTCCTGGCGGACCCGGGCGGATGCCGCCTGGACGTCGAGCGACGACGGATTCGTCGCGCTGTCGCTCGCGCGCGGCGGATCTCCCGAGCCGGTCGCATTGCGCGACACGGCAGCGATCATCTGGTCGGCTCTGACGACCGCGCGCGGTGCGACTGCGGAGTCGCTGGTGCGGGTGATCGCGGAACGCGGCGACGTCGACGGCACCGAGATCGATCGCGACGTCCGCGCGTTCCTGCGGTCGCTCGCCGAGCGCGGGCTCGCCGAGCCGTATCTGCCCTGACGGGGCTCCGGCACACCCGCGCGGCTTCCGACTCCGACACTTCGCGACACCGATCGTGACCTGAGCGACGGATGCCGGCGCAGCCATCGACGACGTTCGTGGGCGGCGAAAAAGTACGGGAAAACCTCTCATTCCGACCTGAGGAGATCCCGTGACCGACGTCACCCCCGCCCGCCGCGAGTCCGACGGCATCGACCGTCGCACGATCATCAAGGGCGCCGCGTGGGCCGTCCCGGTGATGGCCGTTGCGGTCGCAGCACCCCTGGCTGCGGCATCCGTCAACAACTCCGGCCTGGCGGTGACGAACACCCAGACGGGCCTGCTCTCGCTGAACCTGTTGGACGGCGGGGGCACGCTGACCGCGACCGCGCTGACGACGGTGCCGACGGAGTTCACGATCACCAACGGCGCGGGTGCGATCAACCAGACCGCGACGGTGACGGTCACCGTCGGACGTCCCGCCGGTATCAACCTGCCCGTCGGACGCGCGCGCGGTTTCGGCGTCTACAGCCTCAACGGCGTGCCGTCGACAGCCGGGCAGCGGACGGCGGTGTACCAGAGCGCCGCGATCGTCGGCCAGTACGGCTTCCCGCTGACGACCTTCACGACGACTCTCCCCGTGAACATTCCCTCCAACGGAACGCAGACAGTGCCGTTCGTGCTCGGTCTCGCGGGCAACTCGACCGGTGTCTCCATCTCGGCTCTCGCGACTTTCCCGGTCACGATCGTCGTCGATTTCGGCAACGGCCTGACCCGCACAGCCACCTCGAGCGTCACCGTCCCGGTGGGTGCGGGGATTCTCTAAGTAGTCATGACCGTAGCGTCCGCGGGTGCGGGCTGTGCCCCGAATGCGTAGTCCGCGCCCGCGGATCCAGTGCGGGAGGACCGATCGGTCGCTCCTACGCTGTGAGGCGATCGAGGGGGGAGGTGCAGCGTGAGCTACGAGCGCTACCCGAGTGCGCCGGGAACGCCGCCCCCCTCGTCGCGTCGGCCGGGCGAACCCTTCGCGGGCCGCCCAGCCGACACTCTCGCCCTCGAGTCGGTCGTGCTGAAGCGATACGAGCTCGCACGCGGCGCCGAGCGCGTCGTGCCGACGAGTGAGTCCCCCGTCCTGCATTGCATGCTCGTCGCGGCCGGGAGCGTGAGTGTCGCACCGACGCTCGATTCGCGCCGACGCCATCGTGCCGACGCTGGCCGGGGTCTCTTCCTGCGCTCGCGCTCCGACTATCTGCTCGCCTGGTCGGATGAGGCTGAGGTCATCGTGGTGTCGGCACCCGAGGCCGTGGTCGCCGCCTTCGGCGCTCCTCTCGACGAGAGCGACGGACCGCTGTTCGCGGGCGACTCGGCGCTGGTCACCCCCGCGACCGCCTACTTCCGTTCCCTGCTGTCCGGGGCGGCCCGGCCCGGACGTGTGGCGACCTACGCCCTGTCGCGGTTGAGCGAGGAGATGGTCGGCAGCCTGTTCCTCGAGCGAGCGAGCGTGGGAGCGGGGCCGGTCAAGGTGCAGCCCTCGCTCTACCGCCGCGCCCTCGCCCTCATCGCCTCGCGGCGCGCCGACTCCGAGCTGACGGTGCCGTCGCTCGCGGCCGAGCTCGCGGTGTCCCCCCGGCATCTGCAGCGGGCGTTCTCCGAGCAGGGCACCTCGCCCGCTATGGAGATCCGTCGCCTTCGCGTCGAGCTCGCCGTGCAGCTGCTGACGGAACAACGCTACGACGTGCTGTCCGTCGAGGAGGTGTCGCGATTCGCCGGCTTCACGAGCGCCGACGATCTCCGCCGAGCGTTCCGGCTGCAAGGGGAGCCCTCGCCGACCCGAGTGCGTGCGCAGCGCCGGGCCCCGCGCACCGACCGGCGCGGTCTGCATGCTCTGCCCGCGCTCGCGGCGCCCGCGGCACCCGCGTGAGGCCGACGCCTACGGCATCCCCCATCGGGTCACCGGCCAGAAGCGGAAGAATGCTTCGCCGATGATCTGTTCTCTATCCACCGGTCGTGCGCACGAGGCGGTGTCGGCGCTGGCACCGCCTCGGCACGCCGCGAGCGAGTCGGCGGAGTTCGCGCGGCTGTCGCCCAGAAGAAGGTACTCGTCGGAACCGAGGTGGATGGGAGGGAAGCAGCGCGACGAACGGGGGGCGGTGTCGCAATCGAGCACACCGGACTCGAACGGAAGATCGTGCGTGACGTAGGGCTCGTCGAGCGGCTCGTCGTCGATCGTCAGTCGGCCGACGGCGTCGCAGCACGCGACCGTCTCACCGGGGCCGGCGACGATTCGCTTGACCAGTGCGTCGCCGTTGCTCGGGCCGAAGCCGAAGACGTCGCCGAACCACCCGGCGGCCGCGCGCCACGGGCTCTTCTCTCCCCGTGGTGCGTCGCGCCATGACTCGGGGCGCTCGAACACGACGACGTCGCCGCGGCTCGGAGGGCCGGCGATGCCGAGACGGTCGACGAGGATGCGATCGCCCGGCATGAGGGTCTGCTCCATCGAGGCGGAAGGCACCTGGTACACCTTGACGGCGAACGACTGCACGAGCGCGATCACCAGCACTGCCGCCGCGAGGTGTGCGAGTGGATGGCTCGCTGCACGTCGCCAACGTCGGCGTGCCGGGGCGGCGTCGGGCGAGGCCGTCACGGTTCAGCGCCGGGCGCGGCGTGCTCGCCGCCCATCGGGCAGGACCTGCCCGCCGACCGTGACGACACGTGAAACCGCTGCGGTCGCCGGCGTCGGAGCCAGATCCGGCACGGTGTCGGCATCCTCGGTGCGGTAGTAGGCGCCGGTGTACTGGTAGCCGTAGTACGCCGCGCCGCTGCCCTTGCGCGGCACACGGTTCAGGACGACACCGAGAGCACGGCCGCCGGCGCGCTCGAGATTCTGCTGCGCCTTCTTCAACGCGTCGAAGGTGGTGCGGCCCACGGTGGTGACGATGATCGCCCCGTCGGTGCGGTTGGTGAGGACCGCGGCATCCGTCACCGGGATCAGCGGCGGTGCGTCGACGATGACCACGGCGTCGCGACTGAGGGTCTCCATGAGGTCGCGCATGCGCTGTGATCCCAAGATCTCGCTGGGATTCGGCGGGATCTTGCCGGCAGCCACGACCCGCAGCGAGCCCGACCGGCCGACCGGCTGCGCGACGTCGTCGAACGTGGCACGGCCCGCCAGGATGTCGGTCAGGCCGGCGTCGCCGATGAGGTGGAAGATCGTCGCGACCATCGGCCGGCGCAGGTCGCCGTCGATCAGGACGACCCGCTGCCCGCTGGCCGAGAGCGTGATGGCGAGGTTCGCGGCCGTCGTCGACTTGCCCTCACCGGGCAGGGGGCTGGTGACGACCAGGATGCGGGGCGGATTGTCGACGTCCATGAATTGGATGTTGGTGCGCAGCTCGCGCACCGCCTCGGAGACCGCGTACAGGTGCACGTTCCTGCTCGACGACGTGTTCGCTCCGTCGAACGGGATCAGCCGGTTCTCGGCGGTGAAGGACTTCTCCTCGGGGATCGCGCCGACGACGTTGAGCCCCGTCTCCCGCTCGACGCCCTCGGCGGAGCGGATGCGGCGATCCAGCGTGAATCGCAGCAGAGCGTAACCGATGCCCACGACGAGGCCTACGAGGCCACCGATGGCCAAAGCGAGGCGGACGTTCGGGGAGCTGGGGGTGGTGGGAAGACGCGCCGAGTCGGCGGTGACGAGCGTGATGCCCGGGTTCACACCCGTGCCGCCGGACTCGATGTTCTCGATCTCGATCTGCATGCCGCGGATCCAAGCCCCCGCGAGGTCGCGCGCCGCCTCCGGGGTCGGCCCCGTTGCGTCTACCTTGATGACGACGGTGTCGAGCGGGTTCGAGACCGAGACGCGGCGAACGAGGCTCTCCGGGCTCACATCCAGGCCGAGCTCTTCACGAGCATGCTCGCCGACGGCGCGCCAGGTGCCGACGTCGACGTAGGACTTGACCTTCGACTTCGCGAGGTTGTCGCTGACGTACTCCGAGCTGCTGTCGTTCTGCCCCTCGGCTTTGACCGGCGTCACATAGCCGCTCGCATCGGCGGTGTAGACCTTGGGCTGGATCAGCGTCCAGGCGAACGCGACGACGACGCCGAGGATGAGGCACAACGACAGCGCGATCCAGTGCGCCCGCAGGATCCGCAGATAATCTCTCAGTTCCACCGTGGTCCCCCCGGCTCGATGCTCGTGTTTCGAGTGTTCAGCGTCATGGCCCCCAGTGCTCGCGGCACGGAGCGGACTCCGCGACCCCAGCGCCGCAGGCGCGCCACGGCGCGCCCGACTGTCGTGTCGACGGTCTCGGGCCGGCTCAGGAGGAGATCGGAGCGGTTCGGCCAGATCGCGCGCGAGGCGATGACGGCTCGGTCCAGGCCGCGAGCGTCGCGCAGAGCCGCAAACCAGAAGTACGATCCGAACGATCCCGAAGCGACTCGCTCGCGCCACCGACGCGCTGCAGCCGACTCACGCTCGTGAGGATCGACGGACACGACCACGCCCATGCGCCGGAACACCTCAGCCAGCGTCACTGTCGTTCCGGTCCTCGACGCGAGTCCGGGCAGGTGCGCCCGTTCAGCGGGTGTCAGGACGACGTTCACAAGAGCATCGAGTTCGGCGGCGTGACGAGCCTGTCGTCGAGTGCCGCGCAGGGAGTGGAGCGCGAGAATGACGATGTTGGACAGGCGCGAAGGCACGGTGCAGGAGCGCTGAGCGAACACGCTGGTCTCGTGCTCGGCCCAGAGGGCGTCGAATGCGGCACCGGGGTCGACGAGCATGCCCGGGTAGTGGCGGTGCACGTCGAGGTCGCACGGCCAGTAGGGGTGGAGGAACGTGCGCGAATGGACGCTCGTGAGCCGTCCGATGAGCGGTGCCGGGCGCTCCTGCCATCCGCGCGCGACGATCTCGGCGCAGAGCCGATCGAAACCGACCGGCTCGACGAGGACGTCGACGTCGGAGGACGTGCGTTCGGCGCGCAGTCCCTGTCGCGACAGCGTCGGCCCCTTGAGGAAGAGCACGCGGACACCGAGGCCGTCGGCGAGTTCCTGCACCCACGCATGACCGAGGTCGACGCCGCTGCGAAGAGCGAGGTTCAGCGCTGTCTGATGTGGGGGCATGTGTCTCTCGGGTCGGTGGTGGGGCTCATTATCCCGACAGCCCGCGCCTTCCGATCAGCGTCCCTGCGACAGATCCGAGAGCCGATCAGCGTCTGAGCGACACGATCGCCTCGCCAGGCAGTGCTGGGGCGACATCGCGCCCTCTCATGCGGTCACGGCCGTCACCGCGGCGTCAGGAGAAGCGTCGTGACGAACACTCCCAGAGCCACGATGACGACCACGACGACGACGATGGCCCAGCCCGGAAGTCCGCCGTAGTCGCGGGTCCACCAGGACTGGCTGCCGTAATCGGAACGCCGTGATCGCTTCATGGCGGCAACGGTACGCCCGGTTCGGGCCTGATCGGATGTCGGGCGGGTTACAAGTCGAGGATGATCGCGAAGGAGAACAGGAGGGTGCTCGCGATGGCGGTGAGCATGACGGCCAGCCCCCAGCCGGGAAGTCCGCCGTACTCTCGACGCCACCACGACGTGTGTCCATCGTGTCCGCGGCGTGCCCGCGTGCTCGTGGTCACAGGATGCCGGCGCCCAGCGGAACGCTGATCGACGTCTGAGCCTGGTACGTGGGGCCGCTCGCGAAGGCCACCGTCAGCGTGACCGGGAAGGTTGCAAGCGCGCTCACCGCGATTCCGGAGTTGGATCCGGACAGGCCGAACTCGACGGGGATGCTCAGCGTCCCGTTCGAGGGCACGGACACGGCACGGGTCGTGACGAGGGTGGTCACCGGGAAGCCCACGCGCGCCCCGAGCAGTGTGTTTTAGCTGACCGCGTTCTGCGCTGCGACATCGGTGCCCCCCAGCGTGGCGACGCCGAACCCACGGGCGCGGCCGACGGGCAGATTGAGCCCTGAGGGGCGACCGACGACGATCGTGATCGTCGCGGTGTCGTCGATGGCTCCGGCCCCGTTGGTGATCGTGAACTGGGTGGGCACGGTGATGAGCGCACCGGCCTGGACGGCACTGGCGCCGTCGAGCACCCGCAGGCTCAGCAGACCCGTCTCATCGTCGGTCCACGCGAGTCCCGCGTTCTGGACGGAGGCGGATGCGAGCGGCGCGGCGACGCTGAGGGCGATGACGGGGGCAGCCCACGCGACACCCTTCATGAGCGTCCGGCGGTTCACGCCGGCGTCGGGCGCGGGGGTGATTTCGGGAGCGTTGTCGGCAGGGCCGTCGGTCAGCGACATGGTGTCCTCCTGGTGAACGTGCATCGGGTCTGCCCGAAGCGTTGCGCTTACGCGATGGAGCGGTGACGAGAATGACGGAATCCGGCGGCATCCGTCACACATCGGTCGCTAGGCGTCAGACGCGACTCCCCGCCCCGGGGGCGAGTGCGCTCGATGGAGCAGCTGCGGGGTGGCGCTCAGCGACAATTGCGTGACGTCGTGCGACACGCGTCGCCCGGTCGCCGGGGAGTGCACCGCGGGGGTGGTGACAATGAGGAGAACGGGAGGGGGCAGCCGTGCGTGATCTCATCGCTGGGGACGGTGCATCCGATAGCTGGTCGCGAGGTCCGCGACGACTCGACGTCATCTCGACCCAGGGTGTGCGCGTGGCTCACATCGAACTGCGTCGCGTGCAGCTGGGCCCGGGGGCGGTCACGCTTTCGCCGCTGCGAGAGGAATCAGCGCTCGTCGTGTTCCCCTCGGACGGCGGCGCGTTGATGAGTCGGGCTCCGATCACCGAGCCTGCGCGGCGGCTCGAGACGGGCGAAGCGATCTTCCTGTCGACGCGCGTGCCGCACATGGCGTGGTGGGAGGAGGAGATCACCCTCCTCGTCGTGAACGTGTCAGCCCGGGAGGAACCGGCGAGGGTCCTCCCGGACACGCATCTCGTCGAACCCACGCGACGCTACCTCGAGTCGCTCCTCGACACCGACGCGGGCGTCGACGCGGCGACGCAGCATTCTCTCGCCTGCGCGGCGGAGCACATGATCGACAGCCTGTTCGCCGAGCGCGCGGCCCGGGAATGGGTGCGCTCACGGATACCGATGTCGCTGTTCTCGCAGGCCTCATCGATGATGGCGGCGACCCGCGCCGACCCGTCCGTCACGCCCGAGTCGATCGCGGCGCACCTGGCGGTGTCGATGCGGCACCTGCAGCGCGCCTTCCAGGCGCACGCGACATCGCCCTCGGGCGAGCTGCGGCGGCTCCGACTGGACCTCGCGGTGCAGCTGCTGCGAGCCGACCGCGACCGCGCGCTCACGGTCGCCGAGGTAGCCAGCCGGGCCGGCTTCCACAGCATCGATGCGTTTCGCCGTGCGCTCCGTATCGAGAACCTGCCCTCGCCGACGGAGCTGCGCGACTCCGACATCCGCGTCGAGAACCCGCGACGCAACGGGTGGCGACTGCTGGGCGTCCCGGGAACATCGGGCCGTGCGACGTCGGATCAGGGGCGCCCCATACCCCGGTAGTCCCAGCCGGCTGCACGCCAGGCGGCGGCGTCGAGGCAGTTGCGGCCGTCGACGATGAGCCGGCCGGAGGTGAGGGTCGCGGCGTGGGCCGGGTCGAGCTGACGGCGGTACTCATCCCACTCGGTGACGACGATGACGGCGTCGGCGGCGCGCAGCGCCTCGTCGCGGTCCTCGACGTAGTTGAGCTGCGGGTGGATGCGGCGGGCGTTCTCGATCGCTTCGGGGTCGGTCACGGTGACCCACGCCCCGAGGCCGTGCAGCCGGACGGCGACGTCGAGGGCAGGGGAGTCGCGGGTGTCATCGCTGTGCGGCTTGAAGGCGGCGCCGAGGACGGTGATGTTCTTCTTGAACACCGATCCGCCGAAGGCGTCGACCACGAGGTCGACGGCGCGATCGCGCCGGCGCATGTTGATGGCGTCGATCTCGCGGAGGAACGCGACGGACTCGCCACGGCCGAGCTCCTCGGCGCGGGCCGAGAAGGCGCGGATGTCCTTCGGCAGGCAGCCGCCGCCGAAGCCGATGCCCGCTCCGAGGAAGCGGCGGCCGATACGGGCGTCGTGCCCGATCGCGTCGGCGAGCGTCGTGACGTCGGCGCCGGTGACCTCGGCGATCTCGGCCATGGCGTTGATGAAGCTGATCTTCGTCGCGAGGAAGGCGTTGGCGGCGACCTTGACGAGCTCGGCGGTGGCGAGGTCGGTGACGATGAACGGCGTGTTCTTGGCGACCGAGGGGTGGTACACCTCGCGCAGGATGTCGGCGGCGCGCTCGCCCTCGGCGCCGGTGGGGACCCCCGCGACGAGACGGTCGGGGTCGACGGTGTCCTGCACCGCCCAGCCCTCGCGCAGGAACTCCGGGTTCCAGACGAGCGTGGCACCGGTGGGGGTCACGCGCTCGGCGAGCGTGGCGGCGGTGCCGACGGGGACCGTCGACTTGCCCGCGACGATGTCGCCCTCGGCGAGGTGCGGGATGAGCGCGTCGACGGCGGCGTTGACGTAGGTGAGGTCGGCGGCGTAGCCGTCCTTCTGCTGCGGGGTGCCGACGCCGATGAAGTGGACGGCGGCGCCGGCGGCATCCGCCATGTCGGTCGAGAAGCGGAGCCGGCCCGACGCGAGACCCTCGCTCAGGATCTCCTGCAGACCGGGCTCGAAGAACGGTGCCTCTCCGTTCGAGAGGGAGGCGATCTTGCGCTCGTCGACGTCGATCCCGACGACCTCGTGCCCGATCGATGCCATCGCCGCGGCGTGGACCGCTCCGAGGTAACCGCAACCGATGACCGACAGACGCATGGTGCTCGCTCTCCGCGGCCCCGAGCGGACCGCCACACATTCCTATCAAGAACGCATGACGGATGTGTAAACCGCTCCCGTGAACGACGGTGTCGCAGCGCGGCCCTCGGTCGTCGCAGCGCGCGTAGCCTCGGTGCATGCATCCCGTCACGCTCACGCTGTCGCACGACTTCGCCGACGCGTTGCCCGCGCTCGCGCGGCCGTGGTCGGCCGACCCGGCGCCGGAACCGCGGCTGCTCGTGCTCAACGAGGGGCTCGCCGGCGAGCTCGGACTGGATGCCGGGTTCCTGCGCAGCCCCGCGGGGGTCGACCTCCTCGTGGGCGCCGCGCTGCCCGACGGTGCGCAGCCGGTCGCACAGGCGTATGCCGGTCACCAGTTCGGGGGGTTCTCGCCCCGCCTGGGTGACGGCCGGGCGCTGCTGCTCGGCGAGCTGACCGCACCCGACGGCTCGTTCCGCGATATGCACCTCAAGGGTTCCGGGCCGACGCCCTTCGCGCGCGCGGGTGACGGGCTCGCCGCCGTCGGCCCGATGCTGCGCGAGTACGTCATGAGCGAGGCCATGCACGCCCTCGGCATCCCGACGACCCGCTCGCTCGCCGTCGTCGCGACCGGGCGCGAGGTGCAGCGCGAGACGGCGCTCCCGGGCGCCGTGCTGGTGCGGACCGCATCGAGTCATCTGCGCGTGGGCAGCGTCGAGTTCGCGCGGGGGACCGGCGACATCGCGGTGCTGCGTTCCGTCGTCGACTATGCGATCGCGCGGCACCACCCCGAGGCGGCGGGCGAGGAGATCGCCGCGCTGGGGCTGTTCCGCGCGGTCGTTCGAGCACAGGCCGACCTCGTGGCCCGATGGATGCTGGTCGGCTTCATCCACGGCGTGATGAACACCGACAACATGACCCTCTCGGGCGAGACGATCGACTACGGTCCGTGCGCGTTCCTCGACGCGTACGACCCGGCGACCGTCTACAGCTCGATCGACACCGGCGGGCGCTACGCGTACGGCAACCAGCCGTACATCGCGGAGTGGAACCTCGCCCGGCTCGCCGAGGCGATGCTGCCGCTGTTCGACGACGAGCTCGAACGCGCGGTCGAGCTGGCGCAGGGCGTGCTGGCGGAGTTCCGGCCCCGGTTCGCCCAGGCACGGGCCGCCGGCATGCGGCGCAAGCTCGGCCTCGCCGAAGCGCGAATCTCCGATGAGCACGTCGAGGCGCTCGCCGGCGACTTCCACGAGATGCTCGAGCGGAAGCGCGCGGACTACACCTCGACGTTCCGGTCGCTGGCGGATGCCGCGCGAGGCGACGCCGCCGGTCTCGAGGCGGCGCTCGGCGGGGACGCGGCGCTGGCCGGCTGGTTGGGCCGGTGGCGGGCCCACGATCCCGACGCCCACGTGATGGATGCCGCGAATCCGATCTACGTGCCGCGGAACCACCTCGTCGAGGAGGCGCTCGCCGCGGCGACCTCCGGGGACCTCGAGCCGCTCGGCTGGCTGACGACGGTCCTGTCGACGCCGTTCACAGCGCGCCCGGGCGCGGAGCGGTACGCTCAGCCCGCAGGTCCGGACTTCGCGGCCGGCTACCAGACGTTCTGCGGGACCTGACCGGAGCGTAACGCGACGCCGCCGATCCGCATTGCGACGCTCGGGCGAGCGGCCGTGGTGCAGTGACGCTCGGCCCGCGATGATGACGGCGGGGCTGCGCGGGGGCGCGGCGATGGGGGAGAAGTACATGTCCGAATCCAGCCTGCGTACCGACAGCAAGCCGACGTTCCTGGCGCGTCCGATGTCGCGCAAGGCGGCGCTGATCACGTCGGCATCCGCGCTGGTCGCCGGACTGCTACTCGGCGGCGGGGCCGGCGGCGCCGGAGCCCAGTCCGAGGTGACGTCGCTGAAGGATCAGGTGTCCTCGCTTGAGACGGACGTCGCCGACGCCGAGACCGTGGCCGTCGAGAACGACACCGCGCTGACCGAGGCCCGCGCGGATCTCCACCGAGCGCTCGGGGACCTCGCCACGGCGACTGCGTCGCTCAAGACCGCCACCGACCAGGTGACCGAGATGCAGACCGCGGCGACGGCGTCGCAGACCGAGCTCGACGCCCGCGCCGCGCGGATCGCGGATCTCGAGGGTCAGCTGTCGGCCCGGACGGTGCAGGCACCCGTTGCTCAGGCGCCTGTTGCTCAGGCGCCCGCCGCGCAGGCGCCGGCATCCGTGTACTACGACAACTGCACGGCGGCCCGGAATGCAGGTGCCGCCCCCGTCCGGGCGGGTGACCCCGGTTACGGGCGGCACCTCGACCGCGACGGCGACGGCATCGGCTGCGAGTAGGCAGGGCTCCCCGGGCTCAGGGCACCTTGTGCCCGGCGGCTTGGATGAGTCCGTACCACTCGCCCCGCGTCAGGGGGATGTCGCTGCCCTCGGCGGCATCCGCGACGCGCTGAGGATTCGTCGTGCCGAGCACGACCTGCATCCCGGCGGGGTGGCGGGTGATCCATGCGGTCGCGATGGCGGTCGGGGTGACGCCGTACTTGGCGGCCAGTTCGTCGAGCTTGGCGTTGAGCACGGGGTACTCCTCAGCGCCGAAGATGACGCCGTCGAAGAAGCCCTTCTGGAACGGCGACCACGCCTGGAGCGTGATGCCGTTGATACGCGAGTAGTCGACGAGTCCGCCGCCGTCACGGGTGATCGAGTCGTCTTCGCCGGCCATGTTCGACGCAAGCCCTTGGGCGATGATCGTCGAGTGGGTGATCGACAGCTGCACCTGGTTCGCGACGAGCGGCTGGGTCACCGCCGTCTTCAACAGGTCGATCTGACGGGGCGTGTGATTCGAGACGCCGAAGGCGCGCACCTTGCCCGATGACTCGAGGTGGTCGAACGCGCGGGCGACTTCGTCGGGTTCGACGAGAGCGTCGGGACGATGGAGCAGCAGCACGTCGATGCGGTCGGTGCCGAGCGCTTCGAGCGACTCCTCGGCGGAGGTCACGATGTGCTCGTACGAGTGGTCGAAGTGCCAGTCGTCGGCGACGATGCCGGTCTTGGTCTGCAACGTGATCTCGTCGCGCTCGGATGCCGTGAGCTTGAGCGCTTCGGTGAAGCGCCGCTCGCACGCGTGGCGCGAGGAGCCATAGAGGTCGGCGTGGTCGAAGAAGTCGACACCGACCTCGCGGCAGCGGTCGTAGAGGGCTCGGATGTCGTCGTCGGCGAGCTCCTCGATCCTCATCATGCCCGCGACGACGTTGGGGACCTGGATGTTGCTCCGACCGAGGGGGACGCTGCGCATGATTCTCCGTTGATTCAGGGGCGGGACGGTGGTGCTGCTCTATCAGTATGCGCGCCGGACCGTGCCACGGTGGGAGAGTGCCGGTCGTCGAGTCGCGTTGCGTCGTGCCTGTGCCCGCCGACGTCGCGTTCGCGGTGTCGCAGACGCAGGGCGCGGTGCGCAAGCGGTGGGATCCATTCATCCGGCGACAGCACCTGATCGGGGCGGAACGGCCCGCGAAGGGCGTCCGCACGTACACGGTGCAGCGCTTCGGGCTGGCAATGGAGAGCGAGTACGTCTCGTACAACCCGCCGTCGAACGTCGGGATGAAGATGACGAAAGGTTCGTGGTTCTTCGCGCGTATGGGCGGCGGGTGGCGGTTCAGTCCGGTCGAGGGCGACCCATCGCGTTCGTTGGCCGTGTGGCGCTACAACTTCGCCTGCCGCCCCGCGTGGCTCGCGCCGCTCGCGGAGCGCATCGGCAGCGTCATCCTGCAGCGCGACATCGACCGTCGGATCGCCGGCTTCGCGCGCGGATGCGAGGATCCCGTCGTGCTTGCTGAAGCGGAGCGCCTCCGGATCGCATAGACGGCCGCGCCGAGCGGCGCCGGCGAGTTTGTGAAGAGCCCGGGTCAGAAGGGCGGTGGCTCGTCCCTGCCTGCCCCGGGTGGCGGACCGGCGGGATCGGGAACGAAGCACACGGACGGAACCGGCACGTCTTCTCGGTAGATCCGGCCGAGGGGTGAGGTCCATTCGAGAACCCCGCCGCCGATCTGTCTGACTTCCCATTTCGTGAATTGCTTCATCGAATGGTGTCTTTGGCACAGGTGGGCGAGGTTGAAGATGTGGGTGTGCCCGCCGAGGGCGTAGTCGATGGTGTGGTCGAGCTCGCAGCGGATCGCCGCCCTCCGGCATCCGGGGAACCGGCAGTGCTGATCTCTCGCCTTGAGCAGTCTGCTCATCGCCGCGGTGGGTCGGTAGGTGTCGACCTCGACCCGTGTGCGGGTGATGGGATCGATGAAGAGCCGGTTCCAGATTCTCGCCCGGCCGGCGAGCTTGCGGGCGGTGTCGGCGTCGATGAGCGCGGCGCCTACCAGTTCGGCGGGGGCCTCGTCGGCGCCGGTCACCGTCTCAGAGGTCAGCGTCACCTGTACCTGCGCCCGGATCGCACCCAGCGGCCCCGCGGCGTCGCTGCCAGAGGTGGCGTCGACGGCCGGAGCGCCGCCGAGCAGCAGGTCGCCGAGGATGTCGGCGCGCAGCTGATCCATCGTGCGAACGTCGGGCGCCGCGGCATCCGCAGACTCCGCACCCGCGGCACCATCACCCGCAACGGCATCTCCCGGCGCAGCATCCGCAGGTGGAGACCCGTCGGTGGCGCGCGCATCCTTGACGGACTGAGCCATGGCGGTGAGGCGGTCGTGGATGCCTGCGGCGATGACGGTCGGCAGGGTGGCGCCGAGCTCGGACATGCCGTCGGTGCCGTGGGTCACCCAGACGCGTCGCTTCGCCGTTGCCGTGCGGTGCCGCTCGGCGAAGGACTCGGATCCCATCCGGGCAGCCAGGTTGCGGAGCGCCTCGCGCACCCGTGACGCGATGTCACGCTCGCAGATCGAGATCGCCTGCAGCGCGTAGTCGTCGCGGATGTCGTCGGCGAGGCCGCATCCCATCCGGACGACCGCATCGACATGGTCGCGCGTGATGCGCTGGTGCTCCCACGCCTCGAAGACAGCGGGGTAGTCGTCGATGATGGTCAGTGCGTGGTCGATCTCGATCTGCGCGCGGCGGTCGTGCGAGCGTCGCACCCCGGCGACCTCGGCGGCGATCGAGCGCATCTCCATGTCGGAGCCCATACCGCGCGGCCGCGTTCGCGAGCGCGCTGCCTGCCGGAGGGCGCTGCGCCCCGCCTCGGCGAGAGCGCGCGTCATCGCGATGTGGGCCGCGTGAAGCAGTTCGTCTGCTTCGGAGACCCGGTCGACGACACCGGCGTATGGCGACGCCGACGAGCCGGCCTGCGGATCGTATGAGTTGTCGCCGTTCGATGCCATGTTCCCATTCTGCCCAGGGGGTCGGACATTAACATCGAATATCCGTACATCGGTGGAGAACTTTCTCGTTGTCGAATTGTGGAGGAATCGGCGGCCTCTGTCGGACGGCGCACGCAGCGAGATGCGGGCGAAGCGAAAGGGCGCAGTGAAAGCATGTGCGGGGCACCGCCCCCCATGGTCGGTGCCCCGCACATCGTTCTCTCGATGAGCGTCAGTCGACGACTCGTCGTCTCGCGATCACCAGCCCGCCGGCCGCGAGAAGCGCCGCAGCCCACACAGCGAGCTCCCACGGCGCCGCACCGCCGGTCGATGCCAGAGCGCGCGTCTTCGCCGCCGACGCGACAGAACCCGCAGCCGAGCTCGCGCCGTCTCGGCCCTCCGACGCAGACCCGTCAACCCCAGCCCCAGACCCGTCAACCCCAGCGCCAGACCCAGACCCGGCACCCGCTCCGGCCCCAGCGCCAGGCCCACCCGGGCCACCGGTCGCGGGCGGAGTGGTCACCTCAGCGGCGCGCACCTCGACAGGGCTCCAGCCGAGCGTGCTGCCGTCGTCCGCGGTGAGTGCGAGGCGGTGGGCGCCCGTGGGGATGTCGGCGGGAAGGGCGAACGTCGCGATGCCGTCTGCCGTGACCGTGGCCACGCCCAGATATCGCGGCTCGGAGAACAGCCACCCGTGGACCGCCATACCCGCCAGCTCGCGTCCGACGTTCGCCGTCACCGTGGTGCCGGGGACGGATGCGCCGTTCACGACGACCCCGCCGCGGTTATCGCCGGTCAGCGCGTCGGGATCGGGCGCGGCCGGTCCGGTGACGGGACTCGTGGATGCCTGCACCGAGACGGGCGCGCTCTGCCCCGCGGCGTTCCGGGCGACGACCGTCAGCGTGTATGTCGTCGAGGGCTCGAGGCCGGTGAACCCGAAGCGTCCGAGACCCTGCACGTCGTCGACCTCGCGCGTTTCGGTGCGGCCGCCGCCCGTGAGGGTCGCGGTGTAGGTGGTGGGCAGATAGAACGGCCAGACCCCCTCCGGGAACGGGTTCTGCAGCGGGGCCGCCCAGATCTCGCCGAGCAGCGCCGTGGGGCTACTGTCACGGATCGTCACCGTCGGCTCGCCGGGAACCTCCGGCACCGCGAACCGAATGTCGCGGGCGCCCGTCGAGCCGTGACTGTTGTGCAGGCTCGCCTCAATCTCGTACGTGCCCGGCTTCAGCCCGGTCAGGATGAAGACGGTCCGGGTCGTCGAGGTGCGCGTGATCGGCTCGCCGCCGTCCATGGGACGGACGATGAGCTCGTATCGCTCGATCGGTCCGCGCTCGCCGATCGGGCCGACGCCGATCTCTGCGCCATCGACCCGGATGCTGATCGTGACTCCCGTCTGCGGCGGCAGATCGGCGACACTGTCGTCGTCATCGTGGCCAGCGCCGGACCCGTCGTCATTCACGTAGCCGGGCACCGCACTGGCTGCCGCGGGCTCAGCGGACTCCGGTGCGGGTGCGGGTGCGGATGCGGATGCTTCGGCGGTGACGCGCTCCGCGGCATCCGGTTCCCCAACCGGCTCCGCGGCTTCCGGGTCCGCAACCAGCGCCTCAGCCACCACCTCGGCACCTGCCACCTCGATTTCGGCTGCCGCGGTCGGCCCCGCCGGATCAACGCCTCCGGCCGGTTCGTCGGCATGCGCCGGGAGCGCTATACCGGCGACGACGAGCGTCGCTGCGATCAGGGCGGCCGAGGCCGCGGCGAGGGAGGGATGTCTTCTCTTCATGGATCCTCATCGAGAGCGAATCGCGACCCGCGCCCCAGTCGGCGAGCCGTCGCTCTTACGCTGGCATCGGTCGCCCGACGACGCGGGCCGTTCGGCCCCGCAACGCGCGTGTGCGAACAATCCCGAACACCCCGGCGGCCAGTGTCGATAGAGTGATCGCCGCGGGGCGAGGGGATCCGCCGCGCGTATGCGGTTTGCGACATGCATCCGCTCGAGGGCGGGGGAGCGCACGTGCAGGACGATGACACGCGATTCGGCGAGCCCGATTCACTTGACGCGATCGCGCGGGATCTGCTCGCGCTGAAGGATGCCGCCGGGCCGGTGTCGTACGCCGAACTCGTCCGTCGCATCGCACAACTGCGCGTCGAGAGGGGCGTCAACCCGGCGGCTGCCACGCCTCCGCGTACCACGGTGTACGACGCGTTCCGGCCGGGCCGGGCCCGGGTCGACATCGGGCTGCTGCGCGACATCGTGCTGGCGCTCGGCGCAGATTCAGACGAGGCCGACCGCTGGATCCGTCGTTATCAGAAGGCACGCCGGCCCGATGATGTGGCTCCTCGGGTCTCGCCGCCGCGGCGTCCCCGCCCCGCGAGCGAATCACCGGTCGCGCCGACCTCGCTGACAGCGCCGCCCCCGCTCGTCTCCCGGCGGACGCAGGCGCTGATCATGTTCGGCTGCCTTATCGTCAACTTCATCGGCATGTCGACGGTGCAGCTGCTCCACTTGCCGATCTACCTCGACATGGCGGGCACCGCGGTCGCGGCGATGGTCTTCGGTCCCTGGGCGGGAGTCGTCGTCGGGCTCAGCACGAACGTGTTCGGCTTCGTCGTGGGCGCTCCGGGGGCGGCTCCCTTCGCGCTCGTGAACGTCGCCGGAGCGCTCGTATGGGGGTACGGCATCCGTCGGTTCGGCATGGGAGCCGACCTCTTCCGCTACGTCAACCTCACTCTGCTCGTGGCGGTGGCGTGCTCGCTGGTGGGTGCTCCGCTGGGCGTCCTCATGTTCGGCGGGTACTCCGGCCACGGTTCCGACAACGTCACCTCGTCGATCGCCGGACTCGGCCTGCCCGTCGTCGCCGCGGCCTTCTCGGCCAACATCCTCACGTCGGTCATCGACAAGATGCTCTCGGGGTTCATCGCGCTCGTCGGCATCGCGATGCTGCGCAGCCGGGTGAGCATCCCCACCGCGCAGATCCCGCTCGTCGAGCGGCTGATCGTGCAGAGCGGACAGGTCTCGGGCAACCGGAACGGCTGGTCGCCCGGAGCGGTCGCGCGCTGACGTCGCTCGCGTTCCACCGCACGGCTCGAGGCGGAGGTGCGCTGACCGGTGGCCGGCCCATCGACGGCCTCTTCAGCCGCCCGCCTCGGCACCGAGCATCCGCCGTGTGAGGTGCTGGCGTGAATCCATGAGCTCGTCGAGCACGCGAGTGAGATGCTCATCCGTCACAGGCTGGCCTTCGATCGCGGCGGCGAGCACAGCACGGCGGATGAGCTCCCTCGCGAAGGACCCCGTGACACCATCGGTGGCGGCAGCGGCCGAGCTGATCGCTGCATCCGAGAAGGGCAGACCTCCGGCGTAGCGGCGCAGCAACTGTTCGCGCTCACGGCGACCGGGGCGGGGGATCTCGACCGCGAGGTCGACGCGTCCCGGTCTCTCCGCGAGAGCGGGCTCGAGGACCTCGACCCGGTTCGTCGTCATCACGAACGTGACGTCCGCGTCGCCCGCAAGCCCGTCGAGCGCTTCGAGCACTTCGAACAGCAGCGGCTGCGGAGACGTGTGTCGCTCCATCGCGACGAGGTCGATGTCTTCGAGAACGACGATCGAGGGCTGGAATGTGCGCGCGATCTCTGTCGCATATGGGATGAACCGGATGCTGTCGCCGGTCAGCAGCACGACGGTCGCTTCCGTCGCGCGGCTTGCGAGATGCCGGATGGTGAGTGTCTTGCCGGTTCCCGGAGGGCCGTACAGCAGTACGCCGCGCTTGAGATGCTGCCCCTTGCGGAGTAACTCGTCCCGGTGATCGCCGATGCCGACGACGTGGCGCACGACCTCGTCGAGCACACCGTCCGCCAGGACGATCTCGTCTGCCGAGACCCTCGGTCGCGGCAGGAAGGTCGCCCCCGCTTCGCGCCCGAACTGCGTCGGCTGGAAGGAGAGCACCTGGCCGCGCAGCACGCTCTTTTCGATCATCAGCTCTCGGAGACGTCTGAGGAACGCGTCCGTGACCTCGTGATCGTTGGCGACGATCTCGAGCGCCGCCGAGTCGCGTCCGGAACGGGGAGATGCCGCACGCTGCAGGATCGCGAGCGGTTCGCCGGCGAATGTCAGTAGCCAGATGCCCATCGCGACGACACGACGAGTGCTGTCGGGGCCGCTGGCACGTTCTGAGTAGTCAACCGGCCCAGGTTGAAAACGCGCGTACGGGTTTGCGATGAGTTCGGCGAAGCTCTGATGCAGTCGTTGCTCGCCACCACCGATTCCGATCAACGAGCCGTGGGTGCCGGTCAGCGTCTCGAGAGCGATATCGGCGTCGACGAGACGGTGGTCGGCGATGGACTCGGAGACGACCGCGACTTGCGAGGCATCTGCGCCCAAGTGCTCGGAGATCGTGTCTCCGAGCGGTGTGCGCCGTACCGCGTGTTCATCCCGATCGGATGCCGCGACGCGCTTCAAGTACGCCGAAACAGCCTGGAGCAGGTCGTGGTCTAGCTCGTCAGTCATGGGGGTGCCTCCTGCGCGGCAGGCTAGCAAGGTAGGTGCGGCGGGCGAGCCGTGAACACGACGCATAGCAGCGCGATTCGTGTGGCATGCCGAGCGGTGTAAGCGAGCGCACGGTAGGGTTGGCGGGCATCCCGACGGCAGCGGTGCACTTCATCCGAGCATGAGTGGGAGCATCGAACGGCATGGCTTCATCTGTTGCGATCATCGGTACGCGCGGGTACCCGAGCTACTACGGCGGGTTCGAAACCGCAGTCCGGAAGCTCTCGCCGTATCTTGCTGATGAGGGCTGGGACGTGATCGTCTACGGCCGCAAAGGTGCGACGAAGGACGATGACCCCGAACGTGACGCGCGGATCCGCACCGTGGTCACCGGCGGGGTCGAGAGCAAGTCGCTTAGCACCCTGTCCTACGGCCTGACCGCATCGTTGCACGCGCTGAAAGATAAGCCCGATGTTGCGCTGGTCATGAACGTCGCCAATGGCTATTTTCTGCCGCTTCTCAAAATGCGCGGCATCAAGACCCTCGTCAACGTGGACGGAATCGAGTGGGACCGCGCGAAGTGGGGGCGCCTGGCGAAGTTCATGTTCAAGATGGGCGCCAAGTTCACGGCAAAGTTCGCTGACAACCTGGTGTTCGACTCGCGTGAGATCGAAAGACGCTGGAACAGCGAGTTCGGGCGCGAGGGCGTCTTCATCCCGTACGGCGGTGATGTGCCACCGGAACTACCGATCGAGCCCGGCCTCGAACACCGCGGCTATGTTCTCGTCGTCGCCCGCTTCGTTCCCGAGAACACGATCCCGGAGTTCCTCGACGCCGCGGAGATCATCGCAGAGAAGTACCCGGTCGTCATCGTTGGGTCATCCGGTTATGGTGGGCCGCTGGACGAGCAGGCCCATGCTCTGGCTGCCGAGCACCCCGATGTGCATGTCCTCGGTCATATCAGCGATGATGCCCGTCTGCTCTCGCTCTGGCAGCACGCTGGTGTCTACTTCCACGGGCACAGCGTCGGCGGTACGAACCCGACCCTGGTGCAGGCGATGGCTACCGGCACGCCGATCGTCGCGCGCGACACGGTCTACAATCGCGAGGTCCTCGGGGACGATGCGTTGTTCTGCGATCCGACGCCCGCGTCGATAGCAGCTAGCGTTGCGGGACTCATGACTGACGCCGAGAGCCAGGCGCGGCTGTCGGAGCGGGCGCTGCGCCGGTCTCGCGAAATGTACACCTGGGTGGGGATCAATTCGGCGTATCGGAGTGCGATCGAGTCGCTCATCGGCCGCTGACCTCCTGTCGCAGAGAGCCGCTTTGCGCCTAGCTCTGGATCGGATCAACCCTGTCTGAGAGGATGGTGACCGATTCCCGGGGCCGGGTTAGCTTCATCGCCTAGGTCCTCGCAGCATTGAGCCCACGCGAGTTCGGGCATCCGCGTGGCGAGCGAGCGGAGTGACATGAAGCGTCGATCGATGGCCCTAGTAGGGGTTCTCCTCTCGTCGATTCTGGTCGGGTCGATGAGCGGCCCCGCAATGGCGGCGCCCTCGAGGGCAGCGGTGGGAACGCCGGCATCAGCTGCCCCCGGAACCTATCAAGAGTCCTCGCCCGTCGTCTCGTTGACTGGAACGGGGTGGCAGCGTGTGTCGCATTCCCGCGACTCGGGGGGAGGCTCCGCCTACACGATGACTGCGGGAAGCGCAGTTCTCGACTTCGAAGGCACCGCGATAGCGGTCGTCGGACGCAAGACCCCGAGCGCGGGGGTCGCATCCATCCTCGTCGACGGGGCCGAAGTCGCACGCGTCGATCTTTACGCGGCCGCTGCCCAGTATCAGGTCGTTCTCTGGAGCTCGGCCTCGCTGGAGCCGGGTAGCCACAGGGTTGAGATGCAGTGGACCGGTGAGAAGAACCCGCTGGTGTCGGCGACGAACCCGTCCATGGTGATCGACAGGTTCGTGGTGTTCGATTCGGGTGAGGCGACCATGCCCCGGGATGTGCAGGTCGACGCCATAGGATCTTCGGTCGCGGTCAGTTGGCAGCCCGCCTCCGGCTATCGCGCGGACGCTTTCGGGGTGCTTCGGAGATCGGGCGGCGAGTGGGCGAGTATCGGTACCGTGGCCGGAGACGAGGCGGGCTTCTCGGATGCGGAGGTACTAGCGGGGTCGACCTATGAATACGCGGTGCTTGCTCGAGATGACATCGGCAACGAGTCGCAGCCGGCTCAGAGCGTTCCCGTGACGGTCGGCCAGGCCGCCGGTGTCGGGGTGTACCAGGAGAACTCCCCGAACGTGCTTCTCCGTGGCAGCTGGGTTCGCACCAGTCACAGCCGCGACCTCGGCGGCGCATCGTCGTACCTCACCTCATCGGGCAGCGCGTCCTTGAGGTTCACGGGCCCCGCCGTGAGCGTCATCGGTCGCAAGACACCCTCATCAGGATTCGTGAACGTGATCGTCGACGGTCGTCGCGTTGCCACGATCGACCGGTACGCGCCGACCACTCTCTACCAACAGGAGTTGTGGTCGGCGACTGACCTGGGTGCCGGGGATCACACGATCGAGGTGCAGTGGACGTCGCAACGCAATTCCGCTGTGTCAACATCGGCTCCGTCCCTCTCACTGGATGCCTTTGTCGTTCCGGAGTCGGTTGCCGCTG
Organism: Microbacterium sp. SGAir0570; assembly: GCF_005491085.2. Classification (NCBI taxonomy): domain Bacteria; kingdom Bacillati; phylum Actinomycetota; class Actinomycetes; order Micrococcales; family Microbacteriaceae; genus Microbacterium; species Microbacterium sp. SGAir0570. The sequence continues at coordinate 2,904,788 of NZ_CP027929.1, read as the reverse complement.
TCGGGGTCGGCACATATGAGGAGGACTCACCTCAGCTCGCCTTCTCGGGTGCATGGACTCGCACGGCGCACTCGGCCGATTCGGGACAAGCGTCTTCCTACGCCACCGCCGATGCCTCGGTGTCAGTCTCCTTCTCGGGGACCTCCGTGCGTTGGATATCTCGCACCGGCCCGAAGTCTGGGATCGCAGATGTCTACATCGATGGGAGCCGCGTCGCGCGCGTCGACCGCTACTCGGCGTCCAATCAATATCAGCAGGTCGTGTGGGAGACTTCTTCGCTGAGCGCGGGGACCCATCGTCTTGAAATCCGATGGACGCCGGACCGGAACGCCGCTTCCACGGGCAACTCACTTGTGCTCGATGCGATCGTCGTGCCGCCCGCGCAGGCGCCGAGCCCGCCGACGTCGGTGGTGGCCGAACCGTTCGAGAGCGGCGCGAGGATCACGTGGCAGCGTTCGGGGAGCGCGGACCCCGCGACGTATCGGGTGTACCGCCTGACGGGGGCTGATGCGGCGGTGAAGGTGGCGGAGCTGCCGGGCACCCAGACGCAGTATGTCGATCTAGGCTTGCCGATCGACCAGTCGTTCCGTTATGCGGTGACCGCGATCGACACGTTCGGCCTCGAATCCGCCAGGGGCATCTCCGCGACCGTGACGGGGACGGCTGGCGTTCCGACGAACATCCCACGTGCAGCGGACTGCCCCGCCGCGACCGTCACCGTTCGAACGGCGACGCAGCTCAAGGCGGCGCTCGCCGAAGCCGCTCCGGGCGCGAGTATCTGGCTGGCGCCGGGCACCTACGAGGGCAGTTTCAGAATCGATGCCAGCGGCACATCGACTCGCCCGATCTGGATTTGCGGGACGGCATCCGCTGTCATCAGTCCGAACACGCTCGTGCGGGGAACGGGTCTCTATATATCCGGTTCAGACGTCGTCGTCGCGGGCATGTCGATCTCCCGTTCCCTCAAAGGTGTGATGGTCGTCGGGGGGCATCGCGTCACACTCGCCGACATGACGATCTCGGACATCGGAGATGAGGCAGTCCACTTCCGCAACAGCAGCACGGATGGAGCGCTCATCGGGTCGACGATCGCACGGACCGGTCTCACAAACCCCGGTTTCGGAGAAGGCGTGTACATCGGGACCTCCTCCGCCAACTGGTGTGCGTACAACGACTGTGCTGTGGACCGAAGTAACGGGGTCTCCGTCGTCTCGAACGTCATCCGTGGGGCGACGGCCGAAGCGATCGAAGTCAAGGAGGGGGTGTCGGGGGCGACCATCTACGGGAACACGATCAGTACGACCGGTGCACCGCCAGCGGGGGTAGAGTCCGCCCTGCAGATCAAGGGAAACGACAACGTGGTGATGGCCAACAACGTAACGACCGATCGGGCCTACGGTTTTCGGGTGATGTTCACCGCGCAGGACTGGGGGTTCCGTAATGTTCTCGCGGGCAACTCGGTCACGTTGCGAGCGGGGGCGGCGGGCATGGTCTACCTCGCCAAGTCGGACAACGTCGTCAAATGCGACAACACCGTGTCGCCGCAGCAAGTGCCTCTCGGTGTCACATGCGTGCCGTGATTCGGTACAGCCGACGACGATCATGTTCGCGATCGGGCGGGACCTCGGTCTAAGCTGAACCCAAACGGCGATGGCGTCGACCGATTGGTCGACGCCATCGGCTTTGGTGGATCGAGGCGAATCTGGACGCGCAGTGACACGACAACGAAGCCACGGGGCTCGCACCACCACAGTGATGATGCTGCCCAACGCGTCGCGCCCTGGGGGGAACCCCTTCGTCGGCCTGCTCGTCGACAGCCTCGACCCCGACATCGCTACAGTCCCGTTCTCCTGGGCGCGCGCTCTCGTCGGACGCTACGACGTCTTCCATGCGCATTGGCCCGAATACCTTCTGCGGGCACAGAATCCCATAGAGCGGGTGCTTCGGCTGGTCTTGCTGCGTCTGGCAGTCGCACGGTGCCGCGTGCTGAAGCGGCCAGTCGGGCTCACCGTGCACAATCGCAAGGCGCACGAGACGGCCTCGGGAGCGGCTACACGTGCGTTCGACTGGTTCGTCCGAGTGGCCGACTACCGTGTCTTCCTCAATGACTTCGACTCCGCGGCGCCGTATTTCCATGCCGGGGATGTCGTGATTCCTCACGGCGACTACTTTGCGGTGGTGTCACCTCATCTCCTGGATGTTCAACCGGAACGCGAGCCGTCGCGCGTTCTGGTCTTCGGCGCGTTGCGCGCGTACAAGGGCATCGAGTCGCTGATCGACACGGTCCGGTCCCTTCCCGATGTGCACCTCGAAGTCGCTGGGCGCCCGACTGACGAGGCATATGCGTCGTCTCTGCGAGAACGTGTTGCGGGTACGGCGAACGTCTCACTCGAGATCGGCGAGATGGACGACCGGTCGTTGACACACCGAATACGACGCGCCGCGCTCGTCGTGCTGCCGTACCCGAACCTCTACAACTCCGGCGCAGCGCTCTTGGCGCTGACGATGCGTCGTTGCCTCTTGATCCCGGACAGTGCGACCGCGCGGGAGTTGCAGAAGGAATTCGGTGCCGACCGCGTTCTGACCTATCAGACACCGCTCGGCGCGGACACATTGGCGTCGGCCGTTGAAGCTGCCGACGAGAGCCCCGAGCAACCCCCTGGGCCGCTCAACGCGCGCCGCGATTGGAAGAACATCGGTGCAGACTATTCGCGTCTGTTCCGCAGAGACGCGACGGTTGGGGACCGCGAGCATGATTGAGGTGTACGCGTGGAATCCTCGGAGGTCGTTGTTGCCCGGTCGGCTCGGCCGCGTCAGTCGATTCGGCCCGCGGCTGTCGAACTTCGGTGACCTGCTCGGGCCAATCGTCGTGAGCAAGCTGCGAGAGAAGTTCGAGTTGACCGACGAGGCGACAGGCGGCGGCTCAACGACTCTCTTCTCGGTCGGTTCCGTCCTCCACGAAGCGGGAAACGGTGACGTGGTGTGGGGATCTGGCGTCAACGGCAAGAAGCGCCGCGAACAGCACGACTTCTCGTACCTCGATGTGCGCGCCGTCCGGGGACCGCTCACTGCGAAGTACCTTCGCGACATGGGAATCGACGTGCCCGACGTTTTCGGCGACCCGGCGCTGCTGCTGCCGGACCTCGTGCCGGAGATGAGAGCGTGGACGGCGGACAAGCGTCGAGCGATCGCGGTCGTTCCGAACTTCAACGAGCGAGACACGTACAGAAAAGTGAACGGTTTCGTCGACCCGCTGGGTGAGCCCTTCGAGGTGATCAGGGAGATCGCGGCGAGCGAGATGGTCGTCGGGTCGTCGCTTCACGCACTGGTTCTGGCGGAGGCGCTAGGTATACCCACGGTGGGATTCGCGTCCGGCGTGGAGCTGCCCTTCAAGTATCAGGATTATTTCGCCGGGACGGGACGGGGCGTCGGGGACTTCGCCATGGCGCGCGATCTCGAGGAGTCCCTGCGGCTCGTTCGTAAGGCGCGTCCCGAGCTGTTCTGGTCGCCGGACGCGCTGGTCGAGGCTTTCCCCCGCGACCTGTGGTGCACCACCAACCCGGAAGGAAAGTGATCATGAGCGCACTGATCTACACGGTCGGCCAGAACGGCTACGACATCGCCTACAGGCGGTGCATCGCATCGCAACGATCCTACGCGGCACGGCTCGGAGTGACGTACGCCGCCGTGACCGAGCCGAAGCGTATGCCCGATACGGCCATCAGCGCTTGGTTGAAGATCCCCCTGTTGCTGCAGGCCCTCGAAGCCGGATACGAGCATGTCGCCTTCATCGACGCCGATGCCGAGGTCCGGGAGACCGCGCCCGACTTCAGGCTTGAGCTCACGGGCGATGCCGACGTGGCGATGGCGCTTGGGCGAAGCGGCCGCATGAACTCCGGGGTGATCCTGGCGAGAAACGGCGACGGGGCGCTCGAGTACTTCCGGCGAGTCATGGAGAGCATCGTCGAGGAGATTCCGGATGAGGCGCGCGCGAACCTGAAGTACGAGAACGGCAACGTGATCTACGTCACCGACCAGATCGGTGGGGTCGAGGTCCTCGACCAGCGTTGGAACAACACGGCCGACCCGGATCTGGACGATCATGTGCGGCATTACACCGGCCCGTTGCGATCGACGTACAAGCGCAACCTCATCGATGAGCTGAAATTCCGACTCGCGCGAGCCAGGGTTGCCCGGCCGACGCCGCAGCCCGCTACGCGCTCCCCTGAGTTCCAGGCTCAGCTGCTCGCTGCGGCGCAGGACGCGCAGACGCGGTACCCGGCGCTGCTAGGCCCGGGCGACCGGTCCCGACGATGATCAAGCGCCTCACCATCTATGGGGGTCTGGGGGCCGCGGTCGTCGTCCTCGTCGTTGTCGCGCTGGGCATGGGTCGGCTGGGGCTGATCGTCGTCCTCGGCCTCGCCGGGGCGCTCGTGTTGTCCCTCATCCCCATCCACATCCTGCCGGCGCTGTGCCTGGCGGTCTGGGCTCTGGTGCCGCGCAGGCTCGCAGTTGAGGTGCTCGGCGTCGATATCGTGTATCCGCTCGCCTTCGTCATGGGAGTCTGGGTGGTGCGGATGCTCCTGACGCGGCCCTCGGAGCCGAGCGAGCGTCGATCACGCGCATGGCTGTCGGCTGTTCTCGTGCTCCTGGCTGTATGGCTCGCCTTCGTCACGCTCGTCGGGCGAGAGTGGGGGCAAAGCCTGACGTGGGTTGTGGCGTTCCTCCTCTTGCTCGCCGCGCCTGCGATGTTGGCCGATCGGAACGCGGTCGATGCTCTGGTCGCAACGTGGCTGGGTCTCGCTGTACTCCTCGGACTGTACGCCTTCGTCGAAGCCGCGTTGCAGCAGAACGTCGTGTATGGACGGCTCCTCCCATCACTGGACGGTGAGGAGGCGCAGCGGTGGTCGGTGTATCGGGTCAACGCGTCGTTCGGTCATCCGCTCTACGCGAGCTTGTTCTTCAGCAGCGCCTTCGGGCTCGCCCTCGGGCGATTCGTCGAGAGACCGGGGAAGCGCCTCGCCATCGTCGCAGCGATCTCAGGCGCTGCCATGGTCACGACGGTCTCCCGGTCGGGGCTCGCCGCGACGGTGGTCGCCGCTGCCGCCGTCCTGATGCTTGCAGTCGTCAGGGCGCGGAGTATTCCGGGCATCGCAAAACTCGGTCTCGTCGCGGCGACCACGGTCGGGGTTGCTCTCGCGACCACCTCGGGAGCTTTCGCCGAGCGATCGAGCTCGGGCGAGGCATCGTCCTCCTCCGACGCGCGCGAGTGGGTGATCTCCCTGGCCTTAGAAGCGGCTGCGAGAAGCGGTTGGATCGGAACCGGCCCGGGTACGTCTGCGGACGCGGTGCGCGCTCTTGACAGCTACCAGATCCTGGTCGAGAACGGCTATCTTCAGCTTCTGGTCAGTATCGGGATCGTCGGGGCAGGGCTTTTCGTAGTTCTCCTCATCGCGAGTGTGGCGGTGGCCATCAGACGTCATCGCTATGGGGCACTGGGCGCGCTCATTTCGCTCGGCGTCAGCATCGCCGGATTCAACGCTCTCGAATCGAACCCCTCAATGATGATCCTCTTCGGTGGCGCATTGGCGCTCGTCTGGGTAGCGCCCGCGGCGAAAATCGATGACGACGCGACGATCGGCGCGGCCCGTCTCGTGAGATCTCCATCGCTGAAGGCTCACCGTTGAGCGTCGGGGGTAGCGCCGCCAGGAGCATGGGGTGGGCCATCGTCGAGAAATGGTCGACCCGGCTGGTGTCCTTGATCGTCCTACTGGTCCTCGGCCGCCTTCTTGAAGCGCAAGACTTCGGCCTCGTGGCGCTCGGAACCGTGTTCATGACTTTCATGAACATATTCGTCGATCAGGGCTTCGGCCGCGCGCTCGTCCAGCGAAGGGATATCACCGCTTCGCACACAAGCACTGCTTTCTGGGTATCGCTTGTCGGTTCTGTCGTCCTGGCCGCCTTGTTGATCGTCGGCGCTCCTTTCGTCGCGGCCGCACTCGGCGAGGCTGATCTCTCGCCGGTCATCCAGGTGATGTCGATCGGGCTGGTCCTCTACGCGTTGTCCTCTATCCCCCAGGCTCTACTCGAACGCGAGTTCGGGTTTCGAGCACTCGCCCGTCGTCGCGTCGTCGCCACAGCGTTCGGTGGTATCGCAGCTGTCCTCGGCGCGCTGGCGGGCTGGGGCGTCTGGAGTCTGGTGCTCCAGGTGCTCATTACCGCAGCGGTGGGCGTTGTGGTCCTCTGGCGTGCCTCGCCTTGGCGCCCCCGTTTCATGTTCTCGCTCAACTCGGCGCGCGACCTCTGGCCGACCGGGCTGAGCGTCATCGGCATCGAGTTCGTAGGGTTCCTCAACTCGCAGTCCGACAAGCTGATCGTCGGGGCTGTCCTCGATGCGACGGCCTTGGGATACTACTTCTTCGCGATGCGGATTATCTCGATCATGATCGAGCTCTTCTCGACAGTGATGTCATCCATTTCGCTAACAACCTTCTCGCGGCTCCAGGACGATAGGGAGGAGCTGCGTACATGGCTCTATCGCCTATCGGCGGTTAGCTGCCTTATCGCCATACCAGCTTTCGCATGTCTGGCGACTGTGGCACAGGAGGCGGTGCCCTTGGTGTTCGGTCCCCAGTGGTCCGAAAGTGTCCTACTGGTCCAGATTCTCTGTGTACTTGGCGCGGTCAACGCCATCGCCGTATTCGATCGGAGCGCCCTGCTCGCAGTCGGCCGAAACCGTTTGGCGTTCTCATTGACCTTCGGGCAGGCCCTCGTCGGTATCGGCTTCGTCGTCGCCGCGCTTCCGGCGGGCGTTACCGGTGTCGCCGTCGCCGTCGCCGCCCGGCAGATCTTGTGGTGGCCGGTCCGCCTCGTCGCACTGAAGCACGCGCTCGGGGTCAGCCCGATGCGTTACCTCTCGATCTGGATGCGGCCGGCGCTCGTCTCGACAGCGGCGGCCGCTGTGGCATATGTGCTTGTAGACCGCGTGTGGGATCTTTCTGCCGCGCCGATCCTCTACGTCCTGGTGGGGGCGGTGATCGTCGGCACCTTGATCTGCGCTCTCGGGGCTATCTTCCTGCGTGATTCTGCCCGAGAGCTTCGGGCGCTCGTACGCCAACGTCGTTCTGGAGGCCCCCGATGACCCAACAGCCGAGGCAGCGCGCGGCCTTGAACGTGGTGAACCCTCTACCGCGAGCGCTGCACCATTACGCGCATGAGCTCCACGTCCTTCTCGATTCGCTGCCGGATGTTCGATGGGACGACGTGCCTGTTCGGTCAGCGGAGGTCGGGGCGCTGGGGAAGGTGCAGAAGCTACGCGCTGCTGTGCGACATCTTCGTCTTCTTCGGCGCGTAAGCGGCCCCTCCATCGAGTTGTGGCCGGTGCTCGGGCATCTCGAGTCCCTCGGAGTCCGCGGGCCGCAGACCGCGGTGATCCATCACGACCCTGTACCTATCCGTGCGCAGGCCGGCTATGGGGCGAAAGCAGTGCGGACGGGCGTTCTGCAGGCCAACCGCGTGGGTATGGTCGCAGTGGCGCATTCCCGTGCGGCCGAACGTCAGTTACGGGAGTTCGGATATCGACGCGTCTTCGCCGTGCCTCATCCGATCCTGCCCCCGGTCGAGCGTCTCGCCAAGAGCACATCTGTGGTCCGGGTTCTCGGGCAGTTCAAGCCCGCACGCGATCTCGAGCTTCTGCAGTCGCTGGGGCCCCAGCTGCGGAGGCTGGGCTATGAGACCGAGATCGTCGGACGCGGTTGGCCGGACGTCAACGGGTGGCGGGTGAGCGACGAGTTCGTCGGTGAAGAGAAGCTTGCCGACCTCATCGCCTCCGCCGGCGCGATCGTCATCCCCTATCGGCGCTATTGGCAGTCGGGCATCGCTGTTCGCGCGCTGGAGGCGAGTGTCCCTGTCGTCGGCGTCAGCGGCGGCTTCTTGGATGAGTTGTACGGGGACGACACACGGCTCCTGGTCGGAGAGAAGGCCGACGTTTCCGACTGGGGCGAGCGCATCGACGCAGCAATGCGCGCTGATCCGGGCATCTTGTTCGGTCATGCCGCGCGCTATCACGAAAGCGGCCGCGGTGCCTGGCGAGACCTCGTCCGCGTACTCGCATATGGGTCTTGAAATCTACGAGCGGAACAGAAAATTGCCTCAACAGATCACTTACCTCGGTTTTGCCGGACACGGGAACCTTGGAGACGATGCGATCCGCGACGTGTATGAGCGAAGGCTGCCCGAGCACCGCCTGTGGAATATGCCCGTGCGGAAGGCGGACATAGCCAAGAGCGCGCTTTCGGGGAGGTTGCTACGTCACCGCGGTGCACCTCTGCTCCTCGGGGGCGGCACGGTCCTGGGGCGAACCATTTGGCGCCACCACATCAAACGCACCGTCGAGTGGATGAGCCCGTCGACGGCTGTCCTTCTCGGGGCTGGTGTCGAGGATCCCGAGTTCGTGGGGGACAGGAGCTACACCTCAGCGGAGGAGCTGTCGCGCTGGCCGCTCATTCTGGATCAGTTCGAAAGCGTCACGGTCCGCGGTCCGCGCTCACAAGAGTTGCTTGCCGGGGTCGGCGTCGCCGCAGAACTCGTAGGGGACCCGGCGCTCCTCCTCGGGCGGGGCCAGCTCTCCGACGCGGTGGATGAGAACGGCCCGGTCCTCGTGAATCTCACCCACGGTGAGGATCAGTGGGGTGGAACCGCGCTTGACTGGTCCGGCCCTGTGATCGAGTATCTCCGGCGGCTGATCCATGACGGCCGGCGCGTGGAGTTCGTCTCCATGGAGGCGGATGATGTCGCGATCAACGATCGGGCGCGTCGAGAACTCGCGGACACGACCCTCCGCCACCACCGGCCGGAAACAACGGATGATCTTCTCGCTCTCCTCGGCGGGGCGCGTCTCGTCATCGGTACAAGGCTTCACATGTGTGTGCTGGGTGTCGCAGCAGGAGTACCGACCCTCAGCCTCGAGTACCGGCCGAAATGTCGAGACTTCATGGCCTCGGTGAACGCCGAACGATACTGCTTGCGCGTGGATCAGTTGGAGAGGGACTTGGTCGAAGCCGTGGGGGACGAACTCTTGGCGAAGAGCCGCGAACAGCTCGCGTTGCAGAACGCCCGTGTCGAACACCTCCGATCCAAGCTACGCGATGAGTTCGTCGAGCTCGAGAAGGCGCTGTAGCGGCTGAAGGCGCGGTCTCCGTGGATCGCGGAGACCGCGCTCACGCCGAGCGATTCTGGCTCAGTGTGCCGTCCCTCCGGGAGCGATGATCGCGCGGGCTGTCTTCATGATGATGAAAAGATCACCCAAAAGGCTCCAGTTCTCGACATAGGACAGGTCAAGGCGGACGGACTCTTCCCACGACAGGGTGGACCGACCGCTCACTTGCCACAGCCCCGTGATACCCGGTTTGGCGAGGAAGCGGCGGTGCACGTGGTCGGCGTACTGTTCGACCTCACGAGGAAGAGGAGGCCTCGGGCCTACGAGTGACATCGATCCGGCGATGACGTTGAAGAGCTGTGGCAGTTCGTCGAGGCTGAACTTCCTCATCACGCGTCCGACCGCAGTGACCCGCGGGTCGTTCTTCATCTTGAAAAGGACTTCGTTGCCAGCATCCCGCTGCTCGGCCTTCAGATCTGGCAGGATCTGCTCCGCGTTCACTACCATCGAGCGGAACTTCAGCATCGTGAACTCACGACCGCGCAGGCCCACCCGCTTCTGTCGGAACAGAACCGGGCCCGGCGACGTCAGACGCACTGTGATCGCGAGCAACGCCAGCAGGGGACTGATCAGGATGACCCCAACCGTGCTAACGGATAGGTCCACCATGCGCTTGACAAGTCGTTGCCCGCCGCTGAAGCGCGGCGTCTCGACATGTATGAGGGGCAACCCAGCGACGGGCCGGGTATGAAGGCGCGGACCGGCGATGTCCACGATGCTCGGCGCGAGGACGAGGTGTTGACGGCCGGACTCCAGTTGCCATGAGATCTGCTTCACCTTCATCGCAGGCAGATCGTCAGTGCTGGTGACGGCGACGGTGTCGGCACCCGTCACTCTCAGTGCTCGATCGATTGTGTTGACGTTCCCCATGATGGGAATCGCGGTGTCTCGGATGGTGTCCGCGACACGCCCGGTTGGTACGCATGCGCCGACAACTGTATAGCCAGCCTGCGGCGTTCGCTGCAATTCTCGGGCGATGTGCGCCACCGATTGCTCGGAACCCACGAGGAGAACACGGGCTGAATAGTCGCCCCGCCGCCGCTGGCGGATCAGCCACTGGCGCCACAGCCAGCGCTCGACGACGAGCGCGAGGACGCCGGCGGGCAGGCTGATCAGAAGGAAGCCGCGAGCTAGGTCGACTTTGAGCAGGAACGCGAAGATCGCGATGAACCCGAAGAGCCGGAAGCTCGCGTCGACCACTCGCTTGTATTCGGCCATCCCGGTCCCTACGATCCGATGGCTTCGGGAATCGATGAGGTGGAGAACGGCCATCCACGCGAGTACCAAACCGGTGGAGAAGTACCAGTAGGACAGCTCACTCAGGCGGACATCGGACCGTATGTCAACCTGCGCGTTGCCGGTTCCGAACCAGATGATTTGAGCACCGAAGACAACGGCCACCAGAACGATCAAATCCGTGATGCGTAGCCTCCGAGCGTAGGCAGGGCGCCAGTCGCGGGGCGTCGGCACGGTCGCGGAGGGCGACGTGGGGGAGGGCGGTCGCTGCTCGGCGGCCGCGCGCGACTCGGCGGCGGCCGATTCGTCGGCTGGCAGGACCGCATAGCTCGCTTCAGACGACAAACCGCCCCTCTCGTCCGGTACTCGACGGACATTCAGGCTACCTTCAGCGCGTGTCCAGTGTGTTAAAAGTGGCAATGATGGATGGTCGATGTTCACGCTCGTGCGTGACGTGACCCACCGGGACTTCCCAGCCGTGGCCGATACTCGCCCCCCCCCGATGCCCACTCATCTGGGCAGGAACGTCCAACTAGGATGGGCGGGTGCCCGAACAGACCCGACGAAGCCGTCGCCCCAGGCGGCCGCTGTTGCGCAGCTTCCGCTTCTGGGTGCCTATCGGCATCCTTCTCGTCATCGTTGCCGTCGCCGTGGTGTCGAGTCTCGTTGGAAAGGCGATCGCCGATCGAGCGTTCGCGGCGCGCGATGCTCTGCAATCGGCAATCCCCTTGGCCTCCACGGCAAAGGAACAGGTTCTGGCCGGTGACACGGAGGGCGCCCGTGCATCGGTGGCTCGGTTGCGAGAACTGTCCGCCGAGGCTCGAGAGCAAGCAGGCGGTGACTTGTGGAGGTTCGTCGAAGGAGTGCCCGTCGCGGGCGCAAACCTCGCGGCCGTCCGGGAGGTCGCGGAGACGATCGATGATCTTGTCCTCGAAGCGCTCGAGCCCGCTACTTCATTCAGCCTGGCCAGCTTGACGCCCGTGGACGGGCGCGTCGATGTCGGGCAGATCGCCGTCGCCTCGGAAGTCATCGATCGTGCTGCTGCGGCGCTGGCGCGGGCGCGCTCAACCGTTGACGGGATCGACAGATCTGGTTTGATCGATCAGGTCTCGTCAGGGGTTGCGCAGTTGGACGACGCGCTACTGCAGGTCGAACCGATCGTCGTGCCGGCTCAGAAGACTCTCGCGATTCTTCCCGGCATGCTTGGCGCCGATGGGCCTCGAAACTACCTCGTGCTCGTGCAGAACAACGCCGAGTCCCGGGGGACGGGAGGCAACCCCGCGGCGCTGGTGCTCATCACCGCGGACAACGGGGAGATCAGCATCACCCAGCAGGCATCGAGCACCGACTTCGACAACGGGCGCCCCGACCCGATCGTGGAACTCGACCCCGCAGTCGTCTCGCTCTATGGGGACAAAGTTGGCCGGTACATGCAGGATGTCACCACCACCCCCGATTTTGCCGACTCTGCCCGGATCATGGGCGCATTCTGGGCCGAGGAATTCGGCACTCCCATCGACGGCACGCTTTCCATCGATCCTGTCGCTCTGAGCTACCTGATGGAAGCCACCGGCCCGGTTGCGTTGCCGGACGGGTCGACTCTCGACTCATCCAATGTCGTCTCCACTCTTCTGAACGAGGTCTACTTCCGGTTCGACACGGGAAACAGTCTGATCGATAACCGCCGCCAGGACGCGTTCTTCGCTGCGGCAGCCGCGGCCGTCTTCGACTCGGTCACATCAGTGCGCGACCCCAAGCTGCTGGTCGATAAGGTTGCTCACGCAGCTCAGGAGGGGCGGATCCTCTATGTCCCCAACTCGCCTGCGGAAGCCGAGGTGGTAGAGGGCAGCCGAATGGCCGGCGCCCTCCCGGAAGACAACGCGGAAGTCACCATGATCGGCTCGTACGTGAACGACGTCACTGAGGGCAAGCTCGACTACTACATCGATACCGCTGTCGCCGTGTCGAGCGATGTCTGCTCCGTGTCCGCCGACGCTGCTCCCTCCTTCACTGTGTCGTCGACGCTCACGTCGACGCTCGAGCCGGGCGAGGTCAGCGGCCTCGCGAGCTACATATCTCCCGGTCGCTACTTCCCGAAGGGCGTGATTAGCACTGATCTCGTCCTGTACGGACCCGTCGGAGCGGCGCTGACATCGGTGACCGTCGATGGTGAGCCTGTCGAGTTCGCGCCCGTCGAGCACCTCGGACGACCAGCCGTCAAGGTAAATGTCGTGAACGAGCCGGCGACATCGCGGACGGTGAGCGCGGTGTTCGCCGGTGCGGCCGGTCGTGAGTACGGTCCTCTGGAGGTTTGGCACACGCCGATGGTCCGAGAGACAGCCGTCGCGTTGGATACACCGGGCTGCGGTGACTGAGCCTTCTCGGGGCCCGAATGCCTGTTTCCCTCAATGGAATCGGCATGGAGCGGTCTGAGGGGACGCTCGGAGCCGCCGGCGCTACCCCTCATTTCGGCCGCCGTGCGTTCTTGCGAGCGCTGCTCGGGCTCGGTTCTGTAGCCGCCATCCCGTTCCTCGCACCCCTGTCGCCGGCGCCCTCGGGCTCAGGTGTCCCCCGCGTCGAGGGCTTCCCGCCACCTCATCGTGACTTGTTCGCCGACCACGAGCAGGTGCTCGCCCGCTACTTGATGAGCGCCGGACCGATGGCGAACGATATCGTCATGAGGGGTTCCCAGCGCGGATTCATGGGCGGTGGCTGGTGGCGGCCCGCCTGGGCTCGAAGCCCGACAAACGCACGGATCATGGAGCACGTCGCCACCCTCGCGTGGTTCTACGCGAACGAGCGGCCGTGGAACCGCCCGGGTCACGAGCTCTTCGGAGATGCCGCTTTGCTCTCGCGCCTCGAACTGGCCGTCGGCTATTACACGGGACTGCAACTGCCCGACGGCAGCTATCCGGAGTACGACGGCAAGTCCTCGTTGGCGGCAACGACATTTGGGATGGTCGCGCAGGCGCACACACTCGAAGCCTTGCAGGCCGCGGGGGTTTCGCGACCCAGTCAGACCGGGCTCAGCAGCAGCATGAAACGGTCGGTCACGTGGTTCATGAACCCGCGAGCTGCCCATTGGCAAACGCCCATCAGGGCATTCAACCAGGTGGCGGCGGGGCTGGTGGGGGTGTTGCGCTCGTTGCAGGTTCTGGGTGAGGCGGGTGTGTCGCGGGACCAGATAGACGAGCGGATCACCTACCTATGCAAACACGGTGTCGCTCCCGCCGGATTCATGCATGAACCATACGGAGTCGATTTCAGCTACAACTTCGACGTTGCCATGCCGGATCTGGCTTGGCTGCACACGCATACCGCACACCCGGACTTGGTGCCGTTGGTGCGCCGTTACATGCAATTCATGCGCTACGCCCTGATTCCGGAGCCGGATGGGCGGCACCTGTCCCATGTACCCGCCCTCCACAATCGGAACGTGACGAGCGCCCTCGAGCGCCCCGTCGCGGATCTGAGGGATCGTGCGGCGCTAGCGAAGGCGTTCCTGAAAGAGGTGCCCGAGATCGCCGTCTTCCTTCCGACCGCAGAAGAGAAGTCCGAGGCGCGAAATGCCTTCCGTGCGGGCCGGGAGCCGATAGCACCACTGGACAAGCCTCATACGTCTCCTCGGACCTGGATGTATGGCACGCTCGCGCCGGAGGGACCGACGGGCGAGCAACGAAGGTCGGTGGAAGATAACCTCCCGGTGGTGACGAGCCGACGCTTCACCCGTCTCGATGATGGTTCCAAGGGCGACTTGTACCTTTTCGTCCGGCGGCCGGAGTACTACACCGTAGGTGTGTTCGGTTTGCACCCCCAGGGTCTGTCGACGCGCCAGCTCGGCACCCTTTGGGGGGCCCGGATGGGAACGGTACTCGTGGGCACTAATGACCCCGAGGCGGCGGAGGGATGGGATACAGTCGGGCCGAATGGAGACTTCTCCACTCGTCGCTCGAGTTCTCGCAGCACATTCTTCGATGGCCGCGATGCGAGAGCTCCGGGTCTGAGCCCGGAGGATGTGGGGCAGACGACTGGCCTGTTCGCTCAACGTACCGCATCGTCCCCGGACGCGGGCGAGTACGCGACGGCGTGGCGCTACTGGGACGCCGGTGTGGGGTTCACCTTCTTCTCCGCTCGGGGCGGACGATGTACCCAGGTCCTCCCCGTCCTGATGAAACCGGGTGACCGCTTCGTGTTCTCCGACGGCACCGAGTTCATCGAGGGCGACAGTGAGGCGTCTGTGGACGCGCGCAGCATCGTTCTCGCGCGGGGCGGCAGCAACGCGCTTTTTTCGTTCGGGCCTCAGGCCCGACCTGCCCGAGTCTCTCGGAGCAGCGCCCGAATCGCGGGCGGCGTCATTCACCGGGTTGAGATCGATTTCGAGCGGCAGATCGACGTGCAGATCGGGTTCGTCGACGGCGTGAGTGCGGAGCCGCTATCCGCGGAGGCGCATACCGACGGTCGCGGGGCACTCGCGGTTCGTGTCGTGTTATTCGTCACGGGGCGAGGCTCGATCGATCATGTTCGCTTCGTGGGGATCGGTGGAGAACTCGACTCGACGATCGAGATGGCTGAGTCCGCTTCCGGGTGGCAGGTCGTGGAGCGCACGCTCACCCCGCCGGCGGTGCCATCGGCGCTCATCGTCGAGACTTACGACAGTAGAGCCCGTCGCCGATCGCGAATCCGGATCGCCGTACGCTCGCGCCGGTGATCGGGGTCGACTATCGTTGCGCCAGCGACGCTCGGAACACGACCGAGTGATAGAAGCCGAAGCGGGCGAGCACGACGACGACGATGCTCACGAGGTTGACGACGTTCACGACGAATGGTCCGGCGGGGCGTCCGAGCACAGCGGATGCCGCCTCGACGCCGCCCCACACGAGGAGCGCACCGAGCGCCGTGCAGACGGCGTTGACGATCACGAACAGTGTGATCTCGACCCAGCGACGCCGACGGGCACGGTCTTTGAACGTCCATTGCCGGTTGCCGAAGTAGGCGTTCACGAGAGCCACGAGCGACGCGACGACCTTCGCGGCGACGGCATCCCAGCCGAGCCCGAACAGCAGGATGTTGAAGGTGACGACCTCGATGAGAGTGCTGATGCCGCCGACGGTGAGGAAGCGCGCGCTCAGAGCGGCAGCGCGCTTCACGCGAGGGGGCAGTGACATGGCTCGACTAGGCTACAGGCGTTGTCCGCGCCCGGGGACATCACCGGAAAGCACGGGGAGCCACGTGAGTTTCACGCATATCGCCATCGTCATGCCCGCGTACAACGAGGCCGACGGGATCGCCGGGTTCCTCGAGGAGATCCACGAGCATCTCGCGTCGCGTTGCGACCGCCTCGACATCATCGTGGCCGACGACCGATCGACGGACGCCACCGCGTCTGTCGTCGCGCATCTCGAGCTGCCCGGCGTCGAGGTGCAGACCCAGCCCGCCAACCGCGGACACGGCCCCACCGCGCTCGCCGCCTACCGTGCCGGGCTCGCGACATCAGCGGACCTCATCGTCCACGTGGACGGCGACGGGCAGTTCACCGGCGAGGACATCGCACGTGTCGTGGGGGCTGTGGAGTCAGAGGGCGCAGACGTCGTGCACGGCGTGCGCCGCGGCCGCGATGATCCCTGGTACCGCCGTATGCTGAGCGCCGGCCTGCGGCTCATCGTCCGCCCATTCGCGGGACGCGCAGTCCCCGACATCAACACCCCGCTCCGCGCCTACCGGCCCGAGGTGATCGCGACGCTGCTCGACGCCGTCGGCGCCGATGCGCTCGTGCCGCACGTGCACTTCTCGCTCGCGGAAGCGCGCGGGCGCATGAGCGTGCGTTACGTCGCTGTTCGGAGTCTTCCGCGCCGCGGCGCTGAGACGACCGGCACGATGTGGGGGACCAGCGGACAGCCGATGCTGCCGCCGCCGCGCCTGCGGGCCTTCGCGCGCGACGCCTTGATCGAGCTGTGGCGGCTCTCGCTGCGCCCGGCTGCCCCCATGCGCGGCGT
Source organism: Microbacterium sp. SGAir0570 (assembly GCF_005491085.2). Taxonomy (NCBI): domain Bacteria; kingdom Bacillati; phylum Actinomycetota; class Actinomycetes; order Micrococcales; family Microbacteriaceae; genus Microbacterium; species Microbacterium sp. SGAir0570. Next base: position 2,888,342 of record NZ_CP027929.1, on the reverse strand, counting down.
GCGCGAGCAGGCTCGCCGGGAGGCCTGACGTGACCCGCACGCTCCGGACCGTCGCATTCTGGATCGTCGCGGCGCTTCTCGTCGCCGCCCACGGGATCGTCCTCTGGCAGAGCATCTCGGCCACGCGGCTCTGGGAGGACGAGGCGTTCAACCTGACCGTGCCCGTCAACCTCCTCCAAGGACTCGGCTACACCAGCGACGGCACCCTCTCGGGCAGCGAGCTGACGCCCTTCGACGCGCGCATCTCGACGGGACCGGTCGTGCTCCTGCCGATCGCCGCCGTGCTCGCGACCGGCGTCGACCTGGTCGTCGGCGGCCGTCTCGTGCCGGCGGCGTATTTCGTCGCGCTGCTCGTCGCTGTCGGCATCCTGGGCCGCCGGATCGGCGGACGCTGGGGCGCGCTCGTCGCCGTCGCCGTCCCGCTCGCGTTCACCGCCGCCGCGCTGCCCTCACCGATCCAGGGTCCCGCCGACGTGCTCGGCGAGGTACCGGCAGCCGCCCTGCTCGCCTGGGCGCTCGTCGCGCTGCGCACGCGCCCGTGGCTGGCGGGGCTTCTCGTGGGACTTGCGATCCAGGCGAAGTACATCGCCCTGCTCTCGCTCCCCGCCTTCGTCGTCGCGGTGCTGCTGCTCCAGCACGGGCGGCCCTGGATGCGGCGCCTGCGCGCCCTGATTGCGCCCGCGATCGCCCTGGCGGTGCCGACCGTGCTCGTCGAGATCTTCGCCTTCATCTCGCTCGGACCCCGCGGCTTCGTCGACCACCTGCGCGCGACCCGCGACTTCATCCGGAGCGGGGGACAGGTCGCGCACACCACGTTCGGCGAGAAGCTGACGACCCTCGCCTCGTCCTGGTACCTGCCCGCCGCCGTCGTCGTCGCCGCCGTCGTGCTCGCGATCGTCGTGCTGATCGCCGGTCTCGTGCTGCGCTACCGGCCGAGCACCGATCGGTTCTGGGCGACGCTCGCCGCGGAGCCGCGCGCGCACCTCGCCGCCGCAGCCGTGCTCGGATTCGGAGCTTTCGTCGGCTGGTGGTCGACCGCCGGCCACCTGCCGCTGTGGGTGCGGCATCCGGCCCCCGGCATCCTCGCGTTCGCTCCCGTGCTCGTGGCGGCGCTCATCCCGGCAGTGCGACAGCTGTGGCGGTCGGGAGCCGCCGCGCGCGCGGCATCTGTGGTGGTGTCCGCCGCTCTCGCGGGCTGCCTCGTCGTCTCCGGGAGCAGCGCCGGGGTCACCGCTGCCGGTCGGGATGGCACGGAGCTCGCGGCGCAGCGCGAGCAGGCGGCCGCCGTCGCCTCGGTCGAGGCCGACTGGATCGCGACGCACTGGGGCGGACTCGTCGCGGTCGTCGTGATGTCCGGCGCGCACGTCGCGCTGCTCGACGCTCCGCCCGAGAACATCGCCGGCTACCCCCGACTCGACCTGGGCGGAGCCGACCTGTGCGGTGCTGCGGCCCCGCTGGCGGAGGCGCCGGGCATCGTCGTCTGTCCCGCGGGCTGAGTCATCGCACCGCGTGAACGAACGAGCCCGCGAAGCTTTACGACTTCGCGGGCTCGTTCGATCGAGAACCAGGGGCTTCAGCTGCGACGCACGCCCGTCGACTCGGTGCGGTCCGCTCGCCGCTTGGCTTTGGCGTCGGCGCGGCTGAGCTGAACCGGCGCCTGGTCGACGACGTGCGTCGAACCGTAGGTATAGGCGCCGTAGCCGTAGCTGTCGGGTCCCTTGGTCGGGAGCATCGTCACGACGACACCGAGCAGCGTTCCGCCGGCTGTGTCGAGGGTGCGGAACGCTCCCTGCAGCTCCTGCTTCTTCGTGCGGCCCGAGGCGGCGACCATGATGACACCGCGGGTCTTCTTGCTGAGCACCGCGGCATCGGTGACGAGCAGCAGCGGCGGCGCGTCGATGAGCACGTAGTCGAAGTGCTCGGTGAGCGCCGCGAGCACGTTGTCCATCGAGCTCGACCCCAGCAGCTCGCTCGGGTTCGGCGGCACCGGGCCGCTGGGCAGCACGAACAACTGGTTCTGGCCCCACTTCTGCAGCGCGTCGACCAGCGGGACGCGTCCGATGATGACGTCGGTGAGGCCGACGCCGCCCTCGATGCCCATGTAGTCGGCGACGCGGGGGAGTCGCAGGTCGCCATCGACGAGCGCGACCCGGGCGCCGGTCTCGGCCAGGGCGATCGCGAGGTTCGCGGTCGTGGTCGACTTGCCCTCGCCGGGGCCGGCGCTCGAGACGACGAAGCTGCGCGGGCCGTCTTCGACGTTCAGGAACTGCAGGTTCGTGCGAAGGGTGCGGAACGACTCGGCACGGGGACTGCGGGGATCGGCGTGCACGATGAGGGGCCGCTTCGACGCTTCGTTGTCGAACGCGATGCCGCCGAGCATGGGCCTGTCGGTGAGCTGCTCGATGTCGTGCAGCGTGTGGATACGGGTGTCGAGCACCGACCGCAGGACGGCGAAGCCGACGCCGAGGGCGAGGCCCAGCAGCGCTCCGACGGCGATGTACAGCGGGACGTTCGGGCTGGAGGGGCGCTCGGGCGCGGTCGCCAGCTGCGTCACGGTGACCTGGACGGGGCTCGTCCCCTGACCGTCCGCGGGGCGCTCGATCGTGTTCTGCACCGCGGTGGTGAAGCTCTCGGCGGTCGCGTTGGCGATCCGCGCGGCGAGCTCGGGGTCGGTGTCGGTCACGCCGATATTGATCAGCACCGTGTTCACCGGAGTGGTCGCCGTGATGCGCGACGCGAGCTGAGCGACGGTCTGGTCGAGATCGAGCTCGTCGATCACCGGCTCGAGGACGAGCGAGGTCGGGATGACGTCGACGTAACTGGTGACCATCTGGCGGGCGAACGTCGTGCCCTGCACGAGTTCTCCCGTGGCGGCACCCTCGGTGCGGACCGAGACGTACAGGCTGGTCGATGCCTCGTACCGCGGCGTCTGAAGCAGGGCATATGCCGCCCCGGCTCCTGTTCCGATGATCAGGAGAGCGAGAAGGAGAATCCAATTCCTGTGCAGGATGCGCAGGTAATCGCGGAGTTCCACGTAGTAATTCCCCCTATGAGTGTCCGGTGCGACGGCTCTGTCATTGTTCCACACGGCTCATCCGGTACCGGACAAGAGGTGGGTTCGGACGATCAATCGCCCTTTGCGACGTAGGCGTAAACGCCGTACGAGGTCTTGTCGGCACCCGCCGTCGGCAGCATCGTCACGACGGTCCCGGCGATACGCGATCCGGCGGTCTCGATGTTCTTCACCGCCGAGGTGAGGCGCGCGCGGGTGGTGGAGCCCGCCGCCGCGACGAGGATGACGCCATCGACGGCGCGGCCGACGACAGCGGCATCCGTCACCGCGAGCACCGGCGGGGCGTCGATGATGACGACGTCGAACGCGGTTCGCAGCTCGTCCAGGAGCTTGGACATCGTGGTCGATCCGAGCAGTTCCGCGGGATTCGGCGGGACAGCGCCAGAGGGGAGGATGAAAAGCGTCCCCTGGCCCCACCGCTGGAGCACGTCGAGCAGGCTCGCGCGGGACACCAGGACGTCGGAGAGTCCCACGCCGCCCTCGATGCCGAAATACTCCGCCGTCTTCGGGCGCCGCAGATCGGCATCCACGAGGACGACTTTCGACCCCGCCTCGGCGAAGGCGATCGCGAGATTGGCGGCGGTGGTGGACTTCCCCTCCGACGGGTTCGCGCTCGTCACGACGAACGCCAGCGGCCCGCCGGTCGTCGTGAGGAACTGCACGTTCGTGCGCAGCGCGCGGAAGGCCTCCGCGCGGGGGTCACGGGCGGAGGCGGCGACGATGAGGGGCCGCTTCTTCGACTCCGGATCGAGCGCGATTCCCCCCAGCAGCGGAGCGGGCACGATCTTCTCGACGTCCTCGACGGTGCGGATGCGGGTGTCGGCGACCGCCCGCAGGATCGCGACGGCGACACCCGCGGCGAGACCCACCAGCGCGCCGAGGGCGAGCGCGAGGCGCATGTTCGGGGCCGCGGGATCGACCGGCACCTGGGCCGGCTGGACCGTCTCGATCCGCACCGGGCTCGGACGCTCGGCGGTCGAGCGCTCGAGCTGTTCGGACACGACGGTCGTGAAGCTGTCGGCGATCGCATTGGCGATGCGCGCCGCGCCCTCGGGACCCGGGTCGGACACGGTGATGGAAATGACGACGGTGTTCTGGGTCGCCGAGACCGAGACGCGCTCGGCGAGCTGCGCGGCGCTCTCGTCGAGGCCGAGATCGGCGATCACCGGGTCGAGGACGAGCGCCGTCGGGATGATATTGACGTAGCTCTGAACCGCCTGCCGGGCGAAGTCGGTGCCCTGTCGCAGCTCATTGTTGGACGCATCGCCCGAGGACTGCGTCGCCACGAACAGCTGAGTCGTGGCGTCGTAACGCGGCGGCGTCAGGAGCGCCGACGCCGCGCCCGCGGCGATGCCGATCAGCGTGGTCGCGATGATCAGAACGATGTTGCGGCGCAGGATGCGGATGTAGTCGTGGAGTTCCACGTTTCTCCTGTCGTCGGTGTCGCCGGGTATCCTTTCACGAGACCAGACGCTCCACCGACATCCGCGCGCTTTCCGTGCGCCCGAGTCCGAGTCCGAGGCACTTCCGGATGAACTCTCTCGCCGATCTCTTCACCGACGATCGCCGATCGGGCGACGACGGCATCCGCGCCGCGGACAGCATCATCGACGAGCGCCGCCTCGCCGCGCTCGTCGGCCCCCCGCGGATGGAGCAGGCTGTCCCACTCGCCCGACCCGATGAGACCGGGCAGCTCGTCGCGATGGTCGCCGCCGCCGCACAGTCCGCGAGCCCCGTGCACATCGCGGGTAAGTCGGGCGCCCCGAAGATGCCGCGTCGCGGTCACAAGCGCACCGATTGGCTCAACGTCGCGTTCGCCGTGCTCGCTGTCGCCGTCGTCACCGTGGTCGGCGTGTTCGGCGCCATCCAGTTCGCGAACGCCAGCCCCGCGGCATCCGCTCTTCGAGCGCTTTCGGTCGACGAGGCCTCCCTCGCCAACGGCGAGCAGGCCGTGCAGTCGGGTGTCACCCGCATCGAGACCCTCATGGCCGAGGCGCGCGCCGAGGCCGACGGGGTCGAGCCCGCGCTCGCGACAGTCGCCGGATACGTCGACGAGTCTGCGCGGGCGGCCGCAGTGCAGGCGGTCGCCGACCTCCGGGCCGGACTCGACGCGATCGAGGTGCCGTCGACTCCCGCCGCATATACCCGGCCTGCGATCGACACGGATGACCTCGCGCAGGTCGGAGCCCAGATCGACGTCGTGCGCGAGCGCTCCGATGAGCTGACGGCGATGACCGAGCAGACGCGGGCCGTGCGAAGCCAGGTCGTCGCCCTCCGCGATGCGTTCGTGGGTTCGATCGCGGCGCTGGGCGCGAGCTTCCCGGCCTCCGCGGAGGCAGAGGTGACCGAGTACGCCGAGGCGCTGCCGTCGTTCCGCGACGCCGTGACCGCGGCCGCTGCTGCCGTGCCTGCCGCGCAGGCCGCCGGTGGCCTCGGGGCTGCTGAGATGGTCGCGTATCCGCCGCTCGTCGACGCCCTGCGCCGCGACCACGAACGGGCGGTCGCCGCGATCATCGCCGAGCGCGAGGCCGCGCGGAACACCACCGGCCGCGGGTCGACCAGCCCGGGCACGGGGAGCGGCAACAGCGACACGGGCGGCACGGTCACCCCCGAGCCCACACCGAGCGATCCCGCCACGGGCGGCGACACCGGCGGAGGGGATACCGGCGGAGACGGCTCCGGCACTGGCGACGGATCGGGCGGCGGCGACGGCACGGGCGGGAACACCGGAGGAGACGGCACGCTTCCCGGTGGCGCCGTCATCCTCCCGTAGGCACCGGTTCAGCCCGTCCTCGGTCGGTTCGCCAGGAACTGCGGATGCTCGCGGTGCGGGATCCGCGTTCAGCGGCGAGTCGACCTGGTCGGCGGGGTGGTGGGCCTGTCAGGCGGCGACGGCCAGACGGACGGCTCGGACGACCTCGTCGATCGCCGGTACGAGCTGCGACCCGGACAGCTGGTAGGTGTTCCACGAGCGGCGGTAGGGGTCGATGACGTCGTCGTCGTCGGGAGACTCGGGCGGCAGCGCCATGCCCCGGTGTGACGCGACGACGGCGACGGCGGCACGCAGACGCGCCGACGGATCGTCGCCTGCCGCATCCGCGGCGCCGCGGATCTCGTCGTCGCTCGCGTCGGCAGCCAGCCGTGCGAACTCACGAAGCGTGAACGCCGCGCGCAGGCGGCTGGGTGCGAGCTCGACGATGCTGCGGCGGTGCTCGCGCGCCATCGCCAGGATCAGATCCGGCGACGACAGGCGCGCCGGCGAGATGAGCTGCGAGCGGTGCGCGTCGGCCATCTCGGCGCTCACGCCGTTCTCGACCGCGAGGCGCTGGGCTTCGGCCGGCATCGGCGCACCGCCCATGTCGTAGGTGCCGCCGCTGGTGACGGCTCCGGGCAGTCCCGCCAGACGCGTGCGCAGGAGCTGCTCGGCGAGCGGGGAGCGGCACACGTTACCGGTGCAGACGGTCATGATCTCGAACATCGGGAGCTCTTTCCGTCGAGGGCTGGACGACCCCGTCAGCCTAACCGGCGTGTCGGCTCTCCCGCCCCGAGAGCCGTCCGGCGGTCACGGCGTGACGGCGAATGCTACTCGCGACCGGGTGGACGCCGCGACGCGAATTCCGACCGGGCGCTGTGTGGTGTCCCTGGCCATCGGGCCTGGCAGACTGACCCGAACCGAAGGAAGCAGATGGCGACGGACCAGCTCATCATCGAGGCTCGCGCGGCGTGGCGGCGGCGCGAGGCCGAGGTCGCGGTGCGCACCGCGATGAGCGCGCACGCGCAGGGCGACGCCGAGGGGCTGCCTCTCGCCTGCTCCATCGCGCTCCGGGCGTATCGCGCCGACCTGCTGGAAGCGCACCGGGCCGACGTCGCCGCGATGTCCGCGGGCGTCCTCCGCGATGGGGTGCTCGCCGTGCTGAGAATCGGCGCAGGAGACCTCGACAGTGCGATGTCGCGCATCACGGCGGTCGCCCGCGACAGCCTCCCGGGAGCGGACCCCGACCCTCTCGGCGAAGAGGGGCCCCTGCTGCCGTTGCTGCTGACCTACCTCGCCACCGGCGCTGCCGCCTCGGGCGCCTGGGTCCGGGCGCGCGAGTGCATCGATGCGGCGCGTGCCGCGGTGGCGACCGCATCCGCTGATGCCGGCGAGGGCGCGGCCGCGCTTCCCCCGTACCTGCACTTCGACCTGCTCGGCCTCGATGCGCTCGTCGAACTGCACACCGGCGGGGGCATGAGCGCACGCCGCGCCCTCGCCGAGACGATCGCGCCCCTCCGGATGCGCAACACCCTCACCGCCGACCACGCGCTCGCGCTCATCTGCCTCGGCAGCATCGAGCACACCGCCGGCCGTCTCGGTGAAGCAGCGATCAACCTGGGCCGCGGCGCCCGGCTCGCTCCCGAGTGGAGACCCGGCGTGAGGATCCACGGTGAGGTCGAGCTCGCGTTCGTCCGCATCCGGCAGGGCCGGTGGCGGGATGCCGTGGATGTCGTGCGCGCGACCGTCGCGCCCCTCGAATCGGTGGAACACGACTGGCTCGAGCCGCAGGCTCTGGCCGTGCACGGGCTGCTGCTCGCTCTTCGCGGCGACCTCGAGGCCGGCGGGCTCGTGCTCGAACGTGCCGAACTACTCTGCCGGGACACTCCGTCGTTCCTCGCGCACATGGTGCTGACGCATGCCCGACTGATGGTGGCGATCACGCGAAGCGACTGGACCGGGCTGAGGCGGACGCTCGAGGATGCTGCCGAGCCGGGTTACCGGCGGCCGTACCGGCGCGACGAGTGGTGGATGCTGAACCTGCTGGCCGCGTGGCACCTCGGCCGCATCGACGAGTTCCGTCGCGGCGTCGCGATCTGGGCGCGGATGGAGGGTGCGGAGCAGAGCGCGTACTACTGGGCGTACGTGTCGATCCTGGCCGAGTACGACGGGCGGCACCCCGAGGCGGCCGATGCCGTCGCGCGTTCCCTCGACCGCCTGTCGCCCGACCTCGATCCGCTGGGCCGGGCCTGGGTCCGAACGGTGGCGGGCATCTACTACAGCCGCTTCGGCACGCTCGGGGTGCCCGACCCGGTGCGGGCGCTGGCTGCCTATGAAGAGGCCAGCGCCGAACTCTCCGACCTGGGAGCGGCGGGGCTGGCGGAGAGGTACGAAGCCATCGTGGCGCAATCGACCGCCGAGCTGATGCTCGGGGACCGGAGCGGGCAACCTGCGGCGCGGCTGACCGAGCAGCAGCGCAAGGTCGCCCGAGCCGTCGGCCAGGGATACACGAGTGGTGAGATCGCGGGCATCCTGCACCTCTCGAAACGGACCGTCGACTACCACGTCGCCAACATCATGCGCCGGCTCGGTGTGTCGAGCCGGCGCGAGATCGGCCGCGTGCTCGACGATCGGCCCTGACCTGGACCGCCCTGATCTGTGTCGGCCGTGCCCTGTGTCGGCCGGTGCGCTGCGTCGGCCGATGCGCTGTGTCGGCCGGTGCGCGGATGCAAGCGATCGTGTGCGACGCGCCGGGGGAGCGGCATCCGGGCCGGGGTGTCGAGACGGATGCCTTGCATCTCGGCCCGACTCCCACTCTATCTCTAGGTATATAGAGATAGAGTGCGAGCATGCAGCCGCTCAAACGCATCACGCCGGCCACGGTGGACGTGCTCGAGATTCTGATCCTCGAGGCCGAGGGAGTGTGGGGGCTGCGCATCGTCAGCACAACGGGGCGGCCCGCGGGAACGGTGTACCCGATCCTCGAACGCCTCGAGTCGATGGAGTGGGTGACCTCTGAGTGGGAGGTCGACCCGAGCCGCAGCGGACCCCGGCGGCGCCTGTACCGCCTGACGCCGGACGGCCTCGCCGCAGCCCGCGCCGCCGTCGATGAGCATGCGGTGCGGATGCAGCGACGCCGCGCGCGTCGGCAGGAGCCCGAGCCCGGGCGTGGCCGCGGTGACGCGAGGGGAGCGATCGCGTGACCCTCGACCTCGACCTCGACCTCGTCCTTCGAGCGGTGAGCCGGACGATGCCGGCCGCGTCGCGCGCACGCCATCTCGAGCAGTGGCGGGCGGATGTCGCGGGGGCTCACGAAGTCGGGGTGCGCCGGGGTGACGTCGTGCGCGGCGCGATCGCGGTCGCGCTCACCGCGGATCGCGACGCTCCGATGCTGACCGGTGAGCCCCGAGGCACCGCTTCGCGGAGGCTGAGCCGGCGGGGTGTCTCGCTGCTCGCCGCGGTCGGAGCGACCTCGGCCGCGCTCTGGCTGACGGTGGATCTCGGCTCGCCTGCGGTCGCCATTCCGGCTGTCATCGAGCTTGCGCTCGCCGTCGGACGCTCCGTGCTCAGCGTGGCCCTCTTCGGGGGAGTGCTGCTCGCCATCGCCCTCTTCATCGGCGCGGCCGCGCTGTCGCGATCGGCGGTCGTGAGGGTCGCGTTCGCGGTCACCGCGTTCGGCATCCTCCTCCTCGCGCTCGCCGCGGCGCATCCCCTGGCAGCGGAGGTGAGCGCGGCGGGCGTCGGCCTCACGGTCGGCGGCGCCGCGGTCGGGCTGGCCGCTGCCTGGCGCTCGACGCCGCTCGTCCTGGAGGACCGGTCTTCGCCGCTCGCCCGGCGGCGGCCGGTCGCGATCGCGGGGCTCGTGTTCATCACGGTGTTGCTCGTGCTCGGCGCGCTCGATCTGCTGGTGTGGAACCCGCTCGCCAAGGTGCCCGGCTACGAGTTGAGCGCCATCTACGCCGAGATGATCGCGGCCGACGGTTTCGATCCGGCGCTGGCTGCACAGTCGGTGGCCGTGTGGGGCGGGGTGTGGCTGGTGGCGGCAGCCGCTGTGACAGTCGCCGCGCTGACGAGGGGAGGGGCATGGCTGACGCCCCGCCGGCTCGGCATCCTGTACCTCTCGATCATCGGGGCCGCGCTGTTCCTGCGGTTGTTCGCCGGATTCTCGATCGGGATGTCGATCGCCGACACCTTCGGCACCTCGGGTGGTGACGTGTCTGCGCTGTCGCAGGTCTTCCACCTGGTCGGGCCGATCAGTTTCGCTGCGGCGCTGCTCCTCTTCGGCTGGGCGCCGGGGCGACGGATGACGGGTGTGCCGCTGACGTCCTGAGCCGGTGCCTCGGGTGCGCGGATGCAAGGGATCGCGGGCGACGCGCCGGGTATGCGGCATCCGGGCCGGGGTGTCGGGGCGGATGCCTTGCATCGGGGCACGGGCTAGGGCGGTGAGCCTCGGGTGGGGTGCGGGGCGACCGGGGGTCAGGGGCGCGGCGGGGCTTGCCAGACGGCGGCGGCGGTCCGGCGCAGGGTCCGTCGGTCTCCGGCATCCATCTGCGATCGCGCGCGGCGCACGGCATCGGCGGCCGTGTCGGCGAAGAGCCGTCGATGCTCCGGCGCGGCGGCCGCGAGGGCGGCGAGGCACTTCTGCAGACGGATCTGCACCTCGAGCAGGGCGGCGCCGTCCCGCGCGATGGGGCGGAACGCGTCGGCGACCAGGTCGGCGAGCCGCGGCGGTGCCACCGAGACGTGTGCGAACTCGACCCGGTCGTCGGCTTCGATCTCGAGCGAGCGGGTGAACACGCGCTGCAGCGCGGCGATGACCTCGATCGCCGTACCCGGATCGTTCGTCGCGGGTGACAGCGCGCGGCTGCCGATCTCGGTCAGCGCGATGACGCCCAGTCGCGGATCCTGCTCGTAATCGCGGTGCGAGGCGAGGCGGAAGGCCCGGCGCGCCGCATCCTGCAGTTCGTCTTGTCGCGAGCCCCCGTGTCGTGACAGGTAAGCCAGCGGCCGCGTCCGGTCGGCGATGCTTCCCGGCGGCGTCGCGACGAGGATGCGGATGCCGCCCTCGCGGGCTGCGCGGTCGAGGGCGGCGATGTCGATGTGGGCGACGTAGCCCACCGACTCGGCCCACACCGGCACCGCGGTGACGGGCATGTCGACGAGCCGCTGCGCGCGGAGCGTCGGCGTCTGGGCATAGGCGACGAGCGAGGCCGTCGCGGCCTCTTCGACGCGGTCGATCACGTCGGCCATGCGGCCGAACCGCGCGAGGTGGGCGATCCACCGCAGCAGCGTGACGACGATGAAGGCGACGACCGCGAGGGTACCGACGAACAGGATCGTCCGCCCCTGCTCCGTGTAGTAGCCCGTCGAGAGGGCGATGATCCCGACGAGCGAGAACACGAACGCCCCGACGAACGTCGACAGGGCGTTCTGCGATGTGGGGTCGGTGATCAGCAGCTGCGTCGAGCGGGGCGTCGCCGTGGTCGTGGCAGACGAGTAGGCCGTCACCATGGCGGTGATCGAGAACGTCGTCGCCGTGAGCATCGCGGTGGCGAGGATCTGCAGGATCGAATCGACCGAGTTCTGGCCGAGATCGATGACGAGCTCGAACGGGATGATCGCGCCGATGACACCGGCTGCGAGGGCGACGACCACCGCGATCGCGGTGAACGCGGCGGCGCGGACCCAGACCTGTCGCGAGAGCCGGAACAGGCGCGAGAGCGCGGCCCCGCGTGCCGGGGACGCCACCTCAGGCCGCTTCGGCGGCGACCCGCATGCGCGAGAGGAAATCGACGAGCACGGCGGCGGATCCGGGCGGCATATGGGCGATGACGTCCTCGACGCGATGCTGCACGTCCGATCCCGACTGGCGCAGGCGCTCGACCGGGCGATCGCCGAGCGTCACGAAGACCTTGCGTCTGTCGGACGGATGCGGCTGCCGCCGGAGATACCCGGAGCGCTCGAGGCGATCGAGCATGGCGGTCGTGCTCGCGGACGAGATCCCGAGCTCTTGGGTGATGTTCGACGGGGTCAGCGCGATGTCGCGGTCCTGTGCCTCGATGAGCTTCTCGAGCGCGATCAGGTCGTTCTCGCACACGAGCATCGAGTCGCGCAGGCGCAGTCGAATGGCGCCCTCCGCGGCCTCGTACGCCCACAGCGCGTCGAGGACTGCCGATGCCGACGATGTCTCACCCTGCACTGCCATGACGACTCCCCGTGTTGATCGACCTAGCGGCTCAGTCTGTCCGAGCCCCGGGTCGAAGGGGAGCCCTTCCCGTGGGAGCGCTCACCTGGTATGGGCGAAGGAAGGTCAGCCTCAGTGGACCGAGAAGCCGCCGTCCACGGCGATCGACTGGCCGGTCACATAGGCCGAGCCCGGGCCGGCGAGGAAGATCGCCGCGGCGGCGAAGTCGTCGGGCAGGCCGTTGCGGCCGACGAAGGTGCGGGCGGCCAGTGCGTCGACGACGTCGGGGTCGCTGGCGAGGCGCTGGTTGAGGCGTGTGAGGACGAAACCCGGGACCAGCACGTTAGAGGTCACCCCGGCTGCCGACCACGCCTCCGCTTGCGAGCGGGCGAGACCCTCGAGGGCGGCCTTCGATGCGCCGTAGGCGCCGCTCGACGCGAAGGCGCGGCTCGCCTGCTGCGAGCTGATGGAGATGATGCGGCCGTATTCGCGCTCGATCATCCCGGGGGCCAATCGCTGGCCGAGGATGAAGGGCGCGTCGAGGTTGACGGCCATCGTGGCGTCCCAGGCGGGTTCATCGAGCTCGAGGAGGGGAGGGCGGATGTTGATGCCCGCCGAGTTCACGAGGATGTCGATGTCGCCGGCCTGATCGGCGAGCTCGTGGCAGCCCGCGCGCGAGGACAGGTCTGCGACGATTCCCGACGCGCGCCGGCCCTCGGAGCGGATGCGCCCGACGGTCTCGTCGATCAGGTCGCGACCGCGGGCGGCGATGACGACCTCGGCTCCCGCGGCCGCCAGTGCCTCGGAGATTCCGCGGCCGATGCCGGAGCTCCCGCCGGTCACGAGGGCGCGTCGGCCGGAGAGTCCGAAGAGGCTGTGGAGGTCCATCGCCTCAGCGTAGACAGATTCGGTCGACGCTTCAGGCGAGCGATCGGGCCTGCGCGACGACGGCGTCTCGGCGGGCGTCCGCGGATGCCGAGCCCGTGATGAGCGTGACCAGGTGGGGGAGGCATCCCTCGGCCGTCGCGATCGCGATGATGCTCACCAGCAGCTGCGCCGCCTCGTCGCGGGAGCGGCCCGGCAAAGCGGCAGCAAGAGCGTCGACCATGGCGGCGCACCCCTCGGCACGGCTGGGCCCCGACACCGGCGCATCGAGCTCGAGACTCTCCCACGACAGCAGGCGTGCGAGCTGCGGGTGCGACGCGGCTCGGTCGTAAAGGTCGTGGGCGAGCCCGCCGAGCGCGTCGGCACCGGTGCCGCGGACCTCGATGCCGTCGAGGAGGCGGTCGACCTCGGCGGCGAGCACGGCGCCGAACAGTCCCGCCTTGTCGACGAAGTACGAGTAGATGCGCTCCTTGTTCACCCCGGCGGTCCGGGCGATCGCCTCGACACGCGCGCCGGCGTATCCCCGCGCGGAGAAGTGCTCGGTCGCGGCTTCGAGCAGGCGGCGCCGCGTCGCCTCGGTGTCCCACGCCATGATCCGAGCCTAGCAACTCCAACCTTCTGGTTGGCGTGTTCGACGTCCCGTGCATACGGTGGTCTCCAACCAGACGTTTGGAGTTTTCATGTCACAGCTGTCCGTTCTCGTCCTCGGGTCGCGCGGAGCGGTCGGCGCTGCCGCCGCCGACGCGCTGCGCGCCGGCGGCCATGCTGTCGTGGGTGCATCGCGCCGCCCTGGGCCGGGCGGTCTCGCCGTCGATGTCACGACGCTCGAGGGCCGCGAGGTGCTCGCCGCCGCCGCGCGCCGAGCGGATGCCGTGATCGATGCGAGCGGGCTCGAGATCACCGCGGTGCAGGAGGCGGTCGGTTCGACGCCTCTTGTCGACGTGTCGGCGACGGCATCCCACCTCGCTCGGCTCGCGGGCGGCGTCGCCGACGGCGGGGCGGTGCTGCTCGGGGCCGGGATCGCGCCGGGGGTGAGCACCGTTCTGGCGAGCGCGCTCGGTGCCGCCCCCGGCGACGATGTCGACGTCACGGTGATGCTCGGGGCCGGCGAGTCGCATGGTGCGGCAGCCGTCGACTGGACGGTCCGGCTCGCCGGCGCGCCGCTCTACGCCGCGCCGGAGGCTGAGCGGATCGTCAACCTGCGGTCGGTCCGGCGATTCCGGTCGGCGGCGGAGAATCGAAGATATCTCCGTGCGGACTTCCCCGACGATCTGCTGTGGGGCTCGCGGTCGGGCGTCGCCGTCCGGAGCTGGCTGGCGCTCGACAGCAGGGTGGCGACGGCTGCGCTGCGCACCGTCGGGGTCTTTCCACTGCTGGCACCGTTGCTTCGCCGCGCGCCGCATCTCGGCACGAGTCGCTGGCGCGTCGGCGCCGTCCATCGGCAGAGCGGCCGCCGGTTCTCGGCCTCGGGAGAGGGTCAGTCGCTGGCGACGGGGCGGATGGCGGCCCTCGCGGCGACCCGCATGGTCGAGCGCGGTGTTCGCGGGGTCGTGACCATGGCGGACGTCGTCGGCGTCGACGACATCCGAGGCGTGGCGGGTATCGGCGTCGACCGCGGCGAAGGCTGAGCTGACGCGGCCGGCGCGCCGAGTGTCGACGGCGCGCCCTGGCGAGTATCGAAGATGTGTTCTATCCTCGGTTGTCATGACCGACACGACGAGCGCCCATGACGTGACCCTCTGGCTCGTCGACGACATCCCCGCGCGGATGTTCTACGCGGGCCGGCGCTGGACCGTCAGCGACATCCCGACCCGTCTGCGCGACTCGGTCTGGTCTCTCGCCGCCGACGATGACCGGCGACGCGGGCTCTACGGCTGGCGCTTCCAGGCGACGGATGCCGATGGCGAGGCGTTCGTGTTCGACGTGTACTGCGGCGCGGGCGGGTGGCACGTGCATCGGGCCTACGCGTGAGCTGCGGCAGCGGGCGGCGGCGTCCCGGTGCGAGACCGGTCAGATGTCGCCGAGTTGCGCGAGGAACTCGTCGGCCATCGCGACCTGGCGGGTCAGCTTCTCGCGACGCTCGGCCGCGCCGGCCCGGATCGCCTCGAGGCGCGCGCGCAGCTCCGCGTCGGCCGGGGTGGCGGTGAGGGCATCGACGACGTCGAGCAGCTCCCGGATCTCGTCGAGGCTGTAGCCGAGAGGCTTCATGCGTCGGATGAGCAGGATGCGGGCGACGTCGGTCTCTGTGTAGAGGCGGAACCCGCCCTCGGTGCGCGCCGACGGGGTGACGAGGCCGATCTCGTCGTAGTGCCGGAGTGTGCGGAACGACATCTCGGTCCGCTCGGTCACCTCTCCGATGCGCATGGTGACCTCATCGCGATTCGACATCAAACCTCACGTTACGTTAGATTCTTGTCGGCGCCGTTCCGCGCCGACCCCCTTCATTCTTCCCGCGTCGGACAGCCGGCGCTGCGCGCGCTCGCGCGATCGCCCGCCCGCCCTGCCGGGCACCGACCGAAAGGCACCGCGTGACCGCCGTCACCCCCGCCCGCGACAGCGCGTCGCGCTACCGCATCGAACCCACCGTCGTGCAGGCCCTCCGCAGCCCTCGGCTGCTGACGCGCGAGGTGCTGGCGGGGCTCGTCGTCGCCCTCGCGCTCATCCCCGAGGCGATCGCGTTCTCGATCATCGCCGGCGTCGACCCCCGCGTCGGGCTGTTCTCGTCGTTCGTCATGGCGGTCGCGATCGCGTTCCTCGGCGGACGCCCGGCCATGATCAGCGCCGCCACCGGCGCGATCGCCCTCGTCATCGCGCCCGTCGCGCGCGAGCACGGCATCGACTACCTCGTCGCCACCGTCCTGCTCGGGGGTGTCATCCAGATCGTGCTGGCGGTGCTCGGCGTCGCGAAGCTCATGCGGTTCATCCCGCGGTCGGTGATGGTGGGCTTCGTCAACGCGCTCGCGATCCTCATCTTCCTCGCGCAGCTGCCGCAGCTCTTCGGTGCCGGCATCCCGTGGCTCGTCTGGCCGCTCGTGGTCGCGGGGCTCGTGATCCTCGTCGTGCTACCGCGGCTGACGAAGGCGATCCCGGCCCCGCTCGTCACGATCGTGCTGCTCACCGCGGCCGTCGTGGCTTTCGGTTGGCAGGTGCCGACCGTCGGCGATCAGGGGGAGCTGCCCGCGAGCTTGCCCGAACTGTTCGTGCCCGACGTTCCGCTCACGCTCGAGACGCTCCGCATCATCGCGCCCTACGCCCTCGCGATGGCCGTCGTGGGTCTGCTCGAATCGCTCATGACCGCGAAGCTCGTCGACGACATCACCGACACCCACTCGCGTAAGACTCGCGAGGCGCTCGGTCAGGGGGCCGCGAACATCCTGTCGGGTGCGTTCGGCGGGATGGGCGGCTGCGCCATGATCGGGCAGACGATGATCAACGTGAAGGCGTCGGGGGCGCGCACGCGCATCTCGACCTTCCTCGCGGGGGTGTTCCTGCTGATCCTCGTGCTCGCGCTCGGCGACGTCGTCGCGATCATGCCGATGGCGGCGCTCGTTGCGGTCATGATCATGGTCACGGTGGCCACGTTCGACTGGCACAGCATCCGGCCCGCGACCCTCCGGCGGATGCCGAAGAGCGAGACGGCCGTCATGCTCATCACCGTCGTCGCGACGGTCTGGACCCACAACCTCGCGGTCGGCGTCATCCTCGGCGTGCTCGCCGCGATGGTGATGTTCGCCCGTCGCGTCGCGCATCTCGTCACCGTCACCCGCCGGCTCGACCCTGCCGGCGACGAGCCGGTGGCGCGCTACGAGGTCGACGGCGAGCTCTTCTTCGCCTCGAGCAACGACCTCACGACGCAGTTCGCGTACGCCGAGGACCCCGAGCGCGTCGTGATCGACATGAGTCGGTCGCACGTCTGGGATGCCTCGACCGTGGCCGCGCTCGACGCGGTCGTGAACAAGTACGACCGGCACGGCAAGACCGTCACGATCGAGGGGCTCGATGCCGCGGCATCCGCTCTGCACGGGCGCCTGACCGGCAACGTCGGTGGGCACTGACCGCGTGGGCTGCGTTGCGCGGTGTGTTCAGTACGCCGTGAACGAGACGAAGGATGCCGGCCCGAACCGCCCCGTGGCGGGATCGAGGTAGCGCACCCCGAGCATGACGGGGCCGGGAGCGGGGACGGAGAAGCGCGCGGTCACCGCACCTTCGCCGTCGAGGCGCATGAGCTGGCTGCGCCAGGGCGCGGCATCGCCGACCCTGGCGCGTTGGACCCGGAGGTTCGGCTCTCCGGAGATCCTGAGCTCGAACCCATCGGCCGAGACCGCGGCGCCGGCGAGAGGCGAGGTCGGCACCGGCGGCGGCAGAACGGAGACGGGGGCCGATGCGCTGAGCGGGGAGGTCCGGCCGGCGCTGGTCTGCCGTGCGGACAGCTCATGGTCGCCCGCAGGCAGGTAGGCCGCGGCATCCGTCTGGTCGCGTCCGTTCGAGAGATCTGAGACCGACCATGCACCGGTTTCGTCCGAGGTCGTCCGGGCACGGACCGTGCCGGTCTCGTCGACGATCTCGATGGCGGCTCCCGGTTCGGCTCCCCCGGAGATGAGCGGGTAGACGCTCGGCCCCGCACCGGTGTCGACCGTCATAGTCGGCGCGGGCAGGGCCGGTACGGGTGTCGGGCTGGGCGCTGGGGTCGGTGCGGGTGTCGGGGTCGGGCTTGCAGTCGGGGTCGGTGCGGGCGTCGGGGTCGGGCTTGCAGTCGGGGTCGGTGCGGGCGTCGGGGTCGGGCTTGCAGTCGGGGTCGGTGCGGGTGTCGGGGTCGAGCTTGCACCCGGGATCGGGCTGCTGGGCACCGTCGGGCTCGGGCTCGGGCTCGGGCTCGAGCTCGGGCTCGGGCTCGGGTTGGGCGCCGGGGTCGGTGCGGCTTCGGCCGGCGACAGGCGGGGGAGGATGCCTGCACGGGGAGCGGTCTCGGCATCATCGGTATCGGACCGGCCGTCGGTGAGCGGTCCGTCCCCGTCGTGGGGAGGCGCGTCGGATGGTGCGGTCGGCGGTGTAGAGGTCTCGGAGGCGGTGGGCGGGTCATTCGCGGCGTCCGTCGCGGGATTCGACGGATGCGGCAGCGCCTCGGTCGTGCTCGCGGGCAGCTCCGCCGGACCGAGGAGCGGCGCGGCGAAGGCGATCGCCGTCCCGGCCGCGGCGACGACCGCGAGGTGAAGCAGGGGATGGCGCCACCCCGAGCGCGCGGCGGAGCTGCCGGGGCGGAGGTGGCCCGGGGTGCTGACCGCGCCGGCTGCGCCGCTCGGGCCGAGCGCGAAGGTCGCGACCTGCGCTGCTCCCGACTGAGTCCAGGCGGCGTACGACGCGGTGGCGGGAATGCCGACGACGAGGGGCAGCAGCACGAGCGCCAGGCGGGACGACACGTCGCGCGCTTCGGCCCACGCCAGCGCGCAGCCGTCGCACTCCGCGAGGTGCTGTTCGACGCGCCGCGCGTCGCGCCGCGCGAGCGCGGATCGCGCGTGGGTGCCGAGCATCTCGAGAGTCCGGCGGCATTCCTCCGAGTCTGCCCGGCGCAGCTGAGCGGAGACCCAGGCATCGCGGAAACCGCGCCGGGCGCGCACGACCAGGGCGGATGCCGCGTTGGGCGCGAGCCCGAGCAGCGGAGCGAACTGCCGCGGTTTCAGGCCATCGACCTCGCTGTACCAGAGCGCTTCCTGCCAGCGGGTCGGAAGCGTCGCGAAGGCCGACGCGACGGCGCTCGACTCGAAGCCCGCGATCACCGACCGTTCGGTGTCGGGCGACACCTCGTCGGCCGCATCCTCGAGATCGGTCGCGAACGTGCGCTGCTGCTGCGCGCCCCACTCGTGCGCCACGTTGCGCACCGAGGTGAGCAGGTAGGGGCGGAACCCCATCGACGGGCCGCCACCGCGCCGGATCGCCGACAGGATGCGAGCGAACGCCTCCGCGACGACATCGTCGGGATCGAGCGATGAATATGCGCGGGCGACGGCGTGAGCGGCGGCCGAGTGGCGTACCCACAGCTCACCGTAGGCATGCTGATCGTGGTTCCGTGCGCGCTCGACGAGGGCGTCATCGGAGGCCGGCTCCGTGGGCATGGCCGTGTTCCATCCGTTCGAATGCCATCCGGACCCCGACCCGGATGAGAATTCACTCATCGTAGCGAGTCGAACTGAGAGGGCGAGGAGCCCGGTCGCGGGTTCAGGTGCGGTCTCAGCCGGGCGAGCGGGTCTGCCGACGAGCGTTCCGCGTCACCGATCGCCTCGAAATTGCGGAGGTGGCGGGTCAGCGCCGCAAACGTCTCGGGTGTGAACGCATCGCACGAGAGCACTGCCGCGACCGCTCCCTCGTCCCGCAGCTTGTCGACCACGAGGATGAGCTGCGCAGGGCCGGTCTGATCGTCGATCGTGCGGGATGAGCAGACGAAGCCGACGTGACCGCGCTGCCACGTCCGGTCGCGCCAACCCTGCCATCCCCACACCACGCGCACGGCGGCGCCGCGGACCTCGATGCGCGACGGGCGGATCGCGCCCTCGGGGGCGGACTGCCGAGCCGCGCGCGTCCGCCGGCTCGCCCAGAACGGGGCGCGGAAGACGGCGTCGCCGGCCCGGTCGCGTCGGAGTGCTGCGCGGGGCTGCGCGCCGGAGCCGATGACAGCTGCGGGTGATGCCGGAAGAGCGTTGGTCGCTGCGTACATGCATCGAGAGAAGCCGGATGTCGCGAATCGTGACGCGGAACGGCGAAATCTTTTTGCGCGGGTGAGTTCGGCGCTGGCGGGGGTTCGTCGGCTGGTTTCGCTTGCTCGTCGATTCCTCCCCGGAATGGGGCTGGTTCGTCCTATTCTCAGGAGAAGATGTGTTCGATCATAATGTCTGAGGGTGCTGTCACAATGGGAACATGACATCGAATAGCGCTGGGAGGCTCGGAGACGGCGCGGCCGCGGATGCGTCGCCGCACGCCGAGGCCCTCGCGGGATTCGCCGACGCGCTCGACCTGGTCCACGCCGGGGATGTCGCGCGGGTTCGGGCGTTGGCGGAGCTGGGCTGGTCGGCGTTGCGTGAGGCTCGCCGTGATGGGGTGCGGGGGATGGCGTCGGACATGGAGCTGCGTTCGGTCGCGGCCGAGGCGGCGGGGATGGCGCGGCTCACCGACCGGCGGTTGCAGGGTGAGATCGACCATGCGATGACCGTCATCGACGACTATCCCGCGGTGTTCGAGGCGTGGGTCTCACGGCGGATCGAACGCGGACATGTCGATGTGGTCGTGCGGGTCGGCGCCGAGGTGCCGGTCGAGGTGCGGTCGGCGTACGCGGAAGCCGCGATCGGGGTGTGCGAGCGGGATGTGCCCTCCCGGGTGCGCGGTGCGCTGGAGGCTCTGGCGGCCAGGTTGCACCCGCAGGCCTTCACCGAGCGGCATAAGACCGCGGTCGCGGAACGGTGCGTACGCGTGTTCCATGGCACGGACGGGATGTCGAACCTCGTCGCCAGTCTGCCCACGGTGATCGCGGCGGGGATGCTCGACCGGCTCACTCAGATGGGACAGTCGGTCAAGGACGCCCGGGTGGAGAGCGCCGGAGCGGACGGGGGCGCGGCTGCTGGCGCGGATGTTGCTGGCGCCGGCGGCGCGGATGGCCCTAACCCGGGCGATCCGGATGCCGCCGGGTCGGGCGAGCCCGCCGATACGCGGACCATGGATCAACTGCGGGCCGACATCCTTGGCGACCTCGTCCTCGGCGGAGCGCCGGTGGTCGACCCGACCTACGGCACCGACCGTGCCGGTGGACTCGGTGCCATCCGGGCCCGGGTGCAAGTCGCCGTCACCGCCGAGACGCTGATGGGGCGCGATGACAACCCCGCCGAAGCTGTGGGCGCTGCGCTGATCGATGCCGAAACGGCACGGCAGCTCGCCGGGCAGGTCAGCGAATGGGACCGGCTGTTTATCGATCCGGTCACCAGGACCCCGGTCGAGATCGACACGTACCGGCCTACCGCTTCAATGAAGAAGCTTCTGATGGCCCGGGACCAGCACTGCCGGTTCCCCGGATGCCGACGCGCCGCCATCCGGTGTGAGATCGACCACACCATCGATCACGCCCTCGGCGGGCACACCCACATCTTCAACCTCGCCCACCTCTGCCAACGACACCATTCGATGAAGCAATTCACGAAATGGGAAGTCCGGCAGCTCGGCGGCGGAGTCCTGGAATGGACCTCACCCCTCGGACGGGCCTACCGCGAAGACGTACCCATACCCGCGGTGTGCTTCACCAGCGACACCGCGAATCCGCCACCGGATGCGGGAACCGGCGGACTGCTCCCGGGTGAGCCGCCACCATTCTGAACCTGCATCCGGGGTGGACAGCCTTCCTCGGCGCGGGCAGTGCGTCCACTGATGCTCCGAATTCGCGTCACGATTCGCGTGACACGGCTTCTCTCTCGCGACGATGCGACAGTCGCGTCGCATCTCGAGCACTTCCGGAGGCCCATCGTGACGATCGAGCGCCGCGCCATCCTGCATCCGAGCCGCACCCATGAACTACGCGCGACGGCACATCGCGTCGTGAGCGGCAGCCTGCCCGGGGCCCGCTCGGGGTGGCCGACTCAGGTCGACCTCGCCCGGCTGCGCACACTCGACGTGGGCACGACGCCGCAGCTGTGGACCGAATCGAACATCCACCTGCTCGAGGGCATGCTCATCGCACACGTGCGGCTCGACGACCTCGACGGCGCGCTCGCCCTCATCGACGCCCACTTCACCGAGGGTCGTCTGCGCGGGCGCGCCGTGCTGGGGCTCGACTCGATGGCGTCGCTGTTCGCCGCCGTCGCCGAGGCCTACGCCTCGGCCGGGCGCCCGCGCGACGCGGGCCTATACGTCTCGCGCGCACTCACGTTCGCCGACAGCGACACCGTGCGCTACCGCGCCGCCGCCGTGCAGACTCTGGCCCTGGCGGTGAACGGCGAGTTCGCATCCGCGAAGTCCGCTCGAGAGGCCTGCGCCGAGCTGTCGCGGTCGAACCGCTGGAACGCCTCGGACACCGACCATGCCCTCGCCCTCGCCGACATCCTTCTGGCGGTCGGGGCCGTCGACGCGGCCCGGGTCGAGCGTGCCGCGGCAGTGCTTCGTTCGCTCGCGCCGCGAGATCCGTATGCGCGGCACGCCGCCGCCACCGCCGACGCCATCGCTCAGGTGATGCTCGGCGATGTGGTCTCGGGAGCCGCGGGCCTGCGGTCCGTGCTCGGTGGCGCCTGGTCGCACCTCAGCCACCGACTCGTGCGACAGCTCGCGCTCTCGGTCCTCGCCGAGGCGACGCTCGCCCAGGGCTCAGCCCGTCGTGCGCTCGCGCTGCTCGACACGCAGGTCCCGCCTGCCAGTCACGCGGTCTGCTTCAACGCTCAGCGCGCGGCCGCGTACCTCGCACTGGGCGACGATCGCGCGGCGCTCGAGGTGACCGACGGATGCCTCGAGCTCGGGACCGAGCACTGCCCGCGCACCCTCGCGATCGTCCTGGTGCGGCGTGCCGTCGCTCGCGACCGCCTCGGGCAGCGCGAGGTCGCCGACGACCTGTTCGACGAGGCGTGCGGCCTCGCCGTGCACGCCGGCGACCTGGTCGGCCCGTTCCTGACGGTCCCGCAGACGCAGCTGACGCCGCTGCGGGAACGGCTTCGCGCGCGCCACCCCGATCTCGCGGCACGGGTCGCCGAGGCGAGTGATCGATTCCGGCTCCTCGAACCCCGCGCGTCGGCGCAGACGCTGCCCGCCCTGACGCCCCGCGAGCGGTCCGTCGCCTCCGCGCTCCGCGGCGGCAAGACCTATGCCGAGATCGCGGGCGAGTTCACCCTCTCGGTCAACACGATCAAGACGCAGCTGCGGTCGCTGTACGCGAAACTCGGTGCCTCGACCCGCGACGAGGCGGTGAGCATGCTCGAACGCCACGGCTTCTACCTCTGAGCGCGAGCCTCGCCGTGCCCGGACCGCTCGATGTCGGCTCCTTGCAGCGGCGGACGTCAAGCCGGCCCGCTCCTGCCCGGTCGCGCTTAAGCTCAAGCAGTGGGCAGATTCTTCTACGACAACGCGGCCAACTTCGTCGAGATCGACGATCGTGCGCTCGCACACCTCCGGCTGGTCCTGATGACCAAGCTGCGGCGCGGTGAACCGCTGATGTTCGAGACGACGTCGCCGCACGGCACGAGCCGTCGCGACTTCTGGCTGCACCCCACGATCTCGGTCCAGTTCCAGTTCGCCGGCAGCCGCCAGCCGCAGATCAACCCGAAGTGGATCGACGCACTGATGGAATCGGCCAACAGCGCCGACGGCCTGCGGATGGTGCCCGAGCCCCAGGCTTGATGACCGCAGGCTTACGCGGCACTTACGTTACAGTGCCAATCTCAGGCTCCGACGTGTCCTTCCCGCGGGTGATCACCCGCTCATGGGAGCGTCGGGTCAGAGAGCAGTGGGGCGGTACATGCAAGACGCTGGGGAGGGTCGGAGCCTCGACCCCGATTGGTGGGCGACGGGGGTCGCCGGGGGGAACATCGCCGGCGGGCGGCTGCGCGGCGACAGCCGCACCGTCCGATCGGGCGACGTCTTCGTCGCGCTCGGCCGCGACGAACGGGTCCGCGGCCACATCACGCAGGCGCTCGAGCGCGGCGCGGCTCTGGTCCTGACCGACGCGAGCGTCACGCACGTGGATGCGCGCGTGCGCGGCATCCCGCATCTGGCGACGGTCATCGGGCGGCTGGCCGACAGGTACACCGGGCACCCGTCGGCGAGCATGACCCTCGTCGGCGTCACCGGCACGAACGGCAAGACCTCGACGGTGCAACTCCTCGCCCAGAGCTGGGAGCTCCTCGGACAGCGCGCCGCGACCATCGGCACGCTCGGCGCCGGCCTGTTCGGCGCCCTCGCCAAGACCTCGCTCACGACGCCCTCGGTGGTCGACATGCACGAGCTCCTCGCCGACATCCGTCACGCCGGCGCCGACGCGGTCGCGATCGAGCTCAGCTCGCACGCCCTCACCCAGGGGCGCGTCGACGGCTGCCACTTCGACATCGCCGCCTTCACGAACCTCACCCGCGACCACCTCGACTACCACGAGTCGATGGAGGCGTACGGTCAGGCCAAACAGGGCGTCTTCCGGCTGCCCGGGGTCCGCGCGGCGGTGCGGAACCTCGACGATCCCTACGTCGCGGCAGTCGCGCTGCCGATCGGGATCGAGGACGTCGGCGTATCGACGGGCGGCGTGCCCACGGCGGCAGTCCGAGCCGACGACATCCGCGTGCGCCCCGACGGCGCCGACTTCGCCCTCACGATCGACGGCGCGCGCTTCGACATCGCCTCGCCGCTCATCGGCCGCTTCAACGTCGACAACCTCACGATGGTCGCGGGCATCCTCCGCGCGCAGGGCGTGGCGCCCGACGCGATCGCGCGAGCGGTGGGCGCGATCGGCCGGGTTCCCGGACGCATGCAGGTCGTATCGCCCGGCGCCGGGCCGCAGGTCATCGTCGACTACGCCCACACCCCCGACGCTCTGCGGCAGGCGCTCATCGCCCTCTCGGGCGGCCCGGGCCGGCTCACCGCGGTGTTCGGCTGCACCGGCGACCGCGACCGCGGCAAGCGGCCCGAGATGGCCGTCATCGCCGAGGAACTGGCGCATGACATCGTCGTGACCGACGACGATGTCCATCACGAGGACGGCGACGCCATCGTCGCCGACATCCTCGCCGGGTTCCGCTCGGTCGAGAACGTCCGCGTCGTCCGCGACCGTGCCTCGGCCATCGCCGCGGCCGTCGCCGATGCGGGACCCCGCGACACGGTCCTCATCGCCGGCAAAGGCCATGAGTCGGTGCAGATCGTCGGGGACGACGCCGTCGCCTCCGACGACGTCTCGATCGCCGCGGGCGCGCTTCGCGCATGGCGCGAGACGCACGCGCTGCTCCCCGACGGACGGTAGTTCGATTCATCACCGTATCCAGCAGGAAACGGCGGGTTTTTTCATTCGGGATATGACAAAATTCCACGTGATGAGCGACGACATCCCTCGGGTCCCCGTGCGGACCAAGACCCTCCTGGAAGAGTGGGTCGCCGAGTTCCTCGAACAGGGGAAGACGCCCGGCGTCACGGTCAAGGTCGCCATCCAGGACGGCTCGGACGGTCTCGACACCGGACTCGTCATCGTCCATCTCACGAACGCGCCCGCCGACATCTACATGCAGCCGCGAGCCATCGACGATCCCGAGTGGGAAGCGACGCTCACGGCGCGCTCCGACGACCTCACCCTCACGCCGTACCAGATGGCGGGGCTCGCCGCCGAGGTCGCCTTCGCGGGCAACCTCTGCACCTTCCTGCAGTTCAAGTCGATCGAGTGGGACCGCATGACGGGCATGCGCTGAGCGCGCCACGACGGTTCCTCGAGACGCTTCCCCTAGACCATCGCGCCCTGCCTGGCAACGGCTGCGTTCCCCCGTGCTCGCGTGCCGACAATGGTCGCGATCGCGAGCTTCCACCGTGGATGCCTCGGTGGAAGGAGATCGTCATGGCCGCAACGAGCGGGCGCGGAGTCGCCGTCGTCACCGGAGGAAGCGCGGGCCTCGGGCGAGCCATCGTCCGTGAGCTCGCACGCCGCGGCTGGGACGTCGCCGTCCTGGCGCGCGGGCGTGACGGGCTGGACGGCGCCGTCGCCGACATCGAAGCGGCCGGGCGGCGGGCGCACGCGGTGCCGGTCGACGTGGCCGACGCGGATGCCGTCGACCGCGCCGCCGCCGGCGTCGAGAGCGCCCTCGGTCCGATCGACCTGTGGGTCAACAACGTCATGTCGGGCGCGATCGCCACGTTCCTCGACACGTCGGTCGACGACTTCGACCGCGCGACGGCCGTGACCTACCTAGGCACCGTCAACGGCACGCGCGCGGCGCTCCGGCGGATGCGCGACCGCGACCGCGGCCACATCATCCAGATCGGATCGGCGCTCGCCCACCGCGGCATCCCGCTGCAGGCCGCCTACTGCGGGGCGAAGCACGCGATCCACGGGTTCACGGATTCCGTCGTCTCCGAGCTCACCCACGAGAAGAGCCGCGTCGCCGTCTCGATCGTCGACATGCCCGCCCTCAACACGACCCAGTTCGGGTGGGTGAAGTCGAACTTCTCACAGCATCCGCAGCCCGTCCCGCCCATCTTCCAGCCCGAGGTCGGAGCGCGAGCCGTCGCCGACGTCGCCGACCGGCCCCGCCGGCGCACGTGGGTGGGGGAGTCGACCGTCGGGCTCATCCTCGGCACCCGCGTCGCGGGCCGCTTCCTCGACTGGTACCTGGCGAAGAACGCGTGGGAAGGCCAGTTCGCGCCGGGCTCGGCGGCATCCGGGACGGCCCCGAACCTGTACGAGCCGGTGCCGGGCGACCACGGCGCCCACGGTGCGTTCGACGACCGCGCGCGGGGCGGGAGCGTGCAGACCTGGGCCATCCGCCACCGCGGCCCGCTGTACGCAGCGGCATCCGCCGCCGCATCCGCGGCGGTCGTGGGAGCCATCGCCGGCGCAAAGGCCGTGCTGCGGCGGTGACGAGCGCCGGCTCCATCGTTGACTAATCCGGTTAAGTCCGGTTCGCTGGCACGCGTCGGCACCTCGCCGGCGACAGCGAACTCAATGAGGAGCATCATGTCGAGGATCCCCCGTCCCGCCCGCCGTTCCGCCGCGCTCGCCGCCCTGGCGGCGGCCGCTCTGGCCGCAGCCGGGCTCGCGCCCGCGACCGCGGCCACGGCGGCATCGACCGACCCGCTGACCGTGGCGTACGTCGAGGTCAACAGCAACGAGCTGCGCACGGTCGGCGACTACGAGCTCGCCGACGGGTCGAACGCCTTCGATGTCGCGATCATCTTCGCGGCCAACATCAACTCCGACGGCAACGCGGCCACACTGCACCTGAACGATCAGGTGACCGCGACCCTCGAGAACGCCGACACGCAGATCCGGCCGCTGCAGGACAAGGGCATCAAGGTCACCCTGTCGCTGCTCGGCAATCACCAGGCCGCCGGCTTCGCCAACTTCCCGTCGCAGCCCGCGGCCGCCGCCTTCGCCGACCAGGTCGCCGCGGTGGTCGAGCAGTACGGTCTCGACGGCGTCGACATCGACGACGAGTGGGTGTCGTACGGCTCGAACGGAGTGCCGGCGGCGAACGCCGATTCCGCGCGCTGGCTCGTCGACGCGCTCGATGCGAAGCTCCCCGCGGGCAGCATCATCTCGCTCTACGACATCGGGGAGGCGGCCGCGAGCCTGAAGTCGGCTCCGGCATCCGTGCTCGACAAGCTCGACTACATCTGGAACCCCTACTACGGCCAGTACAACGTTCCCGCGTACCCCGGCGTCGGCAAGGACCGGCTCGGTCCCGCCGCGATCGATCTGACGCAGACATCGGCCGCCACAGCGGCGAACCTCGCCCGTCGCACCGTGCAAGAGGGCTACGGCGTCTATGTGACGTACAACCTGACCGCGGGCGACCGCAGCGCCTACGTGTCGTCGTTCACTCGCGAGCTCTCGGGACAGGAAGCGGTCTACGTCGGCTGATGCTTCCCGTTTCTCCGAAGAGCCCCCGGGTCCGCCGCGCCGTCCCCGCTTTCACGCCCGCCGACACCGCCGAGACCGACCCGCGTCGCTGCTTCCGCATCGACGTCGGGGTCGGGGCGGCTCAGACCGACCTGCCGGACGTGAGCGAGCTCCCCGAGCTCCGCGGGCGCCGCGTCGCGGCGGGGGAGCAGCTCGTCGTCGAGATGCTCCCGGTCGCAGTGGACGCCCGTGGCGGCGCAGCGGACGACCGCTATGCGGCGACCGCCGTGACCGTGGACCTCGTGTTCGACGACGGGGGCACGCTCTCGGGCGCCGGCGTGCGGGACCAGTACGGCGATGCGCTCGCCCCCGGGGCCCAGGCGCGCGCGAAACGCATGTGGGTCGATCAGTGGAACCGTCGGACGATCGACCTCGGAGCGGTCGCCGGGCGCCGGATCGCGGCCGTCCGCGTCGTGTTCGGCCCGAGCGTGCACCGGCGCACGGTCTTCGTCGCGCCGCCCACCGTCGAGCCCGCGCCGCCCCGTCCGGACCATCTGCTGGGATGGGCCGACACCCGCCGCGGCACCCGGGGGTCGGATCGCTTCTCGCGGGGGAACACCGCCCCCATCGTGACCCTGCCCCACGGCGGGGTGTTCGCCCTGCCGATGACCGACGCCGCGGCGGGGAACTGGCCCTACCGGTACCAGGTCGACCGGCCGGCGATCGAGGCCTTCGCGACGAGCCACATCCCGAGCCCCTGGATCGGCGACCGCGGGGTGTTCGAGATCATGCCGAGCCCGAGCGCGCGACCCCACCGCGACCGCCGGAGGCGGGCGCGCCGATTCGACCGCGCCGACGAGCTCGCCGCGCCGCATGAGTACCGGGTCGAGCTCGACGGCGTGTCGGCGCTGCTGACGGCGGCCCGCCACGCGGTGGGGATGCGGTTCCGCTCGCACACGGACGAGCTCTCAGTGGTCGTCGACCACCTCGGCGAGGCCGTCTCGGCCGCGTGGGCGGAGCGCGACGGGGCGCTGCACCTCGACGTCCACCTCCGCGACGGCGGCGACCGCCCCGACCATCACGTGCACACCGTGCTGCCGGGCGTTCGTCGCCACGACCTCGCGCTCGCGCGCGGCACGCTCCGCGGTGCCATCGTCTTCGAGCGAGCCGATGCCGACATCGTCATCGGGATGTCGACGATCGACGCCGCGCAGGCGGCCGAGAACGCCCGAGCCGCCGGCGGCATCGACGACATGCGGGCGGCGGCCGAGGCCGCCTGGCGCGGGGCGCTCGATCGGGTCGAGATCGACGGGCTCGACGGCATCCCGGGCGACACCCTGCGCTCGATCGCCGGGTCGCTCGCCCGCGTCTTCAGCTACCCGAACGCTCACGACGAGCCGTCGCCCGAGGGCCCCCGCTACCGCAGCCCGATCGACGGCGTCGTGCGGCCGGGCGTGTATTCGTCGAACAACGGATTCTGGGACACCTATCGCACCGCCTGGCCGCTGATCGGTCTGCTCGCCCCGCGCACCGCCGCGGCCCTCGCCGACGGTTTCGTGCAGCATTTCCGAGATGCCGGGTGGGTCGCCCGGTGGAGCGCGCCGGGCCCGGTCGACTCGATGACGGGCACGACCAGCGACACGGTCTTCGCGGGCCTCGATGCCCTCGACGTCGCGATCGACACGCGGGAGGCCTATCGCTCGGCGCTGCACCACGCCACGGTGCCCTCGACCGACCCGCGTGTGGGACGCAAGGGGCTGCGTCCCGCGATCTTCCGCGGCTTCACCGACACCGCCACCCACGAGGGCATGTCGTGGACGCTCGACAACGCGATCAACGACGCCGCCGCCGCGCGGCTCGCCCACGCGCTGCTGCGTCAGTCGAAGGATGCCGCCGAGCGCGATCGCCTCGCAGCCGAAGCCGAGTACCTCGGGCGCCGCGCGCTGGCCTACCGCTCGGTGTTCCGTCCCGGCCTCCGCCGGCACGGCGACACCGATCTCGGCTTCTTCCTCGGGCGACGCCCCGACGGGGACTGGCGGGTGCGCGCCGAGGATTTCGACCCCGCCGAGTGGGGGCACGACTACACCGAGACCAACGCGTGGGGCACGATGTTCACCGCGCCGCACGACGGTGCCGGGCTCGCCGCGCTGCACGGGGGCGAGGCCGCGCTCGGCGCCGCGCTCGAAGTCTTCTTCGCGACGCGCGAGACGGCGGACCCGGGCCTCGTCGGATCCTACGGCTTCGTCATCCACGAGATGAGCGAGGCGCGGGATGTCCGCATGGGCATGCTCGGGCTGTCCAATCAGCCCGCACACCACATCCCGTTCATGTACTGCTTCGCCGGGCGGCACGACGACGCCCACCGCATCGTCGTCGAGGCCCGCGACCGGCTGTTCGTCGGATCGGACATCGGCCAGGGGTACCCGGGCGACGAGGACAACGGCGAGATGTCGGCGTGGTACCTCTTCGCGGTCCTCGGCCTCTACCCGCTCGTGCCCGGTTCGGGCGAGTTCGTGCTCACGCCGCCCCTGCTGCCCCGCGTCGTGCTGCATCCCGAAGGACGCGGGCGTCCGCTCGAGATCATCACGACCGGCGCCGGGCTGCCCTACATCCGCGAGGTGCGGATCGACGGGCGGGCGTGGGAGAGCGTCGCGGTGCCCGCGGCGGTCGTCCGCGGCGCCGAGCGCATCGAGGTGGTGCTCGCCGACGAGCCGACGGGGTGGGCCCGGCAGACGCGGCCCACATCGTTCAGCACCGAGTTCGCGGCCGAGCCGCTCGACGACCTGCTCGAGGTCAGGCCGCGCTCGGTCACCGATGACACCGGCGACACCGTCCTGCGCCTCGAACCCGGCGACGCCGTCGAGCTTCCCCTGCGAACGTCCGCGGGCGTCGGCCTCTACACCGTCACCCCGGCAGGCCCACCGGCGACGGCATCCTGGCGGCTGCGCGGGCGCACCGTCTCGGGGAAGTGGCGCGAGCTCGACGAGCGCGTCGACGAGGCTTTCGAGACCGCATCGCAGACGCGCCCCTTCGCCGTGCGGGGCGATGCCGGGGCGCCCCTCGCGGCCGTGCGCTTCGAAGCGACATCCCGGATCGACCTCGCTCAGGTGGAGGCGTTCGCGGGCGCCGTGCTCTCGCGCGCCGACAGCGCCGGCGGGGCCGCAGCCACGGACGCTACCGGGGCGTCCGATCCGATGACCTCCATCAGCGTCCGGGCGGCGAGCTCGCCGAGGGCGTAGGTGTCGCGCGTGAGCGCGGTGATGGAGGGGCGCACGAGCCGCATCGCGATCGAGTCGTCGAAGCTCGCGACCGATACGGCGGCGGGGACCGGGACGCCGAGCTCCTGTGCGACGCGCAGCCCCGCGAGGGCCATGACGTCGTTGTCGTAGACCAGCGCGGTCGGCCGCTCGTCGCCGCCGAGGAGCGCCCGCGTGGCCTCGGCCGACTGCTCCGCGGAGTAGTCCGTCTCGATCGACATCGGCGGCGGGGCGTCGTAGCGCCGGGCGCACTCGCTCAGGGCGGACCGGCGCAGCTCGGTGTGCTCGAAGTCGAGGGGGCCCGTCACATGCGCGACGCGGCGGTGCCCGAGGTCGAAGAGGGTCTCGAACAGCGCCGTCGCCACGGCGTGGTCGTCGATCCAGACACTCGGGATCGCGGCGTCCGTGCTCGGATGGCTGCCGATCTGCACCGCCGGCAGGTCGAGCTCGGCCAGGAGCGCGATGCGGGCGTCGTCCCGGCGCGGGTCGACGACGATCACCCCGTCGACCCGTTGCGTCGCCTGCCAGGTGCTGTACGCCGCGAGTTCCTCCTCGAGAGAGGAGACGACGAGGGTCTGCAGCCCGGTGTGGGTCTCGGAGAGCCCGGCCTGGATGCCGGCCATCAGCTCGGGGAAGAACGCCTCGGTGCCGAGGGTCCGGGCGGGGCGGTTGATCACGAGGCCGATGACGTCGACGCGCGAGCGTCCCAGCGCCAGGGCGGCGGAGTTGGGGCGGTAGCGCAGCTCGGCGGCGACGGCGAGCACGCGGTCACGCAGCTCGGCGCTGACCCCGGGTCTGTCGTTGAGCGCGAACGACACCGCCGCCTTCGACACGCCGACCCGGTGGGCGATGTCGGCGATGGTCGCCCGTTTCCGCGGTGTCGACATCCGCTCCTCCTCGAGAACTGAACCGGATAAGTCCATCCTCGACTTACTCGGTTTAGTTGCTCAGGCTATACCCCGTCGCACCGTTTGCATACGAAGGAGTTGCACACCATGAGGAACCTGCGCACACCGGCTGTCGCCGGGCTCGGACTGCTCGCCGCCACCGCGCTGCTGGCCGGCTGCTCGAGCGGGACCGGAGCCGGCTCGGACCCCGACGGCGAGGTCGCGGGCTCGATCCGGTTCCAGACCTGGTCGCTGACCCCCACCTACGCCGAGTACCTCGACGGCGTCATCGACGCCTTCGAGGAGAAGTACCCCGACGTCACCGTCGAACTGCTCGACCAGCCCGGCGACGGATACTCCGAGAAGGTGCTCTCGCAGGCGTCGACGAACACGCTTCCCGACGTCATCAACCTGCCGCCCGACTTCGCGCTGCCCCTGGCGAAGCAGAACCTGCTCTACGACGTCAGCACAGCCACCGACCTCGAGTCGACCTACTTCGAGGGGTCGGTCGACGCCTACCGCTTCGACGGCGTCGAGGGCGTGTACGGCTACCCCTGGTACCTCGGCACCGACGTCAACTACTGGAACTCCACCCAGCTCGACGCGTGCGGCCTCGACTCCGCGAACCCGCCCCAGACGACCGACGAGCTCTTCGCCCAGGCGGCCACGATGGCGGACGCCTGCCCCGACAACTACCTCATCAGCCGCGTGCCCGGCATCGGCGACTTCACCCTCGAGGGCATCGACATCCTCAACGACGACGGCACCGAGTTCGTCTTCAACACCCCCGAGGCTGCGGCGCTGGTCGACCGCTACGCGAAGGCGTACGCGAACGGCGAGATGCCGCCGACCGTGCTCAACGCCGACTACCTCGGCAACGCGCAGCTGTTCACGCAGGGCAAGGTCGCGTGGACGACCGGGGGCGCGACCGCCATCGACTCGTTCGAGGAGAACAACCCGAGCCTGAAGGGCAACGTCGCCATCAGCCCCGCCCTGAACATCTCGCCCCTGTACGTGCAGGGCGTGAGCGTGGCGGCCGGCAGCGAGAACCTCGCCGCGGCGCTGGCCTTCGCGGAGTTCGTCACGAACGCCGAGAACCAGAACGCCTTCGCGCACATCGCGAACGTGTTCCCCTCGACGCAGGGATCCGACGCCGACCCCTACTTCACCGAGGACGACGGCACGCCCTCCGCCAAGGCCCGCATCACCGGCTTCGAGTCGCTGAAGACCGCCGAGGTGCTCACGCCCTACTCGGTCAACGGCGCGATGAACGACTACCTGAACCAGCAGATCGCCCTGGCCATCCGCGGCGACATCTCGGGCCAGGAGGCGCTCGACAAGTCGGTCGAGAAGCTCAACGACCTGCTGGCACGCCAGTAGGCCCGGCCATGACCGTCACCAACCTCCCCGCGGCCGGGGTCGCCCCGGCCGCGGGGGCCGGACATGGACCCGCGAGGGCGACGCGCGCCTGGACGCCCTGGCTCTTCCTCGCCCCGGCCCTGCTGTGGCTCGCGGTCTTCTCGATCTGGCCCTCGCTCAACACGATCCGCATGGCGTTCACGAACGCCAAGCCGCTCGGCGGCAACGAGCAGTACGTCGGATTCCGCAACTTCGAGCTCATCCTCCGCGACGACCAGGTCATGGGCGCGCTGCTCAACAGCGTCGTGTTCATGCTCGTGTGCCTGCCGCTGCTGACGATCCTCCCGCTGCTCATCGCGCTCCTGGTCGAGAAGAAGCTGCCCGGCATCGCGTTCTTCCGCACCGCGTTCTACACGCCCGTCATCGCCTCCGCCGTCGTGGTCGCCCTCATCTGGACCTTCATGCTCGACGACCGCGGGCTGGTGAACGGACTCGCCCAGGCGATGTCGATCATCCAGCAGCCGCTGCCCTTCCTCACCGACCGCTGGCTCATCATCCTCAGCGCCGTGAGCCTGACGGTGTGGAAGGGGCTCGGGTTCTACATGATCATCTACCTCGCCGCCCTGGGCAACGTCAGCCGCGACCTGCACGAGGCCGCGGCGATGGACGGTGCCGGCGCCGTGCGCCGCTTCTTCTCCGTGACCCTCCCCGCCGTCCGCGGAGCGATGTTCCTCATCGCCGTGCTGGTGTGCATCGCCGCGCTCCGCGTCTTCAGCGAGGTGTTCATCATGACCGGGGGAACGGGCGGAGCCGGCGGAGAGGCGATGACGATGGTCATGCTGATCCAGCAGTACTCCCGCGGGTTCTCGGGCGATCTCGGCTACGCGAGTGCGCTCAGCATCCTCATGTTCTTCGTGACCCTCGTGCCGATGCTCGTCCTGGCCAAGATCAACAGCAGGAGAAGCGAATGAGCACCGTCACCCGTGAGCAGGCCGAGCTGGGGCCCGTGCCGGTCGGAAAACCGCGGCGGCGCCGCGGCGGCGGATTCGGGTCGATGCGTCCCCGTGAGATCGTCGCGCGCTACGCCCTGCTGGTGTTCGTGCTGTTCATCAGCATCGGGCCGTTCCTGTGGCAGCTGTCGACGTCGCTCAAGAGCACGAGCGAAGACATCTACACCCGCATCCCGCAGCTGTGGCCCTCGCAGCCCACGCTCGACAACTACGCGCGCGTCATGGACGCGATCCCCGTGTGGCAGTTCATCGGCAACTCGCTCTTCGTCGCGGTCTTCGCCGTCGGCGGCAACGTCGTCTTCTCGACCCTGGCCGGCTTCGCGCTGTCGCGCCTGCGGTTCCGGGGGCGCAAGATCGTCATCGGGCTGTTCCTGGCCACCCTGATCCTGCCGGGCGAGGCGACGATCATCGCCAACTTCGTCACGATCCGGAACCTCGGCCTCGCCGACACGCTTCTCGGCGTCGCGCTGCCGGGGATGGTCGCGACCCTCAACGTGCTGCTGATGTACAACGCGTTCCGGGTGCTGCCCGAAGAGATCGACCAGGCGGCGATCATCGACGGTGCGAACGCCCTGCAGCGGTTCTGGAGCGTGTCGCTCCCGTCGGTGAAGGGAACGGTCGCCGTCATCGCGATCTTCAGCTTCATCGGCGCCTGGGACGACTTCCTCTGGCCGCTCATCGTGCTCACCAGTCCCGACCAGTTCACCCTGACGATCGGCCTGCAGTACCTGTCGGGCACGTTCTCCAACGACCAGCGCATGATCGCCGCGGGCTCGATGATCGCGTTCATCCCGATCGCGATCGTCTTCGCGGCGCTGCAGCGCCACTTCTTCAAGGGCGTCGAGGAGGGCGGGGTCAAGGGCTGAGCCCCGTCCCGCATCCTCTCGCCCTCGTCCCCGACCCCGGAAGGCCCCATGACCTCCCAGATCCACCCCGCACTGAGATTCGGCGTCAACTACACGCCCCGCTCCGGCTGGTTCCACGCGTGGCTCGACCTCGACCTCGACGAGGTGCGCCGCGATTTCGAGGCGATCGCCGGGCTCGAGGCCGACCACGTGCGGCTCTTCCCGCTGTGGCACCTCGTCCAGCCGAACCGGGGCCTGCTGCGCCCGGCGGCGCTCGCCGACATCGGCGAGGTGGTGGATGCCGCGGCCGAGTTCGATCTCGACGTCAACGTCGATGCGTTGCAGGGTCACCTGTCGAGCTTCGACTTCCTGCCCGCGTGGGTCACGACGTGGCACGAGCGCAACATCTTCACCGACCCCGTCGCCCTCGCGGGGGAGGAGGCGTACCTCCGGGCCCTCGGCGAGGCTCTGCGCGGGCGCCTCAACGTCATGGGGCTCACCCTCGGCAACGAGGTCAACCAGTTCGCGGCCCGGCCGCACCCGCACCCGCACCCGATCGACGAGGCGCAGGCCGAGGAGTGGCTCGTGCGGCTGCTGGGCGTCGCCCGCGAGAGCGCGCCGGGCCTCATCACGCACGCCGCCTACGACGCGACCTGGTACGACGAGCGGCAGCCCTTCCTCCCGCGGCATGCGGCCGAGCAGGGAGATGAGACCGTCGTCCACTCGTGGGTCTTCAACGGCGCGGCGCAGCGCCACGGCGGCCTCGGTGCCGGGTCGGTGCGGCATGGCGAGTACCTCGTCCAGCTCGCCGCCGCCTGGCACGCCCTGGCCGACCGCCCCGTCTGGCTGCAGGAGGTCGGGGCCCCCGTCACGGTCGTCGATCGCGACGACGCCGCCGACTTCCTCGAACAGACGGTGCGCCGCGCCGCCGACGTCCCCGTCCTCTCCGGCATCACGTGGTGGTGCTCGCACGACGTCGCGCGCTCGATGCTCGACTTCCCGCCGGTCGAGTACGACCTCGGGCTGATCGACGAGGACGGCGTGGTCAAACCCACGGGCCGCCGCTTCGCCGAGCTCGCCCGCGAGTTGCGCGGAGCGCCCCGGCCCGCACCGTCGCCCGTCGCTCTCGTGCTCGACGACACCCGCCCCCATCGCGCGGAATGCGCCCCCGGCGGCGCGTTCTTCGAAGCCTGGGTGCGCGCCGCCGAGCGCGACGGCCGCGGCCCGCAGGTCGTCCTCGCCTCGCGCCAGGCCGACGACGCGCTGCTGGCCGCCCGCGGGATCGAGAGGATGGAGCGGGTGGATGCCGGCGCCGGCGCCACCGTCGCGCCGGTCCTCGGCGGTGGCGCCGCCGCCACCATGCCCTGAGACGATCCGACCGCCCGACCGCCCGACCGCCCGACCGACTGAACGGACCCACCCGCCCATGCACGACGACATCCCCCTCACCACCGGCCGCGCCGCTCGCGTGCTCACCGAGCGCATCCGCCCCGCCATCCACTCGCACCGCACCCCACTCGAGATCGCGGCGAACCGGTTGCCGGGCGAGCCCATCGCCGCTGCCGACGGACTGGCGCTGGAGTTCGAGCCGTTCGAGGCGGGATCGCCCTGGGGGCCGGCGTGGTCGACGACGTGGTTCCGCGTGCGGGGCCGGGTGCCGGCCGAGTGGGCGGGTCGCCGGGTCGAGGCCCTCGTCGACCTCGGCTTCGATCCGAACATGCCCGGCTTCCAGTGCGAGGGTCTCGTGTACCTGCCGAGCGGCGAACCCGTGAAGTCGCTCAACCCGCGCAACCAGTGGGTGCGCATCGCCGAGGAGGCGGCGGGCGACGAGGAGGTCGAGTTCTACATCGAGGCCGCGGCCAACCCCGTGCTGTTGGACTACCACCCCTTCCTCCCGACGCAGGAGGGCGACATCCGGACGTCCTCGCCGCGGGCCCTCTACACCGTGCGGCACATGGACCTCGCCGTGTTCGAGCCCGAGGTGCACGAGCTCGCGCTCGACCTCGAGGTGCTCGTCGAGCTGCAGGCCGAGCTGCCCGAGACCGCGCCCCGCCGCATGCGCATCCTGCAGGCGCTCGACGACGCGCTCGACCTCCTCGACCTGCAGCGCATCCCCGAGACCGCCGCCGACGCGCGCGCCGCGCTCGCCGAGGTGCTGGCCTCGCCCGCCGAGGCCAGCGCACACCGTATCTCCGCGATCGGCCACGCGCACATCGACTCCGCGTGGCTGTGGCCGGTGCGCGAGACCATCCGCAAGGTCGCGCGCACGAGCACGACGATGACGGAGCTGCTGGGCGAGAGCGCCGACTTCCAGTACGGGATGTCGAGTGCGCAGCAGTACGCCTGGCTCAAGGAGCATCGTCCCGAGGTGTGGGCCAAGGTGAAGGATGCCGTCGCGACGGGCCGCTTCCTGCCGCTGGGCGGCATGTGGGTCGAGTCCGACACCGTCATGCCCACCGGCGAGGCGATCGCCCGCCAGTTCCTCTACGGGCAGCGCTTCTTCGAGGAGGAGTTCGGAATCCGCTCGCGCGGGGTCTGGCTGCCCGACTCGTTCGGGTACTCCCCGGCGCTGCCCCAGCTCATGCGCCGCGCGGGGTTCGAGTGGTTCTTCACGCAGAAGATCTCGTGGAACCAGGTCAACAGGTTCCCGCACCACACCTTCGCCTGGGAGGGCATCGACGGGTCGCGGATGTTCACCCACTTCCCGCCGATGGACACCTACAACTCGCAGCTGTCGGGCATGGAGGTCGCCAAGGCCTCGCGGCAGTTCCGCGAGTCGCGCGTGGCATCCGGATCCATCGCCCCCGTCGGGTGGGGCGACGGCGGCGGCGGCACGACCCGGGAGATGACCGGCAAGGCCGAGCGACTGGCCGACCTCGAAGGCAGCGCGCGTGTTCAGTGGGAGCATCCCGACGCGTTCTTCGAGCGCGCGATGGCGGAGTTGCCGAAGCCGCCGGTGTGGGTGGGGGAGCTGTACCTCGAGCTGCACCGCGCGACCCTCACGAGCCAGCACAAGACCAAGCAGGGCAACCGGCGCACCGAGCACCTGCTCATCGAGGCCGAGGCCTGGTGGGCGACCGCCGCCTGGCGCACGGGCGCCGACTACCCCTACGACGAACTCGACGCGCTGTGGCGGCAGGTGCTGCTGCAGCAGTTCCACGACATCCTCCCCGGCACCTCGATCGCCTGGGTGCACCGCGAGGCCGTCGAACAGTACGGGCGCGTCGCGGCGGCCGCCGAAGCCCTCATCGACCGGGCCCAGGAGCTGCTGGCCGGCAGCGGCGACGAGCGCATCGTCTTCAACGCCTCGCCGCTGACACGCGACGGGGTGCCGGGTCTCGGTGCCGCGTCCGCCGCGCCCCCGGCCGGTGTCGTCGAGGTGCGCGAGCACGACGGCGGATTCGTGCTGACCAACGATCTCGTCCGGGTGACGATCTCGGACGCGGGGCTCATCACCTCGGCGATCGATCTCGCCACCGGCCGCGAGACGATCCCGACCGGTGAGCCGGCCAACCTCCTGCAGCTGCACCAGGACTTCCCCAACATGTGGGATGCCTGGGACGTCGACCGCTTCTACCGCAATCGCGTCACCGACATCGTCGGCATAGACGCGCTCGCCGCCGACATCCGTGACGGCGCGGCCCACGTGCGCATCGCCCGCTCGTTCTCGGCCTCGGCGCTCACGCAGGAGCTCGTGCTGCGCCCGGGCTCGCGCACGATCGAGATCTCGCAGCGAACCGACTGGCACGAGGTCGAGAAGTTCCTCAAGGTCGCGTTCCCGCTCGCGATCCAGGCCGAGCACACCGCGGCCGAGACGCAGTTCGGCTACGCCAAGCGGGTGACCCACACCAACACCAGTTGGGAGGCGGCGAAGTTCGAGACGTCGATGCACCGTTTCGTGCACGTCGCCGAAGCGGGCTTCGGGGCCGCCCTCGTGACCGACTCGACCTACGGGTACGACGTCACGCGTGAGGCCGACCCCGACCGAGGCGTCACCACGACGGTTCGGCTCTCGCTGCTGCGTGCGCCGCGCTTCCCCGACCCCGAGACCGATCAGGGCGAGCAGAGCCACCGCTACGGCCTCGTGATCGGCGCCGACATCGAGGCCGCGACCGCCGCCGGCCTCGCGCTGAACACCGCGATGCGCGAGCGCACCGGAGCGCCCGTGGCGCCGCTCGTGACGGCGACGCCCGGCATCCTGGTCTCGGGGGTCAAGCTCGCCGCCGATCGCTCGGGCGACCTCGTCGTGCGCGTGTACGAGCCGGCGGGTCGACGTGTCGCGGGCGAACTGCGCATCGACGGTGCGGCGACGATCCGCGAGGCATCGCTCATCGAGGACGACCTCGGCGAGATCGTGCACGACGCCGGCCGCGTGGCCGTCGAACTCCGACCCTTCGAGGTGCGCACGTACCGGGTGGGCGTGTCGTCCGGTGCCAGGATGGAGGGATGACCGAGACCACCGGGTCCTCCCGCGCCCTGCCCCTCGACGAGGCCGCGGCCGCGGCGATGTGGGAGCAGTACCGGTCCGCGCATCCCGAGGCCGTCCTCGCGGCTCCCGAGTACACGGTCGAGCACTTCGGCGACAACGCTCGGCTGGCCGACGAGCTGCTGGGCATCGTCCTCGCGGGCGGCAAGCGCGCGACCGCCGAGCTCGTCGCCGACTTCGTCGCGCGGGGCGACCTCATCCCGCGGATCGGCTCGCACTGGATCGCCTGCGACAGCACGGGCGCCCCGCGCATCGTCATCCGCACCACAGAGCTGCGCCTCGGGCCGTTCGCGAGCGCGGACGCCGCCTTCGCCGCCGACGAGGGGGAGGACGACCTCTCGCTGGAGAGCTGGCAGCGCGAGCACCGGCGCTACTGGACGCGCGTCGCGGCGGCCCGTGGCGCCGAGTGGTCGGAGGACGAGGACATCGTCTTCGAACGTTTCTCGGTCGTGTGGCCGCCCGAGCACGCCGACTGAGTCCGCAGCCCGAGTTCGCCGGTCCGCGGCCGTCGCGCAGCTGATGAAACCGCCGCGAAAACCGGGCCGCGTGCGCAGGCGAGCACGCGGCCCGGTTTACGCTGTGGGGCGGGGCGGTGAGCCCGTCGCGCCACTGCGGCGCGGCGCCGTCCTCGGGAGGTCGATGTGAACTGGCTGCTCGACACGAACATCCTCTCCGGGCCGGCCGTCGTCGGGACGTGCATCGCGGCTGCCCTCGCGTTCGTCCTCCTCGTCGTGCTGCGGCCGAGCAACCGCTGGCTGCGCCGGCGCTGGACGATGACGGCGGCGACGGCGGCGGTCGTCGCAGGACTCCTGGGCATCGGCCTGACCTGGCTGCTGGCGGACCAGTACGACCTGTTCGGCGTCGTCCTCACGGCCGACTCGCGGATGTGGATCGCGCTCGGGTTCGCCGCCATCGGGGTCGCCCTGGTGTCGCTCTGGCGTCCCACCTGGCGCCGGGCCGTCGCCGCGCCGTTGGCGATCGTGCTCTTCGCGCTCACCGCAGCCATGGGCGTGAACATCGCGTTCGGACAGTACCCGACCGTCCGCCTCGCCCTCGGGATGCCCGCATTCGGTTCCGCTGACCTGCCGTCGCTCGACAGCAACGCCGACCGTCCGACGATCGCCGACTGGACCGCCCCCGACGGGATGCCCTCGACCGGCGAGGTCGGCACGGTCACGATCCCCGCGACGGCGTCCGGCTTCACCGCCCGCCCGGCCGTCATCTACCGCCCGCCCGCAGCCCTCACCGACAACCCGCCGCTGCTGCCCGTGCTGATCGTGCTGTCCGGACAGCCCGGTCAGCCCCAGGATCCGCTGATCGCCGCCCACCTGCAGCAGTCGCTCGACGCCTACGCGTCGGCGCACGACGGCCTCGCCCCGATCGTCGTCTCGCCCGATCAGCTCGGCTCGCCCGACGCCAACCCGATGTGCATCGATTCGCCGCTGGGCAACTCGGCGACCTACCTGACGGTCGACGTGCCGACCTGGATCAAAGCCAACCTGCCGGTTCTGGACGCCCCCGACTTCTGGGGCATCGGCGGCCTGTCGCAGGGCGGAACCTGCTCGATCCAGCTCGGTTCGGCCCACCCCGAGCTCTTCAGCGCGATCCTCGACGCCTCGGGCGAGGAGTTCCCCTCGCTGGGTGACGAGGCGACGACGATCGCGCAGGGCTTCGGCGGCGACCGGGCAGCCTACGAGGCGGCCAAGCCCGCCGCGATCATGGCGGCCCACGCGCCGTACCGCGGCATGACCGCCGTCTTCGGCGTCGGGAGCAACGACGCCGGGTTCCTCCCGGGCGTGCAGCGGATCTACCAGGCCGCGCAGGCCGCGGGGATGGATGCCACCTACGTCGAGGCGCAGGGGAGCGCCCACGAT
Organism: Microbacterium sp. SGAir0570; assembly: GCF_005491085.2. Classification (NCBI taxonomy): domain Bacteria; kingdom Bacillati; phylum Actinomycetota; class Actinomycetes; order Micrococcales; family Microbacteriaceae; genus Microbacterium; species Microbacterium sp. SGAir0570. The sequence goes on along the minus strand of NZ_CP027929.1, from coordinate 2,847,185 downwards.
GCGACCTCGTGGACCTACATCTTCCAGCAGGGTCTCGAGATCATCGCCGATCACTGGGGGCTCGGCCGCTGACGGCGGGCTCGCGCAGCGACCCCGCCATCCGTACCGCCTGCCCGAGGGTGAGGGTGGGCAGGTAGCACCGCGTCAGAGCGACGCCCAGCGCCGGCAGCATCGCGGGGTCGGGGTACACGGCCCACAGCGGCACGAACTCGGGCTGGAACTTGCGCTTGAAGTTCAGCAGCGACCGGAACCCGTAGGCCGGCTCGAGCAGCCCGCCCAGCAGGTCGAGCAGTCGCGCGACGTTGGTGCGCTCGGCGTCATCGCCGAGCTGCGTCGAGGCCAGCGGCGAGCCCGACAGGCTCAGCAGCCCGAGCCCGTCGCTCTTCATCCGGTCGGCGGCGGCGCCGATGACGAATTCCATGATCCCGTTCATCGCGTCGCCACGCCGGCGCATGAAATCGAGGGTGTAACCCGTCACGGCTCCGTGCTCGAACATCGGCAGCCAGCTCGTGACCGCCTCGATCCGGCCGCTCTCGTGCACCGCCATCATCACCCGCACGGCCGGGTCGTCGAGCTCGTCGACACCGCCGAGAGTGAACTCCATCTCGGGCAGCGAGCGGTCGGCGACCCAGCCCTCGGAGATCTCGCGGATCTGAGCGTGCTGGTTCGAGGTGAGCTCCCGCCACGACGTCCACACGGCGGCGATCCCCTCGCGCGAGGCCCGGTTGGTCGCGGTGCGGATGTCCTGCCGTTTCTTGCCCGCCGTGTTCCAGTCGGGCAGGCGCAGCACGGCCTCCTCGGCCACCGGCATCCGCTGCCAGCCGAGGTGGTCGAAGACGCTGCCCTCGCGCGCGTCGACGCTGTAGAAGACCGCCGTCCAGCCGTGTGCGCCGCAGAACTCCACGAAGCCCGACACCACGTCGGGCCGGTCGTGGTCGGGTCCGAACGGACCGCCGAGGGTCACCGCGATCGTGCCGCGCACGCGGTAGGCGATCGCGGCGTCGGCATCGGGGGCGAACCAGTAGGAGTTGCCGCGCCACGTCGACATGAACGACAGCGTGTCGCCGCCACCGCGTTCGAGCACGCCCCGGGCGCGCAGCCGGTCGGGCGCGTCGAGCACGGTGCGCGAGTCGACGAGCACGCGTGCGACAGCGACGACCAGAATCAGCCAGAACACCAGCGACGGGAGGTACCACATCGCCTGCGCGGCACCGGACTCGGGCACGAACTCGATGATGTCCGAGGGGATGAGGGTCGGCGGCACGAGACGCAGGGGCAACGCGCGCAACACCATCAGCGCGTCGACCCCGGGCTGGAAGCCGTCGGCGATCAGGAGCGTTCCGACGAACGAGACGACGAGCGTCGCCGCCGTTCCGATCACGATCGTCAGGACGAACGTGCGCTTGGCCGCGGCGGTGGTCGTCACCCGGGCGGCTCCCCGGAAGAGGATCAGCACGATCGCCACGCCCAAGGGCACGATCGCGCCGACGATCACCCCGGTGAGGGTCTGCCACACGAAATCCGCGGTCTCGGCGTTGACGGCCTCGCCGATGGCGGCGACGGTGTCGGGCTCGATCACGAAGAACGTGTAGAGCATGCCGGCGAACATCGCGAGGTTGATCGCGACGGCGACCTCGAGCGCGATACGCCGGCCGTTGCGGATGCCCCGCGCCGCGAGCAGGAGGACGATCAGCGGAAGCAGCGCCACGACGCTCGACCACCCCTGCAGATCGGAGATGGAGGAGAAGTCATCGGGGCAGGGGGCGCCGGCCGAGCCGAATGCGCACACCTGGCCGTCGACGATGCTCAGCGGGTCGATCGAGAGATAGCCGTAGATCGAGAGCAGGCCCGCGCCCGACCCCGAGGCGGTGGCGACGACCGGGCCGATCGCGGTGATCGCGACGATGGCAGCGAGGAGCACCCGCTTCTCGTAGTACGAGCTGCGCACGAGGCGGAAACCGCTGCTGCGTCCACCGAGCGCGAAGCCGAGCGCGAACCCCACCGGCACGGCGAGGAGCGAGAACAGGTCGTTGGCGCCGCCCGAGTAGAGATAGAGGGTCACGGCCGAGAGCACCGCCAGCAGCCGAGTTCGACGCCGCCAGATCGTGCCGAAGAACGAGCTGGCCGCCATGGCCGTCGCGAGCAGCGGGGCGGTGGGGGAGAACACGTCGACGGCCGGGGCGTTCAACGGGATGCCGGCGAGGTAGGTCTGCTCGAACAGGTCGATCGCGAAACCGAGGAAGGATGCCGCGACGCCGCCGACGAGGTACGCGATCACGGTACGCACGCTTCCCATCGCCCGTTCGGCGGCGCCCACCACCACGAGCACGAGAACGACGAACACGATGAGCGCCGGCACCGTCTCGACGACGAACAACGAGGTCACGGAGCTCCACCAGTGACGAGTCGCCGCGCCGACGCCACCGGCGTCCTGGGCGGGGATGAAGCCCCAGTCGATCGGCTCGAAGATCAGCCCCGCGACACTCAGCCCGATCGTGAGAACGGCGATCAGGATCGTCACCGGTCGGTGGCGCAGCCAGGAGCCGGCGCCCGCGGTGAGCGAACGCAGGTCGCGGGGGGATGTCGTCACCTGACGCACGATAGTGGTTCCCCCTGTGCGCGCAGAGCAGGCGCACAGCGGGCACTTATCCGGCGGGAATCCTCATCCGGCTCGCACCGAACCGAACCACAGCGCGAAGTAGTAACTGAAGTTGCGGTTGCCGTACGACGAGCAGGGGCCGCCCGGGCCCCACCCCGCCGACATCGCGGCCGGGTCGGGCTGATAGGGCGTGTAGTTGTACAGCGCCGCCGTCGCGTCGTTCTCGATCGCGACATCCGTCCCGCCGCACGCGGGGTCGGGGTGGAAGGCGATGAAATGCGTGCCGGGCTGGCGCATGAAGTCCGACGCCCGGTACGAGGCCAGGTCGGTCGCCCCGGCGACGATCTGCGCGCCGACGCCGTCGTACTGCGGATCACAGGGGGCGGTGTCGGGGCAGCTGGCGCCCATCGCCGCACGCAGCCGGCCCTCCGACGGTGCCCGGGCCGCGCGTCCCTCGACCAGGGACTGCTCCTTCTGGAGGGTCACGAGGATGACGCGGGCCGAGATCCCGCAGGCCTCCTGCGCACGGTGGATGATCTCCGCGACGGACAGCTCGCCGCCCTCGATCGCTCGGCAGATGACCTCGCCCGTGCGCTCAGACACGCGCGCCTCGCGCGACGAGATGCCGGCGGTCGCGACATTCAGACACGCCCCGTTCACGCATTCGCCGATGCGGTCGTCGAGGAAGTCCTGGATCTCGGCGGCGGAGAGCGCGTCGCGATCGAAGAACAGCGCGTCGTCGATGAGGTTGCCGGGGTCGATGGCCCCCGCGTTCGGCGGGAGGGAGCGCGGCTGTTCGCCCGGCCGCGCGTCGCCCGGCCGCGCGTCGCCCGGACGCATCGCGAGGTTCGTCGCGGTCACGCCGATCGCCACGATCACCGTGACCAGCAGCACGGGGACCAGAACGAGGACCGCGGCGATCCCGATCCGCCGACGTCGCCGCCGCATCCGGGATCGAGAGACCATGGGAACGATCGTGCCGCACCCGGTCACGAGAACGCTGGGAGCGCGGAGCTCAGCCGTCCGAGACCGACGACTGCCGGACGATGAGGCGGGTCGGCAGCGGAGTGGCCTCGGTCACGACGTCGGGCTGCTCCACCACGAGCAGCACCTTCTGCATGATCAGGGCGCCGAGCGCCGGGAAGTCCTGTTCCACGGTGGTGAGGGCGGGGTAGAGGAAGGCGGCCTCGGGGACGTTGTCGAAGCCGACGATGCCGACGTCCTCGGGGACCCGCAGGCCGCGCTCACGCAGAGCAGAGAGCACGCCGATCGCCATGTGGTCGTTGCCCACGAAGATGCCGTCGCCCGGGGCGATGTCGCTCTCGATGGCGATGCCGAAACCGCTCGCCGCCGACCAGTCGCCGTACGTGAGCGGCGGGATGTCCAGCCGCCTCGCGACGAGCTCGTCGCGCCAGCCGCGCACGCGCTCGGCGGCATCGGGGTTGCGGGCGGGGCCCGCGATGTGATGGATGCGCCGGTGCCCGCTCTCGGCGAGATGGCGCACGGCACTGCGCGCGCCGCGGTACTGGTCGATCGCCACGAGCTGCGGGTGCGGGCGGCTGGTGGCGGCGACGGCGACGAGCGGGATGTCGAGTTCGAGCCCCTGCACGGCGGCCAGCACGTCGAGATCGACGACGATGAGGACGATGGCGTCGACGCGCTGCCGCAGCAGCCCGTCGATCGCCGCGCGCACGGCGACGACATCGCTCTCGGGCGAGCTGATCGCGTCGACGTTGTAGCGCTCCGACCGCGCGGCGAAGTTGAAGTGGGTCGCGACCGACGTCGGCCCGAACTGGACCGTGCCGGGGGTGATGAGGCCGATCGTTCGGGTGCGGCGGGTCACGAGCGCCCGAGCCGCGGGGGAGGGGCTGTAGCGCAGCTGCGCGATCGCCTTCTCCACGCGTTCGCGCGTCGCGGGCCGCACGTTCGGCATGTCGTTGAGCACCCGTGAGACCGTCTGGTGCGAGACACCGGCCAGTCTCGCGACGTCGAAGATGTTCGCCGCCCGGGGCGTGCGCGCGTCAGTCATCGGCCTCTTCGGTCTTGTCGGCGGCGGATTCGGCGGCGGTCTCGTCGGCGCGCGCCACGAGCGCGATCAGCAGGTCGGAGTTCAGATCGGCGGCCGGAAGGACGTGGGCGATACGGCCGTCCCGGATGACCGCGATGGTGTGCGAGACGCGCAGCACCTCGTCGAGCTCGGCTGAGATGTAGACGACGGAGACACCGTTGTCGGCGAGTTCGCCGACCAGCCGCTGCACCTCGGCCTTCGCGCCCACGTCGATGCCGCGCGTCGGCTCGTCGAGCACGACGACGCGCGGCGACAGCGCGAGCAACCGGGCGAGCAGCACCTTCTGCTGGTTGCCGCCGGAGAGCTCCCGGACCGGGCGGTCGATGTCGGCGGGCCGGATGTTGAGAGCCTCGATCCAGCTCCGGGCGAGCTCGCGAGCGCGGGCGGCGCCCACGGGACGCAGGATGCCGCGCTGCGCCTGCAGGGCGAGCGTGATGTTCTCGAGCACGCTGAGATCGCCCAGCACGCCCTCGGTGCGACGGTTCTCCGACGAGTACACGACGCCCCGCCCGATCGCCGACCGCGGCCCGCGCCCGCCGAGCGGGGCGCCGTCCAGAAGCACCGAGCCCTCGTCGAGCCCGTCGACCCCCGTGAGCGCACGGGCGAGCTCGGTGCGCCCGGAGCCGAGCAGGCCCGCGAAACCGATCACCTCGCCCTCGACCAGCTCCAGGTCGAACGGATGCCGTGTCCGGCCCGAGCGCGCACCGCGGGCCGACAGCACGAGGGGGCCTTCGCTCGGAGGCGGGGTGTCCTCGTCGATCGCGGCGAGCCGGGCGGCGGAGTCGCCGAGCATCTTCTCGACGAGCTCGACGCGCAGCAGCTCGGTGGTGGAGTACTCGCCGACGAACCGGCCTCCGCGCAGCACCGTGACGCGGTCGCACAGCTCGTAGACCTGGTCGAGGAAGTGCGACACGAACAGCACGGCGACGCCCCGGGCCGTCAGTTCGCGGACGACGCGGAACAGCTCGGCGACCTCATCGGCGTCGAGGCTCGAGGTCGGCTCGTCGAGGATGAGCACACGGAGGTTCGCGCCCGACACCGCCCGCGCGATGGCCACGAGCTGCTGCACCGCGAGCGAGTGCGACGACAACAGCGAACCCGGGTCGATCGAGACCCCGAGGGACTCGAGCGCGGTCGCCGCGCGTCGCCGCATCTCGCCGTGATCGATCATCCCGAACCGACGCGGCTCACGTCCGAGCGAGAGGTTCTCGGCGACCGTGAGGTTCGGCAGCAGGTCGATCTCCTGGTAGACGGTGGAGATACCCGCCGCCAGCGCGTCGGCGGGGCGCGCGAGGTGCACCGGCGTCCCGTCGAGCAGGATGTCGCCGGCGTCCAGGCGGAGCGCCCCGGTGATCGCCTTGATGAGCGTCGACTTTCCCGCGCCGTTCTCGCCCATCAGCGAGTGCACCTCGCCCGCGAACAGCCGCAGCTCGACGTTCGCGAGCGCCTGCTCGGGGCCGAAGCGCACGTCGGCGCCGCGCACCTCGAGCGTCGGCGCCGCCTCGGGATCCATGCGCACCATCATGCCGCGCCGACGGCCCGCCGCGCTGCCGCGGCGCGGCGGGCCGTCACCGCCGCGTCGCTGATCGGCTGACGATCACCCGCTGGACCACGACAAACACGAGCAGCAGCGCACCCACGGTGATGCGCGTCCACGACTGCTCGGCGCCCAGGAACGAGATGATCGTGCGGATGAGGCCGTAGACGAACACACCGATGAGCGACCCGACGACGAAGCCGCTGCCTCCTGTGAGGAGGGTGCCGCCGATGACGACCGCGGCGATCGTGTCGAGCTCGGTTCCGACGCCGTTGAGGGGGTAGCCCGCTCCCGAGTAAGCCGTGAGCACGATGCCGGCGATTCCGGCGCATACACCGCTGATGACGTACACCAGCAGGCGGGTGCGGACGACCGGCAGGCCCATGAGGCGCGCCGACTGCTCGCTGCCGCCGATGGCGTAGACGGTGCGACCGAAGCGCGTGTAACGCAGCACCAGGGCCGCGAGCACGACGGTGAGCAGGGCCAGGATGCCGGTGGGCGTGATGTACCAGCCGCCGCCGACCGACAGCCGGGTCGACTGCAGCCACAGCAGCCCCTCGTCGGCGACCTTGATCGACTCGAGGCTCACGACGAAGGCGAGGCCGCGCGCGAGGAACATCCCGATGAGCGAGGCGATGAAGGGCTGCACGTCGAAGAACTGGACGAGCACGCCGATGAGCAGGCCGATCGCACCGCCGATCGCGATCATCGCCGGGACCGCGACCGCGACAGGCACTCCTTCCGACAAGAGCCGTGCGCACAGGATGCCGGTGAACGCCATCACGGCGCCGACCGAGAGGTCGATGCCGCCGGTGAGGATCACGAACGTCATCCCCACCGCGAGCACCAAGAGGTAGGCGTTGTCGAGCAGGATCGACGACAGGATGCGGGGCAGCTGGAAGTTCGGGAAGTTGATCATCGCGCCCACGATCATCATGACGAGGATCGCGGCGGCGGCGAACACCGGCACGAGGGCGATGTGGCGGCTGAGGAAGCGGCGCCACGGGGCCAGGGCGCGTTCGTGCGCGCGGGGAGCAGCGGTGAGCGATGTCATGACAGCACCTTCGCGTCGGAGCGGGTGGAGACGGGGCGAGCCGCGGGGCGGGCGCCGGAGGTGAACCAGCCGCGCACGCGGCGCGACTGGAGCAGGACGACTACCAGTACCGCTCCGGCCATGAAAACGGGGCTCACGGCGGGCGGCACCCCGAGGAAGGTGATCGTGGTCTTGAGGGTCTGGATCGTGAATACGCCGATGACGGTGCCGGCGATGCTGAACTTACCGCCGGCGAGGGAGGTGCCGCCGAGCACGACGGCGAGGATGGCGTCGAGCTCGATGTACATGCCGGCTGCGTTCGCGTCGGCGGCCATGATGTTCGAGCTGTAGAGGATGCCGGCGATGCCGGCGAGGGTGCCGCTGGCGATGTAGGTGCCCCAGATGATCCCGCGGGAACGGACGCCCGCCAGCCGGCTGGCCTCGGGATTGATGCCGACCGCCTCGGTCAGCATCCCCAGGGCGGTGCGCCGCTGGACGACGGCGACGACGACGATCGCGGCGACCGAGACGCACAGGGCGAAGGGGAGACCGAAGACGTAGCCCTGCGCCATGAACTGGTAGGGCTCGCTGTTGATCGTCGTGATGAACCCGCGGGTGATGAGCAGGGCGACGCCCCGCCCGGCGAGCATGAGGACGAGGGTGGCGATGATCGGCTGGATGCCGAGCACGGCGACGAGGAAGCCGTTCCAGGCGCCGAGGACGAGCGAGGTGCCCACGCCCGCCGCGATGGCGATCGCGACGATGCCGAGGTTCCCCGGCTCGGGCGAGGCCTCGATGATCGTCAGGGCGACGGCGCCCGATACCGCCATGATCGCGCCGACCGAGAGGTCGATCCCTCGCGTGGCGATCACGAGCGTCATCCCGAGGGCGACGAGCATGAGCGGGGCGCTGTTGCGGAGGATGTCGATGAGCGAGCCGTACAGCTGCCCGTTCTGCACCGTCACGCTCAGGAACGAGGGCCGCGACACGGTGTTGACCGCGATCAGGGCCACGAGGGCGAGCACCGGCCAGACGAGCCGGTGCGTGAACAGCTTCTTCACGTGATCTTCTCCTTACCCGAGGGGTCCTCGGCGTCGCCCTCGGCGATGAAGGCGACCAGTGTGTCGACGTCCACATCCTGCGTCATCAGCTCGCCGATCTTGCGGCGATCGCGCAGGACCGCGACGCGTTGCGCGATGCGCAGCACCTCCTCGAGCTCCGAGGAGATGAACACGACGGCCAGTCCCCGAGCCGCGAGCTCGGCGACCTTGCGCTGGATGTCGGCCTTCGCGCCGACGTCGATGCCGCGGGTGGGCTCGTCGAGGATGAGCAGTTCGGGGGCGGTGGCGAGCCAGCGTGCCAGCAGCACCTTCTGCTGGTTGCCGCCCGAGAGGTTGCGGACGAGGGCGTTGGGGTCGGCGGGGCGGACGCCGAGCGCTTCGAGGTACTCCGCGACGAGCGCGTCGCGCTCGCTCTGGGGAACCCGGCGCAGCGCGCCGCGCCGCGCCTGCACGCCGAGCACGATGTTCTCGGCGACCGTCAGATCGGCGACGATGCCCTCGGAGCGGCGGTCCTCGGACGAGAACGCGATGCCGCGGTCGAGCGCGTGCCGCGGGCTGGTCAGGCGCGCGGCGGCACCGTCGACCTCGACGGTGCCGCCGTCCGAGCGGTCGGCGCCGGCGAGCAGACGCGCGAGCTCCGTGCGGCCCGAGCCCAGCAGCCCGGCGAGCCCGACGACCTCACCGCGGTGCACGTCGAGGTCGGCGGCTTCGATGACGCCGCGCCGGCCGACGCCCCGGGCGCGCAGGACCGGGACGGCGTCGCGGTCGATCTCGCGCTCCGCCGTCGACGACAGGGCGTCGAGGGCGCTCAGCTCGCGTCCGATCATGCGCGCCACGAGGGCCTCGCGTCCGAGCTCGGCGATGGGGTACTCCCCGACGAGCCCGCCGTTTCGCAGCACCGTGAGACGGTCGGAGATCTCGTAGATCTGGTCGAGGAAGTGCGAGACGAACAGGATGGCGACGCCGCGGTCGCGGAGGCGCCGCATGACGGCGAACAGCTGCTCGACCTCGCCGCGGTCGAGGCTCGACGTCGGCTCGTCCAGGATCAGGACGCGCGTGTCGATGACCATCGAGCGGCTGATCGCGACCAGCTGCTGCACCGCGATCGAGTGGCTGGCCAGCACCGAACGCGTGTCGATGTCGAGACCGAGCTCCGCGAGATGGCCGGCGGCCGCCTCGTGGGTCGCTCGCCAGTCGATGCGTCCGCCGCGGCGCACCTCGTTGCCGAGCATCACGTTCTCGGCGACCGACAGGTTCGCGCACAGGTTCACCTCCTGGTAGACCGTCGATACGCCCGCGGCCTGGGCGTCGGCCGTGCTGCGGAACGAGCGTTCGCGTCCGTCGACGACGATGCTGCCGCTGTCGATCGCGTAGACGCCGGTGAGCGCCTTGATGAGCGTGGACTTGCCGGCGCCGTTCTCTCCCATGAGGGAGTGGATCTCGCCGCCGTAGAGCGTGAGATCGACGGCGTCGAGCGCCTTCACGCCGGGGAACTGGATGGTGATCCCGCGCATCGCGACTGCGACCGGGCGTTCCGTTGTCATCATCGACCCGCTTTCTGGAGGGGGAGAGTGGCGGCCGGCGCACCGGCCGCCACTCGTGGTGTCGGATCAGTAGGGGCGGCTGTCCAGGACTTCCTTCGCCTGCTCCTGCGTGAAGCTCTGGTCTTCGACGATGTAGGTCTTGTCGACCGACTCGCCCGCGACGACGGACTTCACGACCTCGGCGGTCTTCTCGCCGAGCAGCGGGTTGCACTCGACGATGAAGTTGAACTCGCCGTTCGCCAGGGCGGTCATGCCGTCCTTGACCGCGTCGATCGTGACGATCTGGATGTCGGTGCCCGGCTTCATGCCGGCCGCCTTGATCGCGTCGAGGGCACCGAGGCCCATGTCGTCGTTGTGCGCGAAGAGGACGTTGATCTCGGAGCCGAACTTCTGCAGGAAGCCCTCCATGACCGTCTTGCCCTCGGCGCGGGTGAAGTTGCCGGTCTGCGAGTCGAGGACCGTGATGTCGGTGCCGGCGACGGCGGCGTCGAAGCCGGTCTGCCGATCGGTGGCGGCGGAGGAGCCGGTCGTTCCCTCGAGGATCACCATGTTGGTCGGCTTCGAGCCGAAGTTCTCGGCGACCCACTCGCCGGCGGTCTTGCCCTCCTGCTCGAAGTCGAGCCCGATCCAGCTGGCGTAGAGGTCCTCGGATGCCGAGACGGTGCGGTCTTCGAGGATGACGGGGATGCCGGCATCCTTCGCCTCCTTGAGGACGTCGTCCCAGCCGTCGCTGACGATGGGGGCGAGGACGATCGCGTCGACGCCCTGGTTGATGAAGCTGCGCACCGCGGCGATCTGGGCCTCGGGCTTGTTGTCGGCGGCGTTGAAGATCAGGTCGAAGCCGTTCTCGGCCGAGAACGCCTCCTTGATCGACTCGGTGTTGGCGCTGCGCCATCCGCTCTCGGAACCGGTCTGGGCGAACCCGACCGTGATGACGTCGTCGCCGCCGGAGCCGCCCGGCGAGCTGGAGCTCGCGCACGCGGTGGCGCTGAGTGCGACGACGCCCAGCATGGCGATCGCGGTGACGACGGACTTCACCTGGGACATCGGAAACCTCCTCGTTTCGTCCGGCGGCGTCGCCGGATCTCTGATGCATGTCACCCCGGGGGGACGCTCGAATGTTAGCGCTCACAACGCGGGCCGTGTCAAGAGCTGCGCGGGTAACGAATCCGCAACTGCGGGGCAGTCAGCGGCGGGCGTGCGAGATCCTGTCACGGAGAGGTGAGCGCTCACACCGGGGACGCGACTCGGGGAGTGTCGGGTCGTAAGCCGGGCGTGGGCGTGTCAAGTGCCCTGTCGAGCGGTGTCGGCCGTCGGGTAGGGGTGGGGCGAGGGCCGACGGGCGGCCCATCGTGACAGGAGGTGCACCGTGTGCACAGGTGTCAGCTACACCACTCAGAACCACTATTTCGGCCGCAATCTCGACCTCGAGTTCTCGTATCACGAGGAGGTGGTCGTGACCCCGCGCAACTTCCCCTTCCGGTTGCGGGCGACCGACGCGCTCGAGAGCCACCACGCGATCATCGGCATCGCGACGATCGCCGACGGCTATCCGCTGTACTACGACGCGGTCAACGAGCGCGGGCTCGGCATGGCGGGGCTGAACTTCCCCGACAACGCCGACTACAAGCCCGAGAAAGCGGGCACGACCAACATCGCGTCCTTCGAGCTCATCCCCTGGGTTCTCGGTCGTTTCGAGACCGTCGACGAGGTCGAGGCGGCGCTTGCCGACGTCACCATCACCGACGTCTCCTTCAGCGACGCCTTCCCGGCGTCGCCGCTGCACTGGATCATCGCGGATCGATCACGGTCGATCACGGTCGAGAGCGTTCGCGAAGGGCTGCGGGTGTACGACAATCCCGTGGGCGTGCTGACGAACAACCCGACCTTCGACGTCCAGCTGTTCGGCCTCAACGACTACATGCACCTGTCGACCTATCCGCCCGAGAACACCTTCGCTCCCGAGCTCGGGCTGGACCAGTACAGCCGCGGCATGGGCGCGATCGGGCTCCCCGGAGATCTCTCGTCGTCGTCGCGCTTCGTCAAAGCCGCGTTCACGAGGATGAACTCCGTCGCGGGCGAGTCCGAGTCGGAGTCGATCAGTCAGTTCTTCCAGATCCTGGGATCGGTGGCTCAGCAGCGCGGCTGCGTGCACGTGGGCGAGGAGGGCAAGTACGAGATCACGATCTACTCGTCGTGCTGCAACACCGACACCGGCGTCTACTACTACACGACGTACGAGAACAGCCAGATCTCCGGCGTCGACATGCATCGCGAGGACCTCGACGCAGACTCGCTCGTGCACTATCCGCTCGTGAAGGGGCAGCAGATCAACATGCAGAACTGACGGCGGGCCATACCGCATTCCCGGCCGTAACGCGAGCAGGTGCGCGTGCGGATCGGGTCGACCTACCGTGTGGGAACCGGGATGAAGCGTCCCGGCATCCGGGGTCAGACCCGGACGCAGATCGACGGAAGGGGCCGATATGGGACTCGACGACAAGATCAAGAACGCAGCTCAGGACCTCGCGGGCAAGGCCAAGGAGGCCACCGGCAAGGCCACCGACAACGAGCGTCTCGAAGCCGAAGGCCACAAGGACCAGACCGCCGCCAACGTCAAGAAGGCCGGCGAGAACGTCAAGGACGCCTTCAAGTAAGACGCTTCCTCACGCGAGCGCCCCGGGGTCTTCGGCCCCGGGGCGCTTCGCTGTCCGCCTGCCCGGCACACCCGCGACGGATGTATTCACCTGACTGCATCGACCTACCACGGGAGGTGCCGAGACTCAAGCGCTTCCCGGCGGCCCGTTCGCGCAGCACGATTCCCTCATGACCGATCTGCTCGCGCCGGACACGACCGCGGACGAGCCCTCACGTCCCGGCTCCGAGGCCCAGCTCCACGCCCTCCTCACCGCTGTCGCCGCGGGAGACCGGAGTGCGTTCGCCGAGCTGTACGACGCCACCGCCGGCGCCGCCTTCGGGCTCGCGCTGCGGCTGACTGCGAGCCGGGAGGCCGCCGAGGAAGCCGTGCGCCAGGCTTTCCTCGACGTCTGGCGCGAGGCGCGCTGGTTCGACGCGGGCGCGGGCACCGTGCGGGCGTGGATCCTCGCCCGCCTCCGGCGTCGCGCCGTCGGGCGCGGCCGGCTCGCCGAGATGCGCGACGCGCTGACACGCCTTCACGACGCCACCGGCCGAGCCTGACACGGCCCCGTACCGCAACAGGCCCGATCGGGCAACCGGAGGTCATCGGCTCCACGCGGCCGAAAGACTGGGGCATGGCCTTCATCGGATATCACGCTTCGCACGAACAGCTCGCGCCCAGCGCGCTCCTGGAAGCCGTCATCGCGGCTGAACGCGTCGGCTTCGACGGGGCGTTCAGCGCCGACCACCTTGCGCCCTGGACCCCGCGCCAGGGCCACTCGGGCAACACGATCGCCTGGCTCGGGGCCGCACTGGCCTCGACGCGATTCCCCATCGGGTCGGTCTCGACCCCCGGTCAGCTTTACCACCCTGTCGTCAGCGCGCAAGCGATCGCCACCCTCGCCGAGATGTTCCCGGGCCGCTATTTCGCCGCCCTCGGCAGCGGCGAGCTGCTCAACGAGCACGTCACCGGCGCCGCGTGGCCCGCGAAGGACGAACGAACGGCGCGCCTGGGGGAGTGCGTCGAGGTCATGCGCGCACTGCTGGCCGGCGAGCGGGTCGATCACGACGGCCGCATCCGCGTCCACGAAGCACGCCTGTGGAGCCTGCCCACCGGGCCGGTGACCCTCATGGCCACCGCCGCCTCACCCGAGACCGCACGCTGGGCCGCCGGTTGGGCGGACGGGCTCGTCACCGTCGGCACCAGCCGCGACCAGGTCGCCGAGATCGTCGACGCGTACCTGGATGCCGGAGGCCTCGGGCCCACCTGCCTTCAGGTGCACATCGCGCTCGCCGGCTCGAGGGAGGAAGCCGCCGCGCTCGTACGCGACCAGTGGCTGCACGGGGTCGTGACGCCGCCGGAGGCCTGGGACATCGCGCAGCCCGAGGACTTCGCGGCCCGGGCCGGCGACCCCAGCGACGCCGAGCTCGCCGAGCACGTGCTCATCGCGGACGATTCCCCGAGCGGCGTCGCCGACCTGGCCGATCGTCTCGCCGAGCTCGTCGAGGCCGGCTTCGACCGGCTCTACATCCACGAGATCTCGCAGGACCAGCGGGCCTTCCTCGGCGAGCGGGCCAGTGCTCTCCTCGGAGCCCTGCGCGAACGACTGGGCGCCGAGACCCAGCTCGCGGGAGGTGCCGGATGAGGATCTCCGACACGAGCGACCTGTGGTGGAAGAACGCCGTGCTCTACTGCGTGGACGTCGAGAAGTACCTCGACGACGACGGCGACGGTGACGGCGACCTGCAGGGCCTCGCCCGGCGACTGCCGTACCTCGCAGATCTCGGCGTGACGTGTCTGTGGCTCATGCCCTTCTACCCGACGCCCGGGCGCGACAACGGCTACGACGTGTCGGACTACTACGGGGTCGATCCGCGGGTGGGATCCCACGGCGACTTCGTCGAGCTCATCCGTACCGCCGAGGACCGCGGCATCCGGGTCATCGTCGATCTCGTCATGAACCACACCTCCGATCAGCATCCGTGGTTCCTCTCGTCGCGCGAGAGCCGGCAGTCGCCCTACCGCGACTTCTACGTCTGGCGGGACGAGATCCCCGACGACCCTCGCGAGACGCAGTTCCCGGGCGAGGAGGACGGCGTCTGGGAATGGGACGACAGGACCGAGCAGTACTACCTCCACAGCTTCTACGCCCACCAGCCCGACCTCAACGCCGAGAACCCGGCCGTGCAGCGCGAGCTGGCCAAGATCATGGGGTTCTGGCTGCAGCTGGGGGTGTCGGGCTTCCGAGTGGATGCGGTTCCGTCGTTCGTGTCCTCGCCCGAGCGCCGCGAGCCGCAGCGCGATCACGATGTCCTGCGCGCGCTGCGCCGCTTCGCCCAGCGCCGGTCGAGCGATGCGATGCTCGTGGGCGAGGTCAACGTCCCCCATGACGAACAGGCCGCGTACTTCGGCGCCGACGGCGACGGCGAGCTGCACATGCAGTTCGACTTCGCGAGCAACCAAGCGCTGTACCTCGCCCTCGCGCGGGAGGACCCGGAGCCGCTGCGCGCCTCGCTCGCGGGCCGGCCGGACATCTCGACGATCTCGCAGTGGGCCAACTTCGTCCGCAACCACGACGAGCTCACCCTCGATCAGCTGTCGGATGCCGAGCGCGAAGAGGTCTTCGCGGCATTCGCGCCCGAGGAGTCGATGCAGGTCTTCGGCCGCGGAATCCGGCGCCGGCTTCCACCGATGCTCGGCGGCGACCCGCGTCGTATCCGCCTCGTCTACAGCCTCCTGTTCTCGCTGCCGGGAACGCCTGTGCTGCTCTACGGCGAAGAGATCGGCATGGGCGAGAACCTCGAGATCGAGGAGCGCGACGCGGTGCGGGTGCCGATGCAGTGGCGTCCCGACGGCGGTTTCTCGACGGCGCCCGTGGGCGCCCATCCGCTGCCCGCGCCGGACGGGCCCTACGCGCCCCAGCACGTGAACGTCGAGACGCAGCTGCTGGCTCCGGACTCGCTGTTCACGTTCGTGAAGGGACTCGCGCAGACCTATCGGCAGTCTCCCGAGATCGGCTGGGGCGACCTCGAACTGCTGCCCGTCACCGCTGCATCCGTGCTCGCCCACGGCGCCCGCACGAGCGGGAGCCGCTTCGTGGCCGTGCACAACTTCGCCGGCGAACCCGTCTCGTTCGACGTCGATCTCGGCGATGAACCGTCCGGGACCGAGCTCGTCTGTCTGGCGTCCGGCGAGAGCTGGCTGCTCGACGGTGCCATCGTCTCGATGGACCTCGACGGCTACGGGGCGCGCCGTCTCCGCGTCACCCGCCCCGGGGACGGACGCCTTCGCTGACGGGTGAACCGGCGGGTGAATTCCGCGCCCAGGACCGCTCCGCGGCGACGCTCACGATCAGGATGGAGACGGGGACGGCGAGGGCGTGGGGCGGACGGCTGGGGGGACCGTCCGCCCCTGCGTCGCATTGCCACCTGGCGATCGTCACGGCGGGGGCGAACTCGGCCGGGCCCGGCTGCGGCATCAGCCGGCCCGCCGGTAACGTGAGCGCGTGGAGCCCGCATGACGACCTGGTGGAGCGCAGTCTCGGGCGGCGGCTTCTACACGCGCTGGAGCGCCGCCGTGTCGCTGCTGGTGGCGGGGATCTTCTCGGTGCCCTCCGTCGGTGGCGTCGGCATCGAGGCCTATCTGCGCGGAGCGGCGGTGGCCGCCCTCGGGTGGGCGGTCCTGGCGGCGCTGCTCGTGCCGGTCGCCGTCGCGGAACGCCGTATGTCGTCGCGCGCCGGCCGCGGCGCGCTGGTGCTCGGCGCCCTGCTTGTGGTGGCGACGATGCGATCCTTCGTCAACGACGCGATCAGCTCGGCGCTGTTCGGCATCGTCCCGAGCGGACCGATGCCGTCGCGCATCGCGACCAACCTCGTGACCGCCGTCGCGCTGCTGTCGATCGTCGCGGTCATCACCTCGCGGCACGCCGCCTCGCGTGCCGCCGCCGACCGGCTGCGCGCCGCCCTCGCGCGGGTCGCGAGCGCGGAGGCGCGGCGGCAGCGCATCGCGGCGGAGGCGAGGGAGGCGCTCGTGAGCGGCATCGCGATGCTCCGCCGCTCGCGTGAGCGGATGCTCGACGGTCCCGTCGACTTCGAGGCCGTCCGCGCGTTCTCCGAAGACGTCCGCGGACTGAGCCACCGCGTCGACCGGTTGCTGCGCTCGTACGACGACGACGGACCGCTCGAGCCGCCCCTGCCGGACGACGCGGACGCGCCGCTGTCGATGCGGCTGGTCGCCCCGCCCTGGCTCAGTGTCGCCCTGCTCTACGCGCTGGCCTGTTTCCCCTACGCCGTCGCGGCCGGCGGAGCGGGGGTGGGGCTCGCCGGTCTCGTCGGCGGCATCCTCGTCGACCTCGTCGCCGGCGTCGCCGTGCGTCGCTGGGCCCGTCCCCCGCGTCCCGCCGCGTTCGTGGCCGTCTGGACCGCCGCCGGGGCCGGGATGAGCGTCGTCACCTACCTCTTCCTGCCGCGCATCGGGGTGCTCGGGCTCGTGCCGGTGCTCGCGGTCCCCGTCGTCGCGGTGCTGGTCGGTCTCTGCCGCGACGCCCTTTCGCGGGCCGGAGCCGACGAGCGTCGTGCTGCGGGCGGACTCGCGGAGGTGGCCCGTGAGGCGGCCGAGGTCGACGAGAGCGCACCGGTCCGCCGGGGTGTCGACGTGCTGCACGGCCGCGCACAGGGTGCGTGCGTCGTCTTCGCGGCCCGCGTCGACGAGCGCGCCCCGACGCCCGACGAGGTCGCGGACTTCCGGAGCCGCACGGAGGCTGCGTTCCGCGCGATCCTCCACGCCGGATCCGACGAGAGGATGCCGCCGGGCGAATCGCTCGACCGCCTGATCGAGGCGTGGGCGCCGGCCGTCGCGGTCACGCAGCGGATCGACGACGCCGTCCGGATGCGGCTGCGCGACCCCGAGACCGCCGAGCGCGTCGTCTCGGTCGTCACCGAAGCGCTCGTCAACGCCGTCAAGCACTCCGGCGCGCGGCGCGCTCAGGTGGTCGCGCGTGTCACCGGCTCGGGATCGCTGCTGCTGCGGGTCGCCTCGCCGGGCCGCCTCGCCCCTCGTCCCGGACGTGGCCTCGGGACCATCGGGCGGCGCGTCTTCCAGGACGGCGGCGACGTCGTCCTCGAGACGGTCCTCCCGGCGTCACGGTGAGGGCGCCAGGCGCAGGGTGACCGTCGTCCCGACCCCCGGGGTGCTCTCGATGGACGCCTCGCCGCCGAGTCGTCGTGCGATGTCGCGTACGCTCGCGAGTCCGACGCCGGTGCCGCCGTCGCCGGGGTCGGAGAGCCGTCCCCGGCGGTACGGCTCGAAGATCGTCGCGAGGTCGGCCGGATCGATGCCGCGCCCGCTGTCGGCGACCGCCACGACCGCGGCATCCGGCTCCTCCGACACCGAGATCACGATCGCGTCCTCGCTGTACTTCGCTGCGTTGTCGATGATGTTCGCGAGCGCGCGGCGCAGCAGGGCGCGATCGGTCGACACGCAGGCGTGCCCGGCGCCGCGCACATCCACCCGTTCGTTGACGTCTCCCGGGAGCACGAGCTCGGCCGCCTCGCGGGCGAGTGCCAGCAGCTCGGTCTCCTCGCTCTCGTCGCCGTGACCGCCGCGTACGTGCGCGGAGAGCTCGCCCACCATCGCGATGATGTGGTCGGTGACGTGTGAGACGTGCTGCAGCAGGCCCGCCTGAGCTTCGGGGATCTCGTCCTCGAGCAGATCGACATACCCGCGCAGGGCCGTGATCGGCGAGAGGAGGTCGTGGGCGAACGCGCGGAGGAAGCCGTCCTTCTCGTCATCGATGCGCTTGGCCTCGCTCAGGTCGCGCACGATCTTGACGAACCCCCCGGGTGCGCCATCCTCGTCGCGGACGGCCGTGATGAGCACATGCGCCCAGAAGAGCGAGCCGTCGCCGCGGACCCGCCAGCCGGTGTCCTCGACCGATCCGTCGGCGCGTGCGGTGGCGAGCAGCCGCTCCGGACGGCCGCGTTCGCGGTCCTCGGCCCGGTAGAACCGGGTGAAGGACGTGCCGATGACGTCCGCCGCGGCGTACCGCTTCAGTCGCTCCGCCCCGGGGTTCCACGACCGCACCACGCCCGCGTCGTCGAGCTCGACGATCCCGACCGACGTCACCTGCGCCGCCCAGTCGGTCGCGACGCCGGCGAAGGCGGCCTCGGCCGCAGGGGCGTGGTCATAGGGGGAAGGGCTCATCGTCGTCGTCACCTCGAACGGGCCGAGTTGTCGAGAGTCTCAGCGTCGGGATCATTCTCCTGTCGCGACGAATGTCCCGCCCGGACTTGACACCGGGGCGTCGTGCGCCCAGTCCGTCGGCGAGGGGGCCGGCAGGACGGTCGGCAGGACGATGGCCATTGCGGTGCCGCCCGACGCCGAAGCTCCCACTCGCACGCGCCCCCCGTGCGCCACGACCGCATTGCGCACGACGGAGAGTCCGATGCCGAAGCCCTGGATCGCGTGCTGGCGGGCATACTCGGTGCGGTAGAACGGATCGAACACCCGGGTCCGTTCGAGGGAGGTCAGCCCGGGCCCGCTGTCGCTGACGACGATGTGGATGCCCGTGTCGTCCACGCGCTGGCCGATGACGACGGCGGAAGCGGGTGGGCTGAACTTCACGGCGTTCACCATCAGCTCCTCCAGCGACTGGCGGATGCGGACGGGGTCGAGCACGACGCGCTCGTCGGTCGCCCCGATCTGCTGGATCGAGCTGCCGCGGCGCTCGGCCTGCGGCGTGACGGCACGCACCGCCGAGGCGATCAGGTCGCTGAGGGTCACGGGGCGCGGCGACACCTCGGTGTCGGTCGAGGCGGCGGCGAGGAGCTCGTTGATCCGGTCCGTCAGCACGAGGACGTTGCGCTCGACGAGCGAGAGATAGCGGGTCGCGGCCGGATCCTCCGGCCGGACCCGTTCGGTGAGGAGGTCGAGGTAACCGGTCACACTCGTGAGCGGCGTGCGCAGCTCGTGCGACACCGTCCGCAGGAAGTCGTGACGGATCTGCGCGGCGTCGGCCATCTCGGTCACGTCGTGGGCGACGACGAGCGTTCCCAGCAGCGTGCCGTCGGTACGACGTACCCGGTCGGAATCGGCCAGGATGGCGCGCTGCTCCGCCATCGGACCGACCCATTCGACGGCCTCGCCCACGCTGTCGCCGCGCAGGGCGCGCGGGATGAGCTGTTCGCTGTGGGGCACCGGCGTGGTCCGGTCGGCGGCGAGGACGGCGTCGCCGGCGTAGGGCGCTTCGTCGAGAGCGAAGCCCATCGCCCGCGACAGGTCCTCGGCCGTGCGGTTCGCCAGGACGAGGCGGCCGGCATCGTCGTACAGCGCGACGCCGCTGCGAACGTTGTCGAGCACCGTGCGCAGGACGAGTTCGTTGTCGTGCGCCTGCGCGAGCGCGCGGGCGCGCTCCTCGTGCGACGCGCGTAGATGGTGGGCGTTGCGACGCAGATGCTGGGCGGCGATGTTGACGACGACGGCCACGGCCAGGATGAGCCCGGGCAGGGTGAAGACGTTGGCCCATTCCAGCGGCGTCGCGGGCCAGCTGCCGCGGACGAGGAAGGGAAGCGAGGTCATGAACGCCGCGCCGCCCACTGCAGCGGTGAACGCCACCGGTGGGAAGCCGTACGCGATCCAGAGGATCGGGAAGATCGCGAGCATGCTCACCCCGGGGAGCAGCCAGACCACTTCGGTGCGCAGGAGTGCGACGGCGACGATGTCGGCCATGGCCACGGCGATCAGCCAGGACGACGAGAACAGCTCCCACGGGACGAGCGTGCCGGCCATCGACGCCACGATGACGAGGACCACCGCGGCGCCCACGAGCGGCGACGAGAGCGAGGCCGGCGCGCCGACGGCGAGAGCGGCGAGCACGACGAGCGTGCCGATCACGAAAGGCAGCTGCGCTCGGGTGAACACCCGGATGCGACCGGCGCGCGCACGCTGCGGTTCGAACAGGGGCATCCGGGGTCTCCGATCGAGGGTGCATGAGAGATCGAGGACGGCCCGGGGGGACAGGCGCGGCTTTGATAACGTCGACCGATAGCGTACGCTGTCTCTTTGGTGCGCATGCCACGCAGGCGTGTCGCCACGAACGTGAGCCCTCCACTGGCGTGTTCGTCTCGGACGAACCACCCCGGAGCGGGATTCACGAACTCCTCCGTTCGAATCAAGAAAGCAGCACTACTGTGACGCGCACTTTCACCCCCAAGGCTGGCGAGATCCAGCGCGAGTGGCTGGTCATCGACGCAACCGACGTCGTCCTCGGCCGTCTCGCCTCGCACGCCGCCGTCCTTCTCCGCGGCAAGCACAAGGCTTCCTTCGCTCCCCACGTCGACACCGGTGACTTCGTCATCGTCGTCAACGCCGACAAGGTGGCGCTGACCGGTCAGAAGCTCCAGAAGAAGATGGCGTACCGCCACTCGGGCTACCCGGGCGGCCTCAAGGCCGTCTCCTACGAGGAGCTGCTCGAGAAGAACCCCGTCCGCGCGGTCGAGAAGGCCATCCGCGGCATGCTCCCGAAGAACAGCCTGGGCCGCCAGCAGCTCTCGAAGCTCAAGGTCTACGCCGGTGCCGAGCACCCGCACGCTGCGCAGCAGCCCACCACCTACACCTTCGACCAGGTCGCCCAGTAAGCGCCGCGAAAACACTCAAGGAAACACTGATGGCGAAGATCGCTGACTCCCTCGAGGAGACCCCCCAGAACTACTCGACCGAGACGCCCGCCTCGGAGGCTGCTGCAGCCGCCGCGCCCCGTCCGGTCCTCTCGGTTCCCGGTGCCGCCGTGGGCCGCCGGAAGCAGGCCATCGCCCGCGTGCGCCTCATCCCCGGTTCGGGCACCATCACGGTCAACGGGCGCACGCTCGAGGACTACTTCCCGAACAAGCTGCACCAGCAGCTCATCAACGACCCGTTCACGGTGCTCGAGCTCGCCGGCTCGTACGACGTCATCGCGCGCATCTCCGGCGGCGGCCCCTCGGGTCAGGCCGGTGCGCTGCGCCTGGGCATCGCCCGCGCGCTGAACGAGATCGACGCCGAGAACAACCGCCCGACCCTGAAGAAGGCCGGCTTCCTCTCGCGCGACGCGCGCGTCAAGGAGCGCAAGAAGGCCGGTCTCAAGAAGGCGCGCAAGGCTCCTCAGTACTCGAAGCGTTAAGCTCCGTGGCGCTGTTCGGTACGGACGGTGTTCGGGGGCTGGCCAACGGCCCCCTCACCGCCGAACTCGCACTCACCCTGGCCCAGGCGACTGCCGTCGTCCTGGGCCAGGGCCGTATCGCGGAGGCGCGCAAGGCCGCCGGAAAGCGGCTGACCGCGGTCGTGGCGCGCGACCCCCGCGTCTCGGGAGAGTTCCTGTCGGCCGCTGTCGCGGCCGGCCTCGCTTCGTCGGGCGTCGACGTGCTCGACGCGGGCGTCCTGCCCACTCCGGCCGCGGCGTTCCTCGTCGGTGACATCGACGCGGACTTCGGGGTCATGGTGTCGGCATCCCACAACCCCGCTCCCGACAACGGCATCAAGATCTTCGCGCGCGGCGGCGTCAAGCTCCCGGACGAGGTCGAACGCCGAATCGAAGAGGCCCTCACGGGCCCCAAGCTCCAGCCCACGGGCGCCGACGTCGGCCGCATCCGGGTGTTCGCCGACGCCGAGGACCGCTACGTCGTCCACCTGCTCGGCTCGCTGCCGCACACGCTCGACGGCATCCATGTCGTCATCGACTGCGCGCACGGCGCGGCGTCCGGGGTGTCGCCGCAGACGTTCCGCGACGCCGGTGCGAAGGTCACCGTCATCGGTGCCGATCCCGACGGCCTCAACATCAACGACGGCGTCGGGTCGACCCATCTCGACCGGGTGGCCGCCGAGGTCATCCGCACGGGGGCCGACATCGGCATCGCGCATGACGGCGACGCCGATCGCTGCCTCGCCGTCGACGCTGAGGGTCGCGTCATCGACGGCGACCAGATCATGGCCATCCTCGCGGTGGCGATGAAGCAGCGCGGACGCCTGCCCTTCAGCACCCTCGTCGCGACGGTCATGAGCAACCTCGGACTGCACCGCGCGATGGCCGAGCACGGCATCGCCGTCGAGCAGACCGCGGTCGGCGACCGCTACGTGCTCGAGCGCATGACTCAGGGCCGCTTCGGTCTGGGCGGTGAGCAGAGCGGGCACGTCATCATGAGTCGCTACGCGACGACCGGCGACGGTCTGCTGACCGGGCTCCACCTCGCTGCCGAGATGGCACGCCAGGGCAAGACCGCGGCCGAGCTCGCGTCTGTCATGACCGTCTATCCGCAGGTGCTCGTCAACGTCCGCGAGGTCGATCGCGAGCGTGTCGCCAGCGACACGGGCGTCCAGGATGCCGTCGCCGCAGCGACCGCGCGCCTCGGTGATTCCGGTCGCGTGCTGCTGCGTGCCTCCGGTACCGAGCCGCTCGTGCGCGTCATGGTCGAGGCCACGACGGAGGACGAAGCCCGGGCCATCGCCGACGAGCTCGCGGCCGTCGTGGCCGACCGCCTCGCGCTCAGCTGATCCGGCCGCGCAGATCCGCCGTGCCGGTGGGCGACTCGGCCAGCACGAGGCGTGCGGCATCCGTGGCGCCGGCGACGTTCCAGAGCAGCACGCCCACCGGCGCGCCCGTCTGGTCGCGGTAGTACACCACCGTTCGCGGGCCCGATTCGTCTTGGCCGACGTCCACGATGAGCGTGTCGAGATCGGGGTCGAGGGTGCCGACGGCCTCCCACCGGACGCCGAACACCTGCGAGTAGAAGTACGGGGTGTGCCGGTAGGCCTCGCCGCTGCCCGCCATCGCCCGCCCGGCCGCGCGGCCCATCTCCTGGGCGTTGTCGACGTGCTCGACTCGGGTGCGGCCGAGCAGGCGGTCGGGGTACGAGGCGATGTCGCCCGCCGCCCAGATCGCATCATCGCTGGTAGCCAGCAGCTCGTCGACCACGACGCCGTCGGCGACGGTGAGACCGGCGGCTTCGGCGAGGTCCGTCACGGGCGAGACGCCGAGCCCGAGCACGATCGCGTCGCCGCGCAGGCGCGACCCGTCGTCGAGGAGGATTTCCAGAGCGTCGTCCGGTGACGCGCCCTCGACGACCTCGGCGACCCGACGTTCCGCGACCAGCCGGACGCCGGCCGCTCGGAACAGATCCTGGTAGCGCTCGGCCAGCTCTAGCGGAAACGTGCCGTCGCCGAGCACAGCGCCCGGGAAGACGAGGTCGACCGCGACGTCGTTCTGCACGAGCGCGGCCGCGAGCTCGGCGCCGATGTAGCCGCCGCCCACGACGACGATGCGCCCACCCGCGGCGGCGAGCTCGCGCAGCCGGCGGTAGTCGTCGGCTGAGCGGAAGAAGAGCACCCGGTCGCTGTCGGGCGCATCGATCTCGTGCGGACGCGAACCGGTGGCGAGGAGCAGCCGGCGGTAACCGATGCGCTCGCCGGCTTCGTCCTCGACCGCGCGCCCGTCGCGGTCGATCGCGGTCACGAGCGTCCGCAGCCGGATCTCGGCGCCGGTGTCGTCGGCCGTGCCGAGCGGAACCTGGTCCCAGGTGAAGTCCGGGTCGGTCCACAGCTTCTTCGTCAGCGCGGGGCGCGTGTACGGTTCGTCGACATCGGCGCTGAGGATGCCGATCGTGCCGCTCTCGTCGAGTTCGCGGATGCCGCGGGCGGCCGCGTCGGCGACCATCCCGCCGCCGACGATCAGATAGTCGTAGCTCTGCATCGGGCCACCGTAGAGCGCGACGGCCCATCGATCCCACCGCCTGCCGCGCCCGCGGCGGAGGCGTATGATTCGCCGCCGGGGTCCACTGTCCGGACGCTCTTCCCCAATCGCGTCCGGACAGTGAGACTATCCGACACGCCGGCCCCAAACCGGCGAACGGATCCGAGTAGCGGGTCTCATCGGATGTCGACCCGGTCGGCCTCGGAACGATCTTCAGAGTATTGCGTCGCGTCGTGTGAAACGAGGGCTTCGGGCAACGTTGAGCCAACGTTGCGGTTGCCTTCGCATGGCCTTGCGCTTCGGGAAGACGCCGGGGCATTTGGTGCGGTCGATGCTTCGTGGCACACTCGTGGAGATTGCTGGGGGAGGGACTTGGCGGGCGGTAAGCGCTCGTCAAGGTGATTGTTACCCACGAGGAAGACATGAAACCCGACAATCAAGATCCCCACAGCTCGCGCCGACGACGTTCGGGGCGAGCAATTCTCGCGACCCTGTCCACACTCGCACTGCTGCTCGGCGGAACCACCGCGGCTCACGCGTCGGGCGGCCACGTCGCCGCAGCGGCGACGCCGCGCCCGGTGACGGTCACTCTGTCCACGAGTGATACGGCCACCGTCTCGGCGCGCACGCCCCGGACCGTGCTGGGAACGCAGCCGCTCAGCGCGACCTCGACGCAGGACCGCAGCTATGCGCGCTTCACGTTGCCGGCCGATGTCGACACCACGCGTCCCGTCTCGGCATCGCTGTCTCTGACGGTGAGATACTCGACCGCGTCGACGGCCGGTGTCGACGTGTACGCCGAGCGCGGCTCGTGGGCCGGAGCGACTCTCACCTACGCCACCCGACCCGCGGAGTCGGGTGACCTGCTCGCCGGGTCGACAGCGACGGCGCGTGCCGGCTCGTCTGTGACGGTGCCTCTCGGCGACGTCGCGCAGGTCGCGCAGGACGGCCAGCTGTCGGTCCGGCTGGCCTATCGGCAGAAGAGCGTCTCGACCACGTTCTTCCGCACGGGAGACAAGGCGCCCTCGTTGCGGTTGACGTACACGCCGAAGCCGGCCCCGGCCCCGGCCAGCGGGGCACGGATGGTGTTCGCGCACTACTTCCCGCCGTACCCGATCTCGATCGACAATCGGCCCGCCGACACCGACTACTACACGCGCAACTATCTGAGCCCCGATGGAGAGAACGGCAAGCATGCCGAGTACGGCGGGCTCCTGCGCGACCGTCCGCTCGGCGTGGCGCCATCGAGCTCCTCGTCCTGGAAAATCGACAACCTGCGGCGCGAAGTCGCTCAGGCTCAGGGCGCCGGTATCGACGGGTTCACCGTCAACATCATGAGCGTCAGCGGCAGCAACTGGGACGCCACGAAGAACCTCTTCACCGCGGCCGAACGGCAGGGCGGCTTCGCCGTGGTGCCGATGGTCGACGCCTCAGCGTCGGTGGCCGCGGTATCCCCCGAGACCGTGGCGGACCGCCTGGCCGAGCTCTACCGGTCGAAAGCGGCTTTCCGCGTCGGAGACCGGATGCTCCTGTCATCCTTCGCCGCCGAGAAGCAGAGCGTGGAATGGTGGTCGCGGATCATCCAACGACTGCAGCGCACGCACGGTGTGCAGGTCACCTTCCAAGCCGTTTTCCTCAATCCCTCCGACGCCAACATGTCCGCCTTCCGCGCGATCGCCGACGGCTACGGCAACTGGGGTGTGCGCACTCCGTGGCACACGGCGAACGGCCCCGACTACGCGGCACGTGCCAGGGCTCTCGGGAAGACCTGGATGGCGCCGGTGTCGGTGCAGGATTACCGTCCGCGCGCGGGCGTGTTCGCCGAGTCGGGCAACACCGACAACCTGCGGGCCTCATGGCGCCGCGCGATCGATTCCGGTGCGCAGTACGTGCAGCTCGTCACGTGGAACGACTACAGCGAAAGCACGCAGTTCGCGCCGTCGGCCGACCACGGCGATACGTTCCTCGACATCAGCCGGCCGTACCTCGACTGGTTCCATGCCGGGGCGGAGCCGAAGGTGACGCAGGATCAGGCATTCCTCGTGCACCGTACGCAGTTCGCCGGCGCTCGTCCGAGCCTCGGTCACACGCTGGCCACCCCCACTCTCGGCGGCACGTCGAGCACGCCCACCGACGAAGTGGAGGCTGTGGTGTATCTGACCGCGCCCGCCACTGTGACCGTCACCGTGGGAGGCACCGCCACGCGATTCGACGCTCCCGCAGGTCGATCGGTCTACACGGTGCCGTTGCGACAGGGTGCGGTGTCGGCGAGCATCGATCGTTCCGGCAAGCGGGTGATCTCGCTGACGTCGCCGTACCGCGTCGTCGGCACGCCGCGTGTGCAGGACCTCAGCTACTACGGGGTCAGCAGCCTCGGCTGACGCGCTGCACGACGGATCAGCGGCGCCCCGCTGTCGAGGTCTCCGAGCGGAGCCCGTCGGCGGCGGGGCGGCTCCCGTCACCGGCTCCGGAGACGCGCGGCACGCGCGATTCGCGCGAACTGTTGCGCGTCGACGTTCGCGAGCCGTCCGCCCGTCCCTCTCGTCCGCTCTCCGGCACCATCGAGTACGTCGAGTAGCTGCGGCGGTCGGCTCGCGTCGGACGCGCCAGGTTGAGCACCGCCCCGTGGATCGTGGCTCCGACCGATGCCAGGCGCGCAACGGCGCGGCGCACGTCGCGCTCTCGGGCGCGCCCGGCACCGACGACCAGTACGGCGCCGCCGAACACACGCGCCAGGACGGCGGCGTCGGTGACCGGATGCACCGGCGGCGCATCGATGATGACGATGTCATGGGCCGACCGCAGGCTCTCGAGCAACTCGAGTGCGCGCTCGGACTCGAGCAGCTCCGACGGGTTGGGTGGCACGGGGCCGGCCAGCAGGACGCGGAGCCGGTCCGGGCCCCAGGCGACCAGCGCGTCATCCAGCGTCGCCTCCCGCGCGATGACGCTCGTGAACCCGAGGTCGGGCGGGAGATCGAGGATGCGCCCGAGGCTGGGGCGGCGCAGGTCCGCCTCGACGAGACAGACCGACGCGCCGGTCGCGGCGAATGCCACCGCGACGTTCGCGGCGGTCGTGCTCTTGCCCTCGCTGGGGACCGACGAGGTGAAGACGAAGACGCGGTGATCCTGCGATGCCTGCACGAAACGCAGATTCCCGCGCAGGCGGCGGTAGTCCTCGGAGCGCAGCGACTGCGGGGCCGACATCAGGGCGAGGGGCGCGCGGTCGGCGGTGCGATCGGTGCTCACCGTACCGATGATCGCGGCGTCCGCCGCCTCTTCAGCCTGCTCGACGGTGCGCACGCGCGTGCCGAACGCCAGACGCAGGAGCACGACGGCGGCCGCGGCGACCAGGCCGCCGAGCGCACCGAGGATGACGAGCATCGGGATATGCGGAGCGGAGGGGAGGTTCGGTGGAACCGCGTTCTCGATGACGCGCAATCGAACCGGCGAGGTGCCGTCGACCTGGGGTGACAGTGTCGGCACGACCTCGGCGAGTTTGGCGGCGACGAGGTTGGCGATGCGCGCCGCTTCGCGCGGGGATGCGTCCACGGCCGAGATCGAGATCATCGAGGTGTTCAGCGGCACCGAGGTCGATACTCGGGAACGCAGCTTGGCGGTCGAGTCGGGCAGCCCGAGCTCGTCGATGACCGGGGCGAGCACGATCTCCCGCGTCGCGACGGTGCTGAGATTCCGTGCCTGCTGCTGAGAGAAGTTGCTCCCCTGGGCGAGTTCACCCGTCGTCGAGCTCCCCGTCACGGCGACGAAGACGTCGGCTCGCGCGGTGTACTCCCGCGGCACCGTCCAGGCGTATGCGAGCCCGATCGCGGCGCCGAGCGCCGTCAGCACGACCACCGTCATCCAGTGGTATCGGATCACCCGTAGAACACGGTTGGACTCCATAGCGTCCCCCATTCGCGCGTCGACGAATCGACGCGGCCCCAATATGCCGCGTGTGACCACGCGGACCCCCGTCTGCCATGATATGCGAGGGGGAGGCTCGTGGGGAAGCAGACCGGAACCATCGGCGACGCGGTTATCCGCGGTGGCGCCGAGTCGTCGCTGCGCGGTGGCGCGCGGATCGCCCTCGTCGCGCTGTCGATCGGTGTGCTCAGCATCGTGCTGCCGGTCGCCCTCGTCTCGGACATCCCCGACCGGGGACGCAGCGAGGCGTGGATCATCACGCTGCTGATCATGATCTACGGCGGCGTCCGGCTCTCGGCGTCGTGGGTGTCGGGGCGTCCTCGCCTGTTCGACTTCTTCTTCTGGGTGTTCGCCTATATCTTCATGGGGCTGGCGCCGACGGCGCAGATCCGTGCCGACGCCGTCTCGACGACGACCCCGGGCATCGATCCGGCGTTCGACCTCCCTACGGCGGGGATCGTCGCGCTGGGTCTCGGCTGCTACGAGCTCGCTCGCGCCGCCTGGATCCTGCTGCAGCACGTACGTCCGCCGCGAGCGGCGGGCGTATCCCGTCCCGTGAGCGCGGCGCGAGCGATCGGACTCGCCGTCGTCGGGCTCGGTATCAGCGCGTTCTTCGTCGCCCAGCTCGGTCCCGCGGCCGCCCTCGGCAGCCGCGAAGCGGCCTTCGCCGCGCGTGAGGCGCGCTGGCCGGACCCGGCTCTCCGCGCCGTCATGTACGCCGCGTCGGTCTACCCGTTGCTCATCGCGACCGGGGCGCTGGCCCAGCTTCGACGAGTCGCCCGATCCCGAGCGGGTCGCGTCGGCTTCACCGTCGCGGCTCTCGCCGCCGCGGTCGTGCTCCTGCTGATCGTCAACCCGATCGCGAGCGCCCGTTACACCTTCGGAACCGTCGCGGTCGCCCTGGCCGTCTTCGCCGGCGCCGTCGCCACCCGTTCCCGGGCCCGCCTGACGATGCTGCTCGCGATCGCGGCCTTCCTGTTCCTCTTCCCGATCGCCGACGCGTTCCGCACCGACGAGGTGCGGGTGAATCGCACCAGCTTCTTCGGCGAGTACCTCGGCAATCCCGATTACGACGCTTTCTGGCAGGTCGCCAACTCGCTCGCCTACTGGCTCGACGGCCTCGTCGAGCCGGCGCGACAGTTCCTGGGCAGCATCCTGTTCTGGGTTCCCCGCGCGGTCTGGCCGGACAAGCCCACCGACACGGGCATCGTCCTGGCGGAGTATCGCGGGTACAGCTTCGACAACCTCTCAGCGCCGATGTGGGCCGAGGCGATGGTCAACGGCGGCATCGCCGGTGTCGTGGTCGTGTTCATCGCGCTCGGCATCCTGCTGCGGGCGATGGACGTCAGGATCGCGACCGCCTTCGCCTCCGGCGGCGTCTGGGCCATCGTCGGTGCGGTGCTCCCGGTCTACATGACCATCCTCATGCGAGGCTCGCTGCTGCAGGCGACCGGTGCGACGACGGTGATGGTCGCGTGCCTCCTCCTCGTCGCCGGGCGTGGTCGTCCGCCCGGCGACGAGTCAGGCGGCGCGGAGCTCGGCGTGGCTGCGGCGGTACCAGGCGACCGTGCGGGCCAGGCCCCCGCGTAGTCCGACGCTCGGCGCCCATCCGGTCGAACGCAGCAGCGAGATGTCCAGCAGCTTCTGCGGCGTGCCGTCGGGCTTCGTCGTGTCCCAGCGCGTCTCGCCGTGGTAGCCCGTGATGTGCGCGATCTGCTCGGCGACCTCGCGGATCGTCGTGTCCTGGCCCGTGCCGATGTTGACGTGCGATGCGCCGTCGTAGTGCTCCATCAGGTGCACGATCGCCGAGGCGAGGTCGTCCGCGTGCATGAACTCCCGCCGCGGCGTGCCCGACCCCCAATTGGTCACCAGCGGGCTGCCGGCGGCGGCTGCCTCGTCGTAGCGGCGGATGAGCGCGGGCAGGACGTGCGACCCGAGCGGCGAGAAGTTGTCGTTCGGGCCGTAGAGGTTCGTGGGCATGACCGAGATCCAGGGGAGCCCGTACTGTCTGCGCACGGCCTGGACATTCAGGATGCCGGCGATCTTCGCGATGGCGTAGGCATCGTTGGTCGGCTCCAGATGGCCCGTGAGCAGGCTGTCCTCGCGGAGCGGCTGCGGAGCGAGCTTCGGGTAGATGCACGACGATCCGAGGAACACCAGCCGCTCGACTCCCGTCTCGCACGCCGCGTCCATCACGTTGGACTGAATCCGGAGATTGACGCTCAGGAAGTCGACCGGGTACGTGCTGTTGGCGAGGATGCCGCCCACCTTCGCCGCCGCCAGGACGACGTAGCGCGGGCGGTGCGTGCGGAAGAAGCGGAAGACGTCGCCGCGTTCGGTCAGATCGAGGTCGGACGAGGCGCGGGTCAGGATCCGATCGAAACCCTCGGCCTCGAGACGACGGACCACCGCGCTGCCGGCCAGACCTCGATGCCCTGCGACGAAGAACGTCGCATGACGATCCAGGCGGCGAGGTGCGAACGCGCCCTCGTCGATCACGCTGCCCATCCCGAGAGGGCGACCGTGTCGATCCACGGCCGGCCCGCGAACTCGAGGGCCCGGATGTCGGCGTCCACCATGATCCGCGCCAGCTCGAGCGGGCCGACCGTGGCCTTCCAGCCGAGCTTCTCCTCGGCCTTGCTCGGGTCGCCGATCAGTGCGTCGACCTCGGTCGGACGCAGGTAGCGCTCGTCGAAGCGGACATGGCGTCGCCAGTCGAGACCGGCGTGGGCGAAGGCGGCCTCGAGGAAATCACGCACGGTGATGCCGATGCCGGTCGCGAGCACGAAGTCCTCGGGCTCGTCGGCCTGCAGCATCCGCCACATCCCCTCGACGTACTCGGCGGCATATCCCCAGTCGCGGACCGCGTCGATGTTGCCGAGGTACACGTGGTCCTGGACACCGAGCTTGATCGCCGCGACGGCACGGGTGATCTTGCGCGTCACGAATGTCTCGCCGCGGCGTGGCGACTCGTGGTTGAAGAGGATGCCGTTGACGGCGAACATGTCGTACGCCTCGCGGTAGTTCTTCGTGATCCAGTAGCTGTACAGCTTCGCGGCGGCATAGGGCGAGCGCGGGTAGAAGGGCGTGGTCTCGCTCTGCGGCGGGGGAGTGGCCCCGTACAGTTCGGAGGACGACGCCTGGTAGAAGCGGGTCTGCACACCCGACATGCGGACGGCATCCAGAAGCCTCACCGAACCGGTGCCGGTGGTGTCGGCGGTGTGCTCGGGCTCGTCGAACGAGACCCGCACGTGCGACTGAGCGCCGAGGTTGTAGACCTCGTCGGGCTGGATCTGCGCGAGCAGAGTCGTCATCCGAACGCCGTCGCTGAGATCGCCGTAGTGGAGGAACAGCCGTGCCCCCACCTCGTGCGGGTCGACGTACAGGTGGTCGATTCGCGATGTGTTGAACGTCGACGCCCGGCGGACCAGGCCGTGGACCTCATAGCCCTTCGCGAGCAGAAGCTCGGCGAGATAGGAGCCGTCCTGGCCCGTGATACCGGTGATGAATGCACGCTTCATGAGCGTTCTCCCCCAAAGCCTCGGCGCTGCAGCCCCGTCGCGCGACCCGAGCGGACCCCTCCGCTCGGCGCGTGCCGATCCCCAAATCGACGGTGGTGCGAGTATAGGGACGCCGAGCTCCTCACCACAAGCGCGCGTCACCGCGCATAGAGCTCGACGAGCCTCTCCGCGATTGCCGGCATCGTGAACCGCTCGCGCGTCATCATCCGGCCGCGCTGTCCGCGCCGGTGCGCATCCGCCGGGTCGGCGAGCAGCCGGCGCATCGCCGTGACCAGAGAGGAGAAGCCGCCGTCGGTGACGAACCCCGCCTCGGCGTCTCGTACGGCGGCCGCGAGCCCGCACGTGTCCGTGACGACGACCGGCAGACCCGCCGACATCGCCTCGAGGACCGACATCGGATAGGGCTCGTCGACCGCCGGGAGCACGTAGCCGCTGGCCCGCCGCATCCGCTCTCCGGTGCGGGCGGGCTCCAACGCGCCCTCCCAGCGAATGCGCTCGCCGTGTCCCGAGGCTTCGATCGCGGCACGGACGGTGTCGCCCTCGCCCTCGTCGGGGCCGACGAGGCGGAAGCGGGCGTCGGGGAACTCCGGCGCCAGCCGTGCAGCGGCCTCCACGAACTGCACCGGCCGCTTGCGAGCGGCGAGCCGGGCGAGGTAGAGCAGCTCGCGTCCCGTCGGGGAGGCTGCGGGTGCCTCCGGAACGCCGTTGGGCAGCTCCACCAGCCGCGCACGTCCTCGGCTGATGGTTTCGAGCGACGCGCGTTCCCGGGCGGTCAGGTAGGTCACGGCGCGAGCCGAAGCAAGCGCCGGACGAGTCAGCGCTGCGTCGAAGGGGATCGCGAGCGCATTCGCCGACTCGTCGATCATCCCGTGCGTCTGCAGCACCGTGGCGACCCCGCGTGCACCGGCGACGCGGGCCGCGGGCAGGGTGACGAGATCACGCGCAGCGTGCACATGCACGATGTCGAACTCACCGACGTGGCGCCGCAGCGAGCGCAGCAGCGCGGGTGACCCGATGCCCGCGAACCCGATGCCCGGGATCAGCGTGCGGGCGGGGAACAAGCGGGCGGGGATGCCGTCGACGTCGGAGGGGAGCGAGTCGTACCCGCGTGCTGCTCCCGCAATGACCACGTCGTGGCCCAGATCCCGCAACGCTGCGAGCTGGTTGAGTGCGACCCGCACCGGCCCGCCGTACTCGCCGTGCGGGCTGACGAGAGTGACGACGCCGAGAACCTTCACGATCGCACGATCGCGGCGGGGGCGAGCACCGTCGCCCCGGCGGGCACGTCGCGAACCGCGAGAGCGGTCGCTCCGATCACGGCGTCGGCGCCTACCCGGACCCCCCGCAGCACCGTCGCCCGTGCGGCCACCCAGGCGCCGTCCTCGACGACGATCGGCGCGTTGTCGAACTCGAAGGTGGGGGATCGGCGGTCGTGGCTGCCGGTGCACAGCAGGGCGCCCTGCGAGATGCACACGTCGTTGCCGATCGTGACCGGCTCGAGGTTCAGGATCCAGACGCGCTCGCCGACCCAGGTGTCGTCGCCGATCTCGAGCTTCCACGGCCAGTGGACGCGCACGCCAGACCGCAGATTCACGCCGCGTCCGATGCGAGCGCCGAAAGCGCGCAGCACCGCGATCCGCACCGGCACCGGCACGAACCACGGCATCACCGCGATCGCCGATGCGAGCTGCCACGCCGCCTGCCAGACGGGCCCTCGGCCCTTGTCGTATCCCCTGCCGCTGAAGCCCGCCAGCCGTCGCCGTTCCCCCATGGCGCCTCATCGTACACACGGCTGCGGGATCGGTTGGAGACAGATGCGGGGCCGATGCGGTACCGTCTCCTCCGAACGGGCAGGCGTGGGGACGCGGCTCGGATTCGGGGGTATCGGGGGAATGTCCGACGTGCGGCGGCGACTGCGTCGTCTCTCGGGCGGGCTCGGCAGGATGTCGGGTTTCGCCCTGTCCATCGGGCTGCTGGCGATCGCATCGTTGGCGGCCATTCCGGTGATGATCGCGGCAGAGGGCGATCGCGGTTGGGGTGCGATCGCGCTCGGACAAGCCGTGGGGGCCATCGCCGCCGCCGCGATCGGATTCGGCTGGGGTGTCTCGGGCCCGGCCCGCATCGCCGTCGCCGACGAGCCGTCGCGCCGCACGGCGTACATCGAGTCGGTCCGGGCCCGGCTCGCCCTCTTCGTCCCGATCGTCCTGGCGACCAGCCTCGCCGCAGCCGCGATCGCACCGCAGTCATCGGGCCTGGCGGCGCTCGGAGCCGTGACGGCGGCGGCAGCCGGCGTGTCGGCCAACTGGTACTTCGTCGGACGCGGGGCCCCGTTCTCGCTCCTCCTCGCCGAAACGCTGCCGCGCGTCGCGGGTACCGGCGTCGGCATCGTCCTGATGCTCGGCGGCGGGGGAGCCGCGGCGGGGCTGGCGGGCATGCTCGGCGGCATGATCGCCGCGTTCGGATGCTCGACCGCGTGCATCCTCGTGTCATCTCGACACCACCGCGCATCCGCGCCGCGTCCCGCGAGACTGCTGCGAATCCTGGCCGATCAGCGTCACGGCATGGGGTCGGCGCTCGGATCAGCCGTCTACATCGCCCTTCCGGTCGTCGTCGTATCGATCGTCGCCCCGGCGGCACAACCGGTCTTCGCTCTCGTCGACAAGTTCCAGCGGCAGGTCGGCGTCGCCTTGCAGCCGGTCATCACGGTCGCCCAGGGGTGGGTGCCCCGGCGGGACGGGGCCGAGAGCGCCGCGCGGGCACGGAGCGTCCTGCTCGTCGGCGGCGGGATGTCGCTGGCGATCGGCCTCGCGGTCGTGATAGCGGGGGGTGCGGCGCTGGGCTGGCTCGGCAACGGCGAGATCGAGGTCGTGCCGGTGGCCATCGTCCTCATGGGGCTCTTCGTCGCGGTCAACTTCTTCGAGTCGCTCGTCGCCAAGGCGCTGCTGCCATCGCTCGGACGCCTGCGCATCGGCGCGCAGGCCACGCTCGTCAGCACCGTCGTCGTCGTCCCGCTCGTCGCCCTCGGCGCCATCCTGTGGGCCGCGCCGGGCGCTCTCGGGGCTGTCGTGGTGGGGCTCGTCATCCGCGGCGCCGTCGAAGCGGGTGCGGCCTCGCGCACCATCCGATCCAACAGAACCGTCATCCGGGAGGAGATCGATGCCTGACAAGGTTCGCGACCTGTTGAGGCTCGCGCTGTGGCTGCTGCCTGCGAGCCCTCTGAAGAATGCGCTCCTGCGCCGCGCCGGTCACCGCATCCACGCCACTGCGCGGGCACGGGCGAGCATCGTGTGGCGCGTCGCGTCATTCGAACTCGGGCCGGGGGCCTCGTTCGGTTCGGCGAACGTGGTGAAGAACATGAGCGAGATCCGGCTGGGACGTGATGCGATGCTCGGTCGCTGGAACCTCGTCTCGTCGCACCCCGTCTTCATCCGGCATCTGCCCGGCGGGGGGCGCCTCGTGCTGGGTGATCACGCGAAGATCACCAGCCGCCACCAGCTCGACTGCTCCGGGTCGCTGACGCTGGGAGCCTTCGCCTCGCTCGCCGGACACCAGAGCCGGGTGATGTCGCACAGCGTGGACCTGCGGCGCAATGCTCAGGCCGCGTTCCCGGTCACCATCGGAGAACGGTCGTTCGTCGGCACACGCGTGCTGATTCTCGGCGGCGCCGTGCTTCCGCCGAGATCCGTTCTCGGCGCGGGATCGGTCCTCACGCGTGCCCGCGGCGTACCCGACGCGGGGCTGTGGGCGGGCGTGCCGGCCACCCTCCGCGGCGCCGTGTCGGGCGCTTGGTTCGACCGGGACGAGACCTCGACCCACGACGTGTGGATCTCGGCGACCGACGAGATCGTGACCGGACGATGAGCTCCACCCGGCGCGTGGGGCGCGGCGGCGCACGCTGGTGGTCGGCCGACTGGGGTGGCATGCCTGTATGGGCTGTCGCCCTCTCAGCGCTGGCGATCGGCGGCGTGCTCGCCGGCGGCGCCGCGCTGCGGCCGAGCTCGGCCGTTGACGGCGCTCCTGATCCGATCGTGGTGTTCCTCGGGGATTCGTACACTGCCGGTACCGGAGCGTCCGACACGTCGCTCGGGTGGGCGAGTCTCGTCGGCGAAGCCGAGGGCTGGCGGGTGCGCAACCTCGCGCGTGGCGGTACGGGCTACGGCGCGCGGGTGACAGGCGAGGGCGCGCCAGCGGCGTGCGGCCGGGACGAGTGTCCCACCTTCGGCGAGATGGCTCGCGAGGGCGCGGCCCTCGTGCCCGACATCGTGGTGGTGTCCGGCGGACGCAACGACGTCGGCGGGTCCCCGGTGGATGCCGAGGTCGCCGCGTTCTTCGACACGGTCGCGGCCGTCTACCCGGAGAGTCGCGTCTACGTCACCGACGTGCTGTGGCATGACGACGCGCCGGAGGGCGTGCAGCAGCTGTCGGAGCTCGTACACGCCGACGCGCAGCGAGTCGGGGCCACCTGGCTCGACATCGGTCAGCCCCTGGCGGGCGGCGACGGTCTGCTGGCGCCCGACGGGGTGCATCCGAGCGACGCAGGGCACGAGGCGATCGCACGGGCAGTCATCGCGGCGCTGCGCTGATGAGCCTCGGGTCTAGAACGTCCGTGGCGAGACGGCGTCGATCGGCGCAGACAGCGAGCGGAACCATTTGCGAGTGAGCAGCACCGTGACACCGGCGGTGGCCAGCAGCAGTGCCGCATAGACGATGACGAAGACCTCGGGCGTTCCCCACAGGACGAATGCGACGGCGAGGACGCCGTAGTCGGCGGGCAGGAGGAGCACGGCTCGGAGCGTCGACGGCGGTGGTGCGGCGCTCGAGCGCGGTGCCAGCAGTGCGTAGAGCGTCAGACCCGAGAAGAGCACGACCGACACCAGCGCGTACGCGAGCGGCAGGAGCATCCACGCGCCGCCGGAACGACCGCCCGCGGTGAAACCGATGAGCACGGCCGCATGCACGCCGACCATCTTCCCCGCATCGACGACGTGGTCGAGCCACTCACCGGCGCGCGACGATGCGCCCGTGAGGCGGGCGACCTGGCCGTCTGCGGCATCCAGCGCGAAGCCGACGACCAGCAGCGCCGAAGCGGCGACTCCGCTCGCGACCGTGGCAGGCACGGCCCCGATGACGACGAGGCCGGCCACGGTCGCCAGCGCGGAGACCCCCGTCACCGCGTTCGGGCCGATCCCCGCCGAGGCCGCCGCAGCGGCGAAGACCCGCCCGAGCGGCCGATTGACCCACCGCGAGTACAGCGAGACGCCTCGCTTGCCCTTCTGGGCCTGTCGCAGGCTTCCCCAAGCGTCGCCGAATCGCATTGTCTCCCCCATCGCGCCGGTCGGCGGAATCCGACCTATGCGTCCCCTGAGCCACAGTGTACGATGCACGAAGTCGGACTGGTGCTGGGGCATCGATCCGGGCTTGGGGGAACGACGTGCGGCGGGGGCCGCGCGTCTTGGGGAGCGTCCGCGAGGGCGCGCAAAATTGGGGAAAACTCGTGCGTACACGCATCGCGGCCGTCGCCGCTGTCGTCATGGCTCTCATCATCGGGGCGGGGGTCGCCGGGGTCACCGCGCCGGCATCCGCTCTTTCGCCCGGAGTCTCATTCGCCGCCGACGATCAGTCGACCTGGCAGACCAACGGCACCGTCTACGCGCTGGGTGCGGCCGGCGGCAAAGTCGTCGCCGGTGGCACCTTCTCGCAGATCCGCCCGCCGGCCGGCCGATCAGATGCGGCTCGAGCGCGCAACGCCCTCGTCATCCTCGATGCCGAGACCGGTGAGCCCGACGCATGCCAGTTCGGCGTCACGCTCAGCGGCGGTACCCCGACGGTGCGGGCCATCACGGTCAGCGCCGATCAGTCGCGTGTCTACATCGCCGGCAACTTCTCCACCGTGGGCGGCGTCAACGTCGCCCGGATCGCGGTGCTCGACGTGCAAGCGTGCACGGTCGCTCCCTTCCGGGCGCCGCTGCCCGGCTCGACGGTGACCGCACTCGCGCTGCACGGCAACGTGCTCTACGCCGGCGGGCTCTTCACTACCGTGGGCGGCCAGACCCGTCAGGCCTTCGCTGCTTTCGACGCCACGAGCGGTTCGCTGCTGCCGTGGACCGCCAACGCGGTGCGCGGCCGCACCGATCTGCCGCCGCAGGTCAACGAGGGCCGCGCCATCGCCGTGTCGCCCGACGGCGCGAAGGTGGTCGTCGGCGGCGACCTCTTCTCCATCAACGGTCAGTACTCGCACTCGATCGCGATCGTCAGCGGCGCGAGCATCGCCGACGGCAGCGGCGGTGATGTGCTGCGCACCTACGGCCCGGGCTTCATCCCCGACACGTCGGTCACCAAGACCATCATCGACGGCGGGGACGGACGCTTCTACATCGGCAACGAGGGCACGGGCGGCGGGGTGTTCGACGGCAAGGCGGCCTTCTCCTGGGCCACGGGTGACCAGGTCTGGCGCGACACGTGCCTCGGCGCGACCCAGTCGCTCGTGATGTACCAGGGCACGCTGTACTCGGCCAGCCACGCGCACGACTGCAGCGGGATCAACGCCTTCAACGACGGCATCCGTCGGTATTTCATGGCGCAGAACCCCGACTCGATGGAGGTGCTCGGCTGGCTCCCGCTCGGCAACGACGGCATCGGCGAGGGCATCGGGCCGCGCGCCCTCGCCGTCGCCACCGGCAACGCGAGCGGGCAGCGCTACCTCTGGTCCGGCGGTGACTTCACCACCATCAACGGCCACGCCCAGCAGGGGCTCACCCGGTTCGGCCCGCAGGACACCGGTGCTCCGCCCACGCCCGTGGCCAGCGCGCAGGCCACGAGCGACGGCACCATCCAGGTGCGCTTCCGCACGGTGGTGGACGCCGACGACAGCCACCTGACCTACAGCGTCTACCGCGGCAACGCGACGGATCCGATCTGGAGCGGCACCGGCAAATCGCTGTGGTGGGAGCGCCCGCAGGTCACCTTCGTCGACACGAACGTGACGCCGGGTGCGAGCTACTCGTACCGCGTCACCGCCAGTGACGGCACCAACACCTCGGCCCGCTCCGCCGCTGTCAGTGCCACGGCTCGCGCGGCCGGTGCCGACTATCCCGCCGCCGTGCGCGCCGACGGGCCGGTGAGCCTGTGGTCCGGCGCAGCCAACAGCACCTGGGTTCACGACTCAGGGGCCGCGCAGACCCGCACCGACGCGGTCCCGGCGATCCTGATGGACGGGGCCACCGTCTCGACCGACGGTGCGGTGCCCGCCGCGGGCGGCTCGCTGAAGTTCGACGGCGTCGATGACTACGCCATCACCGATCAGCTGCGGCTCGGGCCCTCGACGTACACCGTGGAGGCGTGGATCAACACGACGACGACCGCGGGCGGCAAGATCGTCGGCTTCGGCAACGGCCGTCCCCGCACCGGCTCCAACATCTCGAACCTCAGCGGCTCGTACGACCGCCACGTCTACATGCAGAACGACGGGCGCGTCACCTTCGGCGTCTGGATCGGGAGCGCGTCGACCGTCACCAGCCCGCAGCCGCTCAACGACGGTCAGTGGCACCACATCGTCGCGACCCAGGGGGCGAGCGGCATGGCGCTCTACGTCGACGGCCTCCGCGTCGGATCCAACAGCAACCGCGACCAACAGTCGTACTGGGGCGTGTGGCGAGTGGGTGGCGACCAGCTGGGAGGATGGCCGGGGCAGCCTTCCAGCAACTTCTTCGGCGGGCTCGTCGACGAGGTGGCGATCTACCCGAACGCCCTTGCGCCCGCCCGCGTCGCGGCGCACTATCAGGCCTCGGGCCGCACCCTCGACCTGAACGCGGCGCCGGCGGACGCATACGGGGCCGCCGTCTTCGGATCCGAGCCCTCTCTCTACTGGCGCTTCGACGACGCCGGAGCTGTGGCGGACGACTCGTCGCTGTTCGGCACGAGCCCCGGCGCCTACAACTCCGGGGCGCAGAGGCAGCCCTCGGGTGCTGTCCCCAGCAGCGGATCGGTCGCGCTCCCGGGCAACGACTCCGGCACCGTAGCGCTGGCTCAGCCGACCGCTCCCTCGCCGACCACCTCGGGCGAGATCTGGTTCCGCACTGACACGACGGCGGGCGGCAAGCTGTTCGGGTTCGAGAACGTCCCGACCGGCAACGGATGGAACTACGACAAGCAGCTGTACATGACGAACGACGGGCGCCTCATCTGGGGCTCGTACCCCGGTTATGTCGCGACGGTCGAGTCCTCGAAGTCGTACAACGACAACCTCTGGCACCACGCCGTCGCCGTCATCGACGAGACGGGACGCAAGCTCTATGTCGACGGCGAGCTCGTGGCCGCGAACGGACAGACGGGCGCCGAGACCGGCGAGGGCTATTGGCGCATCGGCGGCGGCAACCTCGGCGGCTGGCCCGGCCAGCCCCAGTCGTTCTACTTCGACGGCGAGCTCGACGAGTTCGCGATCTACCCGACGACGCTCGACGCGGCGACGGTGGCCCGCCACCACGCGATCGGAATCGCCGACACCACCCCGCCGACCGCGCCGACGGCGCTGTCCGCGCAGGCCCTCGCCGACGGCGTGCACCTGTCGTGGACGGCCGCGACCGACGACCACGCGGTGACGTCGTACACGGTCTACCGCGGCGCGACGGCCGATTTCGCCCTCGGCGAGGACACGCGGCTCGGGTCGACAGCGACGACCGTATTCGTCGACACGGCGCAGGTGCCCGGTACGCGGTACTACCGTGTGGTCGCGGTCGACGCCGCCAGCAACGTCGGACCCGCGACGGACGCCGCGAAGGTCGACCTCCCCGACACGACGGCTCCGCAGACGCCCGCAGCCCCGGTCGCGACGGTCGCCGCCGACGGGATCTCGGTGACGTGGGACGCGGTCGCCGACGACGTCGCGGTCACGGGCTACACCGTCCACCGCGGCCCGACGGCGGACTTCACGGCGAACGCCGCGAACGTCGTCGGCGCAACGGCGACCACCGGGTTCACCGACCCGGCGCCCGAGCCCGGCACGTACTACTACCGCGTGACCGCATCCGACGCGGCCGGCAACGTCAGCGCGGCCTCGCCGGCCTCGCTCCCGGCGACGGTGGCCGCGCCCGACACGGCGCCGCCTTCGGCGCCTGCCACCGCCACGGCCGCCCTGGTCGACGGCACGGTGCAGGTGCGGTGGACCGCGGCCACGGATGACCGCGGCGTCATCGGATACCGCGTGCATCGCGGCTCCGACGCGGCCTTCGTCGCCGACGACACCAACCGCGTCGCCGAGGTCACCGACCTGAAGTTCGACGACGCGGGCCTCGCGCCCGGCGTCTACCACTACAAGATCACGGCGGTCGACGCCGCCGGCAACGTCGGTGCCGCGGCATCCGTCGCGGTCACGATCGAGTCGGTCGAGCCGGTCGTGGTCACGGTCCCGGTGGCCGAGGACGCGATGGTGGTGCAGGGCGTGCCCGGCACGAACTACGGCGCGAGCACGCAGATCTCCAGCCGCGGCGGTACCAGCCAGATCGAGTCGCTGCTGTCGGCCCCGCTGCCGACGGCCCCGAACGGCACGGCGCTGACACGCGTGACACTGAAGCTCCGTACCTCGACCGACCCGTCTGCGGGCACCGTCGAGCCGACCGATTTCGCAGTCATCGGAGACGCCTGGAACGAATCGACGGTCACGTGGAACTCGCGTCCCACCACGCCGGGAACCGCGGCGGGGCGCCTCGGACAGGCGCCCGCCGTCAACACGGCCTACAGCGTCGATCTCTCGACGGCATCGCTGCGGCCGCTGCTCGGACAGAACGCGACGCTGCGGATGACGGGCTCGGGTGCCGACAACCTGCGGCTGTGGTCGTCGGAGGCGGCGAACAGCTCGTACCGTCCGGTGATCGTGCTCGAGTTCACACCGCTGTCGGCCCCGGACACGGCGGCTCCGACCGCGCCCACGGGCGTGCAGGCGAACGCGACGGGATCGACGGTCGGCCTCTCGTGGACCGCCGCGACGGATGACCGCGGAGTCGTCCGCTACGACGTCCACCGCAGCACGACGCCCGGGTTCGCGGTGTCGGCCGGCAACCGGGTGGCGCAGACGGCCGGGACGACCGCTCAGGACGGCCCGCTCGAGCCGGGCACCTATGTGTACCGGGTCGTTGCGTTCGACGCCGCCGGCAACGCCGGTCCCGCGTCGAGCGAGGTGACGGTCACCGTGACCGCGCCCGACACGACGGCGCCGTCCGTGCCGGGGACACCGGCCGTGACGGTCAGCGGTGGCTCAGCCCAGCTCTCGTGGCCGGCGAGCAGCGACGACGTCGGGGTATCCGGCTACGAGCTCTACCGCGGCGCCAGCGCCGACTTCGCCGCCGACCCGTCCGTCCGGATCGCCACCGTGACGACCACGAGTCACACCGATGCCGGACTGGCATCCGGAACGTACTGGTACCGCGTGGCCGCCCGCGACGCCGCGGGAAACGTCAGCGCGGCATCGGCAGCGGTCTCGGCGACGGTCGTGCCCGCGGTGCAGACGGCGACGGCGACGGTCGCGGTCGACGCGGACGCCGCCGGATACGCCAACGCGCCGGCGCAGAACTATGCGACCTCGAACCAGCTCGTCTCGCGGGGTGATGTCGGCCAGCAGAGCTTTCTCCGGCTCTCGCTGCCCACCCTCCCTCCGGGCGCGACGCTCGTCTCGGCCACGTTCGGCGTGCGGACCTCGACCGACCCTTCGGCGGGAAGCACCGGGGCGCACGACGTGCATCTGATGGACGGCACCTGGGACGAGGCGACGCTGACCTGGAACAATCGACCGACTGCGATCCGCGGGACGGGGCCCATCGGAACGCTGTCGGGGGCGTCCGCCACCAACACCGCGTACACCGTGCCACTCGCCGTCGAGCAGCTCGCCCCGCTCCTCGGGCAGGCTGTCACGCTCCGGCTCTCGACCACCTCAGCGGACAATCTTCGGCTCTTCTCGCGGGAGGCGACCTCGGCGAGCCAGCGCCCGACTCTCACGCTCACGTACACCCTGCCCTGACGCGGCGGGGGCGGCGCTCGCGTCGCACCCGGAGGCCCGGCCGACGACCCGAACGTCGACCGGGCCTCCGACGTGTCCCGCGGACACACCTCTTTATAGGGCCGCCCGACGCGGGGAGGGTCCGTCCGACGCGTCCGGTAACACCGAAGCGGGGACTGCAGCCGCAGCCCCCGCTTCGTGGTGAGAGAACGTCGTCGGTCGCTCACCGTGGCGCACGGTGCGCCGTCCGGGCCGCCGCGGCTTCCGCCCGACGGCTGCCGCGGGTGGCTCCTGCAGTCGCGGTGCGCCCCGCCCCATCGATCGCCGTGAAGAGTGTCCGCTCGAACGCTGCGACCGCGGCTTCCTCCGTCAGCCGCCGCCGCCGGTAGCTCTGCGCCTCAGCGCCGAAGCGCGCCGCCCGCTCCGGGGCGGCCGCGAGCGCTTCGGCCGCAGTGACGAGAGCATCGGGGTCCGCGGGCGGCACGATCGGGCCGGCGCCGGCAGCGTCCATCTCGGCATAGGTGGTGCTGGTCTCGTCCACGGCGGCCAGCACCGGCTTCCCGACCGCGAAGTACGAGGTGAGCTTGCTCGGCACCGACATCTCCGTCAGGCCCGGCCGTTCGTTGACGAGCAGGATGTCTGCGGCTGCGAGGACGTCGAGGAACTCCGACTCGGGAAGCGGGTCGACGAACGAGACGGCGTCGGCGCCTGTGCGCTGCTCGAGCGCGGCGCGCTGGCCGCCGTCCCCGACGAGCACGAAGCGCACGCGCGACCCGCGCTCCCGGGCGACGACGGCGGCATCGACGACGTTCTCCAGTCCTTGCTTCGCCCCGATCGCGCCGGTGTGCAGGACGATGACGTCGTCATCGGCCCAGCCGATTCGACGACGCGTCGCGGCGGTGTCGCTCGCCTCCGGCTCGGGCACGTGCGACCAGTTGCGCACGACGTCGACCGGACGCGTGACGCCCAGCCTGTCCTCGAGGGCGGTGCGGAACCGGCGATGGATGACGACGACCCGCTCCGAGGCCGCGAACAGGCTCGCCTCGATCGCCCCGATGGCTCCGGCGCCGGTCCCCGAGCCCGCCTCCTGCACACCGAGCGCGTAGATGTCCTGCACCCAGGTGACGACCGGGATGCGATGCACCCGCGCGCGCAGAGCCACCAGGCGAGAGGCCAGCAGCGCCGGTGAGACGACGACGACGGCGGCGGGACTGTCCCATCGACAC
Source organism: Microbacterium sp. SGAir0570 (assembly GCF_005491085.2). Classification (NCBI taxonomy): domain Bacteria; kingdom Bacillati; phylum Actinomycetota; class Actinomycetes; order Micrococcales; family Microbacteriaceae; genus Microbacterium; species Microbacterium sp. SGAir0570. Next base: position 2,803,334 of record NZ_CP027929.1, on the reverse strand, counting down.
GTCACGGCGCGCAGCCCGAACGATATCTCGAACAGGGCTCGCTTGATCGTGCTGGGCACCCGCGGCACGTAGTGGCGCAGCCGCCGGATGTCCACCCCCGCCGCTGCCGACCGTGCCGGCAGGTCCCGGAACTCCTCCGGCACGCGCCACCATGGATAGTGCGGGTACGACGTGAGGACGCGGACGTCCCAGCCTTCGCGGGCCAGCCCTTCGGCCATCCCTGTCGTGTACGGACTGACACCTGTCGGCTCCGGGCTGTAATTGATGCCCACGAAGAGGACGGATGCCGGCACCGGCTCGGGTCTCGGGCTCATCAGTACGCTCCCACGGGTCGGAGCATCACCTTGACGGTGCGCCACATGATCATGAGGTCGAGGGTCACGGACCAGTTCTCGACGTAGCGGAGATCCAAGGCGACGCTGTCCTCCCATGACAGGTCGCTGCGTCCGCTCACCTGCCACAGGCCCGTGATGCCGGGCTTGATGTAGAGCCGGCGGAACACCCGGCCCTCGTAGTTGCGGACCTCGGACGGCAGTGGCGGACGCGGACCCGAGATGCTCATGTCTCCGCGGAGGACGTTGAAGAACTGGGGCAGCTCGTCGAGCGAGTAGCGGCGCAGGAATCGGCCGACGCGCGTCACACGCGGGTCGGCGCGGAGCTTGAACAGCGGTCCCGCGCCGTCGTTCGCCGGCAGCAGCTCGGCGAGCTCCTGCTCCGCGGTGTCGGTCATCGAACGGAACTTCAGCATCGTGAACTCCCGCCCGTCACGGCCGACGCGGCGCTGACGGAAGAACACCGGGCCGGGGGAGTCGACCTTGACGGCCAACGCGATCGCCGGGGTCATCAGCGCCACGACGGTGCACGCGACGGCGCTCACGACGAGGTCGAGGAGCCGCTTCAGCGTGTGGGCGGCGCCCTCGAAGACCGGGATCTTCACATGGATGAGCGGCAGGCCCTCGATCGGGCTGAGGCTGATGCGGGGGCCGGCGACGTCGGCGAGCCGGCTCGACACGATGAGCTCGGCCGCGGTTCCCTCCAGCTGCCAGGCCAGCGAGCGCGTGAAGTCCGGGTCGTCGTCGGGAACGCTCGCGATGACGAGGGTGTCGGCGCCGACGTCACGGGCGACTCGGGCGATGTCATCGGCGGTGCGGGCGCGGAACACCCGACCGGGGTCATCGGCGACCACCTCGTCGGTCAGCGCCAGCGCGATGACGGAGTAGCCGTTGTCCGCGAGGGCGAGCTGACGCGTGACGTAATCGACATCGCGGCGCTTTCCCGCGATGAGCGTCGGCGACGCGTATTCCCCCAGACGCCGTCGCATCCGCAGCCACGAGCGCCAGCGCCAGCGCGCCACGAGCAGCGCGAGCAGGCCGATGGGCAGTGCGACGACCATCTGCATGCGCAGACCGTCCCACTGCGCGACCTCGAACCCGACCGCGAGGATTCCGAAGGCGACGCCCGTCGCGTTCGCCACCCGCTTGTACTCGCTCGAACCGGCACCCATGACGCGCGGCTCCCGAGATCCGAAAAGGGTGAGCCCGGCGAGCCACACGATCAGGGTCGCCATCGCGATCGGGGCCGCGACCGACGGTGTCTCGCCCAGGCGCACCGATGCGGCGCCCGCCGCCGACACGGCGGCACCGGCGACGAGGGTGTCCGTCACGCGCAGGCGACGCGCATATCGCCGTTCGCGCTGCGCCCGCAGCTCGAGCGACGGCAGGCGCCGCGGCGAGACCGCGGGGTCCCGTGACTCTCCTGAGCCCAGGCCGGCGCGGTCCTCGACGGCGGTCATCGAATCGATCCGATGACGCGTGCTCTGATGCGCCCGACGACATGATTGACGCGCATGATGTGCTCCCCCCAATGGAACATCGCGACGAGATCGCTCGGAACGGTCACAAGTTCCCAGGCTCGAGACCGAGTGCGTCGGATTTCTCCGTGGCCGTTCCCACACGGCCCGCCCTCGATTTCTACACCATCTCCGAGCCTGACGGAAGTCCTGGGGCCGCCGCGCGACACGCCGACTTCCGCTGACGCCCCGGATCGGTGTACTGTCACTCGCACCGGCATCATGTCGGTATTGGGGAATGCGCTCGGCGGGTGGGACCAATGGGCGGGTCACGAGCGTTTTGGGGGCGCCATGACACAGCGAATCGGGTACGCCGCGGGGGCGTTCGATGTGTTTCACATCGGTCATCTGCAGATCCTTCGGCGTGCTCGCGAGCACTGCGACATCCTCATCGCCGGGGTGGTGAGCGACGAGATGCTCCTGCGCACCAAGGGCATCTCGTCGTTCATCCCCACGGAAGAGCGCGCCGAGATCGTGCGCCACATCGACTTCGTCGACGACGTGCACATCGAGCGTGTTCCCGACAAGCTCGACGCGTGGCGAGAGGTCGGCTTCACGCATTTCTTCAAGGGCGACGACTGGCGAGACACCGAGAAGGGGCGCGCGCTCGAGAAGCGCTTCGCTGACGTCGGCGTCGAGGTCGTCTATTTCCCGTACACCGCACACACGTCGAGCACGCAGCTCCGGCGGGCGCTCTCGGCAGCCGCCGACCGCGGGCGGGCCGCGACCGCCTGACGGCACGTCCTGCCGCGGCAGCGTGAGTTGTCGTCATCGCGGTTCGCTAGTATGTCCGCCAGCGAAGGATCGACCCGTCGGGTTCGAGGGGGCGGGTGTGGGCTGGGGACGACAATCGCGACGCCGTGCGCGGGTTCGCCCGGGTGTCGTGATCTGGTGGGATGCCGTGTCGGGCGGGCGGTTCTTCACCGTGTGGAGCGCACTCGTCGCTCTCCCCACGGCGACCGTCGTGCTCGCACCCTACGCGACGGTCGACACGTTCTCGGAGGCCCTCGCCGCGCAGCTCGCGGCGGCTCTGGTTGCCGTGGCACTCAGCATCGCGCTGCTTCCGATCGCGTTCCTGGAGAGACGCATCCCGTCGCCTCCGGTGCGCGGGGCTCTGGTGCTCACCGCGCTCCTCGTCGCAGCCACGAGCCGCCCCTTCCTCAACGACGTCGTAGCGGTCGGAGCCTTCGGCCTCGGTACCGACCCTGCGTGGGGTGAGCGGATCGTCACGAACATCGTCGTCTGGATCAGCATCCTGTCGCTGGTCGCCGTCACCGAGCAGCTCTACGTCAGCTCTGGGATAGCTCGAGCGCGTCTGCTCGACGCGTTGCGGACGGTCAGCGATGAGCAGCGCCGCGCGAGCCGATACGAGCGGGAGAGCCGCGCGTTCCTGGCCGCTGAGATCACCGTCCTCCGAACGGCGCTGTCGGCTCTGCTGGCTGCGGATGTCGACTTCGACCGCGTGCGAGAGTTCTCCGACACCGTCCGCTCCGCCAGCCACAGTGCACGAGCCCGTGCCGGCATCGATCTCGCGGAGGTCGCGCCCGACCTCGCGGATGCCCCGACGCCCCGAGGCGCGCGGACATTCTTCGAGCGGCTCCGACCGCCCGCGGTCGGCCTCGTCGGGGTGATCTTCGCCGCGGGGAGTGCGCCGTTCGCGCTTCGTTCCGCCGGGCCAGAGCTCGCCGCCGTCATGGTGGTGGGCGTCGTGCTGCTCTGTCTCGCAGCCGACCACGTCAGTCGTCGCGTGTCGCACCGTTGCGCGGCCCATGCCCGAGGCCTTCGGCTCGTCGTGGTCTGGACGGGCGCCGCCGTCGTGGTCGCCGGCGCGGCGCTCGCCCTGATGGGGGCGCGCACTCTGGTTCCGCTGATCCCCGTCATCGCTCTCCCCGGCGTCGCCGTCGTCGCGGCGCTCTGCGCTGAGGCCGTTCATCGCGGACGGGTCGAATCGCGCCGCCTGGGGCGTGCGCTGAGAGCAGTGGTCCGCTCGGCAGCGGACCAGGCATCGAGCACCCGGCAGGAGCTGCTGCGTGCTTCGGACCTGCTGCACGGCCGCATCCAGAGCAGCTGCGTCATGCTCGCGGCCCGGGTCGACGACGATCTCGCGACAGGGGCGGACCTCATCGCCTTCGAAAAATCGATCGGAGACGGGCTGTCCGAGGCGGCCGATGCCGGCCCGCGGGTCCCGGCCCGGCCGGCCGGTCTGTCCGAGACGGTGGCGATCTGGGCTCCGGTGCTGTCCGTCTCGTCGAATGTCGACCCCGCGGCGAGGAGCGCCATGACTGACGACCTCGTGTCCACGCGCGTCGTCGCGGTCGTCGCCGAGGGGCTCGTCAACGCGGTCAAGCACGCCGCGGCGAGATCCGCCGCCATCGAGGTGCAGTCCGACGAGAGCGGGTCGACCCTGTCCGTGCGTGTGCGTGCGCCCGGTCGCCTGCGTGCTGATGAGAGGACCCCCGGCCTCGGTGTCGCCGGGCTCGGCCCGTCGGCCCGTGTGTTCCAGCTCGGGCGTGAGGTGGTCCTCGAAGCCACTGTCCCGACCCGTGGACCGTCACTCGTGGCAGCAGGTCACGTCCGCGGAGCGCTCCACGACAACGACTCGATGTAGCGCAGGAGCACACCCTCGCGCAGGGCCCAGGGTGAGACCTCGAGCTCGTCGACGTCGAACGCTCGCATCGCCTCGTGCAGCACGACGGCCCCCGCGACGATCTGGAAGGTGCGATCGGCCGTGATGCCGGGGAGCTCCTGCCGTGCGGATGCCGGGATGCGGGCGAGTCGCGGGATCCACGAGCCGAGCGCCGCGCGGGGCAGTGTCATCCGCTCGATCCCCGACCAGCCCGGCACCGGGTATCCCGCGAGCTTCGCGAGGGAGCGGATCGTCTTGGACGACCCGACGACGTGATCCGGCCGGCGACCGGCCGACATCGCGGTGACCACGGGTGCCAGCGTCGCCCTCGCGTGCTCGCGCAGGAGCTCCACGGCTCCCTCGCCGGGCGGATCGGCGGGCAGGAACTGCACCGTCATGCGGCCTGCTCCGAGCGGCACGGAGGCGGCGGTGTCGGGCAGCTCGTCGCTGCCGGCGGCGATCTCGAGCGAGCCGCCGCCGATGTCGAACAGCAGGATCTCGCCCGCCGACCAGCCGAACCAGCGACGCACCGCGAGGAAGGTGAAGCGGGCCTCGGACTCTCCGCCGAGGACCTGGAGGTCCTGTCCCAGCGCCGCTTCGATCGCCGTGATCACCTGCGGTCCGTTCGTCGCGTCGCGCACGGCGCTCGTGGCGGTCGCCAGAAGCTCGGCGACGTTCTCGGTGCGCGACACCGCGACCGCCTCGGCCACGGCCGCGACCAGCGCCCGGACCCCTTCGTCGCTGATCGATCCGTCGGGCTCGAGGTAGCGCATGAGCCGCAGCACCGTTCGCTTGCTCGTCCGGGCCAGCGGGCGCCCACCGGGGCGGACATCGGCGACGAGCAGATGGACGGTGTTCGAACCGATGTCGAGGACTCCCAGACGCACGAGTTCACAGTAGTGGCAGGCCGGGTGCGCCGGCGGGGCGGGGCGCGGGGACTACGATGAGCGCGATGTCCCCTGAAGATGTGCAGGCGCTGGCGCCGCTCGCCCCCGCGCTGTACCGCGAGATTGACCGCGCGGACTGGTCCCGTCTCGCGGCGGGTGTCGCTCAGCCGCTGACCGAGACCGAGATCGTCCAGCTCCGCGGTCTCGGCGACCGCATGGATCTCGGCGAGGTCTCGCAGGTCTACCTCCCCCTCAGCCGGTTGCTGTCGCTCTACGCCAGCGCGACTCGGCGTCTCGGTGCCGACACCGATGCGTTCCTCGGCGAGGAGGACAGCACGACGCCCTTCGTCGTCGGCGTGGCCGGTTCCGTCGCGGTCGGCAAGTCGACCGTGGCGCGTCTGCTCCGCGAGCTCATGAGCCGCTGGCCGGGCACACCGCGCGTCGAGCTCGTCACGACCGACGGTTTCCTCTACCCCAACGTCGAGCTCGAGCGCCGAGGTCTCATGGCGCGCAAGGGATTTCCCGAGAGCTACGACCGTCGCGCGCTGATCGAGTTCCTGACCGAGGTCAAGTCGGGTGCACCCGAGGTGCACGCGCCGTTCTACTCGCACATGCGGTACGACATCGTCCCCGATGCGCAGATCACCGTCCGCCGCCCCGACGTCGTGATCGTCGAGGGGCTCAACGTGCTGGCGCCCCCGCCTGCGCCGCACGAGGTGGCCGTCAGCGACATGTTCGACTTCTCCATCTACGTCGACGCGGATGCCGAGCACATCAGCCAGTGGTACGTCGACCGCTTCATGGCGCTGAAGGCCGGGGCGTTCAACAATCCCTCGTCGTACTTCAACACCTTCGCCGATCTCGACGACGACGAGGCGGCCGAGATGGCTCGCGGCTTCTGGAACGACATCAACCTCCCGAACCTCGTCGAGAACGTCCTGCCGACGAAGCACCGCGCGACCCTGATCCTCCACAAGGGGGCGTCGCACGCTGTCGAGCGGGTGCTCCTGCGCAAGGTCTGATTCGCCCGTGAGAAGAGCGGCGTGCCCGCCATCCGTGAGGACGACGGGCACGCCTGGGTGTGGACGGCCCCCACTCAGGGGGAGGGGTGCGACCCGCAACCGCGCGGTCCGATCGGACGAGCCGGCGTGGCCGGGGCCCGGGTCGCGGTGATCGAGCGTGAGCCGCCACATCCGAACGGCGTGTATCGGTGGGCCGGCAGCCGCCGACGGGATGAGGTCGGGCCGTCACGGTCGACGCCGTCGCGTCGGCTGCCCCCCAGCAGCCGTGCGAGCGCGTGGAATCGCCTCGTCATGGTCATCCCCCAAGTCCCCACGAGAGCGGACCCACGTCCATCTCTCGTCCCCAATACCGCCGGGTCCAGCACGCCGGGTCCCATCCCGGCGAGTCTTCTTCCCTGCGTTGTGCCCGGGCTCTGCCGCGGGCTGCGCTCAGTATGTCAGAGTGTCCTGCTCCCCGGAAGCGTCAATCTCCGAGGCATCTTCTCGACGGCGGCGCGCGTTGTGCAGTGCGCGTGCGCGGATGCGCACTGCACAACGCCCTCACAATGCACAGATCCCCATCGACACCGTGAGTTCGACGCCCATTGTGACTCCCATACCCCCCAAAAGCAGGGAGCCTGCGCGCCGTGGTTGATCGTACAGCCGATGGTCGTGTCCGCCAATAGGGGGACAAAGATGCTGACGCAGATCGGCGTTCTCTTCACGCGGATCCGCTAGGCTTCATTCGCCTGCGCAACGCTCGAACCGTTCCCCAAGCGGTGATTCGGTCGCCCGCCGTCCCCAACGGCCCGACCGAGAGCCCGTAGGTGTAGCGGGGCCCTCTCGAGTAAATCAGTCCCCAAATGGCTGACTCGAGAGGGCCCTCGTCATTTTCATCGCAAGGTGGCTCCCGGTGTTCCCGCACGCACGAGTCGCCGCAACCTGCTAGGTATGAATCCATGGAACTGGGGCGGCGTTCACGCGCGCTCGTGCGCGCTGTGATACGCGCGCGCTCGCGAGTGCGGCGGCGGCGCTCCCGGTGGCGTCCGTTCGTGGCGTTGAGCACGGTCGTCATGCTCGCCGCCACGGCCACGCTCGCCCCCGCGGCGGCGTCGTCGGCGTTCGCGCCGGCCGGGTCGGGAGTCGCGGCCGCGCTCGGCGATCGCGTCGTGCGGTTCAGCCAGGAGAGCGAGCAGGACTCGCGGGCGGTGCTGCTGGTGCACGGCTGGCTCAGCACGGTGCTACCGGCCTCGGACGGACAGCGTTCCTACGCGCGATCGCCGTTCTCGCGTCCCGTGCAGTGGCGGGACGGTTCGGGCGCCCCCGTGGCACGCGGGATGACGGCGTCGCTGCAGGAGCGGCTCGAGGCCCAGCCCGGCGTCGCGGTGTACGCCTTCGACTACTCCGCGAACTCGGCGGGATGGGTGGGCTCGAACGGGTCGGCCGACAACCTCGCCGCCGCCATCCGGTCGATCGCCGACAGCGTCCACGGTCCGGTCGACATCGTGACGCACTCGATGGGCGGGCTCGCGCTGCGCTACGCGCTGCGAGACGACCCCGGGATCGCCGCCCTCATCGGCGAGGTCGTCACCGTCGCCGCTCCCTCGCAGGGGTCAGACATCGCAAACGTCGCGGTCGACATCGCCGCGGCGATCCGCGCCACGATGTCGACGGTGCCGGTGCTGCAGAACCTCGTGCTGCCCTGGATCGGCGCCGTCTGCAACAACCAGCTCGCCACCGACGCCCGCGGCGGGTGCGACCTGCCGCCCATCATCCGGACGGGGATCGCGGCCCTGGGGCCCGCCGGCACCGCGCTGCGCGCCGGGTCCGCCGACATCGCCGGCCTGCCCGACTGGCCCGCGGGCCTGCACGTGCACGCGATCGCCGGATCGGCCGTCGTCACGATGCCGCTGCCGACGGGCAGGATCGCAGAGGCCCGCCTCGGCGACGGGCTCGTGGCCGAGGACTCCGCGCTCGCCGGCGCGAGCGAGACCACCGTCATCACGTGCCGCACGGACCTGCCGCCCGGCACCGCGGGGATCGGCATGGTCCTGTCGGGCCAGGTCGCCGCGCCGCCCTTCGGCGGGGCGTGCGGACACGACGCGATCTTCTCGAACCTCGAGGTCGTCGACGCCGTGCTGGCCGCGCTGCGCGGCCCCGCACCGACCTGACACGAGCGCACCCGGGCTGCCGATCTAGGATGGAGCCCATGTGCGGAATCATCGGCTACGTGGGCCCCCGTCCCTCGCAGGACATCCTTATCTCGGGTCTGGCTCGTCTCGAATACCGCGGCTACGACTCGGCCGGCATCGCCGTGATCGACGGCGAGGGGGGCCTCGGCACACGCAAGCGCGCCGGCAAGCTCCAGGTGCTGCGCGACGACCTCGCCGCTCATCCGCTCGCCGACGGAACGACCGGCATCGGCCACACACGGTGGGCGACCCACGGCGGTCCCACCGATGCCAACGCGCACCCGCACCTGGCCGACGACGACAAGCTCGCCGTCATCCACAACGGCATCATCGAGAACTTCGCCGAGCTGAAGTCCGAGCTCGTCGCCGAGGGATACACCTTCCGCAGCGAGACCGACACCGAGGTTGCCGCCGTGCTGCTGGGGCGCGAGTACCAGGCATCCGGCGATCTCGTCGAGGCGTTCCGCGCGACGGTGTCGCGCCTCGAGGGGGCCTTCACCCTCCTCGCCCTGCACCGCGACCAGCCCGGGCTCGTCGTGGGCGCCCGTCGCAACTCGCCGCTGGTGATCGGCCTCGGCGACGGCGAGAACTTCCTCGGCTCCGACGTCGCCGCCTTCGTCGAGCACACCCGTCACGCCCTCGCCATCGGTCAGGACGAGATCGTCGCGATCACCCCGCAGGAGGTCACGGTCACCGACTTCTCCGGCGACGCCGTCGACGTCGAGCCCTTCGAGGTCGTGTGGGATGCCGCGGCCGCCGATAAGGGCGGCTGGTCGTCGTTTATGGCGAAGGAGGTCTCGGAGGAGCCCGAGGCCGTCGCCAACACGATCCGCGGTCGCGTCCACGACGGCTTCGTCCAGATCCCCGAGCTCGACGGTCTCGACGAACTGTTCACCGGCATCGACCGTGTCATCGTCATCGCGTGCGGCACGGCCGCCTACGCCGGCATGGTCGGCAAGTACGCCCTCGAGCAGTGGGCCCGCGTGCCCGTCGACGTCGAGCTGGCCCACGAATTCCGCTACCGCGACCCGGTCATCGGACCCCGCACCCTCGTGGTGTCGATCAGCCAGTCGGGCGAGACGATGGACACCCTCATGGCCGTCAAGTACGCTCGCGAGGCCGGCGCGAAGACCCTCTCGATCTGCAACACGCAGGGAGCCACGATCCCGCGCGAGTCCGACGCGATCGTCTACACCCACGCCGGTCCCGAGGTCGCCGTCGCGTCGACCAAGGCCTTCGTCGCGCAGATCACGGCGCTCTACCTGCTGGCTCTGCACGTCGGCCGCGTGCGCGGCGCCCTGACCGACGAGGCGATCGCCGAGCAGGTGGCCCAGCTCGAGGCCGTTCCCGAGAAGATCGCGCGCGTGCTGGCCGGCGAGCAGGAGCACATCGAGCAGTTCGCGCACTGGATGGCCGACACGCGTTCGGTGATCTTCCTCGGCCGCCACGTCGGCTACCCGATCGCGCTCGAGGGCGCGCTCAAGCTCAAAGAGATCTCCTACATCCACGCCGAGGGCTTCGCCGCCGGCGAGCTCAAGCACGGTCCGATCGCCCTCATCGAGCCCGGCCAGCCGGTGTTCGTCATGGTGCCCTCGCCGACGAGCTCGCCCCTGCTGCACGCCAAGGTCGTCTCCAATATCCAGGAGATCCGCGCCCGCGGTGCCCGCATCATCGCGGTGGCCGAAGAGGGGGATGCCGCGGTGCTCCCGTTCGCCGACGAGGTGCTGCGCATCCCGCTCGCCGAGCCGCTGTTCGAGCCGCTGCTGGCCGTCGTGCCGCTGCACATCTTCGCTATGGGCCTGGCGACCGCCAAGGGCCTCGACGTCGACCAGCCGCGCAACCTCGCCAAGTCGGTCACGGTCGAGTGAGCCGGTCCGGGCGGAAGGGGATGCCGTGATCGTCGGCATCGGCGTCGACCTGGTCGACGTGCCGCGCTTCGAGCGCTCGCTCGAGCGCACGCCCCGCCTGCTCGACCGACTCTTCTCGCCGAGCGAGCGCGCGCTCAAACCGCGCTCGCTGGCCGCTCGCTACGCTGCCAAGGAGGCCCTCATCAAGGCCCTGGGCGGTTCCGAGGGCGTGCACTGGGTCGACATCGAGGTGGCATCGGAGACGTCGGGGCGCCCGGTGTTCGCGCTCACCGGCGAGACGGCGGCGACCGTCGCCGCGCGCGGCGTCATCGCCCTCCACCTGTCGCTCTCGCACGATGCGAACCTCGCGACCGCCTACGTGATCGCCGAGGCGGCATCGTGACCCCGCGGCCGCTTCGCGAAGCGCTCATCGACGTCGAGGCGATCGAGCACAACGTCCGTCATCTCCGGCGCCTCGTCCGGACCGAGGTCATCGCCGTCGTCAAAGCCGACGGCTACGGCCACGGCGCGGTGCGCGCCGCGACGGCGGCCCTGTCGGGGGGAGCCTCGCGCCTCGGCGTCGCCGACATCGCCGAGGCCGTCGCGCTGCGCCGGGCCGGGATCACTGCGCCCCTCGTGGCCTGGCTGCACGGCCCCCAGACCGACTTCCGCGAGGCCGCGGAGCACCGCATCGAGCTCGGGATCTCGAGCCTTGTTCAGCTGCAGGCCGCCGCGGCCGCGGCATCCCCCGGTCAGCCGGTCGGAGTCCATCTGAAGGTCGAGACCGGCCTCGGGCGCAACGGTGTCGAGCCCCGCGAATGGCAGCGCGTCTGCGCGGAGGCGGCCCGTCTCGAGCGCATCGGACAGCTGCGGGTCATCGGCGTGTTCAGCCACCTGTCGAACACGAGCATCGACGAAGACCGGGCTGCGCTCGCCCGATTCCACGACGCTCTCGCCGAGGCGGCGGCGGCCGGCGTGCACCCGCCGCTGCGCCACATCGCCGCGTCGAACGCCGCGATCGCGCTCCCGGAAGCGAGGCTCGACTGCGTGCGCCTGGGGCTGGCGATCTACGGCCTCTCGCCGCTTCCGGATCGGTCCTCCGCCGACCTCGGGCTCCAGCCCGCGATGACCCTGCGCACCGCGGTCGCCGCCGTGCGCCGCGTGCCCGCGGGCCAGGGCGTCTCGTACGGGTACACCCATCGCACCGCGAGCGAGACGACGCTCGCCCTCGTACCCCTCGGCTATGCCGACGGCGTGCCGCGGCAGGCCTCCGGCCGCGGACCGGTGGTGATCGGCGGCCGGCGGTTCACCGTGTCGGGGCGGATCGCGATGGATCAGTTCGTCGTCGACGTCGGAGACGCCGACGTCGCGATCGGCGACGAGGTCGTTCTCTTCGGCGACCCCACGCTGGGGTTCCCCGCGGCGGCCGAATGGGGCGACGCCGCCGACACGATCGACTACGAGATCGTCACGCGGATCGGCCCGCGCGTGCACCGCACGGCGGTATCGTCCGAGATGACGGGAGGCCGGTGATGAGCGGAATCGACGAATACCTGGGCGAGCGCGAGGTGACCTCCGCCGATGAGATGGAGGCGTGGGGGCGCGAGATCGGATCGCGGCTCCGCGCGGGCGATCTCGTGGTGCTGACCGGGCCTCTGGGCGCCGGCAAGACGACGCTCACCCGGGGGATCGGCGCCGGCCTCGGCGTGCGCGGACCCATCCAGAGCCCGACGTTCGTCATCGCGCGCACCCACCCCTCGCTCGTCGATGGGCCGCCGCTGATCCATGTCGACGCCTACCGCCTCGGGTCGCCCGCCGAGCTGTCGGACCTCGACCTCGACCTCGACGCCAGCGTCACCATCGTGGAGTGGGGGCACGGCATGGTCGACGGGCTGCGCGAGAGCTGGTGGGAGATCGAGCTCGAGCGCGGCTGGAGCGGTACGGGCCTCGACAACGCCTGCGGCACGAGCGGTCCAGCGGCCGCGGAGATGGCCGACGCCGCCCCGCGGATCGTCACCGTCACGCGGCGCCCCTGAGCGCGCGGCATCCCGGCCCGGGCTACCCTGGGTGACGTGATTCTGGGCATCGACACCTCGATCGGCACGGCCGTCGCGATCGTCGACTCTGCGGGGCGCGTCCGGGCCGAGGCCGTCAGCTCCGACCCCCGCGGTCACGCCGAGGTCATCGGCGATCTGCTCGTGCGAGTCTTCGGCGAGGCGGGCGTCGAACCCGCCGAGATCACGGCCGTCGCCGCAGGCATGGGCCCGGGACCCTTCACGGGACTGCGCGTCGGGATCGCGGCCGCGCGGGCGTTCGCCCTCGGGCGCGGCATCCCCGTGGTCCCCGTGGCGAGTCATGACGCGGCCGCCCGCGCTCACGTCGACCCCGGGTTCGCCACCGCCGGCGCGGCCCCCGTCGAGGGCGAGCCGATCGCGATCGTCACCGACGCGCGTCGCCGGGAGCTCGCCGTCTCGGTGTACCGCGTCGAGAACGGGATACCGGTGCGCATCGTCGATCCCCACCTCGTGACGCGCGCGTCGACCGAGCCCCTCGATCTCTTCGGCACCCCGGCGGCCGAGCTGCCCGAGACGACGGCGATCAGCGCCGCCGCCCTCGCTCGCGTCGCCGGCGAGCGGCTCGCCGCGGGCGACGCAGGCGCCGACGCCGCCGACGTCGAGCCCCTGTATCTCCGGGCCCCGGATGTGACCGTACCCGCGGGGCCGAAGAAGGTGGGCATGTGAGCCTGCGCACGGCTACCGCCGATGACCTCGACGCCATCATGGCGCTCGAGGAGGCGTCGTTCCCCACCGACGCATGGAGCCGCACCGCCATGTCCGCCGAGATCTCGTCGCCGCACGGCCGGTACCTCGTCGACGTCGAGGACGACCGGGTCGTCGGGTACGGCGGAGTCCGCGCCGTGCCGGGCGCGGCCGACGCCGACATCCAGACCCTCGCCCTCGACCCCGCCTGCCGGGGGACGGGCCGCGGCCGCGGCCTGCTCCGCGCGCTGATGGCCGAAGCCCGCGACCGCGGGGCACGGGAGCTGTTCCTCGAGGTCCGCGCCGACAACCCCGTCGCGCAGGGGCTCTACCTCTCCGAGGGATTCGTCGAGATCGCCCGTCGCCCGCGCTACTACCAGCCCGACGACGTCGATGCGATCATCATGCAACTGAACCTCCGCGGTGAGGGAGGGACCGACCGATGACGACCACCCCGACCCGTTCCGAGCCCCTCGTCCTGGGCATCGAGACCAGCTGCGACGAGACCGGTATCGGGATCGTGCGCGGACGTACCCTGCTGTCGAACACGATCGCGAGCTCGATGGCAGAGCACGCCCGCTACGGCGGCGTCGTGCCTGAGGTCGCCGCGCGCGCCCACCTCGAGGCCCTCCAGCCTGCGATCGAGGCCGCCGTGGCCGAGGCGGGCGTCTCGCTGCAGGACCTCGACGCCGTCGCCGTGACGAGCGGGCCCGGGCTGGCCGGTGCGCTCATGGTCGGCGTCGGCGCCGCGAAGGCCCTGGCCGTCTCGCTCGGGAAGCCGCTGTACGCGGTCAACCACCTCGTCGGCCACATCGCCGCCGACATCCTGACTGGTGACGACGTCGAGTACCCGACCGTCGCCCTCCTGGTCAGCGGCGGACACACCTCGCTCCTCCTCGTGCGCGATCTCGTCTCCGACGTCGAGATGCTCGGCGAGACGATGGACGACGCCGCCGGCGAGGCGTTCGACAAGATCGCCCGCATCCTCGGCCTGCCCTATCCCGGCGGCCCCGAGATCGATCGCGCCGCCGCGAGCGGCGACCCCGACGCCATCCGGTTCCCCCGCGGCCTCTCCCGCGCCTCCGACCTGGCCGCGCACCGATACGACTTCTCCTTCTCGGGGCTCAAGACCGCCGTGGCGCGCTGGGTCGAGCAGCGCGAGGCCGCCGGCGAAGCCGTGCCCGTCGCCGACGTCGCGGCATCCTTCCGTGAAGCGGTCGTCGACGTGCTCGTCACCAAGGCGCTCGACGCGTGCGCTCAGCACGGCGTCCCGCGTCTGCTGCTCGGCGGCGGGGTGATCGCCAACCGGCGACTGCGCGAGGTCGCCCTCGAACGCGCTGCAGCCGCCGGCGTCGCGGTGCGCATCCCGCCGCTGAGCCTGTGCACCGACAACGGGGCGATGATCGCGGCGCTCGCCGCCGAGCTCATCTCTTCGGGTGCCGAGCCCTCCACCCTCTCGTTCGGCGCGGACTCGACGCTTCCGGTGACCGAGATCCAGGTGCGCGGGTGAGCGACGACCGGCTGCGCAGTCGGCGCCCCGCGGTGGACGCGCCGACGGGCGATGTCGCTGCGGCGCCCGAGGCCGCGCCGCTTCCGGGGGAGCACCGTGGCGGGTTCCAGCGCGAGTTCACGCAGCCGACCCCGCTGCAGTTCGTCCCCGCGGCCGAGCGACCGGCCGAGCCCGTCGTGCCCGAGCCGCGGGTCGAGTGGGCTCCGGCGCCCGAGATCCTCCCGCGGTCGGGAGCGTGGGCGCTGGCCCTGGGGATCGTCGCGCTCGCGCTGTCACTGTTCGTCGGGTGGGCGTTCCCGCTCGGCATCGCCGCCGTCGTGATGGCCGTGCTCGCCCTCCGCCACCCGTGGGAGAGTCGCACCGTGGCCGTCTGGGCGCTGGGCCTCGCGGCGCTGTCGATCCTGTACAGCGCGGGCTGGCTCGTGTGGGCGGCGGCTCAGGCGGGGCTGCTGGGCTGACTCGCGCCACCGGGCTCGTCCTCGACGCGATCCGCGAGGACGGCGACGCGGCGATCACCGATGCGCGTGAGGAACAGCGTCGCCGACGCGCTCCCCGACAGGCGCAGCTTCTTGCGGAACTGCGCCGGATCGATGTCGACGCCGCGCTTCTTGATCTCCAGGATGCCGATGTCGGCGCGTCGGAGGGCGGCCTCGATCTCACGCGGTTTGAGCGGCAGCACGTCACGAACGCGGAACGTCGTGGCGAACGGGCTGGTGCGTCCGGCGTCGGATGTCATGTACGCCGTCCCACCGGCGAGCATGCCGGCCTCGAGCGCGCGGGCCACGTCGCCGATCAGGCGCGCACGGATGACGGCGCCGTCGGGCTCGTGCAGGTAGGCGCCGAGGTCGCGGGGGTCGGCGTCGGCGGTGTCGGCGGGCGCGGTGAGCTCGGCGGCACGGTCGCCGCGCAGAACGAGGGCCGAACGGCGCACGCCCGCGCGGGCGAGGGAGCCCGACCACACCACCAGCTCGATGGTCGAGCCGTCCGCGCTGATCCACTGCGCCTCGCCTTCCGGCGGGAGGTCGTCGCGGTCGAACGCGGGCCCGAGCTTGATCCCTGTCGGCATCCGCCGCGCGAGGTCGAAGGCCCAGTCGAGCGACGGCGTGTAGTCGGATGCCGCGACGCGCCGCGTCTCGCTGTGGCCCGAGGTGCGGCGGGCGGGATCGAGCCAGACCGCATCGATACCGTCGAGATCGGTCTCCTCTGCGCGGCCGTGGCGCACCCGGGCGGACGAGCCGAACGGGGCGAGGTTGTAGGCGGCCAGGGCGGCGGTGATCTCGTCGGCGTCAACGGCCAGGACCTCGAGCCCGATGCCCGCGAAGCCGAGTGCGTCGCCGCCGATCCCGCAGCCGAGGTCGGCGACCCGCGCGATGCCGGCGTCGCGGAACCGGCCGGCGTGGCGTGCGGCGACCGCGAGACGCGTGGCCTGCTCGAGACCCGCGCGGGTGAACAGCATCCGGTCGGCGAACGGACCGAACTTCGCCCGCGCGCGCTCGCGCAGCCGGGCTTGACCGACGACCGCCGACACGAGGTCGGGGGAGAGGCCTTCGCGCCGCAGCCGTGACACGGCCGATGCGGCATCCGCGGTCGAGGAGATCCGGAGGGTGTCGACCAGACGGAGTCCCTCGGGGGTCAGCAACGCGGAGAGCTCGGCGTGATCCACCACGACAGCCTACGCGCGGGGTCGGATCGATGCCGCGGCAGGTTGGCACTCGCGTTGCGTGAGTGCCAACGTCCCCCTAGACTCGGAGTTGGCACTCTCAGGGTGAGATTGCCAACAAGTCTTGTCGAAGAAAGAGGTAGACCGTGTCGGTTTCCATCAAGCCGCTCGAGGACCGCATCGTCATCAAGCAGGTCGAGGCCGAGCAGACCACTGCGAGTGGTCTGGTCATCCCCGACACCGCCAAGGAGAAGCCCCAGGAGGGCGAGGTCGTGGCGGTGGGCCCCGGCCGCATCGATGACAACGGCAACCGTGTTCCGCTCGACGTCGCCGTCGGCGACCGCGTGATCTACAGCAAGTACGGCGGAACCGAGGTCAAGTTCGGCGCTGACGAGTTCCTCGTGCTCTCGGCGCGCGACGTCCTCGCCGTCGTCGTCCGCTGACGCAGAGCTCTTCCACGAAGGCCCGGGTGCACCGCATCCGGGCCTTCGTCATGGCAGGCGCGCGGCGGCGGATGGCAGTCCGCGACCGGCGCAGCATGTCATGACCGTCCTATGCTTGGCTCGTGACACCCCTCGATCCCGCCCGTGAACGCTCTCTCGGCGGGATCTACGCGTTCTCGGCGTACGTGCTGTGGGGCTTCATGCCCCTGTACTTCCTCACGCTCGCCCCGATGGGCCCGTTCGAGGTCGTGTCGTGGCGCATCCTGTTCTCGCTCGTCTTCTGCGCGATCCTTCTCACGGTGCTCCGCGCCTGGGGCAAGCTGATCGCGATCCTGCGCACGCCGCGCCTCGTGCTGTGGACCATCGTGGCCGGCCTGCTCATCTACGTGAACTGGCAGGTCTTCCTCATCAGCACCCTCACGGGGCACGTGATCGAGGGGAGTCTCGGGTACTTCATCAACCCGATCGTCACGGTGCTCCTCGGCGTCCTCGTCCTGAAGGAGCGGCTGCGGGTGGCGCAGTGGGTCGCCATCGGCATCGCCGCCGTCGCCGTCGGCGTGATCGTCGTCGGCTACGGAGCCTTCCCGTGGATCGCGCTGACGCTCGCCGCGAGTTTCGGAACCTACGGCCTCGTGAAGAAGCAGATCGGGCCGTCGGTCGACGCCGTCAGCGGCCTGACGCTCGAGTCGCTCTGGCTGGCGCCGGTCGCGATCGTTCAGGCGATCATCGTCGCGCTCACCGGCGGGCTGGTGTTCGGCTCGGTGAGCCCCGGACACACCGCGCTGGTCACCCTCGCGGGTGTCGTCACCGCCGTGCCCCTGCTCTTCTTCGCCGCCGGCGCCCGGCGCAGCAGCCTCACGGTGATCGGCCTGCTCCAGTTCGTCGCGCCGATCCTGCAGTTCATCACGGGAGCCTGGATCCTCGGCGAGCCGATGCCGCTCGAGCGATGGATCGGGTTCGGGCTCGTCTGGCTCGCCCTCGTCGTGCTGAGCGTCGACTCTCTCCGGGCCGCACGTCGCCCGAAGCGCATCGACGAGGCATCCGACGTCGCTCCCGTCGTCTGAGGCTCCCGCTTCGCATTCCGGCTCGTCGGCTCGGCGCGATGACGGTCGTGACCACGGTCCCAACCGCGGAATGACAGGCCGTACGCGAGGCCGCAGATAACGATTGGGTCGCGTAACAGACCGTTAACACATCGCAACATCGCCGACGCGGACGCGCCACTAGGTTTGACCCAACCTCGCGGGGCTTCGGTGCCGCGTTCCCACTCATCAAGGAGCACAATGGGCGTTCTCACCCGTTCCCGCACCGCGAAGGTCCTCGGCGGTATCGCCGTGATCGGCGCGAGTGCCCTCGTCCTCGCAGGCTGTGCCGGAGACAGCGAACCCGCTGCGTCGGGCGACGCCGGCGGGAACACCTCGGCCGATTTCCCCATCGACTGCGAAGCGGCCGAGCCCGCCTCGTACACGCCGGAGTACACCTCGACCTCGACGGGTCCCGGCACCGACCTCACCTACACGATCGGCACGGCGCTGCCCGTGACCGGCAACCTCGCGTTCCTCGGCCCGCCGGAGATCTCGGCGACCGAGTTCGCCGCCTCCGAGATCAACGCCGCGGGCAAGGGCATCACGATCGACCTCAAGCAGGGCGACTCGGGTGACACCGACAACAAGGCGTACGAGACGGAGATCCCCCGACTGCTGGGCGAAGGTGCCACGGCGATCATCGGAGCGGCATCCTCGGGTACGTCGCTGCAGTTCATCGACCAGGTGATCGCGGCCAACGCCATCCAGTTCTCGCCGGCCAACACCTCTGCCGCGTTCACCGGGTACAAGGACAACGGCCTGTACTGGCGCACCGCTCCCTCCGACGTGCTGCAGGGCGAGGTGCTCGGCAACCTGATCGGCGCCGACGGCAACGAGACGCTCGGCATGATCGTGCTCAACGACGCCTACGGAACCGGCCTCGCGTGCTTCACCAAGGCCGCCTTCGAGGCCGCCGGCGGCGAGGTCGTCGCGACCTCGCTCTACAACACCGGTGACACGAACTTCTCGGCCCAGGTCGAGGACGTGCTCGCGGCCGGCCCCGACGCGATCGCCCTCATCACGTTCGAAGAGGTCAAGACGATCATCCCCGAGCTCATCGGCGCCGACGTGTCGCCCGAGCAGCTCTACCTCGTCGACGGCAACCTGGCGAACTTCGGCGATGACTTCGAGGCCGGCACGATGGCCGGCGCGAAGGGCACCTACCCCGCCGTCGACCCCGCGTCGATCGCAACCTTCCGCGACAACCTGCAGGCGTTCTGGACCGGTGCCGGCAACGCCGAGCTGCAGGACTTCACCTACGGGCCGGAGTCGTACGACGCGGTCGTGCTGCTCGCCCTCGCCGCGCTGCAGGCCGGATCGACGGCCGGCCCCGACGTCGCGGCGAACCTGCAGGCGGTCTCGGGCGGCTCCGGTGACGGCACGAAGTGCACGAGCTTCGCGGAATGCGCCGACCTGATCATCGCCGGTCAGGCCGCGGACTACGACGGCGTCTCGGGCCCGATCACCTTCAACGAGGTGGGCGACCCGACGGAGGCCTCCATCGGTGTCTTCGAGTACGGCGACGACAACAACTACGAGTTCGTCCGCGTCGGCTGATTCCCACGCACGAGGGCCCCGGTCTCCCGGCCGGGGCCCTTCGTCGTGTTCGCTCGGAGGCGGGGTCGCGCCCCCGCTCGGGTTGGCAGTTCCCGCCCCTTCCTATGCCTCGAGTGGGCGCGAGCTACCAGCTGAGCTGCGGGTTCAGGTTTGAGTTGGCAGTTGATGCCCCTTCTTAAGCTCCGAGTGGGCATGAGCTGCCAACCGAGCTGTGGGGCCTGAGCCGCGAGCCGGGCGTGGAATCGCTGAGTCGAGCAGAGTGGGGCCTCACTCGGGTGGCAGTTCGTGCCCGCTCGCGGGCCCAGAGTGGGCTTGACCTGCCAACCGAGCTTCGGGCTCAGGTTCGGGTTGGCAGTTGATGCCCCTTTTTGGGGCCCGAGGGGGCGCGAGCTGCCAACTGGGCTCTGGGCTCTGGGCTCTGGGCTCAGGTTCGGGTTGGCGACGGAGACCAGCCGCGGCGGCTGAGGGCACCAGCCACGAGAGCCACGGCCGCGGAGCCGGTGGGCCTGATGTGCGCCGAGGTGAGCCGCACGACCTCGAAACCGAGGGCGACGTACGCGGTGTGCTTCTCGATGTCGCGCGCCCACTGACTCCGCGATGTGCGGTGGTGGTCGCCCTCGACCTCGGCGATGACGCGGTACTCGGGCCAGACGGCATCCGCGATTCCCGCCAGCCGCCCCGAGCCGTCGCGGATCTCCTGGTCGAGCAGGGGCTCCGGCAGCCCGGCCGCCACGAGGCCGAGCCGGAAGTCGGTCTCGAGCGGCGACATCGCGCCCTCGCGGATGAGCCCCAGCGCTTCGACGAGCTTCGCGGAGCCGACGCGCCTTCCGGCGGCGACCGCAGCGGCGAGGTCATCGAGCGTGCACAGCCGCGCCTCGGACCGGCGCCGCCCCCGCTCACCGCGCGGCACCCGCACGAACGCGTCGCCGATGCGCACGAGCTCGCGCACGCCGGCATTCCGCCCGAGCATCGCCCACGTCGACGCGGGCGACGACACGCGCAGGCCATCAAGAGTCGTGACCTCGACGTGCGTCGGAGCGAGCTGACGCCCGCGGATGCCGCGCCGCCGCGGCGCTCGCTCCGGCGCAAGCACCCCGACCTCGAGCTCGCCGGGGGAGTGGGCGCCCGTTCCCCACAGCACCGCCGCGGTCCGGCCGCAGAAGAACGCCCGACCGCCCATGATCGAGGCGTAGGCCCGCGCATCCTCGAGAACGCGGTGCCGGATGGCCTGATCCTCCGCGAGCGGTCCTGCCGCCGCAGCATCCTCTGCTCCGCGCCTCCGGCGCACGCCGCGGAAGGGTGTGTCGAGGTCGGCTGCACGCAACCGCTTGCGTGAGACGCCCGCGGCCGCCGCGTCGGCACACGAGAACGCTCCGCCGAGGGCTTCGGGGAGAGGGTCGGGTCGTCGCGGCATCCCCCGATCCTCCTCGTGGACTCCGCCCCGCTGGGCTCAGCGCCCCCGGCATGTGGATCCCCCGCGCGCCCGCTCCGCAGGGGAGGAGCCCCTAATGCAGTTCGCCTGGCAGCTCACGCCGCCTCCGCGCGAGCGAAGAGGCGAGAACTGCCAGGCGAACTAGGCGAACCAGGCGAACCAGCCGAGCCAGGCGAAGCCCGGGCTCAGGTGCCCAGGGTGCCGAGGTAGAGACCGATGACCTTGGGGTCGTTGAGCAACTCGCGGCCGGTGCCCGTGTAGGCGTCGCGGCCCTGGTCGAGGACGTACCCACGGTCGCAGATCTGCAGGCAGCGGCGGGCATTCTGCTCGACCATGATGGTCGTCACGCCCGCCTTGTTGATCTCCGACACCCGCAGGAACGCCTCGTCCTGGCGGGACGGCGACAGGCCCGCCGAGGGCTCGTCGAGAAGCAGCACGTAGGGGTCCATCATCAGCGCGCGCCCCATCGCCACCATCTGGCGCTCGCCGCCCGACAGCGATCCGGCCCGCTGCTGCAGCCGCTTGGCGAGGTCGGGGAAGATGGATGTCACGAAGTCGGTGCGCTCCGCGACGACCTTCGGTCGCTGATACGCCCCCATCTGCAGGTTCTCCGCGATCGTCAGGCTCGGGAACACGTTGTTCGTCTGCGGCACGAAGCCGACGCCCTTCGACACGAGCTTGTTGGCACGCAGCCCCGTGATCTCCTCGCCGTTCAGCTTCACGGAACCGGATCGCACCTTCACCTGCCCGAAGATGGCCTTGAGCATCGTCGACTTGCCGGCGCCGTTGGGGCCGATGATCCCGACGAGCTCGCCGGGAGCCGCGGTGAGGTTCGCGCCATTGAGGATGTTGACGCCGGGCAGATAGCCCGCGTGCACGTCGGTCAGTTCGACGACGTTCTCGGTCACTTGCGGTCCCCATCCTCGTCAGCGCGCGCAGCGCCCGCGGCATCCGTCGTCGGCGCCTCGTCGATCGCCTGGTCGAGCTCGTGCACCGTCTCGACGAGCTCCTCCGCCTCGGGCGGCAGCTCACCGGCGTGGCGGCCCGTCACGACGCCGAGGTCGACGTCCTGATGTGCACCGAGGTAGGCGTCGATCACGGCGGGATTCTGCATCACGGTGTCGGGCGGGCCCTCGGCGACGACGCGGCCTTCGGCCATCACGACGACCCAGTCGGCGATGTGACGCACCATGTGCATGTCGTGCTCGACGAAGACGACGGTCATGCCGAGGTCCTTCAAATCGAGGATGTGGTCGAGCAGCGACTGCGTCAGGGCGGGGTTCACGCCGGCCATCGGCTCATCCAGCATGACGAGCACGGGATCGCTCATGAGCGCCCGCGCCATCTCGAGGAGCTTTCGCTGACCGCCCGAGAGCGACGCGGCGAAGTCCTTCTCCTTGGCGTCGAGCTTGAAGCGGGCGAGCAGACCGCGCGCCTTCTCCTCGATCTCGGCTTCCTGACCACGCCACAGGAAGGGCAGGATGCCGGCGAAGATGCCCTCGCCCTTCTGCTTCGGAGCCCCGAGCTTCATGTTCTCGAGCACCGTGAGCAGACCGAGCGACTTCGTCAGCTGGAACGTGCGCACCTGGCCCATGCGCGCCGCCTTGAAGGCGGGGATGCCGGCGAGGTTGGTCCCGTCGAATGACCACGATCCCGCGTTCGGCTTGTCGAAGCCGGTCAGCAGATTGAACAGCGTCGTCTTGCCGGCGCCGTTCGGGCCGATGAGGGCGGTGATCGCGCCGCGCGGGATCTCGAGGTGCTCGACGTCGACGGCGGTCAGGCCGCCGAAGACGCGCTTGACGCCGTCGGCGACGATGATCGGGTCGTTCTTCGCGACGCCGGGGCGGACCTCGCCGCTGCCGTCGTCTTTGTGCAGGCCGGTCGCCTTGGGGCGCGGCGTCGGGGGTACGACATCAGCGGACAAAGGTCAGCTCCTTCTTGCTTCCGAGGATGCCCTGCGGGCGGAAGATCACCAGCAGCATGAGCGCGACGCCGACCAGCACGAACACGAGCATCTGGCTCTGCTCGGTGGTCAGGAACGGCAGCCAGCCGATGTTGACGAGGGCCGGCAGCAGGTTCGACAGGAACGCGCGCACCACCCAGAACAGCACGGCGCCCAGCACCGGGCCGAAGATGGTGGCCGCGCCACCGAGCAGCAGGGCGGTCCAGACGTAGAACGTCTGCGAGGTGACGTAGACGTTCGGGTTGACGTTGGTGCCCATGGCGGTGACGATGCCGCCGGCCGCGATGATGACACCGCCGACGATGAGCGCCTGCATCTTGAACGCGAAGACGTTCTTTCCGAGCGACCGCACGGCGTCCTCGTCCTCGCGGATGCCGCGGATGACGCGGCCCCAGGGGCTGCTCATGAGCAGCCAGACCAGGGTGACGACGATCGCGATCGTGATCAGGCCGACGATGATGACCCACCACTGGTCGGACTGGTACGTCCACGGCCCGAAGCCCCACCGTCCGGGAGGAAGCGGGTTGCTCGCCCGGAACCCGGCCTGGAAGCCCGAGAGGCCGTCGGCCGATCCCGTCTGGTTGCGGAATGCCGACGTCAGGAAGAGCAGGCGCAGCACCTCGGCGGCCGCGATCGTCACGATCGCGAGGTAGTCGCCGCGCAGCCGGAGGGTGGGGATGCCCATGACGAGCGCGAAGACCACGGCGGCGATGAGGCCGATGAGTGCGGCCACCGGCCAGGCGAGACCGAAGGTGAGGATCGAGATCGCGAACCCGTAGGCGCCGATCGCCATGAAGCCCGCGACGCCCATGTTGAGCAGGCCGGCGAAGCCGAAGTGAACCGACAGGCCGATGGCGGCGAGGATGTACCCGAGGGTCGCCGGGGCGAGGATCTGCGCCGCGGTGTTGCTGAGGATCTGAAGGAAGTTCACGATGCCTATCCGATTCGCTCTCGGCGCCCGAGGAGACCCTGCGGGCGGAACAGCAGGATGACGATCAGCACGACCAGCGCGCCGACGTACTTGAGGTCGGAGGGGATCCACAGCGTCGACACCTCGACGAGGAGCCCCACGATGATGGCGCCCACGAGCGCGCCGAACGCGGTCCCGAGACCGCCGAGCGTGACGGCGGCGAAGATGAGCAGCAGGATGCTGGTGCCCATGTCCCACTTGATGCCCGGCCGGAAGTAGGCCCACAGCACGCCGGACAGGCCGGCGAGCGCCGCGGCGACGACCCATACGACCCGGACCACCGCATCGACGTCGATGCCGCTGGCGGCGGCGAGCGACGGGTTGTCCGAGACGGCCCGCGTCGCGCGGCCGATCCGCGTGCGCATGAGCCACCAGGCGAAGCCGGCGATGACCACGAGCGAGACGCCCATGCTGATCACGTCGGTGAGGGTGAGGCGGATGGGGCCGAGCCCGGGGATGACCGAGGTCGAGCCGCCGGGGAGCTGGGCCGTGCCGCCGCCGACGAACATCTGGAAGATGTAGCGCAGCGCGAGCGAGAGACCGATCGAGACGATCATGAGCTGCACGGTGCCGAGGCCGCGGCGTCGCAGCGGTCGCCAGAGGCCGGCATCCATCGTCAGGCCGAACAGTGCCGAGACGGCGACCGCCAACGGGATCGCGATCCAGATCGGCAGGCTGAACCCGGCCGAGAACAGCAGCGCTGCGAGCGCTCCGAAGGTGACCATCTCGCCGTGCGCGAAGTTGGACAGGCCCGTCGTGCCGAACACGAGCGAGAGGCCGATCGCGGCGAGGGCGAGCATGAGGCCGAAGTTCAGGCCGTTGACGGCGCGGGAGAGCAGTTGATCGACGAAGCTCGTCGTCTGCCGTTCGGCCGCCTCGAGGGTGAAGTTGCGCGTGATCGTGCTCGTCGCTCCGAACTCGACCTCGAGCGTCGACTCGAAGCCCTCAGGGACGGTCACCCCCGAGGGGAGGCTGTCCTCGACGAGTTCGACGGTGTAGGCGACATCCTTCGTCGGAACGCCGATCGAGAAGCTGCCTCTCTCGTTCGTCTCGCCTTCGGCTTCGAAGTCGCCGCCGGTCACGACGATGGTCGCGCCCTCGACGGGTTCACCGCCGGTGCGGACGTTGCCCGCGATCGTGAAGGGCAACGACTCGGCGTCGTCTCCTGCGGCCAGGGCGGGGGAGGCGATGCCCAGGAACGCCACGGCGGCCAGGAGGCCGGCGATCAACGTCGAGAACATGCGCCTCGGGCGACGAGCAGCGCGCGTCATCGAAGTGATCGCCACTGGCACCTCCTGAGATAAGTGGACGAACGCCGAGAGGTACCGGTTCTGCTGGTGGCTTCGGCGACACCTGAACGTATGCGCTGATTGTTGCTTGCGTGTTTCCGGTGCGCAACAACGAATGCGGTGTGTCGTTTCGTGGATCTCGGGAGCGGGAATGCCGTGGGGCGCCGGGCGCTTAGAATCGTTGAGACTTTCAAGGAGTGCGCATGAGCGACTACAACGACCCGTTCGGATTCGTCGGCCTCACCTACGACGACGTCCTGCTCCTGCCGGGGCACACCGACGTCATCCCGTCCGAGGCCGATACGTCGTCGCGCGTGACGCGCCGCATCACCGTGGCCACTCCGCTGCTGTCGGCCGCGATGGACACCGTCACCGAGGCGCGCCTCGCGATCGCGATCGCGCGCGAGGGCGGCCTGGGCATCATCCATCGCAACCTCTCGATCGAGGAGCAGGCGGCGATGGTCGACCGGGTCAAGCGGAGCGAGTCGGGCATGATCACCGACCCGATCACGACGACCCCCGACGCCACCATCGAAGAGGTCGACGCGCTCTGCGGGCAGTACCGCATCTCGGGCCTGCCCGTCGTCGACGACGAGGGACACCTGCTCGGCATCGTCACGAACCGCGACATGCGCTTCGTCTCGGGCTTCGAGCGGCAGACCACCAAGGTGCGCGACGTCATGACGAGCGAGAACCTGGTCACCGGTCGCGTCGGCATCGGGGCGAACGAGGTCATCGCGCTCTTCGCCCACCACCGCGTCGAGAAGCTCCCGCTCCTCGACGAGGAGGGCAAGCTCGCCGGTCTCATCACGATCAAGGACTTCGACAAGAGCGAGAAGTACCCCCTCGCCACCAAGGACGACCAGGGGCGCCTCCGCGTCGGTGCGGCCATCGGCTTCTTTGGAGACGCGTGGCAGCGGGCCGAGGCACTGCGTGACGCCGGTGTCGACGTCATCGTCGTCGACACCGCGAACGGTCAGTCCGCGGGCGTCATCGACATGGTCAAACGCCTGAAGGCGGATGCATCCTTCGAGCACATCGACGTCATCGGCGGAAACGTCGCGACCCGCGAGGGCGCGCAGGCGCTCATCGACGCGGGTGTGGATGCCGTCAAGGTCGGCGTCGGCCCGGGCTCGATCTGCACCACGCGCGTCGTCGCCGGTGTGGGTGTGCCCCAGGTCACCGCGATCTACGAAGCGTCGCTGGCCGCGCGCGAAGCCGGCATCCCGATCATCGCCGACGGCGGTCTGCAGTACTCGGGCGACATCGCCAAGGCCCTCGTCGCCGGCGCCGACTCGGTCATGCTCGGGTCGCTCCTCGCCGGAACCGACGAGTCGCCGGGCGAGATCGTCTTCCAGGGCGGCAAGCAGTTCAAGCAGTACCGCGGCATGGGATCGCTGGGCGCGCTGCAGACCCGGGGCAAGAAGACCTCGTACTCGAAGGACCGGTACTTCCAGGCCGACGTCCCGAGCGACGACAAGCTCATCCCCGAGGGCATCGAGGGGCAGGTCGCCTACCGCGGCCCCGTGTCGGCCGTGGCATACCAGCTCATCGGCGGCCTGCGTCAGTCGATGTTCTACGTCGGCGCCCGCACCGTCGAAGAGCTGAAGGCCCGCGGCAAGTTCGTGCGCATCACTTCGGCCGGGCTCAAGGAGTCGCACCCCCACGACGTCCAGATCGTGGTCGAGGCGCCCAACTACAAGCGCTGACCCGCGCTCGCCTGTGCGCGAAGCTCGGAGATTCTGACGAAGGTCGGATCGATCGCCCCAGATCGTCCGACCTTCGTCGCATTCTCCGAGGTACGACGGGCATGGGTCCTCCTCCCCAGGGAGAGAAGCCACGTGGTTCTCCCCAGAACCGGGGGAGGGATGCCGCGGGGCCGCAGCGCCGCACGAGGATGACGGCATGCCCCGCCGTCCCACAGCATCCGAAGTCACCCGATGGGTGGAGGGAGCCGGAGGAATCGCGCATCGCAGCGCGGTCCTCGCCGCCGAGTTCCCGGTGCGGGTGATCCGCGACGCGGTCGCTGCTGGCGGCCTGCGGATGGTTCGCCGCGCCTGGTGCGTCTCTGCCGGCGCACCGGGAGACCTCCGTGCTGCGGCATCGGCCGGCGGAAGGCTGAGCTGCGTCTCGCTCGCGCGACGGCGCGGGTGGTGGGTGCCCGACGGCATCCCGTCGCAGCACCACGTGCACCTCTTGCCGCACGCCGCATCCCCGGATACCGACGACGCCGACACTGTGGCGCACTGGACCCGGCCGCTCTGCCCGGTGGCGCGGACGGATCTGCAAGCCGGTGTCGAGGACGCACTCGGCCACATCGCCCAGTGCCTGCCGCGGGAGGACGCGCTCGTGGTGTGGGAATCGGCCGCCCGCACCGAAGCCCTCGCCCCGGAGACTCTCCGGGCCGTGCCGTGGCCGTCGGTCGCGGCGCGCGAGCTCGCCGGCGCGGTCACGGGGCTGTCCGACTCCGGCCTCGAGACCCTGGTATTCGCGCCGCTGCGTGACCGCGGGGTCCCGGTCGTCCAGCAGGCGAAGATCGCGGGTCGATTCGTCGACGGCCTCGCCGAACTGCGGCTACGCGGCTACACCGTGCTGCGCTTCACCTACCGGCAGGTCGTGCACGAGCGGGCCGCCGTCCAGCGCACCCTCCAGCGCGCCCTCGCCCAACGGCTTCACCTGCGGTCGTGAGCCCGAGCTTGCGCCCCACCGCGTTCACGGAAGTCGGAGATTCGTCGCAAGACCGGAGAGATCGTGCCGCTCGATCCGAGCGACGTGACATCCTCCGAAGCTTGCGCCCGGTCGCGAGCCCGAGGGCCCGACTCACCCTCGCGGCAGCCGGAAGGGCGCCGCGGCGCGCGCCGTCGCATCCAGCGCGAGGTCGGCGAGGGTCGCGCCGATGCCGGGGGCGAACTTGAAGCCGTGTCCCGAGAAGCCCGCTCCCACCACCACCGATCCGACGCGATCGAGCACGAAGGCGCTGTCGTCGGTCGAGGTGTAGGTGCACGACAGGTGCACGGCAGAGTCGGGGTCGAGCCCCGGCATCCATTCGCGCACGTAGTGGACGAGCGTCTCGTGGTGCGTCACCCGGTGGGTGCGCGCGTCGGGGTCGACGACGTCCCCGACACGGTGGAACCCGACCTTGACGCCCTCGCCCGGCGTCGGCATCCCGTAGACCGGCGCCGGGTAGCGGCTGGGATCGAGCCGGTGGTTGACCGACGGCCACGGGCCCGCGGTGGGCGCGAAGTGCGCCGGGGTCTCCTCGGTCACCGTGAGTCGCGGCAGACGGATGCCGGGCAGCAGGCGCTCGGTCCAGGCGCCGACGGTCGCGACGACGACGTCCGCCTCGACCTCACCGCCGCTCGCCAGCCGCACGCGCGCGCCGCGCGCGCCGAGATCGTCGATGCCGGCGGCGGGCGCTCCCCAGCGGACCTCGCCGCCGCCGTCCTGCACGCGCCGCTCGAGCTCGAGCATCGCGGCCGACGCGCGCGCCACCCCGGCATCCGCGGAGTAGAGCACGTCGGTCTCGAACCGCATCCCGGGCCAGCGCGCACCCGCCTCCGCAGCCGAGAGCATCTCGGCGGGGATGCCGCGCGCGCCGAGGCTCCGCGCGATCGTCTCGAGACCATCGGCGTCGTCGGCGCCGCCACCGAGGTCACCGCCCACGCCGTGGGTCACGAGCCCATGCCGCCGCAGCAGCGGCTCGCCGTCGACCTCGCCGAGCGCATCCCAGCCCTCACGCGCTCGCTGCAGCAGGTCGAGGTAGTGGCCGTCGGCGTAGGCGTTGTTGAAGTTCCGCGTCGCGCCGTGCGAAGCGCCGTGGGTGTGCCCCCGCCCGAAGCGCTCGAGGACGAGAGGATGTTCGCCGCGGCGGACGAGGGCCCACGCGGTGGCGAGGCCCATGACGCCCGCGCCGACGATCACGATGCGACTCATGCGGCCAGCATCCCACCCCGTGCCGCGCCGCCGTGCATAGCTGCGACCGTCCTCGGAGAATCGCGTCATCCTCGGACTCATTCGTCCTCAGCATCCGAGCCCCGTGCGATTCTCCGAGCTGCGCGGGCACCCGCGCCGAGGTGCGATAGCCTGGTCGGCTCCGCAGTGGAGCGGAAAGGCCCGGTCCACGATGGGATCGCTCGACATTCAGGGTGTCTCGTACACCCTCCCCGACGGCAGACCGCTGCTCGACGAGGTGATGTTCCGCGTCGGTGCGGGATCGACGACCGCGCTGATCGGTCAGAACGGCGCAGGCAAGACGACGCTGCTGCGCATCATCCGCGGCGATGCCGCGGCCCACGGCGGTGTCGTCCAGATCGACGGCGGCCTCGGGGTCATGGACCAGTTCGTCGGGCACGGTGGTGCCGGTGAGACCGTTCACGACCTGCTCATCTCGGTCGCGCCCGAACGCGTCCGCCGTGCGGCGCGTGAGCTGGACGACGCCGAGAACGCCGTGATCGCCTCGGACGAGCTCGACACCCAGATGCGCTACGCCGCTGCGATCGCCGACTACGCCGACGCGGGCGGCTACGAGTACGAGACGGTGTGGGACACCTGCACGACGGCGGCCCTCGGCGTGCCGTTCGAGCGGGCGCGCTACCGCGAGCTGACGACGCTCTCGGGCGGCGAGCAGAAGCGGCTGGCTCTCGAGGCGCTGCTCCGCGGGCCCGACGAGGTGCTGCTCCTCGACGAGCCCGACAACTATCTCGACGTTCCGGGGAAGCGCTGGCTCGAGGACCGCCTGCGCGAGACGGCGAAGACGGTCTTGCTCGTTTCGCACGACCGCGAGCTGCTCGCCCGTGCCGCCGACCGCATCGTGACTCTCGAGGCCGGGGGAGCGGGCAGCACCGCCTGGGTCCACGGCGGGAGCTTCGAGACCTATCACCGCGCCCGCGACGAGCGCATGGCGCGGCTCGACGAGCTGCGCCGCCGGTGGGACGAGGAACACGCGAAGCTGAAGCGGTTCGTCGCCGACATGAAGGCGAAGGCGGCGGCCAGCGACGAGTTCGCGTCGCGATACCGCGCGGCGCAGACGCGGCTGCGCCGGTTCGAGGAGGCCGGGCCGCCCGAAGAGCGTCCGCCGGAGCAGAACCTCGAGCTGCGCCTGCGCGGCTCGCGCACCGGCAAGCGCGCGGTCGTCGCCGACGGGCTCGAACTCACGGGGCTCATGCGGCCCTTCGACCTCGAGGTCTGGTTCGGCGACCGGGTCGCGGTGCTCGGCTCGAACGGCTCGGGAAAGTCGCACTTCCTGCGTCTCCTCGCCGCGGGCGGCACGGAGCCCGACGCTCTGCTGGGGCACGTCACCGCCGTCGGCTCGGCGCTCGAGCCGGTCGCGCACGCCGGGACGGTGACGCTCGGTGCGCGGGTGGTCCCGGGCTGGTTCGCCCAGACCCACCGGCATCCGGAGTTCACCGGCCGCACGCTGCTCGAGATCCTGCACCGCGGAGACGACCGCCGAGTCGGGATGCCGCGGGATGCCGCGAGCTCGGCGCTCGACCGCTATGGGCTCGTCCGCCAGGCCGAGCAGACCTTCGACAGCCTGTCGGGCGGTCAGCAGGCGCGGTTCCAGGTGCTTCTGCTCGAGCTCTCGGGTGCGACGCTGCTGCTGCTGGACGAGCCCACCGACAACCTCGACCTCACGTCGGCCGAAGCCCTCGAACGGGCGCTCGCCGCGTTCGAGGGCACGGTGCTCGCGGTCACTCACGACCGCTGGTTCGCGCGCTCGTTCGACCGGTTCGTCGTCTTCGGCGGCGACGGCCGCGTCTACGAGTCGAGCGAGGCGGTCTGGGACGAGCAGCGGGTCGCCCGCGCGCGCTGAGCGCGAGGCCGGTCCGGCTGTCGTGTCCGGACCGGCCGGTAGGCTGGAGGGGTGACCATGGAGATCGAGCTCGGCCGCGCCAAGCGCGCCCGTCGGGCCTACGCGTTCGACGACATCGCTGTGGTGCCCTCGCGGCGCACCCGCAACACCGAGGACGTGTCGACCGCCTGGTCGATCGACGCCTTCCAGTTCTCGATCCCGGTGCTCGGCGCCCCGATGGACTCGGTCACGAGCCCCCGGACGGCGATCATGCTCGGTCAGCTCGGCGGACTGGGCGTCCTCGATCTCGAAGGACTCTGGACGCGGTACGACGACCCCGAGCCGCTGCTCGCCGAGATCGCGGGGCTGCCCGACGCGTCGGCGACGCGACGCATGCAGGAGCTCTACGCCGAGCCGATCAAGCCCGAGCTCGTGCGCGACCGCCTGGCCGAGATCCGCGCGGCGGGCGTCACGGTCGCCGGCTCGCTGACTCCGCAGCGCACGCAGGAGCTGTACGAGACCGTCGTCGCCGCGGGCGTCGACCTGTTCGTCATCCGCGGCACGACGGTGTCGGCCGAGCACGTCTCGAGCGTCGACGAACCGCTGAACCTCAAGAAGTTCATCTACGACCTCGACGTCCCCGTGATCGTCGGCGGTGCCGCGACCTACACGGCGGCCCTCCACCTCATGCGCACCGGTGCGGCGGGCGTGCTCGTCGGCTTCGGCGGCGGCGCCGCCTCCACCACGCGCGCGACGCTGGGCCTGCACGCTCCGATGGCGACGGCTGTGGCCGATGTCGCCGGAGCACGTCGTGACTACCTCGACGAGTCGGGCGGACGCTACGTCCACGTCATCGCCGACGGCGGCGTCGGCACCTCCGGTGACATCGTCAAGGCGCTCGCGATGGGTGCCGACGCGGTCATGCTGGGGGTCGCCCTGGCTCGTGCGACGGATGCTCCCGGCCAGGGGTTCCACTGGGGTCCCGAGGCGCACCACGCTCAGCTGCCGCGCGGTCGCCGCGTGGCGGTCGAGCAGGTCGGCTCCCTCGAAGAGGTGCTCTACGGCCCGGCCCCGGTCGCCGACGGCACCGCGAACCTCATCGGCGCACTGAAGAAGTCGATGGCGACGACCGGCTACTCCGACCTCAAGGAGTTCCAGCGCGTGGAGGTCGTGGTGGCGCCGTACAGCGTGCGGTGACATGACCTCGACCGATCCCGCTCCGCCCGCCCCGCCGTCGGCCGCGTTCGCGCCGACGCTGCGCGAGGTCATGCTCCGGCCGTGGTGGCTCGGCATGCTCGCGTTCGCGCTGCTCGTGGCCGCGGTGTTCGCGTGGCTCGGGCAGTGGCAGCTCTCGCGCGCCGTCGACACCTCGCCGCCGCCGCCGGGGCAGACCGAGCAGGTGCGCCCGCTCGCCGATGTGACCGAACCCGGCGCGTACCTGCCCGAACCGCTCGTGGGCCAGCGCGTCGAGGTACGCGGTTCGTTCGTCCCCGACGACTTCGAGGTCGTCTCGTCGCGGTTCGATCGTGGCGAGGAGGGGTACTGGGTGACCGGCCAGCTCCGCGTCGACCCCGAGTCGGCCCGCTCGTCCGACCCGACCTCGCTCGCCGTCGCCGTGGGGTGGACGGCCGATCGCGCCGAGGCGGACGCCGCGGCAGCTGCCCTCGACGCCGACCCGCCACAGGATGTCGCCCTCACGGGGCGCATCATCTCCGACGAAGGTCCTGCGCTGCCTGGGCGTGGCGCCGACCCCCAGGAGATGACGCGGATGTCGCCCGCCGCGCTGCTCAGCCGCTGGCACGACACCGCGGGGCTCGACGTCTACCGCGGCTACCTCACCTCCGCGGAGTCATTCGGGGGCCTGACCGCGATCCACTCGCCGGCACCCGACGAGCGCTCCAACGTCAACTGGCTCAACATCTTCTACGCCGTCGAGTGGGCGGTGTTCGCCGGCTTCGCCTTCTACATGTGGTACCGCCTGGCGAAGGACGCGTGGGAGAAGGAACTCGAAGACCTCGAGGACGAGCGCGCGGATGGTGACGTCGCCGCCGCGGGAAGCGCCCCGCCGGGCCGCGACTAGACTGGACGCCATGCCTCGCGCCCCGAAACTCGCCACGTTCCCGGCGATCCGGAACGCTCTGCGCTTCTACCAGATCTGTTCGGTGATCACGGGTGTCGGTCTGCTGCTCCTGCTCGCGGAGATGATCCTGAAGTACACCCCGATCCACACCGAGCTCTTCGCCGGCGGCTCGGGCGGCCTCCTGTGGTTCGCCCCGGTGATCGCCGGCGCCGATTGCGAGTGGTGGTCGCTGTTCCTGCCGCAGACGAACTCGTGCGAGATGCTCTCGACGGGTGACGGGTTCAACGTCTCGCTGGCGATCCTCGTCGTGCACGGCTGGTTCTACGTCGTGTACCTGTTCTCGTGCTTCCGCGTGTGGAGTCTCATGCGCTGGTCGTTCCCCCGCTTCATCCTGCTCGCGCTCGGCGGAGTCGTTCCCGCCCTGTCGTTCTTCATGGAGGCCCGCGTCGCACGCGAGGTGAGGACCTACCTCGCCGAGCGCGAAGCCGCTGAGGCAGCCGCATCCATCCCCGCCACGGAAGGCACCCGGTGACCACACAGACCGAAACGTCGCAGCGTCCTGTCCTCGTCGTCGACTTCGGCGCGCAGTACGCCCAGCTCATCGCCCGCCGTGTGCGTGAGGCGGGCGTGTACAGCGAGCTCGTCCCGCACACCGCGACCGCCGAGGAGATCGCCGCGAAGGAGCCGGTCGGCATCATCCTCTCCGGCGGTCCGTCGTCGGTGTACGAGCCCGGCGCCCCGGCCATCGATCCGGGTGTGTTCGATCTCGGGGTGCCGACCCTCGGCATCTGCTACGGATTCCAGGTGATGGCGCAGGCCCTCGGCGGCGAGGTCGCCAACACGGGGCTCCGCGAGTACGGAGCCACCGACGCGACCATCGTCACGGAGGGCACGCTGCTCGAGGGGCAGCCCGCCGAGCAGAACGTCTGGATGAGTCACGGCGACCAGGTGTCGCGCGCGCCGGAGGGCTTCGAGGTGCTCGCCCGTACCGCCGCCACCCCCGTGGCCGCCTTCGCCAACGATGTGCGCAAGTTCTACGGCGTGCAGTGGCACCCCGAGGTGAAGCACTCCGACCACGGACAGAACGTGCTCGAGAACTTCCTGCACAAGGCGGCGGGGCTCCCCGCCGATTGGAACAGCGGCAACGTGATCGCCGAGCAGGTCGAGCGCATCCGCGAACAGGTGGGCTCGGGGCGGGTGATCTCCGCGCTGTCGGGCGGTGTCGACTCGGCGGTCTCGACGGCCCTCGTGCACAAGGCGGTCGGTGACAAGCTGACGGCGATCTTCGTCGACCACGGTCTGCTCCGGAAGGGAGAGCGGGAACAGGTCGAGAACGACTACGTCGCCTCGACCGGCGTTCGGCTGATCACGGTCGATGCGCGCGAACGGTTCCTCGAGGCTCTCGCCGGCGTCAGCGACCCCGAGCAAAAGCGGAAGATCATCGGCCGCGAGTTCATCCGTGCGTTCGAGCAGGCCGAGCGCGACCTGATGGCCGAGGCGGCCGCCGATGGCGAGCCGATCCGGTTCCTCGTGCAGGGCACGCTGTACCCGGATGTCGTGGAGTCCGGCGGTGGCGCCGGCACGGCGAACATCAAGAGCCACCACAACGTCGGCGGCTTGCCCGAAGACCTGCAGTTCGAGCTCATCGAGCCGCTGCGGACGCTGTTCAAGGACGAGGTCCGCGCGATCGGGCGCGAGCTGGGTCTGCCCGAGGCCATCGTCGGACGCCAGCCGTTTCCGGGGCCCGGCCTCGGAATCCGCATCGTGGGCGAGGTCACCGCTGATCGTCTCGAGATCCTGCGTGACGCCGACGCCATCGCGCGCGCCGAGCTGACGAAGGCGGGACTGGACGCCGAGATCTGGCAGTGCCCGGTCGTGCTGCTCGCCGACGTCCGGTCGGTGGGCGTCCAAGGGGATGGGCGCACCTACGGCCACCCCATCGTGCTGCGTCCCGTCTCGAGCGAGGACGCGATGACCGCCGACTGGACGCGGCTGCCCTACGACGTGCTGTCGAAGATCTCGAACCGCATCACGAACGAGGTCCGCGAGGTCAACCGCGTGGTGCTCGATGTCACGTCGAAGCCCCCGGGGACGATCGAGTGGGAGTGAGCGCGCCAGCGACGCTCCACAGCGAAACGGCGGATGCCGCGGCCGAACGAGCCGCGGCATCCGCCGTTTTCCGCGTCATGACGCGGATCGCCAGCTTCTGGCAGCTGCGCGACACGCCCGGGATGTCACGCCGCTTTGCCACGATGCCGGGAGCCGCGTAACTTATTACTTGTTCGCCCCACAGGGAAGAGCGAAGGGCCGGAAGGCCGACGCCCCCTCAAGCGGAGAACGAATCCCATCCCAAACCTCTTGCGAGAACAAGACGCTTGCGTCTAGGATGGAACCTCCACCCCGAACAGCAGTCCTCGACTGTCGCGGAACCTCGTTCCGAAGGCAGATCGAAGCGCGTCGCGGGTGGGGTATGGTTGTGAAGTTGCCCTCTGGGCTGGCTGTGAGGTCAGTTGGGGGAGCGTCCGATCCTTGAGAACTCAACAGCGTGCACTTGTCAAATGCCAAATAACCTCGACTCCACTTCGGTGGGGTGAGATTCCTTTGGATCAAAGACCTCCTCTTTGGGGGAGGCAACGGATAGTCAGCAATGATTTATCTCTTTGGTCAGCATCAAACTCGCTGCTCCAGTCTTTTTCCGGCTGGTCGCAGCAAATTTTCTTTACGGAGAGTTTGATCCTGGCTCAGGATGAACGCTGGCGGCGTGCTTAACACATGCAAGTCGAACGGTGAAGCAGAGCTTGCTCTGTGGATCAGTGGCGAACGGGTGAGTAACACGTGAGCAATCTGCCCCTGACTCTGGGATAAGCGCTGGAAACGGCGTCTAATACCGGATACGAGCTGCGACCGCATGGTCAGTAGCTGGAAAGAATTTCGGTCAGGGATGAGCTCGCGGCCTATCAGCTTGTTGGTGAGGTAATGGCTCACCAAGGCGTCGACGGGTAGCCGGCCTGAGAGGGTGACCGGCCACACTGGGACTGAGACACGGCCCAGACTCCTACGGGAGGCAGCAGTGGGGAATATTGCACAATGGGCGCAAGCCTGATGCAGCAACGCCGCGTGAGGGATGACGGCCTTCGGGTTGTAAACCTCTTTTAGCAGGGAAGAAGCGAAAGTGACGGTACCTGCAGAAAAAGCGCCGGCTAACTACGTGCCAGCAGCCGCGGTAATACGTAGGGCGCAAGCGTTATCCGGAATTATTGGGCGTAAAGAGCTCGTAGGCGGTCTGTCGCGTCTGCTGTGAAAACCCGAGGCTCAACCTCGGGCCTGCAGTGGGTACGGGCAGACTAGAGTGCGGTAGGGGAGATTGGAATTCCTGGTGTAGCGGTGGAATGCGCAGATATCAGGAGGAACACCGATGGCGAAGGCAGATCTCTGGGCCGTAACTGACGCTGAGGAGCGAAAGGGTGGGGAGCAAACAGGCTTAGATACCCTGGTAGTCCACCCCGTAAACGTTGGGAACTAGTTGTGGGGTCCATTCCACGGATTCCGTGACGCAGCTAACGCATTAAGTTCCCCGCCTGGGGAGTACGGCCGCAAGGCTAAAACTCAAAGGAATTGACGGGGACCCGCACAAGCGGCGGAGCATGCGGATTAATTCGATGCAACGCGAAGAACCTTACCAAGGCTTGACATATAGAGGAAACGTCTGGAAACAGTCGCCCCGCAAGGTCTCTATACAGGTGGTGCATGGTTGTCGTCAGCTCGTGTCGTGAGATGTTGGGTTAAGTCCCGCAACGAGCGCAACCCTCGTTCTATGTTGCCAGCACGTAATGGTGGGAACTCATGGGATACTGCCGGGGTCAACTCGGAGGAAGGTGGGGATGACGTCAAATCATCATGCCCCTTATGTCTTGGGCTTCACGCATGCTACAATGGCCGGTACAAAGGGCTGCAATACCGTGAGGTGGAGCGAATCCCAAAAAGCCGGTCCCAGTTCGGATTGAGGTCTGCAACTCGACCTCATGAAGTCGGAGTCGCTAGTAATCGCAGATCAGCAACGCTGCGGTGAATACGTTCCCGGGTCTTGTACACACCGCCCGTCAAGTCATGAAAGTCGGTAACACCTGAAGCCGGTGGCCCAACCCTTGTGGAGGGAGCCGTCGAAGGTGGGATCGGTAATTAGGACTAAGTCGTAACAAGGTAGCCGTACCGGAAGGTGCGGCTGGATCACCTCCTTTCTAAGGAGCATCTGACTCTTCGGAGTCCAGAACCCAGTTCGAAGGCACATGTTCTTCGCTGGGAGCTCATGGGTGGAACATTTGACATGGTGCGAAGGATGAGGTTCTTCTCTAGTACGCCGCTTGCGGTGGGAACGGGGAGGGTTTCGGGTGTCGCACCTGCACGCTGTTGGGTCCTGAGGGACCGGATGAGAGTCCGCAACCTCTGGGCCTTTTCTTCATGCTGCTTGGGTGGCATGTGGGGAGGGTACCGCCCGTACTTTGAGAACTACACAGTGGACGCGAGCATCTTCGATGCGACACCTTCGGGTGTTGTGTCGTGAAGATGATCTTAAAGATCATTAGTCAATTTTTTGACGATTCAACTCATGTGATTTCAAGTCTTTAAGAGCAAACGGTGGATGCCTTGGCATCTGGAGCCGAAGAAGGACGTAGCAATCTGCGATAAGCCTCGGGGAGTGGATAAGCACACTGTGATCCGAGGGTGTCCGAATGGGGAAACCCCGCTGGGCGGCGTGCCGACCTAGTGACTCCCGCCTGAATATATAGGGCGGGTAGAGGGAACGTGGGGAAGTGAAACATCTCAGTACCCACAGGAAGAGAAAGCAACAGCGATTCCGTTAGTAGTGGCGAGCGAAACCGGATCAGGCTAAACCTTGCGTGTGTGATAGCCGGCAGGCGTTGCACGTTGGGGGTTGTGGGACTTTTCTGATCATTCTGCCGAGTGGTCGACGTTACAAGAAGGTATAGACGAACAGGTTTGAATGCCTGGTCATAGAGGGTGCGAACCCCGTAGTCGAAATGCTTCTCTTGGCGTGAAGAGTATCCCAAGTAGCACGGGGCCCGAGAAATCCCGTGTGAATCTGTCAGGACCACCTGATAAGCCTAAATACTCCCAGATGACCGATAGCGGACAAGTACCGTGAGGGAAAGGTGAAAAGTACCCCGGGAGGGGAGTGAAATAGTACCTGAAACCGTTTGCTTACAAACCGTTGGAGCCTCCTTAGTAGGGGTGACAGCGTGCCTTTTGAAGAATGAGCCTGCGAGTTAGCGATACGTGGCGAGGTTAACCCGTGTGGGGTAGCCGTAGCGAAAGCGAGTCTGAATAGGGCGATTCAGTCGCGTGTCCTAGACCCGAAGCGAAGTGATCTATCCATGGCCAGGTTGAAGCGACGGTAAGACGTCGTGGAGGACCGAACCCACTTAGGTTGAAAACTGAGGGGATGAGCTGTGGATAGGGGTGAAAGGCCAATCAAACTTCGTGATAGCTGGTTCTCTCCGAAATGCATTTAGGTGCAGCGTTGCGTGTTTCTTGCCGGAGGTAGAGCTACTGGATGGCCGATGGGCCCTACAAGGTTACTGACGTCAGCCAAACTCCGAATGCCGGTAAGTGAGAGCGCAGCAGTGAGACTGTGGGGGATAAGCTTCATAGTCGAGAGGGAAACAACCCAGACCACCAACTAAGGTCCCAAAGCGCGTGCTAAGTGGGAAAGGATGTGGAGTTGCTCTGACAACCAGGAGGTTGGCTTAGAAGCAGCCACCCTTGAAAGAGTGCGTAATAGCTCACTGGTCAAGTGATTCCGCGCCGACAATGTAACGGGGCTCAAGCACGCCACCGAAGTTGTGGCATTGACATTATTGGTAGGCCTTCGTGGTCCAGCCGTGTTGATGGGTAGGAGAGCGTCGTGTGCCGGGTGAAGCGGCGGGGTGACCCAGCCGTGGACGGCACACGAGTGAGAATGCAGGCATGAGTAGCGAAAGACGTGTGAGAAACACGTCCTCCGAAAGACCAAGGGTTCCAGGGTCAAGCTAATCTTCCCTGGGTAAGTCGGGACCTAAGGCGAGGCCGACAGGCGTAGTCGATGGACAACGGGTTGATATTCCCGTACCGGCGAAGAACCGCCCAAGCTAATCCAGTGGTGCTAAGAGTCCTAACCCGGGCTTAGTTGATCCCTTCGGGGTGAGACGGTCCGGTCTAACGCTCGACCCCATGCTGGTGCGGCTAGCGTATTAACAGGTGTGACGCAGGAAGGTAGCCCAACCCGGGCGATGGTTGTCCCGGGGCAAGTGCGTAGGCCGAGTCATAGGCAAATCCGTGACTCATACAGGCTGAGACACGATGCGGATAAAAAGTGGGTGATCCTATGCTGCCGAGAAAAGCATCGACGCGAGGTTCTAGCTGCCCGTACCCCAAACCGACTCAGGTGGTCAGGTAGAGAATACCAAGGAGATCGAGAGAATCGTGGTTAAGGAACTCGGCAAAATGCCCCCGTAACTTCGGGAGAAGGGGGGCCTTCCACTTATTAGGATTTACTCCGAAAGGGTGTGGAGGCCGCAGAGACTAGTGGGTAGCGACTGTTTACTAAAAACACAGGTCCGTGCCAAGTCGCAAGACGATGTATACGGACTGACGCCTGCCCGGTGCTGGAAGGTTAAGAGGACCGGTTAGCCGCAAGGCGAAGCTGAGAATTTAAGCCCCAGTAAACGGCGGTGGTAACTATAACCATCCTAAGGTAGCGAAATTCCTTGTCGGGTAAGTTCCGACCTGCACGAATGGCGTAACGACTTCCCAACTGTCTCAACCGCGAACTCGGCGAAATTGCACTACGAGTAAAGATGCTCGTTACGCGCAGCAGGACGGAAAGACCCCGTGACCTTTACTACAGCTTGGTATTGGTGTTCGGTGTGGCTTGTGTAGGATAGGTGGGAGACTTTGAAGCGGTGACGCCAGTTACCGTGGAGTCATTGTTGAAATACCACTCTGGTCACTCTGGATATCTAACTTCGAACCGTAATCCGGTTCAGGGACAGTGCCTGGTGGGTAGTTTAACTGGGGCGGTTGCCTCCCAAAAAGTAACGGAGGCGCCCAAAGGTTCCCTCAACCTGGTTGGCAATCAGGTGGCGAGTGTAAGTGCACAAGGGAGCTTGACTGTGAGACTGACAGGTCGAGCAGGGACGAAAGTCGGGACTAGTGATCCGGCAGTGGCTTGTGGAAGCGCTGTCGCTCAACGGATAAAAGGTACCTCGGGGATAACAGGCTGATCTTGCCCAAGAGTCCATATCGACGGCATGGTTTGGCACCTCGATGTCGGCTCGTCGCATCCTGGGGCTGGAGTAGGTCCCAAGGGTTGGGCTGTTCGCCCATTAAAGCGGTACGCGAGCTGGGTTTAGAACGTCGTGAGACAGTTCGGTCCCTATCCGCTGCGCGCGTAGGAAATTTGAGAGGATCTGACCCTAGTACGAGAGGACCGGGTTGGACGAACCTCTGGTGTGCCAGTTGTTCCGCCAGGAGCACCGCTGGTTAGCTACGTTCGGGATGGATAACCGCTGAAAGCATCTAAGCGGGAAGCCGGCCTCAAGATGAGATTTCCATGCCTTCGGGCGAGAGGCTCCCAGCTAGACTACTGGGTTGATAGGCCGGATGTGGAAGCGTGGTAACACGTGAAGCTGACCGGTACTAATAAGCCGATGACTTGATAACACACCGTTTTTGGTGCTTGCGTCCACTGAGTGGTTCTCGATGTACGGTCGAGAACCGCATAACGATCAATCGTTGTGCAGACTGAAACATCAATAGTGTTTCGGCGGCCATAGCGTGAGGGAAACGCCCGGTTACATTCCGAACCCGGAAGCTAAGCCTCACAGCGCCGATGGTACTGCAGGGGGGACCCTGTGGGAGAGTAGGACACCGCCGGACTTCTTTCGTGAAATGGCCACCCAGTGTTGGGTGGCCTTTTCTCGTTTCCGGGACGAAAGGAACGTCGTGACTGAAGAAGACCGCCCGCGATCGGAGCGCAAGCCCCGTTACTCTGCTGCGGACTCCGGAGCACGGCGTCCGCGTCGCGACGGCGATGCTCGTCCACCGCGTTCCAACGATGACCGTCCCCGCCGGGACGGCGATCGTCCCCGCCGGGACGGCGATCGTCCCCGCCGCGATGGTGACGCGCGTCCCCAGCGTGACGGTGATTCGCGGCCCCGTCGTGATGGCGATCGCCCGTCGTATCCGCGTCGCGACGGAGCCGGCGACTCTCGCCCGCGCCGTGACGGCGACTCCCGTCCGCGCCGGGATGGTGATCGCCCGTCGTATCCGCGTCGCGATGGCGCCGGCGACTCTCGCCCGCGCCGGGACGGGGACTCCC
Organism: Microbacterium sp. SGAir0570; assembly: GCF_005491085.2. Classification (NCBI taxonomy): domain Bacteria; kingdom Bacillati; phylum Actinomycetota; class Actinomycetes; order Micrococcales; family Microbacteriaceae; genus Microbacterium; species Microbacterium sp. SGAir0570. The sequence continues at coordinate 2,762,016 of NZ_CP027929.1, read as the reverse complement.
GTCCGCGCCGGGATGGTGATCGCCCGTCGTATCCGCGCCGCGACGGCGACTCCCGTCCGCGCCGGGATGGCGATCGTCCGTCGTACCCGCGCCGGGATGGCGACGCGCGCCCGCGTCGCGACGACCGCGATGGGGCACGTTCGTCGCGTCCGCCGCAGGGGTCCGAGCGTCGCGACATTCCGCGCGGCCCTGAGATCCCCGAGACCGTCACGGCTCGCGATCTTCCGGGAGCTGCGCGCAACGAACTGAAGACCCTGAGCAAGGAGAACGCGGAGCAAGTCGCCCGTCACCTCGCGATGGTCGCCCAGCTGATCGACGACGACCCCGAGCTCGCGCACGAGCACGCGCTCGCGGCATCCCGCCGTGCCGGCCGTGTCGGCGTGGTCCGTGAGACGGTCGCCATCACCGCGTATGCCACGGGGGACTACGCCCTCGCGCTGCGCGAGCTCCGTACGTATCGACGCATCTCCGGCAGCGATGACCAGATCGCGATGATGGTCGACAGTGAGCGTGGCGTGGGTCGCCCCGACCGCGCGCTCGAGGTCGGTCGCGCCGTGGACCGGTCGACGCTTCCGATCGAGGTGCGTGTCGAACTCGCCATCGCGATGTCGGGCGCACGTCTCGACCTCGGTGAGACCGAGCGTGCGCTGCAGGAGCTCGACATTCCCGAGCTCGACCCCGACCGGGCTTTCTCATGGAGCCCCGCGCTGTTCGCCGCCCGCGCCGCGGTGCTCGAGGACCTCGGGCGGTCCGAGGAAGCCGCACTCTGGCAGCGGCGCGCCCTCGTGGCCGAGGAGGCCCTTGGCGCGACCGACGCCGACCGTGAGCTGATCGTGGTCGACGACATCGACGAGGACGCCGCGCTCGAGAGCGAGGCGCCGGCGGACAGCAAGACGGAGGAGCGCGGCTGATGGGCCTGTTCTCCCGGGCAACCTCGACACCGCTCGACGGTGTGGATGCCGTCCTGGCCGACCTCGACGGTGTCGTCTATGCCGGTCCCGGCGCCCTGCCGCACGCGATCGACAGCCTCAACCGTGCGGGGGAGACGCGCCGGCTCGGTTACATCACCAACAACGCGTCCCGGCGCGACTCGGTGGTCGCCGACCATCTGCGGGAACTCGGCCTGACAGCGACGCGCCCCGAGGACGTCATCACGAGCCCGCAGGCGGCGATGCGCCTGCTGCGAGAGCGGGTTCCCGCCGGGGCGACGATCCTCGTCGTGGGCGGCGATGGGCTCGTCCACGAACTCGAGAAGGCGGGCTACGTACCCACACGGTCGGCCGAGGACGGGCCCGCCGCTGTCGTGCAGGGTTTCGCCCCGGAGGTCGGCTGGGCGCAGCTCGCCGAGGCGGCGTACGCGCTCGCGACCCCCGAGGACGAGGGCGGGATTCCGTGGATCGCCACCAACACCGACTGGACCATTCCGCAGGCGCGGGGGATCGCGCCGGGTAACGGCACGCTCGTGTCCGCCGTGCACACTGCCGTGGGTCGACTCGCGACCGTCGCCGGCAAGCCCGAACGTCCGATCTTCGACGAGGCCGTCGCTCGCTTCGGCGCCTCGCAGCCGCTCTTCATCGGCGACCGCCTCGACACCGACATCGCCGGAGCTCAGGCTGCCGGCATCCGCTCGGTGCTCGTGCTGACCGGCATCGACCGGCCCAAGCACCTGCTCGCAGCGCCCGCCAACGCACGGCCGACCTACATCGTCAGCGACCTGCGCGAGCTCCACGAGCCCTACCCCGAGGTCAGGACGAAGGGCGACGTGACGACCGTCGGCAACGCGTCGGTACGCATCGACGGCGCCGACATCGTCATCGTCTCGGAGGGGGATCGCCCCATCGACCTCGTGCGCGCGGGCGCCGCGGCGATCTGGGCGACCGGCCGTGCGATCTACGGCTTCCGGGTTCCCGAGCGTCTCTACGCGGATCCGTTCCACCGTCCCTGACCCCGCGTATCGTGGGATCCATGTCGATGGATGGTGCCGACCCGGGCGAGCGCGAGGCGAGCGCCGCGGACAGCGCGACTCAGAGCATCGCCGATCAGTGGCGTGACGACCTGCTGTCGTCGCTCGACGTCATCGAGGACCAGCCGTTGAGCGAGCGCGCATCGTCGTACGCCGCGTTGCACGACGAGCTCGCCCGCCGCCTCGACTCCGGTCCGACCGGCGCCGCGTGAGCACCCGCCTCGATTCGGCACTGGCCGCGCGCGGACTCGCACGCTCGCGGAGCCACGCCGCCACCCTGATCGCCGACGGACTCGTCTCCGTCGACGGGCGCACCGTCGTGAAGGCATCCCACCCCGTGTCCGACACCGCGACTCTCGTCGTCGCCGGCGCCGACCACTACGTCAGCCGCGCAGCGCACAAGCTCATCGCCGGGCTCGACGCGTTCGGCATCGCCGTGGCCGAGCGCGCGGCCCTCGACATGGGCGCCTCGACCGGCGGCTTCACGCAAGTGCTCCGCGAGCGCGGGGCCCGCCCGGTCGTCGCCGTCGACGTGGGGCACGGTCAGCTCTCGCCGGCGATCGCGGCCGACGACGGCGTGATCGTCGTAGAAGGCTTCAACGTCCGCGACCTCTCGCCCGAGGCCGTGAGCGGGTTCGCTGGCGGTCCGTTCCGGCCCGACATCATCACCGGTGATCTGTCGTTCATCTCGCTCGAGCACGTCCTCCCGGCGGTCGTCTCGGTGTGCGCCTCGACGACGGATGTCATCCTCCTCGTCAAACCGCAGTTCGAAGTCGGTCGCACCGCGGTCAAGGGCGGGCTCGTCACCGATCCGGCGTTGCGAGCGGATGCGGTGATGGGCGTGCTGTGGTCGGCGTGGGACGCCGGGCTCGCCACCCGCGGCGTGATCGCCTCGCCGATCGCGGGGACGCACGGCAATCAGGAGTACGTCGTGCACCTGTGCATCCGCGTCGATGACACGGGCAATCCGACACAATGGATACACACGGTGGACGAACTGGCGGGAGCCCGATGACCGACGCGATGCGCAACATCCTCGTCGTCGCCCACGCGCGCCGTCCCGACACCGTCGCCGCGGCGCAACGCGTCCTGAACGCGCTGTCCGGCGCGGGGGCTCGTCCCGTGCTCGCAGCCGACGATCGCGCCGAGCTCGTCGAGGAGCTGGGTGAACTGCCCGGCGTCCTCACGCTCGACCTCGACGTGAGCGTCGCCGAGCTCGAACTCGCGATCGTCCTGGGCGGCGACGGCACGATCCTGCGCGCCGTCGACCTCGTCCGGGGCGGCACCGCTCCGGTCCTGGGCATCAACATGGGCCACGTCGGGTTCCTCGCCGAGATCGAGGCCGACGACATGGACGATGCCGTCCGGCGCGTCATCGACCGCGACTACGACGTGGAGGAGCGCATGGCGCTCTCGGTCCGCGTCAAGGACGGCACCGGGGCCGTGGTCTACGAGACGTGGGCGCTGAACGAGGCGACGGTCGAGAAGGCCAGTCGCGAGCGGATGCTCGAGGTCGTCCTCGAGGTCGATCGGCGTCCGCTGTCGGCCTTCGGCTGCGACGGAGTCGTCATCGCGACACCGACCGGCTCGACCGCGTACAACTTCTCCGCCGGCGGCCCCGTGATCTGGCCGGACGTCGAAGCGGTCGCGGTCGTCCCGCTCTCGGCGCACGCGCTGTTCGCCCGTCCGCTCGTGATCAGCCCGGAGGCATCGGTGGCTATCGAGGTCGGCGCGGGCACGAACGGCACCGGCATCCTCTGGGCCGACGGCCGCCGGTCGCAGGAGCTGCCCCCCGGAGCGCGCGTCGTCGTGCGTCGGTCGAAGACGCCGGTTCGCCTGGCGCGCCTGCATCCCGCCGCCTTCACCGACCGCCTGGTCCGGAAGTTCCGGTTGCCGGTCGTCGGGTGGCGTGGTCCCAGCCTCGAGCAGCGAGAGGGCGCGTCGTGATCGAAGAGATGCGTCTGCGCGGCCTCGGAGTCATCGCCGAGGCGACGCTGCCGATGGGCCCCGGGTTCACCGCCATCACGGGTGAGACGGGCGCGGGCAAGACGATGGTCGTCACCGGACTCGGGCTGCTGCTTGGTCAGCGGGCCGACTCCGGAGCCGTGCGCGCGGGCGCGCCGCAAGCATCCGTCGACGGCGTCTGGATCGTCGATGAGAACGGCCCCGTCGCCGAGCGCGTCCGAGAGGCCGGGGGAGACGTCGAGCCGATCGGCGGAGGCCGCTCCGAGCTGTATCTGGGCCGCGTGCTCTCGAGCGAGGGGCGCAGCCGCGCGAGCGTCGGGGGTCGCCCGGCGCCGGCCGCGGTGCTCGCCGAGCTCGCCGAGCAGCTGATCGTGGTGCACGGGCAGTCCGACCAGCTGCGCCTCAAGTCGGCGGCTGCCCAGCGCGACGCGCTCGACCGTTTCGGCGGGCCCGAGATCACCGCAGCGCGCGAACGCTACCGCGCGGCCTTCGACGCCTGGCGTGCCGTCGACGCAGAACTGACGCAGCTCGACGCCGATCGCGACGCGCGCCGCCGCGAGGCCGACGACCTGCGGGCACGCATCGCCGACATCGAGGCGGTCGCCCCGCAGCCGGGTGAGGACGCCGTGCTCGCCGAGCGGGCCGAGAAGCTCGCCAACGTCGAGGAGCTGCGCGCGGCCGCGGCCACGGCGCACGACGCGCTCTCGAACGACGACGAGCTTCCGGACGCGGTCTCGCTGCTGGCCGAGGCCCGGCGCGCGATCGAGCGCTCGGCGGCGAGCGACGCGGCTCTCGCGGCGTTCGTCGAGCCGCTGGCCGATCTCGGCTACCGTGCCGCCGACCTCGTGACGGGCCTGAGCGCCTACCTCGCAGACCTCGATGAGAGCGGGCCGCAGGAGCTCGCCGCTGTCGAGGAACGGCGTGCCGCCCTGAACGGACTGCTGCGGGCACACGGCAGCCTCGACGAGGCGCTGGCCCTCCTCGAGAGCGGATCGGCGCGACTCATGGAGCTCGACGACGACGGCGACCGCATCGAGCGCCTGCGTGCTCAGCGCGACGAGCTCGCCGGCACCCTGGATGCCGCCGCCGCTGAGCTGACCGCAGCGCGCACCGCGGCGGCGGAGCGACTCGGCGCAGCCGTCACGGCCGAGCTGCGCCAGCTCGCGCTGCCCGACGCGCGGCTGCTCGTCACCGTCGAGCCCGGCACCCCCTCGGTGTCGGGGCGCGACGACGTGACGATCCTCCTCGCACCGCACCCCGGCGCCGAGGCGCGGCCGGTGGCCAAGGGCGCCTCGGGCGGAGAGCTCAGCCGGGTGATGCTCGCGATCGAGGTCGTGATCGCGGGGACGGATCCCGTGCCGACCTTCGTGTTCGACGAAGTGGATGCCGGTATCGGCGGCGCCGCCGCGATCGAGGTCGGGCGCCGGCTGGCCCGGCTGTCCGAGACGAGCCAGGTGATCGTGGTGACGCACCTCGCGCAGGTCGCCGCCTTCGCGACGAACCACCTGACCGTCGTGAAGTCGAACGACGGCTCGGTGACCGCGTCGAGCGTCCGGCGTCTCGAGGGCGGCGATCGCGAGGCCGAGATGGCGCGTCTGCTGTCGGGCCTGCCGGATTCGGGGGCCGCGATCGAGCACGCCCGAGAACTGCTGAACCTCTCGCGTTCCTGACTGATAGAATAGAAGCCCGTGACGGACACTCATCGCGCGGCCTCTTCCCAGAACACCACCAAGCAGATCTTCGTGACCGGTGGTGTGGTCTCTTCTCTCGGTAAGGGACTGACCGCCGCGAGTCTCGGCAATCTCCTCACCGCACGCGGTCTTCGCGTCGTGATGCAGAAGCTCGACCCGTATCTGAACGTCGACCCGGGCACGATGAACCCGTTCCAGCACGGCGAGGTCTTCGTGACGGATGACGGTGCCGAGACCGACCTCGACATCGGACACTACGAGCGCTTCCTCGACATCGAGCTCACCCAGGCGGCGAACGTCACGACCGGTCAGATCTACTCGCAGGTCATCGCCAAGGAACGCCGCGGCGAGTACCTCGGCGACACCGTGCAGGTCATCCCGCACATCACCGACGAGATCAAGCGCCGGATGCGGCTCCAGGCGACCGAGGAGCCCCGCCCCGACGTCATCATCACCGAGGTCGGCGGTACCGTCGGCGACATCGAGTCGCAGCCGTTCCTCGAAGCCGCCCGTCAGCTGCGCCACGAGCTCGGCCGCGACAACGTGTTCTTCGTGCACGTCTCGCTCGTGCCGTTCATGGGTGCCTCCGGCGAGCAGAAGACGAAGCCGACCCAGCACTCCGTCGCCGCCCTCCGCCAGGTCGGCATCCAGCCCGACGCCCTCGTGCTGCGCAGCGACCGCCCCGTCAGCGAGAGCAACCGCAACAAGATCGCGCTCATGTGCGACGTCGACGTCGAGGGTGTCGTCAACACCGTCGACCTGCCGAGCATCTACGACATCCCCTCGACGCTGAACTCGCAGGGACTCGACGCGTACATCGCGCGCCGCCTCGGCCTCGCCGAGCGTGCCGACGACGTCGACTGGACGCGGTGGAGCAAGGTGCTCGACGCCGTCCACAACCCCAAGCACGAGGTCACGATCGGTCTCGTCGGCAAGTACATCGATCTTCCCGACGCCTACCTGTCGGTCACCGAGGCGCTGAAGGCCGGCGGCTTCGCGCAGGAGACCAAGGTCAACGTCACTTGGATCCCCTCCGATCTGTGCGAGACCCCCGAGGGCGCCGAGAAGGCGCTCGCGAGCGTCGACGGCATCGTCGTGCCCGGCGGCTTCGGCATCCGCGGCATCGAGGGCAAGCTCGGCGCGCTGAAGTTCGCGCGCGAGCAGGGCATCCCGACCCTCGGCATCTGCCTGGGTCTGCAGTGCATGGTGATCGAGTACGCCCGCAACATGGCGGGGCTGACCGGTGCGTCCTCGAGCGAGTTCGACCCCGAGACCGAGTTCCCCGTCATCGCGACGATGGCCGAGCAGGTCGACATCATCGCCGGCGGCGACCTCGGCGGCACGATGCGCCTGGGCCTGTACGAGGCCGACCTCGCCGAGGGTTCGCTCGCGGCCGAGGTCTACGGAGCCACGAAGGCATCCGAGCGTCACCGGCACCGCTACGAGGTGAACAACCGGTACCGCGACCAGATCGCCGAGGCCGGGCTGGTCTTCTCGGGTCTGTCACCCGACCGCAACCTCGTCGAGTACGTCGAGCTGCCGCGCGACGTCCACCCGTACTACATCGCGACGCAGGCCCACCCCGAGCTCCGGTCTCGTCCGACCGAGGCGAACCCGCTGTTCCGTGGGCTGGTCGCCGCCGCCCTCGACCGGCACCGCGCGAGCGAGCTGTTCGAGGTCGAGGATGCCTGAGCTGCGCGACGAGCCCGTCGAGCCCGAGGTCGTCTCGAGCGAGCTGGTCTACTCGGGGCACGTCTGGGACGTGCGGAGCGAGACGGTGCGTTTCGGTGACGGCGAGATCACCCGCCAGTTCGTCGACCACCCGGGGGCGGCCGCGGTCGTCGCGATCGACGACGAAGAGCGCGTCGTGCTGATCCAGCAGTACCGGCATCCGATCCGTCATCGCGACTGGGAGATCCCCGCGGGGCTCCTCGACGTCGCGGGCGAGCCGCCCATCGAGACGGCGCGGCGCGAGCTCGCCGAGGAGGTCGACCTCGTCGCCGAGTCGCTCGAACCGCTCGTGAGCATCTTCACGACGCCGGGCGGCAACGACGAGATCATCCACGTCTTCCTCGCCCGCGGTCTCAGCGCGGCGCCGAGCGCGTACGAGCGCGAGGACGAAGAGGCCGACATGCGCGTCGAGCGCGTGCCGCTGACCGAGGTCATCGACGGCGTGCTCGCGGGGCGGTTCCGCAACGGCATCCTGGCGACGGGCGTGCTCGCGGCGGCCGAACGGCTGCGCCGGAGCTGACGGACGTGCGGCTCGACCGCGCCGTCGCGGCGTACCTGCGCCACATCTCGGTCGAACGCGGGCTGTCGGCGCACACCGTCGCGGCCTACCGGCGGGATCTCGACGCGTACACCGCGTGGCTCGCCCAGCAGGAGATCGGCGACACGTCCGAGATCACGGCGGAGATCGTGACGCGGTTCGCCGAGGAAGCGGCATCCGCCGTCCCGCCACCGGCGGCCACGTCGCTGGCGCGGCTGCAGTCGTCGCTGCGGGGTCTGCACCGCTTCCTCGCCCGCGAGGGGATCGTCGACGCCGACCCGACGCAGCGGCTGCGTCCGCCGAAGACCCCGCGGCGACTGCCGAAGGCGCTGACGATCGACCAGGTCGAGAGTCTCCTCGATGCCGCCGGACCCCCGCCGGGCGATGTCGCGGCGACCGATCTCGCGGCGCTGCGTGACCGCGCGCTGCTCGAACTGCTCTACGCCACGGGGGCGCGGGTGTCGGAGATCGTGCAGCTGGATGTCGACGACCTCGCCCTCGGCGACGTGCTGCGCGTTCGCGGCAAGGGCGCGAAGGAGCGGATCGTTCCGGTCGGGTCGTACGCGCGCGCCGCCGTCGAGGCCTATCTGGCCCGCGCCCGGCCGGAGCTCTCTCGGCGCGGACGCGCGACGCCCCGGCTGTTCCTCGGGGTGCGCGGGGCTCCGCTGTCGCGGCAGAGCGCGTGGCTGATCATCCAGCAGGCCGCCGAGCGCGCCGAGCTGACGGCGCACGTGTCGCCGCACACTCTTCGGCACTCCTTCGCGACGCACCTGCTGCAGGGCGGAGCCGACGTCCGCGTCGTCCAGGAGCTGCTCGGGCACGCTTCGGTGGCGACGACCCAGATCTACACGCACGTCACGGTCGACGCCCTGCGGGAGATCTACGCCACCTCGCACCCTCGCGCGCGCTGAACCGCACGCGAGGAACATCGTCGTGCGCTCCGGCACGGCAGGATGGGACCATGAGCAGCGGGGACGCCCCGGACGGCGCCCGCGCCCTCCGCTTCGACACGCAGGCGCTGACAGCGCCTCTCCCGAGTCCCGGCGAGAACGGGCTTCTCGGTGAAGCCGGTCGGCGCGCCTCGCTGACCAGCGCCGTTCGGGCCGTATTCGTCTCGGCGGTGCTGGTGCTCGGGGTGGGCGTGCTCGCGCTGCTCTTCGTCGTCGTCGTCCAATCCGCGGCCGGCGGATCGGGGCTGTCGTGGTCGAGCATCGTGATCGCGTCGGTGATGGTGCTGCCGCTCGCGGTGAGCCGCTTCGGCGGGATGCGCGGCTCGCGGCGGGCCGCAGAAGCTGCGATGTACCGTCTCGAGGGGTTCGCGGCGTCGAACCGCCTCGACATCCGCCACCGCGACGACGACCCCGACGAAAGCGCGACCGTCTTCGGCCTCGGCAGGCGCCGGATGGCTACCGCGGTCGTGACGGGAAGCGACCCGTGCCCGTTCCGCTCGGCGGACTACGCGTTCGACACGTGGATCGGCCGCTACCGGATGCCGCACTCGCTGACGTACCTTCGCGTCGACCTCGCCGCCGAGCTGCCGCGGGCCGGCCTGGTCGCGGTACACGCGCCCGGCGCGCCCTCCTGGCGGCCGGCCCTCGGGCAGGAGCGGATCGAGATCGGTGGCGGGTTCGACGAGCACTTCGGCGTCTGGTGTGCGCCCGCCGATGCGGATCGGGTCCGGCGGATGCTCACGCCGCCCGTCCGCTCCGCCCTGAGCGCGGTGGCGGTCGACGTCGACCTCGAGATCGTCGGACGCCGCATGTACGTCCTCTCGCGGGGCACACTGCCGCGCTACACCGCTCCGTTCTGGCGTTGGACCGAGGACCTGCTCGCGGTCGCCGCGCGTATCGAGGATGCCGCCGCCGCTCGACCGGAGCCGTCGGCGAGCGGGGCGCTGCGCAGCACCGACGCGGAACGGGCCGAGACGCGAGCGCACCTGTTCACCAGGCCCGGGGTCGGTCGCCCCGCCGCCATCGGCTGCCTGCTGCCCCTCGTTTTCGGGGTCGTCGCCGGTCTGCTCACGGCTACCTGGCGCTGAAGCCCGGGCCGGTCTCCGCGGCATCCGATCGCGCCGGTTTTTCCCGGCACGGGGCCGCCGCGGCCGCGGGGCAGGCGCCGCAGGATGGCAGCATGCCCGCCGATGCACCCGCCCACTCCGCACTGGAGAACGAGCGCGGCATCCGCCCCGGGCCCGCGCTCGCCGTCGTCTGGATCGTGGTGGGCATCGCCGGGTGGGTTGTCTCGTTCCTGCTCTACCACGAGTACATCGGTCAGCTGACCGGCGCCGAAGCCCTCATCTCGTGCGACATCAGCCCGATCGTCACCTGCGGTCCCAATCTGCTGAGCCCCGGCGGAAACCTGCTCGGGTTCAGCAACTCGATCATCGGGATCGTGCTCTTCCCGGGCGCGATCTACGCGGGAGTCTCCGGGCTCGCGGCGCCGGCCGGGCTGCGTCCCTGGTACTGGCGGGTGTACGCCGGGTTCGTCGCGGCGGCGTTCGTGCTCGTCCATGTCTTCGCGTACCGCAGCGTGTTCGAGTACGGCTCGCTCTGCCCGTGGTGCATGGTCGTGTGGCTCGTGGCGATCCCCCTGTTCTGGTCGACTCTCGGCTGGACCCTGCGGGAGGGTGTCTGGGGCCGCGCGCCGCAGGGCGTCGGGGCCCTGCTGCTGGCGTGGACGCCTCTCGTCGTGGTCGTCGACTACCTCCTGATCGCCGTCGCCGCCCAGCTGCGGCTCGACGTGCTCGGGAGCCTGTGATCCGGAGGCGTTGCGGCGATTCGTTCGTCGGACCGGCGGTGCTGGTGTCGCCTCGGGCGCCGATGCAGGCCGCTCCCGCCCCGCGCGTCCGACGAACGTATCGGCTCACGCCGGGTGCCTGTGCGAGAATCGATCGCACGCTACGGAAAGCAGGAGTCTCGGTGACGGACAAGTCGCGGAAGGCCGGGAAGGCCCCCACGGAGGACACCCCGATCGGACCCACCGGTCGGCCATACCGAGGTTTCCCGACCCCGCCGAAGCTCGACGGTCACGGGCCGGCCCGCATCATCGCCCTCTGCAACCAGAAGGGCGGCGTCGGCAAGACCACGACGACCATCAACCTGGCGGCATCCCTCGCCGAGTACGGCCGCAAGGTTCTCGCCGTCGACTTCGACCCGCAGGGCGCTCTGTCGGCTGGCCTGGGCATCGCCACGCACGACGTGCCGACGATCTACGACCTGCTGCTCGACACCAAGCGCGACCCCCACGAGGTCATCGTCGAGACGTCGGTGCCCGGGCTCGACGTCATCCCCGCGAACATCGACCTCTCTGCCGCCGAGGTGCACCTCGTCAACGAGGTGGCCCGCGAGACGATCCTCGCGCGCGTGCTGCGCGGCGTCTCGTCCGAGTACGACGTCATCCTGATCGACTGCCAGCCCTCGCTCGGACTGCTCACGGTCAACGCGCTGACGGCGAGCCACGGCGTGCTCATCCCGCTCGAATGCGAGTTCTTCGCGCTGCGCGGTGTCGCGCTGCTGATCGAGACGATCGACAAGGTGCGCGACCGGCTGAACCCCTCCATCGAGCTCGACGGCGTCCTGGCCACGATGTACGACCCGCGCACGCTGCACTCGCGCGAGGTGCTCGAACGCGTCGTCGAGGCCTTCGGCGACGACGTGCTCGAGACGGTCATCGGGCGCACCGTGAAGTTCCCCGACGCGTCGGTCGCGGGCGTTCCGATCATCACGTTCGCGCCGGAGCATCAGGCCGCGCAGGCCTACCTGCGTCTCGCGCGGGAGCTCGTCGCCCGTGGCGCCGTCGCCTGACGGGATCGTCGATGCGCCCGGGCCGGCCGAGCCCGACGCGGGCGGGGATGCCGCCGAGCCGGGATTCCGGGTCTCGCTGACGAACTTCGACGGCCCCTTCGACCTGTTGCTGAACCTCATCGGCAAGCACGAGCTCGACATCACCGAGGTGTCGCTCAGCAGAGTCACCGACGAGTTCATCGGCTACCTGCGCGGGCTCGAGCCCGAAGAGCTCGACGCCGCGTCGGAGTTCCTCGTTGTCGCCGCGACGCTGCTCGACATGAAGGTCGCCGGTCTCCTGCCGCAGGGCGAACTCATCGACGCCGAGTCGGTGGCGCTGCTCGAAGCGCGCGACCTGCTGTTCGCCCGGCTGCTGCAGTACCGCGCCTTCAAACAGGTCGCCGGATGGTTCGCCGAGCGGGTCGTCGCCGAGGACCGTCGTCACACCCGATCGGTGCGCCTCGACGAGAAGTATCGGGCAGCCGCGCCCGAGCTCGTGTGGACACTGACCGCCGACGACTTCGCCGCGCTCGCGACGCTCGCCTTCGCGCCGAAGGAGATCCCGGTCGTGGGGCTCGACCACCTGCACGCGCCGCTCGTGTCGATCCGCGAGCAGGCGGCCGTCGTCGTCACGCTGCTGCGGGGCGCGGGTACCCTGAACTTCCGCGAGCTCATCGCGGGCGTCGCGCAGCCCGGCATCGTCGTGGCCCGCTTCCTCGCCGTGCTGGAGCTCTACCGGCACGCGGCGCTGTCGTTCGAGCAGCTCGAACCGCTCGGCGAGCTGACGCTGCGCTGGACCGCCGAGCGCTGGTCCGAGGAGAACCTCGCCACCCTGGGAGCCGACTATGACCGATGACCCGACACCGACCACGGCCACCCCGATCGCGGACGTCGCGCGGCGGCTCGAGGCGATCCTGCTGGTCGTCGACGAGCCGCAGAGCCTCGTCGCGCTCGCCGCCGCCGTCGGCGCGCCCGTCGCCGCCGTGCGCCAGGCGGTCGCCGGCCTGGTCGCCGACTACGACGGCGAGACCGGCGGGCCGCGCCGCGGATTCGAGCTGCGCGAGGTGGGCGGCGGTTGGCGCCTGTACGTGCGCGCGGAGCACGACGCCCTCGTGAGCGACTACGTCAACACGCAGGCACCCTCGCGGCTTTCGCAGGCCGCCCTCGAGACCCTGGCGGTCATCGCCTACAAGCAGCCGGTCTCACGCAGCCAGGTCGCCTCGATCCGCGCCGTCAACGTCGATTCGGTCGTGCGCACCCTGCTCTCGCGCGGGCTGGTGACCGAGGTCGGCCACGACCCCGAGACCGGTGCCATCCTGTACGGCACGACCGACGCGCTGCTGGTCAACCTCGGCATCAACTCGCTCGACGAGCTGCCGCCCATCTCGCCGTTGCTCGACGACGGCACCGACGGTTTCGAAGGAGAGGCGACGCGATGACGGATGCCGAAGGGGTACGCCTGCAGAAGGTTCTCGCCAACGCGGGGGTGGCGTCGCGCCGCGTCTGCGAGCAGCTGATCGTCGAGGGGCGCGTGCGGGTCAACGGCACGATCGTGACCGAGCTCGGCAGCCGCATCGACCCGGCCGTCGACATCGTCGACGTCGACGGCACCGCCGTACAGCTCGACACGACGAAGCGCTACGTGATGCTCAACAAGCCGACGGGCGTCGTCAGCTCGATGAAGGACGAGAAGGGCCGCGCCGACCTGCGCCGGTTCACGAAGGACTGGGACGAGCGTCTGTACAATGTCGGCCGCCTGGATGCCGAGACGAGCGGCCTCCTCGTGCTCACGAACGATGGCGAGCTCGCCCACGTGCTCGCCCACCCCTCGTTCGGGGTGACGAAGGTGTACATCGCGAAGGTGCGCGGGCGCGTGACGCCGCAGACGATCGCGCGGCTGACCAAGGGCGTCGAGCTCGAGGACGGCCCGATCGCGGCCGACAAGGCGCGGCTGCTCGACACATCGGGGGAGACGAGCCTCGTCGAGCTGACGCTGCACTCGGGGCGCAATCGCATCGTCCGCCGCATGATGGCCGAGGTGGGGCATCCGGTGCTCGAGCTCGTGCGTCGCCAGTTCGGCCCGCTCCACCTGGGAACCCTCCCGGCGGGACGCGCCCGGGAGTTGACTACAGTGGAACGCGGTGCGCTGCTGACGCTCTCGCGCAGCGCCGACGGTGCCCCCGAGCACCCGACTTCTCCGGAGAACCCGTGACCGATTCCTCGCTCGATCCCGTGCGCCCCGGCCGTGCCGCGCGCACGGCCGGTACCGTGCGCATCGTCGGCGCGGGCCTGCTCGGCTCGAGCATCGGCCACGCGCTGCGTCTGCTCGGTGTCGATGTCGTCCTCGACGACGCCTCGCCCGCTCAGCTGCGGCTCGCCGTCGACTACGGCGCGGGCCGGCTCGCGGCCTCGGACGATCGTCCCGTGCTCGTCGTGGTCGCGGTGCCGCCGGATGTCACGGCGGATGTGATCGAGCGCGAGCTGCGCGCCCATCCCGGCGTGGTCGTGACGGACGTCGCGAGCGTCAAGCTCGAACCGTACCTCGAGCTGCGCAAGCGCGGTGTCGACCTCACTCACTACATCGGCTCGCACCCGCTCGCGGGCCGAGAGCGCGGCGGGGCGATCTCGGCGCGCGCCGACATCTTCGTCGGGCGGCCGTGGGTCGTGTGCCGTGACGACGAGACGCGCGCCTCCGATCTCGCCGTCGTCGAGGGACTCGCTCTCGACCTCGGTGCGATGCCGCTCGAGATGACCCCGCAGGAGCACGACGAAGCGGTCGCCCTCACCTCGCACGTTCCGCAGCTGGTCGCGAGCCTCCTCGCCGGACGCTTCGTCGCCGCTCCCGAGGGATCGCTGCGCCTGACCGGTCAGGGCGTGCGCGACACGACGCGCATCGCGGCATCCGCTCCCGAACTGTGGGTGCAGATCCTCGGGGCGAACGCCGCGCCCGTGGTCGCGGTCCTCGACGATCTCGCCGCGGACCTCGGGGCCGTGGCCGACGCGCTGCGCGATCCGGCGGCCCCGGGCGCTCGACGAGCGCTCGCCGACACCATCCGCCGAGGAAACGAAGGCGTCGAGCGCCTGCCCGGCAAGCACGGGCAGAACCGCCGCTTCGAGCAGATCGTGGTGCGCGTCGACGACACCGCGGGGCAGCTGGGGCGCCTGTTCGGCGACCTCGGCGACCTCGGGGTGAACATCGAGGACCTCCGCCTCGAGCACTCCCCGGGAGCGCAGTTCGGGCTGGCGGAGCTGAGCGTCGTCCCCAGCGTCGTCCATGAAGCCGTCGCCGGGCTCGAGCAGCGCGGCTGGAAGATCGCGAGTGTTCCCCATGCCTGAGTCCTTCCCCGTGCCTGAATCGTCTCCGGTGACCGTCGCGATCGACGGTCCCGCCGGCAGCGGCAAGTCGAGCGTCTCGAAGCAGGCCGCGCGTGTTCTCGGCTACGGCTTCCTCGACACCGGCGCCGCCTACCGCGCGCTCGCGTGGCGCGTGCTCGAGCGCGGCGACGACACCGCCGACGCGCAGGCCGTCGTGCGCGCCCTCGACGACTTCGACTACGCGATCTCGCTCGACCCCGACGACCACTGGGTCCGCGTGGGCGACGTCTTCGTCACCGACGACATCCGCGAGCCGCGCGTCTCGGCGGCCGTCAGCGGCGTCGCCCGCGTGCCCGAGGTGCGCGAGCGCGTGAACGTGCTGTTCCGCGCGCTCGTGGCGGCATCCGGTTCGGCCGGGGTCATCGTCGAGGGACGCGACATCACCACCGTGGTCTTCCCCGATGCGCCCGTCCGCATCCTGCTGACCGCCAGCCCCGAGGTGCGCGCCGCGCGCCGCAGCGCCGAGCTCACGGGAGAGGATGCCGCGGCTGTCGCCGAGGCGCTCCACCGACGTGACGCGTCGGACTCGCAGGTCGTCGACTTCCTCACCGCCGCGCCCGGCGTCGTGGTGGTCGACTCGACCGATTTGGACTTCGATCGGACCGTGGACGCCGTCATCGACGTCGTGCGCACCGCGACAGGAGAGAACTGATGGCTACCACCGACGACGAGTACGAGGGCGGTCCCGACCAGCTCGAGGAGAAGCTCGCGAACCTCGACGAGCACCTCGCCGACCAGCGGGCCGCTGCGCTGCGCGCGTCGCTCGCCGACTACGAGCTCGATGACGACGACACCGAGCTGCTCGCCGGGTTCACAGCGGGCGGCGAGGTCGTGGAGGTGCTGCCGGCGCTTCCGGTCGTCGCGATCGTGGGCCGCCCGAACGTCGGCAAGTCCGCGCTGGTGAACCGTATCCTGGGCCGTCGCGAAGCCGTCGTCGAGGACACCCCGGGCGTCACGCGCGACCGGGTGAGCTACAAGGCCGAGTGGATGGACCGCCGCTTCACCCTCGTCGACACCGGGGGGTGGGAGCCCGACGCCCGCGGCATCGACCGCTCGGTGGCCGCGCAGGCCGAGGTCGCGATCGACCTCGCGGATGTCGTGCTGTTCGTCGTCGACGCGATGGTCGGGGCCACCGCCACCGACGAGGCCGTGGTGCGTCTGCTGCGCAAGACCGACAAGCCCGTCTTCCTCATCGCCAACAAGATCGACGACGCGCGCCAGGAGCCCGAGGCAGCCGCGCTGTGGAACCTGGGCCTGGGTGAGCCGCATCCGGTCTCGGCCATCCACGGGCGCGGCGTCGCGGATCTTCTGGACGAGATCATGAAGGTGCTTCCCGAGGTCTCGGCCGTCGCGAAGAACGAGCTGGGCGGCCCGCGTCGCGTCGCGATCCTGGGGCGCCCGAACGTCGGCAAGTCGTCGCTGCTGAACAAGGCGGCCGGTGAAGAGCGCGTGGTCGTGAACGACCTCGCGGGTACGACCCGCGACCCGGTCGACGAGGTCGTCGAGCTCGGCGGCAAGCTGTGGCGACTCGTCGACACGGCCGGCATCCGTCGCCGGGTGCATCTGCAGCAGGGCGCGGACTTCTACGCGTCGTTGCGCACCTCGGCGGCTCTCGAGAAGGCCGAGGTCGCCGTCGTCGTGCTCGACGTGACCGAGTCGATCAGCGTGCAGGACCTCAACATCATCGACCTCGTGCTCGAGTCCGGCCGCGCGCTCGTGCTCGCGTTCAACAAGTGGGACCGCCTCAACGACGCCGATATGGACAACGCCGATCGTCGCCGCTACCTCGAGCGCGAGATCGAGCAGGACCTCGCGCACGTCACGTGGGCGCCGCGGGTGAACCTCTCGGCCCGCACCGGTCGTCACCTCGACAAGCTGGTGCCGGCCCTCGAGACCGCGTTGCAGTCGTGGGATCAGCGCATCCCGACCGGCAAGTTCAACGCGTTCCTCGCCGAACTCGTCGCGGAGCACCCGCACCCGCTGCGCGGCGGCAAGCAGCCCCGCATCCTGTTCGGCACCCAGGCGTCGACGCGTCCGCCGACATTCGTGCTGTTCACGACCGGTTTCCTCGACCCGGGCTACCGCCGGTTCATCCAGCGACGGCTGCGCGAGATCTTCGGCTTCGAGGGCACGCCGATCGTGACGAACATGCGGGTGCGCGAGAAGCGCCAGCGCTGACCGTCTGACTGCCGTTCACCTGGCAGTTCATGCCCTAGGCGCGAGTTTTGGGGGCGCGAACCGCCAGGTGAGGCGCTTGGCGGTGCTGCGGGGAGCGGGCTCAGCGCTTGGCGGGGGACGCACGGCGGACCATCGCGGTCTCGTCGGGCGTCTCGAAACCGAACTCGGCGTAGAGGGTGTGCGCGTCGCGCGTGAAGAGCGTCCAGCGGAAGTCGTGGCCGGGGCCTTCATCGATCATGCGCCGGAGGATCCGGTTCGCGACGCCGGCGCCCTGGTGCTCGGCGACGACGAATACGTCGGCGAGGTAGGCGAAGCTCGCGCCGTCCGAAACGGCACGGGCGAAGCCGATCTGTTCGCCGGTGTCGGCGCGGTAGGCCCCGACGAGACGCCAGGCCGTATCGAGCTGTGCCTCGATCACGGCGCGTTCGCGCCAGCGGCCCCAATAGGCCTCGGACGAGAGCCAGCGCCAGACGACGTCGCGCTGGATGCGGGCGGGGGAATCATCGATCTCGTACTCCACGTCCCCATTGTGCGTCGCAGCGGCGAGGAGACCCCGCTGGTAACACGATGCCAATCACGAGCCCGCGGACCCCGGCTGTGTCAGGCTGTGAGGATGACCGACGATCCCGCCGACGCCCCGCGCCCGCCACACGGCCCGCGCGATCCCGGCGACGCCTGGGTCGTCGCGCCGTCGGGGGAGCGGTACTGGGGGCGCTTCGGTGCCGCGGGTCTGCTGGCCGTCGACCCGGAGCGCGGCGTGCTGCTGCAGCACCGGGTGTCGTGGAGCCACTTCGGCGACACCTGGGGTCTTCCCGGCGGTGCGCGTCACGCGGGGGAGTCCGCGCGCGAGGGAGCGCTGCGCGAGTCGGCCGAAGAGGCCGGCGTTCCCGCGGATGCCGTCGCGCCGCGGTTCCTGTCGGTGCTCGATGTCGGCGTGTGGACCTACGGCACCCTCGTGGCCGACGTCACGACGCCCTTCCACCCGGTCATCAGCGATCCCGAGAGCCGCGAGCTCGCGTGGGTTCCTCTCGACGAGGTCGAGTCGTTCCCGCTGCATCCCGGGTTCGCGGCATCCTGGCCGCGGCTGCGCAGCCTGCTCTCGGTGCGTCCGACCGTCATCGTGGACGTCGCGAACGTGGTCGGTTCGGTCCCCGACGGCTGGTGGCGCGACCGCGCCGGAGCCGCCGATCGGCTGCTCGCCCGGGTGGCCGCGCTGGCCGAGCGGGGGACGGATGCCGCGGGCCTGGAGCTTCCCGAGGACATCTGGTTCCCGCGCGTGGTGGCGGTCGTCGAAGGGCAGGCCCGCGACGTCGCCGCCCCCGCCGGGGTCGAGCTCACTCGCGCCCCGGCCTCCGGCGACGATGCGATCGTCCAGGCGACCACCGCCGCCCTGGCCGCGGGGGAGCGGGTCAGCGTCGTGACGTCGGACCGCGAGCTGCGCGCTCGCGTCGAGGCGGTGGGGGCCCGGGCGGTCTCGACGTCGTGGCTCCGCGACCGCCTGTGACCGGCCCCGCCGCTCGGCGCTGGGGTGCGGCGGCGCTGGCTGTCGCGGTCGTCGCGGCGGGACTCGTCGTCCACGGCATCCTGCCCGACACCGCGGCGACCGACATCGCCGGTGACGCGCTGTATGCCGTGTTGATCTACGTCCTCGTCGTCGCTGTCGCACCCCGTGCCGCAACCGTCGTCGTCGCGGCGGTCGCCGGCGTCTGGTGCATCGCGGTCGAGCTGCTGCAGCTGAGCGATCTGCCCGCGCGGGCGGCCGCCGTCTTCCCGCCGGCGGTCCTGGTGCTCGGAACGGTGTTCGACGCGCGCGACCTGCTCGTGTACGTCGTGACAATCGTCATCGCCGGGGTGCTGGATGCTGTGTGGCGCCGCCGGCGAGCACCGTCGTCGCCCCCGCGATGATCAGGTCGAGCGCCGCGGTGAAGCCGTCGTCGTCGCCGTCGGCGATGCGCTCGGGTGAGGCAGCGACGCCGCCGGAGGCCGCGCCCCACGCGTCGGCGCTGCGGCGCTGCTGCTGGTGGAAGGTGAAGCCGACGACGAAATGCGTGATGGCGTCGCCGATCGTGTCGGCGAGAGCGGCCGGCTCACCGCGCTCCAGCGCGACGGCGCGGAGCCGTGCGTGCGCGGGCGGCTCGACGAGCCCGAGCGCGAGAGAGCTGGAGACGACCTCGGCGCCGTCGCGGTAGGCGAGCAGGCTGTCGTGCAGACGCACGGCGACGTCTCGCGCGGCGACGTCGAGGGTCGCGCCGTCGGCGTGATCTGCGCTCACCGGACCGAGGATGCGTGCGCTCACGGCCGCGAGCAGCTGCTGCTTGTTCTCGACGTGCCAGTACAGCGCGCTCGGCTGCACGCCGAGATGATCGGCGAGACGCCGCATCGACAGGTCGGGCAGCCCGACGCGGTCGAGCAGGTCGAGAGCGGCGTCGACGACGTCGTCCCGCGAGCGTCGCGTCGCTCGGCCCCCTCGGTTTGAGTCGTCGGCGATCATGGGGCTACTCTACCTGAACACCGTTCACGTGAACGGTGTTCAGGAGGAATCATGACCCCGTCGATCCCTGCGTCGCGTGCCGCGCTCGATGCGACCGACCTCGCCCGTGCCGCCGTGTTCGCGGCGCTGATCGCCGTGCTCGGGCTGCCCGGGTCGTTCCCGCTGTTCGGGGGTGTGCCGATCACGGCGCAGGCCCTCGGCGTGATGCTGGCGGGTGCCGTGCTCGGGCCTGTCGTCGGGGCGGCCTCGGTCGGCACGTTCCTCGCTCTCGTCGCCGTCGGACTGCCGCTCCTCGCGGGCGGCCGCGGCGGGATCGCGGTCTTCGCCGGTCCGACGGCGGGCTACCTCGTCGGCTGGCTCGTCGGCGCCGTGGTGGTCGGGCTCATCGTCCACGCCGGCGGCCGGCGTCCCGTGTGGTGGCGCACCGCGGCCGGGCTCCTCGTGGGCGGTGTGCTGGTCGTGTACGCGTGCGGCATCCCGATCCAGAGCCTCGTGCTGCGTCTGCCGGTCGAGCAGGCCGCGCTGACGAACCTCGCCTTCGTGCCGGGCGACATCGTCAAGGTCGTCGTCGCGACGCTCGTGGTCGGAGCCCTCGTACGCGGCTACCCTCGCGCCTTCCGGCGCACGTGGGCACCGCGTGGCAGTGCCCGGGTCGAGACCGATGCGCCGAGCGTGAGCTCCGCCTCGGCATGACGGGTAGCATCCGGCTCGAGGCCGCGTCCGTACGACTCGGCGATGTGCAGGTGCTGGAGCCCCTCACGCTCGACCTCGACGCTCGCACGATCGCGGTGGTCGGCGACAACGGATCGGGCAAGTCGACGTTCGCGCGGCTCATCGGCGGCCTCGTACGACCGACGTCGGGGGAGGTTCGGGTGCTCGGCTGCGACCCGGTACGGGATGCTGTCGAGCTGCGGCGCCGTGTCGCGATCGTCTTCAGCAACCCGGACGCGCAGATCGTCATGCCCACGGTCGCCGAGGACGTCGCCTTCTCGCTTCGCGGCGATCGCGCCTCCCGCGCCGACCGTGCTGCGCGGGTCGACCGGGCGCTCGCACGGTTCGGCCTCACCGGCCTTCGCGACCACCCCGCACACGAGCTGTCGGGCGGGCAGAAGCAGCTGCTCGCGCTGTGCGGAGCGTTCGTGCGCGAGCCCGAGCTCGTCGTCGCGGATGAGCCGACCGCGTTCCTCGACGGGCGGAACGCCGCCCTCATCGCGGGGCATCTCTTCGACGACGCCGGCCACCGGCTGCTGCTCGTGACCCACGACCTCGACCTCGCGCGACGGTGCGAGATCGGCGTGCACGTCGCAGCGGGACGTGTCGTCGCCGTGGGAGACGCGGCCTCGGTCGTCGACGCGTACGCGAGGACGTGGCGATGACGTCGACCGGCCCGGCCGCGACGCGATGCTGACGCTCTACCGGCCGAGCGCGCGCGGCTGGCACCGGCTCCCGACGGGGCCGAAGACCGTGCTCATCCTCGGCCTGGTGATGACGGTGTCGTTGCTTCCCGCAGCGCCGGCGACCGCGATGGCCGCCGCGGGCCTGTGCCTGGCCTGCTACGCCGTTCCCGGAACAGGCTGGCGCGAGCTGGTCCGACAGATCTGGGCGTTGCGCTGGCTCGCGATCGTCGCGCTCGCCGGTCAGCTCATCTTCCTCGGGATCGAGCCGGCCGTCATCGGGACCGTGCGCATCCTGGCCGCGATCCTGCTCGCCGCGCTGCTGGCGCTGACGACCCCCGTCGTCGCGCTGCTCGACCTCTTCGAGCGTGCCCTCGGTCCTACTCGGGTGATCGGCGCCGACCCCGAGCGCATCTCCCTCCTCCTCGTCGTCGCGCTCGGATCCGTTCCGCACCTCGCCCGGATCGCCCGCGACGTGAGCGAGGCGCACCGTGCCCGGGGCGCGAGAGGCGGCATCCGCTCCTCCGCGCTGGCGTTCATCGTGCTCGCGCTGAAGCACGCCGACGAGCTCGGCGACGCCCTCACCGCGCGGGGCGTGCGCTGAGGCTCGCCGTGATGACGCCGCCACGCCTCATCTCACCTCGACCCGTTCGAACCTCTCCCGCGGTAGGCGGTCGAGCCGCAGCGGCGGCGATTCCGGTTCGGGGCAGCGACTGCCCGTCGCGCGGAACCGCTGGATCGCCCACCGCCGCACACCGCGGTCGGCCAGCAGCTCGCCGAGATCACCGAGTCGGGTGTCGTCGATGAGGTCGGGGTGCACCGTCGTGCGGACCTCGACGTCGAGCGGATGCCGCGAGGCGGCGCGCTCGCGCTGGGCGGCGAGCACGAGGTCGAGCGAGCGCAGCGCAGCGCGTCCGCTCGGACCCCGGCCCGTCACCCGGGCGTAGTCGTCGGCTCCCGCTTTCACATCGAGGCCGATCCACGACAGCGCCGGCAGCACGGCATCGAGCATGCGCGGGTAGGCGCCGCCCGTGTGCAGCCCGACGTCGAACCCGAGCTCGCGGGTCCGTGCGACCGCGTCGGGGAGGGCCCGTTGCATCGTCGGCTCACCGCCCGAGAAGACCACCCCGTCGAGCAGACCGCGGCGCTCGCCGAGGAAGGCGGCGACCGCCTCCCACGGCATGCTGCCGCGCCCGCGCGGATCGATCAGATTGGGATTGTGGCAGTAGCGGCAGTCCCACGGGCATCCCTGGAGGAACACGGTCGCCACCAGGCGGCCGGGCCAATCGACCGTCGAGAACCGCGAGAGCCCTGCGATGCGCAGCTCGGCTGCGCTGCGGCCCGCAACGACGGGCACGTCACCCGACCAGCGCGGCGCGGTCGTACGAGAACGAAACCCGCTCGGCCGCCTCGCCGCGCTTGCCGATGTTGAACGACGAGACCGGGCGGAAGTAGCCCATCACCCGCGTCCACACCTCGCATTCGGCGAGGCACTGCGGACATGACGCGTGGTCGCCGGACAGGTACCCGTGCTGCGGGCAGATCGAGAACGTCGGCGTGATCGTGATGTACGGGATGCGGAACCGCTCGAGCGAACGGCGCACGAGAGCCTTGCACGCCTCGGCCGTCGGGGCGGCCTCGCCCATGTACAGGTGCAGCACGGTGCCGCCGGTGTACTTCTGCTGCAGACCCTCCTGCAGCTCCATCGCGAGGAACGGATCGTCGGTGAAGGCCACCGGCAGCTGCGACGAATTCGTGTAGTACGGGTTGTCCGCCGTGCCGGCGTGACGGATGCCCGCGAAACGCGCGATGTCGGCGCGGGCGAAGCGGTAGGTCGCCGACTCGGCCGGTGTTGCCTCGAGATTGTAGAGGTGCCCCGTCTGCTCCTGGAACTCCACCATGCGCGCGCGCACGTGGTCGAGCAGCTCTGCGGCGAACCGCATCCCCTCCTCGGTGGTGATGTCGTGCCCGTCGTCGGTGAAGTTGCGCACCGCCTCGTTGAGACCGTTGACCCCGATCGTGGAGAAGTGGTTCGCGAGGGTGCCGAGGTACCGCCTGCTGTAGGGGTAGAGGCCGGCGTCGAGGTGGCGCCCGATGACGGCGCGCTTGGCCTCGAGGCTGTCACGGGCGATCTCGAGCAGTCGGTCGAGCTGCGCGTACAGGCCAGCCCGGTCGCCGGCGTGCACGAACCCGAGCCGGGCGCAGTTGACGGTGACGACGCCGATGGAACCGGTCTGCTCGGCCGAGCCGAACAGACCGTTGCCGCGCTTGAGGAGTTCTGTGAGGTCGAGCTGCAGGCGGCAGCACATCGACCGGATCATTCCGGGGTCGAGGTCGGAGTTCACGAAGTTCTGGAAGTAGGGCAGGCCGTACTTCGCCGTCATCCCGAACAGCGCGTCGACCTCCGGCGCATCCCAGTCGAAGTCCTTCGTGATGTTGTACGTCGGGATGGGAAAGGTGAACGCCCGGCCGTCGGCGTCGCCCTCCGTCATGACCGACAGGAAGGCGCGGTTGATCATCGCCATCTCGGGCGCCAGATCGCCGTACGTGAAGTCGGCGAGGCGACCGGCCACGAGCGGGCGCTCGTCGGCGAGGTCGTCGGGGCAGGTCCAGTCGAAGGTGAGGTTGGTGAACGGGGTCTGGGTACCCCACCGCGACGGCACGTTGAGGTTGAACACGAGCTCCTGGATGCCCTGGCGCACGGCTGGTTCGTCGAGCCCGTCGAGCCGCACGAAGGGCGCGAGGTAGGTGTCGAACGAGCTGAACGCCTGGGCACCCGCCCACTCGTTCTGGAGAGTGCCCAGGAAGTTGACGATCTGACCGAGGGCGCTCGAGAAGTGCTTCGGCGGAGCCGACGAGATCGCGCCGGGCACGCCGTTGAATCCCTGCTCGAGGAGCTGTCGCAGCGACCACCCGGCGCAGTAGCCGGCGAAGACATCGAGATCGTGGATGTGGATGTCGCCGTCGCGGTGCGCGGCGCCCGCCTCCGGAGCGTAGACCTCGTCGAGCCAGTAGTTGGCGATGAGCTTGCCGGAGGCGTTGAGGATGAGCCCGCCCAGGCTGTAGCCCTGATTCGCGTTCGCGTTGACGCGCCAGTCGTGCTTCTGCAGATACTCGTCGACGGTCGTCCGGACGACGATGGAGCGCGTGGTCATGTGAGTCCCTTCACGAGATTCCCCAGATATGGGGGTCGGACCTCGATTCAGCCACTACATGATGTGCCGCGGGCGCGTGGCGCGCCGGAACAAATACGCGTCAGGGCCCGCGCGTCAACGGCGGAGGATGTCGCGAACATCGGACTCATCGTGCGCGTCGGTCCGACGTTTGCGACATCCTCCGAAGCTGGCGACTCGCCGCGGGGCGCGCGTCGTCAGCGGGCGAAGCGGAGCGTCACGATCTCGAACGGGCGCAGGGAGAGGGGGACGGCGTCGTCGACGAGGGCGGATGCCGTGGCCTCGCGCTCGAGCAGATCGGTCTGAACCACCGCGAGCGCAGCGAAACCGGGCCGTACGACCGTGTCGACACGACGGCCGAGTGCCTCGTACAGCCGTACGACCACGTCGCCCGAACCGTCCTCGGCGAGCTTGACCGCCTCGACGACGACCCCCGGATCCGCCGCCGTCACGATCGGCTCGATCACAGATGCGGTTCCCGTCACCACCCGCTCGGGCAGATTCAGCCGATAGCCCTCGACGACGGCATCCTCGACGTCCGCACCCACGACCATACCGACCCGCAGCGCATACCTGCCCTGATCCTGCGTGGGATCGGGGAACAGCGCCGAGCGGATGAGCGACAGGCGGACGATCGAGATCGTGCCGCCGCCGGCCGAGCGCTCGGCCCGTGTGATGTCGTGTCCGTACGTGGAGTCGTTCACGACCGCGACACCGAAGCCCGGCTCACCCACGCGCACCCACCGCTGCGCGACGGTCTCGAAGCGGGCGGCATCCCACGACGTGTTCGTGTGGGTCTTCCGCTCGATGTGACCGAACTGCACCTCCGACGTCGCGCTGTCGGTGTGCACATCGACGGGGAACGCGAGCTTGAGCAGCTTCTGCGACTCGTGCCAGTCGAGCTCGAACCCGATCGCCACGGTGCGCGACCCGGCCTCGAGCCCGATGCGCTCGGCCACCCGCGATGAGCCGAACGACCGGGTGACGACGAGCTCGTCGCGGTCGACCTCGAGAGCGTCGAGGTCGACGAGGTCGGTCACGGTGTTCCGGTAGTGCACGTCGACGTCCCAGGCATCCCACTGGGTCGGGGTGTCTCGGTGCAGCTGCAGCAGGGCGGATGCCGCGCCCGGCGGCACGCTGTCGCGGCCGCTCGCCACATCCACCGCCGAGACGATCAGGCCGCGATCGTCGACCACCACGCGCACGATGCCGTTGTCGAGCACCCAGCCCTCGGGCGAGCGCTCGGGGCGCACGCGAGATGCCGGGGCCGCAGGTGCGGCACCCAGGGCCGCGACCGCGCCGCGGGCATGCGGCGCCGCGTTGACCCGGAGCTCGTGGGTGGCTTCTCCCGGCTCGGGCGCGCCCGTCAGAGCCGTTAACGCGTCGCCGATGATCTCCTCGAGCTCGCGAGCGACAGCGGCGTAGTTGCGCTCGGCGTCCTGGTACACCCACGCGATCGACGAGCCCGGCAGGATGTCGTGGAACTGCTGCAGCAGAACCGTCTCCCATACGCGGGCGAGCCTGTCGGCGGGATACGGCGCGCCGGTGCGCACGGTCGCGGTCGTCGCCCACAGCTCGGCCTCGCGCAGCAGATGCTCGCTGCGGCGGTTGCCCTGCTTCGTGGCGAGCTGGCTCGTGTAGGTGCCGCGGTGGAACTCCAGGTACAGCTCGCCCACCCAGACCTCCGGCTCGGGGTACTCGGCCTCGGCGGTCTCGAAGAACCGCCGGGGCGTCGAGTGAACGACGCGGGGTGAGCCCTCGAGCGAGGTGGTGCGGGAGATCGCCGCCGTCATCTCGCGGGTGGGTCCGCCGCCGCCGTCGCCGAAGCCGTACGGGAGCAGCGAGACGGTGCCGCGTCCCTTGTCGGCGTAGTTGCGTTCGGCGTGTGCCAGCTCGGCCGCCGAGACGACCGAGTTGTACGAGTCGACCGGCGGGAAGTGGGTGAACAGCCGCGTGCCGTCGATGCCCTCCCACCGGAACGTGTGGTGCGGCATCCGGTTCGTCTCGTTCCACGAGGTCTTCTGCGTGAGGAACCAGCGCGCGCCCGCCGCTTTCGCGATCTGCGGGAGGGCGCCGCTGTAGCCGAACGAGTCGGGAAGCCACACCTCGGGGGTGTCGATACCGAACTCGCGCTGGAAGAACCCCTTGCCGGCGATGAACTGCCGGGCCAGAGCCTCGGCGCCGGGCAGGTTCGTGTCGGATTCGACCCACATGCTGCCCACCGGCACGAACCGGCCCTCCGCGACGCGCGCGCGGATGCGCTCGAACAGGTCGGGGTAGAACTCCTTCACCCACGCGTACTGCTGCGCCGACGACGCGGCGAAGGCGAAGTCGGGGTCCTCGTCCATGAGCGAGAGGACGTTCGAGAACGTGCGCGCGACCTTTCGCACCGTCTCACGCACCGGCCACAGCCACGCCGAGTCGATGTGGGCGTGCCCCACGGCGTGCAGCGTATGCGCGCTCGCCGAGGCCGGAGCCGCGAGAACGGGAGCGAGCACGGCACGGCCCGCAGCCGCGGTGCTCGCGACGTCGTGCGGATCGACGACGTCGATCATCCGCTCCAAGGCGAGAAGGATGTCGGCACGGCGGGCCGACGCCGGGTCGAGCTGCGCCGCGAGTCCCCGAAGCGCCGAGGTGTCGGCCAGCAGAGCCGTGA
This sequence comes from Microbacterium sp. SGAir0570, assembly GCF_005491085.2. Lineage (NCBI taxonomy): Bacteria > Bacillati > Actinomycetota > Actinomycetes > Micrococcales > Microbacteriaceae > Microbacterium > Microbacterium sp. SGAir0570. The sequence continues at coordinate 2,735,079 of NZ_CP027929.1, read as the reverse complement.
CCTCGAGGTCGCGCAGTCGCACGTCGACCGTTCGCAGCACGTAGACGGGGTCCTCTCCGGCCGTCGCCCGGTCGCCGACCGGCGTGGGCGCGAAGGTGAAGATGCTCCCGACGTCGGGGTTGGAGGCGCCCTCCACGAAGACGTCGATCGCTCCGCCCGGCGAGACCGCCTCGGCCGCCGCGTTGTTGAACGGCGCGATACCGCGCAGCGGCCGGCCGTCGACCGACCACACCATCGCCTCGCACTGGAAGCCCGCCTGTCCGGTCGTGAAGCCGAGGTCGACGACGAGCTCGGCCCGCGTCCCCGGGATCGGCCGGCCGTCGTCGAACCAGTCGGCCGGCGCGTCGCCCGTGACGCGGAACCAGGTCGTCCCCCACGGGCGTCCCCAAGGCTGGCCGACGTCGATCGGGCGGTACTCGCCCGCGCGTGCCTCCTCGAATGCCACCGGTTCGCCCGGCGCGTCCCAGGCGGTGACCGAGAGCGGATGCGAGGCGCGGTGGATCGCCGGAGCGAGACGCTCGCGCATGAAGCGGTCGATGCGCAGCAGCGCGAGGGCGGAGCGGTCGTGCATGAGGGGCCTTTCGAGGGAGGAGCAGGTCAGCCCTTGACGGAGCCGGCGAGCGCGAACGCCCCGCCGGAGAAGCGCTGGACGAGGACGTACAGCACCACCATCGGTGCGGCGTAGAGCACCGAGTAGGCGGCGAGCTGGCCGTAGGCGATCGAGCCGTACTGCCCGAAGAAGTTGAAGATCGACACCGCGGCCGGGAACTTCGACGAGGTGAACAGCAGGACGAAGGGGACGAAGAAGTTTCCCCACGCGGTCGTGAAGACGAAGATGAACACGACGCCGATGCCCGAGCGCATGAGCGGGATGACGATGCGAGCGAGGGCCTGCATCGATCCGGCGCCGTCGACCCAGGCGGCCTCCTCGAGCGAGATCGGCACGGAGTCCATGAAGTTCTTCAGCATCCAGATCGCCATCGGCAGGGATGTCGCGGCCATGAAGACGATGACGCCCCAGACCGAGTCGAGGAGGCCGAACGAGACGAACAGCGCGTAGACCGGCACCATCATGGCGGTGATCGGCAGTCCGGTACCGAAGAGGATCGCGTACATGAAGGTCTTCTGGAACCGCATCGCGTAGCGCGAGAGCGGGTAGGCCGCCAGCACGCCGACGACGACGGTGATGACGGCGGTTCCGAGCGAGACGAGGATGGAGTTCAGCAGGGGCTGGAACGTGAGCTCCCACGTCATCACCTGCGTGTAGTTCTCGAGCGTCCAGGTGTCGGGCACCTTCATCGTGACCTTCGCGTCGCCGTCGAACGAGGCGAACACGATCCACAGCAGCGGAACGAGGAAGAGCACGCCGATCGCGGCGAGGATGACCGACGACAGCACGGTCTGGGCCCGCTTCCGCGGCGCCGAGACGGAGGCGGCGATGGTGGCCATGTCAGTCGACCTCCGGTTTGAGGATGCGAATGTAGACGGCGGAGAAGACCGCGCCGATCAGGAGCGTCACGACCGCGATGGCGGTGCCGTAGCCCACCTGGGCGAACTTGAACGCCTCTTGGAACGCGAGTACCGGCAACGTCGACGACTGCGTTCCCGGGCCGCCCCCGGTCATGACCCAGATGAGCGTGAAGACGCCGAGGGTCTGCAGCGTCGTCAGCAGCAGGTTGGTCGAGATCGAGCGGCGGATGACGGGGAGGGTGACGCGGATGAACCGCTGCCAAGCTCCCGCGCCGTCGATCGTCGCCGCTTCGATCAGCTCCGGCGGCACCTCGGACAGCGCGGCGTTGTAGACCATCATCGAGAAGGCGGTGCCCCGCCAGATGTTCGCGAGGATGACCGCGAGCATCGGGAAGTAGTACAGCCAGCTCGTGCCCTCGAGGCCGAACCAGCCGAGGAACGTGTTGAGCGTGCCGTCGGTCTGGAAGAAGGCGTACAGGGCGAAGGCTGCGACGATCTCGGGCAGCACCCAGGCGAGCACCACGAGACCGCCGACGATCGAGCGCAGGGGCTTCACCGAGCTGCGGATGAGGACTGCGAGCAGCATCCCGAGGACGTTCTGGCCGATCACGGCGGACGCGAGCACGAACACGACCGTGAGCCCGAGAGAGAGCCAGAACTCTCCCGAGGCGAAGAGGGCCGTGTAGTTGTCGAGCCCGATGAACTGCGGGTTCGCGGCGCGCGGGCCGGTCATCGCGCGGTCGGTCAGCGAGCCGTACAGCGCATAGACGATCGGCCCGAGCATGAACGCCAGCAGCAGGAGCACCGCGGGCAGGAGGGGGAGCAGTCGTGCGGCGGCACGGCCGGCCGACCGGCCGGACCGGGAGGTGATGTCCCGGCCCGGACGGTGCCGCCCGCCGGTGGTGACGGTGGCGGTCGCGGTCATCGCTGGATCAGCCCGCCTGCGTGTTCTCCTCGCCGACGATGCCGACGAGAGCGGAGTCGTACGCGGCCTGCGCATCCTGCGGGGTCGCCTGACCGGTGAAGATCGACTCGGTCGCGCGTGGGATGTTCGCCGAGATCTGCGAGTAGTCGGGCGTCGCCGGCCGGAAGTGGGTGTACGGCACCAGCGACGAGAAGAACTCGAACGACGGGTTGTAGTCGAGGTACTCCTGACTGGCGGCGACATCCTTGCGCACCGCGATCTGCCCGGCCTCCTGGTGGTACATCAGCGCGTTCTCGAACGTCAGCGCCTGCGCGATGAAGTCGAACGCGGCCTGCGGGTTCTTCGCGTTGGACCCCATCGCGAGCGTCCAGCCCCCGGACATCGAGGTGAAGCCGTCACCGCCGCCGTCCTGCGTCGGCATCGCGGCGAAGCCCATCGTCTGCTCCCACTCCGGCCAGGCGTTCTCGCCGTCGATCCAGTTGCTCGGCAGCCACGAGCCGTCGAGGGCGATCGCGATGCCGCCCTGGGGGAGGAGCTCGGTGCTGACCTTGGTTCCCCAGCCGGCGTCGAGCGCCTGAGCGGGGTCGGGGCCGAGCTTCTCGTCGGCGACGGTCTGGTAGAACTCGAGTGCGTCGAGGAACCCGGCCGACCCCGTGACCCACTTGTTCGTGTCGGTGTCGAGCAGTTCGTCCTCCGTGCCGTAGAGCAGCATCTCGAAGCCCTGCATCGAGGTGGCCTCGCCCAGCGCCTGCGAGGCGTAGATGTTGAACGGGATGACGTCGGGGTTGCTCTCCTTGATGGTGCGAGCGGCCTCGAGCACGTCGTCCCAGCTCTCCGGCGCCCAGTCCTCGGGCAGGCCCGCAGCGGCGAAGAGCTGCTTGTTGAAGTAGAGCCCGCGGGTGTCGGTGCCGAGTGAGACGCCGTAGGTCTTGCCGTCGTCACCGAGGCCGGCCTGCTTGGCGCCGTCGTCGTACTGCTCCCACTGGTCCCAGTCGGCGAGGTAGTCGTCGATGGGCTGCAAGTACCCGGCGGCGGCATCCGACCGGATCTGGAAGGTGTCCTCGTAGATGACATCGGGGGCGGTCCCCGCCGACCCGTTCATCAGGGCGAGCTTGGTGAAGTACTGGTCCTGCTCGGCCTCGATCGGCACGAGCTCGACGGTCATCCCCTCGTTCGCGGCCTCGTACTCCTCTTTCGCCTTCTTCATCAGCTCGTCCATCGCCGTGAACGAGGTGGTCTTCTGGTAGGCGACCCGGATCGTGTCGGACGACGCCTCGCCGCCCCCGCCACCGCTGCCACAGCCCGTGAGAGCGAGTGAGAACGCGGCGATTCCGACGACTGCCGCGGTCGTGGTGGATCTCTTCATGGTCGAAGCTCCTTTGCTTTGACGAGGGCGCTGGTGCGCGCGCACGTCTTTTCTAAACCAAATGGAATAAAAGGACAAGGCTTCGCCGGACCTTTCTCGCCGAGATCAGTGCGCCGTGCCGGCGATCATGAGGTCGGTCGGGCGCGGCGTCATCGCGGCATCGAGCACCAGGCACGCGGCGCCGACAGCGGCGGCGTCGGTGGCCAGGCCGCTCTCGAGCACCCGGATGCCGCGGACCGTCGCCGTCTCGGTGCTGGAGGCGACCGCCTCGACGAGGGCGGGACCCGCGGTCGCCGAGAGCAGCGTCCACAGCGGGCCGCCGACGACCACGACATCCGCGTCGAGCAGGTTGTTGATCTGCACGACGGCCCGCGCGAGGCTCGCCCCCGCGCGTCGTACAGCGGCCACGGCGCGGTCGTCCCCGCCCTGCGCGCGTGTGGCGAGATCGCGCACGTGCTCACGGAGGGCGGAGGCGGCCACCGGCTCTCCGCCGTCGATGACGCCGGCGTCGATGAGCAGCCGCTCGGGTGCGATGGCGGCGCCGAGGCACCCGTGCTGACCGCATCCGCACGCCGGGCCGCCGGGTTCGACGACGAGGTGTGCGACGTCGCCGGCGTTGCCCGTGCGGCCCCGGATCGGCGTCCCGTCCACGGCGAGACCCGCCCCGACGCCGGCCCCGTAGTACACGAAGATCGAGTCCTGCAGCTCCTGGGCGGCATCCCGCCAGAGCTCGCCCACCATCGCCGCGACGACATCCTTCTCGACCGTCGTCGGCAGCCCCGTCGCCGCGTGCAGCAGCGACCCCAGGGCGAGGTCGTGCCAGACCGGGGGCAGGAGCGGGGGCTCGAACAGGATGCCCGCCTCCGCGTCGAGCGGGCCGGGCGCTGCGACGCCGATCCCGAGCACGGATGCGCGTGATCTGCCGCCCTCGGCGAGCAGGGACTCCACGGTGTCCACGAGGTCGCCGAGGATCTGCTCTCGTGTCGCATCGGGCCGCGGGGTGCGCTCGGTCTGTGCGACGACCTGGCCCAGCAGGTCGACGACCACAACCGTCTCGACGGCCGGATCGAGATGGATGCCGACGGCGCAACGCGCCGCGGGGTCGAGCTGGAGGGGCGTGCGGGGCTTGCCGGGACCCGAGACGACGGGAGTGCCCTCGCGCACCCAGCCTTCCGCGACGAGACGGCGGGCGACGTTGCTGAGCGTCTGCGCGGAGAGTCCGGTGCGGGCAGCCAGCTCGATGCGGCTGATGCCGTCGGGGGAGCGCCGGATCAGGTCGAGCACGAGCGTCTGGTTGTACGTGCCGACGGCCGGCAGGTTCGAGCCGCGTCTCATGGTTCCTCCCGTCGAACCATACTGCGCAGGCGCATGACGAAGGCCCGCCCGGCGAACCGGACGGGCCTTCGAGGATCGCGGGGGAGCGTCAGTTGTTGCCGCGCAGGATCGCGATGATGCGGAGGATCTCGACGTACAGCCAGACGACGGTCACCATGATGCCGAACGCGCCGACCCAGCCGTACTGACGGGGCGCGCCGTTGCGGACGCCCCGCTGGATGTTGTCGAAGTCGAGCACGAGCGAGTACGCGGCCATGATGACCACGAGCACGCCGATGATGAGGCCGAGCGGGATACCGGCGACTGTCTGGCTGTGCAGGCCGAACATCATGCCGCTCGGGAACACGCCGAAGAGCATCAGGCCGACGTTCAGCAGCGAGAAGACGAGGTAGCCGAGCATCGCGATCATGAAGATCTTCGTGGCCTTGGCCGACGCGCGGACCTTGCCGCTGGCGAAGAGGGCGAGGGTCACGCCGACGACGGCGAGCGTCGCGAGGGTCGCCTGCATGACGATGCCCTGCCAGATGAACTCGAAGTAGGCGGAGATCCCGCCGACGAAGAGGCCCTCGAACGCGGCGTAGCCGAAGATCAGGCCGGGGCGGACCTTCTTGCGCGAGGTGAAGGTGACGACCATCGCGAGGACGAACCCGCCGAGCGCACCGATGATCCAGGGCATCATCGTGGGGGCGGGGTTGTCGCGCGTCACCGGCGAGAGCGTCCAGACCCAGCCGACGACGGCCGCGGCCAGCAGGACGGCGAAGAGCCCGAGCGTCTTCACGACGGTGTCTTCGACCGTCATGCGGGAGGTCTCACGGGCACCGGCGGCCGGTGCCGCGTACATGCCTTCGAGCTGCGCCTGGGAGGCGACGTCCACACCGGCGTGCTGCGCCGAAGCGGTCTGCATGCCGGGGGCGGCGGGCGGCGTCAGACCCGGCCGCTGCTCCTTGAACGCGGGATTGTCGAATGCGGGGTTATTGAGGGCCACTGCTCTCACACTCCAAGTCGAGGGTCGACACAGCTGGATGCCGTGTTCACCCAGCCTACGGGAACCGGTTCCCGCGGTGTACGTTCCCTGCTGTGAGCAGGCCATGAAGCCGATCGCCCTCAGCGAAACCGGGCGAGCCCGGCCCTAGCCTGGGACCGTGACCCGCCCGCTCGTGATCGGCCACCGAGGAGCGCCCGGGTATCGTCCCGAGCACACGCGCTCGTCCTATCTCCTCGCGCTCGAGAGCGGGGTCGATGCCGTCGAGCCCGATGTCGTCTTCAGTCGGGACGGCGTCGCGATCATCCGCCATGAGAACGAGATCGGCTCGACGACCGACGTCGCCGACCACGCGGAGTTCGCGCCGCGGCGCACGACGAAGACGGTCGACGGCATCGAGGTCACGGGCTGGTTCGCCGAAGACTTCACGTGGGACGAGCTGTCGCGGCTGCGCTGCCGCGAGCGACTCCCGCGGCTTCGGCCCGATAGCGCCCGGAACGACGGGGCGGAGCCGGTGATGCGGCTGCGGGATCTGTTCGACCTGGTCGCGAGGTTCGCCGAGGCGTCGGGGCGCAGACCCGGCATCGTCGTGGAGATCAAGCACGCCACGTTCTTCGCGGGCGCGGGCTTCGACGTCGCCGCGCTCATCGGCGCCGAGCTCGCGGCGGCCCGGCTCGACGCGGCCGACCTCCCGCTGTGGATCGAGTCGTTCGAGCTGACCATCCTCGACCGCCTCGCCGACGCCGGGGTGGAGGGCACTCGGATCTTCCTCCTCGAATCCGACGGCGCACCGTACGACCTGGTCGCCACCGAGGGCGGCCGGGCCCGCGGCTACCGCGAGTGGGCCTCGCCGGCGGGACTCGACGCTCTCCGCGGACGCGTCGCCGGTGTGAGCCTCGACAAGCGGATGATCCTCGAACCCCCGCGCGGCGCGGACGGGGATGATCTCGTGAGCGCCGCGCATGAGCGCGAGCTGATCGTGTTCACGTGGACGGCCCGGCCCGAGAACGCGTTCCTCGTCCGCCGCCACCGACGAGCCGGCGGGCGGGCCGCGTGGGGGGACTACCGCGGCGAGTGGGGTGAACTGGCCGCATCCGGTGTCGACGGCGTGTTCGTCGACCACCCTGATCTCGGGGTCGAGGTCTTCGGGTACTGACACGTCGGACTGTCACGGACTTGACAGCGGAGCCGCCTGATCGGGAGGGTGATCGTCGTCGGGCGAGCGGATGCCCGCGGATGAGGCCCGATGCTCAGCAGACCCCGGATCCAGCCGTACGCCCAGTATCTGATGGGGGCGTCGACCGCGATGATCTCCACGACCGTCGCGGTGGTCGACCCCGCGCGCATCACCGGGATGTATGTCGCGGGCGTCGGCGTCATCCTGGCAGCCTGCATCGCCATGGCGCTGGTCTGGCACGACAAGCCGACCCGCGGAACCGTCTGGGTGTGCATCGTGCCGCTCGCGTCGATCCTCGCCTGCGCGCCGCTGCGCAGCAGCGCGATCGATCTGCTGCCGGTGACCGGGATGCTCGTGATCTTCCCCATAGCCTGGCTCGCATTCGCGTTCCCGCCCCTCGTCACGGCGCTCGGAGTGGTCATCGCGGGGCTGCTTCCTCTTGCCGCGTCGCCCGCCGTCCCCTCGGGGCTGGGCGAATGGGTGTCGCTGGTGACGGTGCCGGCGCTGCTGGGCATGTTCGCGATCGGCACCCGCTTCGTCGCGGTCGATCTCGGACGCCAGCGGACGAACGCCAGGCGCGCCAGCCACCGGATGGCCGAGGCGATCGACTCGTCGAGCCGGACCGACGCGGCGCTGCAACAACTGCTCGACACGAGCCCGGACGCGATCGTCGTCTTCGGCGACGATGACGCGGTGCTGCTCGCGAACGCCCCCGCACGCGCGCTTTCGCGACGCGCCGGGATCGCGATCTCGCTCGAACAGGACGGACGGACGTTCGTCTACGAGGAAGACCGGATCACCCCGGTCGGGCTCGGCCCCTGGCTCCGCGACGTCATCCTTTCGGGTGAACTCGCCGAACCGCGTCGCGTGTGGGTCGGTCAGCCGGGCGATCAGGTGGCACTGCGCTTCGTGGCGCGGCCGATCGCCCTCGGCGGCGAGCCCATCGGAGTGCTCGTCGTGGCTCAGGACGTGACCGAGCTGGTCGAGGCGGTCGACGTGCGGGACCGCTTCCTCGACACGGTCGGTCACGAGCTGCGCACCCCGCTCACGGTGATCCTCGGCAACGCCGAGCTCGCCGTCGCCGGGGCGATGCCCGAGCATCGCGACCGCTGGGAGACCGTCCATCGCGCGGCCGAGCGCCTGGAGCACACGGTCGAACTGATGCTCGCGACCGGTCGCGCGGACGTGGCGCCCCGACCGTCGTCGTGCGACGTCCGTGCCGTCGTCGAGCGTGCCGTCGACGATGCGGGCGACGGCGACCCCGGAGCGAGGGTCCTGGTGTCGGGCGCTCCGACCCTCGCGAGGATCGGCGCCCGCGATCTGCACTCGATCATCACCGAGCTGCTGCGCAACGCCCGGCAGGCGTCAGCTCCCGGCAGCGAGGTCTCGGTGACGATCACGACCGCCCCGGAAGAGGTCGCGATCGCCGTGGCGGATTCGGGCTCGGGCATGAGTCCCGCCGAGCGCCGACAGGCCTTCGAGCGGTTCTATCGCACCGCCCGGTCGCGCCGGAGCGCCGAGCAGGGCCTCGGCCTCGGGCTCTCGCTCGCGAGGGGGCTGGCCCGCGCCCACGGCGGCGACATCCGCCTGCTGCCCCGAGCGGAGCGGGGCACCACCGCGGTCGTCCGGCTCCCGCGGGCCGACGCGCCCCTCTCGGATCCGCCGCTCGATCCCGCCATCGCCGTCCCCTAGGGTGTCGGACATGCTCACCGCCGGGATCAGCGTCCGTGATGTCCGTCGTTCGTTCGGGCGGGTCGAAGCCGTCCGCGGCGTCGACCTGGAGGCGCGAGCCGGGGCCGTCACCGGGCTCGTGGGCCCCAACGGCGCCGGCAAGACGACGCTGCTGCTGATGCTCGCGTCGCTGCTGCAGCCCGACGCCGGCAGCATCCGGATCGCCGGCATCGACCCCGTCGCCGACCCCGCGCAGGCCCGCTCGCGGCTGGGATGGATGCCCGATGCTCTCGGGGCCTGGGGGTCGCTCACCGTGCGCGAGACGTTGGAGATGACGGGCCGGCTCTACGACCTCGACGCGTCCGCCGCGGCTCGCCGCGCGGGAGAGCTTCTGGATCAGGTCGGACTCGCGGGGCTGGCCGGGTCGCCCGCTCGCGTGCTCTCACGCGGGCAGAAGCAGCGGCTCGGACTCGCGCGCGCGCTCGTGCACGACCCGTCCGTCCTCCTCCTCGACGAGCCGGCCTCGGGACTCGACCCCCAGGCGCGGGTCGACCTGCGCGGGCTCCTGCGCGGTTTCGCCGCGGCCGGGAAGACCGTGATGATATCCAGCCACATCCTCTCCGAGCTCGAGGAGGTCGTCGACGACGCGGTGTTCCTCCTCGACGGCGCGACCGTCAGCCCCGATCGGGTCGCCGCCGCCGCGCGCCGCACCCGCGCCTGGCGGGTCCGCGTCGCCGACCTCGACGCGCATGCCGCGGTGCTCCCGGTCGCGACGGCCCTCGGGCTCGATGTCGCGCGGGTGCCGATCGATCGTCGCGACGTGCTGATCCCGTTCGCCTCCGAGGATGAGGCGGCCGCGGGGCTGCGGACGCTGGTGGATGCCGGCGTCGCGGTCGCCGAGTTCTCGGCGGCGACCGGGATGCTCGAGCACACCTTCCTCGATCTCGGCGCCGAGGGGAAGGAGGCGTCATGAGCATCGCCCGGCTGTGGACCGTCGCTCGGCTCGAGCTGCTCCAGCGCGTGCGCACCGTGTCGTGGTACGTGCTGCTCGGAATCTTCGCCGTGCTGCTCATCGGTGTGACGGCGCTCGCATTCCTGGCCTTCGGCGGGATCGTCACCGAAGCGGACCAGCGCGGTGCCGGCATCTACTCCACGATCGTCATCATCACGCTGCTGCTCGTCGTGCTGGTCTCACCGACACTGAGCGGCAACTCCGTCAACGGCGACCGGGATGCCGCGACCCTGGCTCCGGTCCAGGTGACCCTCGCGCGCACCTCCGAGATCCTGCTCGGCAAAGTCCTCGCCGCCTGGATCACGGGGCTCGCCTTCGCCGCTGTGGCGGCCCCGTTCCTCGTCATCGCGACCCTGGCCGGGGGAGTGGACCCCGTCGTCGTGGTGGTCTCGCTGGCCGTCCTCGTGACCGAGATCGGCATCATCGCCGCGATCGGCGTCGGGTTGAGCGGCCTCATCGCCCGCCCGCTCTTCTCGGTGGCGGCGACGTATCTCGTGGTCTCCGCACTCGTCTTCGGAACGCTCATCGCGTTCGGCCTCGGCGCGACCGCCTTCTCGAGCGAGGCGACGACGACCTATCGCCCCGCGATGTACAACGCCGACGGGTCGCCGCAGTGCGTCGACGGCACGGACGAGTGCTGGAACGATCCGGCCCGCATGGTGTGCGGCGAGCCGCAGGAGTCGACCTACACCGTGCCGCGGTTCGATCGCGTCTGGTGGGTGCTCGCGGCCAATCCCTTCGTCATCCTCGCCGACGCGACCCCTGCCGAATACGACCGGTCCGGCTACCCCGTCGACCTGTTCGGGCAGATCGCATCGGGGGTCCGCCAGGCGCAGATCGCGCCGGATCTCGAGACCGGCTTCGACGAGTGCCGCCCGGCTCTCGACGAGGTCTTCCCGACCCCCGCGGAGATTCGCGATCGGACGGTGCCGAGCTGGTTCGTCGGGCTCGGGGGACAGGTGATCGTCGCCGGTCTGCTGGTGGCGGGGGCATGGTCGCGGACGAGGACGCCGGCGCGGAGCCTGCCGCCCGGAACGCGGATAGCGTAAGAGTGTCATGATCACGCAACTCGACATCACCCGCCGTGAGGCGATCGACGCCTACCACGTGATCGGCGAGGCGCCCGCGCCCGACCTGCAGGGAATCGTCCGCCTGGCCGCAACGGTCTGCGGCGTCGACACCGCGGTCATCAACATCATCGATGACCGCTCGCAGCATCAGATCGCCGCCGTCGGCTTCGAACCCGCCGTCTGCTCGCGCGAGGACTCGATGTGCGCCGCGGTCATCGCGCGCCCCGGCCGGGTCGTCGTGCCCGACGCGCGACTCGACGAGCGTTTCGCCGCGAATCCCTTCGTCACCGGCGAGATCGCGCACGTGCGGTTCTACGCTTCGAGCCCGCTCATCACGCCGGCGGGGGTCGCCATCGGCACCCTCTGCGTGTTCAACGACTCGGTCGGCGACCTCGACGAGTCGTCTCGCGAGGCGCTCGACCTGCTCGCGCATCAGGTGGTCGATCTGCTCGAACTGCGCCGCATCAGTCGCGAGCTCAGCGCGTCGAACGATCAGCTCTCGCGGTTCGCGGGGCAGATCAGCCACGACCTCCGCAACCCGCTGACGGCCCTGACCGGCTTCCTCGAGCTCGCGATCGACAGCCCCGACATGGACAACGCCCCCGAGGCGGCCCGGGTGCTCGCTCGCGCCGAGTCGGCGGCCGACCGCATGAACGCCATGATCTCCGACATCCTCTCCTACGCTCGTGTCGGCGGTGCGAGCCCGCAGCGGAAGCGGGTCGACCTGGACGCCGTCATGCACGCCGTCGTCGAGGATCTCGACGCGCAGATCACCGCGTCGGGTGCGGACATTCGCCAGGCCCTCGAGGTCGACCCCGTCGGCGACCCCACCCTCCTGCGCGCGGTCCTGCAGAACGTCGTCGCCAACGCCCTGAAGTTCACGGCCACGGCGGGGCGGGTTCCGCAGGTGCGAGTCGGGGCGCATGCCGTCCACGGCGGGTGGCGGATCACCGTCGACGACAACGGTCCGGGTGTGCCGCCGGCCGACCGCGAACGCGTCTTCGCCCTCATGGAGCGCGGCGACTCCGACGCCGAAGGGCTCGGCATCGGACTGTCGACCTGCCGCCGTGTGATCGAAGCACACGGCGGGCGCATCGGTCTCGACGACTCACCCCTCGGCGGCGCGCGCGTGTGGATCCTGATCCCGGATCCGACGGCCGCCTGACGGAACCGTCCTCAGCGACGGAGCGTATGCGACGGGTGTTCCCCGTACATCGCGGCGTACAGCTGAGCGAAGCGCCCCGTGTGTGCGAAGCCCCAGCGCAGGGCGACATCCCGGACGGTCGTCGATCCGGGAGGCGCCGCGCGCAGTTCGCGATGCGCACCCTCGATCCGCAGGCGGCGCAGGTATGTGCTCGGCGGAATCTCGAACGCCTTGTGGAACGCGCTCTGCAGCGCGCGCACCGACGTGCCGGATGCCACCGCGATATCGCTGATGCTGATGGGGTTGCTGACGTTCTTCTCCATGAACGCCACGGCGCGACGGACGGCTCGCGCCGTGGGGCGGCGCCGTTCCCCGTCGTCAGGGTCGATGAGGGGGAACGCGGTCACGAGGGACGCGACCGCCTGGTGCACCAGCTGAGTGCGCATGAGGGGCGAAGCGGCCACCTTCTCGTCGGCCAGCACGGTTGCCTCGAGGAAGCGCAGGGTCTCGGCGACGAGCCTCGGGTTCTCGGCCCGGCGGTTCAGGCCCGAGAACTGCAGGTGGCGTGGGTCGTCGCCGAGCATCGCCCGGAGCACGTGATCGAGCGTCTCGGTCGTGATGCTGAAGGTGCGCAGGTGCAGCTGACCGAACTCGGCCGCGAACTCCGTGTCCGGAGGCACGATGAAGGGGGTCCGGCCGTCGCCCGACTCGCTGCCGATCTGCCAGCGGTGGTTCCCGTGCGCCGCGTGCGCCACCACGAGACGCGGAAAAGCCCGTGTGCCCGAGCGCATCGTCCCGGTGAACCGCATGGCGGCTGCGGCGGCGGCCGGGTGGTCCAGCGCCGCCATCTCGTACCGGAACGGCGCTGCCCCGTCGACGGCGAGCGACACGGGGGTCTCGAACAGCGAGCTGACCGATTCCTGTGCCCGACCGGGGTCGTCGGTCTGCAACCCCCGCCGATTGGGCTGACTATTCAACACCGAGCTTGTCGGATGCCGACTCCGCCGGCTCGGGGACGATGTAGAGCCCGCTGGGAGAGTTCGCCGTGTACATGAGCGCTTCGAGCCAGGCGCGGTTGATCGCCGGGGTGCGGCTGCCGTGGAAGGTGAAGACGAGCGATGCGCCGGCGTGCATCCACACGGTCGTGCGGCCCTTGCCGACGCTGACGTCGTCCTTCCAGGTGAAGAAGAATGCCTCGCCGCGACGGAGCTTCGCCCCGATGGTCATCTGGAGGTGTGCGAGCGTACGGTCCTCGATCTCGGCGCGATTGTTGCCGTCGTAAACAAACCTGCCCAATATTCCTCCTTGCGCGCCCAACGGCGCGATCAACAGCTTCCGCGATCGACTCGGGGGGTCGTGCGGAAGAATCCGTTCCGCGCGCACTCGATCCGCGACGCGCACAGACGTGCTGTGCCACCGCAGATTTCAGGCAGTTGTCAGGAAGTGGGGAGGGGGTTGACTTTTACGGTCGAGTACGTAAAACGCTCACTCGCCAGGGATGTCGGCGAGGGTGACGTCGACGCCGGGGGTGATCAGCAGATCCGTCGTCAGCGCCACGCCCTCGCCGTCGTTGACGGTGAGCCAGCCGTGCCCCAGCGCGAGGGCGGCGGCGATCTCGGCGCGGATGTCATCGATGTTGCGGCCGCCGATGCTGTAGGGGCGACCGCCGTAGAACACGTCGACTCTCTTGGACACGGCATTCCCCCTTCATCGCAGCGGCGTCGAGCACGCCGCGTCAGGCGAGACTACCGATTCGGGCGTCGAGCACAAGGGGATGCCGGCTGTGGGCAGCGGGCACTAGGTTCGGGCCGGACCGGAAGGAGACGCGATGGGCCGTTTCATCTATGAGAACCAGATCCGAGCGGATTTCGAGGATCGGACGCTCGCGCACCTTCAGACCGTCATCACGACGAAGCTGCGGCGCGGCGAGGCGTTCACGCTCACGTGGAAGGACGACATCAGCATCGGTGACGGCCGCACGACGGTATGGCTGCACCCGGGCTGCGGCCTCGTCTTCAAGTACTACGGCAGCCGGACGCCGTCGCTCAATCGCGCGTGGCTCGAGGCACTGACCTACACCGCCAACTCCCCGACGGGGCTCTACGTCGTGCCGGAGCCGCCGGACTCGCCCCGTAACGGCACGTTCCTCGACGGCTCGGAGTGACCGACGGGTCGAACCCGCCTGAGCGACAGCCGTGCGTCACCGGTGAGAGTGGGGCATATACCGCTGCGGCGATCCACCGCTCCGTAGTGTGGGCCGCAGCCGTCGGCATCCGCCTTCCGCTCCCCGACCATCCCGGTCACGAACGAGTCAGCAGGTGCTCCCATCGCTTCATCCGTCGTCGAGTCGCGTCTCGGCCCCGTCCGCACCACCTATGCCGGAACAGCCGATTTCCCTCCGATGGCCCACGCCTTCACCGATGTCTCGCGCGTCGTCCGTGAATCGGGTCTTCTTCGCCGCACGCCGTGGTTCTACGGCCTCGTCGGCCTCGCCCTCGTCCTCGCGATCGGCGGATGCGTCACCGGCTTCGTCCTCCTCGGAGACAGCTGGTTCCAGCTGCTCATCGCCGCAGCGCTCGGCATCGTCTTCACGCAGGTCGCGTTCCTCGCCCACGAAGCCGACCACCGTCAGGTGCTCGCCTCCGGCCCCGCGAACGACCGGCTCGCCCGCTTCCTGGCCGTCGGCGTCGTCGGCATGAGCCTGTCGTGGTGGACGTCGAAGCACGCCCGGCATCACTCCAACCCGAACAAGGTGGGCAAGGACCCCGACATCGAGATCGACACGATCTCGTTCATCGAAGAGGATGCCGCGACCGCCGGCGGCATCCGCCGGTTCATCACGCAGCGCCAGGGCTGGTTCTTCTTCCCGCTGCTGCTGCTCGAAGGCCTCAACCTCCACGCGCTGTCGATGCGCCACCTGGTCAGCCGCGGCCCGGTGAAGAAGCGCGCGCTCGAGATCACCCTGATCCTGGCGCGGTTCGCGCTCTTCGTGGCTCCGGTGTTCATCTTCCTGCCGATCGGCATGGCGTTTGCGTTCTTCGGGGTGCAGGTCGCCGTCTTCGGGCTGTACATGGGCGCCTCGTTCGCGCCGAACCACAAGGGCATGGCGATCATCGCGCCCGACGCGAAGCTCGACTTCTTCAGCAAGCAGGTGCGCACCTCGCGCAACATCGGCGGCGGCTGGTGGGCGACGTGGCTCATGGGCGGCCTCAACTACCAGATCGAGCACCATCTCTTCCCGAACATGCCGCGTCCGGCACTCGCCCGCGCCCGCGAGATCGTCAAGGACCAGTGCGACGCCCTGAACGTGCCTTACACCGAGACCAGCCTGTGGCGGTCGTACGCCATCGTCATCGATTACCTCAACCGCGTCGGCCTCGCCGCCCGCGACCCGTTCGACTGCCCCATGCGCGCGGAGTTCCGTCGCGCCTGATCCGCAGCATCACGTCGACATCGGGCCACGGCTCATACTGAGTCCGTGGCCGATGTCGATTCCGAGCGCTGGCTCGTCGTGGACGGGCGGCGCTGGCGGCGCACCGACCCGTCCCTGCCCGACGATGTCGTCGCCGCGCTGACAAGCCACCTCGGACGGGGCCGGTCCGCAGTGGGAGCTGCGAAGCGTCGCGGAGACGACGACGCGGTCGCCGCAGCACGCGAGCGCGTGGACCTCGCCAAGCACGGCCTGGGGGAGCGCGGCCCGTACTGGTGGGACGAGCCCGAGCCCGACCGTCTCGCCCGGGCGCGGGATGCGCTGCGACGGCTTGATGCGCTCGATGGGGATTGAGACCCGAATGGACGCGACGGCGGGAGTCGAACCCGCAACGCGATCGGTTATGAGCCGATGCCCGGGACCACCCGGATCGCCGCGATGCCCTCACGCTACGTGGGCGCCCCGCCGGGTCGCCAGAGGTGTGAAGACCGGAGTCGTCGTGCTACGTCGTGTGACGAGCGGCCGTCTCGCCGACGGGGTCCGCGCCCGGCCCGGTGGCGCGGCGCGCCGCCAGCGAGCGCTGAGCGTGCCGCAGCATGCCGGCGATCCCCGCGATGAGGACCGCGACGCCCGCGCTCAACAGCGCCGTGGCGACGAGCGTCGGAATCGAGATGGCCGTCACCCACTCGATCAGCCCGCCGTAGGCGTCCGATGACCGGGTGAGCACGATGCCCGCGATGGCGAGCGTCGCGAACGCGAGGCCCCACACGATGCCGGCCCACCGCACCCGGGGACGAGCAGGAGGCGAGGGGAACGCTGTGTCTTCGGTCATGACGATGTCGGTCATCGGTCGGTGTCCTTCGGTTCGAGGATGCGGATCTCGATGTAGCCGCTCTCCTGGTCGAGGGCGACCGATTGACGCGTCGTCGTCTCGCCTCGGGAGGGGATCGTCACATCGACCGCGGTCCGGTTCGCGCCGAGGTCTCGCGCGTCGGGTCCGTCGGTGAGCACGGTCCATGCGTCGCCCTCCGAGAGGATCAGCGACGCCTCGTCGCCGACGGATGCGTGCAGCGTCACTTCGACACCCGGGGCGACCGTCACGTAGGTCGAGCCCGCCCCCTTCTCGATGGTCAGCGGCGCCGCATCGGGTGCATCGACCAGCTCGACGCGGAGCTCGCCGAACGTCTGCCGGTAGGTCCCCGCCCCGGCATCGGATGAGACGTTCGAGATCTCGTAGACGCCGATGTGCAGTTCCTCGGCGACGCAGACGGCGAGGGCGAGGCCTCCGCCCATGAGCAGGCACGCGCTCGCGAAGGCGAGGAAGCCGCTCCGCCGGCGGATGGCTCCGGCGACGATCATGGCGAGCGCGGTGACGGCGGCCGCGGCGAACAGCCCGAGCGCCACCGCCGCCTCGCCCGAAGCAGTGAGCGCAGCGATCGTGCCTGTGACGGCGGCAGCGCCGGCCGTCACCGCGAGGAACGCGATGCTCGTGCGCGGGCGCTCGGCGCGGCGAAGGAGGCGACGCTCCGCCGCCTCGCGCGCGAACACTGCGGCGGCGGCGCGGCGCTCCTCCCGCTCGGCGGTGCGAGCCGCGCGATCGGCGTCGCCCTGCTCGCGACGCCAGGCGCGATCTCGCTCCTTCCAGGCCGCGTGCTGCCTGCGCCAGGCGGCCAGGTCGTCGGGGTGGGCGTCGTCGCTCGGGGGCGCGGGCTCGGTGAGCGCGACCGCGGCCTCCGCCGCGCGGGGGCCGGCACCGGCGGCGGCATCCACGCGGGACCCGCCGGCCGACGCGCCTGGGGCCTCCTCGGTATGCGGGGCCCGGCGGGCTCTGCGCACCAGCAGCGCGATGACGGCGGCCGTCAGCACGGTTCCGCCCGCGAGGACGAGCGCCACGAGGACGGTCCCGACGGCTCCGGCGCTCGTGCCGGTCGCGAGCGCCACGGCGGTGACGAGCAGGCCGAGGACCTGGAGCACGCCGATGATGGCGACGGCGAGGATCGCGCTCTGAGTGTACGAGAACCGGCCGCGCTCGAGGTCGGCGGCGTGGGAACGCCCCGACATATCGGGCAGGATCGCCCAGGCGGTGGCGTAGGCGACGATGGCGGGGAGACCGATGACGGTCGCGACGGCGGCGAGACCGCGCACGATGACGGGGTCGATGCCCCATCGTGCGGCCATTCCCGCACACACCCCGCCGATCCACCCGTCTCGGCGGGCGACGCCGAGGGCATCGACCCAGCGGAAGAACCCGCCCTCCGTCGATGACGTGGGATCGGGAGCCGGCGGGGCGGCGAGGGGTGGCGCGGAAGTCATGATCCGATCCTGCGGCGAACGGGGTGCCGGACGATATGGGGGATCGCCCTGAGGCATCCCTGATCCTGCTCCGGCGCCGGTGTGCCGGCGCGACCGGAGTGATTGGATGTGGCCATGTCCTCCGCTCTCGCGACTCCCGCCGTGCACCCGGGACCTCCGCCCCCGCGACCGGTCATCGGCCCGGGCGCGCGACCGCCGCTGGAGCGCTCGCGCGACAGCATCGTCTCGGGCGTCAGCGCGGGGCTCGCGAGGCACCTCGGGGTCGGTGCGGGCAGCATCCGTGCGCTGTTCGTCGTCCTGACGCTCGTCGCGGGGGCGGGGCCGCTGCTGTACCTGTGGCTCTGGGTCCTCGTGCCGTGGCAGCCGGGTCCGGCCGCGCCGACACGCCGGGCCCCGATGGCGTGGATCGGTGTGTCGGCGGCGACCGTCGCACTGCCGGTCCTCGTCGCGGTGCTGGCCGTCGAGGCGCGTGACGCCTGGACGTCACGGTCGTTCTCGCCGGCGCTCGCCGCCGTCGTCGCGTTCGTGAGCGTGCTCGCGACGGCCGCCGGATGCTGGGCGGAGCTCGTCGACCGGCGTGACGTCGATCGCGGAGACCGACACGCCGTCGCGGTGCGGGCCGCCGCGGCCGGCATCCTGTTCGTCGTGCTCCTCGCGATGCTGCCGCGCGTCGACTCCGACGGGATCGTGGCGCTTCCTGCCCTGGCCGTTCCCGTCGCGGGACTGATCGCGCTCGTCGGGTCCGCCCTCGCGAGCCGGTGGGGTGATCTGTCGGGGGAGCGCGTGCGGCGCATCCGCGAGGAGCAGCGAAGCGCGATGGCGGCGCACCTGCATGATTCGGTGCTGCAGACTCTCGCGCTCATCCAGAACACGGCGGGCGCCTCGAGCGAGGCCGCCCGCATCGCCCGGGCGCAGGAGCGCGAGCTCCGCGCCTGGCTCTTCGACGGCGAGGCGCATCCCGACAGCGATCTCGTCACCGACCTGCGCGACTACGCCGCCGCGCTCGAGCTCGATTACGCGGTGCGGATCGACGTGGTCTCGGCCGGGCTGTCGGCGGAGCAGGCCAGCGGCGAACTGGCGGCGGCGGCGCGCGAGGCGATGCTCAACGCCGCCCGCCACGCAGGCGGCGACGTCTCGGTCTACATCGAGGGCGGCTCCCGCGGGGTGGACGTGTACGTCCGGGATCGCGGCCCCGGGTTCGACGTGACCGCGATCCCGGACGATCGGCTGGGCGTCCGTGAGTCGGTCATCGGCCGGATGCGGCGCGCCGGGGGATCGGCAACGGTCCGGACGGCGGCATCGGGCGGCTCCGAGATCCACCTCCACGTCGGCGGCCCCGGAGATGCGCGTGGCTGATCGGCTGCGCGTGGTCATCGTCGACGACCACTCCATCTTCCGGTCGGGGCTCCGCGCGGATCTGTCCGCCGGGATCGCCGTCGTCGGCGAGGCGGCCGACGTGGAGTCCGCCGCCGAGGTCATCGCGCGAACGGAGCCCGACGTCGTGCTGCTCGACGTGCATCTTCCCGGCGGGTCGGGCGAGGACCGTGCCGGGGGCGCCGAGGTGATCGGCCGGACCGCCCCGACACCGGCGCGGTTCCTCGCGCTGAGCGTGTCGGATGCCGCCGACGACGTCGTCCGCGTCATCCGAGCCGGTGCGCGGGGATACATCACCAAGGGGTCGTCGGGTGACGAGGTGAGCCGGGCCGTCGTGGCGGTGGCGGGCGGCGACGCCGTCTTCTCGCCGCGCCTCGCCGGTTTCGTGCTCGACGCGTTCGGCGCGGTGGCGGGCGAGACGGCGACGGCGGTCGACGAGCTCGACCGGCTGTCGTCGCGCGAGCAGGAGGTCATGCGCCTCATCGCGCGCGGCTATGCCTACAAGGAGGTCGCGGCCGACCTGTTCATCTCGGTGAAGACGGTCGAGACGCATGTCTCCGCGGTGCTGCGCAAACTGCAGCTGTCGTCGCGGCACGAGTTGACCGCCTGGGCGACGGCCCGTCGCCTGCTCTGAGCCGCCGGGCGGGTGTCGGCGGCCGAACGTAGAATCGAACAGTCATGCCAGAGCCCATCAAGCCCGTCATCGTCGGGTCCGCCGCATCCGCGCGCCCCGGCGCCTCCTCGGGCGAGCGTCCCGACGCCGACCTCCTCGAGGGTCTCAACCCGCCCCAGCGTGAAGCTGTGACCTATCGCGGCCCGGCCCTGCTGATCGTGGCGGGCGCCGGCTCCGGCAAGACGCGGGTGCTCACTCATCGCATCGCGTCGCTTCTACGCGGCCGAGAGGCGTGGCCGAGCCAGATCCTCGCCATCACCTTCACCAACAAGGCTGCCGGCGAGATGCGCGAGCGCGTGCAGCAGCTGATCGGCGACAGCGCGCAGGGCATGTGGATCTCGACGTTCCACTCGGCCTGCGTGCGGATCCTCCGGCGCGAGGCGCAGCAGTTCGGCTTCACCAAGAACTTCACGATCTACGACTCGGGCGACTCGCGCGCGCTCATCAAGCGTCTCGTGAAAGAGCACGAGGCCGACGCCTTCGGTCTGACCCCCGCTGGTGTCCAGAGCCGCATCTCGAAGCTCAAGAACGAGCTCGCCGACGCCGATTCGTACGCGCGCCAGGCGAACATGTCCGATCCCGCCGAGCGCGTCTTCGTCGAACTCTTCGGCGCGTACCAGTCCGCCCTCCAGCGCGCCAACGCCTTCGACTTCGACGACCTCATCGCCCAGACTGTGTACCTGTTCCGCGCGTTCCCGCACGTCGCCGACGTCTACCGCAAGCGGTTCCGGCACATCCTCGTCGACGAGTATCAGGACACCAACCACGCTCAGTACGCGCTGATCCACGAGCTGACCCGTCCCGTTCAGGGACAGGGCGGCGACGCGTTCTCATCGGGCGGCATGATGATCTTCGAGCCCGAGTCGGCCCCCGAGGTCGAGGCGGCCTCGCTGACCGTCGTCGGCGACTCCGACCAGTCGATCTACGCGTTCCGCGGCGCCGACATCCGCAACATCACCGAGTTCGAGCGCGACTATCCCGGTGCGAAGGTCGTGCTCCTCGAGCAGAACTACCGCTCGACGCAGAACATCCTCTCGGCCGCGAACGCCGTCATCTCGAACAACTTCGACCGCAAAGACAAGAAGCTCTGGACGGATGTCGGCGCCGGCGACGCGATCGTCGGCTTCACCGGCTACTCGCAGCACGACGAGGCCCAGTTCGTCGCCGATGAGATCGAAGCGCTGCACCGCTCGTCGGTGCCGTACTCGCAGATGGCGGTGTTCTACCGCACGAACTCGCAGTCGCGCGCGCTGGAAGAGATCTTCATCCGCGCGGCGATCCCGTACAAGATCATGGGCGGCACGAAGTTCTACGACCGTGCCGAGATCAAGGACGCGCTGGCCTACGTCGTCGCCGTGGCGAACCCCGCCGACGAACTGGCGGTGCGCCGCATCCTGAACCGTCCGCGTCGCGGGATCGGCGACGTGACCGAGACGTCCATCGCCCGGTACGCGGCCGACCACCAGATCACCTTCCGCGATGCACTCGCCAACGCCTCGGCGCTGGGTGTGGGGCCGAAGATCCAGGCCGCGATCGCGCAGCTCGACGCCGTGCTCGCCGAGGCGTCCGAGATCATGCTGCCGAGCTCGGGCGAGATCGCTCCGCCGACAGCCGTGACCGAGGGCTTGACGGTTCTGCTCAACAAGTCGGGCTACATGGATGCGCTGCGCGCGAGCCGCGACCCCCAGGACGAGGCGCGCCTCGAGAACCTCGACGAGCTCATCGCGGTGACGCGCGAGTTCGCCCGCAACAACCCCGAGGGCACCATCCTCGACTTCCTCACCGAGGTCGCGCTCGTCGCCGACGCCGACGATCTCGACGACGCCTCGGGAACCGTGTCGCTCATGACGATGCACACCGCGAAGGGCCTCGAGTACGACGCCGTGTTCGTCACGGGCGTGGAAGAGGACCTCATCCCGCACCGCATCTCGGCGAACGAGCCCGGCGGTCCGCAGGAAGAGCGACGCCTCTTCTACGTCGCGCTCACCCGAGCGCGCAAGCGCCTGCACCTCTCGCTCGCCATGACCCGGGCGCAGTTCGGTGAGGTCTCCGCCGCCATGCCGAGCCGTTTCCTGCAGGAGATCCCGCACGACCTGATCGACTGGCGGCAGTCCCCCGGCGACGTGAACTCGCGCGGCGGCATGCAGTCGCGCGCGCTCAACGGACGGCGGACGGGTGGCTCCGGCGGCGGATTCGGCGGGTCGGGCAAGCGCTACGGCGACGATCTCGTGCCGCTCCCGCGCCGGGAGAAGAGCGGCGACATCGCCAAGTTCGCCAATCGCATCCCGGCCAAGGTCCGCGACAACGGCGATCTCGAGCTCGGACCCGGCGATCGCATCAAGCACGACGACTTCGGCGAGGGCCGGGTCGACGCGGTCACGGGCGAGGGGGCCAAGCGCGTTGCGCACGTCCGCTTCGATTCGGCCGGCCCGAAGAAGCTGCTCATCAAGATCGCACCGATCGTCAAGCTGTGACGCAACCCCCCGGCGATGCGCCGGGGGTGCGGGTTAGGCTCGAGGGCATGGCGATCTTCAAGCGCTCCGCGCGAGACACCACGAGCCAGACCACGAACGCCGACGAGGTCGACGCCGACGTCGACGGCCATGCCGCCGCACCCGCCGCCGAGGAGGCGCCGGTCGAGACCGTACCCCACGTGGGCATCTCGATGTCGACGTTCGGCGCGCCCGCTCAGCCCGTCGCTCCGGCCCAGCCCCAGCGAACGGTCACCCGCCCGCCGGCAGAGGCGCCCGCTCGCACCGAGACGGTGACGGGCATGCCCGACAACACGCTGGTGCAGGCGGCGCTGGCCTCGTTGCCCGAGAAGCCCGGCAACGTCGACGTCATGAACGTCATGCGCCAGAGCATGCAGGGCACGATGTACGTCCGCGTGCGCGGCGATGCGCGCGCACTCACGGCCGAGGGCAAGCCGATCACCCTGGCCGTCTCGCAGATCGACGGAGCCCGCTTCCTCCTCGCCTTCACCGGCGGCGCGTCGCTTCGCGCGAGCGTCGAGGCCGACGGCGATCGTGACACCTCGGCGCTCGGGCTTCCGGTCGCGAACGTCTTCCGCAACGCCATCGAGGGGCCGTACGAGGGGCTCATCATCGATCACGCGGTCGCAGGCTCGCGCATCGTGCTTCCCGTGCAGCTCATCACGAAGGCGTTCGAGGAGGGCGATCCCGCCTTCACGATCAAGAACCTGCTCGCCGGACCGCGCAGCGGCGAGACCGCTGCCGCCGTGGGCGAGGCCCTCGCGCAGGCGCCGCTGTGGGTCGCCGCGGGTCCCGCGGGCGACAGCGGTCAGCTCGGCCTCGCCGAGTCGCGCACCGCGTCGGGCGAGCGGCGCCTCGAGGTCTACTCGCACCCGCTCGAGGTGCTCGTGCTTCAGCGCGGCGACCGTCCGGTGCCGGTCACCGCCGCGCAGCTCGGACGGGCTCTGCAGTCGAACCCCGCACTGAGCGGCGTCATCGTCGACCCGGGTGGGCCGTGGATCCACGTCGATCGGGCCGATCTCGGCCCCGTCCTCGCGCGCGCCGACGAGCCCGACCCCGCGCCTGCGCCTGCGCCGGCCGAGCCGGCTCCCGAGCCGGCCTCCGAGCCACCGGCATCCTGACGACGCCGTCGCGCTGATACATCCGTCGGGCCTGCGGGGCTCGTGAGCCCTGGCTCCCGGCTCGAGGCACAACCAGCACCGCCGATCCGACAGGTGTATCGATACGTCGGCTCCGTCGCCGAGCATTCCGCCGAGGGGATTGTCCAGGGGGTACGTCATCCGAGCCCGACGCCCTAGGGTCGGGCCATGGCGAGCGAGCGCATCACCCTGACCGTGCCGGGCCCTGACGGTGGCCGGGAGGTCGGCCTGTCGAGCCCCAATCGTGTGCTGTGGCCCGAGCTGGGGATCACCAAGCACGAGTACGCCGAGTATGCGATCGCCGTCTCCGAGCCGTTCCTCCGCGCGAACGGCCATCGCCCCGTCTCGCTCGAGCGCTTCCCCGACACCATCGACGGCGAGCGGTTCTTCTCGAAGAATCCGCCGAAGGGCGCTCCGGGCTACGTCGATCAGGTCGTGTGCACCTACAACAGCGGGCGGCGGCATCCGCAGGTCGTTCTGAGCGAGACCGCCGCCGTCGTCTGGGCGGTGCAGATGAACACCGTCGTCTTCCACCCGTGGGCGTCGCTCGCCGCGAACACCGACAACCCCGTCGAGCTGCGGATCGACCTCGACCCGCAGCCGGGGACCGACTTCGGGGATGCCGCGACCGTCGCACCCGCCCTGCGCGAGGTCCTCGCCGAGGCGGGGCTGACGGCGTTCCTCAAGACCAGCGGCAACCGCGGGCTGCACGTGTTCTGCCCCGTCGAGCCGACGCACGAGTTCCTCGACGTCCGTCACGCGGTCATCGCCGCCGGACGCCAGCTGGAGCGCCGGATGCCCGACCGCGTCACGACGAACTGGTGGAAGGAGGAGCGGGGCGAGCGCATCTTCGTCGACTTCAACCAGGCCAACCGCGACCGCACGATGGCCGGTGCCTACAGTGCGCGGGCGCTGCCGGCGGCGACCGTCGCCACCCCGATCACCTGGGACGAGCTCGAGGCCGGAGTCGACCCGTCATCGTTCACGGTCCGCTCGGTGCCGCAGCGGCTGGCCGAGATCGGCGATCCCTGGGCCGAGCTGCAGGCCGCGCCCGGCCGCATCGACACCCTCCTGGAGTGGTGGCAGCGCGATCTGGATGCCGGACTCGGAGAGCTGCCGTTCCCGCCGGAGTTCCCCAAGATGCCGGGCGAGCCGCCGCGCGTGCAGCCCAGCCGCGCTCGGCAGCCCGAGTAGCCACAGCGGCGCCGGCGCCGGCGCCGCGGCGGCGCGAATCGCTCGCGTCACCGTGCGGAGGGGCGCTGCCATTCGCGCTCGGTGACGACACGGGCGACGGTGAGACCCACCGCCAGAGCGACGACGACGAACACGGCGGTGACCCCGTACTGCACGGCGCTGATCGTGTCGCCCTCGATGGTGCCGACGATCGCGCGGTAGGCCGACGCTCCCGGCACCATGATGAGGACGGCCGGCACGGTCAGCGTGATGCGCGGCGCCCGCACGAAGCGGGAGACGGCGAAGGCCCCGAATCCGACGGCGACGCCGGCGGCCGCTGCCGCGACGGGCTGCATCGCGCCGTGGTCGATCATGAGCAGACGGCCCACGTTGGCGATCGTGCCGATCGCCGCCGCGGCGAGAGCGATGCGCCACGGCGTCGAGAACAGCAGCGCGAAGCCCATGACGCCGACGAACCCCGCGACGAGGCGTCCCAGCGACAGCAGCGGCTCGCCCAGTTCCGGGGCGGCGACGGCGACGGCACTCGTCTGGAAGACGGCAGCCACCGCCCACACCGCGCACCCCGTCGACAGCAGCACCAGGCACGCGTACACGACGCGGTTCACCCCCGCGTTGAGGTCGAGTCGGGCGAGGTCGAGCGCGCCCGTGACGAGGGGGAAGCCGGGGACGAGGTAGAGCACGGCGCTCGTCAGGGCCGCGCCGTACTGCGGCGACGGCGCGCCGAGCAGTTCGATCAGGTGCGAGACGCCGAGGAAGGCCAGGAGAGCGGCCGAGGCCGACAGGAACACGAGGAGGAACTCGTTGACCTGCAGCCGGGCTCCGCGGATGCGCACGTACTGGCCGAGCGCGACGGCCAGCGCGACGCTGAGGCACTCCGCCCAGCCGCCGTTGTTCAGGAACGCGAAGGCCGTGCAGGCCGCGGCCGCGGCGAGCACCCGCACCGCGGCCGGGTAGCGCGGCGGCATCCGTTCGATCCGGTCGAGCTCACGCTGCAGCTCGTCGGCGGTGACACCCCCCGCGACCCGGTGCGAGAGGTGCATGACCTCGGCGATGCGCTCGGAGTTGACGACCGGATGCCGCACCTCGGCCACGCGCGTTCGGAACAGCTGTCCCCGCTGGGCGGTGATGACGATGTCGGTCATCCCGACGCGGGATTCCAGGCGTTCGAGACCGAGCCCGTGGGCGGTGCGGTCCATCGTGTCGCGCACCCGCGCCGACGAGGCACCGGCGCCGAGCATGAGCGTCCCGAGGCGCAGCACCGCATCCGTCCGTGCGATGAATCGCAACGGCTCGAGGTGCAGTTCGGCGGTGCCGTCGGGGACGTCGTCGTGCTGGTCATCCCGCATGGTTCGATCCTCCCACCCGCGGCGTGGGCCCGGGTGGGAGGATCAGCCGGACCAATCCGGTCGCGGTCCGGTCAGCGCCGCGCCGGACGTCGGCCGCGCGAGAGCAGCACGGCTCCGCCGCCCGCTGCCAGGAGGACGCCCCCGATCATCAAGCCGATCGGCGCCCCTTCGCCGCCGGTTCGAGCGATGCGGTCGGCGGCCGGCCCTGCTGCGTCGCCGTCGCCGCCGGCAGCGGCCGAGCCGCTTCCGGCGGCATCCGGGTCGGCGGGCGCCGGGACGCCCGGGGTCTGTCCCGGGATCTCGCCGGGCGTCTCACCCGGCACCTCGCCGGGGGCCGCGGCCTCGACCAGGTAGACGCCGTCGGAGCGGTATTCCAGCGTGGCGTCGAAGCCCGCCCCGGCGCCGGTGAGCTCGACCGCGTCGAAGCTGGTGTCGGCGGCACGGGAGCCGTAGGAGATCAGCCGCAGGGGCGAGACCGGGGCGGCCCCGGCGAGATCGACGCGGAGGGTCCCGCCGAGCCTGGCCGTACCGGAGATCGCGAGAGCGGGAACTGCGTCGTCGACCGACAGCTCGAGCGTGGCGGCTTCCGCCTGCGCGAAGTCGCCGCCCACGGTCAGCCCCGACGTCGTCTCCACGAGCGAGCCGCCGGCCACCGTGAGGTCTCCCGCACCGAGCGCGGTGGGCGCCGCGGCCCGGAGGGTTCCGGCGGCGACGACGGTGCCGCCCGCGTAGGAGTTCTCGCCCGACAGGATGAGGGCGCCCGAGCCGTCCTTCGTCAGCGACCCGGCACCGTCGATGTCGTTGCGCCACTCGTCCGCCGCCGCGAAGCCGCCGGCCTCGGCGTCCATCGTCACCGTGACATCGGTGTCGAAGGCACCGTATCCGTTCGACGCCTCGAACAGGTTGAGCCGCCCCCAGCCCTCGGGGTCGTCGAGCACGGCGTGGCCGGAGTCGATGGCCGTGGAGAAGAGCACCCAGCGGCGCTGCTCGGCGTCGAGGTAGGGCAGCCGGTGCTCGAGAAGCACCTCCGCACCGGCCGGCACGCGCGCCGCCCGGCCGGTGTCGCCCGTCGTCGGCAACCCGTACGTCATGCGCTCGCGGTACTCCTGCGCGAGGGCGTCGTAGCCGGCGTCGTCGAGCACGGGCGGGGATGCCGCGGCGGGGAGCGTCGCCAGCAGCCCCTGCGCCTCGGCCGATGCGGCGGCACGCAGCTCGGCGTTGGCCGGATCGTTGAGGCTGGCGGCGGCGAGGGCGGTCGCCAGCACGCGGCCGCCGATGACATCGAGCGACGAGTGCATCCCCGCCACGATCCGGCTGTCGCCGATCTCGGCGGCGTTCGCGATGAGCTGGTCCTGATATTGCGGCGCCGCGTCGGCGAGGGCGAACGACGCGAGGTAGGCGGCGTTGGTGTGACCGCTCGGGAAGCCGCCGTCGCTCGCCGCCTCGCTGTCGGGCTTGCGCACCGGCAGCAGCGCGGGGACGATGATCGAGTCGTCGACCCACCGGAACGGCCGCTTGTAGCCGAAGAAGTTCTTCGACGGGTTCGACGATGCCGCGGGCCCGCGGACCGTGTCGACGAGGGACACGACCGAACCGAGCTCGGAGCCGGGGTCGGCCCAGCGTCCCGCGGAGTTGCCGCCGTCGTCGTAGCGCACGGTCGTGGCATCGGCGGGAACGGTGCCCGGGATCGTGGTGCCGGCGTTCATCGCCTCGCGGAAGGCGGCCGCGGCGGGACCGAGCCCGTCGACGGCGCTGTAGCTCTGATGGCGGCGGTCGAACACCCAGGCGGCGGACTCCTGCGCTGCCGTGCGCGTGTGCGCCACCTCGACGTTGCGCGCGATGTTGGCGTCGAGCACCGGTGCGCCGGCATCCGTCGCCCGCCCGCTGTCCCATGTGGCGCCCGGCTGCCAGAGGTCGAGCATGCCCGAGAGCACGCCGATCGCGGGGTTCGTCCCGGGGGTCGCGTTGGCGGAGCTGTTCGCCGTGTAGGTGTCGACGAACGTGCCGTAGGGGGCTGCGTGCGGCGCGATCGCACCGTCGTCGAGGAGTTCTCCGTCGGCGGCGCCGGCCGGCGCCGCCGTGCCGAGGGTGAGACACGCGGCGGTGAACGCGGCAACGGCTGCAGCGGGGACGGCGGTGCGACGCGGGCGCGACTGCGGACGGGAGGGAGCGGGAGGCATGCGGCGGTCCTTCGGTGCGGGGGAGAGCGACTCCCGCACGCTAGGAAGGGGCGCGCAACGACCGGTGGCCGCGGAGTGAACGGGCGGTGTCGGCCGCGCCGTCAGTCCAGGACGTCGGCCAGGTCGTAGGCCGCGGCCGTCTCGAGCTGGTCGAACGTGCACGAGCGGGCGTCCCGGTCGTGGCGCCAGCGCTCGAACTGGACCGTGTGCCGGAACCGCCGTCCCTCGAGCTGGTCGTAGCGCACCTCGAGCACGAGCTCGGGACGCAGCCGGACGAACGAGACGTCTTTCGACGACGCGAAGCGCGAGCGGTCGGACTCACCGGTGACCGCTTCCCCGGCGGCATCCCGCTCGACCAGCGGTTCGAGCTCGTCGATCAGCTCGCGGCGCCGTTTGTCGCTCCAGGCCGAAACGCCGCCGACGCCGTGCAGCGCGCCGTCGTCGCCGTAGAGACCGACGAGGAGCGAGCCGACGCCTGTGCCGGACTTGTGGATGCGGTATCCGATCGCGACGACGTCCGCGGTGCGGGCATGCTTGATCTTGAGCATCGTGCGCTTGCCCGGGGCGTACGGCTGATCGTTGGGCTTGGCGACGACGCCGTCGAGCCCCGCGCCCTCGAACTCGGCGAGCCAGCGGCGGGCGGTGTCCACGTCGTCCGTCGCGCGCGTCACGTGGATCGGATCGGGCACGGTGCGAAGCAGATCGACGAGCTCGCTGCGTCGCCGCGAGAAGGGATCGCCCTGGAGATCGTGCTCGCCGCGGGCCAGGAGATCGAACGCGATGAACATCGCCGGGGTCTGCCGGCTGAGCAGAGCCACGCGGGAGGCCGCGGGGTGGATCCGCTGCGACAGTGCCTCCCACTGCAGCCGCCGGCCGGCCCCCGTGTCGGTCGCCACGACGATCTCGCCGTCGATGAGGCACGGCTCGGGAAGCAGCCGCGCGAACGCGTCGACGAGCTCGGGGAAGTAGCGGGTGAGAGGCTTCGCCCCTCGGCTGCCGATCTCGACGCTCTCGCCGTCCCACGAGACGATCGCACGGAATCCGTCCCACTTGGGCTCGAACGACAGCCCCGCCTCATAGCGGCCCGGATCCGGGATCGCGGGCACCGCCTTCGCGAGCATCGGGGCGGGGATGTCGTACGTCATCGCGATCCCTCAGTCCTGCAGCTGTTCGCGGGGCTTGGGCCGGGCCCAGCGGGCTGGAAGGTTCGGGCCGTCCCACACCTGCACGATGCCCCACACGACGGCGGTGATCGGGACGGCGAGCAGGGTGCCCAGGATGCCGCCGATCGCGGTGCCGGCGGTCAGAGCGACGAGCACGACGAACGAGTGCAGCTTCATGGTGCGGCCCATGAGGACCGGCTGGAGGAAGTTGCCCTCGAGCTGGTTGACGAGCACGACGGCGCCGACGACGAGGACGGCGTTGAGCGGGCCGTTCGCGACGAGGGCGACGAGTGCGGCCAGGATGCCGGCCAGGGTCGCACCCACGATCGGGATGAAGGCCAGGAGGAAGACGAGCACGGCGAGGGGGATGGCGAGGGGCACCTGGAGCACGAGCAGCGCGATGAAGATGCCGACCGCGTCGACGAAGGCGACAGCCGCGGTGCCGCGGATGTAGGAGCCGAGCACGACCACCGTCTTGTCGCCGATGCGACGGGCGCGCATCTCGTTCGCCCCGCGGAACGGGCGCAGCAGGAACTCCCACATGCGGGGTCCGTCCTTGAGGAAGAAGAACAGGATCACCACCAGCAGCACGGCGCCGGTGATGAAGGTCGCCACGGCGCTGACGCCCGCGATGGCGCCCGAACCGAACTGAGCGCTGGTGACGAAATCGCCGAGAGCGCCCAGCCACTCGTCGATCTGCTCCTGATCGATCGAGAAGGGAAGCGTCTGCGCCCACGCGACGAGCTGCTGGAAGCCCTCTTCCGCCTGCGAGTACAGGTCGTCCCACTGGTCGCGGACGGCCCAGACGATGAGCCACGACAGGCCGCTCAGCAGCACCACGATCGTGAGGAGGGTGATGATCGTCGCGAGCAGCGACGGTACGCCGTGGCGGCGCATCCAGCCCATGGCGGGGGCGAACGCGCACGCGAAGATGAGCGCGAGGATGAGCGGGATGGCCACGACGGACACCTGCCGCAGCACGTAGACGACGCCGATCGCGATGATCACGAGGACGATGATCTGCACGCCGCGGATCGCGAGCCGGCCGAAGCCGTCGGCCCACAGGCCCGCGGGGGGTCGTTCGGCGTCGCGGTCGATGGCATCCGCCAGCACGATCTCGGGCCGCGGTCTGCGTCGGAACAGGCTCATGACGACGACGCTAGCGGACCGCGCCGCCCCGGACGCGGGGTTGCGCTCGAGCCGCGCGCGGGGCAGGGCGCGATTCATCGTGGTCACCTCCGCGGTTGCTCCCGTTCACCCGCGCGTCGCCTCGAGGTCGCCGCGCGGCCACCCCCGCCGAGGACGGTGGAGGTGCCGCCCGCACGCGGCGGCTTTCGCACCTCCCCCCAGATACGAAAGAGGATCTCCATGCACCGGAGAGCGCATACGCGCGCCTGCACCCTGACCGCGACGAGCGTCGCCGCCGGTCTCGTCCTCGCGTCGGTCCCGGCCGTCGCCGCGAGCGCGGCCGATGCCGACGCGGCATCCGTTCCGAAGAACGTCATCCTGATGATCTCGGACGGCGCAGGCTACAACCAGTTCGACGCCGCGAGCCTCTACGAGCACGGGACGAGCGCGCACCAGGTCGCCGTCGATCCCGCGACCGGCGCGATCGCGCATGAGGCGGCCACGCCCGGTCAGGTCTACGAGACCTGGCCCGTCCAGGTGGCCCAGTCTCACTACTCGGCGTCGGGCCGGGCGGAGTACGTCACCGAGAAGGCGTGGGGAGACTTCGGCTGGGTCGCCTCGGGCGCCACCGACTCCGCCGCGGCGGGCACGGCACTCGGAACCGGCGTGAAGACGAACAACGGGACGCTCGGCTTCGCACCGGGCGGTGATCGCCTGCTCACCGTGGGCGAGCAGGCGCAGGAGGTCGGGAAGAAGGTCGGGCTCGTCACCTCCGTACCGTTCAACCACGCCACCCCCGCGGGCTTCATCGCCCACAACGCCGACCGAAACGACTACCAGGGCCTGGCCGCCGAGATGATCGACAGCGGCGTGGACGTCCTGATGGGCGGCGGGCACCCGATGTACACCGACGCACACGAGCCCCGCCCCGCCGACTGGACGTGGATCGCGCAGCGCGACTACGAGCGCGTCTCGACCGGAGCGACGCCGTTCACCTTCATCGAGGACAAGGCCGACTTCGACGCTCTCGCCGCCGGCACCGCCGTCCCCGACAAGGTGTTCGGTCTCGCGCAGGTCGCCGAGACCCTGCAGTACAACCGCCCCGGGCTGGCGAACGACACCGCGCTGCCGTACACCGATCCGGCGAATGACGTCGCCGACCTCGACACTCTCGCCCGGGGAGCGCTGAACGTGCTCGACACGGGCGACGAGGGCTTCTTCCTCATGGTCGAGGGCGGCGCGGTCGACTGGGCCGGCCACGCGAATCAGACCACGCGCCTCGTCGAGGAGCAGATCGCCTTCAACGACGCCGTCGAGGCCGTCGAGTCGTGGGTCGAGGAGAACAGCAGCTGGGACGAGACGCTCGTCATCGTCACCGCCGACCACGAGACCGGCTACCTCGCCGGCGCGGGTGCCGGTGCCGAGACCGGATGGACGCCGATGACGGGGGCAGCGGGGCAGCTCCCCGACCTGACGTGGCACTCGGGCGGCCACACGAACGCGCTCGTCCCGCTCTTCGCCAAGGGTGCCGGGGCCGACGTGCTCGAAGCCCGGGCCGACCAGTGGGATCTCGTCCGCGGCGCCTACCTCGACAACACCGCGATCGGCGAGACGATCTTCGACGTCCTCGGCCACGGCGAACGCAGCTCGGCGGACGCGGTCGCGCTCGAGGCCACGATCGCCGGCCAGCCGGCGGACGGCGCGCTCAGCCTGAGCGTGGCCGGACACGGGGAGCGCGTCTCGTTCGGCGGTTCCGGGGCGGATCTGGATGCCACGCTGCCGCTCGTGACCGTCGCCGACACGCGCAACGAGGTCCGCGCCCAGGGGCGTGGCTGGACGCTCGCGGGAACGGCGACGGACTTCGTGGCCGGCAACCGCACGCTGTCGGCTGAAAACCTCGCGTGGGCGCCGCGCATCGTCCGATCCGAGGCGGGTGCCGCCGCGGGCGGCCGGGCGACGCTCGCCGCGCCCGCGACGCTCGCCACCGCCGACCGGACGTCGCGCCTGGGCTCGACGGTGATCGGGGCCGATCTGGATCTGACGGTCCCGGCCGACGCCGCGGGCGGCCGGTACGGCAGCGAGATCACGCTCACCCTGTTCGCCCAGGACTGACCGGTCCGCGCGACAGCGATGCATCGGCGGGGGCGGGCTCCGGCCCGTCCCCGCCCCCAGCTCACCGGAGACCTCATGCCCCGCATCCTTCCCGTCCGTGCCGTGCTGCTGGCGGTCGGCGTGCTCGCCGCGCTCACGGCATCCGCGTCGCTCGCCGTCGTCCCGGCATCGGCCGCGGCGCCGGAGCCGCCCGCGATCGAGTGGGGCGTCGTCCCCGCCGACGCCGCCGGCCCCGACGGCCGCGTGTCGCTGCGCCACACGATCGACCCGGGCGCCGCGATCACCGATGCCATCGCGGTCACCAACCATTCCGTCGAGCCCGCGGTGTTCACCGTCGCCGCCGGTGACGGCGTGGTGGGCGCGGACGGCGCGTACGACGTCCGTGCCGACGATCCGGAAGCGGGCGGCGCGTGGATCGACGTCGGCGGGCTCGACGGCGACGGCCTCGCGCTCGCTGCGGGCGAGACCCGTGTGCTCCCGGTCACGATCACGGTGCCGGCGGATGCGACGCCGGGAGATCACCCCGCGGGGATCGTCGTGGGGCTCAGCGCCGAGGGATCGGGGGTGACGGTGACGCACCGCGTCGGGGTGCGCGTGCACCTGCAGGTCGCCGGTGACATCGCTCCGGCGCTCCGCATCGACGCGGCCACCGCGAGCTTCACGCCCTCGTGGATCCCCTTCGCTCCCGGCACCCTGACGGTGGAGTACCAGGTGACCAACATCGGCAACGTCCGCTTCGGGGCCAGCGGTGCCGCCGAGGCTGCGGGCCCGTTGGGGCTTCTTCCCGGCGGTGGCGTCGCCGAGGCGTTCGAGGTGCTGCCCGGCGGCACGGCGACGCAGCGCATCGAGCTGCCGCTCGCGCCGCTGTTCCTCGCCGCCGGCGAGGTCACCGTGACCCCGATCTCGCTCGGCGACGATCGGGTGCCGCTCCCCGAACCGGCATCCTCGGGGTTCTCATCACCGGCCGTGCCGTGGTCGTCGATCGCCGTCCTCGCGGCGGGTGCGGGGATCATCGCGCTCGCGGCGGTCATCGTGGTGCGCCGGCGCGCGCGCTGAGTCGCAGTTCGCCGGCCGGCGGCTCAGGCGAACGCGCCGACGCCCGTGATGTCGCGGCCGAGCAGGAGGGCTTGGACGCTCTCCGTGCCCTCGTAGGTGTGGATGGCCTCGATGTCGGTCATGTGCTGCATGACGCCGTTCTCGAGCAGGATGCCGTTGCCCCCGAGCAGATCGCGCGCGATCTGCGCGATCCGTCGCGCGGCCCGGGTGTTGTGGTACTTCGCCAGCGAGGCCTGGGTGGGACGCAGGCCGCCCGAGGTCTCGAGGTCGGCGAGGCGGCGGCAGTAGAGCTGCATCGCGGTGAGCTCGTCGAGCATCTGAGCCAGCCGCTCCTGCACCATCTGCGAGCGGGCCAGCGGACGCCCGAACTGGATGCGCTCGCCGGCGTAGGTGACGGCAGCCTCGTAGCACGCGGTCGCGTGACCCAGCGCCGACCACGCGACCCCGGAACGCGTGGCGTAGAGCACGGTCGAGGCATCCCGGAACGAACGAGTCCCCTCGAGGACGGCATCGGCCGGCAGCCTCACATCGCGCAGCGCCACGTGAGCCTGATGAATGCCGCGCAGCGACGCCTTGCCCGCGATGACGGTGCCGGTGTAGCCCGGGCGGTCCTGCTCGACGAGGAAGCAGCGCACCGCACCGTGCAGCTCGTCGCCCTCATCGTCGACCCGAGCCCACACGAACGTGATGCCGCCCGACGCCCCGTTCCCGATCCACTTCTTGGCCCCGCGCAGCACCCACTCGTCGCCCTCGCGACGGGCGACCGTCTCGAGCGAGACCGAATCGGAGCCGTGGTCGGGCTCGGTGAGCGCGAAGGCGCCCAGCACTTCGCCCGCGGCGAGCGGTCGCAGCCAGCGCTCCTGCTGAGCGGGGGAGCCGAAGAGGGCGAGGGTGCGCAACGCGAGCCCGCCCTGCACCGCGTGCGCCGTGCCGAGCGAACCGTCGCCGCGGGAGATCTCCATCGTCACCATGCCCGCGCCGAGTGGCGTGATGCGCGTGAGCTCGGGGTGGTCGATGCCGTCGACGAAGAGATCGAGCTCGCCCATCCGGCGGACGAGGTCGAGGGGGTAGGTCGCGGCGTCCCAGGCGTGCTGCATCCGCTCGCCCACCTCATCGACGAAGGCCCGGGCGCGATCCCAGGCGGCGCGGTCTTCGTCGTCGACGTCGGCGAAGACGCCGTAGTAATCGGTGTCACGGCGGCCCGTGAGGGCGTATGACGCGACGCGCTCGCCGGGGAGCGCGTCGAGGTGACGGTCGGCTTCATCGCTCATGGCATCCAGTATCACCCCGAATGACACTGGGTGTCACCACATCTGTTCAGGAGAGGTCGGCGCGGAGGCGGCGGGTCACCTCGGCGAGCGGCATCCGGCGCGGGAAGACGGCCACCACGACGTCGTCGTCGGCGGGTGCCCCGCCGTCGGGATGCACGCCGAACCGACGCAGCAGATCATCGAGCGCCGCTTCCACCGTGGCCCGCGTGACGGCGTCCTCGCCGCGGAGGAGCCGGCGCAGGACATGGTTGTGCACGGCGGTCACCGCGGCGCTGAAGGCGACGGTCTCGGCGGGATCGAGGTCGGGCAGACGCCCGCGCAGATGATCGCCGAAGAGCCGCTCGTACCGGAAGACCATCACGATCTCGCGCTCGCGCAACGCCGGGACTCCGCGGACCACGCGATAGCGGCGCCGCGCCAGCTCGACGTCGGCGGCGAAGTGGTCGAAGGCCGCGAGGGCGGCGTCGCATACGGCCCGCCACGGGCTC
Source organism: Microbacterium sp. SGAir0570 (assembly GCF_005491085.2). NCBI lineage: Bacteria > Bacillati > Actinomycetota > Actinomycetes > Micrococcales > Microbacteriaceae > Microbacterium > Microbacterium sp. SGAir0570. The sequence continues at coordinate 2,699,568 of NZ_CP027929.1, read as the reverse complement.
TCGTTCGGCCTCTCGAGCAGCTCGCGCAGAGCCGCGATCGCGACGTCGTGGTCGGCGAAGACCACATCGTCCTTGCCGCCGTACTGCCGGAAGAACGTCGAGCGCGACAGGCCGCCGGCCCGCGCGATGTCGTCGACCGAGGTGCGCTCGTACCCCTGCTCGTCGAACAGCGCGACCGCCGCGGCCACGAGAGGGTCGCCGGGGGTGCGGGGGGCCTCGGTCATGGGCACCGAGCCTAGTGTCAAGTCGCTTGCCGCCGTCCGGTGCGCGGCGTTGACTGCGGGAATGACCGCGCTGTGGAAGTCCGACGTCGCCGTGCCCGCCGGAGCGCCGTTCGAGCCGGGACGGCGCCACGACGTGGTCATCGTGGGGGCAGGGCTGACCGGCCTCGCGACGGCGCTCGAGCTCGTCCGCAGCGGGATGGACGTCGCGATCGTCGAGCGCGGCGGCATCGGCGAGCTCGCCTCGGGCTCGAACACCGGCAAGATGTCGCTGTTGCAGGGCACGACGCTGTCGTCGCTGCGCCGGCACCACCCGGCATCCCTCGTCCGTGCCTACGTCGACGCGAACCGCGACGGCTTCGAGTGGATCACCCGGGCCGCCGACGAGCTCGGGGTCTCGACCACCACCCGCACCGCGTACACGCACGCCCAGGGCGCCGAGGGTGTCGCGGCCGTGACCGACGAGTACCGGGCGGCTCGAGAGGCGGGCCTCGACGTGCGACTCGCGGGTGCCGACGAGCTCGCCGCCGGCCCCGTCCGCATGACCAGCGCCGTCGCTCTGGACGAGCAGCGCGCGATCGACCCGATGAGCCTGTTGACGGCACTGGCGACCGCTTTCGTCGCGGCCGGAGGCCGGCTCCACCTGGGCACGGCCGTGCGACGGGTGCGGGTCGTGCCGCGGCCGCGGATCGACACCGAGGCGGGGCCGCTGTTCGCCGAGAAGATCGTGCTCGCCACGGGCGCGCCCATCACCGACCGCGGGCTGTACTTCGCCAAGGTGAGCGGCATGCGGTCGGCGTGCGTCTCGTTCGACCTCGAGGGCGAAGTGCCCGAGGGCATGTACCTGTCGGCCGACAGCCCCACCCGGTCAGTGCGCACCGTGACGGCGGCAGACGGTGCGGGCGGCCCCGAGCGGTCGCCGCAGCTCGTCGTGGGCGGCGCCGGACACCCCGTCGGCCGGACCGACAGCGAGCTCGCGAAGCTCGAGGAGCTCGTCGCGTGGGCTCGGGACACGTTCCCCGTGGGCGCGGAGACCCACCGCTGGTCGGCGCAGGACTACACCTCGCACAACCTCGTGCCGTTCATCGGCGCGATGCCCCGCTCGCTCGGTCGCGTTCGGTTCGCGACCGGATACGCCAAATGGGGGCTCACGAACGCGCCCGCGGCGGCGCTGCGGATCGCCAGCGAACTCCGCGGGGAGAGGATGCGCGAGCGCCCGACGTGGATGACGGTGATCGGCACGCGGCTGACGGTGCCCGCGGATCTCGCCCGCGGCGCGGCCGAGAACGCCAAGATCGGCGCCGTCGCGGCGCGCGGCTGGGCCTCGGCCGCGAGGCGGTCCACCCCGGTGGCGCAGCCCGCGGAGGGCGAAGGAACCGTCGCGCAGCACCATGCCCGGCCGGTGGGCGTCTCGACGATCGACGGTCAGACGCGGGCGGTCAGCGCGATCTGCCCCCACCTGGGCGGCGTGCTGGAGTGGAACGACCTCGAGTGCACGTGGGACTGTCCCCTGCACGCGTCGCGGTTCACCCCGGACGGCGAGCGCATCGAGGGTCCCGCCTCGACGGGCCTGCGGCGTCTGCGCTGACCCGAGCGGTCAGTCCCGCGCGAGCAGCTGTTCGCGCACCTGACGTCGCAGCACCTTGCCGATGAGCGACCGGGGAAGGTCGTCGACCGCGACGATCCGGCGCGGGACCTTGTACGCGGCCAGGCGCGTCCGGCAGAAGTCGCGCAGACCCTCGACGTCGAGCTCGGCCCCATCGCGCAGCACGACCGCGGCGACGACTTCCTCTCCGCCCGAGGAACGGGGAGCGGCGACGACGGCCGCGGCCTCGACGTCGGGGTGCGCGTGCAGGGTGTCCTCGACCTCGCTGGGTGAGACGTTGAACCCGCCCGTGATGATGAGCTCCTTGAGCCGGTCGACGATCGTGACGAAGCCGTCGGGCGAGACGACGGCGATGTCTCCCGTGCGCAGCCAGCCGCCGGGAAGCAGTGCGTCCGCGGTCTCGGCGGGGCGGCGCCAGTAGCCCGAGAAGACCTGGGGGCCGCGCAGCAGCAGCTCGCCCTCCTCGCCCGGTTCGCGGTCGACCGAGGGGTCGTCGGGGTCGACGATGCGGATGTCGGTGCTCGGGAACGGCACTCCCACCGTGCCGGGACGGCGGGAGGGGCCCATGGGATTGCCGAGCGCGACGGGGGAGGACTCGGTCATGCCGTAACCCTCGACGAGGAGCCCGCCCGTGGTGTCCTCCCACCGGCGGACGGTGGCGACCGGCAGGCTCATCGCTCCCGAGATCGCGAACCGCACGCGTGACAGGTCGATCGCGCCACGCGATGCCGCACGCGCGAGCTGGTCGTAGATCGGCGGCACCGCGGGGAGGAACGTCGGCGGGCTCTTCTTGGCGGCGTCCGCCATGAGGCCGACGTCGAACTTCGGAAACAGCACGAGCTTCGCCCCGATGCTCATCGCGAAGGTCAGGCAGAGCGTCATGCCGTAGGCGTGGAAGAGCGGCAGGACGCCGTAGAACGTCTCCTCGCCCTCGACGAGACCGGGAACCCATGCGCGACCCTGCATGGCGTTCGCCCGCAGGTTGCGGTGGCTCAGGACGGCGCCCTTGGGGATGCCGGTCGTACCGCTGGTGTACTGCAGCAGTGCCGTGTCGTCGAGCGTCGGTCCCGCCGCACGACGCGACAGGGGGCGGTGTCGGACGAGCTTCGACCACGGCAGCGCATCCTTCGCTCGCGGCTTCGCCGTCAGCTGGGCGCGCGACTCCCGCGCTTTCGCGATCGGCAGGCGGAGCAGCATCCGCTTGCCGCGCGGCAGCGCCTCGGTGACGTCGACGCTGATGATGCGCTCGACCCGCAGGTCGGTCGGGAAGTCGGCGATGGTGTCGACGGTCTTGTCCCACACGATCGCGAACCGTGCGCCGTGGTCCTCGAACTGGTGGCGCAGTTCACGCGCGGTGTAGAGGGGGTTGTGCTCGACGACGATCGCGCCGAGGCGCAGTGCCGCGTAGAACGCGATGACGTGCTGCGGGCAGTTCGGGAGCACGATCGCCACCCGGTCGCCCGCGGTCACCCCCAGCCTGCGCAGGCCTTCCGCGGCGCGGTCGACGCTCTCGCCGAGCTCGCGATACGTCGTGGTGGCGCCGAAGAACTCCAGGGCGGTCCGGTTGCCGTGTCGGGCGACGGTCGCGGCGAGCATCTCCGGCAGGGTCTGCGTCACCTCGTCGATCTCGGCGGGGACGCCGTCGGCGTAGGCCGACAGCCACGGGCGGGACTCGAGGGCGGTCATGTCCCCATCCTGCATTCCGCGACATGCCCGCCGCTGAATACGGCGCCGGTTTCGCGCCGATCGGCCGGTCCGCGAGAGGGGCGGTCCCGTGGCGCCGCGTCCGCGCGGGTCAGACCGCGACGGCGACGCCGTAGCGCTCGCCCACCCGCACGAACCCGGCGAGGAGGCTGGGCCAGCGCTCCTCGTGCCCGAAACCCACGTGCGCCTGCGCCAGCTGGGCCTTGCGTGCCGCGTCGTCGCCGGCGGCGCACCACCAAGCGAACAGATCGAGGTCGAGGCCCGCGCCCGACTCCTGCTTCGCCAGGGCGAGTCCCTCGGCGGAGTCGATGCGCTCGAGGTGGTCCGCAAGCGTGCCGATCGCCTCGTGCAGACGCGGCACGAGCTCGTCGTCGGACCACGTCTCGAGGTCGATCCATTGCGCCGGCCATCCGACGATGTCCTCGAATCGACGGCGGTACTGCGGCGTGGCGCGCGAGAGGGGTGAGGGCGCTGTCCTGCCGATCGCCTCGTCGAAGCCCGCGACGTACACGGCGCCCTCGACGTACACGCGGAGGTGGCCAGCGGCGTTCCCCTGGCTGCGCTGCAACGTCACCTCGTGGAGCACCCCCGGCGTCTCCCGAGTCCAGACCAGACGCTTCTTGCGGTACCCGCGAGGCTTGAGCACCGGGACGACAGTATTGGCCACGAGGGCGTCGAGGCGTTCTTCGAGCGCGGTCATCGTCGTCTCCTCGGTGTCGGTGTCGGTGTCAGTGTCGCCGAGCGGAGCCTATCGGGCGTGCTCCGCCGCGTCAGGTCGCGACGTAGAGCACACCGGTGATGAACAGCGTGATGATCGTCGTCCACATGACGATCGCCGCTCCCTGCCACAGCAGGACGGTGCGAGGGGGCACTCCGGTGGCGGTCAGGGCGGCCGCGGTGAACTGCGTGGGCAGCAGAAGCGGACCGAGCAGGCTCACGCCCGGGGTGCCGTAGCGGTGGTACGCCTTCTGGAACTTCTCGCTGCGGGCCGACTTCGGCTTCTCGGGGGCCCCGCCGCGCGTGGTGACGGCGGTGCGCACGCGGGCGGCCACGAGCACGACGACGGCGACGCAGACGAAGTTGCCGATGGCGCCGGCCAGGGCGGCGACGACGGGGTGGATGCCGCCGATGATGCCGATGCCGGCCGCGCCTTCGCCCTCGATGAACGGCACCGCGCCGGCGAGGGCGACGATGACGGGCTGAAGGATGTCGGGCATCCGGGCCACGAGGTCCTGGAAGCCGAGGATGAGGTCTGCGAGGGGGTTGGTCATGGATCCATCCCAGCGGCGCCCGGAAGTCCGCGGCAGTGTCGGGGCGTCACCGGTGCCCGGGAGGTTCCGCGACCCGGACCGTGACAAACGTCATGGCCGTACTGTGGGCCTCGTGAACGACCGCGACCCCCGCACGGCATCCGCGCCGCGCCGCACGGCACTGGCCCGTGAGGTCGCGGCCACCTCGTGGTACATCGCCGTATCCATCGTCTTCTTCATGATCTCGGCGCTCGGCATCTGGAGCCTGTGGGCGCTGCAGGTCCGCACCCGCCTGGAGGACCCGGCGGTGATCGTCGGGTACGCGGCCGGCTCGGTCGCCGTCCTGGTCTCGACGGTCGTGCTGCTCGTTCGATACCGCACCGACGGCGACGTGGGGGAGGCCGATCGTCCGCCTCGCCTGCGCCGCTTCCTGTCGTGGCCGGTTCTTCTGGGCGTGGCGGGGTCGTTGCTCCTCGGCGCGACGACGATGACGGTGCTGTTCGGGGCCTCGGTCCTCGCGACGATCCTGTGCCTGGTGCGCTGGGGGCCCGGCATCCGCTGGCGGGGCGTGATCCTCGTCGAGGCAGCGCTCGTCGCGCTGTGGTTCGCGGAGCGGGCACGTATCGAGGGCGCCCTCGCGGGCGTGGGCTCGCTGACGTTCGCGCTGCTCGTCTTCGCGGTCGCGCTGCCGGCGTCCATCGCCCTGTCCCTGTGGTCGTGGGATGTCGTGCTCGAGCTCGACCGTGCGCGCGCGACCGAGTCGCGCCTCGCCGCGACGCAGGAGCGGCTGCGCCTGGCGGGCGAGCTGCACGACCTGCAGGGGCACCATCTGCAGGTGATCGCGCTGCAGCTGGAGCTCGCGGAGCGGATGCTGGGGCGCGACCCGGATGCCGCGGGCGAGCAGATCCGCCTGGCCCGCGCCTCCGTCGACGCAGCCCGCACGGGCACGCGCGAGCTCGCCGGGCGCTTCCGCGGCGTACCGCTGCCCGACGAACTGGCCAACGCCGCCGACCTGCTGCGCGCGGCCGGACTCGCGGTGCGGCTCGACGTCGCGGCCGACGCGGTGCTCGCGCCCGCCGACATCCTCGGCCCCGTGATCCGGGAGTGCACGACCAACGTGCTCAAGCACGGCGGTGGTCGATGGGCGGAGCTGAGGCTCGATCGCGAGGGCGGGTACTGGCGCGTCGCCTTCGCCAACGACCCGGGGCCGGATTCCGCGCTGGGGGCGGGCTCGGGCCTCGCCGGCATCGCGCACCGGGTCGGGGTGGCCGGCGGCGACCTGCGATCCCGCCGTGAAGACGGGCGGTTCGAGGTCGTCGTCTCGGTCCCCGCGGGAGCGCCCGGCACTGCCGCTGGCGCGACCCGGGAGCCGGCGGGCGAGGGGATGCCGGGATGATCCGCGTGCTCATCGCCGATGACGAGGACATGATCCGTTCGGCGCTCGCCGCGCTGCTGCGTCTCGAGGACGACCTCGAGGTGATCGCCGAGTGCCGCGACGGCGAGAGCGCGGTGGAGCGAGCGCTCGAGCTGCGTCCCGACGTCTGCCTGCTCGACCTCGAGATGCCGGGCATCGACGGGGTCGAGGCGGCCGCCCGCATCCGGCAGCGGGTGCCGGCGCGCTGCGTCGTCGTCACCCGGCACGCGCGGCCCGGCGTTCTCCGCCGCGCGCTGAGCGCCGGCGTCGACGGCTTCGTGCCGAAGTCGCGCCGCGCCGACGACGTCGCCGCCGTCATCCGCGAGGTTGCCGCCGGGCGGCGCTACGTCGACCCCGAGATCGCCGCTGATGCGCTGAGCGACGAGCGCAGCCCCCTCACCGACCGGGAACTGGACGTGCTGCGGGCGGGTGCCCGAGGGGAGACGATCGCCGAGATCGCGGCGACGCTGCATCTGTCGGCGGGCACGGTCCGCAACCACGTCTCGTCGGTGCTGGGCAAGCTCCATCTCGCCACCCGGCAGCAGGCGGCGATCATGGCGCGCGAGCGCGGCTGGATCTGACGCCGTCCCCTCCGTTCGGCGGGGATCGGGCACGGGGCCGTCAGACACGGGTAGTAGGCTTTCCGATCGGGCGATATCTCGACATCGAGATTTCTCACGCCCCATCACCCACCGTCGCCCAGCGAAGGATTGCAGTGGACCTTTACGAGTACCAGGCCCGAGACCTGTTCGAGAAGTACGAGGTGCCGGTGCTCGCCGGCATCATCGCCGACACCCCTGAGGAGGCGAAGGCGGCGGCCGAGAAGATCGGCGGCGTCGTGGTCGTCAAGGCTCAGGTCAAGACCGGAGGTCGCGGCAAGGCCGGCGGCGTCAAGGTCGCCAAGACCCCCGACGAGGCGTTCGCCGCGGCCGAGGCCATCCTCGGCCTCGACATCAAGGGCCACGTGGTCCAGCGCGTCATGGTCGCGCAGGGCGCCGACATCGCCGAGGAGTTCTACTTCTCGGTGCTGCTCGACCGCGCCAACCGCTCGTACCTGAGCCTGTGCTCGGTCGAGGGCGGCATGGAGATCGAGGAGCTCGCCGTCGAGCGTCCCGAGGCGCTCGCGCGCGTCGAGGTCGACCCTCTGCAGGGCATCGACAAGGCCAAGGCCGTCGAGATCGCCCGCGCCGCGAACTTCCCCGAGGACCTCGTCGAGAAGGTCTCGGACGTGTTCGTCAAGCTCTACGCCGTCTACACGGGCGAGGGCGCGACCCTCGTCGAGGTGAACCCGCTCGTCCGCACGGGCGCCGGTGACATCGTCGCCCTCGACGGCAAGGTCTCGCTCGACGAGAACGCCAGCGAGGTCCGCCACCCCGAGCACGAGGAGCTCGAGGACAAGGGCGCCGCCGACCCGCTCGAGGCCAAGGCCAAGGAGTCGGGCCTGAACTACGTCAAGCTCGACGGTCAGGTCGGCGTCATCGGCAACGGCGCGGGCCTGGTCATGTCCACCCTCGACGTCGTCGCCTACGCCGGCGAGAAGCACGGCGGCGTCAAGCCCGCCAACTTCCTCGACATCGGTGGTGGCGCCAACGCCCAGGTCATGGCCTCGGGTCTGGACGTCATCCTCGGCGACGAGCAGGTCAAGAGCGTCTTCGTCAACGTCTTCGGCGGCATCACCTCGTGCGTCGCCGTGGCGGAGGGCATCGTCAAGGCGCTCGAGATCCTCGGCGATTCGGCGACCAAGCCGCTCGTGGTGCGTCTCGACGGCAACCAGGTCGACGAGGGCCGCGCGATCCTCGCCGACGCGAACCACCCGCTCGTGACCCTCGCCGCCGGTATGGACGAGGGCGCCGACAAGGCCGCCGAGCTGGCCAACGCCTGAGCTCCGGACGCGAAAAGGACCAACGACATGTCTATCTACCTCAACAAGGACTCCAAGGTCATCGTCCAGGGCATCACGGGCGGTGAGGGCACCAAGCACACCGCGCTGATGCTCAAGGCGGGCACCAACATCGTCGGCGGCGTGAACGCGCGCAAGGCCGGCACCACGGTCTCGCACACCGACGCCGACGGCAACGCCGTCGAGCTGCCCGTGTTCGGCTCGGTCGCCGAGGCGATCGAGAAGACCGGGGCCGACGTCTCGGTCGCGTTCGTGCCGCCCGCGTTCACCAAGGACGCCATGGTCGAGGCCATCGATGCCGAGATCCCGCTGCTGGTCGTCATCACCGAGGGCGTTCCCGTCGGCGAGTCGGCCGAGGCCTGGGCGTACGCGAAGTCGAAGGGCAACAAGACCCGCATCATCGGGCCGAACTGCCCCGGCATCATCACGCCCGGCGAGGCTCTCGCGGGCATCACGCCGGCGAATATCACGGGCAAGGGCCCGATCGGCCTCGTGTCAAAGTCGGGCACCCTGACCTACCAGATGATGTTCGAGCTGCGCGACCTCGGGTTCTCGACCGCCATCGGCATCGGCGGCGACCCGATCATCGGCACGACGCACATCGACGCTCTCGCGGCGTTCGAGGCCGACCCCGAGACGAAGGCCATCGTCATGATCGGCGAGATCGGCGGCGACGCCGAAGAGCGCGCGGCCGAGTACATCAAGGCGCACGTCACCAAGCCGGTCGTCGGCTACGTCGCGGGCTTCACCGCCCCCGAGGGCAAGACGATGGGCCACGCCGGCGCCATCGTCTCCGGCTCGGCGGGAACCGCGCAGGCGAAGAAGGAGGCCCTCGAGGCCGCCGGTGTCAAGGTCGGCAAGACGCCGTCCGAGACCGCCGCGCTCATGCGGGAGATCATCGAGAAGCTCTGACGCTTCCCGGACACGACGAAGGGGCGGATGCTGCGGCATCCGCCCCTTCGCTGTTCTCCGAAGCGGCCTTCGGCGGCTATCAGACCCCGAGCAGCGCCTCGAGGGGGCCGCGGGCGAAGAAGATCACGAAGCCGCCGGCGACGACCCACAGCAGCGGGCTGATCTGCTTGACGCGTCCCGACAGCGCGTTGACGAGCACCCACGAGATGAACCCCGCGCCGATGCCGTTGGCGATCGAGTAGGTCAGCGGCATGACGGTCGCCGTGAGGAACACCGGCAGCAGGACGCGGAAGTCGGTCAGGTCGATGTGCGCGATCTGCGACAGCATCATCGCTCCGACGATGACGAGCGCTGCGGCGGCGACCTCGGTCGGGACGATCGAGGTCAGCGGGGTGAAGAACATCGCGAGCAGGAAGACGAGGCCCGTCACGACGTTCGCGAGTCCCGTGCGCGCCCCCTCGCCGATGCCCGAGCCGGACTCGACGAAGACCGTGGCCGACGACGAGCTCGTCGCGCCACCCGCGATCGCCCCGACACCCTCGACGATCAGCGCCGACTTGATGCGCGGGAAGTCCCCCTTCGCGTCGGCGAGGTTCGCCTCCTTCGCGAGTCCCGTCATGGTGCCCATCGCGTCGAAGAAGTTCGAGAAGACGAGCGTGAAGACGAGCATCACGAGGGTCACGATGCTGACCTTGCCGAGGTCGAAGCCGAAGTCGACGGCGCCGATGAGGCTCAGATCGGGGACGCTGACGGGAGAGCCGGAGAGCGCCGGGACGGTCAGTCCCCACCCGCCGGGGTTCTCGGTCGCCGCGCCGAGGTGCCAGATCGCCTCGACGACGATCGACAGGACCGTGCCCGTGACGATGCCGATGAGCATGCCGCCCTTGACCTTGCGAGCGACGAGGACGCCGGTCAGCAGGAGGGTGATGACGAACATCAAGGTCGGCACCGATGCGACAGAGCCGCCGACACCGAGACCGACCGGGGGAGAGGCCTGTCCGGTCGAGGTCACGAAACCAGAGTTGACGAAGCCGATGAACGCGATGAACAGGCCGATGGCCACCGTGATCGCGAGCTTGAGCTGCACGGGGACGGCATCGAAGATGAGCTTGCGCAGGCCGGTGGCAGCCAGCAGCACGATGATGACGCCGTTGATCATGACGAGCGCCATCGCCTCGGCCCACGTGACCTCGCCGACGACGCCGAACGCGACGAAGGCGTTGATCCCGAGCCCGGCCGCGAATGCGAAGGGGAGGCGGGTGATGAGACCGAACAGGATCGTCATGACGCCCGCGGTCAGCGCGGTCGCGGCGCTGACCGCCGCGAAGTCGAGGCTCGTCCCCGCCACATCCGGCTTGCCCGACAGGATGATCGGGTTCAGGATGACGATGTAGGCCATCGTGACGAAGGTCACGAGGCCGCCGCGGACCTCCGTGCCGATCGTCGAGCCGCGTCGGCTGATGTCGAAGAAGCGGTCGATGGCACCCTGGGGCGCGCGCGATTGCGTAGTGTTCACAAAATCCTCCGAGAAGACGGTAGCGCCCCCGCGCGCGTCAGCCCGACACGCACAGACTCGCTGGGTAGGGTCGATCAGGCATGAATCGCCTGCTCGTCGCCCTCCTCTCCGCCTTCGACGCCCTCGTCGCGGTGGCCGTCGGCGTTGCCGCGGCCCTGGCGCCGCTGACCGTCCTGTGGGCGGTCGCCTTCGGCGGGGGAGCCGACTGGTCGTCGCTCTGGCCCGCGTCGGTGCGTCTGTGGCAGTTCGGCAATCTCGTGCCGCTGCAGGTGACCCTTCCGCAGGAGTACACGGTCGGAACCGGGATCGGCACGGACGCCGTCTCGTTCTCGCTCTCGCTGCCGCCGCTCGCGGTCGCGCTGCTCATCGCCCTGTTCGCCGCACGCTCGGGCGCGCGCGCCGCCGGAGCCGGCGCCGGATTCACCGGGGTGCTCGCCGGAACGCTGACGGTCGCTGTCGCCTCGGCCGTCGTGGCCGCCACCGCCGCAACCCCGTACGCCGTCGTCGAGACCTGGCAGGCCGTTCTGCTGCCCACGCTCGTCTTCGCCGTTCCCGCCCTGCTCGGCGCCGTGACCCGCGCGTGGCGCGACGGTGACGACGGGCCCGTCGACTCGCTGTTCGTCCGGCTCGACCGCACCGGCTATGCGGCAGCGGTGTCGGCCGGCGCCCGCGGGCTGGCGATCGCCGTCACCGGCTTCGTCGGCGTCGGAGCATTCCTCGTCGGGGTCGCTGTGCTCGTGCGCGGCGGAGAGATCGTCTCGCTGTTCCAGGCGGCCAACGTCGATGCCATCGGTGCGACGGTCGTCACCCTCGGCCAGGCGGCGTATCTACCGACCTTCTTCGTGTGGGGCGGAGCGTTCGCCGCAGGCCCCGGGTTCTCGCTCGGCGCCGGCTCGACGGTGGCGGCTTCCGGCACCCAGCTGGGCGTCGTGCCGGGGATTCCGGTGCTCGGAGCGATACCGCCGACGACGCCGCCCGTGCTCCTGCTCGTCGCCTTGCTCTTCGTCGCGGTCGGATTCGTCGCCGGTGCTGCGGCGCGCCGCCGTCTGCCCGCGCCGGCATCCGCTCTTGCCGCCGACCCCGTCCTGCCCCGCCTGGCCGCCGCGGCGATCGTGGCAGTCGGGGGCGGCGTCGCCGCCGCCGTGCTCTCTCTCCTGGCTTCCGGTGCCTTCGGGCCCGGACGACTCGACCAGATCGGCCCGTCGGCCGGTGCGGTCGGCCTCGCGTTCGCCGTCGAGATCGGCATCGGTGTGACGATCGCGCTCCTCGGCCCGCGCTCGTCACACCGCGTCGACACGCGCGAGGAGGGCGCCGCAGCGGGGGATGACGACGCCGCACGGCTGGCCGGAACGGCGCGGGTAGAGTAGGACGGTGCTGACGGTCGCGGTCCTCATCTCCGGTGGCGGGTCGAATCTGCGGGCCCTCCTGGATGCCGCGGCCGAGCCCGGCTTCCCGGCCCGTGTGGTGGTCGTCGGAGCCGACCGGCCCGCCGACGGCCTGGCTCATGCCGACGCCTTCAACATCCCGACCTTCGCGGTTCCGTTCCGGGAGTACGCGACGCGGGAGGAGTGGGGCGACGAGCTCCTCCGCCAGCTCGAGGCCTGGGCTCCCGACCTCATCGTGCTCAGCGGTCTCATGCGTCTGCTGCCGGCCGCCGTCGTCGACGCATGGTCGCCCCGCATCATCAACACCCACCCGGCGTACCTCCCCGAGTTCCCGGGCGCCCACGGTGTTCGCGATGCTCTGGCCGCAGGCGCCGATCGGACCGGCGCGAGCGTCATCGTCGTCGACGCCGGCGTCGACACCGGACCGATCCTGGCGCAGGAGCGCGTTCCCGTCCTGCCCGGCGACGATGAGACGACGCTCCACGAACGCATCAAGCCCGTCGAGCGCCGTCTGCTGATCGATGTCGTCCGCCGCATCGCGACCGGCGAGATCGACCTCGCCGCGCCCGCTTCCCCGAACCCGACCGCTCCGACGGCCTGACGCACCGCAGGCCCCACACCGCACCCGAGGAGAACCGCCATGGCCGGACCGAGCCACGACCCCGCCCTCTACCGCGCGCGCGACCTCGTCGCCGTCCGCCGCGCGCTCATCTCGGTGAGCGACAAGACCGACCTCCTGCCGCTCGCGCAGGCCCTCGCCGACGCCGGTGTCGAGATCGTCTCGACCGGCGGTTCGGCGGCGCTCCTGCGCGACGCCGGTCTGACGGTGACCGATGTCGCCGAGGTCACCGGGTTCCCCGAGTCGCTCGACGGACGCGTCAAGACGCTGCACCCCGGCGTGCACGCCGGGCTTCTGGCCGACCTGCGTCTCGAGAGCCACGAGACCCAGCTCGGAGAACTCGGCATCTCGGCGTTCGATCTCGTGGTCGTGAACCTGTACCCGTTCGTGGAGACCGTGGCGTCGGGGGCTGCGCCCGACGACGTCGTCGAGCAGATCGACATCGGCGGACCCGCCATGGTGCGCGCCTCGGCCAAGAATTTCGCCAACGTCGCGATCGTCGTCTCACCCTCGTCGTACCCCGCGATCATCGAGTCGGTCGCTGCCGGTGGCACGAGCCTCGCGCAGCGTCGCGACCTCGCCGCCCGCGCCTTCGCGCACACGGCCGAGTACGACCGGGCCGTCGCGACGTGGTTCGCCGAGTCGACGCTCGAGGGCGACGAGCTGCCGCAGCACCTGACGATCCGCGCCGAGCGCCTGGCCACGCTGCGCTACGGCGAGAACTCGCACCAGCGCGCCGCGATCTACACGCGCGCGGGCGGCCACGGCATCGCCCAGGCCGAGCAGCTGCAGGGCAAGGAGATGTCGTACAACAACTACGTCGACGCCGATGCCGCCCTGCGCGCCGCCTTCGACATGGTCAAGCCGGCCGTCGCGATCATCAAGCACGCCAACCCCTGCGGCATCGCCGTCACCGCCCCGCAGGCGCTCGACCCCATCGCGTCCGCGCACCTGCGCGCGCACGAGTGCGACCCGGTGTCGGCCTTCGGCGGTGTGATCGCCGCCAACCGTACCGTCACGCTGAAGATGGCCGAGAACCTCCGCGACATCTTCACCGAGGTGATCGTCGCCCCCGACTTCGAGCCCGAGGCGCTCGAGGTGTTCAAGCTGAAGAAGAACCTGCGGGTGCTGCGCCTGCCCGCCGACTGGCGGCAGGAGCGCATGGACGTCCGCCTCGTCTCGGGCGGGCTGCTGCTGCAGGACGCCGACCGGTTCCCCGACGACATCGAGTCGGTCGCGAAGGACTGGCAGCTGGTCTCGGGCGAGCGCCCCGACCCCTCCGAGCTCGAGGGCATGATCTTCGCGTGGAAGGCGTGCCGGGCCGTCAAGTCGAACGCGATCGTGCTCGCCCAGGGCTCGGCGACGGTCGGGATCGGAATGGGCCAGGTCAACCGCGTGGACTCGTGCCGCCTGGCGGTCGAGCGCGCGGGCGACCGTGCGGCCGGCTCGGTCGCGGCATCCGACGCCTTCTTCCCCTTCGCCGACGGCCCCCAGGTGCTCATCGACGCCGGGATCAAGACGATCATCCAGCCCGGCGGCTCGGTGCGCGACCAGGAGGTCGTCGACGCGGCTCGCGCGGCGGGAGTGACCATGTTCTTCACGGGCGAGCGCCACTTCTTCCACTGACACGCCGGCGTCTTCCGCTGACCGTTGCGGGCCCGTCGAGTCAACAGGTGATCGGCGGCCCCGCAACGGGCGATAGGGTCGCTTCGGGTGTGGAGCGTTTCGGGGAGGAACGAGTGATCTGGGAGATCGATGAGCGCGCTCGGACGATCGAGGGGCTCGATGCCGACGGTCGCCCGAGGCCGGAGTACGCCGCGTCACTCGGGCTGCGCCGCGCTCCGTTCGGCAGACGCGCGCTGGCTACCGTCATCGAAGCCCTGGTCCTGCTGCTGATCCAGTCGCCCATGCTGATCGTCGTGGTCCCGGCGCTGACCACCGTCGCTCTGGCGACGGACCCCGTCGAGGCGCTCACGGCACGCGACGACGTCGTGCTGCTGATCATCCTCGCCGCCGTCAGCTCCGGCCTCTCGACCGCGTTCCTCCTGACCCAGCTCATCCTGCTCGGCCGTCGCGGGGTCACCCTGGGCAAGGCGCTGACGGGACTGCGGGCCGTCAACGTCCGCACCCTCGAGCGGCCGGGATTCTGGCGCGGAGCGGTCGTGCGCTACCTCGTCCTCTGCGCGAGCACGATCGTTCCGGTCCTCGGCCCCCTGCTCGTCATCGCACTGTCGCCGTTGTTCGACCCCGACCGCCGGGGTCGCAGCTGGCCCGACTTCGCCGCCGCCGTCTGGCTCGTCGACGTCAAGCGCGGGCTCAACCCCTACGACGACAAGCGCATGCGCATCGCTCGGAAGACCGTCGCGACGGATCTGCTCGACGTCAAGGCCGAGCTCCCCTCGCTGGCCACGCCGGTCGCCTCAGGCGGAGCGGAGGCCTACGTGCCCCTCGCGCGCAATAAGGGCGGTGTCCTCGGCGCGGTGCGGTCGGCCCCCGGCAGCGGCATCATCGGCGAGACGGATGCCGCCGAGGAGGAAGCGCGCCCCGGCATCCCCACCACCGTGGCCCCCGCGCCGTTCGCGGCGCCTGCGCCGGGTCTGCCCCCGGCGGCCCCGGCGCCCGCGGTCCCGGCCGCTTCCGCGCCCGCACCCATGCCCGCCGCCGTCGCCCCCGGAGCCATCGTCGCGCCCGGGGCCGGGTCGGCCCCGTGGACGCCGCCGCCCCTCCTCGAGGAGCCCGCACCCGCGGCTGCGCCGGCCGCACCCGCGGCCGCGCCGCCCGCACCCGCGGCACCGGCCGCTGAGTCACCGGCTCGACCGGCATCCGCATCCCCGGCGGTCGTCGAGCTGACGCTCGACTCGGGCGACACGATCGCGGTGCCCGGGGGCGGGGTGGTGCTCGGGCGTGCCCCGGCGACCGGCCCCGACGATCGCGACGTCGCACCGGTGCCCGTCGTCGACCACACCCGGTCGATCTCGAAGACGCACTGGGCGCTGCTGCGCGTCGATGCCCGAGTGGTCGCCGTCGAACGCGGCTCGACGAACGGCAGCGTGCTCGTCCGAGGCTCAAGAGAGCAGGCGCTCGTCCCGGGCCAGCCCGTCGAGCTGCACGACGGCGACACCATCCGCTTCGGCGATCGCTCCGCGGTCGTCGCCATCCGCTGACCTCCCCGCCGACCGACGTCGCACGGCTGACAGGAATCCTCGATGAGACTCAAGCTGACGCTCCAGCGCCGCGATCACACCGGCACCGACATCGTCGTCACGTCCGACTCGACGGCGACCGTCCACGACGTCGCGCGCCGGATCGTCGACAGCGACCCGCGGCGCGAGGTCGCCGCGGGCGACTCCGATGTCCTGACGCTGACGGTGGCCCCGCCCACGTCGCCCGACTTCGTCATGCTCGACCCGCACATGCTGGTCAGCGACGCGCCGATCGGCTCGGGCTTCGTCGCCTCCGTGACGAACCTCGGCGCGGACTACGTCGCCACTCGCGGAGCCGGCGGCCCCGTGGCCGCCATCCTCCACGTCGTCGGCGGACCGCTCGCAGGACGCGAGTTCTCGCTGCCTCAGGGCCATTTCACGATCGGCCGCTCGCAGGGCAACGACATCGTGCTCGACGACCGGCTGGTGTCCAAGCGCCACGCCCGTATCGAGATCGGTGCCTCCGTCGAGCTGGTCGACCTGAACTCGGCCAACGGCATCGTGATCGACGGCGGTCTCGTGCAGCGTCTGCGCGTCATCCCCGGTCAGCGCTTCCAGCTGGGCGACACCGAGCTCGTGGTCTCGATGGCCGAGACCTTCGCTCCGGTCGAGCAGGACCCGGTCCTCGAGCGCGGCGGCAGCCTGCTATTCAACCGCAGCCCCCGGGTCGAGGCACGCTACGTCGGCGAGGAGCTCGAAGAGCCTCGCATGCCGAAGGACCCGGTCTCGCGGCTCTTCCCGTGGCCGATGCTCATCGCCCCGCTGATCCTCGGCATCGCGATGTTCTCGATCACCAATCAGCCCCGCACGCTGCTGATCATCTTCATGACGCCGATGATGCTGCTCGGCAACTTCGTCTCGCAGCGCACGCAGCTCGGTCAGCGTCAGCGCAAGGAGGTGGAGATCTTCGAGCGCACCTTCGAGGAGCTCGAGGAGAAGCTGTACCGGCTGCGCCCGCGCGAGCGCGAGGTGCGCAACACCGAGGTGCCGCCGGTGGCGGTCGTGTTCGAGGAAGCGATGCAGCTCGGCCCGATGCTGTGGACTCGGCGCCCCGAGCACTGGAATTTCCTCTCGGTGCGCATGGGCACCTCCGAGGCCCCGTCGCGCACGAGCGTCAAGCGGGCCGAGAACCCCGACGCGCTTCAGGAGTACGTCGAACGCGTCGATCGGCTGCGTGAGCGCTACCGCCTGATCGACGGCGTCCCGGTGCTCGAGTCACTGCAGAGCGTCGGTGTCCTGGGCGTCGCCGGCGGTGCTCGTGAGGCGGCCGACGCCCTTCGAGGACTGGCCGTGCAGCTGTTCGGTCTGCACTCCCCGAACGACCTGGCCGCCGTCGCGCTGACCGAGCCCGAGTGGGCGAAGGAGCTCGAGTGGCTCAAATGGCTGCCTCACACCTCGAGCGAGCGCAGCCCCTTCCGCGACATGCCGCTGTCGGACTCGGCCTCCACCGGTGCCGCCCTGCTCTCGGGGCTCGAGGAGCTCGTGATGCGCCGGTCGAAGGCGGCAGCCGCCCCGCGCCTGCCGTTCGACGACGACTGGGACCCGATGCGCTACGGCACCGATGTCCGGCGCGCCGCCGAGGAGGCGACCTTCCCGGGGCAGACCGCGGTGCTCGTCATCGTGACCTCCGATGCGCCCGTCGACCGCGCGCGACTCATTCAGGTGCTCGAGCGCGGCGCCGACGTCGGCGTCTACGGCATCTTCGTCGCGCCCGTCGTCGACGCTCTGCCGGCGGTCTGCCGCACGTTCGTCGACGTCTCGGCCGGCCTGGGTGCGGCGCGCGTCGGCACGGTGCGCAGCGGCGTCGAGTACCCCGTCACCGAGGTCGAGGGCGTCTCGAACGAGCTCATGACGGTGCTCGCGAAGCGGCTCGCACCGGTCACCGACGCGAGCACGATCGTCGAGGACTCCTCCGACATCCCGAACTCGGTGATGTTCCTCTCGCTCGTCGGCTCGGAGCTCGCGACCGACCCCACGTTCGCGGTCGAGCGCTGGCGCGAGAACAACACGATCCTCGACCGGTCGGGCGCCGCGATGCCCCGCCTGAAGAAAGCCGGCAACCTCCGCGCGATCGTGGGCCAGGGGGCCACCGACGCCATGACGCTCGACCTGCGGACGCAGGGCCCGCACGCCCTCGTCGGCGGTACGACGGGTGCCGGCAAGTCGGAGTTCCTGCAGGCGTGGGTGCTCGGCATGGCTGCGGCCCACAGCCCCGACCGTGTCACCTTCCTCTTCGTCGACTACAAGGGCGGATCGGCTTTCGCCGACTGCGTCGAACTGCCGCACACCGTCGGCCTCGTCACCGACCTGAGCCCGCACCTCGTGCGGCGCGCGCTCACGAGCCTCCGGGCCGAGCTGCACCACCGCGAGCACCTGTTCAATCGCAAGAAGGCGAAGGACCTGCTCGAGCTCGAGAAGCGCCGAGACCCCGAGACCCCGCCCGCGCTCGTCCTCGTCATCGACGAGTTCGCCGCGCTCGCCGGCGAGGTGCCCGAGTTCGTCGACGGCGTCGTCGACATCGCCCAGCGCGGTCGCTCCCTCGGCATCCACCTCATCATGGCGACGCAGCGCCCCGCCGGCGTCATCAAGGACAACCTCCGCGCCAACACCAACCTCCGCGTCGCGCTCCGCATGGCCGACGAGTCGGATTCGAAGGATGTCGTGGACGACCCGGTGGCGGCCCGATTCGATCCCAGCATCCCCGGCCGCGGTATCGCCAAGACCGGCCCCGGACGTCTCGTTCCCTTCCAGTCCGCCTACGCCGGTGGCTGGAGCACCGACGAGGTCGTCGCCGCGGATGTGAGCGTCGCCGAGCTGCGGTTCGGATCCGTGCAGCGCTGGGAGGTCGACGAGAAGCCCGAAGACCCGGCCGCCGAGGTCGATCCCGGTCCCAACGACCAGAAGCGCATCGTCGCCACCCTCGTCGCCGCGGCCAACCGCGCGGCCATTCCGGCTCCCCGACGGCCGTGGCTCGACGACCTGGAGACGACCGTCGACATCCGCTCGCTGCCCGCGGGCCGCGCCGGGTCGATCCTCATCGGTAAGAGCGACATCCCCGAACGCCAGCTTCAGGAGGCCGTGTACTTCGAGCCCGACCGCGACGGCTCGCTCCTCGTGTACGGCACCAGCGGCTCGGGCAAATCGACGGTGCTCCGCACGATAGCCATCGCCGCCGCGACGACCGGCCGCCGAGCCGAGAACATCGAGGTCTACGGCCTCGACTTCGGATCGGGCTCGCTCAAGAGCCTCGAGACCCTGCCGCATGTCGGTTCGGTGATCCCCGGCGACGACGCCGAGCGCGTGCAGCGCATCATGCGTTCGCTCGGGAAGGTGCTCGACGACCGCGGCAAGCGCTTCAGCGCCGCCAACGCGTCGACGATCGCCGAGTACCGCGAGCTCACCGGCCGGGACGAGGCGCGCATCGTGCTGCTCCTCGACGGGCTGCCGCAGTTCCGGGCCGAGTGGGAGTCCACCACGGCACGGATGCCGTTCTACCAGGCGTTCATGCGGATCCTCGGCGAGGGCCGCCCGCTCGGCGTCCACGTCGTGGCGACCGCCGATCGCTCGGGGTCGGTGCCGACGGCGGTCAGCTCGAACATCTCGCGCCGCGTCGTGCTGCGCCTCTCGGACGAGAACGCCTACGCGCTGCTGAACGCGCCGAAGGACGTGCTCGACGAGCGATCCGCGCCCGGACGCGCCATCGTCGACGGCTTCGAGACGCAGATCGCCGTCCTCGGCGGAACGCCGAACGTCGCGGAGCAGACGAAGCTGCTCGGTCAGCTCGCCGACGAGCTGCGTTCGCGCGGCGTGCGCGAGGTCGCCGAGATCGGTTCGCTGCCGACGCGTCTCGCGCCCGCGGACCTTCCCGACCGCATCGGCGAGTTCCCGGTGCTCGGCGTCGCGGAAGACACCCTGGCCGCGCGCGAGTTCGACCCCGTGGGAACGTTCGTCGTGGCCGGCCCGCCGATGGCGGGCAAGACCACCGCGATGAAGGCCATCATCACGTCGATGACGCGCCTCGACCCCGAGGTGACGCTGTTCCACTTCGGCGGCCGGCGCTCGCAGCTGCGCGACTTCGCGCCGTGGGTGCGCAGCGCCACGACGCCCGACGATGCGAAGGAACTCGCCACCGAGCTCGCCGAACTCGTCGCCGACGAGACGCTGGGACGCCGCATCCTCATCGTCGTCGAAGACGTGCCGCAGTTCGCCGACTCGCCGGCGGAGCGCCCGCTGAAGGCCCTGTTCCAGGCGGTCAACCGCAGCGACCACCTGCTCATCGGCGATGCCGACGTCACGCAGGTCACGAGCGGCTTCGGCCTTGTGGGCGACTTCAAGGGCGGCCGCAAGGGCATCATCCTCAAACCGGAGGCCTTCGACGGCGACGCCGTGTTCAAGGTGCCGTTCCCGAAGGTCAAGCGCAGCGACTTCCCCGAGGGCCGCGGGATCTTCGTGCAGGCCGGTCGCGCCGTCACGGTGCAGATGCCGCTCGTCGAGTCCGAGACCGTCGCGGCGCCCCGGCCGGTCGCGGCGGGCGCGGGGGAGGCCGTGTCGACCGACACCGTCACCGAGACCATTCGCTGAGTCCGAGACCCACAAGGCGAGACAACCTCGACGGTTACCCGGCGACGACGCGAATATCGCTCACCTGGCGGCGCTTGCGCATGCCGTCATCGCGGCGAACGGACCGAAGACTGGTCTTCTCTCGTCGACGTCTCAGCTCGCCCGTGCCCGGGCGAGCGCGTCGCGCGCACCCGAGGCTGTGGGGAGCGTGCGGATCGCGCCGTCGTCGACGAACGACGACCCGACGCGAATCGTCGTCTCGGCGTCGGGTAGAGCGCCGTTCGCGTCGGCTCGCGCGCCGGCTCGCCCGTCAGGGGCGTCGCGGACATTCGCCTGGGGTCGCGCGGTGAGCTGCGGCTGCCCTCTTTCCCGCCGCCCGCAGACGGAGCGGGCAACCGAGGCCCGCGGCACCCGTCTGTGTTCGCCCCGGCCGTCGTTCTGACGGAAAGCGATTGCCTATCACATTCCGAGATGGGGAGTTCTCCCCATCGACCTCGGGCCTGGGCTGCCGATAGGTTTTGGGTGTCGGCTCCGGAGGGGGGTCGGGACATCTACTTTCAGGAGGGCCGTCATGGCTGATTTCGGTGCATCTTATGGCGAGATGGAGCAGGTTGCGAGCTCGCTGTCGCAGGCTCGCGATGACATTCAGGGTCAGCTGGACACCCTGAAGTCGCAGGTCGACACGCTGCTGGGCGATGACTTCAAGACGCAGCACGCGTCGGGCAAGTTCGGTGAGGGCTACTCCGAGCTCACCACGGGTCTGAAGAACGCGGTCGATGGCATCAACGACATGTCCGAGTCGCTGCTGGGCATGATGCGCGCGATCCAGGACCTCGACCAGCAGCTCGCCGGCAGCTGATCTCGTCTTCCCGGAGCCGAGGCGTCCTGGGCGCCTCGGCTCCGCTCGATTCTCGGAGGTGACCATGGTCGACGTGCGGATCGACTACGGCGCGATGCGCGCCAGCCGCAACGCTTACGCGAACATGCGGGATGTTCTCGACGGGGCGACACGGGCGATGTCGAACGTGTCGGGCGCGGCCGTGCCCCAAGACGTGCTGCGGCGGCGTCTCGAGGATCTCCACGATTCGTGGGGTGGCGGTATCGACAAACTCGCCCGCTATGCGGAAGACGCGGGCACGGGACTCGAGGGCATTCTCGAGGCATTCCAGCAGCTCGACACCGAGCTCGGCAACAGCATGGTTCCGCAGGAAGGATCGGCGTCGTGACCGACTTCTCCGCTCTCGGCTTCGACCCCGCCCCTGGCGATGTCGCGACGCTCTCCGGATATGTGGATGCGCTCACCACCAGCTGCGACGGCGTCGATGACGCGCTGTCGATGATGGACGGCTCCGACGACGGCGCCTGGATCGGAAAGTCGGCGACGGCGTTCCGCGCCGCACTCAGCGAGGACTTCCGACCGCACCTCAGTGACACCGGCGAGGCGTTGCGCACATCGCGGACCGCCCTCGCGACCTGGACCGATCAGCTCACCAACTACCAGCGGCGTGCCGCAGCGCTCGCGGAGGAGGCCTCAGCGGCATCCGCGAGCGTCGCCTCATCGGAATCGGCCCATGCGCAGGCACAGGCGAACAAGGACGCCGAGGACGCCGACCCGGATGCCGTGTCGAACGCGTCGACGGCGCTGGCGAACGCGCAGGGCGAGCTGGAGTCGATCCGCGCGCGTGCTCGTCAGCTCAAGGACGAGGTCGACGCCGATGCTGCCGCCGCGGCCGGAGCGCTGCTGTCCGCGAGCGACACGCTGAACTCCTACGCCGGCAATCCGGTGATGAACTTCCTGGGCTCGGCCGGCGACTGGCTCGCCGACGCAGGCAACTGGCTCATGGACAACGTGGTGCCGATCCTGGAGGACATCCTCCGGGCGGCGCTGCCGATCATCGCGATCCTCTCGCTCTTCATCCCCGTCCTCGGCACGGTGGCGCTCATCATGTCCATCGCGCTCGTCGCGATCGACGGCCTGCAATGGGCGACCGGTCGTGGAACGTTCGCCGAGTTCGCCACCGGCGCCCTCGGACTGCTCGCGGGTGGCGCGCTCGGGCAGGCTGCAAAGGCGCTGATCGGCCCCGGTGGACAGGTGCTCATCCCGTCGATCCAGGGCATGACGCCGGCCATGGCCGGCGGTGGGGCCGCGGCGGGAAGCGTCGCCGTGGCGCTCAACGTCAATCTGCCCAACATGGTCGCGAACACCTACTGGACCGTGAACAGTGCGATGGACGCCCACAGCAAGGGGACGGACTTCGTCGACAGTCTGACCGGGCCGTGGCAGAACCTCTCCGAGCGGTTCAACAACACCCTGCGCGGCAACGGTCCGCGCACCGACGAGGAGGTCTGATGACCGAGCAGGAGGCGACGCTCGACCCGATCGCGGCTGAGGGTGCGCCGCTGCGGGTCTGGCAGCGCGTGCCCCAGGGGTGGATCGAGTTCCGCTCGTTCGGCGATCGTTCGCCGCAGGAGTGGCTCGACTGGTACCTCGTGAGTGCCGAGGGCTGGCTCCCGGATGCTGCGCGCGACGCGATCGTCGACGGCTTCCGCGCCGGCGTCGAGCTGTTCGCCGACACAGCCTTCGCCTTCGCCGGTGTCTCGCTGACGTTGGGCGAGCGCCCGGCGGCGTTCTTCCTCTGCACGAACGTGGTGCCGGGGACGGCCGAGACCGACGCCGCCGCGACGGCGTTCCACCGGCTGCTCCCGCTCGCGCGGTTCGGCGAGGGCGGGCGCAGCGAGAGCTTCACCACCCCGGACGGCCGCGTCGGCACCATCACCCTCGGTGCGTCGGCGGACGGCGGGATGCCGCACCTCACGGCGGTCGGCGAGATCCGTCTTCCCGGCGGGGCGGGCACCGCCGTCGTCATGGGGTTGTGCTCCGACCCGCAGCAGTCGGCCGAGCTGGCGCTGCACGTCGCGTTCGCGCTCACGACCACTCAGGCTCTGCCCGAGGGTGTCGAGCCCGCGGAGCCCGAGCCCGCCGCCACGTAGCATTCTGTCCATGGCGTTCGCTTTCATCCAGGCAGCATCCCGCCCGCTCCTCGAGACGGGCGAGGCGGGGGAGCCTGCGGCATCCGCGGGGCCGTCCGACGCCGATCGTGCTGTCGCCGTCCTGCGTGCCGACTACGAGCGATGGTCGCGCTGGGCGCTCGGAATCGTCGGTTTCGTCGCTGCCGCGGGCGGCGTGTTCTTCGCGGGCGGGCTGGTCGCGACCGTCGTGGCGATGGGCGTCGTGACACCGGACACCGTCATCGTCATCGTCATCGCAGCGGCGATCGCGCTCGGAGGCGTCGCGCTGCTCGTGGTGTTGTGGCGCACGGGTCGCGCCTTGACTCGCGCCGCGTCGTTCTGGCTGCGCGCACCGTATGTCGCGGGCCAGCGCGCGCCGCGCGCCGCAGGATGGGTACAGGCGCGTACCGTCAACCTCGAGCCGCGCATCCTGGTCCGTCTGAGCACGGCGACCTTGGCGCTGCTCGTCGCCATCGGCGGTGTCGCGGTCTTCGTGCGTGACCTCGGCGCCGGCGTCTCGGTTTTCACGGTGCCGGTCCTGCTGGTCGGCATCTGCGGCGCCCTCAGCGGCATCGGTCAGATCGGCGGCGTATTGCGTATCGTCAACGGCCTGAGTGCGGGCGACCCGCTGTGGGCGTGGCTGACGGGCTCGGTGCGCGCGCGCTGAGGCACGCTTCACCTGCCGCATACGCTGACGCTGCCGGTGGCTCATGAGCTTTCTCCACACCACGGCTCGCGGCTGGGCGGAAGACCACTCGCTCGCCGCCGACGTCCGATTCGCTCAGCTCGAGGCCGTGGCCTACCAGCGGCATCCGGAGATCTTCCAGCACTTCGGCGCCGACGGGGCCGCGATGGCGCACCGCCTGCACGCGAACGCGAAGAGGTCGCCAGTGCGCGGCGTCCTCGACGTCGTGCTGTGGGCCGTCGTGATCGGCGCGTTCTTCGCACCGATCGCGGGTCTCGCCGTGCTCATGGGCGACCGCTTCGACTTCCACCGCATCGAGGCCCAGCGGGCGATGCCGATCG
This sequence comes from Microbacterium sp. SGAir0570, assembly GCF_005491085.2. Lineage (NCBI taxonomy): Bacteria > Bacillati > Actinomycetota > Actinomycetes > Micrococcales > Microbacteriaceae > Microbacterium > Microbacterium sp. SGAir0570. Next base: position 2,675,243 of record NZ_CP027929.1, on the reverse strand, counting down.
CGGGCGCGATCTTCACCGTCGCGGCGGTCGCCCAGGCCATCCTCCTGGTCATCTGGCTGGTCCGGGGCGCCCGGTTCTCGTGGCCGGAGTTCTCCATCCACCTCGTGGCGGGGACGATGGCCATTCTCGCGCTCGGCACGATGCCGGGCATCGCCGAGCTCGACGACTACATCGGGTGGCAGCAGTGGCGGGTTCCGGTCCTCATCGCGCTCGGCGTCGCCGGGCTGGCAGCCCTCGTGATGCTGGTGCGTTTCCGCGTGCGCGAGCCCGATGGCGACGGCGAGGCCGTGCCCGAGACGGGTCTCAGCGTCGGCGGCATCCGCGCCCGCATCGCGGCGCTGCCGGGGGATGAGCGTCAGGCCATCGTCGACGACCGCAACGCGGCCCTCGCGGTGCTGCACGAGCGCGGCCTGATCGATGCCGGCACCCTCGAGCGGGCCCTCGGGTGCGAGCCGGGAACGCTGTTCCTCCTCGACGCCGAGCGGCGCGCGTGAGGCGGTGGCTGCGGCGGCCGGCCGTTCCGGCTCAGACGGTCGGACGGCCGTAAGTCTCGAGGAAGCGCAGCCACACCTCGCTGAGCGTCGGGTACGCCGGCACGGCGTGCCACAGCCGTGCGAGCGGAACCTCGCCGACGACCGCGATCGTCGCGGACTGCAACAGCTCGCCGACATCCGCCCCGACGAAGGTCGCCCCGATGAGAACGCCGCGGTCCTCGTCGACGATCGCGCGTGCCTGCCCTGTGTAGGCGTCCGACCGCGTCGACGCGCCCGCGATCCACGAGAGGTCGTAGTCGAGCACGCGGATGTTGCGTCCCGCAGCACGCGCGGACGCCTCGGTCTCACCGACCGAGGCGACCTCGGGGTCGGTGAACGTCACCTGCGGCACGGCGCCGTGGTCGGCAGTCGCGACGTGCGCACCCCACGGGGCGTCGTCGACGGTGCCACCGGTCGCCCGGGCGACGATGACGTCGCCGGCTGCGCGGGCCTGGTACTTGCCCTGGTGCGTGAGGAGGGCGCGGTGGTTGACGTCGCCGACCGCGTAGAGCCAATCGGATCCGCGGACGAGCATCGTGTCGTCGACATCCAGCCACGAGCCGGGCTCCAGGTCGACGGTATCCAGCCCGAGATCCTCGGTTCGCGGGACGCGTCCGGTCGCGACGAGCACCTCGTCGGCGCGGACGCGCGTGCCGTTCGACAGCTCGAGCTCGACCTGACCGTCGTCGACGCGCTGCGCGGAGACGAGGTCGGTGTGAAGCAGCACCCGCGCACCTCGGTCGGTGAGGGACTGCGCGACGAGGTCGCCCGCGAAGGGCTCCATCGGTCCGAGCAGCCGGCTGCGCGCGATGAGCGTCACCTCGCTGCCGAGGTCGACGAACGCCGTCGCCATCTCCGCGGCGACGACGCCGCCGCCGACGATCGCGAGCGAGCCCGGGACCTCCTGCACGGCGGTCGCTTCGCGGCTCGTCCACGGAGACACATCGGCCAGGCCGGGGACGTCGGGGAGGAGCGCCGCCGAACCGGTGCACACCGCGACGGCGTGACGTGCGACGAGGGTGGTGAGCGAGCCGTCGGGTCCGGCGACCTCGACGCGCTTCTCGCCGGAGAGGCGGCCGTGCCCGCGCACGAGGTCGACGCCGGCTCCCTGGAGCCACTCGACCTGCGACGCGTCGTTCCAGTCGGAGGTCAGCGAGTCGCGGCGGCGAAGCACCCCGGCGACCTCGATGTCGCCCGTCACGGCCTGCTTCGCGCCGTCGACCGCGCGCGCTGCGCGGAGGGCGGCGCCGGCCCGCAGGAGACCCTTCGACGGCATGCACGCCCAGTACGAGCACTCGCCGCCGACCAGTTCGCTCTCGACGATGGCGACGCTCAGGCCGCCCTGCACGGCGCGGTCGGCGACGTTCTCTCCGACAGGACCGGCTCCGATGACGACGAGGTCGTAGGTGCGTTCGCTCATGTCGCGACGCTAACCCCGGTTGCCGGCTGTGCGCCAGCACTTGCGCTCAGCGCGGTCGCGCATTGCCGGTCGTCGCGGGTGCGCGTGCCGCCAACAGGCTGAGAGGCTCGATGCGACCCGTGAGCGGGCATGGCGAGGGGGTGAGCCTGTTTGGGGCACGAGGCGACGGCGGGTCGCCGGCCGGCGAGGCAGGGGAGTTCTCCCCATCGACGCGGCGTGCGGGCCCCCGATAGCGTGTGAGCGTCGGCCGGACCGAGCCGGCGGAGGGGGCCCGATGTCAGACGTCGAGATCTACTACCACGCGCTCACGAGCGCCGCGGATGCGATCCAGACGCGGGTCTCGAGCGCGGTGATGGACAACGCCGACATCCAGGGCGACGACACCGGTGTCGAGAACCCCGCGCACCGGGTCGCGCTTCGTCTCGAGATGAACCGGCGGCTGAGCGGGCTGAATCGCGCCGTGCTCGAGCGCACGACCGCGGCATCCGAGGTCGGCGCCCTGCTGACCGCGATCACGACGCGCTACTCCGACCTCGATGTCGAGCTCACCGGTCAGGAGCAGCCGTGACGCTCACCTCACCCAACCGCGGCTACCCGCTCGAGCGCCTCGAGGGCAATCCTGGGTCGATGAGCTGGTGGAGCGGCGCGTTCAGTCGCGTGGCGGCGTCGCTCGGCGACCTCCGCACCACCGTCCAGGCCGCGACCGACCTCGACGGTGTCGGTGCATCGATCCGCTCGGCACGCTCGAAAGCGCAGGAAGTCGCCAACGGGCTGGCGACGGAGATCGCCGAGGCGGAGCTTCTCGCGGGGGTGCTGCAGCGGTACGCGGACGCGTTCTCGTCGTCGGCGGAGTCGGCGAACCGGCTCATTGACGACATCGAGTCGGCCCACGCGTCGTTGTCGTCGGCGTCAGTCGCGGCCGATGAAGCCGGGCTGAACGCGCTGTGGACCTCTCGCTCCGGCGAGCCGGCCGACGTCCGGCGCGCGAATGACGCCGCACAGGATGCCGTCGCGACCCGGGATGCCGCGGCGCGGGATCTCGCCGATCTGTGGGAGCAGTTCGAGAGCCACTACTCGGCATGGGACGCGGCCTACGACGCGGCGCTCGCCGAGCTCGCCGGCGGTGCGGGGCCGGCGATGACGTCGCAGGCGCAGAACCTGCTCGACCAGCTGCTCGCGGCGGACACCCCGCAGGCCGTGCTCGAGCTGTGGCTCGCGCATCCCGAGCTGCAGGATGAGATCGCCCGAGCGCATCCCGATATCATCGGCAACCTCGACGGCATCCCTTACGACGTCCGCGGACGGATCAACCGCGAGCGCCTGGAGGCGCTGCGCGCCACGAACCCGGACGGTGCGCTCGGCGACGATGTCGCGGCGTTGTGGGAAGAGCTGACGGATGGCCCTCCCTTCCCGCTCCTCGTCTCGTTCGATCCCGACGGCTCAGCGCAGACCACCGCGGCGTTGGCATACGGCGATCTCGCTGCTGCAACCGACATCAACGTGCTCGTCCCCGGTATGAACTCGTCCGTGGCGGGTATCGGCGAGTGGGGAGACTCGGCTCGCGCTCTCAACAACGCGGGGCCGGGCCTGGCGACGATCGCATGGTTCGGTTACGACTCTCCCAACGAGATCGAGGAGCCCGGGATGGAACGGGCGCGCGATGGCGCGGCAGCGCTCCGCTCGTTCCTGCTCGGGATCGATGCGGTGCATCCCACCGCGGAGAAGGCCGTCATCGCGCACTCCTACGGCAGTACGACCGCTGCCCTCGCGATCGGGTCGCGTCCGGACGCACTCGGCGTCGACCAGTTCATCGCGGTCGGATCGGCCGGGTTCCCGAGCGACCCGCAGATCCTGTCGAATCTCCAGAACGCCGGGGGCCTGCGCATGTACGCGACGCTGTCGGAGAACGATGCCTGGGCCCGGATCGGCCGTGACACGAGCTGGGGCGGCGCGCACGGCACGGTTCCCGAGACGCTCCCCGGCGTGACCGAGTTCGGCAGCGACGGCGGTTATGCGGACGGTGAGCACCTCGCACCCACCCCGGGACACGGCGCGCACGAAGGCGGCAACGGCCCGCTTCCCTCCGGCGACGGCGAGGGGTACCTCGTGCAAGGATCGGAGTCGTTCTACAACATCCAGCAGATCGTCCTGACCGGTGAGCCTGGAACGGAGATGGACGGCGAAGGCAGCGAGCGCGGCTTCTGGGATCTGCCCGATTGGCTGGAGTGGCTGCCCGTTGACCCTTACCGGACGTGATTGATGAGATCGACCTCGCGAATGACGATGACGGCCTTCGCTGTCGGATTGGTGTTGATGATGAGTTCGTGTGCGGCGACACCGGGTGACGAACAGCCGGCCGCAGACCTGTACACCCAGGCGCGCGAGCAGTTCACGGCGATGGCCGACGAACTGCACACCGTGATCATGGCGATCGAGCCGACCGAGTGGCGCGTCGATCAGGGGCAGTACGGAGCGCGCCCGAGCGGATGCCAGCTGGGCGTGAGCTCGGAGACCGGATACTCGTTCACGGCGGTGCGCGCGCTCGAGCTGCCGGATCGGGATGCCGCGGAGATCGCGGCAGCGGCATCAACGGGCTTCGCCGAGCTCGGTATCGACGCGGAGACCGTCGAGCGCGGTTCGGGGGATGCGCGAGAGGTGACGGTCGTGGGTGAGAGCGACGCCGCCCGTACCGTGGTCGTGATCCGGCCCCTCGATGGTCGTGTGCTCGTCTCCGGTGAGACCGCCTGCACGGCGGGCGCGAGCTCGGACATCCTCACGACGATGTTCGGTGAGGAACTGTACCCCGACGACGTCTGGCGGCGGCTCCCCGCAACGGAAGGCCCCTTGTCGGTGCCGCAGTTCTTCTTCCCGCCCGACGGCCCGATCTACTACAACGAAGACGGAACGCCGGTGCAGCCGCAGCCGCTCGTGACGGATGCCCCGGTCCCCTCGCGATGAAGGCCTGCGCCGCTGGCGGACGTTGCGCGAGACGAGCGCGGGCCGCCTCGGCATCGCCGCCGTCGTGATTCTCCCCGTGCTGCTGGCGAGCGGATGCGCGAATCCGGTCGGGCTCGAAGGCGGCGAGACGTATGCGCAGGCGCGGGACCGCTTCGTCGCGATGGCGACGGGCGTGCACACGGTGGTCATGGCGATCGAGCCGACCGAGTGGCGCGTCGTGGACGGGTCGTACGGCGCTCACCCGACGGGATGTCAGCGCGCGCTCAACGAGGGCGGGGGATACCGCCTCGTCGCCGTCCGCGGTCTCGAGCTGCCGGGACGCGATCCTCGGGAAGTGGCCGGGGTGGCAGTCGAGGCTTTCGCCTCGTTGGGAATCGACAGCCACATGGCCGACCGGGGGCAGGGCGAGGCGCGAGAAGTGACCGTCGTAGCCGAGGGCGGCATGGCCGAGCGGGCGGTCGTCAGCATCCGTCCCGCGACGGGCCAGGTGCGGGTTTCGGCCGAGACAGAGTGCGCCCCAGGATCGGCACACGATCTCGCGACTGAGGTCTTCGCCGAAGAACGCCTGCCGGACGATGTCTGGCGCCGCCTCCCCGCCGTCGACGGTCCGGCCTCCAAACCGTCGTTCTCGTTCCCGCCGCCGTGACCCGCCGCCCCCGTCGACTCGCCAGAAAGCGCGGATCCGGAGGGGGCGGCATCCGCATTCTGTGGCGAGTCGACGGGGGAGGGAGCCGGGGACAGTCGTGTCCGATTTCCGCGAGCCGGTGTCGGCGGGGCATGTCAGGCTGGGGGCATGGCCAGTGACGGGATGACGTTCGACGAGCGGTACCGCGCGATCGACGCGCGCGACCGCCGCTTCGACGGCCAGTTCGTCACGGCAGTGCGCTCGACGGGCATCTACTGCCGCCCGAGTTGCCCCGCGCGCACCCCTCGGCCCGCCAACGTGACCTTCTATCCGACGAGCGCCGCCGCCCACGAGGCTGGATACCGCGCGTGCAAGCGCTGCCTGCCCGAGGCCACCCCCGGGTCGCCGCAGTGGAACCTTCGCGGCGATCTCGCAGCCCGGGCCATGCGCCTCATCGCCGACGGTGTCGTCGACCGCGAGGGCGTTCCGGGGCTCGCATCCCGCCTCGGGTACTCGTCGCGCCACCTCACCCGGCTCCTCACGGCGGAACTCGGCGCGGGCCCGCTCGCCCTCGCCCGCGCCCACCGGGCCCACATCGCGCGCACGCTGCTGGTCGACACCGACCTGCCGATCGCCGACGTCGCCTTCGCCGCAGGGTTCGCGAGCATCCGGCAGTTCAACGAGACGGTCGGCGAGGTCTTCGCGATGCCTCCCGGCCAGCTGCGTGCGCGACGGCAGGCGGGGGAGCGGATGCCGGGCCGCATCGACCTCGTCCTGCCGGTGCGCGAGCCGTTCGACGCCGCGGGCCTGTTCGGGTGGATGCGCGCGCACGCGATCCCCGGCGTCGAGTCGGGTGACGAGCGCTCGTTCGCCCGCGTGATCCGTCTCGCCGGCGGGCCTGCGTGGTTCGAGGTGCGCCAGGATGACGCGGGGCGTGTGCGCCTGCGTGCCGAGCTGGCCTCGCTGGCCGATCTGTCGACCCTCATCGCCCGCGTGCGTCGGCTGTTCGATCTCGATGCCGATCCGACGGCCATCGACGAGGCCCTCGCGCGGCATCCCGAGATCGCGCCTCTCGTGGCGCGGATCCCGGGCGTGCGCCTGCCGGCGGCGATCGACCCCGACGAGATGCTCATCCGCGCGATGATCGGCCAGCAGATCAGCGTCGCCTCCGCCCGCACCGTGCAGGGGCGCCTGACCGCCGAGCTCGGCGAGCCGGTCGAGACCGCCGCCGGCCCCGCCACCCTCTTCCCGACGATGGCGGCGATCGCCGAGCGCGGCGCTGAGGTCCTGCGCGGGCCCGGGGCACGCATCCGGGCGATCGTCGGTGCCGCCACCGCGCTCGCCGACGGCTCGTTGCGCCTGTCTCCGGGTGACGACACCCACGAGCAGCGCGCTGCGCTCCTCGCCTTGCCCGGCATCGGGCCCTGGACCGCCGACTATGTGCGGATGAGGGTGCTCGGCGACCCAGACATCCTGTTGCCCGGCGATGTCGCGGCACGCGCGGGCGCTGCCGCCGCCGGCATCCCGGCCGGCCCGTCCGAGCTCGTGGCCTGGGCCGAACGCACGGCGCCCTGGCGCAGCTACCTCATGGCGCATCTCTGGTACGCCGCACCCGTCACGCAGGCTTGGCGCGAAAGCGCGACCGAGCCGACCCTCCCGACGTCTCGAAAGGCCCGCACATGACCGCCGTCTCCGACGCTCCCACGCCGCTCGAGCCTGCCGCGACCGCGTCCGCGCGGGGCGAAATCGCCTCGATCCAGACCGTCGCGACCCCCGACGGTCCCTTCACGATCCTCGAGGCCGGCGGAGCGGTGCTGGCGTCCGGGTGGACGGCCGACCCGGTCGCGATCCTCGACCGGCTCCGGCCCGCGGCCCGCCCCGCGCGGGTCGTCGAGGCCCCCACGGATGCCGCCGCCTCGGTCGCCGCGTACTACGACGGCGACCTCGCGGCGATCGACGCGGTGCCGGTGCGCCAGTCGGGCACGGCGATGCAAAGAGCCGGCTGGCAGGCGCTCCGCGGGATCGCGCCGGGCGAGCCGCTGACCTACACCGGCTTCGCGGCGGCGCTCGGCTCGCCCGGCGCGGTGCGCGCGGCGGCATCCGTCTGCGCGCGCAACGCCGCGGCCCTCTTCGTGCCGTGCCACCGCGTCCTCCGCACGGGTGGGGCGCTCGGCGGGTTCGCCTGGGGCGTCGAGGTGAAGCAGCGACTGCTGGCGCGGGAGGCGCGGCACAACGGCTGAGCGCGGATTCGTCCTTGCACTCAGCGAATACTCAGGTATAGCCTGGAGGGCTCCCGTGTGTGCAGCGGGTGCTCTGTCCGCTCGACCTCAGGAGGAAGCCATGTCCCCGGCCATCGTCATCACGAAGTCCGTCGCTCTCCTCGTCACGGCCGACGGACGCCCCGCACACGGAGGAATCGCCCGGTAGCTCCGGGAAGCGCTTCGCCGCTTCCGACGTTTCCTCCCGCGGGGCCCCGGTCCCGCTTCGCCGCGCTCGCGCGCGCCCCTCGCCGTCTTCGGCATCCGCTCGACACACCTCAGGATCATGACTTCCTCGACGCCCCCTCGTCTGTCCACGCCGCGCGCGCTCGCGCGTCTGCTCCCCTTCGCCAAACCGGTGCTGCCCCGGCTGAGCCTCGGCTTCGTCAGCGCGCTCATCGCGAGCCTGCTCGCCCTCGGCATCCCGCTCGTCCTCGAGGTGATCGTCGGTCCCGAGGGCCCGATCAACTCGGGCGACCCGTGGCTCATCGTCCTCGGCGCCGGCGCCGTTCTCGCCCTCGGTCTGCTCGAGGCACTCATGGTCTGGGCGCGCCGCTGGTTCGTCCTCGCCCCGGCGACCAAGGTCGAGTACGAGCTGCGCACCGACTTCTTCGCGCGCCTGCAGCGACTGCCGGTCGCCTTCCACGACCGCTGGCAGTCGGGTCAGCTGCTCAGCCGGATGATGCAGGACATCAGCCTCATCCGCCGCTGGCTCGCCTTCGGCATCGTCCTGCTCGTCGTGAACATGCTGACCATCGTCGTCGGCTCGATCATCCTGTTCCGGTGGCACTGGCTGCTCGGCACGATCTTCGTCGTGGTCTCGGCGCCGCTGTGGATCGCGGGATTCATCTTCGAGAACCGCTACGGCCTGCTCTCCCGCCAGAGCCAGGACCAGGCGGGCGACCTCGCCACGGCCGTCGAGGAGTCGGTGCACGGCATCCGCGTGCTGAAGGCGTTCGGCCGCGGCGGACACGCCCTGCAGAAGTTCACGCGTCAGGCCGAGACCCTGCGCGAGACCGAGGTGAAGAAGGCCAAGGCGGTCGGCTGGATCTGGTTCTGGCTCGTGCTGCTGCCCGACATCGCCTTCGCGCTGTGCCTCGGGGCGGGTATCTACCTCGTCCAGGCCGGTGAGCTCGGTGTCGACTCGCTCATCGCCTTCTTCGCGATGGCGACGATCCTGCGCTGGCCCGTCGAGTCGATCGGCTTCCTCTTCTCGTTCCTCGTCGATGCGCGGACGGCGACCGACCGTATCTTCGAGGTCTTCGACGAGCAGAACACGATCGTCGACCCCGAGAACCCGACGACCATCGCGCAGCCGCGGGGCGCGCTCGTCTTCGAAGGCGCGCACTTCCGGTACCAGGACGCCCCCGAGAGCGAGCGCGACCTGCTCGACGGCATCGACCTGGCGCTGCGACCGGGCGAGACGATGGCCCTCGTCGGCCTCACGGGTTCGGGCAAGACGACGCTGACGACCCTGCCCGGGCGCCTGTACGACGTCACGGGAGGCCGCGTGCTGCTCGACGGCGTCGACGTGCGCGACCTGCGGCTCGACGAGCTGCGCCGTCACGTCGGCATGGCGTTCGAGGACGCGACGCTGTTCTCGCAGACCGTCCGGGAGAACGTGCTGCTCGGTCGCGAGGACCTCGAACGCGGCAGCGCGGAAGCCGAGCGCGTCATGCGCGAGGCGCTGTCGGTCGCGCAGGCGAACTTCGTCGACACGCTGCCCGAGGGAGTCGACACGGTCATCGGCGAAGAGGGGCTGAGCCTGTCGGGTGGCCAGCGCCAGCGCCTGGCGCTCGCCCGTGCCGTGGCCGCCCGCCCGGCCGTGCTGGTGCTCGACGACCCGCTGTCGGCGCTCGACGTCGACACCGAGGCGCTCGTCGAAGACGCGCTCCGCGAGGTGCTGGCTGACACGACGGCGCTCATCGTCGCGCATCGCCCCTCGACCGTGACCCTCGCCGACCGCGTGGCACTGCTCGAGGAGGGGCGCGTGACCGCGGTCGGCACCCACTCCGAGCTGCTGCGCACGAGCGAGCACTATCGGCACGTCATCTCGAGCCTCGAGGACGAGCAGGAACGACACGACCAGGAACGACACGACGAAACGGAGGTGACCCTGTGAGCACCGTCACCGGGACGAGCGGCGAGGACCGCTCCGACTACACCCGCGAGGAGAGCCGCGAGATCCGGCGTCGCTCGCTGCGCCTGCTCGGGTCGCTGGTCTCTCCGCTGCGCATGCAGCTCGCGCTGGCCGCGGTCGTGCTCGTCGTCTCGACGGCGCTGCGCGTCGCAGGCCCCGCCCTCGTCGGCTGGGGCATCGCCAACGCCCTGCCCGCCGTACAGCAGGAAGCGGACTGGATGCCGACCATCGCGGTCGTCATCGTCTTCCTCATCACCGCTCTCGGCGGTGCCGCGCTCATCGGCTGGTACGCCGTGGTGGCGGCGCGCCTGACCCAGGCGGTCATGATCGACCTCCGCAAGCGCATCTTCCGCCACACGCAGCGCCTCAGCCTCGAGTTCCACGAGTCGTACACGTCGGGACGCATCATCTCGCGCCAGACGAGCGACCTCGACACCATCCGCGAGCTGCTCGACGGCGGCCTGAACGAGCTCGTCTCGGGTCTGCTCTACGGCGGGTTCACGCTCATCGCGCTGCTGCTGCTCGACTGGCAGTCGGGGATCATCCTCGCGGTCATGGGCATCCCGCTGTTCCTGCTCATGCGCTGGTTCTACCTGCGGTCGCAGGTCGTCTACCGCGAGTCGCGTGTCATCAGCGCGAAGGTGATCGTGAAGTTCGTCGAGTCGATGACCGGCATCCGTGCGGTCAAGGCGTTCCGCAAAGAACCCGCGAACGACACCGAGTTCGGGGGGCTCTCGAGCGACTACCGCGATGTGAACATGCGCTCGATCCGCCTGTTCGGAACGTTCGAGCCGGCGCTCATGGCGGTGGCATCCGTCTCGCTCGCCCTCGTGCTGGCCTGGGGCGGATTCCGGGTGGTCGACGGCACGCTGAGCCTCGGATTCCTGCTGTCGGCCGTGCTGTACGTGCGGAACTTCTTCGCGCCCATGCAGGAGGTCGCGTTCTTCCTCAACTCGTACCAGTCGGCGACGGCAGCGCTCGAGAAGGTGTCGGGTGTGCTCGAGGAAGACCCGACGGTCCCCGACCCGACCGATCCGGTCGAGCTGCGCGAAGCCCGCGGGCACCTGCGCTTCGAGGACGTGACGTTCGGGTACTCGGATGCCGTGACGATCCTGCCCGACTTCGCGCTCGACATGCCCGCCGGGCAGACGATCGCGCTGGTCGGCACGACAGGTGCGGGCAAGTCCACGCTCGCCAAGCTCGTCGCGCGGTTCTACGACCCCACGAAGGGGCGCGTCACGCTCGACGGCGTCGACCTGCGCCAGCTGCACCCGAAGGATCTGCGCCGGGCGATCGTCATGGTCACGCAGGAGGCGTACCTGTTCAGCGGGACGGTCGCCGACAACATCGCGCTCGGCAAGCCCGACGCGACGATGGACGAGATCCAGGCGGCGGCGAAGGCCGTCGGGGCGCACGAGTTCATCGAGCGGCTGCCCGACGGTTACGCCACCGACGTCAACAAGCGCGGCGGCCGGGTGTCGGCGGGGCAGCGTCAGCTGATCTCGTTCGCGCGAGCCTTCCTCGCCGACCCGGCGGTGCTGATCCTCGACGAGGCGACGGCGTCGCTCGACATCCCGAGCGAGCGGCAGATCCAGGAAGCCCTGGGCACGCTGCTGGCCGACCGTACGGCGATCATCATCGCGCACCGCCTGTCGACGGTCGCCATCGCCGACCGGGTGCTCGTGATGGAGCACGGTCGCATCATCGAGGACGACACCCCCGCCGCGCTCATCGCCGGCACCGGCAAGTTCGCCCAGCTGCACAGCGCCTGGCGCGAGTCGCTCGTCTGAGGCCCGCCGAGAACGCACCGCCGTCGCGAGAACGCACCCGAAACGGTGCGTTCTCGCGGGCGCGATGCGTTCTCGGTGGCGGCGGCTCAGCCGGCGCGGTGGGTGACCGCGGCGAGGGGATGCGCGGTGTCGAGATCGGCGAGGGCCATCACCCCGTCGATGCCGACGCCGACGGGGTCAACCAGCCGCACCGACGCGTCGCCGGCGTGCAGGTCGGCGGTGAATGCCTCGAGCAGCGGTGCCGAGCCGAAGACACCGCCGATCGCGCACACCGGGAAGGTCTCCTCGTCGGTGCGGACCTGGGCGATCGCCGCGCGCACACTCTGCGCGAGCTCATGCGCGGCACGCACCGAGATGTCCTGCGCGACGGCGTCGCCGGCGACTGCGGCACGCGCGACGACGGCCGCGAAGCTCGCGACGATGCGGACTCGGTCGGGGTCGGCCTGCAGACTCATGTAGGCCTGCGACAGGTCCGGCCAGCGGTCCGAGACCGCCGCCGTCAGCTCGGTCGTCGGCCCCCGGCCGTCATAGGCGCGCATCACGGCATCCAGGGCCTCACGGCCGATCCAGTATCCGCTGCCGGCGTCGCCCATGATCCAGCCCCACCCGTCGACGCGAGCGGTGGTCTCCGCGCCGACGGCGAGCGTGACGACCCCGGTGCCGGCCGCGACGACAGCCCCACGCCGGTCGCCGAGCGCGCCGAGGAAGGACGTCGTCGAGTCGTGGGCGAGGACGACGCGGCGCACGCCGTGGGCCGCCGTGAGAGCGAGCATCGCGTCGGCGTCGGCATTCGCGTCGGTCAGCCCCGAGATGCCCGCGACCACCACGTCTGGCGGTGCGCCCGTGCGTGCGATCGTCTCGGCCACGACGGATGCGAGCTGGGGGAGGAGCGGCTCGCCGGTCCGGATGCCGGGAAAGAGCAGGTCGCCGCCGGATGCCGCAGCCGCGCGCACCTTGATCCCGCTCTGTCCCGCGTCGATCGCGAGCACTCGTCGTGTGCTCATGCGCTGCCGCCGAGCACACGACGCAGGAAGGCGGCCTGCGCCTCCCACTGGTATCCCTGGCCGCCCTCGTGCTCGTTGAAGGGGAAGACCGACATCTCCTTGTGCTCGCCGCGGTAGGCGTTGAACGCGGCGTAGACCGTCGAGGGCGGGCACACGGGATCGAGCAGTCCGACCGAGAACAGGGTCGGCGCGTCGGCGCGGCGAGCGAAGTTCACGCCGTCGAAGTACGACAGTGTCTCGAAGGCCCGCGCCTCGGCGCCGCGGTGCACGGCGAGCCAGCGCACGACCTCCTGGTAGGGGTCGCTGCCGGTGAAGCCGATGGCACGCTCGAAGTGGCAGAGGAAGGGGACGTCGGGCATCGCCGCGACGAGACCCTCGCTCAGGCCGGCTGCGGCGATCGCGATGCCGCCGCCCTGGCTGCCGCCGGTGACGGCGACCCGGGAGGCGTCGACCTCCGGCAGCGATCGCACGGCGTCGACCGCGCGCACCGCGTCGGTGAACACCCGCCGGTAGTAATAGGTCTCGGGCGACTCGATGCCGCGCGTCATGAAGCCGGGCACGGCCGGGCCCGAGCCGTGGGGGTCGGGGGTCTCGCCGCCGCTGCCCCACACGCTGCCCTGTCCGCGGGTGTCCATGACGAACGAGGCGTACCCCGCGGTGGCCCAGGCGAGCCGCTCGGTCGGCAGACCGCGTCCGCCGCCGTAGCCGACGAACTCCACGACCGCCGGCAGCGGCCTCTCGCGATGCGCGGGGAGGATCAGCCACGCCTTCACGGGGTCGCCGCCGTACCCCGGGAAGGTCACGTCGTGCACGTCGACCGTCGCGTACAGCTCGGATGCCGCAGACACGGTCACCTCGCCGCCGGCCTCACGCGAGCCCGCGATCGTGGCGGACCAGAAATCGTCGAAATCGCTGGGCTCGCTCACCTCCGGGCGGTAGTCCTGAAGTTCGGCGAGCGAGAGATCGAAGCGCGGCACGCGCTCACCCTAGCGCGAAGCCCGCAGGCGTGAGAGATATCTCGACATCGAGAGAACCACGCCCGTGCGATACGCTGAGGATCGACCCTCGACGCGCTTTTTGGAGAGACGACACGTGCCCGACTCGACCATCATCTACACGTACACCGACGAGGCGCCGGCACTGGCCACCGCCTCCTTCCTGCCCATCGTCGAGGCCTTCGCCGGTGCGGCCGGCGTGGCCATCGAAACCCGCGACATCTCGCTGGCGGGCCGCATCCTCGCCGCCTTCCCGCAGAACCTCACCCCCGAGCAGCAGGTCGGCGACGCCCTGGCCGAGCTCGGCGGCCTGGCGACGCTGCCCGAGGCCAACATCATCAAGCTGCCGAACATCTCGGCCTCGATCCCGCAGCTGAAGGCGGCCATCGCCGAGCTGCAGGCCGCGGGGTACGACATCCCGAACTACCCGGACGAGCCGCAGAACGTCGACGAGAAGGACGTCCGCGCGCGCTACGACCGCATCAAGGGCTCCGCCGTGAACCCCGTGCTGCGCGAGGGCAACAGCGACCGCCGTGCGCCCCTGTCGGTGAAGAACTACGCGCGCAAGCACCCGCACCGCAACAAGCCGTTCGCCGAGGGGTCGAAGACCCGCGTCGCGACGCTGGGTCACGACGACTTCAAGTCGAACGAGACCTCGACGGTCATCGAGGGCGACGACGTCCTCGCCATCCGCTTCACGGCTCAGGACGGCACCGTCACCGAGCTGAAGTCGGGCCTGAAGGTCCTGCCGGGCGAGGTCGTCGACGCGACGTTCCTCTCGGCCGCGGCCCTCGACGCATTCCTCGCCGACACCGTCGCGCAGGCCGCGTCGGACGACGTGCTGTACTCGGTGCACCTGAAGGCGACGATGATGAAGGTCAGCGACCCGATCATCTTCGGCCACGTCGTGCGCGCCTTCTTCGCCGACGTCTTCGCGCGCTACGGCGAAGACCTGGCCGCCGCCGGCCTCACCCCCAACGACGGTCTCGGCGCCATCCTCGCGGGGCTCTCGCAGCTCGCGAACGGCGACGAGATCCGCGCGGCCTTCGAAGCGGCCATCGCCTCCGGCCCGCGCCTGTCGTACGTCAACTCCGACAAGGGCATCACGAACCTGCACGTGCCCTCCGACGTGATCGTCGACGCCTCGATGCCCGCCCTCATCCGCAACGGCGGCAAGCTGTGGGGCGCCGACGGCGGCGAGGACGACACGATCGCCGTCATCCCCGACTCCTCCTACGCCGGCGTCTACCAGGCGACGATCGAGGACGTCATCGAGCACGGCCCCCTCGACCCCGCCACCATCGGCTCGGTGCCCAACGTCGGTCTGATGGCTCAGGCCGCCGAGGAGTACGGCTCGCACGACAAGACCTTCGAGATCCCCGCCGCGGGAACCGTCGAGGTCGTCGACTCGTCGGGCGGTGTCCTGCTGTCGCACGAGGTCCAGGCCGGCGACATCTGGCGTGCGACGCAGACGAAGGATGTCGCGGTGCGCGACTGGGTGAAGCTCGCCGTCACCCGCGCGCGTGCGACGGGCGTGCCCGCGGTGTTCTGGCTCGACGAGAACCGGGCGCACGACGCGAACCTCATCGCGAAGGTGAAGACCTACCTCGCCGACCACGACACCGACGGCCTCACGATCGAGATCCTGGCTCCCGCCGACGCGACGCGCTACTCGCTCGAGCGCATCCGTCGTGGCGAGGACACCATCTCGGTCACCGGCAACGTGCTGCGCGATTACCTGACCGACCTCTTCCCGATCCTCGAGGTGGGCACGAGCGCCAAGATGCTCTCGATCGTCCCGCTGCTGGCCGGTGGTGGTCTGTTCGAGACCGGCGCGGGCGGTTCGGCTCCGAAGCACGTGCAGCAGCTCGTCGCCGAGAACTACCTCCGGTGGGACTCGCTGGGCGAGTTCTTCGCCCTCGCCGCCTCGTTCGAGCACCTCGCCGAGTACACCGGGAACGCTCACGCGAAGGTGCTCGCCGACACGCTGGATGCCGCGACCGGAACGTTCCTCGAGCAGGACAAGTCGCCGGGCCGCGCGCTGGGCACGATCGACAACCGCGGCAGCCACTTCTACCTCGCGCTGTACTGGGCCCAGGAGTTGGCGGCTCAGACGGTCGACGGCGAGCTCGCCGCGGCCTTCGCTCCGGTCGCCGAGGCTCTCGCCGCGAACGAGTCCACGATCGTGGAAGAGCTGATCGCGGTGCAGGGTTCGCCGGCCGAGATCGGTGGCTACTACCGTCCCGACGCCGAGCTGGTCGCCGCCGTCATGCGCCCCTCGGCGACGCTCAACCGCATCATCGACGGGCTCTGAGCTCTTCTCGATACGGCGGAACGCCCCGGTCGCTTCGGCGTCCGGGGCGTTCCTCGTCGTGCGTGGGGGAGTCCGTCAGAAGCGGATCTCGGCGACGACCTCGCCGTACTCGGTCTCGTCGACAGGTGTGAAGCCGACGCGCGTGAAGAACGCCTCGGGGCCACCCTCGCCCGCCTCGTAGATCACGTTGAGGCAGTCGAATCCGCGCATGCGCGCCTCATCGACCAGTTGCTCGACGGCGAAGCGTCCGACACCGCGGCCCTGGTCGTCGGCGTCGACGTTGATCCGCCACAGCACGGAGCGGAAGTGCTCGTGCGGCGCGTCGGGGTCGAAGCCGGCGCTGACGAAGCCGACGACCTCGTCGCCGTCGAGGATGACGCGCTGCCAGGACGTCGCCGGGTCGACCACGGTCGCGGCGATGGCGTAGCTCTCGGGCACGACGAAGCGCTCCTGCCCGGGCTTCAGCGACAGGTTGTTCACCGCGACGATCGTCGACGCCGACAGTTCTTCCACTCGGAGGTCAGCCATGGTCACAGGCTAACGGTGATCGATCCGCCGCGCATCGGTCGATCGGACGATGAGACGGGATGCGCCGATCAGGCGTGGACGTAGACGTCGGTCCCGGCGACGGCCCACTCGTAGATCTGGGCCGCGCGCGAGTCGGGCATGCCGACGCAGCCGGCGCTCATGCGATTGCCCCAGTTGCTGTGCCAGTAGACGCCGTGGAACGCCTGGTCGCCGTTGAAGTACATCGCCCACTTCACGTCGGGCTGCACGTAGCTGACGCCCGAGTCGGCCGCGGTGCCGCGCATGTCCTGGCGCGGGGTCTTCCACCCGATCGTGTAATAGCCGGTCTGCGTGTCGGCGCCGGGGCGGCCGGTGGAGACGAGCCACGAATCGACGACGACGCCGTTCTCCTTGAGGTACAGGCGCTGTTCGCTCAGGTCGACCTCGAGCAGGCGGGTGATCGTCTCGGTGGTGACGGGAACGACCTCGACCGGCAACCGATAGGCGGCATCGCCCGTCGCGAGCTGTTCGGCGAACCCGGCGGCGATGCCGTCGGTCGAGGTCAGCGTGCGGCCGTCGAGACCGGCGTCGGAGTCGTCGATGATCTCACCGGCGGCATTGGCGAACACCACGCCGTTCACCGGCGCGCGATCGACGAGCCCCGGAAGCGTGTCGACGACGGGCTGGATCGCGGCGGCGTCCGCCGTGATCTCGAACGAGCCGTCGTCCTTCGTACCGATCGTGAGCCAGCTCGCGGCCGTCGCGCGGTCGACGGGCACCGTGCGCTCGTCGCCGACGTAGAAGCCGACGCCGTCGAGCATTCCGTTGAGCGAAGCGGCGGCCTCCTCGGCAGCGGCGGTGGTCGTCAGTGCGGACACGGGGGTCAGCTCGGGGTCGATGACGGCCTCGGTCGTGCCGGAGTCGAAGGCGCTCTGCAGGCCCGCGCGGGCCGCCTCGGGATCGACTCCCGCGCCGGGGACGTCGGGACTGACGACATACGACGTGCCGTCGAACGAGAGGGAGGCCGGCGTGGGCTCGACGTACAGGTCGCCTGCCGCGCTGCGCAGAGCGTCGGTGGCAGCCGCCTCGTCGAGCGTGATCGGTGCGTCGATGGGGTCGCCGAACCACTGCGTGATGTTCCAGGCGGGCCGGGCGTCGAAGGCCGAAGTCGCGAGGGCGGTGCCGTCGACCTGCGCTCCGAGGTCGGCGCCCGAGATGCTCGCGCCGCCGTCTCCGAGGGTGACGGTGGTCTGGTCGAGACGGTCCTGCACGGCGGATGCCGCGGCGCCGGGCGTCATGAATCCGACCGGGACCCCCGAGATGGTCGTACCGGGGGCGATCAGGAAGAATGACGCAGCAGCGGCACCGAGGGCGACCACGCCGACGGGGACGCCGATCCACAGGCCGAGGCGCCGCTTCTTGCGCGCCGGCTCGACCGGTGCCCACTCGACGCGCTGTCCGGGATCGCTCGAGAGCACGTCCGACTCGGCCGTGCTCTCATGATCGTGCTTCGACGCGACATCCGTCACCGCTGTACCCCCGTCTGCGCGTTAACGCGCACTCGGAACTCATGGTACGCGACACCGGTCCGAGAGCGGCCTGAGTGAAACCAGAGCGTTATGCAGCGGCGCGAACCCGATCGCGCCCGACGTCAGTTGGTGCCGCAGAGGTCGGTGTACGTGTCGATGCTGCCCTGCACGTCGCTCAGCGCCGTGGTGAGCTCGGTCGCCCGATCGGTGTCGCCAGCGGCGACGGCTTCCATCGAGTCGGCGGCCGAAGAGAACGCGGCCTGCAGATCGGGCAGGATGCCGGACACCTCCGCGTTCGTCACCTCGGCGGCCGCGTCGCCCATGCCGTCCGAGATCGTCCGCAGTGCGCCGGCCGCGGCGGCGGGGTCGGAGGGGTCGATCTCTTGGATGCCCTGCGTCGCCTCGGTCATGACGTCGTTGACCTGCGTGCACGCCTCCTCGACCGACTGGGTGCTGGCGGGGCTCGCGCCGCCGGCTGCAGAGTCGTTTCCTCCGGTGCAGCCGGTCAGGGCGACGAGTGCGAGAGCGGTGACGGCGAGGGCGGGCAGGCGACGGTTCATGGGGGTTCTCCTCGGGGCGGCGATTCCTCCACCCTACGGAGGAGCAGCGCTCGAACGTTCCCCTTGACATCGGCCGGGGATGCGGAGCGCGGATGTAACAGGTTTGTAAACATCACTAGCAAACCCCGGCCCGCGGGTTGTGCGCGACCCATTCGTAAGGTCTACTAACAAACATGACGAACACCGAGACCGAGGCCCCGCGGCGCACGACGCGCACTCGGCGCCCGGGCGCGAAGATCCTGCCCGAGCACGCTCGGGCGCACAATCGCGCACTCGTGCTCGAGCGGCTCTTCCACGGGGGAGCGATGAGCCGCGCCGACCTCGCGCGTGAGACCGGCTTGACCCGCGTCACGATCTCGGACCTCGTCGCAGAGCTCATCGGCGACGGCTTCGTCGCCGAGCAGGGCACGCGCGAGGCCGCGGGCCCGGGCAAGCCCGCCATCCTCGTCGATCTCGCCCGCGACGGGCACCGCATCGTCGGCCTCGATCTCTCGGGCAATGACCACTTCACGGGGGCCGTGATGACCCTCGACGGCGAGATCGTGGCCCGTCACGAGGTCGTCGTGCCCCGCGACCGCGCCGCGATCCTGCCGGCGGTCGTGGAACTGGCGCGCACGCTGGTGCGCGACGCGCACGCTCCCGTGCTCGGCGTCGGCGTCGGCACCCCGGGTGTCGTCGACGCCGCGGGGGTCGTGCTGGCGGCGCCGGGCCTCGGCTGGGAGGAGGTCGACCTCACCGGCATCCTGAGCGAGGCGGTCGGCGTGCCGGTACTGGTCGCGAACGACGCCAACGCCGCGGTGCTGGCGGAGCACACGTTCGGCGGTGCCGGCGACGACATCATCCTCGTGAAGGTCGGCCGCGGTGTCGGTGCGGGCCTGCTCACGGGTGGCGACCCGCTGCGCGGCGCGCGCTCGGCGGCCGGTGAGATCGGACACGTCACGGTGGGCACCGACGGCGGCCCCGACTGCGTCTGCGGCAAAGTGGGATGCCTCGAGGCCTGGATCTCGGTTCCCTCGCTCTCCGCCCGCATCGATGCCGGCGACGCGGACGACCGCGAAGGACTCCTGCGCGACGCCGGTGAGCGCCTGGGAATCGCCCTCGCGCCGATCGTCGGCGCTCTCGACCTGTCGGAGGTCGTGCTCTCCGGCCCCGCGGAACTTCTCGACGGGGCGCTCGCGAGCGCCGCGGCCGAGACGGTGCGCACCCGCACGCTCGCCACGTTCCACGACGAGCTGCAGGTGCGGATGACGGAGCAGGGACAGGACATCGTCCTGCGCGGTGCTGCCGTCATGGTCCTGTCAGGGCGCCTCGGCGTCTCCTGACCTCGCTCCACAGCTCCATAGCCCCACCTGCACCACCCGCTCCACACCCGGACGAGCCCATCCGACTCGTCGACACCAGAGAAGAAGGAATCACCATGAAGAAGAGCCTCGGAGCACTGTCGCTCCTCGGTGTCTCCGCCCTGCTGCTCGCCGGTTGCGCGAGCGGCGACGCGGGACAGAGCGCCGAGACCGGAGACCTGACCGTGTGGCTGGTCGGCACCGACACGCCGCAGGATGCGCGCGACTACCTCAAGAAGACCTTCGAAGCCGAGAACGAGGGCTGGACGCTCACGATCGAGGAGAAGACCTGGGCAGACACCGCGGACAACTATGTGGCCGCGCTGTCGTCGAACGACGCGCCCGACCTCGTCGAGGTCGGTAACACGCAGTCGCCCGGCTTCATCGACCAGGGGCTGTTCCTCGACATCTCCGATCTCGAGGCGGACCTGGGCGGCGACGAGCTGCTGCAGAGCTTCGTCGAGCTCGGGTCGGCAGACGGCAGCCTGTACGCCGCTCCCTATTACGCGGGGTCGCGCATCGTCTTCTACTCGCCCTCGTCCTACAGCGGCGAGGTGCCCACGACGCTCGAGGAGTACGTCGCCGACGGCATCGCCGCGACGACCGCCACGAAGTCGGGCATCTACGCCCCCGGCAAGGACTGGTACAACGCGTTGCCGTACGTCTGGGCGAACGGCGGCGAGATCGCGACGCAGGACGGCGACACCTGGAAGGGCGGATTCTCCAGCTCGGGCGGCATCGCCGGTCTGACGATGCTCCAGGACGTCTACCAGAACGCGACGATCGCGCCGGCCGACGCCGACGAGACCGACCCGCAGGTTCCGTTCTGCGCCGGTGAGATCGGCTTCCTCTCGGCTCCGGCGTGGGTGAAGTGGTCGATCCTCGCGCCCGCCGACGACGCGAAGGCCCCGGGCTGCCCCGAGACCGCCGGCGCCGACCTGAAGGCGTTCGCCCTCCCGGGCATGACCGCCGGCGAGGTCGCTCCCGTCTTCGCGGGCGGCTCGAACATCGCGATCGCGGCGAAGTCGGACGCGCCCGACAAGGCCGAGGCCGCGCTGAAGATCATCCTCTCGGAGGGCTACCAGAAGATCCTCGCCGAGAACGGGCTCATCCCCGCCCTGACCTCGTTCGCCGAGTTCCTGCCCGACGACGAGATCACGGCCGAGGCCGCGAAGGCCGTCGCATCATCGAAGGCCGTGCCGGCGAGCCCGAACTGGTCCGAGGTCGAGTCGTCGGGTGTCATCAAGGACGCCCTCGTGAAGATCGCGCAGGGCGGCGACGTCACGGCGATCGCGACCGAGCTCGACGGCCAGATCGAAGCGATCCTCAACAAGTAGTCGAGCGTCGTGGGGCGCGGGGCCGGGCTCCGCGTCCCACGACGATCGCAGAGAGGGCAGGACGATGACTAACGTCCTCACGCGCACGCCGACCCCGCGAGAGCGGGCTCGCCGCCGTCGCGACAACGTCGGCGCGCTGACGCTCCTCGGCCCCTCGCTCATCATTCTCGGAGTGATGGTCGGGTATCCCGCCGTGCTGATGCTCGTGCAGTCGTTCACGGACTACGCCATCCGCAACAAGGTGCAGGGCACGCTTCCCGACTTCATCGGGTTCGAGAACTACCTCGAGGTCTTCACGCAGTCCGACTTCCCGGCCGTCCTCGTCCGCAGCCTCGGGCTGATGGTCGCGATGACCGTGCTGATCGTCGGGCTCGGCGCCCTGGTCGCAGTGCTCATGACGCGCCTCCGGCGCGGCTGGCGCATCCTCGTCTCGCTCGGTCTCCTGCTCGCCTGGGCGATGCCGCCGCTCGCGGCGACCACCGTCTGGGGGTGGATCTTCGACTCGCAGTACGGCATCGTCAACTGGGCCCTCAACACCATGACGGGATCCACCGACTGGACCAACCACTCGTGGCTGGCGAACCCGTGGTCGTTCTTCTTCGTCCTGACCATCATCGTCGTGTGGCAGGGGGTGCCCTTCGCCGCTTTCACCCTGTACGCCGCGCTCGGCCAGGTGCCCGCCGAGGTGCTCGAGGCGGCATCCCTCGACGGCGCGGTCGGGTGGCAGCGGTTCCGCCTCGTGGTGTTCCCGTACCTGCGCAACGTCGTCACCGTCGTCGTCGTGCTGCAGGTCATCTGGAACCTCCGCATCTTCACGCAGGTCTACGCGCTGCAGCAGCGCGGCGGCCTCATCTCCGAGACCAACGTGCTCGGCACCTACATCTTCCGGCAGGGACCGGGGGAGTTCGGCGTCACGAGCGCGATCGGCGTGCTCATGGTCGTGCTGCTCCTCGCCCTCTCGTGGGGATACATCCGCACCACGCTCAAGGAGGAGGAGCTGTGAGCACCCAGGTCACCCCCGCGACCCAGCTCGGCACGATCGGGGTCGACGAGGTCGTCGGCGAGGTGGGCCGGGCGAAGCGTCCCCGGCCGCGTTCGCTCGCCGTCCGACGACCGCCGCGTCGCCGCATCCTCTCGCGAGCAGGGCTCAACCTCGCCGCACTCGTGGTCTTCGTGTGCTCGGTGTTCCCGGTGTACTGGATGCTGAACATGTCGTTCACGCGCGGCGAGAGCATCATCAGCCGCACACCGAGCTTCCTCCCCTTCGACTTCACGCTCGGCAACTACGCCACGGCGTGGACGCGCGAGGCGGCCCCGGGGCAGACCGACTTCGTGCACGGGCTGCTCTCGTCGACCCTCGTGACCGTGGGCGTGCTCGTCATCACGCTGGTGCTGGCCTTCCTCGCCTCGATCGCCGTCGCCCGCATCCGCTTCCGCGGGCGGCGCTCGTTCATCGTCGCGGTGCTCATCGTGCAGATGATCCCCGGCGAGGCGATGATGTTCACGATCTACGGCATGATCGACGACTGGCGTCTGATGAACACCCTCATCGGCCTCGGAATCGTCTACGTCGCCGCCGTCATCCCCTTCACGATCTGGACGCTGCGCGGATTCGTCGCGGGCGTTCCGGCCGATCTCGAAGAGGCGGCCATGATCGACGGCTGCACTCGCACCCAGGCGTTCTGGAAGGTGACGTTCCCCCTGCTCGCGCCCGGACTCGTCGCGACCGGCATCTTC
This sequence comes from Microbacterium sp. SGAir0570, assembly GCF_005491085.2. Lineage (NCBI taxonomy): Bacteria > Bacillati > Actinomycetota > Actinomycetes > Micrococcales > Microbacteriaceae > Microbacterium > Microbacterium sp. SGAir0570. The sequence continues at coordinate 2,652,196 of NZ_CP027929.1, read as the reverse complement.
GCCTTCATCCAGTCGTGGAACGAGTTCACGATGGCGCTGCTGCTCATGAAGGGCTACAACCTGACCCTCCCGCCGTGGCTGCTGTCGTTCCAGTCGGCGACGGCCGCGACGAACTGGGGCGCGGTGATGGCGGCATCCACTCTCATCTCGATCCCCGTCGTGATCTTCTTCCTCATCGTGCAGGGGCGGATGTCGGGCGGGCTCGTGTCGGGGGCCGTGAAGGGATGACGCTGCGCATCGGTGTCGACGTGGGCGGCACGAAGATCCTCGCCGTGTCCGTCGACGATGACGGCGGCGAGATCGCCCGCCGTCGTCGGCCGACAGGATGGGGCGGGGATGCCGTCGCCGACGGTATCGCGGCGGTCGTCACCGACCTCGCGGGGGCGGCGCCGGAGGTCGCCGTCGGCGTGGGCGTGCCCGGGCAGATCCGGCCCGGCAGCGGTGTCGTCGAGCATGCCCTGAACCTCGGGGTCGACCGGTACGACCTCGCGGGAGCCGTGGCGGCGCGGATCGGCGTCCGGCCGGCGATCGACAACGACGTGCGGTACGCGGCGGTCGGGGCGCAGGCGCTTCGTCCCGCGGGCGGATCGCTCGCCTACCTCAACCTCGGAACCGGCGTCGCCGCGGGCATCGTCGACGAGACGGGGCCCCGGCGCGGCGGGCGCGGCGCGGCCGGTGAGATCGGGCACATCCCCATCGATCCGAACGGTCCGCGCTGCCGCTGCGGACAGCGCGGATGCATCGAGGCGTTCTCGGGCGGCGGAGCGGTCGCCGAGCGATGGGGCGGTTCCGCGCCGCTGCCCATGCTCGCGGTCTTCGACGCCGCGGATGCGGGGGACGAGCGGGCCGCCGGCATCCGCGCCGACGTGGTGCGCGGCGTCGAGGCGGCGGTCCGGCTGCTGGTGCTCACGACCGATGTCGACGCGGTCGTCCTGGGCGGGGGCGTGTCCGCGCTCGGCGACCGGCTCCTCGTCCCGGTGCGGACCGCGCTCGCCGCATCCGCCGGCGCGTCGCCGTTCCTGCGGTCGCTGCGTCTGGACGAGCGGGTCGAGCTCGTGCCCCGCGATGTGCCGGTAGGAGCGCTGGGGGCCGCCGTTCAGGCCCAGGCGAGCGGGAGCAGATGCTCGGTGCTGAGCGGGGCGAGCGGCAGCGTCGCGGCCTCGGAGGCCGTGAGCCAGCGCGCCTCGGCGATCTCGGCGGCGGCGCTGACCGACGCGGGATCGAGCGTGACCGCGAACGCCTCGGCGATCACGCGGAAGCCCGGCTCGTTCGCGGCATCCGACTCGAACCGCCCGAGATAGGTCAGGTCGTGCTCGGCGACGACGACGCCCAGCTCCTCGTGCAGCTCGCGCACGAGGGCGGAGCCGGCCGACTCGCCCGGCTCGGGCTTGCCGCCGGGAGCCATGAACCGCTCGGTGCCGCGCTTGCGGACGAGGAGCGTGCGCGCGTTGCCGTCGGTCACGACCGCCGCGCTGACGTGGACCTCGCGGGCGGGGGCGGGCCCCGTCACGACGCGAACACCTTTCCCGGGTTCAGGATGCCGGCGGGGTCGAAGACCCGCGCGATGCGTCGCTGCAGCTCCCACTGGTCGTCGCCGAGCTCGTCGGCGAGCCAGCGTCGCTTCAGGACGCCGACGCCGTGCTCGCCGGTGAGGGTGCCGCCCAGGCGCAGAGCCGACCGGAAGAGGTCCTCCGCCGCCTCCCAGATGACCTCCGGGACCTCGTCGCCGTCGAAGATGAAGTTCGGGTGCAGGTTGCCGTCGCCGGCGTGGCAGACGGTCGGGATCGTCAGACCAAAGCGCTCCTCGATGCGGGCGATCTCGTCGAACATCGCGGGCAGCGCGCTCCGCGGCACCGAGACATCCTCGATGAGCGCGGTTCCCAGCGTCTCCATCGCGGGATGCATCGACCGCCGCACCGTCCACAGCTGCTGAGCCTCGGCGTCGTCGGCGGCGAGGCGCACCGTGCCGCCGGACGCGGCGAGCACCGCGACGACAGCCTCCGCCTCGGCCGTCGCGCCCGGGCCGTCGGTCTGAACCGTCAGCTGCGAGGCGCCGGGCGTGGGGGCGGAAAGCCCGAGGAGGCGGTGCGAGGCGGCGAGGGATGTCGCGTCCATCAGCTCCATGATCGCCGGCTGGATCCCGGCTGCCGTGACCGCCGATGCCGCGACCGCGGCGGAGCGGACGTCCGTGAACGTCGCGGCGATCGTGCGCGCCTCGCCGGGGACGAGGCGGCGGAGCTTCAGCGTCGCGGCGACGACGACGCCCAGAATGCCCTCCGAGCCGATGACGAGCGAGGTCAGGTCGAGGCCCGTCACGCCCTTCACGGTGCGGTGTCCGAGACTCATGAGGCGGCCGTCGGCCAGCACGAGGTCGAGGCCGAGGACCGCATCTCGCACCACTCCGTACTTCGCGCAGAGCAGGCCGCCCGCGCCGGTGGCGATGTTGCCGCCGACGGTGGAGATGTCGCGGCTCGCGGGATCGGGTGCCCACCAGAGCCCGTGCTGCGCGAGTGCCGCGTTCAGCTGCCCGTTGAGGATGCCGGGCTCGACGACGGCGATGAGGTCGTCGGGGCGGACCTCGAGAATGCGGTCCATCGAACGCAGCGACAGCCCGATCTCACCGGCGCCCGTGTTCGCTCCGCCCGCCAGACCGGTGCCGGCGCCACGCGGTACGACGGGGGTGCCGGTGGCGGAGGCGATGCGCATCGTCGCCTGGACGTCCTCGACGGTGCGGGCGTGGACGACGGCGAGGGCCGATCCGGATGCCGCCTGGCCCGACTTGTCCGCCCGAGCGGCGGCCCGACCGGCATCCGAGACGTCGACGCGGTCGCCGAGTTCGGCCACGAGCCGCGCGACGACGTCGGGAGCGGTCATGACAGGCGCCGGCGCCCGGCGATCACGCCGCAGGTCACCGCGATGACTCCGAACACCAGGCCGATCCAGGCCTGGTCCATGCTCCACCACGCGATGGTCGCCGAGGCGTAGACGAACAGCTCGACGAGAGCGCGCACGAACGGGTGCACCATGAGCACGGCGCGGGGCGAGACGAACAGAGCCCATAGGAGGATCGCGACGACGGGGGCGCCGATGCCGAAGACCAGGTTGAGAGGGAAGTCCCATGCCGCGAAGCCCCAGATCGCGAAGGTCGCGAAGGCGAAGAGCTGGCAGGCGAAGGCGAGGAGCTCGATCGCCGAGAGAGCGCGTCGCGTGCCGGCCGCCTGCTGCGGCGCCTCGGGGGTGGCGGGACGGACGTTCGGCAGTTCGGACATGCCTCCGATTCTAGGCGCCGGCCTCACGTCGCCGACCCGGGAGCGACCTCGGGCGAACGGGTCACGCGCGCCCGGTCCAGACGCGACGGACGCGCAGGTCGGCATCGAGGAGGACCGCATCGGCTGGGCTGCCGATCTCGAGCGTGCCGAGGTCGGGACGTCCGATCGCGCGCGCCGGCGTGGACGTCAGCGCCGTCACGGCCACCGGGAGCGCCACGCCCGCGGCGACGGCCGTCCGCAGCGCGGCATCCTGGGTCAGGGTGGAGCCGGCGATCGTGCCGTCGGCGAGCCGCGCCACGGCGTGCTCGACGCGCACCGCGAGCGCCCCGAGCACGTAGTCTCCGTCGGCCGATCCGGCGGCCGCCATCGCGTCGGTCACGAGCGCGATCCGCCCGGGGGCGGCGGCGAAGGCGATCCGCACCACTTCCGGGGCCAGGTGCACGCCGTCGGCGATGACTTCCAGCGTCACCCGCGGGTCGGCGGTGGCCGCGCCGATCGGACCGGGCTCGCGGTGGTGGAGGCCCGGCATGGCGTTGAAGGCGTGCGTGAGGATCGTCGCGCCGGCGTCGAAGGCCCGCCGCGCGGTCTCGGCATCGGCGTCGGTGTGCCCGACGGCGACGGCCGCACCCGCCGCGACGATGCGCTCGATCGCGGTGAGAGCGCCCGGCAGCTCGGGGGCGAGCGTGACCTGTCGGACGGTGCCGCGACCGGCCTCGAGCAGCCGGGCCACGGCGTCGGCGGCGGGGCGGACGAGCAGCTCGGGGTCGTGTGCGCCGTGGTGCCCGGGATCGAGGAACGGCCCCTCGAGATGCGAGCCCAGCACCGCGGCATCCGTCTCCGCCAGATCGGCGACGGCGGCGACCCGGCGGGCGAGGTCGTCGACGGATGCCGTGACGAGCGAGATGACCGCCCGCGTCGTGCCGTGCGCGCGATGCAGCTCTCGGGCCACGCGGATCGCCTCGGCGCCGTCGTCGTACGCCGCGCCCCCGCCACCGTGGCCGTGGATGTCGATGAAGCCGGGGGTGAGCGTGGCGCCGGGGCCGGCGACGTCGGCGCCGTCGAGAACCTCGTCGACCGGTTCCTCGGCTACGGCATCCCGCCACGCTGGCCCGGTGCCGCGCGCGGCGACCCGGCCGTCCCGCACGACGAGCCAGGAATCGGCGATCTCGCGACCGTCGTCGACGAGCCGGACCGAATGGATGACGCGGTTCAGAGCGTCCATGACACCTCCGGCGACGCGGGAAAGCGGATGCCGAGCGTCGTCCACAGTGGTCCGAGTCCGCCGACCCGCTTGCGGAAGGACTCCCAGGTGCGGCCGGCCGCGGTGCCCGCCGGAACCGACCAGGCGGCTTCGGCGGCCGCCGCGACGCGGGGGAAGGCGAGCGCATCGATGTCGTCGAGGTCGCGGACGGTCTCGGTCCACAGCGGCGCCTCGACGCCGAGGATGTCGTCCTCCGAGATGCCGGGAACGATCTCGCACGGCTCCCAGGAGTAGGCGCGTTCGAGGCTGGTCGGACCGTTCGCCCAGGTCAGCCCGAGAGGAGAATCGGCAGCCGGCTTCATGTCGAGGTACACGGCGTCGGCGGGGGAGAGGATGACGCGGCCGCCGCCCGCGACGAAGGCCCGCGCACGTTCGTCCGCGCCGTCGGTCGGCGAGACGAGGCCCCAGTACTGGCCGATCGTTCCGGGCGCGAGATCCGCGGCGACGCCGGCCTCGTGCCAGGCGATCGGCGTCTTGCCGAGGTCGGCGATGACTCGCGAGGTGCGGGCGACGAAGGCCGCGAAGTCTGCCGCGGGGGTGCCGTGCGCCTCGTCACCTCCGAAGTGGAGGTAGGGGCCGGGGGTCAGCTCCGCCAGCTCCGTCAGGATGTCGTCGACGAAGGCATCGGTCTCCGGGGCGCCGATGCGCAGCGACGAGAAGCCGACGCCCATTCCCGTATACGTCTCGCCGGCGACGGGAGTCGGGCCGCCCGCGGCGTCCCACCCGTCCAGCGCCGGTGGCGCGGCGACCTCGGGGTAGGCCAGGCCGACGGCGTGGGTGTGGCCGGGCATGTCGAACTCGGGCACGACGGTCATGTGGTTCGCCGCGGCGTGAGCGATGATCGCGCGATAGTCGTCGGACGTGAAGAAGCCGCCGGCCCCGCCGCCCACCGCGCTCGCCGCCGCGCGGGCGGTGAGCTCCGGCCGGCGGGTCAGCGCGAGCCGCCATCCCTGGTCATCGCTGAGGTGCAGGTGCAGGACGTTGAACTTCAGGCTCGCCGCCCGCTCGAGGTAGGCGGTGACCGTCGCGACGTCGTGGAAGTGGCGCGCGACATCGAGCATGACGCCGCGGTACGCGAAGCGGGGGGCGTCGTCGATGTCGACGCCCGGGATCACCCAACCCTCGGGCGAGCCGGTGATGAGCTGGCTCAGGGTCTGCACGCCGTAGAACAGTCCGGCCGCGTCGGCACCGCGGACGGTGACGCGGTTGTCCGCGACGGTCAGCCGGTACGACTCGGGCGGGCCGTCGCCGTCGACGGTGACGTCGATGACGGCGCGGCCGGGCTCCGCGGTGCCGGGCTCTGCGGTGCCGGGCTCTGCGATGCCGGGCTCCGCGGAACCGGGGGATGCGGTGAGGTGGAGGCCGGTCCGGGTCAGGATGAGCCGGTGCAGGACCCCCGCGGCATCCGGGTCTCCCGTCACGGAAACGGTATGAGTCAGGGCGAACGTCACCCCCTTCGCGGGCGTGACCGAGGAGGGCAACGGGACCAGCGGCAGCGACGTCATCGCGCCCCTATCTGTAAGGGTGCCTAACAAACTTCCGAGCCAGCGTACCAGCGCGGCATCCGTTATGCTCGACGCGTCGCGACTGGCGTTGAGGTGGGCCACCACCGGGGAGCGACCGACACGGCATTCGACCGCACGCCTGGGCCGATGCGGAACTTCTCTGCTCGTGAAATCCGTCCCGAAAGCCGTCGTCTGGAGATCGTCATGACCGATTCGTACTTCAACGCCCCGCTCGCCGAGGTCGACCCCGAGATCGCGCAGGTCCTCGAGCGTGAGCTCGACCGCCAGCGCGGCTACCTCGAGATGATCGCGTCCGAGAACTTCGTGCCCGTCTCGGTGCTGCAGTCGCAGGGGTCGGTGCTCACCAACAAGTACGCCGAGGGCTACCCGGGTCGCCGCTACTACGGCGGCTGCGAAGAGGTCGACGTCGCCGAGGAGCTCGCGATCGAGCGGGCCAAGTCGCTCTTCGGTGCCGAGTTCGCCAACGTCCAGCCGCACTCGGGCGCGACGGCGAACGCCGCCGTCCTGCACGCGATCGCCCGCCCCGGCGACACGCTCCTCGGCCTCTCGCTCGACCACGGCGGCCACCTCACGCACGGCATGAAGATCAACTTCTCGGGTCGGCTGTACGACATCGTCGCCTACGGCGTGAACCCCGAGACCTCGCTGATCGACATGGACGAGGTCCGTCGCCTCGCCCTGGAGCACAAGCCGAAGGTCATCATCGCCGGCTGGTCGGCCTACCCCCGTCAGCTCGACTTCGCCGCGTTCCGCGCGATCGCCGACGAGGTCGGCGCGTACCTCTGGGTCGACATGGCGCACTTCGCCGGTCTCGTGGCCGCCGGCGTGCACCCCTCGCCGGTGCCGCACGCCCACGTCGTCTCGTCGACGGTGCACAAGACCATCGGCGGCCCGCGCTCGGGCATCATCCTCACCAACGACGCCGACCTGGCGAAGAAGATCAACACCGCCGTCTTCCCCGGACAGCAGGGCGGTCCGCTCATGCACGTCATCGCGGCGAAGGCGACGGCCTTCAAGCTCGCCGCGACGCCCGAGTTCAAGGAGCGCCAGGAGCGCACCGTGCGCGGCGCCGCGATCATCGCCGAGCGCCTGACGCAGCAGGATGTCGCCGACGCGGGCATCGCCGTGCGGTCGGGCGGCACCGACGTGCACCTCGTGCTCGTCGACCTGCGCGACGCCGCGATCGACGGCAAGCAGGCCGAAGACCTGCTGCACGAGATCCACATCACCGTGAACCGCAACGCGGTGCCCAACGACCCGCGCCCGCCGATGGTGACCTCGGGCCTGCGCATCGGCACGCCCGCCCTCGCGACGCGCGGCTTCGGCGACGCCGAGTTCACCGAGGTCGCCGACATCATCGCGCTCGCGCTGCAGCCCGGAGCCGACCTCGAGGCCCTGCGCGCCCGTGTCGCGACCCTCGCCGACGCCTTCCCCCTCTACCCCTCGCTGCAGCAGTAACCCGGCCGGTCGGTCGTCGGTCAGTCGGTCGTCGGTCGGTCGCCGAGAACGCACCCTCCCCCCGAGAACGCACCTCGAACGGTGCGTTCTCGCCCGGACGGTATGTTCTCGGCGACCGGGACCGGCGACCGGGACCGGGCGACCGCGACCCCTCGAACGGAGAACGACATGACCGCGCAGAAGCTCGACGGACGGGCCACCGCCGCTGCCATCAAGGCCGAATTGGCCGATCGCGTCGCCGCGCTGAAGGCCCGTGGGATCACCCCGGGCATCGCGACGGTGCTGGTCGGGGCCGACCCGGCATCCCAGCTGTACGTCGGGATGAAGCACCGCGAGTCCGAGGCGATCGGCATGAACTCGATCCAGATCGAGCTTCCCGCCGAGTCGACGCAGGCCGAGGTCGAAGAGGTCATCGACCGCCTCAACACCGACCCGATGTGCCACGGCTACATCGTGCAGCTGCCGCTGCCGAAGCACCTCGACACCGACCGCATCCTCGAGCGCATCGATCCCGCGAAGGATGCCGACGGCCTGCACCCCGTCAACCTCGGCCGTCTCGTGCTGAACGTCAACGACCCCATCACGACCCCGCTGCCGTGCACACCGCGCGCCGTCATCGAGCTGCTGCAGCGCAACGGCTACGACCTCGCCGGCAAGAACGTCGTCGTCGTCGGGCGCGGCGTGACGATCGGCCGGTCCATCGGCCTGCTGCTGACCCGCCGCGAGATCAACGCGACGGTGACCCTGACCCACACCGGAACCGCCGACCTGGGCGCGCACCTGCGCGAGGCCGACGTGATCGTGGGCGCCGCGGGTGTGAAGCACCTCGTCACCGCCGCCGACGTCAAGCCCGGCGCCGCCGTCCTCGACGTGGGGGTCACCCGCGAGAACGACCCCGAGACCGGTAAGTCGAAGGTCTACGGAGACATCGCACCGGATGTCGCCGAGGTCGCCGGCTTCCTCTCGCCCAACCCGGGCGGCGTCGGCCCGATGACCGTCGCCCTGCTGATGACCAACGTCGTCGAGGCCGCCGAGCGCGCGACCGCCTGAGCCTGCTCTTCCGCCGTCGACTCGCCAAGGACTGCGGATGCCGGTGCATCCGGATCCGCGTTCTCTGGCGAGTCGACGGGGGCTCAGAGGAAGCGGGACAGGAAAGCCCGGGTGCGGGGCTCGCGAGGAGCGCCGAACACCTCCGACGGTGCGCCCTCCTCGACGATGACTCCCTGATCGAGGAAGACGACCCGGTCGGCGACATCCCGCGCGAACGCCATCTCGTGCGTCGCCATGAGGATCGTCGAGCCCGCCAACGCGAGGTCGCGGACGAGCTCGAGCACCTCACCGACGAGCTCGGGGTCGAGCGCCGAGGTGATCTCGTCGAGCAGCAGCACCTCGGGATCCGTCGCGATCGCACGGATGATCGCCGCCCGCTGCTGCTGTCCGCCCGAGAGCCGGTCGGGGTGCTCACCGGCCTTGTCGGCCAGCCCGATGCGCGCGAGCAGCTCACGCGCACGCGCCTCGGCCTCGCGCCGCGGCACGCGGTGCACGACGCGCGAGGCGAGGGTCACGTTGTCGAGCACCGACAGATGGGGGAAGAGGTTGTAGCTCTGGAACACCGCGCCCAGCCGCGCGCGCACCGCGTTCGCGTCGACCCGGGGGTCGGAGATGTCCTCACCGGCGAGCAGGATCTGCCCGTCGTCGATCGGCTCGAGCAGGCCGAGGCATCGCAGCAGCGTCGACTTGCCCGAGCCGCTCGCGCCGATGAGGGCGACGACCTCGTTCCGGGCGAGCGACACGTCGACGCCGCGCAGCACCTCTCGGTCGCCGAACGACTTGCGGATGCCGCTGGCGTGCAGCACGTCGGTGACACTGCCGGTCTCGGTGTCGGGCGTGGTGCCGGATCCGTTCTGCGTCACAGGATCGATCCCGTCTGCTCGCGGCGGCGGAGCCTCGCGGTGTACCAGTCCGTCAGCCGGATCGTCGGGATCGCGAGCAGCACGAACAGCACGCCCGCCACGACGTAGGGGGTGAAGTTGTAGGTCGTCGCGACCACGCCCCGGGCCTCGGCGATCGCGTCGAACGCCGCGAGGATCGAGATCAGCCCGACATCCTTCTGCATCGAGATGAAGTCGTTCATCAGCGGCGGGGTCATCTTGCGCAGCGCCTGCGGCAGCACGACCCGCACGAGGGTCTGCGGATAGCTGAGCCCGAGCGCGCGGGCGGCGAGACGCTGCGACGGATGCACCGACTCGATGCCGGCCCGCACGACCTCCGCGACATAGGCGGAGTAGGTCAGGGTGATGGCGAGGACTCCCAGAAGCACCGGGTCGATGCGGGTGTTCAGGATGGTCGGCAGCCCGAATCCGATCAGATACAGCACGATGACGAAGGGCAGGCCGCGGAAGAGGTCGGTGTAGGCCGCAGCGATGAGGCGGAGCGGGAAGAACACCGGTCCGCGCAGGGTGCGCAGCAGCGCCAGGACCAGCGCCACGGCGGCGACCGTGAAGACCGAGATCGCGAGCACCTGCAGATTGACGAGGAAGCCCTGCCACACCTCGGGGAGCGCTTGGAGCGCGACGGCGGGATCGAAGAAGCTCCGCTGGACGGTCGCCCAGCCCTCCGTGTTGATCACGGTCACCCAGACGACGGCGGCGAAGGCCAGTGTCGAAGCGACGGCGATCAGCACCGACCGGCGCTCGCGGCCGCGCCGATACGCTCGGCGCTCGAGTTCGAGCGCGCTCGGGACGGAGGTGGTCACGGATAGACGCTAGCGCGCCCTCACTGGAGGAGCGTCACGCCCTCCGTGAGCCCCGACAGCCACGTCTGCTCGAGCTCGGCAAGCGTCCCGTCCTCGCGCAGTTCGTCGACGGCGGCCGTCACGGCCGGGGTGAGCGGGGAGTCCTTCGCGAGCAGCAGACCCCACTCGTCCTCGATCCCGGCCTTCGGCAGCTCGCCGACGAAGAACGAGTTCTCGATGTAGAAGTTGACCGCGAGGTAGGCGGTGGGGGTGTCGAGCACGATCGCGTCGATCTGTCCCGCGCCGAGCGCGGCGACGGCATCCTCGTTCGAGTTGTAGAGGCGGGCCTCGGCGTCGGGCGCGACCTCTGCGAGGGTCTGCGCGCTCGTCGAGTTGGCCATCGCGCCGATCGTCAGGTCGGTCAGGCCCGCGATGTCGGAGACGCCGTCGGCCGCGCCACCGGAGATCGCGACGATCGACTGGCTCGCGGAGTAGTAGGGCGAGGAGAAGTCGACGCCCTGCTTGCGCTCGTCGGTGATCGTGTACTGCTGGACGTTGATGTCGAAGCTCTTCGGACCCGGCGCGATCGCAGCCTCGAAGCTCGTCCTCACCCACACGACGTCCTCCGGGGCGAACCCGAGCTTGTCGGCGACGGCGTAGGCGACGGCGGCCTCGAAGCCCTCGCCCGACTCGGGGTCGTCGTCGACGAAGTAGGGCTCGTAGGCCGTCTCGCCCGTGGCGAAGGTGAGCTTGCCCGGGGTGACGTAGTCCTCGGCGGCGGGGCCGGAAGCGGCGTCGCCCGAGGCGGCGGGCGCGGGCGAGGAGGAGCACCCGGCGAGGACGATCGCGAGCGCGGCGACGCCGATCGAGGCGGCACGGACAAGAGAGCGGGACATCGGGGAACCTCCGGGTGCGGATGCCGCGCATCGGCGTGCTGTCACCGGCGGCTGCATCCATTCTCACCCGGTCCGGATGCCGCGGCGCGCGCGGGTCGTCGTGTTACGCCGCCACCGGGCGGGCCCGAACCCCGCGAGGTCCCACTTGGGCCGGGTAAGCGCGGCTCAAACCCGGCCCAAGTGGGACCTCGCAGGGGGTGGACCCGCGGGGGCGGGGTCGGGCAGGATCGGCGGCGTGCGAGACGACGGCGGTGGGGGAGGATGCTGCGGGGCAGCGGGGCCGACCGCGGCGCAGCGGCTGCGCTCGCACCTGCTGAGCGAACCCGCGTCGTCACTCGGCGAGACCGCAGCCCACATGCTCGCGGTGCAGGCGCAGGAGTTCTGGTCGGGGCGATGGGCGCTCGCCGTCCGTACCGCCGGTGAGCCTGTGCTCCGGGCGGTGGATGCCGCGTTCGAGAACGGCACGCTCGTGCGCTCGTGGACCCAGCGCGGCACCCTGCACATCGTGCGCTCGGTCGACCTCGCCGGGATGCTCGCGGTGACCGCCCACCGGCAGCAGCGCGCGGCGGCCGGCATCCTGCGCGGGCTCGCGATCGACGAGGCGGTGCTGGCGACGGCCGAGCGCGCGGCCCGACACGCGCTGCGCGGTGTGAACCGGCTCACGCGTGACGAGTTCGCCGACCTCCTGCGCGGCGCCGGCATCGAGACCGAGCGCTCCCGCGGCAACCACATCCTCTCGGCGCTCGCCGTCCGCGGCGTGCTCGCGTTCGGCCCCGTGGTGCCGCGCGAGGGCGGCCCGAGTCGTGACCAGTTCCTCGTCGCGGTCGACGACCTGCCGTCGGCGCGGGTGCCCGACGATCCGCTGGCCGAGATGTTCACCGGCTACATCCGCTCGCATGGGCCGGCGCGCGTCGAGGACTTCCGCTGGTGGGCGGGGCTGCCGATCGGGCTGTCGCGACGCGCGGCCGAGGCGGCGGGTGATCGGGTCGTCGAGATCGAGGCCGGACTGTTCGCGGCACCGGCCGCCGCTGAGCCCGCTGAGCCGGCATCCGTTTCCGGCCCGAGCCCCGACCTGGGCAGCGGGGACGTCGTCGCCCTCCCCGCCTTCGACGAGTACTACCTGTCGTATGCCGACCGGACGACCGTCTGCGCTCCCGACCTCGCGGCTCGGATCGGGCCGACCCTGAACGGTCAGGTCGCGCCGATCCTGGTCTCCGGCGGACGGGTCATCGGCACCTGGCGCCACTCCGTCGCCGCCGGGCGGCACCATCTGCCACCCGGCCCCATGCTCGTCGCAGACCCGGCGGTCGCAGCATCCGCCATCGAGGCCTCACTCGCCCGGGTCTCGCGCTTCCTCGCCGACTGAGCTCGCGCAAGGCTCCACCGAGGTCCCACTTCGGCCGGGTATCTCGGCGTCATTTCCGGCCGAAGTGGGACCTCGAGCGCTGCCGGCGAGTCAGCCCCCGGCGTGGCGGTCGAGGAAGGCGTAGACCTCGCCGTCGTCGACGCCGGGAAAGTTGCCGCGCGGCAACGGCGAGAACATCTGCATGTGCACGCGGGCGCTCGGCCACGCTTTGCCCTCCCAACGCGACGTCAGGTCGGGGTCGGGACGGCGGCAGCATGACTCGTCGGGGCACGTGGATGTCGCCCGCTTCTGCGTCTCGCGTCCGCGGAACCACCGGGCGTCGTCGAACGGCACCCCGACGGTGATCGAGAACTCGCCCTCGGCCGTGGTCCCGGTCTGGCTCGAGCACCAGAAGGTGCCGCCCGGGGTGTCGGTGTACTGGTAGTGCTCGACCGTGCGGTTCTGTTCCTCGAACGCCGACCGCGCCGAGAACCTGCGGCACACGACCTGACCCTCGACGCTGCCGGTGACGTCCATCGGCAGCGGCAGGCCGTCGTTCTCGTAGACCCGTGTGATGGCGCCCGCGCCGTCCACGCGCAGGAAGTGCAGCGGGATGCCGAGATGCCGGGTCATGAGGTTGGTCATGCGCATCCCGGCTGCCTCGTGCGTCACCCCGAACGCGTCGCGGAAGTCCTCGACCGCGAGGTTGCGGTCCTTCTTCGCCTGGGACAGGAATGCGACCGAGGCCGTCTCGGGCATGAGGCAGCACGCGGCGTAGTAGTTGATCTCGAGGCGCTGCTGCAGGAAGTCGGCGTAGTCGCTCGGGGGAGTGTGGCCGAGCAAGCGGTGCGCCATCGCCTGCAGCGCCATCGACCGCAGGCCGTGACCGCCCGGGATCGAGGCCGGGGGAAGGTAGATGCGCCCGTTCTCGAGGTCGGTGACCGAGCGGGCCGAGTGCGGAAGGTCGGCGACGTAGAGCAGCTCGAACCCCAGCTGCTCGGCCATGATGCTCACGGTGCGGTGCGTCAGCGCGCCCGAGGTGTGCCCGGCTGCCTTGAGCTGCTTCTCGGCGAGGCGCTCGATGTCGGGCAGGTAGTTCGCGGCCTCGCGCATCCGCAGGCGCAGCTCGGTGTTCGCCCGTCGCGCCTCCTCCGGGGTCGCGATCGCCTCGCGCTCGCGGCGCTGCAGCTCGCGATGCAGTCCGAGGATCGACTCGAGCGTCTCGTCGCTCATCGTCTTGCCCGCGCGCACCGGTGCGATGCCGAGTCGCCGGAAGACGGAACTGGCTTGCGCGCGCTCGAGCTCCAGCTCGAGCGCGGCTCGCCGGTTCGGCGGTTCGGGTGAGAGGAGGTCGGTGACGTCGGTACCGGTCGCCGAGGCGATCGCCTGCAGCAGCGACAGCTTCGGCTCGCGGCGACCGTTCTCGATCAGGCTCAGCTGGCTGCCGGCCACGCCGACCTGAGCACCGAGCTCGTCGAGCGTCATCCCGCGGGCGACGCGGTGGTGGCGGATGCGATGCCCGAGGGTGGCGAGTTCGATTCCGGATGCGGCCATTCCTTGATCATAGGGAAAGAATCGTGTTTCTTGAAGGTAATGCGGCCCGCAAGACAAGGTCTTCCTGCGTTGGAATCGTCAGGTATCACCGATCTCGCCGCCGACGTAGGAGACCGACATGGCCATCGCCGACCTCTTCACCCGCCCTGCCAGCACCGGCTCAGCTGCCGCACCCGCCGCGCAACGCCGCGCCCGGCCCGACCTCGGGGCCCGCCCCTCGGCGGCATCCGGTCCGCTCGCCGATCTCGTCGCCTGGGTCGACGAGATCGCTGCGCTCACGCAGCCCGACCGCGTGCACTGGGTCGACGGCTCGGCGTCCGAGAACGACGCGCTGCTGCGCGAGATGGTCGACGAGGGCAAGCTCATCAAGCTCAACCCCGAGTGGCGGCCCGGCTCGTACCTCGCCCGCTCGCACCCGAGCGACGTCGCCCGCACCGAGGCGCGCACCTTCATCGCGTCCGAGCGCGAGGAGGATGCCGGCCCGACCAACAACTGGGTCGCGCCCGACGACATCCGGGCGACCATCACGCCCCTGTTCGCCGGGTCGATGCGCGGGCGCACCATGTACGTCGTGCCGTTCTCGATGGGAGCGGTCGGCGGCCCGCTCTCGCACATCGGCGTGCAGGTCACCGACAGCGCCTACGCGGTGGCATCCATCGGCATCATGACCCGCGTCGGTGCGGCGGTGCTCGATGAGATCGCCGGCGGCAAGCCGTGGGTCAAGACCGTCCACTCGGTCGGTGCGCCGCTGGCGCCCGGTGAGGCGGATGTCGCGTGGCCGTGCAACGACGAGAAGTACATCGTGCACTTCCCCGACACCCTCGAGGTGTGGTCGTTCGGCTCGGGCTACGGCGGCAACGCCATCCTGGCCAAGAAGTGCTTCGCGCTGCGCATCGCGTCGGTGATCGGCCGTGACGAGGGCTGGCTCGCCGAGCACATGCTGCTCATCCGGGTCATCGACCCGGCCGGCAAGGCGTACCACGTGGCCGCGGCGTTCCCCTCGGCCTGCGGCAAGACGAACCTCGCGATGCTGCGCCCCACGATCCCCGGATGGCGGGTCGAGACCCTTGGCGACGACATCGCGTGGCTGCGTCCGGGATCCGACGGCCGGCTGTGGGCGATCAACCCCGAGGCGGGCTTCTTCGGCGTCGCACCGGGCACCGGGGAATCGACGAACGTCACCGCGGTCGAGACGCTGTGGGGCAACACGATCTTTACGAACGTGGCGCTGCGTCCCGACGGCGACGTCTGGTGGGAGGGGCTCACCGACGAGGCGCCTGCCGAGCTCATCGACTGGGAGGGCAAGCCCTGGACGCCCGACTCGGGCCGGCCGGCCGCGCACCCCAACTCTCGCTTCACCGTCAGCGCCGCTCAGTGCCCGCAGATCGCGTCGGATTGGGATGCCGCCGAGGGCGTGCCGCTCGACGCCATCCTCTTCGGCGGCCGCCGGGCGACGAACGTCCCCCTCGTCGTCGAGGCGACCGACTGGACCCACGGGGTCTTCATCGGCTCGACCATCTCGTCGGAGCGCACGGCAGCGGCCGAGGGGACGCTCGGCGAGCTGCGCCGCGACCCCTTCGCCATGCTCCCGTTCTGCGGCTACAACATGGGCGATTACTTCGCGCATTGGCTCAAGGTCGGGCAGAAGCTGCGCTTCGACCGGGCTCCGCGCGTCTTCCAGGTGAACTGGTTCCGCAAGGGCGCCGACGGGCGCTTCCTCTGGCCCGGGTTCGGCGACAACTCGCGGGTCATCGACTGGATCGTCCGGCGCCTGAACGGCGAGGTCGGCGCGGTCGACAGCCCGATCGGACGGCTGCCGCACACGGCGGACCTCAACCTCGACGGCATCGAGGTGCCGCAGCGCGATCTCGACGAGCTGTTCGCGGTCGACACGGAGTCGTGGCTGCGTGAGGCCGACCTCACCGAGGAGTTCTACGACACCTTCGGCGAGCGGATGCCGGCGGCGCTGCGCGCCGAGCTCGAGGCCCTGCGCTACCGCCTCGGCCACCGCGCCTGACACCGCTCCGCCGCGAGAACGCACCGTCGCCGCGAGAACGCACCGCACAGGGTGCGCGTTCGCGGCGATGGTGCGTTCTCGCGGGCCCGGGCCCGGGCCGCGTCAGACCAGGAGCTGGTGCTTCGCGAGGTCGCGGTACAGCGGGACCGTGGCGACGAGCTCGGAGTGCGTGCCCTGGCCGACGACCCGGCCGTGGTCGAGCACCACGATGACGTCGCTGTCGACGACCGTCGAGAGCCGGTGCGCGATGACCACGAGGGTGCGACCCGTCGCGACGGCGTCGATCGCCTCGCGCATCCGCTGCTCGTTGAGTCCGTCGAGCGATGACGTGGACTCGTCCAGCAGCAGGATCGGGGGAGCAGCCAGCAGCGCACGGGCGATCGCGAGGCGCTGACGCTCGCCGCCCGAGAGCATGACGCCTGCCTCGCCGACGGGCGCCTGAAGACCGAGCTCGCTGCGCTCGAGCACATCGCCGAGGTTGACGGCGCGCAGCACGCGCTCGCAGTCGGCGTCGGTGGCCTCGGGGGATGCGAGCCGCAGGTTGTCGGCGATCGTGCCCGCGAGCGTGGGGGCGTCCTGCTCGACATAGCCGAGTTGCGCGCGCAGCTCGGCGCGGGGGAGCGACCGGATGTCGTCACCCCCGACGAGCACCGCTCCGCCGGTGACGTCGTAGAACCGCTCGATCAGGGCGAGGGTCGTCGACTTGCCAGCCCCCGAAGGGCCGACGAGGGCCACGCGCGCACCGCGGGGAACGCGGAAGCTCACGCCGCGGAGCACCTCGCCCTCGGAGACGGCGGCCGCTCCGACTGTCGCTGCAGACGAGGCGGCGTCCGCGCCGCTCTCCGGTGAACCCGTCTCATCGGCCGTGACCGCAGCGACCGCCGAGGTGTCGACGCGTGCGTCCGCGAGGGTTCGCAAGGCTTCGTCCGACGCCGAGCGCCGAGCCGCGACGACGGCCTCCGGGTAACGGAAGTGGACGTCGCGGAACTCGATCGCGACGTCGCTGTCGCCCGAGACGGTGACGCCGGCAGCGGCATCCGCATCCGTCGAGTCCTCCGTGGGCAGGTCGAGAACCTCCTGGATGCGGCCGAGCGCGCCGAGCGCCTGGTTGACCGAGGTGATCGCCCCGAGGAACGACGCCAGCGGCTGCACGAGGAAGAACAGGAACATCACGAACGTCACGAGGCTCGCGATCGAGATGGCTCCCGAGGCCACCCGGTATCCGCCGACGCCGAGCACGACGAGCAGCGACAGCTGCAGCGCGACGCCGGCGACCGGAACGACCAGGGCGGACGCCTTCGCGACGCGCACACCCGCGTCGTACGCCTGGCGCGCGGCTCCCGTGACGGCGGCCTCCTCGCGTTCGGTGGCTCCGGCGGCACGAATGGTGCGGATCGATCCGATCGCCCGCTCGACGCCCGACGCCAGCTCTCCGACCCGCTCCTGCTGCTCGCGCGTGGCGCGACGGATGCGGGTGCTGAGCCCCACCACGACGGCGACCGAGGCTCCGATCACGATGACGATGAGCAGCAGCAGAAGGGGGTCGATGAAGAGCATCGCGACGATGGCGCCGACGAAGATGAGCGCATTGCCGACCGAGTCGGCGAGCCCCTGGGTGAGCACGGCGTAGAGCAGGGTCGTGTCGGTTCCCACCCGCGAGACCAGGTCGCCGGTCCGCCGAGCGTCGAACTCGGAGATGGGCAGCCGGAGCAGGCGCGCGATGAGCCGGCGGCGGCTCGAGAACACGACCGCCGTGCCGGTGCGCTGGAGCAGATAGTGCTGGAAGGCTCCGATGGCCGACGAGACGACGACGAGGATCACCAGCGCCCAGACGAGGATGCCGAGGGTGTCGCCCGCCTGCACGCGCTCGATGACCTGTCCCACAACGAGGGGCTGTCCGAGGGTGGCCACCGCCTCGACGATGCTGAGCACCGCGACGGCCACGAGCACGCCCTTGTGCTCGAACAGGTAGGGGAGCAGCTGCGAGAGGCGGGCGCGGGGGCCGTCGTCGGTACGGCGGCGTCCGCCGCGCATGCGGCTGCGGGTGTCGGACATGCGGTCCCCTCGGTTCGTCGAAGCTCTCTCCTTCGACCGTACTTTCTTTCGTCGAGGGTGGTTGTCCGTTCGCGGTATCGATGGAAGAGTTCCCGGATGCGTTCGCTCACGAAACGTCAGTCGGCACCGCTTGCCGCGGTCGCGTTCGTCGTGCTCACCCTCACCGGTTGCACCGGTCCGGTCGCAGACGGCGAAGCGACAGAGCCGCCGGCATCCGCCGGTTCCACGCCATCTCCCACGCCGACATCCGACGCGCGCACCGACGAGCAGCAGTTGCCCCTGCCGGTCGATGAGATCGCGGACTGGGCCAAGACAGCGGTGCCCCGGTCGTCGGACACCGCCGGCATGGGGACGCTGTCGGGGTGGCTGAGTGAGCACACGTCCCCGCGCCAGACCTCGGAGTTCTCGTCGCTCCCCGCCGGGACGTATCAGGCGCAGGTCGCGTGCCGCGGCGGCGGCACGATCACGGTGACCGCGGGCCCGATCGACAGCGCGTCATCGGGCGATCCGGTGACGTGCGACAACAGCACGATCGCCTTCGACGTGACCATCGAGCAGCCGGGTGTGAGCGTCACCATGGACCTCGTCGGCGACCCCACCGTCTACGCGCTCTCGCTGGAGCGGACTGCTTAGCCGCTCAGCGCTCGACGAGCACCCCGTCGGCGTCGGCCCAGACGTGTCGCCCGGGCGTGAAGACGACGCCGCCGATGGTGACCGGAACGTCGAGCTCGCCGAGGCCGTCCTTCGCGCTCTTGCGGGGGTTCGAGCCGAGCGCCTTGACGCCGAGATCGAGCGACGCGATCGCCACCCGGTCGCGGATCGCCCCGTTCACGACGATGCCCGCCCAGCCGTTCTCGACCGCCGACGCGGCGATCACGTCGCCAACGAGAGCTGACTCCAGCGACCCGCCGCCGTCGATGACGAGCACCGCCCCGCCGCCCGGCGTCGCGAGCACGCGCTTCACGAGCGCGTTGTCGCGATGGCAGCGGATCGTGCGGGCGGGGCCGTCGAAAGTCGTTCGGCCGCCGAGGTCGAGCAGCGGGAGGGCAAGGGAGTCGAGCTCCTCGCCGCGTTCGTCGTAGAGATCGGCGGTCGCGGTCGTCATGCCGACAGACTAGCGACGCAGTTCAGGCACCGGTCGCGGCGGGCCGATCGGGATGCTGCGACCACTGGCTCCACGAGCCGGGGTAGAGCACGGGCCGGTATCCCGCGAGGCTGAGGGCGATGGCCTCGTGCGCGGCGCTGACGCCCGAGCCGCAGTAGACGCCGACCGTCGCGCCGGGTTCCGCACCGAGCGCGGCGAACCGTTCGCGCAGCTCGTCCGGGCTCCGGAACCTCCCCGAGTCGTCGTTGTTCTGCGTCGTCGGCGCGGACACCGCGCCGGGGATGTGCCCGGCCCGCGGGTCCATCGGTTCGACCTCGCCGCGGAACCGTTCGCCGGCGCGGGCGTCGAGCAGCACTCCGGTGCGGGCGAAGGCGAGGACGTCGTCGATCCCGAGCATCGGCAACGTCCCGGGCGAGACGACCGCGGTGCCCGGACGCACGGCCGGCGCGTCACCCTCCTCGAGGTCGAACCCCGCGTCGGTCCAGGCGGCCAGGGCGCCGTCGAGCACACGGACGTCGGCGATGCCAGCATCCCGCAGCACCCACCAGGCGCGGCCGCTCGCCAGGTTGGCGACATCGTCGTAGACGACGACGGTGTCGCCCCCGTCGATGCCCCAGTCGCGCACGGCCGCTTGCAACGTCTCGGGAGAGGGGAGCGGATGCCGGCCCTGCGCCGGCTCGCCGTGTTCGGCGAGCTGGGTGTCGAGGTCGGCGTAGCGCGCGCCGGGGATGTGGCCCGCGCGGAACGCGGGGCGTCCGTCGGGGCGGTCGAGCCACCACCGGACGTCGAGCACGCGCACGGGGCCGCCGTCGGGGTAGCGGCCGGCCACGAGCGCGGTGTGGAGTTCAGCGGCAGTGGTGAGGATCGACGACATCCTCTGATTCTGCCGTGCGGGCCCGGACCGTGAGGAGGCCCGGACCCGCAACGAATCGGATCAGCCCGCGATGCGTGCGACGAGATCGATCTCGACGAGGATGTCGGCCAGCTGCGAACCGACGGTCGTGCGCACCGGGAACGGCTCCGAGAAGAACTCGCGGTACGCGACGTTGAACTCGTCGAAGTCGGCGAGGTCGGCGAGGTGCACCGTCACCTTGAGGGCGTCGTCGAGGGTCGCGCCGTGCTCGGCGAGGACCGCCTGCAGGTTGCGGAGCACCTGGCGGGTCTGGTCGCCGACCGACTCCGGCTTCTCGCCGGTCACCGGGTCCTGCGGACCGAAGCCCGCGGTGAACAGCAGGTCGCCGCTGACGATGCCCTGGCTGTACGGGCCGGCGGGCTGCGGTGCGTCGGCGGTGCGGATGGCCTTCTTGGTGGTGGTCATGGGATCCCTTTCGTTTCTTGGGCGGGGTTCGGATGGGGCGTGGTCACGCCGCGGCAGCGGGCGCGTGGCGCAGCCCACCCCCGGGCGTGGCACCCGTGAGCTCGCCGTGCCGGAGCACGGTGCGCCCCGATACGACGACGTCGTCGATGCCTTCGGCGAGCCGGAGCGGCTCATCGTACGTCGAGGCGTCGCGGACGCGCTCGGGGTCGACCACGGCGATGTCGGCGATCGCGCCGGGGCGGATCCGGCCCCGATCGCCGAGGTGGAACCGGTCGACCGGGTTCGTCGACAGGTGGCGGACGGCGGTCGGCCAGTCGAGGAAGCCGTGCTCGCGCACGTACGTCGCGAGGTACGACGCGAAGGTGCCGCGAGCGCGGGGGTGCGGGTGCGCGCCGATGAAGATGCCGTCTGACCCGCCCATGTGGTCGGGGTGAGCGATCAGCCGTCCGAGATCGGCTACCGGCCGCTGGTCGCGGACGGCCATGATCACGTTCGCTTCGAGCCGCGACGCGGCAAGCAGGTCGAGCGCGGCGTCGACGGCATCCGTGCCGCGCTCGGCGGCGATCTCGGCCAGGGTGCGGCCGTGTGCCCAGGCGAACTCGGGCGCGGGCGTGTGGGCGACCGTGATCATCTCGGGCCACTCGGGGCCGAGGCTCGGGTTGCGCGCCACGAGGGGGAACCACTCGCGACGCAGCCGGTCGCGCTCGGCCGGGTCTGCGAGGGCGGTGACCGCATCGGCCGGATCGGCGGCGTTCAGTGACGGGGGCAGCATCGTCATCGCCAGCAGCGAGCAGCCGCGCGTGTAGGGGTAGGCGTCGAAGGACGCCTCGACGCCCCGCTCTCGCAACAGTGCCATCAATCGCCACGCCTCGTCGGCGGGCGTGTGGAAGTGCGAGACGTGGACGGGAACCCCGGCGGTGAGACCGATGCGGGCGGCCTCGTCGACGCCGACCTCGGAGTTGAGCTCGTACCCGCCCCGCATGTGGGTCACATACGGAAGCCGGTGCTCGGACAGCGGCGCGCACAGGGCGGCGATCTCATCGGTGCTCGCGAACAGCCCGGGCACGTAGTCCAGGCCCGTCGACAGCCCGACCGCGCCCTCGGAGATGCCCTCGGCGACGAGCGCCACCATCCGCGCCCGCTCGTCGTCGGACGCGGGGCGGTCGCTGTCGCCCATGACCTCGTGGCGCACGGTGCCGGCGGGCACGAGGTACGCCACCCGCAGCGGGATCGCCCCGTCGTACGACGCGAGGAGCCCCGCGACACCACCGCCGCGGTAGCGCGGGTGGGGCCCGTTGATCGCCGCGAAGTAGCGGCTCGCGTGGCGGCCGTCGCCGGGTGCGAACGAGATGCCGTCCTGACCGCCGATCACCGACGTCACACCCTGGCGGAGGAGCGCGAGCTGCACGTCCCGGTCGAAGACGGCACCCTCCGCGTGCGAGTGCGCGTCGACGAAGCCGGGCATCACGACGCGTCCGCCGGCGTCGAGCACCTCGAGGTCGTCACGCTCCGCGAAGGATGCGCCGGGCGCCGTCACCGCTCGGATGCGCTCCCCGTCGACGAGGACGTCGGCGGGGACGGGCTCTGCGCCCGATCCGTCGACGACGACCCCGCCGGTGATGAGCAGACCGGTCATGCTGCGGTGTTCCGGGGTGCGTGGATCCGCCCGGCGTCGGCGGTGTCGGGGCGGATCGTCGCCGTCATGGTGGCGATGGCGCCGATGACGCAGATGACGGCGGCGTAGATCACGACCGGCCAGATGGCGCCGCTGGCCCAGCCGACGAGCGCCGTTGCGATCAGCGGCGCCAGTCCGCCGCCCAGGGTGTTGGAGAGCTGGTACCCGATGTTGACGCCGGTCGTGCGCTGCTCGACGTCGAACATCTCGGTGAGCATCGTCGACAGGGTGGCCTGCATCGCGACACCGGGGATCACGAAGCCGATGATCATGCCCAGCCAGATGAGCCAGGGCATGTGCGTGCCGTAGAGCATGAACGTGGGCCAGATCAGCAGGGCGAAGCCGAGGCAGCCGGCGACGTAGACGGTGCGACGGCCGATCCGGTCCGAGAGCGCGCCGTAGGCCGGGGCGACGAACACCTGCAGGAGCCCGACGATCATGGTCCCGATGAACCCGACCTGCGCCGCCGTGCCCGACGAGACCATGAACGACAGGCCGTAGGTCAGCACGATGTAACCCGCGATGGACTGCGGAAGGCCGATGAGGATGCCGAGCAGGGTGTTCTTCGGGTGACGGAAGACCTCGATCAGGGGAGAGCGGGGCTTGAGCCCCTGGGCGCGCACGGTGCGGGTGTGCTCGGCGAACTCGTCGGACTCTTCGAGCTTGCGGCGCAGCAGGATCGCGATGACCGCGAGGACGAGCGCGAACACGAACGGGATGCGCCATCCCCACGTCATGAAGAACGAGTCGGGGGTGAGGCCCAGGGCGGCCATCGCGCCGGCCGACGCGACGTTCGCGATGCCGGCTCCGGTGATGAGGAAGGCGCCGAAGAAGCCGCGTCGTCCCACCGGGGCGTGCTCGACGACCATGGTGGCCGCCCCGCCCATCTCGCCGCCGACGAACAGACCCTGCAGCGACCGCATCGTGATCAGCAGGATGGGAGCTGCCGCGCCGATCATCGCGTCCGGCGGGATCAGGCCGATCGCGGCGGTCGTCAGGCCCATGCCGATGACGGTGATGAGGAGGGTGATCTTGCGGCCCATGCGGTCGCCGATGTACCCGAAGACGATGCCGCCGAGCGGGCGGAACAGGAAGCCGACCGCGAAGGTCGCGAACGATGAGAGCTGGGCGATGAAGGGGTCGTTCGCCGAGAAGAACACCGCGGGGAACACGGCGGCGGCCGCGAGACCGTACAGGTAGTAGTCGAAATACTCCATCAGAGTGCCGATGGATCCGCCGGCGATGGCTCGCCGCTGCGCCTTCGTCAGGGGCTGTCCGGCGGTGCGGGTGCGGGTCGCGCCGCTGCGGGGCGGTGCGGTCGGTGTCGTGTTCACCATGTTCTCCTCGGTATGACCGCAACGTCGCGGCTGGCCTGCATCGGGGTGGAGCTTCCCGGATACGAATCTCGGGCGTCGAAACGCTAGCACGATGCTTACTGCGATTCTATGTGGTTAGCAGAAATTATTAATACACGCGTAACGACCGTGACACAATGGGCGCACGACAGACGGGAGATCCACCGTGAACAAGCTCCTCCCCGCCGAAGGAGCGGTCTTCGCCGACATCGAGGACGCCCATCGGACGCTCGCGCCGCTCATGACCGCCATCGCCGCGGCCGTCGGCGACCACTGCGAGGTCGTGCTGCACAACCTCACCGCGGGCGACCTCGAGCACTCGGTGTACGCGATCGTCAACGGGCATGTGAGCGGGCGCGGTGTCGGCGGCCCGTCGACGAACCTCGGGCTCGAGGTGCTCCACGACGAGACCGCCGATCACAACGCGTTCGGATACCGGGCGCGCACGCACGACGGCCGCGACCTGCTCAGCTCGTCGGTGTACTACCGCAATCCCGAGGGGCGCATCATCGCGGCCTTCT
This sequence comes from Microbacterium sp. SGAir0570, assembly GCF_005491085.2. Taxonomy (NCBI): domain Bacteria; kingdom Bacillati; phylum Actinomycetota; class Actinomycetes; order Micrococcales; family Microbacteriaceae; genus Microbacterium; species Microbacterium sp. SGAir0570. Next base: position 2,628,107 of record NZ_CP027929.1, on the reverse strand, counting down.
GCATCAACATCGACCTCACGCCCATGCAGCGCGCCGCAGACCTCGTGGCGTCGTTGGTGCCCGCGCCCCGCGCCGCTGCCGACGCGGCTCCCCAGGAGCTCGTCGGACAGGACGTCTCGAGCGTCCTCGACGAGATGATCACCGACGCCATCGCCATGGTCGGCAAGTCGCCCTCGTCGATGTCGAAGGCGGATCGCATCGAGGTGCTGCGTCTGCTCGAGACCCGCGGTGCGTTCCACATCAAGCGCGCAGCCGACAAGGTGTCGTCGCGTCTCGGCGTCTCGCGTGTCACCGTGTACGGCTACCTCGACGAGGTGCGTCGCGGCTGACGCCGCCGCCGCGCTCAGAAATACGTCTCGACGGCCTCCGTCACCGCCGCCGCGCCGTCGGTGACCGGGACGAGTCGCCATTTGTCGAACGCCGTGCAGGGATGCGACAGCCCGAGCCGCACCACCTCGCCCACCTGGATGCGCTGTTCACCCGTCCAGCGGAGGAAAGCGTGCTGATCGTTCATCGCGCTGATCTCGGCTCGCAGCGGCCGTTCCGGGGCGCCCAGTTCGCCGGCGATGCCGAGGGGTACCGGCAGGCCCTCGTCGAAGGGCAGATCGCGCTTCCCGCCGTCGAGGAGGGCGAGGCCGGGCTCGGGCTGCGAGACCACGCGCGCGTAGGCGAACATCGCGGTGCGCAGCGGGATGTCGTCGTCTCGCACGCGGTCGGGGTCGAGAGGCGAGATCGACCGGTAGAAGCCGCTGTCGTGCGCGAGGTACGCGCCGGAGCGCAGGATCGCGCGCGCGTCCGGCATCCCGCCGATGCCCTCGGCGACGAGGTCGAAGAACGCGCTGCCGCCCGCTGTCACCCAGGGCACCTCGGGCATGAGCGGACGCACGCGCTCGACGAGGTCGCGCATGCGCGAGCAGAAGGCGCGGACGGCCGCGAGGGCGACCTCCGAGCGGTCGTGGGCGAGAGCGCCTTCGTACCCCGCGATTCCGCGCAGGGTGAGCCGGTCGGATGCGGCGATCGCCTCGGCCGTCGCGATCGCCGAGGCGTCGTCTCGGGCGCCCGTGCGTCCGTGCGCTGCGCCGATCTCGGTGAGGACGCCCCAGCGCGCGCCCGCCGGCAGCTCCGCGGTCATCCGGGCGACGACCTCGCGCGAGTCGGCCCAGCTGACCACCTCCTGATCCGGGTGCTCGTCGAGCCAGTCCGCGATGCGGCGCAACAGGGCCCCGTCCGTGCACGCGTTCGCGATCTGCACGGTCGGCACGCCGGCGCGCAGCGCCACTTCTGCCTGCCATCCGGTGGCGACGGTGATGCCGGTCGCCCCGGCCGCGAGCTGACGCCGCCACAGCTCCGGCGCCATCGTCGTCTTGCCGTGCGGCATCAGCTCGAGGCCCCGGCGCTGCGCCCAGGCGGCCATCGTGTCGATGTTGTGCTGCAGGGCGGGGCCGTCGAGCACGAACAGCGGGGTCGAGAACGAGCTGAGGGGAGTGTCGAGGTCGTCGATCGGGCGGCCGTCGAGGCCGGCCGGGAACGACTTGTCGCGCCACGAGACCGTGCGGGCGCTCACTTGTTCACCACCTCGGCGAGACGCGCCAGTTCGGCAGCATCTGCGAGGGCGGATCCGACGGCTACGACGCGCGCGCCTCCGTCGAGGAATGCCGGCGCGTTTCGCGCATCCATCCCGCCGGTCGCGACGAAGGACACGTCGGGGAAGGGGCCGCGCATCATGGTGAACCACGACGGGCCGAGCGCGGCCGCGGGGAACGCCTTCAGCCAGCGCAGACCGGCGCGTCGCGCCTGGTGGATCTCAGACGCTGTCGCGACTCCCGGAAGCGACGGCATCCCCGCGTTCTCGCTGGCTCGCACCACCTCGAGGTCCCAGCCGGGGCTCACGGTGAACGTCGCGCCGGCCGACGCGGCGTCGCGCACGGTCCGCGCGTCGACGATCGTTCCCGCTCCCACCTGCTTGCCGCGGGCGCGGCCCGCCTCGACGACGGCGGTCAGCGCATCGAGGTCGACGGCGGTCTGGATCGGCACCTCGACCGCGTCGATACCGAGGTCCCAGGCGGTCTCGGCCAGCTGCAGGCTGCGCTCGACGCCCATCCCGCGGAGGATCGCCATGATGGGTGAGCCCGCGAACGCGTGGTCGAACCACGAGCCGGCGGTGTCTGCGGGGGTGTTCATGCTCGTCCTCTCGACGATGGTGACGGATCGGGCTGGGGAACGTCGGATGTAGCCGCGAGAGCGCGGGCGGCGGTCGCGTGTCCGTTCTCGAGGCGGCGCCGGGCATCGCCGCCGCGGATCAGCTCGCCGAGCCATCCCGCCGCGAACGCGTCTCCGGCCCCCACGGCCTCGACGACCTCGACGCGGTGCGCGGGCACGGTGACGACGTCGACCGGTCCGAACTCCGTCGCCTCGATGTCCGCGTCTTTCACGACGAGGTGCGGGACGTGCGGGAGATGCGAGCGGATGTCGGCCGCCGTGCTCGTGCCCCACAGCCGTTCGGCCTCGTCCCGGCCGACGAAGACCGCGTCGGCGCGCTCCGCGGCGTCGGCGATCGTTCGCGCGGCCGCCTCCGCATCGGGCCACAGGGCGGGTCGATGGTTCACGTCGAAGCTGACTCGAACGTCGTGCGAGCGCGCGGCGTCGATGGCGGCGTGGACGAGATCGCGGCACGAGGGGGAGAGGGCGAGCGTGATGCCCGTCAGATGGACGGTGTCGACCGTGGACCAGTCCACGACATCGAGCGCCGCGGGCGACAGGCGGGATGCCGCTGAGCCGGCGCGGTAGTAGTGGACGCCGTGGCCGGGGTCCTTGATGTAGACGCCGGTCGGTGCGCCGTCGTCGATGACCACGCCGTCCGTGCTCACACCGTGGCTCTCGATCCGACGCCGGATGCGGCGTCCCAGCGGGTCGTCGCCGAGGGCGCTGAACCATCGGGCGCTCAGCCCGGCGGCGGCGAGGTGGCAGGCGAGGTTCGACTCCGCGCCGCCCGCCTCCAGGCGGAAGTCGTCGGCGGACTCGAGCGGCTCGGCTCGCGCCGGGACGACGAGAGCCATCGTCTCGCCGATGCTCAGTACGTCGATCGCCCGAGACCGCGGGTTCGCCGGTTCGCTCACGCGACCCCCTTCCGCGGGCGGGCCCGCTTCACGTTGGTTTGACTCTTCCGCGGGCGGGCCCGCTTCACGATGGTTTAACTCGAATTATGCGGGATTGACGAAAATCTTGCAAGAGTGATCCGCCGGCGGTCTCCGGCGCCCCGGCGATGTCCGGCCGCATCGCTAGTGTTGTCGCGTGCCAGAATCCGTCATCTCCGCTCGTGGGCTGCGCAAGACCTATGCCGTGAAGGGCAAGCCCGACTTCGTCGCCGTCGACGACCTGTCGTTCGAGGTGGCGCCGGGTGAGTCCTTCGGGCTGCTCGGCCCGAACGGTGCCGGCAAGTCGACGACGATGAAGATGATCGGTGCGGTGTCCACCCGCAGCGGCGGCGACCTGCAGATCCTCGGGCTCGATCCCGATCGATACGGACCCGAGATCCGGTCGCGGCTCGGCGTCGTGCCCCAGCAGGACAACCTCGACGGCGAGTTGAACGCCCGCGAGAACCTCTACATCTACGGGCGGTACTTCGGTCTGCCGGGCAAGGTGTGCCACGAGAAGGCCGACGAGCTCCTCGCCTTCGCGCAGCTCGAGGACAAGGCGAAGAACAAGGTCGACCAGCTCTCGGGCGGCATGAAGCGGCGCCTCACGATCGCGCGCGGTCTCATCAACGATCCGCGCATCCTGCTGCTCGACGAGCCGACGACGGGCCTCGACCCCCAGGCCCGCCACGCGCTGTGGGACCGGCTGTTCCGGCTGAAGGAGCGCGGCACGACGCTCGTGCTCACGACGCACTACATGGACGAGGCCGAGCAGCTGTGCGACCGGCTCATCGTCGTCGACAAGGGGCGGATCATGGCCGAGGGCACCCCGGCCTCCCTCATCCGCGAGCACTCGAGTCGCGAAGTGCTCGAGGTGCGGTTCGGCTCCGACCGCAACGAGTCCGCAGCGGTGCAGCTGCGAGGCATCGGCGACCGCGTCGAGGTGCTTCCCGACCGGATCCTCGTCTATGCGCACGACGGCGAGGCCGCCCTCGAGCGCGTGTCCGCCGCCGGCCTCACGCCGCTCACGAGCCTCGTGCGCCGCTCGAGCCTCGAAGACGTCTTCCTGCGCCTGACCGGACGGTCGCTGATCGAATGAGCACGCGAACCGCGCACCCCACACTCGACGAGCTGCGCGCCGAGGCGCTCGCCGGCGGTCGCAGGCCCCGGCGCTACGGCACCTGGTACGTCGCCGAGCACATGATCCGCGCCATGCGCGCCTACGGCTGGACGATCGTGGTCGGCGCCGTCGGGCAGCCGATCATGTATCTGCTCGGGCTGGCGGTAGGCCTCGCGGCCCTCATCACCGCGCCGACCTCCTCCCACGGGCAGGAGGTCGGGTATCTGCCGTTCGTCGCGCCGGCGCTGCTCGTCACCGCCGCGATCGCAGTGGCCTCCGAAGAGATGACCTATCCGGTGATGGCGGGCTTCAAATGGCGCCGCTACTTCTACGGATTCAACGCTTCGGCACTGTCGAGCCCCCAGATCGCGAACGGCGTCATCATCGGTGCCACGGCGCGGATGATCCTCGCCGTCTCCGCGTACTACCTCTTCATCTGGCTCCTGCCGTTCGGGGCGGTGCCGAATCCCGCCACGGGGTGGCTGTCGATCCTCGCGGGCGTTGCGGCCGGTATCGCCTTCGGCATCCCGCTCATGGCGTACGCCGGGTCGATCCAGGACGACAAGGGGCAGTTCGCTCTCGTGCAGCGGTTCATCTTCATGCCGATGTTCCTGTTCTCGGGCACGTTCTACCCCGTCGAGACCCTGCCGATCGGCCTGCAGTGGATCGCGTGGATCTCGCCCTTGTGGCACGGCGCCGAGCTGGGCCGCGCGGCGACCTACGGGGCCGACATCGGTGCCGGGATGATCGCCGTGCACGTGCTCTACCTGCTCGCGCTCGCCGCCGTCGGGTACCTCTGGGGCCGGCGCGTCTTCACCGAGAGGCTCGCGAAATGAGCGCCGTGATCGAGCGGGGTGCACCGGCGGGACGGCGCGGCGGCGTGCGGGCGCTGTGGGCGGGCAACCCCGGCGCAGTCGTGCAGCGCGGTCTCATCGCGGCGCGCTCGTCGAGCTGGATCGTCGTGCTCTCGGGCTTCTTCGAGCCCGTGTTCTATCTCGCGTCTCTGGGCATCGGGCTCGGGGCCCTCATCGGCGAGGTCGAGACCTCGTCGGGCGCGGCGGTTCCGTACGCCGCCTACATCGCTCCCGCGCTCCTCGCGGTCTCGGCGATGAACGGCGCCGTGTACGACTCGACGTGGAACGTCTTCTTCAAGCTCAACTACGGCAAGCTCTACGAGGGCATGCTGTCGACCTCGCTGGGCCCGCTCGACGTCGCCCTCGGCGAGATCCTCTACGCGCTGCTGCGCGGTCTGGTCTACGCCACCGGATTCATGATCATCATGCAGGTGCTCGGCCTCAATCTCGCGTGGACCGCCGTGCTCGCGCTCCCGGCGGTGCTGCTCATCGCCTTCGGGTTCGCGAGCGTCGGAATGGCGGTCACGAGCTATATGAAGACGTTCCAGCACATGGACTGGATCAACTTCGTGCTGCTGCCGATGTTCCTGTTCTCGGCGACGTTCTACCCGATCACGGTCTATCCCGAGTGGGTGCAGGTGATCGTGCAGGCGCTGCCGCTGTGGCACGGTGTCGAACTGATCCGCGGCCTGACGACCGGCATTCTCTCCGCCGGAATGCTGTGGCACGTGCTCTACTTCGTCGTCATGATCGCGCTCGGTCTCGTCTTCACCACGAAGCGGTTACGCGCCCTGTTCCTCGACTGACCGTGCCCGGGCGCGATCGGCGCTACGACTCGATGACCTCGCGGGCCTTGCGGATCCGCCGAGGGTTCACGGGGTGCGTGGCGAGCACGACCTTGCCCCGGGAATGCAGCTTCTGAAGGTCGTCGTACGCCTCGGCGACATCGGCGAGCGGGTAGAAGCCCGACACGAGCGGAGAGACCACCCGCTTCTCGGCGAGCTCGACGACCTTTCGCAGTTGCGCCGTGCCGTGGGCGACGGCGTCGGGGCTGTCGGAGAGCAGGGCCACCTCGCGATCGCGACGATCGGCGCTCGACCGGAACCGTCCCGCGGGCACGCCGAGAGCCTCCGCTATCTCGTGCCCGTCCTGCCCGAAGTTGTCGATGAACGCTGTCACGCCCCCGGGTGCGATGGCGCGGATTCGCTCGACGATCCCCTCGCCGTAGCGAACCGGCTTCACGCCGAGCTGGCGCAGATAGTCGAAGTTGCGCTCGCCGCACGTGCCGATGACGCGCGCGCCGCGGTGCATGGCGATCTGCGCCTCGATGCTGCCGACGCCACCGGCCGCCGCCGAGATGACGACGGTGTCGTCGGCGCCGATCTTCAGCTCGTCGAGGATGTCGAGGGCCGTGGTGCCCGCGAGATACAGCCCGCCTGCTGTCTCGAAGGTCACGGCGCGAGGCTTGCGCACCAGCCGGTCCACCGCGACCGTGACATGGCTCGCATGCGCACCCGACCGCAGATGACCGACGACATCGGTGCCGACGGGGAACCCGCTGGTGCCCGGGCCCGCAGCGATGACGGTGCCTGCGAAGCAGCTGCCCGAGCGGCGCGGATAGGGATCGTCCCACTCCTTCTCGGCACCGGAGCGCACGAACCCGTCGATGTGGTTGAGCCCCATCGTGATGACCTCGACCGTCACCTCGCCGGCGGCGGGTTCTGGCAGCGGTCGCTTCACCAGACGCAGGACCTCAGGACCTCCGGGCGCGTCGTATTCGACGACCGCTGCCTCGGTGACTTTTCTCATGGCACCCTCCTGACCTGAATGTGAATCAGACAGTAGACCGCGCATCCGGGGGCGGGGAGAGCTTGACAAAGACGGATGCCGCGAGCCCGAAGGCCCGCGGCATCCGTTCGTCCGGAGTCGGGATCAGCGCGTGGCTGCCGCGTCGCCGATGTTGGTGTCGTACTCGGAGTCCTTGGTCTCCTTCGACAGCCACAGGGCGATGAAGGTGAGCACGGCGGATGCCGTCAGGTACACGCCGACGAGCCACGTCGATCCGCCCGCGAGCGCCCACAGGGTCGTCGCGATGCTGGGGGCGACGGCCGCGCCGAGGATCGACGCCACGTTGTACGAGATGGCCGAGCCGGTGTACCGCACGTTGGTCGGGAACAGCTCGGGGAGGAGCGCCCCCATCGGACCGAACGTCGCGCCCATGAGCATGAAGCCGAGTACGAGGAACGCCTGGACGAGCGCGCCGGTGAACTTCGGGTCGAGCTGCGGCGCGAGGAACACCGCGAACAGCAGGCCGAACACGGCGATGACCCCGGTGACCCACAGCAGCAGCTTGCGGCGGCCGATCGCGTCGGCGACGGGGCCCGACAGCAGCGTGAAGATGCCGAAGAAGATGACGCCGACGATCTGCATGATGACGAAGTCGGTGAACCCGAACCCAAGGCCCGGGACGTAGGCCGCGGCATCGAACGTCGCTCCCGACGCCTCGGCGGTCGCCTGCGCGGCCTCGAGGGTCGGCTTGGTGCCGTACGCGAGGGTGAAGCTCGTCATGAGGTAGAAGAGCACGTAGGTCGCGAGCATGATGAACGTGCCGAGGATCAGCGCGCGCCAGTGGCCGCGGATGACGGATCCGAGCGGGAACTTGCGGATGGCGCCGGTCTTCTCCGCCTTGGCGAACGTCTCGCTCTCGACGAGCTTGAGACGCACCCACAGGCCGACGATGACCATGACCGCCGAGAACAGGAACGGCACACGCCAGCCCCAGGCGAGGAACTCCTCGGAGCGCTGAGCCGGGCCGTCGGGGTGGGGCAGCGCGAAGTAGATCACGAGGAAGACCGAGTTCGCGATGATGAACCCGATCGGAGCGCCCAGCTGGGGGAAGGTTCCGTACCAGGCGCGCTTGCCCTTCGGGGCGTTCTCGGTGGCCACGAGTGCCGCTCCCGACCATTCGCCGCCGAGGGCGAAGCCCTGAGCGAGGCGCAGCACGAGAAGCAGCAGGGCCGCCCACCAGCCGATGTCGTTGAAGGTGGGGAGGCATCCGATGAGGATCGTCGCGATGCCCATCGTCAGGAGCGACGCGACGAGGGTCGCCTTGCGGCCGAACTTGTCGCCGAAGTGACCGAAGACGACGGCGCCGATGGGGCGGGCGATCATCGCCGCGCCGAAGACCGCGAACGAGGCCAGGAGCGACGCGGTGTCGTCGTCGCTCGGGAAGAAGAGGATCGGGAAGACCAGGACGGCCGCGGTCGCGTAGACGTAGAAGTCGTAGAACTCGATCGTGGTGCCGACGAGGCTGGCGGTGATGACGCGGGAACGGGGGTTCGCGGGCGCGGCGGGGGCCGCGGTGGCGGATGACATGTGCGGTGTGATGCCTGTCTGGGAGAACGGGTGAGCGCCCTCGTGGGAGCGTGCCGGTGGGCGGACGTCCGAGGCGGGGTGGTGCGGCGGACGCTCGACGCGGGGATCACCGGCGGCGTCGACGGTGTCGGCGACGCACGATCGTCCATTCTACGGCGGATGCCGCGACCCGGCGTCCGAGTCGCGGCATCCGCGTGCGTGGTGGGCCGGGGCCCGCGTCGTCAGCGCCAGAGCACCGCGATCGCGACGTTGGCCACCGTGCCGATTCCGATCAGCCAGAAGATGGCGGCGGGAACCGACTGGGTGCGCTTCTGGCGGGCCGAGCCGATGCCCAGCAGTGCACCGATCACGAGCAGGATGACGAGCTTGACGGCGATCTTCGTGTAGTTGAACTCGTGGTCGGTTCCCCACGGTGCTGCCAGGGCGAGCCCGGCGACACCGGCGACGAGGAGGCCGTAGCTCATGACCCGCGTGATGCGGCGGGCACCGAGGGCTTCGACGAGCCAGGCGCCGAAGAGCGTGGCGAAACCGATGAGGTGGACGACGAGGACGATTCCGCGGAGCGTTTCCATACCCTCAGCCTAGCTGAAGGTGTGGGGTTCCGACACGGTGTCAGCCGCGAAGCGTACGCAGCGTCAGCGCGGTGCGCAGCGCGGCATCCGCGGCCTCGGCACCCTTGTCCTCCTTCGAGCCGGGCAGACCCGCCCGGTCGATGCCCTGCTGCTCGTCGTCGAGGGTGAGCACGCCGAAACCGACCGGCTTGCCCGTGTCGATCGCGACGCGCGTCAGCCCGTCGGTGGCCGCCGACGACACGAAGTCGAAGTGCGGTGTGCCGCCGCGGATGATGACGCCGAGGGCGACGACGGCATCCGCTCCGGAATCCAGCGCGGCCTTCGCCACCACCGGAAGCTCGAAGGATCCCGGCACGCGCACGAGGCGCCAGGCCGCACCCGACTCCTCGAGCACGCGCTCGGCGCCGGCGATGAGACCGTCGGTGATGACGTCGTGCCACTGGCCGGCGACGACGACGACCTTCAGGTCGCTCGCGTCGATCTGCTGGCGTTCGGGGGCGCCGTGTCCGCTCATGCGATGTTCTCCGAGTTCTGTCGGGGGTCGGTGGTCTCGTCCGCGGTGGCTGCGGCTGTGCCGCGGGCGAGCGCCGCGCTCAGCTCGGCGTCGTCGATGATGTGCCCCATGCGGTCGCGCTTCGTGGCGAGATACTGGTGGTTGTTGGCGCCCACGCCGACGAGCAGGGGAACCTGCTCGGCGATGTCGAGGCCGAGCGCGCGCAGCTGCGACACCTTGTCCGAGTTGTTCGTCAGCAGCCGGATGCTGCCCACGCCCAGGTCCGCGAGGATGCCGGCCGCCGCCGCGTAATCGCGGGCGTCGGCGGGGAGCCCCAGTGCGAGGTTCGCATCGAGGGTGTCGAGCCCGCGCTCCTGCAGCTGGTAGGCCCGGAGCTTGTTGATGAGGCCGATGCCGCGACCCTCGTGCCCGCGCATGTAGATGACGATCCCGCCGTCGCGGTCGATCGCGTCGAGAGCGGCATCCAGCTGCGGTCCGCACTCGCACTTGAGCGAGCCGAACGCCTCGCCCGTGAGGCACTCGGAGTGAACGCGCACGAGCGGGGCGGCCTCGGTCAGGTCGCCCGAGACGACCGCGATGTGGTCGGTCCCGGTGACGCGATCTTTGTAGGCGAGGAACCGGAACGCGCCGTGCGAGGTCGGCACCTGCGCCTCGGCCCGCAGGCTCACGCGGCGCCGGTTCGATGCGGCACCGCCGGCGGGACGCGGGTCGGTCTCGTCGAGGTGTGCGATGAGCTGCTCGATCGTGATGACCGGGATGCCGTCGCGCTCACCGAGCTCGAGCAGACCCGGCATCCGCATCATCGAACCGTCATCGGCCACGATCTCGGCGATCGCGCCGACCGGCTCGAGACCGGCGAGCTGCATGAGCTCGACCGCGGCTTCGGTGTGACCGCTGCGCTCGCGCACGCCGCCCTCGACGGCGCGCAGGGGGAGGATGTGGCCGGGGCGGATGACGCTGCCCGGCGTCGACGCGGGATCGGCCAGCACCGTGAGGGTGCGGGCCCGGTCGGCGGCGCTGATGCCGGTGGTCACGCCCTCGGCAGCGTCGACCGACACGGTGTAGGCGGTGCCCCGAGCGTCCTCGTTCGTCTCGACCATCGGGGGGAGGTCGAGGCGATCGGCCCACTCGGCGGGCATCGGAGCGCAGATGAAGCCGCTCGAGTGACGGACCGTCCATGCGATCCACTCGGGCGTGGCGAGGGCGGCCGACAGGATGACGTCGCCCTCGTTCTCGCGGTTCTCATCGTCGGCGACGATGATCGGCTTTCCGGCCCGCAGCGCGTCGAGCGCTTCGGAGAGGGGAGAAAGGCTCATCGGGAGCCTCCTTCGTTCGAAAGGGTGGTGAATGCCAGCAGCCGCTGGACGTGTCGGGCGAGGATGTCGGTCTCGAGGTTGACCGCGTCGCCGGCGATCCGGTCGCCGAGCGTCGTCGCGGCGAGGGTCTCGGGGATCAGGGAGACCTCGAGCCACGCCTCCGGCACGATCGCGGCGCTGACGTCGCTGACGGTCAGCGAGACGCCGTCGACCGTGATCGAGCCCTTGTCGACGACGAGCGGGGCGAGATCTGCGGGCACCGAGATGCGCAGGACGCGCCACTGCTCGCCGGGACGCACTTCCAGGACGCGGCCGAGGCCGTCGACATGTCCCTGCACGATGTGCCCGCCCAGGCGGGTGTGCGCCGCGAGCGCGCGCTCGAGGTTCACGGCCCGGCCCGGCTCGATCCCGGTGAGGCTCGACACGTCGAGGGTCTGGCGCATCACGTCCGCCGTGAACCAGTCGTCGCCCTGATCGACCACCGTGAGGCAGACGCCGCTGACGGCGATGGAGTCGCCGTGGCCGGCATCCGACACCGCCTTCGGCGCACGCACGGTGATCCGCACGCCGTCACCCGACGGCTCGACGGCGACGACCTCGCCGATCTCTTCGATGATTCCGGTGAACATCAGGCGTCTCCTTCGGACGGGGATGTCGGGGGCACGGGGGAGGCGATCACCAGCAGGTCGTCGCCGAGAGTCTCGATCGAGCTCACGCGCAGACGTCGCTGGTCGGCGATCGTCTCGACGCCGAGCGAACGCAGCGCCGGGCGGTCGTCGCCGGCTGCGCCGGAGCCGATGAGCGTCGGAGCGATGTAGGCCAGGATCTCGTCGGCGAGTCCGGCACGCACGAACGCGCTCGCGATGGTCGGGCCGCCCTCGACGAACACGCGCTGCACACCGAGTTCGCGCAGCTCCGCCATCAGCGAGGGCTCGTTGGAGCTCTCGCCGCCCAGGTTCTCGCCGTCGCGGTGCAGGAACGGCAGCGGATGACGGCGAACGAGCGCGTCGTCGGGCACGGCACGCTGGCCGAGGACGACGGGCATCGGCTGCCGGTCGTGCAGGGTGCCGTCCGGTCGCCGGGCGGTCAGAGCGGGGTCGTCCGAGAAGAGCGTGCCGGTGCCCACGACGATGGCATCGGCCTCGCTCCGGCGGCGGTGCACGTCTGCGCGCGCGGCGGGGCCGGTGATCCACTGGCTCGTGCCGTCGGCGGCCGCGGCGCGACCGTCGAGCGACTGCGCCCACTTCACGGTGACGTGCGGACGACCGAGGCGTTGCACGGTCAGCCAGTCATGGATGAGGGCTCGGCCCTCGTCGGCGAGCACTCCGTCGACGACGTCGACCCCGCCATCACGCAGGCGCTGCGCCCCGCCGGCCGAAGCGTCGCCCGGGTCGGACGCCGAGTAGACCACACGCGCGACGCCGGCCTCGATGAGCGCGAGCGCGCACGGGCCCGTGCGGCCGGTGTGGTTGCAGGGCTCGAGGCTCACGACGGCGGTGGCGCCGCGGGCGGCCCCCGCGGGCAGCTGAGAGAGGGCGTCGACCTCGGCGTGCGGAGTGCCCGCGCCGCGATGCCAGCCCTCTGCGAGCACCGAGCCGTCGGGCGCCAGGAGCACGGCGCCGACCTGGGGGTTCAGCCCGCGCGGACCGTTGCCGGCGAGCTCGAAGGCACGACGCATCGCGGCGATCTCGCGGTCGGTGGTGCCCGGCATCCTTCGTCCTTCGGTCAGTCTCCGGGGACGCGGGTGGGCGCGCGCAGCGCGAACGCTGCCGTGCTTCCTCTCATCCGGACTAGCGACTCGCGTCGCATCACCGTCGGTCCCGGAATTCCACCGGATCAACCTCTCGGCCCGAGGGCCTCGAGGGTCGCGGACTCTCACCGCCGGTTCGGATTCTCACCGACCCCGGAGCACGTTCAATACTCCGATCGTACTCAACGCGCGGACGCTCGCGGCATTCCCGACTTCCGCCGTCACTTGAGCAGGCGTGAGAGCCGGCGATCGGCGAGCAGCTTGCCGCCGGTCTGACACGTCGGGCAGTACTCGAGGCTGTTGTCGGCGAAGAAGACGCTGCGCACCTCGTCGCCGCACACCGGGCACGCTTCGCCGCGGCGGCCGTGGACCCGCATCCCGCGGCGCTTCGCGTCCTTCAGATCGGCGGGCGGCTTGCCGGATGCCGCGGCGACGGCTTCGGCCAGCGTCTCGCTGAGCGCCGTATAGAGCCGGTCGATCTCGGCGTCATCGAGGTTCGCCGCCAGTGCGTACGGAGACAACTTCGCGACGTGGAGGATCTCGTCGGAATAGGCATTGCCGATTCCGGCGACGATCGACTGATCGCGTAGCACGCCCTTGATCTGCGTGCGGCGGCCCGCCAGCAGGCTCGCGAGGGCGTCGCGGTCGAACGAGGGATCCAGCGGGTCGGGACCGAGTCGTGCGATGCCCGGCACCTCGGCCGGATCGCGGACGACGTAGACCGCGAGCGACTTCTTCGTGCCGGCCTCGGTCAGATCGAAACCGGAGTCGTCGTCGAACCCGACGCGCAGCGCGATCGGGGTCTTGCCGGGGCGGATGACGGTCGACGGCAGCGCGTCGTACCAGCGCAGCCATCCCGCCTTGGCGAGGTGGAACACGAGGTGCGTGCCGCTGTCGGTGGCGAGGTCGACGAACTTGCCGTGGCGGGCTGCGGCGGTCACGGTCGTGCCCTCGAGGGTCTCGATCGGCGGGTCGTAGGTCTTCAGGGCAGAGATCGCGCTGACACGGGCTTTCGTGATTCGGCGCCCGGCGAGGCGACCGCCGAGGTAGTCGACGAGTCCCTGCACTTCCGGCATCTCGGGCATGGCGTCATCCTGGCACGCACCACCCCCACCGGGCACGGGGTTGCGCGCGGCGGCGCTGCCGGTCGGGGTTCAGTCGGTGAGGATCGGCCAGGGCTGCGGGGCGCGGTCGTCGGTGGGCAGGATGCCGGCGATCCAGCCGTCGTGGCGGCCGCGGATGTCGGACAGGCCCTGGCGCAGCATCCCCTCGTACCGGAACCCGAGGCTGCGTGCGGTCCGCGCCGAGGCGATGTTGCCGGCGACAGCCCGCCATTCGATGCGCGCGAGCGCCAGCGGCTCGGCGAACCCGAAGTCGATGACAGCACGGGCGGCCTCGCTCAGGTAGCCGTGCCCGCGCGCCGGCGCGCTCATCCAGAACCCGATCTCCGCGGCACCGCCCGGGCTCACGCGATGGAGGCCGATCATGCCGATCCAGGCGCCCTCTCGGCGGATGCCCCACGTCAGCTCGGACTGTTCGTCCCACCAGCCTGCGGCCTTCGCGACGAAGTCCTCGGCGTGCTCGCGCGTATAGGGAGATGGCAGGGTCGTCCAGCGCGGCACCTCGGGGTCCTGAGCCGTGGTCGTGATGGCATCGACGTCGTCGAGCGTGGGGATCGACAGCTCGAGCCGCGCGGTACGCAGGGTCACCGGTTCCATCCCCCGACCCTACCGAGGTCGGGTGCAAGGCCGGTCAACTACCCGGCCCCGGCGAGGACCGGGCCGTCCCGGGATCAGACCGACGGGTTTTGCGAGATGTAGACCGCCATCGCGGCGAGGTTCGACAGTGGGGCCATGGCACCGTTGCGGGGCGCGTCGAAGACCATCGCCTCGACTCCGGCCTCGGCGTAGGACGCGACCCAGGCCGCCGCCGAGGGAAGCGGCACGGCGAGCAGGCGCGACGCCTCCTCCTCGGGCAGGCCGAAGCCGAGCGCGGCTTCATGCGCCCGGTCGGCTGTGGAGAACGCGAAGATCACCGCGCCTTCGTCGGAGCGCAGGGCGAAGGGAGTGGGCTCGTCGTCGGAGCCTCGGGCGATGAAGAGCCAGCGGTCGAGCGCGAAGGCGGCACGCCAGAGCCGCTCCTGCACCGCGGCGTCGGCGGGGGCGGCCTTCGACGCGGCCGCAGCCTCGTCGAGCGCCTCGATCAGCGCGGGCGCGGGCTCGGCCGGCATCTGTGCGGGACCGCCCGGCGTCGCGGCATCCGGGCCGCCCTCGGCCGCAGCAGGCAGCTCCGGGTCGCGCTCGGTGGATTCGTTGTCAGACACGACGCAGCAGTCCCAACTTGTCGTAGACGTCACCGAGGGTGCGGTCGGCAACCTCGTCGGCGCGCGAAGCGTTCGACGCGAGCACCCGGTCGAGCTCGGCGGGGTCGTCGAGCAGCTCGAGGGCCCGCTCGCGGACCGGTCCGAACTCGGAGACGACGACCTCGCCCAGGCCCTTCTTGAAGTCGCCGTAGCCGCGACCGGCGTACTCGTCCTCGATCGAGGGGATCTGACGGCCGGTCAGTGCTGCGTAGATGACGAGGAGGTTCGACACGCCGGGCTTGTTCTCGCGGTCGTAGCGCACCGAGCCCTCCGAATCGGTGACGGCGCGCATGATCTTCTTCGCCGACACCTTCGGGTCGTCCAGCAGCCACAGCACACCGGCATCCGACTCGGCCGACTTCGACATCTTCGCGGTCGGGTTCTGCAGGTCGTAGATGCGGGCGGTGTCCTGCTGGATGACGGGCATCGGCACGCGGAACGTCTCGCCGTAGCGCGAGTTGAACCGCTCGGCCAGAGTGCGCGTCAGCTCGACGTGCTGCTTCTGGTCGTCACCGACCGGCACGATGTCGGTCTGGTAGAGCAGGATGTCGGCGGCCATGAGCACGGGGTAGGTGAAGAGCCCGACATTGGTGGCGTCGGCGCCGTACCGCTGCGACTTGTCCTTGAACTGCGTCATCCGGCCGGCCTCGCCGAAACCGGTGATGGTCGAGAGCACCCAGGCGAGCTCCGCGTGCGCGCGGACGTGCGACTGCACGTAGAGCGTCGAGCGGGAAGGCTCGATACCCGCCGCGATGTACTGGGCCGCGGTACGCCGGGTCTTCGCGCGCAGCTCAGCCGGGTCGTTCGGCTGGGTCAGGGCGTGCAGATCGACGACGGAGAAGAATGCGTCGTAGGTGTCCTGCAGGTCGCGCCACTGCATGAGAGCCCCGATGTAGTTGCCGATCTGGAGCGAATCGGCGGACGGCTGCATTCCGGAGTACAGGCGGGGCTTGGTCACCAGAGAAGTCTACGGGCGTCCTCCCCAGCCCTGTCGCCCCCAGCCCTGTCGTCCCGGTCGCCCCCGGTCGTGGGATCAGCCCGGGAAGACGTAGTCCGCCACGACGGGGGCGTGATCGCTCCACCGGGTGTCCCACGACGGCGCGCGCACGACGTGGTAGTCGGCGACTCGCTCCGCGAGCTGCGGTGTGGCGAGGTGGTAGTCGATGCGCCACCCGGTGTCGGTGTCGAACGCCTTTCCGCGGTTGGACCACCACGTGTAGGGGCCGTCGACCTCGCCGGCGAAGGTGCGGCCCACATCGACCCATCCGAGACCCGTGCCCCGTTCACCGTCGACGGTGTCGATCTCGACGCCCGCGGGGGCGGTGAACCGGTCGAAATACGCGCGCTCGCGCGGAAGGAAGCCCGCCTTCTTGCGGTTGCCGCGCCAGTTGCGGATGTCGAACTCGCGGTGCCCGACGTTCAGGTCGCCGGTGATGACGGCGAGCTCGCCGAGCTGCGGCATCCGCTTCTCCATCGCATCGAGGAAGGCGTACTTCGCGACCTGCTTCTCGGTGTCGGCCTCGCCGGTGAAGACGTACGCGCTGACGACCGTGAGGTGTTCTCCCGCGACCTCGATGTCGGCCTCGACCCAGCGACCCTTGGAGTCGAGGTCGTCGTCGCCGAGTTCGATGCGCCACACGTCGAGGGGCTCGCGGGCGGCGATCGCGACGCCCGCGCGCCCCTTGGCGAGCGCCTCGTCCGAGACGAAGTGCCAGCCCGGCAGCGCCGCCGCGAGATCGGAGGCCTGGGCGCGGACCTCTTGGAGGGTCAGGATGTCGACGTCGGCGGTCTCGAGCCACTCGTGCATGCCCTTGCGAGCGGCGGCGCGGATGCCGTTGACGTTGACGGAAGCGATGCGAAGACGGCGTGACACGTCTGCCAGCGTAATCGCGACCGCCGACATGGCTCAGCGAGCGGCCCGCTCCTCCGCATCGAGGCGTCGGAGCAGCTCGCGAGCCCGATTCACGTCACGCCGCGCGGGAACGCGCTTCCACCACCCGGCCTCGGCGAGAGCATGCTCGGCGTCGCGCAGCTGCGCCTCGGCCACCACGCGCAGGGCCCGTCGCTCGTCGGCGCGGCGCTCCTCCTCGGTCTTGACCTCGAGCGGGATGTCGTCATCAGCGGCCGACACCGCGACCCATGAGGCCGCGACGAGGATGACGATTCCGGCGAGGCGCAGCCAGAGGAGGAACCCGATGAGCACCGAGAACGTCGCGAGGAGCGGGTTCGTGGGGGAGTAGACGGCGAGGAAGCCGGCACCCAGCTGCAGGACGCTCAGCGCGGTGCCGCCGAAGATCGATCCGGGGATGATCTTCCGCCACGGCAGCGCGGTGCCGGTGAGGAATCGGATGAGCGCCGTGAGGGCGGCGGCGTTGATGACGATCGCGACCAGCACCGACGCGAGCCGGCTCAGCACGTCGATCGTCGTCGACTCGTAGGGGATCTCGAAGAGGTCGAACAGTTGCCGGACGATGCCACCGGCGACGAGGCCGAGCGCGGCGCCGAGCACGAGCACGAGGCCGAACAGCAGGGCGGCGCCGAAGTCGCGCAGCTTCAGGAGCACGTAGTTCCGGGTGTCGAAGGGGAGCCCGAAGATGTCGCGCACGGCGCGGCGGGTGAACGTCACGAAGCCGATCGCCGTCCAGATCGCGACCGCAAGCGCGACGGCACCCGTCACCGCCAGGACGCTGCCGCTGTTGCGGGCGATGTCGGCGACGTCGCTCGGCGAGACGGGACCGCTGCCGGAGATCAGGCCCGGGATGTAGCTGTTGACGACGTCGATCAGGGCGTCGATCGCCATCGACGAGCCGCCGAGCCAGAGGCCGACGACGGCGAACGCCGTGTAGATCGTGGCGAAGAGGGCGAAGAGCGACTGATAGCTGATGCTCGCCGCGAGGAGGAAGCCGTTGTGGCGCAGGAAGTGGCGCCAGACGCGGATCGGGAACCAGCCGAGCGTGCGACGGGTGATCGTCGTCGCACGCTCGATGGGCTGGTCGAGACGCTCGCGCAATCGGGACGAGTCCCACCGTTCGCGAAGCGCATCTGTCGCCGAGGGGTCGGGATCCACGCCTTCGAATCTACCCGCGGCGGGACGGTCAGCTGCTCGGGCACGGGGCCCGCCCGGCTCAACGACCGCGCAGAACCGCCTGCTTGACCTCGGCGATCGCCTTGGTGACCTCGATGCCGCGCGGGCATGCCTCGGTGCAGTTGAAGGTCGTGCGGCAGCGCCACACGCCCTCCTTGTCGTTGAGGATGTCGAGACGAACGTCGCCGGCATCATCGCGCGAGTCGAAGATGAAGCGGTGCGCGTTGACGATCGCGGCGGGGCCGAAGTACTGGCCGTCGGTCCAGAACACGGGGCACGACGAGGTGCACGCGGCGCACAGGATGCACTTGGTGGTGTCGTCGAAGATCTCGCGGTCGGCGATCGACTGGATGCGCTCCTTGCCGGCCTCGGGCTTCGAGTTGGCGATGAGGAACGGCTGCACCTCGCGGTAGGAGGCGAAGAACGGCTCCATGTCGACGACGAGGTCCTTCTCCAGCGGCAGGCCCTTGATCGCCTCGACGTAGATCGGCTGCGAGATGTCGAGGTCCTTGATGAGCGTCTTGCAGGCCAGGCGGTTGCGGCCGTTGATGCGCATCGCGTCCGAGCCGCAGATGCCGTGGGCGCAGGAGCGCCGGAAGGTCAGCGATCCGTCGACGTCCCACTTGATCTTGTGCAGGGCGTCGAGCACACGGTCGGTCGAGTAGAGCTCGACGTCGTAGTCGACCCACCTCGGCTCGCTGTCGACCTCGGGGTCGAAGCGCCGGATGATGAAGGTGACCAGGAACGACTGGATGCCGGTGTCGTTCGCCGCCTCGGCAGGGGCCGCGGCATCGGTTTCGGCGATCGTCATCAGTACTTCCTCTCCAGCGGCGGGTACCGCAGTTCGCCGGCCTCGTTCTTGGTGAACACGACGGGCTTCCAGTCGAGCCGGATGTGGTCCTCGGCGTGCGACGAGTGGGGGTCGCCCGAGAGGTAGGCCATCGTGTGCTTCATGTAGTTCTCGTCGTCACGCGTCGGGAAGTCGTCGCGCATGTGTCCGCCACGGCTCTCCTTGCGGTTGCGCGCGGCGACCACGACGACCTCGGCGATGTCGAGCAGGAAGCCCAGCTCGACCGCCTCGAGCAGGTCGGTGTTGAACCGCTTGCCCTTGTCGTCGACGTGGATGTTCTTGAACCGCTCGCGCAGGTCGGCGATGACGTCCATGACGTGCAGGAGCGACTCCTCGGTGCGGAACACCTGCGCGCCCTTGTCCATCTCGTCCTGGAGCGTCTTGCGCAGGACGGCGATGCGCTCGGTGCCGGGGTTGTTGCGCACGCCCTCGATGAGCTCGCGGACCTCCTTGGCGGGGTCCTCGGGCAGCGGCACGAAGTCGGCGGTCTTGACGTACTCGACGGCGTTGCGGCCGGCGCGCTTGCCGAAGACGTTGATGTCGAGCAGCGAGTTGGTGCCGAGGCGGTTCGAGCCGTGCACCGAGACGCACGCGCACTCGCCGGCGGCGTAGAGGCCCGGGACGACGGTGGTGTTGTCCGCGAGGACCTCGGCCTTGACGTTGGTGGGGATGCCGCCCATCGCATAGTGCGCGGTGGGCATGACGGGAACGGGCTCGACGACCGGGTCGACACCCAGGTAGGTGCGGGCGAACTCGGTGATGTCGGGGAGCTTGGTCTCGAGGACCTCGGCGCCCAGGTGCGTGCAGTCCAGCAGCACGTAGTCGCGGTGCGGTCCGGCGCCGCGGCCCTCGGCGACCTCCTGCTGCATGCACCGCGAGACGATGTCGCGGGGAGCGAGGTCCTTGATGGTGGGGGCGTAGCGCTCCATGAATCGCTCGCCCGACGCGTTGCGCAGAATCGCGCCCTCACCGCGCGCGCCTTCGGTGAGAAGGATGCCGAGACCGGCGAGGCCGGTCGGGTGGAACTGGAAGAACTCCATGTCCTCGAGCGGCAGGCCCTTGCGCCAGACGATGCCGACGCCATCGCCCGTGAGAGTGTGGGCGTTGGAGGTCGTCTTGTAGATCTTGCCGAAGCCGCCGGTGGCGAAGACGACGGCCTTCGAGTGGAAGACGTGCAGGTCGCCGGTTGCCAGGTCGTAGGCGACGACGCCCGCGGTCTGGGTCGAGCCGTCGGGGGCGGTCACCGTGATGAGGTCGAGCACGTAGTACTCGTTGAAGAAGTTGATGCCGAGCTTGACGCAGTTCTGGAACAGCGTCTGCAGGATCATGTGGCCGGTGCGGTCGGCGGCATAGCAGGCGCGGCGGACCGGGGACTTGCCGTGGTCGGCGGTGTGGCCGCCGAATCGGCGCTGGTCGATCTTGCCGTCGGGCGTGCGGTTGAAGGGCAGGCCCATGTTCTCGAGGTCGATGACCGCGTCGATGGCCTCCTTCGCGAGGATCTCGGCCGCGTCCTGGTCGACGAGGTAGTCGCCGCCCTTGACGGTGTCGAAGGTGTGCCACTCCCACGAGTCCTCTTCGACGTTGGCGAGCGCCGCCGCCATGCCGCCCTGTGCCGCACCGGTGTGCGAGCGGGTCGGGTAGAGCTTCGAGATCACCGCGGTGCGGGCGCCCGGACCGGCTTCGATCGCCGCCCGCATGCCGGCGCCGCCGGCGCCGACGATGACGATGTCGAACTGGTGGTAGTGGATGCCGTCCTTGACGACGACCTCTTCGGTCTGGGTGCTCACGGGGCGAGCCTTTCGTTGCTGTGATTCACGTCGTCGGAGCGCAGGGTCAGCCCTGGCAGGTCTCCCAGAGCATGCTGTCCGCCGTCACTCCGAGGCAGGGGTCGAAGGTGAACACGACCAGGGTGCCGAGCAGGATCAGCAGGCCGGCCGAGAGCCAGATGGCCCAGACGAGGACCTTCCGCGCCGTTGCACCGGTGACGTAGTCGTTCACGATCGTGCGCATGCCGTTCGCGCCGTGGATCAGGGCGAGCCACAGCATGAGGACGTCCCACCACTGCCAGAACGGGCTGGCGAACTTGCCCGCCACGAACGCGAAGTCGATGCCCTTGATGCCCTCGCCGAGCATCAGGTTGACGAAGAGGTGGCCGAAGATCAAGACGACCAGCAGCACGCCGGAGGCGCGCATGTAGACCCAGCCCCACTTCTCGAGGTTGGCGCCCTTCTTGCGGACCTGCGGGCTGCGGGGAGCGGCAAGGGTGTCGGCGGTCATCAGTGACCCCCTCCAATCTCGGAGAGAACGATGGGCACGTGACGGGCAGCGAAGCCGATGATCGTGACGGCCCAGACAGCCAGCACGCCCCACCACAGCTGACGCTGATGACGCGTGGCCCACGGCCACAGGTCGACCGCGATGATGCGCAGGCCGTTGAAGGCGTGGTACACGATCGCGGCGACGAGGGCGACCTCGCCGAGACCCATGATCGGGTTCTTGTAGGTGCCGATGACGGCGTCGTAGGCCTCGGGCGACACGCGGATCAGCGCGGTGTCGAGCACGTGGACCAAGAGGAAGAAGAAGATGGCCACGCCGGTGATGCGGTGAAGCACCCACGACCACATGCCCTCGTTGCCGCGGTACAGCGTGCCGCGCGGGGTCTTTGAGGTGGTCTGGGCTACCGACGGTGTGACGCGTGCTGGTGCAGACACGGTCGTCCTCCCTGGATCGAACACGGTTCGTGGGGGCGATCGATGCCCCGGTGGGGTGGTTGACCCCCGGCGTCACATGGGCGCACAACGATTCTAGGCCGGGAAAATGACGCGGGGCGACGAAGGGCACCCTAAAGAAACGGGGTTCTTGCGCCGGGGCGAGGGCCGGGGCCCCGGTACGCTCGGAGGATGGTCGACGAGATCCCGGACTTCTACGCCGTCATCCCCGCCGGAGGGGTGGGCAGCAGGCTGTGGCCGCTGTCGCGTGCCGACGCGCCGAAGTTCCTGCACGACCTCACGGGGTCGGGGCACTCGCTGCTGCGCGACACGTGGGACCGGCTCGCGCCGCTCTCCGGTCCCGACCGCATCGCCGTCGTCACCGGTCGCGCGCACCGCGCGGCCGTCGAGGCTCAGCTTCCCGGCATCCCCGACAAGAACGTCTTCCTCGAGTCGGAGCCGCGCGACTCCGCGGCCGCGATCGGTCTGGCTGCCGCGATCCTGCACCGCCGGCATCCCGACGTCATCGTCGGCTCGTTCGCCGCCGACCACGTCATCCGCGGCAGCCGGGTGTTCGAGTTTGCGGTCCGCGACGCGGTCGAGGTCGCGCGCGAGGGCTACATCTGCACGATCGGGATCACTCCCTCCGAGCCCGCGGTCGGCTTCGGCTACATCAAGCGCGGGGGCGAGCTCATCGTCGAGGGCGCCCGTGACGCCTCCCTCGTCGAGCGATTCGTCGAGAAACCCGATCTCGAGACCGCACGTGCCTACGTCTCCGACCGGTCGTATCTGTGGAACGCGGGCATGTTCATCTCGCGCGCCGACGTCCTGCTGGCCGAGATCGAGGCCAACAGTCCCGAGCTGCACGCGGGGCTGCTCGAGCTCGCCGAGGCCTGGGACGACCGCGACCGGCGCGGGCCCGCCGTCGACCGCATCTGGCCGAAGCTGAAGAAGATCGCGATCGACTACGTCGTCGCCGAGCCGGCTGCCGAGAAGGGCAAGCTCGCCGTGGTTCCCGGGCACTTCGACTGGGACGACGTCGGCGACTTCGCGAGCCTCGCGAAGCTCAACTCCAACGGGCGCAAGAACGACCTCGCGATCCTGGGAGAGAACGCGCGCATCCTGTCGGACGCCGCCAGCGGGATCGTCGTCAGCCACACCTCGCGCGTCATCAGCCTCATCGGCGTCAAGGACATCGTCGTCGTCGATACCCCCGACGCGCTTCTGGTGACCACGAGCGAGAACGCCCAGCGGGTCAAGCACGTCGTCGACGCCCTCAAGCTGACGGGCCGCGGCGACGTTCTGTGACGCGCACATTGCGTCTTTGTAACCATTCGCGGGGCGCGGTGCGTCCGGCGTGCAAGCCGGGCGAAACAGTAGGTAACTTCATTCCAGCCGCCGCGAAGTCCGCGGCGCCTTCAATGTGGAGGCTGCATTGACACTCTCGACCCCTCAGAAGCTCGTCGGCATCACAGCTGCCGCGGGCCTTCTCGTCGCCCTCGCCGGTTGCGGAGCCGCACCCGATGAGGCCGGCGGATCCGCCGCACCCGAGGCGGGCTCGGACTTCACCCCCTGCCTCGTCTCCGACGAGGGCGGCTGGAACGACCGTTCGTTCAATCAGTCGGCCAAGGAAGGCATGGATCGCGCGGCCAAGGAGCTCGGCGTGGAATCGATCGAGGTCGAGTCCACCACCGAGAACGACTACGGCCCCAACCTCGAGACGCTCGTCTCGGAGGGCTGCGACCTCATCGTCGCCGTCGGGTACAAGCTCGCCCCGGCCACCGTCGCGTCGGCCACGGCGAACCCCGACATCGACTACGCGATCATCGACGACTACGCCGACACCGACTTCGACGGCAAGACCGACGCGCCGAACATCAAGCCGCTGGTGTTCAACACCGCGGAGGCCGCCTACCTCGGTGGCTACGCGGCGGCCTCGTGGTCGGCCGAGGCAGGCGTCAACAAGGTCGGCACGTTCGGTGGCGACAAGTTCAACTCGGTCACCGTCTTCATGGACGGCTTCCAGCTGGGCGTCGAGAAGTACAACGAGGACAAGGGCGCGAACGTCGGCGTCGTCGGCTGGGACATCACCGCTCAGGACGGCAACTTCACCGGTGGCTTCACCGCCAACGACACCGCCAAGCAGGTCGCCCAGGGCATCCTCGACCAGGGTGTCGACGTGATCCTGCCCGTCGGCGGCCCGATCTACCAGAGTGCCGCGCAGGCGATCCGCGAGGGCAACCGCGATGTCGTGATGCTCGGTGTCGACAGCGACCTCGCCGTCTCGGACGACACCGTCGCCGACCTGACGCTCGTGTCGATCCAGAAGGCGATCGACGTCGCCGTCTACGACGCCACCGTCGCCGCCCAGAGCGGTGACTTCACGACCGACCCGTACGTCGGCACGCTGAAGAACGAGGGCGTCAAGCTGTCGAGCTTCCACGACTTCGAGTCGCGTCTGCCGGCCGGTCTCGCCGACGAGCTGACCGCCCTGCAGGAGGCGATCGTCGCCGGTGACATCACCGTGGACTCGCCGAACTCTCCGTGAGCTCATGAGTCGTCGGGGCCGGGGAACGATAGTTCCCCGGCCCCGACCGCTGTCCACCCACCATCCGTCGCATAGATTGGCCGACATGAAGCTCGAACTCCGGGGCATCACCAAGCGCTTCGGCACCCTGGTCGCCAACGATCACATCGACCTCGTCGTCCGGCCGGGCGAAATCCACGCTCTCCTCGGGGAGAACGGCGCCGGCAAGTCGACCCTCATGAACGTCCTCTACGGCCTCTATCAGGCCGACGGGGGCCACATCCTCCTCGACGACGTCGTCCAGGACTTCCGCGGGCCCGGCGACGCCATGAGCGCCGGCATCGGCATGGTGCACCAGCACTTCATGCTCGTGCCGGTCTTCACCGTCGCCGAGAACGTCATGCTCGGTCACGAGAACACCAAGGGCCTCGGCGTCCTCGACCTCGCTGCCGCTCGTGCGCACGTGCGCGCCGTCGCCGACCGCTTCGGCTTCCAGATCGACCCCGACGCCGTCGTCGGCGATCTGCCCGTCGGCGTGCAGCAGCGCGTCGAGATCATCAAGGCCCTCTCGCGCGAGGCGAAGGTCCTCGTGTTCGACGAGCCCACCGCCGTGCTCACTCCGCAGGAGACCGACGAGCTCATGGCGATCATGCGCCAGCTGCGCGACGAGGGCACCTCGATCGTCTTCATCACCCACAAGCTGCGCGAGGTCCGCGAGGTCGCGGACCGCATCACCGTCATCCGCCTGGGCAAGGTCGTCGGCGAGGCCTCGCCGACCGCGAGCAACGCCGAGCTGGCTGCGCTCATGGTCGGCCGCCCCGTCGAGATGGTCGTCGCCAAGGGCGCCCCGAACGTGGGGGAGGGGGGACTCGTCCTCGACGGCATCCGCGTCGTCACGCCGTCGGGCATCGTCGTGGTGGACGACGTCGACCTGCAGGTGCGCTCGGGCGAAGTCGTCGCCGTCGCCGGCGTGCAGGGCAACGGCCAGACCGAGATCGTCGAAGCGATCCTCGGGCTGCTGCCGATCGACCACGGCTCGATCCGCCTCGACGGCGACGAGCTGGGCGGCCGCAGCGTCCGCGCGATCCTCGACCGCGGTGTCGGATTCGTGCCCGAGGACCGCAAGGAGGACGGGCTCGTCGGAGCCTTCTCCGTTCAGGAGAACCTCATCCTCGACCGCTCCGACGACCGCGCCTTCAGCCGCGCGGGCACGATCGACCGCCGGGCGCTCGAAGCGTTCGCCCGCGAGCGCATCACCGAGTACGACATCCGTACGCAGGGCCCCGACACCCCGGTCGGCACCCTGTCGGGCGGTAACCAGCAGAAGGTCGTCATCGCGCGCGAGATGGCCCGTCCGCTGCGTCTGCTCGTCGCGGCGCAGCCCACGCGCGGCGTCGACGTCGGCAGCATCGAGTTCATCCACAAGCGCATCATCGAGGCCCGTGACTCCGGTGTCGCCGTCCTCGTCGTCTCGACCGAGCTCGACGAGGTGGTCGCCCTGGCCGACCGCATCGCGGTGATGTACCGCGGTCGCATCGTCGGCGTCGTCCCGGCGACGACGCCGCGCGACGTGCTCGGCCTGATGATGGCCGGCGAGGTCCCCGAGGAGTCAGCAGCATGACCACCCCCACCCCCGGTCCCGGTCCCGACGTGCCCGTCGAGCCCGCGGACTCGCAGCTGCCGCCCGTCGGCGGCCCCCTGACGGGGAAGCCCGAGGTGGCTCCGCCGCCGACGACGAACCGCGTCATCACCGAGGTGATGCGCAGCAGTGCCGTCATCACCCTGCTCGCCATCGTGCTCGCGCTCATCGTCGGCGGAATCATGATGGCCGTCACCGACGAGCGCGTGGCAGCGGCATCCGGGTACTTCTTCGCGCGTCCGGGAGACACCTTCGTCGCGATCTGGCAGTCGGTGTCGGGCGGTTACGACGCGCTGTTCCGCGGCGCCGTCTTCAACTCGCGCGTCGACGACTTCGCGACGCAGATTCGTCCGCTGACGAACACCCTCGGCTTCGCGGCCCCCCTGATCGCCGCCGGGCTCGGCGTCGCGCTGGCCTTCCGCGCCGGTCTGTTCAACATCGGCGGCCGCGGCCAGATCCTCATCGGTGCCGCCTTCGCGGCGCTCGTGACGTTCAACCTCGATCTGCCGATGTTCATCCACCTGCCGTTGACGCTGATCGCCGGCATCGTGGGCGGCGCACTGTGGGGCGGGCTCGTCGGCCTGCTGAAGGCGCGGACCGGTGCGCACGAGGTGATCCTCACGATCATGCTCAACTACATCGCCTACTACCTCGTCAGCTGGATGGTGCGCACCCCCGCGCTCCTGCAGCAGCCCGGGACGACGCAGTCGATCTCGTTGCGCACCCCGGACTCCGCGCAGTTCCCCGAGCTGCTCGGTCCGCAGTACCCGCTGCTGGACTGGGGATTCGTCGTCGTCATCATCGCGACGATCGTCGTGTGGTGGGTGATCGAGCGCTCGAGCCTCGGCCTGCGTCTGCGTGCCGTGGGCGAGAACCCGCACGCCGCTCGCGCCGCCGGCATCTCCGTCGAGCGCATGTACATCTACGCGATGCTCTTCGCCGGCGGACTCGCGGGCCTCGCCGCGATGAACCAGGTGCAGGGCCAGGTCACCACCGGCTTCACCGGCTCGATCGACGCGGGTATCGGGTTCGACGCGATCACGGTCGCCCTGCTCGGGCGTTCGCGTCCGTGGGGCGTCTTCGCCGCCGGCATCCTGCTCGGCGCGCTCAAGGCGGGCAGCTTCACGATGCAGGGTTCCGAGGGCATCCCCGTCGAGATCGTGCTCGTGGTGCAGGCGCTCATCGTCCTGTTCATCGCGGCGCCGCCGCTCGTGCGGACGATCTTCTTCCTTCCCAAGACCGAAGCTGAGAAGCGCGCGTCGGGCCGCACGAAGAACTCGTCGCGCCGCGCAGCTGTGAAGGCGGGTGCCTGATGGCAACGACCGATCTGACCTCCGCCGCCGCGGCTCCCGCCGCGGTGAAGGTCCGCCACCTCAAGCCGGCGATCGCCCTCGGCGTGGCGACGCTGCTGCTGGCGCTGCTGTTCGCCCTGGTCCCGCGAGGCGGCACGAGCACGTTCCGCCTCGCCGACGGCGGCTCGACCATCCCCATCCCCGACGTCGCGCTGCCGACCGGGCCGACCAGCTGGACGCTGCTCGTCCTGATGGCCGTCATCACGGCGGTCGCGGCGTGGGACGCCCTCTCGTACCGTCGTCCGCGCACCTGGCTGGTGGCGGTGGCCGGATTCGTGGGTGTGTTCGCCTTCCTCGTGTGGGCGGCAGCGGAGGGCCTCGTTCCCGTCATCGGTCTGCTGTTCGGCGCGGTGTCGCTGTCGGTGCCGCTCATCTTCGGCGCTCTCGGCGGTGTCATCGGTGAACGCGTCGGCGTCGTGAACGTCGCCATCGAGGGCCAGTTCCTGCTCGGCGCGTTCGGCGCCGTCGTCGTCGGCAGCATCACCGGCAACCCGTTCATCGGACTGATCGCCGCCATGGTCGGCGGTGTCCTGGTGAGCCTGGTGCTCGCGGTCTTCTCGATCCGCTACCTCGTCGACCAGGTCATCGTCGGTGTCGTGCTCAACGTGCTCGTCACGGGCCTCACCGGCTTCCTCTTCGGTGCGCTCCTCGCGCCGAACGAGGCGACCCTCAACCGGGCGACGACGTTCCAGCGCCTGCCGATCCCCCTGCTCAGCGACATCCCCGTGATCGGACCCGTGCTGTTCAACCAGACGTTCATCGTCTACCTGATGTACGTCACGGTCGGCCTCGTCGCGTGGGGGCTGTACCGCACCCGCTGGGGCCTGCGTCTGCGCGCCGTCGGCGAGCACCCGCAGGCGGCGGACACCGTCGGCATCAAGGTGAACCCGACCCGGTTCTGGAACGTCAGCCTCGCCGGAGCGATCGCCGGAGCCGGTGGCGCGTACTTCACGCTGGTTTCGGTGCCGACCTTCACCAAGGAGATGACCGCGGGCCTCGGCTTCATCGCCCTCGCCGCCGTCATCTTCGGACGCTGGGACCCGATCCGCGCCACTCTCGCGGCGCTGCTCTTCGGCTTCGCGACGAACCTGCAGAACCTGCTGACGGTGCTGCGTACGCCGATCCCCAGCGAGTTCATGCTCATGCTGCCGTACCTCGTGACGATCCTCGCGGTCGCCGGGTTCGCGGGGCACATCCGTGGGCCGGCCGCCGCCGGCAAGCCGTACATCAAGGGGTGACGCTGCTGTGACAGACATCGATTGGGACGAGCTGCGCGCCGTTGCGACCGAAGCCATGACGCGCGCGTATGCGCCGTACTCGCGCTACCGGGTGGGCGCGGCAGCGCTCGTCAGCGACGGTCGCATCGTCTCGGGATGCAACGTCGAGAACGCGTCGTACGGCGTCGGGCTGTGCGCCGAGTGCGCCCTCGTCGGCGACCTGCACATGTCGGGCGGCGGACAGCTCGTCGCCTTCGTGTGCGTCAACAACGACGGTCAGACGATCATGCCGTGCGGCCGGTGCCGCCAGCTGCTGAACGAGTTCGCCCTGCCCGGAATGCTGCTCGAGACCGTCTCGGGCATCCGCACGATCGACGAGGTGCTGCCCGACGCGTTCGGGCCCCGCGACCTCGAGGAGGCCGCCCGATGAGCGCCGAGTCCACCGCATCCGCTGTCGAGGCGTTCGACGCCGTCGACGTCATCCGCACCAAGCGCGACGGCGGCGCCGTCCCCGAGGACGCGCTCCGCTGGATGATCGACGCCTACACGCGCGAGTACGTGGCCGACTCGCAGATGGCGGCGTTCGCCATGGCGGTGCTGCTCAACGGCATGGAGCGCGACGAGATCCGCGTCATGACCGACGCGATGATCGCCTCGGGTGAGCGGATGAGCTTCGCCGGTCTCGGCAAGCGCACGGTCGACAAGCACTCCACCGGTGGTGTCGGCGACAAGATCACACTGCCCCTCGCTCCGCTCGTCGCCGCGTTCGGCGTCGACGTGCCGCAGCTGTCGGGCCGCGGCCTCGGTCACACCGGGGGCACGCTCGACAAGCTCGAGTCGATCCCCGGCTGGCGCGCCGCGCTGTCGAACGACGAGATGTTCGCGCAGCTGCGCGACGTCGGCGCCGTCATCTGCGCCGCCGGCTCGGGCCTCGCGCCCGCGGACAAGCGGCTGTACGCGCTCCGCGACGTCACCGGCACGGTCGAGGCGATCCCGCTCATCGCCTCGAGCATCATGTCGAAGAAGATCGCCGAGGGCACCGAGTCGCTCGTGCTCGATGTGAAGTTCGGCTCCGGCGCTTTCATGAAGGACGTCGACAAGGCGCGCGAGCTCGCCCGCACGATGGTCGCGCTCGGCGCCGACTCGGGCGTTGCGACGACCGCGCTCCTCACCGACATGAACGCGCCGCTGGGCCTCGCGATCGGAAACGCGAACGAGGTGCGCGAATCGGTCGAGGTGCTCGCCGGTGGAGGACCCGCCGACGTCGTCGAGCTGACCGTCGCCCTCGCGCGTGAGATGCTCGCGCTGGCCGGACAGCCCGATGCCGACGTCGAAGCTGCCCTCGCCGACGGCCGCGCGATGGATGTCTGGCGCCGCATGATCCAGGCGCAGGGCGGCGACCCGGATGCCGCGCTCCCGACGCCCCGCGAGACGCACACGATCACCGCGCCGACAGCCGGTGTCGTCTCACGCCTCGAGGCGCTGCCGTTCGGCATCGCGGCCTGGCGCCTCGGTGCCGGTCGTGCCCGTGCGCAGGACCCGGTGATCCACGCGGCGGGCATCGACCTGCACGTCAAGCCGGGCGACGAGGTGGCCGCTGGTCAGCCGCTGTTCACCCTTTTGGCCGATGATGGTGCCCGGTTCGACCGTGCTCTCGACGCGCTGCACGGCGCGTGGGAGATCGACGACGACGCTCCGCCCGCGGGGCCGCTCGTCCTCGAGCGCATCACGGCCTGAGCCGGGCAGCATCCGTTCGTCGGGTGCCGACCACCGTCCCGTTCCGTCCACCCGCCCGACCCACCCGCCCGTTCCGTCCGGAGGAGCCCGCCATGCCGATCGAACAGCACGCCGACGTCACACTGCAGGGCGTCTCGGTCCGGTCGCTGCCCAAGGTCTCGCTGCACGACCACCTCGACGGGGGCGTGCGCCCCGCGACGATCGTCGAGCTGGCGGACGAGCTCGGGACCGACCTGCCCGAGACCGACGCCGACGACCTCGCCGACTGGTTCGAGGAGCAGAGCGACTCCGGGTCGCTCGTCGACTACATCAAGACGTTCGAGGTCACCCTCGCGGTCATGCAGACCCGCGACGGCCTGCGCCGCATCGCGCGCGAGTTCGTGACCGACCTCGCCGCCGACGGCGTGGTCTACGGCGAGGTGCGCTGGGCGCCCGAACAGCACCTGCGCGGCGGACTGTCGCTGCAGGACGCCGTCGACGCCGTGCAGGAGGGCATCGAGGAGGGCGAGGATGCCGCCGAGGCGAAGGGTCACGACATCCGCGTCGGTCAGATCCTCTCGGCGATGCGTCAGGCCGATCGCTCGCTCGAGATCGCGCGTCTGGCCGTCGACAACCGCGGTCGCGGCGTCGCGGGGTTCGACATCGCGGGGCCCGAGGACGGCTTCCTTCCCGCCCAGCACCGCGACGCGTTCGACTACCTCGCGTCGGAGTTCTTCCCGGTGACGGTGCACGCGGGCGAGGCCGCGGGGCTCGACTCGATCC
Organism: Microbacterium sp. SGAir0570; assembly: GCF_005491085.2. Classification (NCBI taxonomy): domain Bacteria; kingdom Bacillati; phylum Actinomycetota; class Actinomycetes; order Micrococcales; family Microbacteriaceae; genus Microbacterium; species Microbacterium sp. SGAir0570. Next base: position 2,597,233 of record NZ_CP027929.1, on the reverse strand, counting down.
GGTCGGCGCTCATCGACGGCCGGGCGCAGCGCCTCGGCCACGGTGTCCGCATCGCGTCGGACCTCAACGTCGTCTCGCGTGAGGGCGAAGAGGTGCTCGTGCAGTTCGGCGACCTCGCTCGGTGGGTGCGCGACCGCGAGATCCCGCTCGAGCTGTCGCCCTCGTCGAACCTGCAGACCGGTGCCATCGCCGGATGGGGCACGCAGTGGGAGGACCACCCCTTCGATCTGCTGTACCAGCTGGGCTTCTCGGTCACCGTGAACGTCGACAACCGCACGCAGAGCCGCACCTCGCTCACGCGCGAGCTCGCGACCCTGGCGCAGACGTTCGACTACGACCTCGACGACCTGCAGGCCTTCCAGCTCAACGCCGCCGCCGGGGCCTTCCTCTCGGTCGAGGAGCGCGAGGAGCTCATCGAGGTCATCGCCGAGGGCTTCGGCTCCTGACCCCGGCCTGATTTCCGCGAGGTCCCAGTTGGGCCGGGTTTCAGAGTCTGATTCCCGGCCCAACTGGGACCTCGCGGTTTCTGCCCAGGGGCGGTGAGCGCCGGGATGCTCACAGACGCGGCGGCGGGGGAGCCGCTGAAGCGACGATGAGGTCCAGGCTGTCGGGATGCGTCGACCCCAGCCCCTTCCTGAGCCGCTGCGCGGCGTGCCGTTCTCGGTCGGTGCCGCACGCGTGATGGGTGTGACGGCGGGACGACTCGACGCGAGTGATCTCGAGATCCCGTTTCGCGGTGTCCGGATACCGCGTAGCGCCAGCCCTCCGGATATCGCCGAGCGGTGCGCCCAGTATGCGCCGAGGCTGCGGCCATGGCAGTTCTTCAGCCACGACACCGCACTCGCCCGATTCGGGGCGCCGCTCCCGCTCAGGAGCGATCCGCTCGTCCTGCACGTGTCGGCCCATCGGCCGAACCGAGAGCCGCGAGCCGAGGGGGTGGTCGGGCACCGCCTGGGCGAACGCTCACCGGCGGTGTGGGCTGTCGGCGGCATCCCGTTCGAGCATCCCGCTCGTGCGTGGCGTCATGTCGGGGCGGCTTGGCAGCACGACGACCTCGTCGCGGCCGGTGACTACATCGTCGGCCGCGGCGGGCTCGTGACGCTCGACCAGCTGGTGGACGAAGTCGAGCTGCACGCGACGCGCGGGCGCAGCCGGCTCATCCGTGCGCTGTCCGACATCCGGCCCGGTTCGGAATCGTCGGAGGAGACGCGTCTGCGTCTGGTCCTTCAGCGGGCGGGGCTCCCCGAGCCGGAGCTGAATCCGGAGTTGCGACAGGCATCGGGCGTCTTCATCGCACGGCTCGACCTCGCCTATCGGCGATGGCGGGTGGCCGTCGAGTACGACGGGCGCCAGCATGCCTTCGACGACGCCCAATTCGCGCGAGACGCCGACCGCTGGCACGCGATCCGCGCGAGCGGCTGGGAGCATGTGCGGATCTTGCGCCATCACCTGCGCGGTGACGGCCGACGGGCGGTCGATATGGTCCGGTCTGCTCTTTTCCGCGCTGGCTGGCGTCCCTGACCCCCGAGGCGTCACTGAGGTCCCACTTGAGCCGGGTATAGCCGCCGAGTTCCCGGCCGAACTGGGACCTCGGCGCCCCGGCACGCCGGGTCAGCGGGGGAGAGAGGCCACGAGGTCCGACAGCGCCGCGGTGACCTCGGCGCGCATGTCGGGAGCGGAGATTCCGGGGGTGCCGTCGCCGGCCTGGGGGCCGTAGTCGCCGAAGGATGCGTGGCTGGCGCCGGCGATCTCGACGAAGGCGGCATCCTCGGGGAGGAGGTGGCGGTTGTCATCGACCTTCTGCGGGGTCGTCAGACCGTCCTCCGAGCCCGACAGGCTGAGCACGGGCAGCCCCGACGCCGACAGGTCGGTGGCGCAGTACGACGCGAACAGCACGAGTCCGTCGGCATCCTCCGCCAGCTGGCAGGCACGCACGCCCCCGAGCGAGTGCCCACCGACCAGCCACGTGTCCACGCTCGGAACGAGCTCGGTGAACGACGACAGCGGGCGGGGGTCGAAGAAGGCGAGGTTGAGCCACGGCCGCATGATCACCACGGTCACCTCGTCCTCCGCCACGACGTCGGCGAGGATCGCGGCGTATGCCTCGGCCTGCACCTTCGCGCCCGGGATGAACACGAGCCCGACGTCGCTCGGCCCGGCGGCGGGCTCGAGCACGACGCTGCCCTCGACCTCGGACATGACGATGCGCTCGCCGGCGTGGACGGCGTCGAGCGGGCCCGCCTCGGCGTCCATGACTCCTACCTGGCTCCAGACCAGGATGCCGATGACACCCGCCGCGACGACCCCGATGAGGGACAGGGTGACGACGACGACGATCCGTCGTGCCCGAGACCGCCGGCGCGGGCGCCCGGGCTCGTCACCCGCCGCCCGCACCGCCGCAGCGTCTCGGCTCATCGAGCGTCGGAGCCGATCGCCGCCTGACGTTCGGCGACCACGCGCTCGACCCGTGCGTACAACGGGTGCGAGGGCTCGAGCCCGGTCACGGATGCGGTGAAGGATGCCGCGTCCTCGGCGCGCAGGCGCTGCTGCAGCTCGACCGACTGCGGGTCCTCCGGGTCGTCGAACGCGAGCGCCGCCCCGATCGCCGCGACCAGCGCGTCGACCGGCAGGCCGGCCTCGGCGGCCTCCGCGGCGGGACCCACGAAGCGCTCATGCCGCGAGAGCTTGCGGAGGGGTTGCCGCCCCACGCGTCCGACCGTGTCGGGCAGCTCGGGGTTGGCGAAGCGCCGCAGGATCGTGGCGCGGTAGTCCGCGAGCTCGCCGGCGTCGAGACCATGCTTGTGGACGAGGAGGGCCGAGGTCTCTTCGAGCGCGGCCGAGACGCTCGCGGCGATCTCCGGCACGGCGAGGGCTTCGGCCACGGTCGGGGTGCCGGCCTGCGCGCCGAAATAGGCGGTCGTGGCGTGACCGGTGTTGACCGTGAAGAGCTTGCGCTCGATGTACGGCTCGAGGTTCTCGACGAAGTGCGCGCCGGGGATGTTCGGCAGCTCGCCGCCGAACGGACCGGACTCGATCGCCCACTCGTAGAACGGCTCGACCGTGACGTCCACGCCGGCGCCGGCGGGCTGCGCGGGCACGATGCGGTCGACGGCGGTGTTGGCGAAGATCGCTCGGCCCGAGACGGCTTCCCAGGCATCGCCGGCCTGTGCGCGGATCTCGTCGCGCAGCAGGTCGGTGGCACCGATCGCGTTCTCGCACGCCATGACGGCCAGCGGAGGTGCGGCGGGATCGCGCAGGGCGAGGCCGGCGAGGATGTGGGGCGCGATGAACTTCAGCACGGTGGGGCCGACGGCGGTCGTGACGACGTCTGCTGCCGCGACGGCATCTGCCACGGCCTGCGGGTCTTCCGCGCTGTTGAGGGCACGGAAGCCGGTGACGGTGCGGTCGACGCCGCCCTCGCCGACCTCGTGCACCGTGTACTCGGAGGCGGCGTTGATGGCATCGACGAGGGGCGCGGCGACGTCGGAGAAGACGAGCTCGTAGCCGCCTTCGCTCAGGAGCAGACCGACGAAGCCACGGCCGATGTTGCCGGCCCCGAAGTGGACCGCGGTGCTCACTGGTTCACCGATGCGAGCAGCGCGTAGAGCTCGTCGGGGGTCTGCGCCGCCTTGAGGCGAGCGACGTCGTCCTCCTCGGAGAAGAGCAGAGCGATCTGAGACAGGATGTCGAGGTGCTCGTCGCCCTTGCCGGCGATGCCGACGACGAAGGAGACCGGCTCGCCGCCCCAGTCGACGCCGCCGTCGTAGCGGACGAACGACAGTGCCGAGTCGAGGATCGCATCCTTGGTCTCGTTGGTGCCGTGGGGGATCGCGAGCTCGTTGCCCATGTACGTCGACACGGTCTGCTCGCGCTGCTGCATGGCGTCGAAGTACGCGGAGGTCACGGCGCCGGCGGACTCGAGCAGGTCGGCGGCCTCCTTCATCGCCTCCTCGCGGGTGGCGCTTCCGGAGTGGATGCGGATCTGACCGATGTTCAGGACCTCACGTGCCATGTCTGTCTCCTTCGAATGGTGTTGCTGGCGGATGACGCGGGGCCGAGGCGGATGGACCGCCCCGGCCCCGGGTCTGGGTTTCGAGCCTACGCGTCGGCGTCGTGCTGCTTGCGGACCATCTCGACGACCTCGTCGTACTTCGGCGAGTTCATGAAGTTGTCCACCGACACGTGCACCGCGTCGGGTGTGCGCTGGCGCGCGCGATCGGTGAGCTGGTTCTGCGTGACGACGAGATCCGCCGATCCGTCCAGGTTGGCGATCGCTTTGTTGACGACCGTGACGCCCTCGACGCCCGCCTTCTTGAACTTGTTGCGCAGGACGCTCGCACCCATCGCCGACGAGCCCATTCCCGCGTCGCACGCGAACACGATCGATTCGATCGGCTTGGTCGCCGTAGCGGTGGCGGAGCCCGCCGCGGCGTCCTCGGCGGCGGTGGCCACCTCGGCATCACGACCACCGGCGCGGCGCAGTGAATCCATCGCAGCGGAGGACTTGCCCTTGTTGGCCTCGGTCTGAGCGATCGCGGCCTCGAAGTCCGAGCCCTCGGCTGCGAGGTCGCGCTTGCGGGTGGCCCGCAGGATGACCGCCGAGACGATGAACGTCACGGTCGCGGCCAGGACGACGGACAGCAGAACCACGATCAGGTTGCCCACACCGCCGGGGAGGGCGGCGGCGACGACCGCGATGATGCTCCCCGGGGCCGCCGGGAACGCGAGGCCGCCGCCGAGCAGCATGTTGGTGGTGACACCGGTGGCGCCACCGGCGATGAGGGCGAGGATGAGCATCGGCTTGCTCAGTGCGTAGGGGAAGTAGATCTCGTGGATGCCACCGACGAACTGGATCACCGCGGCACCCGGGGCCGAGGCCTTGGCGGCACCGACACCGAAGAAGGTGAAGGCCAGCAGCAGGCCGATGCCGGGACCGGGGTTCGCCTCGATCAGGAAGAGGATCGAGCGACCGAACTCCTCGCTCTGCTGCACGCCCAGGGGCGTGAACACACCATGGTTGATGGCGTTGTTGAGGAAGAGCACCTTCGCCGGCTCGACGATGATCGAAACGAAGGGCAGCAGGTTCAGGCTGACGAGCCAGTCGACCGCCGCGCCGAGACCCTGGCTGATGACCCGGAAGAACGGGCCGAAGGCGAAGAACCCGACCACTGCGAGGATCATCGACAGGATTCCCGCGGAGAAGTTGTTGACGAGCATCTCGAAGCCCGGCTTGATCTTGCCGTCCCAGATGCGGTCCATGTACTTCACGGCCAGGGCGGCGAGGGGACCCATGATCATGGCGCCGAGGAACATCGGGATGTTCGTGCCCGCGATGACGCCGACCGTGGCGATCGTCGCCACAACGCCGCCGCGCTCGCCGTAGACCATGCGGCCCGCAGTGTTCGCGATGAGCAGGGGCAGCAGGTAGGTGATCATCGGGCTGACGAGGCCGACGTACGCCATCACGTTGGTGCCGTCGCTCTCCGCCAGCGTCGTCATGGCGCCCTGCCAGCCGATCGCCTCGAGGTTGCCGGAGCCGCCGATGATGTCGGCGACCGGGTACCAGTGGATGCCGAAGGGGCTGTCGGCACCGAGGAACCCGGCGGGGATGAACAGCATGGTGATGAAGCCCCACGCGATGAAGGCCGCGATATTGGGCATGATCATGCCCGACAGGAAGGTCCCGAATCGCTGGACGGCGACGCGGGCCCCTCCCGTCTTCCTATCGACTGTTGACGTCGTTGTCATTTCTGGTTCTCCTTCTGGTGCAGTGTGTGTTGCGGGTGCGGTGCTGATCAGATGCCGGCGGCGGTCTGCGCGGCGGCACGTGCCGAGGCCGCGTCCGTCGCGGTCAGGGCGGCTTCGGCGATGCGGCGTGCGTCGTCGAGGGTGTGGTGGAGCAGGGTGGCGCGGACGTCGGCGAGCGCGGTGGGCGCCATCGACAGGCTCGTGGCGCCGAGGCCCACGAGCACGACGGCCAGCAGCGGGTCGGCCGCGGCCTCGCCGCAGATGCCCACGGGCTTGCCGTTGGCCTGGCCCGCCTTGCCGGTCTCGTGAATGAGGCGCAGCACGGCCGGGTGCCAGGGGTCCTGGAACGACGACACCGAACCGAGCAGGCGGTCGGCGGCGAGCGTGTACTGGGTGAGGTCGTTGGTGCCGATCGAGGCGAAGTCGGCGACCTTGAGGACGTGGTCGGCCAGCAGCGCCGACGACGGCACCTCGACCATGACGCCTGCGGTCTTGATGCCGTACTCGCGGGCGATCCCGACGAAGTACTCCGTCTCCTCGACGGTCGAGACCATGGGGGCCATGACCCACAGGTCGGCCTCGGTCGCGGCATCCGCTTCGGCGAGGGCGGTGAGCTGTTCGCGCAGGATGTCCTCGCTGGCGCGCAGGGCGCGGAGACCGCGGAGACCGAGCGCGGGGTTCTCCTCGTGCGCGTCGTTGAGGAACGCGAGCGGCTTGTCGGCACCGGCATCCAGGGCGCGGACGACGACCTTCTGGCCCGGGAACGCCTGCAGCAGCTTCGTGTAGGCCTCGCGCTGCTGGGCGACGGTCGGTGCCTGCGCCGAGCTGAGGAAGAGGAACTCGGTGCGGAAGAGACCGACACCCTCGGCGCCGAGCTCGACGGCCTGCGCCGCGCCCTCCGGCTTGCCGAGATTGGCCAGCAGAGGGATCGCGGTGCCGTCGGCGAGGGCTCCGGGCGTGATCGGGGCGGATGCTGCCGACTTGCGCTCGTCGGCGCGGTTCTGAGCCTGTGCGAGCTCGTCCTCGCTCGGGTCGGTGGTGACGACGCCCTTGGCGGCGTCGACGATGACGGTCTCATCGTCGGAGAGGCCGGCCGCCTCGGTGACGCCGACGACCGCGACGATGGACTTCTCTCGCGCGAGGATCGCGGTGTGCGAGGTCGGTCCGCCCTCGGAGGTGACGAGCGCGAGGACCATGTCGAGATCGAGCAGCGCGGTGTCGGCAGGGGCGAGGTCCTTGGCCACGAGCACGAAGGGGTGTCCCGGCTCGGGGACGCCCGGGGCCGGGACGCCGCGCAGGTGCGCGATGACGCGCTGCGCGACGTCGTCGAGGTCTGCGGCGCGCTCGCCGAGATAGCCGCCCATCGCGGACAGCTGGTCGCGGAACGAGGCGAAGGCGTCGTAGACGGCGAACTCGCCGGTCTTGCCCGCCTGCAGTCGCGTCGCGACCTCGGCCTCGAGGCTCGGGTCCTCGGCCATCATGGCCTGGGCCTCGAGCACGTCGCGGGCGGCGCCGCCCGCCTGCGCACCGCGCTGTTCGAGTTCACGTGCGACCGCGGCGACGGCATCCTTCACGCGCGCCGTCTCCTCATCGAGGGGCAGCTGCGACTTCTCGTCCTTCGGCGCGGGAAGCGGCTCCGCCATCCGTGCGATCGGTCCCTGCGCGACTCCCAGGCCGATGCCCACTCCGCGAAGCTCACTCATTGCTCGATCTCCTTCGTATCGTCCGTGTTCGTATCGATGGTCGTTCGTGTTCACTCGTCGTGATCGGTGGCGAGCAGGTCGGCGAGCTCGTCCAGGACGCTCTCGGCGCTGTCGCCGTCGGCCGTGAGGGTGACGTAATCGCCGTACTCGACGCCGAGCGCGATGACTCCGAGGATGCTCGCGGCGTTCACGGGAGAGCCCGAGCCCTTCGCGATCGTGACGTTGGCACCCGACTGCTTGACCGCCTGGGCGAACAGCTTCGCGGGACGGGCGTGGAGCCCGTTGGACGATCCGATGCGGACGGTACGCGATGCCTCGCTCATGAGGAGGTCCTCTCCGTTGAAGGGATGTCGGTGCTGGAACGTGTCGTGGTTGTGGCCGGAGCGGTGATCAGCGCGAGCGTCCGGCTCCCATCGAGATCTCGGAAGATGTCGGCGGGCATCAGGATGACGCGCGTTCCGCGGGCAGCCGCGGCCTCGGTGATCCGGTCCAGCTTCGGGATGAGCTGGGGGCCGACGAGGACGATGTCCGCCGCGTCGAGATCGATCGGCAGTGACTGCTCGGTTCCGGCGGTGGCGGTGATGTCCAGGCCGCGCGCTTGCGCCGCGTGGCGCACTCGCTGTGCGACGAAAGTACTCGACGCACCCGCGCCGCATACGACCAGGATCCTCATCGACCCGCCTCCTCCTCTCCCCATTGTTGTGAGCGGTCTCAGAGGCGACAAGGCCTTCCTGCTTCCGCAGGGGCGGAAGCTCAGCCGGGCCATGATGGAATGGGAACGTGACCAGGAGCCGGCAGGACCGCGTCCTCGCGATTCTCGCGCGCGACGGCGACTGGGTGACCGCAGCCGCGCTCGCCGATGCGATCGGCGTCACGCCTCGCTCGATCCGCAGCTACGTCACCGCCCTCAACGCCCGGGTTCCCGACGGCGTCGTGGTCGAGTCCGGGCCGCAGGGTTACCGCGCGGGCCCCGACAGCTCGGGGGCCGTGCACGTGGGCGACGCCGGCACGCCACGCGATCGGCTGCACCGCCTGGTGCGCTCACTGCTGGACTCTCCCGACGGGATCGACGTCTTCGAGACCGCCGAGGCCTTCTTCGTCAGCCCTGCCACGATCGACGCCGACCTCGGCCGGGTGCGCGGGCTCCTCGGCGGCACCGAGCTCAGCCTCGAGCGCACATCGTCGCGGGCACGTCTGCGCGGTACCGAGATGGCCCAGCGCCGGCTCCTCAGCCGACTGGCGCACGAGGAGACCGACGACGGCTCGTTCGATCTCGACAGCCTCCGCCGGACTCTCGGCGAACGCTCGGTCGGCGCGGTGGCCTTCGGTCCCTTCAAAGACGACCTGGTCTCGGAGCTGACCGAGCTCGGCTACTTCGTCAACGAGTTCGGCATCGGGGATGTCGTCATGCACATCGCCATCGCCGCCGATCGCATCACGCGGGGCCGGGCGCTCGAGGTGGCGGAGGCCGACGATGCCGCGTTCCGAGCTGAGGTCGGCGACATCCTCGACCGCCTCACGCGCCGGCACCTGGGCGTCGTCCTCGGGTCGGGTGACCGCCAGCATCTCGCCGCACTCGTGCTCACGCGCGTCGTAGCCCCGGGGGCGACCGAGCCGGCGGCGCTCATCCGCGAGCGCATCGACGCCGATGTCGCGACCGCGGTGCGCGACGTCGTGCGGCGGGCAGCCGCGGAGTTCCTCGTCGACATCGACCAGGAGGACTTCGTGCTGCGGCTGTCGCTGCACGTGCAGAACCTCAAGCATCGGGCGCGCGAGCAGGCGTGGTCGCGCAACCCTCTCACGCGATCGCTCAAGACGACGTATCCGATGATCTTCGAGGTCGCCGTCTACATCGCCGACGCCCTGCGCGGCCTGCTCGGCATCCCGCTCCTCGATGACGAGATCGCCTACATCGCGATGCACGTCGGCGGGCGGCTCGAACGCAGCCGACTCTCGGCGCAGGCGCTGACGGCGACGATCGTGTGCCCCGGCTACTACGAGCTGCACGAGCTGCTGCGCTCGAGCGTCGACCGGTCGCTGGGCCAGGCGCTGGACGTCGTCGGCGTCGAGACGCGCGTCGACCCGGACTGGGCATCCATCGACACCGACCTCATTCTGTCGACCATCGCCCCGCCCGTCGGGAGCGACCGGATCGTCCACATCCAGCCGTTCCTCACCGACGCCGACATCGATCGGGTGCAGACCGCCGCCGCGCGGCTCCGCCGGGCCCGGCGCCTGGCCCGCCTGCGCGCCGAGCTGGAGCGCTACTTCGACCCGTCCGCCTTCATCCGCGGGCTCGACGGCGAGGGGGGAGAAGAGGGCGTCATCCGGCAGCTGGGCTCGCTGCTCGTCGGTCAGGGCGTCATCGACGACGACTACATCGAGCGCACGATCGAGCGGGAGCGGCTGTCGTCCACGGCCTTCACCGACGCGCTCGCCGTTCCGCACGCCATCGGGATGACCGCGACGCGGACGGCGATCTCGCTCGGGATCGCCGACCCGTCTATCGCATGGGGCGACGGCCGCGTGCAGGTCGTGGCGATGGTCGCGTTCTCCGAGTCGGATCGTGCGGCCTTCCAGACGGTGTTCGAGCAGTTGGTCGAGGTGTTCAGCGAGCGCGAGAGCGTGCAGCGGATCGTGCGGCGCGGCACGACCTTCAGCGCCTTCCTCGATGAGCTCGTGGCGGTCGTCGACGGCTGATCGCGCGCACTCAGCGGGCGAGTCGGGCTTCGAGCCCCAGCTTCACCGCGGGCCACTCGTGCGGGAGCACCGAGTACACGGCCGTGTCGCGGAGCGTCCCGCGCGGCCCCAACCGGTGGTTGCGGAGCACCCCGTCCTGCTTGGCGCCGAGGCGTTCGATCGCCGCGCGTGACTGGCGGTTGTGCCAAGACGTGCGGAACTCGACCGCGATGGCGTCGCAGCTCTCGAACGCGTGGCCGAGCAGCAGGCGCTTCGCAGCGGTGTTGACCGCGGTCCGCTGCACCGCAGGGGAGAGCCAGGTGTGCCCGATCTCGACCCGGCGGTTGGGCTGATCGATGTTGCAGAACGTCGTCATCCCGACCGCGATGTCGTCCCGCAGCACGGCGAACGGGTTCATGTGACCCTCATCGCGCCAGGCAAGGCGCTGGGCGATGTCGGCCGGTACCGAAGCGGGCACCGAGGTGTACCAGGCGTATTCCAGCCCGGCCGTGGCGCGGGCGAGGTCGTCGGCATGATCGACGTCGAGCGGCACGAGCCGTACGTGATCGTCAGCGAGCTCCACAGGTTCCGTCAGCAGCACTCCCGAAGCCTAGCGGCGCGGATGCGTGATACAGACGTCGGACGGGTGGTGCTGGTGGGGTGCCCAGGGTCCCTCGAGGCGGCATCAGCCCCGCGCGTCAGACGAATGTATCGCCAGAAGCGCGGGACCATGCAGGCCCGAGGGCGGGTGTCAGTCGATGGCCGCGAGCAGGTCGCGCACACCGGTCTCGAGCGCGGCGAGCCGCGATGCCGCATCGTCGGCCGAGTCTCCGCGAACGTCGAGGTACAGCTTGAGCTTCGGCTCGGTGCCGCTCGGGCGGACCAGGATGCGCGCGTCGCCCTCGAGCCACAGGCGCAGGATGTCACCGAGGGGCGGGCCCGACACCGGAGCGGCGAGATCCTCGAACGACACGACCGCGGCGTCGCCGATGCGGGTCGGCGGCGCGGAGCGCAGCGCGGTGGTGATGCGCCCGATGACCGCGAGATCGTCGACGCGGACCGACACCTGCCCGCTTGCGAAACTGCCGAACTCGGCGTCGAAGTCGGCGAGGAGGTCGCCCAGCGTCCGGCCCTGTTCCCGTGCCTCGGCGGCGAGGCCGAGGATGGCGATGGCGGCGGAGATGCCGTCCTTGTCCTTCACGGTCTCTGGGTTCACCAGGTAGCCGAGCGCCTCTTCGAACCCGAAGACGAGGCCGGGGGCGCGCGAGATCCACTTGAAACCGGTGAGGGTGGCGTGGAAGTCGAGGCCGTAGCGCTCCGCGACGACCTGGAGCGCAGGCGACGAAACGAGCGAGCAGGCGAGCGAGGCGCCGTCGGCGACACCGCCCTCCGCGGCTCGACGCGCCGCGCGCCAGCCGAGCAGCAGACCGATCTGGTTGCCGGTCAGCCGCCGCCAGCCGCCCTCGGTGGCGGCATCCGGGATCGCGACCGCGAGGCGATCGGCGTCGGGGTCGTTCGCGAGGATGAACTCCGCGTCGTTCGCGCGGGCGGTCTCGAGTGCCAGATCCATCGCGCCCGGTTCCTCGGGGTTGGGGAAGGCGACAGTGGGGAACCGGCCGTCCGGCTCGGCCTGCTCGGCGACCGGGACGGGATGCGGGTACCCCGCAGCGTCGAGGATGCGCAGCATCGTCTCGGTTCCGACACCGTGCATGGCCGTGTAGACCCAGCGCATCCCGTTCGCTCCTGCGGGAGCCGGCGCGACGGTCGCCGTCGCGGCGACGTACGCCTCGACGACCGCGTCGTCGGCGGTCTCGTACTGCTCGGAACGGGGAAGGGCTGAGATGTCGCCGGCATCCGCCACCCGCTGGATGTGCGCGGCGATCTCGCCGTCGGCGGGCGGAACGATCTGCGAGCCGTCGTCGGTCCCGCCGAGGTACACCTTGTAGCCGTTGTCGTCGGGCGGGTTGTGGCTCGCCGTGACCATGACACCGGCGTCGGCGCCGAGATGGCGCACGGCGAACGCCAGGACCGGCGTCGGAAGGAGCCGGGGCAGCAGGATGGCGCGCAGCCCTGCGCCCGCGAAGATCTCGGCCGAGTCTCGCGCAAAGCGCGCCGAGCCCCGACGGCCGTCGTAACCGATGACCACGACGGGCGGAGCATCGGGCCCCGCCTTCTCGAGCAGGTAGGCCGCGAGTCCTGCCGCTGCCTGCGTGACGAGGACACGGTTCATGCGGTTGCTGCCGGCGCCGAGCCGGCCGCGGAGTCCCGCGGTGCCGAAGGCCAGGCGCGTGCCGAAGCGGTCGACGAGATCGGCCGCGGCAGCGGCATCCCCCGACTCGGCCGCGGCGATGACGGCCGTCAGCTCGTCGCGGGTCTCGGGGTCGGGATCCTGAGCGAGCCAGGCTCGCGCCGCGTCCCAGGGGACCGCCGGCGTCGTCGCGTCGACGGTCACGCCCGTGGCGGGCTCGTCCGCGCCGGTCACAGCGCCTCGATCACGCGGGCGAGGAGCGCCGAGATCACCGGCTCGGCCTCGCGACCGGCCTCGATCACCTCGGCGTGGCTGAGCGGGGTCTCCTGGATGCCGGCGGCGAGGTTGGTGATGAGCGAGAAGCCGAGGATCTCCATGCCGGCCTCGCGGGCGGCGATGGCCTCGAGCGCCGTCGACATGCCCACGATGTCGCCGCCGAGCGTGCGAGCCATCCGGACCTCGGCCGGTGTCTCGTAGTGCGGGCCGCGGAACTGGGTGTACACGCCCTCGTCGAGCGTGGGGTCGATCGAGCGGGCGATGTCGCGCAGTCGCGACGAGTAGAGGTCGGTGAGATCGACGAAGGTGGCGCCCTCGAGCGGCGAGTCCGCGGTGAGGTTCAGGTGATCGCTGATGAGCACCGGCTGGCCGGGTCGCCACGTCGGCTTGATACCGCCGGCACCATTGGTCAGCACCATGATCTTCGCGCCCGTGGCGGCGGCGGTGCGCACGCTGTGCACGACCCGGCGAACGCCGTGCCCCTCGTAGTAGTGGGTGCGGGCGCCGATGACGAGGATGCGCTTGCCCTCGGGGGTGAGGATGCTGCGGATCGTCCCGACGTGCCCCTCGAGCGCCGGCTTGCTGAAGCCGGTGACGTCGGTGGCCGGGATGGTCGCCGTGGTCTCGCCGATGAGCTCGGCCGCGCGACCCCAGCCGCTGCCGAGGGTGAGCGCGATGTCGTGGCGCTCGACGCCGCTGATACGGGCGATGTCGGCCGCCGCCTCGCGGGCCACATCGAGCGGGTCGACAGCGGGATCGTCGAGCGGGTGCGCGGAGGAGTCAAGCATCCCCCCACTCTAAGACTCGCGACCCGTCGGACGCAGGTGTGCGCGACCGACTCTGCGGCTGAGGAAGAATGGAGACCATGTCGCCTCTCAGCTTCGAGCGCACCCAAAGCGTCGCCGTCCTCGGTGGCGGCCCCGGCGGATACGAGGCGGCGCTGGCCGCTGCCCAGCAGGGTGCGGAGGTGACGCTGGTCGAACGCGCCGGCGTGGGCGGCTCGGCGGTCATCACCGACGTCGTCCCCTCGAAGTCGCTGATCGCCACGGCCGATGCCGCGGTGGCCATCGCCGGGGCATCCGATCTCGGCGTCCAGCTGTTCGCGCGGTCGGACTCCGGCACCCCCCTCAAGCCCGAGATCGCGATCAACCTGGCGGCGGTCAACCGCCGACTGCTGTCCCTCGCGCGCCAGCAGTCCGACGACATGCGCGCCCAGCTGGTCGAAGCGGGCGTGCGCATCATCTCCGGTCACGGCCGCCTCGACGGCACCCACGCCCTGATCGCGGCGACCGGCCCCGGTGGCACCGACTTCGACCGCGTGGAGGCCGACACCCTGGTCGTCTCGGTGGGCGCGTCGCCGCGCGAGCTGCCCAGTGCGAAGCCCGACGGGGAGCGCATCCTCACCTGGACGCAGCTCTACGACATGAAGTCCCTGCCCGAGCACCTTATCGTCGTGGGATCCGGCGTGACGGGAGCGGAGTTCGCGTCGGCCTACATGAACCTCGGGGCGAAGGTGACGCTGATCTCCAGCCGCGACCAGGTGCTTCCGGGCGAGGACGTCGACGCGGCGGCCGTCATCGAGAAGGTCTTCAAGCGCGGCGGGATGACGGTGCTGTCGAAGTCTCGTGCCGAGAAGGTCGAGCGCACCGAGAACGGCGTCGTCGCGACCCTCTCGGACGGGCGCACGGTCGAGGGGAGCCACTGCCTCATGGCGGTCGGCTCGATCCCCAACACCGCCGGCATCGGTCTCGAAGAGGCCGGTGTCCAGCTCACCGACTCGGGTCACATCCAGGTCAACCGCGTTGCGCGCACGTCCGTGCCGAACATCTACGCCGCGGGCGACTGCACCACTTTCGTACCGCTCGCCTCGGTCGCCGCGATGCAGGGGCGCCAGGCCGTCTTCCACGCGCTCGGCGACACCGTCATCCCGCTCGAGCGCCGTCGCATCACCGCGAACATCTTCACCGCGCCCGAGATCGCGACAGTGGGCCAGCAGCAGAAGGACATCGAGTCGGGTCTCGTGAACGGGTACGTTCACAAGCTCCCGCTCGCCGCGAACCCGCGCGCCAAGATGATGGGCGTCAAGGACGGCTTCGTGAAGATCATCGCGCGCGAGGGGTCGGGCACCGTCATCGGCGGCGTCATCGTCGCCCCGCGCGCGTCGGAGCTGATCTACCCGATCGCGATCGCCGTCGAGCGTCGGCTCACGGTCGACCAGGTCTCGCGGGTCTTCGCGGTGTACCCCTCGCTCACCGGCAGCATCACGGATGCCGCGCGTGCGATGCACCTGGTGCAGCGCGACGAGGACCCGCTGTCCTGAGCCGCGCGCGCGAGCGTCGGAGAATCGCGCGAAGATCGGAGTGATCCTGGCGATCGCTCCGATTTTCGCGTCTCTCTCCGACGCGCACGCGCGACGATGCGTCGCCGTGTCACCTCACATCGGCGTAGTAGCGCGTCTCCGGTTCGGCGCGGACGGCAATCCTGACGGCTGTGGTGCGGGTGGCGTCGACGAGCTCGAGAGAGTGCGGCTTCTCGTCGCAATCGATGCTCGTCTCCACGCCGCGCGAGCCGGACGTCGTCGAAGCCTCCACGGACACCGTCGCGGTGTGACCGCCGAAACACCGCACCTCGACCGCACTCGCCGGAGCCGGCTCGGCGAGCGTCAGGATGACGCCTGCGCTCCGGTCACCGGAGTTCTCGAACGGCATCGTGCGACCGCTCGCCGCGCCGATGCCGACATCCGCGCCGGCTGGTTTGGCCGCGACCGAGGCGAGCCACGCGTCCGCCGCCGCGAGGTCGACCGTGTCGGAAGCGCAGGCGCTCAGCCCGAGAGCGAGCCCCAGCAGACAGACGACGGGAAGAACACGTACAGGGCGGTGCATGCCCCCACTCTAGGGCTCAGGAGATCGTGAGCAGGGGGTGACCCGCGCCGACCGTGGTGCCGGGTGTTGCGTCGATCGCGCCGACCACGCCGTCCTTGTGCGCCTGGATGGGCTGCTCCATCTTCATCGCCTCGAGGACGACCACGAGGTCGCCTTTGACGACCTGCTGGCCGGCCTCGACGGCGACCTTGACGACCGTCGCCTGCATCGGCGACTTCACGGCGTCTCCGGATGCCGCAGCGCTGGCGCTCGCGGCGTGCGACCGGCGCGACGGCGGTACCTGAGCGGGACGGCCGACCGCGACCGGCGGCGATGCGACGCGATCGGGGAGGCTCACCTCGAGGCGTTTGCCGGCGACCTCCACGACCACCGTGTGGCGGCCGCTCGGCTCTGCGGGAGCCTCCAGTTCGCCGTCCCAGGCCGGGATGTCGTTGACGAACTCGGTCTCGATCCATCGCGTGAACACGCCGAACGTGCCGTCCTCCGCCGTGAAGGCGGGCTCGCGCACGACCCGGCGGTGGAAGGGAAGCACGGTGGGCATGCCGGCGACCTCGAACTCGTCGAGTGCTCGGCGCGACCGCTCGAGAGCCTCCTCGCGGGTGCGGCCCGTCACGATGATCTTGCCGAGCATCGAGTCGAAGGCGCCCGAGACCGAGTCGCCGGCCGTGACACCGGAGTCAAGACGGATGCCGGGACCGCCGAACGTCTTGAAGACGTGGATGCGGCCCGGCTGCGGCAGGAAGTTGCGCCCGGGGTCCTCGCCGTTGATGCGGAACTCGATCGAGTGGCCGACCGGGGCCGGGTCGTCGTAGTCGAGCGTGCCGCCCTCGGCGATGCGGAACTGCTCGCGGACGAGGTCGATGCCGGTGACCTCTTCGGACACGGGGTGCTCGACCTGCAGGCGGGTGTTGACCTCGAGGAACGAGATCGTTCCGTCGGCGCCGATGAGGAACTCGCAGGTTCCGGCCCCGACATAGCCGACCTCGCGCAGGATGGCCTTCGAGGCGGAGTAGAGGATGTCGTTCTGCTCGGCCGTGAGGAAGGGCGCGGGCGCCTCTTCGACGAGCTTCTGGTGGCGTCGCTGCAGCGAGCAGTCTCGCGTGGAGACGACGACGACGTTGCCGGCGGCGTCGGCGAGGCACTGCGTCTCGACATGGCGCGGCTTGTCGAGGTACTTCTCGACGAAGCACTCACCACGGCCGAACGCGGCGATCGCCTCGCGGGTGGCCGACTCGAACAGCTCGGCGACCTCGTCGAGCTCGCGCGCGACCTTCAGGCCTCGCCCGCCGCCGCCGTAGGCGGCCTTGATGGCGATGGGCAGGCCGTACTCGTTCGCGAAGGCGATGACCTCGTCGGCCCCGTCGACCGGCCCGGGGGTGCCGGGGGCGAGGGGAGCGCCGACCTTCTCGGCGACGTGCCGGGCGGTGACCTTGTCACCGAGGGCCTCGATCGCCTCGGGCGAGGGGCCGATCCAGGTGAGGCCGGCGCCGATGACGGCGCGGGCGAACTCGGCGTTCTCAGCGAGGAAGCCGTAACCGGGGTGCACGGCGTCGGCGCCGGAGCGGCGAGCGACCGAGAGGATCTTCTCGATGGAGAGGTAGGTCTCGGCGCTCGTCGAGCCCTCGAGGGCGTACGCCTCGTCGGCGAGGCGGGCGTGGAGCGCGTCGCGATCCTGGTCGGCGTAGACGGCGACCGACGCCTTCCCGCTGTCTCGGGCGGCGCGCACGATTCGAACGGCGATCTCGCCGCGGTTCGCGATCAGGACCTTGGCGATCTCAGGCATGAATGCCAGCCTAGCGAGCGCGGGCGCTCGTCTTTTGGATCACTCGCACAAAGTGATCGATTGAACGTGGGCGGATGCCTACGAAACGGGTGTAGCGGTCAGGCCGTGCGGGGCCCGCTCCAGAGGTCGGTCCAAGCCACGTCGAGCTCGCGGACGAGCAGGCGCAGCGTCGACAACGACATCCCCACCACCGTCGAGGGATCGCCCTCGACCCGCGTGATGAAGGCGCCGCCGAGGCTGTCGACGGTGAATGCGCCGGCGACCTGCAGCGGCTCGCCGGTCGCGACGTAGGCCGCGATCTCGTCGGACGAGATGTCGTCGGCGAAGGTGACGGCCGCCTCGGCGACCGCGTGGGCCTCGCGCGGGGCGGCTCCCGGACGAACACGAAAGACGGAGTGCCCGGAGTGGAGGATGCCGGTGCCGCCGCGCATCCGCTCCCACCGCTCGGTCGCGACCGCCGGCCGCAGCGGCTTGCCGAGCACCTCGCCGTCGAAAGCGAACATCGAGTCGCCCCCGATGACGATGCCGTCGAAGTCGGGCTCGTCCCGTGCGAGCGTCGCGACCACGTCGGCCGCCTTGCGCCGAGCGAGCACCAGGACGTGCTCCTCCGGCGACAGGACCCGGCCCTCCGCGGCCTCGAGCGCGGCGACGACGGCCTCCTCATCGACCTCGGGCGCCCGGGTGGCCGGTTCGATGCCGGCCTGACGCAGGAGCATGAGACGAGCGGGGGACGTCGAGGCCAGGCACACGCGCATGCCGTTCACGCTACCCGCGGGCGCGCGTGTGCGAGCATCGTGGGATGCAGTCCGGCGACCTTCTCGATCTCGACGTCACCGACGTCGCCCACGGCGGCGTCTTCGTCGCCCGTCACGAAGGCCGCGTCGTCTTCGTCCCCGACGCGATCCCCGGAGAGAGGGTGCGTGCGCGGCTGACCGACACCGCGAAGTCGTCCTTCTGGCGTGCCGAGGCGCTCGAGGTGCTCGAGGCGTCGCCGCATCGGCGACCTCACGTCTGGTCTCCGGCCGACATCGGCACCGCCCCGGAGAGCCGGCCGGGCGGAGCCGACTTCGGGCACATCGAGCTCACGCACCAGCGCGAGCTCAAGCAGCGCGTCCTGCGTGATGCGCTGCAGCGCTTCGGCGGCGTCGACAGCGACGTCGTGGTGGCGAGCGCCGGTGCCGACGAGACCGCCGACGGCACCGGATGGCGTACGCGCGTCAGCCTGCACGTCGATGACGAGGGACGCATCGGACCGTTCGCGGCACGGTCTCACCGCGTCGTCGAGGTCGACGATCTGCCGCTGGCCACGCCCGCGATCGCCGAAGCGGTCACGGGCGGTCGCTCCGCCGCGCCCGGCCGCCTCGATCTCGTTCAGCCCGCCGACGGGCGCGTGCGCGCTCTTCCTCGGCCCGAGACCCCCCGCCGACGGGGTCGAGGCGGGCCCCGGCCGACCGTGGACCCGGCTCTGCGCGAGGTCGTGACCGAGCGGGTCGGTGACCGGGACTTCCGCGTGGACGCCGGCGGCTTCTGGCAGGTGCACCGGCTCGCGCCGGTGGCGCTGCGGGATGCGGTCCACGGCGGGCTGCGCGCGGCGGGGCGCGACACGGTCCATCCCGACGCGTGGCACCTCGATCTGTACGGCGGCGTCGGCCTGCTCGCCGCATCCGTCGCCGAGCTCGGTGGTCCCGCTACCCGCATCACGAGCGTCGAGTCCGATCCGCGTGCCACCGACCATGCCGGCGAGAACCTGGCCGAGTGGGTGGGGGCGCGCGCGGAGACGGGTCGCGTCGACCGCTGGCTGCTCCGGACCGAGCAGACGGCTTCGAACGCCGAGCGCGCCCGGTTGCGCGCCGGAGTGACGGTGCTCGACCCGCCGCGATCGGGAGCCGGACGTGAGGTCGTCGACTCCCTGCTGCGGCTGCGCCCCGGGACGCTCGTCTACGTCGCGTGCGATCCGGTCGCGCTCGCGCGCGATCTCGGCATGCTCCGCGCGGGCGGTTACACACCCGTGTCGCTGGAGGGGCTGGACCTGTTCCCCAACTCGCACCACATGGAGGCGGTCGCGGTACTCACCGACGAGGGTCCACTGTCCTAGGCTGAGCGCATGACACGGGTGGCACTCATCGACGATCACGAGTCGGTCCGACTCGGGCTCGCCGCCGCCTGTTCCCGTGCGGGAGTCGGCGAGGTCGTCTTCACCGGCAGCACCGTCGCCGAGTACCTGCGATGGCGCAAGGACACGGGTGAGACACCCGCGGATGTCGTCGTCCTCGACCTCATGCTCGGTGACGGCGCGACGGTGTCCGAGAACGTCGCGCAACTCGTGTGGAACGGCTCGCAGGTGATCATCCACAGCGTCGCTGACCGTCCGGCCGCGGTGCGCGAGGCGCTCTCGGCCGGAGCGCTCGGCATCATCAGCAAGTCGGCGCGCGCCGACGACGTCGTCTCGGCGATCCGGACGGTCGCGCGCGGCGAGCACCTCGACAACGTCGAGTGGGCGAGTGCCGTCGACGGCGACCGTGCGTTCGCCGATGCCCAGCTCTCTGCGCGGGAGCGCGACGTTCTGCGCCTGTACGCCGCGGGCCTTCCGCTCAAGGCCGTGGCCGAGCGCCTGGGGATCGCGTATTCCACCGCCAAGGAGAACATCACCCGCGTTCGGGTGAAGTACGTCGAGGTCGGTCGTCCCGCGCCCACCAAGGTCGATCTTCTCCGCCGTGCGATGGAAGACGGTCTCGTCGCCGAAGCCTCCGATGCCCGCTGAGCCCGCGGGCGCCGGCATCCCGCGTCCCCGCCGGCCCGCGGAGTTCCGCGAGGCGCTGGCGCAGACGCAACGATTCACGCAGTCGCGCATCGACCGCATCCTGGGCATCGTCGTCGGGGCGGGAAGCGCCGTCATCGGCATCCAGGCGCTCGTGGGCGCCCTGAGCGCCCCGGTCGGGCACTCGACGTGGAACACGGCGCTGCTGATCGCCGTCCTCGGCTCGCTCCTGCTGATGTGCGTCTCGCTCATCACATCGCGCGGCGTCCGCGTCTTCACCGGCATCTTCGCCGGCGTCTTCCCGATCGCGACGTTGCTCTGGCCGCTCGCAGCCCGTACCCCCGCGACGGTGGACGAGCAGCCCTGGCTGTGGTTCCTCATCAACGTCGGGACGGTCGCCGCGGTCTTCTGCATGCCGCTCGCGGGGCAGATCGTGTGGGCTTTCCTGCTCCCGTTGCTGTACGGCGCGATGCGGCTGACCTTGCTGCCGCTCACGCCGGCTACCGTGCTGGACGTCGCGCTGGACTCGGCGTTCGCGATCATCCTCGCGAGCGTCCTGATCGTCGTGGGGTGGATTCTGCGCTCCCTCGCCGCCAGCATCGACAGCGGGCGCGAGGGGGCCGTCCGCTCCTTCGCGCAGGCGGCGGCCGCCGATGCGGTCGAGAAGGAACGCGTCGCTGTGGCGGCCCTCATGCACGACAGCGTCCTGGCGGCCCTCATCGCGGCCGAACGCGCCGAGACCGACCGCGAGCGCACTCTCGCGGTGTCCATGGCCCGCGACGCGCTCACCCGTCTCGCCAATGTCGATCAGGAGGCGGGCGAGGGGCCGGATGCGCCATTGGCGGCCGCGATCCTCGGCGAGGAGCTCGATGCAGCCGTGCGGCGATTGCACCCCGCTGCCGCGGTGATCCAGGATGTCCGGCCCGAAGCCCGGCCGGTCCCGGGTCGCGTCGCGCGGGCGCTGCAGCTCGCGGCCGCCCAGGCGGTCACCAACTCGGTCGAACACGCCGGCGCGGCGAACCTGCGGGTGTCGTTCCGCGCAGACGGGGCAGGTTTGAGCATCGAGGTCCGAGACGACGGCCCCGGCTTCGAGGCGGCTCGCGTCGCCGAGGACCGGCTCGGCATCCGAGCCTCGATCATCGCGCGTGTCGCCGCGGTGGCAGGCGTGGCCACGGTCGATTCCGACGGGTCGGGGACGACCGTGTCGATCAGCTGGCGGGAGCGCTCATGAACCGTTCGGTGCGCTGGGTGCTCTCGGCGCTCGGGGTCGCGTTCACGGCCTATCTGGCGGTGGGCGGGATGATCTGGACCCGGCCGGTCGACGTGCCCGCCGTCTTGATTCTGAATCTCGTCGTCTACCTTGCCGTCACCGGCATGTGCATCTTCTGGCCGACGCGGCCCATGGGTGTTCCCTCTCGCCCTGGCGCCGATGCTCCGGCGGTCAGCGCCGTGACGGCGGGGATGAGCCGTCCGGCGCCGCTGCCGCTGTGGATCGCGCTGCTCGCCCTCGCCGTGACGGTCGTGATCCCGTCCGCCACGTGGTGGGCCGCGGGGGAGGCGGGGCGGCTGCAGCCTTTCGCGACCTGGAGTCTCGGCGGCCTCGGGGCCTTGATGGCGATCCTCGTGGTCCGCCGGCGATCGATCGTCGCGTGGTCGGGGATCGCGATGCTCTTCCTGCAGTCGGTGATCTGGATCGGACCCGAGCCCACCCTCTCTCTCGGCGCCGTCGGCTCGGCGCTCTGGGTGGGCGGTGCCCAGGTCATCGTGCTCCTGATCGACCGCGCGGCCGTCGAGACCGCGCAGCTGACCGCGCTCCAGCGCGAGGCGTCGGAGTGGCTGGCGACCCAGGAGGGACGCCGACGGGAGCGACGGGTGCGCGTGCAGCGCGCGCTCGCCGTGGCCGGGCCGGTGCTCTCGCGAACCATCAAGGCCGACGGCGACCTCGATGACGACGAGCGGCTGCAAGCCAGGCTCGCCGAGGGGCGCCTGCGCGATGAGCTGCGGGGGCCGCGTCTGCTCGATGACGCCGTGCGCCGCGTCCTGGAGGACGTCCGCCGGGCCGGCTCCCACGTGACGTTCCTCGACGAGGGCGGCCTCGACGGTCTCGATGACCGGGAGCTCGCCGGCATCCGGGCCGAGCTCGCCGAGGTTCTCGAGGGCGTCCGGTCGGAGCGCCTCTACATCCGTACCTCGACGCATCCCGACACGGCAGTCACAGTGGTCGGGCGGTCGCGCCACGACGACGGGTCCGACGAGACGGTGGACCTCTGGCGAGAGATCGCCCGCCCGCGTCCGCGTCCTTGACGTGCCGTGAGGTGCTGGGGGCGAGGGGCGGCGAAGCCGCCCGCCCCTCGCCATGCGAGTGGTTACCCGAAAACCGACTCGCAGCAGTCACCGGCATGACGCCGAGGTGACCGAACGCAGTAGCGTTCCAGCACATCAAGTCTGCGAGAGTGTGCCGGATCTGTCTGTAGGTATTTCGGGGGACAAAACCGCGGCCGCGCGGACCGGGCCGGCCTACGCGTCAGCCGGTGAACCGGCCCCAGCCGAAGCCGCGGCGCAGCGGCGTCCGCAGCGCGCGCGCCGAGCGCCGCCACGCCGATTCGGGTGCCGGCTCGGGGGCGACAGCCTCGGCGGCCTCCTGGGCGTACGACTCGCTCACGACCGCGATGACGGCGGCGAGCTCCTCGGGCGTCGGGGCGCCGCGGCGCACCTCGATGCGCAGGGGGCGCTCGGCGTGCGCCGCCTCGTCTCGAGCGTCTTCGGGGCCGGTCACAGGGGGATGTTCCCGTGCTTCTTCGCGGGCAGCTCGGCGCGCTTGCCGCGCAGCGCGCGCAGCGACTTCGCGATGTAGACGCGCGTCTGCGCGGGCTCGATGATGCCGTCGAGCTCACCGCGTTCGGCGGCGAGGAACGGGGATGCGACGTTGTAGGTGTACTCGGAGGCCAGGCGGGACCGCACGGCGGCGACATCCTCGCCCGCCTCCTCGGCACGCTTGATCTCGCCGCGGTACAGGATGTTCACGGCGCCCTGCCCGCCCATGACGGCGATCTCGGCGGTGGGCCAGGCGACATTGACGTCGGCGCCCAGCTGCTTCGAGCCCATCACGATGTACGCGCCGCCGTACGCCTTGCGCAGGATGACGGTCACGAGCGGGACGGTCGCCTCGGCGTAGGCGTAGAGCAGCTTGGCGCCGCGGCGGATGACTCCGGTCCACTCCTGGTCGGTGCCCGGGAGGTAGCCCGGAACGTCGACGAGCGTGACGATCGGCACCGAGAAGGCGTCGCAGAAGCGCACGAAGCGGCTCGCCTTCTCGCCTGCGTCGATGTTCAGCGTTCCCGCCATCTGCGAGGGCTGGTTGGCGATGATGCCGACGGTGCGACCCTCCACCCGACCGAACCCGACGACGATGTTGGGGGCGAAGAGCGGCTGCACCTCGAGGAAGTCGCCTTCGTCGACGATGCCCGCGATCACCTGGTGGATGTCGTACGGCTGGTTGGGCGAGTCCGGGATGACGGCGTTGAGGGTGCGGTCGTCGTCGGTGGTCTCCCACTCGAAGCCGGTCTCGTAGACCGGGGCGTCCGACATGTTGTTGTCGGGCAGGAAGCTCAGCAGCGAACGCGCGTAGTCGATCGCGTCGTCCTCGTCCTCGGCCAGGTAGTGCGCGACGCCCGAACGGGTGTTGTGGGTGTGCGCGCCGCCGAGCTCCTCCATACCCACGTCCTCGCCCGTGACCGTCTTGATGACGTCGGGACCGGTGACGAACATCTGGCTCGTCTTGTCGACCATGATGACGAAGTCGGTGAGGGCGGGGGAGTAGACCGCGCCGCCCGCGGCGGGACCCATGATGAGCGAGATCTGGGGGATGACGCCGGATGCCGCGGTGTTCAGGCGGAAGATCTCGCCGTACTTGCCGAGAGCCACGACGCCCTCCTGGATGCGCGCGCCGCCCGAGTCGAGGATGCCGATGATCGGCATCCCGCCGCGCAGGGCCAGCTCCATGACCTTGATGATCTTCTCGCCCGCCGATTCGCCGAGCGAGCCGCCGAACGTGGTGAAGTCCTGGGAGTAGACCGCGACGGTGCGGCCGTGGATGGTTCCGACTCCCGAGACGACCGAGTCGCCGTACGGCCGGGAGCGATCCATGCCGAACGCCGTGGTGCGGTGGCGCACGTACTCGTCGAGCTCGACGAACGATCCCGGGTCGACGAGCATCTCGATGCGCTCGCGCGCGGTGAGCTTGCCCTTCTTGTGCTGCTTCTCGCGTGCCAGGGTCTCGGCGTCGACGACGGCCGTCTGGTAGCGGGCGCGGAGGTCGGCGATCTTGCCGGCGGTCGTGGACAGGTCGGGCTGGTCGGTCACGCGTTCCACCCTATCCAGCGACGCCCCGCAGCCGTTGGAGCACACCCACAACGACGGCGCGGATCACCTGTGGAAACCCTCGGGCGCAACCCCTCGCCGCGTTCGGATCCGACGTCGTAGGGTGACGCCATGAGCATCCCCGAGAACGGATATCCCCGCGCGGCGGCGGTCTCGCCCCGCGTGCACGTTGTCGAACACACCGATTCGACGAACGCCCATCTCCGTCGCGACGTCGAGGCCGACCCCGATGCCCATCCGCACCTCTCGGTCCTCCTGACCACCGACCAGCGCGCCGGTCGCGGCCGCCTCGACCGCAGCTGGACGGCTCCGGCCGGCACCGCGCTCGCGATCTCGGTGCTGCTGCGCGTGGGGGCCGTGCCCGTGCATTCGCGCGGCTGGATCCCGCTGGTCGCTGGTCTCGCCATGAGCGACGCGGTCTCCGCACAGCTGCGCGACCGCCGGGTGGGCGTGAAGTGGCCGAACGACGTCCTCGTCGACGGGCGGAAGATCAGCGGCATCCTCGCCGAGGTCCTTCCGGGGGAGGACGGGGACGTCATCCTCGGCGCCGGCGTCAACACCACCATGGCCGAGGTCGATCTGCCGGTCGCGACGGCGACGTCGTTCGCGGCGCTCGGCGCTCCCGTCGACGAGGACCGGCTGCTCGCGGACTATCTCACGGGCCTGCGCGATCACATCGCGCACCTCGCGGTGTCGGGCGCGGACGAGTCGTTGCGCGAGCGCGTCGCTGCGGCCTGCGTCACGATCGGCGAGGACGTCGTCGTCTCGCTCCCCGGCGGCGAGACGCTGACGGGAACGACGGAGCGCCTCGACGGGGACGGCCGCCTGGTCGTGCGCACCGGTGCGGTCGAGAGCGTCGTCGGAGCCGGCGACGTCGTGCACGTGCGCGGAGTCGGCTGAGCCCTGGCGGCATCCGGGCGTGCCGCCGCCGCGTTGTCGTACCCGCGCGTCATGATGGTGCTGTGACTCAGCCCGCAGCCTCGTTCGGCCGACCCGTCGCGCCCGCGCTCGGTGCCGCCGCTCCCGAGCTGCGCGTCGCGCGGTTGCGCCCGCACGCGGGGCCCCTGCTGTGGCCCGCGCTGCTGCTGATCGTGGTGGCGGGCGTGACGGGGTACTTCACCGACAACCTCCCCGAGCCCTTCACCGACGTCATGCTCTGGTCGGCCGCGGGCCTCGTGGTCGTGCTCCTCGTGGTGCTGCCCTACCTGCGCTGGCTTGCGCACTCCTACACGATCACGACCCGCCGGGTCATCGAGACCTCGGGGCTCATCGTCCGTCGCCGCGCCGAGCTCAGCCAAATCCGCGGTTACGGCATCGACGAGTCGCGCGGCCCGCTGCAACGTCTCAACGGCACCGGCACTCTGACGCTCTCGAACGGCGTCGACCCCTCGATGCGGCTGCGGAGCATCCCGGCCGTCGCGCTCGTTCACGAGGTGCTCGCCGATCAGGTCGAGGTGAGCCAGATCCTCGCGCATCGCGACTCCCACAGCATGCCCGTCGTCGGCTCCGATTCCTGAGCGCCTGAGTCCGATCGCGCGTGCGGCCGGCTGGCGGGGTGCGCGATGATGGATGCGAACCCGGAGGAGGCGCTATGTCGTTGCGAGTAGGAATCGTCGGCGGAGGGCAGCTGGCCCGCATGATGATCGCGCCGGCGGTCGAGCTGGGCATCGACGTGCGCGTGCTGGCCGAGGAGGCCGGGATGTCCGCCGCGATCGCGGCGACCGCGACGGGCGACTACCGCGACCTCGACACGGTGCGCGCGTTCGCGCGCGACGTCGACGTCATCACCTTCGATCACGAGCACGTTCCGCAGCACGTGCTGCGGGCCCTCGTCGAGGAGGGCGTCGCCGTCCACCCCGGCCCCGACGCGCTCTTCTACGCGCAGGACAAGCTGCGCATGCGCGCTCGACTCGCCGAACTCGGGATGCCGCAGCCCGAGTGGGCCGCGATCTCGGATGCCGCCGGCCTGCAGGCGTTCCTCGACGACAACGGCGGGCGCGCGGTCGTGAAGACCCCGCGCGGCGGCTACGACGGCAAGGGCGTGCGGGTCGTGGGTGCCGCCGAGGAAGCCGCCGACTGGCTCGCCGCGCTCGAGCCGGGCGGACAGCTCCTCGTCGAGGAGCTCGTGGAGTTCACGCGCGAACTCGCCCAGCAGGTCGCCCGGCGGCCCTCCGGAGCGTGGCGTTCGTACCCCGTGGTCGAGACCGTGCAGCGCGACGGCGTGTGCGCCGAGGTCATCGCCCCGGCTCCGCGCGCGGGCCAGCGCCTGATCGAGGTCGCCGAGAACATCGGCGTCGCGATCGCAGAGGGGCTGGGGGTGACGGGCATGCTCGCCGTCGAACTCTTCGAGACGGCCGACGAGCGTCTGCTCGTCAACGAGTTGGCGATGCGCCCTCACAACAGCGGCCACTGGAGTCAGGACGGTGCCGTCACGGGGCAGTTCGAGCAGCATCTGCGCGCCGTGCTCGACCTGCCGCTCGGCGACACGTCTCCTCGAGCGCCGTGGTCGGTCATGATCAACATCCTGGGCGGTCCGGTCTCCGATTCGCTCGCCGCCCGCGTCCCCGCCGCGCTCGACGCCCACCCCGGAGCGAAGGTGCACACCTATGGCAAGTCGCCGCGGCCGGGTCGCAAGGTCGGGCACGTGAACCTCTCCGGCGACGACCTCGACGCCGTCGTGGGCGACGCCCGCGTGGTGGCCGCTCACTTCGACGACTGAGCCCGGCGGGGCACCGCGCCGCTCCGGGATTTCCTCAGGTCGCACACCTAACCTGGGTCGGTGACATCCTCGCCGCTGCATTCATCGGACGCCCCGCTCGTGGGAGTCGTCATGGGTTCGGACTCCGATTGGCGCGTCATGAGCGACGCATCGCAGGCGCTCACAGATCTCGGCGTCGCCCACGAGGTCGAAGTCGTCTCCGCTCACCGCACCCCCGACAAGCTGCTGCGCTACGGCCGTGAGGCGCGACAGCGCGGTCTGCGCGTCATCGTCGCCGGAGCCGGCGGAGCGGCGCACCTTCCGGGGATGCTGGCGTCGCTGACGCCGCTGCCGGTCGTCGGCGTCCCCGTCCAGCTCGCGACCCTCGACGGACTCGATTCGCTGCTGAGCATCGTGCAGATGCCGGGCGGCATCCCGGTCGCCACCGTCTCGATCAACGGCGCGAAGAACGCCGGCCTGCTCGCCGCGCGCATCATCGGAGCCGGGGATCCGGCACTCGCGGACCGGCTGGAGGAGTACGCACGCGGGCTCGAGCAGCAGGTCGAAGAGAAGAACCGCCGCCTCAAGGACTCCCTGTGAGCGTCAGCGCCCCGCCGCGCAGCTCCGCGCGGCCGCGCCGCTCGAACCTCATCGAGGAACGTCCGCTCCGGCATCCCGACACCTCGTCGCCCGAGGTCATGGGTCGCCGCGGCTGGTGGCTCGTCGTGCTCAACTTCCTGCTGCCCGGGTCGGCCCAAGTGCTCGCGGGCAACCGGCGCCTGGGGCGGTTCGGTCTCGCGGCGACGATCACGATGTGGGTCCTCGCGCTTCTGACCGTGCTGACCGGACTGCTGTGGCGTCCGCTGCTCCTCTCGCTCGCCACCAACTGGTTCGTGCTGCTGATCGTCCAGGCCGTCATCGCGTTCTACGCGGTGCTGTGGCTCGTGCTGACGGTCGACACGCTGCGGCTCGTGCGGCTCGTGCGGGCGGGAACCGTCGCCCGCATCGGCGTACCGCTCCTGGCCATCGTGCTCGCCGTCGCGTCGACCTCGGCGGCGGCCTGGACATTCGATCGGGTCAACTCCGTGCGAGAGACGCTCAGCACCGTCTTCGGCGCGAGCGGGCCGAGCGTTCCGCCGTCGGACGGCTACTACAACATCCTCCTGCTCGGTGCCGACAGCGGCGAGGGGCGTGACTCCATGCGCTTCGACTCGATCTCCGTCGTGTCCGTGAACGCGGAGACCGGGGCGACCACGATCACCGGCGTCCCGCGCGACATGGGACACTTCCCGTTCGCCCCGGGGCCGATGAAGGACCTCTACCCGGACATCCACGAGGGACGCCTCGACCCCGACTGCGGGTGGAGCAGCGGCATCAACCAGCTGCAGACCGAGGTCGAGATCTGCCGTGACGGCAACGCTCTCTACCCGGATGCGAAGAACAACGGCTCGTCGCCGGGTGTGGAAGCGACCAAGGACGCCGTCGAAGGCATCCTCGGCATCACCATCCCGTACTACGTCTTCATCGACATGAAGGGCTTCGCCGACCTCGTCGACGCCCTCGGCGGTGTCGACATCAACGTCGTCGAGCGCCTGCCCAAGGGCGGTGGCCCGCGGTATGAGGGGCAGAGCGCCGAGGACTGGGCCGAGGGGTGGATCGAGGCCGGACAGCAGCACATGGACGGCGACACCGCGCAGTGGTACGCCCGGTCGCGCTACACGACGAGCGACTTCGACCGGATGCGCCGCCAGCGCGAGCTGCAGCAGGCGATCCTCGCCCAGATGACCCCGCAGAACGTACTCGACCGGTTCACCGAGATCGCCGACGCCGGCCAGGTGCTCGTGCAGACCGACATCCCCGCCGATCTGTTGCCTTTCCTCGCCGACATCGCCATCAAGGCCAAGGAGCAGCCGGTCACCACGATCGAACTCACCCCGGCGAACGGCATCGAGGAGGCCGACCCCGATTGGGCCCTCGTCCAGCAGATGGTGCAGGACGCACTCCACCCGCAGACCCCGACCCCCGAGCCGGAGGGCTGAACGATGAGCACGGTTCTCCGGGTCGTCCTCGACCAGCTGATCGACGTCGTCGACGCCGACTCCGCCGAGGCATCCCTCGAGGTGGCGCGCGCGCTCATCGAGACCGCGCCCGCCCGGTGCGAGGTCGCCGCCGTCGTTCCCTCGGATGCCGTCGACGCCGCCGCCGCGGTCGACGGCCTGGCGCAGACCATCCGGGCCCCGTTCCCGCGGACCGGCCTGCTGGCCTCCTGGCCGATGGGGATCTCGGGAGGCGTCGCGGGTGGGCTGATGCACGCGCCGACCCTGCTCGCGCCGCTCGTGAAGCACGACCGCGCACACGACAACGACCAGACGGTCGTGACGCTCTGGGACCTCGCCGTGTGGGACGCCCCCGCGCTCTTCCCGCGGGCGACTCTGCTGGCTCATCGTGCCCTGCTCAAGCGTGCCGAGAAGCACGCGGATGCCGTCGTCGTCCCCGCGCACGCGACGGCGCATCGCCTCGCCGAGATCGCGCCCAAGCTCAGCGGCCGGATCCGCGTCATCCCGGGTGCCGCCCCCGCGCAGTTCCGCGTGCCGACCGACGCCGTCGGGCGGCGTCGTGAACTCGGTGTGCCCGACCGGGTCGCCGTCGTCGCGGGCGGCACCGAGGAGCAGCTGCGCGCCGTGCTGGCCTCGATCGCGGGGGAGCAGACCTCCAGCGTCGTCGTCTTCGACGCGCCCGCCGACGTCGCCGGGGCGATCGCCGAGTCGGGCATCGACCGCGACCGCGTCATCGTGCCGGGCGGGCTCGACTCCGCCGACCGCGCCGCCGTGCTCGACGCGGCCGTGCTGCTGATCGCGCTCTCCGACGGATCGGGTTTCCCCTGGCGGGCCGTCGAGGCGATGGTGCTGGGCATCCCCGTCGTGGCGTGCGATTCACCCGTCCATCGCGAGGTGCTCCTGGACGGTGCGCGCATCGCCCCGTTCGACGAGCTGCGGGATGCCGCGGGTGAGGTGCTGGCGTCGCCGGAGGAGCTCCATCGGTGGGCCGTGCGGGCCGGGGACCGCGGCCGCGCGTTCTCGTGGCGCGATCACGCCGAGCGCGTCTGGGCGCTCCACGCCGAGCTGTGACGCGGTCGTCGGTTTCCTCCTCCTAGGGTGGACGTATGCCCGCACGCGTAGGAGTCGTCATCCGCACGGCCGACCGGCCCGAGTTCCTCGCCCGGGCGCTCGCCGATGTCGCCGCCCAGACCTTCGGCGATCGGCGGATCGTCGTGGTCAACGACGGCAGTGATCGGGCGGCCGTCGATGGCGTGGTGAGGGAGTCGGCCGCCGCCGATACCGTGACGGTGCTCGACTCCCGCGCACCCGGCGGTCGATGCGCCGCAGCGAACACGGGCGTCGACGCTCTCGACACGGAGTTCGTCGTCATCCATGACGATGACGACCTCTGGGCGCCGGGGTTCCTCGAGCGCACCGTCGCTTTCCTCGACGAGCACCCGGACGACTCGGGGGTCGGGGTCGCGACGGCGATCGTCTACGAGGAGAAGCGGGCGGGACGCTGGGTCGAGACCGGCCGCGTGCCGTTCTGGGCGGATCTGACGGCGTTGCGCTTCATCGATCTGCTCGAGGTGAACCGTGCGGTCCCCATCTCGCTGCTCTACCGCCGTGCGCTGCACGAGCGGGTCGGCCTCTATGACGAGTCGCTCGAAGCCGTCGAGGACTGGGAGTTCTACCTCCGCGTCCTTGCAGTCGGGACGCTCGGCTTCATCGGGGGAGCGCCGCTGGCCTTCTGGACGCAGCGCCCGAGCGCGTCGGGTGCCGAGGGGAACAGCATGTTCGCGCTCGAGCACCTCCACGACCGCGACGACATGGTCGTTCGCGACCGCGAGCTCCGTGCCTGGGTGGCGGCGAACGGCGCCGGATTACCGCTCTACCTGGGCGCCATGGAGCGCCGCATCGTCGCGGAGCTGCGGAGCGAGGCCGAGTCGCTGCGGCGCGAACAGCGCGAGCAGCGCGCCGCGATCCGCGCTGACATCGACGCCCATCAGCCGATCTGGTCGCGTCTGCGCCGTCTGCGGCGCCGGATGTCGCGTCGACCGTCCCCGTAACGGACAGATGACGAATGGGGCGTCGACGCTGTGTGAACGAGGCGAGGGCCGCAGAATGAGAGGGTGACCTCTCTCCGCGCGCGCAGAACAACGTCCTCGGTGACCGCCACGAGCTTCCGACTCTTCGGGGGCCTCGTGATCGGCATGCTGGCCTTGACCGCCTGCGCCACGCCCGTCGGTGGTGCGATGACTCCGTCTCCGACGCCGACGGCGACGCTGGAGAGCCCGACGCCCGAGCCGACCCCGACGGCGGATGACACTGCGACGCCGGATGTGCCGGCCCCGACCGAGACGGTCGAGGTGGACACCCCCTACAACGGGGAGGTCCTGATCGTGACGGCCGAGCAGCGGGGGCCGACGCTCGAGGTAACGGCGATGATTCCGGGGGTCAGCGAGGATGACGGCACCTGCACGCTCCGCGTCGACGGCGTAGGAGTGGCCACCATCACCAGCACGGCCGGTAACGGTGTGACGTACTGCGGTCTCATGTCGGCCGACGTCGCGTCCGACTCCGCCGCGACGCGCTTCGACGTGCAGTACGAGTCCTCGTCGACGCGGGCGCGTTCCGCCGACTCGAGCGTCGAGTCGAGCCAGTGAGCGCGCGCCGCAGCATCCGCTCGTCCGTCGCGGTCCTCGCCGCATGGGTGTGCGCCGTCGCCCTGCTCGTCGCGGCACCGGTCGCGCTGTCGTCGTCGATCGCTCCGGCTCCGGCAGCCGCGGCCGCATCGGGCTCTGACTTCAATCCGGGCAACATCATCAGCGACGCCGCGTTCTACGACTCGAACGCGATGGGATCGTCGGAGATCCAGGCGTTCATGGAGCGTCAGGTGCGGTCCTGCTCGTCGGGCTACACGTGTCTGAAGGACTACCGCCAGAACACCGACAACCGTCCGTCCGACCGTTACTGCAACGGCTACGAGGGTCGCGGCAACGAGAGCGCGTCCACGATCATCGATCGCGTCGCCCGCTCATGCGGCATCAGCCAGAAGGTCATCCTGGTCCTGCTCGAGAAGGAGCAGTCGCTGGTCACCTCGCCTTCCCCCACCGCGCGCGCCTACGCGGCGGCGACCGGACAGGGATGTCCCGACACGGCTCCCTGTGATTCCGCGACGCTCGGTTTCTTCTACCAGGTCTACTACGCGGCCCGGCAGTACAAGATCTACAAGGCGTTCCCGCAGGACTTCGGCTACCAGGCCGGCCGCTGGAACAACATCCTGTACCACCCGTACAACAACTGCGGCACCCAGCGCGTCTACATCGAGAATCAGGCGACGGCGGGTCTGTACATCTACACCCCGTACGTCCCCAACCAGGCCGCACTCAACAACCTGTACGGCACGGGCGACACCTGCTCCTCGTACGGCAACCGCAACTTCTGGCGGCTCTACACCGACTGGTTCGGGTCGACGCAGGCCGATAACGAGAGCCCGTTCGGTGGTTTCAACGTCGAGGTCTCCCGGGGGATAGTCGGAATACGCGGCTGGGCGCTCGATCCCAGCGACCCACGGGCGGCTCTTACCGTCGTCGTCACAGCGAACGGGGCTCGTCTTGGAGAGTTCCGCGCGGACGATCCGCGTCCCGACGTCGCGGCCGCTCATCCCGGCTACGGACCCAACCACGGCATGCGCGCCGACTTCGAGGTCGTCGGAGGTACGACTGAGATCTGCGTCACGGTGCGCAACGTGGGCAGAGGGTCGGACACGGCTTTCGAGTGCCAGACGGTCGAGGTTGAGACCGCTTCGCCCTACGGGGGTACGACGGTCGAGGCGTTGAGCGGAGGCGTGCGCATCACCGGCTGGACGCTCGACACCGACACCCGGGATCCGCTCGACATCCACGTCTACATCGACGGTCAGGGGTCGGTCCACAAGGCGGACCGCCCTCGGCCGGATGTTGCCGCGGTTTTCCCGGGGTTCGGGCCGAATCACGGCATCGACGTTTCCATTCAGACGCCGGTCGGCAGCCACCAGGTATGCACGTACGGAATCAATGTCGGGCTTGGTATGAACAAGCTTCTCGGCTGCCAGACGGTGCAGGTCACGCGGAGCGCCGACCCGCAGGGAATGGTCGATGACCTCTACCCGGTGCCGGGCGGCTTCCGCGTGCGCGGGTGGGCTGTAGACCCCAACACCACTGAGCCCATGACTGTTCACGTGTACAGAGGAAGCTCGGGGCGTGCGATCCAGACGAGCGTGATCCGAGACGACGTTCTGAAAATCTATCCGAGCGCGAATCGCAGGAGTGGATTCGACGAGTTCATCAGCGCCCCCGCCGGGTCATCCACCGTGTGCGTCTACGGCATCAACGTCGGTTGGGGGCAGAACTCAACGCTCGGGTGTCGCAATCTGGAGGTGCGAGCGGGGCAGGCGTTCGGCGGCATAGATACGACGGTCACGGGAGAATCGGTTCGGATGCGCGGATGGGCCATCGATCCCGATACTCGGGACTCGCTGACGATTCACACATATATCGACGGAACGGCCGTCGTCGGGAGAGCCGATGTCACTCGAGCCGATATCGCGCGGGCCTACCCTGGTTATGGGGCCGATCACGGGATAGATGAGACTTTCGAGCTCGATCCTGGAACCCACCGGATTTGCGCGTACGCCATCAATGTCGGCCCCGGCACGAACCAGCTCCTCGGTTGCGAATCGCTCGTCGTCGAGAACCATTCGCCTTTCGGCGGTACTGACGTGACCGTCGAGGCCGGAGGCGTGCGGCTACGCGGCTGGACAATCGACCCTGACACGTCCGCATCACTCCAGGTTCACGTGTATGTCGATGGTGCCGGCTTCGCGGTCGCGACGGCCGCGGTCGCACGTCCCGATGTCGCGCGGGCGTACCCCGGGTTCGGGGACGCACATGGCATCGACCTCAGGCTGGCGCTCAAACCCGGACGGCACCAGGTATGCAGCTACGCGATCAATCAGGGCCCCGGCAGCAACTCCACGCTCGGCTGTCACAGCGTCTTGGTGCCCTGACCAAGGCGTTCCCGCACCGGCGCGGTAGGATCGGGTGATTCCTGGCCGCGTACGAACAGAAGCAGCACGAATGTTCTCATCCCCGGGAGACCCAGACCCCCGCGCACTTTTTACCCGAGACCGCAGAGGCGACCGAAGGTGGGAACGCTGGATCGCTCCCACGGCAGATGGCCTCCCGTCTCGACGCGTGCTGGCTTTGCCGTTGGCATTGCTCGCCGGTGTTTTCGTGGTGCTGGTCGCCTTCGGCGTGACGGGCAGCTCGACCGGGGTCCTCCATTCGATGGTGTCTGGCGGCGATGACCCCCGTCTCGTCGCCGGCGAGCCGCGTGAAATCCGCAGCGACGAGTGGTTCGTGCAGTCCAGCTGGGTGATCTCGCAAGTCGAGCAGTCACTTCCGGTCGAGAACGAGACATTCCCGGGCGGCATGGACGCGACCGTGCAGAACGACCTCCCGAACGCCGACTGGTCGACTGCCTTCCGGCCTCACTTGCTCGGCTTCTTCTTCCTCCCCCTGGACCAGGCGATGGCATTCCGCTGGTGGTTCCCGGGCCTCGGCGTCATCGCGGCGACATATCTGTTCGCGGTCACACTCCTTCCGCGGCGCCCGCTGACGAGCTTGGCGCTGGCGGTGGGATTCTTCTTTGCGCCCTTCTTGCAGTGGTGGTACCTCTCGCTCACGCTGTACCCCGCCTTGTGGGCGATGCTGGTCATGTCAGCGATCATCTGGTCGTTGCGATCGCGGAAGCGAGGACCCGTATGGATACTGGCCGCGCTCGTCGCCTACATCACTCCGGCGTTGGCGATGGGAATCTACGTTCCGTTCATCGTTCCTGTGACGCTCGTGGCGGCCGCCTTCGGCCTCGGGGCCGTCATCGCCCGTGACGTCGGTCGACCTCCCTTCACACAGCGGCTGGTCGACATCTCGCCGGTCCTGGTGGCGGGGCTCGCCGGCGGCCTGGTGATGGTGATCTGGATCCTGACCCGTCTGCAGACGATCCAGGCATTCACCTCGACGCTCTATCCGGGGGAGCGGCTCCAGCAGGTCGGACAAGCCGGCGTCAACGAGATGTCGCAATTGTTTTCCGCGTTCTCGTCTTTCGCTCTCGAACGCACACAGGGTGCCCCATTGAGCGTGAACTCATCCGAGGCCTCCACCTTCTTCCTTCCTGGCGTCTTTCTCGTGGTGGTGCTCGGTTGGCTGGTCTGGGCTCGACGGAAGAACGGCGCTGCGCTGGACATCCTGGCGATCGCGGTGGTCGGCGCGCTCGCCCTGATGTTCGCCTATCTTCTCGTGCCTGGCTGGGACCCGGTCGCGCATCTGCTCTTCCTCGACAGGACGACGAACGCTCGGATGCGAATCGGTTTCGGCGTCGTCAGCATCGTGCTGGTGGTACTCACCGCCGCGCGGTTCGACGATGCCCGGTCGCGTGGCCTCGTGCCGCCGCTATGGGTGAAGGCGACCGCGACGACGCTCGCGGCGGGGTCGGTAGGCGTGGTGGCTTGGCGAGCGGTCGACATCACGGGATCCGTGGATGCTATTGCACGGCGTGATCTGGCGCTGCTAGCGATATTCGCCGCGGCATTCGTGCTGATCGTGTGGCTCATGGCTTCGGGACGCTTCCTCACCGCGGCGACCGGCCTCCTCGTGCTGACCCTGGCGCAATCAGGGCTTGTGAACCCGGTCTACGTGGGAGTGTTCGATCTCCGCCAGACTGAGACCGTCCAGCGCATTGAGCAGATCGATGCGCGGGACCCCGGCGCGTGGGTAGGCATCAATACATCGCTCGTCACCACGATGATGCTCGTCGAGTCCGGCGTTCAGTCCTACAACGGTGTCCAAGGATCCCCCGCCTCCGAGATGTGGGAAGCAATCGATCCGACCGGTTCGTCAGAGCAAGCTTGGAACCGTCTCGCCACCCTCTCATGGGTTCCGGGCGAGGGTGAGCCGGCCCCACGCAACCCGGCACCTGACCAGATTCAGATGACGTTCGATTCCTGCAATCGGTTCGCCGCGGAACACGTCTCGTATGTGCTCACCCAAGCACCCCTCGACCAAGGATGTCTCGATCTCATCGAGAGCGTAGAGCAAGGGCCGGGTGTGATGATGATCTACGCCGTCCGGGGCGAACAGTGATCGGCGTTCCCTCGTTCGAGCGCGATCGGACGCCCGCGATATCATGCTGAGGATGTCTGAACAGCCGCCTAAGACGCTCGTGATCGTCCCAGCGTGGAATGAGGCCGAGAACGTCGGGAACACCGTAGCGGAGGTTCTGGCGGCGAGTCGCGACTATCACGTCCTTGTCGTCGATGACGGTTCGAGCGACGGTACCGGCACTCGAGCCCGCACGGCTGGCGCGACTGTGCTGACTCTTCCGTTCAACATGGGCGTGGGCGGCGCGATGCGCGCGGGGT
Organism: Microbacterium sp. SGAir0570; assembly: GCF_005491085.2. Taxonomy (NCBI): domain Bacteria; kingdom Bacillati; phylum Actinomycetota; class Actinomycetes; order Micrococcales; family Microbacteriaceae; genus Microbacterium; species Microbacterium sp. SGAir0570. The sequence continues at coordinate 2,560,577 of NZ_CP027929.1, read as the reverse complement.
TCACCTACGCGCAGCGGCATGGCTTCCGGCGAGCGATCCAGGTGGATGCCGACGGTCAGCACAACCCGCGCGATATCGCCGCCGTTCTCGCGGGACTCGACGTGGCCGACATCTCTATCGGGGCGAGGTTCGCTGACGTCGGTGATTACTCCGCGAAGGGGCCGCGCCGGTGGGCGATGAAGCTGCTCGCTGGTGTCCTGTCCCGGGTGGCGAAGACCACTCTCACGGACGTGACGAGTGGTTTCCGTGCTGCGAATGAGGTCGCGATCGACCAGTACGTCCGGTACTACCCGGCCGAGTACCTCGGCGACACGGTCGACTCGCTGGTGAACGCGCTGCACGCGGGTTTGACGGTCACGCAGGTGCCGGTCGCGATGCGGCCCCGGGCCTTCGGCCGGCCCAGTCAGAACCCGTTCGGTGCCACGGTCTACCTGACGCGATCGGTCTTCGCCCTGACCCTCGCGTTGATGCGCGGCCCGGCCAAACCCGTGGAAGCAGCATCATGATCATCGCCGCAGGAATAGCATTCGCTATCGTCGTCCTTGCGATCATCATCGGCCTTCTCCTGAAGCGTCAGCTTCGCGAGAAGTACGCCACCCTCTGGCTGATCATCGGCCTCGCCCTCCTCGTCATCTCCGTGTTCCCCGGACTGCTCCTGCAGCTGACTGAGGTGCTGGGTGTCGAGGTGCCGGCGAACCTCATCTTCGCCCTCTCCATCGTGCTTCTCGTTGGAGTCGCTCTCCACCTCTCGTGGGAACTCTCCCGGGCCGAAGACGAGATCCGTCGCCTCGCAGAGGAGTCCGCGATCCTCCGTACTGACCTAGACGAGTTGCGAACGCGAATGGATTCCCAGGTAGCAGGCTCCGGGGTTCAGGGTGATCCGCCTCGGGACGCGCCTGCCGGGTGAGAGTGCGTCGACGCTACTCGCTGCGCGCCGGCGGGAAGATCCAGTAGCGGTAACCGAAGTAGTTCCACACCGTCGTCGACGCGACGGCGATCCCTTTCCCCACGGCCCACGGCCAACCGAGAGCGTCGATGCCGGTGACGACCGCGGTGGTGGCGAAGGCGTTGAAAATGACGAGTGCCGTGTACTTGACGGCGCTCGATCCCCATCCGGCGCCGGTCTGGAACGTGATCGCCCGTTGCATCAGGAACGTGAGCGCGAAGCTCGTGAAGAATGCGACCGGCGTAGCGATGACCAGGTCGATGTGGACGAGGTCATGCAGGACGAACAGCAGCCCGAAGTCGACGAGGAAGGCTACGCCACCCACGACGACGTACCTGACCGCACTGTTCTTCCACATCCGCTTGATCGGTGCGGGGACGAGTGCGCTCAGCCGCACCGTCGGACACCCGTGTGAGGTCGAAAGACGGGGCCCAGCGTCGTGCAGCAGGGCAGCGTCACGATTTCAGGTAAGTGAGAAGGGCGTCGGCGCTGTCGGCGGGCGTGAATCCGGTAGCCTCCAGTGCGGACAGATCCAGTTCGCTGTTGCGCGGCCTCGGCGAGATCGGGTGCCCTAGCCCTGCGAAGTAGTCTTCCGTGCTGACCCCGCTGACTCGGCTGGCGTCATGACCGGTTTGCGCGAAGACATCCCGCGCAACGTCGAACCAGCTCGATGGCGTGCCCGCCGAACTGAGATTGTACGTGCCGTGTGCGGCCGCGCTCTCGATGAGGTGCCGGATGCCGCGCGCGATGTCATCGGTGAACGTCAGGCGCCCGATCTGGTCGTCGACGACCTTGGGGTCGATACCCCGCTCGGCGAGCGAGGCCATCGTGCGCACGAAGTTGTTGCCGTCGCCGATCACCCAGCTGGTGCGGACGATGTAATGACGGGGAACGACCGATACGACGGCATCCCCGGCGGCCTTCGTCTGCCCGTAGACGCCGAGGGGTGACACGGGATCGTTCTCGGTGTAGGCGCCGTCCTTCGTTCCATCGAACACGTAGTCGCTCGAGACGTGGACGAGAGTGATGCCGTTCACCGTCGCGATGCGCGCCAGCGCGGCGACCGCGGTGACGTTGGCCGCCCAGGCGTCGACGCGCCCCTCGGGGGTCTCGGCGAGGTCGACCTTGGTGTACGCGGCAGCGTTGATGATCGTGCTGTAGTCGCGCCACCGACGCGCGGAGGCGAGGTCGGGCGACGTCAGGTCGAGCTCGTCCCGTCCCGCGTACTCCATCCAGGGGTGATCGCCGAACTCGGCGCGCAGTGCCCGGCCGAGCTGGCCGTTCGCTCCGGTCACCAGGATGCGCTTGGGCGGCATCGGAACCACATCGGAAAGACGCGGGTGGTTCTTGTCCTTCTCACTGATCTCGACCTGATCGAGCGGGATCGGCCACTCGATCGCGGCGGTCTCGTCGGCGAGATTCAGGAAGGTGTAGGTCGCATCGGGCGACCAGTGGTCGTTCACGAGGTACGTGTAAGCGGTGTCGGGCTCGAGCGTCTGATACGAGTTCCCGACGCCGCGCGGGACGAAGATCGCTCGCGAGGGGTCGAGCTCAGCGGTGTAGACGGCCCCGAAGGTCGGCCCCTCGCGAAGGTCGACCCACGCGCCGAAGATGCGGCCCGTGGCGACGGAGACGTACTTGTCCCAGGGCTCGGCGTGGATGCCGCGGGTCGTGCCCACCGCGTCGTTGAACGAGATGTTGTTCTGCACCGGGCCGAAGTCGGGCAGGTCGATGCCGGCAGCGGTCATCTTCTCGCGCTGCCAGTTCTCCTTGAACCAGCCCCGTGAGTCGCCGTGCACGGGCAGATCGAGGACGATCAGCCCCGGGATGGGGGTCTCGATGACCGTGAGCGTCTTTCCGAACTCGATGGCCACGGTTCACTGTCCCTTCGAGGCGTAGAAGGCTTCGACGCCGTCTTTCGCGGGCGCCCACCAGTCCTCGTTGTCGCGGTACCAGTCGATGGTGGCTTTCAGGCCGGCTTCGAAGTCTTGGTAGCGGGGTGTCCAGCCGAGTTCGGTGCGGAGCTTGGTGGAGTCGATCGCGTAGCGGAGGTCGTGTCCGGGGCGGTCGGTGACGTGGTCGTACGCGTCGGTGGGGTTGCCGGTGAGGGCGAGGATGAGCTCGACGACGGTCTTGTTGTCCTTCTCGCCGTCGGCGCCGATGAGGTACGTCTCGCCGATGACGCCGCGGTCGAGGATCGTCAGCACGGCGGAGGAGTGGTCGTCGGCGTGGATCCAGTCGCGGACGTTCTCGCCCTTGCCGTAGAGCTTGGGGCGGATGCCGCGCAGGACGTTGGTGATCTGGCGGGGGATGAACTTCTCGACGTGCTGGTAGGGGCCGTAGTTGTTCGAGCAGTTGCTGATCGTCGCTTTCACCCCGAACGAACGCACCCATGCGCGCACGAGCAGGTCGGAACCGGCCTTGGTGCTGCTGTAGGGCGAGGACGGGTTGTACGGGGTGGACTCCGTGAACCGTGCCGGGTCGTCGAGTTCGAGGTCGCCGTACACCTCGTCGGTGGAGATGTGGTGGAAGCGTTTGTCGTGCTTGCGTGCTGCCTCGAGCAGCGTGTACGTGCCGACGATGTTGGTGTCGAGGAAGGGGCGGGGGTCGTGGAGGGAGTTGTCGTTGTGCGACTCGGCCGCGTAGTGCACGACCGCGTCGACCTGCCCGAACAGCTCGTCCACGAGCGCGGCGTTGGCGATGTCGCCCTCGACTAGCCGCACCCGGTCCTCGGGCAGGCCCGCCAGGGATGCGGCGTTGCCCGCATAGGTGAGCTTGTCGAGCACGATCACCGAGTGGTCGGTGTTGCCGACGACGTGGTGAACGAAATTCGAACCGATGAACCCGGCACCGCCGGTCACAAGAAGCGTGGACACGCCCACCAGGGTACCTGCCTACACCTGGCGGCTGAGGAAACGCGCCTGGAGCGCTCACGCTCGCTCGATAGAATTCAGCGGCCGCAAGCTGCGGCGCGAAGGGAGCCGTCCGCCGACATGGATCAACCGGCAGAGCGCGTACGACGCCGACTGGTGTATGCCGTCGAAGGCCCCCGCGCGGTGGTGGACGACCACGTCATCCACGCGCTCTCGGCGTTACGGCCGCTGATGGACGACATCGTCGTCATCGCGCCGGACGCGCTCGAAGTCGCCCAGCGCCAACGCCTTCGCACGATCTGTGACTCGATCGCCGAGCCCGCGGCATCGGTGTTCCAACCGACCGACTACCGCGATGCGATCCGACAGCGCGCGGACGAGTCGGGGCCCGCGCACGAGGTGATCCTGAGCGGTGACTCGTGGTTCGGACCCGTCTCGGACTTCTCGGCGGTGATGAACCGCATGGACGGGGTTTCCTGCGCAGCCTGGCAGCTCGTCGAGAACGCTCATGGTCATCAGCCGGAGTCCTTCCCCGGCGAGGGCTTCCCGCTGCTGACCGCGCCCTGGGTGTGGACGGTTCTGCGCGAGGAGGCACAGAGCAGCGAAGCCCTCGAAGACTTCTGGGCCTCGCACGCGGAGCTTCCGCACGACGCGGAGTACCTCCTCCCTCGTGCGCTGCGTGAGGGAGGGCTGGCAGTCGAGTTCGCCTTTCCCGCGTCTGCTTTCCGTAGTGGCGACCCGCTCGTCTTCAGTGCGCATGCGCTGTTGAACGCGGGGTGCCCTGTCGTAGGCAAGGCGCAATTCCGGCTCTTTCCCCCGTATCTCGACCAGCACGCGGTGATCGGGCGGGAGGTGCTGGCGCGCCTGGACGAGGACGGTTTCGCCACGGGCCTGGTCCGACAGAGCCTCGCGCGGACGGTCCCCCCGAAGGCGCTCAACACGAATGCCGGCATGCTCGACGTCCTGCCTCTGCAGGCACGCCCCGACACGTCAGCCGTGGACTCCCTCGCCATCCTCGTCGTCCTGCACGTCAGCGAGTTCGTCGGACTCGACGAGGTGCTGCAGGCGATGCGGAACGTTCCCGCTGGATACGACCTCCTGGTCACCGCGCGAGACGGCATGACCGCCGCACAGGTGCAGGCCCACCTGGAGGAGCGCGACGACCTCGGTTTCGGTTCGCTCGAAGTGCGCGTCGTGCCGCCCGGCCCGGGCCGCGACATGAGCGACTTCTTCGTCGGCTGCCGCGATGTGCTCCTCAACGGCGGGCATGACATCGTGATCAAGCTCCACAACCGGCCATCGCCGCGGAAGACCTTGAACCTGCGCCGCTACTCGCGGCGATACCAGCTCGACAACCTGCTGGGCAGCCGCGGGTACGTGGTCAATCTCTTGCAGTTGTTCGTCCGCGAGCCGGGTCTGGGCCTCGTCTTCCCCCCGATGGTCCACATCGGCTTCGGGACGATGGGGCGCGGATGGGCCGGTCTCGAAGGGCCGACGAAACGACTGTTGGACAAGCTCGGCATCCGAGTCCCTGTGGATGCCGTCTCGCCGCTTGCACCATACGGCGGCATGTGGGTGGCGCGTCCTGACGCACTCCGCAGAATGGTCGAACCGCGATGGCGGCACGCCGACTACCGTCGCGGAAAGCGTGATCGCGAACTCGCGCACGTTCAGGAGCGGACCGTCGTGCTGGCTGCCGCCGAGGACGGGTTCCACGCGCGAACCGTGCTGACGCCGGAGCACGCCAGCATCAGCCACACCGCGCTTCAGTTCAAGACCGATCAGGTCTCGATGTCTGTTCGTGGCTACCCGATCGATCAGATCCGATTCCTTCACGGTGCCGGCGGGATGGGATTCGGCGGCCCGGTGGCGTTGTTCCGCATGTACCTGCGCCTCAACCACTTCAGCGTGGCGCGGCGGCTGCTGCCGGTCTACTACGCGGCACGCCGCGGGTACGGTGTGGTGTCGCGCGTCAGGCGCATGGTGTCGCGCGGTCTGCGACGCGGGGAGGAGACGGAATGAAGACTGCGGAACTCGTGAACTTCCCGGCCCGCGCGGCTGCGGAGTTCCCCGAAGGCGGGAAGCGCGCGCTGATCTACGTCGTCTACGACCGTCGCGGAGACGTCGAGGCGTACATCCCTTATGCGCTCCAGCAGCTGCGCGCCCATTGCGACCACGTCCTCGTCGTCGTCAACGGCCTCCTCACCGATGCCGGCCGCGACGCGCTCGAGCCCGTCGCCGATGAGATCCTCGTGCGCGAGAACCGCGGCTTCGACATCACCGGTTACAAAGAGGGCCTCGAACACCTGTCCGATCGCCTCGCTGATTGGGACGAGGTCGTCCTCGCGAATGACACGTGGTTCGGACCGATCGGCGATTTCGCCCCGCTCTTTGAGCGCCTGGACAAGCGGCCCCTGCACTTCTGGGGAATGACCGACCATCCACGTGTCGAACCGAACCCCTTCACCGGGGACTCGTATCTCGCCTACCACCTCCAGTCGTACTGGATGGCGGTTCGGCGCGACATGTTCCTATCGGACGAGTGGGCCCAGTACTGGCGCGATCTGCCCTCGCTCGACAGCTACTCGGACGCGGTCGCCAAGCACGAGGCGGTCTTCACCGAGAGGTTCGTCGACTGCGGCTTCGTCGCGGAGGTCGCGTTCCCGAGCCTGACCGACAAGATCGAGAACAATGCCGTGCTCTACGCGCAGCAGCTCATCGAGGCGGGATGCCCGACGCTGAAGAGGCGGCCGTTCTTCCAATGGCCGCCGTTCATGGACCGGCTCTCGGTCATCGGCCGGTGGACACTCGAGGCCGCTGAGCGTCGCGGGTATCCGATGGAGCTGATCTACCAGGATCTCGCGCGAAACGTCGAGCCGCAGACACTGAACGCGGATGCCGCGATGCTTGAGGTGCTCGCGGAGGAGGATGACGGAACGTACGACCCCTCCCGTCCGCTGCGCACCCTTGCGGTCGCCCACATCTACTACCCCGAGATGACCGACGAGATCATGGATCGAATCGACACCCTTCCGGGTGCGTACGACCTGATGATCACGACCCCGGAGGAGGACCGCGCCCGTAGCATCCGCGATCATCTGTCTCGGCGTGCCGCGCGGGGCTCGGTCGAGGTGCGGGTGCTTCCCTCGAACAACGGCCGCGATCAGGCCGCGTTCCTGATCGGCTGCCGCGACGAGCTGCTCGACGGGGGATACGACCTCGTCGTGAAGGTGCACTCGAAGAAGACGCCTCAGGACTCCGACAACGTCGGACGTCACTTCAAGCTCCAGCAGTTCGAGAACCTGCTCTTCTCGAGCGGCTACACCGCGAACCTCGTCGCGCTCTTCCAACGCGAACCCGGCCTGGGCATGGCCTTCCCCCCGGTCGTGCACATCGGGCATCCCACCCTGGGGCACGGGTGGTGGGCGAACAAGCCCGGTTTCCTCGAACTGATGGCGAAGATGGGCGTGCGCGTCCCCGTCGACGAGGGGACGCCGCTCGCGCCCTACGGATCGATGTTCTTCGCCCGCCCCGAGGCGCTGCGTCGCCTCGTCGAGCAGCCGTGGGACTACGACCAGTTCGGCGGCGCGGAGGCGTACATCGACGGCGGGCTGGCGCACATTCTGGAACGTGTCCCCGCGTACGTCGCGGGCGACGCCGGGTACCACACGCGTACGGTGACGTCACCCGACTACATGGCCGTCAGCTACACCGCGCTGGACTACAACTTCGATCAGATCTCGGTGACGCTACCGCCCGCTTCGACGATGGAGCAGATCGAGTTCCTGCGCCGGGCCGGCGAGTTCGAATGGGGAACATTCCGCGATTTCCTGAAGATGTACGCCAGGCTGCACCGGCCCCAGCAGGAGGATCGCCTCCTGACGGCGTACGACCGATCGGTGGTGTGGCGACGACGGGTCAGGCGGATGCTGCGTCCGCTGCGACGTCGCTAGCGCCGCTGGCCGCGTTCCGGCGCCGTGCGCTCGCGCAGCGCCGTCTCGAGCAGCGTTGTGGCGCGAGCGTCGAACGAGTGCAGGTGCCGGATGTCTGTCGAGATGAGCTCGGCCGCCTCTCCGGACGGGAAGACGTGCTGCGGGTCTTGCCGCAACAGATCGAGAAGCTCGGGAACGGTGCGGTACGTGCGCACCATGCCCCCGAACAGCTCGTCGATTCCCTCGACGTCGTCGCTGATGGCACGTCCGCCCGCGGCGACGACGTCGAAGAGCCGGTTCGATATGAACCCGGATGCCTGCATCGCCGGCCAATGGTCGTTGAGGACGAGGCGCGCGCCTTCGTAGAGCTGGGGAAGTTCGGCGTTCGCCACCCCCGACGCGACGACGGACGACGCGGGGATCCAGCCCGTCCAGTCGGGGCCATAGACGTCGACCTGGATGCCGGCGCGGATCGGCTCGATGACGGAGGGGCGCGGGATGCCGCGGGCCGTGCCGACGAACACGATCCGGTCCGTGTCTGCTGCGCCCGTGGGGTGGAAGCGGTGCACGTCCGTGCACTGCAGCAGCGGCTCGATCGGCCCCAGCGATCCGGCCGTCGACCGGATCCACTTCTCGGAGGCGGCGAAGACGTGGTCGAACGCGGCGGTCTCGTCGCGTGTCAGCTGGTCGGGGTGGCTGATGATCCACAGCAGCGAGATAGCCGATCGGTGGGGATCGATCCGCTCCGGTCCGCGCAGGACGACTTCGACGTCATCGAGATGGTGTGACGGCCGATTACGGGCCCCGATGGAGTCGATGACGACATCCTGTCCCCGGCGCCGGAGCGCATCGGCGAGCCCGCGCGCGAAGTGCGTGTCGCCCCACCACTCCGCGCCGAGTCCGGCTGGAGCAGCGGTCTTGAGCGCCCATCGCAGCCGCGGCGCCCCTGATCGAGCCGCGGGCGCGCGGCGTCTGAGTCGCGCGTCGTCGTCGTCGACCGTGGCCAGGCCGATACGGGCGACCAGGTGGTCGAGGTCGTCGGTCATGCCCCGGGCCGCCTCGACCCGCGCATGCGCCGGCAGATGATGCTCAGGGGAGATGACCCACGCGTCGGTGCGGACCTGGGCGGTGTCCGGCATCGGCGAGGTGCCCACGGTTACGGCGAACGTCGACGAGGCGATGCCGTCGACGGACACGCGCTGCCCGAGTCCGCGCGCATCCTCCGCGGGGTGTCCGAGCAGGAGCGGATGCAGCCGCGGCCCGCGCCGCACGAGCCCGCAGTTGATCACGACGCCGTCGACATCGAGGACGAGGGGCGACGTGATCCCGGCATCCATCTCGGCGAGGGTGACGACGCTCTCGGTCGTGATCTCGTCACCAGGCCCGCGGACGATCAGGCGAGAACCGGGAACAATCCGATCCGTGGCTCCGCTGACGACGGAGGACCGCGGCTCGTCGGCGATGACGAGTGTTCCGATGGTGCCGGCTGAGGCGACTACGGCCGGCAGCCAGGCATCCGGTCGTTCGCCATTGACCGCAAGGACGAGACGAGCACCGATGCGGCGACTCGCCTGAGTGGCCGTGGCCAACGTCAGGCTGAAGTCGCGCTCGTGCCCGGCGAGGCGCCACAGGAGGACGACGGGGCTGGATGCGAGTTCCGCGAGGTCGCTCTCGCCCGAGATCCGCCCTGCTCGGGACAGCGCTCGGGTCACGAGAGCCGAGATCCGGTCCGCGCGCATCTGCGCACGATCGCCCGGGAAGCCGAAGGCCAGGGCTGATCCCGCTTGCAAGCCGCGCCAGGCGTGACCGAGCGGACCGGCGGGGTCATCGGAGGACTCGGGGTGGGCGAGAGCGTAGCCGGGGGCGTCCCACAGCAGGCTCGTCCGGATGCGGCGGCGGTCGTTCACCAGGTACGCGTACAGCGCCGGAACCCTCCCGGCGTCGGAGAGCTGCATCGACACCATCTGTTCCGAGAACAGCGGGTTCAGGACGAAACCGTCGCGGAAGCCCCGGCGGACGTAATGTCGCACGGCGGCGCGTGGGCTCAGGCCGGGCCGCTGGGCGGAGACGGCGACCGGGTCGACGATGTCGGCACGGTTGATGGTCCGCGCCCACCAGACCCGGTCGATGCGACGGATGATGGGGCCGCCCCACCAGGAGTCCCGGACGTCTCGCACGCGCGAGCGGGCGACCGCGGCCGCGCGCCGGATCATCGTCCGGACGATGGTGCCGGGCGACGCGGCGCGGGGCGTCACCGACCGCGCTCGAGGACCTCGAGCAGGTACGTTCCGTATCCGGACTTCACGAGCTTCGCCGCGCGGTTGCGCAGTTCGTCGTCGGAGAGGAACCCCTGACGCCAGGCCACCTCCTCGGGAACGCCGATCCGCAGCCCCGTCCGCCGCTCCATCGTGCGCACGTAATCGCCGGCGTCGGTCATCTGATCGAAGGTGCCGGTGTCGAGCCAGGCGGTTCCGCGGGGGAGGACCTCGACCTGCAGCTTGCCCCGTTCGAGGTAGGCGCTGTTGATGTCGGTGATCTCGTACTCGCCGCGGGGCGAGGGCTGAAGGTTGCGGGCGATGTCGATCACATCGTTGTCGTAGAAGTACAGGCCCGGCACCGCGAAGTTGCTCTTCGGCTCGCGGGGCTTCTCCTCCAGCGAGACGGCGCGACCCTCGTCGTCGAACTCCACCACGCCGTACGCGGAGGGCTCGCCCACCCAGTACGCGAAGACAGCCCCGCCGTCGACGTCGGCGTAGCGCTTGAGCTGTGAACCGAGGCCCGGACCGTAGAGGAGGTTGTCGCCGAGGACGAGGGCGACCTTGTCGTCGCCGATGAAATCCGCTCCGATCGTGAACGCCTGTGCCAGCCCGTCCGGGGACGGCTGCTGCGCGAACGTCAGGGAGATGCCGAACTGCGTTCCGTCGCCCAGGAGCCGCTCGAAGAACGGCGCATCGTGCGGCGTCGTGATGATCAGGATGTCGCGGATGCCCGCGAGCATCAGCGTCGACAGGGGGTAGTAGACCATCGGCTTGTCGTACACCGGGATCAACTGCTTCGAGACGCCCAACGTGATCGGGTGCAGGCGCGTGCCCGAACCGCCGGCGAGAATGATGCCCTTCATGGTGGTCAAGTCTGCCAGACCTACAATTCAGGTCTCACCGGAGGGGTGTCCTGGCTGCGAGGCGAGGTCGAACGCCAGTAACCCGGTTCGCGCATGCGTATCGACCGGGCAAAGCCGATGCTCGAATCGATCCCGTCCCGTGGGAGCTCTCGCTTAGTGACCTTGCGGCCTTTTCTCCACCCGTCGATTCGGCCGCGGAGGGAGGCGACATCGCGTCGCAAGACGAGCCGGGCAGTGCACACGATTGCTTCCGTCGCCAGTGCCCGGATCATGTGGCGCGATCGCAATACGTCGTATACGCGCAGGGTGTATCCGCGTGCGAAGCCCGACAGGTAGCGCTGGCGACGAGACTCTCGGCCAGCGGAGGCTCCGCCCAGATGAACGCCGAGCTGGTGTGGGATGGCGACTGCAAGCCAGCCGGCGGCACGCAGCCGGTACGCGAGATCCAGTTCTTCGCCATACATGAAGATGTTCTCGTCGAAGGCTCCGACCTCTGCAAGCGCCGCTCGCCGATAGACGGCGACAGCTCCATACGGGCCGAGAAGGCGTGGCTCACTCGGATCTGTGGCGGACAGATCCGCTCCATGGAATCGAACGAAGCCGGCGCCGGTGACGTCGGCGACTATTCCGAACGAATCGACGGTGCCGTCCGGTGCGCCGAGAATCGGGCTCGCACTGCCGACACGCGGGCCTCGCTCGTCGAAGGTGGCTACCGCGGTTTCTACGGCGTTGGCGCCCAGCTCCACGTCGCTGTTGACCAGCATGACCAACTCATTCTCGCCAGCAGCGATGCCGACGTTGCAGCTGCGAGCGAAGCCGAGGTTCTGCGGGTTGCGGATGAGGCGCACCCGAGGGTAGGTCGCGGCGATCCGTTCCGGAGTGTCATCCGGCGACGCGTCGTCGACGACGATGACGTTCGCCTGGATGGTCTGCGCGAGGGCAGCGGCGATGCACGTCTCGACGAATTCCCATCCGCCATGAACGGGGATGACGATGTCGACTCTGGGCCTCGCGTGCGCCATCATCATGCTTCCTCCCGCACCAATCGTTGCAATGCTGTGGTCGTGCGCCGTAAGAGAAGCGCTGTCGAGATGGTCTCCGTCGCGGCGTAACCAAGTGCGACGCCAAGCGGGCCCCACAGTGACGCTCCGATCAACATCGCCGGAACGCCGACGACGGTTGCTGTCAATGTCGCCCGCATCACGCTCCTCTGCTCGGCTGCGGGAAAGAGTATGTGACGGGTCATCGACGTCCGCAGCGAGTACATCGCGAACGCGAAGCCGAGTGCGAAGCAGACACCTACCGCCGCGGCGTTGGGGTGACCGAAGATCATCGCTGTCACCGGCGGACCCGCTAGGCCGAGCACGACGGTGCCGAGCAACCCGAAGCCGCCATGCATCGTGAGCGCGATCTTCAGTCGCTTGCCGCGCTCACTTCCCCGCACCTCGGCGGTCCACGATTGCAGGGCGTTCGCGAGCGTGAGGGGAAGGAACTGACCGAGCTTGGCCAGCTTGTCCGCCGAGGCGAAGCCCGCGGCGGCGGAGCCGGAGGCGATCGTGTTCACCAGGGGCATCGGCACGGAAGAATATGCGCCGAGCGCGCCGTCATTCAGGGCCACGGGCGCACCGACGCGGAAGAGGCCGGGGACCTCGCGCAGCGGAGGCCAGGGCGAGGGGTACCGGCGCAGGAGACCCAGGGTGTAGGCCGCGGTACCGATCAGAGTCACGAGGATGCCGGCGATCGGATAGACCTCCACGGGAACCCCGTTCACGATCGCGAGCATCGCGACCACCGCGACGCACAAACGCGGAATCGCGTCGTAGAACAAAATAGAGCGCGGGTCGCCGACGCCGACGGCGAACCAGGTGAAGGAGAGACCGATGAGCGCGCCCTGAAGGCCCATCAGCGAAGCGAGGAGAGCATGCCCCGGGGCCGCGATGACCGAGCAGAGGACGATGAGTAGCGGCAGGGCGACCACGGACATGGCCAGCCGCACCACGACAGCGTCTCTGTAGAGCCTGCCGCGACGAACGTTGTCGATCGTTCCCGCGATGAGAGCCGGCCCGACCGTCGTCCAGCCGTAAGCGACGGCGATGGCGGCGAACGTTCCCACCGATTCTCCGGCGATAGCGCTCGCCCACCCGTCCTCGCCCGCGGAGCGCGACACGGCGGGCAGCACCACGAGGGGAGAGACGGCGGCGATTGCCGGGATCAGCGTGAAGCCGAAGAGACGCGAGCGGAGACTGCTGGTCTCACTCATGAGTGCGCGCCGTGTGCAGTTCGGATCGCAGAACCGCCGCGACAGCCTCTGCCGCGGCGTCCCAGTTGAATCGTTCGGCCCACGCGCGGCCCTCGGACCGACGCCGGTCGCCCGCGGCGCGGTCGAGATCGAACGCACGGGAGATCGCTGCGGCGAAGGCTGTCGGATTCGTCGCGTCTGCGTAGAACGCATACTCACCGCCCACCTCGTGCAGGACGGGCACGTCGTTGGCGACCACGATGCATTCTGCCCGTAGCGCGTCGACGACCGGGAGTCCGAAGCCCTCGACGAGAGACGGGCAGGCGTACACGCCGGCAGCCGAGTAGAGCGATGCCAGCTGGTCGTCAGACACCCAGCCGGGAAGCACGACGTCGGCGTCGAGGCCGCGCGCTGCCACGGCCGGCGTGAGGGGGTCGTCGGGTCCGCCACCGACGATGACGGAGCGCGGACGCTGATCGGGGGACAGAGCCGCGAGGGCGTCGAGCAGGCCGACGAAGTTCTTATGCGGCATTCGATTGCCCGCGCTCAACAGCAACGGGCGGCTGGCGTCGATGCCGAGCGGCTCCAGAGATTCCCATGGATTCTCGACGGTCCGAGGTTCGGCGCTCCCATTGTGCACCACGCTGATCCGCGCGGGAGGAACGCCGAGGTGTCGGGCGATGGCGGACGCCGCAGCATCCGACACGGTGAGAAGGCGGTCGGCGCTCCGCGCCGTCCTGGTCATCAGCCATGCCGTAACGGAGCGGGCGAGGCCCGCCAGCCCCGATCCGCGGACTTCGTGATAGATCACGTCATGCACTGAGACGATCCGGCCGGCTCCTCCACGAGTCAGGGGGCCGAAGTTCGCGGGTGACCAGATCAGATCGGCGCCGACGCGGCGGGCTGTGCGATTGACAGCCACTATCTCTCCCGCGGCCCACGTGGCACGGCCGCCGCCCACCCAGCGGATCGTCTCGACCGGTCCGGGGAAGAATGCGGTCACTCCCACGATCCCGGCCCGACCGGTCAGTGCGATGAGCTCGACTCCCGGAAGATGCTCGTGCAGCCGGGGGAGCAGCTCCCGCACGTACGTCTCGGTGCCTCCCCGGCCACCGGTATAGCCGAGGAGATCGACGAGGACGCGCACGGGTCAGCTCTCGATGACGGCTTCGGGCTTCTGCTCGCGGCGCGGCGTCGTGAGCACGCCCGAGAAGAAACTCATCATGACCGTCTGGAACCCGAGGATGATGCCCAGGGCGCTGGGGATCGCGATGCGGACGGCCTGCGCAGCATCCTGTGTGCCGAAGTCGATGCTGCCCCACCGGACCACCTGGACGACGCCGATCACGACGCCGAGCAGGAAGAGGCCAAGGCCGATGAGCAGACCACGCTCGGCCGACCACTTAGCCACGATCGCCCGATAACGGGCACTTGTGGGGAGGAAGCCCTCCTGGGTCGCGTAGAGCTTGGTGAGCCAGAAGAAGAGGAGGGATTGATACCCGAGAACCGTTAGTGCGCTGGCGTAGACCATCGTCGTGACATCGAACCCGATGCCGGCCACCTCGATCCCACCGAATGCGAGAACCGCGACGGTGACGGCTCCGAGGAAGAACGCGACGAGACCCGGGTAGACGAAGAGCCAGCGCGGAGCGAACAGCAGGAGGAACCGGAGGTGACGCCACCCGTCATGCCAGCTGCGCAGGTGCGGGGGACGCGATCGGCCATCTTTTTTGAGCGTGGTGGGAACTTCTTCGATGCGGTACTTCGACAAGGACGCCCTCACCACCATCTCGGACGCGAACTCCATGCCCGTCGTCTGCAGAGCGAGGTCGCGGATGCGGTCGCGATTGAATCCGCGCAGACCGCAGTGGAAGTCGCGCACGTTCGGCCGGAAGAAGAGCTGACCGATCGTCGAGAGCACGGGGTTGCCGAGATATTTGTGGAGGGGAGGCATGGCGCCCGGAGCGATGCCTCCAGCGAAGCGGTTGCCCATGACGAGGTCGGCGCCCGCGCGGAGCCGCTCGACGAACGGCTCGAGGTTCTCGAAGTCGTAGCTGTCGTCGGCGTCGCCCATGATGATGTAACGCCCGCGAGCGGCTTCGATCCCATTGATCAGAGCGGCGCCGTACCCACGACGGGGGGCGGGGGACACGCGAGCGCCGAGCCGGGTCGCGATCTCCTGGGATCCGTCGGTGCTGCCGTTGTCGGAGATCAGCACTTCGCCGCTGATTCCGGTACGGGCGAGGAAGCCCTGCGCCTTCCGGATGCAGACCTCGAGTGTCTCCGCCTCGTTGAGGCACGGCATCAGGATCGTCAGCTCGATCTCCGGCTGGTCGTTCACAGAGGTCCTTCCTGCGCGGAGGCTGAACGCGCCCCGCGGGTCTTCTTTCGGGCGCGGTCGAACGCCGCGAGGATTCCATCCACGGTACGCCCGATCGTGCGGGTCCGCACGGCGTCGTCGTACCAGGCACGCGTGCTGTGTCGGAGGTCGGCCCCGCCGCGCAGGACGGTCCGGATCGCCCCGCCCAGCGATGCTGGGTCGATGTCGGGGGCGATAGCGCCATTGACCCCGGGGCTGACGAGCTCGATGGCGGCGTTCGATGGGTCCGCGACGAGGACGACGGGAGTGCCGGATGCGGCGGCTTCCACCACGACCAGACCGTAGCCTTCGCGGCGAGACGGATTCACGAGCACGGCAGCCGTACTCATGAGCTCCGTCAACGTCTCCTCTGAGACGAACCCGGGACGCTCGCTCCAATCGGCGCCGTTGACCGCGCGGATCGCCTCATCGATGGCCGCGCTCTGCGGCCCCTCGCCGAGGATGACGAGTCTGAGGTCGGGGAAATCCTCGCGGGCGACAGCGATGGCGGCGGGAAGCGCCTCGACTCTCTTGTCGGGGATGTGACGCCCGGCGTAGAGGACGAAGGGAGGGTTCGCGACGGGTGCCGGTTGAGACGACGCGTCGGCCGTGCGATCGTCGATCAGTCCCGGACTGAGGAGGAGTTCTCCGCGGAACCCTTCCGCCCGGAGGCGGTTCGCGCTCAACTGCGAGTGGCAGGTGGCGATGGGCGTCACCGCGATAGCTAGCCGCTGGAGGCCCCATGCCACGTTGCCCATGAGTCCGCCGGCGTATTCGATCCACTGATGCCTGCCCCACACCTCGAGGTAGTCGACAGCCAGGGGCGTTCCGGAGCCCAGCAGGGCCAGACGTGCAGCGAAGACGTTGAGCACGGGCAGGCCGCTCACGAGGACGGCTGAGTAAGCCCGACGCCGGCGGAGGAGCGATCGGAAGAGTCCTGCGGCGAATCGGGCCGCGGCGCTGATACGGCGAACGCCTGAGGCGTCGTGCAGAGTCAGTTCGGGCGTGATCTCTCGGACGGCGAACGATTCGCGCGGGGGGTTCGCATCGTTCCACTGACGGGCGGTGAGGTACTCGACGCATTCGCCGCGACTCACCATCGCCTCGGCGAACGCGCGGTACTGCCGTTCACCGCCGCCGGTGGTGTACGGGAAAAGGCAGTCGTAGGCGACTGCGACGGGTCGAGCACCGCTCATCGATCGCACCCGACGACGCGGTAGAGCTTCGCGTCCGAGCCCTCCGAGTCGATCAGTTCGAGGGACACCGCCGGAGGGAGGTTCTGGATGCCGTCGCGGTCGACTGAGGCCGCCGGGTTGTTCCAGACGTTCTGTGCGCCGAAATCGAGGACGTAATCGACGCCGAGCGCGTCGATGGCCTCGCATACAAGGGGATCGGAGTCGATATTGCGGAGGTTCTCGTCCAAGTAGATCTCATCGGCGTCGCGCGAACCGAAGATGTGCTTCTCGACCACCTCGCGACCGGCGACGGCGTATGCCAGCGAAGTACCCGTCCATGGGCTTCCGGCGATGAGCGCATCCGCCGGAGTCGTCTCATCCAGACGCTCGAGAAGCCGCTGTTCTTCGATCGAGAGAAGCGGGGAGGTCGAGTCCATCATGTGGACGGTGCGTGTGTCACCTGCGACCCGGAGAACGTTGGGCCCGATGCCCACGGAGAAGATCGCGACGGTTGCGGCGGAAGCGGCGACCACCGACACCGCTGCAGGTGCTTGCCACCGTGACAGCAGATACCGCGCTCCATCGACGATCACGACCGCGCCCAGTGTCGCGACAGGAATTCCTGCGACCGGAAGGAGCGCGGCGAGGCGGAACGAGTCGTTGTACCAGGGGTTGGTGACCATCTCGCGAAGAACATTGTTGACGCGGGTCCCGGAGACCAGCACGAACAGGAAGCATGCGACGACGTAGGGCAGGGCGATCGGGTGGAGCCTCGGCCGCCGGACGATCGCGATCAGGCCTACGACGACGAGGACCGAAACCGTCACCGTGACCGGATAGGCGCGGGGCGACAGTAGGAGGGCCTCCCCGGATGCCTGTGCCGTGCTCTGCCAGGGGCCCCATCGCGACATCTCGTAGTTCGTGCGCGAGAGGCGCCAGAGGCCAGCGCCGGCCACCAGGATCGCGACGGCGAGGGTTCCGTTGAGCACCCAGGTCCGACGGGTGGGGTCTGCCATGGTCCGCTTTGCCAACTCGGCGACCGCAAGCACGGCTCCGAATGCGAAGAGCGCGAGGAAGGCGTTCGGGTGCGCAAGGCCGATCCCGGCGCAGAGCACGAGAAGCAGAACGGACCATCGCGCCATGTCGCGAACGGAGTCGGCTCGCAGGAGCCAGATGACGACCGCGACACCGGCCGGCAGGACCGCGTAGGCAGACACGTTCGGGTAAAGGACGCCGAAGAAGAACAGCAGCATCGGGAACGCCCCGAACCCGGTGGCGAGAGCTGCCGCCGAGATGTGAGCCGCGGTCCGGCCGCGGAAGAAGGCTCCCGCCAGTGCGATGCACGAGGCCGGCCATGCGATGGCGCCGATGGCGATGTTCGCGGCGGTCACGGCGACGGGTGTCGTGACACCCGTCGACAGCGCCGCAAGCGAGACGAGACTGTGCCAAGCGTTGGGATAGAACGGGATATCAGACGTGTCCCCGATGTGGAATGCCGAGGCGTCCGCTGTATCGATGGCGTAGGCCGCCGTGTTGAGGTGCACGATCGCATCGAACGTCTGCGAGATGTTCTCGGGCCGCCCGAACGCCCACACCAGCTGACTACCGACGACAGCCGCAGCGATCACGAAAGCGGCCATCGGTGCGAGCGCCCGCCACAGGCCGCGTGGTGCAGCGTTCTGTGGCCCGACCCAGCGACGGAGAGCGAAGGCGACAGCCACCGCTACCAGGGTCAGGAGCGCGAGCGGAATCGGCGACCACGGCAGTCGAATGATGGGAGCGATGGTCGCGGAAACGGCAAGCAGCGCCGTCGACACGGCCGGTGCGACGAAGAGCAGAGAGATGCGCGAAACGCCCCATCCGGCGATGAGGACGGCAAGGCCGGGAAGGATCATCGCCATGGCCGCGACGAGAAACGGCGGTATCGCGACATACCATTCCTGGAGCATCGTGATCCACCTTCTCGAATGACACCAGTGAAACATCGTAGCCGACGCTCTCTTTGGGCTTCCCATGCTCTCCTCAGGCCCGCGGGGCGGCTCGCGTAGAATCACACGATGCCCCTTACCGGGCTGACAGGCTTCTTCCTTGCCCCGAAACGAAAGCGTTCGCCCCATGGACCTCCTCATCGTCGGCTCCGGCTTCTTCGGCCTCACCATCGCCGAGCGTGCCGCGGCATCCGGTCGCAAGGTGACGGTCATCGACCGACGTCACCACATCGGCGGCAACGCCTACACCGAGAACGAGCCGACCACCGGCATCGAAGTCCACAAGTACGGGGCCCACCTGTTCCACACCTCGAACGCGACGGTGTGGGAGTACGTCAACCGCTTCACGCAGTTCACGAATTACGTCCACCGCGTCTATACGACCCACAAGGGCGTCGTGTACCCGCTTCCGATCAACCTCGGAACGATCAACCAGTTCTTCCAGGCGGCGTACACGCCCGGTGAGGCACGCGACCTCATCCAGGAGCTCGCGGGCGAGTTCGACCCGAAGCAGGCGAACAATCTCGAGGAGCGCGCCATCGGTCTGATCGGCCGTCCGCTCTACGAGGCGTTCATCCGGGACTACACCGCGAAGCAGTGGCAGACCGATCCGAAGGAGCTGCCGGCCGAGATCATCTCGCGCCTGCCGGTCCGCTACACCTACGACAACCGCTACTTCAACGACACCTGGGAAGGCCTTCCGGTCGACGGCTACACCGCCTGGCTCGAGCGCATGGCCGACCACGCGAACATCGAGGTGAAGCTGAGCACCGACTTCTTCGACGAGTCGCAGCCGCTGAACAAGAAGGCGACCGTCGGCCAGGTGCCGATCGTCTACACCGGCCCCGTCGACCGCTACTTCGACTACACGGAGGGCGAGCTGTCGTGGCGCACCCTCGATTTCGAGCAGGACGTCCTCGACATCCCGGACTTCCAGGGCACGAGCGTCATGAACTACGCCGACGCCGATGCGCCGTACACCCGCATCCACGAGTTCAAGCACTTCCACCCGGAGCGCGCCGACCGGTACCCGACGGACAAGACCGTCATCGTGCGGGAGTACTCGCGCTTCGCGACCCGCGCCGACGAGCCGTACTACCCGGTGAACACGGCCGACGACCGCGCCGGACTGCTGGCGTACCGCGACCTCGCCAAGGGCGAGCAGGACGTCCACTTCGGTGGGCGCCTGGGCACGTACCAGTACCTCGACATGCACATGGCCATCGGCTCGGCGCTGTCGATGTGGAACAACCACCTCGCGTGAGGATGTCGTGGGTTCGCTGACGGACCGCGTGAGCGGTATCGCCGGACCGGAGACGGACCGCTGGGGGTACCGCGCCGACATCGACGGTCTTCGGGCCGTCGCCATCCTGCTGGTCGTGACCTACCACGTCTGGCTCGGGCGCGTATCGGGCGGTGTCGACGTCTTCCTGATGCTGTCCGCGTTCTTCCTGACGCGTACGTTCCTGCACCGCATCCACACCGGAGCGCCACCGGACATCGCGCGCCGGCTTGTCGGGACGTTCCGGCGTCTTTTGCCCGCCGCCGCGGTCACGCTCGTGCTCGTCCTGCTGCTGGTGCGCCTGTTCTACCCGGCGACGATGTGGCGGTCGCTCTGGGAGCAGACATGGGCGTCATTGCTGTACGTCCAGAATTGGGTCCTCGCGGCTGACGCGGTCGACTACTACAACCGCGGCGAGGGGCTCAGCCCGCTCCAGCACTTCTGGTCACTCTCCGTGCAGGGGCAGGCGTTCGTGCTGTGGGCCGTTCTCTTCGCGCTGTGCCTGCTGATCATTCGGCGATTCCGGCGGTCTCCGGATGCGGTCGTCGCGGTGGTGTTCGGCGCGGTCTTCGTGATCTCGTTGGGGTACTCCGTCGTACGCACGGATGCCGCGCAGCAGCTGGCGTACTTCGACACGGGGGCTCGCCTGTGGGAGTTCGCTGCGGGGTCGTTGCTGGTCGTCGCGCTCCCGTACCTGCGGCCCGGGCCCGCCTTGAGCACGGTCCTCGGCTGGACGGGCATCGCCGGACTGCTCGCCTGCGGGGTCGTCCTCGACGTCGAGGGCGGCTTCCCGGGGTACCTGGCCCTCTGGCCGGTCGTGTGCGCGGCGATGGTCGTGGTCTCGGGCACTGGAGACGCCGGTCACGGGCCCGCTCAGTTGCTCGCGTCGCGCCCCCTCCGGCTGGCCGGCCGTGACGCGTACGGTCTCTACCTCGTGCACTGGCCGATCCTCGTCACGTGGCTCGTCGTCCGCGAACGCACCGAGGTCGGTCTGGTCGGCGGGCTCGCCATCGTCGTCGCCTCCATGGTGTGCGCGCGACTGCTGACGTTCGCCGTGGACCACCCCGTGCGGCAGTGGCGCCGGGCCGAACGCGGCGTCATGCCGTCTCTCGCGGTGGTCGCCGTCGCTGCGCTCATCGTCGTCGTTCCGGTCGGGACGTGGCAGGGCATGACCGCGTACCGGGAGCAGAGGGCCGCCGAACAGCAGCTCATCGCGAACCCGGGTGCGCACGTGCTCTTCGACGAAGAGATCTCCGAGCCCGACGTGGCACTTCCGATGATCCCGCTCGCGACCGCGATCGAAGACGAATGGGTTCAGCTCGAGCTCGAGTGCAGCGGCCCGCGCGCCGTCACCGACGACATCCTGCACGGTTCGTGCTTCGAGATGCCGGGTACCCAGCGCGCGAGCGAGCTGATCGTGGTGATCGGAGACTCGCACGCGCAGCAGATGACGGCGGCTCTGGTGCCGGTCGCCGAGCAGCGCGGCTGGGGCGTCATCACCCTCGTGCGCGGTGGCTGCGCCATGGGCCTGGACGATCCCGGGTTCGATCCCGACTCCTGCCCGCAGTGGCGCGAAGCGGCGATCAGCCATGTGGAGGCGATCATGCCGTCGGCGGTCATGACCATCGTCACCGCCGCCGACGCGGGCGACGAGGACGAGCGCCTCCGGCCGGGGATCGAGCGGTTCCTCGACCGCATGGACGCCGCCGGCATCCCGATCATCGCCGTGCGCGACAACCCGAGGTTCGGTTACGACATGTTCGGCTGCGTCATCGAATCGGACGACCCGGACGGTTGCTCCATGCCGCGCGGCAGCTCGTTGGCCGCTACGAATCCGGCACGGATCCTGCAGCGAGAGAGCATCACGCACGTCGATCTGACCGAGTGGATCTGCCCGGACGACGTCTGCCCCGCCGTGGTCGGCAACGTCGCGGTTTATCGCGACGACAACCACCTCTCCAGCTCGTACGCGCGCACCCTCGCGCCGGTACTGGAGGCTCAGCTGGGGGAGCGCTGGTGACCCGCGCCCTCCGCGGGCGGTTCACAGACGCCGCGCTGTATCGTTGGTCGTTGTGCCTGGCGAATCGAATGGAACTCCGCTGTGACCGATAGCGCTCTCGCTCGCTTCGAACGCCTCGAACACGAGCCACTCGCCCCGATAGCCTCAGGAACGGGCTTCGTCGCTTCGGTCAGAGCGGTCTGGGCTCATCGACAGTTGCTGGCGCTGCTCGTGCGGCGCGACATCAAGGCGCGGTACAAGGACAGCGCGCTCGGGCTGCTCTGGGTGCTCATCAACCCGATCGTCCAGCTCACCGTCTACTACGTCGTGATGGGGCAGTTCCTCGGGGCTGCGCGCGGGATCCCCGACTTCGCTATCTACATCTTCTCCGGCTTGACCATCTACGCCTTCTTCTCAGAGATGCTCTCGGGGTCCACGGGATCGATCGTCGCCAACTCGGGACTCGTGAAGAAGGTCTACGTACCTCGCGAGATCTTCCCGCTCGCCAGTATCGGGTCGGCGATGTTCACGTTCCTGGTGCAGCTCGCCGTCCTGATCGCGGCCTGCTTCATCCTCGGGGTTCCCCCCTTCTCCATGGGGTTAATCTACTTCGTCCCCGCCGTCGGCCTCATCATCGTCTACGGTCTCGCCACCGGCCTCTTCCTCTCCGCGCTGAATGTCTACCTCAGGGACGTCCAGTACCTGACCCAGGTCGTGCTGATGCTGGCGATGTGGGCATCGCCCATCGTCTACGCGTGGACAATGGTCAATCGCGTCTTCGATGAGTTCGGCTTCCCCGCCTGGCTTCTGGAGATCTACACCAACAGCCCCCTGACGCTCGCGGTGCTCGGATTCCACCGTGCTTTCTGGGTCTCGGGCTCACCGGCCGACTATCCCCCTCATCTGGCGCTCCGAATGGCGATCGCATTCGTGATCGGGCTCGTCCTCGTATGGGCATGCCAACGCCTTTTCGCCCGCCTACAAGGCAACTTCGCACAGGAGCTCTGACCGACGTGACCGAAAACAGGTCTACATCTCCCCAGGATCGACCGACCGGGCCCGACGTCGTCGTCGTCGAGGACGTGTCGAAGAAGTTCACCATCCGTCGAGACAACTCGATCAAAGAGCGCGTGGTGACCTTCGGCAGACGCGGGCGGTTGCACCAGGAAGTGTTCCAGTCTCTCAAGAACGTGTCCGTGAACATCCCGGCCGGATCGACCATCGGGCTCATGGGGCCCAATGGATCGGGCAAGAGCACTCTCCTGAAGATCATCGGCGGCATCATCGATCCGACCTCGGGATCCGTGCGTCGACGCGGCCGGTTCGCCGCTCTGCTCGAACTCGGCGCCGGATTCCACCCGGATCTGTCCGGTCGCGACAACGTCTACCTGAATGCCGCGATCCTTGGTCTGTCGCGGGAGCAGACCGACGCGGAGTTCGACAGCATCGTGGCGTTCGCGGAGATCGGCGATTTCATCGACACGCAGGTCAAGTTCTACTCCTCCGGGATGTACGTGCGACTCGCGTTCGCCGTCGCCATCCACACCGACCCCGACATCCTGCTGGTGGATGAGGTGCTCGCGGTCGGGGATGAAGCCTTCCAGCGCAAGTGCATGGACAAGATCCGCGAGTTCCAGGCGGAGGGCAGGACGATCATCCTTGTCTCTCACTCCGCGGCGCAGGTCATGGAGATCTGCGATCAGGGCGTCGTCCTCCACGATGGTGAGGTCGTCTTCTCGGGGTCTGCGGCGGCAGCCACCCGCGTGCACCGTGAGGTGCTGGAGGGCCGCCGGCGTCGCAATGCGGAGAATGCCGATGTCCTGGAAGCAGAACTCCACCCGGAGTCCGAAGAGAAGGCACCGACTTCGTCCATCGAAGCCGTTCGCATCGAGGCTGCTGATGGCACCCCCTTGTCTGATGTGAAGCCCGGTGAAGACATCCACGTCCGCATCGTCGTCAACCACACCCAGCCCTACGAGCGCTGGAACACCGGAGTCAGCATTGATACTCCGTCGGGTCAGCAGGTCCTCGGCACGGGGAGCCGGCGCCTCGAGCAGCCGCACGGCCGTGTCGAGGCGGGGAAGACCGAAGTGGAGTACGTGATTCGCAACTCGGCATTCGCGGGCGGACAGTACTTCGTCAACGCTGAGGTGGCTGACGAGAACGGTTCTTCGCTGGCCGTTGCTTGGCAGGCCGCGACCTTCTTCGTCCCGATGGAGCACCGCCAGACGGGGACCGTCCACGCGGACATTCAGGTGCGCTGAGGCCTTCCCGCGGAAGCCCAGATACGTCCGCGTGTCAGCTCGGTGTGTGTCGCACGCAGCTGCGCATCGTTGGCCCCGCCGACCACGTTGACCGCATTCAGCCCGGAGGTCTGCGAACCGGGGATGAACCACCAATGCAACGACCTCTCCTCGACCTGGCGGGTACGGAAGCCGTGAGCGACGGCGCATCGATGGATCCAGACATCGTCAGCAGTCGGACAGATGTCGATAAACCCCGGCCCTTCTTCTCGCAACGCGTTCTGCAAGCCCGTGGGTAGGAGCTGGCCCGAGACCGACGTCGCGAAGTGCGCGTAACTGGGCTCGGTGCTCGTGCATGTGGGCCACGAGCTGTACGGGGCGAAGTTGTCATGGTCGACCATGACCATGCTGTGCGCGCGGAACGCGATGACGTCATCCGGATAGCGCTCGTGCAACGTGTGCAGGTCCTGCAGCCAATTCGGCGGGTACAGGATGTCGTCGTCGGCGGTCACCAGCGGTCCGACGGGGTCGACGCGGGAGACATACGGCCAGTACTTCGTGTGGACGCCCCAGCCTCGAGCGACCTGCTGGATCTCGAGGCCGCGCGAGCGCAAGCGACGCAGCCGCCAGGGGACCTTCGTGCCCTCGTCGAGCCAGAGGATGATTCGGGAGGGCAACCTGTCTCCTCGCCCGATGGACTCGATGGCGAGCCAGACATCACGGATGCGCTGCCCGTGGGTGGTCATCGTCACGGTTTCGTCGCTCGTGCTGTCGGTGATCGGGTCGCGACTGGTCAGGTTCCGCAGCCACAGCTGGGTGACGTCGTGTGCGACGGGAGGCGGAGGGCTGTCCACCGTTCCGACCGAATGCGGCAGTCCGCCGTAGCGCACGGCGATGGTCCGTGCCGCTGCTCGCGTTCGCGAGCGTGCGGCTTCGGCCAGGTGGCTCACGCGCTGCAGCATGCGCTCCACTTTAGTTCGTCGAGCCTGAGCAGCCCGTGCGCGCACAGCGGCTACGGTTGGACCCATGTGCATGCTGTCCGTGCTGCCGCACGCTTCGTGGGGCTCCGCATGAGCCTCGTCGTCTTCACTTCGCTGTTCGGCCGCTACGACTCACTCCTCGATCAGCCGGTGGCCCGGGACAGCCAGGCTCGGTTCATCTGCTTCACGGACGACCCCGATCTGACGAGTGATACGTGGGAGATCCAGGTGGTGCAACCGGCTTTCGCCGCGGACCCCGTGCGCAGTGCGCGGCTGCACAAGATCCTCGGTCCTCAGACGGACGTCGAGTTCGACGTGAGCCTGTACATAGACGCGTCCGTGCGGCTGAAGGTGACGCCTGAAGAACTGGTCGCTGCCTGGTTGCCCGAGGACGCCGACATGGCGTTGCCAACTCACAGCTATCGCGAAATACTCATCGACGAGTTCGACGAGGTGATTCGACTCAATTACGACGATCGCGGCCGGGTCTACGAGCAGCTGACGGATTACGCGACTACCGTTCCCGACGTTCTCGAGGCGCGCCCGCACTGGACGGCGCTCCTCGTTCGCCGGCGCAATGCGCGGGTCGCTGGTGCCATGCGAGTCTGGGCCGACCATGTCCTGCGGTACTCGCGCCGAGACCAGCTCTCGATCATGGTCGCCCTCGATGGTGACATCGTCTACCGAGGCGTCGATG
Organism: Microbacterium sp. SGAir0570; assembly: GCF_005491085.2. Classification (NCBI taxonomy): domain Bacteria; kingdom Bacillati; phylum Actinomycetota; class Actinomycetes; order Micrococcales; family Microbacteriaceae; genus Microbacterium; species Microbacterium sp. SGAir0570. The sequence goes on along the minus strand of NZ_CP027929.1, from coordinate 2,534,743 downwards.
TCGACAATTTCGATTCCCGGTTCCACGAATGGCCGATCGTCGAGGGACGCCGCGTGCAGCAGGGCAAGGCGCCCTCGCTTCCGGCCGGGCCGCTCGTGGCGGATCTGCGCCGCGCCGTACGTCGTATCGCTGAACTTGAAGCGCGGCTGGATACCGCAGGCGAGGATGCTCTCGAACGCGCCGCGGCACAGATCGAGGATCTGAAGGCGCAGATCGAGCAAGGGACGCAGGAGCGGGCGCGGATCGAGGTGCGGCTGGACAACAAGACGCGGGAAGCGGTCCTCGCCTCCGAGCGTGTACGCGAACTGGAGGCGCAGGATGCTGCGGTCAGGCGGCTGCTGCGTAGGTTCCTGCCGCGTCGGTTCCAGCGATGAGTCTCGAGCCGTCAACACGTAAACTCGTCGGGTGAGTCCCGCCGTCGTCGGCGCCCCCGGATCGCCGCGGCGCTACTTCCACTCTCTGTGGCTGCTGTCGGCGCGCGACCTGCGGGTGCGGTACTCCACGAGCGCGCTCGGGTACCTGTGGTCGGTCCTCGATCCCCTCGTCATGAGCGGAATCTACTGGTTCGTCTTCACGCAGGTCTTCCATCGGGATGTCGGCGAGAACCCGTACATCGTCTTTCTCATCACCGCTCTGCTGCCCTGGGTGTGGTTCAACTCGGCGGTCACCGACTTCACGCGCGCCTTCAACAAGGACGCGCGACTGGTGCGGTCGACCTCCATCCCTCGCTCGATCTGGGTGGGACGCATCGTTCTGAGCAAGGGCATCGAGTTCCTCTTCTCGCTCCCGGTGCTCGCGATGTTCGCGATCTTCGGCGGTGCGACGGTGAACCCGGCTCTTCTGCTGTTCCCCGTGGCCGTCGTGCTGCAGGTGATCCTGCTGCTGGGATTGGGGCTCATCGTCGCCCCGCTCTGCGTCCTCTGGGGCGATCTGGAGCGCACCACGCGGCTCGTCCTCCGTGCGCTCTTCTACGCTTCGCCGATCATCTACGGCGTGGCCGACCTGCCCGGCGTCTTCAAGGAACTCGGGGCGTTCAATCCGCTGGCCGGTATCTTCACGCTCTACCGCGTGGGGTTCTTCCCCGATCAATGGGACACGCTGTCGGTGATCGTCGGGGCCGTCACCAGCATCCTGATCTTCGGGCTCGGCCTCCTCGTCTTCTCACGCCTCGAGCGTCCGGTGCTGAAGGAGCTGTGATGACGGGACTCGCGATCGAGGTGCGCGACCTCGGCGTCCGCTTCCGCCGCAACCGGCGCGGGCGGCGCAATCTGAAGGACCTGTTCGGCGGTGCGTCCCGTCGCAGCAGGCCGGGCGAGTTCTGGGCTCTTCGCGATGTCTCGTTCTCGGTCGAGCCGGGCGAGTCGATCGGCGTCGTCGGGCGCAATGGGCAGGGGAAGTCCACGCTCCTCAAGCTCGTCGCCGGCGTCCTGCTGGCGGATGAGGGACGTGTCGAGGTGCACGGCGGCGTCGCACCGCTCATCGAGATCACGGGCGGCTTCGTCGGCGACCTGACGGTCCGGGAGAACGTGCGCCTGACGGCGGGGCTGCACGGCATGTCGAAGGCCGAGGTCAGCCGTCGCTTCGACGACATCATCGAGTTCGCCGAGATCTCCGACTTCGTCGACACCCCGTACAAGCACCTCTCGAACGGCATGAAGGTGCGCCTGGCGTTCTCGGTGGTGTCGCAGCTGGACGAGCCGATCCTCCTCGTCGATGAGGTGCTCGCCGTCGGCGACCGTGCGTTCCGTGCGAAGTGCTACAAGCGCATCGACGAGCTGCTCGCCGAGGGGCGGACGCTGTTCTTCGTCAGCCACAACGAGAAGGACCTGCGACGTTTCTGCACGCGCGGCCTGTACCTCGACAAGGGCGTTCTGGTCCTCGACGGGCCGATCGGCGACGTGCTCGACCGGTACAACGCGGACCACAACGGCGAAGCCTAAGGGCTCAGCTTCCCGCGTGGTCGAAGATGCGCTCCCACGACTCGGGAGAGGTCAGCTGCCCCATCGCGCGACGATAGCGCCGCGACAGCTTCGGCCAGTCGCGCTTGAGCTGCGCGTGCAGGCGCAGGCTCTCGCGCAGCATCCGGCGGAAGGCCGCCCGGTCGCGCGTGTAGATGTTCTTGCCCGACCCGTCGGCAGCGCTCACCAGGGCGCTGTCATAGCGGGGAAGACGCCACCACTGCGCGTCGCCCTTGCCGAACTCCACCTCGGGCTGAGCGACGTTCTCAGGGCGAGGGGCTTGCAGCCAATGCGACGCGAGAGTGGACAGCGTGAACCACCGGAGCTTGAGGCCCGTCGGACTGTCGAAGGTGTGGCGGGGCAGACGCTTGAACACCTGACGCCCCTTTCGCGAACGGAGCGGAACGCCCGTGTCGCGGTGCACGACGGTCTCGGGGAAGTCCTTCTGCAGAGCCCGGGCGGCAGGCATGGCGGTTGCGATTCCCCTCGCCATGTGCTCAGGCCCCGAGAGGATGTCGCGCAGTGCGCGTTGACGCAGCTCGACGGGGTAGTACTGCATCATCATGAGGTGCTTGAGGTCGAGACGCCGGCTGTGTCGCAGCAGCGTGCCCCCCCGTGCGCTGTTCGAGTGCAGCAGCGCGGCGACGATGCGGTTGCGCGCGTGGAAGTAGGCCTGCCAGTCGATGGAATCGTCCTTGCCCACCCACGACACGTGCCAGAGCGCGACGCCGGGCATCGAGACCGTGGGGAACCCGGCCTCGCGGGCGCGCAGGCAGTACTCGGCGTCGTCCCACTTGATGAAGGCGGGCAGAGACAGTCCGACTCGGCGGATGACCTCGACCGGGATGAGGCACATCCACCAGCCGTTGTAGTCGGCGTCGAGCCGCATGTGCAGCTCGGGCGACTGCCGCAGGTTCGCCACCGAGAAGTCGTGCGGCATCTTCTCCTGCTGCAGCGTGCGCCACATGAACGGCGCATCATCGACGACCTCGGCCCAGGCATGGAGCTTCGGGCGGTCGAGCAGATCGAACATGTGGGCGCCGACGATCGTCGGCGTCGTCGCGTATCGACCGAAGACGATCGAGCGACGGAGCGACTCCGGCTCGATGCGCACGTCGTCATCCAGCAGCTGCACGAAGTCGCTCTCAGGCCGCTGCAGCGTCTCGTGCATCGCGCGGGCGAAGCCGCCCGAGCCGCCGAGATTGGGCTGTGTGACGATCTGGAGGGTCTCGCCGAGGCTGTCGGCGACCTCGGCGAAGTCGGGCTGAGCGTCGACGCGGTCCGTGCCCTGGTCGATGAGGAAGATGCGATCGACCAGCTCGAGTACGTCGGGCGCCGCATCGAGGGCGCGGAGGGTCTCGACGCAGTAGTCGGGCTTGTTGTATGTCGTGATGCCGAGCGAGGCCTTGCCCGAGCGGGTCGGCTCCTGCTCGGTCGTCCACTCCGCCCCGAGGAACCGAGCGTCCTCGCGGTCCGCCGCGATGTCGAACCAGATCCATCCGCCGTCGCTGTACTGATTCAGGGTGAGGTCGAACGTGCTCGTCGCCTCGCCGGTCACCTCGCGCGTCTCCAACCGCTGGCGGGTGCCGCCGCCGTTGGAACGGTAGACGAGGACCGTGGCGGTCCCCTCGGTGCGCACCGTGAGCGTGACCGCGCGCACCGGTGTCCAGTGCTGCCAGTACGACGCCGGGAACGCATTGAAGTACGTGCCGAACGACACCCGTCGCCCGCCCACGATGCGCGCCTCCGAGCGGCCGAGGATGTTCGACAGCTGGGCCCGCGACGACACGCGCACGGGCTCCTCGTCGATCTCGGTCCAGGTCTCGGGATCGACGTAGAGCGGAAGGAGGTCGGGATCGTGCTCGAGCGGGAGGACGGCGCGCTGCAGCAGGTGAGGCATGGTCTATCTTTCGTCAGGGACGGGCCGGCTGATCCATCAGCGGCTGCATCGGCTGCCAGGTACGGTCGCGCGAGATGCGCCGGCCGTCGCGGAGGCCGCGGAAGAGGTTGGACGTGCCGCGCACGGTGCGCTCGACGAGGAAGAGTCGGATGAGCTCCTTGCCGAAGGTCAGCGTCGTCCCGAGACCGAACAGCACCGGGTTGTACACGCCCTTGGTCCGGTAGTACTGCTTGATGTGCGCCCGGTTGCGCATGATGTAGTACCGGTAGGCGTTGCTCGAGGCGTTCATGTGTCGGATGCCCATGTCCCACTGGCGGATCTCACGCGTGCGGCGCAGGACGAACTCGTCGACGATGACCGACGTCGTGATGCGGGAGGCGAGCCAGCCGTAGAGCTGGTCGTCCCAGTAGATGAAGAAGCGCGGATCGGGCAGGCCGATGCGGGCCACGATGTCGCGGTGGATGAACATCCCCTCGAAGCAACCGGAGTTCATCTCCTTGTATCCCGACTCGCCGAACCCGGCGGGGGCGAAGGGGATCGGGATGCCCATGCGCTCGGCGATGCGGTACTGCCAGTAGAACTCGCTGCCGTCGTAGTCGTACCGGCGGCCCTGGATGCTGCGGAAGCGCGGCGCCCAGCGACCCATCTTGGCGAGCCCGTCGGGAAGCACCTCGACGTCGTCATCCATGAGCCAGATCCACTCGGAGCCCAGCTCGTACGCCACGCGCACGCCCTCGCTGAATCCGCCGGACCCGCCCGTGTTCGTCTCGAGTCGCCGGTACTCCAGCTGGGTCCCCAGCCGATCGCGGAACGACTCGACGACGGATGTCGTGTCGTCGGTCGACGCGTTGTCGACGATCACCACGCGCCCGGGCTTCGGATCCATCCGGACGATGCTCTCGAGCAGCCGCGACAGGAGCGCGGAGCGGTTGAAAGTGACGATGGCGATGCTCGCCGATGTCGGGTCGAAAACCTGCGCGCTCACCGGCCCGATCCTACCGTGCGATGCCGTGCGTTCCCGTCGAGGTGTCGTCGGGCAGTCCGCTCGCGGGCGATGCCGGCCGCGCGGCTTCCCGGATGTTCTCCCGCCAGGACCTCGATTGCCCGGCGCGCAGGGCGCAGAGGACGAGCATCAGCCAGCCGTACCCGTGGAGAGGGAAGCTCTCGAACAGGGCATCGACGAGCACCGTCACGAGGATGAGCGGCGTCCAGGCGTAGAGGATCGACCGACGCTCGCTCGCGACGAGCCAGGCGCGTCCCAAAGCCAGGCCGGCGAACGCGATGAAGATGAGAAGACCGACCCACCCGAGCTGCAGGACGACGTCCACGTAGGCGTTCAACGCCGAGGTGTGACGATCCCCGAGCGCGAAGTTGATCGCGTTGAAGGGGAAGTCCGTCCGCGACCACGTGCCGAACCAGCCCCACCCGCGCACGGGCTCGACCCGGACGAACGAGGCGATCTGGTCCCAGAGCTCGGCGCGGATCGAGAAGTCGGTGCCCGCTCCGATCCAGGCGATGATGCGTTCGCGGAAGAGGTACCCGACCAGCGCACCGACGACGACGATCGCGCCGAGGATGGACTGCACCGTCCGCCGCAGCCCGCGGCGTGTGCGTCGGACGAGGCCGAGCGCCGCCGTCGCGATCCCCGTGGCGACGGCGAGGACGAGAACGGTGGGGGAGTCCGAGAGCGCGGCGAGGAGCGCGGCCAGCACCGCCGAGAAGAGCGAGACGCCGGTGCGCACCGACACCGTCCGCCATTCGATGTAAAAGGTGATCAACGCCAGGACCGCGATGAAGCCGAGCGAGTTGCGGGTGCCGAAGATGCCCTGGACCGGTCCGAGAGCGGCGATGTCGCCTTCGATGCCGAGGAAGGTGAACGGCATGTCGAAGAACACGCCCGAGAGCAGCTCGAGCGCCAGCGACAGCACCAGGAGCACGCGGAACACGTCGGCCAGCGCGCGGACCGTCTGCAGCGTGTCGCGTGTGTTCGCGATGACGACGGCGAGGAACGCGATCGACGCGAGCGAGAGCCATCCGGCGAGGGTGCCGGAGGTGTCGGTGGTCCAGGTGACGCTGGCCAGCGCCCAGCCCAGGAAGATCACGAGGGTCGATGGGATCAGCCGCACGAGGGTGAATTCGCGACGGCGGACCAGGAGCACGGCCGCCCCGACCACGCACAGCCCCGCGATCACGGTGAGCCAGGTGACCCGGCCCGCCGTCCGCTCGACGAGGTGCTGCGCGAAGACCGCGGCGATCGCGGTGTGTGCGAATGCCTGCGCGAAGGCGGCGGAGTCGAGGGTGCGGACGATCCACGAGGTGGACAGCGCCGGCGGAGTCTTCACGCCGCGCCTCCCACGGGCGCGCCGCGCTCGATCGGGGCCCCGCCTTCGAGCGGCCACGCGGCGGCCAGCGTCGATCGACGTCGCACGGGCGTGCCGCGCACGGAGGCGGGGGCCTGCTTGATCGCGAAGGCGAGCATGACGAGCAGGAACCAGCCCCAATTGAGCAGCGGCGACGACTCGGTGATGCTCTGGACGAGCAGGATCGTCGCGACGAGCGCGGGGATGAGCAGCAGACGCGACCGGGGCTCCCGTGCGTCGCCGGGACGGGGGATGCGGCCGAGCGCGAGGAACCACGCGCGCCAGGTGAACGCGCCGAGGGCGACGGCGAAGAGGAGCACCCCGACGATGCCCAGCTGCATCGCGACGTCGAACCAGGTGCTGTGCGCCTGCATCACCGTGACGCCCCGGTCGACGATCCATCCGTCGAAGAACGGGTCGGTGGGCACCCACGGCACGGAGTAACCCCAGCCGATGATCGGGCTCTCCGCGAAGCGCTCGCCCACGGTCGCCCAGATCTCCTTGCGACCGCTCAGATCGGAGGAGCGCCCCAGCATCTCGAAGAGGGCTTCTCGCGCGATCCACAGCGACGTGATGAGGGCGAGGCCTGTGACGGTGAAGACGATGTAGAGGACGCGGCGCGTCCGTGCCGTTCGCGCGCGCCGCATGAGCAGCACCACGACGATGACGATCGCGATCGCGATCGCACACATCGCCGCCGTCGCGGATGAGCCGCGCCAGAAGCAGAACGCGGCCAGCAGCGACCAGACCACGAGCGGTCCGCGCCGGCCGGCGCGGGTGTTGATCTGCAGCCCGAACACGACGAGTCCGAGGAGCGCGATGTAGGCGAGAGAGTTGGCGTTGCCGAAGATCCCCTGGATGCGGTCGTCCGTGAAGAGCTTGTCGCGCGACCAGAACATGATCGGATCGCCGGTGAAGTCGGGCCCCGGGCGGACGAATCCCGGCAGGATCGGTCCCTGCCAGACGAGCGAGACCCAGAGCTCGAAGGCGAGCGAGAGGGCCAGCATCCACTTCACCGCCGCGGCGATCGCCTCGATGATCTGGCGCCCCGTGAGGACGGAGGCGACGAAGATCGCCTGCGCCGTCGTGGCCAGCAGCAGCGCGAGCGTCATCGCGGTCGCGCGCGGCCATTCCGTCCACAGCAGCGAGAGGACCGCCCACGCGACATAGGCCAGGGCGAACCAGGGGAGTCGCCGCCACCGTCGGCGGGGCCGCTGGATCAGCCAGATCGCCGCCGACACGGTGGTCGTGAGCGCCACGACGACGGCCGAACCGCCGACGCCGACCGCCATGAGCCATGCCGTGCCGGCCATGGACGACGCGATGACCAGCGTGCACCACGCGCGCACGAGCCGAAGGGGGAGGCGCCTGGGGGTCGGGGTCGCCGACGCATCCGTTCCGGATCCCCCACGCGTATGACTGGCCATGATGCTCTCAGAGTAGCCGGAGGCCCCTGAGAGCACTCATGCGTGGCGGAGCGCCTCCCGCTGCTCGGGAAGGCGGTCGCCCTGCTCCGCGTCGAGACGCTGCTCGGCCGGCCCGCGCCCGACGAGCGGGGCCTGCTTGATCTTGAACGCGAACAGGATGATGAGGAACCATCCCCAGTTCAGCAGCGGAGCCGACTCGGCAAGGCCTTGGACGAGCAGGATCGTCGCGACGAGTGAAGGGACGAGGGTCAGGGCGCTGTACGGCCGATCCGCGACGAGGTCCCAGCGGGGTCGGTCGACCGCGAAGAACCACGAGCGCCATACGAAGGCCAGCAGCGCCAGGCCGATGAGGGCGACACCGACGAAGCCGAGCTGCAGGGCGACATCGAGCCACATGTTGTGCGCCTGCATCACGCTCACGCCGTGGTCGACGATCCAGCCGTCGAAGGCAGGGTCAGAGGGCACCCAGGGGGTCGAGTAGCCCCACCCGATCACGGGGCGCTCGGCGATGCGCTCACCGACGGCATCCCAGATCCGCTGCCGGCCCGTCAGGTCGGAGGACCGACCCAGCAGCTCGAAGACCGTGTCGCGGGCGAACCAGGCAGCCCCGCCCCCGATCCCGGCGACCGCCGCGTACATGAGGTAGAACCGTGTGCGCTCACCGGGGCGCCGGGCCGTGCGCATGAGCAGGATCGTCACGAGGACGACCGCCACGGCGAGGGCGCAGAGGAACGCGGTCGCCGACGACGCGCGCCAGAAGAGGAACAGCGCGAGGACGGTCCACAGGCCGAGGAGGAATCGTCGCGGTGCTCCGGAGGCGATCCGCACGATGAAGACGATGATCGCCAGGAGCGCGATGTAGGCGAGGGGGTTGGCGTTTCCGAAGATGCCCTGCAGTCGGCCTCCGTTGAAGAGGTTGTCACGCGACCACAGGGTGATGGCGTGACCCGTGTAGTCCTCGCCCGGTCGCACGAAGCCGGGAAGGATGTCGCCGCGCCAGATCACTGCGACCCACAGCTCGAAGACGATCGAGAGCCCGAGCATCCATTTGAGCGCCGCCGCGACCGCGCGCAGGATCTCGCGCCACGTCAGCACGGCCCCCACGAACATGGCCTGCACCGTCGTCGACACGAGCAGGAGGAGCGTCAGCTCGGTTGCGCCCAGCCACGCCGACCACAGCATCGAAGCCACCGCCCACGCGACGTAGGCCAGCGCGAACCACGGCAGCCGGCGCCACTGCACCCGTGGTCGCAGCGACACCCACAGGATCACCGACACGATGCCGGTCCCGACGACGACGACCGCTGCGCCCGCCGAGCCGAAGGCCATCAACCAGCTCGTGCCGGCCATGGAAGCGGCGATGACGAAGACGCACCAGGCGCGGAGCAGGAGGTGGCCCGTGGTCTCGCGCGCGGGAGCCGTGGGCGGCGCCGAGACGGGATGTCGGGAGTAGACGGCCATGGTGCAGACAGGCTACCGCGGCGTCGCGTCTCGGCACCGGGTCTCACGGCCCTGCGTCCTAGGCTGGGTCCGTGCTGATTCCGATCTCGAACATCGCCAGAGACTACGCATGGGGCTCCGAGACGCTCATCGCTGAGCTGCAGGGGCGGGAGCCCTCGGGGGCACCCGAAGCGGAGATCTGGTTCGGCGACCACCCGGGCAGCCCGTCGCGCGTGGACGACGGCACCGGACGTCCGCTGAACCTCGCCCTGTCCGAGGCGGGGATACCGCCTCTTCCGTATCTGCTGAAGATCCTCGCCGCGGCGACGTCGCTGTCGATTCAGGCGCACCCGTCTCGGGAGCAGGCGGCCGTCGGGTTCGCGCGCGAGGAGGCGGCCGGCATCCCCCGGGATGCGGCCGAGCGGCTGTACCGCGACGAGAATCACAAGCCCGAGATCATCGTCGCCCTGTCGGAGAGCTTCCGCGCGCTCGTCGGGCTGCGGCCCGTCGTCGACACGCAGCGTCTGCTCGCGTCGCTGGGCGCAGGCGGCGGTGTCGGCGCGCTGTCGGCCGCTCTCACGCCGACCGACGCCGAGGATGAGCCCGCTGCGCTGCGCCGTGTCATCGGCTGGGCCCTCTCGGGCGAGGCGGCCGATGTCGTGACCGACCTCTCCGCCGCGCTGGAACGCTCGGCGGGCGACGCTGCGGATGCTTCGGACTTCGCGGCCGAGCGCCGCGTCCTCCGCGAGATCGCGGCGGCGTTCCCCGACGATGCCGGCCTCATCGTGGCGACCCTCATGAACCTCGTCGAGCTGCGGCGCGGAGAAGCGCTCTTCGCTCCGGCCGGCGTGCTCCACGCGTATCAGGACGGCCTCGGCGTCGAGCTGATGGCGGCCAGCGACAACGTGCTCCGCGGGGGCCTGACCCCCAAGCACGTCGATGTGCCGGAGCTGCTGCAGGTGGTCAGCACCGCGAGCGGTCCCGCGCCGATCGTCGAGCCGGTCGAGGTCGCGCCCGGGGTCTTCGGCTACGACGTCGGCGTACCGGATTTCCGTCTTGCGCGCGTCGAGACGACCTTCGAAGCGGTTACCGAGATCGCGCTCGCGGGACCGGCCGTCGTGCTCGCGACCGGCGGTGACATCGTCGTCGAAGCGGACGGAGAGCGCGTGGAGCTCGTTCCCGGCACGGCGGCCGTGGTCTCGGCGGCGTCGGTCGCGATCGGCGGCGCGGGGGAGGCGTTCGTCGCTCAGCCGGGCGGCGAGTGAGCCGCGACACGCCGACGAACCGCCGCGAAGCTTAAACATGCGCTTGAGGGTTTACGATCCGCGACTTGACCCGAGGGAATGACACGGGTGTAATTAATGCGAGACACGCGGCTCGCGTGCCGGCCGGCGAGGAGGGGACACGATATGACGGCATACCGTTCGGGCGTTCCCGACAACTGGTTCGTCGACCCGGTCAACCTGGGTGTGCCCGGAGTGCGGCGCGTCGATACCGACGGTGACGACAACGCTCTGGCCTGGCAGACCGATGCACTGTGCGCGCAGACCGATCCCGAGGCGTTCTTCCCCGAGAAGGGCGGCTCGACTCGTGATGCCAAGCGCATCTGCACGTCGTGCGACGTGCGGGGGGAGTGCCTGGAGTACGCCCTGCAGAACGACGAGCGCTTCGGCATCTGGGGCGGTCTCAGCGAACGCGAGCGTCGCAAGCTGAAGCGCCGCGCGGTCTGACGAGGGACGGCGACAGCCTCCACCGATATCGGCGAACCGCCCCGCTGCTGCCGGGGGCGCTCAGAATCGCCGCCTAGGCTTGCTCCGTCATGCCCGCCCGTGTCCACGCGCTCCTGGTCGTGCGTCCCGACGGACGCACACCGGCGGCCTTCCATCTCATGCGCACGCTCGCCGCGCTGCGCGATCAGACGCGCGCCGTCGACGCCCTCACGATCGTGCTCTGCGGCGGCGACCAACGCCTGCGCACTCTCGCCGAGGAGTCGGGCGCGGAAGCGGTCATCTCAGCGCCCGCGCGCACGGGTTTCGCCGCGGCGCTCCGGCTCGCCTCGCGTCGGATCGACGGCGACGCCATCTGGTTGCTGGCTCAAGACGTCGCGCCGGAACCTGAGGCGCTGCAGCGCCTCGCGGCCGCGCTCGAGACGGCCCCGTCCGTCGCCATCGCCGTCCCCAAGCTCGTCGAGTGGGACGACAACACCCGCATCGTCTCGCTCGGACGCTCCATGACCAGGTTCGGCGCCGCCGTCGGGCTCGCCGACGGCGAGCACGACCAGGGGCAGCACGACGGCACGGACGACGTCCTGGGCGGCGACGTGCGCGGGCTCCTCGTCCACACGGCGGCGTGGCGCGAGCTCGAGGGGCTCGACGAGGCGCTCGCCGGTGCCGACGAGGGGCTCGATCTCGGTGTCCGGGTGCGCCTGGCCGGCGGTCGTGTCGTGCTCGCCCCCGGCGCGCGCATCGCCGTGGCCCACGATGGCGTGGCCGGTGCGCCCGCACCGCGCACGACCGCCGCGCGGGCTCGCGCCGTCCACGCCGCCCGTGTCGCGCAGCTGCACCGCAGGCTGGTCTACGCCCCGCCGCCGGCGGTCGTGCTCCACTGGCTCTCGCTCCTCCCGCTCGCGCTCTGGCGCAGCATCCTCCACCTCGTCGGCAAGCGGCCCGCGCGGATCGGCCCGGAATGGTCGGCGGCCGCCGTCGTGATGGTGCGTCTGCCGGCAGTGACCCGGACCCGGCGTCGCATCGCGCGTCACCGGCGTGCATCGTGGTCGCAGCTGGCATCTTTGCGCGTGAGCTCGCGCGTCATGCGTCAGCGGCTCATCGAGGACCAGCCCGCCGGCGACGGTCCCCGCCGCACCGAGCTCGGATTCTTCTCCGGAGGCGGTGCCTGGGCCGTGCTCGCCGCGCTCGTGGTCTCGATCGCGTCGATGCCCGCCGCGCTGAGCTGGCCCTCGATCGGTGGGGGAGCGCTCGCCCCACTAGCCGCCAGCGCCGCGCGCGCCTGGTCGGAAGCGACGGGTGCGCAGCGCCCGCTCGGCTGGGATGCCGTCGGGCCGGCCGACCCGTTCAGCGCGGTCCTCGCCGTGCTCGCATCGTTGTCGCCGGCGGACCCGTCGCGCGCGCTGGTGGTGCTCTGGCTGCTCGCACTTCCACTCGCGGTACTCGGCGGCTGGTTCGCGGCGACCCGCATCACCGAACGCCCGGTTCTGCGCATCGTCGGGGCGGTGACGTGGGCGCTCGCGCCGATGTTCCTCGTGGCTCTGGGCGATGGGCGGCCGGCAGCCGTCATCGTCCACCTCGTGCTGCCGTGGTTGGCCTTCACCGCGGCCGCGGCGCACCGGTCGTGGGGCAACGCCGGCACGGCCTCGATCCTGCTCGCCGTCGTGCTGGCATGTTCGCCCGTGCTCGCGGCCCCCGTCGTGGTCATCTGGGTGTTCGCGGTCGTGCTGTCGATGGTGCTCCGCGGCCGACGTGCGGCGTTCCGGTGGCTCTGGATCATCGTCCCGTCCGTGGCGCTGTCGGCACCGCTCGTGTTCGCGCGGCTGCGCGTCGGCGACCCCTGGTCGCTCCTTGCCGACCCCGGCGTGCCATGGAGCGGCCCGCGGTTCGCCGATGACGTCCTCGGGAGGTTCCTGCTCGCGGCAGGCTTCCCCGCCGACGCGGGCTGGGCCGCCTTCACCGGTGCCGCGGGGCCACTCTGGTGGCTCATCCTGTTCACGGCGCCGCTGCTCGCGCTCACTCTCGCCGCCGCCATGTCGGCTCGGCGATTCGTCGGAATCGTGCTTCTCGCCATCGCGGGGCTCGGTGTGGCGACGGCCTTCGCCGCGGCCGGCGTGGCCGTCGTCATCGACGGCACGACCGCGATCGCGCTGTGGCCGGGAGCGGCGCTCAGCCTCGCCTGGGTCGGAGTCGCCGGCGGTGCCCTGCTGACGCTCGACAGCGTCGTGCCGGCCCGCGTCGTCCGCGCCGCTGCCGCCGGGCTCGCCGTCGCCGGGCTCGTCGTCGCAGCCGTTCCGATGCTGACCTCCCATGCCCGGGAAGCCTCGGTCGTCGGTCGCGGTGCGACCAGCACCCTCCCTGCGTTCGTCGCCGCCGAGGGGGCGAACTCGCCGGGGCTCGGCACGATCGTCCTCACGCCCACCGACGACGGCGTCGCCGTGGATGTCGTGTGGGGCGGCAGTGCGACCCTCGGTGGTCAGTCGACTCTCGTGACCGCGCGCACCGAGCTGACCGATGCGGACCGAGAAGCGGCCCAGGTCGCTGCCGACCTCGTCGCCGATACCGCGAACGACGTCGTCGCGGAGCTGCGAGACCACGGGGTCGCGTTCATCCTGCTCGCGTCGTCCGGGGACGACGAGTCGGCCGCGGCCCGCAGCACGCGGCTCGCGGCGGCGACGGCCCTGGGCGGCCGGGATGGGCTCGACGCCGTCGGGTCGACGGACAGAGGCGAGCTATGGCGCCTGTCGGGCGACATCGCTCCCCGCGCTGAGGCTGCGACGTCGGCTCGCGCCGTCGCGTCGGCCGCATGGAGCGGGATCGCAGCCGTCTTCGCGATCGCCCTCCTCCTGGCGCTGCCGACACGTGGGAGCCGCTCGGCCTCGCGAGCGGCACCGCGCCTCGTGGGCATCCGACCGCTTCGCCGGAGGGACCGATGAACACGCGAACCGCACTCGTGACCCGTCTCGCCGCGGGAGCGGTGGCCGCTGCCGTCGTGGGAGGGGGCGTGATCGTCGCGGCCGCCGCGCCGTGGCCGACCCTCGCCCGCGAGCCCATGTCCCTGGACGTGGTACCCGAGGCCGCGCGCTCGGTCGCGGCCTGCGACGGTCCGCTCCTCGCGCTCGGGCGAGACGCGACGGCGGCGGGGGCTATCACCGCGGCTGCGCCCTCGAGCGTCGTCTCCGCCGCCGACAGCGGCGACCCGACCTCCTACACCCTCGCGACACCCGACCGCGCCGACGAGGGCGCACCGCCGGCGGCGTTCTCGGCGGAGCCCACGGGCGGTGTCCCCACCGATCTCGGCGCCGCATCCTCGGCCTCGCTCGATGACCCGGACCTGCGCGGCCTGGCGGTCTCGGCATGCACCCGGCCCGCGATGGAGTCGTGGCTCGTCGGTGGATCGGCTGCGACGGGCGCGAGCGACCTCGTCCTTCTGACGAACCCGGGGGATGTCGCGGCGACTGTCGACCTGCGCGTGTTCGGCGCCGACGGAGCTCAGGACCCCGTCGCGGGCCGCGACATCGTCGTCGCCGCCCGCTCGCAGCGCGCCATCCCTCTCGCGGCGCTCCGCCGCGGTGAGCAGAGCCCCGTCGTGCAGGTCACGGCACAAGGTGCCCCGGTGCGGGCATCCCTGCAGTCCGCGCTCACGCGCACCCTCATCGCCGGCGGCGTCGACCAGGTGGGGGCGAGCGCCCTTCCCGCGACGCAGCAGGTCATCCCCGCGGTCGACGTCACCGTTGCGCCCGACTCCGTCGCCTCAGCGGGCGGGATGTCGGTACGCCTCATGGCCACGGCCGCCGACACCCTGGCGAGTGTGACGGTGCGCTCCGTCGCCGACGGCAGCGTGGTGTCGCAGCAGGACGCCATCGCGCTCGCCGCGGGACGCCCGCTCGAGCTCGAGGTGACGGGGATGCCCGTCGGTGAATACACCGTGACCGCGACCGCGGCCGATCCGCTCGTGGCGGCGGCGTGGACCTCGACCGATCAGGCGACCCCCGCCGACTTCGCCTGGGCTGTCGGTGCCCCCCTCGTCGACGCGCCGACCCTCGTCGCCGTCGCTCCGGGTCCCGGTCCCACACTGACGCTCACCGCAGACCAGGAGACCGCCGCGACTCTGACGCCCGTGTCCGGCGGGGAGTCGCAGACGGTGCAGCTGGCCGCGGGGCAGTCGCGGACGATCGATGTCGCGGCGGGGACCGTCTACCGCCTCGATCCCGGTCCCGGCGGCATCCGCGGATCCGTCGGCTTCTCGGGTGCCGGGCAGCTCGGGACCTATCCCGTGACGGGTTCGGCCGCCGCAGCGGCCGAGCTCACCGTGTATCCCTGACCTCTCGGTCAGAGGAAGCGGAACCGGTCGGGCCCGAGGTCCCAAGGATCGCGGTCGAGGTACTCGGCCGCCGCGCGGAAGACGCAGCTCTCGACCATCATCCGGCGGTGCAGATCGTCGTTGCGGTGCAGCCGGTTGAGGCGCTCGATCGGCAGCCGGTACAGCACGATCCGCTTCTCGGCCGCGAAGACCTGCCAACGCGGGATGCCGTCCTCGTCACTGGCCGCGGGCATCCCGGCGACCTCGAAACGGACCTCCCGCAGCTCGGGCCAGGCGCTGCGCAGGAACTCGGCGGCCGTGCCCACCGACAGATCGAATCGCTCGGAGCGGGTCTCGAGGGGCGGAAGCGGCGGCCGGACGACGGGGCTCCTGTCATCGCGGCCGTGACGGCCGTGACGCGACGGCCGGTTCCGCCGGGGCGGCACGGGTCGGGAACGACGCCGGATCATGAGGCCATCCTATGCGCCGCGGGATGAGGCACCGGCGCGGCATCCGCTCACGCAGCGTCCGCGGCGTTACCGTGGATGGGATGCGCGAGAGACTGTGTTCGAAGGTGGGCTGCGCCCGCGAGGCCGTGACGACCCTGACCTTCGACTACGGCGACCAGATGGCTGCGCTCGGCCCGCTGGGCGGCGGAACCGACCCGCACGCGCACGACCTGTGCGCCATCCACACCGAGCGCCTCTCGGTGCCGAAGGGGTGGGTCGTCATCCGTCACGAGACGCTTCGGGTCTGACGGGGAATCCGCGCGGTGTCTCGGGAGCCGCGCCGACGAGGGCACGCGCCCGGTCGTCGATCCGCTGGATCGCGGCGTACTCTCGGTCGCGCCGGACCGCGACCACCGCGCGGACGAGCGTCTCGGGGTCCGTCTGCGGCAGCGGCGAGACGAAGGGCGCGACCTCGCTGGCGATCATCGTCGCGGAGCGCAGTCGTGCCGCCGGTTCCATGCCCTCGGCCGAGCGCGTGAACTGGGATGCTCGTCGGGCGACGCGGTCGGGCAGGCGCGCCACGTCGGCGACGTCCGACCATTCCCGCAGCTCGATCGGGACCGGTCCGGCGGGCGGTGGGAGGCGCGGAGCCCGGGTGCGCTCGCAGTAGGTCCCGGCGACCATGTCGCCCAGTCGAGTCGAACGCGGGGTGAAGGCCGCGACCACGCCCGCGAGCGCGCCGAAGGTGAACCAGATCTCCAGGACGCCGACGAGAGCGCGGATGAACGCCTGGCGGAATCCGGTCGCCCCGCCGTCGGTGCGCACGATGCGGCCACCGACCGCGAGCTTGCCCAGGCTGCGGCCGTGAGAGAGGGTCTCGACGGCGGTCGGGATGACGACGAGCACCAGGACGAGTGCCGACACGACGAGAATCCCCGACAAGCTCTCGAGGCCGAGCCCGCCGACCACGAAGCCTCCGACGAAGAAGAACAGCAGCAGAAGCGCGATGCCGCAGAGGACGTCGATGAGCGCGCCGAGGGCGCGGAGGAAGAAGCCCAGCGGCTGAACGTCGAGCGCCACCGCCTCGCCGGTGAGGATCTCGTCCTGGCGGATCTGCACCGGGGGAGCGGGCGTGGTCATGGGTACAGTTAAGCAAATGGACCTCGACGCCCTGGTCGCCGCGCGTCGCGCCGAGTGGGATCGGCTCGACGCGCTCGGTCGTGCACGCCGCCTGTCGAGCGACGAGGTCGACGAGCTGGTCACGCGCTACCGCGCCGCATCCGCCGACCTCGCCGATATCAAGACCTCCGCGGGACGCAGCGTCGAGGGCGACCGGCTCTCGATGATCCTGTCGCGCGCCCGGCTACGGCTCACCGGAGCCCCCGAGAACGTGCTCCGGCAGCTGCCCCGCTTCTTCGTGCACCAGTTGCCGGCTGCGCTGTATCGCGTCCGCTGGACGACGCTCGCCGTCGCCGTCGCCTTCGTCGTGATCAGCTCGCTCGTCGCGTTCTGGGTCTCGGGCGACCCCGCCGCAGTGGCGGCGCTGGGATCGCAGGCGCAGCTCGAGCAGTACGCGAAGAACGACTTCACCGCCTACTACAGCGAGAATCCCGCCGCGGTGTTCGCGGGCACCGTGTGGACGAACAACGCCTGGATCGCTGCCCAGTGCGTGCTGTTCGGGATCACCGGCCTGTGGCCCGTGATGGTGCTCATGCAGAACGCGGTGAGCATCGGTCAGGCGGCGGCGATCCTCATCTCCTTCGACCGCGGTGACGTCTTCCTTCTGCATATCGCACCGCATGGCCTGCTCGAGCTCACCTGCATCTTCGTGGCCGGGGCGACGGGACTCCACATCTTCTGGGCGTGGATCGCCCCCGGCAGGCGCAGTCGCGGCGAGGCGCTCGCCGCCGCAGGGCGCTCGCTCGCGACGGGGGCGATCGGCCTGATTCTCGCTCTCGCGCTCTCCGGTCTCGTCGAGGGGTTCGTGACGCGTCAGCCCTGGCCGTGGCCGATCAAGATCGGTATCGGCGCGCTGGCCCTCGCGGTGTTCCTCGCTTACATGCTGGTGCTCGGCCGCGCGGCGGCACGTCGGGGGGAGACCGGCGACCTCACCGAGTACGAGGCCGGGACCCCGCGTCTCGTTGCGGGCTGACGTAGCCGTTCACCACTGCTTAATTTGATCTGATCAAAAATGCGGGATACGATCGAGGCATGACGATCGCGACCGCTCCCGAGGCCATCCGCGCCTCCGGTCTGCGTGTGACCGAGTCCCGCTCCGCCGTCTACGCCGCTCTGCGCGCGCGGCCTCACGCCAGTGCCGACGAGGTCTACGCGGCTGTCGCGGAACGGATGCCCCAGACCAGTCGACAGTCGGTGTACAACGCCCTCAACGACTTCGCCGACGCCGGCCTCGCACGCCGCATCGAGCCCGCCGGTCGCCCCATGCTGTTCGAGCTGCGCGTCGGCGACAACCACCACCACCTCGTCTGCACCGCGTGCGGGCGTGTCGAAGACGTCGACTGCGCCGTCGGGCACACGCCGTGCCTGCACCCGTCCGACGACCACGGCTTCGAGGTCGCCTCGGCCGAGGTGACCTACTGGGGGCGGTGTGCGGCGTGCGCCGCATCCGCGACCCCCGCAGCATCCTGACCTTCTCTCTCTCCCGAAAACCCCCAACGGAAGGATCCCCATGAGCGATCGCGACCAGCAGTCCGCGCCCATCGGCGAGGACGTGACCGACACCGACCAGGCGGTTACCCCCATCGACACACCCGAGGACGAGCGCGCCGACGGCGAGACCCGGCCGCGTTCCAACGACGCCGGCGGCTGCCCCGTCATCCACGGCGGCGAGCAGGGACAGGGGCACGGCCACGGCTCGCACGGCGGACAGCCGCATCCGACGGTCGGCAACGCCAACCACGTCTGGTGGCCGAACCAGCTCAACCTGCGCATCCTGAAGAAGAACCCCGCCGTGGCCAACCCCGTCGGCGAGGACTTCGACTACAAGGCCGCTTTCGAGTCGCTCGACCTCGCCGCCGTGAAGAAGGACATCGAAGAGGTCCTCACCACGTCGCAGGACTGGTGGCCGGCGGACTTCGGTCACTACGGTCCGCTCATGATTCGCATGGCCTGGCACTCGGCCGGCACGTACCGCGTCACCGACGGCCGCGGCGGCGGCGGGGCCGGCCAGCAGCGCTTCGCCCCCCTCAACAGCTGGCCCGACAACGTCAACCTCGACAAGGCCCGGCGCCTGCTGTGGCCCGTCAAGAAGAAGTACGGCCAGTCGATCTCGTGGGCCGACCTCATGATCCTCGCCGGAAACGTCGCGCTGGAGTCCATGGGCTTCTCGACCTTCGGCTACGCCGGTGGCCGTCCCGACGTCTGGGAGCCGGACGACGACGTGTACTGGGGCCCGGAGACGACGTGGCTCGCCGACGAGCGCTATTCCGGCGACCGTGACCTCGAGAAGCCCCTCGCCGCCGTGCAGATGGGCCTCATCTACGTCAACCCCGAGGGCCCGAACGGCGAGCCCGACCCGCTGAAGTCGGCCCGCGACATCCGCGAGACGTTCGGCCGCATGGGCATGAACGACGAGGAGACCGTCGCCCTCATCGCCGGTGGTCATACCTTCGGCAAGACCCACGGCGCAGCTCCCGACTCGAACCTCGAGGACAACCCCGAGGCCGCGGGCGTCGAGATGCAGGGCCTGGGGTGGAAGAACAACTTCGGCACCGGCCACGGCGACGACACCATCACGTCGGGCCTCGAGGTCACCTGGACCTACCACCCCACCCGCTGGGACAACGAGTTCTTCCACATCCTCTACGCCTACGACTGGGAGCTCATGCGCAGCCCCGGCGGCGGACACCAGTGGCGTCCCGTCAACGGTGCCGGTGCCGACATGGTGCCGCTCGCGCACTCGAACGGCCGCCGCGAGCCGCGCATGCTCACGAGCGACCTGGCTCTGCGCATGGATCCCGCCTACGACGCGGTCTCGCGTCGCTTCAAGGACGACCCGGTCGCCTTCGGCGACGCGTTCGCCCGCGCCTGGTTCAAGCTCACGCACCGTGACATGGGCCCGATCGCGCGCTACCTCGGCCCCGAGGTTCCGCAGGAGGAGCTCATCTGGCAGGACCCGCTGCCTGCCGTCGACCACGAGCTGATCGACGACGCGGATGCCGCCGACCTGAAGGCCCGCATCCTCGCCACCGACCTGACCGTGAGCGAGCTCGTCTCGACGACGTGGGCCGCGGCCTCGACGTTCCGAGGCAGCGACAAGCGCGGCGGCGTCAACGGCGCCCGCATCCGTCTCGCCCCGCAGAAGGACTGGGAGGCCAACAACCCGGCCCAGCTGCAGCGCGTGCTCGGCGTGCTCGAGAGCGTGCAGGCGTCGTTCAACGACGGCCGTGCCGACGGCAAGAAGGTCTCGCTGGCCGACCTCCTCGTGCTGGCGGGCAACGCCGGTGTCGAGAAGGCCGCGCGCGACGGCGGCGTCGAGGTGACGGTTCCCTTCCGTCCCGGCCGCACCGACGCCACCGCGGAGCAGACCGACGAGCTGTCGTTCAGCCACCTCGAGCCGGTCGCGGACGGGTTCCGCAACTACTACGGCCCGAACGCGTTCCTGCCGGCTGAGCACCACCTCATCGACAAGGCGAACCTGCTGACGCTGAGCGCCCCCGAGATGACCGTGCTCGTCGGTGGCCTCCGCGCCCTGGGCGCGAACTACGACGGATCGTCGTTCGGCGTGTTCACCGAGCGCCCGGGCGTGCTGACGAACGAGGTGTTCGTGAAGCTGCTCGACCTCGGCGCCACGTGGAAGCCGCTCGACCCCGGCTCGCACGCCTTCCGCGGCGTGAACGCCGACGGGTCGGAGATCGGCATCGGCACGCGCGTCGACCTGCTGTTCAGCTCCAACTCCGAGCTGCGCGCCATCGCCGAGGTGTACGCCTCGGATGACGCGAGCGAGAAGTTCGTGCGCGACTTCGTCGCCGCCTGGACCAAGGTCACCGAGCTCGACCGCTTCGACCTGCGCTGACCCGCAGCATCCGTGCGAAGGCCCGTCCCGATACCCGGGGCGGGCCTTCGCCGTTGCTGGTGGGATGGGCGCTGTGCTGTGGGGCTCGGGTGGGCGGGCCTTTGGGTTGGCGGGCCTTGGGGTGGCAGTTGTGGCCCCTTTTGGTGCTGGGTGGGGGCGCGAGCTGCCAGGTGAGCGTGAGGCGCGGGTTCGGGTGGGCAGTTGTGGCCCCTTGCAGGCCGGGGTGGGGGCGTGAGCTGCCAGGTGAGCGTGGGGTGCTGGGGTGCTGCGGTGCCGGGCTGCGAAGTCGGGTCGGCAGCCGCCGGCGCTCACGGCGGAGTCAGAGGCGGCCGGCGGCCTTCAGCGCGAGGTAGTGGTCGGCGACGGCGGGCGGCAGAGCATCGGGGGTCGCGCTGAGAGCTTCGCCCCCGGCCCGGCGGATCGCCCCGGCGACCAGTTCGGCGTCGCGGGTGGCGTGCGCGACGGCGGCCTCGCGGTAGACGTCCTCCGCGGTGCGCTGCACGGGCGCCGGCTCGGGTGCGTCCTGTGCCGAGCCGACGAGCACGGTGGTGCGTTCGGTGAGCGAGGGAAGGGCTCCGAGGAAGCCGCGGGCCGCGTCGGGGGCGTCCTGCGCCGTCAGCAGCACCACGAGCGAGGGCCGCGAGGTCAGGGCACGGACCTCCGTGAGGACGGCGTTCCAATCGGTGTCGATGAGTGTCGGCTCGACCGGCGCCATCGCGTCGACGAGGGCGGGCAGCAGCCGCGGCCCGTCGATGCCCGTGACCCGCGCGCGACGCGCACGGTCGAACATGAGCAGATGCACGTGGTCGCCGGCGCGCGCCGCGAGAGCACTGAGCAGCAGCGCCGACTCCATCGCGGCATCCAGGCGCACACCATCCCCCACGCGCGACGCGCTCGTGCGGCCCGTGTCGATGACGATCACGACGTGGCGGTCGCGCTCCGGGCGCCAGGTGCGCAGCATCGTCGTTCCCGCGCGGGCGGTCGCGCGCCAGTCGATGGAGCGGACGTCGTCGCCCCGCACGTACTCGCGGAGGCTGTCGAACTCGGTCCCACGCCCGCGCACCTGAACGCTCGTGTTGCCGTCGAGCTCGCGCAGGCGCGCGAGCCGCGACGGCAGATGCCGACGCGAGGCGAACGGGGGTAGGACGCGCAGGGCGCCCGGGGCGGGGATGACGCGCTGTCTCCCGGCCAGTCCCAGGGGTCCGCGGCTGCGCAGCGCGACGAACGCCGAGCGCAGCTCGCCCCGGCGCCGCGGAAGGAGCGGCATCGGTACGGCTCGGCGCTCGCCGGCCGGGATGTCGACGGCGGCACGCGCTTCGCCGGCCCCCGCGGTCGGCTGCCACCCGTCGCGGAGGCTCCCGCGGATGCGGCGGCCGCCGCGATTGCGCAGCAGGAGCGTCGTCTCGACCGATTCGCCGGCCCGTGCGCGGGAGGGTATGCGCCGCTCGATCTCGGCGGCGCGCAGCGGCCCCGCGAACACGAGGTCGACGGCGGCGAGGATGAGGCACAGCCCGAGCCACGCGAGCGCCGTCCACGCCGCGTTCAGTCCCGCGGCGGGAGCGAGCACGACGGGCACGACGCCGACGGCGACGAGCAGCACGAACAGGCCGGAGAGGTACACGGCGGCTCAGATCGGGACGCGCGTCTGCTGCAGTACCGAGGTCAGGATCGTGTCGGCGGAGACACCCTCGATCTCGGCATCCGGGCGCAGCTGCAGCCGATGGCGCCACGCGGGCACGAGCATCGTCTGGACGTGGTCCGGTGTGATCGCCGGGTAGCCGCCGAGCCACGCCCACGCCTTGGCGGCCGCGAGCAGGGCGGTGGCGGCGCGCGGGCTCGCGCCGAGCTGGACGGACGGGGACTGGCGGGTCGCCCGGGCCAGATCCACGACGTAGCCGAGGACGTCGTCCGAGACCTCCACGGCGGCGGCGGCCTGCTGGGCGGCGCGGATCTCGGCCACCGTCACCACCGCCGATACGCCCGCGGTCTCGAGCGCGCCGGGCCGGAAGCCGTCTGCGTGGCGACGCAGCACGGAGATCTCGTCGTCCCGGGCGGGGAGGTCGATGACGAGCTTCAGCAGGAAGCGGTCGAGCTGCGCCTCGGGGAGGGTGTAGGTGCCCTCGTGCTCGACCGGGTTCTGCGTCGCCGCCACGAGGAACGGGTCGGGCAGCGGTCGGGAGACGCCGTCCGCCGAGACCTGGCGCTCCTCCATGGCCTCCAGGAGAGCGGCCTGGGTCTTCGGCGGCGTCCGATTGATCTCGTCGGCGAGCAGCACGTTGGTGAAGACCGGCCCGGAACGGAACTCGAACTCTCCGGTGCGAGCGTCGTAGACCAGCGATCCGGTGACGTCGCCCGGCATGAGGTCGGGAGTGAACTGGATGCGGGCGGTGTCGAGTCCCACCGCCCGGCTGAAGGTGCGCACGAGCAGGGTCTTCGCGACGCCGGGCACGCCCTCGAGCAGCACGTGCCCGCGGCCGAGGAGCGCGATCAGAAGGCCGGTCACAGCGCCGTCCTGGCCGACGACGGCCTTGCCGACCTCGAGCCGGACACGGTTCATCGCCTCGCGCAGGTCGCCGGGTGCGGTCTCGCTCATGGGGTGTTCCTTTCGGGACGGACGGATCGGAGGACGGCGGCTTCCACATCGCGCAGCCGGTCGGCGGCGTCGACGAGGTCGCGGTCGTTTCGGGGGAGGTCGTCGATCAGGATGCCGCGAACGCGTGTGCGATCGTCGCCGATGCGGCTCGCCGCGGCATCGGCGATGGCCCCGGCATCGGCGGAGCCGAGCCCGAGCGCCCGCGAGATGCGGCGCAGAGTCTCGCGCCGGAGCTGGTCGAGCGCGTGCACGGGGTCGGCCGACGCCGCGTACAGGCGCGCCCGGCCCTCGGTGGTCTCCGACGCGCGGACGGTCACCGGCAGGTTCTCCGCCACGAGCGGACCGAAGCGGCGGCCGCGCCAGATCCCGGCGGCCACGGCCGAGCCGAGCAGGAGCAGGATCGCGGGGGTCACCCATGGGGGAGTGAGCTCGCCCAGCGAGGGTGTGCCGGTGAGCGAGCCGTCGCCGATCGACGGCAGGTACCAGACGACGGTGTCGCGAGAGCCCAGCAGGTTGAGCCCGAGCGCGGCGTTCCCGTCGTCGGCGAGCCGCTGATTGACCAGCAGCGCGGTCGCGTCCAGGGCGACGACCCGGTCGGCTCCCTCGCCGGAGGCGACGAGCCCGTACCCCGCTGCGGCCGGATAGCACGCGTGGTCGGCGCCGTCGGCGGTGAACACCTCGCCGGGGCCGACGGGCCCGCTGACGGCGGCGGCGGGCAGGTCGCAGTCGGGCTCCACCGTGGCGCCGTCGGCGAAGCCCGCGCTGCGCGGGGCGCCGAGCAGCAGCCGCAGATCGCGCGTGCGCGGCTCGAGCAGGACGACGCCGGAGGCGGCATCCCGCAGGCCCACGAGGTCGTCGTCGTCGAGCGGTGCGGTGTCGGCGATCGCGAGCGTCGCGTCGCTGCCGTCGAGGGCACGCAGTGCCGCCGAGCGGTCACGGGCGATCTCGACCTCGACGCCTCGGTCGCGCAGCAGCTCGGCCAGCGCCCGCGATCCCTCGGGGCCGGCGGCCTCCGGGTCGAGGAGCCCCTGTGCCGGCATCGTGTTGATACCGGCGATCGCTGCGACCGCGATGCCCGCGACGAGGAGGCCGGCGCCCACTCCCGCCCAGCCGAGTACCGAGCGCGATCGTCGACGGGCAGCCGATGGTGCGGGGGCCGTGCTCATGCCGGCACCTCCGCTCGCGCTGCCGCAAGCCGCTCGTCGAGAGCCCGCACGGTGGCGTATGCCTCAGCCGTGCCTGGTCGCCGCAGATAGCGCACGTCGTCGAACACGCGGGCCACGCGGTCGAGTTCCTCGCTCTCCGCGGGAAAGATGCGTCCGGCGTCGGCGGCGAACCGATGCACCGTCATGCCCGGGGCGGGGTCGACGATCGTGCGCTCCGCGAGGCCGCGGGCGAGCGCCCGCACACGCAGGACGATCGCCTCGTCCCAGGCGCCCCGGCCCGCGGCATCCGCCGCTTCCGCGCGCATCTGGTCGGCGCTGCGTGTCTCGTCCTCGCCGAAGAGCGGCACGCTCGCCCGCGAGCGCACGACGGTGCGCGGACGCCCCCAGATGAGGATCGCCACGGCGACCAGCACCAGCAGCACCACGATCGCTCCGACCGCGAGCCAAGGGCCGAGCGTCGCCGGAACCTGCCCGTTGAACAGAGCCGCCAGGAAGTCGACCACGCCACGCGCGAAGCGGTCGATGGGCGTGGGCTCGGCCTCTCGGTAGGCGGCCTTCGAGAGCTCTTCCTCAGCCCAGCGACGGGCTTCGTCGGGGTCGGGGGCGACCGGAGTGGCGAGCAACCTCATGCGCGGTCAGCGCCCGGAGCGGTCCAGTCGGTCGATGACGGGCGATCCGCCGGGGCTGCGGGGGTCTCCCCGGAGGTTTCAGCCGGAGCCGGAGCCGGAGCCGGAGCCGGAGCCGGAGGTTCGCCGGGCGACGGCGGCTGATACCCGGCCGGCGCGGCGTACCCGGGCTGGGTCGCGTACCCCGACGGCGCCGCATACCCCGACGGCGCCGCATACCCCGCCGGTGCTGCGTAGCCCGCCGGTCCGGCGTAACCCGGCTGCCCGGGGTAAGCGGCACCGGACTGTGCGCCGGCGTACGCCGGGGGCTGCTGCCAGCGGCCGTCCAGCACGCGCCCCACATTGCGTCGATAGGGGTCGGGGGCTGCGATTCCGGCGTCCCGCTGGTCGATGTACGACGACAGGTCGAGGTCGAGCCCTTCGCGCCGCATGCGGCAGTCGATGTAGACCAGCGCTCCCGCGGTCGACTGCACGATGACGGCGATGGTCTGGATGAGGGTGACGAACGCCTGCGCCAGAAGAGTGCCGACGAGCAGCGCGATGATCTGGCCGGGTTCGGGGTCGCCGGTCGGCGTGATGACGGATGTCAGGCCCATCGTGACGAACGAGAAGGGAACGCTGATCACCTGGGCCAGGATGCCGAAGCTCATCGAGATGATGACGATGATGCCGAGCGTCGGCCAGAACCGGCCGCGCGTGAGTCGCCACGATCGCGCGACGGCCCCGAAGACCGTCGCCTGCTCGAGCACGATGACGGATGGCACCAGCAGGAGCTTCGTGCTCAGCCACAGGCTCAACGGAATCGCCGACAGTCCCAGGATGATGGCGAGCACGATGGCCGCGGGACCGACGCTCATCGCAAGCCCGACGACACCCGCGGTGAGGATGCCGATGACGACCACGACGATGAGGAACACCAGGGCGGAATACCCGATGAGGCGCCAGGCCACCGGCTTCACGCGATGCCACAGACCGCCGAGGGTGTGCTTCTCGGCGACGACGGCGTGCGCGACCTCACTGACCACGACCCCCTGAACGATGACGCCCAGCGCTCCCGCGGCCAGGGACAGCACGAGCGCCGTCGCCCCGCTGATCGCGATCGAGCCGGCCAGGACGGTCTCGAACTCGTCGGTGCCGGGCCGGAGCGACGCGAGCCGGCCGAATGTGGCGAAGCCGACGGCCACTATGCCCGCGGTCGCGACGAGGATGGCGACGGTCTGCACGACGAGGGCGAAGCCCAGCAGCACCTTCGGATTCTGGCGCAGGGCCGAGAACGAACGCCCCAGGATCACTCCGAACGAGAGCGGGTGAAGCGGGATGATGCCGGGACGCGGCGCCGGCGTCCACGCGGGGTATGACGTCACGATGCACTCCTGGAACAGTCGGCTCGGTCGAACCCATCGTGTCACACGAGCGCGCGGCGTCCGGAGTCGACGGTGCGTGGGTCGGGTACGGTGAGTACGCGCACGTCGCGCGCGAGCCCGAGCCGAAAGACGAACGCCGCCCATGACTTCTCGCATCCTGGTGGTCGATGACGACACCGCCCTGGCGGAGATGATCGGCATCGTGCTGCGCACCGAGGGGTTCGACACCGTGTTCTGCGCCGATGGCGCGGCGGCCGTCGAGACCTGGCGCAGCGAGAAGCCCGACCTGATCCTCCTCGACCTGATGCTGCCCGGCGTGGACGGCATCGAGATCTGCACGCAGGTGCGCGCCGAGTCCGGCGTGCCGATCATCATGCTGACCGCGCGCACCGACACCGCGGATGTCGTGCGCGGGCTGGAGTCGGGAGCCGACGACTACATCGTCAAGCCGTTCAACCCCAAGGAGCTCGTCGCTCGGATCCGCACCCGCCTGCGTCCCGCGGTCGCGTCGGCATCGGAGTCGCTGCGCATCGGCGATCTCGTCGTCGACGTCGAGGGCCACGAGGTGCGTCGCGGAGCCGACGTGATCGCGCTGACGCCGCTGGAGTTCGAGCTGCTCGTCGCGCTCGCATCGAAGCCGCAGCAGGTCTTCTCGCGCGAGATGCTCCTCGAGCAGGTCTGGGGCTACCACTACAAGGCCGACACGCGTCTGGTGAACGTGCACGTGCAGCGGCTGCGGGCGAAGGTCGAGATCGACCCCGACAATCCGCGCATCGTGACGACCGTCCGCGGCGTCGGCTATCGCGCCGGCGCCGTCATCTGACGCTCCGATGCCCATCCGCACCGTCACGACGGCGACGGTCGCGACGCGCGGGTGGCGATCGTGGGGGCGTCGGCTCGCCCGCACCTGGCGGCGATCGCTGCGGTTCCGCACCGTCGCGATCACGCTCGGCGCGACCGCGCTGACGATCACCGTGGCACTGGTGTGGATGTCGCTGGCGATTCAGAACGACCTCTTCGAGTCGCGCACCTCCCAGCTGCTCGCCGAGGCGCAGCGGGCGACGCAGTCGGCGCAGGCGACGCTGGATGCCGCCGAGGTCGGGGGCGACGTGGTCGCCGTCGACAACCTCATGGAGAGCGTGCGCACCTCTATTCAGCGCCAGTCCTCGACCGACCGCATCGCCGCGTTCCGGATTTCGTCGGAACCGTCGGCCATCGCGCCGCAGGACTTCGACTCGGCGGGTCTCCCCGCAGACCGGATCAGCGACGAGCTGCGCGCGCAGGTGCAGAGCGATGACGAGCTGCAGTGGTGGCAGCCCGTCGGCTTCGCCGCGTCAGCAGGAGGTCAGGTGCCCGGCATCGTCGTGGGGCAGCAGATCGTCCTCCCCGAGGTGGGGGCCTACGAGCTCTACCTCGGCTACGACCTGGCCAGTGAGGCGCAGACCCTCGCCTTCGTCCAGATCACGTTGTGGATCGTCGGCGTCGGGCTGGTCGTCCTCATCGGCGCGATCTCGTGGATCGTGCTGCGCTCGGTGACCGAGCCGATCGCGCAGGCGGCCGAAAGCAGCTCGCGGCTGGCGGCGGGCGACCTCGCGGTGCGGCTGCAGGTGCGCGGCGAGGACGAGTTCGCCACCCTCGGGCGGTCGTTCAACGCGATGGCCGACAGCATCGAGGCGCAGATCAAGGAGCTCGCCGAGCTGTCGCAGGTCCAGCAGCGATTCGTCTCCGACGTCTCGCACGAGCTGCGGACGCCGCTGACGACGATCCGGCTCGCCTCCGACATGCTCAACGACCGGCGTGAGGACTTCGATCCCGTGGCCGCACGCGCGGCGGAGCTGCTGCACGACCAGGTGCACCGGTTCGAGGTGCTCCTCACCGACCTGCTCGAGATCAGCCGCTACGATGCCGGCTCGGTGCAGCTCGAGAGCGAGCCGACGAGTATGACCCAGCTCGCCGAGGACGTCATCGCCTCGATGGCTCAGCTCGCCGAGCAGCACGGCAGCGATGTGCGACTCGTCGCTCCGGGTGGCTATTCCCCCGTGGAGATGGACCCGCGGCGCGTGCGCCGGATCGTCCGCAACCTGCTGGGCAACGCGATCGAGCACGGCGAGGGACGGCCCATCGTGGTCAGCGTCGACAGCGACGCGCGGGCGGTCGCGATCGGCGTGCGCGACTACGGTCTGGGGATGCGGCCGGCCGACGCCGAGCGCGTCTTCGATCGCTTCTGGCGCGCCGACCCCTCGCGCAAGCGCACCATCGGTGGCACGGGGCTCGGACTCTCGATCGCCCTCGGCGACGCGCGGTTGCACGGCGGCACCCTCGCGGTGTGGTCCGAGCTCGGGCGGGGAACCAACTTCGTGCTCACGATTCCCCGGCGCAGCGAGCCGCTCGACGGTCACTCGCCCCTTCCGGTGGACCCGGGGGAGGATGGCGTACCCTTCGACGATCTGGGGCTGACCCAGCCGATCTCCCTTCCCCGTCCCGCGAAAGGCTCGTCGTGAAGCGTCTGCGCTCGGTCGCCGCCGTCCTCGGGATGCTGTTCGCCCTGCTGCTGGCCGGCTGCACGGGGCTGCCGACCTCGGGCCCCGTCGTCGCGGGGGCGCCGATCGACCAGGAGGCCGGCGCGGTCGACTTCTCCTTCCTCCCCGACGATCCGCCGCCGGGGGCGACACCGCAGCAGATCGTGGCAGGATTCCTCGCGGCGGGGTCGGGACCCCGTGACGACTGGGGGACGGCTCGGCAGTTCCTCGCGCCGGACTTCCGCTCGTCGTGGCAGCCGACGGCCCGGGCCACCATCGACCTCCCGGGCGAACGCGTGTACACCGTCGCGGGCGACGGGACCGTCACCGTCGCCATCACCCCCGAAGCAGCCGTCGACGCCACAGGGGCGATGTCGGTGACCGACGGCGGCTCGATGCCGCTCGACTTCTCCCTCGTCGAGGTCGAGGGCGAGTGGCGGATCTCGAACGCGCCCGACGGCGTCGTGCTCGACCGCGCCCGGTTCCAGGCGGTCTTCCGCGAGTACTCGGTCATGTACTTCGACCGGTCCTGGACCTACCTCGTTCCCGACCGTCGCTGGTTCCCCGCGACCAACGCCGCCACCCACATCACCGAGGCCCTCATCGACGGCGACCCCAGCCCCTGGCTGTCGGGCGCGGTCTACTCGGCGTTTCCCGAGAGTCTCGAGCTCGCGACGCGCGCGGTTCCGCTCGAGGGGGGAGTGGCCCAGGTGCCGCTGTCGCAGTCGGCGCTGGCGATCGTGCCCGAGACCCGCAACCGGATGCAGGCGCAGCTGGACGCGAGCCTGCAGTCAGCCGGTATCCGCGGCGCCCAGATGTCGGTCGACGGCGAGCCGGTCGCCGCCCAGGCGGTCGACGTCCGACCGATCCGCGTCGATGTCCGGCCGGCGGTCTTGACCGAGGACGCCTTCGGATTCCTCTCCGGCTCCGAGATCGAGCCGCTGCCGGGACTGTCCGCCGTCCTCCCCGGTCTCGGGCCGGAGTCGATCCAGCTGGGGGCGGATCGCAGCACGGCCGCCATTCGGACGTCAGCCGGCGCTGTCGTGCGCGTGCGCGACGACGCGACTTCCGAGATCGTCGACGAGCGGACGGGCCTGATCGACCCGACCATAGATCCGCAGGGATTCATCTGGAGTGTGCCCTCCGGTGAGCCGTCGGGCCTGACGGCGACGGGCCCCGACGGCACGGTCGTCTCGATCGCCAATGCGTGGCCCGGGGCATCGCAGATCTCGAGCATCGAGGTGTCGCGCGACGGCACGCGCATCGCCGCCCTGGTGCGCGACGGCTCGCGTCCGGCGCTGTGGATCGCGGGCATCCTCCGCGA
The DNA here is from genome assembly GCF_005491085.2 of Microbacterium sp. SGAir0570. NCBI lineage: Bacteria > Bacillati > Actinomycetota > Actinomycetes > Micrococcales > Microbacteriaceae > Microbacterium > Microbacterium sp. SGAir0570. Next base: position 2,504,555 of record NZ_CP027929.1, on the reverse strand, counting down.
CGACGACGGTGCTCCGGCGGGACTGGGGGATCGCGAGACCGTGGCGCTGCTTCCCGGCACGGGCATCGACGCGAGCTGGGTCGACGGATCGACCATCGCGGTCCTCGCGGAGGACGGCGATGCCGATGTCGTCATCTCGCAGTCGGTCGGCGGCTTCGGCGAAGAGATCGTCGCGCCGGCCGGTCCCGTCGCGATCGCCGCCACGAACCAGCTGCGTGCCGTCCGTCTCCTCGACGGCGAGGGCGTCCTCTACGCGCAGAAGGGGCAGGCCTGGCCGACGGTCGCGGGCGGCATCCGCGTGCTCGCCACCCAGCAGGGCGCGCCGCGCTGACCTCTCCCCGGCGATGGGCCCGACGCCGTCGTCCACAGTCGCGGGATGACGCTGCCGCTGACGGCGATGCGTCGACAGCATGGGGGCGTGCAGCCGGATCCCCTTCGTCGCGGGCCGTGGCGTGAGCACCTCGCCGACGCGCTCGATCTGCTCATGCCCGTCTGGTGCGCGGGATGCGACGCGCCGGGCCGACCGCTCTGCGAGATCTGCGCCGCGGAGATCGCTCGACCGCACCGGCACGATGCCGACGGGCTCGAGGTCCGCAGCGTCGCGCGCTACGAGGGCACGGCCGCCCGTGTCGTCCGTGCTCTCAAAGAAGACGGCCGCACCGGCCTGGCCCGCCCGCTCGGCGCCCTGATGGCGGACCTGGTCCGTCAAGCGGGGTGGGCGGATGCCGTGCTGGTCCCGGTTCCGCCGTCACGGGCGGCGCTGCGCCGTCGGGGGTACGCCGTGCCCGAGCTGCTCGCGCGGCGCTGCGAGGCCCGTGTCGGGCGGTGGCTCCGCTGGCGTGGCCGTGCTCTCGACCAGCGTCTGCTCGGCCGCGCGGAGCGAGAGCGCAACGTCGCGGGCGCGTTCCTCGCGCGTCCGGGAACGGGCGCCGTCGTCATCGTCGACGACGTGATGACCACGGGAGCGACGCTGCGTGCGGCGCGAAACGCGCTCAGCGCCGCCGGGCTGCGGGTCGTGGGCGCCGTCGTGCTGGCCGACACCCCGCTCCGGGTGAGCGCTGAAGGTATTCCCGGCGGTTCATGAGTGACAATGCTCGCTCGCCCCACTAGCGTGGGGGAGACCAAGGCGAACGAAGGTCCGCCCTTGAACCGGGCGGACCGGAGCAAGGAGGTCAGGATGGAAACCAGCATCGTCGGCGTGGGAGTCGGGATCACGGATCGCTTCCGCACGGTGGCTGAAGAGAAGTCCAGTCGCATCGAGACGCTCGCACCTCGTGCGCAGCGCCTCGACATCAAGGTCACGCATCACGCCTACCGCAACGGGCGCATGGATGACGAGACCGTCGAACTGACCCTCACTGGAAAGGGACCGATCGTCCGGGCCGAGGCCACGGACGGCGACAAGTTCGTCGCCCTCGATCTCGCGGTCGACAAGCTCGTCGAGCAGGTTCGCCGCGCCAAGGACAAGCGCGTCGATGCGCGGAACCACCCGCGAGGAGCCAAGCTCGACAAGGGAACCGGCGCTCTCGAGGGCATCGACGTCGAACCCGCATCGGTCGAGGTCCTGCGTGCCGTCGCGACGGGCGAAGTGCCCGTTGTCGGCGACTCCGCCGACGAGGACGACTACACGCCCGTCGTCATCCGAACCAAGGAGTTCGGCGCAGAGTGGATGACCGTCGAGGAAGCCGTCGACCGGATGGAGCTCGTCGGACACGACTTCTTCCTGTTCATCAACGCCCGCACCGACCACCCGAGTGTCGTGTACCGCCGCAAGGGGTGGGACTACGGTGTCATCTCGCTGACCGCGGCCGCTCCGCCGGAGACCGAGCTCGCGTCCTGATCTGATGACGACGACGGGGGCGGGTGCCATCACGGCATCCGCCCCCGTCGTGTGTTCCGGCCGAAGCCGGGGCTGTCAGTCGAACATGCCGTCGAGCATGCTGCCGATCACGAGACCACCCAGGATGCCGCCCACCATGTTGCCGCCGTTGCCGCGGCCGCCCCAGCCGCCGCCGTACCCGCCGGGGCCGCCCCAGCCGTCGTTCGGACGCGAGCCGTCGATGTCGCGCTGGGCGAGCTGCAAGGCCTCGCCCGCGAGGGCGGCGCACCGCCGCGCATCGGCGAGTGCCTTCTCTCGGTCGTCTTCGGGGATCGGGCCGACGGGAGCGAGCCCGAGGCGCAGACTCTCGGCCTCGGCGAGCCGCGTGCGCGCGTCGGCGCCGATCCACCCGCGGTGACCGGCGATGACGCTCCGCGCGACGGACAGCTGGCGATCGGCGTCGTCGATCGCGTGCCGGACGTGGCTCTCGGGCGGGATCGGGCGGGCAGCGCGCTCGCGGGCGGTGTCGACGGCGACGTCGAGTGCCGCGTTCTTCTCGCGGAGCATCGACAGCTCCGCGAACGGGTCGCCCGGAGTGCCGGCGGGGCTGACGCGCGTCAGCGCCTGCTGGAGTTCCGCCATGGCCGTGGTGACTGCCGGGGTCTGCGGAGCCGTGCGCGCCGCGACGAGGTCGTCGCGCGAGTCGGCGACGACGTCGGCGAGCGTGGACTGCGCCCGTAGAGCCTCGACCTCGAAGTCGTCGACCGCGTCGAGCAGGGTGCGCGCGCGGCGCACGGCTTCGGTGGCGGTCTCGAGCGCGATGTTCGCGGGACCGCGCTCGCCGGCAGCGCGCCGGCGCTCGGCGACATCCGCCCCGTGCTCAGCGAACTCGAGCAGTCCCGCGGCCTCATCCGCGTTCCCGCTGACCCGGTTGAGCGCGTCGGGGTGGTAGCGGCTCGAGACCCGGTCGATGACGGCGCGGGCGGGGGCGATGCGCTCGCGCAGGGCCGCGACGTCGGCCCGGATGCCGGCGAGGATCTCGGGTGCCCGCCGGGCGCGCTCGATCGCCTCGGACAGGGCCGAGACGCGGTCGTCGAGCAGGTCCTGGGCCCATTCGCACAGCTGGACGATGCGCGCGTTCCGCGTGCGCACCTCTTCGGGTGTGTCGGGGATCTCGTCGTGGTTGAGCTGCTTGAGGTGGAACGCCTCGCCGAGGTGGTGGCGCACTGCGGCGATCGCCTCGCGCAGCGGAGCAGTGGCCTCGTCGCCGAGCTCGGCCTCGGCGAACACCATCTCGTCGCTCGTGACACGCAGGCGCTCGTCCGCTCCGACGAGGGCGATGTCCGCCTCGCGTGCGAGGTTCGCGTCCGCGTCCGCGACATCCTGCTGTTCCCGCTTGCGTCTGCCCCAGAATCCAGCCATGCTCCGATCCTAGGTCTCGCGGTCGTCGCCGGACGGGAGGTCGTCGTCTCTCGCAGGCGACGCCAAGGTCACGGGCCGATAACATGGGCTCCATATGCCCGTGCGCACGCGCGGGCGCGGCCGACGTGGCGTCGGCGCACCCGACAGATGGAGATCCGCTGTGGCCAACCCTCTCGAGAAACTGCTCCGCGCCGGTGAGGGCCGCGTGCTGCGCCGTCTGCAGCAGATCGTCAAGGCCGTGGGCGCGCTCGAAGAGGACTACGCCCGGCTCACCGACGACGAGCTGCGGAACGAGACCGCCGAGCTGCGCACGCGCTACGAGGCCGGCGAGACGCTGGACCGCCTGATGCCGGAGGCGTTCGCCGCCGTTCGCGAAGCTGCGAAGCGCACGCTCGGTCAGCGTCCCTACGACGTGCAGGTCATGGGCGGCGCGGCCCTTCACCTCGGGAACATCGCCGAGATGAAGACCGGTGAAGGAAAGACGCTGACGGCGACTTTCGCGGCCTACCTCAACGCCATCGCGGGCAAGGGCGTCCACGTCATCACCGTCAACGACTTCCTCGCCTCGTACCAGTCCGAGCTCATGGGCCGCGTCTATCGCGCGCTCGGCATGACCACCGGAACGATCGTCTCGGGTCAGACCCCCGAGGTCCGCCGTGAGCAGTACGCCGCCGACATCACGTACGGCACGAACAACGAGTTCGGCTTCGACTACCTGCGCGACAACATGGCCTGGCGGCGCGAGGACCTCGTGCAGCGCGGCCACTTCTTCGCCGTCGTCGACGAGGTCGACTCGATCCTCATCGACGAGGCCCGCACCCCCCTCATCATCTCGGGGCCGTCGTCGGGCGAGGCGAACCGCTGGTTCGTCGAGTTCGCGCGCGTCGCCCTCACCCTCGAACCGGGTGTCGACTACGAGGTCGACGAGAAGAAGCGCACTGTCGGTGTGCTCGAGCCCGGCATCGAGAAGGTCGAGGACTACCTCGGCATCGACAACCTCTACGAGTCGGCGAACACCCCGCTCATCTCCTTCCTGAACAACTCGATCAAGGCGCGTGCCCTGTTCAAGCGCGACACCGACTACGTCGTCATGAACGACGAGGTCATGATCGTCGACGAGCACACGGGTCGTATCCTCGTCGGCCGTCGCTACAACGAAGGCATCCACCAGGCCATCGAGGCGAAGGAAGGCGTTCCGGTCAAGGCCGAAAACCAGACCCTCGCCACCGTCACGCTGCAGAACTACTTCCGCCTCTACGACAAGCTCTCGGGTATGACCGGTACCGCCGAGACCGAGGCGGCCGAGTTCATGTCGACCTACAAGCTCGGCGTCGTCCCGATTCCGACGAACAAGCCGATGATCCGCAAGGACCAGCCCGATCTCGTCTACAAGAACGAGACCGCGAAGTTCGCGCAGGTCGTCGAAGACATCGTCGAGCGCCACGCGACGGGCCAGCCGGTGCTCGTGGGCACGACGAGCGTCGAGAAGAGCGAGTACCTCTCGCGTCTGCTCGCGAAGAAGGGCGTCAAGCACGAGGTCCTCAACGCCAAGAATCACGCCCGGGAGGCCGAGGTCGTCGCGCGTGCCGGTCGCCTGGGCGCCGTGACGGTCGCGACCAACATGGCCGGTCGCGGTACCGACGTCATGCTCGGCGGCAACGCCGAGTTCCTCGCCGTCCAGGAGATGAAGTCGCGCGGGCTCGACCCCGTCGAGACGCCGGACGAGTACGAGGCCGCGTGGGACGAGGTCTTCGCATCGGTCCGCGAGACCGTGGCCGAAGAGGCCGAGAAGGTCGTCGCAGCCGGCGGACTCTACGTGCTCGGCACCGAGCGTCACGAGTCGCGCCGCATCGACAACCAGCTGCGCGGACGTTCGGGTCGTCAGGGCGACCCCGGTGAGAGCCGGTTCTACCTGTCGCTGACCGACGACCTCATGCGCCTGTTCCAGTCGGGCGCGGCCGAGGCGATCCTCGCGCGGACGAACTTCCCCGAGGACGTCGCGATCGAGTCGTCGATGGTCTCGCGGGCGATCAAGAGCGCGCAGGCGCAGGTCGAGGCGCGCAACGCCGAGATCCGCAAGAACGTCCTCAAGTACGACGACGTGCTCAACCGCCAGCGCGAGGCGATCTACGCCGACCGCCGCCAGGTGCTCCACGGCGACGACCTGTCGGAGCGCGTGCAGCACTTCATCGAGGATGCCATCAGCGCCGTCATCGACGACCACACGTCGTCGGGTCACACCGAGAGCTGGGACTTCGACGCCCTCTGGACCGAGCTGAAGACGCTCTACCCCGTGGGCGTCACGATCGACGAGGTCGTGGCCGAGGCCGGGAACAAGGGACGCATCACCGCCGACGTGCTCAAGCGCGAGCTGCTCTCCGACGCGAAGATCGCCTACCAGAAGCGCGAGGAGACGCTCGGTGAGCCGGCCATGCGCGAACTCGAGCGCCGCGTCGTGCTCCAGGTGCTCGACCGCCGCTGGCGCGACCACCTCTACGAGATGGACTACCTCAAGGACGGCATCGGCCTGCGTGCGATGGCACAGCGCGATCCGCTCATCGAGTACCAGCGCGAGGGGTACGAGATGTTCCAGTCGATGATGAGCCAGATCAAGGAGGAGTCGGTCGGTTTCCTCTACAACCTCGAGGTCGAGGTCCGCTCCGCCGAAAGCGGCGACGTCGACGCCAAGGGGCTCACCCCGACGCCCGTCGAGACGCAGAAGCTCGAGTACTCCGCCCCGAGCGACACCGGGTCGGGCGAGGTCGAGGTGCGCAACGATCGCGGTCAGGTTCAGAAGACCGCGACCGCGAAGGCGCGTCAGCAGGCGGCCGAGCAGGAGGCCCCCGCCGACGCACCGCGCGGTGCGTTCGGGCAGAAGATGGGCGCGAACGAGGATGCCGGCGACGCGGGCAACCGTGCGGCGCGGCGGGCCGCGGGCAAGAAGAAGTGATCCGGCGAGCGGGCCACGCATCGTCGATCGGCCCGCTCGACCGCCGGATATCCTGATCGGATGAACCGCCGAATCCTCGATCAGTCATCGAAGCTCAAGGACGTCCTCTACGAAATTCGTGGCAGCGCCCTGGCCGAGGCCGACCGACTCGAGGCCGACGGGCATCGCGTGCTGAAGCTCAACACCGGCAACCCCGCCATCTTCGGGTTCGAGGCGCCCTTCCAGATCGTCCGCGACATGATCGAGTCGGTGCCGAACGCGCACGGCTACAGCGACAGTCGCGGCATCCTCTCCGCACGGCGCGCCGTCGTGTCGCGCTACGAGGAGGTTCCGGGGTTCCCTCACGTCGACCCCGACGACGTCTACCTCGGCAACGGTGTATCCGAGCTGATCACGATGACGATGCAGGCTCTCCTCGACGAGGGCGACGAGGTGCTGATCCCCGCGCCCGACTATCCGCTGTGGACGGCGATGACGAGCCTCGGCGGCGGCAAGCCCGTGCACTACCTGTGCGATGCGACGCAGGGCTGGGAGCCCGACCTCGAGGACATCCGCTCGAAGGTGACTCCGCAGACGAAGGCCATCGTCGTCATCAACCCGAACAATCCCACGGGCGCGGTGTACAGCCGCGAGGTTCTCGAGGGCATCGTGCAGATCGCCCGCGAGAACTCGCTCCTCCTGCTCTCGGACGAGATCTACGACCGGATCCTCTACGACGAGGCGACCCACATCCCGTTGGCGACCCTCGCGCCCGACCTCCTCTGTCTGACGTTCAACGGCCTCTCCAAGACGTATCGCGTCGCGGGGTACCGCTCGGGCTGGCTCGTCATCACGGGGCCCAAGGCGCATGCGAAGGGCTTCCTCGAGGGCATCCAGCTGCTGGCCTCGACCCGCCTGTGCCCGAACGTGCCCGCGCAGTTCGCGGTGCAGGCCGCGCTGTCGGGCGTGCAGTCGATCGAAGCGCTGATCGCGCCGACGGGGCGGCTGCACGAGCAGCGGGATGCCGCATGGGAGGGGCTCGAGAGCATCCCGGGCGTGACGTGTCACAAGCCCGAGGGGGCGCTGTACGCGTTTCCACGCCTCGATCCCGAGGTCTATGACATCCACGACGACGGCAAGCTCGTCTACGACTTCCTCGTGGCCGAGCACGTGCTGCTGGTGCAGGGGACCGGGTTCAACTGGCCCGACCCCGACCACCTGCGGATCGTCACGCTGCCCGAGGCGCGCGTGCTGACCGAGGCGATCGAGCGCCTGGGCAACTTCCTGTCGTCGTACAAGCAGTAGGAGCCGGTCACAGCAGGGCGAGCGAGGTCGCCCGCCATCGGCCGTCGAGGCCCTCGAGCCGGAGCGCCACCGCGCGCGTGCGGTGCGGGGTGGTGACGATCACCGTTCCCTCGACGACGCCGTCGGCCGGTTCGCACATCCGGACCCTGACGATCGAGTAGACAGGTCGCGCCGGGGTGACCTGCCGGGCGCTGCGTGCGCGCGCCGCGAGGTTCGCGCGTGTCACCAGCACTCGGAAGGCATCCTCGCTCAGCCACCGGGCGAGCTGCTCGACTTCACGGACTCCGGCGAGAACCTCGAGGACACCGCGGGTCAGGTTGCGCACCAACGGCTCGGGATCCGGGAGATCGGCCGTCGAGGTCGGCTGCGCGGCGAAGTACTCCGCGATGTCGAGCGAGGACCCGATGCGGGGGTACCGGCGGGGTTCACCGGCGCTCATCGACGTCATCGCGCGAACCTCCTTCCATCGGCTCTGTCAACGCCGATGAGTACAGCACACTGCCGAATCCGGCCGGATGAGAATTCTCCAACCTGTGGACAGGCTGCTTCGGGCCGGTGCACTGCCGATAACCTCGCGGGGTGCGATGGCAGCGCCTCTTCGAAGATCTCGAACACCAGCTCGACTCCGAGTGGGAGGCCGAGCGTGCCGCGCTCGACAGCGAGGCCGAACGATTGCGCCTCTCGCGGCTCACACTCCGCGAGCGCCTCGTGGAGCTGGTCGGCCTCGAGATCGCGGTCGATGTCATCGCCGCGGATGCCGTTCGCGGTCGCCTGACCGGCGTCGGATCTGACTGGATCGCCGTCGAGAACACCGCCGGGTCCCGAGCCGCGGTGGTCCCCCTCGACGCCGTGGCCTCGATCGCCGCGGCAGAACCCGATCTGCTCCGCAGCGCTCGCCCCACCCGGAGCCACTCCGCGCTCGCCGAACGCATGACCCTCGGTTTCATGCTGCGCGATCTCGCGCGTCGTCGCGTCGGCGTCCGCGTCGTGGTGGCCGGGGGGACGAGCTGGACGGGAACCATCGACCGTGCGGGCGCGGACCACGTCGATTTCGCCCTCCACGACGCGGGGGAGCCCCGCCGCGCGAGCGCCGTGACCGGGCACCGGATCATCGGCTATCGGGCGCTGCGAACCGTGCACCTCGACGGATCCGCCGGGTGAGGGGTCACTCCGGCCGTCGCTGCCGCGCCCAGAGCTCGGGGAAGCTGGCGACTTGCGATTGCTGCCACAGCGCGGCGCGACGAGCATCCTCGACCTGGGCATCGAGGTAATCCTCGACGCTCGCCGATTCGATGCGCCAGCGGGCGGGCGTTCCCACCTTGGCCCCGACGAGCCGGCCCTCGTGGACGAGCGCGATCACCTCGTCGACCTCGATCTGCAGCGTCTCGGCGACCTGGGACGGGGTCAGGAAGCGCGCGCTGTCGGGGATGGCGGGCATGCCTCCATTATCCGCGCGCGCTCGTTCCTCTGCCCGGCCCTTGACACCCCTGTGGACAACGGCGGGCGTGGTCTCCTCCGCTCGCGCACGATGGGGGTATGGCCGTACGCACCTCCCTCCGCAGCCGCATCCGACGGGCCGACGCACGCGTCATCATCGGCGTCGTTCTCGTGCTGGTCTCCATCGCCGGCGTCTGGTCCGTCGTGTCTGCGGCACGGCAGACCTCGACCGTTCTCAGCGCGGCCCGGACGATCGTCGTCGGCGAACCGGTCGACGCCGCGGATCTGCGGGTCGTCGAGGTGGTGCTGGGGCCGGCAGGCGATCTCTACGCCGCGCCGGGGACCCTCGAGCCGGGCGGGGTCGCGTCGCGGACGATTCCGGCCGGCGAACTGGTGCCGCGCGCCGCGGTGGCCTCTCCTGCGGAGGCGGACGCCACGACGGTCGTCGTGCAGACGACGAATGCCGTACCCGGTTCGGTGACGGCGGGTACTCGCGTCGAGGTGTGGAGCGCACCCCGGCGTGAACGCGACGTGTTCGCCGACCCCCGCATCCTCGTCCCCGACGCGACGGTGCGAGCTCTGCAGAGCAGCGAAGGGCTCGTCGGGCAGCAGCGCTCCGCTGCGGTCGAGCTGGTGGTTCCGCGTGATGACGTCGCCGCCGTGCTCGCCGCGATCGGCTCGGGGGATGCCATCTCCGTGATTCCCGCCACGGGCGGCGGACGCTGATGCGCGTCGTGGTGGCGATCCCGGAGTACGCGCCGTTCGTCGAGCGACTGCGCGCGGGCGGCCTCGCGGACGTGGCAGTGCTGGCCGCCGACGACGTGGCCGTCGCAGCACGCGGCCTCTCGGGTGCCGGAGCGGTGAAGGGGACGGTCCAACGGCCGGGCGCGGCGGACACCGTGGCGAGTGCCGACGTGCTGATCCTGGCCGCATCCCGATCGTGGCTCACGCGCGAGGTCGTGGAACTGTGCGACCGGACGGCGACCCGGATCGTCGCCTGGGCGCGAGGTCCCGCCGAGCGCCGCGCCGCGGAGATCCTCGGGATCGCGGTCGTCGATGCGGGGACGGATGCCCTGGATGCCGTCACAGCGGTGCCTGCCGCGGGGCAGGCCCGCTCGTCGCGCGGACGGGTGATCGTGGTGTGGGGCGCGTCCGGCGCGCCGGGGCGGACGACGCTGGCGATCGAGCTCGCTCGCGAGACCGCACGCGACGGCCGCCGTGTCGCGCTCGCCGATGCCGACACGCACGCACCCGCGATCGCCATCGCGCTCGGCATCCCCGACGAGGGACCAGGCCTCGCGGCCGCGTGCCGCAGGGCATCGCGGGGCGAGCTGACGCCCGGCGAGTTGGCGCGCATCGCCGAGCCTGCCGGCGCCGTCGAGGTGCTCGCCGGGATCAACCGCCCGTCACGCTGGCCGGAACTCGGGTTCGACCGGGTCGCCCGCGTGCTCGAGACGTGCCGTGACTGGGTCGATGACGTCTTCGTCGATGTCTCCGCCTCTCTCGAGCGCGACGAAGAGATCGTGAGCGATCTCGACGGACCCCGCCGCAACGGGGCCACGCTCGCCGCGCTCGAAGCGGCCGACGCGGTCGTTGCCGTCGCTGCCGCCGACCCGGTGGGACTCTCGCGCTTCCTGCGGGTGTATCCGGACCTGCGGTCGATCGTGGGGGCGGTGCCCGTGCACGTGGTGGTCAACAAGCTCCGCGGCGGCCCGCTCGGGATCGACCCGCGAGGTCAGATCCGTCGCAGCTTCGTGCGCTACGCGGGCATCGAGCGATGCTCGTTCGTCCCCTGGGACCCGCGCGCCACCGACGCCGCGCTTCTCGCAGCCCGGCCCGTCGGGGAAGGCAACGGACGGGGATCGATCCCGGCTGCCGTCCGTCGCTTCGTCGGCGAGGTGATCTCGCCACCCGCCCGCCCGGCCGAGGAGGCCCGCCGGCGGCAGCGTGTGACGGCGGGCGCCGCGGCGGCGGGGCCGGCCCCCTAGTCTGGGATGGTGTCGACCCTCAGCGATCTCGTCCATGCTCAAGGACTGTCCACCGACGCCGATGTCGAGTGGCTGCACCGCCTCGCCGGTGACGGCCAGCTGCTGGCCGATCTCGCGTTCGCGGACATCGTCATCTGGGTGCCCACGGCGGACGACTCGTTCATCGCGGTCGCGCACACCCGGCCCGGGGGAGCGGCGACGCTGTTCTACCGCGACATCGTCGGCGACCGGGTGCGGCCGCAGTGGCGTACGCAGGTGAAGGACGCCTTCACCCAGGCGCGCATCGTCGACTCCGCCTCGCCCGACTGGTTCGAAGAGACTCCGACGCGCGTGCGAGCGGTGCCCATCGTGCGGGAACGGGCCGCCGAGGGGCGCCCCGCGCACGTCGTCGGTGTGCTCACGCGGCACACGAACCTCGGTGAGGCGCGGACGCCGTCGCGTCAGCAGATCACGTTCAACGACTGCGCCGACGACCTGTTCGGAATGGTCGCCTCGTCCGATTTCCCCGACCTCAATGCCCCGACCGCGCCGCGTCGCGGTGCGCCGCGCGCATCCGACGGACTCATCCGGCTCGACGTCGACGGCATGACGACCTTCGCCAGCCCGAACGCGCTGTCGGCCTTCAACCGGCTGGGCTTCGAGGACGAGCTCGAGGGGGAGCCCCTCATCGAGGTCGCGACGGCCATCCTCCCCAGCAAACGCGAGTTTGACGAGTCGCTGCCGATCGTGATGGCCGGCCGTGCACCATGGCGCGCGGACATCGAGGCGCGCGGAGTGACCGTCTCGCTGCGGACGATCCCGCTGCGCGACCACGGGACCCGCATCGGTGCGATCGTGCTGTGCCGTGACGTCAGCGAGATCCGTCATCAGGAGCAGGAGCTCATCACCAAGGACGCGACGATCCGCGAGATCCACCACCGGGTGAAGAACAACCTGCAGACCGTCGCGTCGCTCCTGCGCATCCAGGCCCGCCGGACGCATTCGGAGGAGGCGCGCGACGCGCTGACACAGGCCATGCGTCGCGTCTCGGCCATCGCCGTCGTGCACGACACCCTCTCAGAGGGACTCGCGCAGAACGTCGATTTCGACGAGGTCTTCGCACGGGTGCTCAAGCTCGTCGCCGAGGTGGCCGCAGCCCCCAACACCCGCGCCCGGACCCGGTCGACCGGCCGCTTCGGGACCCTGCCCAGCGAGTACGCCACACCTCTCGCTCTCGCGCTCACCGAGCTCGTGACGAACGCCGTCGAGCACGGGCTCGCCGGCACCGAGGGCGACGTCGAGATCGTCGCGGAACGTTCGGCGGAGCGCCTCGAGGTCAAGGTACGCGACTCGGGAAGCGGACTGCCGGAGGGTCAGGTCGGGCGCGGCCTTGGCACGCAGATCGTTCGCACGCTGATCCAGGGCGAGCTCAGCGGGACGATCGACTGGCACACGCTCGTCGGGAGCGGCACCGAGGTGACCATCGACATCCCGCTGCGTTACATCGAGCGAGACGCGAGCTGAGCGGGGCGGTCGGTCTCGCCGACCGCGGTGTCTCGGCGCCGCGTCGGCGACGCCGAGAGCGGAGAGCGCCTCAGGAGGCGCGGCGTGCGCGTGCGGCGCGGCGCTTCAGTGCGCGGCGCTCGTCTTCGGAGAGGCCTCCCCAGACGCCCGAGTCCTGGCCGGTCTCGAGGGCGTACTGCAGGCAGATCTCGGTGACCGTGCAACGGGCGCAGACGGCCTTCGCCTTCTCGATCTGGTCGACGGCGGGGCCGGTGTTGCCCACGGGGAAGAAGAGTTCGGGGTCGACGGTCAGGCAGGCAGACTTATCGCGCCAATCCATGTGGTGCTCCTTGGGGTGGTGATTCTGTCAGGCCGGACTCGGGTAGTCCGGTACCCTGGTTAAGTGTGCGAGCGGATGCTCGCCCCACTTCGCTGTGGGAGCACACGGCTTGGTCTATCGTCCCATAGCCCGGACAGATGAATCAAGGGTGAACTGCGTATTTGCTCGCCGCCGGGCCGTGAATATCGGTTTCGTGCGGCCCGGACCGAAGGTCGGATGCCATGGCCCCTTCTGCTGTCGAACGCATCGCGGGAGCTGTGCTCGCCGCCGAGGCCGTCGCGCTGCTGGCGGTCGTCGGATGGGAGATCGTCGCTCTCGTCGGCGGCGACACGATCGACGTGCCGAGCTCGGTGGCGCTCATCGTCCTGACGGCGATCGGTGCGGCCGCCCTCGTCGCCTTCGCCGTCTCCGTCTGGCGCCGGGTCTCGTGGGGCCGGTCCGGAGGCATCGTGGCGCAGCTGCTCATCCTGGCTGTCGCTCTCGGAGCTGCCACGGGACAGTACGCCGACGCCGGTACCGCTGTGCTCATCGCGGTACCGGGCATCGTCGGCTTCGTGCTCCTCGTGGCCGCCACGCGGCGCGCGGCGCGCGATCGCGGCGAAGCCTGAGGCCGGCCCGCCTCCGTCAGGTCAGGCCGAGCAGCGTCCGGACGCGGGCGACGTGGCCCGTGGCCTTGACGTTGTAGAGCGCGTGCTCGATCCGGCCGTCGGCGTCGATGACGAAGGTCGAGCGGATCACCCCTTCGACGGTCTTGCCGTAGTTCATCTTCTCGCCCCACGCGCCGTACGCCTCGTGGACCGCGTGGTCGGGGTCGCTCAGCAGCGGGTAGGTCAGCTGCTCCTGCTCGCGGAAGCGCCGCAGCTTCGCCTCGTCATCGCGCGAGATCCCGATGACCTCGATGCCCGCGGCTCGCAGCGACTCGACGCTGTCGCGGAAGTCGCACGCCTCGCGCGTGCAGCCCGGGGTCATCGCCGCGGGGTAGAAGAAGACGACCGTGCGCCGCCCGCGCAGGTCCGCCAGCGACAGCGCCGATCCGTCCTGGTCGTCGAGGGTGAATGCGGGGGCGAGGTCGCCCGGTTCCAGACGCGTCATGAATCCAGCCTAGAACGACGTACGGCTGGGTCGACACCGGCCGAGAACGTGCCGAGCAGGCGCTGCAGCGAATCGAGGCGGGCCGGTCCGCGTTCTCCGAGCCGCCCCGCTGCGACCGCCTCGATGATGGCGCAGTCGGGTGCGTCGGGCAGGTGGGTGCATCCGCGCGGACACTCCTCGGCGACGGCGGCGAGGTCGGTGAAGGCGGCGAGGATGTTGGCCGGATCGACGTGTCCGAGTCCGAACGAGCGCACGCCCGGCGTGTCGATGACCCACCCGCGTCCCTCCGGCCCGCGGTACCGCAGCGACACCGTCGAGCTCGACGTGTGCCGGCCGCGCCCGGTGACCTCGTTGACGTGCCCGGTCGCCCGAGCCGCGGTCGGCACCAGGGCATTGACGAGCGTGGACTTGCCGACGCCGGAGTGGCCGACGAACACCGTCGCATGGCCCACGAGCCTCGCCCCGAGCTCGGCCACCGGCATCCGGCCCCGTCCGCTCGTGAGGACCTCGAGGTCGTCGACGCCCTCGAAGTGCGCGAGGAACGCCGAGGGGTCGGCGAGGTCGGTCTTCGTCACCACGAGCAGGGGGTGGATGCCGGCATCGAGCGCGGCGATGAGGTAGCGGTCGACGAGTCGCGGGCGCGGCTCGGGGTCGGCTGCGGCCACGACGATGACCATCTGGTCGGCGTTGGCCACGACGATCCGCTCGACCTGGTCGGTGTCGTCCGCGCTGCGCCGCAGCAGCGTCGTGCGTGGTTCGATGCCGACGATGCGGCCGAGGGTGCCTTCGTCTCCCGAGACGTCGCCGACGACTCGTGCCCGGTCGCCGCTGACGATCGGCTGCTTGCGCAGCTCACGCGCGCGCACCGCGAGAGCGGTGTGCTCGTCGTCGCCGTCTTCGTCGATGAGCACGGTGTAGCGGCCGCGGTCGACGCCCACGACGCGAGCCACCTGCGCGTCGCTGTGGGCGGGGCGCCGCTTCGTGCGGGGTCGGTTCGCTTTCGGGTTCGGACGCATCCGGATATCGGACTCGTCGTACTCCTCGTCGAGGTCGTCGTCGCCGCCGAGCCAGCTCACCCGTCGACCCGCACGTCGTCCGCGAGCATCTCGGCCCACAGCTCGGGGAACTCGGGCATCGTCTTGGCGGTCGTGCCGATGTCGTCGACCTCGACCCCCGGCACGCGCAGTCCGATGATGGCACCGGCGGTCGCCATCCGGTGGTCGTGGTGAGCCCGCCAGAGTCCGCCGCGCAGGGGCGCCGGCGTGATCCGGATGCCGTCTTCGAGCTCTTCAGCCGAACCGCCGAGCGCACGCAGATTGCCGACGAGGGCGGCGATGCGGTCGGTCTCGTGGCCGCGGATGTGCCCGATGCCGTGAAGCGTGCTCGGCGAATCCGCGAACGCTGCCAGGGCGAACAGCGACGGGGTCAGCTCGCTCGCGGCGGACAGGTCGAGATCGACTCCTCGGATCTCGCCGGTTCCGGTGACGGCGAGCACGCCGCTGCGTCGCGTGACGCGCGCCCCCATCTCGGTGAGGATGTCGGCCAGCAGGGCACCCGGCTGGGTCGAGTGCACGGGCCAGTGCGGCACGGTGACACGGCCGCCGGTGAGGACGGCGGCGGCCAGGAACGGAGCCGCATTGGAAAGGTCGGGCTCGATCGTGAGCTCCTTGCCGCGCAGCGGACCGGCCGGCACGAGCCACTCCCGCTCGCTCGGTCGCTCGACGACGACCCCGCGATGGCCGAGGGCCTCGACCGTCATGTCGATGTGGGGAAGACTCGGCAGGCGGTGGCCGTCGTGCACGAGCCGCAGGCCGACGTCGAAGCGAGGCGCGGCCAGCAGGAGGCCCGAGACGAACTGGCTCGACCCGCTCGCGTCGATCGTGACCTCGCCGCCGCGGACGTGGCCGTGGCCGTGGACAAGGAAGGGCAGTGTCCACCGGCCGCCGTCGTCGATGTCGACGCCGAGCTCGCGAAGGCTGCGGATCATCTCGGCCATCGGGCGGTGCAGCGCGCTCTCGTGAGCGGTGACGGTGACCTCACCGCGGGCGAGGCCCGCCAGGGGAGTGACGAAGCGCATGACGGTGCCGGCCTGACCGCAGTCGACGACGGCGTCGCTGACCTCCTCGCCGAACGGCGTCACGACGAGGTCGGGGCCGAATCGGCCATCGCCGGGCACGGCCTCGATGTGGGCTCCCAGAGCCCGCAGGGCGTCGATCATGCGTGCGGAGTCGTCGGAGTGCAGTGGCGCGATCAGGCGGGAGGGCGTCTCGGCCAGGGCGGAGAGCACCAGCTCGCGGTTGGTGATCGACTTGGACCCGGGGACGGCGACCTCGGCTCGGACGGGGGCATCGGCGACGGGAGCGCGCCACGGCGCGCCGATGTCGGCGGGACGGGGGGAATACGCGGCGGGGGTCATGGGTTTCCACAGTATCGAACCCGTTCGTCCTGTCGAGGATGTTCGAAACACGGAGGAAGGGAGTCCATGATCGCACTCGCCGATCCCACAGTCGTGCCGTGGGACGCCCACGTAGACTGGCCGCTGATGGAAGAGCAAGCGGTCACGGATCCGAGCGCCCAATTCGAGGAGCAGGCGCTCCCGTTCATGGACCAGCTGTACGCGGCGGCCATGCGGATGACCCGCAACCCGGCCGACGCGGCAGACCTGGTCCAAGAGACGTTCGTGAAGGCCTTCGCTTCGTGGTCCTCCTTCACGCAAGGGACGAACCTCAAGGCGTGGCTGTACCGGATCCTGACGAACACCTACATCAACACCTACCGCAAGAAGCAGCGGGAGCCCTATCAGGGCACCATCGACGACCTCGAGGACTGGCAGCTGGGCGGTGCGGAATCGACCACCGCATCCAGCAGTCGCTCCGCCGAGGCCGAAGCGATCGACCACATGCCGGCATCCGCGGTGAAGGATGCTCTGCAGTCGATCCCCGAGGATTTCCGGCTGGCGGTGTACCTCGCCGACGTCGAGGGCTTCGCCTACCAGGAGATCGCCGACATCATGAAAACCCCGATCGGCACGGTCATGAGCCGTCTGCACCGTGGCAGACGCCTCCTACGTGACCTGCTGGCCGACTACGCGAAGGAGCGGGGCATCGCGACGCCCCCCACGAGGAGCAAGAAATGAGTGACTGCGGCTGCGACAAGGCGCGACGCGACCTGGAAGAGTACCTGCGCAACGAGGTCTGCAAGACCGAGCACGCCGACATCCGTGAGCACCTCGAGTCGTGCCCGGCATGTCGTGACGAGGCTCTGGTCTCGCGCACGCTCACCGAGGTCGTCGCCCGCGCCTGCCGGGAATCGGCCCCCGAAGAGCTCCGCGACCAGGTGCTGGCACGCCTCCGGAAGGCCCAGGAGGCGGCGCACGCCTGAGCGGCGCTGATCCCGCCCGATCGGCCGATCACGCCGCCACGGGCAACGTGAAAGGGGCGGACGTTCTTCGCACGTCCGCCCCTTTCGTCAACCCCTGAGTCAGAGGGTGAGCGCCTGCTCGATGAGCTTGGCCTGCTCGACCGCGTGCACCTTGGGCGAACCGGTCGCCGTCGATGCCGCTGCGGGCCGGGTGATGCCGCGCACCGCGCGGCCGTCGAGCTTCGCGGCGGCCTCGAGCGCGATGAAGGGCCACGCTCCCTGGTTCTCGGGCTCGTCCTGAACCCACACGACCTCGGCGTTCGGGTAGCCCGCGAGGACCGCCTTCAGCTCGTCGATCGGCGCCGGGTAGAACTGCTCGAGACGCACCAGGGCGATGGCGGGGTTCGGCTTCTTGTCGAGCTCGGACTTCAGGTCCCAGTGGATCTTGCCCGAGTGCAGCAGCACCCGCTTCACCGCGCTCTTGTCGGAGATCGCGGTGTCGTCGATCACGGGCTCGAACTTGCCCTTCTGGAAGTCCTCGACGGGGCTCGTGGCGCCGCGCAGGCGCAGCATCGCCTTCGGGGTGAACACCACGAGCGGGCGACGCGGACGCGCGTACGCCTGGCGGCGCAAGAGGTGGAAGTACGACGCCGGCGTCGAGGGGCGAGCGACGGTCATGTTGTCCTGCGCGCACATCTGCAGGTAGCGCTCGATGCGAGCGGACGAGTGGTCCGGTCCCTGGCCCTCGTAGCCGTGGGGGAGCAGCAGGACGACGCCCGACTGCTGCGCCCACTTCTGCTCGGCCGAGGAGATGAACTCGTCGATGACCGACTGGGCGCCGTTGGCGAAGTCGCCGAACTGCGCTTCCCACAGCACCAGCGAATCCGCCCGCTCCACCGAGTAACCGTATTCGAACGCCATGGCCGCGTACTCGCTCAGCAGGGAGTCGTAGACGTAGAAGCGGCCCTGGTTCTCGGACAGGTTCGCGAGCGGGAGCCACTCCTGGCCGTTCGCACGGTCGTGCAGGACGGCGTGGCGCTGCACGAACGTGCCGCGACGCGCATCCTGCCCGGCGAGGCGGACGTTGGTGCCCTCCATCAGCAGCGATCCGAACGCGAAGAGCTCGCCCATCGCCCAGTCGATGTTGCCGTTGCGGCTCATGTCGTGGCGCTTGTCGAGCAGCTGCTTGAGCTTGCCGTGCACGGTGAAGTTCTCGGGGGCGTTGACGAACGCGTCGCCGATCTGCCGGATGACGTCTTCGCCGACACCCGTCGTCTCGGGGGCGCCGACGGCCTGGTCGATCGGGCCCGACAGACCCACCGGGCCGGACGCGCCGGTCTCGGCGGCGTGCGTCTCGGCGAAGGCGACCTCGAGGCGATCCTGGAAGTCGCGCTTGGCCTGCTCGTACTCCTCCTCGGTGATGTCGCCGCGTCCGACGAGCGACTCGGTGTAGAGCCGGCGGACCGACCGCTTCGCCTCGATGAGGTTCGTCATGAGGGGCTGCGTCATCGAGGGGTCGTCGCCCTCGTTGTGGCCGCGGCGGCGGTAGCAGACGAGGTCGATCACGACGTCGCGCTTGAACTCCTGGCGGTAGCGGAACGCCAGCTGGGCGACGTGGACGACGGCCTCGGGGTCGTCGCCGTTGACGTGGAAGATCGGCGCCTGGATGGTCTTGGCCACGTCGGTCGCGTACACCGAGGTGCGGGCGTCGAGGGGGAGCGTCGTGAAGCCGACCTGGTTGTTGACCACGACGTGGAC
Organism: Microbacterium sp. SGAir0570; assembly: GCF_005491085.2. NCBI lineage: Bacteria > Bacillati > Actinomycetota > Actinomycetes > Micrococcales > Microbacteriaceae > Microbacterium > Microbacterium sp. SGAir0570. The sequence goes on along the minus strand of NZ_CP027929.1, from coordinate 2,485,623 downwards.
GGTGCCGCCGGTGCGGTAGCCCCGCAGCTGCGACATCTGCAGGGTCTCGACGACGACCCCCTGGCCGGCGAACGCCGCGTCGCCGTGCACGAGGATCGGGAGCCACGAGAACGACCCGATCGGACCGCGGTCCTGCTTGGCACGGACGATGCCCTCGAGGACGCCGTCGACGGTCTCGAGGTGTGACGGGTTCGCGGCGAGGTACACCGGCAGTTCGTCGCCCTCGTCGCCCACGAAGGTGCCCTCGGTGCCGAGGTGGTACTTGACGTCGCCGGAGCCGCTCTTCGAGCCGATCGCGACGGAGCCCTCGAACTCGCGGAAGACCTGTCCGTACGTCTTGCCGGCGATGTTCGTCAGGACGTTGAGGCGGCCGCGGTGGGCCATGCCGATCGCGGCCCCTTCGAGTCCGGTGCGCGCCGCGCCCTGGAGGACCTCGTCGAGCAGCGGGATGAGCGACTCGCCGCCTTCGAGGCTGAAGCGCTTCTGACCGACGTACTTGGTCTGCAGGAACGTCTCGAACGCTTCGGCCTGGTTGAGCTTGCCGAGGATGCGCAGCTGCTCGTCGTGACCGGGCTTCTGGTACTTGACCTCGACGTTGTCCTGGAACCACTTGCGCTGCTCGGGGTCCTGGATGTGCATGTACTCGATGCCGATCGTGCGGCAGTACGAGTCGCGCAGGACGCCCAGGATCTCGCGGAGCTTCATGACGCGCTTGCTGCCGAACCCGCCGGTGACGAACTCGCGGTCGAGGTCCCAGAAGGTCAGCCCGTGCTGCTCGATCTCGAGGTCGGGGTGCGTGCGCTGGCGGTACTCGAGCGGGTCGATGTCGGCCATGAGGTGGCCCCGCACGCGGTAGGAGTTGATGAGCTCCTGCACACGCGCGGTCTTGTCGACGCGCTCGGCGAGGTCGACGTTGATGTCGGTCGACCACTGGATGGGCGCGTAGGGGATGCGCAGCGCGGCGAAGATCTCGTCGTAGAAGCCGTTCTTGCCGATGAGCAGCTCGTGGACGGTCTTGAGGAACTCACCAGAGCCCGCGCCCTGGATGACGCGGTGGTCGTAGGTGCTCGTCAGCGTGATCGTCTTGCCGATGCCGAGGTTGACGAGCGTCTTCTCGCTCGAGCCCTGGAACTCGGCAGGGTAGTCGAGCGCGCCGGCGCCGATGATGCTGCCCTGACCGCGCATGAGCCGCGGAACCGAGTGCACCGTGCCGATGCCGCCGGGGTTGGTCAGCGAGATCGTGGTGCCCTGGAAGTCGGCCGCGGTCAGCTTGTTCTTGCGGGCCCGGCTGACGAGGTCCTCGTAGGCGGCCAGGTACTCGCCGAAGCTGAGCGATTCGGCGCGCTTGATGCTCGGCACCATGAGCGCGCGGGTGCCGTCGGGCTTGGGGAGGTCGATCGCGATGCCGAGGCCGACGTGCGCGTGCGCGATGACCGACGGCTTGCCGTCGACCTCGGCGTAGGAGACGTTCTGGCTCGGGAAGGCCTTGAGCGCTTGGATCAGCGCCCAGCCGATGAGGTGGGTGAAGCTGATCTTGCCGCCGCGCGTGCGCGCCATGTGGTTGTTGATGACGATGCGGTTGTCGATCATCAGCTTCGCGGGGATCGTGCGCACACTCGTCGCGGTGGGGACCGTGAGCGAGTCGTCCATGTTGGCGGCGAGAGTCTTCGGCATACCGCGCAGCGGGGTGACGACATCCTCGCGCTGCTCCACCTCGGCGGCGGGCGTCGTGGGAGCCTGGGCGGGCACCGGCTGGGCGGCGGCGGGACGGGCCGTCGTGCGCGCGACCGGCTGCGAGCCGACCGTCGGCACGGGCGCCGTCACGGGGTGGGAGGCCGCGGCGGGCTGCGCGGGGGCCGATTGCGCGGGAGCGGCCTCGGCGGGCTTCGCCGGTGCGGATGCGGCGGGCTGGGAGGCGGCGCCGTTCATGTGAGCCGCGTAGGCCTCGAGCGTCGGCCACCACTCCTTGTCCACCGAGTTCTTGTCTTCGCGGAACTGTTCATACAGTTCCGCGACGAGCCATTCGTTCGCCCCGAACTCTCCGTCGTTCGAGGTTCCGATTCCGGTCGCCTGGCTGGACACGGCAGATCGCCTGCTTTCATCGGTGAAGATCAGTTCTCACGGCGGTGGTCCGCCGCCGCGCACAGTCTCCTAGGGTAGCCCAGATCAACGGGCCGGATGCCGCGGCGGCGCCCGTGGTATCGCATCGTGATCGAGCCCGCCGACGACCGGCCGCGGCCGCCCCGGCGCATGCCCGGCTGTCTGCCGGGTCAGCGGCGTAGCGTAGGGAGCATGCGTTTCTCCGGTGCTGAGCCCACGGTCGACCTGACGTACTCCGACGTCTTCCTCGTGCCCCGCCGATCGGCGATCACGAGTCGGCTCGACGTCGACCTCGCTCCCGGCGACGGCACCGCCGCCACACTGCCGATCGTGTCGGCGAACATGAACTCCGTCACCGGTCCCCGCCTGGCCGCCACGCTCGCGCGCCGGGGCGGGCTCGGCGTCCTGCCGCAGGACATGCCGCTGCAGGACCTCGATGCCGCCATCCGCTGGGTCAAGGACCAGCCGGTCGCCTGGGACACCCCGATCGTGCTCTCACCGGATGCCACGGTCGCCGAGGCATCCCGCATCCTTCCCGCGCTGGACGGGCACGGGATCGTCGTCGCGGACCCGTCGGCGGCGACGCTGCGCATCGACGACATCACCGGGATCGTTCCGGCCGCCCGCCTCGCCACCGCGCTGCCGGACGCCCGCCTGGGCGACCTCGTTCGCGGGCGCGCCACCGCGATCGATGCCGACGACGTCTCCGATCCTCGCGCCGCCTTCGACCTCATCGACGCGGCCGACGTCCCCGTCGTCGCGATGCTCCACCAGGGAGCGCTCATGGGCACGCTGTCGCGCCGCAGCGCACTGCGCACCGCGATCTACCGCCCCGCCGTCGACGGCGACGGGCGTCTCATCGTCGCGGCGGCGATCGGCATCAACGGCGACGCGGCGGCCAAGGCGCAGGCGCTCGCCGCCGCGGGCGTGGACGTGCTCGTGGTCGACACCGCCCACGGGCATCAAGAGGGGATGCTGCGCGCGCTGCGCGAGGTCGCAGCGCTCGACCTCGGTCTGCCGATCGTCGCGGGGAACATCGTCACGGCCGACGGCGTCGCCGACCTCGTCGAGGCGGGAGCGACGATCCTCAAGGTCGGCGTCGGGCCCGGGGCGATGTGCACGACGCGCATGATGACGGCTGTCGGGCGGCCGCAGTTCTCCGCCGTGCTCGAGACCGCCCAGGCGGCCGCGGAGCGCGGGGCCCACGTCTGGGCCGACGGGGGAGTCCGCTATCCCCGAGACGTGGCGCTGGCGCTCGCCGCGGGTGCGGCATCCGTCATGATCGGCTCGTGGTTCGCCGGCACGATCGAGTCGCCCGGCGAGGTGCAGCTCGACGAGGAGGGGCGCGCGTTCAAGGAATCGTGGGGCATGGCCTCGACGAAGGCCGTCGTCGGCCGGTTCGGACGCCTCGACGCCTACGAGCGAGCCCGCAAGGAGCTGTTCGCCGAGGGCATCTCGTCGTCGCGGATCTACCTCGACCCGCTGCGCCCGGGCGTCGAGGATCTGCTCGACATGATCACCTCGGGCGTGCGCTCGTCGTTCACCTACGCGGGAGCCGCGACGGTCGCAGAGTTCCACGAGCGCGCGACGGTCGGCCTCCAGTCGGCCGCCGGCTACGAAGAGGGCAAGGCGCTCCCCGTCAGCTGGTAGGGCTCGCCGCCCGCGACGGCCCGCGGCCGGACGACTCCCATTCGTCGCGCAGCACACCCATGACCACCGAGTCGTAACGTCGGCCGCGCACCTCGCGCGCGTCGCGGAAGCGCGCCTCCTCGGCGAAACCGAGACGACGGCCGACAGCGAGCATCCGCTCGTTCCCCGACCAGGTCGCGTAGTCGAGCCGGACCACGGAGGTGGTGCGGAAGAGGTAGTCGGTCCAGATGCGCAGGGCCGCGGTACCCACCCCGCGGCCGCGCTGCCCCGGGTCGTAGACCGTCAGGCCCATCCGGCGCCAATCCGAGGCTTCCGACTCCCAGTGCCACGAGACGGTGCCGAGCATCGTCGCCGGATCGTCCGTCGTGACGATGACCGCCCGCGTCAACGGGGCGTGCGCGGCGTACGATCCGTCGGCGATGCTGGATGCGAGCCGCGCGCACGCGGCATCCACCCCCGCGCCGTCGAGCTTGGGGAAGTAGGGGCCGTCCCAGCGATGCCAGTCCTGATCGGGCTGGAGCCATCTCCGGTACGACTCGACATCGGCCGGCACGAACGGACGCACACGGATGCCGCGGCTCTCGCCGATACCCGTCGTTCGGTCTTCCACGTTCCCCGGCGCGCTCGTCGAATCCGTCATGGGTCGATTCTCGCGGCTGCGCCCGGCAGGCCCGACAGGCGTAAGATCGGGCGCACGATGGACGACCCTCCCAGTTGCCGACCCTCGCCCCGCCGACCCCGACCGATCGGGGGTGACGCCTGATGGATTTCGTCATGCTGGGCGTGGGGCTCCTGCTGACCGTCGGCACCGGTCTGTTCGTCGCGAGCGAGTTCGCGCTCGTCAACCTCGATCGAGCTGATCTCGAGGCGCGCCAGGCGGCGGGTGAATCGCGCCTGTCGATGACGATCGCGGCGCTGCGGATCACCTCGACGCACCTGTCGAGCGCGCAGCTCGGCATCACCCTGACGACGCTGCTCACCGGTTACACGATGGAACCGGCGATCTCGAACCTGCTGTCACCGGTGTTCGAGGCGTGGGGCTGGCCCGAGACCGTGTCGCGCCCCGTCGCCGCCGTCGTCGGCGTCTCGATCGCGACGATCTTCTCGATGATCCTCGGCGAGCTCGTCCCGAAGAACTTCGCCCTGGCGATCCCGCGACAGACGGCGAAGCTCGTCATCCCGTTCCAGACCCTCTTCACGACCGTGTTCCGTCCGGCCGTCACGGTGCTCAACGGAAGCGCGAACGGGGTGCTCCGCTCGATGGGCGTCGAGCCCAAGGAGGAGCTGTCGGGTGCCCGTTCGGCGGAGGAGCTGTCGAGCCTGGTGCGCCGGTCGGCGAGTGCGGGCGTCCTCGAGAAGGACACCGCCTCGTTGCTCGATCGCTCGCTCACCTTCGCCCGGCTGACGACGGCCGACGTCATGACGCCGCGCCCGAGCCTGCATGCGGTCGCCGCGGGAGACAGCGTCGAGGACGTCATCCAGCTCGCGCGGCGCACGGGCCACAGCCGATTCCCGGTGTTCGGCGACTCGATGGACGACATCACCGGCATCGTCCACGTCAAGCAGGCGGTCAGCGTCCCGCGCGAGCGCCGCGCCGACGTCCCTGCCGCCGCCATCGCGGAGGAGCCGCTGCGGGTGCCCGAGGCCGTGCACCTCGACGCCGTCCTCGGCGAACTGCGCGCCCGGGGCTACCAGATGGCGATCGTTGTGGACGAGTACGGCGGCACAGCCGGTGTCGTGACCCTCGAGGATCTCGTCGAGGAGATCGTCGGCGAGGTGCTCGACGAGCACGACCGCAACCGCGCCGGCGTCCTGCGGGTCGCCGGAGGTATCGTCTTCCCCGCGGAGCTGCGTCCCGATGAGGTGCTCGACCGCACCGGCATCCGGGTTCCCGAGGGCGACGTCTACGACACCGTCGGCGGCTTCGTCATGAGCGTGCTCGAGCGGATCCCGGTCGTCGGCGACACCGTCGAGATCGACGACGGCACGCTCACCGTGCAGCGGATGGACGGCAGACGGGTGGACCGCGTGCGTTTCGAGCCCACCCCCGTGTCCGAGGAAGCACCCGCCGGGTCCGCGGTCGAGCCGATGCGACCGGCCCCGCGCCGCGAGGACGGTGATCGTCGATGAATGATTGGGCGGGACTGGCCTGGCTCGTCGTGCTGCTGGCCTTCAACGCGTTCTTCGTCGCGAGCGAGTTCGCGGTCATCTCCGCGCGCCGCTCGCAGATCGAGCCCCTCGCCGACAAGGGGTCGCGCTCGGCGAAGACCGCGCTGTGGGCGATGGAGCACGCGACCCTCATGCTCGCGACGTGCCAGCTGGGCATCACGATCTGCTCGCTGGTGATCCTCAACGTCTCGGAGCCGGCGATCCACCACCTGCTGGCGGTGCCGCTCGGGCTCACCGGGTGGGGCGAGGCCGTCGTCGACGTCGTCGCCTTCGCCGTGGCCCTCATCGTGGTGTCGTACCTGCACGTCGTGTTCGGCGAGATGGTTCCGAAGAACCTGGCCTTCTCGCTGCCCGACCGTGCCGTGCTGCTGCTGGCGACGCCGCTGCGTTGGGTCTCGCGGGTCTTCTACCCGATCATCGTCGCCTTGAACTGGATCGCCAATCACGCCGTGCGGCTGTTCCGGGTCGAGCCGAAGGACGAGGCGACCTCGACGTACACGCTCGACGAGGTCGCCACCATCGTGGCGACATCCCGGATCGAAGGCGTGCTCGACGATGCGTCGGGAACGGTCGCAGCCGTCGTGGAGTTCACCGATAAGAAGGCGGCGGATGTCGCCGTGCCGTTCGGTGAGCTGGTCACGCTGCCCGAGACGGCGACCCCCGAGGACGTCGAGCGTGCTGTCGCGCGGCACGGCTTCTCGCGCTACGTCATCGTCGATGACACCGACCAGCCGGTCGGGTACGTGCACCTCAAGGACGTGCTGCGAGAGGCGGAGGATGCCGACGGCGCGGCGTCGCGGCCGATCAAGTCCAAGCGCATCCACCTCATGGTGCCGGTCGCCGAGACGACCGACCTCGAGGACGCACTGGCCCTCATGCGTCGGTCGAGCCGCCACCTCGCGCAGGTTCGGGATGCCGAGGGGCGGACGACCGCGGTGCTGTTCCTCGAGGACATCATCGAGGAGCTCATCGGCGAGGTGCACGACGCCACGCGCCGCGCACCTCGCTGGGCCTGAGCCGGGAGGGGCGGCGACGCGAGCTCAGCGGCGCCGTGCGCGGACGTACTGCGGCGGCCAGATCGCGGCGTCCTCGCCCAGCTCGTCGGCTGCGCGGAGCCCGAAGTGCGGATCGCGCAGCCACTCGCGGCCGGCCATGATCGCATCGGCCGCTCCGGCGGCGAGGATCTCCTCGGCCTGGGTCCCGGTCGTGATCTCGCCGACCGCGCTGACGGGGAGGCCGGTGGTCTCGCGGATCTCTCGGGCGAACGGCACCTGGTAGCCGGGCCCCGTCGTGATGCGCTGGTGCGCGACGAGCCCTCCGCTCGAGACGTCGACGAGGTCGGCGCCGCGCACGTGCGCCCAGGCCGCGACCGTCGCCGTGTCGGAGACATCCCAGCCGCCCTCGGCCCAGTCGGTCGCCGAGAAGCGCACGAACAGCGGAGCGTCGGGTGCCGCGGCGCGGACCGCCTCGACGATGCGCAGCAGGAGCCGTGCGCGGTTCTCGAGCGAGCCGCCGTACTCGTCGGTGCGCCGGTTCGACAACGGCGACAGGAACTCGTGCAGCAGGTAGCCGTGCGCGGCGTGGATCTCGAGCACGTCGAAGCCGGCCTCGATCGAACGGCGTGCTCCGTCGGCGAACGCGGTGACGAGGGTGTCGATCTCGGCGCGCTCGAGCTCGTCGGGCCGGGCGTAGCCGTCGAAGGCGACGGCCGAGGGGGCGAGCGCCTGCCAGCCGCCCTCCGCCTCCGGCACGGTCCCGCGCTCGGCGGCGAACGGCGAATAGGTCGACGCCTTGCGGCCCGCGTGCGCGAGCTGGATCGCGGGCACCGCCCCGCGGTCGTGGATCGCCGTCACGATCGGGCGCCAGGCGTCGCGCTGCTCGTCGTTCCAGATGCCGGTGTCCTCCGGGGTGATGCGCCCCTCGGGCACGACCGCGGTGGCCTCGGCCATGACGAGTCCGGCACCGCCCGACGCGAACTGCGCGAGGTGGACGTGATGCCAGTCGTTCGGGATGCCGTCCTCAGCCGAGTACTGGCACATGGGGGCGACCCAGAGGCGGTTGCGCACCTCGACGGTTCGGATGGTCAGGGGGCTGAACAACTGGCTCACGCCGGGCTCCTTCGGGGCGCCGATAGGGTGGCGCCATGGTCGAGATCCACGAATGGGATGCGCGCGACACGGTCGCGCTCCTGCGCAAGCCAACTGCCGACGACCACAAGTATTCCCGCGGGGTGCTCGGTGTGCGAACCGGATCGCAGGAGTATCCGGGAGCCGCCGTGCTCGGCGTCGAGGCCGCGTGGCGGACCGGCATCGGGATGGTCCGCTACCTGGGCCCCGAGCGTCCCGCCGACCTCGTGCTGCAGCGCCGACCCGAGACCGTGACCGCGCCCGGACGCGTGCAGGCGTGGCTGATCGGTTCGGGGACGGATGCCGCGACCCGGCCCGCCGCCGAGACCGCACGGCTGGGGGAGCTGCTGCAGGGCGACCTCCCCGTCGTCGTCGACGCCGGGGCCCTCGACCTGGTCCCGGGCGCGACCGCCCCGCTCGTCGTCACGCCGCACCAGAGCGAGCACGCGCGCCTGCGCGGGCTGCTCGACCTCGACGACGTGACGCCGACGTCACTGACCGACCGCATCGAGGCCGCCCGCGAGACCGCGGCCGCGGCGGGCATCGCCGTGCTACTCAAGGGGGCCGAGACCGTCGTCGCGGCCCCCGACGGATGGACCGCCGTCGTGCGGGCCGGCACCGGGTGGCTCGCCACCGCGGGTACCGGTGACGTGCTCGGCGGCATCCTGGGTGCGGTCGTGGCGGCTCGAGGCGCTCAGCGCGATCTGGATGCCGCGGCGCTGGCACCGCTGGCCGCTGCGGCGGCGTACATCCACGGACATGCCGGTCGCGGTGCCGGTCCCGGCCCCATCACGGCGCTGGACGTCGCGGAGGCCGTACCCGCCGTGATCGACGAGCTGCTCTCCGGAGGAGACCCGGCCGCGCGCTGACGCCACCGGCGGGCTGCGAGGGGCTCACCGTAGGATGTGACGGTGTCGAGACGGGGAACGCTGTGGGTCGCGTTCGCGCTCGTCCACCTCGTCGTCTCGGTGCTCGGGTTCGTGCTGCCGAACCAGCCGATGGGGGATGTCTACCTCGTCTACGAACCCTGGTCCCAGCGGGCGCTCTCCGGTGAGGGCATCGTCGGGATCGACGATGACTGGGTCTATCCCCAGCTCGCGCTCATCCCGCTCGTCCTGGCCCACGGGTTCGCCTGGATCGCCGGTTACACGGTCGGCTGGGCGATCTTCGTCACGGCGCTGGACGCCCTCGCCTTCGCGGTTCTCGTGGGGCGCGCGCGGTCGCGCGGACGCGTGACGGCGGCGTGGTTCTGGCTCGCCGCCATCCTGCTCCTCGGCCCGGTCGGCCTCTATCGGCTCGATGCCGTCACCGTCGCGCTCGCCGTCATGGGCTGCCTGTGGCTACGCGGCCGGCCGTGGCTGGCCGGCATCCTGCTGGCGGTCGCGACGTGGATCAAGGTCTGGCCGGCGGCGATCATCGCGGCCGCCGTCGTGGCGCTCCGGCAGCGGTGGGCGCTCGTCGGTGCCGGGCTCGTCGTCTCGGTCGCGACGCTCGCGGCCGTCGTCGTCGCCGGTGGGCTCGACCATGCGCTCGGGTTCATCGGCGATCAGACCGGGCGCGGGCTGCAGGTCGAGGCGCCCGTGAGCATGTTCTACCTGTGGGGGCAGATGCTCGGCATCCCGGGCTTCTTCGTCTACTACTCGACGGAGATCCTGACGTTCCAGGTGACCGGCACCGAGATCGATCCGGTCATCGCGGCGATGACTCCGATCCTCATGATCGGCGTGGGAGCCGTGGCGGTCGTCGCCGCCGTCAAGGTGCGCCGCGGCGCCGCGGTGAAGGATCTTCTGCCCGTCGCGGCGCTCGCGATCGTCACCGTGTTCATCGTGCTGAACAAGGTCGGGTCGCCGCAGTACCTGTGCTGGCTCGTCCCGCCCGTCGTGCTCGGGCTCGTCGTCGCGCGCCGCGATTGGGCGCGCCCGGCGATCCTGGTGCTCGTCCTCAGTGCGCTCACGCAGCTCGTCTACCCGGTGTTCTACGGGGAGGTGCTGTCGGCGCATCCCCTGGGTGTGGGCATCCTCACCGTGCGCAACGTCCTGCTCGTCGTCCTCGGCGTCTGGATGGTGGTGCGGCTCGTCCGCGTTCCCGTCCGAACGCCCTCGTCCGTTCCCGCCTGATCCGGAGGTCCATCATGCTCATCGCCTTCTCCGTCGCTCCCAGCGGAACCGGCAGCAATCCCGACGGCTCGGTGCACGATGCCGTCGCCGCAGCCGTGGCCGTCGTGCGGGCCTCGGGCCTGCCGCACCGCACCACCTCGATGTTCACCGAGGTCGAGGGGGAGTGGGACGAGGTGATGGATGTCGTCAAGCGGGCCACCGAGGCGGTGCTCCCGTTCGGGTCGCGTGTCTCGCTCGTGCTGAAGGCCGACATCCGGCCGGGATACAGCGGCGAGCTCGACGGCAAGATCGAGCGCCTCGAGGGCGCACTCGAATCGATTCGACACGAAGGCGAGGGCGGCGCTACGCTCCCGGAGTGACGACGCCCGCCATTTCTCGCCCGACCGCCCGCCGGGCCCTGCTCTCGCTTGCGATCGGCAGCTTCGGCATCGGGATGACCGAGTTCGTCGTCATGGGCCTGCTGCCCGAGATCGCCGGCGAGCTGCTGCCCTCCGTCTACGCGGGCGATCCGGAAGCGGCGATCGCCCAGGCGGGGTGGCTCATCACGCTCTACGCCGCCGGCGTCGTCGTCGGCGCTCCGACCATCGCGGGTGTCGTGGCGAAGTACCCGCGCCACCGGGTCATGGTCTTCCTCGCGCTCGCCCTCACCGTCGGCAACGCGCTGACGCTCGTGCTGCCGACGTTCGAGCTCGTCGCGGCATCCCGGTTCCTCGCGGCGCTCCCGCACGGCGCCTACTTCGGCATCGGCGCGCTCGTCGCCGCCGACGTCCTGGGGCCGGGCAAGCGCGCGCAGGGCGTGGCGTTCGTGCTGACGGGCCTCACCATCGCCAACGTCGTGGGCGTTCCGCTCGGCACGTTCCTCGGTCAGCAGTTCGGATGGCGGGCCGCGTTCCTCGTCGTCGCGGCGATCTTCGCGCTGGCCACGGTGGCGATCGCCCTGACGGTCCCGCAGCACGCGGGGGAGCCGTCGCGCACCCTGCGCGCCGAACTGCGGGTCTTCGGTATCGGTCAGGTGTGGTTCGCCCTCGGCATCGGCGCGATCGGCTTCGGCGGCTTCTTCGCGGTGTACAGCTACGTCGCGACCCTCGTCACCGAGGCGGCCGGTTCACCGCAGTGGGCCGTGCCCATCGTGCTCGTCGTGGCCGGAGTCGGCATGACGATCGGAAACCTCGTCGGCGGCAGGCTCGCCGACCGCGACCTGCGCGGAAGCCTCCTCGGCGGTCTCGTCGCCCTCGCCCTGATCCAGGCGCTCCTCGCACTGACTGCCGGCTGGATCGTGACCGTGGGCCTGTTCGTCTTCCTCGTGGGGTTCTTCTCCGCGGCGCTGAGTCCGACGATCCAGACGCGCCTGATGGATGTCGCGGGCGACAATCAGTCCATCGCTGCGGCGCTGAACCACTCGGCCCTCAACATGGGCAACGCGCTGGGCGCGGCGCTCGGAGGGGCCGCGATCGCCGCCGGACTCGGATACGTCGCGCCGGTATGGGTGGGGGTCGTCCTCGCCCTCGCCGGATTCGGGGTCGCCTGCACGAGCTTCGCCGTCGAGGCTCGTGCGCGACGGCGGACGTCGTCCCGCGCACCGCGGCCCGACGCGCCCGCACCGACGCGCTGAGGCGTCAGCCCTCGAGCAGCCGTCGCAGATGGGCGCCGACGACCGGTGTCTCGATGAGGAACGCGTCGTGACCGAAGTCGCTCGAGATCACCACCGCAGCGTCGTCGATGGTCGATCGGATGCCGCGAGCGATGCGGTGCTGCCCCTCGACGGGGAACAGCCGGTCTGAGTCGATGCCCAGCACGAGGGTGCGGGCGGTGACACGCGCCAGCGCGTCTTCGATCCCGCCGCGGTCGCGACCGACGTCGTGCGAGTTCATCGCCTCGACGAGAGTGATGTAGCTGTTCGCGTCGAATCGTCGCGTGAACTTGTTGCCGTGGAAGTCGAGGTAGCTCTCCACCGCGAAGCGTCCGCCGAGACCGAGGGGGCTCTTGCCCGACTGCCACGTGCGCTGGAAGCGCAGGTTCAGCTCGGTCGGGCTGCGGTAGTTGAGCAGAGCCATGCGGCGCGCGAGTGCGAGGCCGCGGTGGGGGCCGTCGCCGTCGGCTGCGTCGTAGTACTCGCCGTCCTGGAACCGCGGGTCGATGCGGATGGCCTCGAGCTGCACGGAGTTCAACGCGATCTGGTCGGCGGTGTTGACGGGCGGGGCGGCGAGGATCGCGAGTCGCTCCAGGCGCTCGGGGTGCCCGACGCCCCACTCGAGCGCGTGCATGCCGCCCATCGATCCGCCGACGACCGCGGCCCATACCTCGACCCCGAGGGCGTCGGCCAGCCGGACCTGCGCGGCGACCTGATCGCGGATCGTGAGGTAGGGGAACCGAGCCGCCCATTCGTAGCCGTCGGACGAGATCGACGAGGGGCCCGTCGAGCCCTGGCACCCGCCCAGCATGTTCGGGGCGACCACGAACCAGCGGTCGGTGTCGATCGCCAGACCGGGACCGACGATGTCTTCCCACCAGCCGGCCGTCGGGTGCCCCGGGCCCGCCTCGCCGCGCAGGTGGCTGTCGCCGGTGAGGGCGTGGAGCACGAGCACGGCGTTGTCGCGTTCGGGTGAGAGCTCGCCCCACGTCTCGTAGGCGAGGCGGAAGCTCGGCAGCTGCTCACCGCTCTCGGTGGAGAGCGGACCGAAGACCCCGAAGCTCCGGTGCCCGACGGGGTCGCCGTCGCGCCAGGCGCCCGTGGCAGGTGGCCGTCCGCGCAGCAGGCGCGCATCGGCCTCCGTGATCGGCGCGCTCGGCACCGTGTCCTCGGAGGTCTGCCAGTCCATGCGAGCCATTCTCCCGGGTGCGGGCGCACGCTGCTCGCGTGTTACGTCACGACCGGAACGGAGACACCTCGTAGGTCGCGCCGTGCTGGCCCGCGAGCGCGACGGGCACCCCGTCGACCGTCTGCACGAAGCTGCCGGTGGTGTCGACGCCCCGCGGCATCCGTCCGTCGATCTCCGGCAGGGTGCCCGCCGTCTCGTTCGAGATCCAGACGACGCGGCGGTTCACCCGTTTCCCGAGGGTGCTCACGAGGCCGGCGAAGCGGCGCCGTTCGTCGGCGTCGAGGTACAGGAGCACCGCGCTGTGGAACACGACGAGCGTCACGTCGGGAGGGCTTTCGGCCGCGACCTCGGGGAGGCGGTCGAGGATGTCGCCGGCGACGATGCGCGGCGGGTCGGCCCGGGCCACCTCGACCGCTGCCCGCAGCCGACCGACGCGCTCGTCGTGAACGGAGCCCGGCCAGACGAGCGTCTCGAGCCAGGAGACCGCGTCCGTATCGCGCACGTCGATCGGGGCGAGGTCGATGCCGGCGCGCCAGACGACGTCGGGGAGGGAGTCGGGCACGGCGTCGGGATCGTCGATGCGGCAGCGCAGCAGCGGGCGCGGAGCGGCATCGGGTCTCGCGGGCACGATGGTCCGGGGGTGCTCGCCGCCGGGAGACGAGTACTCGTACGCGTACCGATCGGGATAGAGGCAGAGGCCGGCGGCGGTGCCGGTCTCGAGCAGGGCGATCGGGCCGTCGATGCGCGAAAGGGGAGGCAGGAGGGTGGCGCAGCGTCCGACCTCGTTGGTCTGCGTGCGGTGCTCCGCCGTGATGGCGGCGACCCGTTCCCACTCCGAGACCAGGCGTTCGCGCCACGCGGCGAACGGCTCGAGTCCGCAGCCGGCCCAGCGTGCGGCGGCGAAGACGAGGTTCGGCTGACCGCGGCGCTCGCCGAGCAGCGCGATCCGCTCGGTGAGCTCGTCGTCGCCCGCGATCCCGGTGGCCCATTCGGCGTAGATCGGCGAGCTGTCCCGGGCCCAGTCGGCGAACGAATGGTAGCGGCGGGAGGTAGCGGCGTCCATCGCTTCAGAGTAGATGCGCTGGGCGTCACGATCGTCGCGTAAGATACCGCGAAGCAAGGGGAGTACTTCCGCCTGCGGCGCTCTCGTCATTACGGATCCGACGTCGGATTCCGGGACGCCGGTCCCTCCGGGGATGAAGGAGACCTGGCCGTTCGCTACTGTCGACCCCTTGGAGCCTTCGTGGACATCACTCCGCTCGTGTGGATCATCACCATCGCGGTGACCATCGCCTTCTTCGTGTACGAGTTCTTCGCGCACGTGCGCACGCCGCACGAGCCGACGATCGCCGAATCCGCGCGCTGGTCGGCGTTCTACATCGGCCTCGCGCTCATCTTCGGCGTGGTCATCGGCTTCGTGCCGGGCTGGGGCTGGGTGTTCGCGGGCGAGTACTTCGCCGGCTACCTGACCGAGAAGGCGCTGTCGATCGACAATCTCTTCGTCTTCCTCATCATCATGACCGGCTTCGCGGTGCCGAAGAAGTACCAGCAGAAGGTGCTGATGATCGGCATCGTGATCGCGCTCATCATGCGCGGCGCGTTCATCGCCATCGGCGCGGCCCTCATCGACAACTTCTCGTGGATCTTCTACATCTTCGGCGCGCTGCTGCTGTTCCTCGCCTACCGTCAGGCTTTCTCGCACGGTGACTCCGACCCGGCCAACGGCAAGTTCATGCGCTTCGTCCGCCGCCACCTCCCCGTGACCGACGAGTACAACGGCGACAAGCTGACGGTGAAGAAGGACGGCAAGCGGTTCGTCACCCCGATGCTGCTGGTGATCATCGCGATCGGCTTCATCGACCTCGTCTTCGCGGTCGACTCGATCCCCGCGATCTACGGTCTGACCAACGAGGCGTACATCGTCTTCACGGCGAACGCCTTCGCCCTGATGGGCCTGCGCCAGCTGTTCTTCCTCATCGGCGGTCTGCTGGAGCGTCTGGTCTACCTCGCGCAGGGCCTCGCCGTCATCCTCGCCTTCATCGGTGTGAAGCTCGTCTTCCACGCGCTCCACGTCAACGAGCTGCCGTTCATCAACGGCGGCGAGCCGCTGCTGTGGGTTCCTGAGATCCCGATCTGGTTCTCGCTGCTGTTCATCGCCGCCACCGTCGCGGTCGCCACCGTCGCGAGCCTCGCCAAGACCCGTGGCGACAAGGCGAAGAACGACCGCGAGCAGGTTCAGGGCGAGGAGATCACCACGGCCACCGACGCCGACTGACGGCCCCGCGAACGACGGATGCCCCGGCCACCGCTCACGGTGGGCCGGGGCATCCGGTCGCGTTCTGAGGAGGAACGATCAGGCGCGCGCCGCCTCGACGACGTTGCGCGCGGCCGCGAGGGCCTGCTCGAGGTCGGCCTTGAGGTCGTCGATGTTCTCGAGACCGACCGACAGGCGGACGAGGCCCGGGGTGACACCGGTCGTGAGCTGCTGCTCCGGGGTCAGCTGCGAGTGGGTCGTGGACGCCGGGTGGATGACGAGCGAGCGCACGTCGCCGATGTTCGCCAGGTGGCTGAAGAGCTGGAGCGAGTCGACGAACGCGCGTCCCGCGGCGACGCCGCCCTTCAGCTCGAACGACAGCACCGCGCCGACGCCCTTCGGGGCGTAGCGGTTGGCAGCGGCGTACCAGGGCGAGGTCGGCAGGCCCGAGTAGTTCACCGACGCGATGTCGTCGTGGTTCTCGAGCCACTCCGCGATCTCCTGCGCGTTCTGCACGTGGCGCTCGATGCGCAGCGACAGCGTCTCGATGCCTTGGATCAGCAGCCAGGCGCTCTGCGGCGAGATCGCGGCGCCGAGGTCGCGCAGCAGCTGCACGCGGGCCTTGATGACGTAGGCGAGGCCGTCGCCGACCGCCTGCGTGTATACGGCGCCGTGGTACGAGGGGTCGGGCGTCGTGAGGCCCGGGAAGCGCTCCGAGTGCTCGGACCACGGGAAGCTGCCGCCGTCGACGATGACGCCGCCGATGACCGTGCCGTGCCCGCCGAGGAACTTCGTGGCGGAGTGCACGACGATGTCGGCGCCGTGCTCGAAGGGGCGGATGAGGTAGGGCGTGGCGATCGTGTTGTCGACGATGAGCGGCACACCGGCCTCGTGGGCGACGTCGGAGACGCCGCGGATGTCGAGGACGTTGATCTGCGGGTTGCCGATCGTCTCGGCGAAGAAGAGCTTCGTGTTGGGGCGCACCGCGCGGCGCCACTCCTCGAGGTCGTCCTGGTTCTCGACGAACGTGACCTCGATGCCGAGCTTGGCGAGCGTGTACTTGAACAGGTTGTACGTGCCGCCGTAGATCGAGCTCGAGGCGACGAAGTGGTCTCCGGCTTCGGCGATGTTGAGGATCGCGAAGGTCTCGGCGGCCTGACCCGACGCGACGAGGAGAGCGCCGGTGCCGCCCTCGAGTGCGGCGAGCCGCTGCTCGACGACATCCTGGGTGGGGTTCTGGATGCGCGTGTAGATGTTGCCGAACTCCGCCAGCGAGAACAGGTTCGCGGCGTGGTCGGAGTTGTCGAACACGTACGAGGTCGTCTGGTAGATCGGCGTCGCCCGTGCCTTGGTCACCGGGTCCGGTGCGGCTCCGGTGTGGATCTGCTTCGTCTCGAAGCGCCAGTTCTCGGATGCGGACATGCGTGGCTCCATCGGGTCGGGAAGCGGCGACGGTCGCCGGCCTGGGTCGAGCGTACGGAAACCGGATGTGCCCGACAATGCGCGGGACACGCTGCGTAACCTGACGGCTACGGTGGAGGGATGACGCGACGTGCAGTGGTCACCGGTGCGAGTTCGGGAATCGGCGAGGCGGTCGTTCGCGCGCTGAGGGCATCGGGATGGGAGGTGGTCGGCGTCGCCCGCCGGGCCGAACGGCTCGAGGCGCTCGATGCCGAGGTCGGCTCCGCGTCATTCGCCGCGGATCTGACCCGCGAGGCGGATGTCGCCGCACTCACCGAGCACCTCGCCGCCTCCGGCGACGTCCACGCCCTTGTGCACGTCGCGGGCGGGGCTCGCGGCACCGACCGCGTCGAAGACGGTGCGGCCGAGGACTGGCAGTGGATGTTCGAGGCGAACGTCCTGTCGGCGCAGCGGCTGACCGCGGCTCTCCTCCCGCTGCTCCGACGCGCTGTCGCGGCAGGCGCCGGCCATGCCGACACCGTCTACGTCACCTCGACCGCAGCTCAGACGGCCTACCCCGGCGGAGCCGGCTACAACGCGGCGAAGGCGGGGGAATCGATGCTCGTCCACGCGCTCCGACTCGAGCTGAACGGTGAGCCCATCCGCGTGGTCGAGATCGCCCCCGGCATGGTGCGCACGGAGGAGTTCACCCTCAATCGTCTCGGCGGCGACCGGGAAGCGACCGATCGCCTGTACGAGGGCGTCGAGCAGCCGCTCGTCGCCGAAGACGTGGCGGATGTCGCAGCCTACGCGCTGAACGCACCAGGCCACGTCAACCTCGATCTGGTGACGATGCGTCCCGTCGCGCAGTCCGCGCAGCACCTGCTGGCGCGGGGACCGCTGCGTCCGCGATCCACCGAGGCCTGAGGGGCGTCCCCGCTCAGCCGCGGGGCTGAGCGACCGTGTCGCCCGTCCCGTCCGCGGCTCGCGCCACCGGCGGCTCGTCGGCATCGGCGAACGCCACGCGCGGCACGACGAACAGCAGAGCCGCCGCGACGAAGCCGCCGGCGGCGCAGATCGCCCAGACGGTGAGATAACCGCCGAGGGAGGCGGCGGTCTCGCTCGCGACGACACCCGCACCGGCGGCGAGGACGACGCCGAAGACCGCCGACGAGAACGTTCCGCCGATGGTCTTCGTCGTGTTGGTCATCGCCGACGCCACGCCCGTCTGTCCGCGCGGTGCTGCGGCGGCGGCGGCCGCCGGCATGGCCCCGACCAGGGCGCCGCAGCCCAGGCCCGCGATGCAGAGGTTGAGCAGCACCTGCCACAGCTCCCGGTGGAACGGCAGGAAGAGCGCATAGCCGACGCCGACGAGCAGCGCCGCGACGATGAGCACGATGCGGGGACTCGCGCGGCGCGAGGTGACCGCGAACAGCACGGCACCGACGATGAGAGACACGAGGTAGACCCCGATGATGTTCGATCTGTCGGTGGCGTCGAGCCCCAGCCCGTATCCGAGGGCGGGGTCCGTGCCCGCGTAGGTCGACAGCGGGCCCTGTGCGCCGAGGAGGCTGATACCGACCAGGAACGCGGTGGCCTGCACCGGCCACATCTCCGGTCGGGCGAGCATCCGCACATCGACCGCGGGGTCGGCCTGGCGCAGTTCGAACCGTCCGAAGACGACGAAACCCACGATTCCCGCGAGGAGCAGCGCCCACACCCAGAAGGCCGCGGGGCCGTTCAAGCGGAGGAACGTCAGGGCGCTGGTGACGAACAGCAACGAGACCGCGAGGAGCGCGAAGCCGCGTGAGTCCAGCTGCCGCCGGCCCGGCTCCGGCTTCGACTCGGGCACCCAGAGCCAGATGACGATCGCGACGAGGGTCACGGCCACCGCCGGCACGATCAGCGTCAACGTCATGTCGCCGGCTGTGGCGGCGTAGATCCGGCCCGCGGCCAAGGCGCCCATGATGGCGCCCGCCTGAAGCCCGACGACCAGGAGCCCCGCCGCGCGCCGGGTGAGCGAGACCCCCCGGCTCTGCCGCCTGCCCCGCTCGAAGATGAGCGCGATCTCGAGGGGGAGCCAGACAACGTAGAAGCCCTGCAGCGCCCAGGCGATGAGGAAGGTCCAGAAGGATGCCGCGAACGCGAGCCACCAGGTCGCTGCGGCGGTGAGGACGGCCGCGACGAGCAGGATCCGCTTGTGCCCGTACATGTCGCCGAGCTTCGCCAGCACCGGTACGACGAGCGCTGAGAGCAGGAGCTGCGCGGCCTCGAACCAGTTCACGTCGGAGTCGTGGACCCCGAGCTCGGCGACGATGTCGCTGAAGAGCGGGACGTAGTAGCCCTGCAGGATGCCGCTGACGATCTCTACCAGGATGAACCAGCCGATCAGACCCGCGGTGACGCCCAGGGCGGAGGTGCGCAGCGTCGTCGACACGGGGTGAGCATACCGCCGCGACCGGCCTACCCTGGGAGTGTGACGCCGCGCTCCCTCACCGACCTTGCCGCCGACGGACTGGTGGCACCCGACTGGGCCGAGGCGCTGCAGCCCGTTGCGGCCGACATCGCCGCGCTCGGCGACCGGCTGCGCGCAGAGACCGCTGCGGGCCGGGGTTACCTGCCCGCGGGTGACCGCGTGCTGCGGGCGTTCCAGCGGCCGATGGCCGACGTCCGCGTCCTGATCGTCGGTCAGGATCCCTACCCGACCCCGGGGCATCCGATCGGACTCTCCTTCGCGGTCGACGCCCACGTGCGGCCATTGCCCCGGAGCCTCGGAAACATCTACCGAGAGCTCGAATCGGACCTCGGCATCGCCCCCGCGCCGCACGGCGACCTCTCTGCGTGGAGCGATCAGGGCGTTCTGCTGCTGAACCGCGTGCTGACCGTCGCCCCCGGTGCTCCCGCCTCGCACCGAGGGTGGGGCTGGGAGCGCGTCACCGAGCACGCGATCCGGGCGCTCGTGGCTCGCCGGCGTCCGCTCGTCGCGATCCTCTGGGGCAAGGATGCCGCGACCCTGCGGCCGCTCCTCGGCGATGCTGCGATCGTCGCGTCGCCGCATCCGTCGCCGCTGTCCGCGAGCCGCGGCTTCTTCGGGTCGCGGCCGTTCTCGCGCGCGAACGAGCTGCTCGCCGAGCGTGGCGGCGAGCCGATCGACTGGCGCATCCCGGCGCTCTGACCGGCAGTCGTCATCG
Organism: Microbacterium sp. SGAir0570; assembly: GCF_005491085.2. NCBI lineage: Bacteria > Bacillati > Actinomycetota > Actinomycetes > Micrococcales > Microbacteriaceae > Microbacterium > Microbacterium sp. SGAir0570. The sequence continues at coordinate 2,465,796 of NZ_CP027929.1, read as the reverse complement.
GCGTGAAACGTGCGCCCCGTAGAGTTGCTGCATGCTCGAGGAGGACTCCAACCGCGACCGTCGACGCCTTCCGCGGCACCTGCGTCGCCCGGCCGAACCCGAGCGGCCCTTCTCCTACGAGATCCGGCCGGCGCGGCCGGATGATCTTCCCGACATCCGCGAGATCTACAACTACTACGTCACCAACTCGGTCGTGACCTTCGACGAGAAGAAGTGGTCGCTGGCGCAGTGGCGCGAGAAGTACGACTATCTCACCAAGCTCAAGCTTCCGTTCCTCGTCGCGGTCTCGCCGACGGGGCAGATCCTGGGATACGCCCTCGCGTCGCCGTGGAACGGCAAGACCGGATTCCGCTACACCGCCGAGACGTCCATCTATCTCGGCCAGGCGGCGACGGGGAAGGGGCTCGGACGAGCGCTGCTCGAAGCCCTCATCGAGGCTTGCCAGCAGCTCGGACTGCGCGAGATCGTCGCTGTCGTGAGCGACAAGGGTGCGGAGGCGTCGATCGCCCTGCACGAGCGTTTCGGTTTCGTCGAGGTCGGCCGGATGGGGCGCGTGGGTCACAAGTTCGGCCGCTGGCTGGGCACGATCTACCTGCAGAAGTCGCTCGAGCAGCCGAAGAAGGGACTGCGCGGACTCTTCGCGCAGAAGTCCGGCTGAGGCGTCACTCCTCGGCCACGCCCCCCGGCGTCGCCGAGCGTCCCGTCCGGACGGCGTCGACGAGCGAACGCCACGGTTCGTCGAGGTCGTCGTTCAACTCGGCCTGACGCGTCGTCTCGCTGTCGGTGACCGCGATCCGCCAATGGAAGCGGTCGGCCCCGCTCGATCCGGTCTTGCCTGCCGGTGCCGACGCGTCGATCTCCTGCCAGGGGCACCGCCCCACCAGCTCGCGCCAGCAGGCGCTTTCGGCCGGCGCCGGCTCGACTCGCCACGTCCGCGTCAGGCCGGCGAAACCGCCGGTGCGCTCCACGACGATCCGCAGCTCGGCCGTGGAACCGTCGTCACGGGTGTCAGGCATCCTCCAGCACGCCGACGCCCTGCCATCCGGCACGCACGGCGGCGACCTCCTCCGTCTCCTCACCGTACTCGTCGGCGGCCTGGTCGATCGTGGCGGCGGCGAACGCAGCGAAGTCGGCGTCGGGGGAGAGCGCCCCCGAGGTGAGCGTGCGGTACCAGATGAGTCCCGCGCGTTCCCAGGCGTAGCCGCCCAGCCGCGTCGCGACGAGGTGGAACGCCCGATTCGGGATGCCCGAGTTGATGTGGACCCCGCCGTTGTCACTGGTCGTCACGACGTAGTCGCGCATGTGTCCCGGCTGCGGGTCGCGTCCGAGCACGTCGTCGTCGTACGCCGACCCGGGCTCGGCCAGCGATCGGAGGGCGCGCCCCTGGACGGCATCCGTGAAGATGCCCGCACCGATGAGCCACGATGCCTGCTCGGCGCTCTGTCCGAGTCGGTGCTGCTCGGTGAGTGCGCCGAAGACGTCGGACAGCGACTCGTTGAGAGCACCGGACTGGCCCGCGTAGGTCAGGCCTCCCGAGAACTCTGTGACGCCGTGAGCGAGCTCGTGCGCGATGACGGTCAGCGACCCGTTGAATCCGGTGAACACCTCGCCGTCGCCGTCGCCGAACACCATGCGCTCGCCGTTCCAGAACGCGTTGTCGTAGGCCTCGCCGTAGTGGACGGTGGCGGCGAGCACACCACCCCGACCGTCGATCGAATCGCGGCCGAAGGCGTCGAGGAAGAACGAGAACGTCGCGCCGAGCCCGTCGAAGGCCTCGTCCACCGCGCGATCACCGGTGGGCGGGTCGTCCTCGCGACGAACGAGGACGCCCGGAAGCTCTTCGCGGCCATGCGCGTCGGATACGGCCCGGTCGGCTGCGGCGATGCGCTCGGCGACGAGAGTGCCGCCCGGCTCGACGGAGAGACGCAGCTGCGAACGTCCGGCGAGATCGGACGGACGCGCGGCGAGGGTGGTCCGCGCGGCGACCGCGGCCCGCGCGAGGTGGGGCTCGCGAGCGGAGGCGACGCGGGCGAGGAGATACGGGGGGATGATCGCGCGCATGGCCTTACGGTAGCGGCGGTCACCGACATCGGGTGCGGAAGGTGACGTCTAGTCCTGCGCGCGATGCGGGTCGATCACGGGCACCGAGGCGAGCAGGCGCCGCGTGTAGGCGGCCTGGGGCTGGAGCAGCACCTTCTCGGTGGGACCCTCCTCGACGATGCGCCCCTCGGTCATCACGACGACGTCGTCGCACAGGTTCTGGACCACGCCGATGTCGTGCGAGACCAGCAGCAGCGTCATCCCCTGTTCCGCACGCAGACGGCGCAAGACCTCGAGGATCTGCGCCCGCACCGTCACGTCGAGCGCGGACAGCGGCTCGTCGCCGACGAGGATCGCCGGGCGGTGCGCGATCGCGCGCGCGAGGGCGATGCGCTGGCGCTGGCCGCCCGAGAACTCGTGCGGGTAGCGCTCGGCCGCGTCGGCATCCAATCCGACATCCGACAGCACCTCGCGAACGCGCGCTCGACGGTCACCCGGGATGTCGAGCGCCCAGAGCGGCTCGCCGACGATACGGCCCACGCTCATCCGGGGATCGAGCGAGGCGTACGGGTCTTGGAAGACGATGCCGGTGCGGCGGCGGAGCCAGTGCAGGCTGCGAGCCGACGCACGGGCGTCGACCGGACGCCCGTCGATCGTGATCGTTCCCGACGAGGGCGTGTCGAGGCCCAGGAGGAGCCGCACGAGTGTCGACTTGCCCGATCCCGACTCGCCGATGATGCCGAACGCCGAGCCCGACCGCACGTCGACATCGACATCGTCGAGCGCGACGGTCTCGCGCCGCGGTGCGCCGAGCCCGGTCGAACGCATCCGATAGCGCTTGCTCAGGCCGCGGGCCGAGATGAGGGCATCGCCGGTCATGCGTCTCCCTCCGGCCGCCACACCGTGGCGGTGGCATCGCGCAGCAGGCCGCGGGTGACCTCCGACCGCGGAGCGGTGAGCAGGTCGGCGACCGCGCCCGTCTCGACGACGCGACCGCGTTCGAGCACGACGGCCTCCGTCGCGACCTGCGACAGCACGGCCAGGTCGTGGGTGATGAACAGCAGCGACATCCCGTCGTCGTCGACCAGTTCGCCCAGGAGCGCCAGGATCTCGGCCTGGATCGTCACGTCGAGGGCCGTCGTCGGCTCGTCCGCGATGAGCAGGCGCGGCCGGGTGGCCAGCGCCATGGCGATCGCGACCCGCTGACGTTGACCGCCCGAGAGCTGATGGGGATAGCGGCGCAGAGCGCCCTCGGGCAGCCGAACCCGATCGGCGTCGGCCTGGGCGCGGGCGAGGGCGTCGCGGCGACCGACCCGGCCGTGGATGCGCAGCGGCTCCGCGATCTGCCGCCCCACCGTCCGCAGAGGGTTGAGGGCGGTCTGGGGCTCCTGGAAGACGATGCCGATCTGCTCGCCGCGCAGGGCCGCCAGCTCGCGATCGCGAAGTCCGAGCAGCTCCCGACCGTTCCACCGGATGCTGCCGTCGACCTCGGCGCCGTCGGGAAGCAGCCCCAGCACAGCCAGAGCGGTCAGTGACTTGCCCGACCCCGACTCTCCGATGAGGCCGACCCGGGCGCCGTCGGCGACGCCGAACGACACGTCGTCGACCACGCGGCGCCCGTCGAGCACGATCGACAGGCCCTCGACCTCGAGACTCATGCGACCACCGCCGGCGTGTGCGAGGCGGCGGGGGAGCGGCGTCGGGCGAGCGTCGGGTCGGTTGCCTCGCGCAGACCGTCGCCGAGCAGGTTGAGCCCGAGCACGGTGATCGTGATGGCCAGCCCCGGCCACACGACGCTGAGCGGATGCGCGGTGAGGTACGTCTGCAGCTCGCTCAGCAGTAGCCCCCACGAGGGCTGCGTCGGCGGCGCGCCGAACCCGAGATAGCTCAGGCCCGCCTCGGCCAGCACAGCGACGGCCATGCCCCACGACAGCTGCACGATGAAGACCGGTGCGACGTTGGGGAGCAGATGGCGCACCGCGATCTGCGACGGCGTCAGCCCGTTCGCGCGTGCCGCGAGCACGAAGTCGCTGTGCAGCGTGCGGCGGAGCTCCGGCCGCGTGACCCGCGCGATGTTGACGCCGAAGCCGATGCCGACGGAGATCACGACGACCCACAACGAGCCGCCCCACACCGCCGAGATCATCATCGCGATCAGCAGCACCGGGAAGGCGATCAGGATGTCGACGAGCACCGCGACCACCTCGCGCGTCCAGCGCCCCGTGAGCGCCCCCAGGCAGGCGAGCGCGATACCGATGAGGGTGGCGACGATGCCCGCGCCCGCGGCGACGAGGACCGTCGTGCGCGCCCCCGCGATCAGCAGCGAGAGAATGTCGCGACCCGAGGCGTCCGTACCCAGCAGATGAGGCCAGCCCGGCGGGCTCCACCGCGCGGGGATGTCAACGCGTTGCGGGTCGAAGGGGGTCCAGACGAGCGAGACGGCAGCCACGACCCCGATGGCGACGACGACGAGGAGCCCGAAACGGCCGGCCGGAAGCGACCACAGGCGCCGCAGCCACGGCATCCGCATGTTCATGAGGCCTCCCGCTGTCTCGGATCCAGACCGCGATGCACCAGATCGACGATGAAGCCGACCACGAGCACCACGGCCGTGAGCGCCAGGAGCTCGCCCTGAACCTTGGGCAGATCGCGCAGGCCGACGTCCGCGACGAGCATGCGACCGATCCCCGGAAGGGTGAAGAGCTGTTCGATCACGACCGCACCGACGACGATGCCCGCGACCTGCAGCCCGAGGACGCTGATGATCGACAGCCCCACCGTCGGCAGCCCGTGGCGCAGCAGCGCGGCGCGGCGCGTGAGGCCCTTCGCGGACGCCGTCCGGACGAAGTCCTGGCCCATCGCCGACAGCGTCGCGCTGCGGACGAACCGCATCAGCATCGCGCCCTCGACGACGCCGATCGTCACGGCGGGCAGAACGAGTGCCGCGAAGGCGCGCCCCGGGTCGCGCCAGCCGTCGCGCGGGAAGCCCTGCGCGGGAAGCCAGCCGAGCCAGACCGCGAAGACCACGACGAGCATCATGCCCGCCCAGACCACCGGCACCGCCGCGAGCGCCTGAGCGCCGAACGAGAGCGCCGTGCCGTCGACGCGACCGCGACGTATCGCCGCGACGACGCCGAACGGGAGCGCGATGATCAGCGCCACGAGCATCGACATCAGTCCGAGGGGAACGGTGACCTGGGCCTTGGCGGCGAGCTCCGCCGCGACGGGTGAGCCGGTCACCAGCGAGGTGCCGAGATCGCCGCGGACCAGCCCCGCCATCCACTCGAGATACTGCGTCGGCAGCGGCACGTCGAGGCCGAGGCGCTCACGAAGCGCGGCGACCTGCTCCGGCGTCGAGGTGGTTCCCGCGATCTGCTGTGCGACGTCGCCGGGAAGGACCCGCAACGTCACGAAGATCAGCACGCTGGCGACGACCAGGCCCAGCAGGAGCAGGGCCAGTCGCGTCAGCGCGTAGCGGATCACCCGTCGCTCTTGGCGATCTCGGCGAGGTTGATGCGGGCGTTCACGTTGTCGATGGGCATACCCGAGACATTCGTGGCGACCGCGACCACCGAAGCCCAGTTGTAGAGCCAATCGGCGGCGTGGTCCTCGGACACGATCCGCGCAGCCTTCTTCAAGAGGTCATCGGCAGACTGCTCGTCCGTTGCGAGGAGGGACTGCGCGTAGAGATCCTGCACCTCGGCGTTGTCGTAGGTGAAGTAGTAGTCGGGGTTCGCCCAGTTCTCGAAGTCGCGCGGCTCGGCGTGGTTGACGACGCTGAGCTCGTAGTCCTTATTCGTGTACACGTCGCTGAGCCAGGTGCCGAAGTCGACGGGGTTGACCTTGAGGTCGATCCCGACGTCGTTGAAGTTCGAGACCAGGATCTGCGGGAGCGTCGTGCCGTAGGCCGACGGGATGGTCAGGGTCAGCGCGAGATCGCTGACACCGGCCTCACTCAGCAGCGCCCGGGCTGCCTCGGGGTCGTAGGAGACGACATCCGAGAGGTCCTCGTATCCGGGGTCGGCCTCGGGGATCGGACCGTAGAGCGTCTGCCCTGCACCGACGGCCTCGACGATGGCGTCGTGGTCGATGGCGGTTCGGATCGCCTCGCGCACCCGGACATCAGCCAGGGGCCCCGACGTGGAGTTCATCGCGAGCACGCTCTTGTCGGTCGCGCTGCCGGTCTCGACGACGAAGTCGCCGCCGCCCTCGACCTGATCGGCGAGGTTCGCGTCGAAGCCGACGACGACGTCGATCTCGCCGGCGAGAGCGGCGTTGATGGCTGCTTGGTTGTCGGGGATGAAGTCGAACGTGACGTCGGCTACCTGAGCCGCATCCCCCCAGTACGCCTCGTTCCGCTCGAGCGTCAGGCTGGCGCCCTGGCGCCAGTTCGCCAGCCGGAAGGGCCCGGTGCCGTTGGCGGCTGTGTTGTAGTCGACGGTGTCGCCCTCTTTGAGGATGATGCCCGCGCGGCCCGTGAGGTTCCACAGCAGCGACGAGTCGGGCTGCGACAGCGTCAGCACGATCTTCTGCCCGTCGGCGGTGACCGACGTGACGTTGGCGAGTCGTTCGCTGTCTGCCCATTCGGCGGTGGCCTGCCGGGTGGTCAGCGACGAGACGACATCCTGAGGCGTGAGGGGTTGGCCGTCGTGGAAGATGACTCCCTCACGCAACGTGAACGTGTAGGTCAAGCCGTCTGCGGAAACCTCGTGGGCGCTGGCGAGCGCGTCGACGATCTCGCCCTCCGCAGTGCGGGCGACGAGGCCCTGATAGACGTTGTCGATGAGCGTCTGATCGAGCGAGATGCCCGCGGTCTGCCGGATGTCGAGGTTCGAGGGCTCGAGCACCAGGCGGATGTTGACGCTGGCGTCCGGGTCAGGGGCGCCCATGGTGGCGGAAGGCCCGGGCTCGGTCGACCCGGTGCAGCCGGCGAGGAGGAGGGTGCCTGCAGCCAGCAGTGCGGCGGCGGTCACGGTGGTGCGGCGGAGCATGTGGAGGAGGGTTCCTTTCGCAAGGGCGGTGGCATCGTTGCTGTCCGATGCGCGTCCGCGAACTCAGTGCGGCATACAGCCTAGGGTCCGCCGCGACCGCGAGACGCATTCACCGACGTCCAGCGTCGCACGGCGACTCCCTATTTCATCGAGAGCGGGCGGTGCGCAGGCTGAGCGGTGTCAGGCGGTGGTGGCGTCGCGGATGATGCGGGCGAGCTCGGTCGGGAGCTCCTCCTGCACATTGTGGCCCGATTCCACCGTGACGATGCGCGCTGCGGGAACGCGCTCGCCGAACCGATCGACGTCGGCATCGGTCAGATAGCCCCGTGTGCCGCGTACGAGCGTGATGGGCGCCGCCGCGGCGGCGAAGTCTTCCCAGCCGGATGCCGCGAGGGTGGGCGCCAGCGCATCCTGCCGCTCGGATGCCGCGGCCGCGGCGCCGGGGTCGGCGGCAAGCTGGTTGGCGATGCGTGCGAAGTGGTGCTTCCACTCCACGCGGCCGTCGTCGCGCACGCGCGAGTTGAGGAAGACGCCGCGCTCGGCCGCGGTGCGGTCTCCGCCGAGCCCGAACGACAGTGCACGCTCGACCATCTCCGCGCGAGAGGCCCAGCTGGTCGGTCCGGCGAAGAACCGCCGGATCTGCGACGCCGCTCCGGCGGGGTCGAGCCCGGGCGCGATGTCGACGATCACGAGGGCACGCACGAGCTCGGGGTGCATCGCGGCGAGGGCTGCGGCCGTCAGGCCGCCGAGCGACTGCCCGACCACGACCTGCGGCGTCGTCGTCCACTGCGCGAGCGCCGGAGCGATGTCGGCCGCGAGGGTCTGGCCCGTGTAGTCCGCGTCGTCGCGCCAGCCGGAGTCGCCGTGGCCCGGAAGGTCGAACGCCAGCGCCGGCCGCCCGAGCGCGAGGACGGTGCGATCCCATGTGTGGGCGTTGAGGCCGGCCCCGTGGAGAAGGGTCACCTCGGGCTCGCCGTCGCCGAGTCGCAGCGCGCTGATCGGGCGCCCGTCGGGTGCGAAGGTGAACAGCCGCTCGGCCACGGGCGCCGGCACACCGGCTTCCGCGGCCTGGACGGGCAGGAACGAGAACTCGTCGAACGTGTCGTCGTGCACGGTGATCCTTCGCATTGGGGAGGGGACCATTCTCGCGCGACGGGGGAGGGCGGTGGATAGGGTTGACGCATGAATCCGGAGCGGCGCATCCATCTCGCCAAGGCGGCTCGTCCGGCCTACGACGCGCTCGACGCGTTCGCCCGCACGGTGGGCACCATCGCGCAGGATGCCGGCATCGACGAGCGTCTGAAAGAGCTCGCGCTCGTCCACAGCTCGCAGCTCAACGGCTGCGCCTACTGCGTGCGTGTGCATGTGGGCCGGGCGGTGGCCGCCGGTGTGACGGCCGACGAGATCGCCCAGCTCGCCACCTGGCGCGAGTCGGGGGTCTTCGACGAACGCGAGCGCACGGCTCTCGAGCTCGCCGAGGCGTATGTGCACATCGCCGACGAGGGCGTATCGGACGAGCTGTACGACCGCGTGGGCGGGGTCTTCTCCGAGGCGGAGTACGTCGCGTTGAGCTGGCTCTTCATCTCGATCAACGCGTTCAATCGCCTGACGATCGCGGGCCGGTACCCGGTGCCGCCGCTCCCGCGTCCCGCCGGATGAGCGGCGCGGCATCGCTCTCGGTACCGGGAGCCCTGAACTTCCGTGACACCGGTGGCCTGCGGGCAGGTAGCACCTCGACCCGGTCGGGCGTGCTCTATCGGTCGGGAAACCTCTTCCGTGTCGACGACGCCGGGCGCCGCGCTCTCAGCGATCTCGGGCTGCGCCGCATCATCGACCTCCGCGACGACGACGAGGTGCGTTCCGAGCCCACGGTTCTCGGCGATCTCGTCATCGCAACCCAGCGGGTGCCGCTGTTCCTGGGGTCGGTCGCCTCGTTGTTCCGCGCCGACATGTCGCTCGAGTCGATGTATCGCTCGCTCGTCGACGACTCGGCTCCGCGCGTGCTCGAGGTCGTCCGCGGGGTCATCGCCGATCAGCCGGTGCTCGTGCACTGCACGATCGGCAAAGACCGCACCGGAGTGACGATCGCGATGATCCTCGCGGCAGCGGGAGTGGACGAGGATGCCGTCGTCGACGACTACGCCCGCACGGAGACGATGCTGCCGGCCGAGCGCAACGCGCCGATCCTCGCGTATCTCCGCGCGCACCACCCCGACGCCCCGCAGCTCGTCGATCTGGCGACGCGCTCGCCGGCGCCGGTAATGCGCGGGCTCCTGGCCGACCTGCGCGAGCGATTCGGTTCCCCGGCCGACTACCTCCGGTCGCACGGACTCGCCGACGACGAGCTCGCCGAACTGCGCCGCGTCATCCTGATGTGAGACCTCGGAGGAGGCGTGGGGTTTCGACTGGGTAGGTAAGGCATGCCTACACCGCGGGTATAGTGGAGTCATCATGACCGAGCTCCACAGCGCCGCCGCCTGTCGCGCCTCGAAGCACGTCCGGGTGCAGCACCTGGTGACGGCCGACGAGCACTCGCTCGCCGAGCTCGAGGCGCTCCTCGCAACGCTGCCGCTGTGCTCGACCGGGCGGGTCTTCATCGAAGTGCCCGACGCCGCGTGGATCGGAACCGTATCGGCGCCGGCCCGCATGGTCGTGACTTGGCTCGACCGTTCGCGCCGAACCGGCGCCCCGGGTTCGGGCCGCGGCTGCGGTTCGGGTGAGGCGCTCTCTCGCGCCGTTACCGCGTGGGCCGACGAGATGCTGTGCACGGATGCTGCGAAGGCGACGCGCGTGCACCTGCTGGGCGGGTTCCTCGGCACGGCCGACATCGTCGATCACCTCACCGCGCGCTGCGGAATGGCCGCCGCGTCGATCCACACGCCCGAGCGCTTCGGGCTCGCGACCGCCCGCTGAGGTCTGTCAGCGGCTCTCGGCGCGCCGTGGGATGTAGTTGCCGTCGGCCAGTCCCGCGTCGATCTCGAATCGGTTGCGCAGGGGATCGCGTCCTGCGATCAGGTAGAGAAGCGGCATGAGCATCCCGTAACGCCGCCACTGCCGCGCGTGCACGGCCTCGTGCGTGAGGATCCGTTCGCTCGGCTCGCGGTCGCCGGTGAGGAAGCACGATCCGACGCAGACGCCGCCGCGACCGAACGTCCAGCCCGGCATCCCGCGGAAGACCCACAGCCCGTGGCGGCGCTCGACGCGGCCGGTCGACCACAGCGTTCCCCAGGCGAATCCGAAGGCGGTGCCGATTCGGGCGCCGAACTGGCTGATGGGGGAGTCGAGCAGCACCCGAGGGATGAGCCGATCCAGCGACTCGCCGCGTGCGACCGCCGCGTCAGCTCGCTGCCGCCATCCGTCGGGCGGCATGCGGACACCGCTCACGCCAGGGCTCCGACGACCCGGAGCACGGAACCCATGTCGTCCACCACGGCTTCGGGATGCGGCGGGGCGAACCCCGAGACGGATGCGCCGATGAGCGGGAGGCGTCCGCGCAAGACGCCGATCGCGTTCGTGAGGGTCGGGATGTCGAGCCCGAACGGCACGGCCGCGCTCACTCCCGTGATCGCCGCGGGGTCGAGCACGTCGAGATCGACATGGACGTACACCGATGCCGCGCCGGTGGCCGCCACCGCATCGGCCAGGCGGGCCGGATCGGCCAGCTCGTCGACGCCGAGATGCGTCAGACCCGTCGAACGCATGACCTCGGTCTCTGCATCGTCGAACTCGCGGGCGCCCGCCAGAACGATGCGATCGGCGGGCACCGCGGCATCCGGTGACAACGGGGTCGCATCGAACACCGCGCGCAGGGCCATGCCGCCGAAGGCTCCCGAGGGCGATGACTCGGGAGTGTGCAGATCGCCGTGCGCGTCGAACCAGACGACGGTCGTGTCGGGATGCAGCGAGGCCGCGTGCGCGATCGCCGGCACGGCCACTCCGCAGTCGCCGCCGACGACCACCGCGTGCCCGCTCTGACCCCCGCCGCTCGAGTCGGCCGCGACGTCATCGGCCTCCACGAGGGCAGCCGTGATCAGGTCGCGGGTGCGCTGGAGCGAGCTGAAGCGGCGGATGCCGCTGCCGAGGGCCTCACCGGCCTCGACGGGTACATCGACCCGGACGGTCGCGCTGCGCGGGAGGTCGCCCGCAATCGCGTCAGCACCGTCGATCAGAGTCATCGACCGGGTCGAGGGCGAGCCCTGCCATTGCGGGACCACGATGAATCGGGTCATTCCTTCGTCCTTCGTCGGGCGTTCTCAGCGGGTGGAGCGTCGACGCCCGGGTGGCAGCGCCGACCCGGGCGTCGATATCGGCGCTCAGCGCTCGATGGCGCCCGCGGCCCCGCCCGTCTTCAGCGCGGCGAGCCGTGCCTCGACCTCGGTGAGCTGACCGACATCCTCGAGGCTCTCGAACTGCGCGTCGAGGCTCGAGGCGGCGAGCTCCTGCTTGCCGGCGGCGAGCGCCTCCTGGCGGCGCACCTTGTCTTCGAAGCGACCGAGCTCGCTCGTCGGGTCGAGCACGTCGATCGACTTGACGGCGTCGTGGACGCGGTTCTGCGCCTCGGCGGTCTTGGCGCGCGCGAGCAGCTCGGAGCGCTTCACGCGCAGCTGGTCGAGCTTGACCTTCATGCCGTTGAGGCCGTCCTTGAGCTTCTCGACGACCTCGGTCTGGGTCGCGATGGTCGGCGCGATGGCGCGAGCCTCGTTCTCCTCGCTGATCTGCCGCTGCAGCGCGACCTTCGCGAGGTTGTCGAACTTGTCGGCGTCGGCGGTGTTGCCCACCGCGCGCAGCTCGTCGGCCTTGCGGCTCGCTGCCAGGGCCTTGTTGCCCCACTCAGCCGCGGCCTGGACGTCTTCCTGGTGGTCGCGTTCGAGCAGGCGCAGGTTGCCGATCGTCTCGGCGATCGCCGACTCCGCGTCGGCGATCGAGTTGGTGTAGTCCCGCACGAGCTGGTCGAGCATCTTCTGCGGGTCCTCGGCCTGGTCGAGGAGGGCGTTGATGTTCGCCTTCACAAGCGTCGAGATGCGACCGAAGATGGACTGCTTTGCCATCGGGGTTCCTTTCGTGGGTGGTCTGGAAGAGGAGAAAGTCGTCAGAAGCGGCCGCCGCCGCGGCGAGAGCGGCCTCCGCCGCCGAAACCTCCGCCGCCGCTGCGACCACGGGAACCGCCGCCGAACCCGCCGCGCGATCCGCCGAACCCGCCGCCCAGGCCGCCGCCGAAGCCGCTGCCGCCGAAGCCCGACGAGCGGCGTCCGGACGACCCGCCTCCGAGGAGCGAGTTCAGCACCATGCCGCCGATCATGGCACCCATCATGCCGTTGGAGCTCGAGCCGGACGACCCTGTTGCGAAGCCGCCGACATCACTGCGCGCCGCGTCTATCGCGAGTCCGCTCAGCTGCGTCGCACGCGTTGCATCGGCCAGTGCCCGCTCGGGTTCGATCTGCGCGGTCGCCTCGGCGCGGTCGAGCGAGGCGCGTGCTTCGGCGATGCGCGTTCGGGCGGTCGCGCCGACGGCGCCGCGCCTCGTACCGATGTAGTCCTCCGCGGCGGAGACCTGGGCGCGGGCCTGCTGCAGCTGCTGTTCGAGCGTCTGCCGTGCGCGGGCGGCCCGCTGCGCGGCATCCCGGGCGCCGGCAAGCGCAGCGTCGATCGCGGAGTTCGCACCCAGGAGCGCGGACAGTGCCGCCTGCGGGCGGCGGTGCTCGCCCGTCAGCTGAGCGCGCGCGGCATCGATCTGCTGCCGCGTGGCGGAAGCGACCGCGGCGAGTGCGCCGTCGGGGTCGGGGACGCCGACCGCTGCAGCGACATCCTGTTCGAGGTCGGTGATGAGCGCAGCGGCGTCGCGCTCGGCGGTGGCGAGGTCGGTTGCGATCTTCTCGACCGAGGCTTCCAGCTGAGCAGCTTGAGCGACAGCTCCCTCGGCTGTGCGCAGCGATACGGCCGCGGCGGCGCCGTCGCCCGCCGCGATCGACTGCTGCGCCGACGCGAGCTGCTCATCCGCGTAGGTCAGGCGGCTGCGAGCCTGCTCGGGGTTGTCGTCGATGGTCGCGAGCTCCTCGGGGGCGTACGCCGATCGCAACCGCTCGAGAGAGGTGACCGCCCCGTCGAGCCCGGCCCCGGCGGCGTTGCGCTCCTGCTGGATGCGCGCGAGCGCCTCGGGAGCGTTCTGCTCGAGGTCGCGCAGACGGTCGAACTCGTCGGCACGCGCGTCCAGCTCGGAGTCGGCGTGCGCGCACAGCTCGAGGATCCGCGTGTGGATGGCGCGGACATCGGCCTCGGTGTCGGGCTGGTCATCGTCCAGGCGCTGCTGCAACGAGAACGCCTCATCGAGGTCGCGTCGCGCCTGAGCCAGCGTCTCGGCGAACGCAGCGGCTGCGTCGTCGCCGAACTGCGCAGTCGCGAATCCGAGCTCCTGCTCGCTGGTGCGGATGGCGTCGTCGGCTGCCACGAGCGCGCTGGCGGAGCGCCGGGCGAGCTGCTCGATCGGCTCGGCCGCCGCGCCACGGACGGAGGCGCGGCCGGCCCCGCCGCGCCGACGGCGGACGAACACGACGATGACCGCGATCACGGCGCCCACGGCGAGGATCCCGAGGACGATCGTCAGGCTCGAAACGCCCGAGCCGTCCGACGCGCCGCCGGATCCGCCGCTGGATCCACCGACCGCAGCCGCGAGCCCTCCAGCTGCGGCGAACGCTGCGCCGCCCCAATCCTCTGCACGGAGCTCCGGAAGGATGTCGCGGGTCTCGATCGTGCCCAGGGTGTCGCCGTCGACCGGGCCGTTGGTGTCGCCCGACAGGTAGAAGTTGCGCTGCTCGGTCGCGATCGCCAGCACGTACTGGGTCGTGCCGAGACCGCCGCGCTCGGCGACCGCGTTGGCCCAGCCTTCGGCGTCGGACGGACTGGTGAAGGCGTCGACGTAGACGACCCACAGATCGACGCCCGCCTCGGAGCTCAACGCGGTGAGCCTCTCGTCGACGGCACGCTCCTCGCTCGACGAGAGCGCATCGGCCTGATCGACGACGCGTCCCGAGCCGAGGTCGACCGGGTCGGTCGCCCAGGCCGCGGCGGAGCCGCCCACGACGAACATCAGGCTCGCCACGATCGAGAGCGTCACCGCTCGGAGCACGCGCATCCGTTCCCCTTCCGAGGTCGGAGGACCGGCCTCGTCTCCACTCTATTGAGGGCGTCGTGTCCGAGCCTATGCCGGGACTGTGAATCAGCGGGCAGCGGAATCGCGGCGCGGATACCCGGCGACGGGAACGGCCGCGGTTACGCTGACCGGCGGCCCGACGGGGCGCGAGGCGGGAGAAATCATGGACGACAGATACGGCACCGATGTGCTCGCGAGCGGATGGCGGGACGCCGGACGCAAGGTCGTGCCCGAGGTGCCCGCCGAACCCGATCTCGTCGTCGAGGTCGCGTCGGACGGCTACTGCGGGGCCGTCGTGGCGGTGCGCGGCGGGAACGTCGAGCTCGAGGATCGCCTCGGAAAGGTGCGCCTGTTCCCGCTCGGGGGCGGCTTCCTCGTCGACGGCGAGCCGGTCAAGCTCGTGGCGCCGAAGGCGGCGCAGCCGGCCGGCCGGCTGCGGACCGCCTCGGGCTCGTTCGTGGCTCCGCAGCAGCGGGCGCGCGTGGCACGGGCGTCGCGCATCCTGGTGGAGGGGCGACACGACGCCGAGCTCGTCGAGAAGGTGTGGGGTGCCGACCTCCGCGTCGAAGGCGTCGTGGTCGAATATCTGCAGGGGATCGACCTGCTGGCGGACCTCCTGCGAGACGAGCCGCCCTCCGCCGAGCGTCGCTACGGGGTGCTCGTCGACCATCTGGTCCCGGGCTCGAAGGAGACCCGAATCGCGGAGCAGATCCTGCGCGGTCCGCACGGCGCCCATCTCAAGATCGTCGGGCACCCCCACATCGACGTCTGGCAGTGCGTCCGCCCCGAGGCCGTCGGCATCCGTGCGTGGCCGCAGGTGCCCCGCGGCATCGAGTGGAAGACCGGCGTCTGCCGAGCCCTCGGCTGGCCTGCCGAGGACCAGGCCGACATCGCGCACGCGTGGCAGCGCATCCTCGGATCTGTTCGCACCTACCGCGACCTCGATCCTGCGCTGCTGGGCAGGGTCGAGGAGCTCATCGACTTCGTCGCGGCCTGACCGAACGCGCGGGGTCGGCGCCGCCCCGGCCGGTCGATACCCTGGACTCATGCCGCAGACCGACGCGCCCGACACCGGTGACGAACCCCGCTACCGCGAGCGGCCCGTGTCGTTCGCGCGTCGCAGCGGACGGATGAGCGATGGACAGGAGCGAGCCTGGAACCAGCTCGGCGACTTCTACAACATCCCCGTCGAGCGCGATCAGGCCGTGCTGAGCGTCCGCCCGGGCTCGGAGGTCGATCCTGCGGCGTTGTTCGGCCGCATCGCGCCGCTCGTGGTCGAGATCGGCTCCGGGCAGGGGCACGCCATCGTCGCGGCCGCGCAAGCCGCGCCCGAGACCGACTTCCTCGCCGTCGAGGTGTTCCGGGCCGGGCTCGCCCGCACCATGCTCGACGCCGATCGTGCCGGCGTGCGGAACCTGCGCCTCGTCGAGGCGAACGCGCCGGAGGTGCTCGAGCACCTGCTGCCGGCGGCATCCGTCGACGAGCTCTGGATCTTCTTCTCCGACCCCTGGCACAAGACGCGTCACACGAAGCGGCGCCTCATCTCGCCGGATTTCACGCCACTGGCCGCGCGGGTGATCAAGCCCGGCGGCGTGCTGCGTCTGGCGACCGACTGGGAGGACTACGCCCGACAGATGCGCGAGGTGATGGGGGATGCCGCGGGCTTCGCCCCCGCCTTCGACGGAGAGTGGGCGCCGCGCTTCGAGGGACGCGTGATGACGGCCTTCGAGCGTAAGGGCATCGCGAAGGGGCGCGACATCCGCGACCTCGCCTACCGCCGCATCAACGCGGCCTGACGGGAGGGCGGACGCTGTGAAGACGCACCCGGGACTGGCCGCTCGTCCGATCGTCTCGGCGAGCACCGTGCCGGCGCTTCTGGTGTGTCTGGCTGCACCCGCCTTCTTCGTGCTGCTGCAGCCCTGGCTCGGGTGGACGCTGCTCGTGCTCGGCCTCATCGCCGCCCTCGGTGTCGACCGGTGGCGCGTGGGCGAGGATACGCGGCCCTCGCTGGCGCGCGATCTCTCGCTCATCGCCCTCGGTCTCGTCGTCGTGAGCCTGATCGATCTGAAGGCCGAGCTCGACAACCTCGCGATGCTGCGCTTCACCCTCGCGCTGGGAGGTGCGGTGCTGTTGCCGTACCTCGTGTCTCGCTTCGTCTACCGCGATCACGCGATCCGCTTCCCCTGGCGTGGCGGAGGGCGCTGGACGACGTTCCAGTGGGTCTGGCTCGCCGCCGTGCTCGTGCTCGGGTGGCTCATCCTGCCCTTCTACTTCATCACCTCGGGCGTCTACACGAACTGGCCGGTCGTCGACACCCCCGATCTCATCGCGCGCCTCTTCATCGGCGTCGGTGCCGTGGGCATCTGGGACGAGCTGTTCTTCATCTGCACGTGCTTCGCGCTTCTCCGGCGGCACTTCGCCGACGTGTCGGCGAACGCTCTGCAGACGATCGTGTTCGTCTCCTTCCTCTGGGAGCTCGGCTACCGCGCCTGGGGTCCGGTGCTGACGATCCCGTTCGCGCTCCTTCAGGGCTACATCTTCCTGCGCACGCGGTCGCTCACCTACGTCGTGACGGTGCACCTGCTCTTCGACGCCGTCGTCTTCGGCGTCCTCGTCCACGCGCACAATCCGGGGCTTCTGGACGTCCTCTTCCTCGTCCCTGCGCCCTGACGCGAGCTACGCTGGAGGACGGGGCCCCGGCCGGGCCCGCGGACGAGGGAGCAGTACCCGCACCAGACAAGACTGACTCGGACAGGTCTGTCATGGCATGGGTGATCCTGATCGCATCCGGCGTCCTCGAGGCGGTGTGGGCCGCCGCGCTCGCGGCATCCGAGGGATTCCGGCGGAAACGACCGGCTCTGCTGTTCGCCCTCGCGCTCACCGCGAGCATGGCGGGACTCGCGTTCGCGATGACGGAGCTGCCGACCGGCACCGCCTACGCCGTGTGGGTCGGTGTCGGCGCGACGCTCACCGTCGTGTGGGCGATGGTCACCCGTCGCGAGCGCGCGTCGACCGCGCGCATCCTCTTGCTACTGCTCCTGGTCGCCTGCGTCGTCGGCCTCAAGGTGGTGAGCTGACATGACACGTGCATGGACGATCCTGCTCGCCAGCGCGGTCTGCGAGGCTGTCTGGGCGACGGCCCTGGGCGAATCGGACGGGCTACGCCACCCCGTGCCGAGTGTCGTGTTCGCCATCGGTCTGCTGCTCAGCATGCTCGGGCTCGGACGCGCCATGAAGCACATTCCGATCGGTACGGCCTACGCGGTCTGGGTGGGGGTGGGCGCAGCGCTGACCGTGACCTGGTCGATCGCGACGGGCGCTGAGGCGTTCGCTCCGGGCAAGGTGGTCTTCATCGCCGGCATCGTGGTCGCTGTCATCGGCTTGAAGCTCGTTCCGGCCACGAGCAGGACTGCGGCGCGAGCGTCACAGCCGAGCGAGGAGCGCGGGACCAAAGACGAGAGCGGCGGCGATCGGCACGACGAGGGCCGCTAGGGCGATGATGCCGACGATGGCGATGTTGCCCAGGATCGAGCCGACCAGGGCGCGACCGCGGCCGGCGGCGAGGTGGATGCGGTCGAGGGGAGAGAGGGGAGCGGCGGTCACGGTTCGACGCTACGAAGCGGTGACCCTGCGACGCGTCGGTCGATCGGCTGAGAAGCATCCCCCTGCGGGATGATCCGTGCCTCACGCGTGTCAATACCCTCGGTCCGCGCCGGCTCGGTGCGTAGCGTCGCGGTCACGCAACGACGAGAGGACGAACACATGAGCGACCGAGAGCGCCCCGACATCCCGGGCGACGACATCGAGACCGGAACCGCCACCGGCGGGGCATCGGCCTTTCCCGGGGCTCCGAGCGCGGCGCCCGACGAGCCCGCGCCGGAGGGTCATGGCGGAGATGCCGACACGACGACCGATGGCGACGGTCAGCCGCTCGACAACCCCTCGGGCGGTTGAGGGGTCGCGCGACTGTCGCCATCGAGTCGGCTGTCAAGACGGCGACCGAGGGCTGGTCCCGGTGCGAGCCTGGACCCACGGATGACGACCACGCCAGATCGAAGGAGAAACGATGAGTGACAACGAAGACCCCCGCGCCATCCTGGCGGAGCTGCTGCCCGAGTTCCGGTTCGCCATGGTGACGACGGTCGACGAATCGGGGAAGCTCACAGCGCGCCCGCTGACGGTGCAGGAGGCCGAGTTCGACGGAGACCTCTGGTTCGTCGTCGACCGCGGATCGTCCGTCGCGACCCACGTGGCCTCGCGGCCCGCCGTCGGCGTCGCCCTCAGCAAGGACGACGCGTGGGTCTCGCTCGCCGGTGAGGCGACCATCGTCGACGACCGCGCTCGCCTCGAACACTACTGGTCGAGCACTCTCGAGGCCTGGTTCCCCGACGGCCCGGACGACCCTCGCATCACGCTGCTGCGGGTCGACGCGATCTCGGGGGAGTACTGGAGCAGCGCCGGCGGACGCATCGCGACCGCCATCGGCCTGATCAAGTCGAAGATCACCGGTGAGACCTACGAGGGCCGCAACGAGAAGCTGGACCTCTGAGTCTTCGGACCTCTACGCCACGATGGGCCGTCGCCGCTGCTGCGGGACGGCCCATCGTCGTCGTGCGGAGCAGTCCTACTTCGCGAGGAAGGCGAGCAGGGCGTCGTTGAACTCGCGGGCGTGGCTCACGTTGAGGCCGTGAGGCGCATCTTCGATGAGCGCCAGCTCGCTGCCCGGAAGCTGCTCATGGGTTCGCTTGCCCGAGCCTTCGAAGGGGACGGTGCCGTCGCCGTCGCCGTGGATGATCAGCGCGGGCACGGTCACCGCGGCCAGATCGCGGCGGAAGTCGGTCGTCGCCCACGCCTCCATCGACTTCAGTGCCGCGTGGTGGTCGGCCTGGCGCGCGAGTGCGAGGGCCTCCTGGCGCTGCTCCTCCGTGACCTTGAGCTCGCCGTCGACGGAGAAGAAGGCGGTCGTGAAGTCGTCGTAGAAGGTCGCTTCATCCGCTCGGAGCCCGTTCTCCATCTCGTCGGCGGCCTCCTGCGTGAGCGGGCCCTCGGGATTGTCGGGCGTCTGCGCCAGGTACGGCGGCACCGCGGCGGCGAATACGACACTGTGCAACCGGTCCTGGCCGTGGTTCGCGATGTAACGCGCGACCTCACCGCCTCCCATCGAGAAGCCGACCAGGGTCGCGTCGCGCAGATCGAGGGTGTCGAGGACGGATGCCAGGTCCTGGGCGAACGTGTTGTAGTCGTAGCCCGAGCGCGGCTTGTCGCTGCGACCGAAGCCGCGGCGGTCGTAGGCGACGACGCGGTACCCGGCCGCGGTGAGGGCGGGGATCTGCTCGGACCACGACTGCGCCGACAGCGGCCAGCCGTGGATCAGGACGACGGGGCGGCCCGAGCCGCCGGTGTCGTCGACGTGCAGCTCGATGTCGTTGAAGATGCCCTTGTGCGCAGTGATCTCAGTCATGACGACATCGTCATCGCGTCGGGAGTTTTTCTCGACCCGTTGACGGTTCAGAAAGCCGAGGCTAGGGCCCTGCGGCAGACTGGGGGGAATGAGGTCAGCATGACGCCCGGGGCGATCCGTGCCGGAAGGTGACAGCGTCTTCCGAATGGCGGCCCGGCTGCGGCCGCAGGTCGTGGGTCGCATGATCTCGTCCGGAGAGCTCCGCTCGGGCTCGGCTGCCGGGACATCCCTGGCCGGTTGGCGGATCGCGGGGCTCGAGACCCGTGGCAAACATCTGATCACCTGGCTCGATCCCGGTTTCGCACTCCACACGCATCTTCTGATGCAGGGGTCGTGGACGGTGACCCGTTCGGGACGCACGGTTCCGGTGCGCGTGCAGTCGGCCGTGCGAGTGCGAGCCGAGTTCGAGGGGGGTGTGACGCTCTGGGGCATCGACATGCCCGTCGTCGAGCTGTTGCGTGCCAATAGCGTGGCGACCGCGCTCGGTCACCTGGGGCCGGACCCGCTGCGCGATGATTGGGATGCTGTGGAGGCCGTGCGGCGGCTCGGCGCCCGTCCGGATCGAGCGTTCGTCGGCGCGCTCCTCGATCAGCGCAACATCGCGGGTCTGGGAAACCTCTGGGCCAACGAGCTGGCCTTCCTCTCGGGCGTCCACCCGTTCGATCCCGTCGCCACCGCCGACCTGGATTCGCTCGTCGCACGTGCCGCGCGTGCGCTGCGCCTCTCCGCGACAGTGCCCGGCATGTACCAGGTGACCACCGGCTCCACGCGGCGCGGCAGTGCCCACTGGGTGGCTGGCCGCGCCGGCAGGCCGTGCCTCAGGTGCGGGACGCGCATCCTCGTACGTGCCGAGGTCTCGGGTGATCCGGAACGGCGACGCACGTGGTGGTGCCCCGCCTGCCAGCCCCGCCGAAGCTGAAGGATCAGCCGGTGGGCGCTGCTCCGCGCTGACCCTGGAGACGGGGTGCCGGCTCGACGGAGTCGACGGCGTCCTGCATGCGCGAGAGGAAGTCGATCACGGCTGCGGTCGCCTCGGGCGTGGTCTCGTCGGCCACCTGATGCATACGGTCGTGCATGGCCGACAACGTGGAGCGGACCTCGTCGTCTGCGCGTTCCGTCGGTTCCAGGTAGACGCTGCGGCGATCGCTCGGATGCGGCACACGACGGAGGTAGCCCGCAGACTCCAGGCGGTCGAGCAGGCTCGTGGTGCTGGCCGAAGATATGCCGAGGTACTTCGCGACATCCCCCGGCTTCACGGGAATGTTGCGCGACTGCGCGCGCAGAAGCTGTCGGATGACCAGCAACTCGTTCTCGCCCATAGACATCGACTCGCGGGTCCGGCGGCGCATGGCCGCCTCGGCGGCCTGGTACAGGCGCAACGCCTCGAGCGCGCTGGTCGCACGCCGACGCTCGTCGTTGTAGAAGAAGCCGGTCATCTGCACACCTCCGCGTTCGTGGCTGGTGAGTTTTACCTTAGCAGATATCTAACTTGACGAGATACTTGCCCACCTAGTAGCGTTCCGAACAAGTCATCCAGCATCTGTGAGGAGAGCAATCATGGGCCAGCTGTTCTACGGGAACACGTCCGAGTCGATCGAGGTCCCCGACCGCCTGCTCGCGCACCTCAAGGTGCTCGCCGCGACCAAGCTCCGCCGATCGGAGAGCTTCACGCTCACTTGGCGGCACGGGGCCGACATCGCCGCGGGACGACAGACGATCTGGCTGCAGCCGTCCATCCCGCTCCGCTTCGTCTTCGACGGGCTCGAGGCGGAGAAGCTCGACTCCGCGCTGCTGACGGAGATGGCTCGTGCCGCCACCTCGTCCACCGGCCTCGTCGTCGACTTCGCCGACTTCGACGTCGCTCCCGCGCTTCCGGTCGCGCCCGCTCTGCCGACAAGCGGCGACATCGCACCCGTTCCGGGCGAACTGGCGACCGCAGCATGAGCCTTCTCCAGCACGCCCCTGCACCGACCCGCATCCTGAGCGCCCGGAACATCACCTGGTCGACGGTCGCACCCGGCTTCTACGTCGCCTCGACCGACGGCGAGTTCGTCGGGTCGGTCGACACCTCTTCCGACGGGCACTACATCGCTCTCGACGGCCAGGCCACTCCGATCGGACGCTACGCGACGCTCAAGGAGGCGCAGCGCTCACTTCTGACGACGGAGGCGCCGGGCAATCGTGCGCGGAAGTCCCGCGCACGCCGCAATCTGCGTACGGCCGCCACCGCGTCCGGCGCGCTGGCCGGTGCGCTCGCTCTGACGGCGGGAGCGCTCGCCCCGTTCATCTGAGACCGGACGGCAGAAGCCGTCGACGAAGAGAAGGAGGACGACATGAGCGACGACACCCGTCGTGAGACCGACGATAACGCCTACGAGGGTCCCGACGTCGAGGTCTCGACGACCGACACGGATAGCGACGGCACGCGTGAGCCGGGTGGTCTCGGCAAGGACGGCACCATCCCGAGCAACCCGGACGGTGTCGCGGCCGGGCACACCGGGACTGCGTCGACCTTCGAACCGGAAGAAGACGAGAAGTCCTGACCCGATCGATGTGCCCGGAGACCTGTTCTCCGGGCACTTTCGCGTTATCGGGCGTGACGGGGCGTGCCACAGTTGCGTGTCACCGAATCACGTGCCCTGGTCCGGCTCCGTCGCCGTAGACCACTGCTCGAAGTCGTCCGCATCCGGGGTGATCCGACCCCAGCTCGCGTCGACGGTCATGTCGCCGGTGAGCAGGCAGGCGTACTCCAACGGTGCGTCGACCGTGGGGTCGGTCACAGGGACGACGACGTACCACAGGCCGTCCGGGCGGAGAGCGGATCGGGCGCGCTCTCTCTCGATCGTGGACCGATCGAGTTGCTCGGATGCCGGGGCGTTCTCGTCTCTGACCGCGACGAGGCACGCGTCGAGGAGATCGGATGTCGACAGTCGCGGTGTCGGCTCCGACGAGACCGGGGGCGTCGCCGAGTGCGGTGTCCCGGACGGTTCCGGGTGAGTCGTCGGTGACAGGGTCTCGCTCGGGGTCGGCGGTGGCGAGGGTGCTGCCGCGCCGCCGACGCCCGGGGTGGCGCACCCCGCGGTGAGCAGCGCGAATGCGAGGATGGCTGGCACACTGATGCGACGCCGAAGGACGATGCCGGTCATAGGTACTCCTCGTTCTCAGTTCTCGATGCTCGCGGGCGCGCGGAAGCTGTCTCCCTCGTACTGCCAGATGTCGGGCCAGCGCGCGATGACGCCGTCGCGCTCCTCCGCGCTCGCGGTGTAGAAGTGGTGCCGTGCGGACGGACTCCAGAATCGCGCGACGGTCACCGTATCGGGGACGGGCGAGCGGGCTGGATAGACGAAGAACGCGGTGCCTTCGTACGACCAGACATCCGGCCAACGAGCTATGACCGCATCGCGCTCGCCGGCATCCGTCGTGTAGAAGTGGCCGTTGTACTGGGCGCTCCAAAAGCGGAAGAGCGGCACCGTGCCCGAAACCTGAGTCGTGAACGCCTGGTAGGCGATTCCTTCGTACGACCAGATGTCGGGCCAGCGGGCTGCGATGCCATCGCGCTCGGCCGAGCTCGCTGTGTAGAAGTGTCCCTGGTAACGAGCGCTCCAGAAGCGGTAGACCGGGGTCGCCGCTGTGGGCGACGTCGCCGGAAGCGGCGCTCCCTCGATGAGCCACGCGGGGTTCCAGACCGTTCCCGTGCGGTGGGGGCCCGAGAAGATCGCCAGGTGGAGATGGGCGTTGGCCTCCGTGCGCGGTCGCACGTCCCCCGTGTTCCCGGTTCGCCCGAGCGGAGTCCATCGGAAGACCCGCTGGCCCACGCTCACCAGAGGGCTGCCGCGTTGCATGTGCAGGTACTCCGAACGCACACCTGCGGCATGTTGGACGACCACGAACACGCCGCGGCTGACGTCGCCGTCGTCACCGACAGCGGTCACGGTGCCGTCGGCGACTGCGAGGATCGTGGTCCCGATGCGGGGGTTCACGTAGTAGTCGGCGCCGATGTGCCCGCTGTACGTCTGCCCGGGGTAGCCGTCGACGCCCGATCCGCGCGTGGCGCGGCTGGCGAAGGGATACCCCCAGACGATGGGAAGCGCGGCGTGCTCGGCAGGCGTCTTCACGGTGTAGGTCAAGGCTCGAGCGGGCGCCGCTGAGGCGAGCACCAAAGAACCGGCCGCGACGGATCCGAGCAGCACCGTGCGGCGGCTGAGCGCTCGCGGGGTCTCGTTCTCGTGCGTCGACACGTGTCGAACCTAACAGGATGTCGGGATCCTGCCGAGGGGCGGTCACTCGCCGCTCTCGGTGGCCGGGACCTTTCTCTTCGTGAAGGGGCACGCCGATAGGGTCGGGTGGTGCTCCGTCTGGTCTTCTTCGCAGCTGTCGGCGCGCTCCTGGGGGGCGCCGTGGTCGAGTATGTGGGGCCGCCGGATGCCGGCTGGGCGATCATGAGCATCGCGCTCCCGGTCGCGATCATCAGCGGGACCTTCATCCTCATCGGCCGCTCGATGGCCGGGGGAGTGGCGGTGTCGAAGGACGACCTCCGTCGAGCCCTCGACTCTCGCCGGCTCGGCCTCGCGCGCGTCGATGGGATCCGGCAGACCGGAACCCAGATCAACGATCAACCGTTGTGCGAGATCGACCTGACCGTGCGCCCGATTCAGGGGGAGGCGTACGCGACCACCTTGCGCACCGTCGTCGCCCTGACGGAGCTTCCCGCGTTCCAGCCCGGAATCCGGCGTCAGGTCGCCATCCTCCTCGATGGCGGACCCGAGGTCGCATTCGTCGATGGTGAGCTCTCACCGGCCGAGGCCGGCAACCTCACGATCCCCGATCGTTCGTCGGTTCGGTTCGTCCCCATCGCGAGCCACACCCGGATCTCCGGCGGGAGCCGCAAGGGGCCTCTGATCGGCGTGGGGCGACGCGGCCGGCCGCTGCGCCGGCTCGTGTTCGCGGCTGTCGCCGTCGCGGTGGCCGTCCTTGTCGTCGCGCCCTATCGCGAGGCCGTTGCGCAGACCGTCGATGCGGTGCTCGACGGCAGGGCGCACGTCGACCTGCGCCAGCCCGGACCGCTCGCGCAGGCCCAGGCCGCTCTCGAACGCGAGATCGGCCACGATCGCGTGAGCTCGATCTACGTCACCCCGGATTTCGTCATCGTCGAGGCCCCGGTGGCCCCCGGCACCACGCATACAGACAGGTGGATGTACCGAGGCGGTCAGGTCGAGCACTCCGGTGCGGCGTCGATCCAGCCGAAGTCGGCCACCGAGGCCTTCTCGTGGGACGACGTCGATCTCGCACGCATCCTTCCGACCATGGAGGATGCCGCTGCACAGAGCGGGCTCCCGGTCGGCGACGCGGGGGCGACGGCCGGGCGAACGTGGGGCGGCGCCGAAGCGGTGTCATCCGGTGAGAAGTCGGGGCCCGTCGAGATCAACTTCTCACTCGAGAACGACTACGAGAGCGCGTCCTTCCGCATGTCGGCTGACGGGAGCGGGCTCAGCCGCGACTGACCTGCAGTCCCCGCGACTTACGGGCGGGCCGCGTCGTTGGACCCAAGGCGAGTCAGCGCGGAACGGAGGCTGCTCTCGACGAGCGCGTCGTCGGGCAGGGTGTGCGGCGGCAAGAACATCCGTGTGATGAGGGGCCCCATCAGCAGGTCGTAGACCTGATCGGCGTCCATATCGGGCCGCTCGATCTCTCGTCGCGCGACGGCGGCGTCGATGACGTTCTTGACGCGCACCCGGCGCGGTCGGATGAACTCGGCGTCAAGCAGTGCCGAGAGGTCGTCGTCCGTCCTCGCGACCCCGACGAGGTCGACCAGGCTGTTTCGGGCGACTGGGTCCGACAGCACTGCGATGCCCTCCTGTTGGAGCGCCCGCAGGTCGCCGGCGAGCGAGCCGGTATCGGGTGCCTGGCCGGGCCCGAATCGGCGAGCCAGCACGATGACGGCGAGGTGGGCCGCGCTTCGGAACCGCCGATAGAAGGTGGGGCGCGTCGAGCCGGCCCGGCTCACGAGCCCGTCGACGGTGAGAGCGGAAAAGCCGTCCTCGGCGAGGACCCGCTCCGCCTCCCGGAGAAGGTCTTCGGTGATGTCCTGCGCGCGCGGACGACCGACCCTGTTCCCGGACATGCCGTCACTGTAGCTGCGGCGTCTTCGCGCACGCTGAGGACCCTTCGTGGTGCGGATCGTCGCCGCAGGTTCCGGTACCTTTCGTGCCGAGCGCCGGCACCGGCCCCGGGTCGACGACGGCCCGCTATCCTGTGAGTGCCCACCCGTGCCCTATCGAGAAAGAACACCCGTGAGCAATCGCCATTCCTCCACCGACCAGGAGGGTCGATCTTCGTACCCCCTCGCTGAGAGAGGGGGTGAATCCGAATGATCGAAGCAGTCCTGACGCTGCTGTTGGGAATCCTGCTGACGCTGGCGATCATCGCCGCCTGCGGCTTCTTCGTCGCGCAGGAGTTCGCGTTCATGTCCGTGGACCGCTCCCGCATGGCCGCTCGCGCCGAGAAGGGCGATGCGCAGGCCGCCCGCGTGCTCGCGATCACCAAGCGCACGTCGTTCATGCTCTCGGGTGCGCAGCTCGGCATCACCGTCACCGGTCTGCTGATCGGTTACGTCGCCGAGCCCCTCATCGGCGAGTCGATCGGGACGCTGCTGGGCGGCGTCGGCATCGACCCCGCCGTCTCGGTGCTCATCGGAACCGTCGGCGCGCTGCTGCTGGCCACCATCGTGACGATGATCTTCGGGGAGCTGTATCCGAAGAACCTCGCCATCGCGAGCCCCGAGCCGCTCGCCCGCGCGCTCGCCGTGCCCACCCGCATCTACCTGATGCTCTTCGGCTGGCTCATCACGGTGTTCGACGTCGCCGCGAACGCTCTGCTGCGGCTGCTGCGCATCGAGCCGCTCGAGGATGTCGACGAGAGCGCGACCGCGCGCGACCTCGAGGCGATCATCGAGGAGTCCCGGGCGAGCGGCGACCTGCCCGATGATCTGTCGATCATCATCGACCGCATCCTCGACTTCCCGCAGCGCGACGTCGAGCACGCGATGGTCCCGCGCTCACGCGTCGACTCGATCTCGCCCGATACGACGGTAGGCGAGGTGCGCGCGCTCATGGCGACCGGGCACACCCGGTATCCGGTCATCGGCGACGAGGACGAGCCCGTCGGTGTCGTCGAGCTGATCGACCTGCTGCGGGGCAGCTACGCCGACGACGTACCCGTCTCGACGATGATGCGCGAGGCCGTCGTGCTGCCGACGACGATGCAGCTCCCGGTCGCCCTCGACCGCATGCGGCAGACGCGCAACGAGCTCGCCTGCGTCGTCGACGAGTACGGCAACTTCGACGGCATCCTCACGATCGAGGATCTGACCGAAGAGGTCATCGGCGAGATCTCGGATGAGCACGATCTCGAGGTCCACGAGATCGTGAACGTCGGCGACGACCACTGGCGTCTGCCCGGCGACATCCACCTCGACGAGGTCGAGCGCCTCATCGGCTTCGACCTGCCCCGCGACGACGCCGAGACCATCGCCGGACTCATCATCAGCGAACACGGCGACCTGCTGCCCGAGGGCGCGGTCGTGCGCATCGACCTGCCCGAACGTGCGTCCGAGACCGTTCAGGGGCTGCGGATGCAGCGCTGGCTCGATGTCGAGGTCGTCGAGGTCGCCCGGCTCGTTCCGTCCGAGCTCGTCGTGCGTCTGCACGAGGTGGACCTGGATGCCGCTGAGGCGGGACCCGCGGGCGGCGGCGATGCCGTCGTCGCTGCTGGTGCCGCAGATGAGGAGGTCGCCCGATGAGCTGGTGGGTCGTCACGATCATCACGATCGCGCTCATCCTGGCGAGCGCGTTCTTCGTCATCGTCGAGTTCGCGCTGCTCGCGGCCCGGCGTCACCGTCTGGAAGAAGAGGCCGACCGCAGCGCATCGGCGCGGGCGGCGCTCCGCGGCGTCAACGAGCTGACCGTCATGCTCGCGTTCGCGCAGCTCGGCATCACGGCGTGCACGTTCCTGCTCGGTGCCATCACCAAGCCGGCGATCGACTACGCGCTCGCGCCGGTGTTCGAGCAGTGGGGTCTTCCCTACGTTCTCGCCGACATCATCGCGTTCATGCTGGCCCTCATCGTGGTGACGTTCCTGCACCTCGTGATCGGTGAGATGGCGCCCAAGTCGTGGGCGATCGCCCACCCCGAGGTCGCAGCGAAGGCGACGGGCATCACCGCCCGTGCGCTGACCTGGCCGCTGCGTCCGTTCCTGTTGTGGATCAACCACATCGCGAACCGGCTCGTGAGGGCTTCGGGGGTCGAGCCCGTCGAGAAGGCTGCCGCGGGCGGGCAGGACGCCGATACGATTCGCGAGATCGTCGCGCACTCGCGTGCCGCGGGGACGCTCGAGGAGCAGTACTCCGAGCCGATCGCGCGCGCCATCGCGCTCGGATCGCTGACCGTGGGCGACATCGTGCGCACCGACCGCGTCCCCACCGCGGTGCCGGCGACGGCCACCGCCGCCGACGTGCAGGCGGTCGCGGCATCCTCCGCGCACCTGCGCATCCTCGTGGGGGAGGGGGCGTCGAGCCGCGTCGCGCACGTTCGCGACACGCTCGCGGTCGCTCCGGAGACTCCGGCGCTCGACATCGCCCGTGAGGCGCTCGTGCTGGCGCCCGATGCGTCGGCCTACGACGCGCTCGCGCGCATGCGTCGGGGTCATGTTCAGCTCGCGACGGTCGTCGACGGCGACCGGCTGCTCGGTGTCGTCACCCTGGATGACCTGCTGCGCGAGGTGCTGCCCGGCGCCGCCGAGGCCGAGCTGGTGGCGCCGGCGAGTTGAATCGGGGCTCGAGCTCGCTCAGTTGACAGTTCCCGCCGCCTCTCACCTGCTGAGGCGGCGGGGACCGCCAGATGAACGCCCAGCGTCGCAGAATCCCTCTAAGCTACTGTTGGTAACTTAGAGGGAGGCATCATGAGCGAGGGCACGCGGCGGCGGATGCTGCGGCACGAGCGTCGCGCGCAGCTGCTGGCGGTCGCTCGCGAGCTGATCCGCGAGCGGGGCACCGATGAGTTCACGCTGGGCCGGCTCGCCGAGCGCGCGGGGGTGACCAAGCCCGTCGTGTATGACCACTTCGGCGATCGTGCCGGCGCCCTGGCCGAGCTCTACCGAGAATTCGAGGATCAGCAGCGGGCGGCCCTCGTCGCGGCGCTCGCCGACGCGTCGCTCACGCTCGATGCCGTGTGCGGCGCCATCGCCGGAGCCTACATCGACTGCTCGATCGCCGAGGGGCGCGAGCTGGCGGACGTGGTCTCGGCGCTCGATGGATCTGCGACGCTCGTCGAGGTGCGGCGCGAGGCGGAGGCGGCCTACCTCGCGCTGTGCGACGACGTGCTCGCCTCGTGCGGCGTTCGTCTCGATGACGCCGGCGCGCAGGCCCTCGTCGGTGCCGGCGATGCCCTCACGCGAGCAGCGCTCGACGAACGCGTGAGCCCTGCGGTGGCACGCTCCACCCTCACGCGCGTCCTGCACGCCCTCGTGACACCAGCCACCGAACCGGAGGAATCATGACCATCTCGCACCAGCCCACGCCGGGCGCCGCTCACTGGGTGCTCGCCCATCCGCGATCGACCTCGTTCAACGCCCGGCTCTTCCGTGACGGTGTGGCGGAGCTGTCGCGAACGCACAGCGTCGCGACATCCGACCTGTACGCGCAGCGGTTCAACCCGGTGTTCCCGGACAGCGAGCTCGACGTCACGCTCGGGCGGGCATCGGGACCCGCCGGAGGCGAGTACGGGCGCGTCCCCTTCCCGGACGAGGTGATCGAGGAACAGCGCAAGCTCGCGGCCGCGGAGCTGCTCGTGCTGCAGTTCCCGCTGTGGTGGTACGGGCCGCCCGCGATCCTCAAGGGGTGGATCGACCGCGTGCTCACCAACGGCTTCGCCTACGGCGACATGGACCCGGAGCTCGGTGTCCCGCGGCGCTACGGCGACGGCGGGCTGGCCGGCCGGCGTGCGCTCGTCGTCGTGACGGTGGGAGAGGACGAACGTTCGATCGGGGAGCGCGGAATCAGCGGCGACCTCGACTCGCTCCTGTTCCCGCTGACGCACGGCGCGCTCTGGTACGTCGGGATCGAGACCCTCGACCTCCATGTCGTCTACGACGCCGACGGGCTGGATGCTGCGGGGGTCGACCGCGAGGCTGAGCGCCTGCGTGCCCGCATCGCCGGGCTCGACAGCGAGACGCCGCGCCGATACCGAGCGCTCCGCGACGGTGAGTACCGCGGCACCCGGTCGCTGCGCAGCGACATCCATCCCGGCCGGACCGATCTCGGCATCCACCTCGCCGATTGACCGTCGCCGCGGACGAAGAAGGGGCAGTCGATCAGTCGACTGCCCCTTCTCGCACTGGTGCCCCCGACAGGAATCGAACCTGCGACCTTTGGTACCGGAAACCTAGGGTGGACTCCGCCGGAGGTTCACCCGCGCGCCTAGGCCGCGTTTTCCAAGCCATTTGGGTTCATAGGATCAGCCATGATCAATTTGGATCCACGGGGTTGTTGCCACGATGTTGCCATCAACGTGACCGCCGCACCAACTCAGATCGCGCTGGAAACGCGACCTGACTCGTGTCACGCGTCAGAGACCTTGGTCCATCTTCCGACGTCGTCGAAGCCACTTAGCGTAAGCCGACCGCCGAGCGCTAGTAGCGGCGCGGGCGGCACGTGCTCTAGCCTCGCGCCATGTCAAACGACCTGAAACCCTCAGATGTGCTCTACCAGGGCGTAAGTACACTGCCGGGGTGGGATCGCCAGCTGCATCGTGCTCGAGACTTCAATGGTTCAGCGGACCAGTTCTACGTCGGCGGTGTGCTCTCGAGCGTCCTATTAGCAGGAGGCGAGGACGAGCACCCTGTCGCGCTAGCAGGGCACCTCAACGATGAGGGACAGGGCGAGATGACGGTCGTTTACTCGACGCACCTTGTTCGCGTCGTCGTGGTGTCGCTCGTGAGGCCCAAGCATGAAGTGAAGGTGAGCCTGCACCCACTCTCCGCCGCAAGGAACATCGCAGTGAGCACTTCGCATGTGTTCTATCACGGCGTCGAGGAGGGCAATGCGCGACATAAGGACATCCGCGTCGAGTTTGAGATCCACGGGCAGACTCTGACCCTTGAGCGCGCGCGCTACAACCTGAGCCCGATCACCGGTGACGATGCGATCCTCGCGGCGTTCAAGGCTCTACGCGCGGCGGTTCTGTAGAAGGACGCGAGACGGTAACGGTTGTCACGCTGCGGCGGCGCGGGAAGCTGCAACGTCTAAGCATGGCGGCCGGTTCGATCAGCTTGGCTGTCCCACCCGCGGTGACTTGCCCATCAGCTTGCAGAGCAAACGAGTGTGCGCCGGCGCCTCCGGGTTGACCCGCTCGGCAGCCAGACTGAGCTCCCAACCATCGAGCATGAGTTCACTCACCTCGCCGCAAAGCCAATCAGGTACCCAGCCGAGCTGGCGCCCATTCGCCGCGTCGACGATGACGGCCTTCGGATTGGCGTCGTTGTCTGGCTGAGCTCGTAGCTCGAGTTGGTCTCCCTCGGCCACAAACGAGAGATCGTCGCCCGCGGGGATCACATGCCGGAGCCCCGACACGAAGAACCTGCTCATGAAAGACGCGTCACGACGTAGCGGACGATCAACGATATGGAAGGTGTCCGTAGCTCGCCCGCCTCCCGTGCGAGCCAGCACTTCTACCGGGATGGTGTCTGGCTCGGCGTCAGCCAGCCCCAGCCAGCCTAGGTACTGACGATAGTTGTAGCGATCCGGTGACATGACCCGGTTCGCGAAGAACACCGGGAGCGTGTCGCTCAAGTAGGTCTTGCGAAGATCCGGGTACTCGACCAGAGCGTAGAATCCGTCAGTCTCAGTCGCAGCGGGCAGGTACTTGAACGAGAAGCGCCCATCCGCCAGGTGGGTCAACTCCGCTACCGGGACGAATCGACGCGTGGAGGGATTCTGCCACACGAGCAGGAGGCTTCGGTCGACCGAGTTGATCGCCTCGAAGGTGGTGTCGTGCAGTGGCAAGTTCAAGAGGTGAGCCTTTCGCGGTTCTCTAGTAGAACGTTGAGAGCAAAGGTACGCGCGGCCTCCGACATCGTGTCGGTCGGTACTTCATAGACGATACCCGCTACCTGCCGCAGGTCGATGGACTGCATCTGCCGCCCCCAGTGCTGTCGAGCGACCGGGCTTGCCAGGTTGAGTGCTTCCTTGGCCAGGTCGACGAGCGAGGGTCGGCCCGCGAAGTGGTGACTGCGCCCTCGATCTAGCCACCGAGATCGAAGCTCGAGATCATCGTTCAGTCTTGCGAGCTTTGACGAAGTCTCTTGGAACCCCAGAGCGTTGCCATGATCGAACGAGGGGGAAAGAGCGCGACCCTCGGTGCTACTAATCACGCCCCAGTTCTCATGATGGCGATCGCGACCTGCCACCCAGGCGTCGAGCAGCAGGTATCCCGCCCAGACATCGAAGGCGTCCATCTCCGACGGACCGGTGAAGGTGGGCGGCGCGGTCGCTGAGCGGAGAGCCTGTTGCACTGCCGCCACGGTATAGCCCGGGTTCTCTCGCTTTCTAGCTGATTCATAGTCCGGAACGACCTCCACGAGCAGACTGTTCCCGTGATCGAGTCGTTGACCCGCTTCGGGGTTGTTTGTGCGCCGAGAGACGATGCCACGGCGCCCGTCGCAACGGGCTGGCATCACTTGCGCGGTCGGAACGCCTAGACAAGTCGCAAGGTGGTGGACCAGCCACTCAGCCCAATCCTCACCCAGCGTGCGCCCCTGCCCCTCCCGGGCGAACTTGAACAGCCAGACCGACTCGTCCTCAGGATTCACCACCCAGTACTTCTCTTTGGTGCCGAGAGGCTCCCCCGAGATTTCGTCAGCTGACGCGACCTCGACGGGGGCCCAAGGTGTGATCACTTGGCGAGCATAACCAGCCACGCGGTCAAATCCTCAACGCGTCGTGAGGCAGGAGCTACAAGGCCGGAGGTGCTGTCTAAGCTTGCGGGTTACAGTCCCGCTATGAGGATGGGAACCTACAACGTGCCCGGCGTCGGGGAAGTGTTCGTCGTCGTTGACGTGCACGAGTTCGCTCAGGCTGGCTACTCGCTTCGGTCTGTGGACTCGGCTCGCCACAGTGACGGCCGGGAGCTGTCGGAGTTGGAGCTGCAAGCCGTAGAAGCGGAGCTGCGTCGTCTTGGTGTGACGAACCAGTAGCCGTGACGAACGCGCTCTAGCCGCAGGGCGGAGCTGTGGCTAGGGTCAGGGCATGGGGAGCTTTTTCGACGGGGTATGGGGTTTCGTTTCCGATCAGGTGCACGAAGCCGCTGCTCAACAGATCGCCGACGTCGCAAGGTCGGAAGGTTTGCAGTCAGCCGACTCTGTCAGCATCGAACTGGAGCCGACCGACGACGGCGTGGAGATTGACGTCGAACGCGTTCGACGTCGCGCCAATGAGATCCTCGCGGGGCTCTGAGGCGTGTGTCGCGGCGCACCCCGTTACGCCCTGCGTCCGTGACTAGACACGCTCCGGCGTCCCACCCACTCGAAGGTGAGGGATGACAGGACGCTGACGCTCCGCTCAACTATTCGTCGATCGAAATCGACGCCCCCTGCTGATATGGGGCGTCGATTCGTTCAAGGGCAGCGCGTCACTGGACGGAGATTACGGACCAGCGTCCTTCTGTCGTGGTGTGGCCCATCATGCCGTGCAGAGTCGATGGCGTCGCGAAGCCAACTGCGGACGTCGCGGTGAGGGCGACGTCCGTTCCGGACCTCACGGTGATGGTCTCGCCGTTGAGCTCGATTGTGAGTACCGCGCCCTGGGAGTAGCACCGGGGGCGGAGTCCACGGTCGATATGACCGATCCACCTGAGAGGTTCTGGAAGCGGAGTCTGCCGTTTCCCAGGACCCACACGTAGTTCAGGGCGGTGGCGCCGTGCGATCGGAACGCGATGCCCGCGTGGATGACGTCCGCGTTCGGCCCCGCGAGTGACGTGCCCAACACCGCTGTGATCGTGCAGTTGACGAGTCCCGAGTCCACCACGATCGCAGCCCGGCCACTCGTCGTGCGCACGCCGCCCTGGTTGCCCCTGATGTCGGCGTTGGCGGCGTTGAAGTTCTGCGCCTGGGTGATCCAGGGCAGGCCGTCGTCGGTCAGTCCGAGAGGTCCGTCCGGTCGCAAGAACGACGCGGTGAAGCCCTGAGAGGCGCGACGAGCTCCTGTTCGGCGACGGGAGGACCCACGTCAAGCTGCCGGCATCTCGAAACGGCTGGTTCACCGCGACGATCGCGATGGTGCGCGCCGCCGACAAGACGTTCCCCCGAATCACCCCTCACGACCTGCGGCACACGGCCGCGTCGGTGGCTGTATCCACTGGCGCGCACGCGAAATCGGTGCAGCGGATGCTGGGTCACGCGTCGGCTGCGATGACGCTCGACGTGTACGCGGACCTGTTCGACGACGATCTAGACGCCGTTGCGAAGGCCCTCAACAAGGCGGAGCGCTCCGCGAGCGTTGCCACCTCGTTGCCACGAAGGAGGGGCCGCGAGGTCTGAATGATCCGCGACCCCTTCTCGCACTGGTGCCCCCGACAGGAATCGAACCTGCGACCTTTGGTACCGGAAACCAACGCTCTATCCCCTGAGCTACGGAGGCGTGCCGATCGAGACTATCACCGCGGAGGCGACCGAAACGACCGTGGGGGAGGTGGCGACGCTCACTTTACAAGTGTTAAAGTCATTGCATGACGCAAAACAACTTCGCTTACGATGACGCAGCCCGCATGGTCGCCGTCGGCACGAAGGCCGAGAGGGATGCGCGTCGCGCCACGCGATGGTTCCGGGTCTTCGTCGTGGCGCAAGCCGCGTACGCGCTCGCGTTCACCCTGTCGATCGACGTCGCCGGCGTCGGCTATTGGAAGGCGTTCGCGCCCTTCCTCCTCGCCACGCTCTGCATCTGGATCATCGCGTTCCGCTACCAGCGGTCGGTGCCCCGTAACGGACTGCGGAATATGGGCATCGCGATCGCGACGTGGTTCGCGCTGTACACCCTGATGCTCGACCCCGCGCTCCAACTGCTGCAGCTCTCTTCGCCGTGGTGGTGGGTTCTCGCGGGAGTCGTGTCGGTCTCTCCGATCCTCGCCTGCCTCTTCCCGAGCTCACGCCGATGAGTCATCCGCGCAAGGACATCGACGCCCTCATCCACTCGCCTGTGCGGTTCTCGCTGCTGGCTGCCCTCCGCAATCTCGAGGACGTCGACTTCCGCTTCCTCGCCGACCTGCTCGAGGTGAGCGACTCGACCCTCTCGCAGACGCTCACCGTGCTGGCCGACGCGGGGCTCGTCGAGGTGCGGAAAGAAGCCGTCGGCCGGCGGACGCGGACGTGGGTCGGCATCACGGATGCCGGTCGCGAGGCGTTCGCCCGTCACCTGGCGACGCTGCAGGCGATCGTCGAATCCGGGTCGGCGACGCCGACTGCGCCGGCATCCGACCACAAGCAACCCCGGGATGCACCCGCATGACACCTCGCACTCGTCTCGCCGCCGAGAACGAACTGGATGCCGCGGCCGATGCGCTCGCGGCAGCATTCGAGCACTACCCGTGGACGCGCCATGTCATCCCCGACGATGACTACGCGGGGCGGCTCCGTGAGCTGCAGCTCGTCTACCTGCGGCACGCGCACGCCCACGGCTTCGTCGGGATCACGGGCCCCGCTGACGGAGTGATCGCCGCGCTCCCGCCGGATGCACCCGAGCCGGCGCCGGGCGTCGTCGACCGCATCGTGCAGCTGCACGGCGACCGGCTCGGGCGCCTCGGTGACGCCACTTCCGAGCCGGGCGAGCCGGACTCGTGGCGGATCGAGACGGTCGGCGTCGTGCCCGCCCGTCAGGGGCGCGGTCTCGCATCCGACCTCATCCGGTTCGCGCTCGCGGAGGGCGCGCGACGGGGCGCTGGCCGATTCGCGCTCGACACGTCGGACGAGCGCAACGTCCGGCTCTACGAACGACACGGCTTCTCGGTGGTTTCGCGGGCCGAGCCGCCCGAGGCGCCACCGGTGTGGAGCATGAGCGCCCTCGCCGGCCCTGCCGCTGCGATGAACGAAAGGACCCGGGCATGACCGCATCCGACACTCTCGCGCGCTACATCGCCGCGACCAACACCCACGACTTCGACGAGGTCGAACAGGTGCTCGACCCGAGCGCGGTGTACTACTTCGGCGATGCCACCTGCGCCGGTCTCGCGGCGGTCCGCACCTACTTCGAGCGGACATGGGCGCTCATTCCCGATGAGGTCTACGGGGCGGAGGACGTCGAGTGGGTCGTGGATGCCGCCGACGCGGCGGTGGCCGTTTACACGTACCGGTGGAGCGGACACATCGACGGACAGGCCCGAAGCGGTCGCGGTCGTGCGACCAACGTCTTCCACCGCACCGGCTCGGGCTGGCGCCTCGTGCACGAACACCTCAGCGCGGGGCCTTCGTAGGCCAGCGGCTCAGGGGACGAGCGGCTCGGGGGCGGGCTCGGCGGCGACCACCGGTGCTTCGGTGATCGCCGCGACGTCGGCCGCCAGGCGATCGGCGAGATAAGCGTGCCCCGCCGTCGAGGGGTGGTCGCGGCCCGTGGCGCTCGTGTCGATGACGTCGCTGTAGTTGGCCTCGGTGATCCAGTCCTCGGCGATGGGGGACAGGTACCACCAGCCCCGGGCACCGGCGAGCTCGGCGAGATCCCGGTCGATGCGGGCCGTCTCGCTCTCCACGGGAAGCACCTGCGGCGCCGGACCGAGTACGACGATGCGCGCTTCGGGGTAGGTCGCCGCGAGGTCGTCCCACGCCGCGTTCACAGCGTCGCGGTACCCGGCCGCACCTTGCCTGCGGTCGTTGATCGACCCCTGAACGATTACGAGGTCGGGATCGAGCGCGGGGTCGAGCGCGGCGATTCGGTCACCGAACGAGGGCCCGTCGATGCCCGGCTTGAGGTAGCCGCTGCCGCGAACGCCGTCGACGATCGTCGTCCACCCCGTTCGCTGAGCGACGACATACGCGTACCCGAGCGTCGGATCGGATGCCGCGGAGCCGTACGTCCACGAGTCGCCGAAGATCAGAACGCGCGCACCCGTGGGAAGCGCGAGCGGCGCCGCCTCGACCCTGACGACCGTGCCGGGGGCGGCTGCCACCGGCGCCGCCGTGGGCGCCGCCCAGGGGCGCAGGAACGCCGTCAGCGCCAGCGCGACCACCGCGGCCGAGATCGCCGAGACGGCCCACACGCTTCTGCGGCGGGGACGGGCGTTTCGGGTTCGCACACGCTGAGGGTACGTCATCCGATCGGGTAGGAAGGACGGGTGACTCCCGATCGCCCGCTTCCCCCCGGCTACACGCTGCACACCACGCCTCCGAGCGTGGCCGATTACGTCGCTCTGCGCACCGAGAGCGGGCTGTCGCCCAAGACGCCGGCGCAGGCTGCGGCTGCGATCGCGGGCACATGGGCGTTCCGACGCGTCGCGGACGCCGACGGCCGGAGCGTCGCGATGGGGCGCATCGTCGGCGACGGCGGGTGGTACTTCCTCGTGGCAGACATGGCCACCCTTCCGGCGCACCAGGGCAACGGCTTCGGGTCGCTCATCCTCGACGAGCTGCTCGCCGAGATCCGTGATCGTGCGGACGAGGGCGCGTACATCACGCTCACCGCCGATCCGCCGGGGCGCCGTCTGTACGAGTCGCGCGGGTTCACCGACGTCGCCCCGGCGCGTACGGGGATGAGCATGGTTCTGCGGACCGTGCGGCCCGAGGCCTGACTCCCTCAGTCGCGGACGGCGGCGACCGCCTCGATCTCGACCAGCTGGTCGTCGTAGCCGAGTACCGTCACACCCATCAGGGTGCTGGGCACGTCGTGGTCGCCGAACGCGTCGCGCACGACCTCCCAGGCGGTGACGAGGTCGGCCTGCGAGCTCGAGGCGACGAGAACGCGGGTGCTGATGACGTTCTCGATCCCTGCGCCGGCAGCGGCGAGCGCCCCTCTCATGTTCTCGATGCAGGATGCCGCCTGCGCGGCGTAGTCTCCGACGCCGACCGTCGACCCGTCGGCGGCGAGCGGGCAGGAACCGGCGAGGAAGATGAGGCGCGCGTCCGCGGGGGCGGTGGCGGCGTACGCGTATTCAGCGGCATCCGAGAGAGACGACGCGCGGATGAGGGTGACGGTCTTCGACATGAGGGCTCCTCGTTTCGTGGCCGACCACCAGCCTGCCATCGTGGGCGATCCGATCACCGCCGGGAGCGGCCCGACGGCGCTTCGCCGCGTGCGAGGATTACCCGGTGCAGCGCATCCTGACGGCCGAACTCGACCTCCAGATGACCGGTCCCGTCGACGTCATCCTGCAGATCGCCGCGTCGCGCGCGGCGTCTCTCCGCGACGAAGAACTGAGCATCACGCTCGCCGGCCGCTCGCTCTCCGTCTCCGAGATCGTCGACCCGCCCGCCTCTCCCACCGGCACCCGCATCCACCGCGTCGCTGGCGAGGCGGGGACGATCGCCATCCGCTACCGGGCGGTCGTCGACGGCACCGCCGCCCCGTCGCCGACGAGCGAACTCGACACCATCGCCTATCTGCGGCCGAGTCGCTATGCGCAGTCCGACGAGGTGTTCGCGCACGCGCGCCGACAGTTCCGTGGCCTGCAGGGGCCCGCACTGGTCTCGGCGATCGGCGACTTCGTGGCCACGAACACGACCTACGCGCCCGGCCTCAGCCTCGGCACCGACTCCGCGGTCACGACCCTCGCGACCGGACAGGGGGTGTGCCGCGACTACGCCCACCTCGTCATCGCGCTGCTGCGGGCGATGGACGTTCCCGCGCGCTACGCCGCCTGCTATGCGCCGGGGCTGCGTCCGATGGATTTTCACGCGGTCGCCGAGGCGTATGTCGACGGGGCCTGGCACGTCATCGACGCGACCCGGCTGTCGAACCGCCGCGGTCTCGTCCGAATCGCGACCGGCCGGGATGCCGCCGACTGCGCGTTCCTCAGCTACTACGGCGGCAACGTCGCGCTCACGCATCTTCGCGTCGATGCCGAGGTCGCCGGGGGAGACGCGACCGTCGACGATCCCGCCCGAGACGATCACGAGGCGTTCATCACCCTCGCGTGATGCCGTCGTCGAGACGTTCAGCATCGGGCCTGCGGCCGCCCGCCTAGAATCGGAGGGCTATGAATCCCGATGCTCTCGCCGAAGCCCTCCTGTCCGTCGTCGCCCCTCTCGCCGAGGCGCGACGCCCCGGCTCGAGCGATGGCCTCACCGCCGCCGACTTCGTCTTCGAGCGTCCCAAGAACCGCGACCACGGTGACTGGGCGTCGAACGCGGCGATGAAGCTCGCCAAGCGCGTCGGCACGAACCCGCGTGAGTTCGCCGCCGAGATCGCGGCGGCGCTCGCCGAGACGCCGGGCGTGGCATCCGTCGAGGTCGCCGGCCCCGGGTTCATCAACATCCGGCTGGATGCCGCCGCCGCCGGCGCGCTCGCACGAGAGATCGTCGAGGCCGGGGCCGCCTTCGGCCGCAACGACAGCCAGGCCGGCAACTCGATCAACCTCGAGTTCGTCAGCGCGAATCCGACGGGGCCCATGCACATCGGGCACACGCGGTGGGCGGCGCTCGGTGACGCGATCGCCCGGCTGCTGCTGGCCAGCGGGGCCGAGCTCGTTCGCGAGTTCTACATCAACGACGCTGGCGCGCAGATGCAGCGGTTCGGGCGTTCGGTGCTCGCGAGCGCCAAGGGAGAGCCCACGCCCGAAGACGGCTACCCGGGCGCGTACATCGACGACCTCGCGCGGCGGGTCCTGTCGGCGCGCCCCGATCTGCTGACCCTCGCGCCCGAGGAGCAGGAGCAGGTCGCACTCGACCTCGGCTACGAGCTTCAGATGGCCGACCTGAAGGACTCGCTCGAGAAGTTCAACGTGCACTTCGACGTCTTCTTCAGCGAGCGGCTCCTGCACGCGACCCCCGCCGACGGCGGACCGAGCCTCGTCGACCAGGCCGTCGACCGCCTGCGAGCGCAGGGACACGTCTTCGATCAGGATGACGCCGTCTGGGTGCGGACGACCGACTTCGGTGACGACAAAGACCGCGTCATCCGCCGTTCCAACGGCGAGTACACCTACTTCGCCGCCGACGCCGCTTACTACCTCAACAAGGGCGATCGCGGTTTCGCACACAAGATCTACCTGCTGGGCGCCGATCACCACGGGTACGTCCACCGTCTGAAAGCGCTCGCGGGCGCGGCCGGTGACGACCCCGAGAAGGACATCGAGGTGCTGATCGGCCAGCTCGTCTCGGTCAACGGTGCCCGCCTGTCCAAGCGCGCCGGGAACATCATCGAGCTCGACGACCTGCGCGACTGGCTCGGCACCGATGCACTGCGCTACTCGCTCGCCCGTTACCCCGCCGACTCGCCGCTGACGCTCGATCCGGAGATCCTGCAGAAGCGCACGAACGACAACCCCGTGTTCTACGTGCAGTACGCGCACGCCCGCACGCACAACGTCGCGCGCAACGCCGCCGACTCCGGCGTCACCCGCGACGCCTTCGCTCCGGAGATGCTCGACCACGAGACCGAGTCGGCTCTCCTCGGCGCGCTCCAGGAGTTCCCGCGCATCGTGGCCTTCGCCGCCGAACTGCGCGAGCCGCACCGCGTCGCCCGGTACCTCGAGGAGCTCGCGAGCCTCTACCACCGCTGGTACGACACCTGCCGTGTCACGCCGCTCGGCGACGAGGAGGTCACCGACCTCCACCGCACCCGGCTCTGGCTCAACGACGCCACCGGACAGGTGCTGCGCAACGGGCTCGACCTCTTGGGCGTCAGCGCCCCCGAACGGATGTGACCGACGTGAGCGGTGCCACGCAGCCCACCGTTCCGCTGCCCGAGGCGATCCCCGTGTCGCCGAAGCGACGGCGGCGGGCACTGCCGTGGATCATCGCTCTCGTCGTGGTCGTCGGCCTCGCGATCGCCGCGTGGTTCGTCGCCGAGAGCATCACGCGCAGCATCCTCACGAACACCGTGCGCGAGCAGATCATCACCCGCCTCGCGCTGCCCGAAGACCAGCAGATCGACGTCGGCTTCGACGAGCCGGTGCTGCCGCAGGTCATCGGGGGCCGGCTCGACCGTCTCGACGTTTCCAGTGACGGCATCCCGCTCGGCGACGTCCTGGCCGACGTGTCGGTGCGCGCGACCGATGTCCCCATCCGAGCCGACGGGGGCGACATCGGGTCGGCCGAGGCGACGGTGGTGTTCGCGGAGGACCAGCTGGAGACCCTGCTCTCGCAGGTCTCCGGGGTCTCGGGAGCAGGGGTCGAGCTCGACCCGCCGAACGTGACGGTGCAGGTCGAGATGCCGCTGTTCGCGCTCTCCGTCCCGCTCGGACTCGACCTGACTCCGAGCGCCGTGGACGGTGACATCGTTCTCACGCCCGCCGCCGTGCGGCTCGGCGGTGCGGAACTGACCGGCGACGACCTCCGTCAGCGGTTCGGCTCGGCCACCGACGGGGTATTGCGCGACTACCCGATCTGCATCCGCGATCGCCTTCCCGCCGGGTTGACGCTGCGCGAGGTGCGCGTCGAGCGCGGCGCACTGGTCGCCGAGGTCGACGTCGACGGAGCGATCATCCGCGATCCGGCGCTTCAGGCCGACGGAACCTGCGCCTGAGCCAGCCGCCTCGCCGCGCTCAGTGGCCGTGGGCGAGGAGCAGCGCGATGGCGACCACGGCGACCAGCCCGAGCAGCAGCGCGGATGCGATCAGACGCTGCAGCGCTGTCAGACCCGTGCGCGCGCTGGCGAGCAGCACGACCCCGACGAGCACCGCCGCGTCGGCGATGATCCCGATGATCAGCGCCGTATCGAGGTCGATGACGTCGAGCAGGGCGAGGAGCAGCGCGAGCAGGGGGAGCGACGCGGTTCCGAGGGCGACCACGGCCGTCCGCGCCATGACCGCCAGCTCTCGTCCGCTCGGAAACTGCCGATGCCCGATCTGATGGGCGATGACTTCAGCGACGAAGCCGGCGGCGGCGATGGCGAAGATGCCGACCGCGAGGGCGAAGATCGACTCGGTGACCGTGACGTGCTCGGCGGTGAAGAGGCCCGCGAGGATCGCCAATCCGGTCACGGTGGCGTAGATGCGTTCCTTCAGCGCGCCGATGCGCTCGTCGAGTCGTGCTGCATCATCGGTGTGATTGCCCATGGTCGCCTCCTGCGCCAGGCTACAAGGGTGGAGTGCTCATGACAGCGGATGCCGGCGGTCCGCCTCTTCTCGTCGTCGCGGATGCGGCCGCGTGGCGAGCCTGGCTCGATGTCTACGAGTCCGACTCCGACGGCGTGCGGCTGGTGCTCGCGAAGAAGAACGTGACGGAGCCGACGTCGCTGACGTACGCCGAGGCGCTCGACGAGGCGCTCTGCAGCGGCTGGATCGACGGCCGGCGGAACTCCCGAGACGAGTCCACCTTCCTGCAGCTGTTCACACCGCGCCGCGCCCGTTCGATCTGGTCGCTGCGCAACGTGGGGATCATCGAGCGGCTGGTCGCGGAGGGTCGCATGCGCCCGAGAGGGCAGATCGAGGTCGACCGTGCGCGCGCCGACGGACGGTGGGAGCGCGCCTACGCCGGGCAGGCCGGGGCTGCGATGCCGGTCGACCTCGAGGCGGCGCTCGCGGCGTCGCCCGCGGCATCCCGCCGGTTCGCCGCGCTCCGCGCCGCCGAGCGGTACTCCATCCTGCATCCTGTCCTGAGCGCGCCGTCGGATGCTGCGCGGGCCGCACGGATCCGCCGGGCCGTCGCCCGGCTCGCGGAAGAGGACACGCCCTCGTCGCTCTCGTGAGCGGGCTCACGGCCGTGTCTGTCGCGGGCGGTCACACCGGCGGAGCCCGCACGGCGGGTGTCCTAGACTGGCGGCACCGTCGCGGCCTCGTCTGCCGGACGGTCAGCGTCTCTCCCGATTGGTGTTCCCGTGTCCGCGTCCGACGTCCGCCCTGCCGTGCCGGAATGGCTGCTTCCTCCCGCCGACGTCAACGCACTGGTCGAAGCCGTCTGGCCGCCTCGCGCCGGCCGCGACGACAGCGGCGCGCTGTCGATCGGCGGTATCGCGGCGACCGACTTGGCCGCGCAGTTCGGCACGCCGCTCTACGTGCTCGACCAGGATGCCGTCGTCGCGCAGGCGCGTCGCGTCCGTCAGGCATTCGACGCCGCTGCCGCACGTCACGGCACGACTGCGCGCGTCTACTACGCCGGCAAGGCGTTCCTGAGCACCGAGATCGTGCGCTGGGTGACGGCGGAGGGACTCGCGGTCGACGTCGCCACCGGCGGCGAGCTCGCCGTCGCGCTGGCGGCCGGAGCGGATCCGGCGCGCATCGGGCTGCACGGCAACAACAAGTCGCGCCTCGAGCTCGCGCGCGCCGTCGAACTCGGAGTCGGGTCCGTCATCGTCGACAGCCTCGTCGAGATCGACCGGATCGCCGAGATCGCCGCCGCACGCGGGGCGGTCCAGCCGGTGCTCGTCCGCGTCAACAGCGGCGTGCACGCCGAGACCCACGACTTCCTCGCGACGGCGCACGAAGACCAGAAGTTCGGCTTCGCGCTCACGGATGCCGAGGCCGTGGTCGCTCGCATCCGCGAGCTGCCCTCACTGCGTTTCGTGGGGCTGCACTGCCATATCGGATCGCAGATCTTCGGTACGGCGGGCTTCGCCGAGTCGGCGTCGCGGCTCGTGGCCGTCCACGCCCGCCTTCTGGGCGGCGGCGACGTGCCGGTGCTGAACCTCGGCGGCGGCTTCGGCATCGCCTACACCAGCGTCGACGACCCGACCCCGATCGAAGACCTGGCCGACGGGGTCGTCGCGGCCGTCGCCCGCGAGTGCGAGGCCCACGACATCCCGCTGCCGATGCTCGCCTTCGAGCCCGGCCGCGCCATCGTCGGCCGCGCCGGGGTGACCCTGTACGAGGTCGGCACCACCAAGCCGGTCCGCGTCAGCGACGAGCTCGAGCGTCTGTATGTCAGCGTCGACGGCGGCATGAGCGACAACGCACGGCCCGCCCTCTATGGAGCGGCCTATTCGGCACGAGTCGCGAACCGTCGCAGTGACGCGCCCGCTGCGCTCTCGCGTGTCGTGGGTCGGCACTGCGAGTCGGGAGACATCGTCGTCGATGCCGAATACCTGCCCGCCGACGTCACCCCGGGTGATCTGCTGGCCGTCCCGGCGACGGGGGCCTACTGCTACTCGCTCGCCAGCAACTACAACTACGTCCCCCGCCCGCCCGTCGTCGCCGTCTCGGACGGCGTCGCCCGGGTGATCGTCCGCGGCGAGACGATCGATGACCTGCTCGCCCGTGACGCGGGCATCCCCACAGAAGGAGCCGAATGACGGACTATCGCCGCCTGCGCGTGGCCCTGCTCGGAGCCGGCGCCGTCGGCTCGCAGGTCGCCGCCCTGTTGCTCAAGCACGGAGACGAACTGGCCGATCGGGCCGGAGCCGCCCTCGACCTCGTCGGTATCTCGGTGCGCGACATCGATGCGCCGCGAGACGTCGAGCTCCCCCGCGAGCTGCTGACGACCGACCCCGAGCCGCTCCTCGTCGGCTCCGACATCGTCATCGAGCTCATGGGCGGCATCGAGCCCGCGCGCACGAGCATCCTCCAGGCGATCGGTGCCGGAGCCGACATCGTGACGGCGAACAAGGCG
Organism: Microbacterium sp. SGAir0570; assembly: GCF_005491085.2. Classification (NCBI taxonomy): domain Bacteria; kingdom Bacillati; phylum Actinomycetota; class Actinomycetes; order Micrococcales; family Microbacteriaceae; genus Microbacterium; species Microbacterium sp. SGAir0570. Next base: position 2,421,425 of record NZ_CP027929.1, on the reverse strand, counting down.
CTGCTCGCGACCCACGGACCCGAGCTGTTCGAAGCGGCCGACCAGGTGGGCGCGTCGATCTACTACGAGGCTGCGGCCGCCGGCGCCATCCCGATCATCCGCCCGCTGCGCGACTCGCTCGCCGGCGACCGGGTGCAGCGCATCATGGGCATCGTCAACGGAACGACGAACTACATCCTCGACCGCATGGACCGCGAGGGTTCGGACTTCGCCGACGTCTTGGCCGACGCGCAGGCGCTCGGGTACGCCGAGGCCGACCCGACGGCCGACGTCGAGGGGTACGACGCCGCCCAGAAGGCCGCGATCCTCGCGTCGCTCGCCTTCCACACCGCCGTGCCGCTGAACGCCGTGCACCGCGAGGGCATCACCCAGATCGACGCCGACATGATGGATGCCGCACGCAAGGCCGGCTACGTCATCAAGCTCCTCGCCGTGTGCGAGCGGCTCGCCGACGCCGAGGTGTCGCCGTCGGGCGAGACGATCTCGGTGCGTGTGTACCCCGCGCTCGTCCCGCGCGAGCACCCGCTCGCGAGCGTCCACGGAGCCAACAACGCCGTCTTCGTCCAGGCGGAGGCCGCGGGTGATCTGATGTTCTACGGCGCGGGCGCGGGCGGGGTGCAGACCGCGTCGGCCGTGCTGGGCGACGTCGTCTCGGCCGCCCGCCGCCACATCGCCGGCGGCGTGGGCGTGGGGGAGTCCACCCGGGCGAACCTGCCGGTCGTCCCGATCGGACACGTCACGACGCGCTACCAGATCACACTCGAGGTCGACGACCGCTCCGGTGTCCTCGCCGCGGTGGCGGGCCTCCTCAGCGACGGCAACGTCTCGGTGGCGACGCTCGAGCAGACGATCGTCGCCGACGGCGATGTCCAGACCGCCCGCCTGGTCATCGGCACCCACACCGCCCGCGAGCAGGACCTCAGCGATGCCGTCGCCTCGCTCGGCGAGAGCGGCGTCGTCAAGCGCGTCGTGTCGGTGCTGCGGGTGGAGGGGGACTGACATGGCGCATGTCTGGCAGGGAGTGCTGCGCGAGTTCGCCGACCGCCTCGACGTCACCGACACCTCGACCGTCGTCACCCTGGGGGAGGGCGGCACGCCGCTCGTCCCTGCTCGCGAGCTCTCGCACCGTACGGGCGCCGACGTCTGGGTGAAGTTCGAAGGGATGAACCCGACGGGTTCGTTCAAGGACCGCGGCATGACGGTCGCGCTCTCGCGCGCCGTCGAGCACGGCGCGAAGGCGGTCATCTGCGCCTCGACGGGCAACACGTCGGCGTCTGCGGCGGCCTACGCCGCGCACGCCGGCATCACGGCTGCCGTCCTCGTCCCCGAGGGCAAGATCGCGATGGGCAAGCTGAGCCAGGCCGTCGCGCACGGAGGGCGTCTCATCCAGATCCGCGGCAACTTCGACGACTGTCTCGAGATCGCCCGCGAACTGGCCGACCATTACCCCGTGCACCTGGTCAACTCCGTCAACCCCGACCGCATCGACGGACAGAAGACCGCGGCGTACGAGATCGTGTCGCAGCTGGGTGACGCGCCGGACTTCCACTTCGTGCCCGTCGGCAACGCCGGCAACTACACGGCTCACGCTCGGGGCTATCGCGAGGAGGCCGCCCGCGGGGCAGCGACGCGCGTGCCGCGGATGTTCGGCTTCCAGGCCGCCGGATCGGCGCCGCTCGTCCGCGGCGAGGTCGTGAAAGACCCCGACACCATCGCGACGGCGATCCGCATCGGCAACCCCGCGTCGTGGCACCTCGCCCTCGAGGCGCGCGATGCGACCCAGGGCTGGTTCGGAGCCATCGACGACGAGCGCATCCTCGCGGCGCAGAAGCTCCTCGCGAGCACGGCCGGCGTGTTCGTCGAACCCGCGTCGGCGATCACCGTCGCAGGACTCCTCGACCGTGCCGAAGCGGGCGTCATCCCCGCCGGCTCGACGGTCGTGCTGACCGTCACCGGTCACGGCCTGAAGGACCCGCAGTGGGCTCTCCGTAACGCGGACGGCCGTCAGGCCGAGCCGGTCGTCGTCGACGCGACCACCTCCGAGGTGGCATCCGTGCTCGATCTCGCGCCGGAGGCGACGGCATGACCCGGTCGGTCCAGGTGCGCGTTCCCGCGACCAGCGCCAACCTCGGCCCCGGCTTCGACACTCTGGGGCTCGCGCTCAGCGTCTACGACGAACTCATCGTCACGGAACTGCCGGACCCGGGCCTGGAGATCACCGTCGCGGGCGAGGGCGCCGCCGACGTCCCGACCGATGCCTCGCACCTCGTCGTGCGGGCGATGGCCTACGCCTACGAGGCGTTCGGGCGGACGATGCCCGGCGTGCGTCTCGAAGCGGTCAACGCGATCCCGCACGGGCGGGGGATGGGCTCGTCGGGTGCTGCGGTCGTGTCCGGCCTCCTCGCGGCGAAGGGCCTCCTCGCGGGTGACGTCGAGATCGGCGCCGATGCGCTGCTGCGCCTGGCCACCGAGCTCGAGGGGCACCCCGACAACGTCGCGCCGGCCCTGTTCGGCGGCCTCACGATCGCGTGGGTCGACGAGCACGGCCCGCAGCACAAGAAGCTCCTCGTCCACCGCGGCGTCGCGCCGCTGGTGTTCGTGCCGGACTTCACGATGTCGACATCCGTCGCCCGAGGATTCGATCCCCTCCAGGTCACCCGTGAAGACGCGATCTTCAACCTCTCGCGCTCCGCGCTGCTCGTCGCGGCCCTCACGCAGAGCCCCGATCTGCTGCTGGCCGCCACCGAGGACAAGCTCCACCAGTCCTACCGGGCGCAGGCGATGGTCGAGACCGACAAGCTCGTGCGCGCCCTGCGCGCCGAGGGGTTCGCGGCGGTCGTGTCGGGTGCCGGCCCCAGCGTCCTCGTGCTCGCCGATGGTCCGGGCCAGCGCCTCGCCGCCGCCGAGGTCGCCGCGCATACCACAGACACCCCGTGGGACGCGCGGATGCTGGCGGTCGATGTACGCGGTGGTATGGTGAGGGACCATACGGAGGGTTCCACACCTTTGTGATCTGAGCCTCCGTCGCAATTCTGCGAATCACCGCGAACACCCCTGATCCATACCCCGTGCCGTCGGCCGGACGCGTGTGGCAGGTGGATGGCGCCCGCCGTGGACGGCGCTGGACGCGGTTCTGACATATCCACCGTTTAAGAGGAGCACTCGTGGAGTCCAACTCCGAGAACCTGACGATCGACGAGACCGTCGACGCCCCGACCGAGGAAGCGGCCGAGCAGCAGGATGCCGTCGTGGAGACGCCCACCGAGGCGGCTGCCCCCGCTGAGGAGACGCGCGCCGAAGCCGCGGCATCTGACGCCTCGGACGTTGCTGCTGCCGAGGCGGACGCCCCGGCGGAGGCCGTGGAGACCGCCGAGGCCGCGGCGCCCGCCGAGCCCGCCGAGGCCGCAGCGCCCGCGGAGAAGCCGGCGAAGGCGCCGCGCAAGCGCGCGCCCCGCCGCGCCAAGAGCACCGATGTCCCGGCCACCGACGAGGCGCCCGCCGCGGAGACCGCTGCGTCCGACGCGCCCGCGGAGACCTCCGCGTCCGACGCGGAGGCGCCCGCCGCGGACGTCGTCTCGGCAGAGGCCGCGTCGACCGCCGACGAGACGGCTCCGGCCGCCGATGCCGCCGAGGCGACCGCCGACGCAGAGACCACCCCGGCGGAGAGCACCGAGGCGCCGAAGAAGCCGGCGCGTGGCCGTGGCCGCGGCCGCAACGCGAAGAAGGACGCCGAGACCGAGGCCGCTCCGAGCACCGACGCCCCGGCCGAATCCGCCGACGCTCCGGCTGCCGAGGGCGCTTCCGAGACGCCCGCCGAGCAGGCGCCGGACGCCGAGGCATCCTCCGACGACTCGTCGAAGACCGAGTCCGGAGAGGGCGACGGCGAGTCGTCCGGCCGTTCGCGGAGCCGGTCGCGCAGCCGCAACCGCAACCGCAATAAGGACAACGCCCAGGGCAACCAGGCTCAGGCCGGCCAGAATCAGGGCGGCAACCAGAACCAGGGCGCGGGTCAGAACCAGGGCGGCAACAACGGCCCGGACGACGACGACGCGCCCGGCCAGAGCGGCCGTGGCCGCCAGCGCAACAAGCGGCGTGGCCAGGGCGGGGGCGGCGACGAGTTCGAGACCGAGATCAGCGAGGACGACGTCCTCATCCCGATCGCCGGTGTGCTCGACGTCCTCGACAACTACGCCTTCGTCCGCACGACCGGCTACCTCCCCGGCCCGCAGGACGTCTACGTCTCGCTCGGCCAGGTCAAGAAGTACAACCTGCGCAAGGGCGACGCCGTCGTCGGCGCGATCAAGCAGCCCCGCGAGGGCGAGCAGTCGAGCCGGCAGAAGTACAACGCGCTCGTCAAGGTCGACTCGATCAACGGCCTGTCCGTCGAGGACGCCGCCGGCCGCGTCGAGTTCGGCAAGCTGACGCCCCTGTACCCGCAGGAGCGCCTGCGCCTCGAGACCGGCCCCGAGAAGCTGACCCAGCGGATCATCGACCTCGTGGCCCCGATCGGCAAGGGACAGCGCGGTCTCATCGTCGCGCCGCCCAAGGCCGGCAAGACGATCGTGCTGCAGCAGATCGCCGGCGCGATCGCGCAGAACAACCCCGAGGTCCACCTCATGGTCGTGCTCGTCGACGAGCGTCCCGAAGAGGTCACCGACATGCAGCGCACGGTCAAGGGCGAGGTCATCGCCTCGACGTTCGACCGTCCCGCCGAGGACCACACCACGGTCGCCGAGCTCGCGATCGAGCGCGCCAAGCGTCTCGTCGAGCTCGGCCGCGACGTCGTCGTGCTGCTCGACTCGATCACGCGCCTCGGCCGCGCCTACAACCTGTCGGCTCCGACGTCGGGACGCGTCCTGACCGGTGGCGTCGACGCGTCGGCGCTGTACCCGCCCAAGCGCTTCTTCGGCGCGGCGCGCAACATCGAGAACGGCGGTTCGCTCACGATCCTCGCGACGGCGCTGGTGGAGACCGGGTCCAAGATGGACGAGGTCATCTTCGAGGAGTTCAAGGGCACGGGCAACAGCGAGCTGCGTCTGTCGCGTCAGCTGGCCGACAAGCGCATCTTCCCCGCCGTCGACGTCAACGCCTCGTCGACGCGTCGCGAAGAGATGCTGCTCTCGTCCGACGAGGTCAAGATCACGTGGAAGCTGCGCCGTGCCCTCGCCGGGCTCGACCAGCAGCACGCGCTCGGCGTCATCCTCGACAAGCTCAAGGAGACGCAGTCCAACGTCGAGTTCCTCGTTCAGATGCAGAAGTCGATCCCGGCGCCGACCACGCACTCGGGCGGGCACGACAACAGCATCCGCTGATCATGTTCGAGTCGGTCCGAGGGCTGCTCGACGAGCACCGCGCGGTTCAGGAGGAGCTCTCCGACCCCGCGGTGCACGCCGACGCCGCGCGCGCCAAGCGCGTGAACCGGCGCTACGCCGAGCTGTCGCGGATCGTCGCGGCCCACGACGCGTGGGTCGCGGCATCCGACGACCTCGCGGCGGCTCGCGAGCTCGCTCGTGAGGACGACGCGTTCGCGGCGGAGGTGCCGGCCCTCGAGGAGGGGCTGCGCGAGGCGCAGGAGCGCCTGCGTCGCCTGCTCATCCCGCGCGATCCCGACGACGCCCGCGACGTCATCATGGAGATCAAGCAGGGCGAAGGGGGAGCGGAGTCCGCTCTGTTCGCCGCCGACCTGCTGCGGATGTACATGCAGTACGCCGCCTCGCGCGGCTGGAAGACCGAGCTTCTCGAGCGCAACGAGTCCGACCTCGGCGGGTACAAGGACGTCCAGGTCGCCATTAAGGGATCGTCCTCCGACCCGTCGCAGGGAGTGTGGGCGCACCTGAAGTACGAGGGCGGGGTGCACCGCGTGCAGCGGGTGCCCGCCACCGAGTCGCAGGGGCGCATCCACACCTCCACGACGGGCGTGCTCGTGTTCCCCGAGGTCGATGAGCCCGAAGAGATCACGATCGACCCGAACGACCTGAAGATCGACGTCTTCCGCTCCTCGGGCCCCGGCGGGCAGTCGGTCAACACGACCGACTCCGCCGTGCGGATCACGCACGTGCCCACGGGCATCGTCGTCTCGATGCAGAACGAGAAGAGTCAGCTGCAGAACCGCGAGGCCGGCATGCGCGTGCTGCGCGCCCGGCTGCTGGCGAAGCAGCAGGAGGAGCGGGATGCCGCGGCATCCGACGCCCGCCGCTCGCAGATCCGCGGGATGGACCGGTCCGAGCGCATCCGCACCTACAACTTCCCCGAGAACCGCATCGCGGATCACCGGACGGGCTACAAGGCCTACAACCTCGATCAGGTGATGGACGGCGCCCTCGGACCCGTCATCGACAGCTGCATCGCCGCCGACGAAGAGGCCCGCCTGGCGGCTCTCGCCGACGACTGACCCTCGCGCTTCCTCGCGCTGGCGCGTCGACTCGCCAGGATCGGCGGGTCCGGTGGCCCCCGCATCCGCCGTTTCTGGCAAGTCGACGGGAGCCGGCGATCAGACTCAGATGTGGTACTCGGGTGCGGTCAGCACCGCGCGGGTGTCCTCGCCCTCGCGGCGGACACGAGGACGGGCGGGCACGCCAACGAGCACCGAATCGGCGGGGGCGTCCTTCGTGACGACCGCGTTGGCGCCGACGACGCTTCGGGCGCCGATCGTGATCGGACCGAGGATCTTCGCGCCGGCGCCGACGGCGACACCGTCCTCGAGTGTGGGATGCCGCTTGCCGGCGTGACGGGTGCGACCGCCCAGAGTCACCCCGTGGTACAGCATGACGTCGTCACCGACGACGGCGGTCTCGCCGATCACGACGCCCATGCCGTGGTCGATGAAGAAACGCCTGCCGATCCGCGCTCCGGGATGGATCTCGATGCCCGTGAGCCAGCGGGTCAGCTGCGACCCGGCGCGCGCGAGGAATCGCGCGCGCCGGAGCCACAGCCGGTGCATGATGCGGTACGACCAGACCGCGTGCAGCCCCGGGTACAGCAACGCGATCTCGAGGCCGCTGCGCGCCGCGGGGTCGCGGAGCTTCGCGGCGGCCAGGTCTTCGCGGATGCGTGCTCGGAGCGATCCCATCAGTCTTCGCGCAGATCCTCGAACAGCGGGGTCGAGAGGTAGCGCTCACCGAACGAGGGGATGATCACGACGATGTTCTTGCCCTCGGCCTCGGGACGCGCTGCGACCTGGAGCGCGGCCCAGACGGCCGCACCCGACGAGATGCCGACGAGGATGCCTTCCTTCTGCGCGACCTCGCGCGCGACGCGGATCGCGTCGTCGAAGGTGACATCCTGCACCTCGTCGATGACGCCCTGGTCGAGGATCGGCGGAATGAAGTTCGGCCCGATGCCCTGGATCTTGTGGGGGCCGGGCTTCCCCTCGGTCAGCAGAGGGGAGTCCTTCGGCTCGACCGCGACCACCTTCACATCGGCGAGGCGCTCCTTGAGCACCTGGCCGACGCCGGTGATCGTGCCGCCCGTGCCGATGCCGGCGACGAAGTAGCCGACCTGGCCGTCGGTGTCGCGGAGGATTTCCTCGGCCGTCGTGCGGCGGTGGATGTCGGGGTTGGCCTCGTTGGCGAACTGCTTCGCGAGGACTGCTCCCGGCGTCTCGGCGGCGATCTTCTCCGCCTCCGAGACGGCGCCCTTCATGCCCAGCGAAGGGTCGGTGAGCACGAGCTCGGCGCCGTACGCCTTGAGCAGCAGACGGCGCTCCATCGACATCGACGAGGGCATCGTGAGGATGACGCGATAGCCGCGCGCTGCGCCCACCATGGCCAGTGCGATGCCGGTGTTGCCGCTCGTGCCCTCGACGATCGTGCCGCCGGGCTGGAGAGCGCCGGCCTTCTCGGCGGCGTCGACGATGGCGATGCCGAGGCGATCCTTGACCGACGACGCCGGGTTGTAGAACTCGAGCTTGGCGAGCACCGTGCCCGGCAGGCCCTCGCTGACGCGGTTCAACCGCACGAGAGGCGTGTTGCCGTACGCGGTGGTGATGTCGGGGTGGATGCCGTGGGTGACCGGGTCGGACATGTCTGCCTTTCGGGTTTTCGAGCGGATGCCGCGTCGCGGCGGGATCGTCGCCCCAGCCTATTGTCGCCCCTCGCCGTGGGAGCCGAATGTGACGAATCCGCACTCGTGATTAGGCTTGTCGGCGCCATGAGCACCGCGCCCCCTCCCGCATCGACCCTGACCGAGGTCCTGCGTGCCGCGACCGCCGAACTCGAGGCCGCCTTCGTCCCGACCCCGCAGGTCGACGCCGAGCTCCTCGCCGCGCACGTCCTCGGCATCGGACGGGGCGAGCTGTCGGCCGCGGTCTTCCGCGGTGACTCGATCGGCGAGGAAGAGGCCGCGCGACTGGCCGACCTCGTGGCCCGCCGTGCGGCGCGCGAGCCCCTGCAGCATCTGACCGGGGTTGCACCGTTCCGCCACCTCGAGCTCCGCGTCGGTCCCGGCGTCTTCGTGCCGCGTCCCGAGACGGAATCGGTCGCGCAGATCGCGATCGACCTGCTGCGTGCTGCCGCGGGCCCCGAGCCCGTCGCCGTCGACCTCGGCACCGGGTCGGGTGCGATCGCCCTGGCGCTGGCGACGGAGGTGCCGCACGCCCGGGTCTTCGCCGCCGAGAATTCCGTCGACGCGTTCATCTGGACGAAGGAGAACTTCGCCCTCGTCGGGGCTTCGAACGCCCGCCTCGCCTTCATCGACCTCGAGCGCGCTTTCCCGGAGCTCGACGGCACCGTCTCGGTGCTCGTGTCGAACCCGCCCTACGTGCCCGACGACGCGATCCCGCGCGACCCCGAAGTGCGGCTGTGGGACCCGCCGGCGGCGCTCTACGGCGGCGCCGACGGCCTCGATGTCGTGCGGACCCTGTCGCGAGTCGGGCTCCGCCTGGTGCATCCCGGGGGCAGTATCGTCATCGAGCACGGCGAGCTGCAGGGGGCCGCGATCCGCAGCATCCTGGCCTCCGACGGGTGGTCGGCAGCGGCCACCCATCCCGATCTCACGATGCGCGACCGCACCACGACGGCCGTCCGCTCCTGAGAGCGGCCGGGGTCCGCCGTACACTGGAGCGGTCATGTCTCCCGTTTTCGACTGCCGCGACGAGACCCAGGTCCTCCCCGGCATGCGCCAGGCGCGCCAGGCCATCGGCCGCGGCGATCTCATCGTCCTGCCCACCGACACCGTCTACGGTGTCGCCGCCGACGCCTTCAGCGCCTCGGCCGTCGCCAAGCTGCTCGCCGCGAAGGGACGGGGACGGCAGTCGCCGCCCCCCGTGCTCGTCGCCGGCATCGCCACGATGCGCGCGCTCGTGGCAGAGGTGCCCGAACCGGTCGAACGGCTCGTCGAAGCGTTCTGGCCCGGCGGCCTGACGATCGTCCTGCCGGCCCAGCCGTCGCTGTCGTGGGATCTGGGCGAGACCCGAGGAACCGTGGCCGTGCGGATGCCCGCCGACCGCTTCGCTCTCGAGCTTCTCGAGGAGTGCGGGCCGCTGGCGGTCTCGAGCGCGAACCGCACGAAGATGAACGCCGCCGTCACGATCGACGACGCGGTGCGGATGCTGGGCGACAGCGTCTCGGTCTATCTCGACGGCGGCCCGGCCGCGACCGGCATCGCCTCGACGATCATCGACGCGACGACGCTGGTCGGCTCCGACCCCGCTCCCGTGCGCGTGCTGCGCGAGGGAGCTGTCAGCCGTGAGGCGCTGCGCGACGTGCTCGGAGACCTGCTCGAGCCCGACCCGGAGCCCGAGCACGCCGAGGCGGCGAACCGCACGCCGATGGAGCCCGGCTCCGGGAGCGGTACCGGCGAGACCGCCGGCGGCAGCGTCGCGTGAGGCTCTACCTGGCCACCTTCGTGGTCACGGCCCTCGTCACCTTCGGGCTGACGTGGCTCGTCCTCAAGGTGAGCCTGCGGTACAAGCTCTACCCCGAGATCCGCGACCGCGACGTCCATAAGACGCCGACGCCGCGGCTCGGCGGCGTCGGGATGTTCCTCGGCGCCACGGCGGTCATCCTGACCTCCTCGCAGATCCCGTTCTTCGCGATCTTCTGGGCCAAACCCGAACCGATCTGGGCCATCCTCGCCGCGACCGCCCTCATCGTCGTGGTCGGGGTCGCCGACGACCTGTGGGACCTCGACTGGCTCATCAAGCTCGGTGCGCAGTTCGCCGCGGCGGCCATCGTCGTCGGTTTCGGGGGAGTGCAGATGTACACGATCCCCCTCGGCGGTCAGACGGTCGTGTCGAGCGCCGCGAGCTTCACCATCACGGTGTTCTCGATCGTCGTCGTGATGAACGCCGTCAACTTCATCGACGGTCTCGACGGCCTCGTGGCGGGCGTCGCGCTGATCGCGAACGGCGTCTTCTTCACCTACACCTACCTGCTCGGGCGCGACTTCGGCGCGAGCAGCTACGCGAACCTGGCATCCTTCCTCGCCGTCGTGCTCCTCGGCGTGTGCGCCGGGTTCCTGCCGCTGAACTGGAACCCCGCGAAGCTCTTCATGGGCGACTCCGGAGCGCTCATGATCGGACTGCTCATGAGCTGCTCGGCCATTCTCGTCACGGGCACCCTCGTCCCGGCCACGGGCGACAACGACGTGTTCGGCCGATCGCAGCTGCTGGGTGCGTTCATCCCCATCCTGCTGCCGGTCGTCGTGGTCCTCCTGCCGCTGCTCGACTTCGGGATGGCGGTCATCCGCCGCATGTCGAGGGGCAAGTCGCCGTTCTCGCCCGACCGCAAGCACCTGCATCACCGCATGCTCGACATGGGTCACAGCGACCGCGACGCCGTGCTGATCTTCTACGCCTGGACGACGGTCGTCAGCCTCTCGGTGCTGCTGATGTACATCGGAACCACCGCCGCCTGGCCGGGGGACTACCTCTTCGGCCTCGGCTTCCTCGTCCTCGGCGTCGCCGCGTGCCTCGTCGTGACCTTCATCCCCGCGCGCCCTCAGCGCCCGGCCGTCCCCGTGAAAGAGCCCTCCTCGTGACTGCGAACACCCCCGATCCCGCCGCTCGCCGCCGCATCTCCAGCACGCCCATCCTGCGCGCAGCGCTCACCTGGGGATTGATCGTCGGCGTCGTCGTCGCGGCGGCGCTCGCGCTCGTCGGCGGACTCGTCGCGGGCACGGAGGGCGCGTGGAGCGGTGTGCTGGGCGCGCTGGTCGGCATCGTCTTCCCGGCGTTCACCGCGCTCAGCATCCTGATCGGCAACCACTGGTACGGGCACCCGCAGTGGCTCCAGATCTTCTTCGCCGTCGTGCTCGGCGGGTGGCTGCTGAAGTTCGTCCTCGTGATCGTCGCGCTGCTGCTGCTGTTCCAGGTGGAGTGGCTCGAGCGGGGGATCTTCGCCCTCGCCGTGATCGTGGCGGCGATCGCGTCGCTCGTCGTCGATCTGGTCGTGCTCAGCCGGATGCGGCTCTCGGGGGCCTCGGATGTCGCGCTTCCGACGCGCGACACGATCCAGGATTAGGTCGAGCCGTAACCTTTGGTAGTGTGGGACTACACTCTGCGGCTGGTGTGCAGTGACGACACTGAGGCCCCGCTGGAGTTGTTCCCCTTCTAACCCTCACCGAGCTAGTCCTGGCTGGCCCGAGAAGCTGGAGCCAATACGTTGACTCAAGCGACGACGATTGTCGCAGCGGCGGCATCGGACAACGAGTTCCACCCGCCGTCCATCTCCGACTTCTTCCCGCCGGCTCTGCTGTTCGAAGGCACGCCCTTCGAATTCACCCGGATCAGCATGGTCCAGGTCATCGCGACCGTGGCGCTGGTGATCTTCCTGGTGGTCGGCACGCGCCGCCTCTCGGTGGTGCCCGGCCGGTTCCAGAGCGTGGTCGAGTTCGGCTTCGGCTTCGTCCGCGACCAGGTCGTGTACCAGGTCCTGGGCGAGAAGGACGGCCGCCGTTTCCTGCCTCTGCTGACGGCGATGTTCTTCACGATCCTGTTCATGAACCTCACCGGCGTCATCCCCGGAATGAACATCGCGGGAACCTCGGTGGCCGGTGCGCCGCTGGTGTTCGCGCTCGTGGCGTACGTCATGTTCATCTACGCCGGCATCCGCAAGCACGGCGTCGGGCACTTCATCAAGAACTCGCTCGTGCCGAGCGGTGTTCCGGTCTACCTGCTGCCGATCATCGCGCTCGTCGAGCTCATCTCGACCTTCATCGCGCGCCCGGTGTCGCTCTTCCTGCGACTGCTGCTGAACATGATGGTCGGCCACCTCATGCTCGTGCTGTTCTTCGCGGCGACCCAGTTCTTCCTCCTGGGCCTCAACGCCTTCACGCCGCTCGCGGCGGGAACGCTCGCGATGGGCTTCGCCTTCACCCTCTTCGAGATCTTCGTCTCGATCCTCCAGGCCTACGTCTTCACGATCCTCACCGCGGTCTACATCCAGCTCGCGGTCGCGGAAGAGCACTGACGAGCAGCTGACCGGCTGCTCGCCCTACGAAAGGAAAACACCAGTGGACGCAACGACGGTTCTCGCCCAGGTCACCGGCAACATCGCGACCGTGGGTTACGGCCTCGCGGCCATCGGCCCGGCCATCGGCCTCGGCATCATGATCGGCAAGACCATCGAGTCGACCGCCCGTCAGCCCGAGCTCGCAGGCCGCCTGCAGAGCACCATGTTCATCGGTGTCGCGTTCATCGAGATCCTCGCGCTGATCGGCATCGTCACGCCGTTCATCTTCAACGCGCTCTGATCCCGACGCGACCCACAGATAAGGAGACAGGATGCTGAACGCTCTTGTCACGCTTGCGGCGGAGGAGGGATCCAACCAGGTCCCGATCCTCCCGGCGGTCTACGACATCATCTGGTCGGCTGTCTGCTTCCTCGTCATCATCTTCGTGGTGGTGCGCTACGCGATGCCGCGCCTGAACACGGTGCTGGACGCGCGCAGCGCGGCCATCGAGGGCAACATCGCCAAGGCCGATGAAGCCCAGCGCAAGGCCGAGGCGGCACTCGAGGAGTACACCGCTCAGCTGGCCGAGGCCCGCAAGGAGGCCGGTGAGATCCGTGACGCCGCTCGCGAGGACGGTCGCAAGATCGTCGCCGAGGCGAAGCAGAACGCATCGGCCGAGGCCGAGCGCCTCACCACGGCAGCGCACACGCAGATCGAGGCTGAGCGTCAGGCGGCCGTCGTCTCGCTGCGCAGCGAGGTCGGCACGCTGGCCCTCGACCTGGCCGGCGGCGTCATCGGCGAGACCCTGTCCGACGACCAGAAGGCTCAGGCCGTCGTTGACCGTTTCCTCAGCGAGCTCGAGGCCTCCGAGAAGGCGTCGAACTGATGGGCAGCGCGACCACTCAGGCACTCGTCGCGACGACGGCGGCGATCGCCGAGACCCCCGGGCTCACGCTCGACGTGTCCGGTGAGCTGTTCGTCGCCGCGCGGGCTCTGGCGGACTCGCCGCAGCTGAGCGGCGCGCTGACGGACAACGCGGCCTCGCCGCAGGCCCGCGACAAGGTCGTCGGCGACGTGTTCGGTCCGGCCTTCGCGCCGCAGACCGTGTCGCTGCTGCGCACCGCCGTCGCGCAGCGCTGGTCCTCGGTCGACGACTTCGTCGACGCCGTCGAGGAACTGGCGATCCGCGCCGCGGCGGTCGCCGACCAGGGCGACCTCGAGAACGAGCTTTTCGGGGTGCTGCACACCGTCTCGGCCAACCCCGAGCTCGAGCTCGCCCTCGGCAGCCGGCTGGGTGAGGCCTCGGCCAAGGGAGCGCTCGTCGATCGTCTCCTCGAGGGACGCGCCGGTGCCGCCACGCGGCTCATCGCGTCGGCGATCGTGCAGCGTCCGCGCGAGCGCCGCGTGCGTCAGCTGCTCGAGCGGGCCATCCGCATCGTCTCGAACCAGCGCGGCCGCGTCGTCGCGAGCGTCCGCACGGCGACCTCGCTCAACGATCAGCAGCGCGCCCGCCTCGCCGAGACCCTCTCGAACCGCTACGGCACGCCTGTCGCGCTCAACCTCGTCGTCGACCCCGCGGTCGTCGGCGGGCTGCGCATCGAGATCGGCGACGACGTGATCGACGCGACCGTCGCCTCCCGCCTCTCCGATCTCCGCCAGCGACTGGCGGGCTGACCCACCTCACCGCCCGCAGGGGCGCACCGGCCGGATGCATCCGGACCCTCAGACTCAGGACCGAAGGAACACCATGGCAGAACTGTCCATCAGCCCGGATGTCATCCGTGACGCGCTGAAAGACTTCGTCGCCGCGTACGAGCCCACCGGGGCCGCCGCGACCGAGGTCGGCACCGTCGTCGACGCGGCGGACGGCATCGCCCACGTCGAGGGTCTGCCCGGCGTCATGGCGAACGAGCTCGTCCGCTTCGACAACGGCGTGGAGGGTCTCGCGCAGAACCTCGACGAGCACGAGATCGGTGTCGTCATCCTCGGCGACTTCGCCGGCATCGAAGCAGGCCAGAAGGTCACCCGCACGGGCGAGGTTCTCTCGGTCGGTGTCGGCGAGGGCTACCTCGGCCGCGTCGTCGACCCGCTCGGCAACCCGATCGACGGTCTCGGCGAGATCGCCACGACCGGCCGCCGCGCCCTTGAGCTCCAGGCACCCGGCGTCATGCAGCGCAAGTCGGTCCACGAGCCGATGCAGACCGGCATCAAGGCGATCGACGCCATGATCCCCGTCGGCCGCGGTCAGCGTCAGCTGATCATCGGCGACCGCCAGACCGGCAAGACGGCGATCGCGATCGACACGATCATCAACCAGAAGGCCAACTGGGAGTCGGGCGACGTCAACAAGCAGGTTCGCTGCATCTACGTCGCCATCGGCCAGAAGGGCTCGACCATCGCTTCGGTGAAGGGCGCGCTCGAGGACGCCGGTGCCATGGAGTACACGACGATCGTCGCGGCTCCGGCATCCGACCCCGCCGGCTTCAAGTACCTCGCTCCGTACACCGGCTCGGCCATCGGCCAGCACTGGATGTACGAGGGCAAGCACGTCCTGATCATCTTCGACGACCTGTCGAAGCAGGCCGAGGCATACCGCGCCGTCTCGCTGCTGCTGCGTCGTCCGCCGGGCCGCGAGGCGTACCCCGGTGACGTCTTCTACCTGCACTCGCGTCTGCTCGAGCGTTGCGCGAAGCTCTCGGACGACCTGGGCGCGGGTTCGATGACGGGTCTGCCGATCATCGAGACCAAGGCCAACGACGTCTCGGCGTACATCCCGACCAACGTGATCTCGATCACCGACGGCCAGATCTTCCTGCAGTCCGACCTGTTCAACGCCAACCAGCGTCCCGCGGTCGACGTGGGCATCTCGGTGTCGCGCGTCGGCGGCGACGCTCAGGTCAAGTCCATCAAGAAGGTCTCGGGAACGCTGAAGCTCGAGCTCGCCCAGTACCGCTCGCTCGAGGCGTTCGCGATGTTCGCGTCGGACCTCGACGCCGCGTCGCGTCGTCAGCTGGCGCGTGGTGCGCGTCTGACCGAGCTGCTCAAGCAGCCGCAGTACTCGCCGTACCCCGTCGAGGAGCAGGTCGTCTCGATCTGGGCCGGAACCAACGGCAAGCTCGACACCATCGAGGTCGAGGACGTCCTGACCTTCGAGCGCGAGCTGCTCGACTACCTCAAGCGCAACACGTCGATCCTCGACACGCTGCGTGAGACCAACGTGCTGGGCGACGACACCGTCGCCGAGCTCGAGAAGGTCGTCGACGAGTTCGTGCTCGAGTTCCAGGGCGGGAAGGGCCAGGCCATCAACAAGCCGGGCCACGAGGAGACCGCCGCCGCCGAGGCCGATGACGTGAACCAGGAGCAGATCGTCAAGGGCCGCCGCGGCTGACGCGGAGGACGACACACACTTATGGGCGCACAACTCCGGGTCTACAAGCAGAAGATCAGTTCTGCTCAGACGACCAAGAAGATCACGAAGGCGATGGAGCTCATCGCGGCTTCGCGCATTCAGAAGGCGATGGGACGCGTCCGCGCGTCCTCTCCCTTCGCGCGGGCTGTGACGCGTGCCGTCTCCGCGGTGGCGACCCACTCCGACGTCGAGCACCCGCTGACGACCGAGCGCGAAACGATCCGTCGTTCCGCCGTCGTCATCTTCGCCTCCGACCGCGGCCTCGCCGGCGCGTTCAACTCGCAGATCCTCCGTGAGGGTCTCGAGCTGGCCGAGCTGCTGCGGTCGCAGGGCAAGGAAGTGGACTACTACCTCATCGGTCGCAAGGCCGTCGGGTACTTCCAGTTCCGCCGGATGCGGGCTGCGGGGGAGTGGACGGGTGACACCGATACGCCGCACTTCAGCACGGCCGAGCAGGTCGCCGGGGCTCTCCTCGACGCCTACGCTCAGGGCGGCGAAGACGGCGGCGTCGACGAGATCCACCTCGTGTACAACCGTTTCGTCAGCATGATGACGCAGACGCCGGAAGCGGTCCGTCTGCTGCCCCTCGAGGTCGTCGAGGCCGATGCCGCGACGGCGGACCAGGCTCCGGTCTATCCGCTGTACGAGTTCGAGCCCGACCCCGAGACGGTGCTCGACGCGCTGCTGCCGGTCTACGTCCAGAGCCGCGTGTTCAACGCGCTGCTCCAGTCGTCCGCCGCGAAGCACGCCGCGACGCAGAAGGCGATGAAGTCGGCGAGCGACAACGCCGACAAGCTCATCACCGACTACACCCGCCTGCGCAACAACGCTCGCCAGGCCGAGATCACTCAGCAGATCGCCGAGATCGTCGGCGGCGCCGACGCTCTGGCGTCGGGCAAGTAAGACCAACCGAAAGAGACAGACATGACCACCGTCACTGCCGAAGCCACGTCGGTCGTCGGCCGCGTTGCGCGCGTCACCGGCCCCGTCGTCGACATCGAGTTCCCGCACGACTCGATCCCCGACATCTACAACGCGCTCAAGACCACGATCACGATCGACGGCGCGTCGACCGAGATCACCCTCGAGGTCGCTCAGCACCTCGGCGACGACCTCGTCCGCGCGATCTCGCTGAAGCCGACCGACGGCATGGTCCGCGGCCAGGAGGTGCGCGACACCGGTGGCCCCATCACGGTCCCCGTCGGCGACGTCACCAAGGGCAAGGTCTTCAACGTCACGGGCGACGTTCTCAACGCCGCCGAGGGCGAGACCATCGAGGTCACCGAGCGCTGGGGCATCCACCGCCAGGCGCCGAGCTTCGACCAGCTCGAGTCGAAGACCCAGATGTTCGAGACCGGCATCAAGGTCATCGACCTCCTCACGC
Source organism: Microbacterium sp. SGAir0570 (assembly GCF_005491085.2). Classification (NCBI taxonomy): domain Bacteria; kingdom Bacillati; phylum Actinomycetota; class Actinomycetes; order Micrococcales; family Microbacteriaceae; genus Microbacterium; species Microbacterium sp. SGAir0570. The sequence goes on along the minus strand of NZ_CP027929.1, from coordinate 2,404,242 downwards.
CCTACGTCCAGGGTGGAAAGATCGGCCTCTTCGGTGGTGCCGGCGTCGGCAAGACCGTCCTCATCCAGGAGATGATCCAGCGCGTCGCGCAGGACCACGGTGGTGTGTCGGTGTTCGCCGGTGTCGGTGAGCGCACGCGTGAGGGCAACGACCTCATCCACGAGATGGAGGAGGCGGGCGTCTTCGACAAGACCGCCCTCGTCTTCGGCCAGATGGACGAGCCGCCGGGGACGCGTCTGCGCGTCGCCCTGTCGGCCCTGACGATGGCGGAGTACTTCCGCGACGTGCAGAAGCAGGACGTGCTGCTCTTCATCGACAACATCTTCCGCTTCACGCAGGCCGGCTCCGAGGTCTCCACGCTGCTGGGCCGCATGCCCTCGGCCGTGGGCTACCAGCCCAACCTCGCCGACGAGATGGGTGTGCTCCAGGAGCGCATCACCTCGACGCGCGGTCACTCGATCACCTCGCTGCAGGCGATCTACGTCCCCGCTGACGACTACACCGACCCCGCCCCGGCGACGACCTTCGCTCACCTCGACGCGACGACCGAGCTCTCGCGCGAGATCGCGTCGAAGGGTCTCTACCCGGCCGTCGACCCGCTGAGCTCGACGAGCCGCATCCTCGACCCGCGCTACATCGGTGAGGACCACTACCGCGTGGCCACCGCCGTGAAGCAGATCCTGCAGAAGAACAAGGAACTGCAGGAGATCATCGCGATCCTCGGTGTCGACGAGCTCTCCGAAGAGGACAAGATCGTCGTGTCGCGTGCACGTCGCATCCAGCAGTTCCTCTCGCAGAACACCTACATGGCGAAGAAGTTCACCGGTGTCGAGGGCTCCACGGTCCCGATCAAGGAGACCATCGAGTCGTTCGACGCGATCGTCAAGGGCGACTTCGACCACGTGGCCGAGCAGGCCTTCTTCAACGTCGGCGGTATCGGCGACGTCGAAGAGAAGTGGGCGAAGATCCAGAAGGAGAACAGCTGACATGGCTCTGACGGTCACGCTCGTCTCCGCCGAGGCGGAGGTCTGGTCGGGTGAGGCATCCCTCGTCGTGGCCAAGACCGTCGAGGGCGAGATCGGCTTCATGGCGGGGCACGAGCCGGTGCTCGCCATCCTCGCCGAGGGCCAGGTGCGCATCACGCAGCCGGGCGGCGAGAAGATCGTCGCCAACGCGCAGGACGGCTTCCTGTCGATGGAGGGTGACGAGCTCACCATCGTGGCTGGCAACGCCGCGCTGGCCTGACCCGTACCGCGTCTACGAGAGACCGCACCCTCCGGGGTGCGGTCTCTCGCGTTGAAGGGAGACAACGGATGCTGGTGCTGCTGCCACCCTCCGAGACCAAGCGTGCCGGCGGCACCGGCGCGCCGCTCGACATCGACGCGCTCGCGTTGCCGCAGCTGGCCCCCGAGCGACGGGCCGCGGTCGCTGCCCTCGTCGCACTGTCGGCGGACCCGGATGCCGCAGCGCGGGTGCTGAAGCTCAGCGCCCGTCAGCGGGGCGAGGTCGCGGTCAACGCCGAGCTGACGACGTCTCCGACGATGCCGGCCGTCGACCGCTACACGGGTGTGCTGTTCGATGCGCTGGGCTCGACGAATCTCGATTCCGCCGCACGAGACTGGCTCGGGGAGCACGTGCTCATCCAGTCGGCGCCATTCGGTCCCGTCGCCGCACTCGACCCGATCCCCGCGTACCGTCTCGCGGCCGGGGCATCACTCCCCGGCATCCCGCCGCTCCGGCGTCACTGGGCTGCCGCAGGCTCCGCCGCGCTGGGGGAGACGAATGCGCCTTTCGTCTTGGATCTGCGATCCGAGGCCTATGTGGCGCTCGCTCCGGTGCCTGCGGCGATGTCGTCGGCCTTCGTACGCGTCGTCTCCGCCGGCGCCGACGGGACGGTACGCGCGCTGAACCATTTCAACAAGCACGCGAAGGGGGAGCTGACCCGCGCGCTCGCGCTTTCGGCGCCGGCGGTGGCGTCGCGAGCCGATCTCGTCGCCTGGGCGGATGCGAACGGGTGGGTGCTGCGCGAGGCAGCGGTATCCGGCGAACTCGAGCTCGTCGTCTGAGTCAGCGGGGACCGGCCGTCATCGTCTCACGCGACAGCCCGTGTTTCGCTAGCATGAGCGGCGACCGACGACGCGAGCGCGTCGTCCAGGTCACGACTGAGGAGGTCGTTCATGTCGGGTTACTACGACGATGGTGCGGGGGCGGGCGCGGTTCTCGCCCTTCTCCTGCTGATCCTTCCCATCATCCTGATCCTCGCGCTCGCGGGCTACATCATCAGCTCGTTCTTCTACATGAAAATCTTCGAGAAGGCCGGTGTGCAGGGCAAGTGGCGTGCCTGGGTGCCGATCTATCGCGAGCTGGTCTTCGCGAAGCTCGGTGACATCTCGCCCTGGGTCATGCTGGGCGCGCTCGTCGCGACGGTCGTGCTGAGCAACATCCCGGCGATCGGCTTCATCTTCAGCTACCTCGCGATCATCGCTCTCGCTCTGGCGAGCGTTCGCGTGGGCCAGAAGCTCGGCAAGGACTGGCCGCTCGTGCTGCTCTACATCCTGCCGGGTATCGGCGGCTTGATCTGGCTGGGTATCGCAGCCTTCTCGAGCTCGCCGTGGAACCCCAACGTGCAGCCTTCGCCGTGGCGCACCTCGTTCCTTCGCGACACGACCGTCTGGCAGGGGATCCCCGTTCAGCCCGATGGCGGAGCAGCTCCTGCAGCCGGCGCCTACGGTGCCCCCGGCGCCGGATACGCTCCGCCCGCGGCCCCCAGCACCCCGCCGGCCGGCTCGTACCCGCCGCCCGCTGCTCCGCCGGCACCTCCGGCCGGTGCCTACCCGCCGCCGGCAGCACAGCCGCCCGTCACGCCGCCGACCACCGAGCCTCCCGCTCCGGACGCCCCGCGGCAGTGAACACCCGAGGAGCCCTCGTCGAAAGACGGGGGCTCCTCCTCGTCTCGGCCGTGCACACCGTGCCCCGGGTCTACGGTGGAAGGATGGACGACGCAGTGCAGACCCGGCGACTCGGAACCTCCAGCCTTCTCGTCTCGGCCGTCGGGCTGGGATGCAACAACTTCGGTCGGCGGGGGACGCCCACACAGACGCTGGACGGCACGGTCGCCGTGCTGGATGCCGCCTTCGACGCCGGCATCACCTTCTTCGACACCGCCGACATCTACGGCGGGGAGCCCGGCCTGTCCGAGACTCTGATGGGCGAAGCGCTGCACGGGCGCCGTGACCGCGTCGTCGTGGCCACGAAGTTCGGCCACAGTGCGGTGGACCTCGGTCTGCCCGGCGCCAAGGGGTCGCGCGTCTACATCCGTCGAGCGGTTGAGGCGTCGCTCGAGCGTCTGCAGACGGACTGGATCGATCTCTATCAGCTGCACACGCCCGACCCCGAGACGCCCATCGAGGAGACGCTCGACGCGCTGTCGGAACTCGTTCGTGAAGGGAAGATCCGTTACATCGGCCATTCCAATTTCGCGGGGTGGCAGATCGCCGAGGCGGAGGCGGTCGCACGCGCCCGCGGGGATGTGCCGTTCGTCTCCGCGCAGAATCACTACAGCCTGCTCGCGCGCGCCGCCGAGCGAGAGGTGCTGCCGGCCGTCCGGCACTTCGGCCGTGGCTTCCTGCCGTACTTCCCGCTGCACAACGGCCTGCTGACCGGGAAGTTCACGCGGGATCACATTCCCGCCGACACGCGTGTCGCTCGGGAGCGGCGTCACCTGTGGGAGAACGCGCCGTGGGATGCCATCGAGGCCTACCGCTCGTTCTGCGATGAGCGGGGCATCACGATGGTGCAGGCGACCTTCGGCTGGCTCCTGGCGCAGCCCGCGCTGAGCAGCGTGATCGCCGGCGCGACCTCTCCCGAGCAGGTGCGCTCGAACGCCGCGGCGGCCTCGGCGTGGCAGCCCAGCGCCGATGAGTTGGCGACGATCGACTCGCTCTTCCCGCTTCCGTCGGACCCCGCCGCGGGCTGACGGAATCCCGCACCACGGGTGCGTCCACTAGAGTGTGACACGCCCATCCGTCGACGAAAGAAGAGTGACAGCGTGCCCGACCCCACGACCCAATCCCGGATCGTGGACGTCCCGTCCGGTGCGATCGAACTCCGGTGGGCCGCCGCGACCGATACCGGACGTCGACGCGACAGCAACCAGGATGCCGTTCTCGCGCAGTATCCGCTGTTCATCGTCGCCGACGGCATGGGCGGACACATCGGCGGCGAGATCGCCAGCGCGAGTGCCGTCGATCGTCTCCGTGGTGTCGCCGATCGCGGCGTCGTCACTCCCGAAGACATCGAAGAGGCTCTCGAGCGGGCTGTCGGCGACATCGCCGATCACCCCGAGACGACCGACGACGGAACCGGCACCACCGTCACCGGCGTGTACCTCGACATCGTCGACGGCGAACCGCAGTGGACGACTTTGAACATCGGCGACTCGCGGGTCTACCTCCTGCGCGACCAGGCGATCGCTCAGGTCACGACCGACCATTCCGTCGTCCAAGAGCTCGTCGCCGCGGGGCGGCTCAGCCCCGAGGAGGCGGAGCAGCACCCGTACGGGAACGTCATCACGCGCGCCGTCGGGCCGAGCGACGGTGTCACTCCTGATTACGTGCGTCTGGATGTCGTCGACGGCGACCGGTTCGTCATCTGCAGCGACGGGCTCACGAAGGAGCTGACGGACTACGGAATCCTGCATTTCCTGCTCGAGAACCCCGATCCCGCTGCGGCGGTCTCGGCGATGATGACCGCCGCGCTCGAGAACGGCGGTCGCGACAACGTGACGATCATCGTGCTCGACGCGCACTTCCGCAGCGCCGACGACGCCTCCTCCCCGAACGCGGACTGAACCCGGCTCTCCACCTCCTGCGCCATCAGGATGGTGGCACCACGAGTGCGTTGCTTGACTCGGACGCGTGCATCCGACCGTCCCCTTCGACGACCCGATCCGGCTGCCGCCGCCGCGGCCTGAGACACGGCGTCCGCCGCTCCCGGTGTGGGCGCTGGCGGTCCCGGTGGCGGGTGCCGTCCTCCTCTGGCAGATGACGGGGTCGCCGACGGTGCTGTGGTTCGCGGCGCTCGGGCCCCTCGTCGCGGTCGCGTCGCTGCTCGACGGGATGCGCGTGGCGCGTCGAGAGCGGCGCAGCTCCGCGGGGAGCGCCGCTGCCGGCCTGCGGTCCGCTCACGCCGAGCTGGACGAGCGCCACGCACACGAGCGCGCCGACCGCTGGCGCACGACGCCGGATGTCGCCCGACTCCTCGCCGCCCCCGACGATCTGTGGCGTCCGAGGCCCGCCCGCGACCTGGTGGTCGTGGGATCGGGCGACGCGCCGTCGCGCACGCGTGTCGATGGTGACGCGCCGCCGGAGTTCCGGCAGGCCGCCGCCACCGTGCGCGACGCGCCGGTCACGGTCCCGCTCACGGCGGGGATCGCGGTCGTCGGGCCCGCAGCGCCCGCGGCGTCGATCGCGCGAGCTCTCGTGCTGCAGATCTGCCTCGTCCACGGGCCGGGCGAAGTCTCGCTCGTCGCCGCGGCCGAGGACTGGGCCCGAGAGCTCCCGCACGCGTCGGTGCTCGCAGGATTGCGGCTCTGGTGGGGGTCAGGGGCGCCACCCGCGGATGCCGACATCGCGATCGTGTGCGTCGACTCGGTTGCCCCGCCCCCGCAATGCGCCGCCGTCGTGCGAGTGTCCGGCGTCGACGAAGCGGTGCTGGGGTATAGCGGTTCCTCCTCGGTGCTGCGTCCGGAGACGATCGGCCGGGCCCAGGCGACGACGATCGTCGCGCTGCTCCGCGAACGGGCCACCGCGGTGGGCGGCGACGACGTGACGCCACTGCCGTTCGACGATCTTCCTCGCCCCGGCGGCGCGGGGCTCACCGCGGTGCTCGGAGCCGGCCGCGGCGGTCCTGTGATCGTCGATCTCGTCGACGACGGGCCGCACGCGGTCGTGGTGGGGGCTACCGGCAGCGGGAAGAGCGAGCTGCTCGTGACCTGGATCGCGTCGCTCGCGCGGGCCTCGCCGCCGTCGCGGGTGAATTTCCTGCTCATCGACTTCAAGGGCGGTCGGGCTTTCGACGCGTTGACGTCGTTGCCGCACGTGGCAGGCGTGGTGACGGATCTCGACGACCGGAACGCTGTGCGTGCGATCGAGAGCCTCGCCGCCGAGGTGCGGCGCCGGGAACGGGTCCTGGCCGAGCTCGGGGCACGTGACATCGCCGAGGCGTCCGATGCGCTGCCGCGGCTGGTGGTCGTCGTCGACGAATACGCCGCGCTTACGGCCGCTCACCCCGCGATGCACGACGTGTTCGCCGACATCGCCGCACGCGGCCGCGCGCTCGGGATGCATCTCGTGCTGGCGACGCAGCGTGCGGCGGGGTACCGCGAAGCGGTGCTCGCCAATGCGCCGCTGCGGATCGCCCTGCGTGTGGCCGATGGCGCGGAGTCGCGCGCCGTGCTCGGGTCGGCGGAGGCTGCGGCACTGCCCGGTGGACGCGCGGACCGCGGTGCCGCGCTGGTGAAGCGTCCGGCGGACGCGCAGCCGCACCTGCTGCGGGTGAGTCTGTGTCCTCCCGAGGCCATTGCGGACATCGCTCGAGCCGCCGCGGGAGCGACTCCGGCCCGTCGCCCCTGGCTGCCGCCGCTGCCCGCTCACATCGCGCTGGCCGAGGTGCGGCGGGAGGGGGCCCTCGTTCTGGGTGTGGCCGACGAGCCGGCAGAGCAGCGTCGGCGCGTCGTGGTCCTCGACGGACGTGCGCCGGGAGCAGGGGTGCTCGGACGCGCGGGGTCGGGGCGCACGACGCTCTTGCGAACCATCGCGGCACAGGTGCCCGCCGACCGGCTGTGCTGGGTACCCGGCGACCTCGAGGCGGCGTGGGACGTCGTCACCGCGCTCGATGACGTTCCGGAGGGCTGGGTGGTCGTCGTCGACGATCTCGACCGCCTGCTCGCGGCGTTGCCCGACGACTACAGCGCCGCCGCGGCGGCGATCCTGGAACGCGTCGCGCGCGACGCTCGAGCCCGCGGCATCCAGTTCGTCTGCGCGGCGCAGCGGATAACGGGAGCCGTCGGGAGGATCATCGACCTTCTGCCCGATCGTGCGGTGCTCACAGCGGTCTCGCGGTCGGAGCACGTCTCGTTCGGCGGTGACCCATCGCACCACGACCCGTCGGCGCCGGCGGGGCGGGGGAGATGGGGTGGTGCGCTCGTCCAGTTCGCCGATCCCGGCGACGTTCCTCCGCCGCGCGGCGAGGCAGCGCTCCCCGGTGTGTTCGAGCCGAGCTTCGCCACAGCGTTCGTGGCACCGCCCACGGGCGCCACGCAGGCGGTGCTCGACCACTGGCGCAGTCGCGGCCTCGAGGTCACTTCTGTGGAGCAGACGACGTCCCTACGCCCGGGGAGGGTCGTGTGGGGCACCCCTGAGGCATGGATCGGTCGCTGGCGCGGCGCGGCGGCAGGCGCGCAGACGCGGGTTCAGCTCGTGGTCGACGCCGCCTGCGGGTCTGAGCTGCGGCTCGTGACGGGCAGCCGGCGGTTGCCGCCCTACGCCGTGCCGGGCCGCGGGCGCGCGTGGGTCATCGACACGCGGACGGATCGTGTCCGCCGGGTCGTCCTGCCTCTCAGCCCAGCGCGACGGCCAGCGAGCCTGCCGTGAGATCGTGCGCTGCTGCCACGCCCTCGTTCACGACCTGGCCCGCGGCGGTGTTGAGTCCGGCCGCGAGCGCGGGGTCGGAACTCAGCGCCCGGCGCCAGCCGTGGCGGGCGATCTGCCGCACGTAGGGGAGTGTCGCGTTCGTGAGAGCTGAGGTCGAGGTGTTCGGCACGGCGCCGGGCATGTTCGCGACGCAGTAGAACACCGTGTCGTGCACGCGGAAGGTGGGATCGGCGTGGGTCGTCGGCCGGGTGTCCTCGAAGCAGCCGCCCTGGTCGACGGCGATGTCGACCAGCACCGAACCCGGTCGCATGCGTGCGACGGTCTCGTTGCGCACGAGCTTGGGGGCTTTGGCGCCGGGGATCAGCACCGATCCGATCACGAGATCGGAAGCCACGACCGCGCGTTCGAGATCGAGCGGGTTGGAGGCGGCGGTCTTGACCCGCCCCTGGAAGTGGTCGTCGAGGAAGCGGAGGCGCTGGATGTTGGTGTCGAAGATCGTCACGTCCGCGCCGAGGCCGGCCGCGATGTATGCGGCGTTCGCGCCGGCCACTCCGCCTCCGATGACCGTGACCGCGGCGGGCCGGGTGCCGGGGACACCGGACATGAGCAGGCCGAGACCGCCGGCCGAGCGGAGCAGCGTGGAGGCGCCCACCATCGGGGCGAGGCGGCCGGCGACCTCGCTCATCGGTGCGAGGAGCGGCAGGCCCCCGCCGGGGAGCTGCACGGTCTCATAGGCGATGGCGGTGATGCCGCTCTCGACGAGCCGTTCGGTGAGCGGGCGGTCGGCCGCGAGGTGCAGGTAGGTGAACAGGACCAGGTCATCGCGGAAGCGGTGGTACTCGCTCGCGATCGGCTCCTTGACCTTCAGCAACAGCTCGGCGCGCGCCCAGACCTCGTCGGCGTCGTCGAGCAGCACTGCTCCGGCGTCGGCGTACTCCGAATCGGGCAGCGACGAGCCCTCGCCGGCACCGCGCTGGACGAACACGTCGTGGCCGTTGACGACGAGGTCGTGCACACCCGATGGTGTGAGCGCAACGCGGTACTCGTTGTTCTTAACCTCGCTGGGAACGCTGATGCGCATGGCAGTCCTTTCTGCGCTCCCTCGTGAGGAGCCGCTACACCGTCGGCCGGATGATGCCGACGTTCTGTCCGCCGCCGAGCACGGTCAGCGGAAGATGAGAGATCACGCGGGCCACGGGTGCGGCCTCGAGGGCGCCTGCCCGCACCAGCAGGGTGAGCGCGATCGCCGACGCGGCGCGGCCGTTGCCGTCGAGCACCTTGAGGGCCACCGTGGTCCCGTCGGGGGCCACCATGACGAGCACGCCCTCGGCGCCGGTCTTCGCGAAGACTCCGAGTCGCTCGATCGCGACGGTGTCGGGTCGCCCGGGACCATCGATCGTCCAGGGATTCTCGCGAACGGCCCGGACGAGGGCACCAGCCATGCGGTGCAGTGCGAACGGCGAACGCTCGCTCGCGGTGCCGATGCGCTGGATCGCGCGCCCGAGCGCGATGAGGCTCATCGCGTAGACGGGGGCGCCGCATCCGTCGATCGCCATCGCCGAGGCCTTCGTGCCGGTCAGTCGTTCGATGACCTCCCGCGTGTGCACCTGAAGCGGATGCTCAGGGTCGAGATACGTGGCGGTGTCCCAGCCGCTCGCGACGCACGCAGCCAGCATCGCGGCGTGCTTGCCCGAGCAGTTCATGCGGATGCGGGTGGGGGTGCCGAGTTCCCGCACGATCTCGTCGCGCGTGGCGGTGTCGCCGGGCCAGGCCGGTGGGCAGCCGAGATCGTCCTCGCCGAGGCCTGCGTCGTTCAGGATGCCGCGGACGACCGCGACGTGCCGATCGGTGCCGGAGTGGCTGGCGGTGGCCAGGCCGAGCCGTTCCCCCTCGAGCGAGGCTCCGGCGGTCATGCTGGCGAGTGCCTGCAGGGGCTTGAGGGTCGAGCGCGGCAGGATCGGTGCGTCTACGTCGCCGAGGGTGCGGATCGGGCTGCCGTCGGCTCCCAGGACGACCGCTGCGCCGGCGTGACGGGACTCGATGAAACCGCTGCGCTCGACGACCGCGAGCTCGACGGCGGCGGGAACGGCGAAGGTCTGCGGCACCCCGACAGCCTACCGTCGCGGGCCCCGCCGTGCCGCGTGTCAGACTGTCTGCATGTTGGGTGAGCACCGCTATTGCGTCCGGGCCGAGTGGACCGGGAATCGCGGCACCGGAACGAGCGGCTACCGAGACTACGACCGGGCCGTCACGCTGAGCATCGACGGAAAGCCGTCGCTCGCGGCGTCGAGCGACAAGCCGTTCCGCGGAGACCCGACCCGGTGGAACCCGGAGGATCTGCTGCTCTCGGCGCTCTCCGAATGCCACCTGCTGTCGTACCTTCACGCGTGCGTGACGGCGGGGGTCGTCGTCGTCTCGTACACCGATGACGCGACGGGAACGATGCGTGAGGACGGGCGGGGTGGCGGCGCGTTCGCGGAGGTCGTCCTGCGACCCCGGGTCGTCGTCGCGGAGGCCTCGATGCGAGAGGCGGCGCTCGAGGCGCACGCTCAGGCGAATGCCTGGTGCTTCATCGCGAACTCGGTGAACTTCCCGGTGCGCCACGAGCCGACGATCCTCGTCTCGGGCGAGGAGTGACCTGTCTGGTCAGCGGCGTTCGTGCGGCAGAGCCTGCTTGATCCGCTCGACGGTGTTCTGCGGCGGGGCTTCGTTGTAAGCGCCTGCCAGCTCCTGACCTGACAGGGCGTGGATGGCAGCCATGATCTCGTCGGTGGCGTTGCGGCGGGCTCGACCGGAGTCCGCCGAACCGTGGTGGCTGAGGTCGAGTGGCTCGCCGAAGCGGACGGTCACCCGCGGACGGAGCCGCGGGAACTTCGCCCCGACGGGCATGATGTCGCTCGTCCCGATGAGTCCGACGGGGATCACCGGTGCGCCGGTCTGCAGCGCGAGGAAGGCGACACCGGTGCGCCCCTTGTAGAGGCGGCCGTCGAGAGAGCGCGTGCCCTCGGGGTAGAGCGCCGTCGACCATCCGGCGTCGAGCATCTTCTTCTGCTGGTCCAGGGCATCGAGCGCGGCTTGGCCCGCTCCGCGGCGTACCGGGAACGCGCCTGCAGCGTAGAAGAACTCGCGCGACAGCCACCCGCGGAATCCGGTCCCGTCGAAGTAGCTCGACTTCGCGAGGAACCGCACCGGGCGTGGCGACGCCATGGGGATCACGAAGGAGTCGATGAAGGAGAGGTGGTTGCTCGCCAGGATGACGGCGCCCTTCCGGGGGAAGTGCTCGCGTCCTTCGATGCGCGGCCGGTAGATCATGCGAGCCAGCGGTGCGAGCACCCACCGGCCGATCACGTAGGTGAGACCGATTCCGGGGACTGCTTCGACGGCGGCTGCGGCTTCGTCGTGCTCGCCGGGCTCGCCGGACTGCGGCTCGGTTGCGTCAGCGTTCACCAGACGAGGCTACTGCGGAACGCATAACTGCGCGGACATGTTGTGCGAGCGCACACGACCGACGTGGGCGGGCGAGGCCGTATCGAGTACGGATCGTCAGAACGGTGGAGCTCCCGGTCCGGGTGGACCCGCGGTCGTGAACGCCACCAATGGTGGTGGTGCGTCTTCGCGGTAGATCCGTCCGGTGGGGGAGGTCCAGACGAGCCTTCCGCCGGGGAGTTGTCGGACTCGCCAGCGGGTGTGGTGTTTGACGTCGTGGTGTCGTTTGCAGAGGTTGGCGAGGTTGCACACGTGCGTCGCACCGCCGTCGGAGGCAGCGATTGTGTGGTCGAGCTCGCAGCGGATCGCCGGTTGCCGGCAGCCGGGGAATCGGCAGTGCTGGTCGCGGGCCCGCAGCAGTCGCGCCATGGCGGCGGTCGGCCGGTAGGTGTCGCACTCGAGCACGGTCCCGGTGACCGGGTGGGTGAGTAGCCGGTCCCACGAGGTGGCGTTGCCCGCCAGCTCCCGCGCGGTTGCGGCATCGATGGGGGAGCGGCCAGCGAGATCGGCCGGCCCGTCGTCTTGCCCCATGAGGGTGAGCGCGGAGACCGCGACCTGAACGTGCGCCCGGATCGCTCCGAGGGTTCCGTTGCCGTCGCCGGTCGCGGTGGGGTCGAGGGCGGGTGTGCCGGCGAGGAGGAGGTCACTGAGCACGTCGGCGCGGACCTGATCGATGCTTCGCGCATCGTCGACGAACGACGACCCGTCGCGAATCGTCGTGTCGGCACCGGGACCGCCACCGTTAGCGTCGGCTCGCGCGCCACGCGCGTCGGCTCGAGCGCCAGCGCCACCGGACGCCGCGTCGGCTCGAGCGCCAGCGCCAGCGCCAGTGCCACCGGACGCCGCGTCGGCCTGCTGCCGCACGTTGATGATCTCCCGGGCCTGCCGCGTCAGCCGGTCGACAATCCCATCCGCGATCACCGTCGGCAGGGTCGCGATGAGATTCGACATCCCATCCGCGCCGGTCTGCACCCGCACGCACCGCCCCGCCGCGGCCTCTTCATGCCGCTCCGTGAAACTCCGCGGGTGCATCCGCTCGGCGATCATCCGCAACGCGTCCCGCACCCGGTTCGGGGTCTCGCCCTCGCACCGCTCGACCGCGACGCGTTCGAACTCCGCCCGCTCCTCCGCGGGTACCAGGCATCCCGTCTCCTGGATGACCCGCACATGCCCGCGGACGATCCGCCCGTCCCCCCACGCCGCCATCGTCACCGGATAGTTCTCGACCAGGTCTCGCGCCTCGTCGATGCGGCGCTGCACGGTCCGGTCGGTCGCGACGAACACCCCAGCCAGCTCGGCGGCGATTCCGCGCAGCGCCATCTCACGCGCCTTCACGCGTTCCGACGCCCCAGCGGCCTGCTTCTCCGCGAGAACCCCGGCGGCGGCGAGCACCCGAACCTCACGAATCTGGGCCAACCGCGCAGCATCCGCCGCCCCCTCCGCATCCGCCACCAGAGCTGCGAGCGCAGCGACGTCACCGTCGCTGCACATCCCGCCGCTCATCCCGCCATTCGAATGCATGTTCTAATATTGCCACGGGCCTCCGACATCGCCCCGTCGCAATCCACAACGCTGACGGAGGGCGCCCCGGGTTCTCAGCGCGCACTGATGCTGGTGCGAGAGGATGACAGTTCCGTCTCCCCGATCGAAGAGGTTCTCCGTGCGTCTGCGCCCGTTCGCCGCTCTGTCCGTCGTCGCCGTCTCGGCGCTTGCGCTCGCCGGTTGCGCGGGCGGTGACACGGCCACCGAGTCGCCCAGCCCCAACGCTTCCGGCGGGTCGGAGCAGTGCCTCGTCGACGCCCAGCCGGGGGAGTCCTCCGACAGCATCGAGGTGTCGGGCGCGGCGCCCGAGCTGACGGCGACGGTCGACCCGGGCCTCGAGCCCGCCGAGATCGAGCGGACGCTCACGACCCGCGGCGACGGCGAGGACCTCCACTCGGGCGACCTGGTGTCGGGGTCCTACGCGATCTACGACGGCGCGACGGGCGAACTGCTCGAGCAGTCGCGCGACACCTCGCCCGACGACTCCGGGCTGGTTCCGGTCCTGCTCGACGCCCAGCAGTACTCGGTGTTCGTCGCGGCGCTCGAGTGCGCCCCGCTCGGCTCGACGGCGGCTCTGGCGATTCCCGGGTCGGCGTTCGGCGAGGGCCGGACGGCCGTGGTGGTCGTCGCGGAGGGCGTCGAGAAGCTCCCGACTCGGGCGACCGGCGCCGACCAGGCGCCCGTCGACGGCATGCCGACGGTCGAGCTCGCCGACGACGGCGCCCCCACCATCACCCTCCCCGGCACCGACGCGCCGACCGAGGTGAAGCTGGCGAACCTGAAGACCGGCGACGGCGCCACGATCCAGCCCGGCGACACCGCATTCGTGCAGTACACCGGCGTGAAGTGGTCGGACGGCTCGGTGTTCGACTCGAGCTGGGACCGCGGCCAGCCTGCGGCGTTCCCGACGAACGGGGTCGTCGCCGGCTTCCAGCAGGCCCTGGAGGGACAGCAGGTCGGCTCGCAGGTGCTCGTCGTCATCCCGCCGGCCGCGGGTTACGGCGCGCAGGAGGGCAGCGAGCTCCAGAACGAGACGCTCGTCTTCGTCGTCGACATCCTCGGCGTCCAGCGCACGCCCGCGCCGGCCGCAGGCTGAGGTCGCCCGCCGCCGCGCCAACCAACCCGGCACCCGCAGCACCTAGGCTGACGGGATGCGTCGCGTCATCATCCTCGGCTCCACCGGTTCGATCGGGACGCAGGCGCTCGACGTCATCGACTCCCGGCGCGACCGGTTCGAGGTCGTCGGGCTTGCCGCCGGGTCGAACGCGCGGATGCTGGAGGAGCAGGCAGCTCGCTTCGGGGTGACCCGCACCGCACTCGGCGCGGCTGATGCGGAACGTCTCGTCCGTGATGTCGACGCCGACGTGGTGCTCAACGGCATCACCGGGTCGGTCGGGCTGGGGCCCACTCTCGCCGCGCTCGAGTCGGGTCGAACACTGGCGCTCGCGAACAAGGAGTCGCTGATCGTCGGCGGCGAGCTCGTCACCTCTCTCGCCGCGCCCGGTCAGATCGTTCCGGTCGACTCCGAGCATTCCGCCATCGCGCAGGCCCTGCGGTCGGGCGAGCCCGACGAGGTGCGCCGGCTCGTGCTCACGGCATCCGGTGGGCCGTTCCGCGGCCGCCGGCGCGACGAGCTGGCCGCTGTGACCCCCGCGCAGGCGCTCGCTCACCCCACCTGGGATATGGGACGCGTCGTGACGACCAACTCCGCGACGCTCGTCAACAAGGGGCTCGAGGTCATCGAGGCCCACCTGCTGTTCGGCGTGGACTACGACCGCATCGACGTCGTCGTGCATCCCCAGTCGGTGGTGCACTCGATGGTCGAGTTCATCGACGGCTCCACCATCGCCCAAGCCTCGCCGCCCGACATGCGCCTGCCGATCTCGCTGGGCCTCGACTGGCCGCGCCGAGTCGCGGGCGTCGGCGCTCCGCTCGACTGGACACGTGCGGGCGAGTGGACCTTCGAGCCGCTCGATGACGCAGCGTTCCCGGCTGTCGCCCTCGCCAAGCGCGTGGGCGGAGAGGGGGGAACCTACCCGGCGGTGTTCAACGCCGCGAACGAGCAGGCCGTCGAGGCGTTCCACGCCGGGGCGCTGAGCTTCCTCGGGATCGTCGAGACCGTCGAGCGCGTCGTCGACGCGCACCGTCCGCCGAGCGAGCTCACACGGGAGTCGCTCGCGGAGGCCGAGTCGTGGGCGCGGAACGCCGCTGACCGCGCGATCGGTGCGACGCGATGACGGCCGCCGTCAGTAGACGGTGAGGCCTCGCGCCGCGAACTGACCGCGGACCCGCGCGAGCAGCTCGGCATCCGGCGTCGGTCGCCCGGCGAGCGGGTAGGGGATGCCGAGTCGCTCCCACTTCGACGTACCCATCTGATGGAACGGCAGGACCTCGACGCGGTGCACGTTCTGCCATCGGGCGACGATGTCGGCGACGGCGTCGACGTTCTCCACGGCATCCGTGAGTCCGGGCACGAGCACGAACCTGATCCACACGGGCGTGCCACGAGCGGCCAGGCGGTCGCCGAAGTCGATCGTCGGCTGCAGGTCGCGCCCGGTGACCTCGCGATAGGTGTCGGGCAGGCCCGACTTCACGTCGAGCAGGACGAGCGAGACGTCGTCGAGCAGCGCATCGGATGCCGCGCGACCGAGATTCCCCGAGGTGTCGATGGCGACGTGGACGCCGAGCTCGGCGGCGGCCCGGGCCAGGCGCGTGACGAAGGTCGCCTGCTGCAGCGGCTCACCGCCGGAGATCGTCAGTCCTCCTCCCGTCGCCCGGAAGACCGGCAGGTACCGGCGCAGACGGGCGACGATGTCATCGAGCTCGGTGAGCTCGCCGTCACGCTGACGCCACGTGTCGGGGTTGTGGCAGTACTGGCAGCGCAGCGGGCATCCCGCGAGGAAGAGGGTCATCCTGGTGCCGGGGCCGTCCACGGAAGTGACGAGCTCCCAGGAGTGCACGCTCGCGACATGCCCGGACCGTCGTGCGGCGAGACGGTCGTGACGGGGGTCGCTCAGATCGGCGGTGCAGGCCGCGCCCGGCACCAGGATGGCGGACACGGGACTCAGACTCCCGTGTGGAAGGTGCGGCTGAGGACGTCGAGCTGCTGCTCTCGGGTCAGTCGCACGAAGTTGACCGCGTAGCCGGAGACCCGGATGGTCAGCTGCGGGTACTTGTCGGGGTTGACCATCGCGTCCTCCAGCGTCTCGCGCGTGAGCACGTTGACGTTGAGGTGGTAGCCGTCCGAGGCCATCTGCGCGTCGAGGAGTCCCACGAGGTTGCGGACTCGCTCGTCCGGCGTGCGTCCGAGCCCGCTCGGCGTCACGGTTGTGGTCAGCGAGATGCCGTCCTGGGCCTGGTCGAAGGGCAGTTTCGCGACCGACAGCGCCGCCGCCAGCATCCCGTGCGTATCGCGCCCGTTCATGGGGTTCGCGCCCGGGGCGAAGGGCTGGCCGGCACGGCGTCCGTCGGGGGTGTTGCCCGTGGCCTTGCCGTACACGACGTTCGACGTGATCGTCAGCACCGACTGGGTGTGGACCGCGTCGCGGTATGTCTGGTGCTTGCGGATCATCGACATGAAGTCCGACACCAGCTCGCGGGCGATCTCGTCGACGCGATCGTCGTCGTTGCCGAAGGTGGGGAAGTCGCCGTGGACGAGGTAGTCGACGACGAGACCCGATGCATCGCGCACCGGCTCGACCTTCGCGTACTTGATGGCCGAGAGCGAGTCGGCGGCGACCGAGAGGCCGGCGATGCCGCATGCCATGGTGCGCAGGACGTTCCCGTCGTGCAGCGCCATCTCCAGACGCTCGTAGGCGTACTTGTCGTGCATGAAGTGGATGCAGTTGAGCGCGTCGACGTACGTCTCGGCGAGCCACTCCATCATCACTCGGAAGCGCTCGCGCACGTCGTCGTACCCGAGCACGTCTCCCGAGACGGGGGCGGCGGCCGGCGCGATCTGCTTGCCGCTCACCTCGTCGCGTCCGCCGTTGATGGCGTACAGGAGAGTCTTGGCGAGGTTGACCCGAGCCCCGAAGAACTGCATCTGCTTGCCGACCGTCATCGGCGAGACGCAGCATGCGATCGCCGCGTCGTCACCGCACAGCGCGCGGATGTGGTCGTCGGACTCGTACTGGATCGACGAGGTGTCGATCGAGACCTGCGCGCAGAACTCCTTGAAGCCGTCGGGCAGCGCGTCGGTCCACAGCACCGTCAGGTTGGGCTCGGGTGCCGGGCCGAGGTTGTAGAGCGTCTGCAGGAATCGGAAGGCGGTCTTGGTCACGAGCGTGCGTCCGTCCTCGCCGACACCGCCGATCGACTCCGTCACCCAGGTCGGGTCGCCGGAGAACAGCGCGTCGTACTCGGGCGTGCGGAGGAACCGCACGATGCGCAGCTTGATGACGAGGTCGTCGACGAGCTCCTGCGCCTCGACCTCGGTGAGGATGCCGCGCGCCATGTCGCGCTGGATGTAGGCGTCGAGGAACGCGGTGTTGCGCCCGAAGCTCATCGCGGCGCCGTTCTGCTCCTTCACCGCTCCGAGGTAGGCGAAGTACAGCCACTGGATCGCCTCGCGGGCGGTGGCGGCGGGCCGGGTGATGTCGAAGCCGTACGAGGCGGCCATCTCGGCGAGTTCGTGCAGGGCGCGGATCTGCTCGGCGTTCTCCTCACGCGAGCGCAGGATGTTCTCCGTCGAGGGGTGCATGTCGAGTTCCGCCCGCTCGACGTTCTTCGCCGCCACGAGCGCGTCGGTGCCGTACAGGGCGACGCGCCGGTAGTCGCCGATGATCCGGCCGCGACCGTAGGCGTCGGGAAGGCCCGTGATGATGTGGCTGCTGCGGGCGCGGCGGACGGCCGGCGGGTACACGTCGAAGACGCCGTCGTTGTGGGTCTTGCGGTAGCGCGTGAAGATCGTCTCGAGGGTCGGGTCGACCGGATAGCCGTACGTCTCGAGGGCTCCCTTGACCATGCGCCAGCCGCCGTTCGGCATGATCGCGCGACGCAGCGGCGCGTCGGTCTGCAGACCGACGATCAGCTCGTCCTCGCGCCGGATGTAGCCCGGAGCGTGCGACGTGATCGTCGAGGGGGTGAGGGCGTCGACGTCGTACACGCCGCGCTCGCGCTCCGCCGGGAACATCTCGCTGAGCGTCTGCCAGAGCCCGGTCGTGCGGGCCGTCGGTCCCACGAGGAACGACGCGTCGCCGGTGTAGGGCTCGTAGTTGCGCTGGATGAAGTCGCGGACGTCGATGTCGTCCTGCCACGGGCCCGGGGCGAAGCCCTCCCACGCGGCGGGGACCGCGTCGTCGTCGTGTGCTGTCGTGGTCGGGATGACTGTGCTCATCGTGGGTCCTTCGTCCTGTCGGAAGGCCCGCCGGGGAGCGGGGAAGGCGCTGGTCGTGCCTGCCGCGGCGTGCCTGCGGCCGACGTTACGCCCGGGCCGCAGAGGGTGCGGCGATCGTGCACGGGAGCGACAGGACGGCGGGGGACTGCCGATTTTTCACAGTGGTCCGACCACAAACGCGCTCAGTCGGCGTAGGGCACGGCCCAACTGGGCTCGGGCACCGGCCAGCCGGCATCCCGAAGCGCTCGACGAGCGAGCTCGCGAGCCGAGTAGGGCGTGCGGACTCCGCGGATGTCGCGGTAGTCCTGGTGTCCCGGGCCGGCCCACAGGATCGCGTCGCCCTCTCCGACGAGCGAGACGGCTTCGATGATCGCCTTCTCCGGCGGCGACGACTCGCGGATGTCGGCATCCGGTCGCGCTCGCCGAGCGCCCTCGAGCAGGGTGGCCCGAATCGCGTCGGGATCCTCGAAGCGCGGGTGGTGGTCGGTCACGATCAGGATGTCGCTGCCGAGGACGGCCGTCGCCCCCATGTCGTGCCGCTTGGTCTTGTCGCGATCGCCGTCGGCGCCGAACACCATCACGACGGTCCCGGGGGTCACGCGCCGCACGGCGGCGAGGGTCTTCTCGAACGCGTCGGGGGAGTGCCCGAAATCGACGTACACGGCCGGCCCGCGGTCGCCCGAGACGCGTTGCGTGCGGCCGGGCAGGTGCGCATCGATGCGGTGCCCGTCGAGCACGCGCACGAGCTCGTCCCACGCGTATCCGCCCTCGAGGAGCATGACGATCGCGAGACCGGCGTTCGCGGCCATGTGCCGTCCGATCACCGGAACCGTCGTCGTGAGCTGTCGGCCACCGGGCCCGACCAGCCGGAACTCGGTGCCGTCCTGCCGCTCTTCGACGATCTCGACGGTCCAGTCCGCTGTCGCTGCGGGGGTCTCGGCGATCGCCGGAGTGATGATCGTCGTCACGGGGATCTCCGCGCGCGCCACGATCTGCGCGCCGGCGTCGGAGTCGAGGCACACCACCCCACGTCGCGCCCGGTCCGCGAGGAAGAGCGGCAGCTTCGCCTCGAAGTACTCCGCCATGTCTCGGTAGTCGTCGAGGTGGTCGTGGGTGAGGTTGGTGAACCCGGCGACGTCGAAGACCACTCCGTCGACGCGGTGCCGGGTCAGCGCTTGCGCGCTCACCTCGACGGCGACCGCGTCGACGCCGCGCTCGCGCATGAGGGCGAGCAGCGCGTGGAACTCCGAGGCCTCGGGGGTCGTGAGCCGCGACACGATGACGTCGCCCGCGATGTGGCGCTCCGCCGTCGAGGACAGGCCGGTGACGACTCCGAGCTGACCGAGGATCCCCTCGATGAGGTGAGAGACGCTGGTCTTGCCGTTCGTCCCGGTCGTGCCGAACAGCAGGGGGAGACGGTCCTCGCGGCCGGTTCCGTAGACCCAGGCCGAGAGCTCGCCCAGTCGGGCCCGCGGATCGTCGACGACGACGATGGGCAGACCGGCGTCGGCGGCGAGCTCGGCCCCGCGAGTGTCGGTGACGATGGCCGCTGCGCCCGTCGCGGCGGCCTGCGCTGCGAAGTCGGCACCGTGCCGGACGGCACCCTGGATCGCGACGAAAGCCTCGCCCGGGCGTAGATCTGCCGTCGCGAGGGTGATGCCCGTCACGGTGACGTCGGTGGCGGCGCCGACAATCCGCCCGCCGACGTGCGCCGCGAGCTCTGTCAGGGAGCGGCGCGGCGGACTCTCGGGGCGGAGGACGGGAGGGAGGTTCGGGGCGTCGGTAGGCATTGCGACCATTGTCTCACCCGGGTTCCGGGGCGGCCGCGTCGATTGACGCGCCCGCCCCGGCTGTGCTCAGGCGCGTCGGCGGGTGATGGCCAGGACGAGCGCTGCGGCCGCGACGACGAGAGCCCCGGCCGAGAGCCAGATGGGCAGAGGATCGGCCGCGGACGAGGATGCCGCGGTCGTCTCCGCGTCGGCCGCATCGGCCGTGTCGCCGGACGAGTGGCCGCCCTCGGAGTGTCCGCCGTGCGCGTCGGCCGCCGCTGCTCCGACGACCACGACGGGAGCCGGGTATTCGAGGTCGTCCGGGTCCTGACCGTCTTCAGCGACCTGCACCCAGGCGGCCTCGCCGGTCTCGCACTGCTGCGTGACGGGGAAGGCGAAGCTCTCGCCCTCGGCCGAGCCGGGGAAGATCACGTTCATGCCGGCAGAGGCGGCGTACGCGTCGGGGATGGGCGCGACCGCCGTGTACGTCACGCGTGTGGGGACGCCGTTCTCGCCCGCCTCGGTCGTGATGGTCCACGCGCCGTCGATGACGGGGGTCGCGCCCTGTGCCTCGGCGGGGATGTCGACGACGAGTGCCGTCGTGGGCGACCCGTCGCAGCCGTGGCTGAACGAGAAGTCGATACGGGTCGAGCCGTTGGCGGCGACCTCCTCCGGCGTCACGTGCACGTGTGCCGAAGCGGCGAGCGGGAGGGCGAGGGCGAGGGCGGCGCCGGCGGTCACGCCGACGGCCAGGCGCGCACGGCGGCGCGCGGTCATGGTGCGGGTCATTGTCATCTCTCAGAACATGCGGGCAGCGTCATGCGGCCCGCTACGGGAAGGGGAGGTCACACGGTGGCGACCGGCGGACCCCGGAGTGACAGAGAAAAACGGAGGCGACGTGCCGCTGCGACGCGTTCGCGGCGCGGGACGGGACGGAGCATCGGAGTCCGCGCACGAACCGAGGGCGACATCAATCGCACGAACCGCAGGATGCCCCGATGGATGGCGCGCACCAGGCGTTCGCCGGCGACGAGCGTGGCGACGGTCACGGCTGCGGCGAGAACATGCGTCGCCGTCATTCCCGAGCTCACGGCGTGCGTATGCGCGAGAGGCGCGAGGGCGGGGAGCCCCCCGCCGTGGGTGTGCGGGACCGGCGCCGCCGGATCAGCGGCACCCGCGATCGAGAAGAAGGTGTGGAACAGGCCCTGACTGGCGAGGACGACCAGGCCGGTGCGCCATGCCGAGGGTGCGCGGCCGACGAGCCAGACGGCCGCGGGCGCCGCGAGCAGCGTCGCGACGACGATGAGCCAGAGCGGCGCCAGCCCGCCCGAGATGGTGTGGGCCGTGGCGGCGAAGACGGTGGCGATCGCGGCGGAGGCGGTTCCCCGCAGCGCGCGAGCACGCCGCACTGCCGCACTCTGCGCCCGCTCCATGGTGGGAGTTTACGGCCTGGGCCGATTCAAAGACTCGGCGGGTACTCTGAGCGGTCGTGACCGTCCTCGCTTTCGTCATCGGCGTCGTGCTGCTCGTCGTCGGGCTCGCCGTCTCGATCGCGCTGCACGAGGTCGGGCACCTCGTCCCCGCCAAGCTGTTCGGCGTGCGTGTCGGCCGCTACATGATCGGCCTGGGGCCGACCCTCTGGTCGCGGCGCTTCGGCGAGACCGAGTACGGCGTGAAGGCCCTGCCTCTCGGTGGCTACATCTCGATGTCGGGCATGTATCCGCCGGCACCCGAGGATCCCGAGGCCGCCACCCGGCGCAGCGGTCGCTTCTTCGGGGCGATGGTGCAGGACGCCCGCCTCGCCAACGCCGAGACCCTCGTCGAGAACGACACGCGACCGGCGTTCTACCAGCTGTCGGTGTGGAAGCGCATCGTCATCATGGTCGGCGGGCCGCTCATGAACTTCGTACTCGCGATGGTGCTCTTCGGCATCGCGCTGAGCGCCATCGGACTGCCGAGCGTTTCGACGACGATCGCGGGCGTGAACGAGTGCGTCGTCCCGGCCGGCGTCGAGCGCACGACGTGCGAGCCCGGTGATCCCGTCTCACCGGCCGCGGCAGGCGGCATCCGCCCCGGCGACATCATCGTCGCCGTCGACGGCACCGAGGTGACGGGCTACGTCGAGGCGACCGCGATCATCCAGGCGTCGCCGGGGCGCACGATCCCGATCATCGTCGAGCGCGACGGCGACCGCGTCACGCTGGAGGTCACCCCGATCGCCGCCGAACGCCCCGTGATGGCCGCGGACGGGACGACCGAGGTGAAAGAGGTCGGCTTCGTCGGTATGACGGGAACGCGTATCAACGTGCCGCAGCCGATCTGGACCGGACCGCAGGCGGCGGTCGAGCGGCTCGGCGCCGTCGCGAGCGTCATCTGGCAGCTGCCCGTCAAGGTCTACGAAACCGGAGTCGCCCTCGTCACCGGTGGGGAACGCGATCCCGATGGGCCGCTGTCGGTCGTCGGCGCCGGGCGCATCGCGGGGGAGGTAGCCGCGACCGAAGCGCCCATTCAGGACCGCGTCGTCGACCTGCTGAGCCTGCTCGGCTCGCTCAACATCGCGCTGTTCATCTTCAACCTGCTGCCCCTGCTGCCCCTCGACGGCGGACACGTCGTGGTGGCCCTCTGGGACGGGATCAAGCGTGCCTGGGCGAAGCTCTTCCGCCGCCCGGCGCCGCGGCCGGTCGACGCCACGAAGCTCGTGCCCGTCACTTTCGTCGTCGTGATCGCGCTCATCGTCATGGGCGGGACGCTGATCCTCGCCGACGTCTTCAACCCGATCTCGATCCTCGGCTGACGCGCTCGCCGCGCTGCGGCGGCGGTCAGGTGGCGACGGGCTCGAGCGCGAACCCGATGAGCCGCTCGAGCGTCGGCAGGCCATCTCGAGACAGGATCGACTCGAGGTGCCCCTGCACCGACGCATACGCGGGACCGCGTAGCGCGTACACGTCACCCGACGACGGGTCGGCCGCGATCTCGGTGTCGCCGAGGCGGTCGGTGCCGGGAGCGACGCGCGCCGTGAACGTGTTGTAGAACCCGATGGATGCCGGCTGCCCGAACACATCCACGCTCTTCTGCAGGCCCTGATGGGGCGACGCGAGAGGGGCCAGCGCGATGCCGAGCCGGTCGGCCAGGATCTGGTGGCTGAGGCAGACCGCGAGCAGCGGAGTGCCCGCGTCGGCGCGCCGGCCGACGAGCTCTCGCATGCGGGCGATGCGAGGGCTCGCGCCGTCGCGCGGATCGCCCGGGCCGGGACCGAAGACGACGAGGCCGGCCTCGTCGACCGCGGCATCCGTCACCTCGTGCCAGGGAGCGATGCGAACGGTGAACCCGAGGTGGTGCAGCTGGTGTCCGAGCATCGTGGTGAAGCGGTCCTCGGCGTCGACGACCAGCACCTCGCGGCCCGCGTACGGCCCGCCCTCGGCGGCCTGCGGGTCGAGCCAGAACTGCGCGAGACGCGCGTTGCGCGAGGAGAGCAGGGCCGCGATGGTCGGATCGTCGCCGAGCCGCGGGCGGTGCGCGGCCGGCGCGTCCTCGTCGACGGCCGTCGTGTCGGCGATCGCCGCGGGCGCTTCGTCGCGGTCGACGGCGCCGATCGCGCCCAGGACGCCGGCCGCCTTGCCGTGGGTCTCGCCCACTTCGCCCGCCGGGTCGGAGTGCCGCACGAGCGTCGCGCCGACCGGCACGCGCAGCCGGCCGTCGACGAGGTAGGCCGTGCGGATCAAGATGGGCGCATCGAGGTCGTGGCCGCCGCCGGCCGCGGGCGTGAACAGGGCCGCGACGCCGGAGTAGTAGCCGCGGGGCGTGCGCTCCTGCCGCGCGATCACGGTGCACGCGTTCTGCATGGGCGATCCCGTGACGGTGGGGGCGAACATCGTCTCGCGGAGGATGTCGCGCGGATCCATCGTGCTCGAGCCGCGCAGCATGTACTCGGTGTGGGTCAGGCGCGACATCTCCTTCAGATGCGGCCCCGTGATGCGGCCCCCGTCGGAGCAGACGGCCGACATCATCTTCAGCTCCTCGTCGACGACCATGAACAGTTCCTCGGTCTCCTTGGTGGAGGAGAGGAACTCCGTCAGGGTCTCGGCCGTCGCGCCGCCGCGGGGATGCCGGAAGGTGCCGGAGATCGGGTTCATCGTCACGATGCTCGTCCCGGGCTCCGCCGGCGCTCCGCTGCGCGCGCTGACGTGGGCCTCCGGACTGGCGCCGACCGCGACGTGACCGTCGGTCACGACGAGGAAGGTCCAGTACGCGCCGCGCTCATGCTGAAGCAGTGCGCGGAACCAGGTCAGGCCGGCGGTGACGGCATCCGTCTCGACCGTCGCGGTGAAATCACGGCGGATGACGAAGTTGGCTCCCTCGCCGCGGCCGATCTCGTCGGCGATGACGCGGCGGACGATGTCGGCGTAGTCGTCGTCGGAGATGTCGAACCCGGCGTCCTCGAGCGGCACCCGCTCCGACGGCAGCTGGCGCAGTGCCTCGGCCAGGGGCAGGGAATCGTGGTCAGCGACGCGCAGGCAGCGCAGTGGCGCCCGGTCGTCGTGACAGACGAAGCCGCGTTCGACGACCTGACGGAACGGCACGAGGGCGAGCACCTCGCGCGGTGTGCCGTCGGCATCGTCGAGCGGGATGTCGGCGAGCCGGTCGACGTCGACGACGTCGCCGCGGAGAACCTCGACGCTCGCCCCGTCGCGCGCGATGAGCGCGAACGGCTCACCGCTCGCGGCGAGATCGGTCAGGGTCGGGAGGGAACCGGTCATCGTCGTCTTTCTTCGTCGGAGCGCCCGCCCCACGAAGAAGACCGCCGGGCCTTCAACGCCGGGCGGTCTGAAACGTGTGCACGTCGAACACACCGCCTAGGCGGTGTGCCACCAGGAGAGGCGCGTGCGCATGGGCCGAAATTATCACACCCGCACGAGGGATGCGGTGTCGCGCGGCTCCCAGCCCGTCTGCGGCCCTGCCGCGTAGGCTGTGCCCGTGCCAGCTGTCAATCTCGGGATGCCCCAGGTTCCGGACGTCCTCGCCCCCCGCCGCAAGAGCCGGCAGATCCGTGTCGGAAAGGTGCTCGTCGGGGGAGGAGCCCCCGTCAGCGTGCAGTCGATGACGACGACACCCACCACCGACATCAACGCAACGCTGCAGCAGATCGCCGAGCTCACGGCGTCCGGCTGCGAGATCGTGCGCGTCGCCGTACCCTCGCAGGACGACGCGGACGTGCTGCACATCATCGCCAAGAAGAGCCAGATCCCCGTCATCGCCGACATCCACTTCCAGCCCAAGTACGTCTTCCAGGCGATCGACGCCGGATGCGCCGCGGTGCGCGTGAACCCGGGCAACATCCGGAAGTTCGACGACCAGGTCGGAGCGATCGCGAATGCGGCGAAGGCCGCGGGCGTCTCGCTGCGTATCGGCGTCAACGCCGGTTCTCTCGACCGTCGTCTGCTGGAGAAGTACGGCAAGGCGACCCCGGAGGCCCTCGTCGAGAGCGCGGTCTGGGAGGCGTCGCTCTTCGAGGAGCACGACTTCCACGACTTCAAGATCTCGGTCAAGCACAACGACCCGATCGTCATGGTCAAGGCCTATCGGCAGCTCGCCGAGCGCGGTGACTGGCCCCTGCACCTCGGGGTGACCGAGGCCGGCCCGGCGTTCCAGGGGACGATCAAGAGCGCCACCGCGTTCGGCATCCTGCTGGGAGAGGGGATCGGAGACACGATCCGCGTCTCGCTGTCGGCGCCGCCGGCCGAAGAGGTCAAGGTCGGACACCAGATCCTGCAGTCGCTCAATCTGCGGGAGCGCAAGCTCGAGATCGTCTCGTGCCCGTCATGCGGGCGCGCGCAGGTCGACGTCTATACGCTCGCCGACGACGTCACGGCGGGTCTGAAGGATGTCACCGTGCCGCTGCGCGTCGCGGTCATGGGCTGCGTGGTGAACGGGCCGGGCGAGGCTCGCGAGGCCGACCTCGGCGTCGCGTCGGGCAACGGCAAGGGCCAGATCTTCGTCAAGGGCGAGGTCATCAAGACCGTGCCCGAGTCGGAGATCGTCGCGACGCTCATCGAAGAGGCCCGCCGTATCGCCGACGAGCTGGGCCCCGACGCGCCCCTCGGTACGGCGCAGGTCGTCACCGCCTGAGATCGGTTCCGTGACGCGGCGGAGAGTCGCCGGTCGTCGAACTGGACGTGGCTGGCGCGACCGACGCCTCCGCCATTCCTCGACCTCGTGGATCAGATCCTCGGACGGATGCTCTTCGCGTTCTCGAGCTGACGAGCCAGCTGCCTCTCACCAGATGGAGCCTGCTGTATACGAGTGGTCGATCTCGGTGTCCAACGACGTGCGGATGGCGATGCGCAATGCTTGCGCAATGTCAGAGAGCGGCAGCGACGGCTGGTCCTCGGGTGCATTCTCGGTGGCGTAGGGAACGTGGATGAAGCCGGCGGCGCGATCGCCCGGCTCGCCGCCATCCAGGGCCGTGAACATCACGTGGTTGCAGACGAAGGTGCCCGCGGAATACGAGATCGAGGCGGGGATGCCCGCCGCCATGATGTCCGCGGCGATCGCTTTCACGGGCAGCGTCGCGAAGTGTGCGTCGGGCGCGTGCCGGACCGACGGCTCGTCGACGGGCTGCTCGCCACTGTTGTCCGGGATCCGCGCGTCCTTGAGGTTGAGCGCGACGCGTTCAACGGCGATCCCCGTGCGGCCCCCGGCCAGGCCGGTCGCGATGATGACGTCGGGGGAGTGCTCGACGATGAGCTCGAGCAGCTGCAACCTGGCCCCGTGAAAGGTCACCGGCAGCACCGCCATGACCAGGTTCTCCGGGCCCGTCCAATGGTCGGCGACCAGGTTGACCGCGTCGCCCGATGGGTTCGTCGCGTCTCCGCCGAAGGGTTCGAACCCGGTCAGTAGCACGGTTCTCATCAGTTCAGGCTAGGCGCCTGCTCCGACATTCGATCGGTTCACGTCGCTGCTCCGCGGCCTCCGGTACGGTCGTCATCCGCTCAGATTAGTTCGCACGACCGCGAACCTTCTCGGTGGTGCCGGACACTACAGGGTGTGGGAGATGATGAAGCCGCTGCATGGCAGCGACTGCGGGCGGGCGACGAGTCCGCGCTGGGAGACCTGTTCGACAGATACGAGCCGCGGCTGTTCCGGCACGCGACCCGGCTGCTGACCGACCGCGAGGACGCGAAGGACGCGGTCGCCATCGCGTTCTTCGAGCTTTGGCGCAAGCGCACAGGCGTGCGCCTGGTCGACGGGTCGCCGCTGCCGTGGCTGCTGACGACGGTCGCGAACGCGGCGCGCAATCTCGAGCGAGCGGGGCGGCGCTACCGAGCGTTGCTGGCGAAGACCCCGGCGGCGGCGGCATCCGCAGCACCGTCCGCCCACGACGAGAGCGGTGTGCTCGCGGCACTCAAGCAGCTGCCGGCCGGTGAGCAGAGCGTCGTCGTCCTCAGCGTGCTCGAAGGCTACCCGGAGCGCGACGTCGCTCAGACCCTGGGCATCCCGGTCGGCACGGTGAAGTCACGCCTCTCACGGGCGAAGAGCCGGCTACGAGACGAGATGACGGCGCTGGAGGCATCGTGGATCTGAACGATCAGCTCACCCCGAACGAGCACGGCGATCTGCGCGATCGTGTCGTCGGTGGCGCCAAGCGGATGCGGGCAGCCCGCGCCCGCCGCTCGCGCATCGTCGCGGGAGCGGCCGCGTCGGCCCTCGTGGCCGTCGTCGTCGCTGGCGTCACCTTCGCGGCCCTCCGCCCGGACGACCGCATCGCGACTCCCGTCGAGACGTCCACGCCGGCCCCGACGCCGACGCCCACACCGACTCCGACCGGGGAGCCAGCGCCCACCCCGACAGCGACCCCGGATCCGGAGCCGCAGCTGCTCGCCCCGACCATGGCCTTTGAGGGCGACTGTGCGCAGGTGGTCGATACGGGCGCGCTGTCGGCGTCCCTCGGGGTGGAGGTCGGGCCAGCAACGGACGTCAGTACACCCGAGGTTCGGACGCTCGGTGGGCTCGGCTGCTCGTGGGAATCCGCAACCTTCGAATCCGTGACGGTCTACGCCCTTCCAGCGAGCGTCGTTCCCGCCGGCGTCGTCTCGACATACTCCGACACGGTGTGCGAGGGTTTCAGCTACGACAACGAGGGTTGCCGTCGGGCGTTGTCCGATGACGACACCTGGATGCTCGTGACCGTCAGCGGCTTGTTCGGTCAGGCTGCTGGAGTCAGCAACGAGGTCGTCACTGCACGACTCGACGCGGTCGCCCCGCTCTTCATCTCAGCCCTTGCGGATGCGGGTCGACCGACTCCGGCCGCTCGAACCGCCGCGTGGTGGTCTCCGACGACCTGCGATGAGCTGCTGCAACAGGTCTCGGTGGCCGACATCCTCGGCACGACCGATTTCGTCGAGGGCTACCCGTCGGCTTTCGGCGCGGACGTTCATATCGAGATCGCGCGCGACGCGGGGCTCGGCACCGTCTGCCGCTGGTACGCGCCGAATTCAGCGCGTCTCGACGCCGTCATCGTGACGATCTATCCCGGAGGCGCGTGGGAATGGGATCGGCTTGCCGCAGGTGACAGGCGACAAGACGTTCCGGTGTCAGTCGACGTCGCGGGCGCGACCGAGGCCGTGCGGGGCGTCGGTGCTATCCGTCCCGACAGCTCGTACCTCCTCGCGACCGATGGCGTGAATGTCGTCGAGATCATGGAGGCGCCGGACGTCGTGGATGCCGCCGAGCGCGTGCTGTCGGCGATGCGAGACGCGACGGGATGACGAACGTTCGTGCGCACATCGCGGCCCCGCGGGATCCGTAGACTCGACTCGTGGTCACCCGTATGTCGCACCTGTTCCTCCGCACGCTCCGTGAAGACCCCGCGGGCGCCGAGGTCGCCAGTCACAAGCTGCTGATCCGCGCCGGCTATATCCGACCGCAGGCGGCGGGCATCTTCGCGTGGCTGCCGCTCGGCCTGCGCGTCAAGGCCAAGATCGAGCGCGTCGTGCGCGAGGAGATGGCCGCGGCCGGCGCCCAGGAGGTGCACTTCCCGGCCCTGATGCCGCGCGAGGCGTACGAGGCGACGGGGCGCTGGGAGGAGTACGGCGACCTGCTGTTCCGTTTGCAGGACCGCAAGGGCGGCGACTACCTGCTCGCGCCCACGCACGAGGAGGCGTTCACGCTCCTGGTGAAGGACCTGTACTCGTCGTACAAGGACCTGCCGCTGACGATCTACCAGATCCAGGACAAGTACCGCGACGAGGCGCGCCCCCGCGCCGGTCTGCTGCGCGGCCGCGAGTTCACGATGAAGGACGCCTACTCGTTCGACGCGAACGACGCGGGGCTCGAGGCGAGCTACCAGGCCCAGCGCGACGCGTACGAGCGCATCTTCCAGCGCCTCGGTCTCGAGTACGTCATCGTCCAGGCGGATGCCGGCGCCATGGGCGGGTCGCGGTCGGAGGAGTTCCTGCACCCCACGCCCGTCGGCGAGGACTCGTTCGTGCGCTCGGCGGGCGGCTACGCCGCGAACGTCGAGGCGTTCACCACGGTCGTCCCCGAGGCGGGGCCGGTCGACGGGCTGCCGGAGCCGGTCGTCTTCGACTCGCCCGACACCCCCACGATCGAGACGCTCGTGGCACACGTCAACGCGAACCTCGAGGGCGACTACACCGCGGCGCACACGCTCAAGAACGTCGTGCTGGCCCTCACGCACCTCGACGGAACGCGCGAGCTCGTCGTCGTGGGCCTGCCCGGCGACCGCGACGTCGACGACAAGCGCGTGGAGGTCGCCTTCGCGCCGGCCGAGGTGGAGCCGGCGACGGCCGAGGACTTCGCCGAGAACCCGCTGCTGGTCAAGGGGTACATCGGCCCCTGGTCGCCCGAGGGCCCGGTGCTCGGCGAGGAGTCGGCCACCGGCATCCGCTACGTCCTCGACCCCCGCGTCGTCGACGGCACCTCGTGGATCACGGGCGCGAACATCGACCAGAAGCACGTCCACTCCCTCGTCGCGGGTCGTGACTTCACGGCCGACGCGTTCGTCGAGGTCGCCACCGTGCGCGAGGGCGACCCGGCCCCCGACGGCTCGGGTCCGGTCTCGATCGCGCGTGGCATGGAGATCGGCCACGTCTTCCAGCTCGGCCGCAAGTACGCCGAGGCGCTGGGGCTGAAGGTCCTCGACGAGAACGGCAAGCTCGTCACGGTCACGATGGGGTCGTACGGCATCGGCGTGACCCGCATCCTGGCGATCATCGCCGAGCTCAACAACGACGAGCGCGGACTCATCTGGCCCGCATCGGTCGCGCCGTTCGACGTCCACGTCGTGGCGACGGGCCGGGATGCCGCGGCCTTCGAGCTGGCCGAGCAGCTCTCGGGCGAGCTCGAGGCGGCGGGCCTGGAGGTCGTCTACGACGACCGCCCGAAGGTGTCGCCCGGCGTGAAGTTCGGCGACGCCGAGCTGGTGGGTGTGCCGCGCATCGTCATCGTCGGGCGCGGCGCGGCCGACGGCCAGGTCGAGCTGTGGGACCGCCGCACGGGGGAGCGCGAGACCGTCGCGGTCGCCGACGCTGTCGCTCGACTCACCGCCCGCTGATCTCAGCCTCCGGTCGCCGGATGCCGCGCAGGTCGCGGCATCCGGCGCACTCCTTGCTGCGGATTCAGAGGTCGGCGTAGCGCGCGCGGAATACGGTGAACACGCCGTAGGCGATGAGCCCGGCTCCCACGACGACCACGATCTCGGGGCCGAACGTCAGGTCGAGCAGCGCTCGGATCGCGGCATCCAGGCTGCCGGCCTCCTCGGCGCGGGACCTCACGGCGGCGACGATGAGCACTCCGCCCAGCGACCCCAGAGCGATGCCCTTGGCGATGAAGCCGAGAATCCCGAGGCCCTCGACGGCGCGACCGACGGCGCCATCGGGGATCGTCATCTTCGTGTGGAACGAACGGCGCACGCCCATGACGACGAAGACCACTCCGGCGACCGCGACACCGACCCCGACGAGCACGATCGCGAAGACCCCGCCGGGAAGCGCGAGGATGCCGCGGCTCGCGTCGCGCGCGGCCTCGTCGGCCTGCGGACGTGCACCGAGCGCCACCGCGGCGGACAACCCGCCGAAGAACAGGAACACGACCGCCTGTCCCCACTCCGAGACCCGCAGCGCCCAGACGGCCGCGCCGCGCCGCCGCCGCGAGGCGAGCATGCCCTCGGCGAGATGCCACACGCCCAGCGCCGCCAGGAGCGCGGCCGCAGCCCACAGCGCGACGAAACCGAGCGGAAGCTCCGCGACCGCGCGGAAGGCCCCCGTCTGATCGGCGTCGCGCTCGCCGCCGAAGGCCACCGCGACGATGAGCGACCCGATCAGCAGGTGCACGAAGCCGTTCGCGACGTAACCGCCTCGGGCCAGCACACGTGCCGCGGGATGCCGTTCGACGGCGCTCGCCGCGTCGTGCACCCCGTGTTCGGCCATCCCGCGAGCCTACGGCCTCCCGCGCCCGACCAGACGGATCGGGCCGGAGCGCGCACCCATGTGCATGCTCCGGCCCGATCGGCGTATCCGGACCGTCAGTCCATGACGAGGACGGCCTTGACCGCCTTGCCCGACTGCGTGTCGGCGATGGCCTGCTCGATCTCCGAGAACGGGTACTTCGTGATGAGCTGGTCGAACGGGAAGCGTCCGGCCTCGTGCAGCGCGAGCATCTCGGGAATGAACTTCTGCGGCACCGCGTCGCCCTCGATCGCGCCCACGAAGGTCTTGCCCGAGCCCGAGATCGAGGCGAGCGCGATCTCGGTGCCCGGCTTCGGCACACCGACCAGCGCGATCTTCGCACCGAATGCGGTGGCGGCGACGATCGTGTCGACGACGGCGGGAACGGCGGTGGTGTCGACGGCGTAGTCCGCGCCGACCCCGCCGGTGATCTCGAGGATGCGTGCGACCGCGTCCTCGTCCTTGCTGTTGACCGTGTGTGTGGCGCCGAGCTTCGCCGCGAACTCGAGCCGCTCCGGGATGATGTCGACCGCGATGATCGTCGTGGCGCCGGCGACCTTCGCGCCCATGATCGACGACAGGCCCACGGCGCCGGTGCCGGTCACGATGACCGATGCGCCGGCGGGGACGTCGAGCGAGTTGAGCACGGTGCCGGCTCCCGTCTGCACGCCGCAGCCGAGGGGTCCCGCGATCTCGACGTCGGCGGTCGCGGGCAGCTTCACCGCGTTGCGGGCCTCGACGATGACGTGGCTGGCGAACGAGGACTGTCCGAAGAACGACCCGTGCACGGCGGAGCCGTCGGCCGCGGTCATGGTGGCCGAGCCGTCCTCGCGGGCTCCGCCGAAGTTGAGCGCCATGAAGTTGCGGCAGTAGGCCTCGCGTCCCGTGAGGCAGTTGGTGCAGTGGCCGCACGAGGCGAACGACACCGCGACCTTGTCGCCGACGGCGTAGCCGACGACGGCGTCGCCGACCTGTTCGACGGTGCCCGCGCCCTCGTGCCCCAGGACGAACGGGAACGCCGCGGGGATGTGACCGTGCTGGACGGCGAGGTCGGTGTGGCACAGGCCGGTGGCGGCGACCTTCACGAGCAGTTCGTTCGGACGGATGTCGTCGAGGACGATCTCCTCGAAGGTGAACGGGGCGTCCTGGCCGTGGAGGACGGCGGCGTGCGCGTTGGTGGTCATGTGAGGTTCCTTTCGCGTTGCGGTCGCGGCGGCAGAGCCGTCGTCGCGACCGATGTCACGATCGGGCGTCGTCTCCCGCAGCGCGGGCCGCCCGGTCCTCAAACAGTATGCGCCTGAATCGATACAGGTGAGGCGGGCCGGAACCACGCGGGGCCCAGAGGCAGGATGCTGCGGCCCAGCGTTCGCGTGTAGAACTTCTCGAGAAGCATGTACGCCGCGAGTGCCGACGCGACCAGCAGCGCGACCGAGCCTGCTGCCCCCACGGCCGCCGGCCCGCCGAACGCCGTGATCGTCTGCAGTCCGAGGCCGACCGCGACCGCGAGCAGCGTGACGGGCAGCACGGTGTTGCGCGATGCCGCCGAGAGGGCGAACACGAGCGCCAGGATCGAGAACATCAGCGTGAACACGCCGCGTGCGGGTCCTTCGACCTCGAAGAACCCGAGCTCGCCGCCGAGCAGGAAGCCGGGCATGCAGATCCAGTACCACCCGAAGGCGTTGTAGACGATGAAGTGGAAGTCGTCGCCCGCGAAGTAGGAGAGCATCCCCGCGGTGACCTGGACCACGCCGCCGAAGACGGCGCCGACCCAGAACACCGGGCTCTCGTTCTGCAGCCCGAGATGCTCCAGCTGCGCCGTGAGGGTGGCGATGACGAAACCGAGCAGTCCGATCAGTCCGGGGTCTGCGAGGCGGGGAGCGCGTTCGGTCATGCCCCCAGTATCGCGAGATCATCCGCCGATCGCGGTCTCCTCGGGGCCGGGCAAACACGTTCACAGCCCCATCGGGTAACGTGGGATGGATGCCGGGAGCGCGAAACGCGCCCGGACAAGAGCTGAATATGGAGGGCCCCCATGGACATCGATCTCTCACTGCTGCGCACCGTCGAGCGAGAGAAGGAGATCCCCTTCGACGAACTCGTCCGCATCATCGAGCAGGCGGTCCTCACGGCGTACGCCAAGCACACCTCGCCCGACGGCGAGCTGCCCGAGGGGGCTCGTGCGGAGCTCGACCGCAAGACCGGTCACGTCGCCATCTACGTGCCGCTGCGCGATGAGGACGGCGCCGTCATCGGCGAGGAGGAGTCGACTCCCGACGACTTCGGCCGCATCGCCGCGTTCGCCGCGAAGCAGGTCATCAGCCAGCGCCTGCGCGACATCGCCGACGACGCCGTGCTGGGAGAGTTCCGGGGCAAGGAGGGCGACATCGTCGCCGGTGTCATCCAGCAGGGGCCGAACCCTCGCATGGTGCACGTCGACCTCGGCACGATCGAGGCCATCCTCCCGCCCGAGGAGCAGGTCGCGGGCGAGGAGTACCGTCACGGTTCGCGCCTGCGCGTGTACGTGACCTCGGTCTCCAAGGGCACCAAGGGTCCCTCGATCACGGTGTCGCGCACCCACCCCGGACTCGTCCGCAAGCTCTTCGCCATGGAGGTGCCCGAGATTGCCAACGGTCTCGTGGAGATCACCTCGCTGGCCCGTGAGGCCGGTCACCGCACGAAGATCGCGGTCAAGGCCAACGACCCCTCGATCAACGCCAAGGGCGCCTGCATCGGCGAGCTGGGCCGCCGCGTCCGCGCCGTCACGGAAGAGCTCGGCGGCGAGAAGATCGACATCATCGACTACAACGCCGACCTGCCGACCTTCGTGGCCAACGCGCTGTCGCCGGCCAAGGTGACCTCGAGCTTCGTGCTCGATGCGGCTACCAAGGCCGTTCGGGCGCTCGTCCCCGACTACCAGCTGTCGCTCGCCATCGGCAAGGAGGGCCAGAACGCCCGCCTCGCCGCGAAGCTCACCGGCGCCAAGATCGACATCCAGCCCGACTCGATCCTGGAGTCCTGACGAAACCGGGAACTCGGTCGAGGGGGTAGAATGGAACCTGTTCGAACGTGCGTGGGCTGCCGCGCGCGTGCCTCCCGGTCCTCACTCCTGCGAGTCGTGGCCCGCGACGGCGTCTTGATCGCAGATCGAGCCGCGTCGCTGCCGGGCAGGGGCGCGTGGGTGCACGAGACGCGCGAATGCATGGATGCCGCACTGCGGCGCCGCGCGTTCGGACGAGCCCTGCGGGTGTCCGGCCCACTGGACACGCAGGATTTCCCGATTGATCACCAGCGCAAAGGCTGAACGGCTATGGACACGAAGTGAACGGCTCGAAATGAGACCCGTCCGCGCTTAAGCGGTCCGCCCTGTCCGAGGGTGGGCCTTCAGACAGGAGAATTGTGGCAAAACCACGCGTACACGAGATCGCTTCCGAACTCGGCGTCGACAGCAAAGTCGCGCTCGCGAAGCTGAAGGAGCTCGGCGAGTTCGTCAAGAGCCCCTCATCCACCATCGAGCCCCCCGTGGCTCGCAAGCTGCGGGCTGCGCTCGAGGCTGAGGGCGGCTCCGCTGCCGCGGCCCCCGCTCCCGCGGCATCCGGCGGTGCCAAGCCCGGTGCTGCGCGCCCGGGCGCCGGCAAGCCCGGTCCCGCCGGCGCCAAGCCCGGTCCGGCCGCCAAGCCCGGTCCGGCCAAGCCCGCCGCTCCGGCTGCGCCGGCCGCTCCCGCTGCACCTGCGGCGTCCGCCCCGGCGGCTCCGGCGGCCCCTGCCGCACCTTCGGCGACCCCCGCCGCGCCTTCGGCTCCGTCGGCTCCGACGCCCGGGGCCGGCAAGCCCGGTCCGGCCAAGCCCGCCGGTCCCACGCCCGGTGGCTCGCAGCCGCCGCGTCCCGGCGGCGCGCGCCCCGGCAACAACCCCTTCGCCCCCTCGCAGGGCATGGGTCAGCGTCCCGCCGGTCCGCGTCCGGGCAACAACCCCTTCGCGTCGGCGCAGGGCATGGGTCAGCGGCCCACGCCTGGAAACATCCCGCGTCCGCAGGCTCCGCGTCCCGGTTCGCCGCGCCCCGGTGCTCCGCGTCCCGGTGGCGCCGGTCGCCCCGGTGGCGGCGGTCGTCCCGGCGCGCCCTTCCAGCAGCGTCCCGGCGGTCCCGGTCGTCCCGGCGGTGCCGGCGGCGGCTTCCAGCGTCCGGGTGCTCCCGGCGGCGGCTTCGCCGGTCGTCCCGGCGGCGGCGGTGGTCGCGGTCGCGGCCCCGGCGGCGGAACCGCGGGTGCGTTCGGAAAGGGTGGCGGCAAGTCCAAGCAGCGCAAGTCGCGTCGGGCGAAGCGGCAGGAGTTCGAGATGCGGTCGGCGCCGGTCGTCGGCGGCGTCAACGTTCAGAAGGGCAACGGCGAGATCATCCGCCTGCGCCGCGGCGCATCGATCGCCGACTTCGCCGACAAGCTCGAGGCGCTGCGCGGCTACACCGTGCAGCCCGGCACGCTCGTGACGATCCTGTTCAACCTGGGTGAGATGGCCACGGCCACCGAGTCGCTCGACGAGGCCACCTTCGAGGTGCTCGGCGAGGAGCTCGGCTACAAGATCCAGATGGTCTCGCCCGAGGACGAGGACAAAGAGCTCCTCGAGGGCTTCGGTCTCGACCTCGACGCCGAGCTGGAGGCCGAGAGCGACGAAGACCTCGAGATCCGTCCTCCGGTGGTCACCGTCATGGGCCACGTCGACCACGGTAAGACGCGACTGCTCGACGCGATCCGTCAGACCAACGTGGTCGCGGGCGAGGCCGGCGGCATCACGCAGCACATCGGTGCGTACCAGGTCTGGACCGAGCACGAGGGCATCGAGCGTGCGATCACCTTCATCGACACCCCGGGTCACGAGGCGTTCACCGCCATGCGTGCCCGTGGTGCGCAGGTGACCGACATCGCGATCCTCGTGGTCGCGGCCGACGACGGCATCATGCCGCAGACGGTCGAGGCCCTGAACCACGCGCAGGCCGCCAACGTGCCGATCGTGGTCGCGGTGAACAAGGTCGACAAGCCCGACGCCAACCCGGCCAAGGTCCGTCAGCAGCTCACCGAGTACGGTCTGGTCGCCGAGGAGTACGGCGGGGACGTCATGTTCGTCGACGTGTCGGCGCGACAGGGCACCAACATCCAGGAGCTCCTGGACGCCGTGCTGCTCACCGCCGATGCCGGTCTCGACCTCACGGCGAACCCGAACAAGGCTGCACGCGGTGTCGCGATCGAGGCGAAGCTCGACAAGGGCCGCGGTTCGGTCGCCACGGTGCTCATCCAGTCCGGAACGCTCCGTGTCGGCGACGCGATCGTCGCGGGAACGGCCTACGGCCGCGTCCGCGCCATGATCGACGAGAACGGCGACCCGGTCGAAGAGGCCTACCCCTCGCGTCCGGTGCAGGTGCAGGGTCTGAACTCGGTGCCCCGAGCCGGCGACGTGTTCATCGTCACCGAGGAGGACCGCACCGCGCGTCAGATCGCCGAGAAGCGCGAGGCCGCCGAGCGCAACGCCCAGCTGGCCAAGGCCCGCAAGCGCATCTCGCTCGAGGACTTCACCCGCGCTCTCGAAGAGGGCAAGGTCGAGTCGCTCAACCTCATCATCAAGGGTGACGTCTCGGGTGCCGTGGAGGCCCTCGAGGAGTCGCTGCTCAAGATCGAGGTCGACGACTCCGTGCAGCTGCGGATCATCCACCGCGGCGTCGGCGCCATTACCGAGTCGGACATCAACCTGGCGACGATCGACAACGCGATCGTCATCGGCTTCAACGTCCGTCCCGACACGAAGGCTCGCGAGCGCGCCGCCCGCGAGGGTGTGGACGTCCGGTTCTACTCGGTCATCTACAACGCGATCGACGACGTCGAGCAGTCGCTCAAGGGCATGCTCAAGCCGGAGTACGAAGAGGTCCAGTCGGGTGTGGCCGAGATCCGCGAGGTGTTCCGTTCTTCGAAGTTCGGCAACATCGCGGGTGTCATCGTCCGCTCGGGCACGATCACGCGCAATGCCAAGGCGCGCGTCATCCGCGACGGTGTCGTGATCGCCGATGGCCTGGCCATCGAGTCGCTCCGCCGGTTCAAGGACGACGTCACCGAGGTCCGTACGGACTTCGAAGCGGGTATCGGCCTCGGCAAGTACAACGACATCCAGATCGGCGACGAGATCGAGACGACCGAGATGGTGGAGAAGCCGCGCGGCTGATTTCGTCAGACGCTACGGCGTTGGATGCCTCCTCGATAACAGGACCCCCGAGACCCCGACTATCGAGGAGGCATCCAACGCCTTCGCTGCCTCCATCCGCCGAGCGGGTGGAGGGGAAGAGGGAGAAGAAGGTATGTCCAGCGAACGTCAGTCGCGTCTGGCCGATCGCATCCGCGTGCTCGTCGCGGAGCGGCTGGAGAAGGGGCTGCGTGATCCGCGCCTCGGCTTCGTGACCATCACCGACGTGCGGGTCACGGGTGACTTGCAGCACGCGTCGGTGTTCTACACCGTGTACGGCTCCGACCAGGAGCGTGCCGACTCCGCCGATGCGCTGCGCGCGGCGACGGGCATGCTCCGCAGCGAGGTCGGCCGAAAGCTCGGCGTCCGGGTCACCCCGACGCTCGAGTTCATCCTCGACGCGATTCCCGAGAACGCGGGCCACATCGAGCACTTGCTCCGCGAGGCGCGCGAGCGGGATGCCGCTACCGCCGCCACCGCGACCGGCGCGAGCTACGCGGGAGAAGCCGACCCCTACGTCAAGCCTCGCGAGGCCGACGAGGACGAGGACTGAGGAAGAGGGATGCCGCGGCACAGCGGCATCCCTCTTCTGTCCGGTCAGCGCGGCAGACGCAGCCGACCGTCGACGGCTTCGACGAGGCCGTCGACCACGAGTGAATCGATCGCACGGTCGCGCTGAGCCGCATCGGGCCAGTCGCCGATGACGTCCTCCGCGGCGACGTCGTGAGTCGTCGCTGCGCGCAGGACCTGCAGGATCGCGCCTCGCGCCTGCCGGTCGCTGCCCTCGTAGCGCGCCTGCTTCACGCGGGTGTCGCCGGTGTCGGGATAGCCCGCGGCACGCCACGCGCAGCGGTCGGCCAGCGGGCACGCGTCGCACCGCGGTACGCGCGCCGTGCACACCAGCGCACCCAGCTCCATCGCCGCCGCGTTCACGACAGTCGACGCGGCGATGTCGTCGGGCAGGATCTCGGCCATGTCGACGAGGTCGCGTTTGGCCGCCGGACCCGGCTGTGAACGGCCCTGGACGGCCCGCGCCAGAACTCGCCGGGTGTTGGTGTCGACGACGGGGTGCCGGTCGCCGTAGGCGAAGACCGCGACGGCACGTGCCGTGTAGTCGCCGATGCCGGTGAGCGCGAGCAGATCGTCGACGTCACGGGGGACGACGCCGGCGTGGCGGTCGCGGATCTCGACGGCGGCGCGGTGGAGCCAGAGCGCACGTCGTGGGTACCCCAGGTTCGCCCATTGCCGGACGGCGTCGGCGGGGGCCGCGGCGGCGAGATCCGCCGGTGTCGGCCATCGCTCGAGCCAGGCCTCCAGCAGCGGGATCACACGAGCCACGGGCGTCTGCTGCAGCATGAACTCGCTGACCAGCGTGCCCCAGGCGTCGAATCCGGGCCGTCGCCAGGGAAGGTCGCGCGCGTTGTCGCGGTACCACGCGATGAGCGGCGAGGCGAGGTCCGGCATCCGTTCAGCCTACGATGCCGATGTCGTCCCCTCCGCCGTGGTGCTCGCCTTCCGCCGCATCCGCAGGGTGACGGGGGCCTCGCCCAGCTCGACGATGCGCGCGCCGCCGTGCTCGCCGCCGTGCTCGTCCGCCCATGTGAAGCCCGAGCCGGCGTGCACCGTCGTGGTGCCCGATGGACACAGCCACGACGCCGCAGCGAGTCTGCGCACCTCGACGGTCGCCGACGCCTCGTCCCACGACAGTCGGTCGATCACGATGCCGCCACGCGCGCGGAGCCGCGTGATGCGGCCACGGGGCCACCGCGCAGGGAGCGCGGGCAGCAGGTGGAGCGAGTCCACGGTGGACCGGCTGAGCATCGACGCGACGACGGCGGGCAGCGCGCCGCTGGCATCGAGGTTGAAGATGCTGTCGGCGTCGTGGGTCGTCGTGAGCGACGGCCGCCAATGCAGGAGCGAGAGCCATTCGACGCACTGCACCGCCGTCTCGGCGTCACCGAGCGCGGCCGCGGCCAGACCGATCTGCGCGAGCCCGAACGCCATCTCCATGCGGCCGGGCGGGGGAGCGGGATCGGCGGCACGCCACGCGACCTTCGCGTCGATCGTGCGCTGCGCAGCCTGTCGCAGCGCGGCGGCCGGTGGCGCGTCGGCTCCGAACATCTCGTCGGTCTCGTACCAGAGCGGATACAGCTGCGAGACGTGCCGGTGCGCGGCGTTCTCCTGCGCGGCGGGGTCGAGCCACTCGGCCAGCGTCCCGTCGGGAGCCACGGCAAAGTCGGGCACGCTGCTCGCGAGCGCCTGCCAGCGGTCGTCGAGCGAGTCGTCGCCCCGGGCGCGCCCGAGCAGACGGGCCGCGCGGGCGGCGTCGCGATAGGCGGCGACATCGATCGCGGCGTCCATCGCGAGCGGCGTCGCCGAGCCGTCGGGGGTGTTCTCGGGCGAGTAGCTCGGTGAGAAGTGGCGGATGCCGTCGACCACGACCGTCGCGGTCTCACCGAACGCCAGCACGCCCTCGACGAGCTCCCAGAGCCGGTCGTCGACGACCGAACGGTCGCCCGTGAGGGCCACGGTGTCGGCCGCGATGCGCAGCACCCACGGGCCGGCGCCGGTCCAGAACACATGCGGAAAGGACCGGTCGACGTGATTGGCGATCCCGTGGGTCGACATGCGCGAGGGGAGCAGCATCCCGTCGGCACCGTAGACCCGGCGCGCGTTCTCTCGATAGTCGTCGAGGTGCGGGAGGACGAGGCCGAGGAGCGAGAGCGCGAGCTCGGGCGTTCCCGTCACCCCCACGCCCGCGAGAGCCCCGTTCTGCACGTTTCCGTTCATGGTGTAATCGGCCGACCACGCCGGCCTCCAGGTGCCCTGCCAGACACCCTGCAGGGTCGGGGGTAGCTCGCCCGTCGACGAGATGATGTTCGACCTGCCCGAGATGTACGCGATCTCGATCGCGCGGCGGACGGCCTCGGGGTTCCCGGAGCGGGCTTCGCGCCACAGCCGCTCCGTCGTCGTGGCGACCGTGTCGGATGCGCCGTCGAGGTCGAGCAGTGATGTCGTGACGAGCGAGCCATGAGCGCGCTCCTGCGAGTCGAGACGCTCGCCCCAGTCGGCGGCGGGTGCGGGAACGAACGGGTGCCCGATGACCGACAGATCGACGCGCACCGTCCGTCTCGCGCCCGCGGGCACGAGGACGCGCGCCTCGAGCCCGTCGGCATCCCGCCGCCAGACGACGCCGGACTCGGCGGTCGTCGCGGTCGCGGCGGCGAGGATTCGACCGGCGACGTCGACGATCTCGAGGCGCCCGGTGTCGCCGGCGCGCACGCGGCCCGTGACGGTGCCGGTGTAGTCGGGCGCGAACGATGCGGCGGGGGTGTCGTCGACTGTGTCGAGCGCCAGGCGGATGCGCATCTCGGTGTCGGCCCCGGCTTCGAGGGCGAGCTCGATCGTGTCGGTCGCGCGCGGGGCGACGACGCTGACCCGATGCAACGTGTCGGAGTGGTCGCGCCAGGTCACGCTCGCCACGCCACGGACGAGGTCGATCTCCCGCGTCGTCGCGGCGCACCCACCCGGGGTCGTCACCGTCAGCGAGCCGCAGAGGGCGAGCGGGTCGGTCCAGACGAGATCGGTGAACCCGGCATCGGTCAGCGCCGCACCCAGGAGCCCGTCGGCCGACCCCGAGTCTCCGGCGGCGAGCGCCGTCCGCAGTCGCGGGAGCACCGGGTGCAGCAGCGGCGCCGGGGGGCGGGGATTCGCCGGGAGGAAGAACCGCTCGTGCGCCATCGAGATACGCAGCTCGTCGCCGGGCCCGTGAACGACGGCGCCGACCCTCCCGCTTCCGACGATGAGGCCGTCCTCCCACGAGTCGGCGGGCTCTGTGCTGCGGAAGACCAGCTCCGGGCGGGCGCTCACATCGGGGCCGAGGTCACAGCGATTCGCGGTGGACGAGCGAGGTGGGAAGCACCTGCACGCGTTCGACGTCGGCTCCCCGGATCGCGCCGAGCAGCGTGTCGGCGGCGGCGCGACCCATCTCCTCGAGCGGCTGGCGCACGGTCGTCAGCGGGGGGTCGTTCGCCGCGGCCAGCAGGATGTCGTCGAAGCCGACGAGCGAGACATCCGTGGGGACGCGGCGTCCAGCGGCCTGCAGCACGCGCATGGCGCCCGCGGCCATGAGATCCGAGCAGGCGAACACCCCGTCGAGGGTCGGGACGCGCTGGAGCAGCCGCGCCATCGCGGCCGTGCCGCTGTCGAGGGTGAAGTCGCCGTGGACGATGGGGCCGGGTTCGATGCCGTGGCGTGCCAGCTCGTCGGTCCATCCGCGGGTGCGCTCACGGGCCTGCTCCATGTCGAGGGGGCCCGTGATGATGCCGATGTTGCGGCGCCCGTGCTCGACGAGCGCCCGCGCGGCGAGGACTCCGCCGCCGTAGTTGTCGGAGTCGATCACGATCGGGTCGGGGCCGATCTCGCCGCGGGGGCGGCCCACCCACGCGATCGGCACGGGCGAGTCGGCGAGTCGGTCGACGAGGTGCGTGATCTCGTGCTGGAGCACCACGATGGCGCCGTCGATCGCCCCCGATCGCAGGAACCGCGGGATCCGATCGAGGTCCTCGTGATCGGCGGGCAGCAGGACGGGCTGCACCTCGCCGGCGGAGAGCCCCTTGGCTGCGCCCTTCATGACCGCGGTGAAGAATGTGCCGCTCAACCCGCCCAGCTCGTCGAAGGCGATGACGAGGCCGATCGCCCCGGCGCGCCCGCCGCGCAGCACGCGCGCGGCGAAGTTCGTTTCGTAGCCCAGGCGTGCGGCCTCCCGGCCGACGGCGGCGGCCATCGCCGGGTCGACGTTCGTCGCTCCGGCCAGGACGCGTGCGGCCGTCGCGCGCGAGACGCCGGCCGCGCGGGCGACGTCGACGATGGTCGGTCGAGACATGGCTCCCTCTTCCTCAGTCAGGGTCATCGAGCGAAAGATCGTTCTCTGACGCGACGATCTTTGCACGACAGCAGCCGCTGCGCGCAACCCATCGTCTGCCGGTCGTGGTCTTACGGTTCCGGTGACGAAACTGGCGGATGCCGCGGCTTGCCAGCCCTTCGATCTCGGGATACTGTGTCCCGGCATGAGAGAACGATCTCTCAGCGGGGTCTCTCAACGCCCCGCGCACATCACATGTCCCCAAAGAAGAGGAGCAGTTGTGAATCGTCGCAGACTGGCCCTGCCCGTCGCAGCTCTCGGCGTCGTCGCGATCGCGATGACCGCGTGCACATCCGGTGGGTCCGGCGGCGGGTCCGACGACCCCAACGCCGAGTTCGAGTTCTGGTCTTTCACCGGCATCGGGCAGCAGGACTCCGTCAACCAGTACCTGGAGCAGAACCCGGACGCCAAGGTGAAGCTGTCGGAGGTCGGCAGCACCGCCGAGACTGCCACCGCGCTCACCGCGGCCCTCGCCGGCGGACGGGTCCCCGACCTCGTCATGATCCAGAACGACGAGCTCCCGAAGTTCATCGAGAACCCCGGGAACTTCATCGACCTCCGCACCCTCGGGGGCGACGAGCTCGGGGAGGGCTACCTCGACTGGGCCATCGCCGAGGCGACCGGTGAGGACGGCTCGATCATCGGCATCCCGACCGACATCGGCGGACTGGGATTCGCGTACCGGGCCGACCTGTTCGAGGCCGCCGGGCTCCCGACCGACCCCGACGAGGTCGCCGAGATGTGGTCGACGTGGGACGGCTTCATCGAGATGGGCAAGAAGTACACGGCCGCGACCGGAGAGCCCTTCGTCGACAACGTCGAGACGAGTGTCTTCTTCTCGACAGTGAACCAGGTCACCGAGAAGTACTACACCCCCGACGGTGAGCTCATCTTCGACACCAACCCGCAGGTCGAGGAAGCATTCGACGTCGCTGTGCGCACCTACGAAGCGGGCATCAGCGCCGGCATCGCCGCGTGGTCGTCGGGCTGGGCTCCCGGCAAGGCGAACGGCGCGTTCGCCGTGAGCACCGCGCCGTCGTGGATGCTGTCGGGCTACAAGAACGACGCCCCCGACACCGAGGGGCTGTGGCGGGTGACCTCGATCCCCGGCGTCGGCGGTAACTGGGGCGGCAGTGTCATCGCGATCCCGGCCCGTGCGAAGAACCCGCAGGCGGCGTGGAAGTACATCGAGACGATGCTGTCGCCGGAGGGGCAGACGGCGCATTTCGCCCGGACCGGGACGTTCCCGGCCGCCAAGAGCGCTCTCGAGAGCACCGAGGTCACCAGCTACACCGACCCCTTCTTCGGCGATTCCCGCATCGGCGAGGTCATCAGCAACTCGGTGCTGCAGTTCCAGTCCTTCCACAACGGGCCCGACACGAGCGCGATCGGGGCGGCGCTTCTGAACGCCCTCGTCG
Organism: Microbacterium sp. SGAir0570; assembly: GCF_005491085.2. Lineage (NCBI taxonomy): Bacteria > Bacillati > Actinomycetota > Actinomycetes > Micrococcales > Microbacteriaceae > Microbacterium > Microbacterium sp. SGAir0570. The sequence continues at coordinate 2,360,429 of NZ_CP027929.1, read as the reverse complement.
ACATGGAAGCGGGCAACGTCGCGCCGCGCGACGCGTGGCAGACCGGCGTCGACAGCGCCCGGGCCGCGATCGGCGGTTGACCTTACCCGTTCGGTGGTGGTCCGTCTGCGGGCGGACCACCACCCTCATCGAGGACGCATCATGACTGCGACAGCCACCGCCACCGCCATCACCATCGACAAGAAGGCCGCCCGGCGCGAGCGCCCGCCGAAGCGCGCCATCCGACAGCCGCTCGCCGAGCGCATCGCGCCTTACGTCTACATCGCCCCGTTCTTCGTGATCTTCCTGATCTTCGGGCTGTTCCCCCTGCTGTTCACGTTCTACGTGGCCCTGTTCGACTGGAACCCGATTGGCGAGCAGACGTTCGTCGGCCTGGCGAACTTCGAACGGCTCGTCCAAGACGCCCGATTCTGGAACGCGTTCGTGAACACCTTCGGGATCTTCCTCATCTCCACCATCCCGCAGCTGCTCCTGGCGCTCGGGCTCGCGCACCTGCTGAACCACGCCACCCTGAAGATGGCGAACTTCTTCCGCATGGCGCTCCTGGTGCCCTACATCACCTCCGTCGCCGCGACCGCCCTCGTCTTCGCGCAGATCTTCGACAAGAACTTCGGGCTCATCAACTGGGTGCTCGACCTCTTCGGCATCCCGGCGGTGAACTTCCTGTCGTCTCAGGTCGGCTCGTGGATCGTCATCTCGTCGATGGTGATGTGGCGATGGTTCGGATACAACACGCTGCTCTACCTCGCGGGGCTCCAGGCGCTTCCGCGCGAGATGTACGAAGCGGCCTCGGTCGACGGCGCATCCGGCTGGCAGCAGTTCATCCACCTGACGATCCCGTCGCTGCGGCCCATCATCATCTTCACCGTCATCATGTCGACCATCGGCGGGCTGCAGATCTTCACGGAGCCCCTGCTGGTGGCTCCCGAGTCGGGGCTGACCTGCGGTGGTGGGCGCCAGTGCCAGACCCTCGCACTGTTCCTCTACGAGCAGGGCTTCGGCCAGTTCGAGTTCGGCTACGGCTCCGCGATCGGGGTCGCCCTCTTCGTCGTGGTCGTCGTGGTCTCGGCGATCAACTTCTTCCTGACCACCCGCACACGAAAGGCCCGATGATGTCCGACGCCGTCGACACAGCTGTGCCGCGTCCCCTCGACCCGACCGCGCTGAGCGCGCCCCGCAAGCGTCCGCGGCGCGGCGGTGGGCGCGTCGGCCGAGTGCCCTGGCCGGTCTACGTCCTGCTCGGGATCGCTGTCGTGATCAGCGTGTTCCCGCTGTACTACATGTTCGTGATCGCCTCGGTGGGTGCCTCCGCCGTCACCTCGATCCCGCCGCGCTTCTACCCGGGGCTCAACTTCTTCGACATCGCGACGAAGGTGTTCGACACGGTCCCGTTCTTCCAGTCGCTGCTGAACAGCGCGATCGTGTCGCTCTCGATCGCGGTCATCGCGTCACTGCTGTGCGCGCTCGCGGGATTCGCCTTCGCGAAGCTGCAGTTCCGGGGCCGGGGCGCCCTGTTCGTCATCGTGCTGCTCACCATGACGGTGCCCGCTCAGCTGAGCGTCATCCCGCAGTACCTGATCATCTCGTGGCTGGACTGGGTCGACACCCTGCAGGCGATCATCGTTCCGGGGCTCGCCAGCGCGTTCGGCATCTTCTGGATGCGGCAGCACATGGCGACCACGCTCAATGACGAGCTCATGCACGCGGCGCGCATCGACGGCGCGAACAGCTGGCAGATCTTCTGGCGCATCGGATTCCCGGTCGTGCGGCCGGCGGCTTTCGTGCTCGGACTCATCACGTTCACCTCGGTGTGGAACGACTTCATGTGGCCCTTCATCGTGCTGAAGTCGCCCGAGCTGTTCACGGTGCAGATCGCCCTGAAGCAGCTGCAGGCCAACCGTTCGATCGACCTCGCGCTGACGATGGGCGGATCGTTCCTCGCGACACTGCCGCTGCTGATCGTGTTCTTCGTCGTCGGGCGCCGCATGGTCGCGGGCATCATGGACGGAGCGTTCAAGGGGTGACCGGCACCGCATCCGCCCCGATCCGCGTGCTGGTGTGGGGCGAGAATCATCACGAGAAGCATCACGACATCCCGCGCGCCCTCTATCCCGAGACGATGCACGGGACCATCGCGGTGGGCCTGCGGCGACTGCTCGGCGACGCCGCCGTCGTCGAGACGGCGACACTCGACGATCCCGAGCACGGGCTGAGCGAGGAACGGCTCGCGCAGACGGATGTGCTGTTCTGGTGGGGGCACCTCCTGCACGACGAGGTCGACGAGGTCGTGGTCGAGCGGGTCCACCGGCACGTGCTCGGCGGGCTCGGGTTCGTCGCGCTGCATTCGGCGCACTTCTCGAGGATCTTCATCCGTCTCATGGGGACGACCTGCGCGCTGCGCTGGCGGCAGGCGCAGGACCGCGAGCTCGTGTGGACGGTCTCGCCGACGCATCCGATCGCCGCCGGCGTGCCGCAGCCGATCGTCATCCCCGAGCAGGAGATGTACGGCGAGTTCTTCGACGTGCCGCAGCCGGACGAGCTGGTCTTCGTCTCGAACTTCTCGGGCGGTGAGGTGTTCCGATCGGGGATGACGTTCTTCCGCGGTCACGGGCGGGTGTTCTACTTCTCGCCGGGTGACCAGGACTATCCCGTCTACCATCAGCCCGAGATCCAGCTCGTCCTCGCGAACGCGGCACGATGGGCTCGGAGCGACCGCCCCCGCCGCGCGGCCCGTTTGGCGATGCATCGCACGGGGGAGTGGGACGTTCCGCGGGAGTGGGACGGCGAGGAGCAGTCGTGACGGAGCGCGTCCGTCGTGTGGTCGTCGTCGGGGCGGGAGCGATGGGGAAGGCGTGGATCGACACGGTTGCTCGCCGTCCCGATCTCGAGATCGTCGGGCTCGTCGACATCCTCGCCGACGCCGCGCGGGCCGCGGCACTCGAACGGGGACTCGATGTTCCGAGCTTCGGCTCGGTCGGTGACGCGCTCGCCGTCCTCGACGTCGACCTGATCGTCAACGTCACGATCCCGCAGGCGCATCTCGAGGTGAGCGCCGCAGCGCTGCGGGCGGGCGTTCCCGTCCTGAGCGAGAAGCCGGTGACGCCGACCGTGGCCGAGGCCCTGCTGCTGTCCGCCGTCAGCGCGTCGACCGGGACCCTGATGGCGACGAGTCAGTCGCGTCGGCACTCCCGCGGGATCCGGGCGTTCCGCGACGCCCTCGTCAGTCTCGGCGGCGCCGAGCAGCTCGACGTCCGCTTCTTCCAGAACCCCCGGTTCGGGGGTTTCCGAGACGAGATGCCGTCGCCGCTGCTCGTGGACATGGCGATCCATCAGTTCGACCAGGCGCGATATCTGCTCTCGAGCGAACCGGTCTCGGTCTTCTGCGATGAGTTCTCGCCGAGCTGGAGCTGGTATCGGGGCGCCGCCGCGGCCGAGGCGATCTTCCGCTTCGCGGACGGGCGCCGGTTCTCGTACTCCGGCAGCTGGTGCGCCGACGGTCTCACGACCTCGTGGAACGGCGACTGGCGGGGGAGCGCCGCCGGTGGATCCGCTGCCTGGGACGGAGAGACCGACGTCGTGGTCCAGCCCCGAGAGGGTAGCGCGCAGGCGGTCGCACTGGCGGGCGGCGCCGAGGGGCTGGATGCCGCGCTCGCCGAGTTCGTCACGGCCCTCGACGGCGGCCCGGAGCCGTCGGGCGAGATCTCGCGGAACATCGGCAGCCTCGCCATGGTCGAGGCGGCCGTGGCGTCTGCGGCCGCCGGCGCACCGGTCAGGTTCGACGATCTGTTCGAGCGGGCATCGGCGCGTGCTGAGGAGCTCGCGCGCGCCGGGGGCTTCGATGACGCCGCCGGCAGACTCGGGATCGACCCACGCCGCGTACCCTGACGGTCGGCCCGACGCCACCCCGACGCCGACCCGACGCCGACCCGACGTGAATGGTCGTGTCGGCGGCGAGATGACAGCCCTTTGCGCCGGCTCGCCTGTCGGGCGGGGCCGCGCATCCCGAGTGTCAGTCGAAGACGAGCAGACGCGTGCCGTGAGCCGGCACGGTCAGCATGACGCGTCCGTCGGCAATCTCGACGCTCTTCCCATGCCACACGTCCGTACACGCACCGGCCGTCCCCGTGCCCGCGAGCCCGAGATCGGCGAGGTGGACGACGACTTCCTGCTCGTCATCGCCGAGCCAGAACACCGCACGATACGCCCGAGCCCCCACACGCGCGCTCCAGATGACGAGGTGTCCGTCGCGGACGATCTCGCGCGACTCCTCGCCGTCACGGAGCGCCAGGACCCCGCGATTGCGCAGCAGCGCGAGCGTCTCGGGCGGGGTGTCGGGCAGGTGACCGCCCATCATGAGCGGTGAGCGCATCATGCTCCACAGCGTCATGACGGTGCGCTGTTCCTCGACCGACAAGCGGCTGAGCCGGTCTTCGCCGACGTGTCCGCGCACACCGATGCGGCCGAAGGGGAGCATGTCGGCATCCGCCCACGCTCCGCGCATCTGGAACGGCGCCCAGCGGGCTGCGCGTTGGAACTGTTCGACCACCTGGCTCCAGTCGTCCCAGAAGTCGTCCGAGATCCGCCACATCTGGCCGTGCTCGCGGAGGGCGTCGAGGTGCGCGAGCGACAGTCGCTTGCCGGGCGAGAGGCTCAGGACCATGGGGCGTCCCGAGCGGTCGATCGCGCGCGAGATCGCCGCGATCTCCGCCGTCTCGACAGGCGGGTAGAGCACATCGTCGAGCTTCACGAAGTCGACTTCCCAGGCGGCCAGCTGTGCCATGACCGAGTCGTAGTACTCCTGCGCGCCGGGCGCGGTCATGTCGACGCCGTAGTTGTCGGGGTTCCACGCGCAGACGTTCGCACGATCAGCGATCGAGTCGCACGTCGCGTCGGGGTGGCCCGAGACGGGCAGTCCCGCATCCGCGGCGGCGCGCGGGACGCCGCGCATGAGGTGGACCCCGAAGCGCAGGCCGAGTTCGTGGACGCGGTCGGCGAGCGGCCGGAAGCTGCCGCCTGCAGCGGAGGGGAAGCGCCCGGGCGCGGGGAGGGGCCGTCCCCAGGCGTCGAGCAGCGGACGAGAGACCTCTCGATAGTCGTGCGCACCCGGATCGGGTTCGTACCACTGGATGTCGACGACGATCGTGTCCCACCCGAACGCGAGTAGGTGTTCGGCGGCGTACTCCGCGTTCGCGAGCACCTCGGCCTCCGTCACGGACGACCCGAAGCAATCCCAGCTGTTCCACCCCATGGGGGGACGGGATGCGGCAGCCCGGCGCTCGCCGATCACGAGCCCACCACCGCCGCGAGGTGAACGACCGCCGCGCGGTCGGGGTGGAACGTGGGGAAGTCCAGCCCGACGCGTGCGAGCACGGCCCCCGCGATCACCGGACCGCGGCCCTCGCGCTCGCCGTCGCCGTCACCGCCGAGATCGGGGCTCTCCCGGAGCCACGCCGGAACCTGCCACGGCGGTCCGAACGAGTCCGAGCCGCTCACCGACACCCGGTAGCTGCGGTCGGCGGCCAGGCCGGGGAACCGCACGCGGGCGATCGTGTCGGGCGAGGTCGTCGGAGTGACGATCGTGAAGAGCGCCTCCGAACGGTCGGCGGCGACCACGCCACGCACCTGCGGAGATGTGGCGTCGAGCTCACCCGCACCGATGGTGCGCCCCGTCGCGATGAGCTCGCGGTGCCGACGGTAGCGCGCGATCCAGTCGCTGAGGATGCGCCGGTCGGTGGCGTCGAGGTCGCGGATGTCCCATTCGATGCCGAAGTGCCCGAGGAATGCGACGGCGCACCGGAACTGCAGATCGTGTATGCGGCCCGTGACGCTCGAGACGGGGGAGGCGACGTGCGACCCCATCATCTCCGGGGGCACCAGCAGCCCCGTCCACCTCAGGATGCCGAAGCGATCGTGTGGATCGTGGCTGTCGGACGGATGGATCCGGTCGGTGCGCTCGAGGATGCCGAGGTCGACCCGCCCGCCGCCGGAGGCGCAACTCTCGATCTCGAGGTCGGGGTGGCGACGGCGGAGCTCGTCGATGAGGCGGTACACCGCGAGGGTCTGCTCGTGGACGGCGGGGGTGCCCGAACGGGGGTGCCCGGCCGCGATGAGGTCACGGTTGTGGTCCCACTTGAGGTAGCTCACGCCGATATCGTCGATGAGCCCGTCGAGGGCCGCGAGGATGTGGTCGAAGGCGCCCGGCTGCGTGAGGTCGAGCACCTGCTGGAACCGGTAGCGCGGAGGAAGCTCGGGTCCCGCGCGGAGGATCCACTCGGGGTGCTCACGGGCGAGGTCCGAGTCCTCGTTGATCATCTCCGGCTCGACCCAGAGCCCGAACTCCATACCGAGAGCGCGGACCTCGTCGGCCAGGGGGCGGAGGCCGGCGGGCCACGCGACCGGGTCGGGCGTCCAGTCGCCGAGCCCCGCACGGTCGTCGTTGCGCCCGCGGAACCAGCCGTCGTCGAGGACGTAGCGCTCGACGCCGAGCTCGGCGGCGCGGGCCGCCAGGTCGACGAGCACCCGGTGCTCGTGGTCGAAGTACACCGCCTCCCAGACGTTCATCGTCACGGGGCGGGGGCGGCGGGACGAACGAGAGCGCTCACGCAGGTAGGAGTGGAAGCGCGCCGCGGCGCCGTCGAGTCCGCATCCGTAGCTGCCGAACACCCACGGCCCGGAGTACTCCTCGCCGGGCGCCAACCGGATCTCGCCGGGGAGCAACGACTCACCGCCCCGGAAGTGGAGGCGCCCGTCGGTCCGCTCGATCGTGTGCTCGTGGTTGCCGCTGAACCCGACGTGTCCGATCCACACCTCGCCGGTGCTCGCCGAGAAGCCCGGGGTCCCGACCGCCTGGACCAGCGTCGCGTCCAAGCCGGTGCGGCCTCGGCGCGAGATGCGCGAATGATCGCCGCGGACGATCGGATGCCGCTGCGGAATGCGCTCGTGTCCCCACCGGCCGGTGAAGTCGAGCACCTCCTGCGCCCACGTCGGTATCGGAAGGGCGACAGCCAGGGCGTGGATCTCGAGCGGCACCGCTGCCATGTCGGCGTCGGCCGTGTTTCGGACTCGGGCGCGGGCGCGAATGAGCCCATCTGACGTGAGATCGATCTCTAGTCCGAGCTCGATCTCGGCGTACGCGTCGTGGAGCACGGCGCTGACGCGGCCCCCGTACGCGTACGTCACCCCCGCTCCGACCTCCTCGCCGTCGAGGGCGAGAGAGCGCAGGGCGAAGCGGGGCGCCCACCCCGAGCCGCCGCGATGCGCCGACAGCCCTGGTGCTCCGAACCACCCGCGGCTGTGCTCGGGAAGCATGCTCGCGCGGTAGGGAACATCGGAATCACCGACCATCCCGGTTCTGTTCTCGGCTTCGACGAACGTGAGGAGATCGGTTTCTGCCGACGTCACGGCCGCGCCCCAATGGACGATCTCCGGCATCCCGTCGTTCGTCGTCGCGATGACGACGGAGACTCCCTCGGCACTGAGGTGGATCACGCGCATGGAATCCATGCTCCTATTCTGCTGGCATCGCTCGGGCGGTACAGTCAGAGATCGATCTCAGCACATCGAAGGAGATGGCACAACCATGACCGCATCCGCTCTCGCGCCCGGTGCCGCCCGCTTGCTCGCAGGCACCTACGATCGCCGTCGCCGCGTCAACCGCGAGTACCTCGCGTCGCTCGACGAACGCGCTCTCGTGCAGAACCACCGCATCGAGGCGGGAATCGGTGACCAGGGATGGCACCTGAAGCCGTCGGCCACCCCGGGGGTCGAGAGCGGCTGGGGGCGCCATTGGGGCTGGGAGACACCGGGCGCGCTTCTGCGGGGCCACTTCGTCGGGCACTGGATGTCGGCTGCCGCGCGCGAGGTCGCCGTCACCGGAGACCCCGTGCTGCGGGGCAAGCTCGCGGTCGTCCTCGATGAGCTCGAGGCGTGCCAGGATGCCGGGGACGGCTGGGTGTTCGGCATTCCGCAGACATTCCTGCGCCGCCTCGCCGAGGGGCGCGAGGTGTGGGCGCCGCAGTACAACATCCATAAGACCCTCATGGGTCTGGTCGACGTCTACCGAGACCTCGGCGACCAGCGAGCTCTGCGCATCGCCCACCGGGCGGCCGGGGTGCTCGCGGAATGGGCGCGGGGATTCGAGCCCGAGGAGTTCCAGGCCATCCTCGAGGTCGAGACGGGCGGCATGCTCGAGGCGTGGGCAGACCTCCTCGACGCCACCGGCGACCACATGTATCGCGAGCTCCTCGACCGGTACGACCACCGGTCGCTCTTCGACGGTCTGCTGGCGGGGGAGGACATGCTGACCAACATGCACGCCAACACCACGATCCCCGAGGTGCTGGGCGCTGCCCGCGCCTTCGAGGTCACCGGAGAGGAACGCTGGCGACGCGTCGTCGAGGCGTACTGGGACTGGGCCGTCACGCGACGCGGGACCTTCTGCACGGGCGGACAGACCTCGGGTGAGATCTGGACGCCGCCGTTCGCCTTCGCCGCGCGGCGGGGCACGAAGACGCAGGAGCACTGCGCCGTGTACAACATGATCCGGCTGGCGGACGTGCTCTACCGGTGGACCGGGGAGGCGTCGTACCTCGACTACATCGAGGCGAATCTGGTGAACGGCATCCTGGCGCAGCAGCATCCCGGCACCGGGATGGTGAGCTACTTCCTGCCCCTGCAGAGCGGTTCGCGCAAGGAATGGGGATCGCCCACCGAAGACTTCTGGTGCTGCCACGGCACGGTGGTGCAGGCGCACACGCGGCACTCTTCGCTCGCGGTCTACGCGGACGACGACGCCGTCACCGTCGCGCAGTACATCCCCGTCCGCGCCGATGCGCAGACCGCGGCGGGCCGCCTCGTTGTCGAGGTGCGCACCCTCGACGACGCGCTCTACGTCGGTCCGGACGCGAACGCGGGCCCCGGTGGCCCGGCGCATCGGCCGCACGCGCTGCGGGTGTCGGTCGTGATCGAGTCGCCGGCGAGCGTCGGGGGCCGCGTCCGGATGCGCGTGCCGGCCTGGACCATGGGCGAGGTGCACGTTCGGTCGGACCTCGCGGTGGTGCGTCGCGGGAGCTTCGTGGAGCTCGATCACCCCGGCGGGCGCACCGAGGTCGAGTTGGGTTTCGGATTCGAACTGCGAACGGTGCCGATTCCCGACGAGCCCGAGACCGTCGCCTTCGTCGAGGGCGCCGTCGTTCTCGCGGGCCTCGTCGACCGTGAGACGCCGCTCGTGGGCGACAGCTCCGACCCGGCGACGCTGCTGGCCGCCGACGATGAGAGGCAGTGGTCGCAGTGGCTCACGCGATACCGCAGTGTCGGGAACTCGGCCGGCATCCGATTCGTGCCGCTGAACGAGATCGTCGACGAGCGCTACGCCGTGTACTTCCCGGTCGTCGCGTCATCCTGAGCCGTCGCGGCGGTCGTCACCGGGGGCGGCCGGTCGAGCCGCGGGCGACGAGGACCGTGGGCAGCTCGACCACCTCGTCGGCGAGCTGGGCGCCGCCCGCCATCTGCGCGAGGAGGCCGACCGCTGCCGCGGCCATCTCGCGGATGGGCTGGCGGATCGTGGTGAGCGGGGGATGCAGCCACCGCGCACCACGCACGTCGTCGTATCCCACGACGAGAACGTGGCGCCCCACCGCGAGCCCGGCCTCGGCGATCGCCCGGTAGGCGCCCGCGGCCATCTCGTCGGAGCAGGCGAAGAGTCCGATGGGGCCTTCGCCGCCGAGGTCGTCGAGCGCTGCGGCGCACGCCCGCCGCGCGTCCGCCGCGCCCCAGTCCGCCGTCGTCAGGATGCGGGGCGCGGCCGGTGCCGTCTCGTCGAGCGTCGAGAGGAAGCCCTCGATCCGCGCGCGGCCGTACCGGTAGGACGGAGCGCCGCCGATGACGATGAAGCGCCGCGCGCCCTGCGCGAGCAAGTGCTCCGCCGCCGCCGAGCCGCCCGCGTGATCGGTGTTCCGCACGCTCGGCACGCGCTGGGTGGTCCCCGACGGCGGCTCGAGCAGGACGACGGGGATGCCCGCGCTCTGCACGATCTCCAGTTGAGCGGCCGTGGGCAGGATGAGGCCGAGCACGACCCCTGCCGATCCCCGCGAGCGGATGCGAGCGGGCCAGTCGTCGCCCGGATCGTCGCGCTCGGCGGTGAGGACAAGGTCGTAGCTCAGGCGCGATGCAGCGGTGTGGGCTCCCGCGACGACCTCGTCGGTGTAGGGATCGTGGAAGTGCCCCAGAACCAGATCGAAGATGCGGGACGTACCGCCGCGAGGCCGGCCTCGCGGTGTTCCGCCCCGCGTGTACCCGAGCCTTTCGGCCGTATGCAGCACGCGTGTGCGGGTCTCGGGCGACAGCTCGCCGCGCCCGCGGAGCGCGCGTGAGACTGTCGCGACGCTGACCCCGGCGGCCGCGGCGACGTCGGTGAGACTCGGTCGGTGAGACGGCATGCGCCTATTTTGCGCAAAGCGCGACGGCCGCGTCGAGAGGCTGTGACATCGTGGTCCGCGATCACACGCACCGGTGCGGAGGGAGACGAGGATGTCGAGACGATTGCGCATCGCGATCATCGGAACCGGGTTCATGGGACGGATGCACGCGCACGCCTGGCGCACTGCTCCGCGCTTCTTCGATCTGCCGTTCGAGCCCGAGGTCGTCGTGCTCGCGGGCAGCGATGCGCAGCGTGCGTCCGATGCCGCGTCGCGGTTCGGCATCGCCGAGTCGAGCGACGACTGGCGCGCCGTCATCGCACGCGACGACATCGACGCCGTCGACATCTGCACCCCCGGCGACACCCACGCCGAGATCGCGCTCGCCGCCCTCGACGCCGGCCGTCACGTCCTGTGCGAGAAGCCGCTGGCCAATGACGTCGCCGACGCCGACCGGATGACGGATGCCGCCGCCGCGGCGGCATCCCGCGGCGTCGTCGCGATGTGCGGGTTCAGCTACCGCCGCACGCCCGCCCTCGCTCTGGCGCGGCGCCTGATCGAGGAGGGCCGCGTCGGCCGCATCCGGCACGTCCGCGCCCAGTACCTGCAGGACTGGCTCACCGATCCGGAGGCTCCGTTCACGTGGCGCCTCGATCGTGACCGCGCGGGATCGGGCGCTCTCGGCGACATCGGAGCGCACAGCATCGATGCGGCCCAATGGCTCACGGGATCGCGCATCACGAGCGTCTCGGGCACGCTCCGCACCTTCGTCGACGAGCGTCCCGTCCTCGACGAGCGCGTCGGGCTCGGCGGCCGGGCCGGAGCCGGGGCCGGGGCCGAGCGCGTCACCGTCGACGACGCCGCGGCGTTCACGGCATCCTTCTCCGACGGCGCTCTCGGCGTCTTCGAGGCGACGCGCATGGCCACGGGCCACCGCAACGCCAACCGCATCGAGATCAGCGGCGACCGCGGGGCGGTCGCCTTCGACTTCTCGCACCTCAACGACCTGCTCTTCGCCGACGCGACACTCCCCGCCGGCGAGCAGGGCTTCCGGCGCATCGACGCGACCGAGCCCGAGCACCCCTACGCGGGAGCCTGGTGGCCAGCGGGGCACGGGCTCGGCTACGAGCACCTGTTCACGCATCAGAGCGTCGACTTCGTCCGCGCCGTCGCCGGTGAGATCGACGCGCATCCGTCGTTCGCCGAGGCCGCCGGGGTGCAGCGCGTGCTCGCGGCGGTCGAGGAGAGCGCGGCATCCGACAGCAGAAGCATCCGAGTGGAAGGGGTCAGCTCATGACCGCGAGACAGGCGCTCATCGTCCGAGGCGGCTGGGAGGGGCACAAGCCCGTCGAGGCCACCAACCTCTTCGTCCCGTTCCTCGAGGAGAACGGCTTCGAGGTCCGCATCGAAGAGGACAACGAGGTCTACACCGACCGGGAGACGATGGAGCGCACCGATCTGATCGTGCAATCGGTGACGATGTCGAAGATCTCGCGCGAGGCCTTCGCGGGCCTCCGCGACGCGGTCGAGCGTGGAACAGGACTCGCGGGCTGGCACGGCGGCATCGCCGACTCGTACCGCGACAACTCCGACTACCTGCAGCTCATCGGCGGGCAGTTCGCGACGCATCCCGCGAAGCACCCCGATGCCCGGGTCGGCGACGAGACCGATAACTACCTCTGCTACACCGTCGACCTCACCGACGCGGGGCGCCGGTCGCAGATCATGGCCGGTCTCGAGGACTTCACGCTGCGCACGGAGCAGTACTGGGTGCTCTGCGACGACCTCAACGACGTTCTCGCGACGACGACGCACCCCGTGCAGCCGTACCACCCGTGGCACCGCCCCATCACCTCGCCCGCCGTCTGGACGCGCGAGTGGGGACAGGGGCGCATCTTCGTCGCGACGCCGGGGCACAGTCTCGTCGTCCTGCGCGACGTCAACGTCCGCACCATTATCGAGAGGGGGATGCTGTGGGCGAGCCGCACGGCATCGGTGTAGTCGGCCTCGGGGTCATCTCGGGCCAGTATCTGGAGACGCTGGGCGAACACCCCGCCGTCCGTATCGCGGCGACGGCCGACCTCGACGCCGACCGCGCCCGGTCGGTCGCCGAGCGGTTCCCGGGGGCGCGGGCGCTGTCGGTCGCCGAGCTCGTCGCCGACCCGGCGGTGCAGACCGTGGTGAACCTGACGATCCCCGCCGCCCACGGCGAGGTCGCGCGCGCCGCACTCGCCGCGGGCAAGAACGTCTACGGCGAGAAGCCGCTGGCCGCGACCTTCGACGAGGCGCTCGGGGTCATGGCCGGCGCGAACGGTGCCTGGGTCGGCGGGGCTCCCGACACCGTGCTGGGGTCGGGGGTGCAGACCGCGCGCGCGGTCGTCGACGCCGGTGAGATCGGCCGGCCGGTCGCGGCGGTCGCGACGTGGCTGTCGTCGGGACACGAGGCCTGGCACCCGCATCCCGACTTCTACTATCGCGAAGGCGGCGGACCGCTCTACGACATGGGGCCCTACTACCTCACGGCCCTGTTCCATCTGCTGGGGCCCGTCGTGCGCGTATCGGGCGCGTCATCGCGGTCCCGCGACGAGCGCACGATCGGTTCCGGTCCGCGCGCGGGGGAGCGCATCCCCGTCGAGATCGACACGCATGTCACCGGCGTGCTCGAGCACGCCGGCGGTGCCCTGTCGACGGTGACTTTCAGCTTCGACGCCGCCGCGACCCATGCCGCACCGATCGAGGTGCACGGCGAGAGCGCTTCGCTGACCCTGCCCGACCCCAACTTCTTCGACGGCGAGGTGACCATGCGCCGGCCGCGGGCAGCGGAGTGGACCGCGATCGCACCGCGCGCCGGCTACCGAGGCGCGGGCCGCGGCATTGGGGTTCTCGACGTCGTGCGCGGCGGCGCCGGCGCGGGGCGTGCGAGCGGCGAGGTCGCCCTGCACGTCCTGGAGATCATGAGCGCTCTCACCCGGTCGGCGCGAGAGGGCCGCCGCATCACCCTGACCACGACCGCGGAGCGTCCTCCGCTGGTCCCGCTCACCGAGCACGAGCACTGGAGAACCACATGACCTCGTCCGCACGTGCGGTCATCGACCTCGACGTCGTCGGCGATCGCATCAGCCGACACATCTACGGGCACTTCGCCGAGCACCTCGGGCGCTGCATCTACGACGGCTTCTGGGTCGGCGAGAATTCGTCGATCCCCAATATCCGCGGCATCCGCACCGACATCGTCGATGCCCTCCGCGCGCTCGACATCCCGAACCTGCGCTGGCCCGGCGGATGCTTCGCCGACACGTATCACTGGCGCGACGGGATCGGTCCGCGCGAGCAGCGTCCGAAGATCGCGAACACGAACTGGGGCGACGTCGTCGAGAGCAACCACTTCGGAACCCACGAGTTCATGGATCTGTGCGACCTGCTCGGTACCGAGGCGTACGTCAACGGCAACGTCGGCAGTGGCACGGTGCAGGAGATGTCGGAGTGGGTCGAATACCTCACGCGTGACGACGACAGCCCGATGGCGCGGCTGCGCCGTGAGAACGGTCGCGACGAGCCGTGGCGTGTGCCGTTCTGGGGCATCGGCAACGAGCCCTGGGGGTGCGGCGGCAACCTGTCTCCCGAGTTCTACGCGGAAGAAGCACGGCGGTACGCGACCTATTGCCATGATCACGGCGAGAACCGGCTGACGCTCATCGCTGCCGGCGCCAACGAGGATGACTTCGAGTGGACGCGGGTGCTCGTGAAGACACTCGTCGAGTCGCACGCCGCGAACCTGTACGACAAGCATCCGTACCAGGCGATCTCGTTCCACTACTACACGCACACCGGATCGGGCATCAATCGCGAGGACGCGACGACGTTCACCGACGAGCAGTTCTACGACACGATGGCGTACGCTCGCGACTTCGAGCGCGTCGTCCGCGGACACGTCGCGGTCATGGACTCGTACGACCCCGAGAACCGGGTGAGCCTCGTCTGCGACGAGTGGGGCACGTGGTGGAACGCCGAGAAGGGGACCAACCCGGGGTTCCTGTTCCAGCAGAACACGATTCGCGACGCCCTCGTCGCCGGCATCCATTTCGATATCTTCCACCGCTACGCGCGGCGCATCTCGATGGCCAACATCGCCCAGACGGTGAATGTCTTGCAGGCGATGATCCTCACCGACGGTGACAAGCTCGTCCTCACCCCGACGTATCACGTGTTCGAGATGAACAAGGGGCACCAGGACGCCCGTGCGCTCGCCGCCCACGTGCTCGACGCGCCCGCGACGACGGCGCGCGGGGGAGAGCTGCCGCTGGTGTCGATGTCGGCCTCGACGAAGGAGGGGGCGGCGCTCATCTCGCTCACCCACCTCTCGACGGACGACGAGTGCGAGGTGCGCATCGACCTCCGCGGCCGCGGCGCGCGCGTCACGCGTGCCCGTGTGCTGGGGGCGGACAGCGCGACGACGTACAACGACGCCGACGTGCCCGACCGTGTCGAGCCGCGGCCCCTCACGACCGCCTTCGAGGGCGGTGAGCTCGTCGTGACGATGCCGCCGCATTCCTTCGCGACCGTGGAGCTGGCGCTGGACTGACCGCGTCCGGGGCCGGCGGGGTGCCGCCGTAGGCTGGGAGGCATGCCCGAAACCGCGCTCCGCGGCATCCTGCTCGTCGACAAGGCGGGCGGGATGACCAGTCATGACGTCGTCGCCCGTGCCCGCCGAGCCCTCGGCACCCGCAAGATCGGTCATGCCGGAACGCTGGACCCGATGGCGACGGGGTTGCTCGTCCTCGGTGTGGGGCCGGCGACTCGCCTGCTGACCTACATCGTGGGGCTCGACAAGACGTACGAGGCGACCATTCGCCTCGGCGTCTCGACCGATTCCGACGACGCAGACGGCACCGTGACGGACCATGCGACGAACGAGGCACTCGCCGCGGTCGACCGCGGCGGCATCGATCGCGGCATCGCGGCGCTCACCGGCGAGATCGACCAGGTGCCCAGCCGGGTGTCGGCGATCAAGGTCGGCGGCAAGCGGGCGTACGACCTCGCGCGCGCGGGCGAAGAAGTCGAGCTGAAGCCACGTCGCGTCACCGTCTCGCGCTTCGACGTGCGCGACGTGCGCGAGGTCGCGCTCGAGGCCGACCCCGGCGCCGCCGAGGGGGGACCATCCCGCGCCGTCGACGTCGATGTCGTCGTCGACTGCACGAGCGGCACGTACATCCGGGCGCTGGCTCGCGATCTCGGTGCCGACCTCGGCGTCGGGGGACACCTCACGGCCCTGCGCCGCACCCGCATCGGACCGTTCGCGGTCTCGGATGCCGCGACCGAGATCGCCCCCGACACGCAGCTGCTGCGCGACGCGGATGTCGCGGCCGCGGTGCTCGGCGCCTTCGACGTGAGCGCCGAGGAGGCGCGCGACCTGCGCCACGGCAAGCGACTCCTCGGAGCGGCGGCGCGCCTGTCGGCGCCGCATCCGGCGGCCATCGATCCCAACGGACGACTCGTCGGCATCGTCGAGCGTCGCGGTGCCGACGTCAAGAGCCTCATGAACATGGCGGAGGACGCATGATCACGGTCTTCACCATCGTGCAGGTGGCGGTGGCGGTCGCCGCGGGCCTGCTCTGCACCGTCCTCGGCCTCGCCAACCGCCGCCCGAGCGATCTCTCGGTCGGGTCGCTCGCTCTCGTCGAGGTGCTCCTGATCGCGCAGGTCGTCGTCGCGATCATCGCGCCGCTCGCGGGGAACGCCCCGTCGGGGAGTCTCCTGGAGTTCTGGGTGTATCTCGTCTCCGCCGTGCTGCTGCCGCCCGCTGCCGTGTTCTGGGCGCTCGTCGAACGCAGTCGCTGGAGCACCGTCATCCTCGGGGTGGCCGCACTGTCGGTCGCGATCATGGTCTGGCGGATGCAGGTGATCTGGACGGTTCAGGTCGTCTGAAGCCGCCCGCGTGCCACCTATCATTGGTGAGGTCATGGATCATCCCCGCCCTCGAATGACCGGCATCGGCCGCGTTCTGGTGGTCGTGTACGCCGTCATGGCGCTCGCCGCGACGGGACGCTCGTTCGTCCAGATCGTGGAGGACTTCTCGAACGCACCGCTGGCGTACTCGCTGTCGGCGGCCGCGGCCCTCGTGTACGTGCTCGCCACCGTCGCACTGGTGAAGTCCGGGTCGCGCACCTGGTACGCGATCGCGTGGGTCGCGATCTGCTTCGAGCTGGTGGGTGTCCTCGTCGTCGGCACGCTCAGCCTCGTGCTTCCCGACCTGTTCTCGCACGACGCGACCGTCTGGTCGGGCTACGGCTTCGGCTACTTCTGGGTTCCGCTCGCCCTGCCGTTCGTGGGCATCTGGTGGCTCGTGTCGCACCGCAACGGCGCTGAGGACAGCCGCGAGCGTCCGGCCGTCCTGGAGGGATCGTCATGGTGACCGTCTATCGAGACCCCGCCGAGGTTCCCGCAGACTTCGGCCCGAGCGTCGTGGCCATCGGCAAGTTCGACGGCGTGCACTCGGGGCACCGGGCGGTCATCGACCGGGCCCGGGTCGATGCCGCCGCGCGCGGCGCGCGCGTCGTCGCGGTCACCTTCGACCGCAACCCGCTGAGCCTGCTGCGTCCGGAGCTGTGCCCCGAGCCGCTCGTCGCGCTCGATCAGAAGATCGGCCTCCTCGCGGCGGCGGGGGTGGATGCCGTCCTCGTGCTGCGATTCGACGCGGAGCTCGCCGCGCTCTCGGCACGCGACTTCGTCGAGAGCATCCTCGTTCGCGCGCTCGGCGCCGTCGGGGTCCTCGTCGGCGACGACTTCCGGTTCGGTCGCGGCGGCGAGGGTGATCCCGAGGTACTCGCCGCACTCGGGCGCGAGCACGGGTTCGACGTCGACGTCGTCACGGACGTCCGTGCCCGCGACGCCGGACGGCGCGTCTCATCGACCTGGGTGCGCGATCTGCTCGCGGCCGGCGACGTCGCGGGGGCCGCCCGCCTGCTCGGCCGCCCTCACGCGGTCGAGGCCGAGGTCGTGCACGGACTCAAGCGCGGGCGCGAGCTCGGATACCCGACCGCGAACCTCGCGACCGATGCCGCGGGGTTCATCCCGGCCGATGGCGTGTACGCCGGATGGCTCATCGACCTCGGGATGCCCGGTGCCGACGGGATGCTGCCGGCAAGCGTCATCCGTTATCCGGCGGCGATCTCGGTGGGCACGAACCCCACGTTCGACGACGTCCCGCAGCGGCAGGTCGAGGCCTATGTGCTCGACGAGACCGACCTCGACCTCTACGGTCACCGCGTCGAGGTCCGTTTCACGGCCCGCATCCGCGGGATGGTGGCCTTCGCGGGCATTCCGGCGCTCATCGAGCAGATGGACGACGACGTCGTCCGGGTGCGCGAGGCCCTCGCCTGAGGCCGGCGCCTCGCGCACCGGAGCGGGCCGCGGCCCGCGTGGTCAGTACGACGACTCGTCGACGGCGCCGGTGGCCTCGCCGCCGGCCTCGAGCCGGCGCGCCTCGCCGAGGATCGTCGCGCTGCCGCTCGTGCCGAGGCGCGTGGCGCCCGCGTCGAGCATGGCGACCGCGTCGGCGAAGCTGCGCACGCCGCCGGAGGCCTTGACCTGAACGGCCTCGCCGACGTTCTCGCGCATCAGGCGGACGTGGGGCACGGTGGCGCCGCCCCCGGCGAAGCCGGTCGAGGTCTTGACGAAGTCGGCTCCGCCGGCCTCGGTCAGGCGGCTGCCGCGGGCGATCTGCTCGTCGTCGAGCAGGCTGGTCTCGAGGATCACCTTGACGATCTTGCCCTCGGCTGCCTCGACCACGGCACGGATGTCGTCGACGACGACGTCGTCGAAGCCCGAACGCAGCGCGGCGATGTTGACGACCATGTCGAACTCGGAGGCACCGTCGGCGGCGGCCTGACGGACCTCGGCGACCTTCGCCGCCGTGGACGTCGTGCCGTGCGGGAAGCCGATGACCGTGCCGACGGCGACGCCGGTGCCGTCGAGTCGCGCGACGGCGTGCGCGATGTCGGAGGGGCGCACGCACACCGAGAAGACCCGCCATTCGGCGGCGATGTCGAGCTCGGCGTCGACCTGCTCGCGGGTCAGCTCGGGCTTGAGGATGGCGTGGTCGAGGGTCGCGGCGAGCTCGCGCTCGGAGATCGTGGACATGGTTTCAGCGTACGCCGTTCGGATGTCCAGGCATCGACGGGAATACCCCTAGGGGGTATCCTGTTGGCGTCCTCGAACGAAGAAGGAGCATCATGACGACTCAGACCTACACCGTCGAAGGCATGACCTGCGGGCACTGCGCCGCAGCGGTGACCCGCGAGCTCGGGCTCGTTCCGGGTGTCTCCGACGTCGCCGTCGACGTCGACGCCGGCACCGTCGCGGTCACGGCCGTGCAGCCGCCCGACGACGACGTCGTCTCGGCCGCTGTGGCCGAGGCCGGTTACACCGTCACCGGACGACGCTGATGAGCGCGGACACCGCCGGGCGGGAGAGCAGCCACGCCGTCCTCGACATCGAGGGGATGACGTGCGCGAGCTGTGTCGCCCGGGTCGAGAAGCGGCTGCAGCGCCTGGACGGTGTCCACGCGACGGTGAACCTCGCGACCGAATCCGCGCGCGTGGAGCATCCCGCCGCGGTCTCGGTCGACGACCTGGTCCAGGCCGTCGGTGAAGCGGGGTACAGCGCTCGGGTCCGCGCGCCGCGGGGGCGCCCGCAGGCGCACCCCTCGGGCGCGCACGACGCACCCGAGGAGCACGACGACCACGGCGCAGCGCACGACCACGGGGCGGGTCACCAGCACGACGTCGAGGACGTGCCGTGCCGGACCACCCTGCGCACCCGGCTGATCTGGGGCATCGTGCTCGCGGCGCCCGTCGTGGTGCTCGGCATGGTGCCGGCATGGCAGTTCCCCGGATGGCAGTGGGTGTCGCTCGTCCTCACCGCGCCGGTGGTGTTCTGGGCCGGCTGGCCCTTCCACCGCGCGACGTTCGCCAACGCGCGCCACGGCGCCCTGACGATGGACACCCTCGTCACGCTCGGCACCTTCGCCGCTTTCGCCTGGAGCCTGTGGGCGGTGCTGTTCGGATCTGCCGGCCGCATCGGCATCCGTCACGATGTCGTCCTCTTCGGCCCCGTGCACGATCCGACGTCGCTCGTCTACTTCGAGGTCGCCGCGGCCGTCACCGTGCTCATCCTGCTCGGCCGCTACATCGAGCAGCGCTCGCGGCGACGCGCGGGAGCCGCCCTGCGCTCCCTGCTCGAGCTGGGGGCCACCGACGTCGAGCTCTCGGACGGTCGCCGCGTCGGCATCGAGGCGCTCCGCGTGGGCGGCGAGTTCGTGGTGCGCCCCGGCGAGAAGATCGCGACCGACGGCGTCGTCGTCGACGGCGCGGCCGCCGTCGACGAGAGCATGCTCACGGGCGAGTCGGTACCCGTCGACGTCGGCCCCGGTTCCGAGGTGACCGGCGGGACGATCGCCTCGGGCGGCCGCCTGCGCGTGCGCGCCACGTCGGTCGGCGACGAGACCCGTCTTGCTCACCTGGCGCGTCTGGTGGACGAGGCCCAGTCGGGCAAGAGCCGTGTGCAGCGACTCGCCGACCGCGTCTCCGCGGTGTTCGTCCCCGTCGTCATCGTCGTGGCCGTGCTGACCCTGGTCGGATGGATCATCGCCGGTGCGCCCGTGGCCTCGGGCTTCACGGCCGCCGTCGCCGTCCTCATCATCGCCTGCCCCTGCGCGCTCGGTCTCGCCACGCCCATCGCCGTTCTCGTCGGCACCGGTCGCGGTGCCGAGCTCGGGATCCTCATCACCGGACCCGAGGCCCTCGAAGCGGCCGAGCGCATCGATGTCGTGCTCATGGACAAGACCGGCACCCTCACCGAGGGGCGGATGTCGGTGGCCTCCGTCGTCACCGCGGGCGGGATCGACGGCGACGAGGCGTTGCGCGCGGCCGGCGCCGTCGAGTCGGCCTCCGAGCACCCGATCGCCCGCGCGATCGTCGCGGCAGCGGGCGCCGTTCCTCCGGTGACTGACTTCACCGGGGTTCCCGGCGGCGGCGTCAGCGGGTCCGTCGAGGGGCGCGAGGTCACCGCAGGGAGCGTCGCCTTCGTCGCCCAGCGCCTGGGCGCGCTGAGTGCCGAGCTCGATGCGGCGGCGCGCGAGGCCGCTGCATCCGGAGCGTCCGTCGTCGCCGTCGGCTGGGACGGCGCCGCCCGAGCGGTCATCGCGGTCGCCGACCGTGTCCGCCACGACGCCCGCGAAGCCGTGACGCGGCTGCACCGCACGGGAGCCTCGGTTGTCCTGGTGACCGGAGACAACGCCGGGGCCGCGGCAGCGGTCGCCAGCGAGCTCGGCATCGACGAGGTCGTCGCCGATGTGCGCCCGGAGGGCAAGCTGGACGAGGTGCGACGTCGCCAGGCCGCGGGGGAGCGCGTCGCCATGGTCGGCGACGGCGTCAACGACGCGGCCGCCCTCGCCGCCGCCGACCTCGGCATCGCGATGGGCGGCGGCACGGACGCCGCCAAGCACGCCAGTGACATCACGCTCACCGCAGGCAGCCCCCGGGCGGTGGCCGAGGCGATCGAACTCAGCCGTCGTACCCTCGGCATCATCCGCGGGAACCTCTTCTGGGCGTTCGCGTACAACGTCGCCGCCGTCCCGCTCGCCGTCGCCGGCCTGCTCAACCCGATGGTCGCCGCGGCCGCCATGGCGTTCTCGAGCGTCTTCGTCGTGCTCAACAGCCTGCGGCTGCGATCGGCGCTGCGACCCGCGCGCCGGAGCGCGTAGCCGCCCCGGCTGACCGGCGCGCCCCGCGCCCACCTCGCGGGCCGCGCCGGTCGTGGCATAGAATGGTTGCCGGGGACATCGTCGGGTTCGACGCCGCAGCTCGCTGAAGCGAGTGCCCGCGGCCGGCCGGCGCGATTCGCCCTTCGCTCGCATGACGCTTCGGCGTCCGTTCGAGCGGCACCCGTACGTTTCCGTCACGACGGAACTCCGGCACTCAGGCTCAGGAGGAGCATGCCGACCATGGCCACCGCCGCAGCGACCGCCAACCGCCGACGGAAGTCTTCGTCCGCCCGACGCGACGACGACGCCCCGCTCATCCCGATCCTCGCCCGCAAGGTGCGCGAGGTCGAGGCGAAGGCGCAGCGAGGCAAGCTCGGACCGACCAATCGCGTGAAGTTCCAGGTCATCGCCTTCCTGGTGCGCGAAGAGCGTGCGCGGGTGAAGGCAGACGAGAACGTCTCCGCCGCCGCCCGCGCAGAGCTGCTCAAGCGGCTCGACGGCGTCGCCACCATCCTCGCCAAGACCGCGGCGCGAGACACATCCCTCATCCAGCTGCTCGAGGTCGACCAGGCGACATCGCCGGTCGCCAAGCGGATGCGGCGCGACTGGCTGCTCGAGTCAGGCGCCGAGCTGCCCGAGGACGAGCTGATCATCACCGACGTCGTCCCGGTGCAGGCCCCCGTCGTGCCTCCGGCCCTCGCCGACCGGCAGGTCACGCCTCCGCAGGTCGTCGCTCGCCGCGAGGCCAACCCGTTCCTCGCACCCGATCCCGACCTGCACGCCCCGCACGACACACCGCGTCGTCGGCTCGACGGCTGGGAGCTGATGGGGCCGCTCTACAAGGCGTTCGAGTCCGGCGCAGGCGGGGCGGCTGCCTCGATGGACCTTCCTCCCGTGCCCGAGTTCGATCGTCTGTCGCCCAAGGGCCTCGAGATCATGCCGCACCAGTCGCGGTTCCTCGAGTCGGTGCGAGCCGGTCACCGCTCGTTCCTGCTCGCCGACGAGCCGGGTCTGGGAAAGACGGCGCAGTCGGTGCTCGCGGCATCCGTCGCCGGTGCCTATCCGCTGCTGGCCGTCGTGCCGAACGTCGTCAAGATGAACTGGGCCCGCGAGGTCGAGCGCTGGACGCCCCAGCGCCGCGCGACCGTGATCTCGGGCGACGGCGACCAGATCGACGCGTTCGCCGACGTCTTCATCGTCAATTACGAGGTGCTCGACCGTCACCTCTCGTGGCTCGGATCGATCGGCCTGCGCGGCATGGTCGTGGACGAGGCGCACTTCATCAAGAACCTCAGCTCGCAGCGTTCGCAGAACGTGCTCGCCCTCGCGGGCCGCATCCGCGAGCAGGTGCGCGACCCGCTCATGCTCGCGCTGACGGGAACGCCGCTGATCAACGACGTCGAGGACTTCGACGCGATCTGGCGGTTCCTCGGCTGGACCAACGGCGAGAAGCCGGGGCCTGCGCTCATGGAGCGTCTGGACGAGACCGGCCTCACGCCGGCCGACAAGGCGTTCTATCCCGCTGCTCGCGACGCCGTCATCTCGATGGGCATCGTGCGCCGGAAGAAGAAGGACGTCGCCGCCGACCTTCCCGACAAGCTGATCGCCGACCTGCCCGTGCAGCTCGACGACGAGTACGGCCGGTCGATCCGCCAGGCCGAGCACGAGCTCGGCGAGCGTCTGGCCGCCCGGTACCGTCGCATCATCGAGGCGCGCGGCGACCGCGTGCTCGTCGGCGAAGCCGACTCCGACATCGTGCGCCTCGTCGCGACGCAGGAGCTCGAGGAATCGAAGGCCGCCGGTGCCGGCGCGGAGAACGTCTTCACGATGGTCCGCCGCATCGGCCAGGCCAAGGCCGTGCTCGCCGCCGACTACGCCGCTCAGCTGCAGCGGTCGGTGGGTAAAGTCGTGTTCTTCGCCAAGCACATCGACGTCATGGACGCCGCGGAGGCCCACTTCGCGGCCGCCGGGCTGCGGACCGTCTCGCTGCGCGGCGATCAGAGCGCGACCGCCCGCCAGGACGCCATCGACGCCTTCAACAACGACCCGGATGTCGCCATCGCGGTGTGCTCGCTGACGGCGGCAGGTGTCGGCGTGAACATGCAGGCCGCCTCCAACGTCGTCCTCGCCGAGCTGTCGTGGACCGCAGCCGAGCAGACGCAGGCGATCGACCGCGTGCACCGGATCGGTCAGGAGGAGCCGGTCACCGCCTGGCGGATCATCGCCGCCCACACGATCGACACGAAGATCGCCGAGCTGATCGACTCGAAGCAGGGCCTCGCCGCCCGCGCGCTCGACGGAGAGGCCGTGGACCCGACCTCGAGCGACTCGGTGCAGCTGTCGGCCCTCATGCACCTGCTCCGCCAGGCGCTCGGCGCCGACTGAGCAGCGTTCTTCGGCGACGGCCGGGCCCGGTCATCGAACCGGCGCCCGGCCGTCGTTCGTCAGGGCGCCGCGGGATAGGTCTTCGCGACCGACCAGAACTCGTCCGACGGGCGGATGAAGCGGTAGTCGAAGGTCGACCCGTCGACGAAAGTAAAACGGACCACGACGGCGCCGCCCTGAGCGCGCTCGCCGGTGTCGGTGATCGACCCCACCGCCGTTCGCGCGACGCTCTGCACGAGCTCCGCCGGCGGGTGGGTCCCCGACATGCCGAAATCCCACCACGTGACGCGGCGCTCGCCCAGCGCGAGGATGCGGAGGGCGGCGTCGCGCGACAGGTCCGCGGCGATCGAGCCCGCGTCGCCCGAGACATGACGGGCTCCCGCGATCGTGTTCTGCGCCGCCGAGAGGGCGGCGTTGCCGATGACGCCCTCCACGGACATCACGCCCGCTGTGCCGCCGCGGGTATAGGCGGCGGGGAAGCACCGGGCATGGGCGAGGACGACGTCGGAAGCGTCGTCGGTGGCCGCGGCGATCTCGGCGACGTAGTCGGGTTCGGCGCCTCCGAAGGCCGCCGCGAGGCGGTCGATGATTCTGCGCATCATCCGATCGTGTCGCAGCCGCAGCTTCCGTGCCAAGCTCGTTCGAGCAGGCTGTCGGATGCGCGCGCCCCGGCTGGGCGAGTTCTCCCGGTGGCTCGCCTGGCAGCACCCGCGCCGCGACGATAGTCTCGACCTGAGGCAGCGTCGCCACACTCCACCTTGAGCAACAACGAAGGATCTCCCCATGAAGATCGGCATCCTCACCAGCGGCGGCGACTGCCCCGGACTCAACGCTGTCATCCGAGGCGTCGTGCTCAAGGGCACCACCTCGTACAACATCGAGTTCGTCGGCATCCGCGACGGCTGGCGCGGCGTCGTCGACGGCGACTTCTTCCCGCTCACGCGCCACGAGGTGAAGGGGCTGTCGAAGGTCGGCGGAACGATCCTGGGCACGAGCCGCACGAACCCGTACGAGGGCCCCCGCGGCGGCGCCGAGAACATCGCGGCGACCCTCGACAAGCACCGCATCGACGGCATCATCGCCATCGGCGGCGAAGGCACGCTCGCTGCGGCCAACCGTCTCGCCAACGACGGCATCAACGTGCTCGGTGTGCCCAAGACGATCGACAACGACCTGAAGGCGACCGACTACTCGTTCGGCTTCGACACCGCCGTCAACATCGCGACCGACGCGATGGACCGGCTGCGCACGACCGGCGACTCGCACCAGCGCTGCATGGTCGCCGAGGTCATGGGCCGTCACGTCGGGTGGATCGCCCTGCACGCCGGCATCGCCGCAGGCGCCCACGTCATCTGCATCCCCGAGGTGCCGATGTCGATCGAGGAGATCACGGCCCAGGTCACCAAGGCCTTCGACCGTGGCCGCGCGCCGCTCGTCGTCGTGTCGGAGGGCTTCAAGCTCAAGGGCCAGGACGAGGCCTACAGCGACAAGGGGCTCGACGCGTTCAACCGTCCCCGCCTCGGCGGCATCAGCGAGGTACTGGCCCCCGAGATCGAGCGCCTGACCGGCATCGAGACGCGCGCCACCGTGCTCGGCCACATCCAGCGCGGCGGCTCGCCGTCCGCGTTCGACCGTGTTCTCGCGACGCGCCTCGGGCTCGCGGCGGCCGACGCGCTCGTCGACGGTGCATGGGGCCAGATGGTCTCGCTCAAGGGCACCGATATCGTCCGCGTCTCGTTCGACGAGGCCCTCGGCGAGCTGAACACCGTTCCGCTGTACCGCTACGAGGAGGCCGCCGCACTGTTCGGCTGATCTCGCGCTAGCGTCACCTCGGCCGCGTCCGCGGCAGGCTCACAGCCTGCGCGCGGCGCGGCCGTTCCGCTTCTGCCGGTGTCAGCGCACCCGTGCGCGAGCACGGATGACCGACCCCAGCGACGCGCGGAGCGGCTGACCCAGGTAGATGCCGAGCGACGCGCCTACCGCCAGGGCGATGCCGACGGTCGCTGCCGCTGCGAGCGTGCTGAACCCGGTGAGCAGGGTCGCGGGACTGTCGCCCGACTCGACGACTCCGAGGAGTCCGCGGAACACCGCGGCGCCGGGGACCATGGGCAGGATCGCCGCCGTCGTGATCGCGACGGAGGGCACGTGCAGACGATAGGCGGCCAGGATGCCGACGAGGCTGCCGACGAACGCCCCGACGCCGCTCGCCGCAGCCGTCTCGAAGCCGATCGCCGCCGCCGCCACGTAGCCGAGCCACGCGACCACGCTGAGAGCGACGCTGACGACGATGATGCGGAGCCCGGCTCCGTTGATGACGGCGACCGCAAGGGCGATCAGGCCCGCGCCGAGGAACTGCAGCGGCACGGGGCCGAGGGGCAGCGCCTCCGTCGGCGCCTCGAGGCCCAGCCCGATGACCCGGGCGGTCTCGATGCCGGCGAGGATGCCGAGCACGACGCCGAGGGTCTGGGTCACGAGCTCGAGGATGCGGCCCATGGCTGTCAACGCGAACCCGTCGATGGCGTCCTGGGCGGCACCGACCACCGTGAGGCCCGCGAGCATGAGCACGATGCCCGAGGCGACGATGACGGAGGGCCGCATGGTCATCGCGGCCTCCCACCCCGTTGCGCGCAGGAGTGGGGAGGCCGCCGCGACGATCGTGAGCACGAACGCCCCGGCGATCTGGCTGAAGAAGAACGGCACGCGCGCCCGGCCCAGCAGGAACTGCGTGACGGCCGCAGACCCGGCGGCGAGGAACGAGAGCACGATGACGAGCCAGTTCGCGCCGAACATCACCGCGACCCCGACCGCCAGCAGCGCCTGCGCCGAGACGGCGACGGGCTGGTGGTACCGGAACGGTGTGCGACGGATGCCGCGGAAGCGCAGGGCTGCGGCATCCAGGGGGAGTCCCGAGCGGATCTCGGTCACGAGCGCCTGCAATCGCTGCAGACGCGCATGGTCGGGCGCCGCGCCGCGGACCACGCGCATGAGCGTGATGGGCCGGTCCTCACCGCTGCGATGGTGCGCGACGGTGATCGAGTTGTACGTGACGTCGACGTGCACGGGGTCGAGTCCGTACACACCCGCGACCCGCACGATCGTCAGCGTCACCTCGCTCGCGGGCGAACCTGCGACGAGCATCGTCTCCCCGAGCCGGATCGCCAGATCGAGGACCCGTACGGCGAAGGCGTCGTCGATGACCGGAAGCATCTCCGTCGCCGGGCCGCCGGCCGGATCGGAGGTGTGGACGAGCGCGTTCAGCGCCGTGAAGAGCGAGCGGCGTCCCATGCCTTCCAGCCTAGGTCCGTGCGCCCGCAGCCTCGCCCCCGGGCGGGTCGTCACATGGCGCTGCGCGCATGGGACGCTCCGTAAGATGGTCCGGTGGGCGCGGCATCCGGGCGCCCGTAGCAATCGCGCCGGCACCGGCATCCGGGAGTCCCACATGGCATTGATCGTGCAGAAGTACGGCGGGTCGTCCGTCGCCGACGCGGAGAGCATCAAGCGGGTCGCGAAGCGCATCGTCGACACCCGTCGCGCCGGTCACGACGTCGTCGTCGCGGTGAGCGCGATGGGCGACACGACCGACGAGCTGCTCGATCTCGCGAACGAGGTCGCCCCGATCCCGGCTCCCCGCGAGCTCGACATGCTCCTCAGCTCGGGCGAGCGCATCTCGATGGCGCTCCTGGCGATGGCGATCCACTCGATGGGCTTCGAAGCCCGGTCGTTCACCGGCAGCCAGGCGGGCATGATCACAGACGCCACGCACGGCGCGGCGCGCATCGTCGACGTCACCCCGGTGCGCCTGCGCGAGGCCCTCGACGAGGGGGCGATCGTCATCGTCGCGGGGTTCCAGGGGTTCAACCGCGACACCCGCGACATCACGACGCTCGGTCGCGGCGGATCCGACACCACGGCCGTGGCGCTCGCCGCCGCCCTCTCGGCCGACGTCTGCGAGATCTACAGCGACGTCGACGGCATCTACACCGCCGACCCGCGCGTCGTGCCCAAGGCTCGCAAGCTCGGCGTCGTCTCGGCGGAGGAGATGCTCGAGCTCGCCGCGAACGGCGCCAAGGTCCTCTACATCCGTGCGGTGGAGTACGCCCGCCGTCACGGCGTCATGATCAACGCCCGGTCGACGTTCAGCTCGGGAACCGGCACGTTCGTGCTCGGTCCCGGCATGACGCTGCCCGAAGGCCGAAAGGAAGAAGAGATGGAAGAGCCGATCGTCGCGGGCGTCGCCACCGACCTCAGCCAGGCCAAGATCACCGTCATCGGCGTGCCCGACGTCCCGGGCAAGGCCGCCGAGATCTTCAAGATCGTGGCGAAGTCGGGTGCGAACGTCGACATGATCGTCCAGAACGTGTCGGCCGCTGCGACGGGACGCACCGACATCTCGTTCACGCTGCCCAAGACGGATGCGACGCTCGCGCTCCGCGCCCTCGCGGGGGAGCAGAACGAGGTCGGGTTCGAGAGCCTCGTGCACGACGACCAGATCGGCAAGCTGTCGGTCGTGGGAGCGGGCATGCGCACGCACTCGGGTGTCTCCGCGACGCTGTTCGAGGCGCTGTCGAACGCCGGCGTCAACCTCGAGATGATCTCGACCTCCGAGATCCGCATCTCGGTCGTGGTCCGCGGCGACGAGCTGGCCGAGGCCGCGCGCGTCGTGCACACCGCCTACGGGCTCGACGGCGACACCGAAGCCGTCGTCTACGCCGGCACCGGTCGCTGACCCCCTCCGATCGTCGGCACCCCGCCGTCGCCGCGCAGGCGCGGCACCTGCGAGAATCGAAAGCCGTCCCCGACCCGTCACCGAGGAGCCCGCGTGCTGTACATCTCGACCCGAGGCGGCGCTGAGCCGCTGCCGTACTGCGACGCGCTCCTCGAAGGTCTCGCGACCGACGGCGGCCTCGCCGTGCCGCAGGAGATGCCGACCGTCTCACCCGAGACGCTCGAGCGCTGGCGGGCGCTGACGTACCCGCAGCTGGCCACCGAGGTGCTCGCGCTCTTCGCGACCGACATCGAGCGCGATGACCTCGCGCGCATGACCGAGGCCGCGTACGCCCCCTTCCCTGACGCGGTCGTCCCGCTGCGCCCGATCGGCGACGGGATGACGCTCGTCGGGCTCTCCGAGGGACCGACGCTCGCCTTCAAGGACCTCGCGATGCAGTTCCTCGGGCAGGTCGTCGAGCATGCGCTGGAGCGCACCGGTTCGGTGCTCAACGTGCTCGGTGCGACATCGGGTGACACCGGCTCGGCGGCGGAGTACGCGCTGCGCGGCAAGGAGCGCATCGCGGTCTTCATGCTCTCGCCGCAGGGGCGCATGAGCCCGTTCCAGCGAGCGCAGATGTTCTCGCTCGACGAGCCCAACATCCACAACATCGCCGTCGCGGGCGTCTTCGACGACTGCCAGAACCTCGTCAAGGAGCTCGCGGGCGACCTCGAGGTGAAGCGCGAGCTGCACCTCGGCGCCGTCAACTCGATCAACCTCGCCCGTATCACCGCCCAGGTCGTCTACTACTTCTGGGCGTGGCTGCGAGCCACCGATGCGGACGGCCACGCCGAGGTCTCGATCACGGTGCCGTCGGGCAACTTCGGCAACATCCTGTCGGGGTTCTACGCCCGCGAGATGGGCCTGCCGATCCGGCGGCTCGTGCTGGCGGCGAACGAGAACAACGTTCTCGACGAGTTCTTCCGCACGGGGATCTACCGCCCGCGTTCGGCGGCGCAGACGCTGCAGACCTCGAGCCCGTCGATGGACATCTCCAAGGCGTCGAACCTCGAGCGCTTCATCTTCGAGCTCGTCGGTCGCGACCCCCAGCGCGTCGTCGCGGCCTGGCGCGAGCTCGAGACTCAGGGCTTCGCCGACTTCTCCGCCGATCTCGCGCGCTTCACGGCCGAGTTCGGCATCGTCAGCGGGACCTCGACCCACGCCGACCGTCTCGCCACCATCCGCTCGGTCCACGAGGGGACGGGCGAGATCATCGACCCGCACACCGCGGACGGCGTCACGGTGGCGCGCGAGTACGTCGAGTCCGGCGAGGTCATGCTCGTCCTCGAGACGGCCAAGCCCGAGAAGTTCGCCGAGACGATCCGCGAGGCCATCGGCGTCGAGCTGACCTACTCCGACGAGCTGCAGGCCATGCTCGACGCGCCCCAGCACGTCGTCGACCTGCCCGACGACGCCGCCGCGCTCACGGCCTTCATCCGGGAGCGCGCGCTCCGCTGACACCCCGCATGGTGATACATCGGTCGGACCGGTGGGGCTCGTGAGGCCCACGCACCGCGGAGAGTGCTCAGGGGCACCACGCGTCCGACGGATGTATCGGGCTCGGGCGGGCGTCGCCTGCCGAGCGGTCAGTGCGCGGAGCGGGTGGCGACGATCGCGTCCCAGACCGCACGGGCGACTGCGCTCTTCGCGCCCGCGGCCTCGGCGACCACCGTCCCGCCCTCACCGATCACGGCGACGGCGTTCTCGCCCGAGCCGAAACCGGCGTCCCACCCGACCTCGTTGACGACGAGGAGGTCGACGCCCTTGCGCTCACGCTTGCGCCGAGCACGCCCGAGCAGGTCGTCGTCGGCGGTCTCGGCGGCGAACCCGACGACGGTCTGACCGTCGCGGCGAGCGACGGCGAGCCTCGCGAGGATGTCGTCGTTCGGCACGAGCTCGATCGTCTCGAGCGGACCGTCTTCCTTCCGCAGCTTGTGATCCGACACCCGTGCGGCGCGGTAGTCGGCGACGGCCGCGACCATGATGACGACCTCGGCCGCGGCGGCGGCATCCGACATCGCCTCGCCGAGTTCAGCCGCCGTCTCGACATGCCGGATCGTGATGCGCGGGTGCGCGGCGGCGGCGTCGAGGACGCCGGCGTCGACGGATGCCGCGACGAGGGTCACGGCCGCGCCGCGCCGCGCCGCCTCGACGGCGATCTCCGCTCCCTGGCGGCCGCTCGACCGGTTGCCGAGGAAGCGCACGGGGTCGAGCGGCTCTCGCGTTCCGCCGGTCGAGACCGCGACGTGCAGGCCGTCGAGGTCGGCCGGTGCCGGGGACACGAGCGCGAGGGCCGCGGCGACGATGTCCTCCGGCTCGGACATGCGACCCGGGCCGCTGTCGCCGCCGGTGAGTGGGCCGTCCGCGGGACCGACGATCAGCACACCGCGCTCGCGGAGCGTGGCGACGTTGGCGGTGGTCGCCGGGTGCCGCCACATCTCGGTGTGCATCGCCGGGGCGACCACGACGGGCGCCGTCGTGGCGAGAAGCGTGGTGCCGAGAAGATCGGATGCCAGCCCCGCCGTCATCGACGCGATCGTGTTGGCCGTCGCGGGCGCGACGATCACGAGGTCCGCGCTCTGCCCCAGGGCTACGTGCCGCACACGGGCCACGTCGTCGTGCACCGAGGTCGTGACGGGATTGCGGCTGATCGCCTCCCACGTCGTCAGGCCGATGAAGCGCAGCGAGTCGTCCGTCGGGATGACGTGGACCTCGTGCCCCTGCTGCACGAGCAGCCGTACGAGGTGGACGCTCTTGTAGGCGGCGATGCCTCCGGTGACCCCGACTACGATGAACATGCCCCCGATCCTCCCACGGCCCCGGGCGGGTGCGCGGAGCGACCGTCGGGTGCCGAGAGCGAGTGATCCCATGTGCACCGTCGTCATCCAGGTGCCCGCCGATCCGAGCCGTCCGGTTCGGCTGCTGGCCGTGCGCGACGAGGATCCGGCCCGCGCATGGGATCCGGTCGGTCCGTGGTGGCCCGACGCGTACCCCGGTGTCATCGGCGTGCGCGACCGTCGGGCGGGCGGTGCCTGGCTGGCCGCCGACCCCGCCGCGCCCCGCCTCGCGGTCATCCTCAATCGCGCCGATGTGCTGCCCGACGATGCGCCGGCGCTCTCGCGCGGCGGCATCGTGCTCGACGCGGTCGCCGGACAGCCTCCGGTGGGAGCCCCGCCCACCCACGGCTTCAACCTCGTCGATGTCTCCGCCGCGGGGGTCCGCGTGACGATGTGGGATGCCGCGACCCTGCGCACCGTCGACCTGGCTCCTGGAACCCACATGATCGCTCACGACGACGTCGACGATCCGCGCACGGCCCGCATCCGTCGCTGGCTCGGCGCCTTCGCTTCGGCTGCGCCCGAGCTCGAGCTCGAGCACGCGAACGGGCTGCAGCCCTGGCTCGACGTGCTCCAGGACACCGCGGTCACCCCGGCGACCGACGACGCGGCCATCATCCGCGACAACCGTCCGTACGGCGTGCCGACCCTGTCGCTGCTCGTCTGCACGGCGTCGGTCGGCACGGACGGGGTCGACGTGGCTTACGGCGCGCTGGCCGTGCCGGGGGAGTGGAACCGTCCCGAGATGGCGTGATTCGCACGGTCATCGGCTGTCACGTGCGTCGGGGCGGTATCGCCGCGCCGATAGAATCGCGGAAACCCGATCCCGCTTCACGCAAGGAACAGCTATGACCCGCATCTCCGATTCCGGACTCTCCGTCGCCGTCGTCGGCGCCACCGGCCAGGTCGGAAAGGTGATGCGCGAGATTCTCATCGAGCGGAACTTCCCGATCCGCGAGCTGCGCCTGTTCGCGACCGCTCGCTCGGCGGGAACCTCGATCGAGTTCGCCGGCCACGACGTGATCGTCGAGGATGTCGCCACGGCCGATCCCGCCGGCATCGACATCGCCCTCTTCTCGGCCGGTGCGACCGGATCGCGTGCGCACGCCCCGCGCTTCGCCGAGGCGGGCGCCGTCGTCATCGACAACTCCAGCGCCTGGCGCATGGACCCCGAGGTCCCGCTCGTCGTGAGCGAGGTCAACCCCCACGCGACCGTGAACCCCCCCAAGGGCATCATCGCGAACCCGAACTGCACCACGATGGCCGCGATGCCGGTGCTGAAGGTGCTCGACACCGAGGCCGGTCTCGAGCGCCTCATCGTCTCGACGTACCAGGCGGTCTCGGGCTCGGGTCTCGCGGGTGCGGAGGAGCTCCTCGGTCAGGTCGAGGGTGTCCTCGCTCAGGGGCACACGCTCGATCTCGTGCATGACGGCTCGGCGGTCGACTTCCCGCAGCCCGAGAAGTACGTCGCCCCGATCGCGTTCGACGTCATCCCGTTCGCCGGCAACCTCGTGGACGACGGCGACAACGAGACCGACGAAGAGAAGAAGCTCCGCAACGAGAGCCGCAAGATCCTCGAGCTGCCCGACCTGCGGGTGGCCGGGACCTGCGTGCGCGTCCCGGTCTTCACGGGCCACTCGCTGTCGATCCACGCCGAGTTCGCGCGGGACATCACGCCCGAGCGGGCGCGGGAGGTTCTGGCCGCGGCGCCCGGCGTCGTGCTCGAGGAGGTGCCGACGCCCCTGCAGGCCGCCGGCAACGACCCGAGCTTCGTCGGCCGCATCCGTGCCGATCAGTCCGCACCCGAGGGCAAGGGGCTCGTCCTGTTCATCAGCAACGACAACCTGCGCAAGGGCGCCGCGCTGAACGCCGTGCAGATCGCGGAGATCGTCGCCGAGCGCCTCTGACCCGACCACGGTGGCGGCGGGATGCCGCGCGCCGCCACCGGGATAGACTGGTGCATCGTGAGTGAAAAGGTCGACGTCGTCCTGATCGGCGGGGGCATCATGAGTGCCACGCTCGGTGTGCTGCTGAAGCAGCTCCAGCCCGATTGGAAGATCGAGGTGCACGAGCGCCTGTCGGATCTGGCGCAGGAGAGCTCGAACCCGTGGAACAACGCGGGCACGGGCCACGCTGCGCTCTGCGAGCTGAACTACACGCCCGAGGCGCCCGACGGCTCGGTCGATCCCGGCAAGGCGATCACGATCAACGAGCAGTTCCAGCAGAGCCGGCAGCTCTGGGCCTCGCTCATCGAGCGCGGCATCCTGGACGAGCCCTCGACGTTCATCAACGCGACCCCCCACATGACCTTCGTCCGCGGTGAGAAGGACGTCGCCTTCCTCAAGCGCCGCTACGAGGCCCTCAAGGACCAGCCCCTCTTCGCGGGCATCGAGTATTCCGAGGACTCGCGCGTCATCAACCAGTGGGCGCCGCTGCTGATGCAGGAGCGCCGCAAGGGCGAGCCGTTCGCCGCGACGCGGGTTCCCGCCGGCACGGATGTCGACTTCGGATCGCTGACCCGTCAGCTGTTCTCGCACCTGCAGGAGCAGGGCGTCGAGGTCATCACCGACCGCGAGGTGCGCACCCTGCGCCGCCAGAAGGACGGCTCGTGGCGGGTCTTCTGGCGCAATCGCCTCGGCAAGACCCCCGGCCACACCGACGCGCGCTTCGTGTTCGTCGGTGCGGGAGGCTGGGCGCTGAAGCTGCTGCAGAAGTCGGGCATCCCCGAGATCAAGGGGTACGGCGTCTTCCCGATCGGCGGGCAGTTCCTCAAGACCACCAACCCCGCCGTCGTCTCGCAGCACAAGGCCAAGGTGTACTCGCAGGCCTCCGTCGGCGCCCCGCCGATGTCGGTTCCCCACCTCGACACGCGTGTGGTCGACGGCGAGGCGTCGCTGCTGTTCGGTCCGTTCGCGACCTTCAGCCCGAAGTTCCTCAAGAACGGGCGCATCACCGACATCGTCGCCCAGGTGCGTCTGCACAACCTGCTGCCGATGCTGAAGGTCGCGGTCGACAATCCGAGCCTCATCTCGTACCTGGTCGGCGAGCTGCTGAAGAACCACCGCAAGAAGGTGGAGTCGCTCCGCGTCTTCATGCCGACCGCGAAGGACGAGGACTGGGAGCTGATCCAGGCCGGCCAGCGTGCTCAGGTCATGAAGAAGGACCCGAAGAAGGGCGGCGTGCTCCAGTTCGGCACCGAGGTCGTGACCTCCGCGGACGGATCGATCGCCGGTCTGCTGGGCGCTTCGCCGGGCGCTTCGACGGCGGCATCCATCATGCTCGGACTCCTCAAGACGTGCTTCCCCGAGCGCATCGCGGGCTGGGAGCCCGAGCTGAAGAAGCTCATCCCCAGCTACGGTCAGCCGCTCAACCCGCGGGCCGAGGCCGCGCGCTCGTCGATCGAGGCGACCGCCGAAGCGCTCGCGATCAATCCCTGACGGGCATGGCCAAGCTCTACTTCCGTTACGGAGCGATGAACTCCGGCAAGTCGACGGCTCTTCTGCAGGCGGCTTACAACTACGAAGAGCGCGGCCAGCACGTTCTCCTCGCCAAGCCCGAGATCGACACGAAGGGCGCGGGGCAGATCGCCAGTCGGCTGGGAGTCGAGCGCGACGTCGACTTCCTCGTCGGCGCGGACGATGACCTGCGGGCCGTCTTCGGCGTTCATCGCGATCGCGTCCGTGCCGAGACCGGTTCGGATGTCGCCTGCCTCCTGATCGACGAAGCGCAGTTCCTGACATCCGACCAGGTCGATGATCTGCTGCGGACCGTCGTCGAGGAGAACGTCCCGGTGCTGGCCTACGGCATCCGTACCGATTTCCAGACCCGGGCCTTTCCCGGTTCCGCTCGGCTGATGGAGCTGGCGCACAGCCTCGAGGAGCTCAAGACGATCTGTCGCTGCGGACGGAAGGCGCTCTTCAACGCCCGTCTGGTCGGTGGACGCTTCGTGTTCGAGGGCGACCAGGTCGCGATCGACGAGCTCGCTCTCGATCGTGTCACCTACGAGTCGATGTGCGCCGAGTGCTACCTCCGCGAGTCGGGTGGTCGCCTCGCCTGACGCGACTCGCGCCTGATACGTTTCACGACGCGCCCGTCCAGCGCTTTGCGCGGTCAGACCACAAGATGTATCGTGGTCCGGCCACCAACGAGAGGGGCGTCATGGCCGACGGAACCCCGGCGCGCGCCTGGCGCGTCGTACTGGAGAAGATCGAGTCCGATCTGCTCGCCGGCAAGCTCGGTCCCGGCGACCGGCTGCCGTCCGAACGCGACCTCGTCGCGCAGCTCGGCGTCGGGCGTTCGAGCGTCCGAGAGGCGTTGCGCGTGCTCGAGGTCATGGGCCTCATCCGCACCGCGACCGGTTCGGGTCCCAGCGCCGGCGCGATCGTGGTCGCGCGGCCGACCGGCGGCATGCAGGCTCTGCTGCGCCTGCAGGTCGCGGCGCAGGGTTTCGCCATCTCGGATGTCGTGAACACGCGTCTCCTGCTCGAGGAGTGGGTCGCCGGCGAGCTCGCCGGCTCGTCCGACGTGGATCTCGAACGGGCCCGCGAGGCGCTCCGCGCCATGGATGCCGCCGACCTCAGTCCCGCCGACTTCCTGGCGCTGGACGCCCAGTTCCACGTCGCCCTGGCCGAGGCGTCGGGAAACGAGGTCGTCGCCGCGATGATGGCCGGCCTCCGCTCCTCGATCGAGGACTACGTGCTCGAGGGTGCCGCGCGCATTCCCGACTGGAACAGCGCGGTCGACCGCCTGCGCGACGAGCACAACGCGATCGTGGCCGCGATCGACGAGCGGCGGGTCGCGGATGCCCGGACCGCCGTCCACGACCACATCACGGGGTACTACGCGTCAGCGAACCCCGTCCGCCCCGAATCCACCTGAATCCATCCGACCCGACCCCTTCGGCCCCCGGCCGGAACAGAGGAGAGACATGGTCACCCGTCAGCTGCCCAAGATCCCCGAGCTGCTCGAACTGATGCAGTTCAAGGCCCCGGATCTGAACGGTCGTCGCCGCCGGCTCACGTCGGCCCTCACGATCGACGACCTGCGGACCATCGCGAAGCGCCGGACGCCCAAGGCGGCCTTCGACTACACCGACGGCGCTGCCGAGGGCGAGATCTCGCTCGCGCGAGCGCGCCAGGCGTTCCAGGACATCGAGTTCCACCCCGACATCCTGCGTCCCGCGGAGTCGGTCGACATGTCCACAGAGATCCTCGGCGGGCGCTCGGCCCTGCCGTTCGGAATCGCCCCGACGGGATTCACCCGCCTCATGCAGACCGAGGGCGAGAGCGCCGGAGCGTCCGCCGCGGGCGCGGCCGGCATCCCGTTCACCCTCTCGACGCTCGGAACGACCTCGATCGAGGGCGTCCGCGCCGCGAACCCGCACGGACGCAACTGGTTCCAGCTCTACGTCATGCGCGACCGAGAGATCTCGTACGGCCTCGTCAAGCGGGCCGCCGAGGCGGGCTTCGACACCCTGATGTTCACCGTCGACACCCCCGTCGCGGGTGCCCGCCTGCGCGACAAGCGGAACGGATTCTCGATCCCGCCCGCCCTGACCGTCGGCACGATCGTCAACGCCATCCCGCGCCCCTGGTGGTGGATCGACTTCCTGACGACGCCCAAGCTCGAGTTCGCGTCGCTCACGACCACCGGGGGCACCGTCGGCGAGCTGCTCAACGCCGCGATGGATCCCACCATCAGCTACGACGACCTCGAGGTCATCCGTGGCATGTGGCCCGGGAAGATCGTGGTCAAGGGCGTCCAGAACGTCGAGGACTCCAAGCGGCTCATCGACCTCGGGGTCGACGGCATCGTGCTCTCGAACCACGGCGGTCGCCAGCTCGACCGCGCCCCCGTGCCGTTCCATCTCCTGCCGCAGGTCGTGCGCGAGGTGGGCAAGGACGCGACCGTCATGGTCGACACCGGCATCATGAACGGCGCCGACATCGTCGCCTCGATCGCGCAGGGTGCGAAGTTCACGCTGATCGGGCGCGCATACCTCTACGGGCTCATGGCCGGCGGTCGCCAGGGCGTCGACCGTACGATAGCGATCCTCCGCAGCGAGATCGAGCGAACGATGCAGCTGCTCGGCGTCTCGAGCCTCGAGGAGCTCGAGCCCCGTCACGTCACTCAGCTCCAGCGGCTCGTGCCGATCGCAGGCTCAGCCCCTCGTCGCGCCCCGTCGCGCGCCAAAACCGCATCCCGAGCCTGACGACGGGACGCAAAGCAGCGGGCCCCGGTGCCGGCAGCCGATCGGCTGGCCGGCCCGGGGCCCGAGCACGTGTCGCGCGGGGTCGTCCGCGTCAGCGCATCAGCGCATCAGCGCAGCGGAAGCGTGGGGATGAGCCGGTCGAGGAAGTCGGCGGTGTCCTCCCAGCCCTCGACCGCGTGGCAGGCCACGCCCATCGCGAGCACGGGGTAGTCGTTGCCGTTCTCGTCGAGACGGTCGCCGACGAACAGGATGTCGTCCTGGGGGATGCCGCTCTGCTCGATGAGACGGGTCATGCCGTATGCCTTGTCGATGCCGCGCTCGGTGATGTCGACCGACGTCGAGCCGCCGGCGCGCACCTCGAGGTCGGGGATGCGGTCCGCGACCGCCGCGCGCAGCGCGTTCTTCTTCTCGCCGGTCGGGTCCCACGCCATCTTCGCGTCGACGGGAGCCTGCTGACCGAGCGCCGAGAAGGTGATCTGCGATCCGCGGTCTTCGAGGATGGGACCCCAGGTCTCGGTCTCCCACAGCCCGAGGCGACGCGCCTCCTCCTCGACAGCGGCGAGGGCGCGGGTCTTCTGGTCGTCGGTCAGCGAGCGGGCGTAGATCGTCTCGATGCCGGCGGGGGAGAGGCGGTAGTACTGGGTGCCGCAGGTCGGAAGCAGGTGGAAGTGCGACAGCAGTTCGGCATCCGTCTCGGGCAGCTGGTCGACGACCTGAGCGGTGAACTGCGCGAGCTGTCCGCCGGAGATGATCGCGACCTCGACGCGGGCCGCGAGCTCGAGCAGCTGGCGTCCGATGCGCGGGTCGATGGCGCTCTTCGAGGGAGCGAGCGTGTCGTCGAGGTCGAAGGCGACCAGGCGGGGGATGGGCATCCGTGCTCCGTTCTCCGGTGGCATGAAAGAGGCCCCGCCTCGCGGCGGAGCCTCTTCGCTGTCGGGGTGACAGGATTTGAACCTGCGGCCTCGTCGTCCCGAACGACGCGCGCTACCAAGCTGCGCCACACCCCGTGGCAACCCTCCAAGCTTACCCCGATCTCGCTCGGAAGACGAATCGGCTCACGCCCGGGCGCGGAGGACGATGACGGATGCCTCCGGGCGGCATCCGAACCGCACGGGCGCGTAGATGGAGTGTCCGAGACCCGCACTGACGTTCAGCGGCACAGACGTCGGGCCCCACGAGCTCAGTCCGCGCGCCTGGTCGAGGGGGATGTCGCAGTTGGCGACGAGGGCGCGCGAGGCGAAGGGGATCCGCACCTGCCCGCCGTGGGTGTGCCCGCCGAAGATCATGTCGGCTCCCAGATCGACGAAACGGTCGAGCACGCGGCGATACGGGGCATGGGTGACCCCGAGGGTCAGGTCGGCGCGCTTGCGGCCTTCCAGGGCTGCCAGAGCGCCGGGGAGCGCGTCGAGGTCGTCCCAGTCGCGGTGAGCGTCGTCGACGCCGATACCGTCGATCCGCAGGCCGGCCACGCGCACCGTGGCGGCGGCGTTGTCGAGCTCGGACCAGCCGAGGTCGCCTGCGAAGAACGAGTCCATCGCCGCCGTATCGAGCTTCGGCGCCGCCTTGGCGTGCTGCGACGGGCCCGTGAAGTACCGCAGGGGGTTCCGTCCGCTCGGCTCGTACACGTCGTTCGAACCGTGGACGAAGAATCCGGGCACGCCGCGCAGGGGAGCGAAGGCCCGGCGGATGCCGTCGAGGCCTCGGGTGTGGCCGAGGTTGTCGCCCGTGTTGACCACGAGATCGGGCTGCGTCTGCTCGGCGAGGTCTGCGATCCACCGCTGCTTGCGCTGCTGCCACGGCGCCATGTGGGCGTCGGAGAGGTGCAGCACGGTGATACTCGGGCTACCGGCCGGCAGCACGGAAACCTCGTGACGCCGGGCGGTGAACAGATAGCGCTCGATTCCGACCCCCCACACGACCGCACCGCCGGCGCCCAAGGCGCCGGCGGTGGCGATCGTGGAGAGCGTCCTGCGGACGCCGGCCATCAGCAGGTCTTCGCGGTGTACTCGATGGTGATCTGCGTCCCGCGGCCAACCGCCTCGCCCGCGGCGGGACTGGTGCCCGTCACCGTCGGCTGCGGCGAATCGTCCTTCTCGGTGCACGCCGTCGTCACGCTGGTGAAGCCTGCCGCTCGCAGTTGGCGTTCCGCCTCCTGCGGGTTGCCCGTCACCGGCGGCACCGTTGCGCCCTGGCCGTTGCTCGGGGTGATGGTCACCGTCGTGCCGCCCGGGGCACGACCCGCACCAGGGTCCTGCGAGACGATCCGGCCCTCGGGTTCGGTCGAGTCGGTGGGCTCGGCGACGTTCACGGCGAAGCCGGCCGCCTCGAGGGTGCCGCGTGCCTCATCGACGTTCTGCCCCACCACGTTCGGCAGATCGGTCAGAACGTTCTTCGTGAGGTTCGTGTCCGGAGTCGGGAAGCGGTCTCCGCCGAACTTGGCGTTCGCCGCGCCCTGCATCTTCGGCCAGATCGCGTTTCGGATCTGATCGAGGCGCCAGCCGTTCACACGGTACTCGTTGAGCTTCGCGAAGCCGTCGACGTTGCCGACCCAGACCACGGTGGCGACCTTGGTGCTCGCGCCGTCCATCCAGGTGTGCTCGTACTCGTGGATACCGGTCTTTCCGAACACCGGCACACCATCGAAGATTCGGGCGCCCTGACCCGTCGCGTTCATGACGCCCTCGAGCGCGAACGCGGCTGTGGCGGCGACGTTGGCCGAGATGGCCTGGTCGCAGCTCGTCTGCGGCGTGATGTCCTCGCCCGCGGAGTTCACGGCGCGGTCGATGACCTTCGGCTCGCACCGCATGCCACCGCCGGCGATCGCGGCGTACGCCTCCGCCATGTCGATGGGAGCGACCGCGGCGGACCCCAGCACGTCGTAGGGGTTGTTGTTGATGTCCAGCGGCTCGCCGTTGGACTGCATGACGCCCATCTTCATCGCGACCTGGTTGGTCGAGCACACCGAGATGCGCTCGGCCATCGCGAGGAAGCCCGAGTTCAGCGAGTCCTCGGTGAACTTCTTGATCGTGCCCGAGTAGCCGTTGCTGCTCTGGAAGTTGCCGATCTCGTTCGCGCGGCCGCTGTTGCCGGTGCGGACGTTCTGCGTCGCGCCGTCGCAGCTCGTGAGCACCCGCTTGTTCCCGACGCGGCCGTTGAGCACCTCATTGACGGAGTGACCCTGCTCGAGCCAGTTGATGAGGCTGAACACCTTGTAGGTCGAGCCGGCGGAGTGACCGCCGCCGCCGTCCTGGTTGCGCACGTTGTAGTTGACCGGGGTCACTGTGCCGGCTTCGTCCCCCGTGGGCGCGAACGGACGGTTCTGCACCATGGAGAGCACGCGGCCGGTGCCGACCTCGACCTGGACGCCGGAGGCGCCGAGGTTCAGACGGTCGTCGGTCGCGGGCACGACGGACATCGCGTCGAGTGCGGCATCCTGGAGCTGCGGGTCGAGGGTCGTGTAGATCTTCATGCCGCCGCGGCGCAGGTTCTGCTGGCGCTCCTCGAGCGACTCGCCGAAGGCGGGATCATCGAGGACGATGTTGCGCACGTACTCGCAGAAGAACTCGGCGCCGGCGGCGAGCTGGCAGCCCTGCGCGCGGACCTGGATGTTGGGGGTGATGGGCTCCGCGATGGCGGCATCCCGCTCTTCCTGCGTGATCTTGCCGTCCGAGAACATGCGATTGAGGACGTAGATCTGGCGATCCTTCGTCAGCTCGTAGCCGTTGGCGGCGCCGTTCGACTCGCTGTCGGGCCGATCGAGACGGTAGGTGTTCGGCTCCTGCACCATGCCGGCGATCGCGGCGGCCTGGCCGATCGTGAGCTGCGACGCGGGCACGCCGAAGTAGTACTGCGACGCCGCCCCGATGCCGTAGACGGTGCCACCGAAGTGCGCGATGTTGAGATAGCCGAGCAGGATCTCGTTCTTGGGATACCTCTTCTCGAGCTGGATCGCGTAGCGCATCTCCTGCAGCTTGCGCTCGATGCCGTCGGTGCCGGAGGCGACCGTCGTCGAGCGGAAGCACGCCTCGACCTCCTCCTGCGACTTGGCCTCCTTCTCACAGGCCTGCTGCAGCACGTTCTTGACGTACTGCTGCGTGATCGACGAGCCACCGCGCGTGTCGCTGCCGCGGAGGTTGCCGAGCACCGCGCTGGCCGTGCCGACGAGGTCGACGCCGCCGTGCGTGTAGTAGTTCTTGTCCTCGCTCGAGGTGATCGCGTCGAACATGACCGGCGCGACCTCGTCCCACGTGACGGGGATGCGGTTCTGGTCGTAGAACTGCGTCATGAGGACGTCGTTGCCGTCTGCGTCCTTGCGGTAGAACTCGGTCGGCAGCATGAGCTCGTCGACTTCGAGGTAGCTCGGCATGTTGTCGAAGACGTCGATCGCGCTGGTCGCTGCGTAACCCGACACGGCGATGGCGGGGGTCACGGTCGCGGTGACGAGGATCCCGGCCACAGCGCTCAGGCCGACCAGGCCGGCGAGACCGCCGAGCACACCGGTGGCCGTGCGTTTCTTGTGAGGCATAGGGTGATCGTAAGCGAGATACCTGGGCATCCGCCTCAGGACCACCCCTTGCGCGCGTGCCTCCGCGTATGCCGGCGCGCGAGCGAAAGCCGAAGATCGGAGCCCCGATGACGACGTGGGAGTACCTCACCACGCCCCTGCTGATCCACAACACCGCGGCGATCCTGAACAACTGGGGCAAGCAGGGGTGGGAGCTCGTGCAGGTCGTGCCCGGCCCCGAGGGCGGTCTCGTCGCGTACTTCAAGCGTCCGGTCGGCGGGGGAGCGGCCAACGCCGGTCTCGGCGCCGCCCAGCAGGCCGCTCAGCAGTTCGAGGGGACGGGCGCATGAGCGTCTCTGCACGGCTGACGGAACTCGGCATCCAGCTTCCGCCCGTCGTTCCGCCCGTCGCGGCATACATCCCCGCGACCGAGCACGACGGACTCGTCTACACGTCGGGGCAGCTGCCCATGGTCGACGGCTCGCTGCCCGCGACCGGCAAGGTCGGCGAGGGCGATGGCCTCGTCGCGCCCGTGACGGCCAAGGACCTCGCTCGCCAGTGCGCGCTCAACGCCGTCGCCGCCGCAGCGGATGTGGCCGGCGGCGTCGACAACCTCGCTCGGGTCGTGAAGGTGACCGGATTCGTCGCCTCCGTCCCCGAGTTCACCGGCCAGCCCGGCGTCATCAACGGCGCGAGCGAAGTGCTGGGCGAGATCTTCGGCGAGGCCGGTCGTCACGCACGGTCGGCGGTCGGGGTGCCGGTGCTGCCGCTCGACTCGCCGGTCGAGGTCGAGGTCGTCTTCGCCCTGGTCTGATCGCCGGGCGCTCCGCCCACCGCGAACCTCGGGCGGAACACCGCCCGTGCCGTGGCTCGCGGCCCTACGCTCTGGTGTGGACCACGCGGAAGGGCGGTAGGGATGCAGGGACTCGAGG
The DNA here is from genome assembly GCF_005491085.2 of Microbacterium sp. SGAir0570. Classification (NCBI taxonomy): domain Bacteria; kingdom Bacillati; phylum Actinomycetota; class Actinomycetes; order Micrococcales; family Microbacteriaceae; genus Microbacterium; species Microbacterium sp. SGAir0570. The sequence goes on along the minus strand of NZ_CP027929.1, from coordinate 2,317,618 downwards.
TCACGGTTCTGCTGGGCATCGCCCTTCTCGTCGGAACCGTCCTGGCGCCGCGGTTGCGCGTCGCGACGCCGCTGGTGCTGCTCGTGATCGGTCTGCTGCTCGGGTTCATCCCCGAGCTGCGTGCCATCGAGCTGCCGCCGGAGACGGTGCTGCTGCTGTTCCTGCCGGTGCTGCTGTTCCGCGAGGCGTGGACGACGTCGCTGCGTTCGGTCCGCCGGTCGCTCCGCTACATCGTGCCGATGAGCACCCTGCTCGTCGTCGCCTCGGCATTCGCCGTCGCGGCCGTCGCGACGTGGCTGGGTGTGCCGTGGGAGGCCGCCCTCGTGCTCGGCGCGGCCGTCGCGCCGCCCGACGCCACCGCCGTGGCCGCCCTCGGCCGGCTGCTGCCCGCCCGCACCTTCATGAAGCTCAAAGCGGAGAGCCTCACGAACGACGGCACCGCCCTCGTCCTCTACGCCATCGCGGTCTCGCTCCTCCTCGGCGACCAGGTGAGCGCGCTCTCGATCACGGGCATGGTGCTGCTGTCGTACCTCGGCGGGGCGGCGGCCGGCATCGCGGTCGCAGCCCTCGCCTTCCTCGCCCTGCGACGGATGCAGTCGACCCTGACGATCAACCTGACGCTGCTGCTCGTCCCGTTCGTCGCCTTCCTGGTCGCCGAGCTGATCGAGGCGTCCGGGGTGCTCGCCGTCGTCTTCGCGGGGCTCATCGTCGCCTGGGTGTCGCCGCGCATCACGACGGCGATGTCGCGCCGGGCCGCCGATGCCACCTGGCCGTTCGGGGTGTATCTGCTCAACGGTGCGCTGTTCGTGCTGATCGGCCTCGAGGTGCAGCTGGTCCTGCACGAGATCTCGCCGTCGGAGATCGGCATCCTGCTTCTCGTCACCGTCGCGGCGTGGGTGGCGCTGTTCGTCGTGCGCTACCTCTTCCAGTGGTTGTTCTCGCCCTTCTCGCGTCCGGCGGCCGGGTCGAGCAGGTCGCTCCGGCACCGTTCGCGCGTCGTCAGCACCGTGTCGGGGTTTCGCGGCGCCGTCTCGCTCGCCATCGCGCTGTCGGTGCCGATCACGACGGCGTCGGGTGAGCCGGTCGAGGGGCGCGACTCGATCGTGTTCGTCACGGCGGGCGTCATCGTGCTCACGCTCCTCGTGCAGGGGCCGCTGCTCCCCGTCGTCATCCGCTGGGCGAAGCTGCCCGCCGACGATGCGGCGATCGAGGAGTACGAGCTCGCCCAGCGGGCCATTTCGGGCGCCGCCCTCGCGGCTCTCGACGACCTCGCCGCAGAGCACGGGGTCAGCGATCGTGTTCGCGACCGTGCCCGTCACGAGGGCTACGAACGCCTCGAGCTCGCGAACGCCCGCGCCGTCGCGCGTCAGCGGGCGGCCGAGGAACGCGATTCGGATGCCGACATCGACGACGACTCGTCCGACGAGGATGCCTCGCGCATGGGCCCGGTGCCGCCCGGGCCATCGGACGGGGACGGGCACCGGCCTGCGCCACAGCTCGAGATGCTCGCCGTCAGCGACGACATCGACCTGACGCAGCGCTCGCCGCTCATCCGGCACCGGGAGGCGACGCGGCTGCGGCTGGCGATGCTCGATCGTAAGCGCGAGGTGCTGCTGCGCCTGCGGCGCGACGGCACGATCGACGACCTCGTGGCGAGGCGCATCCTCGCCGACCTCGACATCGAGGAGATCCGGGCGCGCGGCCTCGACCGCGACGCCGAGTGACGCGATCGAGGCCGGTCTCGAGCTACTTCAGCTGAGCGCTGATGACCGACATCACCGCAGTGTCGGCCAGCGTCGTGGTGTCGCCGACCTCACGGCCCTCGGCGACATCCCGCAGCAGACGACGCATGATCTTGCCCGAGCGGGTCTTCGGCAGCTCGCCGACGATGTAGACGTCGCGGGGCCGTGCAATGGGGCCGATCTGCTCGCCGACCCACTGCCGGAGCGACGTCGCGAGACCGTCGGGGGAGTGCGCGTCGAGGTAGCTCTGCTTGATGATGACGAAGGCTACGACGGCCTGGCCCGTGGTCTCGTCCGATGCTCCGACGACCGCGGCCTCGGCGGTCGACTCGTGCGCGACGAGCGCGGATTCGATCTCGGTCGTCGACAGGCGGTGGCCCGAGACGTTCATGACGTCGTCGACGCGGCCCATGAGCCAGATGTCGCCGTCGTCGTCGAGGCGGGCACCGTCGCCGGCGAAGTAGTAGCCCTGCTTCTCGAACTTCTCCCAGTAGGTCTCGACGAAGCGGTCAGGGTCGCCCCAGATGCCGCGCAGCATGCTCGGCCAGGGCTCGGTGATGACGAGCAGCCCGCCGTTGCCCTCGCCCACGCGGTTGCCCTCCTCGTCGACGACGTCGATCGAGATGCCGGGCAGTGCGACCTGCGCCGATCCGGGCTTGGTCTCGGTGACCCCCGGCAGCGCGGAGATCATGATCGCGCCGGTCTCGGTCTGCCACCACGTGTCGACGATCGGGGCCTTCTTGCCGCCGATGACCTTGCGGTACCACATCCACGCCTCGGGATTGATGGGCTCGCCCACCGAACCGAGCAGGCGGATGCTCGACAGGTCGTACTGCGCCGGAACCTGGCGGCCGACCTTCATGAAGGACCGGATCGCGGTGGGGGCGGTGTAGTAGATCGTCACGCCGTACTTCTGGATGATCTCCCACGAGCGGCCCGAGTGGGGCGTGTCGGGGGTTCCCTCGTAGAGCACCTGCGTCGCGCCGTTGGCGAGCGGGCCGTACGTGACGTAGCTGTGGCCGGTGACCCACCCGATGTCGGCGGTGCACCAGTAGACGTCCGTCTCGGCGTGCAGGTCGTGCACGACGCGGTTGGTGAACGCGGCCTGCGTCAGGTAGCCGCCCGAGGTGTGCAGGATGCCCTTCGGCTTTCCGGTCGTGCCCGAGGTGTACAGGATGAACAGCGGGTTCTCGGCGGGGAACGCCTGCGCTTCGTGATCGGGGGAGGCTGCGGGCACGACGTCGTGCCACCACAGGTCGCGCTCGTCATTCCACTCGATGTCGTTGCCGCCGCGCCGCACGACGATGACGTGCTCGACGGTGAGCTGCGGGCCGGCGCCCCGGTCGGCCAGCGCCTGGTCGACGGCGGGCTTGAGCGGCGAGACCTTGCCCTTGCGATAGCCGCCGTCGGCGGTGATCACCAGCTTGGCGCCGGCGTCGTCGATGCGGGTCCGCAGGCTGTCGGCCGAGAACCCGCCGAAGACGACGGAGTGGACGGCGCCGACGCGGGCAACGGCGAGCATCGCGGCGACGGCCTCGGGGATCATCGGCATGTAGATCGCGACACGGTCGCCCTGCTCGATCCCGAGCCCGGTCAGGACGTTGGCGAGGCGCTTCACCTCGTCGGTGAGCTCGCCGTAGGTCACGGCGCGGTCATCACCCGGCTCGCCCTCCCACAGCAGCGCCACACGGTCGCCGAGACCCGCCTCGACGTGGCGGTCGAGGCAGTTGTACGCGACATTCAGCTCACCGTCGGCGAACCACTCCGCGAACGGGGGGTTGGACCAGTCGAGCACCTGCGTGAAGGGCTTGTGCCAGTGCAGCTCCCGGGCCTGGTCGGCCCAGAAGCCCTCGCGGTCGGCTGCCGCGCGCTCGTAGAGCTCGGCGGTGCCGACGGCGGATGCGGCGAACTCCGGCGACGGCGCGAAACGCCGGGTCTCGGTCAGCAGGTGGTCGATCTGGCTGCTCATACGGCGCGCTCCTTCGCGGTCGATGGCGCCGCGCACGGCGGCGTGCGGTCAATCTAGACCGCGGCGAGATCAGGAGACTACCGCCGATAGTGGGTGGTCGTGCCGAGAGTGGCGCGGCGGTGCGGTGATTGGGTCGCATCGGGTTCGACAGCGTAAGCTGATCCGTGGCTGCGACATCGATCGCGCCCGTGGCGGCCCGACCTACCCCCCAAGCGGCGGGACGTTGCGTGGACGGCACCCCTATCCCCCAATGTGGGGTGCCGTCCTTCTTCTTTTTCTCGGGCTGGACCGCCGCGCACAGCCGCGCGGCGGCGTTGCTCGTCGCGTCTTCTCCCCACCGGGCCACCGACGCCGATTGTCCAGCATCTGGGACCGCGGAGCGGTTGATGATCCCGACGATTCCTAGTGTCGGGGCATGTCCTCAGCATTCGTCGTCGTTCCCCGCCGAGAGTCTGGTGGGGCCGCGCGTCCGAAACCCCCTGCGGCGCTGACTTCGGCGCCGCAGCGCAAGCTTCCCGACGATGCTGCGCTCGATCCACTGCGCGAGCATCTGATCGACCCGGCCGTCACGGACGTCTTCGTCAACGGAGAGCGCGGCGTCTTCGTCGACCGCGGGCGCGGCGCCGAGCACGTGGGCCGGTGGCGGCCCAGCGATGGCGAGGTCCGCGCTCTTGCTGTCGCGCTGATCGCCCTCGGCGGACGACATATCGACGATGCGACACCCTGTGCCGACGTGCGTTGGGCCGGCGGCATCCGGGTGCACGCCGTGCTTTCGCCGGTGGCCTGCGGGGGTTCGGTGATCTCGATCCGGCTCCCGGCAATCGAGCAGCTGAGTCTTGCCGATCTCGAGCAGCGCGGGATGTTCGACGCCGCGGTCGCGACAGACCTTCGTCGGCTCGTCGCGGACCGCACCAATCTCCTCGTCACGGGGGCCACGGGCGCCGGGAAGACGACGCTCCTCGCAGCGCTCCTGTCCGCCGCGAGCCCGACTGACCGGATCGTCACGATCGAGGATGTCGCCGAGCTGAGGCTCGATCACCCCCATCACGTGCGACTCGAAGCCCGTCAGCCGAATCTCGAGGGGGCCGGGGCGGTACCGCTGGCCCGTCTGGTGCGAGAGGCGCTGCGCATGCGACCCGATCGGCTCGTGGTGGGGGAGTGCCGCGGCGAGGAGGTTCGCGAGCTGCTCACCGCCCTGAACACGGGGCACCACGGCGGCGCCGGCACCGTGCATGCCAGCGGTCTCGCCGACGTGCCGGCGCGGCTCGAGGCGCTGGGTGCGCTGGCGGGCCTCGACGATCACGGCGTCGCCCGGCAGGTGGTGAGCGCGATCGGTGCGATCGTCCACGTCGGGAACGTCGACGGCGTTCGCCGGGTCGAGGGAATCGCCCGCCCGGTCCTGCGAGACGGGCGCCTCGGGATCGAGGAGCCGGCATGAGATCCCCGTGGCACTCGCGCCGTCCTCCGGTCGAGACGGATGCCGCGGCAGCGGAGGCGGCGCCCGTCCTGCACCGTCTCGCCGTGCTGCTCGAAGCCGGAATCGCACCCGATGCGGCTTGGGAGCACCTGGCCGCCTCGGGCGACTCCGCATCCCGGCGGGTGCACGAACGACGACGGGCGGCTGAGCCCCTCACCGACGCCATCGCTGCGGAACCCGACGCGTGGCGCGAGGTCGCGGCGGCCTGGCATGTCGCCACGACCGTGGGCGCTCCGCTGGCGCGCACGCTGCGTGGGATGGCCGAGGCTCTGCGTGACGCCCAACAGGCTCGCGATGACATCCGTGTCGCGCTCGCCGAACCCACGGCGACGGCCCGGCTTGTCGGGTGGCTCCCGCTCGTCGCCGTGGCGCTCGCACTGCTGCTCGGTTTCGACGTGCTCGCCACCCTGCGGCATCCCGTGGGTGCGGCATGCCTCGTCGTAGGGGCGCTGCTGATGGTGGGAGCGCAGGTGTGGACGCGTCGGCTCGTGGCGCGCGCCCGATCGGTCGACGGTGTTCCCGGTATGTCGGCCGAACTGCTTGCGATCGCCCTGTCGAGCGGCGTCTCGATCGGCCGGGCGGAGGAGGTGCTGGCCTCCGTCGACGTCGCGGCTGCGGCTGCAGACCGCGAGGTGCTCGACCTCTCGGCATCCGCAGGAGTGCCCGCAGTGGACCTTCTGCGCGCCACCGCGGAGCTCGAGCGCCACCGCGCCCGGATCGAGGGGCGGATGCGTGCGGCGCAGCTGACATCGCGGCTGCTGCTGCCGCTCGGGGTCTGCACCCTGCCCGCGTTCCTCCTGATCGGCGTCGCACCGATGCTCCTCAGCGCGATGACGAGAGCCTCGGTGACGCTGTGACGCGGCCACCCCTGCGCGAGCTCGATCGCGTCCGACCAGACCCAGACCGTGCCCACCGTGCCCGATCCGAACACGCATCCACAGAACGGAGCAGACATGAACCGATCCCTTCCTCGATTGACGCGGGCGCGCGCCGCCAAGCTGTTCGCCGACGAGTCCGGCGCCGCGACGGCGGAATACGCCATCGCGACGATGGCCGCCGTGGCCTTCGCCGGTTTGCTGGTGGTGATCATGCGCAGCGACGAGGTGCGCGGCATCCTCACCGATCTCGTACGACGGGCGTTGACCGTCGAATGAGGTTCCGCCGTGACGATCGCGGCTCGGCCGTCGCCGAGTTCGCGGTCGTCGTGCCGGCGGCGATGCTTCTGGTGCTGCTCGCCGTCGCCGCGCTGGCGGCGGCGGGCACGCAGATTCGTCTCGAGCACGCGGCGGCTCAGGCGGCACGGCTCGTCGCGCGGGGCGAGGACGCCGGGAGGGCATCAGCGGTCGTGCAGACAGCGGTCGGGGGCGCGGCGCTCGAGCTCCGGTCCGACGCGGATCTCACCTGTGCGATCGTGACGGCCCATCACGGCATCCCGTTGCCGTTGCCAGCGCTGCGGGCGGAGTCCTGCGCGCTCTCCGGAGGGCTCTGATGGCCGGCGTCGCGACGGCCATCGGTGTTCTCGCGGTGACGGCGACGGTCTCCGCAGGCTGCGTGCTGGCGGGAGCTGCGGCGATCCAGTCGGCGCGGGTGTCTGCGGCCGCCGACACCGCGGCGCTTGCGGCGGCCGATGCTGCGCTCGGGTTCGTCGGGGGAGCGCCGTGCGAACGAGCCGGCCAGGTCGTCGCGCGCGCCGGGCTGGCGTTCGCCGCGTGCGAGGTGGACGGCGTGACCGTGACCGTCGTCGTCGCCTCGCCGGCCGGTGTGTTCACCGTTCAGGCGCGCTCTCGAGCAGGTCCGCCGGAGTGACTCAGGGGTGGCGAGTCACCCTCGCCGATCTACTACCCAGGGGAGCGGCTCGGTCGCCTCAGCCACCGGCCCTGGCCGAGTGGGACTGATCAGGAACCCCGGCTTGCTGCGATCGTAAGGGGGCGCCCGGCATCCCGCGCGTGCCGGTCGTCCGCAATGCGTGATCGACCGCTGCACCGCGTCGCATCGCGTCGTCGCAGACGGGCCTGTGGAGGGTGTATTCCGCGTGCGTGCGCGCGCCCGCGCGGCCCTCGCGGCCTGGCATGCCGACGGAAGGATATGGCGCGCCGTTCCCAGCGTCCTCCATCGTGTGGCGCGTGTATGGTGTGCGCTGGAGAAAGGAAGACTCGTGGCAGGCGGCAAGAAACTCGTCATCGTCGAGTCCCCGACCAAGATGAAGTCGATCCAGGGCTACCTGGGCGACGAGTACGAAGTGCTCAGCTCGGTCGGGCACATCCGGGATCTCGCTAAGAAAGAGGACATCCCGGCCGACAAGAAGCAGGCGTACGGCAAGTACTCCATCGACGTCGAGAACGGCTTCGATGCGTATTACGTGGTCAGCGATCGCAAGACCAAGACCGTTGCCGAGCTCAAGCGCGCCCTGAAGGACGCCGACGAAGTCCTGCTCGCCACCGATGAAGACCGCGAGGGCGAGGCGATCGCCTGGCACCTGCTCGAGGTGCTCAAGCCCAAGGTCCCCGTCAAGCGCATGGTCTTCCACGAGATCACCAAGGACGCCATCCGCGCGGCCGCCGACAACACCCGCGAGCTCGACCTCGCGCTCGTCAACGCGCAAGAGACCCGCCGCGTCCTCGACCGGCTCTACGGGTGGGATGTCTCGCCCGTGCTCTGGCGCAAGATCGGTTCCGGCCGCGACGGTCAGGCGCTGAGCGCCGGCCGCGTGCAGTCCGCCGCCACCCGCATGGTCGTCGAGCGTGAGCGCGAGCGGATGTCGTTCGTCTCGGCGTCGTACTGGGACATCGAGGCCCACGCGGCGAAGGACGGCGGCTCGTTCTCGACGCGCCTGGCGCGGCTCGACGGTGCTCCGCTGGCCCGCGGCACCGACTTCGATGACGCCGGCGCGCTGAAGAAGGCGGTCGTCGTCCTCAGCGAGAAGGACGCCCGCGAGCTCGCGACCGCGATCGAGAAGGCGGCCACCGCAGCCGTCACCGCGGTCGAGGCCAAGCCCGGAACCCGCAGCCCCAAGCCTCCGTTCACGACCTCCACGATGCAGCAGGAGGCCGGCCGCAAGCTCTCGATGAGCGCCAAGCACGCGATGAGCGTCGCCCAGCGTCTCTACGAGAAGGGCTACATCACCTATATGCGCACCGACTCGACCGCGCTCTCGGCGCAGGCCGTGACGGCGGCGCGCACGCAGGCGGTCGCGCTCTATGGCGACCGCGCGGTTCCCGCTAGCCCGCGCTCCTACCGCAACAACGCCAAGAACGCCCAGGAGGCCCACGAGGCGATCCGCCCCTCGGGCGAGGAGTTCCGCACGCCCGCATCCGTCGCCTCCGGTCTCGACCGCGACGAGCAGCGCCTGTACGACCTCATCTGGAAGCGCACCGTCGCCAGCCAGATGTCGGACGCGAAGTACGAGACCACGACCGTCACGCTCGAGGTCGACGCCGGCGGCAAGCGCGCAGCGTTCACGGCATCCGGCACCGTATACACCTTCAAGGGCTTCCTCGAGGCGTACGAAGAGGGCAACGACGAGAAGCGCGGCGACAACGACCGCTCCGCAGACCAATCGCTGCCACCGGTCGCCGTGGGCGACGCACTCGCGCTGTCGGATGTCGAGCCCAAGGGGCACGCGACGAGCCCGAAGCCCCGCTACACCGAGGCGAGCCTCGTCAAGGCGCTCGAGGAGAAGGGCATCGGCCGTCCGTCGACCTTCGCGAGCATCATCGACGTCATCCTCGAGCGCGGCTACGTCACCAAGCGGGGCCAGGCGCTCGTGCCCAGCTGGCTCTCGTTCAGTGTCGTCCGGCTGCTCGAGCAGCACTTCTCCGACCTCGTCGACTACGACTTCACGGCCGCGCTCGAGGACGACCTCGACGCCATCGCACGGGGCGAGCAGGCGCGCGAGGCGTGGCTGAAGGAGTTCTACTTCGGCTCGGACAACCACGTGGGCCTGCGCAACATCGTCGAGAACCTCGGCGACATCGACGCCCGCGAGCTGAACGCGACGCCCATCGGCGACGTCGCGACGCTGCGGTTCGGCAAATACGGCCCGTACCTCGACGTTCCGGTCGGTGACGGCGAGACGCGCATCGTCAACGTGCCCGACGACCTCGCGCCCGACGAGCTGACGCCCGAGAAGGCGCAGGAACTCATCGACGCTCCTGTCGCCGGCGACCGCGTTCTCGGCGAGAACCCCGAGAACGGCAAGCTCATCGTCGTCAAGGACGGACGCTTCGGTCCCTACGTGCAGGAGCTCGAGCCCGAGCCCGAGGAGACCGTCGACGAGGCGACCGGCGAGGTCGCCCCCGCCAAGAAGAAGACGACCAAGAAGAAGGAAGCGGCTCCCAAGCCGCGCACCGCGTCGCTGTTCAAGTCGATGAGCGTCGACACGGTCGACCTCGAGCAGGCGCTCAAGCTGCTGTCGCTTCCCCGCGTCGTGGGCGTCGACCCCGAGTCGGGCAACGAGATCACGGCCCAGAACGGCCGCTACGGTCCGTACCTGAAGAAGGGCACCGACTCGCGCACCCTCGCGAGCGAGCAGCAGCTGTTCGACATCACGCTCGAGGAGGCCCTCGCCGTCTACGCGCAGCCCAAGTACGGGGCTCGCGCCGCATCGAGCGCGCTCAAGGAGTTCGAGGCCGACCCCACCAGCGGCAAGCCGATCAAGCTGAAGGACGGCCGCTTCGGTCCCTATGTCACCGACGGTGAGACCAACGCGACGATCCCGCGCGGTGAGAACGCCGAAGAGATCACGTTCGAACGCGCCGTTCAGCTGCTCGCCGACAAGCGCGCCAAGGGCCCCGCGCCCAAGCGCAAGACGGCGGCGCGCAAGACCACGACGACGCGCAAGCCCGCGGCAAAGAAGAAGTGACCGGCACCGCGGACCGCGGGCTCTGGATCACCCTCGAGGGCGGCGACGGGTCGGGGAAGACGACGCAGGCGACCGCCCTCGAGGCCTGGCTCCGCGAGAGCGGCCGAGAGGTCGTGCGCACGCGCGAGCCGGGCGGCAGCGACGTGGGCGTGCTCATCCGTGACATCGTTCTGCACCACCGTGGCGATATCGCTCCGCGTGCCGAGGCCCTGCTGTACGCCGCCGACCGCGCTCACCACGTCGCGACCGTGGTCCGTCCGGCCCTCGAGCGCGGCGCCGTCGTCGTGCAGGACCGGTACCTCGACTCATCCGTCGCCTATCAGGGCGCCGGACGCGTGCTGGACGCCGGCGAGGTGCGCGACCTGTCGCTGTGGGCCACCGACGGCGCGCTGCCCGACATCACCGTACTGCTCGACCTCGACCCCGCCGCGGCTCGGGCACGGCTCGACGCCGACGACAAACCGTTCGATCGGCTCGAGGCCGAGAAGGCCGACTTCCACGAGCGCGTCCGCACCGCTTTTCTCGGGCTCGCCGCCGCAGAGCCCGAGCGGTTCCTCGTGCTCGACGCGTCCCGTCCGCCCGTCGACCTGTCCGTCGAGATCCGGGCGCGGGTCGAGCGTTCGTTGCGCGGCTGAGCTGCGTCGCCGCCGGTCCACTCGGCCGTGCGCCCGCGGGGTAACCGAGGTCGGAGGCTCCCCGTAGGCTGGACCCATGACCGCCTCCGCTCCGCTCGCACCACCGTGGGGCGAGGTCTGGGGTCAGGACTCGGCCGTCGCAGCGCTGCAGGCCGCGGCCTCCGATCCCGCGCAGCTCGCGCACGCCTGGCTCATCACGGGCCCGCCCGGCTCGGGGCGCTCGACGCTCGCGCACGCCTTCGCGGCCGCTCTGATCGCCGAGCCCGGTGACGAGGCCGCGATGCGGCAGGTGCTCGCCGGCACGCATCCCGATCTCACGGCGCTCCGCACCGAGGGCGTCGTCATCTCCATCCGCGATGCTCGGGCCCTCGTCGAACGGTCGTACTTCTCGCCCTCACTGGGGCGGTACCGCGTCATCGTCGTCGAAGACGCCGACCGGATGGTCGAGCGCACGAGCAATGTTCTGCTCAAGGCCCTCGAAGAGCCCCCGGAGCAGACGGTCTGGGTGCTGTGCGCGCCGAGCGACGCCGATCTGCTGCCGACGATCCGCTCCCGCGTGCGGACGCTGCGCCTGCGTGAGCCCGACGTGGCGGATGTCGCACGCCTCATCTCCGCGCGCACGGGGGTCGACGAGGCGGTGGCCGAGCAGTCCGCCCGTCTCGCCCAGCGCCACATCGGTATGGCCCAGCGCCTCGCGACGGATGCCGCCTCCCGTGAGCGCCGCGACGCGACGCTGCGCGCCGTGCTGGCGGTGCGCGGCGTGTCCGACGCCGTCGAGACGGCCGGCCGCATCGTGAGCGCCGCGACGGAAGATGCCAAGGCTCTGACGGCCGAACGCGACGAGTCCGAACGCGAGGCGTTGCGGCGCACGCTCGGGGTCGCTCCGGGGGCACCCGTGCCGCCCGCCGTGCGCGGTCAGCTCAGTGCGCTCGAGGACGAGCAGAAGCGTCGCGCCACACGGAGCCTGCGCGACGGCATCGACCGCGTCCTCACCGATCTCGAGTCGATGTACCGCGACACGCTGATGCTGCAGTTCGGCCGGGAGGGTGACCTGATCAATCGAGAGCTGTCGAGCGAGCTCGCTGCTCTCGCGTCGGCGTGGACGCCCGACCGCACGCTCGTCGTGCTCGACCGCATCTCGGCCACCCGCAGCGCCCTCGAAGGCAATGCGGCCCCCTTGCTCGCCCTCGAGAGCATGCTCATCACCGTCGCCAGCGGAAGGACACCGTGAAAGCTCCTCGTCGTCTGATCACCGTCGTCGCCATCGCCGCGGCCACGGTGACGGTTCTCACCGGATGCGTGTTCAAAGGAAGCCCCGATCAGGCATCGCCGGCGCCGAGCCGGACACCTGTCACCGACGGCGTCTCGGAAGACCTGATGCCGTTCTATGGTCAGGAACTCGAGTGGGAGTCCTGCAAGGGGGCCGACTCCGGCTCGTACGACTGCACGACGGTGCGCGCGCCGCGCGACTGGAACGATCCGTCCGCGGGTGAGATCGAGCTCGCGGTCGTGCGGCGGGCGGCGGGATCGGGAGACGCGCTCGGATCGCTGCTGGTCAACCCCGGCGGTCCCGGCGCGAGCGGATACGACCTCGTCGCCGACAGCGCCCGGTTCGCGGTGGGTTCCGTCCTGGCTGACGCGTACGACGTCATCGGGTTCGACCCGCGCGGCGTGGGCCGATCGAGCGCCGTGGCCTGCTTCGACGCCGCGGGCACCGACGCGTACTTCTTCGACATCCCGGCGGCGCCTCGCGGAACGCCGGAGTGGGAGGCCGAGCTGACGGCGCGCAACGAGCAGTTCGCCGCCGCGTGCGACGAGAACAGTGGCGGCATCCTGCCCTTCATCACGACCGAGTTCGCCGCGCGCGACATGGATCTGCTGCGCGCGGTGCTCGGCGACGAGAAGCTCAACTACCTCGGCTACTCCTATGGGACCTTCCTCGGCGCGACCTACGCCAAGCTCTATCCCGAGAACGTCGGCCGGCTCGTGCTCGACGGCGCGATCGACCCCAGCGTGTCGTCGCTCGATGTCAGCGCCACCCAGGCGGTCGGCTTCGAGTCGGCGCTGCGCGCGTTCATGGCTGCCTGCCTCGAAGAGGAGGACTGCCCGTTCCGCGGATCCGTCGACGACGCGATGACCGACCTCGGGACGCTGCTCGCGAGCGTCGATGCGTCGCCGCTGCCGGCATCCGATGGCCGGCGCCTCGGCGCGGACTCGCTCATGACCGCGATCATCGCCGCGCTGTACTCGCAGGACAACTGGCCGATCCTGAGGCAGGCTCTCTCGCAGACGCTGGCGGGCGACCCGCAGACGGCGTTCCTACTCGCCGACTTCTACTACGCGCGCACGCCCGACGGGCAGTACTCGGACAACTCGTCCGAGGCGTTCCGCGCGTACAACTGCATGGACTACCCGGTCGAGAACGACCCCGAAGCCGAGGCCGCGTCGGAGGCCCGCCTCGCGGTGGAAGCGCCGACGGTCGCGCCGTACTGGGAGGGCGTCGACGCGTGCGCCGTCTGGCCCTATCCGCCGACCGGTACCCGTGGCGAGATCACGGCTGACGGCGCCGCGCCGATCGTCGTGGTGGGCACGACCAACGATCCCGCCACGCCATACGAATGGTCCGAGTCGCTCGCCGATCAGCTTGCCTCGGGTGTGCTCGTCACGCGAGAGGGTGAGGGGCACACGGGGTTCCAGAAGGGCAACTCGTGCGTGGACGACGCAGTCGAGGCCTTCTTCATCGACGACACGGTGCCCGAGGACGGCCTCGTCTGCCGCTAGGCCCCTGCCCGTCTGCCTCCCGCGCGAAGTCCCACTTGGGCCGGGAATGCTGAGGCCATACCCGGCCCAAGTGGGACCTCGGCGGCGCTCAGGACGGGCGAGGCAGGGCGCGCAGCAGGTCGGTCGCTGTCCGAGCGCCCTCGGGTGACGCGTCGACCGCGCTGAGGGCCGCGGCGACCTGGATGTCGAAGTCAGCGGGCGCGGATGGGAGACGCGTCACGCCGCTGACGATGCCTTTCTCGTTGATGGCCCAGGTTCTGGCCTGGGCATGCCAGGCGTACGCCAGCCGCACTGCTGCATTGCTGAGGCAGAGGCCGACGTAGGCGGTGTCGCCGCGATCGGTGACTTTGGCCGCGGCGTCGACGAGGAAGTCCACCTGCCACAGGTCGTCGAGGAATGCCCGCCGCAGTGGCTCAGGGTAGGGGGCGAGGGCGTCGGCGTGGTCGCGCAGGAAACCCGCGCCGTCGACGAGGGGCTTCGCGAGCGTGACCTCGCCGGCGTATGCGACATCCAGGAATCCGAGAGGATGTCCCGGCTGCGAGTGGAAGGCGAATTCGCCCCGACGAGCCCTCTCGACCTGAGCTCGAACGCGGTCCACGTCGCGGATGATGACGTCGACGGGCATGCCGGCGATCGTCGCCCACGCGCCACTGTCCACCCACGGGCCCCAGCTTCCGGCTGGTCCGATTCTGACCGAGGTCGTTGCCCAGCGAGACACCGCCGCCGAGAGAGCATCGCGGTCGATTGTTCGCCCGTCGACGTACACACCCAGGTCGACGTCCGAGTCGGGGGAGTGCGTCCCGCGCGCTCGACTGCCCCCGAGCGCCACCGCGATGACACCGGGAGTCGCCGCGAGATCGCGCGCGATTCGCACCAGATCGCCGTCCGAGAGCATGCCGCCAGGCTAGCCCCCCTGCGAGGTCCCAGTTCGGCCGGGAACGGTGCTGTCATACCCGGCCGAACTGGGACCTCGGCGGGCACGGGCCCGGCCCAAGTGGGACCTCGACCGCGGGCGTCGAGACCCCTCGACGCGGCGGGCCGTCAGCGCCGCAGGATTCGGCGCGCGAGGGCGTTGCCGAGGAACTGCACCCCCTGCACGAGCAGGATGATGATGATCACGGCGGCCCAGGTGACCCAGGGGTTGAACTGGCGGAAGCCGTTCACGAGCGCGAACTGGCCGAGGCCACCCGCGGCGATCGCGCCAGCGACGGCGGTCATGTCGACGAGTGCGACCACGATGAAGGTGTAACCGAGCACGAGCGGGCCGAGCGACTCGCGCGGGACCAGCCGGAACAGGATGCGCGAGCGGCTCGCGCCGGCGGCGCGGGCGGCCTCGATCACGCCGGGGCGCACCGTCAGCAGGTTCTGCTCGACGATGCGTCCGATGGCGAACATCGATGCGATCGAGATCGCGAAGACGGCGAACTCGATGCCGATGCCGCGGATGCTGAACGCGCGGGCGAGGGGCTGGACCGCGGCCATGAAGATGATGAACGGGATCGGCCGGAACGTGTTGACGATCACGTTGACGATGCCGAACACGACACGGTTGGGGAACAGGCTGCCGGCCCGCGTGGCGTACAGCGCGAGGCCAATCAAGAAGCCCGCGATGCCGCCGAACAGCAGGCTCAGCGTGATCATGTAGAGCGTCTCGGCCGTCGCCGGCCACAGGTCGGGCAGCAGCTCGATGAGCCTATCCACGGGAGTCCTCCTCGATGAGCGGTGCGTGGGCGGATGCCGCGGCCACGGCGCGATCGACGGCATCCGTCTCTCCCGACAGAGCGAGCGTCAGATGCCCGAAGACGCGCCCACGGATGTCGTTGATGCCGCCGTGGATGAGCTCGAACCGCACCCCATGGGACGACAGCGCCGCGAAGACGTCTGCCTGCGGCGACTCGCCCTCGCGGATGGTGAAGGTGACGATGCGGCCGGGATGCCGCGCGCGCAGCGCCGCGAGCTTCTCGCCGGTGGGCGCTTCGTCGATGATGCTGGCCACGAACCGGCGAGTCGCGGCATGCGACGGTGCCGAGAGCACGTCGAAGACGTCGCCGCTCTCAATGACGCGTCCGTGCTCCATGACGACGACACGGTCGGCGATCGCACGGACGACCTCCATCTCGTGGGTGATGACGAGGATCGTCACGCCGAGCTCGGTGTTGATGCGCTTCAGGAGGGCGAGCACCTCCTGCGTCGTGTCGGGGTCGAGCGCGCTGGTGGCCTCGTCGGCCAGCAGGATGCGGGGACTCGTGGCGAGCGCTCGAGCGATGCCGACGCGCTGCCGCTGTCCGCCCGACAGCTGCTCGGGGTAGTTCTTGGCCTTGCCCGACAGCCCGACGAACTCCAGCAGTTCGGCGACGCGCTGCTTGACCTCGGTGCGTGAGCGTCCGGCGACCTCGAGGGGATACGCGACGTTGCCGGCGACGTTGCGCGAGTCGAACAGGTTGAACTGCTGGAAGATCATGCCGATGTCGCCGCGGAGGGCACGCAGCTCGCGCTCGCGGAGCGCGGTGATGTCGCGGCCATCGATCTCGACGCTGCCGCTCGTGGGCGTCTCCAGAGCGTTGACCAACCGGAGGACCGTGCTCTTCCCCGCGCCGGAGTACCCGACGATGCCGCATACGGATCCGGCCTCGATCTCGAGGTCGACGTCATCGACCGCGACGACCGGGTCACCGCCCTTCGTGGACGGGGGGAAGCGCTTGGTCACGCCGGACAGGCGGATGAGGGTCATGCGGGGGCTCCTCGAACGGGACATGCGTGTGCGGCCCGTCCGGTGGGGCGGGCCGCACACGCATGATGTCACTGGTTGGCGCGGATGTCGTCCTCGACCTGCTTCAGGGCGGAGGCGAGCTCGTCCTTCGGCGTCTTCACGAGCACGGCCGAGCCGCCGGACGCCTCCTGCAGTCCGTCGGTGACCGCCTGGGTGTCCTGGAAGATCTCGACGAGCTTCTGGTAGGTCGGGTTGTCGGCATCCTCGGCCTTGGCGGCGAAGATGTTGATGTACGGCTGCGCGCTCGGGTCGCTGGGGTCGTCGGTCGCGAGCGCGTCGTCGAACTTCAGTCCGGCATCCTCGACGAAGTCGTTGTTGATGATCGCGGCGGCGACATCGGGCAGCGACGTCGCGGTCAGGGCGGCGTCGAGAGCCTCGACCTTGACCTTCGAGCCGGGCTCGACGTCCGCCGTCGTGGAGAACACGGTGCCGCCGTCCTTGAGCTCGATGAGGCCCTGGGCCTGCAGCACGAGCAGGCCGCGGGCCTGGTTGCTCTCGTCGTTGGGGACGGCGACGGTGGCGCCTTCGGGGATGTCGTCGACCGAGTCGTACTGCGTCGAGTACAGGCCCAGCGGGTAGGTCGCGGTCGAGCCGACGGCTACGAGGTCGTCGCCGGCGTTCACGTTGTAGGTCGCGAGGTAGATGATGTGCTGGAACTGGTTGAGGTCCAGCTCGCCCGCCGAGAGCGCGGGGTTGGGCTGGGTGTACTCGGTGAAGTCGACGATGTCGACCTCGATGCCCTCGTCGGCCGCGGCCTCCTTGTAGGTCTCCCAGTAGGGGTCGCCCGCGCCGACGACGCCGATGCGCACCGGGCCGTCCTGTGCGGCGTCACCGGCGTCGCCGGAGCCGGCGTCCGACGCGCAGGCGCCGAGCAGCAGGGTCAGGGGGAGGGCCAGGGCGGCCGCGGTCAGAAGTCGCTTGGACATGAGTGGTGCTCCTCGGATCGGGCACCGCGGGGCGGTGACCCGCCCGTGCGCGACCGGGGTCGCGCTCGCCTCATCGCGGTGCCCTCCGACGGTAAGCGCCACGGGTGGACGGGGAGTAATCGTCGCGTAACACGGCGTCTCCCGATATAAGGGCGTCGGCCGCCCCGCCGGTTCGCGACGGGGTCTCGGAGCATGTAACATTGCTGATCGTGCATCGCACAGCGACGCGCGCCGCCTTAGCTCAGACGGCAGAGCGATTCACTCGTAATGAATAGGTCAAGGGTTCGATTCCCTTAGGCGGCTCCACAACGAAAGGCCCGGACTCCGAAGAGTCCGGGCCTTTCGCGTCCCCGCTGTGCGGGACGCCGCGCTGCTTACAGCGTCGCGGCGAACGGGTCGAAGTCGACCGGAACGGTGGGTACGGGCGCCACGGTGCTCGCGACCTTGACGAACTCGCCCGAGGCGGCAGATTCCTGCGCCGAGAGCATGACGTCGAGCACGTGGTAGCCGAGCTCGCCGGTGGCGACGTGGGGCCGGTCCTCCGCGATCGCGCGGACCATGTCGAGCAGGCCCAGGCCGCGGCCGGTGAGCTTGCCCTCCTGCTCGATCTCGATCCACTCCTGCTCGCCCCAGTTGCCGTCCGAGATCGACTTCCGCGCCTTGACGTAGGCGATGCGCCCCTCGAACTGGTTGGGGTCGGGGAGCACGATGGAGCCCTCGGTGCCGTGCACCTCGAACACGCCGTGGCGTTCGAGGGCCGAGTCGAAGCTCAGCAAGCTCGCCGCCTGCTGGCCCGCCTCGAAGGCGGTGATGACCTGCATCGTGGTGGGCACCTCGACGGGGAAGACGGTGCCCGCGTTGGGCCCGGCCTGAATGGTGCGCTCCTCGAGCTTCTTGCGTCCGACGGCGGCGACCCGGTCGACCGACCCGAACAGGCTGACGAGACCGCTGAAGTAGTACGGACCCATGTCGAGCAGCGGTCCGGCGCCCTGGGCGAACAGGAACGCGGGGCTCGGGTGCCAGAGGTCGGGACCGACGGTCTGGAACGTCGTCGACGCGAACATGGGCTCGCCGATGACGCCGCTCTGGATCGCGCGCTTCGCGGTCTGGAAGCCGGGGCCGAGGAGCGTGTCGGGTGCCGAGCCGATGCGCAGGCCGGCGGCATCCGCCTGGCGCAGGAGCTCCGCCGTGCTCTCGCGGTCGAGGCCGAGCGGCTTCTCGGTCCAGACGTGCTTGCCGGCGGCGATCGCGCGCGAGGAGATGTCGACGTGAACGGCGGGGATCGTCAGGTTGACGATGACGTCGACGTCGGGGTGCGCGAGGACGTCATCGGTCGTACCCCATTCGGCGACGCCGTGCTTCTCGGCCTGAGCCTTGGCGCGATCGACGTCGAGGTCGCCGAGGATGACGACGCGCACATCGGGGAAGGAACCCAGGTTCTCGAGGTAGGTGTCGCTGATGACACCGACGCCGACGAAACCGACTCCGACGGGCCCGGTCATGCGCTGACACCGTTCTCGCGCAGGAACGCCAGGCTGGCCGCGACGTCGGCGAAGACGTCACCGGGTGCCTTGTCGTACTCGACGACGGCGTACTTCAGAGCGGTGGCCGCGCGCAGCGACTCGGCGAGGGGCACATCGCCCGTGCCTGCGTGGCGCTGGTCGAGGCTGTCCGAGCCGAACTGCTCGGCGCCCGGAGCCCAGGGGTTGGATGCCGGCACGACGCCGTCCTTGACGTGGACGGCGATGAGCCGGTCGCCGAGGCTCGTCACGAGGGCGGGGACGTCCTGCCCGCCGGTGAGGGCCCAGAAGAGGTCGAGCTCGAGGGTGACCCGCTCGTCGAGGAGCGAGACGAAGCGCTCGTAGGCGCTCTGACCGTCGAACGACGCGACGAACTCCTGCGCGTGGTTGTGGTAGCCGACGCTCAGGCCGAATCCGGCGGCGATCTCGGCCTGCGCGTTGAGGCGCTCGGCGATGTCGGCGACGCCGTCCTCGGTGAGCCAGCGGTCGGGCGCGACGAACGGGTCGATGACCGTCTTCATCCCGATCGTGGCCGCGGCCTCGTAGACGACCTCGGGTGCGGGCGTCGGGATCGAGCCGTCGGGCGTCCAGAGCTCGTCGGTCAGCAGGGGAGCGTGACCGGTGGGGGAGGTGAGGCCGGCGGCATCCAGGGCCGCGCGGATCTCGGTCGGGCGCGAGACGAAGTCGAACGCCTCGACGTGTGCGAATCCGATCTCGGCGAGCTTCGCCAGCGAGCCGGACATGTCGGCGGAGAACTCCTTCGCAAGCGAATAGAGCTGGACGGATGCCTGGACCTGAGTCACAGTCGACCTTCTTTCGTACGTCATCGTGCGGGGTGCCTGTGGTGGCACGACGTCACGCTAACACGTAATACATCCAGGTGGAGGTTTTTTGTTACAGTCGCGGTGTGAGCAACGACGATCGCGCGGAGATGGGGCGTCCGGGCGCCTACGCCAAGGGTGTGGCGCGACGTCAGGAGATCCTCGACCGCGCGATCGAGGTCTTCCAGGAGCGTGGCCTGCAGGGAACCTCGCTGCGGCGCATCGCCGAGGCCATCGGGGTCTCGCACGCCGCGCTGCTGCACTACTTCGAGTCGCGAGAGCAGCTGCTCGTCGCGGTCTACGAGCACGCCGAGACGCAGCGCGGCCGCCGCAATCCGGTTCCGCCCGAGACGGCGGTCGGCGTGATGACGCGCGCCGCGGTCGACAACCTCGAGGTCCCGGGTCTCGTCGAGCTCTACTCGATCCTCGTCGCCGGAGCGCTCGAAGCGGGGAGCGAGCACGGCAAGCGGTTCTTCACGGCCCGCTTCGAGCGCATCCGTCGTGAGCTGACCGAGCGCCTGCGTTCGGAGCAGCGGGCGGGAACCGTTCGCGACGACGTCCCGGCCGAACAACTGGCGGCCCTGCTCATCGCGGCCTCCGACGGTCTGCAGATCCAGTGGCTCCTCGAGCCCTCGATCGAGCTCGAGCGTACGCTCGCCTCGCTGGCCGTGCTGCTGCGTCCGTCGTGAATCCGCGCCCGGCGTCAACCATACTGAGTGCATGACCCGAGCGACCCGCGTCCCGAGTCGGCGGCGCGCGTGAACGCGATCCTCGACGCGGTGCTCGAGATCCTCAGCTGGGCGGGATTCGGCGGCGCCGCCCTTTTCGCGGTCGCGCTCCTCGTGCTGTGGGCCGCCGACGGCACCTGGCTTCCGGCGGATGCGCTCGTGGACCACGAGCCCGACGGCACCTGGGTGCGCTGGTACGACGACGAGGGTGAAGCGAACAGCGCGCGGGTCGACGACCACACGGCGACGCTCCTCGCGGGCCGCGATCGGGCAGACATCTGGTATCGACACGGATGGCGGGGGAGGATGCGGTTGACCCGGCGACCGCCCGCGCATCGCCTCCTGGTCGGCCTGTCGTCCGGATTCCTCGCCGTGGGTGTGGCCGCGCTCGTCGCGTCGTGGATCGTCCTCTTCGCCCGCGGTTGAATCGGGCCAACGTCGGCCATCGGACTGGTGCATCTACATTTAGCTAGATAAGCTACCTACGTGAAGAGCGAACGAAATGTCCCGCGCTGGCTGCGCATCGGCATCCCCGCCCTGCTCGTCCTCGTGTGGCTCGTCGGCGGGTCGGTGGGCGGACCGTACTTCGGTCGCGTCAGCGAGGTGGCCACGAACGATCAGTCCTCGTTCCTTCCCGCCAGCGCCGACGCGACGAAGGTCAGCGAGCGGCTGACCGACTTCACCGGCGGCGATGAGATTCCGGCGGTCGTGGTGGCCGCGGCTTCCGATCCGCTCGACGAGACGCAGCTCGCAGCGCTCGGCGAACTCGGAACCGCCATCAGTCAGCTCGAGGAGGTCGGCGAGGTGTCGCCGCCCATCCCATCCGAAGACGGTCTCGCCGTGCAGGTCTTCGTGCCGATCGACGCCTCGGGGGAGGTGCGCGACATCGTCGAAGAGATCCGCGGGCTCGTCCAGCAGGACCTGCCCGCGGGTGTCGAGGCGTGGGTCACCGGCCCGGCGGGGTTCACGGCCGATCTCGCGGAGGGATTCCTCGGTATCGACGGATTGCTCCTGATCGTCGCGCTCGCGGCTGTGTTCGTCATCCTGGTCGTCGTCTACCGTTCGCCGCTGCTGCCGATCCTGGTCCTGCTCACGTCGGTGTTCGCGCTATGCGTCGCGCTGCTGACGGTCTGGTGGCTCGCGAAGGCCGACATCGTCGTGCTCAACGGGCAGGTCCAAGGCATCCTGTTCATCCTGGTCATCGGCGCGGCGACCGACTACGCCCTGCTCTACACGGCCCGATATCGCGAGGCGATCGGGTCGGGCGCGTCGCGCTGGGAGGCGACGCTGCGCGCTTGGAAAGGTGCGGTCGAGCCGATCCTCGCCTCGGGAGGAACCGTGATCGCGGGCCTGCTCTGCCTGCTGTTGAGCGACCTCGCGAGCAACAAGGCGCTCGGGCCCATCGCCTCGATCGGAATCGCCTTCTCGATGCTGTCGGCGCTGACCTTCCTGCCCGCGCTTCTGGCGCTGTTCGGTCGGGCCGCGTTCTGGCCGTTCATCCCGCGCACCGGCGCGATCGACCTTCCCGACGACCCGCGCGAACCGGTCCGCGGTCTCTGGCCGCGCCAAGCGCGCTTCGTCGCACGTCGCGCTCGGTCGGTCTGGATCGCCAGCACGGTCGTCCTCCTCGTCGGTGCAGCGGGGGTCCTGCAGCTCAACGCGAACGGCGTCCCCTCGAGCGATCTCGTGCTGGGCGCTTCGGAAGCGCGCGACGGTCAGGCGGCTCTCGCCGAACACTTCCCCGCGGGCTCGGGCAGCCCGGCGTCCGTCATCGTTTCGCAGGACCGTCTCGCCGACGCGCTCACCGTGCTCGACGCGAATCCCGGCATCTCGTCGGTCGCCGCCGTCGCAGCGGATTCGCCCACGGGACAGGTCTCGGTGGCGCTCGAGGACGGCGAGCCGGTCTTCGCCGCCGCTGGGCCGCCGGGCGCCCCGGCGCCCGAGCCGACGGTGTCGGAGGGCGACGTTCTGCTGTCGGTGACGCTGGCCGATCCGGCCGACTCGCTCGAGGCCGAGCAGACCGTGCGCGATCTACGGGCCGCCTTCGCCGATGAGGTCCCCGACGTCCTCGTGGGCGGGACGACCGCGACGAACGTCGACACCAACGACACCTCGATCCGCGACCGGACCGTCATCATCCCGGTCATCCTGGTCGTGATCCTGCTCATCCTGATGCTGCTGCTGCGCTCGATCCTCGCGCCGGTTCTGCTGATCCTGAGCACGATCCTGTCGTTCGGCACGGCGCTGGGCGTGAGCGCTCTCGTGTTCAACCACGTGTTCGATTTCCCGGGAGGCGATCCCGCCGTCCCGCTGTACGGCTTCGTGTTCCTCGTGGCGCTCGGGGTCGACTACAACATCTTCCTCATGTCGCGCGTGCGTGAGGAGACGCTTGCGCACGGCACCCGTCTGGGCATCGCGCGGGGCCTCGTGGCCACAGGAGGGGTCATCACGTCGGCGGGTCTCGTGCTCGCCGCGACGTTCGCCGCCCTCGGCGTCATCCCCATCCTGTTCCTCGCCCAGATCGCCTTCATCGTGGCGTTCGGGGTCCTGCTCGACACCTTCGTCGTGCGCTCGCTCCTCGTGCCGGCCCTCGCCCACGACATCGGCCCCGCCATCTGGTGGCCGTCGAAGCAGTGGCGTCGCGAAAGGGCCGTGCGGGCCGCTGAGACGGAGCGTACCCTCGACGCATGACCCGTGCCCTGTTCATCGTCGATGTCCAGAACGACTTCACCGAAGGTGGAGCGCTCGGTGTGACCGGGGGTGACGCGGTCGCTGCGGCGATCACGCGTCACCTCCGCGAGCACGCCGGCGACTACGAGATCATCGTCGCCTCGCGCGACTGGCATCACGGCGATCATGACAACGGCGGGCACTTCGCCGACGGCGAGCCCGACTACGTCGACACCTGGCCGGTGCACTGCGTCGCCGACACGGCGGGCGCCGAGTACGACCCCGAGCTCGACGTCTCCGCCGTGACCCATCACGTCAAGAAGGGGCAGGGCGTACCCGCGTACTCGCTCTTCGAAGGGACGACCGAGGAGGGGGATGTCGTCGCCGACCTGCTGACCCGTCACGGCGTCGTCGACGTCGACATCGTCGGCATCGCCACCGACTACTGCGTGCGTGCATCGGCGCTGGACGCGATCGCCCACGGTCGCCGCGTGCGCATCCTCACCGACCTCGTGGCCGGTGTCGCCGAGGAGTCCAGCGCGGCCGCCCTTGCCGAGCTCGCGCATGCGGGAGCCGAGCTCGCCGCCGGTTCCGGTCGCTGAGGCCTCAGCCGCCCGGGTTCTCCGGCTTGCCCGAGCCCGGCGACGATGGTCCCTTGCCGCTGTTCGCACCGGGCCCGTTCCCGTTGCCGCTGTTGGAGCCCCGGGCCGAACCGTTCTTCTCGGCGTGGCCGGCGGGCGGGTCGACCGGAGTGACCCCGACGGGCACGGTCTCGGCCGGGATGGTCTCGGGCGGTGTGGTGTCGGCAGGCGCGATCTCGGCAGGCGTGGTGTCAGCAGGCGGCGTGGTGCCGGCGACGTCGCCCGTGTCCGACGAGACGACCGTCTCGGTCGCCGTCGTCACCTCGTCCGGTGGCGACTCGACGCCACCCGTGTCTTCCCTCGGGCTGCCTGCGGGGGTCTCGACCACCGCAGGCACGGGGACGTCCGTCGTCGGAGGAGTGGGCGGCGGTGCCAGCATCAGGTGCGCGGCGAGCGCCACCCCGATCGCTCCGATCGAGACGGCGCCGACGGTGATCGCCGTCCGCTGACGTCGGCGACGGCGTGACCGGGGCCGCCGCTCGGATGCCCGTGCTGCAGCGGCCGGAACACTCGGGCCCACGAACATCGGCTCGGTCCCCGATTCCACGCTCGGGCCGTGTGCCTGCACGGCGGCGGACGCTGGGACCGGCGCGTCGAGGGCCCTGACATCGATCGCTCGCGAGGCGGTGACGGGCCATGTCGCCGTCGCGACATCGGCCTGAGCGGCTCGGGATGCGGCCTGCGTCTCGTGCCCGCTCATTTCCGCCGCGGCAGCAACCAGCGCCGCGCCGACCGGCGTGCCGGGCGCGCGCCGGCTCAGGCTCGACATCACCTCGAGGGCGGTCGGGCGGTCCTCCGGTCGGCGCGACGTCATCGCGCACAGCAGATCGCGCCAGCGGTGGTCGAGAAGCATGGGCATGTCGGGGTCGCGCGACAGTCGCGCGAGCAGCTGTCCGCGATTGCCGTCGGACCCGGCGAACGCACGCTCGCCCGTCGCCGCCTCGACCAGCACCAGCCCGAGAGCGTAGATATCGGATGGGGGCGCCGGATCCGCCCCGTGCAACAGCTCCGGAGCGATGTAGGCGGCCGTGCCGATCAGCAGGCTCGGCGAGGTGACGCGGTCGCTATCGAGGAGGTGCGCGATGCCGAAGTCGGCGAGCTTCGCGCGCAGAGGGACCCCGGGCACGGTCGACCGCGCGAGGAGGATGTTCGAGGGCTTCACGTCGCGATGCACGATCCCCGCGTCGTGGACCACATGGAGGGCATCGGCGAGCTGAGAGCCGAGCGCGGTCAGCTCGCCGTCATCGAGGACGCCCGCCGCGATGCGCTGCGACAGCGTCATCCCGACCACGTGCTCCATGACGAGGAACCGCGGTTCGTCGTTCAGGTGCGCGTCGAACAGCGTGACCAGACCGGGGTGGTTGAGCGAGGCGAGCAGTCGTGTCTCGATCGCCGCCCGATCCGACGCGGCGCTGTCGGTCAGTTCGGGCCGTAGGACCTTCACTGCGACCGGGCGCCCGAGGGCTTCGTCGCGAGCCAGGAACACCCGCGCCATGCCGCCCGACCCGATCGGCTCGACCACCCGATACCGGCCTGCCAGGAGGGCGCCCGGCAGCACGGCATCATCGTTCGCGACACCGTCGATCATCCCGCGTCCTCGTCTTCGCCCGTCCCCACCGCCAGCAACGGTAGACCCGCACGATTCGCGGCGGAGAGGGCTGGCGCTCGCGCCCGGTGCGCGCTATGCGCGAGAACGGTCAGGCATTGCCGCGCAGCGCCACGACCGGTTCGATACGCGAGGCCCGTCGAGCCGGGATGCCGCCCGCCGCGAGGCCGATGATGGCTCCGAGCACCGTGCCGCCGAGAGCGACCCAGGGATCGAGCACCGGTGACCACTGCTGCGCGATGGAGACGCCCAGCACGGCGAAGACGCCCAGGGCCGACCCGATCAGGCCGCCCAGCAGTCCGATGACGATCGACTCGACGACGAACTGGCCGGCGATCTGCCTCCCGGTGGACCCGAGGGCACGACGGAGGCCGATCTCGCCGGTGCGTTCGAGCACAGACAGGGTCGTCACATTCGCGATCCCGAGCCCGCCGGCCAGCAGGACGATGACGCCGAGGATGAGGAAGACCACGTTGACGTCTCCCTGCACGTCGCGCGCGAGATCTGAGCGGCCCTGCGGCGCACTGACCTCGAGCGTGTCGACCGCGTCGGGGGCGAGAGCCAGCGGGGCCTGCTCGCGCAGCTGCGGACCGGTCCCGACCACGATGCGCGCGATCGCGTCGCCGGGCGAGGCGAGCTGGAAGTCCTGCCGCGCAGCCCCCGTGGGGATCACGACGGCATCGACGACCTCGGCGCGGCGGTCGAGCTCGTCGAAGATTCCGACGACGGCGTAGGCCACCCCGCCGATGAACACCGACGGCTGCGTGTCGACACGGTTGATCGCCAGACGCTCCGCGGCCCGGGAGCCGAGCATCGCCACCCGGTCGCCGCGCATGTCGTGCCCCTCGTCGAACGATCTGCCCGTGACGATGTGCCCGCCCAGCGTGTCGAGGATCTCGCCGGAGGCGGCGAAGAGCGCCGGGGGAGCGGAGGCCGCGATGGAAGGGTCGTTGATGGGCACGGCGGTGATCGAGTTCTCCCGCAGAGTGACGGGGGCCAGCGCAGCGGCGGACTCGACGCCGGCGAGCCTCTCGAGCCGTGCCGGCGCGTCCCACGGCAGCGATGCGGTGGCGACGCGCTGCCCGCCCCGAGCCTGCGCTTCGGCCGGACCGATGCTCAGGTGCGTCGCAGCAGCCGCGTCGAACTGTCGGGCGATCTGCCCGGCCGCTGTCTGCGCGAAGCCGACGGTCGCCACGAGCGCGCCGATGCCGAGCACCGTTCCCATGACGGTCATGACGAGGCGGCCGGGGCGTGAGCCGATGTCGGTCGTCGCCTCGAGCACGAGGTCGCCGAAGCCGAACCGGTCGGCTCGCGGAACCTGGCGCGCCTCGGCGACCGCCGTCGTCGTGGCCTCGGCATCGACGGCGCGACGAGACCGCCGCGCCCGGAGCCTCTTCCAGAATCCCGTCATCAGCTCAGCTCGCTCATCCGGCCGTCGGCGATGCGGATACGTCGCGCCGCGCGGTCGGCCACGCCCTGGTCGTGCGTGATCACGACGAACGTCAGCCCGCCCGCGTTCAGCTCTTCGAACAACGCCATGATGTCCGCCGTCGTGGCCTGGTCGAGGTTGCCGGTCGGCTCATCGGCCAGGATCACCCGCGGCTGCGTCACGACGGCACGTGCCACCGCCACGCGCTGGCGCTCACCACCCGAGAGAAGTCCAGGGCGGAAGTCGACACGGTGCCCGAGGCCGACGCGCTCGAGCGCGGCTCGTGCCCGTTCGGTGCGCTCCGCGCGCGGGGTTCCGCTGTAGAGCATCGGCAGCGAGACGTTCTCGAGCACGGTTCGCCGCGGCATCAGGTGGAACGCCTGGAACACGAAGCCGAGCCGACGAGCGCGCACCGCCGCTCGCTCGTCCTCGGAATATCCGCCCGTCAGCTCGCCCGCGAGGCGGTACTCGCCCACGGTCGGGCGATCGAGCAGACCCAGGATGTTGAGCATCGTCGACTTGCCCGAACCGCTCGGTCCGACGATGGATACGTACTCGCCGTCGGAGACCGTCAGGTTGATGCCCTTCAGGGCCTGCACCTCGGGCGGCCCGGGGAAGGATCTCGTCACGTCGCGCAGCTCGATAACCGGCGGTTTTTCATCCGATCGGATGACGTCGTCGCTCCCGTCCGGCGCCGTCGAGCGGTCCGAGAGGACGGCGGCCGCCTCCGTCATCGCCCGACCACGACGAGATCGTCCTCCGCCAGCTCGCCCTCGGTGGCACGCACCTCGACGGCCCCGCCGGCCGACAGCCCGGTCTCGACGACGACCAGCCGGGTGCGGGCATCGGGGTCGCGCGGGTCGCCGTCGACGACCTCGACGCGCGTCTCGCCGCCGGGGCCAGCCGTCAGCGCCGCCGCGGGAACGCTCAGCACGTCGCCCGCCGTCGCCCCGACGGCGATCGTGACGCGCACGTTCGTGCCCTGGAGCTGCGAGATCTGCTCGGGCGTCAGCTCCGCCGGCTCGAGGCTCACCTTCCACCGACTCTCGCCGCCCGCGCCCGCCTCCACGGCGGTGACGGTGGCGGCATGTTCTGCCCCGTCGGGGAGGGCGAAGCTCGCGGTCGAGCCGACCGTGAGCAGCTTGGCGTCCGCCTCCGCCGCGGAGCCGGTCAGCGCCACGGTCGCCCCTGACACGGTCATCGCCGCGCCGGAGAGGATGCTGCCGCGTTCGGCCGTCACCGCGTCGACGCGGCGGGGCAGCTCCGTCAGATAGAGCACTTCTCCGGCGGGGAGGGCGGGCAGGGCTTGCTGGCGGGCGCGCACGAGGTCGTCCTGCGCCTGCGAGAGCTGGCTCGCCGCGGCGTCGACCGCGGCCCGCTCGCTGCTCGTATCGGGTGCGGCGTTCAGCTGCTCACGTGCGAGCTCGGCGGTCGCGACCTGGTTCTGGGCTGCGACGATCTCGTCCCATGACGCGCCGTTGTCGCGTGCCCCCTGCAGAACAGCACGGGCGTTCGCGACCTCGAGGTCGGCGCGCGCGATGGCGTTGCCGTCCCGTCCCGCTGCGCCCAGCGCTGCGCGCGCCGCGGACAGCGCCTGTTCGGCGGACCGAACACTCTCCTGCGCCGAACGCACCGCGTTGTCGCCGTCGTCCTCCGACTCGGGGCCGGTGTAGCCGACCGCCGCGTACAGCGCGGTGACCGCGGTCGCGGCCTGCTCGTCGAAGACGTCGTTGCCCGGGTCTCCGGCGTCGATGCCGACGGCGCGCATGGCCTCTTTGAACTGCACGACATCGGGGCCGGCCACGCCGAACCGCAAGGTTCGGTAGGCCGGGAGCTCGCCGGGGAGCACGATGACGGGACGCCCTGCCACTTCGAGAGCGACGGAGAGCTGGGTCAGCTCGGCTCCGAGCGCCGGAACCTGGCCGGTGACGACGGCCGGTCCCGAGATCGCGGACGTGTCGATCTTCACCTCGACGGGGTCGGCGAACCCGACCTCGCCGCGGATCGTGACGTCGTTGCTGAGGGGGCCGAACTCCACCGGAACCGTCACGAGACCGGGTGCCGGCGCGTCGTCGGCAGCCGCCGAGGCGGGCGCCATGACGAACCGGCCGACGAGCAGCCCTCCGACGAGCGCCACGACGGCGACCGCCGCGGAGATCCAGAGCACGCGGTTGCGTGAGACGACCGACCGCCACACCGCGAGCCGGCCCCCGCCGGTCGGCGCGGGGGCGGCGGGGTCGGCGATGAGCTCGTCGAACGAGTCATCGGCCGCGGTCGTGCCGTCCTTCGCGGGATCTGCGGTCACGGGCGAGCCTGCTCAGCCGCTGCTTTCATCGCTTCGAGCTCCGTCTTGTGATCGGCGATGAACTGCTCCTCGGCGGCGAACTGCGCCTTCTGGTACTTGGCGCGGTAGTCGGTCTCCTTGCGGCAGTCGAGGTCGGCGAGAGCCAGTTCGACCTCACGCTCGTGGATCTCGTCCATGGTCGCCTGATCCGGGCCGGTCTCGGTCGAGTTCTCGTAGACGCCGTTCAGCTCTTCGTAGATGGAGTTCTGCGCATCCGCTTGCGAGGCGAATCCCGGGTACCCGGCGGCATCCATGCACGCGGCCCATTCGCGGTCGAGGTCCACCATGGCCGGAAGCGTGGCCGAGGACTCGTAGAACTTCGTGACGGCGTCCATCAGGTCGGCGAACTCGTCGGACTGCAGAGGGTCGTCGCCGTTGATCTCGTGATCGGCCCAGCCGTTGCAGCCGGACGTCTCCCAGTTGTATTCGTAGGACCCGTCCTCGGACATCTCCTCCTCGGTCGGGCCCGGGCCGTACAGCGCCTCGTAGTAGGCGGCCTGCTCCGACTCGGAGAGCGCCATCACGTAATCCGCGTTGGGGTCGGGCGTCATCTGCTCGGGCTCGGGCTGCTCGTCCGCGTCCGGATACTCGACGGCACCGTAGCCCCATTGCGCCACGAACTCGCGGTCCTCGGGCTTCCACTCGGTGCCCGAGCTGAACGTCATCGTGGAGGGGGCGGGGATGTACTCGAAGCCCTCGTCCTGCATGCACTGCGCGACGAGCTCCTCGCGCTGCTTGTTCTGCGTCTCGAACTGCGCCTGCTGCTCTTCCTCGCTCATCTCGCCGCCGTAGAACGCCGAGAAGTACTCGGTGAGCGGCGAATCCTCGGCGCTGTCGACGGAGCCGTCCGCGGCCGTGCAGCCCGCCAAGACGAAGACCAGGCCGACCGCCGCCGGTGCGGCCCAACGAAGTGTTTTGCGGTGCACGTGCAACCCCCTTGTTTCAAGAACGCCTCAACACTATGGGCTCGCTGAGAGTCGCGAATCATCCATGAGGATGACGTTTTGCGTGAAGATGGGCGCCATGACGAAGGGACCGCGATGACGCGACGCGACTCGGGGAGCGACGACCTCGACGATTTCGGGGCCTTCTTCTCGACCTCCGCTCCCGAGCTCTCGATGACTGCGGAAGAGGTGGCGACCGGGCGCCGCCGCCGTCGCCGGAACGGATGGATCGCCGCGGGCATCACGACGGCGATCTTTCTCGGCGCGCCCGGGGGATACGCCGCATGGGCGCTGACGGCTCCGCTGAGGCCGGCCGCGGGGGAGGTCTCGATCCCGCCAGCACCCGTGCCGCCGACCCCCGTCGACATCGGCTTCACGGCCGACGGGTCCGCGGCGCTGTCCGTTGCGGGCGCCGAGGCGTACCTCGGCTCGGCGGCGGCCGGCGTCTGGATGGTCGAGGGCGGTGATGACCCTCGACCGATCGCCAGCATCACCAAGGTCATCACGGCACTGGTGGTCCTCGACGCCTACCCGATTGCCGATGGCGACCGGGGGCCCACGCTCACCTTCGACCGTGACGACCACGCCCTCTACGACGCGTATTTCGTCCGCGATGCGACGATCGCTCCCATGCCGATCGGCAGTTCGCTGTCGCTGCGCGACGCCCTGGCGACGATGCTCATCCCGTCTGCGAGCAACTACGCCGAGGCGATCGCCGTCTGGGCCTTCGGTTCGGTGTCGAGCTTCCGCGCCGCCGCCGACCGGTGGCTCACGGCGAACGGCCTGGAGCGGACGGAGGTCGTCGAGCCGACGGGGCTGGATCCCCGGAACACCAGCACGCCGAGCGACCTGATCGCACTCGGTCGCATCGCCGCGGCACATCCGACGGTGGCAGCGATCGCCGCGACGCCGTCTCTGAATCTGCCGGGGCCGGGGGCCATGGCGAACACCAACAGCCTCCTCGGTCAGAGCGGGATCACGGGGCTCAAGACGGGCACGCTCGACGACAGCGGTGCGAACCTGCTCTACACGGCGACCGTCGATGTCGGGCTTCCCGAGCCGTTGAGCGTCGTCGGTGTCGCGCTCGGCGGCTCATCCCAGCGCGGCGTCGCCGCCAGTGTTCTCGGTGTTCTGCAGCGTCTCGCCGACGGGTTCCACGTCACTGCGGTCGCGCAGCACGGGCAGCAGCTCGGGATCTACACGACGGCGTGGGGCAGCTCGGTGCGGGTGGTGCTGGCGAAGGGAGCGTCTCTGCGCACCTGGTCCGACACGCCCATAGCGGTCACCGGCGACGTGCGCGAGCCACGCGACTGGACCGACGGCGAGGTGCTCGGTGAGATCACGTGGACGGCCGGTCCCGAGTCGGTCACGGTGCCGGTCGTGCTCGACGGCGACATCGAACCGCCGTCGGAATGGTGGCGTCTCACTCATCCGGGTGAAATCGGCTGACCGATTTCGGCGCTTTCCGCGACCGGCGGGCGCGATGCCGTCGCCTGCAGGTCCACACGTCGGGCGCCGCATCCGTCGCACCGCACGTAACGGACGAGGCCGTCCGATGTGCGATGCGCCGACTCGGTCATCCAGCCGTGCTCATGAGTACGGGACGGCAGCGGAGCGGTGGGGGATGCAGGGGAGGACGGCGACATGATTCGATCGTGATGTAATGCCGTTATGCAGCTCAACCCTTACGGTGAGTACGCGGTTCTTCTTGCCGCATCGCTCGCGAACGACTGGCCGAGCGACCGCGAGGGCGTCGTGGCGCGCACGTACGAATACGGCATGACCGCTGTGTACGCGCCCGGGGCGCCGTCCGACCTCGAGGCGACCCGGGCGGTGATCGATTCGTGGCTCGAAGTGGTCGATGCCGAGACGGCGGCGGAACGCGCGAGGCTGCTGAACGGGCTGATGGCGGCGGCGACGGCGTATCCCCGGCTGACCGACCACGACGGCGAATGGCACCTGCACTACCGCGACGACGATCAGCGCCTGCCGCAGGTGCTCCGCGCGGTCATCGCCGTCGGCACCGCGCTCCATGTGACGACGCGGGGGATGGGCCGTCTGTCGCGGTGCGCCGCCGGACGCTTTCCGAGCGACCCCTGCCGCAACGTCGTGGTCGACGTGACCCGTAACGGGCGGCAGCGCTACTGCTCGGTGCGCTGCGCGAATCGCGACGGGGTGCGTCGTCATCGGGCCAGATCGGCGATAGCGCATCCGGGGGCCTGACGGCAAACACCGGCGTCGGTCGAGGCCGCGGGTCACAGTGGAGGGATGCCTCATGCCCCCGCCCCCTTCCGGCAAGTCGAACCGCCCGAGGGCTTCGGGCTCGTCGTCGGCAACTGCCAGGCCGAGTCGATGCGCATCGTCCTCGACGCCCCCGACCGCCCGACGGTCCGGGTGCCTCCGGTCCACGAGATGGATGCCGCCGACGTCGAGCGCCTGCATGAACTGCTGCCCCGGGCCTCCTTCCTCGTCGCTCAGCCCGTGCGCGACGACTACCACGGCCTGCGCCTGGGCACGCGTCAGCTGGCGGCATCCCTCGCTCCGTCCGCGCCTCTGGTGACCTTCCCGGTCGTCCGCTACGCGGGGCTGCATCCGTTCCAGGCGGCGCTGCACGTCGACGGGATCGAAGAGGTGCCGCCGATCGTGGCCTACCACGACATCCGCACTCTCGCCGCGGCGGCCGGGCTTCCGACAATTCCGCGGCTGGACCGCCGGGCGGTGCGGCAGGTAGCGAGCGATTCGCTGGCCGAGCTGCGTCGTCGCGAGGAGTCGATCGACGTCGCCGTGTCGGATCTGCTGCGGCCCGCGTCGGCCGAACTGATGCGCACCGTCAATCACCCGGGCAACGTCGTGTGGCTGCCTCTCGCCGAGCGTGTGCTGGCGGCCCTCGGCCTGCCGGGTGTTCCCACCGATCCGGGGCGGCCGTTGCTGAACGCGGTTCGGGCCCCGCTCGAGGAGTGGGTGGCCGACGCCTGGGAGCTCTCCGATCCGCCGCAGGGTTCGTGGATCGTCGACGGTGTCGAGGTCGATCCGAAACTGGTCGCCGAGGCCCACGCGGACTGGTACCGCGCACACCCCGACTTTGTCACCGCCGCGATCGTCCGACTCCGCGACGTGATCGGCCGCTGGCGAGGCTGACCGCGTCCGGCCCCCGCCCGGCGGGAGCGTGCTAGCGTTGAAACGTCCCTTCGGGGCTCGAGTGTCGTTCGCCTGGCTCACCGTCGAGCAGATCGTCCGACGCGATCACTGGTTCATCCAGCCCTCATCTTTTCTCCGCGCACCGTGCTGTGCGCGCTCGTTCTCAGGACATCGTGCTTTCAACTCTTTCTTCTTCCGCGCCTTCGCTCGTCTGGCGACAGGCGGATGCCGACTTCTTCGTCGCGACTCTCGACGGCCAGTACGCCGGATTCGTGACCACCGGTTCGATGCCGGCGACCTTCGACGCCGAGAGCGGCCACGGCGCCGACCTCGGCACCCACGCCTCGCCCGATGCGGCTGCTGCGGCCGTCGCCGAAGCAGCTCGGCCGGCGACCCTGCGCCGCGGTGCACGCGCGCCGCGGCGACGCACCCGCGGCGCGGGATCGCCTCAGCGCGTGCGCTCCTGACGGGTTCGCCGGCACTCCCGCAGCGCGCGCCACAGCTCGGTCCACTGCCGTGGCGTGAGGTCGCGCGGCAGGGCGTCGGGGGCGACCTCGGCACGGCGGCAGGCTCCGCGGGCGGTCGCGGCGCTCGCGCCGACCGACACCCGGAGGATGCCCGCAAGGCCGTGCCCGCGCCCCGTGAACATCGTGCGTACGAACGACTCGTAGCTGCGACGTTCGGCTTCGGGAAGCAGCGGCGATGCTCGTCTCGTGATGGCGAGGATGCCGCCATCCACCGACGGGCGGGGTTCGAAGCCCCAGTTCGGCACGCGCCCGTGGAGGGCGAAGTCGAACCAGGGAGCGGTCTGCGCCGTCATCATGGTTCGGCCGCCCACCCCCGCTCTCTTCCGCGCAACCTCCCATTGCGTCACGAGCACCGCATGCTGCCAGCCGGGATCGGTGAGAAGGTGGCGCAGGATCGGTGTCGTCAGGTGGAACGGGATATTGCCGACGACGACCGGAGCATCCAGCCGTCGCCGTAACGCATCGTCGGCGATGACGGTGACCTCCGGAAGGGCGCGCGACAGTCGGCGCGCGCGATGCTCGTCGATCTCGATGGCCGTCAGTGCGCGGCCGGACGAAGCGAGAACGCGGGTGAGTGCACCGTCACCGGCGCCGAGCTCCAGGATCGGGCCGTCGGTGGCGGTGACGAGTGAGGAGATGGTGTCGAGGGTGGGGCGATGGGTCAGGAAGTTCTGGCCGAGTTCGTGGCGTCCGCCATGGCGGGAACGAGGCATGGGTGTGCTCCGATGTTCGAGGGGAGCACCCCGGGTGCGGGGAGGCAAGCAAGAGGCCCGTCCGAGGTGCAGAAGACATCTCGAAGGACGGCGCGGTCAGACCAGCGATGCCGTACGCGCCGTCAGGCGCGGCGGTCGCGGAACGTGAAGGTGCGCGCCATCACGGGCGCTGCAATTAAGTAACCCACCGATCCAGGCTAGCAGGCGGGGATCGGTCCACCGCGAGGTTCCCCGTGAGCCGGGTTTCCCGACGGTATTGCCGGCCGAAGTGGGACCTCGGTCAAGAGGCCGGGGTCGGTCAGCCGAGATGCGGGGGATGAGCCTCGAGGTCGCGGGCCACCGTCGCGACGCCGCGGCGCATCTCGAGGTAGATCTGGCGGACGCTCGCGCGCTCGTTCAGCTCGGCGCGACGTACCCACTCGTCGATCGTGAGCCGGAGGACGAGCGCCATGGTCGAGACGGCCGCGCGAGCGGCGAGCACATCGGCGTCGGCCCCCGCCGCATCGACGGCGGCGTCGGTGAGCTGCTCGACCTCTTCAGCCTCATTGCGCAACGCGACGGCCAGGAGCGACGGCTCCGAACCGACGAGGCGGCGGATGCGCAGAGCGCGGATGTGCTCGTCGGGATGCGCGTCGAAGCGGTCGAGGAGCTTCAGCCAGCTGCGCTCGATGCCTTCGACCACGGAGGCTCCCGCACGTACGGCATCGATCGCGTCGCCGACGACGCGCGCCGAGTCGTCGGCGCTCGCGAACACGGCAGCCTCTTTCGTCGCGAAGTAGCGGAAGAAGGTGCGCTGCGACGTGCCGGCGCGGCGCGCGATGTCGTCCACCGTCGTGCCGTGCACTCCGTGCTGCTCGAAGAGATCGAGGGCTGCGTCCGACAGCTCGCGCTGGGTCTCCTGACGTCGTCGCTCCCGGAGGCCCGCGGGATGCTCGTCAGCGACCGCGGCGGCCTGATCGCGTTCGCGCTCCATGAGATAAGTGTCGCACAGCGCCAATGTGGCAGAGACTGCCATAAGATCAGTGAGTGACACTCGAGCAGCAGCATCCCGAAACCTCCGCCATCCCGACATCGGCCCCTCCCCGCACGACATCCGGGCGCACCGGCCCCGTCATCGCCCTGCTCGTCGCATCGGCGTTCGTGGTCATCCTCAACGAGACGATCATGAGCGTCGCCCTGCCGCGGCTCATGGTCGACCTCGAGATCACCGCGGCGACTGCGCAGTGGCTCACCACCGGCTTCCTCCTGACGATGGCCGTCGTCATCCCGCTGACCGGCTATGTGCTGGCGCGATTCCCGATCCGCGGCGTCTTCTTCACGGCGATGTCGCTGTTCGCCGCCGGGACGCTGATCGCCGCGCTCGCGCCCGGCTTCGGCATGCTGCTCGCCGGACGCGTCGTGCAGGCGTCCGGCACGGCCATCATGATGCCGCTGTTGATGACGACCGTGCTGAACGTCGTCGAGCCCGCCCGTCGCGGACGGATGATGGGCGTCATCAGCATCGTGATCGCCGTCGCCCCGGCGATCGGCCCGACCGTGTCGGGTCTGATCCTGTCTGTGCTCGACTGGCGCTGGATGTTCTGGCTCGTGCTGCCGATCGCGCTGCTCGCGCTCGGCCTCGGTGCGATCTGGGTACAGAACGTCACTGAGACGCGCGAGGCGCGCTTCGACGTCGGATCCGTCGTGCTCTCCGCTCTCGGCTTCGGCGGGCTGATCTTCGGGTTGAGCTCGATCGGGGAGTCGGCGACCGGCCACGCACCGGTGCCCGTCTGGATCCCGCTCGTCATCGGCGCCCTCTCGCTCGCCGCCTTCGTCACGCGTCAGCTGAAGCTGCAGCGCACCGACGCGGCCCTGCTCGACCTGCGGACGTTCCAGTCGCGGTCGTTCAGCCTCGCCGTCGTGCTGGTCGTGGTCGTGATGTCGGCTCTGTTCGGGTCGCTCATCCTGTTGCCGATCTACCTGCAGCAGGTTCTGGGGCTCGATACCCTGACGGTCGGCCTGATGCTGCTGCCCGGCGGTGTGCTCATGGGGCTCATCGCTCCCGTCGTCGGTGCGCTGTTCGACCGGTTCGGCCCGACGCCGCTCGTGATCCCGGGCATGATCGTCGCCGCCTCGGCGCTGTGGGGCATGACGACCTTCGGCGTCGGTACCCCGATCGCCTGGATCATCGCGGTGCACATGGGCCTCAACCTCGGCCTGGGCTGCGTCTTCACGCCGCTGCTCACCTCGGCGCTGGGATCGCTGCCGACGCGTCTCTACTCGC
Source organism: Microbacterium sp. SGAir0570 (assembly GCF_005491085.2). Lineage (NCBI taxonomy): Bacteria > Bacillati > Actinomycetota > Actinomycetes > Micrococcales > Microbacteriaceae > Microbacterium > Microbacterium sp. SGAir0570. Next base: position 2,281,113 of record NZ_CP027929.1, on the reverse strand, counting down.
ACGGCAGTGCGACGGTCAGCACGCTGCAGCAGGTCGCCGGTGCCGCGGGAACCGCGCTGTTCGTGACGCTGATGTCGGTCGGCGCAGCCGCGGCTGCGGCAGGCGGGGCGGATGCCGTCGCGGCGACCGCCTCGGGCGTGCACACGGCCTTCGTCACCGGCGCATGCATCGCCTCGGCGGCGGTGGTGCTGACGTTCTTCGTGCGCCGCCCGGCCCCCGTCGCGACGCCGGGGCGCTGACGGTCGCCGAGCCGACGCGAAAGGCGGTGACGCACGAAGCGTCACCGCCTTCTCGGTCGGGTCGAGGGATGAGGTCGATCAGCTCCGGGCGGTGATGGAGCGGAGGGCGTCGAGAACCCGCTCCTGCGTCATGCCGCGCTCGCGCAGAGCATCTGCCGCCGGAGCGGAGAGCCCGAACTCGTCGATGCCGACCACGGCGCCCGATGAGCCCACGATCTCGTGCCAGCCGAACGGCGACGCCGCCTCGACCGCGACTCGCGCGTGGAGCGACGGCGGCAGGACCGCGTCGCGGTACGCGGCGTCCTGGGCCAGGAACCACTCACGGCTCGGCATCGACACGACCCGGACCTGGAGGCCGGATGCGGCGGCCGCCTCGGCGGCCGACAGTGCGAGGCCGACCTCGCTCCCGGTCGCGATGATGACGGCGTCCGGAGCGGCGACGTCGCGCACGACGTAGCCGCCGCGGCGGACCCCGGCGCGTACGTCATCGATGGGGATGTCGAGCACCGGCACGCCCTGCCGGCCCAGCACGAGCCCGGCGGGGGAGTCCGCCTCGACGATCGCATGCCATGCCGCCACGGTCTCGTTCGCGTCGGCTGGGCGGACCACGGTGAAGCCGGGCATCGCGCGCAGGCTCGCCAGGTGCTCGATCGGCTGATGGGTGGGACCGTCCTGACCCAGCGCGACCGAATCGTGCGACCACAGGTAGGTCACCGGAAGTCCCATGAGCGCCGACAGGCGGATCGCGGGGCGCTGATAGTCGCTGAACACCAGGAACGTGCCGGCGAAGACGCGCCAACCGCCGGCGAGGGCGATGCCGTTCATCGCGGCGCCCATCGCGTGCTCGCGGACGCCCCAGTGGATGTTGCGGCCCGCTCGCGTTCCCAGGCCCGTCTCCTCGGGCAGGAACGATCCGCCCGCGTGGATCTCGGTGCGGTTGGGCTCGGCGAGATCGGCGGATCCGCCCCACATCGCGGGCAGCGCCTGCGCGAGTGTCTGGATGGCGGCGCCCGAAGCGTCGCGCGTCGACACCTCCGTACCGGGGTCGAAGCGGGGGAGCCGCGCGCCGAGGTCGTCGGGCAGACGGCGCGCCCGGAAAGCGGCGTGCGCGTCTGCCCGAGCGGGATCCGATGCCTGCCACTGCGAGTAGGCCTCGTCCCATGCCTCGTGCAGACGCGCACCGCGCGCTCGCGCGACGCGCGAACGGCGCAGGACCGCCTCGCTCACGTCGAAGGGCGCAGCTTGCGTGCCGAGCGCCTCGCGCAGCAGTCCGATCTCGGCGGCCCCCAGCGGGGCGCCGTGGGATGCCGCGGTGTTGAGGGCTCCGGGTGAGGGATACGCGATCTGCGACTTCAGGATGACCAGGCGCGGCTTGCCGACGGGGTTCGGCGCGCCCAGGACGCGGTCGAGCTCGTCGACGTCGACGTCGCCGCTTGCGGCCAGCTCGATCCGCTCGACGTGCCACCCCTGGGCGCGGAAGCGGGCGCCCACGTCCTCCGACGAGGTCAGACGCGTGTCGCCCTCGATCTGGATGTCGTTGTCGTCGTACACGACGGTGAGGTTGTCGAGTCCATGGCGGCCCGCGAGGGCCCCGGCTTCGTACGAGATGCCCTCCTGCAGGTCGCCATCGGAGGCGAGGACCCACACGTGCCGGTCGAAGGGCGATGCGCCCCGCGGGGCGTCGGGGTCGAAGGTCGCCCGCTCGTGCACCAGGCCCATGGCCATGCCGACGGCGGTGGCCAGGCCCTGCCCGAGCGGCCCGGTCGTCGTCTCGACCCCGGCGGTGTGGCCGAGTTCGGGGTGGCCGGGAGTGCGCGAGCCGAGCGTGCGGAAGGCGCGGAGGTCATCGATCGTGACGTCGTACCCGGTGAGGAAGAGCTGCGTGTACAGCAGGATGCTCGCGTGCCCGCACGACAGCACGAAGCGGTCACGACCCTGCCACTCCGGGTCGGCGGGGTCGTGCTCGATGTGCCGTTGGAAGAGCGCGGTCGCGATCGGCGCGAGGGCGATCGCGGTGCCCGGGTGTCCGGAGCGAGCGGCCTCCACGGCGTCCGCAGCGAGCAGGCGGGCGGCGACGACGACGTCGTGCTCGGTGACTTCGGTGGTATCCGGGATGGTGGCCGGTGCGGCGGGCGTCGAGATCAAATTCTCCATAGTCATCATGATGTCATAATGACTCCGAGGTGCAATCTTGCACGAAAGCTCGGTTTCAGGCATGATCGACCTCGGATTAGTCATGACGTCATAATGACGCGAGTCAGCAAGGAGGCGACCGATGGTGACAGCAACCGGAACCGCGAAGTACCGGGCCGTCCACGACGAACTCCTGCGACGCATCCGCGAGATGGCCGTCGGCGACCGGCTGCCGTCCGAGCCCGAGCTGTGCGAGGAGTTCGCGGTGAGCCGCATCACCCTGCGCAAGGCCGTCGACGGGCTCGTGCAGGACGGATGGCTTGCTCGTGAGCACGGCCGCGGCACGTTCGTCACCGAGCCGGTTGCGGGCGATCACTACCCGGAGCACTTCGCCGACGTCGTCACCGGGTTCCACCGTCAGCAGACGAGCGCGGGCAACGTCGTCACGACCCGCGTGCTCCGTCAGGAGCTCGTGCCCGCCGGCGCCCAGGTGGCCCGCCTCCTCGAACTCGAGGAGGGGGAGGGCGTGGTCGAGCTCGTCCGTCTGCGCTACGTCAACGGCCAGCTCCACCAGCACGTGTTCACGTGGGTTCCGCACGCCCGGTACCCCGGGGTGTACACCGGTGACTTCTCGGATCAGTCGCTGTACGCCTTCCTGCAGGAGCAGTACGGCGTCAGTCTCGTCCGCAACGACATGACGGTGCGCGTCGACGAGGCGGCGCCGGACGTGGCGTTGAACCTCGGGGTGAGCGCCGGCCTGCGGCTGCTCACCATCGATTCCCTCGTGTTCGACGCCGACGGCACCCCGGTCGCCTTCGGCACGGCACGCCACGCTCCGGAGAACAGCGAGATCTCCCTCACGCTCCACGGCCCTCGGCCCGGCGTCTGACCGGAAGGACCCCATGCTCATCGAACAGCTCAGCGACGACCGCATCCAGTTCGCGACCGACCTCGACGGATGGCGCACGGCCATCGAGACGGTCAGCCGACCGCTTCTCGATGACGGCTCCATCACGCGCTCGTACATCGACGCGATGATCGAGTCGATCGCCGGCGGCGGCACCTACATCGATCTCGGGTTCGGCATCGCGCTGGCCCACACCCGCCCCGAGAAGGGTGTCGTGCGCACGGGGCTCTCCGCGCTCTGGGTCGACCCCGCCGTTCTGCTGAACGACGAAGAGGCCCACCCCATCACCCTCTTCTTCTGCCTGGCGGCGACCGACACCGAGTCGCATCTCTCGACGATGTCGGAGCTCGCCCGACTGCTCAGCGACGACCGCGCCCGTGCAGTTCTGCTTTCCGCCCGAACCACAGCCGACGTCCGCGCGGCCCTCACGACAGGAGTCATCCGATGACCAAGTTTCTCGCCGTCTGCAGCTCCGGCCTCGGCAGCAGCTTCATGGTGCACATGAACATCGAGAAGGTGCTGAAGGAGCTGGGAGTCTCCGGCATCACCGTCGATCACGCCGACCTCGGCTCGGTCGCCCGGGGCGACGCCGACACCATCTTCGTCGGCCGCGACATCGCGGAGGCCGCGAGCGGCCTCGGCGACGACGTCGTCGCGCTCGACAGCATCATCGACCTCGCGGAGCTCCGGACGAAGGTCGACGAGGCCGTCAAGCGGCACTCCTGACCCGACCCGACCCTCCCGCCCTCCACCCGACGCTTTCACCGACGAAAGGAGCATCCGCGATGGATGCTGTCATCGATGTCCTGCTCGACATCTTCACCCAGCCGGCGGTCATCGTCGCGCTCATCGCCCTGATCGGTCTCGCCGTGCAGGGGAAGTCGTTCAGCGACGTCCTCAAGGGCACGATCCGCACCCTGGTCGGCTTCCTCGTGCTGGCCGCCGGCGCCGGCGTCGTGGTCGGCTCGCTCGATCCGTTCGGTGCGATGTTCCAGCACGCGTTCAACGTGCAGGGCGTCGTCCCCAACAACGAGGCCATCGTCGCCCAGGTGCTGCTCGACTACGGCTCCGCCGCCGCGCTCATCTTCTTCTTCGGCATGATCGTCAACATCGTGCTGGCGGCGACCACACGCTTCAAGTACATCTACCTGTCGGGTCACGTCGCGTTCTACATCGCGGCGATGTTCGCCGTCATCCTCGGGGTCGCCGGCTTCGAGCCGTGGGCCGTCGTGCTCTGGGGGTCGATCGCACAGGGCATCTACATGGTGGTCTCGCCTGCTCTCGTCCAGCCCTTCATGCGCCGCGTGACCGGCAGCGATGACGTCGCCCTCGGGCACACCGGCGGCGCCGGCGTCGCCCTCAGCGGTCTCGTCGCCCTGATCACCCGAGGCAAGGGACGTTCGAAGTCGACCGAGGAGATCTCGTTCCCCAGCGGGCTCGGCTTCCTCCGCGACACGACCGTGATCGTCGCGCTCTCGATGGCCGTGATCTACATCATCGTCGGGCTGTTCGCGGGGGCCGCGTACATCGAGGGGGAGCTGTCGAACGGACAGAACTTCATCGTCTTCCTCGCTCTGCAGGCCGCGACGTTCTCGGCCGGCGTCTTCATCATCCTCGCCGGCGTGCGCGTCGTGCTCGCCGAGATCGTGCCCGCCTTCAAGGGCATCTCCGAGAAGCTCGTGAAGAACGCCAAGCCCGCGCTCGACGTGCCGATCGTCTTCCCCTTCGCTCCTAACGCGGTGCTCATCGGGTTCCTCGCGAGCTTCGTCGGCGGCATCGTCGGCATGCTCGGGATGGCAGCGCTCGGCACAGCGATCATCATCCCCGGCGTCGTGGCGCACTTCATGACGGGTGCCGCCTCGGGCGTGATCGGCAACGCCGTCGGCGGTCGCCGGGGCGCCGTCCTCGGAGCCTTCGCCAACGGCGTGGCGATCACCTTCCTGCCGCTGTTCCTGCTGCCGGTCCTCGGCGACATCGGGTTCTCGAACTCGACCTTCTCCGACTCGGACTACGGCGTCTTCGGCCTGATCCTCGGTGGCGTCTCCGGTGCCGGCGGGCAGATCGCCGTCATCGTCGCGCTCGCTGTCGCCCTCGTCGCGCTCTACGGCACGACCTTCGCCCTGCGCGGTCGCGACCGGCGGAAGGCGGCGGAAGCCGAGGCCGACGCGACTCCGGCCCCCGCAGCCACGTCCCGCTGAACCGAATCGATGCCGCCGGGGTCCGCCCCGGCGGCATCCTCCTCCCTGGAGCCTCCTGTGACCGCCATCACTCCGAGTGCCGTGCTGTTCGACTGCGACGGCGTGCTCGTCGACTCGCTCGAGGCCGCCGCCACCGCCTGGGACGCCTGGGCGACGCGGTACGCCCCGGGGTTCGACTTCCGCACGCAGATCGAGCACGGGGTGCGCGCCACCGACACCGTCGCGACGCTCGTGGCGGCAGGGCTGCGCGACGAGGCCGTCGCCGCTCTCGATGAGGCGGAGGTCGCATCCGCCGCGCTGACGGAGCCGATCCCCGGCTCGGTCGCCCTGACCTCGCGCATCCCGTCGGGGATGTGGGCCGTGGTGACCTCGGCCACGCGCGAGCTGGCGCGCCGGCGACTCGCGGCCGCACGGCATCCCGTCCCGTCCGCGCTCGTTGCGGCGGAGGACGTCGGTCGCGGTAAGCCCGACCCTGAGCCCTACCTCGCCGGCGCCGCGCTGCTCGGCGTCGACATTGCGCGATGCGTCGTGTTCGAGGATGCCGAGGCCGGCGTGCGTTCGGCTCGCGCCGCCGGAGCGGGATGGGTCGTCGGCGTGGGGGACCATCTCGGTACCGCCGTCGTCGACGCCCGGATCGACGACCTCCGCTCGGCCGAGTGGCGAGACGGCAGCTTGCACCTGCGGGGGTGACGGCTTCGTCCGTCGAGCCGACGCGAAAGGCGGTGACGCGCGAAGCGTCACCGCCTTTTCGGTCGGCTCGAGGGCTTACCGCGCGGAGGTCCGCACGAGCATCTTGCCGGTGTTGGCGCCGCGCATCATCGCCAGGAAGGCGTCGACGGTGTTCTCGATGCCGTCGACGATGGTCTCGTCGTAGGCGATCTTGCCCTCGGCGAACCAGGCGGTCATCTTCTCGGTGAACTCCGGCGCCAGGTGGAGGTAGGCGGCCAGCGTGAAGCCGGTCGCGGTGAGACCGCGGGTGATCATGTTGGCCATGTTGTCGGGCCCAGGGGTCTTCTCGGTGGTGTTGTAGCCCGTGATCGCGCCGCAGAGCGCCAGGCGTCCGCCGGTGTTCATGACGTCGAGCGCGGCCTCGAGGTGGTCACCGCCCACGTTGTCGAAGAACACGTCGACGCCGTCGGGAGCATGCGCGGCGAGCTGCTCGCGGACGGGGGCGTCCTTGTAGTTGAAGGCTGCGTCGTAGCCGTACTTCTCGGTGAGCAGCGCGACCTTCTCGGCGGAGCCCGCCGAGCCGATGACGCGGCCCGCGCCGAGGAGCTTCGCGATCTGGCCGACGGCGGTGCCGACGGCTCCGGCCGCTCCCGAGACGAACACGGTGTCACCCGGCTTCATGTGCGCGATCGCGGTGAGTCCGACGTAGGCGGTCAGGCCCGTCATCCCGAGGATGTGCAGCCGCACCGACAGGGGCAGGCCCGGCACCTCGGGGACGGCGCGGAACGTCGAGGCGTCGGCCTGCACGACATCCGACCACCCGTGCTGATGCAGCACGACGGTGCCCACGGGCAGGTCGTCCGACGCGCTCGCCACGACGCGGCCGATCGCGCCGCCGGCGATCACGTCGCCGAGGGCGTACGGGGGGACGTAGCTGCGGACGTCGTTCATACGTCCGCGCATGTACGGGTCGACGGAGACGAACTCGTTGACCACGCGCACCTCGCCCGGCGCGGGATCGCTCAGCTCGACGCGCTCGATCGAGAAGTCCTCGGGCGTCGGCCAGCCCTGGGGGCGGCGTGCGAGACGGACCTGCGTGCTGGTTCCGTGGGTCATGTGTTTCTCCTTCGTGAGGGGTCGGTGACGGATGCCGCGATGCTCGGTCGGAGTCGCGGACAGGGGTGGCGCGCTACGGCGGGTCAGAGTGCGATGCCGAGCGCGAGCGCGAGGACGCCGAGGGCGGGGACCACGCCCTGCTTGAGGGCGGCGGAGGCCTTGGAGGGGTCGGAGAGGACGAGCACCAGGCTGGCCGCGACCATGGAACCAGCCCCGGTGAAGACGAGCGTCGCGCCGACCGGGAGGTTCCCGGCGATGACGACGACGATGCCGACGAACACCGCGATGGCGAGGAACAGGTTGTAGAAGCCCTGATTGAAGGCGAGCGCCTTCTGGGCCTCGGCCTGCGCTGCCGTTCCGGTGCCGAACGTCTTGCGTGCCCGTTCGCTCGTCCAGGCGATGGACTCGAGGTAGAAGATGAAGACGTGGATGAGCGCTGCGAGGCCCGCGAGCGCAAGACCGGCGATGATCATGAGCTGTTCCCTTCCGGCGGTGGACACCGCAGTTTCTGTATCGCTTGGTTCAATATATACTGAACTGAACGATACACAAAAGGGGGCGCGGCGCATGGGCCGAACGCAGAGCTACGACCGCGACGACGTCGTCCGCGCGGCGCGGAGCGTCTTCTGGGAGCAGGGCTACGAGGGCGCGCCGCTGCCCGAGCTCGAGCGCGTCACGGGTCTGAACCGATCGAGCATCTACCACGCGTTCGGCTCGAAGCGGGGCCTCTTCGATGCCGCCGTCGAGAGCTATCTCGACGAGATCATCCGACCGCGGCTGGCGCCGCTGATCGGCGAGGACGTGACTCCGGCGGCGCTGGAGGAGTACCTCGATGGACTGCGTGGCGCGCTTCGACAGCCGAGCTCGCTGCCGGCGTCGAGTGGGTGCCTGCTCGTGAACACGGCGGCGGCCCCCATCGGGCGGGACGAAGCCGTCGCGCAGGTGATCGCCGGGTACCGCGCCGAGCTGCGCGCGGCCTTCGGCCGGGGCGTCGCCGCACGCCGTCCCGATCTCGACGGGACCGAGGTCGCCGTCCTCGCCGATGCGTGCACCGGGCTGGTCGTCTCGGCCTTCGCCCTCGCCCGCGTGGATGCCGCCGGCGCGGCGGACGCTGTCGGCACGGCGATCGCGCTCGTCACGGGGTCGCCGCAGCCCTGACGCCGCAAGGCGGGTCCGCAGGGCGTCGGCCGGTGATCCGCTTTACGCCCCTCCCTTGACTTTTGGCAAGCGTTCGCGCCGAGTTTCGGCCGAGACCTACCGTGAGCCCGTGGAGCACAGCGATCAGTACACCTTCGACAACCCGGTGACCCGATACGACCGGGTCGAGCCGCCCGTCCAGCACCAGCCCGAGCCCGGCGTCCAGGCCGACATGCAGCCGGTTCCCGACCTCGGTGAAGCGACCTATCGCGGCTCCGGGCGGCTGTTCGGTCGCAAAGCCCTCATCACCGGCGGCGACTCCGGCATCGGCGGCGCGACGGCGATCGCCTTCGCCCGCGAGGGCGCCGACGTCGTGATCGTCCACCTGCCGGCCGAGCAGCGCGACGCCGACCGCATCCTCGGCCTCATCGCCGACGCCGGTGTGCGCGGGCACGCCATCGCCGCCGATATCTCGACCGCCGAGGCATGTCGCGCGCTCGTCGCAGAGGCCGCCGACTTCCTCGGTGGCATCGACATCCTGGTGAACAACGCGGGCAAGCAGGTCGCCGTCGAGCGGCTCGAGGACCTGTCGGACGAGCAGTTCGCGGCCACTTTCCACACCAACGTCTTCGCGAACTTCTGGATCACGAAGGCCGCTCTGCCGCACCTTCCGGCGGGTGCCTCGATCATCAACACCGCCTCGCTCGAGGCGTACAAGCCCGCCCCCGACCGCGTCGACTACGCCGCGACGAAGGCCGCGATCAACAACCTCTCGAAAGGCCTGGCACAGCAGCTCGCACCGCGCGGCATCCGGGTCAACGTCGTCGCCCCCGGTCCGACGTGGTCGGCGCTGCAGGTGAGCGACGGCGTCTCGGACGAGCAGATGCGGGCCTTCGACGACGAGAGCACCTACCAGCGAGCCGGGCAACCGGCCGAGATCGCCCCCGCCTTCGTCTTCCTCGCCTCAGCCGAGTCGAGCTACGTCTCGGGCGAGACGCTCAACGTCAACGGAGGCATGGTCACCCCGTGAGCGACAACCCATTCGCGGTCGTCTCGCTCCGCGGAGACGTACCGCAGCTCGATGACGCACCAGAGGACGCCATCGGCCCCTTCCGCCAGGTCGCGGTCGACGCGGCTCTCGGTGCTGACGGTCTGATCGAGGCCATCGCCGACGCCGAGATCACCACGCCGTGGATCCTCGTGGCCGGCCCTGACGATCAGGGGCTCGCGGAAGACCTCATCGACCGCATCCTCGACGGAGCGCTCGGTGTCTTCGGTCTCGCCGGAGCGGTGCTCGACGCCGCCGAGGTTCCCGAGGGCATCCGTGCGCACGAGGTGCCTGCAGCGCTCGCGACAGACGACCTCGCAGCAGCGGTCCGACGCCTGGCGGCCGACATCGCCGCCTGGGGCCCGCGCGTTCCCGAGTCGTGGGCGCGGATCATCGCCTCGTCGCGGACGGATGTCGCCATGCGCGCCACCCTCTCTCGCCGAGCGCTCGTCGACGACCCGGCGTACCATCCGCGAGCGCTCACCCCCGAGCAGCTCGCCCTCCTGCGCGACGTGGCGCGCCGAATCGTGCCCCAGGGCGACGGACCCGCGATCGATCTCGCTGCTCGTCTCGATCGCATGGTCGAGGCGGGGGAGAGCGACGGCTGGCGCCCCACCGGCATGTCGACCGACGTCGAGGCGTATCGCGCCGGGCTCGACGCGCTCGCCGCGATCTGGATGCGCGGGCCCGCCGCCCAGGATGCCGTCATCCGACGGGTGATCGACGGCGACGCCCCCTCGGGCTCCGTCCTCACCCCCGATCAGCTGAGCCTGTGGTTCGAGGATGCCCGCAACGATCTCGCGCGTGTCTGGCTGTCGCACCCGGCGTCGCTGGCGCGCGTGGGCTACACCGGCTTCGCGACCGGGGGCACCGGGCCGGAGCCCGCCGGCTACCTCGTGCTCGCAGCGGGCGAGCGCGAGGAATGGGAACCGGAAGAACTCGGCCGCCTCGGCGCCGCGGAAGGACGTACCGAATGAACCTCTCCGGGATGCGCCGGTACGACCTCGACGAGGTCGTGGATGTCGTCGTCGTGGGCACGGGGGCCGGCGGCGGGCCACTGCTCAGCAGGCTCGCGGAACGCGGACTGCGCGTGGTCGCGCTCGAGGCGGGACCGAACCTCGAGATGGACGAGTTCACCCCGGACGAGCGCGAGGCGACCCGCATCAACTGGATGTCCGACCGGTTCAGCGGCGGCGACACCCCCACGGCCTTCGGCCCGAACAACAGCGGCTGGGGCGTCGGCGGTGGGACGCTGCACTGGGGTGCGTTCACGCCCCGACCCGACCGCCGCGATCTTTCGTTGCGCAGCGAGACGGGACAGGGGCGAGACTGGCCGATCGAGTACGACGAGCTCATCCGTTACATCGTCGAGGTCGAGCGAGTCATCGGAGTCAGCGGGCCGACCCCCTACCCGTGGGATCCGCAGCGCGAGTACCTCGACGGTCCGACCCGCCGCAACGCCCCGGCAGATCTCGTGCTGCGAGGGTGCGAGCACCTGGGCATCACGGCGACCGATGCGCCTGCAGCCATCATCACCCGCGACCGCGAGCAGCCGCACTACGGTCAGCGCAAGGCCAGCATCGACGTCGGCGGCATCCACCAGGGCGACCGCTTCGGCTACAAGGCGACGACGGCGATCACCTATCTGCCCGTCGCCGTGGCGCACGGTGCCGAGATCCGTCCCGACTCGATGGTGCACCGTATCGAGCAGGATGCCGCGGGACGGGTCACCGGCGTCGTCTACCTGCACGACGGAGCCGAGTACCGACAGCGCTGCGCGGCCCTCGTGCTCGCGGGCGGCGGTATCGAGACCCCGCGGCTGCTGCTGAACACCGGGCTCGCGAACTCCAGCGGCCAGGTGGGACGGAACTTCCTCGCCCACGGCGCCGTACAGGTGTGGGGGCGGTTCGACGAGAGCATCCGCGGCTACCGCGGCTACCCGTCGGCGGCGATCACGGAGGACTTCGTGCGTCCCGACGGCGCCGACTTCGCGGGCGGCTACCTCATCCAGAGCCTGGGCGTCATGCCCCTGACCTATGCGACCTCGCTCGTGCGCGGCGGTTCGCTCTGGGGACAAGACCTGATGGACGCCCTCGACGCCTGGCAGTTCTCGGCGGGCATCGGGATCAACGGCGAGTGTCTTCCGTCGGACGACAATATGCTGATCCTCTCGGATGAGACCGACGAATGGGGCATCCCGCGCGCGGAGATCAGCTTCTCGCCCGGGCCGAACGAGAAGGCGATCGACGATCACGCCGTCGGTGTCATGACGCGGATCCTCGAGGCCGCCGGCGCACGCGAGACGCGAACGCTAGCGCGGACAGCCCACACGATAGGCACGTGCCGTATGAGCACCGATCCCGCTGACGGCGTCGTCGACCCGGACGGGCGGTCGCACGACATCCCCAACATGTGGATCTGCGACAACTCGACGTTCCCGAGTGCGCTGTCGGCGAATCCGGGCCTGACGCAGATGGCGCTGTCGCTGCGCACGGCGGACCGTCTGCTCGCGTCGGTGTGATCGGCGGGAAGACGGAGGAAGGGCGGATGCCGCGCGTTGCGGCATCCGCCCCTTCTCATGTCGCCTGCTCGATCAGACCTTGGCGAGCTGCTTCTCGCGCTTGCGAGCCACGACGCGACCCCGCACCGAGACGATCAGCACGAGCGCCAGGAGCGCGTAGAGCACGATCGTGATCGGGCTCTGGACGAGCACGGAGAAGTCGCCGTTCGAGCTCATCGCGGCGTCGCGGAGGCTGGTCTCGGCCAGCGGTCCCAGCACCATGCCGATGATCAGCGGCGCGAGCGGGAAGTCGAGGGCGCGCATGAGGAACCCGAGCAGCCCGATGCCGAGCAGCATCAGCAGGTCGAAGGTCGAGCCCGAGGTCGCGTAGATGCCCAGACCGCAGAACACGGTGATGCCCGCGTAGAGGTAGGGACGCGGGATCAGCAGCAGCTTCGCCCACAGCATCGCGAACGGGAGGTTGAGGATCAGCAGCACGATCATCGCGATGAAGAAGCTCGCCAGCAGCGACCACACCAGGTCGGGTGCCCGGTCGAACAGCAGCGGGCCGGGCTGCAGGCCGTACTGGCGGAAAGCGGCCAGCATGATCGCGGCCGTCGCCGAGATCGGCAGCCCGAGTGCGAGGAGCGCGCCCATCGCCATGCCGGTCGTGGAGTTGCCGGCCGCCTCCGGCGCAGCGAGGCCACGGATGGCGCCCCTGCCGAACTGCGGGTCCTTGCGCCGCGCGTCGAGCCGCTTCTCGAGGCCGTAGGCGAGGAAGGTCGGGATCTCCGAACCGCCGGCGGGCACGACGCCGAACGGCAGACCGATCGCGGTGCCGCGTGCCCAGGCGGGCGCGGCTTCCTTCAGCTCGCGGCGCGACAGCCAGGGCCGCCCCGTCGGCTTGATGAGCGCCTTGTTCGAGGTATGCCGTTCGAGGCAGGCGACGTAGATGACCTCACCGAGGGCGAGGATCGCGACCGTCACCGTGACGAGGGAGATGCCGTCGAACAGGTTGGGGGAGTCCATCGTGAAGCGCGGAGCGCCCGAGACGCCGTCGATGCCGATGACGGCGATGCCGAGGCCGATGAACAGCGCGGTGAGACCCTTGACGACGTTGTCGGTGACGACCGACGACGTCGCCGCGAACGCGAAGACCGCGAGGGCGAAGAACTCCGCCGGACCGAACCTGCTCGAGAAGTCCGCGAGGGCCGGGGCGACGAAGACCACCACGACCGACGCCACGAAGCCGCCGATGAACGCGCCGATGGCCGCGGTCGCGAGCGCCTGCGCCGCGCGTCCGTTGAGCGCCATCTTGTGGCCCTCGAAGGTCGACGCGATCGCCGAGGCCTGGCCGGGCGTGTTCATGAGGATGCCCATGGTCGAGTCGCCGAACAGCCCGCCGAAGTACACGCCCGCGAACATGATGAAGGCAGCCGTCGGATCGAGCGAGAACGTGATCGGCAGCAGCAGGGCGACCGCCATCGACGAGCCGAGGCCGGGAAGAACGCCGACGGCCGTGCCGAGGAGGCATCCCACGAGCACCCACAGCAGGTTGGCGGGGGTCAGTGCGCCGGCGAAGCCCTCGCCGAGAAGCTGAAGCACATCCATGTCAGAACCCTCCGAGGATGCCGGACGGGAGCGGCATCCCGAGCACCATGTCGAAACCGATGTAGGCGATCGAGCTCACCGTGAGCCCCACGACGAGCCCGCCGAGGTGCCTCGTCGAGCCGAAGGCTCGCGCGACGCACCAGAAGAGGAGCCCCGCCGCGATGATCCAGCCCAGGATCTCGAGCAGGAACGCGAAGCCGAGGAACGACAGCACCACCCACAGCAGCGAACGCACGTCGACGCGGACCGGTCGGGCGGCACCGGAGTCGCCCGATTCGGCATCCGGTTCGTCGCCCCCGATGACGTCGGCGGCGACCGCTGCGATGTCGGGCCGTGCGGCGCTCGTCTCGCGCATCTCCTTCACCGCCGAGACGACGAGCGCCGCGGCGAAGATGTAGAGGCCTCCGGCGATGATGGCGGGGAAGAACTGCGGCCCGGGGAACACGGCGTTGGCCGGCACCTTCATCGTGAAGATCCCCACCACCAGATAGGTGGCGAAGGCGGCGATGATCACCGGCATCGTCAGCCCCTTGAGCAGGGCGGCGATGCCGGGGCCCGAGACGAGCCTCAGGCGATCGCCGACGACGGCCGAGGTCGCAGTCGGGTTCGGGGGGAACGTCATAGTCCCATCTCCTCGTACAGGTTCGTGATGCGCTTCTCCTCGTCGTCGAGGAACGCGGTCAGCTCGTCTCCGGTGATGATGCGCTCGGTCCAGCGGTAGCGCTCGATCGCGTCCTGCCACTCGGGAGTGGCGACCGAGTCGAGCACGAGCTCGGTCAACGCGGTCACATCGGCGTCATCGAGCCCCGAGGGTGCCGCGAGCATGCGCCAGTTCGACAGCGAGATGTCGTAGCCCTGCTCGGCGGCGGTGGGGATGTCGATGCCGTCGATCGGCTCGCTCGAGACGAGGGCGAGCGCGCGCAGCCGCCCCGCCTCGATCTGGTCGATGTTGTCGGGGTAACCGCCCGCTGCCGCTTTGGCCGTGCCGTTGAGGAGCGCCTGAATCGCCTCGCCGCCGCCGTCGGACGAGATGTATGTCGTGTCGACCGGGTCGACGCCCGCGGCCAGCGCCAGGTCGGTGACCACGAGCTGATCGAACGACCCGCCGCCCGTCCACGGGATCGACTTCGGGTTCTCGCGCCAGGCGTTGACGAGATCGTCGAGGGTCTCGTACGGCGAGTCGGCCGGTACGACGATGACGTCGTACTCCTCCACGACAACTGCGAGCGGGGTCACATCGCCGAGCTTCGCGGCCGAGTCGAACTGGATCGTCGCCGCGAGAAGCCCGGTGCCGCCGACGAGCATGTTGCCCGGCTGACCGTCGAGCACCGAGACGTTGCCGAGGGCGATCGTCCCGCCCGCCCCCGGCATGTTCACCACCTGCACGTTGTTCACCAGGCCGTTGGCCTTCTGCGCCTGCTGCAGCTCTCGAGCCACGCCGTCCCACCCGCCGCCGGCCGCTGCCGGGGCGATGATCGTCATCGAGGCATTGATCTCCTGGCCGGTGGCGGCCGAGGTGACCGAGCCGACCGCGGCGGTCGCAATGGCGGCCGCCGCGACGGCGCCCCCGATGATGCGAGCCGCGAGCGTGCGGCCGCGGTGCGCCGGGCGCGCGCCGGCGTCTGTCGCGCTATGCGTCATGATCACTCCATTCGCGCGGACATCGTCGTCTCCGCGAGATCGAATTAGGATGGCACTTCGCTGAGCCGCCCCCGAGCGTGGCGGGATTTGTTCTCATAGATGCGCACGGGCACGGCCCGACAGCGTCCGATCGCACGAGGAAGTGGACAGGATGCCGTTCACGGTGAGAGCGTCTGCCGCGCGCCTCGTGCTGCTCGTGCTCCCGTCGGTCGTGACGCTCGCGGCACTGTCGGCCAGCGTGGCCATCTCCCTCGCGGCGCAGGAGCGCACGATCCGGGAGGCGACGACCGAACGCGTGCTCGAGGTGGCCTCGAGTCTCGCCGACCTTCCGGAGGTGCGCGAAGCCGTGGCCGGAGCGATGAGCGCGGGGTCGCCGAGCGTGCTCGCCGACGCGGCCGATCTCGCGCCGGCGACCGCGATCCTGCAGCCGATCGCCGAGCTCGTGGGCGAGGCGGCCGGCGTCTACTACGTCGTCATCACCGACGACGAGGGCGTGCGGATCACCCACCCTCTCGTGTCCGAACGCGGCGTGCAGGTCGAGACCGCCAACGCTTCCGTGCTCGCGGGCGAGACGTTCGTCGGAACGGAAGTCGGCGCGTCGGGGCCGTCGCTGCGCGCCAAAGTGCCGGTGCGCGGCGCCGACGGAACGCCCATCGGGATGGTGGCTGTGGGGGTGCTCGAGTCGCAGATCGCCGGCGAGCTCGACGAGGCCGTCGGCGCCCTGCTGCCCTGGGCCATCGGTGCGCTCGTGGTCGCGACCCTGGCGAGTTCGATCCTGACCGCCGCAGTCGAGCGCCGGTTCCGCCGCCTGGATGTCATCGCGGCCGAGCACGCCCAGATGCGCCGCACCGCGACAGCGCTGCGCGAGCAGTCGCACGAGTTCAGCACCCGGCTGCATGTCATCCACGGCCTGTTGTCGCGCGGCGACACCGACGAGGCTCGCGGATACATCGAAGAGATCGCGAGCGTCCGCCGCCCCGTGGACCCGGGCGGCGACGAGGCAGGCGACGACCAGCCGGTGCTCGCCGCGATGATCCCGACCGTACGCGCCGAGCTGCAGGAGATCGGGGCTCGGGTGCGCTTCGACCTCGACCTCGGCCGCGGTTTCGACCGCGGTTTCGACATCGACGAGGGCATTGTGTCGGTCGTGTCGAACCTCTGCCGCAACGCGGCCGAGGCGGGCGCCGCGAACGTGGTCTGCTCGCTGCGGAATCATGGCTCGCGCATCGTGGGCTCGGTCGACGATGACGGTCCCGGAGTCGAGCCGCGCGTCGCACGGCGTATCTTCGCGGCCGGCTACTCCTCGAAGACCGACACGACGGGGCTCGGGCGCGGGCTGGGACTGGATGTCGTACGCCGGATCGTCACGGCCCGATCGGGGTCGGTCGAGGTCGGACGCTCGCCGCTCGGGGGAGCGCGATTCGCTTTCGAGGTGGAGGCTGCGCGATGACCGGACCGATCCGGGTCCTCGTCGTCGACGACGACCGCGGTGCGCGCGCCCTCCACGCCGGATTCGTCTCCGACACCCCGGGTTTCGTCGTCGTCGCGACCGCGGGCACCGGTGAAGCTGCTCTCGAACGCAGCCGGTCCGGCGTCGATCTGATGCTGCTCGACATGCGGTTGCCCGGCATCAGCGGGATCGAGGTGCTCCACCGGTTGCGTACTCTCGGTGACGACGGACCCGACGTGCTGGTCATCAGCTCGTCGCAGGATCAGACCACCGTGCGTCAGGCTCTCGCGGCGCGTGTCGTCGGCTATCTCGTCAAGCCCTTCACGCAGGCCGCGCTGAGCGAGCGGCTGGAACGCTATGCGGCAGACCGCGAGCGGCGGCTCGTCACCGACGACCGCGACGCGCTTCTGGCGCAGGGCGAGATCGACCGGCTGCTGTCGACCGGCACCATCCGAACCACCCCGCCTGCGTCATCCGGATCGCACCGGCAAGCGGGACGGATGCCGGGTGGTGGCGACCACGACGCGCTGCCGAAAGGTCTCGCCGCGCCGACGCTCGCGCAGGTCGTCGCCGCCCTCGACCCGGTCATCGCCCTGACCGGAGCTGAAGTCGCCACGGCCTGCGGCATCTCTCGCGCGACCGCGAACCGTTACCTGACGCACCTGGTCGAGACCGGTGTCATCCATCTCTCGCATCGCTACGGCAAGCGCGGCCGTCCGCAGGTGCTGTACCGGCTCGCCCCGTCGCCCGAGCGCTGAGCGTCGAGTCCTCACCGGATGCGTTTGTCACGTCGCCTGCCCCGGTGACGCGCCAGGGCGATGCGCGTAGCGTGCGGTGCATGGCCACCGTGACCGCATGGGCGGCGGAGCTTCGACGACTCGACGCAGGCGCGTGGGTCGACTACCTCGTCGAGCACTCCGGCCTGCCCGGTCCGCGGGCGAACACGACACTGGTCGTTGCGGCGGCGGAGGTGGCGGATGCCGGGGTCGTCGACGAGCTCGTGCGGGACGGCGGAGAGTTCCCGATGATGTGCGCGGCGGCGGCGGTCGCCCGGCGAGCGGCCCCGGGCCGGGATGCTCGAGCGCGGCTGTTCGCCGCCGATGACCGGTGGCGCGTACGCGAAGGAGTCGCGCTCGGTCTGCAGCTGCTCGGCGACGCCGACCCGGAGACCCTCGCGACGACCGTCGGGATGTGGGCGGATGACGACAGCCCGCTCGTGGCTCGAGCCGCGGTCGCCGCGATCTGCGAGCCACACCTGCTGCGGTCGCCCGAGATGGCGGCGATCGCCGTCGAGGTGTGCGCACGCGCGACCGAGCGACTGGTGGCGCGCACCCAGGCCCGACGGCACGACAGCGCTGCCCGCACGCTGCGGCAGACGCTCGGCTACGCGTGGAGCGTCGCGGTGGCTGCGGATCCCGGACCCGGTCTGCTCGCGTTCGAGGCGCTCGACACCGCCGCCCCCGACATCGCCTGGATCGTCCGCGAGAACGCGAGCAAGAAGCGGCTGGCGCGTCTGCTCTGACGGTGACGGGCGGCGCAGCATCAGACACCGCGACGGCGGGCGTAGCCTGAACGGATGAGCACGCCCGAGGTCTTGCGATACACCGCGTTCAGCACGCGACCCGAGGGCGGGAACCCCGCCGGCGTGGTCCTGGATGCAGGCGCACTCGACGCCAGCGCCATGCAGCGCATCGCTGCCGACGTCGACTATGCCGAGACGGCCTTCGTCACCGGCACGACCGCCGACGGCGCGCGCTCGGTCCGCTACTTCTCGCCCATCGCCGAGGTTCCGTTCTGCGGTCATGCGACGGTGGCCACGGCGGTCGCGCTCGCCGAGCGAGGCCAGGTCGCCGCCGACGGCGCGGTTCGATTCGACACCCCCGTCGGCGTCGTGTCGATCGCGGTCTCGCGCGACGACGACGGCATCCGCGCGTCCTTCACCAGCGTCGAGCCGTCGGTCAGCGACCTCGACGGCGCCGATCTCGAGGCGATTCTCGACCTTCTCGGCCTGACGCAGGCAGACCTCGACCCCGCGCTGCCGCCGCGGCTCGCGAACACGGGCAACACGCATCCGGTCGTCGTCCTGGCGGATCAGAAGACCTTCGACGACTTCTCGTTCGATCCCGCCGCGGTTCGGGCGTTGCTCGACGACCGCGGGTGGCCCGCCACCATCACCGTCGCGTTCCGCGCGGCATCCGATCGTTTCCAGGCGCGCAATCTCTTCCCCGTCGGTCGCATCACGGAGGACCCGGCGACGGGGTCGGCGGCCGCATCTTTCGGCGCGTACCTGCGCGCTCTCGGCGCGGTCGAGGTTCCCGCGGTCGTGGTCATCGAGCAGGGGCGACATGTCGGACGACCGGGGGAGCTGACCGTCGACATCCCCGTCAGCGGCGGGATCACCGTCTCGGGGCACGCCGTCGCGATCGCCTGATCAGCTGAGCCTCGCCGCTGCGGTCACGGGCGGTCGGTGCGGATCTGCGCGTTGCGCCCTCCGAGCCACCAGACGAGCGGACCGGCGATGGGGAAGACGAAGATCCCGATGATCCACAACAGCTTGCCGCCACCGGTGTAACGGGGCGAGGCGAGGATCGAGATCAGGCTCGAGATGAACAGGATCGCCGCCAGGGCCGCGACCACGGCGAGCACCACGACGACGGATGTCGCAACTCCCGGCATCCAGTCGCGAGGCAGCCAGTCGTCGGACACGACGAGAATTCGCGCGGTTTCGATCATGCTTCCAGCCTCGCGGGGGGCGAGCTCGCTGTCGTGAGCCTGTCGACGGATCTCGCCTACCCCGCCAGGATGACGTTCAATCCGCGATGAGAGTGATCAGCGACATCGCCACGAACGCGACGACCGGCAGCATCAGGACGCCGAGCGCGACGCCGTTGAGTACGAGGTGGTCGCGAAGCAGAGCGAGGTATTCGCGCAGCAGAGCGCTCGGCCGGTAATAGCGGGCGGTGCGCGCACCGATCGCGTGGCCCGGCATGCCGAGGGTCCGCAGAAGAGTGGCGGCGCGGAATGCGTGATAGTCGCTCGTCACCGCGAGCACCGGGCCCGTGATGCCGCGTTCGGTGAGGATCCGGCGGGTCAGCGTGAGGTTCTCTTCGGTCGTCCGGGATACATCCTCGATGAGCAGGCGTTGGGCGGGGGCGCCGAGCTCTGCGGCGTACTCCGCCATCGCGGCCGCCTCGCTCCGCGGCTCGTCTGCGCCCTGACCGCCCGAGACGACGAGCATCGCGCCGGGGGATCGCTGCAGGGTCTCCACGCCGAGCGCCACGCGTTGGGCGAGCAGCGGCGGCACGCTCCCGTCGCGGCGAAGGCCCGACCCGAGGGTGATGATCGCGGCCGGTGCTGCGCTGCGGCGCGCGATGCGTGCGTACACCGCCGACCAGCAGAGGTAGGCGACGAACCCCATCGCGACGTAGCCGATCGGACCGGCAAGCAGCAGGAGAATGACGGCGAGCTCGAACCATCCCGCCGTGACGGCGACGATGCCGAGGGCAAGGATGGCGAGAACGCCGATTCCGGCCAGGAGCGAGAGGCGGTTCGCCAGCGATCGTCCTTCGCGCTGCAGCATCACCACCCCGTTGGCGAGCAGGGCGACCCCCAGCCCGATCGCGGCGAGCAGAGGGACGATGAAGACCAGCAGGAGCCCGACGACGTCGTTCCCGGGAACGGCGAGCGTGGCGAGCGCCACCGTCAAGCCGAGGATGAAGGTCACCACAGAGGCGACGAGCGAGGTCGCCGCGAGCGTCAGGAGGACGCCCGGCAACATGCGGCGGGAGTCGCGGGCGGCGAGGAGTATCCCGAGCGCCGCGAAGAGGAGTGTGAAGAAGCCGGGCACTCACCCAGCCTAGAGAGGGGGGATAAGCGCAGTCCGGTGCCGTTGTCAGGCTGTGAGCGGGGAATCGGCACGGAGCACAGATCCGATCGGCGCTCAGCCTGTCGACGGCACGGCAAGGTCGAGCATCGCCCGGCCTGAGCGGCTGTTAGGTTCGCTGGGTGCAGAGTCTGTTCCAGCGAATCGCAGCGACTTCGGCGGCGACACCGTTCGGGGTGATCGTCGTACAGGCGATCGTGTGGGTCGGGATGTCGGCGATCTGGATTCCCTGGGCGCTCGACGGCGGCGACGTCATTCGTATCGTTCTCGCCGTCATCTCACCGTTGCTCGCGCTCTACTGGGTGGTGGCGCTGGTTTTCGGCATCCGTCGACGGCGGCTTGCGCGGGAGTCTCGCGACGACTGATCCATTCGTCGCTGGCCGTCGATGCATCCGTGTGATTGCATCGAACAGATGGATCTCTCGTGGATGTGGTTGTTGCTCATCGCGGCCGGAGCGGCGATGCAGGTCGTCTCGGTGCTCTGGTTCGAACGGCTTCGCCCGGGCATTCCCTACCCGATGTGGACATTCCCCACGCGGGAACCGGGTCGAGTGCGGGCCGTGCGCATCGTCGGGGTCGCCTTCATCATCTTCGGGTCGACCATGTTCGCCTCGGCGCTCTCGGGGCTGTGGTTTCTCGCGCCGATCGCTGTGACGGTGGCATTCGTGCCGATGCTCGCCGCGATCTATTTCGTGAACGGCGGTTTCACCTCGAGCGGCGGGCAGCGAGCTCAGTCGGCATCATCGGCACCATCCGCGTCATCCGACTGATCGCGGCGACGCGCGTCGGCAGCGACGCCCAGCACGATCCCGAGAGAGAGGCCGATCGCGCCGCCGAGCGCGATGTTGTCGAACGCGAGCATGCCGATCGCACTGCCGAGGGGAAGGCCGAGCGCGATTCCGATTGCGACCCCGTTCGCGCCACTGCTCGCGCGATCGCTATTGCTGGCTGAGCCGTCGTTCACGAGGCGCTCCGTCGTTGTCGGGAAACGAGAAATGGCTCAGGACTGGAGGTGCCTGAGCCATTTCTGCGGTCGGATGGGTCAGTTCGCGGCGCGGTACGCCTCGATCACGGCTGCCGGAACACGGCCGCGCTCGTTGACGGTGTGACCGTTCGAACGCGCCCATTCACGGACGGCCGTCAGGTCGAGGTCGCTCTTGTTCGCGCGCGAGGAGCGCGAACGCGAAGGCGTGTTCGCGCGGATCGAACGAGCGACGTCGACGAACGGCGCCAGAGCCTTGTAGAACTTCTCGGCGTTGTCGTCCGAGAGGTCGATCTCGTAAGCGCGTCCCTCGATCGAGAACGTGATCTGCTTTCCTTCGCCGCTCTCGAGAACGGTTCCGTCGAGATCGTCGATGAGCTGGGTGATTTGTTTGCGGGCCATGGCTGACATATTAGCGGTTCGATCGCGTTACGCATCACCACTCGACAACACTATTTCGTGTCGTCGCCAGCAAAAGACTCAGGCCTTCTGTGCGCGCGCATTGGGAACGCAATGAGTCATCTGAAGACCGGCCACATCACGAGGACCGTTGTGCCCGAGATTGCGCAGTCGCTCGACCTCATCCTCGCTGAGTGTTTGGGACTGCAGGGGCGGCAGATCCTTGATTTCGTCCAGCGTGATTCCCAGGCCCTCGCCGACGCGACGGCCGAGGTCGTCCTCCACCATGTAGAAGTGCCAGAGCATCCGCTCCTGGACGGGACGAGCGGCCTGCCCGATCAGGTCGACGAAGTTCGCCACGAGGTCGTCGCGCTCCCAGTCCTCCATCAGCAGATAGCGTTGGCCGGCCTGCGTGTAGTCATTGGTCCGGGGAATCCGCTTGCGCGTCAGCCGTCCGACGATGTCCGGACCCTGCTCGTCGTGCGTGGGGTACCGGGCTTCGCGGAGCCCGCCGGTGATCGACGGCTCGTAGTTGACGTGGGCATTCTCGCCGCCGTTGTCGACGTAGTACGCCATCTGTCCATCGCGGAGGTTCGTGGCCACCGAGGCGTTCTTCGGTGAATTGACCGGCAGCTGGAGGTAATTCGGCCCGACGCGGTAGCGCTGGGTGTCGGAGTACGAGAACGTGCGCCCCACGAGCATCTTGTCGTCGGAGAAGTCCAGGCCATCGACGAGGACGCCGGTGCCGAACGAGATCTGCTCGTTCTCGGCGAAGAAGTTCGACACGTTCCGATTGAGCACCATCTTGCCGACGGCGCGCGGCGGGAACTCGTTCTCGGGCCACACCTTCGTGTCGTCGAGCGGGTCGAAATCGAGCTCGGGATGGTCGTGGTCGTCCATCATCTGCACCCGCAGCTCCCATTCGGGATACTCGCCGCGCTCGATCGCCTCGTACATATCGCGGGAGGCGTGACCGAGATCACCGGCTTGCACGGCGGCGGCATCCGCTTCGGTCATCGAGCTGACGCCGACGGAGGGAATCCAGTGGTACTTCACGAGCTTCGTCTCGCCCTGCTCATTGACCCATTTGTAGGTGTTCACCCCGAAACCCTGCTGGGTGCGATAGTTCGCCGGGATGCCGCGGGGGCTGAAGAGGTTCACGAGCATGTGCATCGACTCGGGCGTCTGCGACATGAAGTCGAAGATGCGCGCCGGTTCCTGCCGGAAGGTGACCGGGTCGGGCTTGAGCGAGTGGATGACGTCGGGGAACTTGATGGCGTCGCGGATGAAGAAGACGCCGAGGTTGTTGCCGACGAGGTCCCAGTTGCCGTCTTCGGTGTAGAACTTCACGGCGAACCCGCGCGGGTCGCGCGCCGCCTCCGACGAATCACGCCCGCCGATGACGGTCGAGAAGCGGACGGCGAGGTCGGTGCGCTTGCCCGGCTCCTGGAAGAGCTTCGCGCGCGTGAACTGCGAGATGGGCTCGTCGCCCCACATGCCGGTCGCCTCGAAGTAGCCGAAGGCGACGAAGCCGCGCGCGTGCACGACCCGTTCGGGGATGCGCTCGCGGTCGAAGTGGCTGATCTTCTCGAGGAAGTGGTAGTTCTCGAGCGTCGCGGGTCCGCGCGCTCCGACCGTCCGCTGGTTCTGGTTGTCGTAGACGGGGTGTCCCTGTCGCGTGGTCAGCTCGGGGCGCTTGTCGCCCTCTGCCGGACCCTGGCTCGATACATCGGTCATCGCGTCCTCCGTATGGTTCGCATCGTCGTGGGGATGCGGCCGACGCTACGGGGCAGCGGATGCGGGTGGAAGGGGGTTGCGGGGGCTCACCGTCCGTCGACTCGCCACGAATCGCGGATGCCAGGCCTCCCACATACGCAGGTTCTGGCGAGTCGACAGATGACGATCACGTGGTGGGCCCCGTGGGGCTCGAACCCACGACCCGCGGATTAAAAGTCCGATGCTCTACCGACTGAGCTAGAGGCCCTGAGCTTCCCAGCTTAATAGCCGCGGGGGCGAACCTGCCGACATCCCGACCCGCCGACATCCGTCCGGGCACGACAAAGCCGCCGGTGTGCTCGCACCGGCGGCTTCGCCTCGGCCACGGAGATACCGAGGCCGTGCCGCGGGAACCCCTCACCGCGGCTGTTCGGGTCACATCGGGGGCATCAGCACCGTGTCGATGAGGTAGACCGTGGCGTTGGCCGTCGTGACGCCACCGCAGATGACCGCGGCGCTGTCGTTGACCATGATGTTGTCGCCCGAGCCGGTGACGGTCAGGTCGGCACCGTTGACGGTGGTGTGGGTGCCGTCGATCTCGTCGGGCGCGATCTGGCCGGGCACGACGTGGTAGGTGAGGATCGACGTGAGGGTCGCCGAGTCGGTCTTCAGCGACTCGATGGTGGCGGGGTCGATCTTCGCGAAAGCGTCGTCGACGGGAGCGAAGACGGTGAACTCGTCACCGTTCAGCGTGTCGACGAGGTTGACGTCAGGGTTGAGCTGTCCGCTGACGGCGGCGACGAGGGTGGTGAGCAGCGGGTTGTTCGATGCTGCGGTGGCCACCGGGTCCTGAGCCATACCGGCGACCGAGCCGGCGCCGTCCGGAACCGCTGCGGCGTAGTCGGCACAGCCGGGGCCGACGAGGTTGGCGGCCGGGTCCATCGAGGCGTCGGGCGAAGCCGTCTCCATCGGAGCGGCGGTCGACGAGGGCGCCTCGGTCTCCTCGGTCATGGTGTCGCCCGAGGTCGACGAGCAGGCCGACAGCGCGAGGGCTCCGGCGAAGCCGAGGGCCAGGGCAGCAGTGAACTTCTTCTTGGTGCTGAGCATGATTGCCTCCGTGTGTTCTCCGCCGTGGGTCCGTCCCCGGCGTCGAGGGTTCTTCGGAGGCCCCCACCGATCGGATCGGAAAAAGTTCGAGAAAGTTCGAAACCGAGTTTTCCGGCATCCGAAGCACCCCTTCTGTACGAAGACGGCGACACGGATGTCGGCGCGGGTGCGCACCGCGGCAGGCGGCAGGTAGAGAACCGATAACAGGTCGGCGCTGCATCCGGGAACAGGTCGGAGGATGCGGCATGCTGGTAGCGATGGTCATAGATGGAATGGACGTGCCCGACGACGGGCCGTCGACGGATCACGTCGCGGAGCTGATCCAGCGCTGCGCCGACGGTGACCACAGTGCTTTCACCCGCCTGTACGACACCCTGTCGGGGCGCGTCTTCGGACTCATCCTCCGCGTGCTCGTCGATCGCGCGCAGAGCGAGGAAGTGCTCCAGGAGGTCTTCCTGGAAGTGTGGCAATCCGCTTCGACGTTCGCTCCGAAGAAGGGGCAAGGAAGATCGTGGGTTCTCACGATCGCTCACCGCCGCGCGGTGGACCGGGTTCGGTCGTCGCAGGCGAGCAGCGATCGCGACGTACGTGCGGGCTACCGCGAGATGGCGTCACAGCCCGAAGGTGTCGCCGAGCAGGTTGAGCTGCGCATCGAAGGACGGCGCGTCGCTCGGGCTCTCAGCTCTCTACCCGAGGCGCAACGAGAGGCCATCACCCTCGCCTACTACGGGGGATACAGTCAGAGCGAAATCGCGGCGCTGGTAGGAGCGCCGCTCGGAACGATCAAGACACGGATGCGTGACGGATTGACCAAGCTCCGTAGTGCAATGGGGGTGACATCGTGAACGAACAGACATTCGCCGAGCTCTCGGCAGGGTACGCGCTCGGAGCGCTGTCGCCCGAAGACGAGCTCGCCTACCGCGAAGCTCTCGACGCGCACCCCGAGTGGATGCCGCTGGTCGAGGCGGATGCCGCAGCGGCGGCTCTGCTGTCGGAGGGTGTCGCCGATGTGGCTCCTCCGCCGGCCCTGCGGGCCAGCCTGCTCGCACAGATCGGTGCGCCGGTCGCGGACCCGGGTGCGGAGCAGCCGGTCGCGGAGCAGCCTTCGCCCGGCGAGGATGATGTCGCCGACCCCTCGGATGACCTCCAGGACGACGACCCGCGGGCTGCGGCATCCGGCTATTCCGTGGGCTCTCCGGTGACCGAAGAGGTGCAGCTGGTGCAGCGTCGCAACTGGACGCGCAGCCTGTTCGCCCTGACGGCGTCGATCGCACTCCTCGTCGGCATCGGCTGGGGCGTCGGCGCGCTGACGCAGGACATGCGCGCTCCGTCCGCCGAGAGCGTGCTCGCGCAGATCGAGCGTTCCGGCGACGCGCAGTCGAGCACCGCGCAGCTGGGAGACGGCGGCGAAGCCACGGTGCACTGGTCGCCGAGCGTCGACGGCGTCGTGCTCGTCGCCGACGGGCTGCCCGAGATCGCCGACGATCAGTCGTACGAGGCGTGGTTCGTCCGGGGCAGCGCCCCGATCCCGGCCGGTGCGTTCGAATCGAGCGACGGCTCGGCGGCGATGCTGCTCGAGGGCGACATGGAGCCGGACGACGTCATCGCCCTCACCATCGAACAGAGCGGCGGGTCGCCGAGCGGCCTGCCGACCACAGACCCGATCGTCGCGATCCCGACGAGCGCCTGACTGCCCTACCCCGTTATACGGCAGCGGAACGGCCGGCCCCTCTCGGGCCGGCCGTTCCGTCGTTTCGGCTTGTCCCTGCGCGGGCCGCAGGGATGCCGCTCTCGCTTAGCCTGGAATGATGACGGACGGATCCCGGGACTACCACAAGCCCGTTCGGCGACCCGCCGACGAGTTCGACCGGCACTTCGCCGGTGAAGATCCGGCGGAGGTCTCGCGCGTTGCGCATGCGACGGCGGGTGCCCTGCTGTCGCGGGTGCGCGAAGATCCGAGCGACGCCGTCGTAGACCGTCTCGTGGGCTTCACGGCCGAGCACGGCATCGACACCGTCGCCGAGCTGTGGTCGCGGTCGCCGGCCAAGTCGTTGCCGGGCGCCCTCTGGCGGCTGTACCTGCTGCAGCTGATGATCCATCGTGACCCGCGGACCGCCGCGCTGCTCTACGAACGCGGTCGGGTCGTGCTTCGTTCTGCCGACGAGGTGATCGCCGGGGCTCCCACGCCCGCGGGCCCGGAAGAGCTCGTGGCCCTCATCGACGTGATCATGCGCGGCGTGTTCCGGGGAGACTTCGCCGTCGCGCTCGAACGTGCCGCGTCGTTCTGCCGGGTGCAGTCGGCCGGAGCGACCTCGGTGGCCGACGACCACGATGTCAGCGAGCCCGACCGGTCGTCGGCGCTCACCGCGCGCGCCCTCCGGCTGAGCACCTACGCCGACGATCTGGGCTCGTGCGCCGGGTTGTGGCGTCGCGAAGCTCTTACGTGAGGTAGCGCCGGTGTCCGGAGAGAAAGCCGGAAAGACCCGGCAAAGAGAAGTGCCGGGCCGCAGAACGCCTCTCGGCGCGTGGCCGCTCGCAGCGGCTGAAGATGGAGCCCGGGGTTACTGCGGCCCGGCACATACAGTCTAACCGAGCCTCGGGTGTGGGCATTCCCGAGTGGACGAATCCGGTGGTCGGCCGGTAGTGAGTCGTGGCCTCCCGTCGGCGGCGTGCGGGCCGCGATGCAAGGGATCGTAGGCGACGCGCCGGGGGAGCGGCATCCGTACCGGGGTGTCGGGCGGGATGTCGTGCGTCCGGGCACCGGACGCGTCGTAGGCTCGGCGCATGGCACTGCGTTTCGCGCTGATGATCGACCCGCTCGCGGCGGATGACACCCGGTCGGACTTCACGTCGACCTTCACCGCGGTCGACCCCGCGGCCCCGGCGCTGACGGTGGGAGAGCTCAGCACCCAGCGCGGCGACGGCATCTTCGAATCGATCGGCGTAGTCGACGGCCACCCGCAGGAGGTCGAGGCGCACCTCGAGCGCCTGGCGCACTCCGCCGAGCTCTGCGACCTGCCGGTGCCGAACATCGGCCAGTGGCGGGCGGCCGTGGCGAACGCGGCAGCCGAATGCGGTTCGGGCGAGGGGGTCGTGAAGCTGATCCTCAGTCGCGGGATCGAGCACGGACCGACCCCGACGGCGTGGGCCACGGCAGCGGCGGCAGCGGACTTCACCGCGCCGCGCACGAGCGGCATCCGCGTCGTGACTCTCGACCGCGGCTACGCCATCGACGCGCCCGCGCGGGCTCCGTGGCTGCTGCTGGGCGCGAAGACCCTGTCGTACGCCGTGAACATGGCCGCCCTGCGCGAGGCGCACCGGCGCGGCGCGGACGACGCCATCTTCCTGAGCTCCGACGGCTTCGTGCTCGAGGCGCCGACGGCCTCGCTCATCCTGCGACGCGGCGACACCTTCGTCACCCCGGCGCCCAACGGCGGCATCCTCCACGGCACGACGCAGCTGAGCCTGTTCGAGCACCTCGACGAGCGCGGCTTCGAGACGGCGTACGAGACGATTCCGGTCGACGAGCTGCGACGAGCGGATGCCGCGTGGCTGGTGTCGAGTGTCCGGCTCGCGGCTCCCATCATCGAGCTCGACGGCGCCGCTCTCGACATCGACGCCGAGTTCACCGCATCCCTGAACACCTACCTGCTCTCGCCGCGCGACTGACCCCCGTCCCGCCGGGCGGGGCGGTGTATCGCGATGCAAGACATCGTGCGCGCCACGCCGGCGGGTCGTCGCTCGCCTCGGGGTGTCCGGTGAGAAGCATTGCATCCCGGCACGGTGAGGAGACCGAATGGCCGAGGGAGCGGACATCAGGCGGATGCCGTGAGCTGCAGGCTCGGGTGCGACTGCAGGGCTCCGAGGATGGCGGACTCGACGAGCTCCCAGTCGTGGACGACGAGCGCGTAGTCGAAGCGCAGCGTCACGTAGCCCCACGAGGCGGCGTTCGCGTCGCGCGTCAGGTCCTTGTGGCGCTTCGCCTCGCCGTGATGATTGGCCCTGCCGTCGAGCTCGACGATGAGCCGGTCGCCGATCAGCGCGTCGACGACACCGACCCCGAAGACGGAGACCTGCGTCCTCACCCGGAGGTCGTGCTTCCGTAGACGCCACCGCAGGAGCGACTCGAGTCCGCTGTCGGCATCCGTTCGAGCGAGACTCAGTGCTTCCCGGCCGCGAGCGTTGGTGTGCCGACGGAGCCACCGCAGGTCGTCTCTCGTGAGGCGGCGCTGCCGCAGCGCGGACTCCAGTGCGACGAAGAAGTGCTCGGGGCCGCGGCATCCGAGGATCTGGCGCAGCACCTGCCGGAGTGGAAGAGCACCGGATGCCGCGGGCCGTGCGTCTCGGTCCCAATGCTCGATGCACCCGCATGACGCGTCGTGGTGGGCTCGCTGGCCGGTCTTCAGCCACACGCGCGGTTCGTGGTCGTCATCGAGGATCCACAGACCGTGATGCCGCGCGGCCGTGACGCACGCCATCGACCCGCCGTGCGCCGCGATCGCCCGGGCGGAGGCGCACGCGCCGGGGGAGGCGTACATGCCGATCCGGATGCGGCTGAGCCGGCCGGAGTCGACGGCCGCAGCGATCTCCCGGCGGCTCAGCCCGTCGGCACGGAGCTCGCGGGTGGAGAAGATGGATCGCGACTCGCACATCCCCCGACCGTGCTCGCCTCGGGGCCGACCGGTGGGCCATACGGCTCGTTCTGTGCACTGCTCTGGTGCTCGGTGCCTCGTGTAGGAACCGCTGCACCCGCTGGCCGCGTACCGGGACGCAAGAGATCCGGCGCGACACCCCGCCCGAGCGGCATCCTCACCGGGGTGTCGGCCACGATCCCTTGCATCCGCGCACGGCCCGAGCCGGACACTCCGGGACGCACGATGCAGCCCCCTCGCGCTGGGATGCAAGGCGAAAACGGCGACGCGCCGGGCGAGGAATCCTCGCACCGGCGCGTCGCGCACGATCCCTTGCATCCCGGCACTCGCGGGGCCCGGCCCACGACGAGCCGGGGTTCGACTCACCCGAAGCGGCCGGAGACGTAGTCCTCGGTGGCCTGCACAGACGGGGTGGTGAAGATCGACGTCGTGTCGTCGTACTCGATCAGCTTGCCGGGCTTGCCGGTTCCGGCGATGTTGAAGAACGCGGTCTTGTCGCTGACGCGCGAGGCCTGCTGCATGTTGTGCGTGACGATGACGACGGTGTAGTCGCTCTTGAGCTCCTGGATGAGCTCCTCGATGGCGAACGTCGAGATCGGGTCGAGGGCCGAGCAGGGCTCGTCCATGAGCAGCACGTCGGGCGAGACCGCGATCGCGCGAGCGATGCACAGACGCTGCTGCTGTCCGCCCGAGAGGCCGGAGCCGGGCTTGTCGAGACGATCCTTGACCTCGTTCCAGAGGTTGGCGCCGCGCAGCGACTTCTCGACGAGGGCGTCGGCGTCTGACTTCGAGATGCGCCGGTTGTTGAGCTTGACGCCCGCCAGCACGTTCTCGCGGATCGACATGGTGGGGAAGGGGTTCGGCCGCTGGAACACCATGCCGACCTGGCGGCGCACGAGCACCGGGTCGACGCCCGGGCCGTACAGGTCGTCGCCGTCGAGCAGGACGCTGCCCTCGACGCGGGCGCCGGGGATCACCTCGTGCATGCGGTTGAGGGTGCGCAGGAACGTCGACTTGCCGCAGCCCGAGGGGCCGATGAAGGCGGTGACGCTGCGGGGTTCGATGTCGAGGGAGACGCCCTCGACGGCGAGGAAGTCGCCGTAGTAGACGTTGAGGTCGTTGACTTCGATGCTCTTGGACACGGAGGTTCTTTCTTTCGGGTCAGCGGCCGGTCTTGGGTGCGAAGAACTTGGCGATCAGGCGCGCCACGAGGTTCAACAGCATCACGATGACGATGAGGGTCAGGGCCGATGCCCACGCGCGGCCGACGAAGGCCTCGGCGGGAATGCCCTGGTTCATGTACTGCGTGTAGGTGAAGACCGGCAGGGTCTGCATACGACCGTTGAAGAGGTCGTAGTTCATGGATGCCGTGAAGCCGGCGGTGATCAGCAGCGGTGCGGTCTCGCCGATGACGCGCGAGATCGACAGCATGACGCCGGTCGTGATGCCCGCGATCGCCGTCGGCAGCACGACCTTCGCGATCGTGAGCCACTTGGGCACACCGAGCGCGTACGAGGCTTCGCGCAGCTCGTTGGGGACGAGGCGCAGCATCTCTTCCGTCGAGCGGACGACGACCGGGATCATCAGCACCGCGAGGGCCACCGACCCCATGATGCCCAGGCGGATGCCGGGGCCGAGGAAGAGTGCGAACAGGGCGTAGGCGAACAGGCCGGCCACGATCGAGGGGATGCCGGTCATGACGTCGACGAGGAACGTGATGCCCTGGGCCAGACGTTTCCCCTGGCCGTACTCGATGAGGTAGATCGCGGTGAAGATGCCGATCGGGATCGAGATCACGGCTGCGGCGAGCGTGATGAGGACGGTGCCCATGATGGCGTGGAGCGCGCCGCCGCCTTCGCCGACGACGTTGCGCATCGACGAGCTGAAGAACTCGCCGCTCCAGCTGGGAGCGCCGAGCGTGATGACCGTGAACGCCACGGAGACGAGCGGCACCATCGCGATGAGGAACGCCACCGTGACGACGCCCGTCACCAGTCGGTCGACCGACTTGCGGCGGCCCTCGACGGCGGCCGAGACCGCGGTGATGAGCACGAGGTAGGCCACCGCCGACAGGATCAGCCAGCCGGGGATGTTGAGCGCATCGCCGGATGCCGCGGCGATGACGCCGAAGAAGATGCCGACGACCACCAGCGAGGCGCCGAGGATCGCCCAAGGCCCCCACTTGGGCAGGTGCCCCGTGGTGAGGCTCGTCGATGCGCTGCGCGCTGACGTGCTCGGGGGAGTGAGAGTCGCGGTCATGTCAGTTGGCCCCCGAGAATTCCTTGCGGCGGCTCACGATGTAGCGCGCGACCGCGTTCACCGCGAAGGTGACGACGAAGAGGATGAGGCCCGTGGCGATGAGGACGTTGACGTTCGTCCCGTAGGCCTCGGGGAAGGTGAGTGCGATGTTCGCCGCGATCGTCGAGGGGTTCCCCGACGTGAAGAGCGCGAAGGTGACGCCGCCCGACACGGAGAGCACCATGGCGACGGCCATGGTCTCGCCCAGCGCCCGGCCCAGGCCGAGCATGGCGGCCGAGACGATGCCGCTGCGGGCGAAGGGGAAGACGGCCATCCGGATCATCTCCCAGCGCGTCGACCCGAGGGCCAGCGCGGCCTCCTCGTGCAGGGTCGGCGTCTGCAGGAAGATCTCGCGGCAGATCGCGGTGATGATCGGGGTGACCATGACGGCGAGGACGACGGATGCCGTGAAGATCGTGCGGCCCGTGCTGGAGACGGGCCCGTTGAAGAGCGGGAACCACCCGACGTTGTCGACGAACCAGCTGTAGACCGGCTGCACGGCCGGTGCCAGGACGCCGATGCCCCACAGGCCGAAGACCACGGAGGGGACCGCCGCGAGCAGGTCGACGACGTAGCCGAGGGCCTGAGCGAGCTTGCGCGGCGCGTAGTGCGAGATGAAGAGGGCGACGCCGAGCGACAGCGGCACGGCCATGAGCAGCGCCAACGCGGCGGCCCAGACGGTGCCGAAGACGAGCGGACCGACGTACGACCAGAAGTTGTCGGGCAGGATCGAGGCGTCTTCGTTGGTGGCGACGAAAGCGGGGAGCGACTGGATGACCAGGAAGATCGCGACCGCGGCGAGGGTCACGAGGATCATCGAGCCGGCGAAGAGCGCGGTGCCGGAGAACCAGCGGTCACCCGCTCGGGTCTTGGCCTTCGGGGCTCCGGTGCGGGTGACCTCGGGTGTGGTGGTCATGGCTTCGATTCTGTGCGACGGACGGGAACCGCGCGAGGTGCCCGGCCCGGCGAAACCGGACCGGGCACCCGGAGCGTCTTACTTGATGGCCTCGATGGCCTCGGTGACCTGCGTGCGCAGGGTCTCCGAGATGGGGGCGGAGCCGGCAGCGGATGCCGCGGCGTCCTGGCCCTCGGCGCTCGCGGCGTAGCTGAAGAAGCCCTTGACCATCTCGGCGGTCGCGGCGTCCTTGTACTCCGCGCAGCCGATGAGGTAGCTCACGAGGACGATCGGGTAGACGCCGGCCTCGGTGCTGGTGCGGTCGAGCTTGATCGCGATGTCGGTGGCGGCGCGACCCTCTTCCTCGGGCGACGCGTCGACGATCGCGGCAGCGGCCTCGGGCGAGTACTCGACGAACTCGTCGCCGACCTGGATCGCGACGGTGCCGAGGTTGCCGGCGCGCGACGCGTCGGCGTAGCCGATGGTGCCCTGGCCGCCCTCGACAGCCGAGATGACGCCGGACGTGCCCTGAGCGGCCTCGCCGCCGAGGGCCGGCCACTCCTCGACCGAGCCGGCGGTCCAGACATCGGGCGCGGTCTTGGCGAGGTAGTCGGTGAAGTTGCCGGTGGTGCCCGACTTGTCGGAGCGGTGGACGGGCGTGATCGCCGTCGCGGGCAGCTCGACGCCCGAGTTGAGGGCGGCGATGGCCGGGTCGTTCCACGTCGTGATCTGGCCGGCGAAGATCTTCGCGAGCGTCGTCGCGTCGAGGTTCAGCGAGTCGACGCCGTCGATGTTGAAGACGACGGCGATCGGCGAGATGTAGGTAGGCAGCTCGACGAGGTCGGAGTCGGCCGCGCATGCCTCGAACGGGCCGGCAGTGATCTCGTCGGTCTTGAACGCGCGGTCCGAGCCGGCGAACTGCACGGCGCCGGCCTGGAACGACTCGCGTCCCGTGCCCGAACCGGAGGGGTCGTAGTCGATCGTGAGACCGGGGTTGGCGGTCTGCAGGCCCTGCGTCCAGGCCTGGACGGCGACCTCCTGCGACGAGGCGCCGCCACCGACGAGGTTGCCCTCGAGGGAGGGGGCCGAGGAGTCGCTCGAGCCGGCGCCGGGCGCAGCGGTTTCGTTTGCAGCGCAGCCGGCGAGGGCAAGAGAGGCCACGGCGGCCACGGCGCCCAGCTGGGCGAGTCGGGAGAGCTTCACTGTGTGAATCCTTCGCATGTTGGTGACGAGAACCCGGTGCAGGTTCGTCCCGAACGGTAGACACCGTCCCTTACGAGAGTGCGCTGTGGGGGTGAACAGAAGGTGAACGGCGCTCTCGAGCCGCGGAAAGACGGGCCTCGCGGCGTGGTGGCGCGAGCGAGATCACACCTTCGGCATGTGGGTTTCGATCGCGACGATCCCCGAGCCCGGGTTCTCACGCGGCAGGTGCACGACCGAGAACGCGCCGGTCTCGAGCGCCGAAGCGCTGCCGAGGTACGAGCCGCGCAGCGTTCCGGTGGCGAGCGCCATCTCGTTCAACAGGTCGGGGAGGACCGGGCCGTGGCTGCAGAGCACGACCGGCTTGCGGGCGCGCACCCGGTCGCCGACCACCGACCTGACGTCGGCCAGTCCGTTCTCCCACGCGTCCTGCGACAGGTGCGGACTCTTGTCGATCCGCTTGCTGATCGCCGCCGCCAGCGGTGTCACGGTGCGCACGCAGCGCCGCGCGTCGGACGAGATGATCCGACGGACGCCGAACGCGACGAGCGGGCCCACGATCGCGTGCGCCTGCTTCTTCCCGCGTGCCGACAGCGGCCGTGCGGCATCCTCGCCGTCCCAGTCCTCGCGGGCCACGGCCTTGGCGTGGCGCAGGGCGATGAGCGGGAACGTGTCGATGGCGCGTTCGTCGACGAGTCGCACGAACTCGTCGAGGATCTCGACGTCGACGGGATAGCTCAGCGCTTTGCGCGCCTTCTTCAGCCCCATCCATTCCAGTGCCGCGATCTCTTTGTTCGGCACGAACGTCGACATCCTGATCGCCAGGTCGGTCGCCTCGGCCGCCCAGTAGTGGACGATCTTCTGCTTCTTGCTCGGCAGGTGATACTTCGACACTCCGACGGGCGGACCGAGTCGGACCGAGATGCCCGTCTCCTCGCGGATCTCGCGCACGGCGGTCTCGGCGAGCATCTCACCCGGGTCGACCTTGCCCTTGGGCAGCGTGAGGTCGCGGTACTTGGTGCGGTGGATGATCAGCACCTTCACTTTGCCGTCGACCCACCGCCAGACCACACCACCGGCCGCGTACACCGCGGTGTCGGTCATCGCACCGCCCGCGCCCGGCGGCGTCGCTGCACCTGCGCCATCGTGCGGTCCTGGAGGTCGACCAGCGGCTTGCCGTCGTCGTCGAACGCGTGACGCGTCCACACACCGCCGTCACCCAGGTGCCACGAGCTGGTCGAGTCGCTCATCGCGAGGTCGAACAGCGTCGTCAGCTCCTTGACGTGGGCGGGCGCGACGACGCGCACGAGCGCCTCGACGCGGCGGTCGAGGTTGCGGTGCATCATGTCGGCGCTGCCGATGTAGGCGATCGTGTCGCCGTTGTTGTGGAAGGTGAAGATGCGCGAGTGCTCGAGGTACCGCCCGAGGATCGAGCGGACGGTGATGTTGTCGGTCACTCCCGCCAGGTCGGTGCGCAGCGAGCAGATGCCGCGGACCCATACGTCGACGCGAACGCCGGCCTGGCTCGCCCGGTAGAGGGCGTCGATGATCTGCTCGTCGACCATCGAGTTGACCTTGATACGGATGTGGGCGGGCTTGCCGTCGAGCGCGTTGCGGCGTTCGGCGTCGATGTGACGCAGCAGGCCCTTGCGCAGGTGGAGGGGAGCCACCAGCAGCCGCTTGAACTTCTTCTCGATTGCGTAGCCGCTGAGCTCGTTGAACAGTCGCGTCAGGTCGCGGCCGACCTGTTCGTCGCTCGTGAACAGGCCGAAGTCCTCGTAGAGGCGGCTCGTCTTGGGGTTGTAGTTGCCGGTGCCGATATGGCTGTAGCTGCGGAGCGCGCCGTCCTCTTCGCGGATGACGTGCAGCAGCTTGCAGTGCGTCTTCAGCCCGACCAGGCCGTAGACGACGTGCACGCCGGCCTTCTCGAGCTTGCGCGCCCAGACGATGTTCGCCGCTTCGTCGAAGCGGGCCTTCACCTCGACGAGGGCGAGCACCTGCTTGCCCCGTTCGGCCGCGTCGATGAGCGCCTGCACGATGGGGCTGTCGCCCGACGTGCGGTAGAGCGTCTGCTTGATGGCGAGCACGTGGGGATCGCGCGCAGCCTGCTCGAGGAACGCGACGACGCTCGTGGTGAACGACTCGTAGGGATGGTGCACGAGCACGTCGCCGGCGCGGATCGCGCCGAAGAAGTCGGTGCGCCCGTTCTGCTCGGCGGGCTGGAAGGCGGTCGCCGTGGTCGGGACGTGCGGCTTGTACCGCAGCTCGGGGCGGTCGATGCGGGCGAGATCGAAGAGTCCGCGCAGGTCGAGCAGGCCGGGCAGGCGGTAGACCTCCTGATCGGTGATGTCGAGCTCGCCGAGCAGCAGGTCGAGCGTGACGTCGTCCATGTCCTCGGTCACCTCGAGCCGGATCGGCGGACCGAAGCGGCGCCGGAGCAGCTCGGCCTCGAGGGCCTGGATCAGGTTCTCGGTCTCGTCCTCCTCGATCACCACATCCTCGTTGCGCGTGAGCCGGAAGGTGTGGTGCTCGAGGATCTCCATGCCGGGGAAGAGGTCTTCGAGGTTGTTGGCGATCAGGTCCTCGAGCGGCAGGTAGCGCTTGACCGAGGTGCCGGTGTCGAGCTCGACGAACCGGGGGAGCATCGGCGGAACCTTCAGGCGCGCGAACTCCTGCCGGCCGGTCTTGGCATTGCGGATGCGGATCGCCAGGTTCAGTGACAGGCCCGAGATGTAGGGGAAGGGGTGCGCCGGATCGACGGCGAGGGGCATGAGGACGGGGAACACCTGCGCCTGGAAGTAGTCGTACAGACGTCCGCGCTCGGACTCGTCGAGGTCGTCCCAGCCGACGATCTCGATGCCCGCCTCGGCCAGAGCGGGCTGGACCATATCGCCCCAGGCGCTCGAGTGGCGCAGCTGCAGTGCGTGCGCCTCGGCGGAGATGTCGGAGAGCACCTCCTGCGGTGCGCGTCCGACGTTGGTGGGCACGGCGAGGCCGGTGACGATGCGACGCTTGAGGCCGGCGACGCGCACCATGAAGAACTCGTCGAGGTTGCTGGCGAAGATCGCGAGGAAGTTGGCCCGTTCGAGCACCGGCAGGGTCGGGTCCTCGGCGAGCTCGAGCACGCGCTGATTGAAGGCGAGCCAGCTGATCTCACGGTCGGTGTAGCGGTGGTCGGGCAGCTGCGCGTCGACGTCTTCGACGGCGGGGTCGAAGTCGTCGTCGTCGGCGTCGCCCAGACCGGAGTCCAGAGCCTCGGTGTCGATCATCCCCTCATCATGGCAGTCCTGCGTGTCCTGCCGGTGAACGAGACGGAGAGTCAGCTCTGCGCGGATTCGCCACCGGCGGGAACCGGCTCGTCCTCGTAGACGTTGAAGCGGTAGCCGACGTTGCGCACCGTGCCGATCAGCTGTTCGAGATCGCCGAGCTTGGCCCGCAGCCGTCGCACGTGGACGTCGACCGTACGCGTGCCGCCGAAGTAGTCGTAGCCCCACACCTCGCTCAGCAGCTGCTCGCGCGTGAACACCCGCGACGGATGCGTCGCGAAGAAGTGGAGCAGCTGGAACTCCTTGTACGTGAGGTCGAGCGGGCGCCCGTGGACCTTCGCCGAGTACGACGACTCGTCGATCGTGATGCCGGAGGTCTGGATGCGGCTCGATACGGCCTCTTTGCTCACGCGTCCGATCGCGAGACGGATGCGGGCGTCGATCTCGGCGGGTCCGGCCGCGGCGAGGATGACGTCGTCGATGCCCCAGTCGGTGGAGACTGCGGTGAGGCCGCCCTCGGTGACGATGAGCACGAGCGGTGCGTCGATGCCCGTGCTGCCCAGGATCTTGCACAGCGACTTCGCGCCGACGAGGTCATGGCGCGCGTCGATGAAGACGACGTCGGCGCTGGGCGCGTTGACGAGCTGGGCGGGTTCGGCGGGGATCTGACGGACCCGATGGCTGAGCAGCTCGAGCGCCGGGAGCGCGAGACCACCGCCGTGCGTGGAACTCAGGACGAGAAGCTGTGCCAACGGGGATTCCTCCGGGAGCGGCCGGGACGTGCACTCATCTTAGGCGTTCGCCGGATGCCGCCCGTGCGCAGCGTCGCGTCGGACGACACCGTGGGCCACAATGGGACGATGACCACGCCCGATCTCGCACCGCCGCGCACCGTCACCGGAGTCGTCGCCGTCTGGATCGCTGCCGCCGTCGCGGCCGTCCTGGTGGGCATCCTCGCCCCGGTCGACCAGCGGGCGGTATGGATGCCGATCGCCCTCGGCGGCTGCCTCATCCTCGCGTTCGTCGTCCAGCTGGCGTCGGGCCGGGTGCGTGGGTTCATCGAGCGCGTCGCGGTGAGCGTGCTGGGCGCGCTTTTCGTCATGGGGTTCATCGGCATCGGGTTCGGGCTCTCATCGCTCGTCGGAGCCTGACCGCCGGCGTTGCCGCTCGTCACAGGCGCGTACGGCCCCTGCGGGCATAGAGTAGGGGCATGGATCTCCTCGCGCTCGAAATCTTCTACGTGGGCCTGCTCGGACTGGCGTCGCTCGCCATCGTCTTCGTTTCGGGCGTCGTCGTGAAGAACCTCTACCGCGGCCAGCGCTGACATCGTGCTCGAGCTGCCCACCGATCTGCCGGCGGACCTCGTTCCGCTGTCATGGCTGCTCGGAGTCTGGGAAGGCTCGGGCGTCATCGACTACGAGACGGCCGATGGTCATCTCACCGGCGAGTTCG
Source organism: Microbacterium sp. SGAir0570 (assembly GCF_005491085.2). NCBI lineage: Bacteria > Bacillati > Actinomycetota > Actinomycetes > Micrococcales > Microbacteriaceae > Microbacterium > Microbacterium sp. SGAir0570. Next base: position 2,242,614 of record NZ_CP027929.1, on the reverse strand, counting down.
TGCACCAGGTGAGCTTCAGCCATGACGGCGGCGACTACCTCAACTACTCCGCCACCGCCTGGCTGATCGACGACAGCGGCACGCGCATTCGGCCGCTCGTGGCCGAGACCGGTTACTGGCGCGTCGCACGACCCGCCGGAGCCGAAGACGCCGGACCGGGACTGCTGCCGGCATCCGCTCCCGCGCGCGAGCGCACCGTCGACGACGTCGAGGCGCTCCGCAATGCCGAGGGCGGTTTCGACCTCGAGGTCGCGCTCGTGCACTCGGACGGCGTGAGCGAGCTGTATCTCGGACAGGTCCGCGGTCCCCGCATCGACCTCGCCACCGATGCCGTCGTCCGCACCGCGGGTGCGAAGGAGTACACGGCCGCCACGCGCATGTACGGCCTCGTCGACGGGCACCTGCTGTGGGCCTGGGACATCGCCGCGCTCGGCGGCGAGCTCGCCTCCCACGCCTCGGCCCGCCTGGCCAAGGCCGAATGATGTCGGGCGACGGCGCGACCTTCGCCGGCGTCGACGGGGCGGTGTGCGACGACCTCGGCCTCGTGCACATCGGCAACCCGATGCGCGAGCAGCAGCTGCTCGACAGCGGCGCCGCCGTCGCACCGCTCGGCGACCGTTCGGTCGTCACCGTGACCGGTCCCGACCGGCTCAGCTGGCTCGACTCGCTCACCTCGCAGGCACTGACGCGGCTGCTCCCCGGAGAGAGCACCGAACTGCTCGTGCTCGATCCGCAGGGCCACGTGGAGCATGCGGCATCCGTCGTCGATGACGGCGAGACGACCTGGCTCATCACCGACGCCGGGCGGCTCGAGGCGCTTGTGACCTGGCTCACGCGCATGCGGTTCCGGTTGCGGGTCGAGGTCGCCGATCGCTCCGGCGACACCGCGGTCGTCGGCGGAACGGCATCCGCAGTCGCCGGCCTCGCGTCGTCCGCAGTGTGGCGCGACCCGTGGCCCGAGGTCTCTATCGGCGGGTGGGGGTACGCGACCGGCGAGGGGCATCCCGGTGCCGGACGCGACTGGGCCGAGGCGATCGTCGACCGCGAGGAGCTCCGCCGGCTCGCCGACGAGGCCGTCGCGGGACGTCGCCGCATCGCCGGACGGTGGGCCGCGGATGCCTTGCGCATCGCCGCGTGGCGTCCGCGTGCGGACTCCGAGGCCGACGGCATGACGCTGCCGCACGAGGTCGACTGGCTCCGCACCGCCGTGCACCTGTCGAAGGGCTGCTACCGCGGACAGGAGACGGTGGCGAAGGTGCACAACCTCGGTCACCCGCCCCGGCGGCTGGTGGCTCTGCAGCTCGACGGCAGCGACGCAGTGCTCCCCGAACCCGGTGCGATCGTGCGCCGCGAGGGCGAGGAGGTGGGGCGCGTCACCTCGGTCGCGCGCCACTTCGAGCAGGGGCCGATCGCCCTCGCCCTCGTCAAACGATCGGTGCCGATCGATGTCGACCTCATCGTCGACGCCGGTGATGACACTGTCGCCGCGGTGCAGGAGGTCGTCGTCCCGCCCGACGCCGGCCGCACCGCCGCGCCGCCGCGGCTGCCCCGCCTGAGCCGTCGCACCTGACGTGACACCCGAGCGTGCCGACGAGCCGCCCGCCGTCACTGCGCCCATCGCGACCGGCTGGCGGGCTCGCGTGCGCCCGCGCCGGGGCTTCGAGCGCGCGCGCGACTCGACTCCCGCGATCGTTCAGATCGTCGTGGCGGCATCCGCGGCCTACGCATTCGCGCACCTCGTGCTCGGGCATCCGTCGCCCCTGCTCGCGGCGACCGTGACCATCTCGAGTCTCGGGCTCGTCCGCGATGCTCGTCCGCGCCGTGTGCTCGAGACCGTGATCGGGATGCTGGTGGGTGTGCTCGTCTCCGAGCTCATCGTGCTCGCCGTCGGGTCAGGGACGTGGCAGCTGGCCCTGGCTCTTGCCGCGACGCTGCTCACCGCTCGGGTGCTCTCGGCGCAGCCGAGCTTCGCGATCTCGGCGGCGATCCAATCGGTGATCGTGATCGCGATCCCCGGAAGCATGCCGTTCCTCCGCCTCGTCGACGGGTCGGTGGGAGCGGTCGCCGCGCTGCTCGCGACGGCCCTGTTGCCGCGCCGGCCACTGCGAGAGGTCTCGCGGGCGGGCCGCGCCCTCTTCGCCGCTTTCGACGGCGCTGCGGCGACGGTGATCCAGGCGCTGCGCCGCGGCGACAGGGTGCGAGCCGACCGCGGCCTCGAGAAGGCGCGGGCGCTGCAGCCGCTCGTCGACGACTGGACGACCTCGCTGGACTCCGGGCTCGCCGTCGCCCGCATCTCGCCGTTCCTCCGGCGCCAGCGCGAGGAGCTGCAACGCCAGGACCGCATGCGGGCGTCGCTCGACCTTGCCACGCGCAACCTCCGGGTCATCGCCCGCCGTGTCGTGTACGCCCTCGAAGACCGCGAGCCACGCCCGATCGCCGCCGACCTCCTCGCCCAGATCGCTCGTGCGGCCGACCTGTTGGGTCAGTCGATCGACGACATCGCACTGGAACCGGCAGCCCGCGAGTCTTTGCTCGCCGTCGCGACCCGCCTCGATCCGACCCGCCTGGCGCCCGGCTCCTCGCTCGGAGATCAGAACGTCATCACCGCGCTGCGTCCCCTCGTGGTCGATCTGCTCACGGCGGCGGGGATGCCGCAGGCCGAAGCCCGGGCGACGATGCCGCGCATCTGAGCGCCGCGCTCCGCGTCGACTCGGTGGGAGCCGGGATCACTCGCCGAGAATGGTGCCGAAACAGGTCTCGATCGTCCAGGCGATGAACGCCTGGTAGTCGGTGTTGGTAGCGACACTCTCGAGGGCCTGCGACTGCAGCAACGCGTCGTCGAGCGCGATGTCGACGACCGCGGTGTCTGCCGGATACTGCTCGAGGATGCCGATCAGCTCCGCGGTCGAATCGGCGAAGACCGTCGCCCCGGCCGTGACCTCAGGACTGACCTCGGTCATCGGTAGCAGCGCGGCGATCGCGTCGGCCTGCCGGTGCGCCGCCGCGAGGTCCTGTCCGACCGTGCCCGCTTTCGCCGCCGCGGCCTCGCGGTTCGCGTCGCACAGTTCGGTGTAGTCCGCCGTGCCGCCCGTGGCGGCGCCGGATGGCGGAGTCGACGGGGTCGTGGCGGCCGGCGACGGTGTGGCCGTGGCCGAGGGCGAATCGGAGGGGGCGGGGGATGCGGCGGCGTCCTGACCTGCGCTGCATCCGGTGAGAACCGTGCCGACGGCGCACAGGACCAGAGCGGTGCGCGCGTGTGCTCCGCGCCGCGTCGGGCGCAGGCTCATGCGACGAGCCCCGTGCCGCACTCGGCGCAGAACCGCGAGGTCGACGGGTTCTCGTGCGCGCATCCCGGGCAACGACGCACCGGGTTCAAAGACGCGCCGCACTCCCCGCAGAACTTGCCGCCCGACGACTGGGCGCCGCACGATGAGCAACGCGGCCGGGCCTGCTGGCCGACGGCGACCCCCGCGATCAGATCCGTCGTCTCGAGGCGCTCCTGGAGCTGCCGGCGGCGTGCCTCGGCCTGCAGCTGAGCGAGTTCCTCCGTCGGGATCGGCGAGCACCGGGCGCACTGTCCGACACCGTCGTTCCAGCAGACATCGCCGCACACCCAGTCGCTGCATCCGCGGCACTGGTGGAACAGAGGACCGATCTCAGCGGTCGCGGCCCGCAGGGCATCGTCCTTCGCGGGGGAGTTGGTCCCGCGGTCGAGGAGGCGATCGGCGGCCGAGGTGAACTCGGCCAGAGCGCCGCCGAACAGGTTGCCCAGCCCGCGCGCGAGCTTCTGGCCTGCGGCTCGGGGATCGCGGCGGAACGCGGAGCGGTAGCCGTTGCCGCATCGCTCGCAGCGGAACTCGAACTGGAAGCCTTCGGTGTTGGACAGGTCCGTGAAGTTGTCGGTGAACGGAACGTGGGCGGTCATCTTTCCTGCTCCTCGGGATGGGCATCGGGATCGTCGGAGTGAACGTCTGGCGGTGGCGCAGGGCCGAGGACGACGGCGACCAGCGGGGCGAAGTCGTATCCGTCGGCGTAGCGCGGGGCCTCCATGAGCAGCAGGTTGTTGATGAGCATGCCGCGGCCCATGAACATCCACATCTCGGTGTGATCGAGGCCCGCCGCAGCGAGCGTTCGGTAGACCTCGTCGAACAGGCGGCGGGCTTCGACCCCGATCGCCGGCTCGCCGACGGAGGCCGAGAAGGCGTGAGCGTGCACCAGGACCGCCGCCGTCTCGCGGATGACGAGGTCGCGGTAGGCCTTTCCGAGCCGCTCGGGCGTGAGCTGGCCGGGTTCGATGCTGCGGAACGCCCGCAGCATGAGCTCGCCGGCGAAGGCGTGCGTGCGGATGAAGAGCTCGAGCTTCGAACCGAATGTGCGGATGACGTAGGGCTGCGAGACGCCCATCTGTTCAGCGACCTGCGCGGTCGTCGTCCCGAAGTAGCCATGGGCGGCGAAGGCGCGCATCGATGCGGCGAGTAGCTGCTCGTTGCGCGCGGGCAGACGTCGCTGCGCCATGCCGCCCCCTCTTCCGGTTATCGAACGATAACACTCTGGCGGAGAACCATGGTCTATGACAGCTCGGGATGTCACGCAACCGCCTCGTGCGGCATCCCTCCCGTTCTCTAGCGTGAGCATTCCCCTGGAGTGAGGAGCGAGCATGAAGGCAGTGGTCTGGCACGGCATCGGCGACATCAGGCTCGACGAGGTCGACGAGCCTCGGATCGAGGACGGGCACGATGCGATCGTCCGTATCACCCGCAGTGCGATCTGCGGCACGGACCTCCACTTCATTCGCGGCACGATGTCGGGAATGAGGGACGGCACCATCCTCGGACACGAGGCCGTCGGCGTCGTGACCGAGGTCGGCGAACACGTTCGCGGCTTCCAGCCCGGCGACCGCGTCGTGATCAACTCGACGATGTCGTGCGGCGCGTGCCGCTATTGCCGCGACGGGCACACGGCCCAATGCGACGTCGCCAACCCGAACGGGCCGCACGCCGGCACCTCGTTCTTCGGCGGCCCTGAGGCGACGGGACCTGTCGACGGCCTGCAGGCCGAGTATGCCCGCATCCCCTGGGCTCAGAACACGATGACGAAGCTGCCTGACGCGGTCTCGGACGATCAGGCGATCCTGCTCTCGGACATCTTCCCGACGGCGTGGTTCGGCGCGCAGCTCGCGGGGGTCTCCCGCGGTGACGTCGTCGTCGTGCTCGGAGCGGGGATCGTCGGGCAGTTCTCGGTCGTCTCGGCCTTCAAGCAGGGCGCGGGACGCGTCATCGTCGTCGACGGCGTCGCGGATCGCCTCGAGCTGGCGCGCACCCTTGGAGCCGAAGTGGTCGACTTCAACGACGACGACCCCGTGGCCGCTGTCATGGAGCTGACGAACGACATCGGCGCCGACTGCGTCATCGACGCCGTGGGGGTGGACGCCGAGCGTCCGGCTCGCGGTCCGGCAGCTCCGGATGACGACGCCGCGGCGGGATTCGATGAGGAGGTCGCGCAGGTCGCGCCCGACATCGCGCCTCAGGGTGATCTCTGGCGACCGGGCGATGCGCCGTCGCAGGCGTCTCGGTGGGCGGTCGAGATGGTCGCGAAGTACGGGCGCATCGGGATCATCGGGGTGTACTCGCCGCTGGCCGAGGTCTATCCGATCGGGCAGGCCATGAACAAGAACCTCACCGTCCGGATGGGCAACTGCGACCACCACAGCGTCACGCCTCCGCTCATCGACATGGTCGCCGCCGGAGTCTTTGACCCCACGGCCCTCATCACCGCCCACGAGACGCTCGCCGGGGTCATCGACGCGTACGAGGCCTTCGACCGCCGCGAGCCCGGCTGGATCAAGGTCGCCCTCGACATCGGCGGCTGATCCGGCCGGGCGTCACCGCAGCTGCGGCACCATCACGACACGACGGCGCCGCGGTCGTGCACGAGTTCGCCTCCGACAATCGTCGCGCCCACCTGTATCGACGAGATACGCGTGGGGTCGACCTCGAGCAGGTCGTCGCTGAGCACCGCGAGGTCGGCGAGCATCCCGCGGCGGATGGTGCCCTTGACATGCTCTTCGCGCGCGGCGTAGGCGGAACCGTAGGTATAGGCCCGTAGCGCCTGTGCCGGGGATACCGCTTCGGCGGGCGCCAGCGGCACGCCGGCCGCGGTGCGGCGGTTGACCATGTCGTGGATGCTCGCGATCGGGTCGGCGTGCACGATCGGGGCGTCCGTCGAGCCGGGCAGCACGACACCGCGGTCGAGCCAGGTCCGCATGCGGTAGACCATGTCGGCCCGCTCGGGGCCGACCGCCGCGAGCAGGCCGTCGCCGGTTTCCGAGACGAACCGACCCTGCGGGCTCGGGATGAGGCCGAGAGCCACGACCCGGTCGATCTGATCGGGCCGCGAGACCCCGCAGTGCTCGATGCGGTGGCGCGGGTCATGGCGCGGAAACTCCCGCTGCGCGGCGTCGACGGCATCCATCAGCGCATCGAGCGCCCGGTCGCCGATGGCATGAGTCGCGATCTGCCATCCGTTGCGGTGCGCGTCGCGGATCATCTCGTGCAGCTGCGGTTCCTCCCACACGAGGAACCCGCGGTTGCCCGGGTCGTCGCTGAAGTCGCAGCACATGGCCGCGGTCCGTCCGATGAGCGAACCATCGCTGAGCACCTTGGTCCCGGAGATGCGCAGCCGGTCGTCGCCCAGGCCGGTGCGCGCCCCCAGGTCGAGGCCCCATCCGCTCTCGCCGCCGCCGATCGCGCCGAGGTCGTGCATGACGCGGATGTAGGGCATGGCATTGAGGCGAAGGCGGATGTCGCCGGCTTCGATGCCCTCCTGGTAGGCGCGCAGCTCGACGGGGCTCTGCCCGATCTGCCCTGGTGCCCCGATGCCGGGCTCGGTCACGGTGGTGATGCCGTATCGCAGGAGATCGGCCGAGGCCAGCCGGGAGCCCTCTCGGTGGGTTTCGAGCGTCACCGGCAGGAAGCCGCCGGTGACGAGTTCCTGCGCCCGCTCTTGAAGCAGGCCGTCGGGATGGCCGTCGGCGTCGCGCGAGACGTGCCCGCCGTCGATGTGGTGCGGCAGTGCGGCGGGGTCGAGGCCCATGGCCCGGAAGGCGGCGCTGTTGGCGACGCCCATATGTCCCGAGGTGTGTTCGAGGTAGATGGGGTTGTCGGGCGCGATGCGATCGAGATCTACCAGGTGCGGGTGGCGGCCGAGCTTGTTCTGGTCGTGTCCGCGCCCGAGCACCCACGCCCCGGGAGCAGCGGCGGCCACGGCTGTCGCGATCGCCGCGTAGACGGCGTCGAGGTCGGGTTGTGCCGTGTGCGACAGGTCGAGTCGCAGCAGCTTCTGTCCGTGCAGGCTGAAGTGCAGGTGCGCGTCGTGGAAGCCGGGCACCGCGGGCGCGCCTCCGAGGTCGAGCATGCGGTCTGCGGTGGCGCCGTCGATCTCCTCATCGACCCCGACGATCCGCCCCGCGAAGACCCCGATCCGCGAGACCATCGGGCGCTCGGCGTCGCCGGTGCGGATGCGCCCGTTCTCGATGATCGCGTCGAGCCTCATGCGGACACCTCGCGCTCGCGCTTCTCCGCGGCGGCCGAGAAGCCGCTGCGGACCGTCACGCCCACGACACCGATGAGGGTGATGCCGATGAGGATGACGTAGAAGACCGCGATTCCGACCCAGCTCCCGCCGCCGATGTTCAGCGCGAGCTGGGCGAGCAGGGGAGTCGTGCCACCGATGAGAGTGGCGCACAGCTGGTACGCGGCCGAGATGCCCGTGTAGCGGATGCGCACGGGGAACGCCTGGGCGAGGAAGCCGGCCAGCACGGCGTAGTAGCCGGAGGTCGGGATCATGACCGCCGCGAGAACCAGGAAGATGCCGAGCGGTTCGCCCGAGGAGATGACGAGGAAGGCCGGGAAGGCGATGGCGATCGCCGCGACGAGGCTGACCACCATGAACCGAGCCGTCCCGACGCGCTCGGCGATGCGCGCCGCGATCGGCTGCCAGGCGAACTGCACGAAGACCGTGCCGAGCAGGATCATCAGCATCGTCTGACGGTCGACGCCCAGCTGGGTCGTCGTGTACGAGAGCATGAACGTCGAGGTGAAATAGGCGCCGCCGATGCCGAGGCCGCACGCGAGCACGCCGACCAGCAGGGTGCCCCAGTGATGGCGCAGCAGCTCGCTGATCGGAATGCGGGGCATATCGGCATCCGACGCAGCCGCCTCGAACTCGGGCGACTCCTCGACCTTGAGGCGGATGAGCAGCCCGACGGCGACGAGCACGGCCGAGGCGAGGAAGGGCACCCGCCAGCCCCACGAGAGGAAGGCCTCCTGATCGAGCAGCCCCACGAGCAGGAACGCGACGGTGGCGAGGATGCTGCCGACCGGTGAACCCTGCTGCACCCACATCGCCGACCGCACGCCCCGCCCCTTCTGCGCGCTCTCCGAGGCCATCAGGACGGCCCCGCCCCACTCGCCGCCGACCGCGAACCCTTGCGCGGCCCGCAGCACGATGAGCAGGATCGGGGCGGCCATGCCCCAGGCATCGGCCCCGGGGAGGAGCCCGATGAGGAAGGTCGCGACCCCCATGATCATGAGCGTGACGACGAGCGTGTTCTTGCGTCCGAGACGGTCGCCGATGTGGCCGAAGAAGAGTCCGCCGAGGGGCCGCGCGAGGAAACCCGCCCAGAAGGTCGCGAACGAGGCCAGCAGTCCGATGGCCGGATTCGCGCCGGGGAAGAACACCGTCGGCAGCACGAGAGCGGCTGCGGTTCCGAACAGGTAGAAGTCGTACCACTCGATCGAGGTGCCGACGAACGAGCCGAAGGCGGCGCGGCGGGCTTTGCGCTCATCGTGGAGCGCGGGGGCGGAAACGGTCATGGGGTCGGGTCCTCTCGTCTCGACGCAGCAGCGCCGTCCGGCCATGCTCCCGAGAGCCCGCCATGTTGTCGAATGATATTCGGGCATTGAGGTATGTTCTCGATGCATGGCCGACCTGTTCGCTTTCGCGTCTTTCGCCGCCGTCGTCGAGGAAGGCTCGATCTCGGCGGGGGCGCGTCGCCGCAGTATCACGCAGCCGGCGATGTCACGGCAGATCCAGCGGCTCGAGGATGAGCTCGGCGTCCGGCTGCTGGTCCGAGGAAATGGGCCGGTCCGCCCGACGCCGGCCGGTGCGAGATTTTACGATCGCGTAACCGACCTGCTCGCGCTCGCAGAGAACGTCGTCGGACGGACCAAGCAGGAGAGCGGGCAGACCCGGGCCATCCTGCACGTCATCGCGCCGTCGGCGACCATCACGTCGGCGATCGCCCCCTACCTCGTCGCACGCGGAGCGGACGCGCCGGTGCTCGATTGCGATGACGCAGACCCGTTCCGCGTGTTCGACCTGGCCGCCACGCGAGGCGCCGACCTTGGGATCTCGACAACGACGCCGCGGCCGGGGTGGCGTGCGCGCCGACTGTCCGCCGCGCGGGTGTGGGCTCACGTGCCGCGCGAGCACGACCTCGCTCGGCGCGCCGAGGTCGGCGTCGACGAGCTCGTGCGGCATCCGCTCGTGCTGCTGACGCCCAACAGCGCGGCGCGACGTGCCCTCGACCACGAGGTCGGTCGGGCCGGCCTCGCCTACGACGACCCCATCACGGTGCGGCAGCCGGCGATCGCGCGCGCGCTCGTGGCCGCCGGGCGCGGGGTCGCCGTGCTGACGGACGACCCGGCCCCGGGCACGGTGACGGTCCCGATCGTCGGGGCCGACGGATGCCTCGAAGCACAGCTGTACGCGGGATGGGACGCGGACGGACCGCGGGCTCCGCTCATCGAGGCCGTCGTCGACGATCTCGCGGTCTTCCTCGCCGATCGCGGTCGCGGGCGGGCGCGGCAAGCCGCGCGCCGCAGCCGCCGATCGGAGACTCCGGCCTGAGACGCCGTTGCGACATCAGTCGGATCCGCCCGCGAGGGCCGCCGAGAGTGTTCTATAGGGGAGGAGGAGCCATCATGAGCAACGACAGCACCGCGACCGACGACGACACACCGACGGCCGCTGATCTCCTGCGCCGTGCGCTTGGGTCGCCGAACGGATCCGAGCGGGTCCGCAGCGCCATGGCGGCGGGAACCTACCCGCGTCCCGAGTACGTGCCGGTGCTCGTCGAGCAGTGCGCGCACGAACCCGACTTCACCGTGCGCGAGACGCTGACCTGGGCCCTCACCCGACAGGACCGCGAGGCGACCCTCGACCGGGTGGTCCCCGAACTCGGGTCGCCGCTGCCGAGGGCGCGGGCCCAGGCGCTCCACACGCTCTCGAAGATCCGCGACCCGCGGGCGTGGCCCGCGATCACGCGGGAACTGCTTCACGACGCGAACACCGACGTCGCCCGCACCGCCTGGCGGACGGCAGCGGGCCTCGCGCCCGAGGCCGAGCGCGGCGCCCTCGCGTCCGAGCTGGCCGCCCACTTCGGCCTCGGCTCCGACGACCTCCGGCAGAGCCTCAGCCGGGCGTTCGTGACCCTCGGCGAGTCGGGACGCGACGCGATCGACGCCGCGGCGGCCTCGGCGGAATGGAACGTCCGGTTGCACGCGCTTGCGACGGATCACCTCGTCTCGAACCCCGACGACGGCTACGAGGCGGCGGTCGCGGCCGCGCGCCGTGCCGCAGCGCGACGGGATGCCGCGGACTGGAACGACGACGCCTGACACCACTGCTCCGACCCGGGCGCTGACTCCGCGCACGGCGCGCCCCGCGAGCGTCAGCGGGGCGCGACGGCGCTCCACGGCACCGTGAACTCGCCCAGCCGCCACCGAGCGCGGTCGCCGAGGTCGAGCCCGCGCTCGGACATCGCCCCGAGAGCGGCGCGCCAGCGCTGGACCGGCCCGAAAGCGGATGCCGGCGCGGCTCGCTGCCACTCGTCGTCGAGTGACGACAGCAGCCCGTGCACCCGTTCGCCGGCGACGTTGCGGTGGATGAGCGCCTTCGGCAGGCGTTCGGCTGCGATCGCGGGGGAGTCGAGCCCCGCGAGTCGGAGCGAGATCGTGAGGCTGCGGGGCGCGGCATCCGGGCCCACCTCGACCCAGGTGCTCACGCGGCCGATCTCGTCGCACGTCCCCTCGACGAGCATTCCGTCGGGTGCGAGGCGCGACGCCATCCGGGACCACGCATCGGCGACATCCGACTCGTCGTACTGACGCAGCACGTTGAACGCGCGGATGATCGCGGGTCGGCGTCCACCCGGGACGGGCACCTCGAACCCGCCCCTCGCGAACCCGACGCGGGCATCCGGTGCGAAGGGCGTGCGTCCAGCGCGGACGTCGACGAGCTGGGAGCGCGCTCGAGCGACGCGGTCGGGGTCGATCTCGAGCCCGAGGACCTGGACGTCCCGGCGGGCGGGCCTCAGCCGTGCCTCCAGCTCGAGCGCCGTCACGCCGCTCGCACCGTAGCCGAGGTCGATGACCAGGGGGTCGGCGCATCGGCGCAGCACGGGATGCCGCGCGATCCAGCGATCGACGCGACGCAGGCGGTTCGTGTTGGTGGTACCACGGGTGGCCTGCCCGATATGTCCCGGGGCCATGCCCCCATGATCGCAGGCCCCGGCTCGGTAGACTCGAAGCATGAGTGCGCCGTACACGCTGATCCTCCTCCGCCACGGGCAGAGCGAGTGGAACAAGTCCAACCAGTTCACCGGCTGGGTCGACGTCCGACTGACCGACCAGGGCAAGGCCGAGGCCCAGCGCGGCGGTGAGCTGCTCGCCGAGGCGGGCCTGCTGCCCGACGTCCTCTACACGTCGGTCCTCAGCCGTGCCATCCAGACCGCTCAGATCGCTCTCGACGCGGCCGACCGCCTGTGGATCCCGGTCAAGCGCTCGTGGCGCCTGAACGAGCGTCACTACGGTGCGCTGCAGGGCAAGGACAAGGCGCAGACCCTCGCGGAGTTCGGAAACGAGCAGTTCATGCTGTGGCGTCGTTCGTTCGACGTGCCGCCGCCGCCCCTCGCCGATGACGACCAGTACAGCCAGGTGAACGACCCGCGCTACGCCGACATCGACGGCGAGGTGCCTCGCACCGAGTCGCTCAAGCTCGTCATCGACCGTCTGCTGCCGTACTGGGAGTCCGACATCGCCGAAGACCTGCGCGCGGGCAAGACCGTGCTCGTGACCGCTCACGGCAACTCGCTGCGTGCTCTCGTCAAGCAGCTCGAGGGCATCAGCGACGACGACATCGCGGAGCTGAACATCCCCACGGGCATCCCGCTGGTCTACAAGCTCGACGAGAACCTCAAGCCGCTCGGCCCGGGTGAGTACCTCGACCCCGAGGCGGCTGCGGCCGGTGCTGCCGCCGTGGCCAACCAGGGCAAGGCGTAAGCACGAGACGTACGAAGGGGCGGTGCCGATCGGCACCGCCCCTTCGTCATCGACCGGATGCCGGTCAGAGACCGCCGTCGTTCACGATGACGTTGATCGTCTCGGTGTCGGGGCGCCATTCGCCCGTCGCGAGATAGGCGACGCGCTTGCCGACCGTGACGGCGTGATCGGCGAAGCGCTCGTGGTACCGGCTGGCCAGCGTCGCGTCGACGGTCGCTGCCGCCTCGCCCTGCCAGTTCTCGCTGAGGACCTTCTCGAACACGCTCAGGTGGAGGTCGTCGAGCCGGTCGTCGAGAGCGCGCAGCGTCTCGACCAGAGCGAGGTCTTCCGAGCGAAGCAGCTCGGTGAGGGTGCGCGCGACCTCGACGTCGATCTCGCCCATCTTGGTGAAGGTGCCCTTCAGGCCCTTCGGGATGGCGCGCTCGGGGAAGCGCATGCGGGTGAGCTGCGCGATGTGCTCGGCGATGTCACCCATGCGCTCGAGCGACGCGCTGGTGCGCAGTGCCGAGACGACGATGCGCAGGTCGCGTGCAACCGGCTGCTGGCGGGCGAGGATCTCGATGGCCAGCTCGTCGATCGCGATGGCCTTGTCGTCGATGACGGCGTCCGCATCGATGACTTCTTCGGCGAGGGTGATGTCGCTCGTGCCGAATGCACGCGTGGCCTTCTCGATCGCGACGGTCACCAGCTCGGAGATCTCGACCAGGCGGGCCTGGACGTCCTCGAGGGACTGGTGGAAGACTTCGCGCATCGGAGCACCTTTCCTTCTTGCGGAGACAGCACGACGCCGTACTCACGGCGACGCGATTGTCGCTCGACAAGGTTAACGAACGGTGCCGAGCCGATGAACATAGACCCGAGTCCGAGAAGGAACGGCCGAGACGCGATGGGCGGGCCCCGCGCCTCGTCCTAATCTGGAGGAATGAATCCGACGCAGCTCGCGCTGGTCGCCCTTCTCGGGGGCGTGTTCGTCGGCCTTCTCATCAGCGCTGTGGCCTTCCTGGCCTGGCGCGCCCGCGTGCAGGCGCAGGAGCAGGCCGACGGCGATCTCCCGGCCGGCGCGCGCGACGTGCTGGCCGCCCTCGATGAGGCCGCGCTCATCGTCGATGCGTCGTTCACCATCGTCGCGACGTCGCCGTCCGCCGAGTTGTTCGGCCTGTTCGAGGGCGAGACGGTTCCGGGTGACGAGCTGCGCGAGCTGCTGCGCTCTTCGCGCGGCGTGGCGCATTCCGAGACGGGCACGCTGCGGCTGCGCCGCGGGGTGGCTCCGGCGGAGCCGCGCCTGATCGTCGCGCGCGCGAGCAGCATCACCCCGCGGTTCACCCTCGTGCTCGTGCGCGACATCACCGAGCGCGAACGGCTCGCGGAGATGCGGCGCGACTTCGTGGCGAACACGAGTCACGAGCTGAAGACCCCGGTCGGGGCGGTCACCCTGCTCGCCGAGGCGATCGAGTCCGCCGCCGACGACCCGGAACAGGTGCGCTCGTTCGCCAGCCGGCTGAGCGCCGAGGCCATGCGGCTCGGGAACTTGACCTCGCGCATCATGAGCCTGTCGCGCCTGCAGTCCTCCGACGAGCTGACGGAGCTGCGCGACGTCGCGATCGACGAGGTCGTCACGTCGGCGATCGAGACGCACGCGATCGCCGCCGAGTCGGCGGGCGTCGCTCTCGTGCGCGGAGGGGATCGCGGGCTGTACGTGCGCGGCGACGTGCAGGTGCTGAGCGAGGCGGTGGGGAACCTCATCGCGAACGCCATCGTGTACTCGCCGCCCGCCAGCCAGGTCGGCGTCGGCATCCGCGGCACGGGTGACACCGTCGAGATCGCCGTGACCGATCGCGGCATCGGCATCCCGGAGAGCGAGCAGCAGCGCGTATTCGAGCGGTTCTATCGCGCCGACTACGCCCGCTCGCGCCGTACGGGCGGCACCGGCCTGGGGCTCTCGATCGTCAAGCACGCCGTGCAGCGCCACGGCGGCGAGGTCCAGCTGTGGTCCCGCCCGGGACGCGGCTCGACGTTCACGATCCGCCTGCCCGCGATCGCCGCCCCCGATGGTGCGGCCGCGGCGCCGAGGAAGACCAGGAAGAAGATCGTCCGGGCGATGCCCGCCCGGCCCAAGGGAGACCCATCATGACTCGTGTCCTGCTCGTGGAGGATGAGCCCGACCTCGCCGACCCGCTGGCGTACCTGCTGCGACGGGAGGGCTTTGAGGTCGAGATCGCCGAGGACGGACCCGCCGCCCTCGAGGCGTTCGAGTCGCGCGGGGCCGACATCGTGCTGCTCGACCTGATGCTTCCCGGGATGCCGGGAACCGAGGTGTGCCGCATCATCCGGACGACGTCGAAGACGCCCATCATCATGCTGACCGCCAAGGACTCCGAAGTCGACATCGTGGTCGGGCTCGAGCTCGGCGCCGACGACTACGTCACCAAGCCGTACTCGTCGCGCGAGCTGCTCGCTCGCATGAGGGCTGTGCTGCGGCGGGCCGCGACGGCCGAGGTCGACGTCGACGAACGCGTGCTCGCCGGTGGCCGCGTGACGATCGATCTCGACCGACACACGGTGGCCGTCGACGGCGGCGAGATCAACATGCCGCTGAAGGAGTTCGAGCTGCTCGAGGTCCTGATGCGTAACGCAGGCCGGGTGATGACACGCGGTCAGCTCATCGACCGCGTGTGGGGGAGCGACTACTTCGGCGACACGAAGACCCTCGATGTGCACATCAAGCGCATCCGCTCCCGCATCGAGGCCGACCCGGGCCGGCCGTCGATGCTGCTCACTGTGCGCGGACTCGGCTATCGCTTCGAGGGCTGAGCTCGCTCACGGCGAGGAGGAAGCCACGAAGACGTGATGAGGGGCCCGGCGATCGTCGCCGGGCCCCTCATCACGTCAGATGCGTCGGGCCGTCACGGGGTCGGAGTCGCCGACGGGGTGGGGGTGGCGGACGGAGTGGGGGTCGCCGACGGGGTCGTCGCCTCGAGCGGCACGTACTCCGTGTAGTAGGGGAGCGTGCCGTCGAGGACGGGCACGTCGATGCGCACGCCCTCGGCGTCTCCCGACTGGAACGACATCGGCAGGGTCGCACCGGGCATGGTGTCGATGTCCTCGAGCAGGATCGGCTTGTTGCCGTCGACGCCCAGGCTGATGCTGTCGCGCGCCGGCACCTTCAGCGTGGTCGTGGTCTCGCCGAAGCCGAAGATGAGCGTGTGGTCCTCGTCGGTGGGGTTGACGATGGCGGCGAGGAAGTTGCCCGCGGTGCCGGATTCGTCGGCGATGACCATCGCGTTGCGGACGTCGAGCGGGCCGGAGGGCGGGATGTTCACGCCGTCCGAGGCGGAGAAGTCGATGGTCGTCGCCTGCGGCGAGATCATGCTGCAGCCGGTGGCCCCCAGGGTCAGGGCGGCGCCCACGGCAATCGAAGCGACGATTCGCAGTTTCACGGATCCTCCAGGCAGGCAGACGGGCGTCTTCAGAAGTCTAAGGGTGACGGGGCCGACGTGCCGACACCCCTCGGATGCCGCGGGGTATAAGCGGCGGCAAACCTTACTGTATGCCCCCTGTGTTATCCTGGATGTTGCCGAAGGGATATAACTCCATGCTTTTTGAGGTTGGCGAAACCGTCGTCTACCCCCACCACGGGGCAGCCACGATCATCGAGGTCAAGGACCGGATCATCAAGGGCGAGACGAAGAAATACCTGAAGCTCAACGTCACCCAGGGAGACCTCATCATCGAGGTCCCGGCTGACAACGTCGACCTGGTCGGCGTTCGCGACGTCATCGGCAAGGACGGGCTCGAGCGCGTGTTCGACGTCCTGCGTGCCCCTTTCACCGAAGAGCCGACCAACTGGTCGCGTCGGTACAAGGCCAACCTCGAGAAGCTCGCTTCGGGCGACGTCATCAAGGTGAGCGAAGTCGTGCGCGACCTGTGGCGTCGCGATCAGGACCGCGGCCTGTCCGCTGGCGAGAAGCGCATGCTCGCGAAGGCGCGTCAGATCCTCGTGTCCGAGATCGCGCTGGCGCTCAAGGCCGACGAGGACCACGCTTCGGGCGTCCTCGACGAGGTCCTCGCCTCCTGAGTCCGTCTCGGCATCCGCTGCCGTGGGCATCATCCCCGTTCCGCGCGTCGCGGTCGTCGTCGTCGCGGCCGGTTCCGGAACACGGCTCTCGGCCGGGGCTCCGAAGGCGTTCGTCGGGATCGACGAGCACTCGATCCTGAGGCACGCCCTCGACGGCGTCGCCGCGGCACCGACCGCTCAGGTCGTGATCGTGGCGCCCGCCGGACGCGAGGGCGACGCCCGCACCGAGGGTGAGGCGGCATTCGGCGATCGCTCCGACCTCGTCTCGGTCGTCGTCGGGGGCCAGACGCGGCAGCAGTCGGTCGCCGCGGGACTCGCGGCCCTGTGGGCCGACGTCGAGACCGTCCTCGTCCACGACGCCGCCCGTGCGCTGACCCCGCCGGACGTGTTCGAACGGGTGATCGCCGAGGTGGATCGCTCGGGCGCCGGAGTCGTGCCGGTGCGCCCCGTCGTCGACACGCTCAAACGCGTGACCGGTGCCGCGGTCGACGAAGCTGTCGATCGCGCTCCGCTGGCCGCAGCGCAGACGCCCCAGGGGTTTCCTCGGGCACTCCTCGAATCCGCGTACGCCACGGCGGCCGAGGAGTTCACCGACGACACCGCGCTGTTCGCGGCCGCCGGTCACCCCGTGCACACCGTCGCGGGCGATGACCTGTCGTTCAAGATCACCACGCCCGCCGACCTCGACCGGGCGCGTCACCTGCTGCGGCCCACCGCCGCGGCGGCATCCGTGGTCCCGCTCGTCGGCATCGGCACCGACGTCCACGCGTTCGGAGGCGACGGGGCGCTGCGCCTGGCGGGACTGGAGTGGCCCGGCGAACCCGGGCTGCGCGGCCACTCGGACGGCGACGCGGTCGCTCACGCGATCGTCGACGCGGTGCTCGCGGCCGCCGGCCTGGGCGACATCGGCACCCACTTCGGGGTCGACCGTCCCGAGTACGCGGGGGCCGCGGGCATCGTCTTCCTGCGGCGCGTGCGCGAGCTCGTGGCCGAGGCCGGCTACGCGATCGGAAACGTATCGGTGCAGGTGCAGGCCAACCGGCCGCGGTTCGCGCCGCGCCGCGCCGAGGCCGAGGCGCTGCTGACGCAGGCGCTCGGCGCGCCGGTCTCCGTCGCGGCCACGACGACCGACGGGCTCGGGTTCACCGGCGCCGGCGAAGGGGTCTCCGCTACCGCGGTCGCCCTCGTCTACCGCATCCGCTGAGGCTCAGCGGGGCGCTGCCTCGAGGTCGCGCGTCATGAACACCGACAGCGGGTCGGGGGAGTAGTCGCCGAACGGCGGGCAGTACGAGAAGCCGGCGCTCTCGTACAGACTCCGCGCGGCGACGAAGTCGGGGCCGGAGCCGGTCTCGAGCCAGAGCGAGCGGATGCCGGCATCCCGGGCTTCCCGCTCGAGGTGCTGCAGCATCGCGCGCCCCAAGCCGCGCCCGAGGAACCCGTCGGCGACGCGCATGGACTTGATCTCCGCGCGGTCGCCGTCGAAAGCCCTGTACGCGCCGACAGCGGCGATCTCGTCTCCGACCCAGGCCGAGTACACCCGGACGGACGGATGCTGCAGCGCGGTCAGGTCGAGGGCGTGCACGCTCTCGACCGGCGTGTTGGCGAGCATGCCCGCGAGGTGGGCGGCGAGCAGACCGCGGGTCGCGGCGCCGGTGAGGTCGTCTCGGACGATCGTGACGGATCCCGCCATGTCAGGCCTCCACGGGTGTCGGGGCGGGGTTGCGGCGGGAGCGCGAGGTGACGGCCAGCAGCACGAGGCCGGCGGCGAGCACGGCGAGTCCTACGAGCGCCAGCGGAGCGAGGCGCTCGCCCAGCAGGATGACGCCGAGCAGGCTCGCCGTCAGCGGCTCGGCGAGGGTGAGGGTGGCTGCGGTCGCCGCGCTCAAGCCGCCGAGCCCCCACGTGAACAGCGCGTACGCCAGCGCGACCGTCGCCACGCCCAGCCAGAGCGCCATGACCCAGCCGCGCGGCTCGGTGAGCCACCGTATGTCGGTCAACGGCAGCATCGCGGCGCCGCACACGGCTGCGCCGGCGCCCATCGCACCCGAGACGGTGAAAGCGTCCCACCCGCCGGAGATCAGCCGCCGCTGCGCATTGGCGATGATCGCGAACGAGGCACCCGCCCCCAGCGACCCCAGGACGCCGAGACCGTCGGCCCCTGCCGATCCGCCGCCCGCGACGGCGAGCAGGGCGACTCCGGCCGTGGCCAGCGCCGTCGCGGTCATCCACGACGACGTCGGCCGCCGCCGTGTGAGGGCCCACTCCAGCAGTCCCGCGAGCACCGGGGCGGATCCGAGCGCGATGACTGTCCCCACGGCGACACCGTTGCGCGCCGTGCCGAGGAAGAACAGCGGCTGGTAGAGCGCGAGGCACAGTCCGGTCAGCGCCATGAGGGCGACGGCGCGCGGACCTCCGACCGGTCGGATGCCGTCGCGCGCGATGCGAGCGCGCTGTCGGCGGGCGCCGATCGACAGGCCGACGGCCGCGAGCGCCGTGCCCCCGACGATGAGGCGGGCCGCTCCGACACCGAGCGGTGTCGTGTCGTTGGGGCCGAGCGCCTGCGCGGTGCCGGTCGTGCCGAACAGCACCGCTGCGACGAGGACGGCGATCACGGGCAGCACCCTCCAGTTCTACCGCGTCTCGGGGCACGCTCATGCCACGGCGGCGCGGCGCCCCGCCGGTAGGCTGGTGCAGTGACCGTTCGCCTCTACGACACCCGCGCGCAGGCGCTGCGCGATTTCGCGCCGCGCGACCCGTCGAACGTCACGGTCTACGTCTGCGGTCCGACGGTGCAGTCCGGTCCGCACATCGGCCATGTCCGCGCGGCGGTCGGCTTCGACATCCTCCGCCGCTGGCTCGAGTACCGGCACGGACGGGTGACGTTCGTCCGGAACGTCACCGACATCGACGACAAGATCCTCGCCAACGCGACGGATGCCGAGCCGTGGTGGGCGCTCGCGTACCGGATCGAGCTCGAGTTCACCCGTGCCTACGCGGCCGTGGGTGTGCTGGCGCCGACCTATGAGCCGCGCGCCACGGCATCCGTTCCGCAGATGATCGAGCTCATCGAGACCCTCATCGAGCGTGGCCACGCCTACGCGGCCCCCGACGGCTCGGGAGACGTGTACTTCGATGTGCGGTCGTGGCCCGAGTACGGCTCGTTGACCCGCCAGTCGCTCGACGCGATGGAGGCCGCGGCCGACGCCGACCCCCGGGGCAAGCGCGATCCGCGCGACTTCGCCCTGTGGAAGGGTGCCAAGCCGGAGGAGCCGTCGGATGCCGCCTGGAGCTCCCCCTGGGGGCACGGCCGTCCCGGGTGGCACATCGAGTGCTCGGCGATGAGCCGGCGCTACCTCGGCGGCGAGTTCGACATCCACGGCGGCGGACTCGACCTGCGCTTCCCGCACCACGAGAACGAGCTCGCCCAGTCGACGGCGGCGGGTGACGCCTTCGCGCGCTACTGGGTGCACAACGGCCTCGTCACCGTCGGCGACCAGAAGATGTCGAAGTCGCTCGGCAATTTCCTGCTCGCCGACGACGTGCTGCGCGAGCGCGACCCCCGTGTCGTCCGGTATGCGCTCGGCGCCGCCCACTACCGGTCGAGCCTCGACCTGACGCCGGCGAGCTTCGACGAGGCCGAGGCCGCGCTCGGCCGCATCCGTTCGTTCCTGCAGCGCGCCGCTCGCGTGCTGCCCGGGGGATCGGCCGGTCGGGATGAGGACGTGCCCGTCGCCTTCGCATCCGCGATGGACGACGACCTGGCCGTCCCGCAGGCGCTCGCCGTGCTGCACGAGACCGTCCGGGCGGGCAACACCGCGCTCGACGAGGGCGACCACGACGCGGTCTCCGCCGCGGTTGGAGCCGTGTCGGCGATGCTCGCCGTGCTGGGGCTCGATGCCGCCGATGAGCCGCGCGGCGACGACGCCGAGACCGTCGCTCTCGACGCGCTCGTGCGCACCATGATCGACCAGCGCGCTGAAGCGCGCGCGACCAAGGACTGGACGACAGCCGACCGTATCCGCGACGCGATCGCGGCGGCCGGCATCGTCCTCGAAGACGGTCCCGAGGGGACCCATTGGAGTGTGAACCGTGGCTAAGCCAGGAAACCCGTCCGCCGGACGCGGCAAGAAGAAGGGCCCCACCAAGGGCACCGGCGGCAAGAACCGTCGATCGCTCGAGGGTCGCGGCCCGACGCCGAAGGCCGAGGATCGCGCGTGGCACCCCGCAGGCAAGCGGAAGGCCGCTCAGGAGCGCTACATCGCCGCCGGTGGCAAGCCGCAGCAGCGCCAGGGCAGCGCGAACCGGGCGCCGAAGTCGAAGTCGGGCGATGACACCGAGACGGTCACCGGCCGCAACAGCGTGCTCGAGGCGCTGCGCGCCAAGATCCCCGCCACGGCCTTCTACATCGCCCAGCGCGTCGAGATGGACGACCGTGTCAAGGAGATGCTGTCGATCGCCACGAACCGCGGCATCCCGGTGCTCGAGGTCACGCGCCAGGAGCTCGACCGCATGGCCGGGTTCGACGGCGTGCACCAGGGCGTCGCGATCAAGGTGCCGCCCTACGAGTACGGCCACCCGCAGGACCTGCTCGAAGAGGTCATCGACTCGGGGGAGACCCCGCTCTTCGTGGCGCTCGACGGTGTCACCGACCCGCGTAACCTCGGCGCGATCATGCGCTCGGCCGCCGCCTTCGGCAGCCAGGGCGTCATTGTTCCCCAGCGCCGCTCGGCGGGCGTCAACTCGGCCGCGTGGAAGACCAGCGCCGGCGCGGCCGCGCGCATCCCGGTCGTCATCGCGCCGAACCTGACGACCACGCTCAAGGAGTTCAAGAAGCAGGGCGTCTTCGTGCTCGGCCTCGATGGCGGCGGCGACATCGAGCTGCCGTCGCTGCAGCTCGCCGACCGCCCGGTCGTCATCGTCGTCGGGTCGGAGGGCAAGGGGCTCTCGCGTCTGGTGACCGAGACGTGCGACCAGGTCGTCTCGATCCCGATCTCGTCGGCGACCGAGTCGCTCAACGCCGGTATCGCGGCATCCGTCGCGCTCTACCAGGTCGCCACGATCCGCGCCGCGCAGGAATGATCGGCGGGCGTCGTCGGGCTGTGACCGGGCGATGACCTTCCTGTAAATTCCGCTCGGTCGACGCCTGACGACCCGGCGCGATTCCGATCGAACGGGTAGTTTCGAACCGTGAGCGAGAACGACAAGACCTCCGGCTCCCGCACGATCGCTGCGACCCACCCGCTGGCGCTTGCGCCGGTGGCGTCGCCTCCGGCGACGGTGGACGGTTTCGTGCGCGAGTTCCTGCTGAACCTCAACATGGAACGCGGTGTCGCGTTGTCGTCGGCGACCGAGACCGACACGTACATGGCACTCGCTGCCACCGTGCGCGACTATCTCGTCGCGCGGTGGCTCGAGGACCAGCGGCGTCAGCGCGAGGACCAGCGCAAGGCCGTCTGCTACCTGTCGGCGGAGTATCTTCTCGGGCGTCAGCTCGACAACAACCTGCTCGCCTCGGGGTTGACCGAGATCGCGACCGAGGCGCTGGCCGCATGCGGCATCGACATCGACACGATGCGCGCTCACGAGGTCGAGCCGGGCCTCGGCAACGGCGGCCTCGGGCGCCTCGCTGCATGCTTCGTCGACTCGCTCGCCACCCTCAGTGTTCCGAGCATCGGGTACGGCATCCGATACGAGTACGGCATTTTTCGCCAGGTTTTCCGGGGCGGTGAGCAGATCGAGAAGCCGGATGCCTGGCTCGCGCTCGGTTCGCCGTGGGAGTTCCGTCACCCGGAATCGGCGCAGACCGTCTCGTTCGCCGGCCACACCGAGACCTACGACGACGACGGCGTCATCCGCAGCCGGTGGGTGCCGGCCTGGAGCGTGCGCGCCGTGCCCTACAACTACATGGTGCCCGGCTACCAGAACGGGCGGGTGAACACCCTCCGTCTGTGGAGCGCCGAAGCCACGAAGGCCTTCGACCTGCGCACCTTCAACAGCGGCGACTACGTCGAGGCGGTGCGCGCGCAGACGTTCGCGGAGAACATCTCCAAGGTGCTGTACCCCGAGGACTCCACGCCGCAGGGCAAGGAGCTGCGCCTTCAGCAGCAGTACTTCTTCGTCGCGGCATCCATCGCCGACTACATGACGAAGGTGCTGCCCGAAGACTTCGATCTCGAGGATCTTCCTGAGCGCGTGATCTTCCAGCTCAACGACACCCACCCCGTCATCGCCGTTCCCGAGATGATGCGCGTGCTCGTCGACGAGCGGAAGCTCGACTGGGATGCCGCCTGGGCCATCACCCAGAAGTGCTTCGCCTACACGTGTCACACCCTGCTGCCCGAGGCGCTCGAGGTCTGGTCGGTCGATCTGCTCGGTCGCCTGCTGCCGCGGCACCTCGAGATCATCTACCGCATCAACGACGAGTTCCTGCTCCGCGTGCGCGAGCGGTTCGGCGACGACGAGCAGCGCCTGCGCGACATGTCCATCGTCTCCGAGCAGCGGGCCGTGCGCATGGCCTACCTCGCGACGGTCGCCGGGTCGAAGGTCAACGGTGTCGCCGAGCTCCACTCACAGCTGCTGCGCGAGAAGGTGCTGCACCAGTTCGACGAGATGATGCCCGAGAAGTTCACGAACGTCACGAACGGCGTGACCCCGCGACGGTTCATGCGTCTGGCGAACCCCGACCTGTCCGAGCTCATCACCGCCGCGCTCGGCACCGGCTGGCTCACCGACCTCGAGCGGCTGCGCGAACTCGAGTCGTACGCCGAGGATCCCGATTTCCGTGCGGCCTTCGCCAGCGTCAAGGCCGCGAACAAGCGGCGCCTGAACGACGTGCTGATGAAGCGCGACGGCTTCGAGATCGCCGACGACCACCTGCTCGACGTCATGGTCAAGCGACTGCACGAGTACAAGCGTCAGACGCTCAAGCTGCTCCACATCGTCACGCTCTACGAGCGGGTCGTGTCGGGCCGGGTGGCGGCGTCCGACCTGCAGCCGCGCACTTTCATCTTCGGTGCCAAGGCAGCTCCCGGCTACGCGATGGCCAAGCGGGTCATCCACCTCATCAACGCCGTCGGATCTGTCGTGAACAACGACCCGCGCCTCGAGGGGCGCCTCAAGGTCGTCTTCCCGCCGAACTACAACGTCACGCTCGCGGAGCGGGTCATCCCTGCCGCCGACCTGTCCGAGCAGATCTCGCTCGCAGGCAAGGAGGCTTCGGGCACGGGCAACATGAAGTTCGCCCTGAACGGCGCGCTCACTATCGGCACCGATGACGGCGCAAACGTGGAGATCCGCGAGCTCGTCGGTGACGACAACTTCTTCCTGTTCGGCATGAGCGAGCCCGAGGTCGAGGAGCTCTGGGCCGCGGGCTACCGTCCGGGAGAGTTCGCCCAGGCTGACGATGAACTGCGCCGGGCGCTGGATCTCATCGGATCCGGTGCGTTCTCGGACGGCGACCGCTCGACCTTCGAGTCCGTCGTGTCGAACCTGATGTACGACGACCGCTTCATGGTGCTGGCCGATTACACGTCGTACATCGCAGCCCAGGAGCGGGTGGATGCCGCGTACGCCGACCGCGATGCCTGGACCCGCTCGGCCATCCTGAACGTCGCTCGAACAGGCTTCTTCTCGTCGGATCGGTCGATCCGCGACTACATCGACCGCATCTGGCACACGCAGCCCGCTCGCTGATCGGCCACACCCGCGGGCCGGGGCCCGCGCACGACACCCAACGGAGGAAGAAGTCATGGCACGCATCGCCGTCATCGGAGGAACCGGCTACGCCGGCAGCCACATCGTCGAGGAGGCCGTCTCGCGCGGCCACACCGTCGTCTCCGTCGCCCGCAAGGTTCCCGCCGAGCGCATCGAGGGCGCGACGTACCTCGAGGGCACCCTGCTGGACGTGCCCGCCCTCGTCGGCCAGCTCGACGGCGTGGACGTCGTCGTCTCGGCTGTCGCCCCGCGCGGCGACATGCAGGGGCAGGTCCGCCCGAACACCGCGTTGCTGGTCGAAAGCCTTCCCGAGAACGTGCGCGTCGGCGTCGTCGGCGGTGCGGGCGGCAGCCTCGTCGCCCCGGGCGGTCCGCGCCTGATCGACAGTGGCTTCCCCGAGGAGTTCAAGGACGAGGCGCTCGAGGCCATCGGCATCCTCGAAGATCTGCAGGCCGACGAAAGCGGTCGCGACTGGTTCGCCATCCACCCGGCGGGCGGCTTCGGGTCGTTCAACCCGGGCGAGCGCACGGGACGCTACCGCGACGGCGGCGATGTGCTCGTCACCGACGAGAACGGCGACTCGTTCATCTCGGGTGCAGACTTCGCCATCGCGGTCGTCGACGAGATCGAGAACCCGAAGCACGTCCGCGAGCGTTTTACCGTCGGCTACTGAGCGGCGGCGCGGCCTCGTTCGTCAGACGAGGTCGCGCCAGTCGACCTCAGCCTCGTCGTCGTCGACGGGAACGGAGTCGGTGACGATCGGAACCGACATCGTCTCGGTCGGCGGCCCCATCACGGTCGCCTCGTCGCGCCGGTGACGGAGCACGTTCTCGACGTACGACGACAGCACCTCGGCCAGGGGCACCGACCGCCCCTCCGTCTGCGAGAGGTACCAGCGGTGCTCGAGCACCTGGTGGAACAGCTCGGCCGGCTCGAGCTTCGCGCGCAGGTCCCACGGCACCGAGAGCACGACGGGCTCGAACACTCGGGTGAGCCACTCGTGCGCGACCATCTCCTCGTTCGACCCGAGGCGTGAGACGCGCGCGCTGAACTCGTCGAGGTCGTTGAGCAGACGACGGGCCTGGTTCTCCTCGACGTCCAGTCCCGTCAGTCGGAGCAGTCGACGCTGGTGGTGGCCGGCGTCGACGACCTTCGGCTGGATCGAGACGCGCGTGCCGTCGGCGGCGGCGTCGATCGACATCTCGCCGATGTCGAACCCGAGCGAGTTGAGCTTCTGGACGCGCTCGGTGATGCGCCACGACTCGTTCGCCGAGAACGTCTCCTGGTCGGTGAGGGCCGCCCACAGCGAGTGGTACGACGACATGATGCCGTCGGCGATCGCGATGGCGTCCACGCCGCCCTCAAGACGGCCGCCGGCCTCGAGGTCCATGATCTCGCCGGCGATGTTCGTGCGTGCGATGTCGAGATCGTGCATCCGCTGACCGCGCGTGAGGCCGCGCTCGTGCAGTTCGCCCGTCTCGGCGTCGACGAGGTACGCGGCGAAGGCGCCGGCGTCGCGGCGGAAGAGCGTGTTCGACAGCGAGACGTCGCCCCAGAAGAAGCCGACGTTGTGCAGGCGCACGAGCAGCACCGCGAGGGCGTCCACGAGACGGGTCGCCGTGTCGGGGCGCAGCACCTGGGTGAACAGGGCGCGATAGGGGAGGGAGAACTTCAGGTGTGCCGTCACGAGGGCCGCGGGCAGTTCCTCGCCGTCCGCGTCGCGACGCCCGTCGATGACCGCCACCCGCTCGACGCAGGGCACGTCGAGGCGCTGCAGCGAGCCGAGCATCTCGTACTCGCGCCGGGCCATCGCCGCCGTCGTCTCCTTGATCGCCACGACCCGTCCGGACAGGTTCGCGAAGCGCACGAGGTGGCGCGAGATGCCCTTGGGCAGGTAGACGATGTCGGGCGTCGACCAGTCGGCGAGGGTCGTCGACCAGGGAAGGGCGAGCAGGCCCGGGTCGACGCTGCTGGCGGTGATCGAGAGCGAGGCGGTCACGGATTCTCCGATCGGATGTGAGGCGCAAAGACTGCGGCGCGGGCGACCAGAGGCCACCCGCGCCGCAGCGTACGAAGATACCGGATCAGGCCGAGGCGATGGCCTTGTCGGTCAGGCGCTCGCCGGTCTCGCCGTCGAACACGTGGACGTGTCCGGGGACGGGAGCCAGGACGACCTTGTCGCCCGCGTTCGGGTGACGGCGGCCGTCGACGCGCGCGACGATGTCGGTGCGCTTGCCGTTGATGTCGGTGTGGCCGTAGAGGTAGCCGTCAGCACCGAGCTCCTCGACCAGGTCGACGTCGACCGTCAGGCCCTGGCCGTCCTCGGGGTTGACGATGATGTCCTCGGGGCGGATGCCGATGGTGACGGTCGAGCCGTGCGCCTTGCCGAGCGTGTCGGCCTCGACCGGGGCGACCTTGGTGCCGAACTGTACGCCGCCCTCGGCGAGCGAGGCGGTGAACAGGTTCATGGCGGGCGAGCCGATGAAGCCGGCGACGAAGACGTTGTTCGGCTTCTCGTACAGGTCGCGCGGGGTGCCGACCTGCTGCAGGATGCCGTCCTTGAGGACCGCGATGCGGTCGCCCATGGTGAGGGCCTCGGTCTGGTCGTGGGTGACGTACACCGTGGTGACGCCGAGGCTGCGCTGCAGCGAAGCGATCTGCGTGCGGGTCTGGACGCGGAGCTTGGCGTCGAGGTTCGACAGCGGCTCGTCCATGAGGAACACCTGGGGCTTGCGGACGATGGCGCGGCCCATCGCGACACGCTGACGCTGACCACCCGAGAGAGCCTTCGGCTTGCGGGTCAGGTACTCCTCGAGGTCGAGGAGCTTGGCTGCCTCGAGCACGCGCTGGGCGCGCTCTTCCTTGCCGACGCCGGCGATCTTGAGCGCGAAGCCCATGTTCTCAGCGACCGTCATGTGCGGGTACAGCGCGTAGTTCTGGAAGACCATCGCGATGTCGCGGTCCTTCGGGGGAACGTCGGTGACGTCGCGCTCACCGATGCGGATGCTGCCCGAGTTGACCTCTTCGAGGCCGGCGAGCATGCGCAGCGAGGTGGACTTTCCGCAACCCGAGGGGCCGACCAGGACGAGGAACTCGCCGTCGCCCACTTCGAGGTTGAGCTTGTCGACCGCGGGGCGCGTGCCACCGGGGTACAGACGGGTTGCGTTGTCGAAAGTGACAGTCGCCATCGTTTCTTCTCCTTCACCGGCAGGTACGTGCCGGACGATCCGTTGTGAATGGAACGGGGTCGCCCCCGTACGCCCCTCATCGGGCGCGCTCTCAGTATGGCACGTGCGCGGGCGTGCGAGAGACATGGAGATCGGGCCGGTGCTCTGGGCTTTCCCAGGCTGGCTGATTACCATCGAGTGACTCGTGAAGCCCGTCGCGAGTGCCACCGCTCGGCCCTCATCCTTCTTCTGTTCCCCGAGGTTCCATGTCTTCTGACGACACTCCTGACGCACCTGAAACGCCGGCAGTCACCGACCGTCGCGAGGCGGTGCGTGAGAAGGCGCTCCAGGTTCACACCCGGCAGTCGCGTGCGCGCATCGCACGCCGCTCGGGTCTCGGAGTGCTCGCTGTCGGAGTCGTGGCCGCCGCAGCCGTGGCCGTCACCATGACCGTCTCGAGCGCCGGAAGCCAGCCGCAGCTCGAGCCCGCGACCGCCTCGGGTGACGGATTCGTCGTCGCCGATGTGGTCAACACCTCGGTATCGACCGACATCGCCGCCGAGACCGATGCGTCCGCGCCGGCGGAGTCCGCCCCGGATGCCGCGGCTGCGACGCCCGCCGAGGGCCTTCCTGCTCCGACGTCCTCCACGGCCCCGCCCGTCGAGATCCGGGTCTACGTCGACTACCTCTCCGCCGGTGCTCGCGAGTGGCAGGTCGCCAACGCCCAGCAGCTCACCTCCTGGGTCGACGACGGTGCCGTCACTCTCAGCTACTACCCGGTGGCGATGCTGACGGCGAAGTCGAATGGAACGAAGTACTCGCTCCGCGCGGCCAGTGCGGCAGCGTGCGTTGCCACGAACGCGCCCGACGCCTTCTTCGCGTTCAACAACGAGCTGCTCACGCGTCAGCCCGAGGTCGACACCGACGGCTACTCCGACACCGAGCTCGCGAACATGGCGCAGGCCTCCGGCGTCGACTCGACCCGCGTCGTCCGCGACTGCATCGAGTCGGGCTCCTACGCCGCCTGGGCGAAGTCGGCGACCGAGCGCGCCGTCGCCGGCATCCCCGACACGAACGGCCTGTCGCTCACCGGGACCCCGATGGTGCTCGTCAACGGCAAGCAGTACATCGGCGACCTGAGCGATCCGGCCGAGTTCTCGCAGTTCGTACTGACGACCGCGAGCGACGCGTACTACAAGTCCGCTCCCACCCCGACCCCGACCCCGACGCCCACCGAGGCGCCCGCGTCCTGACCGGGCGCCGTCGGGGCAGCAGGCGTTTCTGCGCTGCCCGCGTCCGTCGATAGACTGGACGTCCTGCCGACTTGGCGCAATTGGTAGCGCACCGTACTTGTAATACGGGGGTTACGGGTTCGAGTCCCGTAGTCGGCTCAGTAGCCCTCGAGATCGGGGTCCCAGTTGTCCACCTCGATCGGAGTCATCGGCTGTGGACGATCGGCGGGACGCCGATAGGGGTAGTGCGGGTGCATCCGGAGCAGGGTGGCACCGGTCGAGAAGTCCGGTTCGTCGCCGTACCAGGGGGCGGGCTCGGACATCACCGCGATGCCGGGACCGAGGATCAGGTCGACGCTGATGTTCGAGGAGTCGCCACTGGCGACGGGAATCGTCACCCGCTCGGTGTGCGACAGGTTCGCGAGGGCGACGCTGAGGCGCAGCAACACGTCGGCGACGTCGTCCGTGGTGAGGACGACGCCTGTTCCATAGTGGATTCGACGCACCCGCCAATTGTCCCCGGTCGGAGAAAGCACGCAAGGCGGCTTGCGTGATCGGGCGCACGCGGCGCATCCTTCGCCCCCTCGGCGCAGTCTCCCGACGGGCGGCGGTGGAGGTACCTTGTGGATCAGCCGCTCGCGACGCTCAAGCGCCAGAGGCCCCTGGTCCGGGGTGAGACCGGACCCTGCTCGAGAGGGAGAAGCATGGGACATCTGATCTACGGTGTCGCACCGGCCGTCAACGTCGATGACTGGGCGCTGCAGCATCTGCGTGCGGTGATCGTCACCAAGCTCCGTCGCGACGAGAGCTTCGTCTTCACGTGGGGCAGCGAGCCCGACACGCACGGCGACGATGCCGCGGAGGGGCAGGAAGGTCAGTACGGGAGCGTCTGGATCTCCCGCGCCTCGTCGCTGTATTTCAGCTTCGCCGAAGCGCCGACGGGGACGCTCAACCGGCGGTGGCTCGTGCTCCTCAATGAGGCGGCGAACAGCGCGGCGGGGTTGCGGCTGGTTCCTGAGCCGACCGGCGACTGACCCGTCAGGTCGCCCGGCTCGCGATGAAGTCGGCGGACTTGGACTGCAGGAACGAGCAGAGGGCGGACACCATCGCCAGCTCCGCCGACAGCTCGAAGGCACGGCCGGCGTCGAGCTTTACGTCCTGCTCGCGGGCTTCGAACGTGATCGCCCAGCGGGTCGAACCGACGGGCTCGGGCTGCAGGTAGGTCACGGTGCCGGCATTGACCAGGTCGAGGCCGATGAGGCCCGTGTCATAGCCGTCGGTGCCGTCCTGCGGCATCACCCGCAGCCGCTCGCTGATCGGGTATCCGAGTTCGGCGAACTCAGCCAGCCAGGCCTCCAACGTCTCTTTCGTGCGAAACGGCATGCGCTCCTCCAATGGCACCCGGCAAGACGCCTGTCGTGTCGCCGGCGCTCATTATCGCCTGGACCGACGACCGTTCCCGACTCCTCCGTGGTCAGCGTGCGCGAGGGCGCTCGCCGATACCGAAACGGGATCGTTGTACCGCCGGCCGGCGGTCGATCATCCGCCGATACGCTCCCCGTAGAGCTCGACACCGCCGCTGTGCAAGGATGCCGCCCGCGGCGCCGGCTCCGGCACCACGTACAGTCCGGTGGGGGAGCTCGCGACGGTCGTGAGCGCGGTGAGCCATTCCCGGCTGAGCTGGGGCTCGCGGCCGCCGTGGAACTTGAACTCGAGGTCGGCACCCGGGTGGATCCACACAGCACGCCGCCCGCCGCCCACGCTCGGGTCGTCCTTCCAGGTGAAGAAGAACGACTCGCTCCGCCGGAGCTTCGCCCCGACGACCTGCTGCAGGTGAGCGAGCGTGCGATCTTCGATATCGACCTTGGCGTTTCCGTTTCCGTAGATGAAGCGGCCCATGCTGTCCTCCACACGTGCACAGGGCGACGGCCGCTCCGATGAGGGGAGGGAGCGAGGAGGCCGTCGCGTTTTTCCACGCTTGCTTGCTCATAACGGTCCTCGTCGCACGAGCGGTCGTCAAGGGCACTGCGCGTAACGGCTCACGCCGCGAGATTTCAGATGATGTCGATCGCTCCGCCGAAATCGTCGTTCCACGACGTGAGGTCGTCGGTCTCGGCTGTCGGGCCGGGCTCAGGCGCGCGGCGGGGGTAGTCGGGATGCAACTGCAGCCAGCCGACGGCATCCTCGAAATCCGGCTCCGGGATGTCGATGGCCGCGGGCCGGGACAGAATGTGGATGCCCGTCCCGATGACGAGATCGACCTGCGCGGGCTCCTCCGACCCCGGCTCGATCGCGAGGACCGTGACGACTTCACTTCCCGATGTGGCGGCCACGCTCGCCGTCAGCGCGAGCAGCGCGCGAGCGACGGCATCGCTGGTGATGAAGGTCTCGCCCCCGTACTTGACGTAACGCATCGTGACGCACGATGCCACGGTGGGCGATGGTGCGGGACGGGGTTGCCAACTCGTCAGCGGCGGGCTATCCGTGCGCGCGCTCGCCGCGGCGCGTCACGGCGTTGCGCCAGACGACGGTGTTGAGCTCGCCGGCCGGGCTCATCCAGTGCACGACCACGACGCGATCGTTCCACCCGTGCGCGATGGCTGCGACCCGTTCGGCGGGCTTGTGCGGCCACGACACCCACGCCCACACCGCAGGCCGGTCCGCCGGCCACTCGAGCGGGCGTGGCCCATAGGCCTGCATCGGGATCGTGCACGGCGGGATGCGCATGAGGACGCGTTCGGTGCGTTCGTCGACCCGTCGATCGATTGCATCGGCATAACGCTTGTTCGTGCCCACGGGCCGGGTCTCCTCTCCCGGCCAGAGACTGACATGGCCCGACGACATCCCGACGTGGTCTGGCTCTCCGCGACGCGACCAAGCGGAGCCGGCCGGACCGGCGACGTCAGTGCTTGCGAATGTTGACGAGCTGCCAACCCTCGGGCACCTTGGCGAACAACGCCTCCCGGTCGTCGGCCTCGATGTCGCGCAAGCCGTCGCGGCGCTGATAGGTCGCGGTCGCCTTGAGCTCGCTGCTGCCCTTGATCATCTGCACCGGCGCGGACACGAGGTCGAAGCCCTCCGGGACGGCAGCCTGTGCCTGATCCCGGATCTCCTCGAGCGAGTGACCTGCGAGTTCGACGGTGGTGTTCTCGACGCGACGAATGGTGCCCACGTACATGGGAACCAGCCTAGGCTGCGCGTCAGCCGCGGCCGATCGCATCGGCCCGGTCGTGCAGCGCCGCGTCGTGGCCGACGCGGCTGCGCGGAGGGGGTTCCGGGGTGAGGTAGAGGCCGCCGCCGGAGTTGGCGACGGTGGTGAGGGCCTCGAGCCAGTCCCGGTTCAGCTGCGGCGGGCGATGCCCGTGGTACTTGAACACCAGGTCGGCGTTCTGATGGATCCAGACGGACCGGCGCCCGTCGCCGATGCTCACGTCGTCGCGCCAGGTGAAGAAGAAGCGCTCGTTGCGACGGAGCTTCGACCCGATGACCTGTTGCAGGTGCGCGAGAGCACGGTCCTCGATCTCGACCTTCGTGTTGCCGTTGCCGTAGATGAATCGCCCCATGATGGCTCCCGAAGAGGAACGATTCGCGAGTCGGCCGCCGCACTGAGGGGGGATATGCGGCGTGTGGACCGCGCCCGCGAATCGTTCCCCGTTCTCCTCATCCACGGTCTCGGTTCGTCCCACCAGCGTCAAGAGGGGGCGCGTGCAGCCCGCACGGTTCGTGGCGCGGTGCCTCCTGATGCACTATTGACCGAGTGACCGATCAGAATCGACCCCCGGCTCTGCCGCTTGGTGCGGCGATCGCCGCAACAGTGTTGGTCGGCGTCCTCACCGCCGTTCAAGCTCGTATCAACGGTGCGCTCGGCGCGGCGATCGGTGATGGGTTCGTCGCGGCGTTCATCTCGTTCGGAAGCGGTCTGGTGCTGATCCTCGTGGGCACCCTGCTCGCCCCCACCGGCCGGCAAGGACTCCGACGGCTCGTCGCGGGCGCGGGGCGCAGCATTCCCGTCTGGATGCTGCTGGGCGGGCTCGCGGGCGCTGTGACGGTCGCCACCCAGGGGCTCACCGTCGCCACGATCGGGGTCGCGCTCTTCACGGTCGGGCTCGTGGCGGGGCAGACGGCAGGTGGCCTGGTGCTCGACCGCGTCGGGTATGGACCGGCCGGCGTCGTCGCCGTGACCGTTCCCCGGCTGGCGGGCGGTCTGCTGGCGATCGTCGGCGTCGTGCTGTGCGCTCTCGGCCAGCGCGGCGAGCCCGTCGCCTGGTGGATGCTGGCGCTGCCGCTCGTCGCGGGAGCCGGCATCGCCTGGCAGCAGGCCACCAACGGCCGGCTCCGGCAGGAGCTCGGCAGCCCGCTGTCGACGACGGTGGTGAACTTCGCGGGAGGATCGATCGCGCTCGGCATCGCAGCGGCGGTGAGTGTGACGGTCAACGGGATGCCGGGGGCGCTGCAGGCCGAGCCCTGGATGTACCTCGGCGGTGCGACGGGCGTGGTCTACATCGTGATCTCGGCGGCGTTGGTCAAGCGCACCGGGGTGCTGCTCCTCGGCCTCGGATCCGTCGTCGGACTCCTCGCCGCCTCGATCGTCCTCGACGCGATCGCGCCGCCCCCGTCCGGACCGTCGCTGCTGGCTGCGACCACGGCCGCCGCGGTCGCCTTCGTCGGCGTCATCATCGCCGTCGTTCCCTGGCGGCGCCGCGTCCGCTGAGAGTCTCAGCGGTGTGCGGCGTAGTGCTCCGCGAGTCGTGAGAGTCCTTCATCGATCGAGACGGTCGGCGCCCACCGCAGGTCGCGCCGGATCTCCGTCTGATCGAACCAGTGCGCGGTCGACAGCTGCTCGGCGAGGAAACGCGTCATCGGCGGCTCGTCGGCGCCGGGACGCACGTCCCAGACCTTCTCCACGGCGGCTCCTGCCGCACGGGCGACGGCAGCCGGCAGGCGCAGCTTCGGCTCGGGGGCTCCCGCTGCGCGGCAGATGCCCGCCATCAGGTCGCCCACGGGTCGCGGTTCGCCGTTGGTGAGCACGTAAGCGCGACCGCCGACGGCGTCCGCTCGCTCCAGCGCGGCCACGATGCCCGACGCAGCGTTGTCGACGTATGTGGTGT
Source organism: Microbacterium sp. SGAir0570 (assembly GCF_005491085.2). Taxonomy (NCBI): domain Bacteria; kingdom Bacillati; phylum Actinomycetota; class Actinomycetes; order Micrococcales; family Microbacteriaceae; genus Microbacterium; species Microbacterium sp. SGAir0570. Next base: position 2,208,978 of record NZ_CP027929.1, on the reverse strand, counting down.
CGATGAGGGCCGTGCCCCCGTTCAGGAGCGGCAGCGTGTGCCGTCGAGCGCGAGCCACGATGCGCTCGATGAGCTGCGGGTCGCCCGGGCCCCACACCAGATGCGGCCTCACGGCGACGACGCGCATCGCCTCGGAGTCGCGTCCGAGTGCGATCAGCTCGGCCTCGGCCTTCGTTCGCGCGTACTCGCCGCGCGCGCGAACGGGGTCGGCGGGATCGGCCCCGGCGCCCGCGAGAGCGGAGCCGGCGTGAGCGACGGAGGGGGAGGAGACCTGCACGAAGCGCGACACTCCCGCCGCTGCGGCGGCATCGAGGAGGGTCGTCGTACCCCCGACGTTGACGTCGTGGAACTCGCGTCTGTCACCGGCGAGCGACACTTTCGCGGCGAGGTGGACGACGGCATCCGCGCCCGCCAGGGCATCCGCCACGGTGGTCGCATCGGTGACCGATCCCCGGATGTCGTGCGCTCCGGTGACGCCGGACGGGCGGCGCTGCAAGGTGCGCACCTCGTGCCCGGCGGAGAGCAGGTCCGCGACGACAGCGCGACCGAGAAAACCGGATGCGCCGGTGGCCAGGACGATCACGGTGCGCTCGGCTTCTCGCCGGCGAGCACGCGCTCGGCCCACGCCGCCAGGCGCGACCGGTCGATCTTGGAGTTGTGCCGGATGTCGGTGGGCAGGGCAGGCACGACGAGCACGGCAGCGATCGCGGAGTCGGATGCCGCACGGATGCGCTCGGCCAGTGCCGACGGGGCGAGGCCGGGCCGGCGCGCCCCGGGCGTCGTCTCGACGACGGCGACGCACACCTGGCGGCCCCGGGGCCCGACACCCACGACGGCCGCGCGGCGGACGCCCTCGACCCTCTCGATCTGCTGCTCGGGACCGACCGGGGTCACGGGCCCGTCACTCGTGACGACGACATGGGGGAGCCGCCCCTCGACCCAGAGCCGACCCTCGGCGTCGAAGTGACCGACGTCTCCGGTGCGATGCCAGCGGCCGGGGTGGGAGCCCGTACCTCGCACCGCCTCGCGATCGGTCGCCCACAGACGGTGGTAGCCGCGCTTCAGGTGGGGCGCCGAGACCACGATCTCGCCCGTGACATGCGGTGTGTCCGAGAGGTCGCCGGTTGCACGGCCATCGGCGTCGAGGCCGGAGACGCGGACCGTGCCCGTGCCGATCGGCGTGCCCACGCAGACGCCGGCGTCGGGCGCCGACTGCGTTCGCTCGAGCTCGTCGAGGGTGACGTCGGTGACGAGCAGGCACTCGGTCATGCCGTACGGCGTGTGAGCTTCGGCTTCGGGCATGAGCTCGTGCGCCTGGCGCAGAAGGCCGATGCTCACGGGCGCGCCGGTCGAAAGGAACGTGCGCACCTGCGCGAGCGCTGCGCGATCGTCGGTTGTGAGCGCATCGGCCGTCGCGCAGACATTCGCCACGGCCGCGGGAGAGAGGAACACGATGCGCGCACGGGAGGCGCGGACCGCTTCGGCGACCGCGGTCGCCGTGAGCGTGCGCGGCGCTGAGACATCCATGCGCGGCGTCGCCGATCGCGTGCCGAGCGCAGGACCCAGCAGGGCGAAGGGGGCGAAGCCCGTCACCAGCCCGACATCGGGGGTGACGTCGAAGTGCGATCCGAGGGTGTCGCGGAGCGCGGCGAGCTGCGCGTGGGTGTACACGACACCCTTGGCGGGGCCGGTGGAGCCGGAGGTGAAGAGGATCGCCGCTTCGTCGTCGGCAGACGGCGGCGCCGGCACCGCGCCGCGAGAACCCGAGGTGGCTATCTCGGCGAGCGAGGCCTCGACGCCGAGCGCACGGGCTGCCGGGGCGGGCAGATTCGGAGCCGAGATGCGCCGGCCCGGCCACCCGAGTGCGCGTGCGGCCGCGAGGCCGGCCTGCTCGCCGATGACGAAGGCGGGCTCGGTGCCGCGGACGGCGCGAGAGAGCCCGCGGATTCCCAGCCCCCGGTCGGCGACCACCACGACGGCGCCGATGCGCAGGCACGCGTAGAGCACGGCGGTCAGCGTCGGACCGGGCTGCACGAGCAGCGAGACCCGGTCACCGCGTCGGATTCCGAACGCCGCGAACCCCGCGGCGAGGTGATCCACACGCTGCGCGAGCTCGCGCCAGCTGACGTCCAGCGGCTCCCCGCCGACGCGTCGGGTGAGATCGACCACGGCGGTGTCGTCGTCGTCGCTGCGGTCGAAGAGTCGCTGCCAGATCGGGACGAACGCGCGAGCGTCGTCGTCCGCATCCTTCTCGTCGGCGGGGATGCGGCGCTCACCCACGTCACGGGCGTCAGTCGCGTCACCGGAGGACAGGCCGTTGTCGTCGAGCCAGTCGAGCACGACGTCCGCGTACGGGCGCTCCTCCGCGAGCATGTGTCCGGCACCTTCGAAGCGGTGCACGTCGGCGTGCGGAAGGCGGCGCGCGAGGTCGTCGAGATGGTGCTCGCCGAACACCGGGTCGCGCGGCCCGCGCAGCAGCAGGGCGGGCACCGTCAGGTCGACGAGGCCGCCTGCGAGCTCGTCGAGGGCGGGAGTGCTCGGATGCTCGGGCGTGGCGGGGATGTCGGCGACGAATGCGCCGATGCCGCGCCGCAGTCCGCTCGACGTGTACGGCGCCCGGTAAGCGGCACGCACCTCGGGAGCGAGCGGAGGATCGGCCAGCGCGAGGGTCGTGTCGAGGAACGCGGTCGTCTTGATCGTCGTCGTGGCCAGCAGCGATCGGGCTCCCGCGACGCGCAGGGCCGAGGGCAGTGGCATCCCGGCGGGGTGATGCACCGCGGTGTTGAGAACGGCGACGGCGTCGACGCGGTCGCGATGGCGCACGGCCCATCCCAGCGAGATCGGGCCTCCCCAGTCGTGGCCGAGGGTGACGAGCGTGCCGGTGATGCCGAGCTCATCGATCAGCGCACCGAGGTCGTCGATGCGCTGCGGCAGGCCCCGCGTCAGTGTCGTGCGCTCGGAGTAGCCCATCTCGAGCTGATCGACGGCGACGATGCGCCACGCCGGTCCGCCGGCCCGTGCGCGCTGCAGCGACGCCGCGACGAGGGCGCGCCACAGATACGACCAGGTCGGGTTGCCGTGCACCGCGACGATCGTCCCGACCGGGGTGATGCCCTCTCGCTCGAGCAGCGGAGCGGTGTCGAGCAGGTGCCAGCGTCGCTGCGATCCGGCGTCGGCGCCGACACCGGCCACGACGCGGGTCGTCGAGACGCCGCCCTCGATTCCGGGGAGCTCCCGCGGCGCCACCGGGGTCACCAGGCGAGCTCCAGCATGCTGGTGTTCAGCCCGGAGCCGACACCCATGAGCAGCACGCGATCGCCGCGCTGCAGCGTCGCCTTCTCCGCATCCAGGGTGATGGGGATGGACGCCGGTCCCACGTTGCCCAGTTGGGGATACGTGACCGGAACGCGGCGGCGATCGAGGCCGACGGCCTTGACGATCGCGTTGGTGTGCACCGATGAGACCTGGTGCGTGATGTAACGGTCGATGCTCGACCACGAGAAGGTCGACTGCGCTTCTTTCCAGGCGTCGACGACGAGCGCCAGACCGCCCTTGAGGAGAGCCTTCGCATCGGTGAACATTCCGTCGACGCTCCCGACGCACAGCTCGTGGAACTGCGTGGCCGCGCGGGTCACGCCGCCGACGATGCGATGTCCGCCGGGGTTCTCGCTCGCACGCCCCAGCACGGCGGCGGCGGCGCCCGAGCCGAGGGTGAGCGAGGCGAACTCGCTCATGAACCCGTTGCGGTCGAGGCCGCCGCGATTGAGTCGCTCGACCGTGTTGACCTGGATCTCATCGGCGTCCTCGCCGTTGACGATGATCGCGTAGTCGATCTGGCCCGATTGGATCATTCCCGACGCGAGGCTCATGCCGTTGATGAAGCCGAGACAAGCGTTGGCGACGTCGAAGTTGATGGCCGAGGTGGGCAGCCCGAGCCCGTGGTGAAGTCGCACCGCGACGGAGGGCTCGAGATGCTTCCGCGACACCGAGGTGTTGATGAGCAGGCCGATCTGGTCGGGACGCACGCCCGCCTCGTCGAGCGCCCGGCGCCCCGCCTGGATCGTCGCGTCGTCGGAGGACTCGCCCGCAGCCCAGTTGCGTCGCTCGTTCACGCCCGCGACCCGGCGCAGAAGGCCCGGCTTGAGTTTGAGCTGCCGCAGCACGTCCGACAATCGGTCCTCGATCGCGTCGGAAGAGGTGACGCGGGAGGGGAGGACACTCGCGACCGAAAGGAGGGCGACGTCGTCGTAACGAGTGGTGGCGTTTCCGTGCAATGCGACTCCCGCGGTGTCTCCGGTGGCCAGCGGCTTCTGCCTCCGACCCGCGCTCGAGGCGCATCCGGGCATCCGTCGATTTTACGTCTCGACGCATGCGGTCGGCTGCATGCGGAACGCTGTGCTACCGGGAAGCGCTCGTCGGGATGCCCGGCATGCGAAGGGCGCGCGGATGTCGGAGCGTGCGTTGGAAGGCTCGGATCAGGTCGACGGTGACGTCGAGCTCGAGGGCCATCGCATCCACGTGACCGTCGTGGATGCTCTCGGCGCGCGCGTAGTCGTCGACCGACACCAGCGCCCGTGCCGCCCATTCGTCGGCCCGCGTCTCTTGCCGTTCGGCGTGGTGCGGGTCGCGAAGCGGCACGTCGCCGTAGACGGCGTGGGCGCACTCGTGTGCCAGGACCGACCGGTGGAGGCGACGGGCCATTCCCGGCCGGAGCCGGACGATCCGAAGCCCGTGCTCGTACTCGCCGTCGCGGTCGGGAGGCAGATCGACGATGGTCACGCGTACGCCGAGAAGATCGAGTGTGTCGAGAAGCTCGTCATCCGTCACCGTCGTCCCCTCCGCGGTCGTCGTGTGGCGCTTTGGCCACCGCCCGCTCAGTATCGCGTGAGGGTCCGACATCGATGCGGGGGACGGAAGCCGCGTCGAGGGCCCGGCCAGGCTGCTGTCCCGGCACGTCGACGACCTGGGTGATGGGGACGCCGACCGCGCGGCACACCGCGTCGAGTTGGTCGAGCGTGAAGACCTTCTTCGCGGCGAGCACCCGCGACAGCTGCGAGGACGACATACCGGCTCGCGCGGCGATGTCCGACTGACGCAGTCCGCGGCGGGCGATCTCAATGGAGAGCAGGTGCGCGACATGACGACTGAGCGGGCCGGGTTCCGGGGTCTTTCCTGAGGGCACGTGCCAAGTCTGGCGGAGTTGTCGCCATCGTGTCCGCCCGTCCGGAGCGGCGTGTCATCCGCGACCGTCGTCCCCGCCGAGGTCGTCCTGCGGCGCTTTGGCCACCGCGCGCTCGGTGCGGCGCGCCGGTCCGACATCGATGGGTGCGATGCGGTCGGTTCGGTTGGCGTGCCGCGCCTGCTCGCCGGGCATCACGACGACCTGCGCGATGGGGATGCCGACGGCGCGGCACACCGCGTCGAGTTGGTCGAGCGTGAAGACCTTCTTCACGGCGAGGACGCGCGACAGCTGCGAGGCCGACATGCCCGCCTGTGCGGCGACGTCTGTCTGCCGCAGTCCGCGGCGGGCGATCTCGGCGGCGAGCAGGTTCGCGACATGGTGGCTGAGCGGGCCGGGTTCCGGCGTTCTTCCTGTGGGCACGTGCTAAGTTTGGCGGAACCATTGCCATGTGGCAAGCGTGTCAATAGTGTTGCCATATGGCAGACGGCTTGCTAAGCGCTCGAGTGGCTCGGTCCATCCGCGCGGTCCTCGCGGATGAGCGGTTGACGCAGGAATGGCTGGCTGAGGCGAGCGGCATCCCGATGCGAACGCTCGCGCGCCGCCTGCATGTGCGGCGTCCGTCGGCCATGTCGATCGAGGAGCTGGCACGGATCTCGGCGGCCCTCGATGTCGACATGTCCGACCTGCTCGATGACAGTCGCCTGAGAACGCGGCGGGTGCGGTCAGGCGGGCCGCCGCCCACCTGACGCGTTCAGGGCATCGGGCTGAGGAAGTCGTCGGCGTCGATCGTCTTGCGTCGGCCCGAGTCCCGGTCTGCGGGCTTGCCGCCCACATAAAGCCACCCGAGCAGTTCCTCGCGCTTACCGAGTTTGTGCGCCTTCGCGACGGCTTTGGAGCGCGTCGCGCCCCCGGTGCGCCAGAACACGCCCCAGCCCGCCTCGTCGAGCAGCAGGCTCAGCATGTGCGCGACGCCGGACGCCACGGCCTCCTGCTCCCACCGCGGGACCTTGCTCTTCTTGCTGTAGCTGGCGACGACCGCGATGAGCAGCGGAGCGCGCATCGGCTTCGTCGAGACACCGCGCTTGCCCTCGGCCTTGTTCAGCGCGCGGCCCAGCCGCGTGCGCCCGTCGCCTCTGATCTCGATGAGCCGCCACGGGCGCAGCGAAGAGTGGTCGGCGACACGCCCCGCGGCGGAGACCAGCCGCGCGAGCTCCTCGTGCGAGGGTGCCTCGTCGGTGACCTTCGACCACGACCGGCGTGCGCCGGCGGCCTCGAAGGCTCCGGTCACTTCTCCTGCTCGGGGGTGAACGACAGCGACAGCGAGTTCATGCAGTAGCGGTCGCCGGTGGGCGTGCCGAAACCATCGGGGAACACGTGGCCCAGGTGCGAACCGCAGTTCGCGCAGCGCACCTCCGTGCGCACCATCCCGTGCGAACGGTCCTCGATGAGCTCGACCGCCTCGGGGCGCACCGACTCGTAGAAGCTCGGCCACCCGCAGTGCGAGTCGAACTTCGTGCCGCTCTGGAACAGCTCGGCGCCGCAGGCGGCGCAGGTGTACAGGCCCGCGCGGCTCTCGTCGAGCAGCTCGCCGGTCCACGCGCGTTCGGTGCCGGCCTGCCGCAGCACCGCGTACTGCTCGGGGGTGAGCTCCTCGCGCCACTGCTCGTCGGTCTTGTTCACGGAATAGGTCATGTCTGCTCCTTCGCCTCGTCCTATTCAACTCGACGTTGGGGGTCGATGTTCCCGGAGAATGTCCTCATGTCCGACGAGTTCGCCGCCGTGATCGAGCGTTACCGGCGTTTCGCCGCAGACGAGGCTCCGGGCCGCTCCGAGCTGTACGCCGACTGGGCGTGGCGCGTCGTCGAGGATCCTGCCCTGCAGGAGGTGCTCTCGCGCCTTCCCGCGAACCGCCGCCAGCCGCCGCTCGTGTTCGCGGTGTGCCGGCTGCTCGGGTCGGGCGACGTCGATGCCCCAGCGTGGGCCGCTTGGGTGCTGGCGCATGCCGAGGCTGTGGTCTCGGAGAGCCTCGCGCGCTCGGTGCAGACGAACGAGCCCTTGCGCTGCGCGGCACTCCTCCCGACGCTCTCGCGGGTGACCGGCCCGATCGCGCTGCTGGAGGTCGGGGCGAGCGCGGGGCTGTGCCTGTATCCCGACCGCTACTCGTATCGATATGTCGGCGTAGACGGAGGCGAGGTGCGGCTGGATCCGGTGACCGGCGTCTCGGACGTCGAGCTCGTCAGCGCGGTTGCGGGGGAGCGGATGCCGCAGGTGCGGCATCCCGACATCGTCTGGCGTGCCGGCATCGACCTCGCCCCGCTCGACGTGCGCGACCCTCGCGACGTCGACTGGCTGGCTCGGCTGGTCTGGCCCGGCGAGAACGGACGGGCGGATCGGATCCGCGCGGCCGCGGCGGTCGCGGCATCCGATCCGCCCCTCCTGTTCGCCGGAGACGCTCTCGACCTTCTGCCGGAGGCCGCGGCTCTCGCGCCGGCGGGGGTGACGCTGGTGATCACCACTCCCGGCGTCCTCGTCCACATTCCGCGTGAGCGTCGTTCGCGGGTGATCGAGCGCGCCCGCGATCTCGGGCGATGGCTGACGATCGACGACCCGGCGACCCACGACGCGTGGTCGAGGGTGCCGAGCGACTGGCGGGGTGGCTTCGCCGTGGCGCTCGATGGCGAGATCGACGCGGCAGCCGACCCGCTCGGGCGGTGGTGGGAGTGGCGTCCCGGATCCGAGCGACCGCGGTCGTAACGTGGAGGAGTGGCACTCTCAGATCGCGACCGCTCGATCCTCGACTTCGAGGCGCGTTGGGGTGCCCACAGCGGCGCGAAAGAAGAGGCCGTGCGCGCCGAGCTCTCGTTGAGCCCGGCGCGGTACTACCAGCTGCTGGGGCGCATCATCGACTCGCCTGATGCGGTTTCGCACGACCCCATGCTGGTGCACCGGCTGCGGCGCATGCGCGCGGCTGCGGAGCGTTCGCGCGCCGAACGCGCGGCCATGTGACGCGGAGCTTGGCCAGATAGCATTCCTCCGTGCCGACAACGACATACCCGAAAGACCGTTTCGACGAGCTCCCTGCCGACACCACCCGAGTCGGCGCCCACCGGGCGGAGAACCCCCGGCTCCGTGCCGGCGTCGTTCTGGCCTGGGCCGCGGGCGCGGTTCTCGTCCTGGTCGCGGTGGGCATCGTCGGCACGATGATCGTCACCGGGCGGATCGCGCTCTTCCCGGCGGAACCGACCGCCACGGCTGTGGTCCAAGCCCCCGTGGAAGCCGATCCGGTGGTCGATACGTCCTATCCGGTGCTGATCCTCAACGCCACCTCCGAGCGCGGCTTGGCGACCGCCCTCCGCGACACCGTCGTCGGCGCAGGGTGGAACTCGGATGTCGTCGACGCGGGTGACGCCAGCACTCATGACTTCGCGACGACCACGATCTTCTACGTCAATGCGGAGGACGAGGGCGCTGCGCGAGGTCTCGCCCAGGTCATCGGGGGTGCGGACGTGGAGATGAGCGAGGCATACGCGGGCCCCGACGCGGCCGACGGCAACCCCAGCAAGCAGCTGACCGTGGTGGTCGGCGAGGACCGGGCGGGCGGCTCTTCCGAGGGTGAATGAGGGGGCGTGTTTCACGCTCGTGAAATTCTCGATGCGGCCGTGTCAACAGTGACCGGAAGCGCCGGGTCAGGCGGAGCGCCCTGCATACGATGACGCTGTCGCACAGCATCAGGAGATTCGCATGACACAGGGCACCGTCAAGTGGTTCAACGCCGAGAAGGGCTTCGGCTTCATCACCGTGAACGAGGGGCAGGACGTCTTCGTCCACTACTCCAACATCGAGATGAGCGGCTTCCGCGTGCTCGAGGAAGGGCAGGCGGTCGAGTTCACCGTGGGGACGGGGCAGAAGGGTCCGCAAGCGGAATCGGTGCGCGTCGTCGCCTGAATCGCACCACTCGCACAGAGCGCGCCGCCATCGCGGCGCGCTCTGTCGTTTCCCGGTCCGGTCGCCGACGGGGCGGCTTGCACTCCCCATGGGCGAGTGCCAGAATGGCTTTAGCACTCACGTTCATCGAGTGCTAAAGACTGTTCTCCACCGTCCGGGAGGGACGACACACACATGGCAAAGATCATCGCTTTCGACGAGGAGGCCCGCCGTGGCCTCGAGCGCGGCCTGAACACGCTGGCCGACGCCGTCAAGGTGACGCTCGGCCCGCGCGGTCGCAACGTCGTGCTCGAAAAGAAGTGGGGCGCCCCCACCATCACGAACGATGGCGTCTCGATCGCCAAGGAGATCGAGCTCGACGACCCGTACGAGAAGATCGGTGCGGAGCTCGTCAAGGAGGTCGCCAAGAAGACCGACGACGTCGCCGGTGACGGAACGACCACCGCGACGGTCCTCGCTCAGGCGCTCGTTCGCGAAGGCCTGCGCAACGTCGCAGCCGGCGCGGACCCCATCTCGCTCAAGAAGGGCATCGAGAAGGCCGTCAAGGCCATCACCGACCAGCTCCTCGCCGACGCGAAGGAGGTCGAGTCGAAGGAGCAGATCGCTGCCACCGCTTCGATCTCGGCCGCTGACGCCTCGATCGGCGAGCTGATCGCCGAGGCGATCGACAAGGTCGGCAAGGAAGGCGTCGTCACCGTCGAGGAGTCGAACACCTTCGGCACCGAGCTCGAGCTCACCGAGGGCATGCGCTTCGACAAGGGCTACATCAACCCTTACTTCGTCACGGACCCGGAGCGCCAGGAGGCTGTCTTCGAAGACCCGTACATCCTCATCGCGAACCAGAAGATCTCGAACATCAAGGACCTTCTGCCCATCGTCGACAAGGTGATCCAGGAGGGCAAGGAACTCCTCATCATCGCGGAGGACGTCGAGGGCGAGGCTCTCGCGACGCTGGTGCTCAACAAGATCCGCGGCATCTTCAAGTCGGCTGCCGTCAAGGCCCCCGGCTTCGGCGACCGCCGCAAGGCTCAGCTGCAGGACATCGCGATCCTCACCGGCGGCCAGGTCATCACCGAAGAGGTCGGCCTCAAGCTCGAGAACGCCACCGTCGACCTGCTCGGCCGTGCGCGCAAGGTCATCATCACCAAGGACGAGACCACGATCGTCGAGGGTGCCGGTGACTCGGCTCAGCTCGAGGGTCGCGTGACCCAGATCCGCCGCGAGATCGACAACACCGACAGCGACTACGACCGCGAGAAGCTCCAGGAGCGCCTCGCGAAGCTCGCCGGTGGCGTCGCCGTCATCAAGGCCGGAGCTGCGACCGAGGTCGAGCTCAAGGAGCGCAAGCACCGCATCGAGGACGCTGTCCGCAACGCCAAGGCAGCTGTGGAAGAGGGTGTCGTCGCCGGTGGTGGTGTCGCTCTCATCCAGGCCGGCAAGAACGCGTTCAACGGTCTCGAGCTCTCGGGCGACGAGGCGACCGGCGCGAACATCGTCAAGGTCGCGATCGAGGCTCCGCTGAAGCAGATCGCTCTGAACGCCGGCCTCGAGCCGGGCGTCGTCGCCAACAAGGTCGCCGAGCTCGAGATCGGTCACGGCCTCAACGCCGCGACCGGCGAGTACGGTGACCTCTTCGAGCAGGGCATCATCGACCCCGCCAAGGTGACGCGCTCCGCGCTGCAGAACGCCGCGTCGATCGCCGGCCTGTTCCTCACGACCGAGGCGGTCGTGGCGGACAAGCCGGAGAAGACCCCGGCTCCCGCGGGCGACCCCACGGGTGGCATGGACTTCTGATCCATCGCAGACAGAACGGCCCCTCCTTCGGGAGGGGCCGTTCTGCGTTTCCGTGGCGGGTCAGCGAAAGAGGCCGGCGGCCGCAGCCTCGGCGTGCAGATACTGCTGGCCCGCGGCATCCAACGCCGATCCGATGTCGCCGAGCGCCGCTTCGACTTCGCGCTGGGCGGCGCGCCAGCGCTCGACGACCGCCTGGAACGCGAGTGCGGCGCTTCCGGTCCACGACCCCTGCAGCTGTGTCAGCTGCGCCATCATGGCGCCGGTGTCGCTCTCGATGCGCCCCGAGGTGGCTCGGATGGCGGCGGTGGCACTCGCCACGGCGTCGCTGTCGATGGAGAAGATGGCCATGTCGCTCCTTGCGTCGTGCGATGGGATGCCGACACGCTAGGGCCCCTCCCACCGCCTGCGGTCGCAGGCCGGGCGGACGGGGGAGAGAGCGACGCTGGGCGCTGCCGGGGGAGGAGCCGCGCCCCTCATCCCGCTCAGCGCTCGTCGCGCAGACGCGGCAGCGGCTGGGTCTCGATCCAGAGGTGCTCGGCGGCCTCGCGGCGATCGGCCAGGGGGAATGCGACGCGGAACGTCGCGCCGCCGCCGGGCGTAGCCTGGACATCGATCGAGCCGTGCAGCGCCTCGACGATCGACGCGACGATCGACAGGCCGAGGCCGGACCCGCCGGTCTCGCGCGTGCGCGACGTGTCGGCGCGCCAGAACCGCTGGAAGATCTTCTCGCGCAGCGGTTCCGGGATGCCTTCGCCGTGATCGATCACCGAGATCCATCCCATGCGGGCGTCACGGTCCAGGCCCACGGCGATCTCGATCGGAGTGCCCTCGGGGCTGTAGCGCCGGGCGTTGCCGATGAGGTTCGCTACGACCTGGCGGATGCGGTTCTCGTCGCCGAGCACGACGGGGACGAGCGGCGGCTCGGCCGGCTGCAGCAGAGGCTTCGTGTCGGCGGCCGCGGCGGACGAGGTGCTCGCCGACGCGGCATCCGCCTTCCGCGACGTCGAACCCGACTCCGATCCCGAGCGGGCGCCGCGGTCGTCCTTCGGACGTCGCCGCAGGCGGGCGAGCGTCTGGCCCGTGCGATTGCGGGCGCCGCCGGAGCGCTTGGCCGTCGCCCCGGCCCCGGTGTCCGTCGGCAGATCCACGGTCAACGTCTCATCGGAGTACTCGATCACCGACACCTGGCGCTCGGGAGCTGCGGCTCGCGTGTCGAGCGCCGCATCACGGGCGATCGGACGCAGGTCGACGGGAGTGATGACCAGGTCTCGGCGTTCGTCGAGGCGCGCGAGGGCCAGGAGGTCCTCGACGAGGCCGCTCATCCGGACGGCCTCCTTCTCGATCCGCTCCATCGACTGCGCGGTGTGCTCGGCGTCGGTGATCGCACCCATGCGGTACAGCTCCGCATATCCGCGGACCGTCACCAGCGGCGTGCGCAGCTCGTGGCTGGCGTCGCCGATGAACCGCCGCATCTGCTGGACCGTGGCGTCGCGCTGGGCCAGGGCGGTGTCGATGCGGTCGAGCATCGCGTTGATGGCGATCTTCAGCCGGCCGACCTCGGTGCCGGGAGAGATGTCGCCCATGCGCTGGCTCAGGTCGCCGGCCGCGATCGTCATCGCCGTCTCCTCGACCTGGCTGAGGCTGCGGAAGGTGAGGGTCACGAGCCAGCGGGTGCCGAGAGCACCGGCCACGAGGATGAGGGCGGCGATCACGGTGTAGATGCTGATGAAGTTCGCGACGGTCTGCGTCACCGAGGTCAGCGGCAGCGCGACGAGCTGCGTGTAGCTCTCTCGCGATCCCTCAGGCTGGAGGATGTCGACGCTCGCGTGGAAGGTCCCGTTCCCCTGGCGGGCGGGGAGCTCGAACGGCTCCGTTCCCTTGACGAGCGTTCGATCGAGAGGGAACGAGGCGGGAAGATCGGGGCGGATCGACTCGGGCCCGCCCGCCACCGACAGCAGCTCGCCCTCAGCGCTGTAGATCGCCACGACGAAGGTGGTCGGCGCCGGGGACTCCTTCGCCTCGAAGAGGGCGATTCCGTCTTCGACGGAGACATCCATCACCGTGCTCGCCAGGTCAGTCGGGGCCAGCGACCGCAGGCTGCCGTCGAGAGCCGCGACCTGAGCGTTGCGGAGGAAGATCATCGTTCCCACGCCCGCCGCGATCAGCCCCATCGCCAGCAGGGTGACGATGACGCCCGTGACTTTCGTGCGCAGGCTGATGCCGCGCCACCATCGGGTGACGCCGTCGTTCGCGGAATCGCTCAGGCGTCTGCGCTCCCGCGGATCACGCCGACTTGTCGGCCTTGAGCATGTAGCCGAAGCCGCGCTTGGTCTGGATCAGCGGCTCGGAGGAGTGCGGGTCGATCTTGCGGCGCAGGTAAGAGATGTAGCTCTCGACGATGCCGGCGTCGCCGTTGAAGTCGTACTCCCACACGTGATCGAGGATCTGCGCCTTGCTCAGCACGCGGTTGGGGTTGAGCATCAGGTAGCGCAGCAGCTTGAACTCCGTCGGCGACAGGTCGATCGAGACGTCCCCGACCTGCACATCGTGCGTGTCCTGGTCCATCGTCAGCTCGCCGGCGCGGATGATCGACTCCTCGTCGGCCTGCATCGTGCGGCGGAGGATGGCCTGGATGCGGGCGACGATCTCGTCGAGGCTGAAGGGCTTCGTGACGTAGTCGTCGCCGCCGGCGTTGAGTCCCTCGATCTTGTCCTCGGTCTCGTCCTTCGCGGTGAGGAAGAGGATCGGCGCGGTGTAGCCCGCGCCCCGCAGGCGCTTGGTGACGCTGAAGCCGTTCATGTCGGGCAGCATCACGTCGAGCACGATCAGGTCGGGCTCCTCCTCGAGCACCGCCGAGATCGTCTGCGCTCCGTTGCCCACGGCGCGGACCTGGTATCCGGCGAACTTCAGCCCGGTGATCAGCAGGTCACGGATGTTCGGTTCGTCGTCCACGACGAGAATGCGCGGTGCTGTCATAGGCCCATACTGGCACCGGATCCCATCGGTTTGCTGGATATCGCGCCGCAGCGGGTCGACCTGGTAAGGGTCGCGAGAGGATGGAGGCATGCCGCGTCCGATCGATTCCGACCGTCTCGCATTCCACCGGCTCGTGTTCGCACGTCGTCGCTCGGGATGGTGGACCCCGCTCGCGGTGGGCGCCCTCGGCATCGTCCTGTACCTCGTCATGGTGATCGTGGTCGCGCTCGCCGCCCTGCTCATCGCGTTGTCGAGCGATGACGCGGCACGCGCGCTCAACGACGTCCTGCGCGATGGCGGAGCGCTGGATGTCGGCGACCCGCTGTCACTGCTTCTCGGCCTCGGCGCGATCGCGCTGCTGCTGCCCGCGTACCTGCTCGCGTCGCTCATCGTCAACGGTCGTCGCCTCGGGTTCGCCTCCGCCGTCTTCGGGCGGTTGCGCTGGCGCTGGCTGCTCGTCTGCGTCGCGCTCGCCGTCGTCATGGCGGTCGTCGTCACGGTCGTCACGGCGCTGCTCCCGGCCGAGGAGGGCGCAGCCGCACTGACGCCGCCGGCGGGCGCGACCCTGTGGCTGAGCCTGCTCGTGGTCGTCCTCGTCGTTCCGGTCCAGGCCGCAGCCGAGGAGTACGTCTTCCGCGGCTACCTGATGCAGGCGATCGGGCGGTGGCTGCGGCATCCGCTGTTTGCCATCCTGCTTCCCGTTCCCCTCTTCGTCATCGGGCACCTCTACGACCCCGTCGGTCAGGCAGCCGTCGCGCTCTTCGCGATCGCCGCGGGCTGGCTCACGTGGCGCACGGGCGGACTCGAGGCCGCGATCGCGGTGCACATCGTCAACAACCTGCTGGCCTTCGCGACCGGAATCGCTGCGGGAGCCGACCCGACGGCGGCGGATGTCGGCTGGGTGAGCTTCGCCACCTCGACGTTGCTGCTCGGGGGCTACTGCCTCGCCGTCGAGTACGTGCTGCGGCGCCGCCCGATCGTGCGGACCTACGCCCTTCCGCGCACACCGCTGCCGGCGCCGATCCCCATGCCGACGCCGACGGCGACCGTGCCGCTTCCGGGCGAGCCGACGCCCGAGCTCACGAAGCCCTGACTCGGCCGGCGCGCGGCGACCGGCTCAGGCCGCTTCGAGCTTCTCGGCGTCGAGGATCGTGTAGCTGTACCCCTGCTCGGCGAGGAAGCGCTGCCGGTTCTGCGCGAAGTCCTGGTCGACGGTGTCGCGAGCGATGAGCGTGTAGAAGCTCGCGGTGTGACCGTTGGACTTCGGACGAAGCAGGCGTCCGAGCCGCTGGGCCTCCTCTTGGCGGGATCCGAACGACCCCGAGACCTGGATCGCGACGGAGGCGTCGGGCAGGTCGATCGAGAAGTTCGCGACCTTCGAGACGATGAGTACGGGGATCTCTCCCGTGCGGAACGCCTCGTACAGCTCCTCGCGCTCGTCGACGGGGGTCGACCCCGTGATCTTCGGTGCCCCGAGCGCGTCGGAGAGCACGTCGATCTGATCGAGGTACTGCCCGATCACGAGGATCTGCTCGCCCGCATGCTTCGCGACGAGGTCGCGGACGACGCCGATCTTCGCGTGTGCGGTGGCCGCCAGGCGGTACCGCTCGTCGTCGGCCGACGCGGCGTACTCGAGGCGATCGGACGCCGGGAGGTCGACGCGCACTTCGTAGCAGACCGCGGGGGAGATGAAGCCCTGGGCCTCGATCTCCTTCCAGGGGGCGTCGAAGCGCTTGGGGCCGATGAGGCTGAACACATCACCCTCGCGCCCGTCCTCACGCACGAGGGTGGCGGTGAGGCCGAGGCGGCGTCGCGCCTGCAGATCGGCGGTCAACTTGAACACCGGCGCGGGAAGGAGGTGCACCTCGTCGTACACGACGAGACCCCAGTCGAGCGCATCGAGGAGCGCGAGGTGGGCGTACTCGCCCTTCCGCTTCGCGGTGAGGATCTGGTAGGTCGCGATCGTGACCGGCTTGACCTCTTTCGACTGACCGGAGTACTCGCCGATCTCCTCCGGCGTCAGGCTCGTGCGCTTGAGCAGCTCGTTGCGCCACTGCCGCGCGCTGACGGTGTTGGTCACGAGGATGAGCGTGGTGGTCTTCGTGTCGGCCATCGCCGCGGCCCCGACGAGCGTCTTGCCCGCGCCGCAGGGGAGCACCACCACACCCGAGCCGCCCTCGGTGAAGATGTCGACCGCCTTGCGCTGGTAGGGGCGCAGGCTCCAGCCGTCTTCGTGCAGCTCGATCTCGTGGGGTGTGCCGGGGGTGAAGCCGGCGAGGTCCTCCGCCGGCCAGCCGATCTTCAGCAGCTCCTGCTTGATCTGGCCGCGGGCCCAGGCGTCGATGACGTACGTCTCGGGCGTGGGGTGCCCCAGCAGCAGGGGCTGGATCCGCTTGTTGCGGGTGACCTCGGCCAGCACGGCCGCGTCGTTCGAACGCAGCACGAGCGTGCCCTCGTCGTCGCGTTCGATGACGAGGCGTCCGTACCGGGTGACCGTCTCGCGGATGTCGGTCGACACCGACGGCGGCACCGGGAAGCGCGACCACCGATCGAGCGTCGCGAGCATGTCGTCGGCGTCGTGCCCCGCGGCGCGGGCGTTCCACAGGCCCAGCCGGGTGATGCGGTAGGTGTGGATGTGCTCCGGGGCGCGTTCGAGTTCGGCGAATATCGCGAGCTCGTGCCGCGCATCCTCCGCGCTCGGGTGGGCGACCTCCAGCAGCACGGTGCGGTCGCTCTGGACGATCAGGGGGCCATCAGCCATAACGAGCAATCGTACCGGTGCTGAACGGGCATCGGCCTGCGCGGCGAGCGGCGACCGAGCTCAGGTCAGACGCGCCGAGACGATGCTCGACACCGGCAGGGTGCGCTCGACATCCGATGCGCGGTCGCGGCCGCGGAGACGACCGCCTCCGAGGCCGGTCGCCTCGAGCACGAAGTCGCGCGTCGTGCCGTCCGGCAGCCGCACGCTCACCTCGATCACCGCCCGCGCCTTGACGGCCTGCTCGAGCTCGCGCCCCAGCCACGCGGCATCCGCGTCGTCGGAGGAGTGAGCGCGGCGCATACGCTCGACGAGTGGCGCATACGACGCGTCGTCGGCACCCGCCGCCGTTCCCGGTGAGGAATCGGTCAGGCGGGCGCGGTCGAGGATGCGCACCTGTCCGTCCGCGTCGACCGCGGCGACGGGATAGCGGGCGTCGCTCAGCATCCAGAAGACGGCGTCCACCGAGCTGCGGCTGATGAGCCGGTCACCGTCGCGGATGAGACCGAGCGGGCGCAACGCCTGGTCCACCGCGAGCGTGTCGAGAGCAGTCGGCTCGGATGCGGTGACCTGGGTACGGCCGGTCGCATCGGTCCCCACGCGCAGGCGCCCGTGGCGCTGCGCCGCGCGCTCGAGCTCGTACGCCAGCGGCTGCGGCAGGCCGGTCAGCGAGATCGCGGTGAGGAATTCGGCGAGGGATGCCGGATCCTCTCCGGCCGCGAGCGCCGCTCCGATCGATTCGGCGGAGAACCGGTAGGTCGACGCCTGCGCGCGCGATTCGCGTCGCGCCGCCCGGCGCAGCCGCGCATCGATCGCGGGTTCGAGGGGTCCCGGGGCGATCGCGGTGAGGTCGTTCTGGAGGAAGATGCGATCGACCTCGCCGGGCAGGTGCGCCTGCAGGGTCTCCCGGTCGACGTCGCCGCCGTCCGCCATCGCCGTCGCCCATGCTGCCGGTCGGCCCGAGGCGTCGATGATCGCCCAGAGCCGCCACTGCGCCGCGAGGCGGCCGGCCCGGGCCGGCCACTGAGGATCGAGCGGGTAGGCGAGGTGCCATTCGGCCGGCGGCCGCCAACCGCCGTTCTCCGTGCGCAACGCGGCGGGGAGGGCGTCGCGGAGGTGCGACGCGGTCTCGACCCAACGATCGACCGATCCGCGCAGGAGCCACGCGCTCCCGTCCGTCGTGACCCGCCATTCCCGGTCCACCGCTCTCAGCAGCCCGGCGTCGAGACCGATGCCGATCACGAGGTCGACCGTCGCGGCATCCGCCACGGCTCCCGCATCGACCAGCCGGCGGCGATCGCCGGCGCCCAGAGTTCCGGCGCCGGTGCGTCCGAGGGGTGACGGCTGTGTCAGCGAGAGAACGTCGGCGAGCGACGAGAGCGCGGTGAAGGCTCGTTCGGCCAGCTGCGCGTCATCCTCCGCGGCAGCTCCCGCGGTCGCCGGATCCGGGGTCTCGGGTCGCGAGAGGTCGCGCCATGCGGCCGCCGCGCCGGCGTAGGGCAGGCCCTCGGGGGAGACGAGTCCGAGGTGCAGCAGCTCGTCGCGTGCCGTGCCCGGGGGCACCGGCTCGTCCGAGGCGACGGCCTGATCCATGGCGTCGACGAGCGGCCGAGACAGCAGCGGGGCGGCCTTCGCCACCGCCGTGGGGTCGAGCAGCGCTTCGGCGGCGTCGAAGAAGTCGGCCCACGCGGCGTCGGTCGAGACGCGGCGTCGACGCAGGAGTGCCGTCAGGACGTCGTCGTCGACCGTGGCGAGCCAGCTCGCGAGGGCACGGGCGTCGACAGGAGACACGTCACCGGCCCTTGTTGGCCCGGCTCCGTCGGATGAAGGTCATGATGAGCACCGTCAGCAGCAGGGCGAACGCGATCGGCGGGGCGATCCACACGATCGCGCTGACCGTCGGCCACACCCCCGAGCCGAAGTCCGCCTGCTCCATGCCGGTCGCGGTGCCGATGATGATCGCGAAGAAGCAGACGATCGCCAGGATCAGCAGTCCCAGCGACATGAACGCGAGGATGCGGTCTATACGGCGGACCGGAAGGTCGTCGCCCGTGCTGCGCGTGCTCATCCGCATCAGCGTAGCGCTTCGCGGCGGTGCCGTAGGCTGGTTGCCGGGGCTCAAACGGTCCCGGCATTCCGTTCTGCCCGCGAAACGCGGTCCGTGACAGCGAGGTACGCACATGCCCACCGGCAAGGTCAGGTTCTACGACGACGAGAAGGGGTTCGGCTTCATCTCCTCCGATGACGGCCAGGACGTCTTCCTGCACGCCACGGCACTCCCGGCGGGCACCGAGTCGCTCAAGCCCGGCACGCGCCTGGAGTTCGGCGTCGCCGACGGCAAGCGCGGTCTGCAGGCCCTGGCCGTTCGCGTGCTCGAGGCTCCCGTCAGCCTGAGCAAGCGCAACCGCAAGCCCGCGGACGACATGGCGATCATCGTCGAGGACCTCGTCAAGCTCCTCGACGGCATCGGTGCCGACCTCCGTCGCGGCCGGTACCCCAGCTCGGGTCACGGCAAGAAGATCGCCGCGGTGCTGCGCAAGGTCGCCGATGACCTCGACGCCTGACTCTCCCGACGCCTCGACGTCGCACGAGCCCGGGTCCGCCGAGCCCGTCGCCGAAGTGACCGCCGTCTCGGAGGATGCTCCGGCAACCGAGGACGCTGTGCCGACCGATCCGGTGACCGTCGACGAGCGTCTGCTCGCCGCGCACGATCTGGCCCTGGCGGCGCTCGCCGAGATCACCCCTGCCTCGACGGTCGGCGACCCGGTCGACTACGTGGTCGAGGCCGACGGTGTGGTCTCGCTGCGTTTCGCGAACCGTCTCGCCGGGTACCCCGGGTGGCTCTGGACCGTCAGTGTCGCGGTGGTCGAGGACGCCGAGCCGACGGTTCTCGAAGTCGAACTGCTCCCCGCCGCCGGTGCCCTCCTGGCCCCCGAGTGGGTGCCCTGGGCCGTGCGGCTCGCCGAGTATCAGGCTGCCCAGGCCGCTGCCGACGAGGACGACTCCGACGACGATCTCGATGATGATGACGCGGTCGACCTCGACGATGCCGACGACATCGACGATGACGATGACGATGCGGACGACGACGACTTCGCCGACGGCAGCACGGCCGTCACCCACGCGGGCGACGTCGACGGGGTCGACATCGACGCCCTCGACGCCGGTGCGGCAGACGACGAATCGGACGAGGACTCCGAGGATGACGAGTCCGACGAGGATGACGAGTCCGACGAGGACGACGAGTCCGATGAGGACGACGAGTCCGACGACGACGAGTCCGACGACGACGAGTCCGACGACGACGAGTCCGACGACCACGAGGATGACGATTCCGACCACGACGAATCGCCTTGGGAGCGCTGACCGCTCTCGCCCAGAACGACAGAAGGGATGCCGCGCGGTGCGGCATCCCTTCTGTCGTCTCAGCGGTGCGCCGCCGTCAGAGACGGTCGATCGTGTAGTCGATGCATTTGATGAGCTGGCGCACGTCGTCGGGCTCGATCGAGACGAACGTGGCGATGCGCAGCTGGTTGCGGCCGAGCTTGCGGTAGGGCTCGGTGTCGACGATGCCGTTGCCGCGCAGGCTCTTGGCGACGGCGGCGGCGTCGACGGTCTCATCGAAGTCGATCGTGACCACGACGGGGGAGCGGTCGGCGGGATCGGCGACGAAGGGCGTCGCGTGCTCCGAAGCCTCGGCCCAGTCGTACAGTGCGGACGATGATTCCGCAGTGCGGTCGGCGGCCCACTGCAGGCCACCGTTGCTGTGGATCCACTCGAGCTGCTTGTCGAGCAGGTACAGCGTCGCGACGGCGGGCGTGTTCAGCGTCTGGTTGAGCCGCGAGTTGTCGAGCGCGTTCTTCAGGCTCAGGAACTCGGGGATGTAGCGACCCGAGGCGGCGACTCGCTCGATCCGCTCGATCGCCGCGGGCGAGACCGCGGCGAACCAGATGCCCCCGTCGGAGCCGAGGTTCTTCTGCGGGGCGAAGTAGTAGACGTCGCACTGCGAGACCGAGAAGTCGATGCCGCCGGCCGCGCTCGTGGCGTCGATGACCGTCAGCGCGCCCTCGTCGCCGGCGACGCGGCGCACGGGAGCGGCGACACCCGTCGAGGTCTCGTTGTGAGGCCAGGCGTAGACGTCGACGCCCTCGACGGGCTCCGCCGTGATGCTCGAACCGGGCTCGGCCTTGCGGATGTCGGGCGCCTGCAGCCAGGGCGCGGATGCGGCCGCACCGAACTTGCCGCCGAACTCGCCGAAGACGAGGTTCTGGCTGCGGTTCTCGATGAGGCCGAATGCTGCGGCATCCCAGAAGGCGGTCGATCCGCCGTTGCCGAGGATGATCTCGTAGCCGTTCGGCAGTCGCAGCAGGTCGGAGAGACCGGAGCGGACCTGGCCGACGAGGCTCTTCACCGGCGACTGACGGTGCGACGTGCCGAGCAGGATCGAGCCGGGACCCGACAGGGCGGCGACCTGCTCGGGGCGGATCTTGGCGGGACCGCAGCCGAAGCGGCCGTCGCGAGGAAGGATGTCTCGGGGCAGGGTGACGTGCGCCATGAGCCGATTCTAGAGGCGGTGTCCGGGCCCGCCGTGCCATGAGCAGGAGGTAAGGGCAGCCTCGCATGTCCTCGCCAGCGGATAGGCTGGGGTTCTTCCGACCACGCGCACGACAAGGGCTGTGATGACCGATCTCATCGACACGACAGAGATGTATCTGCGTACCATCCTCGAGCTCGAGGAAGAGGCGATCGTCCCTCTGCGTGCGCGCATCTCGGAGCGTCTCGGGCACTCCGGCCCCACCGTCTCGCAGACGGTCGGCCGCATGGAGCGCGACGGCCTGGTCGTCGTCTCGGAAGACCGCTCGCTCGAGCTGACCGACAGCGGACGACAGAAGGCCGTCGACGTCATGCGCAAGCACCGCCTCGCCGAGCGCCTGCTCAGCGACGTGATCGGCCTTGACTGGGCCTACGTCCACGAAGAGGCGTGCCGCTGGGAGCACGTGATGAGCGAGCTCGTCGAGCGCCGCCTCATCGAGCTGCTCGGTCACCCCACCGAATCGCCGTACGGCAACCCGATCCCCGGCCTCGATCAGCTCGGCGACGTCCCTGCTCGCACGTTCGATGACGGCGTGGTCGGCCTCGTCCGCGTCCTCAACGAAACCGGGGGCCCGATCGAGGGCACCGTGCGCCGCCTCGCCGAGCCGGCCCAGGTCGATCCCGAACTGCTGCAGCAGCTGCGGGCCGCGGGTGTCGTCCCCGGTCGCGACGGCACCTTCCAGTTCTCCGAGGGCTACGTCCTCGTGCAGATGGATGGCGTCGACGAGGGACTCGAGCTCCCCGTCGAGGTCGCGTCGCACATCTTCCTCACGCGCCGCGACTGAGGTCCCTGCCGGCTCGCGGCACGATCCGCCCCGCGCAGACGTCGATCCGGTCCGCGTCGCGTCGACCCTGAGCGTCGGGTGGGGATGGGGGCGACAGCGTGACTTATTCGTTACCTTCCGGTAGCCTCGAGAAGTCTTCAGGCGAGAAGCCCGCCCGAGACCGCTGCATGGATTGCCTCTTCGGCTCGTCGTCCACGCGGTGACACCCGAATGTCGCGTGGACCTACACGCGCAGTATCGACGAGCCAGCGCAGACCATCGCGCAGAGGCGCCGGAGGACTGATTTGGCTGAAAACAACGATTCGTCGGTAGACGTACCCGAGGTCGACGCGACGAATCCCGACCGCTCTGGTCGCGCCCTGCGTGGCCGCCGCTTCCCGACAGCAAAGAAGCAATCACGGGACGTCGCGACCATTGAGAACCGCGCCGCCCGCCGCAGCCGACGTCGGGTCCACCCCGTCCGCAGCACCTTCACGGTCGCTGCCGTGGTGGGTCTCGTGGCGACCGTCGCCATCCCGGCCTTCGCCGCCGTGCGCGGTACGTCGGCCGATGCGATGACGCTGCAGCAGGTGGCCGCCGACAATGCGCAGTCGATCGTCGTCGCGTCCGAGGTGGGCCCCGCTTCCCTCGACCGCAGCGGGTTCACGGCGACCACACCCGAAGAGATCCAGAAGAAGAAGGACGAGGAGGCCGCCGCGAAGGCAGCCGCCGAGGCTCTCGCCAACCGCATCTCCGCGAGCAGCTCGACCGCATCCTCGACGTCGTTCAGCCAGTCGATTCCGCTCGTCGCGCCGGGTTCCGGTCTCGTGCGTCGTCCTCTGATGTCGTTCAACAACTTCGGCACCCCGTACGCCGGTCACCGCGGCACCGACTACATGGCCGACCGTGGCACGCCGATCTACTCGGTCGCCGACGGCACGGTCGTCGCGTCGAGCGAGAGCGGTCCGGGCTGGGGCGTGTACGTCAAGGTCGCGCACAACATCAACGGCACCAACGTCACGAGCCTCTACGCCCACATGGACTGGGGCACCCGCGCGGTGCAGGTCGGCGACACCGTCTCGGCGGGCCAGCTGCTCGGCCAGGTGGGCGACACGGGCCGTGCGTTCGGAACGCACCTGCACCTCGAGATCGTCGTCGACGGCGCGTACGTGAACGCCGAGTCGTGGCTCGTCGCGAACGCGGGCTGACGACACGCATCATCCGTTCATCTTCCGTCGACCTTCCCGGGGTCGAGGGTGTATTACCCTGAACGCGACGCTCGCGCACGCCGAGGGGGAGCCGATGGGACCAGTACCGGGCATTCGAACCGTGAATGCGATCGGTCGCTACGTCCTGCGGCATCGTGTGCACCACTGCGGCCTCGGCCGTGAATCAAGGCGCTGTCTTCATGACGGCGCCTTTTTTCGTGCTCACACCCTCGCGGGACCTGCCCGCACGGCGCGCGTTACGTCGGTCATCGAACATCCGCTGAAGCCGTCAGGGCAGTTCGTGAGGACAGGAAATGCGCACTCTGGTACTGAACGCCGGGTATGAGCCACTCGCTGTGGTGTCGTTCCGTCGGGCCCTCCTCCTGGTGTTGAACGACAAGGCGACGATCGTCGAGCACGTCGTCCATGACCCCGTTCTCGGGATCGACGGGACGTACGAACGCCCGGCGGTGATCGTCCTGACCCGGTACGTCCGTATCCCGAATGCGCGCCGAGTGCCGGTGACACGGCGCGGGGTGCTCCGCCGTGATGCGCACCGATGTGCGTACTGCGGAAAGGCCGCGTCGACCATCGACCACGTCATGCCTCGCTCGCGCGGGGGCAGCAACTCGTGGGAGAACCTCGTCGCCTGCTGCCTGCGGTGCAACAACCTCAAGAGCGACCACACTCCGCAGGAGATGGGGTGGGAGCTGCGGTGGCTGCCGAAGCCTCCGCGTGGACCGCAGTGGACGGTGCGGGGAACGGAGCGATCCGACCCGCGCTGGGAGCCCTACCTGAGTCTCGCCGCCTGATCGCTGCGGTGCGCGCTTACCGCGTTCTCGGGCCGTAAGCGCGCAGGAAGGCGCCGGCGCCATCGGTCATGATCTGTCGAACCCGCTCCGCGTCCGTCCGGCGGCGAGCGGGTTCGTTGAGAACCCGGAGCGTCGTGAGCGCGTGAAAGTGCTCGGCGGCGAGTCCCGGATCGTCGAGGTCGAGCAGACCCTCGGTCGCGAAGTGAGCGAAGCGCTCGGCGAGAACGTCGGCGTGCGCTCGGTCCAGCGGGTGGTCCTCGAGTTCGGGCAGGAGTGACTCGTTCTCCGAGATCAGCTTGACCGCGGCTGCGTAGTTCGTCGATATGGCGAGGAACCCCCCGAGTTCGGCGGCGAATGCGAGCACAGCCTGGTGCAATCCGTCGCGGCCGTCGATCGCGATGGTGTCCGGCAGGTGCGTCTCGGCCAGCTCGCGGAGGGTGTTCACGGCTGTCTCGCCCGCGCTCTCGACCACTCCGAGCAGCAGCCGCCGTTTATCGCCGTAGTAGTCGTACACGGTGCGCTTGGAGACACCTGCGCGCGCCGAAACGGCATCCATGCTGGATCGTTCGACGCCCACCTCGACGAAGAGCTCTCGCGCCGCCGTGAGTATCGCGGAGCGCTTCTGCTCCTGGCCTTGCCTGACCGGCCTCGCATCGCTCATCGTCATCCTCCGCTCTGCCCGAACTCTACACCGACCGGTGCAGCACTACACTGTACGGTGTAGTGTACCTGCCGTGCAGAAGACAACGCAGGCATCTCTCCAAGCTCACGATCTCGTCAAGCGCTATGGAACCGTCACCGCCGTGGACGGTCTGTCGTTCCAGGTTCGGCCCGGGATCGTGACCGGCTTCCTCGGACCGAACGGGGCGGGCAAGTCCACCACCCTCCGCATGTTCCTCGGCCTGGACAAGCCCACGAGCGGCGCCGCGACCGTGAACGGGCATCGACTGCACGAGTTGCCCCATCCGATGCGGGTGATCGGCGCGATGCTCGATGCGCGCGCCGTTCATCCGCGGCGTACGGCCGTGGATCATCTCGCGTCCGTCGCGCGTGCCGGAGCCGTGCCGTGGGGCCGAGTCGGGGAGGTTCTGGAGATGGTGGGCCTGGCTGAAGCAGGGAGCCGGCCGGCCGGCGACTTCTCGCTCGGGATGAAGCAGCGGCTGGGGATCGCCACGGCGTTGATCGGCGACCCCGGCATCGTCATCTTCGACGAACCTCTCAACGGACTCGACCCGGAAGGCATCCGCTGGGCTCGATCCCTGATGCGCGAGCTCGCTGCGGAGGGCCGATTGGTGCTGGTCTCGAGCCATCTGATGGGTGAGATGCAGCTGACGGCGGATCACCTCATCGTGATCAACCACGGTCGTCTGCTCGCAGACCAGCCTCTGGACGCATTCATCGCCTCGCACACGAACGAGTACGTCCGCGTTCGGACTCCCCATGCCGACGTCCTGCGTGATGCGCTCCGGCGAGCCGGGCTTCTGGTTCGGGCAGACGCCGATCGCACCGATGTCCTCATCGTCTCGGGGGCGACGACGGAGAGCGTCGGCCGCATCGCGGCCGCCTCCGGCGCCGAGGTGTTCGAGCTCACCCTCGTTCGGGATTCGCTCGAAGACGCGTTTCTCGCCATGACCACGATCGAGCAGAAGGCCGCCTGACATGAACCTCTTCGCTTCCGAATGGATCAAAGCCCGCAGTGTCCACAGCACCTGGATCCTCGCTGCCTCGGCAGTCGTCGTGACGGTGATGGTCAGCCTGCTGGGGGTGAGTGGGCTCGTGGCTGACTGGCAGGCCACGCTCCCTTCCGATTTCGACCCCACCGGCATCAGCTTCAAGGGCATCCTGGTCGGTCAGATCCTCCTCGCGACCATCGGATCGCAGGCCATCACCAGTGAATACAGCTCGGGGCAGATCATCACGAGCCTGACCATCGTGCCTCGGCGCGGCGCCCTCCTGGCCTCGAAGCTGGGGGTCTCGGTGCTCGTCGGCTCGGTCGCGGCGGTCGCAGCAGTAGCGGGCAGCTTCGGTGCCACGCAGGCAGCGCTCACGGCGGCCGCTCTGCCTGTGGCGGCGCTCGACGACCCTGACACTGTTCGGGCTATCGTCTGCGCGATCGTGTACCTCGTCCTCACGGCCGTCCTCGGCCTCGGATTCGGCATCATCACGCGAAGCTCTTCCGGTGCGCTCGCGATCATCGTGACCGTCGCGCTTCTCGTGCCCGCTCTCGCCCCGGGGATGCCCGGGGTCATCGGCGAGTTCGCGGGTACCTACTGGCCCACGATGGCGGGCCAGGCCTCGTACGCTGTCGCGACGACGAGCGGGATGCCGCCGCTGGCGGGTCTTGGGATCATGGCGATCTTCACGCTATGGACGACGCTCGCCGCTCTTCTCGTCCTCAGAACGCGTGACGTGTGAGAGGGCCTTCCGCATCCGGTAGTTCGTCAGCTCGATCCCTTCCTTCACCGCCCGCTGCTCGCGGACGACGTGGAACCCGGCGCTCTCGAAGAAGGGGCGGGCGGCGATGCTGACGTCGGACGTGAGCTCGGGCGTCGCCGCCGACCGCGCCCGCTGCTCGACGAAGCCGAGCAGGGTTCGTGCGATCCCGCGCCGCAGATGCCGGGGTGACACGAAAAGCATGTCGATGTATCCGTCTTCGTCGACGTCCGAGAATCCCACGACCTCGTCGCCTCGGACGGCGACGACGCTCGCACGGTCGCTCATGGCCTGATCCCACGAGGGGAGGTCGCGACGGCCCGGTCTGGCCCATGCCTCGATCTGCTCGGGGGTGTAGTGCGCGGCCGCCGTCCGGGTGATCGCCTCGGTGAAGACGGCGAGCGTCGCGGCGGCGTCGGCCGACCTATAGGGGCGCAGGGTCACGGGTGGGGTGTCGGAGGCGTTCACGCGATCCAATCTGCCAGGCGAATGTCGGAAGTCGGTCGTATCTTCGATCTCGACATTGATGGTCTAGAACATATGTTCTACCCTTGCTGAGTGAGGTCGATCATGCGCAATCCCGCTGCCGCCGAGGACGTGCAGCGACTGCGCGCGCAGATGGAGCGGATGCAGGGGCGCCGCCTCGATGCTCCGGTGCTGCCGACCCATCCTGCCCTGGCCGGACTGCTGCCCGGGCGGGGGCTGCGGTCCGGCGCCGCCTATTCGCTCGGCTCGTCGTCCTCACTGCTGTTCGCCCTGCTCGCCCAGCCGTCGCAGACCGGGTCGTGGTGCGGTGTGGTCGGGATGCCGGGCTTCGGGGCCGAAGCGGCGGAGCACGCCGGGGTCGACCTGTCCCGCGTCGTGCTGATCCCCGATCCGGGAGCCCGGTGGCTCGCTGTCACCGCGACGATCGCCGACGTCCTTCCTATCGTCGCGGTGCGTCCGCCCGAGCGGGCGAAAGACTCCGACATCGCCAAGCTCGCGGGTCGGCTGCGCGACCGTGGAACGGTGCTGCTCGTGCAGGGGCCGTGGCCGCAGACCGAGGCGATGCTCGACGTCACCGATCCGCGGTGGTCGGGGTTGGGCGACGGTGACGGCTACCTCAGCGACCGCGAGCTGACGGTCACCGTGTCGAGCCGGCGGTTCCCGGTTCCCCGATCGGCGCGGATGCTGCTGCCCGCGCCCGATGGCGCGATCTCGGCCGCTCCGCACGAGCGGGCTCTCGCGGGCGGCACGGTCGTCGAGCCGATCCCGATGCGACGGGCGGTCTGACGTGGGGGAGCAGGAGGCGACGGCGCCGGTACGCAGTCTCGTGGTGTGGGTGCCCGACTGGCCGGTCGTGGCGTTCGTGCGCGAAAGCGGCGGCGATCCGAACGCGCCGATCGCGGTCTTCGAGAAAGGCGTGGTCATCGCGTGTTCAGCGGCCGCGCGTGCCGACGGCGTCGCACGTGGGCAGCGTCGCCGTGACGCGCAGGCCCGATGTCCCGCGCTGCAGGTGGCCGACGCGGATGCGGTGCGCGATCACCGGGAGTTCGCGCCGATCGTGGCGCGCCTCGAAGAGATGGCGCCGGGAGTGCAGGTGCTCGAGGCGGGGCTCTGCGCGCTGCGCGTGCGCGGCCCCGCGCGTTTCTATGGCGGTGAGACCGAGGCCGCCGGCGCGCTGCTGGCCGCGGTGGCTGAGGGCGACCTCGACGTGCGGGCCGGTGTCGCCGACGGACCCTTCACCGCGCAGCAGGCGGCCCGGATGAGCACCCGCCCCGACCGGCCCATCCGGGTGGTCGAGGCCGGGCGCTCGGCGGAGTTCCTCGCTCCGTTGACGATCGCCGTGCTCGACGACGACTCCGTCGACCTCTTCGCCCGGCTCGGTGTGCAGACCCTCGGCGACCTCGCCGCGATCGAGCCCGAACGACTGGTCGAACGTTTCGGCCCCCGCGGCGCGCGCTTGCACGGCCTCGCCTCCGGTGCCGATTCACGCCCGGTGACCCCGCGCACCCCGCCGCCCGAGCTCCACCGCGAGGTCTCGTTCGAACCTCCTCTCGAGCTGGCCGATCAGGTCGCGTTCGGCATGAGGGTCGCGGCCGAGGAGTTCGTCTCCGGACTCGGCGCGGTCGATCTCGTGTGCACCGAGCTGCGCGTGATTCTCACCGGCGACCGGGGCGAGACGAGCAACCGCGTGTGGCTTCACCCCGGCACCTTCGACGCCGCCGCCGTCGTCGACCGGGTGCGCTGGCAGCTGGCCGAGAGTGGCAAGCTCACCAGCGGTGTGGCTCGGGTCAAGATCGAGCCCGAAGCGGTGGATGCGGCATCCCACCACGCCGTCTCGCTGTTCGGTTCCGGTCCCGAGCAGCGGGTGCACCACGCCCTGTCGCGCGTCCAGGCGATGCTCGGTCACACGGGCGTCGTGACCCCGGTTGTCGGCGGCGGGCGCTGGCTCGCCGAGCGGCAGGTGCTCGTGCCGTGGGGCGACCGTCCGGTGACGAGCTCGCGCGAGCGGCCATGGCCGGGAAGCCTGCCCGATCCGCTACCCGCGACGGTCTTCGAGCGGGCGCTGCCGCTGGCGGTCGTCGATCGGGAGGGTGACATGGTGGCCGTCGACGGGCGGGGCGAGCTGACGGCGATCCCGGCGGCGCTCGTGTCATCGACCGGGTCGCGCGGCATCCGCTCGTGGGCGGGACCGTGGCCGGTGGTCGAGCGGGCGTGGGATGCCGCGCGAGCGCGCCATGCCCACCGCTTCCAGATGGTCGATGCCACCCAGACCGCGTGGCTGCTGGTGTGCGACGGCGGCGAATGGTCGGTCGAGGGGCGGTACGACTGATGGGCTTCAACAACCCCTCGGTGCCGTGGTCCGAGATGGAACGACTGCTCAGCGGCAACCGTGCCCCGAGCGCGCCGGCGGGTGCCGACGGCGGCGACAGTCCCGCGTGGTCGCGCAAGCGCGGAAAGTACTCGGCGCCGAGGATCGAGCGTCCTGAGAACGCGGTGCCGTACGCCGAGCTGCACGCGCACACGTCGTACTCGTTCCTCGACGGAGCCTCATCGCCCGAAGAGCTCGCCGAAGAGGCCGAACGGCTGGGGTTGCACGCTCTCGCCGTCACCGACCACGACGGGTTCTACGGCATCGTCCGCTTCGCCGAAGCCGCCGAGCAGTTGGCGGTGAAGACCGTGTTCGGGGCGGAGCTGTCGCTCGATCTGCCGCAGCGCGTCGGCGCCGCGCGCAACGAGGCCGACCCGCCGGGGGAGCATCTGCTCGTCCTCGCCCGCGGCGAAGAGGGCTACCACCGGCTGGCGCGCGCGCTCACCCAGGGGCAGCTCGCCGGAGCGGAGAAGGGCAAGCCTCGCTACCGGCTCGACGATCTGGCCGACATCGCCGGAGGCGAATGGAGTGTCCTCACCGGATGCCGCAAGGGAGCAGTGCGCCGGGCGCTCATCGAGCGCGGACCGGATGCCGCCGCCGCCGAGCTCGACGCCCTGGTCGACCGGTTCGGGCGCGATGCCGTCGAGGTCGAGCTGTTGGACCACGGCGAGCCGCTCGACTCGCGGCACAACGACATCCTCGCCGGCCTCGCCCGTGAGCGGGGTCTGCCGATCCTCGCGACGAACAACGTGCACTACGCCGTGCCCGAGCGCGCCCACCTCGCCGCGGCGATCGCGGCGGTGCGGGCCAATCGCGGGCTCGACGAGCTCGACGGGTGGCTGCCCTCGCATGCGGGCGCGCACCTGCGGTCGGGTGCCGAGATGACGCGGCGCTTCCGCCGGTTCCCCGGCGCCGTCGCGCGCACCGTCGAGCTCGCCAACGAGCTCGCCTTCCCGCTGCGCCGGGCCAAGCCCGCCCTGCCGAAGCTTCCCGTTCCCGAGGGGCACACGCCGATGACGTGGCTGCGGCACCTCGTGTGGGAGGCCGTGCCGCGCAAGTACCCGAACCTGCCGGCCGAAGACCGCGACCGTATCGAGCGAGAGCTCGCCGTCATCGAACAGAAGGACTTCCCCGGCTACTTCCTCATCGTCCACGGCATCGTGCAAGAGGCGCGCCGGCGCGGCATCCTCTGCCAGGGGCGTGGTTCGGCCGCGAACAGCGCCGTCTGCTACCTGCTCGACATCACCGCGATCGACTCGATCTACTACCGGCTGCCGTTCGAGCGCTTCCTCTCGGCCCTCCGCGAGGAGGAGCCCGACATCGACGTCGACTTCGACTCCGACCGGCGCGAGGAGATCATCCAGTGGGTCTACGCCACCTACGGGCGCGAGCGGGCGGCGCAGGTGGCGAACGTCATCCAGTACCGGCCCAAGAACGCCGTGCGCGACATGGCGAAGGCCCTCGGGCACTCCCCGGGACAGCAGGATGCCTGGTCGAAGCAGGTCGAACGCTGGGGTGCGACCCTCGACACCGGTCCCGACCACGACATCCCCGAGCGGGTGCTCGGCTACGCCGCCGAGCTGCTGAAGGCTCCCCGGCACCTGGGCATCCACTCGGGCGGCATGGTGCTGACCGATCGTCCCGTCGGTGAGGTCGTGCCGATCGAGCACGCCCGGATGCAGGACCGCACCGTCATCCAATGGGACAAAGACGACGCCGCCTGGATGGGCCTGGTGAAGTTCGATCTGCTGGGCCTCGGGATGCTCGCCGCGCTGCAGTACTGCTTCGACCTCATCGAGGGGGCGACGGGGGAGAGGTTCGAGCTGTCGACGCTGCCGAAGGAAGAGGCGGCCGTCTACGACATGCTGTGCCGGGCCGACTCGATCGGTGTGTTCCAGGTCGAGTCCCGCGCGCAGATGGGCCTGCTGCCGCGCCTGCAGCCGCGCCGGTTCTACGACCTCGTGATCGAGATCGCCCTCATCCGGCCGGGACCCATCCAGGGCGGCGCCGTGCACCCGTACGTGCGCCGCAAGCTCGGGTACGAGAAGACGACGTATCCGCACGAGAAGCTCAAGCCCGTGCTCGAACGCACGCTCGGGGTGCCGGTCTTCCAGGAGCAGCTCATGCAGATGGGCATGGTCATCGGCGGGCTGTCGGGCGAGGACGCCGACCTGCTGCGTCGCGCGATGGGCTCCAAGCGCGGCATCGAGCGCATCGACTCGCTCAAGCAGAAGCTCTACGAGGGCATGGCCGAGAACGGCCTGGTGGGGGATGCCGCCGACGACATCTACGCGAAGATCCAGGCGTTCGCGAACTTCGGCTTCGCCGAGAGCCACTCGCTGTCGTTCGGGCTGCTCGTCTACGCCAGCTCGTGGATCAAGCTGCACTACCCGGCGGCGTTCCTCGCCGGGCTGCTGCGGGCTCAGCCGATGGGGTTCTACTCGCCGGCGACGTTGGCGGCCGACGCCCGCCGTCACGGGGTCGAGGTGCGGCGCCCCGATCTGCAGCTCTCGGGGGCCGAAGCCGTGCTCGAATCCGTGTCGGGCGAGGCGGGGCGGCCGGGGCCGACGGGGCTCGACAGCTGCCTCGGCGAGCAGCCTCCGGTGCCGGTCTTCGACATCAACGCCCCCGACGAGTCGGCGGCCCATCGTCGCGACGGCGGCTTCGCCGTGCGGTTGGGGCTCGCCGCGGTCACCGGCATCGGCAAGAGGTTCGCCGAGCGGATCGTCGCCGAGCGCGAGGCATCCGGTCCCTACCGCGACATGCGCGACCTGGTGCGCCGCACCGGTGCCGACACGACGCAGCTCGAAGCGCTCGCCACTGCGGGCGCGCTGGAGTGCTTCGGGCACACCCGTCGCGAGGCCATCTGGCTGGCGGGCTCGGCCGCGCAGGACCGCATCGAGTACCTGCCCGATTCGCTCATCGCCGTACAGCCGCCACTGTTCACCGACCAGTCGAGCTACGACGTGCTGGCCTCCGACCTGTGGGCCACAGGCATCTCACCCGACGACCATCCGATGACCCATTACCGCTCGCAGCTCGATGCGCGCGGCGTGCTCACCGCGAACGACCTGCGACAGCACGAGTCGGGGCGCCGCGTCGAGATCGCCGGGCTCGTCACCCACCGGCAGCGGCCGGCGACGGCCTCCGGCATCACGTTCCTCAACCTCGAGGACGAGCACGGACTGATGAACGTCATCTGCTCGACGGGCATGTGGCATCGCTACCGGCGGGTGGTGCGCGACAGCCCGGCGCTCATCGTCCGCGGCATCCTCGAGCGGTCCAACGAGGGGGTCGTGAACATCCTCGCCGACGCGTTCGAAGACCTGCGGGTGGGGGTGAGGCACCAGTCACGAGACTTCCGCTGACGCCACCGCGCGACCCGATGCGAGCCGACGCGAATGGTCGTCACGCGTGGGGGAGAACCGCCATCTGGGTCGGGTCGCGGGTCAGGCGGGGGTAGCCGATAGCACTGCCCAGCCGTGCGGGGGAAGGGATACCTCGCGGGCGCGCCTGTCGATGTCGTCGGCCAGCGACCCGGCGAGCACCTGTGTCGCGTCGGCCACCGGCACGGTCACCGGTGCGTCGCCGACGTTGAGCGCCGTGACGACGGCATCCGTTCCCGTCGCAGTCCGCAGCACCATCGCGGTGTTGTCGATATGGATCACGTCGGTGTGGGCGCGATGCAACCAGGGATGCTGCCGGCGCACGGCGATGAGCTGCTGATGCGTGCGGAGGATGTGCTGCGCGCTCCCGGGCAGCGACTCAGGTGCGGGCGGCGCATCGGGGAACTCGGGGCGCACCGCGTCGTCGCCGCCGAGACGTTCCTCCTTCACCGCTTCGTAGCCGTACTCATCGCCCGCGTACACCGACGGCACGCCTGCCACCGTGAACAGCACCGCCAGTGCGTGCGGCATCAGGTCGGGGCCGACCGCCGAGGCGATCCGCGTGACGTCGTGGTTGCCGACGAAGGTCTGCGGAGCGAAGACCGACAGCAGCTCGTTGTTCCGCTCGATCGCGTGCTTCAGCTCGAACAGGTTGCGGTCGGCGATGCCGTGCCAGATGCCCTGCCACAGCTCGTACTGCGTCAGCGAGTCGATCGTCGACTCCTCGACGATGCGGGCGGCGTCGCCGTGGATGACCTCGCCGAGGAACCACGCCTCGGGATACTCGGCGCGAACCCGCGGCAGCACCCGAGTCCAGAACGCGGGAGGCACGGCGTAGGCGGCATCCAGTCGCCAGCCGTCGATGCCGCGACCCAGCCAGTGCGTCATTACCTCCACGACGAGGTCGGCGACGGCGGGTGAGTCGTGGTTCAGTGTCACGAGGGCGTCGTGCCCCTCGAAGACGTCGGCGTCCACCGGCCCACCGGGCTGCCAGCCGTCCCACCGCACGCGGAAGAGGTCGGCGGTGTCAGCCTCCGGGCCCCGTTCCTCGAGAGCTTCGAAGGCCGGATGCTCGCGTCCCACGTGGTTGAAGACACCGTCGAACAGCACCCGGATGCCGCGGTCGTGGGCGGCCGCGATGAGGCGGTCGAGATCGAGCCCGTCGCCCAGCCGCGCGTCGATGCGGAAGTAGTCGGTCGTGTCGTAGCCGTGCGTGCTCGAGGCGAACACCGGCCCGAGCAGCAGCCCGTTGAGCCCGAGCTCGACGGCGTGATCGAGCCACGCCTCGATACGGCCGAGCCGGTGCTCGACGGGCTGGTCCGCGCCGCCAGCGTCCGCCTGCGCGTCGGAGAGGTCCGGCCGGATCGGTGCTCCCGTGAATCCCAGCGGGTACACGTGCCACCACATGACGGTCTCGGCCCAATTGCTCATCCCGGCAGTCAACACGAACCGGTTTCCGGTCGCAGGTGCTTGCCGCCAGGCCCGCGACGACGTAGAGGGCCGAGCCTGCGAGGATGGCGGATGTGGACGACCTCTACGCCGAACTCGATCGGATCTTCGCCGCACGCGATCGCGACGACATGGCCCCGACCCTCGCCGCTCTTCTGCCGCTGTACGAGCGGCATCCCGACGACGCGCGTGTCGTGTACGAGCTTGCCGGCGCCTACGACACCGCCGGTGACGAGGCGGCTGCCTGCGCGATGTACGAGCGCGCGCTCGGGGCCGGGCTCAGCGGAGACACCCGGCGCCGCTGCCTGCTGCAGTACGGCAGCACGCTGCGCAACCTCGACCGTCTCGACGAATCGCTCGCGGTGTTCGCTCAGGCGCGGCGGGAGTACCCCGAGTCGGTGTCTCTCGGCGCGTTCGAGGCTCTCACACTTCACGCAGCCGGCCGGGCCGATCAGGCGCTCGCTGGACTGCTCGACCTCCTCGCCGATGCCGTCGACTCGGATGAGCTCGACCGCTACAAGCCCGCGCTGCGCGGCAACGCCGCCTACCTGCGGTCGCTCGCGGCGAACGCTGACTCCGCGGCGTGACGGGGCCACGCGGTGAGCCGGCGCCGCGGCCGGCAACTCAGCTCTGCGCCGCGAGCCACTCCGCGAACGTGACGGTGCCGCGTTCGGCGTTCGCGTGCCCGCGCAGGCGCCCCGACGACATCGCGCGACCGAACGATCCCGGCAGGCGCATCTCGATCGTGGTGCGGCGGATGCCGCGGGCATCGAGCAGCGCTCGCACCATGTCGATGAGCAGCTCGTCGCGCGGCCCGGTCAGGTCGCGCGCCCGGCCGACCGGCTCGCCCTCCGCGAGCGTGACGAGGTGCTCGGCGACCTCGCGTGCAGCGATCGGGCGTACCCGGGCGGCCGGCACGACGGTGATCGGACCCATCTTTCCGCGGACAAGCGTCTGCTCGGCGAACTCGTGGAACTGCGCAGCGCGGAGCAGCGTGTGGGGGAGCGCCCCGCGCTGCACGGCCCGTTCGTGCGCCAGCTTCCCGCCGTAGTAGGCGGCATCCACCCCGTCGATGCCGACGATCGAGAGCGCGACGAGGTGCCCGACTCCGGCGGCCGTTCCCGCCTGTTGCAGGTTGGCTGACACGCTCTCGAAGAACCGCCGCGAGCGATGCCGCGAGAGCGTCTGGATGCCGCTGACGTCGACGATCGTGTCGACACGGTCCAGCACCGACGGTGGGAGCGAGGCATGCTCGAGGTCATGACCGTTGCTGCGCGCGAGCGCGACGACGTCATGTCCGCGTTCGGTGGCGATGCTGTGGACGAGCTTGCCGACGGTGCCGGTGCTGCCGGCGATCGCGATCCTCACGAGGTCAGTATGACGCTTCGGCCGGCCTCTGCGCGGCGCGGATGATCGCGTCGAGAGTGGCGGCGAGCACGGACCGGTCCGCGCCGGCGGCCCAGGCGACCACGCCGGAGCCGTCACGGTACTCCACGAGGGTCAGGGCGTCGGTATCGGTGCCGCTGCCGATGCTGCTCTGGTGCAGGCTGAGCACCTCGATGGCGATCCCGTGCTCGGCGAGGGCGGCCGTGAGCGCCTCGACGGGTCCGACTCCGGGGTGCTCGCCGGTGTGCGTGACCCCGTCGACGGTGAGGGTGATCTCGGTGCCGGCATCCGTCGAGTCGTAGCGCGTCAGCCGCGGGCCGGTCGTGATGTCGCCGAGATAGGTCGTCCGGAACAGCTCCCACAGCTCGCTCGCCGTGGCCTCGCCGCCGCCGGCATCCGTGTGTCGCTGCACGTGCCGGGCGAACTCGATCTGGAAGCGCCGTGGCAGTTCGATGCCGTACGCCGTCTCGAGCAGGTACGCGACGCCGCCTTTGCCCGACTGCGAGTTCACCCGGATGACGGCGTCGTAGCTGCGCCCCAGGTCGGCGGGATCGATCGGCAGGTAGGGCACGCGCCAGTCGATCTCGCGCTCGTCGCGCCCGAGCGCGGCGGCACGTTCGCGGTGCTCGGCGAAGCCCTTCTTGATGGCGTCCTGGTGCGTGCCGCTGAAGGCCGTGTGCACGAGGTCTCCGACGTGCGGATGCCGCGGGTGGATCTCGATGCGGTTGCAGTACTCGACGGTGCGCCGGATCTCATCGATGTCGGAGAAGTCGATCATGGGGTCGACGCCCTGCGCGTGCAGATTGAGCGCGAGCGTGGCGATGTCGACGTTGCCGGTGCGCTCGCCGTTGCCGAAGACGCACCCTTCGACGCGCTGGGCCCCGGCGAGCACGGCCAGCTCGGCACAGGCGATGCCGGTGCCGCGGTCGTTGTGCGGGTGGACCGACAAGATCACCGAATCGCGACGGGCGAGGTTTCGATGCATGTACTCGATCTGGTCGGCGTACACGTTCGGTGTCGCGATCTCGACGGTGGCGGGGAGGTTCAGGATGACGGGGCGCGCGGGCGCGGCATCCCACAGGGTCGTCATCGCGTCGCAGACCTCGAGCACGTAGTCGGGCTCGGTCAGGTTGAACACCTCGGGCGAGAACTCGAAGCGGACGTTCGGCGAGTCGTCCGCGAGGCGCAGCACGTCCTCACCGCCCGCGAGGATGAGCTCTGCCAGCTCGGTGCGGTCGCGCCCCAGCACGAGATCCCGCCACACCGGTGCGGTAGCCGTGTACATGTGGATGACGACCTCGTTGCGGATGCCGCGGATCGATGCGACCGTCCGCTCGATCAGGTCGCGTCGCGCGGGCGTGAACACGACGATGGTGACGTCGTCGGGGGCGAGATCGGTCTCGGCGATCAGCCGCACGAAGTCGTAGTCGGTCTGCGAGGCGGAGGGGTAGCCGACCTCGATCTCCTTGTAGCCCATCGTCACGAGCAGCTCGAAGAAGCGACGCTTGCGCTCGGGATCCATGGGTTCGGCGAGGGCCTGGTTGCCGTCACGGAGGTCGACGGGCACCCACAGCGGTGCCGCAGTGAGGCGGTTGGCGGGCCAGCTGCGCTGGGTCGCCTCATCTGCTGCCGGGGTGTCGACGCGCGCGAACGCGTCACGGTACCGGTGCGACGGCATCTGCGACTGGCGCTGCCGGTTCCAGGCGGGCGCATCGGAGGGGACGGGGCCCGCGGGCGTGGAGAGGCGGGTGGAGGCGTGGATCGTCATGGGTCTTCTCGCATTGGTCGGTAGGGAGACCGGCGCGGGGAGGCTCCACGGCGGGGAGCCGGTCTGACTAGGCCCCGCCGTGGCGGCGAAGAAGGAGGTCGTGACGGTCGAGCATGACCCAGACGCTAGCACAACTCCTCAGACAAGCTGAGGTGTTGCCCGCTTGGTGAGATGATGTGAGTATGACGATTGTTCGCCGAGAACCCCTCGCCGATCAGGCCGCCGAGCTGCTGCTCTCGCGGATACGTGCCGGGGAGTGGGCGCTGGGTGCGAAGCTGCCGGGGGAGACGACCCTCGCGCCGCAGCTCGGCGTCGGTCGCTCGACCGTCCGCGAGGCGATCCGGCAGCTCGCCGGACGCGGGGTGCTGACCTCACGCCAGGGAGCGGGTGTGTTCGTCGCCGCGCTCGACGCCCCCGAGGACTGGTCGCGCGTCGTCGGACGGGCCGACATCCGCGCCGTGCTCGAAGCGCGTCTCGCGATCGAGGTCGAAGCGTCGGCGCTCGCCGCCGTGCGCCGGACCCCCGCAGAGGTGCGGGCGCTCCGCGCTGCCCTCGACCGGCGTGCGGCGCACCGGTCGGACGTCGAGGAACATGTCGACACGGATGCCGCGTTCCACCGCATCATCGTCGCCGCGTCGCACAATCCGCTGCTGCTCGAGATGTTCGACGGCTTCACCCCGCGCAGCCGCGAGGCCATGGTCGCGATGCTGCGGGCGCGGGGCGGGCGCCGGGGTGCTGATGCGGGTGCGGGTGCCAGTGTGGATGCCGGCGACGCGGACCACGAGGTGCACGAGCGCATCGCCGACGCGATCGCCGATCGCGATGGTGAGCGCGCGGCAGCGCTGACCCGCGCGCACCTGATCTCGCTGCTGGATCAGTTGGCAGCCTGAGTGCGCCGGGCCCGGCGCGATGCCTGCGCACGTGAGGTCGATGAGTAGTAGGGGGCGAGGCGATTCACTTGGCAGCTGCGGCCCCTTCTGCTGCCGTGAGTGGGCGCGAGGTGTCAGATGAAGCGTGGCCTCCCTGCGTTGCGCGAATTCGCACGCGCGTGGGTTTCTGCCCTCTCAGGATTCACCTGTCAGCTCTGGCCCCTTCTGGTGCTGTGAGTGGGCGCGAGGCGCCAGGTGAAGCGTGGCCTCCCTGGGCTGCGCGAGTTCGCTCGCGTATGCGTCGGTTCAGCTGTCAGCTGCGGCCCTTTCTGGCGCTGTAAAGGGGCGCGAGGTGCCGGGTGAAGCGTGGCCTCCATGGGCTGCGCGAGCTGGCGCGCGTATGCGTCCGTTCACTTGGCAGTTGTGGCCCCTTCTGGCGCTGCGAGTGGGCGCGAGGTGCCAGGTGAAGCGTGGCTCCCCGCGCTGCGCGAGTTCGCACGACGCGTACGCGTCGTTCACTTGGCAGCTGCGGCCCCTTCTGGCGCTGCGAGTGGGCGCGAGGTGCCAGGTGAAGCGTGGCTCCCCGCGCTGCGCGAGTTCGCACGCGTATGCGTCGGTTCACTTGGCAGCTCTGGCCCCTCCCGGCGCTGTAAAGGGGCGCAAGGTGCCAGGTGAAGCGTGGTCTGCCTGGACGCCCCTGACTGCGCGAGTTCGCACGCGCTTGGGCTTCTGCTCTCTCCCGATTCACCTGTCACCTCAAGCCCCCTCTGGCGCTGCGAGTGGGCGCGAAGTGCCAGGTCAGACACCGGATGGCCTGCGCGGCGCGGTCAGCTCGTCGCCTTGATGCGCGCGCCGCGGTCGGTGAGGATCGAGGGATGTCTGCTTCGTCGCTGCGTCCGGTTCGCTCCCTCGTCATGATGCTTCGCAGCCCGCGCCTGCGCGTAGCTTTCGCCGAGCTGATCGGGCCGACGCCGACGGCATCCGTAGGGGAGCAGTCAGAGGCGTTCGTTCGCAGCGGCGTCGCTGAGCGGACGGATGACGGCATGCGGCTGAGCGAAAGTTTCCTGGATGAGGCGCTCGCCGCGCTCGACGCTCATCTCGGCCCGCTGACGTCGCTGCAGGGCTCGCGGATCTCGGCCGGCGATCTCGCGCTGGACGAGCTCGACCCCGCTGTGGCGGCCGTGGCGCGCCGGGTCGTCGGCGAGGGCGAACGAGTCACCGAGCCGGCGCTCAACGAGCGGTTGAGCATGTTCGTGACGGATGCCGCGTTCTTCCGCCGTCACGCCGTCGACACCGGTGTGCTCGAGCGGACGGCCGACGGAGCCCTGTACTGGCTCGCCGACCGCCCGGAGTGATCGAGGCTGCGGTCAGCGGTCGAAGCGAGCTCCCGCGGGGTTCGAGGGGAGCACGCAGAGCACCAGCACCACCAGGCTGCCGATGCCGGCGACCAGGCTGAGGAACCAGAACGGCCCCGCGAGGTTCGCGTCGTGCAGGCGGCGCCATGAGAGGGCGATCGTGGGAACCAGTGTCGCCAGGTGCCAGACGGCGATGAGCAGCGCGCCGATGCCGAACAGCGGGCCGGGCGCGACCGCGCCGGTCATCGAGTCGTAGGTGGCACCGGAGAATCCCAGGATGCCGGCGATGATGTAGAGCACGGCGGTCACGACGGCGGCCGCGAGGTACCACCACCAGAACTCGCTGCGGCTTGCGCGACCGGTGAAGGTGGCGTACTTCTTCCAGAAGCGGCTGAAGGCCTGGCCGAAGCTCGCGCCGTAAAGGGGCTGCGAGAGCGGGTCGACGTTCGAGGCGGCGGGCTGCGGGGCTGCGTAAGACACGGGATCCTCCAGGGTGACGCGACGGGTCGCGCCGGGATGGCGCGCCTCATCCTCCCGTACCGGTATTTCGGCCGTGAGTCGTGTTGCGCGTCGTGACAGCGGGCATGTGCGATCGCTACAACCTCCGCCTCTCCGCTGCGGCGGTCGATGCGATTCGCTTCTCAGGTCACGCCGCTATCGACGCCGCGAGTCGGCGCGAAGCGCCAGGTGGGCCACGTTTGGCCGTCGCCCGGACCTCAGGGCTCGAGGATCCTCTGGAACAGCCGGTGGTCCTGCCAGCGGCCGGCGATGAGCAGGTATTCGGGCGCGAGTCCGAACTCGACGAAGCCGCACCTTCTCAAGACGGTCTGCGAGGCGACGTTGTCGACGAGCGTGCCGGCCTGGATGCGGTGCAGCTGGAGTTCATTCGCCGCGAGACGTGAGATCTCGTTCACCGCAGCGGTCATGAGGCCGCGGCCCGCGTAGCGCTGGTCGATCCAGTAGCCGAGGTTCCCGCTTTGGAACGCCCCGCGGACGATGCCCGAGAGCGTGACCCGTCCGACGACTCTCGAGCCGTGGGTGAGGACGAGGGGCAGGGCGGTGCCGGCCTCGCGGCTCGCGATGAGGGCGGCGATCTCGGTCTGCTGACCTGCCTCGGTGGTGAAATCCGCCGGGCGGAGGGGCTCGAAAGGTGCGAGGTGCTCAGAGTTCACGCGGTAGGCCTCGGCGAGAGCCGCGGCATCGCCGGGGCGGAGCGACCGCAAGACGACATCGTCGTGCAAGTCGATCTCGACGGGCCCCGGTGTCATCGCGCAGCCTCGGTTGCTGCCAGCGCCGCTTTGATGCCGACGCGCGTTCCCCACATCATCACGATGACCATGAGCACGGCGCCCACGAGCACCATGATCCCGAGTGCTGCCGGAGGCATCGGCACGAGAGACACCACGCCGATCGCGACCGCCAGGTAGCCGGTGAGCAGAGTCGCACCTTTCGAACGCTCGTGAGCGGCGAGCCAGGCTTCGTCGCTGGCCATGGTGCTGGGTGTGCGGATGCCGGCGAGCGAGTTCCGCTTCAGCTTTCCGGATGCCGCAGCCCGCGCCATCCAGATCAGCAGAGCTCCCGCGCCGCCCATCGGGACGAACAGGACGATGCGGGGGATGATCTCGGCTTCCATCCTCTCGACCCTATCGATGAGCCTTTCTGCGTGCGGCGATCGGTGCCGCTAGATCTCGATGATCGTCTGACGATCTGCGGATCGCCACGGTACGGGGAAGTGGCTTACGAGCGCACCCTTTTCCCATTGTGGGCCGACTTCCTCGGCGTAGCAGTCCGCTTCCTCCAGCGATCCGAAAACGCCGAGGATATTGTCGTCTGGCCCGCTGTCGTGATAGACGATCCACACTTCGTTCACGTCAGCAATCTAGCCGGGCGGCACCGGTTGCCACTGTGCCGGAAGGAGATTGAGCACGCACATCCCGTGCCATCATCCTCGCGGGCTAGAGGGAAGGGCGTGCACGGTGTCAGCGTGGTCGCGCCTGCGCCCCGAACAGGCGAGAGCCCCGACCTCCGCGCTGAGGATGCGGATGCCGGGGCTCTCGAAGTCTGTCGGGGTGTCAGCCCCGGACGCCGAGCGCGAAGCTGATCGCGCCCTCGCCGTCGACCTGTGCGTCGAGCACGCGGTCATCCAGCGCAAGGGCCGCGGCCGGGTCGACGAAGATGCGAGCACCGTCGGCTTCGACGACGGCATCCTCGCTGTGCGGAGCCTCGGCGAGGGAGAGCGCGAAGCCGGTCTCGGGGGAGCCGGTGTCGCTGATACGGATACCGCCGGTCTCGGCGGGGATCTGGGCGGTGAGGTTCTTCACCGCGGTGGCGGCGTTCTCGGTGAGCGTGAGCATGAAGCTCTCCTTCCGTGGATTGCTGCGGAGCCCGCCACGATTCCGAGAATCCGCCCCGAACGCAAACGTGAGCGCCGACTCCCAGGGGATTCTGAAGGTCGGCGGACGACTACCGCGTCAGAGGGTTTCGGCGAGAACGAAGCTCACGATCAGCCCAAGCAGCAGGCAGCAGGCCCACGCGGTCGCCGCCGACACGTACCAGTTCTGCCGGATCTCGAGACCGAGGCGATCCGGGTGATTGCGCGGGGTGCGGCGCAGGCTCCGCTGGGTGATGAGCATCGGCGGAACCATCAGCACGAAGCACAGCAGCAGGCCGATCAGCTGCAGGAGCGCGCTCGATGACCGTCCGCCCGGAGCGATGATCTGCCACGCCTCAGCCAGGGCGAGAGTGACGTTGCGTGGCCCGCACAGCGCGACGAGTCCCGCGGCGCCGATGACCATGACGAGGATTCGCAGAGCGCGGTCCGGTGCCGTCACGGAGGCCTTCGGCGGTGTGGCGTCGTGGTGCTGGTGAGCCCAGAACTCGCGGTGCGCTCGCCGTCGCGCGAGTGGCCACACCGCGACGGCGATGAGCCCTGCGAGCACCCAGCCGAGCCACTCGTCGCCCTGCATCGGGATGCCGAGCGCGTCGAACGCAATGAGTCCGCCGATCCAGGTCGCCATGGTGGCGAAGAAGAAGACGAACGCGGCGAGGATCCCGACTGCCGTCCGCAGCGGCCCGCGCGCTGGCGCGGCGGCTGGGGCATCTCGGGTCACGTTGGTCAGCTTAGGGCGGGGCGCGCTGGGGTTGAGGAGGGACGGGATGCCGCGGCCCGCGGCCGTCTAGACTTGGGGTGCCTAGCCTCTGTAGCTCAGTGGAAGAGCCACTCCGTCCTAAGGAGCGGGTCGGGGGTTCGAATCCCTCCAGGGGCACAGCCCTGCCAATGACCAAGTATCCCGTTTGTGGTGAAAGTCTTCGGACAGCGTTCTTAGCCGCTCTTGGGTCACATTCACGGGCTTTGAGCCCACCGGTCCGCGACCTGCGCGCCGGTCCGCGACCTGCGCGCCGGACCGCGTCCGCGGACGAGCCCTGTGGTCCTGCGCTGCGCATGCGGTTGGAGCCATTACGTCGCGGGCTCCGCGTTGGCGCCACGTAGCGGCCGTTTGGCAACGATCACTGCGCCGCATCCGACCGGCGGATGTTGGGTCGAAAGCGCTCATTGCGCGTGTACCGAGGGGCGGTTCGCCACCCTCATCGTTAGGCTGAAGAAGTTGTCAACATGGGTGAGCAGAGAAGAGAAGAGTTGCGCAGTGAGTGACGAGCGTAACCGTAGCGAGGCACTGAATCGCCCGATCGACGACTGGCTGCATCGAATCAGTAGTGGTCAGCTCCGGCTTCCGAGTTTCCAACGCGGTGTCGCCTGGGATCGGGGTCGGGTCGTGTCGATGCTCACCACGATCATCCAGGATCTCCCGTTAGGTATCACCCTGATCTTGGATGTTGGCGACGATGAGAAGTTCCACTCGCGCCCGCTTGAAACCGCGCCGGAGCCGACCTCGAAGGTCACCGAGCATCTGCTCGACGGTCAGCAGCGATTGACGGCCCTGTGGCAGGCCCTTAAGGCGACGAGCTCCCACGTAACGTACTTCATTCACGTGCCAGAGCTGGACGAAGATCCCGACAACGACGATCACGGTATGTCAGTGAGAGCAGTCGTCCGCTGGCGCGATCGTCGCGGTGTCAAGCCGTTGTGGGCTGATGACCCGGCCGAGTGTCGACGACGCGGATTGGTTCCCGTTCGCCTTCTCGACCCCAGCGGAGATCAGGTCGACCGCTGGGTGGATGCCGCGTACCCTGCGCCGACGATCGGTGAAGCAACGAGCGCCGAGGAACAAGTGCAGGTACTTCTTGCGGAGCGCGCAGTCAGTGCAAGCAGAAGTGTCCTGAAGGAACAATGGATCGGCCCGCTCCGCGAGCGGGTGAGGCACTACAACTTGCCATACCTCAGGCTCCCGGCTGCCACCCAGAAGGACGTTGCGCTGCGCGTGTTCGTCAACATGAACACCAACGCCAAGTCATTGCGGGCGTACGACATTGTGGTCGCCGAGCTCGAGAACGCGACGGGGGTACGTCTACGAGAGTGCTTGCGAGCTTTGAACGAGGCTCAGCCTGCGCTGGCTCGGTATTTCGGCGATGTTGGTGACGCGGTTCTGCAGGTGTCCGCGCTGATGCAGGGCAAGCAGCCCAACCAGAAGGGTTACTACGAGCTCGACTACCCTAAGTTCGTCGCCGACTGGGACACGATGTCTGCAGGGCTCAAGCGGCTCGCCGA
This sequence comes from Microbacterium sp. SGAir0570, assembly GCF_005491085.2. Taxonomy (NCBI): domain Bacteria; kingdom Bacillati; phylum Actinomycetota; class Actinomycetes; order Micrococcales; family Microbacteriaceae; genus Microbacterium; species Microbacterium sp. SGAir0570. The sequence goes on along the minus strand of NZ_CP027929.1, from coordinate 2,164,780 downwards.
ACTCCTCGCAGGCGAAGGGATCTTCACGTCGTCGCAGATTCCGAGTGGTCCCCCGTTGCCCGTCGCTGCCGCACTCCTCGCGAATGCAGCGACGGATGGCGACGACAGGGCGCGCGTCGACCAGCTCGTGCGCAGGTATCTTTGGTCGGCGTTCTTCACCACTCGCTATGTCGGTGCGGCCGCGACGCGAGCCGCCGCCGATTACGCACCTCTGCGGGCGTATCTCGATGGTACGGGCGACGTCGACAGCGTTCCGGTATTCGACCGCGAGCTGTACCCGCTGCCGACGCGCAGGGATCTGCTCGCGGCGGATTGGTCGAAGAAGGCCGATCGACTCGGACGAGCGGTACTCGCAGCATCGACCTATTTCGGTGCACGCGACTTTGCGGACGACACGAAACTCTCGGCGGACAACATCAGTCGCCGCGAGTACCACCACCTCTTCCCCGACGCCCTGCTCCGTGCAGCCGGGATCAACTCGTACCTCGCGCTCAATTGCGTGCTCATCACCTGGAAAACCAATCGCACTATTGGCCGGCTGGATCCCATCCAATATCTGGAAGACCGCGCGCAGAAAGCGCCCGACCCCAGCGACGTGCGTGCGCGTCTCGCGACCCACCTCGTACCCTATGAACTACTCGTGGCGGCGGGGCCATACCCGCTCGATGTGGCGGGCTCGGAGCTCGCGGAGCTAGTGAAACCGCACTTCGACGCCTTCCTGGCCACCCGGGTACAATTGGTCGGAAGAGCGGTTGCCGAACTTACTGAGGGGCGCCAGCCATACCTCCACGACATCGTCGACGCATCGATCATGGAGGAATCCGCGTGAGCACGGCTGCCCCGCCCTCGGTTGATCCACGAGCCGTGCGCAGTCGTTCCATGTCGCTCGCCGAGCTTGAGCAGTACCTTGCCCGTGCCGCTGACCTCCTACGCGGCAGCATCGACCAGGCCGACTTCAAGGCGTACATCTTTCCGCTGATGTTCTTCAAGCGGGTCAGCGACGTCTACCGCGAAGAGTTCGAACAAGCGCTCGGAGAGTCCGGTGGCGACCACGAGTTCGCGGCGTTCGCCGAGAACCACCGCTTCGCGATCCCCGACGGAAACCTCTGGTCTGACGTGCGTGAGAAGACCGAAAACGTCGGCACCGCGCTTCAGACGGCATTCCGCGAGATCGAGAAGGCGAACCCCGAGACGCTCTACGGGATCTTCGGCAACGCGAACTGGACGAATAAGGACAAGCTGCCCGACAGCAAGCTCGCCGACCTCATCGAGCATTTCTCGACGAGAACTCTGAGCAATGCGAACGTCGCACCGGATGTGTTCGGCAACGCGTACGAGTACCTCATCAAACGGTTCGCTGACCAGTCCAACAAGAAGGCCGGCGAGTACTACACGCCGCGATCGGTCGTTCGTCTGCTTGTGAATATCCTTGATCCCCAGGAGGGGGAGAGCGTCTACGACCCCGCCTGCGGGACCGGCGGCATGCTCATCGAGGTCATAGAGCATGTGAAGGATGCTGGAGGTAGCCCGAGGACGCTGTGGGGCAAGCTCTACGGCCAGGAGAAAGTCCTGGCCACTTCCGCTATCGCACGCATGAACCTGCTCCTGCACGGCGTCGAGGACTTCAAGGTCGTTCGCGAAGACACCCTCCGCAATCCCGCGTTCTACACAGGCAACCGACTCGCCCGATTCGACAATGTGGTGGCCAACCCGCCGTTCTCGCTCAAGGCGTGGGGCGATATCGAATGGGCGTCCGACCGGTGGGGTCGCAACCAACTCGGCGGGGTCCCGCCGAAGGGCTATGCGGACTGGGCGTGGGTGCAGCACATGCTCACCTCTGCCGACCCGAACACCGGCCGGGTCGCGGTCGTGCTGCCGCAGGGCGCGCTCTTCCGACAAGGAGCCGAGGCACGCATCCGCACCCACATCTTGAAGGCCAAGAAGGTTGAAGCGGTCATCGGTCTCGCGCCGAACCTGTTCTACGGGACGGGCCTTGCCGCCTGCGTGCTGATCTTGCGCCACCAGAGGCCCGCCGACCAAGAGGCCAAGGTGCTGTTCATCAACGGTGAGGACCTCATGAAGAAGGGCCGCAACCAGAACACCCTCGAACCCGAGCACGCGGACGAGCTGTTCGACACCTACCGCGGGTTCGCCGACATCGCCGGCCGCGCCCACGTCGCCGACCTCGCCGAGATCGAGGACAACGGCTTCAACCTCAACATCCCGCTGTACGTGACTTCGGCAGAGGAGGGCCAGAAGATCACGCTCGTCGACGCGCTGGCGAATCTGGAGGCCGCGCACGAGCGGGCCAGAGAGACGCGCGCGGCCCTCGAAGCAGAACTCGCGAAGTGGGGATTGAGCGCATGACCGGCCGGATCAGCCAGCGTGAGCTCGAGAACTACCTGTGGGGTGCCGCCGTCATCCTGCGCGGACTTATAGACGCCGGCGACTACAAGCAGTACATCTTCCCACTGGTGTTCCTCAAACGCATCTCGGACGTGTACGACGAAGAGCACGCCGCGGCCCTCGACACCTACGGTGACGAAGAGTTCGCCGATCTGCCCGAGAATCATCGCTTCGCGATTCCCAACGGATGCCACTGGCGCGACGTTCGCGCGGTGACCGAGAACATCGGCGCGACGGTGCTGCGGGCAATGCGGGCGATCGAGTCCGCGAACCCCGACACGCTGCCCGGGGTGTTCGGCGACGGAGACTGGGGCAACAAGAATCTGCTGCCCGACTCTACGCTCGCTGACCTGATCGAGCACTTCTCGACGCAGACGCTGTCGATCGCGAACCTGCCCGAGGATGAACTGGGCAACGGCTACGAGTACCTCATCAGGAAGTTCGCCGACGACTCCGGGCACACCGCGCAGGAGTTCTACACGAACCGCACTCTCGTCCACCTAATGACCCTCATGCTCGAACCCCAGCCCGGAGAGTCGGTGTACGACCCGACATGCGGTACCGGCGGCATGCTCATCTCGACGGCGGCCGAGGTGAAGCGCCAGCAAAAGGAGTGGCGCAACCTCAAGCTCTACGGGCAAGAGCTCAACTACGGAACCTCGGCGATCGCGCGCATGAACCTGTTCCTGCACGGCATCGCCGACGGCCAGATCGCGCACGGCGACACGCTCGCCCGACCCGCCTTCCTGAGCGAAAAGGGTGGCCTGCGCACGTTCGACGTCGTGCTCGCCAACCCGCCGTACTCGATCAAGGCCTGGAACCGGGATGCCTTCGCGAAAGACCCATACGGCCGCAATGTGTGGGGCGTGCCGCCGCAGGGACGCGCCGACTACGCGTTTTTCCAGCACATCGCCAAGAGCCTCGACCCCAAGACCGGCCGCGCGGCGATCCTCTTCCCGCACGGTGTTCTGTTCCGTCGCGAAGAGGCCGCGCTGCGCGAAGCGCTTGTGAGGTCGGACTTGATCGAGTGCGTGCTCGGACTCGGCGCGGGACTCTTCTACAACTCACCCATGGAGGCCGTCGTCGTCACCCTTCGCGCGAACAAGCCTGCGGAGCACCGCGGCAAGGTGCTGTTCATCAACGCGGTCAACGAGGTCGCGCGCGAACAGGCTCAGTCGTTCCTGCGCGACTCGCACCAGTCGAAGATCCTCGATGCGTACCGCCGCTTCGCCGACGTGCCGCAGTTCGCCGCGGTAGCGCCCCTCAGCCAGATCGCCGACAGGGCGTACAGCCTCGCGATTCCGCTGTACGTGGCCGGCGCAAAGGCGGCAGACCCAGGCGAGCAGGTCGACGCCGTCGACGCGGTGGCCGACTGGCGACACGCAGCGGATGCCTCGGATAACGTGATTGCGGACGTGATAGCGCTGCTCCGCGCGGAGGTTGACGCGTGAGCCTCAACCTCGACAAGTCCACTTGGCAACGGGTCGCCTTCGGCGACGTGATCGACAGCGTCACCGACCGTGTTGATGACCCATCAAAGGCCGGAGTCGACCGCTACGTCGGACTTGAGCACCTCGACCCGGGCGTTATGACGGTCCGACGCTGGGACGCGCCCGACAAAGTCGAGGCGCAGAAGTTGCGGTTCCGACCGGGCGACGTGATCTTCGGTCGCCGACGTGCCTACCAGAAGAAGGTCGCTCTCGCGGAATTCGAGGGCATCTGCTCGGCGCACGCACTGGTCTTGCGCGCTCGACCAGGGCGCATCGACCCCACGTTCCTCCCCGTGTTCCTCTCCAGTGCCTACTTTCTGGACCGCGCTGTCGAGATCTCGGTCGGGTCTCTCTCGCCGACGGTCAACTGGCGTGATCTTCGAATCCAGCAGTTCGACCTTCCGCCGCTAGACCAGCAGAAACGCATCGCTAAGCTCCTCTGGACGGTCGAGCGGCATCGCCTCGCCGCATCGGAACTCGCGCAGGCCACCACGGCGGCAAAGTCGACGATGCTTGCTGACCGGCTAGCGCGTGGAGTTGAAAAGAAGGGCTGGGTTCTTGACCCGGTCACCTCCCTGGTGGATAGGGGGCCGACGAATGGCAAGTCGGCTCCCTCGAACGACGAGAATCGCGGAGTTCCAACTCTCAGTATCAGTGCCGTTCGTGGCGGCCTCGTGACTGGCGGGAACTCCGTCAAGTACATTGATGTCGACCCGGCCACCGTCTCAGGGTTCCTGCTCGAAGACGACGACTTCTTGGTCGTTCGGGGTAACGGAAATCGTCAACTGACGGGCCGTGGCGGGCTTGTCGCTGGCGGACTTCCGAGCGGGTGTATCTATCCCGATTTGCTCATCCGACTTCGGTTCAACCCCTCGCGGGTGCTGCCGCGCTTTGCGGCCGAACAATGGAACAGCCCTCTTGTTCACGCGGCACTACTCGAGAACGCGAAGTCGACCAACGGCATCTGGAAGATCAACGGCAAAGACATCAAGGGGCACAAACTTGTCGTGCCACCTCTCTCCGACCAAGCGATGCTGCTCGCTGAGATTGATGCTTTCGATTCCGGCATGACCGCAGCCAACGTCGAAGCGCGCTCGCTCAAGGAACTGGCTGGCAGCATCTTCTCGACAGTTTTCGGAGGCAAATGATGGCCCAGTTCAACGAGGCAAACTCGGTACGTGACTTCGTTCGCGATCTGATCACATCGCCCGATGTGCAGTTCCTGCCGGGCAGTGAGCTGCCGCGCCGCGCCGACGAGGTGCTGCTCGAGGGGCTCGTCACGGACGCTCTGATCAGGCTGAACCCTGAGATCGCCGCCGATCGGCGCAAGGCGGACGAGGTCGTCCATGTGCTGCGCGCTATCCTGATCTCGGCGCGCAACAGCCCGCATCCGGTGGTTGCGAACGAAGAGTTCATGGCGTGGCTGACCGGGCAGAGGTCGATGCCGTTCGGACCGAACGGTGAGCACACCACGGTGCGTCTGATCGACTTCGATCAGCCTGACGACGACTCATCTAACCAGTGGGTCGTGTCCACCGAGGTGACGTTCCAGCTCGGCACGCTGGGCAAGCGGTTCGACCTCGTGCTGTGGTGCAACGGCTTCCCCCTCGTGGTGGGAGAGGCGAAGACGCCGATCCGAGCGGCTTACACCTGGATCGACGCGGCCGCGCAGATCCATGACGACTACGAGGCGAGCGTTCCGCAGTTCTTCGTGCCGAACGTGCTGTCGTTTGCGACCGAGGGCAAAGATTTCCGCTCTGGCTCCGTCGGCATGCCGGTCGAGCTGTGGGGGCCGTGGCGCGAGGAAACGTCCGATCCGACCGCGTCGGCGAAGGTCGGCCTCCAGGTGGTGGGCGATGCCGTGCGAGGGGTGCTGGCTCCGGCATCCGTGCTCGACTTTCTGCGGTTCTTCACGGTGTTCGCGACCGACGCGAAGCACCGCAAGATCAAGGTCATCGCGCGCTACCAGCAGTTCCAGGCCACGAACCTCATCGTCGAGCGAGTTCTTCAGGGGCGGATCAAGCAGGGGCTCATCTGGCACTTCCAAGGTTCGGGCAAGTCGCTACTGATGGTGTTCTCCGCCCTGAAGCTGCGCGCTATGGCCCAACTGACGAACCCGACGATCCTCATTGTTGTCGACCGGCTCGATCTCGACACGCAGATCACCGGCACGTTCAACGCATCGGACGTTCCCGGGCTGGTCTCGACCGACTCACGCAAGGAGCTGCAGACGCTGTTGAGCCAGGGCGCGCGGAAGATCATCATCACGACGATCCATAAGTTCGGCGAGGTCAATGGCGTGCTCGATGATCGGCACAACATCATCGCGATGGTCGACGAGGCTCACCGTTCACAGGAGGGCGGCTACGGGCAACGGATGCGTGAGGCGCTACCGAACGCGTTCCTGTTCGGCCTCACGGGCACGCCGATCAACAAGCGCGACCACAACACGTTCATGTGGTTCGGGTCGCCTGAGGATGAGGGCGGGTACCTGTCGCGGTACTCGTTCCAGGACTCGATCCGCGATGGTGCCACACTCCCGCTGCACTTCGAGCCGCGACTTTCGGAGATCCACCTCGATCAGGAAAAGATCGACGCCGCGTTCGACGAGCTCGCCACGGAGCGCAACCTGACCGAGGCCGAGAAGATCACGCTGTCGAAGAAGGCGGCGTCGATCGAAGTGTTGATCAAAGCACCCGAGCGTATCCGACAAATCGCCGACGACGTGGTCACGCACTTCACGGAGAAGGTCGAGCCGGAAGGTTTCAAGGCGCAGCTGGTCGCGTACGACAAGGCATCCTGTGTCGCATACAAGGAGGCGCTCGACACGAGGCTGCCGCCCGAAGCATCCACCATCGTGATGTCAAAGGCACGCACCGACCCTGCGTCATGGGCGCAATGGACACCGGGTGCCGACGAACTGGAGCAGGTCGTCGCACGGTTCAACGACCCAGCCGGCCCACTGAAGATCATCATTGTGACGGCGAAGCTGCTCACCGGGTTCGATGCGCCTATCCTGCAGACACAGTACCTAGACAAGCCACTCAAGGAGCACACGCTCCTCCAAGCGATCACTCGCACGAACCGGGTGTATCCGCCGAGTAAGACGCACGGGCTGATCGTGGACTATCTCGGCATGTTCGACGATGTCGCGAAGTCGCTCGCGTTCGACGAGGCCGCGGTCCAGCGAGTGATCTCGAACATCGAGGAGTTGAAGGCGGAACTCGCGCCGGCCATGGCCGCAGCCCTCTCGTTCTTCCCCGGCGTTGATCGATCGATCGGCGGCTACGAGGGCCTAATTCAGGCGCAAGCTGCGATCGCGGAGGACGATGCCAAGGATGCGTTCGGGTTCGCGTACAGCATGGTATCGCAACTGTGGGAGGCGCTCAGCCCCGACCCGATGCTCAAGGACCTCCGCGACGACTATAAGTGGATCACGGATGTGTACGAGTCCGTGCGGCCTGCCGACATCACCGGCCGGCTCGTGTGGCACGCGCTCGGCGCGAAGACCATCGAGCTGATCAATGAGAGCGTGCACGTCGAGATCCCGCAGGGCGACGAGACGATCGTCCTCGACGCGCAGACGATCGAAGACCTGATGACCGGCAAGCGCAAGGACTTCTCCACGGAAGAGATCGAGAGGCGGATCACTGCCCGCATCGCACGCCACCTCAACAACCCCGTCTTCATCGAACTCGGACAGCGCCTCAACGCCCTCCGTGAGAAGTACGCAGGCATCCAGCAGTCCAGCCTCGACTTCCTCCGTGACCTCCTCGAGCTCGCGAAGGACACGGTCGCTGCCGAGAAGACTGAGAGCGAGATCCCGCGCGAGGAGAGGGGCAGAGCGGCGCTCACCGAACTGTTCGAGGCACTCAAGGGCGACGAGACGCCAATCATCGTGTCGAACGTGGTCGACCGCATCGACCAGGTCGTTCGCGCAGTTCGCTTCGAGGGATGGCAATCGACAATCGCGGGCGACCAGGAAGTGCGGAAGGCGTTGCGGCAGACGCTCTACGTGCAGTTCAAAATTCGTGACAACGACGTGTACGAGAAGGCGCTTGGGTACGTCCGTGAGTATTACTAAAGTGGCATGCCCGGTGACACGATGCGGGAGCGTTGAATAGATGCCCAATCTCGCTGAAAACCGGTACCGGGATCACCTCGCGAACCACCTGGACCTAATCGAGCAGGGGTTGTCGCTCGTGGACTCCGAACTTCTGTTACCAAATGCAGCCGGTGCGAAGGGTTTCGTAGACCTGGTAGCGCGGGACATGTACGGGACGCTGGTCCTAATCGAGCTCAAACGGAGCGACTCTGCCGCCCGCAGCGCGATGCATGAGCTGTTCAAATACATGGCTCTCGTCCGAGAAAACTACGGGCTGGCGAAGCATCAAGTGCGCTGCGTATTGCTTTCGACGACATGGCATGAGCTGCTCGTCCCGTTCTCGGAGCTGCATGGTGCGGGGGCGTTCGAGCTGTCTGGCAAGAAGCTGATTGTCGGCGCAACCGACCTGCCGATTGGCGTTGAGCCAGTCGAGCCGCTCATCGCTCAAGCGTCGCTATCACTGTGCCCGAAGCACGAGATTCTGGTCTATCCCACTTCCGAGGCCCGATCGCAAGAGATGAATCGAGTAGTCGCGTCACTGGAGCAACAGGAAGTAACGGACTACTTCCTGATTGTTTTAGATCACGATCGTACGGATATTCGCGTGATATACCCATATGCCTTGTACGTGGTGCTAGCGGAACTGTCTGCTGCGCAACGTGCTGCCGTCCAAGAGCGTCAGCTGGATGAATGGCATGCCGATTATCTCGCTGATGGCGGTGACCCCGCGGCCTGGGAGGTCGATGACTCGGACCTGCTCGACCCAACTGACTGGGGCCATGAAGAAGAGGTTCTAAGGCGGATCAACGAACTCTGCGAGCCCTCCGAGATTTTGATCGGCGACCCGGACAAGCTCCGCGGCCTCCAGGAGTCTTGGCGAATCGACAAGATAGTGCGGTCGGGAAGATTCAGCTCACAGCTCATTTGGCCCGACGATCAGTTGCTGATGGCGGCGCTCGCCGTGGGCGACAAGTACACGTCCCTCTTCGTAAGTCAAGTGAGTACGTCCAATCCAACCGCCTGTGCTCGGTTGCTTGAGAATGTCAGTTACTCGCTACAAGGCGCCAAGGGGTGGCAGAAGCAGGTCCCGAAACTTCTGCATCATCTAATCTCGGACCCGAACGTCGACTCCGTTTCCATCCAGCTCTTTAGTCCTTGCGACCTACTCTTCGGGTTGTCAGCCCTCGCTTCTGGGCGGACCGATGCACTTCCCGCGCTCGAGATCATTGCGGAATCAGCCTCTTTCGGCCTCCGACAGTATTCGGGTGCATTGGTGTGGGACGGGGTCACGCAGCGCGATGCGGCCGAGGCAATCGAGCGAGTCGTGCCGCGGGGGGCATTCTGGTACTTGATGTCTAGGCACGCCGGGGCGCAGTGGGAGGACGAGAGCAGGTACTGCCAGCTCCATGGGTTGAGATACGCCCTCTACGAGGCTGAATACGCCGATGATCCTCGAGATGCGAAGTTCTGGCGCGTGCACATCCACGGGGCATCGGTGGTTCGTGCAGAGGTATCTCCGAGTCAAGTCGCGGCAGAATCGGCGGTTTCATTCGCAGCCGCGAATGAGGAGTACCTCGATCACCTCGCGGATGAGCTGTTCCGCAAGCTCACAATCGGATCTGGTCTGTGACCTCTCACATGAGTGACTGAAGACGCGGGCGACGCGACGACCGACGATGAACAAGAGGCGATGCACGCAGGCATCCGCGATGACGGCAGCATGTAGATGCATTGCGCTCCATTTGCCTGCTTTGTCGAAAAATACTCGGATAGGCTGAAAATAGCGACTCTGCCCTGACCTATGCGCGGAGGACTTGAGCGGTGGAAGCGAGGCGTCGATTCGCGCGGAGTTCGCCAGGCGATCGACTATGCGTCCGAGGGGACCTGCGATGCGCACGGTGCGTACGCGCGCGGCGCCGAGGCGCTCGAGGCGTACGCCGAGGCATCCGAGTCGACCGTCACCAGGTTCGTCGTCGCGCGCGTCCGAATCGGCAGCGGTCAGCTCACCGCCAGCGGACTGCGCGTCTGGATCACCGGTCACGCCCCGATCACGGGGGAAAGGCGTGGACACCAGCGACTGTGCCCTGACGCCGACCTGATCCTCAACGGGACGATCAACCACCCCAAGACCTACAGCATCGCGGCGCTCCTGCAACCGGATCTCGCCGCCGAGTTCGAGGCGCTGCAGGATCGCCTCCGCGACCGCATCCTGCTCACCTCGCGGAGCGAGCTCAACGCCCGCCGCGGACACACCGGACTCATCCGCGAAGACATCACCCGCATCGAAGTCGTCGAGCTGCAGCATCGCCGCTCGCGCGCCCTTGACCCGCACATCCACCGCCACCTGTGGCTGGACATCAAGGTGCTCGGTGCGGATGGCAAGTGGTCGAACCTTGACTCCCGCGTCGTGATGAAGTTGCACACGGTCATCAACGCGGAGGGCGAACTCGCTGCACGCACCGACCCGGCATGGATCGCCACGCTCGCCCGGCACTGATACGCCCTCAATGACCAGGGAGAGATCGCCGAGCTCGCCGGCGCCGTGCGCCCCTCGCGCGCCGCTCCGCACAGATCGAGTCCAACTGTGCACGCCTGATCGCCGAATGGTCTGCGGCACACGGAGAGTCAGCGCCGAGTGTCGACCTCCTTCAGCAGATTGATCGACGCGCCTGGGCGGTGTCGCGTCCGAACAAGCCCGCTGATATCGATGAGGTGTCGCGGGAGTCGACGGCCCGACACGAGATTGCGGCGATCGATCCGAACCTCATCGCGCCACGCGCAGCTGGCCTCTTTGTTGCCCGCGACCTGGATGCGGTGGATCTCGATCTGCTCGCGGCACAGGCCGTCGTCGACGCGGACGAATGGTCCACCTCGAGCGGCTGACCCTCCAGTACTTTCGATCTCCGCGCGGGCTCGATTCGCGCACTCTCGCTTGTGGCATGCCGGACTAGCCCCTGAGGATCGGTCAGCTCGAGCCGTTGCCCGGCTGCAGAGGAGCGTGACACGAGTAAGGGCTGTAACTCCTTGGAAGCCATTCCTGAAGCCGCTATCGTGGCGGCATGGAACTCACGGACAGCGAACTACGCGGCCTACCCGATCACGAACTCGGCATCGCACACGATCTTGCCCTGAAAGCCCAGAGTCCCACCTTCCAGCGCGACTTCTCGCCCGAGAAGCTCGAAGACATCAAACGCGACTACGACCGGTACGTGGAGGAGATGAAGCGCAGAGGGATCTACGACAAGCACCAGCCACGATAGGCCCGACTCAGAACCGGGGTGTCGCCCCCGCCCGAGGCACTCCGTAGTGTTGTCGCTTCGTTCTTTCCCACTCGGTAGCCGTGTCGATGAGACGGCCGTGTTCAATGTCCTGGATGCTGGTTCCGTGAAGCTTCGTCAGAGTGCTCGCATCTTGAAGGCGAAGGCCCTCGCTTCGGTGCGTGCGAGTGTCATCGCATTCAACGGGCTGGATGAAGACGGTCGTGTTACGAACGTCTTGCTCCGGATGCAGCATGCGTTCGAGATGCTAATGAAAGCTGCACTCAATCATAGTGGCGTCACCGTCTTTGACAAAAAGAGTGGCAAGTCGATCGGTCTCGATCGAGCGCTCAATTTGGCGCAGGACGACCCCAGGATCAAACTCACGAACGACGAAGCCGGGCTCATCCGCACAATCGACGCCATGCGTGACGACGAGCAGCACTGGTACATTACGGTGAACGAAGGCATCCTCTACATGCACATCCGGGCGGGGATGACTCTTTTCGATCATCTGCTTAACCGCGTCTTCGGTGAGAATGGGCAACCACATCCCTCGAAGGGTGCTACCCGTTGGCGCTGAATCGCCGAAGGACTTTCAACTGCTCGTCGACGAGGAATTCGAGCGAGTTCGCGAACTGCTCAAGCTCGGGCGGCGCATGGGAGCGCAGGCCATAGCAAGGGTTCGGACCTTGCTCGCGATGGAGGCGCATTCGGATCCCGACACAGTTGTCTCGGACAAGGACGTCACGCGAGTCGTCAAGGGCATGAACGAGGGCAAGTCGCGCGAGCAGGTCTTTCCCAAGCTCGGGGGAGTTAGTGCCAACGCCAGCGGGGAAGGCGTCGAGCTGGAGGTACGTTTCGTCGAGAGCGGCGGAATGCCAGTGACCTACGTGAGTGACGGCGCGGATGCCTCGGCCGTTCGCGTCGTGGATCTTCAGAAGAAGTACCGCCTCTCCAAGTCCGACCTTGCAAAGAAGGTCGGAGTGACGGAACCCTAAGCGACGGCCCTCCGGCGGCACGTCGGCGCCGACACCGACCCGGACATGTCCAACACGTTCCACATGGGGAAGGTGCGATACCTCGGGTACTCAGACAACGCCTATAACGCGATGGTTGCGGCTCGGGACGATCTCGATATCGAGGAGATCTGGAAGGCGCATCGACCGACCAATCAGCCAGTGCCTGCTTGTACCCAACCCGGCTGTGCGACCCGGACCCTGGCGGCCTGATCTCTTAGTCCATCCGGGACGTCCTTCCGGAGCAGGCCGTGTGCTCGTGCGAGGTCAAAGGATGCCGGCAACACACCGCCCGGTTAGGGACCAGGATGTGTGCAGTAGTCGACCGGCTTTCGTGTCGGAATGGACGAGCGGTGCGAAGCCGGTTCGCCACTCCCTTTCCGCCTCCTCCTGCAAGACCCTTTCCAATCTGCCTCGAAGGTTCTCGATCAGAATCCGACACCACAAGCGCGCGCGCCGCTTCGGGCCAAAGCCCAGGCTCGTTCGAGTGCAACACCCGGACAGATCGCGCATGTCCCGGTCGACGCTCTCGACCGGGACATGCGTGCCGTGAGCGCGGTACGGGACGACGTCCGAGCCATCGCCATCGCGCGGGGCTCACCGCGCGTCAGTGCCGGAGGCGCCGGGCGGCGGTGAGATCGATGACGAACAGCGCCGCTCCCTGCAGCACGACGGCCAGGCCGTGACCCCGCGCGTCGGCGGGTCGCACGCGGTCGCCGAACGTCGGCGTCCGGACGGCGAGATGGGCGCCCGCGGCGACGTAGCCGACGTCGAGCGCGGTATTCACGAGCAGGATGCGCCGCAGGGTCTGCGTCTTCGGGACCTCGCCCCTCCCGCGGGTGACGGCCGCGAGCGCGAGGTCGATCGCGCCCCACATCAGGGTCTGCACTCCGAACCCGCGCGTGCGTCGCGGGAGCGCGAATGCCCCACCGACGAGCACGGATGCCGTGCCCCACCGCGTCAGCCGACGGACGACGGTGCGGGTCACGGTGCGCGCGGAGCTCATGGACCCATCTTGGTGCGGCGGGGCCACGGCATCCCGCCACTGTCGTCCCAACCGACGGCGACCTAGACTCGGCCGCACCACCAGCGCGTCAGCGCTTCAGCACGCGCCGCTCCGCCATCTTGCGTACGACCTCGAGCAATCCCGGTGCGTAGTCGCCCCAAGAATCGGTGACCTTCGAGACGTCGATCTTGCCGGTGTGCACGTTCTCGCACAGGCGCAGCCAGGCCTCGCCGGTCGCGGCGGTCAGAGCGAACGCGACTCCCGCGTTGATGACGCTCCCGGCGCCGGGGATGAGCTTGAGGAAGCTGCGAGCGAGAGCTTGCCCGCCGATCTGAACGCCGAGCTGGGCGAGCGCGCCCGCTGACATCATCGTCGTCAGTTCGAGGTCGTAGATCGCCGCGATTCTGCCCATCATCGCGAGTTGGATCGGCGCGAGAACCATCGCGTCGGCAACCGGAACGGGAACCGCCGCGGCTCCCGCTGCTGCGCTTGCGGCGGCGGTGATGACGGGGCGCGCGAGTTCTCGCTTCCACGGGAGATTGAGTCTCTGGGCGATGCGAAAGGCCTCCTTCTCGTTGTCCGGCGAGAGGGCCAGGGTCTCCGCCACGAGGTCACCGAGACCGTGCCCCTTGCCCTTCCCGTGCTTTCCTGTCGTGGACGTCAGGATGACGCGCTCGATCGGGATGTGAATACGCCGGCCCTCTCCGTCGACAGGATCCTCGAGCCACTCCTGGAATTCGGTCACGTCATCGGGGGCGCTTCGCTTGCCGGTCACCGGGTTCTTGATCCAGTCGACCTTGGTGAGCACAAGAATGACGGGAAGCCCTGCCGCGTCGAGCTCGCGGATCATGTCGATGTCTGGCTGAGTGAGCCGTGGCAGCTGCGACAGCACGCAGTACCACACGACGGAGATCTGCTCGATGGCGGGACGCTCCGAGATCGTGCGGAGGTGACCCCGCAGGATGTCTCCCGGAGGAGCGGAGGATCCGATCTCGAACCCTTCGATGTCCCAGATGCCTAGCGAGGAGTCGTTGTAGTACTTCGCGCCGCGCGTGACGGGCAGCCCTTTGCCAACCTTTGCGAGGTCGCGGCCGAACACCGCGTTGACGAGCGAGGACTTGCCGACGCCCGTGCCGCCGATGACGGCGAGGTTGAATCGTCCGTAACGCGCCTTCGCATCGGAGTTCGCATCCGTGAACGCGCGGTCGTCCGACTCCGACGCGGCTGTCTTCTTTTCGCGTTTGTCGCTCACAGGTCGATCATCTCTCTACTGTCCGGATTCGGTGTCATCGAGCGAACTCGAACTCGACGATAGCGTCGGGATCGATGCTCGTCACGATCCTGGTGTAGAAGGCGCGAGCCTGTTCTTCGAGCAGTGGACGGAGTCCGTCTATATAAGACGTCGAGTCGTACGCCGTTGCGTCGCCGCCGCTGAGAACGGCCTCTGCGATTTCCAACTGATCGATCTCCGGCGTCGTCCAACTGAGGATGCCGTTCTCTTCGGTTGCCTTCGACAACTCAGGTTCGTCGTATCCGAGAGAGACGAACTTCGGGATCGAGATCAGGTACGAGTTCTGACCGACTTCGCGCACCTTCACGTCCTTGCCCTCCACTCCGAGCTTCGTGTCGAACTCGTACCGAACGAAGAGCGCTCGCTCGCTGCCGGGAAGCTCGAAGAGCCCGAAGACGTCGAGCCCGTCGCCGCGTTCTTCCAACACGCCCGCGACGCCTGACGTCATCAGAACTACCTCTTCTTCGGCTGTGACGGAACGTATGACCTGCGTATCTCGTGTCTCCGTCGCGCCGGCGGACTTGCCAGCGGTGAAGCCCGCGTAGGCGCCCGCGGCGATCAGACTCGCCACGAAGAGAACGAGGAGAACCTTCGCCCAAAGCGGTGTCCTCGCTTCACGTCTTGCTGCGCGAGCTGAGTTGTTGTGCGTGTCGACGCTGGTCATGCCTCGTACCCCCATCGGCCGCGGCACCGCGGCTCTATTGTGAACCTAGGCCACACGGCGGATACCCGGCACCCGAGTGTCAGCGCACGCGATCGGTTCCCCAGAGGATTCCTGGTTGCACTCACTTCCCGCGCGCCAACTCCAACGCCAGCGACGTCCTGTCAGTGTGCCCAAACTTCCTTAGCAGCGCCGAGACCGCGTTCTTCACGGTGCCGTGAGCGAGGTGCAGGCGCGCCGCGATCTCCGCGTTCGGTAGCCCGAGCGCGAGCAGCTCGGCGACGGCCTGTTCCGTCTGCGTCAGCTCGGGTGAGAGCGGGGGAGCGACACCGCTGTCACGGCTGAGCGCGACGCGTGCGACGCGCGGGTCGATGACCAAGCCGCCATTCACAACCTGCCTGATCGAGTCGAGCAGGCGGTCGGCTGAGACATCCTTCAGAAGAAACCCCGCGGCGCCCGCTTCGAGCAGCAAGCGGACGAGCTCGGCGTCATCGAACGTCGTGAGGGCGAGCACGGGCAGACCCGGATGATGCACCGTGCACTCTCGCACGAGCCCCAGTCCGTCGAGGACGGGCATGCGCGCATCCGCGAGCACGATGTCGGGGCGGACGGTCGGGATGAGCGCGAGCGCTCGCGAACCGTCCTCCGCTTTGCCGACCACCTCGACGCCGCTGTCGGTCTCGAGGCTCATCCGCAGGCCGCGACGGAGCAGCTCTTGATCGTCGACGACGAGCACGCGGATGGCGCTCACGCGACTCCCGCCGGCACGCTCATATCGACCGCGAGGACATGCTTGACGCAGGTATCCGGCGACGACCTTGTTGACCCGGTTGATTCGTGCAACGACCCGGAAGAGTTCCCCGGCGCGGTCGGTTGTGAACGCGCGGTTCAGCTCGAACGTCTCGCAGCCGCCGGAAGAAACTCGCTTCCACTGGAACTCGTCGAAGATGGTGTCGGTGTTTCTGATGACGGGGGGAAAACGTCGATCAGACCGCCGCCGGGAATCGCGCCGGAGCTCGTGCGTATGTGTGGGACGTGGACTGATTTGCGGGGTGATTGGTGAAGTAGGCGACGATGGCGAACGTGTTGTTTTGAGGTATGACGGGGCTTTGGTGGGGATAGGCGAGATCGACGGCAACGGATGAATGCGACCCGACTGACGCCGTGTCGATGTCTGCGGCGCTGGCTCGCCATCGTGCCGACAACGCTACGGGCGTGACGGTCTCGACCGTAACCGTCTCGCCGAATTGGATGCTCGGACGCTCTGGCGTGCCGACACGAGTGTCGGATAGCCTCCCCAGCAATGAACAAGGGCGAAGGTGTGTTGCTCGGTGTCTCCGCTCTGGCGGTCGCCGGCCTCGTCGCGATGGCCGCGCCGGCTTTCGCATCTTTCTCGAGCTCCACCGCCTCCGACTCCGGGGCGTCTGTTGAGCACACGGCAACGGATCAGGGGCCGGCTAGCCCGCCGACAGATGCTGCCATCGAGACGACGTCTCCTGTCGGCACCGAGGACGAGCTCCCCGGGTATCAGGACATCGGTGGTGGAATCGCCATCCCGACCACAGGGCCAGGCGACTGCCCGACGTGGGCCGCGATCCATCCCTATGATGCGGGCAATCCCGCGGCGAGGCTCGGTGGAACCATCACAGACCTCGGCCCGGCTCCCTACGCATCTGGCGAGGTCGGGCTGAACGATGAGGGCGAGATCTCGACTTACACCGTGGCGTCCGGCGACACGGCGTGGGGCATCAGCGATCGCCTGTGCATCGACTACGTCACTGTGATGTCGTATAACGGCAAGTTCATGCCCCCGGTGGAGATCCAGCCCGGCGACATCCTGATCCTGCGCCCGTAACGCTCGGCTAGCATTTCCGCATGGCTGAAACTCCCCGCATCATCGACGTCTCGATCGGGAGCGACGGCATCCGCCTCGGGCAGTTCATGAAGTTCGCGGGCCTGCTCGACTCGGGCGGAGACGTGAAGGAAGCCATCATCGACGGCTTCGTCACGGTCAATGGCGAGGTCGACCGCCGCCGTGGACGCCAGCTGCAGCACGACGACGTCGTCGTCTTCGACGGACGCGGGGCTCGGGTTCGTCCGTAGCGCCGAGATTCCCCTCGCGAGAGGCCAGCGCGGCCGTTCTCAGGGGCCGACGGTCCCGGTAACGCTCGGGCGCGGGAAGTCCGACGGCAGGACAGGCGGCGCATCGTCGTTTCCGCGACCGAAATTGGTGGCACCGAGGACCACGAACGTCACGACGATCGCAACGTACACGATGGCTCCGACGAAGAAGCCGGGGCTGACGGACCTACGGCGTACGGACATCAGATTCGGTGGCGGCCTTTCTCACGCGCCTCGGCGGGCGAGCCGACGACGGGGGCGATTGATGTCGATGCTAGCCATTCACTCTCGTGCTGACAGATGAACGCCACCCGCGTCCCACCTCGACAGCACCCGCCCTGAGCTGCGCCAAACTGGCCGCATGGAACAGTTCCTCGACGCTGACGTTCCCGCAGGGCGTGAGCCCGTCGCTGACATCCCACTCCCGCCGTTCGCGACGGCCGCCGACCACCGGCGGTACCTCGACATGTTGCAGCTGTATCTCGCGATGCTCGACCCGGGCGCGCCCGCGACGAACACGGTCATCCTCAATGAAGCTCTCGCCGCCGAGCGCCGGAGCTCGGATGCCGGACCTCTCAGCCCGCTCGCGCTGATCGCGAGCCTCTCGTCGTTCTTCCCCGCGCCCTGGACCCCCGACGCCCTCGCCGCAGCCCTCGCCGGTCGCATCGGCGCACCGGTGCGCCACCGCGATGCGTGGCGGTGGATGGGTGACCCCGACTTCTCCGCGGTTCCCCGCGAGGGCGGCGGTTGGGACATCATCCGCCACGAGCGCGGGTCGTTCGAGAACGGGATCCTCGCCCACGACGGCGACCTCGTGCTGCTGTGGATGGACCACTTCCGGTCGCGATTCCCCCTGCCCTTCGGTCACTCGTACGAGCACAGCGACGCGGCTCTGCTCGCGCCGGCAGTCCGCGCGGCTCGCCGCGCCCACGATGTGAACACCGCCTATCCATACCTGGCCACCTGGCGCAGAGAACGCGACGCGGCGCTCGGCGAGGGCTAGACGCCCACCCGCCGCGACCGCGAATCGACACAGGCGTCGATCCGGCTCACGGGTTCACGTCCCGTTAGCCACCGGTCACCCCGCACCGATCCGGCACTCACCCCACCAGATGGAAGAATCGTCCGGTGACCGCAACTCTCGTCGCTCAGGGCCTCGCCGGCGGATACGGCCACCGCACACTCTTCGAGGGCGTCGATCTCACCGTCAGCCCGGGTGACGTCGTCGGGGTCGTCGGGGCCAACGGCGCGGGTAAGTCGACGCTTCTCCGCATCCTCGCGGGGCGCGATGCGCCTCAGGCGGGAACCGTGAGTCTCGCTCCCGCCGACGCGTTCGTCGGTTGGCTCCCGCAGGAGCACGAGCGCGTCGAGGGCGAGACCGTCGCCGCGTACATCGCGCGCCGCACCGGGTGCGCGGAGGCGACGGCGGAGATGGATGCCGCAGCATCCGACCTCGGCGATCCCTCGATCCCCGGCGCCGACGACCGCTACGCCACGGCACTGGAGCGCTGGCTCGCGAGTGGTGCGGCCGACCTCGACGAGCGTCTGCCGATCGTGCTCGCCGACCTCGGGCTCGAGCTCGACGCCGACGGCATCCACATGACATCCCTCTCGGGCGGTCAAGCGGCGCGCGTCGGACTCGCGGCCCTGCTGTTGTCGCGCTTCGACATCGTGCTGCTCGACGAGCCGACGAACGACCTCGACCTCGACGGGCTCGAGCGCCTCGAAGCGTTCGTGCGCGGCCTGCGCGGGGGAGTCGTGCTGGTCAGCCACGACCGTGAGTTCCTCGCGCGCAGCGTCACCCGTGTGCTCGAGCTCGACCTGGCGCAGAACTCGCACCGCATCTACGGCGGCGGCTACGACGCCTACCTCGAAGAGCGGGCGACCGTGCGCCGTCACGCTCGCGAGAAGTACGACGAGTTCGCGGGCAAGAAGGCCGACCTCGTCGCGCGTGCCCGCGTGCAGCGCGAGTGGTCGAGCCAGGGCGTCCGCAACGCGATGAAGAAGAACCCCGACAACGACAAGATCCGGCGCAAGGCCGCGACGGAGTCGAGCGAGAAGCAGGCGCAGAAGGTGCGCCAGATGGAGAGCCGCATCGCCCGGCTCGAAGAAGTCGAGGAACCCCGCAAGGAGTGGCAGCTCGAATTCACGATCGGTGCTGCGCCGCGGTCGAGCTCCGTCGTCTCGACGCTCAACGGCGCGGTCGTCTGGCAGGGCTCGTTCACGCTCGGACCGGTCTCGCTGCAGGTCAACGCCGGCGACCGCATCGGCATCACCGGGCCGAACGGTGCCGGCAAGTCGACGCTGCTGCGCACCATCCTCGGTCGGCAGACTCCCGACGAGGGATCGGCGGGACTCGGGTCGAGCGTGAGTATCGGCGAGATCGACCAGGCCCGCTCGCTGCTCGTGGGCTCACGTCCGCTGGCCGACGCTTTCGAGGCCCTCGTACCCGAAATGGCGTCCGGCGAGGTCCGGACGCTGCTGGCGAAGTTCGGCCTCAAGGCCGATCACGTGCTCCGCCCGGTCGACGAGCTGTCGCCGGGAGAGCGCACGCGTGCCGGCCTCGCGCTGCTGCAGGCTCGAGGCGTGAACGTCCTGGTGCTCGACGAGCCGACGAACCACCTCGACTTACCCGCGATCGAGCAGCTCGAGCAGGCGATCGAGTCGTACGACGGCACGCTGCTGCTCGTCACCCACGACCGGCGGATGCTGGATGCCGTGAGCACGAACCGTCGCTGGCACGTCGAGGGCGGTCGCGTCGCCGAGGCCTGAGTCTCGACAGCCATCCCGATAGGGTGCAGGCATGCGATCGCCGATGAAAGCACTGCTCCTGGCCGCACCGATCCTGTTGCTCGCCGGCTGCTCGGCAAGCGATCTACCGGAGTTCGCGGCGGAGCAGACCGACCGCGACGTCGTCGCCGACGAGCGGGCGATCGAGGGCGTCGCGTCTGACACGACGCGCTTCGTCGGCGAGGTAGACGGGGTCGAGGTGTTCCTCGCGAAGAGCCAGGACGACGAGATCTGCCTCATTCAGCTCCGGAACGGCGGCTTCGAGAGCACCGCCTGCTCCTCCGGCGGCGGACTCGGGACGACCGTCACGGGAGGGCCTGCCATCGAGGTGGGTGACTTCCGCTATCTGCCGGATGCTGAGAACCGCCCTGGCCGTGAACAGATCAGTGACAGCGTCGTCGTCATCCGGGGTGGGCTGTAGCCCGAGCCCTGCCTCAATCGGCCGGCGGCTGCTCGGTCTGAGCGCCCCACTGCGCCCGCAGCACGCTCACGACATCGTCGATCCCCGCGCCCGTGCGCAGCGCCTCATCGGTCAGCTCGCGGATCCGCTTGAGCACGGGACGGGGGAGTACCGCCGCCGATTCGGCGACGCGGGTTCCCGCGGCGGTGCGGGTGACGACGAGACCCTCCTGCTCGAGCAGCTTGTAGGCCTTCGCGACGGTGCCGGGCGCGACGCCGAGGTCGGCAGCGGTCTGGCGGACGGTGGGAAGGCGTTCGTTGGCCGCGAGCATGCCCGACACGATGAGTCCGCGCAGCTGCAGGTAGATCTCGCGCGACGGGGTGCTCTCGTCAGTCGCGGAGAGAGATCGGGTGAGGGTCACCGGGCGTACCCGACATCCGTCCCCGACGACCCCGGCCTCGGGGATGCCGGGGCACCAGCCGGGGCGTGATCGGCACGCGGCACGAGCGATCCGCCGACGACGAGAAGGATGCAGAGCGCCACGATCTCGATGATCGGTGCTGCGGCACCGGCGAGAGACGCAAGCTCCGCGTAGCGCCATGCGACGTCGTACGAGCTGGAGGTGCCCGGCCCGTCGATCACCAGCGTCGTCGTCGAACCCGCGTTGCCGATGAGGCGCCACCCGGCCGCGAGGGCGAGCAGGCACGCGCCCGTCGTCAGCCACACGACCCCGCCGGCGGTGCGGCGGCGGGCTGCGCGTTCGATCGCGACGGTCTCGGGCCGGAGGAATGACCGTGCCGCGTTGCGGTCGAGGGCGCGCCAGGCGGCGACCACCAGCAGCACCAGCCCGACGAGGGCAGGCACGCCGTAGACCCAGCCGTAGAAGACGACGCGCAGCGGGTCGACATCCGCGGCGTTCGGGATCGGGATGACGAGCCAGAGCCAGTCGCCGGCATCGTCGGGCGACGACGCGAGCCCAGCCGCCACGGTGGTCCCCGCGAGCGCGAGGGCTGCGACCGTCACGGCGGAGAGGGCCACCGGTGAACTGAACGACACCCACGATCTGCGCACCGGTGGCGACACGGGCCGTTCGGGGGCGCCCGATCCGCGCGTGCGGACCAGGACGAGCGCGGTGACGACGCCCACCAGCGCGACGACGAGTGGTGTCGCGACGCGCCACCACGACGCGCCGGAGCCGTCCCAGATATAGCCGCGGAACAGGAACTCGAGAACGAAGCCGAGGGCGATGACGACCCCCGCGACGGCGAGGGCGATGTGCTCTCCCGCGTAGCGACGCCGAACCGCGGACCGGCGCGCACCGAGGAGTCCGGCGCCGCGCTCGTCACCGCCGCTCGTGTTGGCCCGGATCGCGACGACGGTCGCGGCGGCCACGAGGCCGAGGACGAACGACATCGGAGGCCACGTCGCGATGGCCCCGGTGAGATCCAGGGGCCCGAAGCTCGCGAGAGAAGGGATGAGCATGCGTGATGCCTTTCGCTTGTACCTCGATGATGACACGAAATGTATCAAGAGCATGACACAAGATGCGCACAGACCTGATGAGCAACCAAGGTTGACAAGATGACTACGAGCAACCTAGGTTGCTTACATGGAATCCACTCAGATCGCCGGCGTCGCCGCAGACACGCGTGATCCACGTGCGGGTCTCCGAGCCATCGCGTCGCTGCGCTCTCTCACCGAACGCCTCGAGCTGGCGCAGGTCGAGGCGGGCCTGCGCGCAGGCATGAGCTGGCAAGAGATCGCCGACGCGCTCGGCGTCTCGCGCCAGGCCGTGCACAAGAAGTACGCCAAACGGATCGATCCGACCATCGACGTCCCGAGGAGAACCCGATGAGCAAGCTGACGGTCGCGACCGCGACGATGTACGACCTGTCCCTCGCCGGTGCGGAGGAGGCATCTCGACTCGGCGAGCAGAACGGTGACATCGACCACCTTCTGCTGGCCCTGACGATCAACGAGCAGGTCGCCGGCCAGGTTCTGCGCGCGCTCGGCGCCTCTCTCGAGCGCACGCGCGCGGCAGTCGAGCAGCAGCACTCCGATCAGCTCGCGTCACTCGGAGTGCAGGCCGCCATGCCCGGTCCCGGCCGCATCACGTATCACGAGCGAGGGGAGTTCGCGTGGAACGATCGCGCCCTCGACGTCCTCCGGCGTGCGGGTCAGGGGGGCAAGCGCGGTGATGCCGCCGCGGTCCTGCGCGAGCTGGTCGACGAGGGCAGCGGGCTCATCGAGGCGATTCTCCAGCGCCTCGACACGAGCCCGCAGCAGGTGCGCGAGCTTCTCGATCAGGCGGAGCGTTATCCCGCTCTGCCGACCCGCGTCGCCGATAACGGTCGGTCGATCTCGGGTGCCGGCGCGGCACATATCCCCGCTCCCGTCGCAGAGGTGTGGGCGCTGCTCAGCGATCCCGCACGGATGCCGGAATGGGATCTTGGTTTCGGCCGGGTCGACGACCTGCCTGCCACAGCCGCGCCGGGCACCGCATGGACCGCGTACGCACTCGAGACGGCGCCGAACGGCAAGCCGCAGCGCATCAACCCGGAGCGTCGACGCGCCCGCATCGAGCTGATCGAGAGCGAGCCCGCGACGGCGATCGAGTGGGTCACGACCTGGCCCGATTCGCCGACATCGAACAGGCGCCGGATGCGGATCGAACTCGAACCCGCCGCCGGCGGCACCCGCCTGCTGGTCCGTCAAGCGTGGGAACGCACCGCCTCGCGGCGAGGCCTCCCCCCGCTGCGGTGGGTCATGCGACCCCTGTACAGCTTCGCGATCTGGCTGCAGATCTCACAGATCGGTGCATCGATCGGTCGCGTGTTCCGGTAGACGCCCATGTGAGGGCGCCCCGTAGGCTCGGGGAATGACGAGTGAAGCGACACCCCGACCGAACCGTCTCGCCGAGCCCCCACTGACTCGGCCCTACGTCGGCGCACCGCCGCTCGCGGCGCTGCGGCGGTGGATGCAGAACTACGCGACCTTCCGCGGACGCGCGAGCCGGTCGGAGTTCTGGTGGCCGATGCTCGTGATCGTGCTGTTCCCGATCGTGGTTCAGATCGTCAACGGGCTCACCACAGGCGACTGGCGTCCCATCGACACTCGTGTCGTGCAGAACGTCCCCGACGTCATCGTGCTCGTCTTCTCGCTGGCGACCCTGCTGCCGATGCTGGCCGTCACCTGGCGTCGTCTGCACGACACGAACCGCAGCGGCGTGTGGTTCTTTCTGATCGTCCTGCCGCTCATCGGCTGGATCGCCCTCGCGATCATGCTCTCGATGCGTGGTGAGCGTGGGGGAGCGCGCTTCGATCCCGTTACGAGCGGCGGGCGATGAGCAGCGCGATGACGGCGACGACACCGATGACGGCAGCGATGCGCGCGGCCTTGCCGGTGCGGCGGGTGAGCGTCAGTGCGCCGTCGACGATTCTGACGTTCTGATCGATCCGGGCGGTGGCGAAGCCGGCCGCGGCGTCGACGATCTTGTCCGCGACGTCGGGAACTGCGTCGGGAAGCGCGTCCTTCGCGGCATCCTGCGCTTTGTGGATGGCGCCCTTGCCGGCATCGGCGACACCGTGCACGACCCGCGATGCGGCGCGGGTGACGCCCGATGCGTTCTCGGATGCCTCCGGGACGGGCGTCTGCGCGTCGGCATCGTCGACGGGGGCGTCGTCGCCCGTGGCAGGTGAGGTGTTGGCGTCCGTCATGACGGCTCCGTTCGTCGGTGCGAGAGGTCCGGACGAAAACTCTGGCACCGCCGACGAATTACCGAGAGGGCCTAGCCGACACGGCGGATTTCGCGTATGCCCGGGTTAGCTCAGGGCGTCGATCACCTCTGCCCGGCGCTGCGGAAGGTCGCGGGTCGCGGCATCCCAGATGCGGGTCGTGCGCGACGGTGAGAATCGCGGCCAGCCGGGGTCGCCGCCGCGGATGAAGGCGACCCACGCCGCGTGAATGTCGCGCGCGAGGTCGGCGGGGGCGTCCGAGCCTGCTAGCAGCAGCGCCTCGGGGTCGCTGAGCCGGTCGAAGGCGAAGCCGATCTCGAGCGCGTGTGCGGCATCCAGACCCCGAACCGGGCTGCGCCAGGCGAACTCGTAGACGAACGTCGGTGCGGTGCGCGCACGAGCGACACGGGTCGCGGGGGCGCGCAGCATCCGGTCGGTGAGCAGCTGCCCCAGAACCTCACCGGGCGATGCGCCGGGGAATGAGCGTGCGACGGCCCGGGCCGCCCGCTCGGACACCCCCATCGCGCGGCGCGCCACCCATGCCTTGAGCCGCCCGATCCGGGCGATCGCGTCGGGTGTCAGCCACAGGCGGTACTCGTCGGTGTTGGTCCCGATCATGATGGGCAGGTCCGCCGACGTCAGCGCGTCCTCGGGCACCTCGGGCAGCGACTCCTCGTCGAGGGCGAGGACGAATCCCGGCGCGCCGCGCAGCGGGCTCGAACCGGCCGAGGCCCGCGACCGCGCGCTCAGCAGATCGGCGGTGGACGTGGCGGCGAACGCTTCGCGGGTCGTCGGGATGCCGAGTTCGCGGGCGATCGCATCCGACGCCCGGCGCGCCTTGTCGGGCTCCGCAGCTTCGAGCGGACCCGACTGGATGATCGCTCCCGCGACCAGGGCGCGTGAACGGGGTTCGCTCACCAGTGCGGCGACGAGAGCGCCGCCGGCCGACTCGCCCATGAGTGTGATGCGCGCCGGATCGCCGCCGAAGGCCCGGATCTCGTCGCTGACCCAGCGCAGGGCCGCCGCGGCATCCCGCAGCCCGAGGTTGCGGGGAACGCCGTCGAGCACGCTGAATCCCTCCACGCCGAGGCGGTAGTTCGCCGAGACGAAGACGATGCCATCTCGGGCGAACGTCGTGCCGTCGTAGATCGTCTGCGCGGCGGCGCCGCGTTCGAGAGCGCCGCCGTGCAGCCACAGCACGACGGGGGCGTCCGCCGCTCCCACCGGTGCCCACACGTTGACGGTGAGGATGTCGTCGCCCTCGATCGTCGGGACGGTGAGCAGCTCGCCGAGGTCGCCCGGATACGGGGTCTGCGGGGCCGTGGGGCCGAACCGTGTCGCGTCGCGCTCGCCGTCCCAGGGGTCGACCGGCTCGGCTACTCGGAAGCGGCGCTCGCCGACGGGCGGTTTCGCGTACGGGATGCCGAGGTAGCGGTCGACCCCGTTCAGGCGCGAGCCTCGCAGTTCGCCGCCGCCGATGCTGACCCGCGCTTCGTCCGACACGACTTCCTCCGGCATCCCTGCTCCCTCCGTGTGCTCCCACCGTATGAGGCCCACTTATGAGGCGTCCCGGAGAGGGGCTGTCCTCAGGGGGTGATCAGCGGATCGTCCAGGGCGCACGCTCATTCGGCTATGTGCGCGCGCTCTCGGCGGTTCTAGCGTGTGAAATCCGGCTGCTACCCGAGCAGCTCGTCGCACACATGCAAAGGGGCATCGATGTCTACTCCACCCCGGCGGCTCCGCGGCCGTCGCCTTCTCCCGCTGGCGGTCACCGCCGCCGTCATCGCGCCGCTCGCGGCCTGTTCCGCGCCCGCCGACGAGGGGCCGGTCACCCTCACGTTCCAGACCTGGGTGCCCGGTATCGACCAGGCCGTCGATCTCTTCAACGAGCAGCACGACGACATCCAGGTCGAGCTGCAGACGATCGTCTCGGGCGCCGAGGGCGGCTACGCCAAGATGCTCTCGGATGTCCAGGCCGGCAACCCCGCGGATGTCGCCCAGGTCGGCTACGACCAGATGCCGACGTTCCTCCTCAACGGCGCCCTCGAAGACATCACCGATTACGTCGGCGACGAGGTCGACGTCTTCTCCGACTGGCAGATCGGCGCGACGACGTTCAACGATCGGGTGTACGGCATCCCGCAGGCGGCCGGGCCGATGGGGCTCTACTACCGCTCCGACGTGTTCGCCGAGGCGGGCATCACCGAGGCCCCCGCGACGTGGGATGACTTCTATGCGGCCGCCGTGGCGGTGCGGGCGACGGCGCCCGACCGCTACATCGCGGCGTTCGCGCCGAACCAGGCTGCGTGGATGGAAGGCCTCGCCGAGCAGGCGGGCGAGCCCTGGTTCCAAGTCGAGGGCGACGCCTGGAAGGTCGCGATCGACAACCCCGACACCCTCCGCATGGCCGAGTACTGGCAGCGCCTCATCGACGAAGACCTCGTGAAGGTGCAGGCCGACCTGTCGAGCGAGTGGTTCGCCGACGTGCAGGCCGGGCGCATCGTTTCGTGGATGAGCGGCTCGTGGGCCGACGCGATCATCCGCAACAACGCCCCCGAGACCTCGGGACTGTGGTCGGTCGGACTCATGCCGCAGTGGGATGAGGCGAACCCCCGCTCGGCGAGCTGGTCGGGCGGTTCCGCGAACGTGGTGCTGAAGGGGTCGGCGCACCCCGAGCAGGCGGCCGAATTCGCCCTCTGGCTCAACAGCAACCTCGACAGCGTGAGCCTGCTGACCGAGAACGGAGCGGGCTGGCCCGCGATCGCCGACGTCGACTCGATCCCCTCGATCCAGTCGGCCCCCGAGGTGTTCGAGTTCTTCGGCGGCCAGGACATCTGGGATGTCTTCGCCGAGTCGAGTGAGCAGGTCGCGCGCGACTGGCAGTGGCCGCCGCTGGTCGACGCGCTGAACGCGAGCCTCCTCGACGAGGTCGCCGCCGCCGTCGAGTCGGGCACCCCGCTCACCGAGGCCTACGCCGCGGTGCAGGAGCGGATGGTGGCCGAGATGACGGCGAAGGGGATCTCGGTCGCCGACTGAACCGAGCGGGGCGGACGGCAGCGACGCCGTCCGCCCCGCTCGGGTCGCGCCCCGAAGGGAATCGCATGCACACCACCCGAAGCCGGCTGCCGCTGTTGCTGCTGCTCGGCCCGTTCCTCCTGGCCTTCGCCGTCTTCTACGTCGCCCCCATCGTCTGGGCGATCGTCCAGAGCCTCTTCTCGGTCCGTGCGAGCGGACTCGGGCTGGGCGCGCCCGAAACGCTCTTCGTCGGGCTCGACAACTACGCCCGGGCGCTGGCGAATCCCGCGTTCGTCTCGAGCCTCGGACGCATCGCCGTGTTCGCTCTCATTCAGGTGCCGCTGATGGTGGTGCTCTCGGCGGTGCTCGCGCTGCTGCTGGAGTCGACCCGAGCCCGCTGGCCGCAGTTCTTCCGCGTCGCGTTCTTCATGCCGTACGGCGTGCCCGGCGTCATCGCGTCGCTCCTGTGGAGCTTCCTCTACGTGCCGAGCACGAGTCCGATCCTCCAGGGGCTGTCTGCCGTCGGCATCTCGGCCGCGCCGCTCGAATCGGGCACCGTCATGTTCGCCATCGCGAACATCGGCATCTGGACGTTCGCCGGCTACAACATGCTCGTGCTCATCGCAGCGCTCCAGGCGGTGCCCGCCGATCTGTACGAGGCCGCGCGCATCGACGGCGCGAGCGAGTGGCGCATCGTGTGGGAGATCAAGCTGCCGCTCCTGCGCCCCTCGCTCGTGCTCACCACGGTGTTCACGATCATCGGCACGCTGCAGCTTTTCGTCGAACCCCTCGTGCTGCGTCCGCTCACGACCGCCATCAACACCGACTACACGCCGAACCTCGCCGCCTACAACCAAGCGTTCACGCAGAGCAACCCGAACCTCGCCGCCGCGATGGCCGTCATCGTGGCCGTCATCGCCTTCGTGTTCTCGTTCGTCTTCCTGCGGCTGGTCAACCGGAAGGGCAACCGCGCATGGTGATCGCACCCGTCACCGAGTCCACCCGCACGGTCACCACCGGCGCGACATCCGATCGTCGCGATCGCCGCGGGGCCCGCCGCGGCGGCACGGGGCGACCGGGTGCGGGGTTCTGGGCATCGCTGCCGACCCTCGCCGTGCTCGTCGCCGCTCTCGTCTACTTCGCGCTTCCGGTGGTGTGGGTGCTGTTCGCCGCGACCAAGAGCAACGCCGACCTGTTCGGCTCTTTCGGGCTCTGGTTCAGCGATGCGCCGCAGCCGCTGACGAACCTCCAGAACCTCTTCACGACCGATCGCGGCATCTATACCCAGTGGCTGCTCAACAGCCTGTTCTACTCGGGGCTCGGCGCATTCATCGCGACGATCCTCAGCGGGGCGGCGGGCTACGCCTTCGCGAAGTACGCCTTCGCCGGGCGCGAGGCCGTCTTCGCGATGATCCTCGGCGGCGTCCTCGTTCCCGCGACCGTCATCGCCCTGCCGACCTACTTCATGTTCAACGCGGTAGGCCTGACCGGCACGTACTGGTCGTTCCTGCTCCCGAGCATCGTCAGTCCGTTCGGGGTGTACCTCTGCCGCATCTACGCCACCGCCGGCGTGCCCGACGAGGTCATCGAGGCCGCGCGCCTCGACGGTGCCGGCGACGTGCGCATCTTCGCGACCATGGCCACCCGCATGATGGCGCCCGCCCTCGTGACGGTGTTCCTCTTCCAGTTCGTGGGAATCTGGAACAACTACCTGCTGCCGCTCGTCATGCTCAACGACGCCCGCACGTTCCCGGTCACCCTCGGGCTCATGCTGTGGAACGGCCAGACGCAGCGCGCACCGCTGTACTACGAGCTCGTCGTGACGGGAGCCGCGGTCTCGGCCGTCCTGCTCATCGTGGTCATGGCCGCTCTGCAACGATTCTGGCGAGCCGGTCTCACCGCCGGCGCGACGAAGGGATGACCCGATGACCCGCTACCTCGGCTCCGGACACGACCCGGCCCCCGACACCCGGGCGCTGACGGGCGCCGTCCCCGCCCACCTGCCGCCGCGCCTCACGATCACCCTGTGGGACTTCTCCTGGTACACCCGGGCCGGCGCCGGCGAGCCCTACGCCGACCTCGGCGCAGCCCTCGATGAGGCCGTCGACCGCGGCTACAACGCCATCCGGATCTGCGCCGCGCCGCTGCTGCTTTTCGGCGGTCTCGGACTCGACGACCTCGCGAGCGACCTCGAGATCGAGGGACTCGGGCGCTCGCCGCACGGTGAGGTGTTCGGCAACGGAACGCGCTGGTACGACGTGCCCGGCGGCTACCGGCTCGACCTCCGCACGCGTTTCTTCGACCTGCTGCGCGGTGCCCGCGAACGCGGCATCGTCGTCATCCTCGCGAGCTGGGAGTACCAGCAGTCGCCGGCGTTCGCGGCGGACGAGCGCTGGTTCCGCGCGATCGACGCCGTGCCGCTCGAAGAGCGCTACGACCTGCTCGCGTCCGCGACGATTCGGATGCTCGATGAGATCGAGGCCGCGGGTCTGGACGATACGATCGCCTTCGCCGAGCTCCACAACGAGGTCGACTTCTCGATCGTCCCCGCGTTCGCCGACGGCGGGGATGCCGCCCTCGACCGCGTGCGTGCCGCGCACCCCGGTCACCTCGTCACCGCCAGCTACGGCAAGGCGCCCTTCCTCGACCTCGCGGGACTCTCCGAGCGGTTCCAGGTCGGTCAGCTGCACGTCTACGCCTACGGCGTGCTCGACGCGCTGCAGCGACGCATCGACATCCGTTCCGAAGGCACCGACGGCTTCCCGGGCGCAGCCATGCGAGCGCTGCTCGTCGATGACGCGCCCACGTTCGCCGAGTACGGCCGCGCCGCCGACTGGAAGTTCGAGGCCACCGTCATCACCGATCAGCAGATCTACGGATACGACTGGGTCGACCCCGACCTCTGGGACCGCTGGCTCTACAACCACTACGGGCTCTACCGCGAAGAAATGCTGCGCGAGATCGGGTCGCGGGTGACGGCGCTCGCCGCGTGGTCTCGCCGCCGCGGCATCCCGGCCGTCGTGGGGGAGGGGTGGGTTGGCTACACCCCGCTGCGCGCCGACTTCGAAGACGGGCCGGTCGGAACCGAACTCGCCGAGCATGGCGTTCGCACTGCACTCGAGCACGGGGTGTGGGGAATGGTGCTCAGTTCGAACGCGGCGCCGCATCATCCGCAGTGGTCGGATGTCGCGTGGCAGCGGCGCCTCAACGCCGAGATCCTCGCGGCCCCGACGACGGCCGCCCCCGGTCGCGGCTGAGGGGTGTCACCCGCGACGGTCGTCCCGGTAGCGGCTCGGGCTCATCCCGTGCACGCGTCGGAAGTGCCGCGAGAAGTAGAACGGATCGCTGTACCCGACCTCGGTCGCGATCTGACCGACGGTGCGGTCGGTGCGCTCGAGAAGGGTGCGCGCCGCCGTCATGCGGAGGCCCGTGTGGTAGGCCAGGACGCCGCCTCCCGTCGCGCGCCGGAACAGCGACGTCAGATGAGATGCCGAGACGCCGACGAGGGCTGCGAGCTCGCTCACCGGCACCGCGCTGTCGAGCCGCTCGGACAGGAACGTCATCGCTCGCTCGAGCGGGTCGCCGCGCTCGGGCAGCGCCTGGTCTGAGGCGAGCTGCGTCATGAGCTTGAATGCGGCGCCCGTGACGGCGACGAGGCGCACGGGCGACTGGTCGCGCTCGAGCCCGCGCACGATCTCGTCGAGCAGCGACACCGCGCGTTCGACGCTGTGCAGCCGTACGAGCGGACGCGCGGCGGTCGTGCCGATCGCCGCGGTGAGGTCATCGACGTCGGAGCCGACGACGTGGCACCACCAGATCGTCCAGGGGTCATCGGCATCCGCCCCGTAGGCGTGCGGCGTGCGCGCGGGGATCACCACGGCGGTGCCGGCCTGCACCCGGTGGCGTGTCCCGGCGATCTCGAGCCACCCGGCGCCCGCCGTGCAGACGATGACGATCGTCGTGCGAATGCCGCGCTCGCGAGTCCGGCCATGATCTGCGGCGTGCGGAAACCAGCCGGCATCGGTGACGACGAGTCGGCGGGTCACGGGGCGCTGCAGTGCTGCGGTGATGGCCGGCGCCGGCACGACGCACAGCCTCTCACCCGCGAAACCGTCCGAGATGGCCATGGTCGCCATCCTGGCATATCGGCGAATCGTCCAGGTGCACGGCCGCTTCCGCCATGTCGCCGCCGCGCGCGCTCGGCGACGCTGGAGGCATGCATTCGACCTCGACATCCTCGCTGCGTCTTCCCGAGCCGCCCGCGGACGAGCAGGCGACGCTCGACGACGGCGGCGTGGCCGTCTGGGAGCAGCCGCTCACGATCCCCACCTACGAGCCGGCGCAACCGGAGAAGCTGCCGATGTTCTTCGACCGCCGGGTCTACCAGGGGTCGAGCGGCCGGGTGTACCCGCTGCCGTTCACCGAGCGGATCGCCGCCGCGCCGCGCGATCGCGACTGGCGCGCGGTGCACATCGAGAACCGCTGGATCCGGCTGGTGCTGCTTCCCGAGCTCGGCGGCCGCATCCACATCGGCTACGACAAGACCGCCGATTACGACTTCTTCTACCGGAACAACGTCATCAAGCCCGCCCTCGTCGGGCTCGCCGGTCCCTGGGTGTCGGGGGGTGTCGAGTTCAACTGGCCGCAGCACCACCGTCCCGCGACCTTCCTGCCGATGGAGAGCTGGATCGAGCGCGAACCCGACGGGGCGGTCACCGTCTGGATGTCGGACCACGACCCCTTCGCGCGCATGCGCGGCACCCACGGCATCCGCCTGCGCCCCGATAGCTCGCTGATCGAGCTGCGCGCGCGGCTGCACAACCGCACCGAGGTGCCGCAGACGTTCCTGTGGTGGGCGAACGTCGCGGCGCGCGCGCACGACGAGTACCAGTCGTTCTTCCCGACCGACGTCCGCTACGTCGCCGATCATGCGCGTCGTGCCATCACCGCCTTCCCGCGAGCCGACCGTCCCTACTACGGCGTCGACTACCCGGCGCGGGTCGACGCGGCCCATCCCGATGCCGACCGCATCGACTACTACGGCAACATCCCCGTGCCGACGTCGTACATGGTGGTCGAGACGCGCGACGACTTCTTCGGCGGCTATGACCACGCCGCCGGTGCCGGCTTCGTGCACTGGGCCGACCGCCGCATCGCACCGGGCAAGAAGCAGTGGACGTGGGGCAACGCGCCCTTCGGCCACGCGTGGGACGACCAGCTGACCGACGGCGACGGCCCGTACGTCGAGCTGATGGCCGGGGTGTACACCGACAACCAGCCCGACTTCGCCTACCTCGCACCCGGCGAGGTCAAGACGTTCTCGCAGTTCTGGTTCCCCATCACCGGCATCGGCGCGGCGCATCAGGCGACGAAGGATGCCGCGGTCTCGGTGCGTCTCGAAGAGGGGCGCGTGCACATCGGTGTCGCCGTCACCGCGAACGTGTCTGGCGCGCGGGTGCGGCTCAGCGTCGGGGCCGACACCGAGGAACGCGTCGTCGACCTCGGGCCGGGCCGGGCGTTCATCGAGTCGATCGAGTGCGCTGAGGGGATCGGGGCCACCGATGTCGAGGTCGTCGTCCGCGACGGCGATCGCGAGCTCATCCGCTGGCGGCCGCGCTCCGACGGCGACGGGGCGCCCGAGCCCGCCGTCGCGACCGAGCCGCCGCTGCCCGCAGACATCGCGTCGGCCGACGAGCTGTACCTCACGGGCGTTCACCTCGCGCAGTACCGCCACCCGACGCGGCATCCCGAACCCTATTGGGAAGAGGCGCTCCGCCGCGATCCCGGCGACGCGCGCGCGAACACCGCGCTCGGTGCGTCCGCCTACGGCCGCGGCGAATACGACGACGCCGCGGCATACCTGCGTGCCGCCGTCGACCGGCTGACCTTCCGCAACCCGAACCCCGCCGACGGTGAGGCGCACTACCGCCTCGGCCTCGTCGAGACGCGTCGCGGCCACGACGAGCGTGCCTACGACGCGTTCGCGAAGGCCGCGTGGGATGTGCGGTGGGCCCACCCCGCCAGTGTGCAGATGGCTCTGCTCGACGCGCGAGCCGGGCGCTCCCTCGCCGCGCTCGGCCGCCTCGACGATGCGCTCCGTCATGGGTCGGACGATCCGCTCGCGCGGAACCTGCGGGTGATCGTGCTGCGTCGCCTCGGGCGTGAGGTGGAGGCGGCGGCCGAGCTCACGACGCTCGAGCAGACCGATCGACTCGACGTGCTCACCGCCTACCTCGGCGGGCGCGGCCTCCCCGACGACGGCCTCGTGCTGCTCGATCTCGCGGGTGACCTCGCCCGTGTCGGG
The DNA here is from genome assembly GCF_005491085.2 of Microbacterium sp. SGAir0570. Classification (NCBI taxonomy): domain Bacteria; kingdom Bacillati; phylum Actinomycetota; class Actinomycetes; order Micrococcales; family Microbacteriaceae; genus Microbacterium; species Microbacterium sp. SGAir0570. The sequence goes on along the minus strand of NZ_CP027929.1, from coordinate 2,131,181 downwards.
CAGCGAGACGAGGCGCTCGCCGTGCTCGCCGCCGCGGCCGCGCGCCCCGCGGCCGGCACGGGAGGAGCGGCACCGGTCGCCGAGTACGTCCGGGCGCGTCTGCTCGCCGAAGCGGGCGAGACCGAAGCCGCCGCCGAGGCTCGCCGTCGCGCGCAGCGCGCACCCGTCGACTGGGTGTTCCCCGCGGGCCTCGACGCCTACGACGCTCTCGCGGCAGCGGTGGCCGCGGATCCGACGGATGCGCGTGCCCGATCGCTGCTCGGTATGTGGCTCTACGACCGCGGACGCCGAGCCGACGCGCTGGCCCAGTGGCGCGCCGCGCTCGACGACGCGACCCGCGACGGCGTGCTGCTGCGCAACGCCGCGCTCGCGACGGCAGAGGTCGGGGGCGACCTCGACGCCGCCGCTGAGCTGTACGACCGGGCCGTCGAGGTCAGCGATGACCCGCGGTTGTGGTTCGAACTCGACCAGCTCGCGCAGCGTCGCGGTATCTCGACCGCCGCCCGGTTGGCCAGGCTCGAGCCTGCGCGCGACCGACTGATCGTGCGCGACGACCTTCTCGTGACCCTGGCAGACCTGCTGACGACGAACGGGCGATCCGCCGAGGCGCTCGACCTGCTGCTCAGTCGTCCGTTGCAGCCGTGGGAGGGCGGCGAGGGAATGGCGATCCGCGCGTTCGCCCGGGCGTCGATCGCACGCGCCGAGGAGATCGAGCCGGATGCCGCGCAGGCTGCGGCCATCCTCGAGCGGGCTCTCGACGCTCCGCGATCGCTCGGCGAGGCCTGGCACCTGCTCGACAATCGCGCAGCCCTGTGGCTTCGGCTCGGGCGGCTTCGCGCGGATTCGGGTGAGGGGGTCGCGGCCGACGATGCGTGGCGGGCGGCAATGGCGGAGGCGGCCGCGTCGGAGGTCGACGCCGACACGCTCGACGGGGCGCGGGCAGCCCGTGCCCGGGGTGACGTCGATGCCGCGGCAGCCCTGCGGTTGCGCGTCGCGGCGCGGGTGAGCGAGCTGCGCTCTGCTCCGGCGCGCGTCGACTACTTCGCGACATCGCTCCCCGAGACGCTGCTGTTCGCGCTCGACCCGGTCGAGGCAGCGCGCCACCGGGCCGACGACCTGTCCGCGGCGCTCGCGCGCTACGACGAGGAGATCGAGGCGTCGCTGGCACAGTCGCCGGCGACCGCATCGGCCGATCAGCGGGTGCACGCGTGAGCGGCATCCCCGATCGCATGATGGCGAGCGTTCTGGTCGCGCCCGGACGTCTCGAGGTCCGCGATGTCGCGGTGCCGGTCATGGAACCGGGTGACGTGCTCGTCGAGCTCACCGCCGTCGGGCTCTGCGGGTCGGACGTGCACTTCTTCGAGCACGGCCGCGTCGGCGACCTCGTCGTCGAGAGCCCCCTCATCCTCGGACACGAGGCCGCCGGAGTGATCGCCGCCGTCGCCTCTCCCGCCGACGCGCACCGGATCGGAGAGCGGGTCGCGATCGACCCGCAGCGTCCCTGCCGCTGGTGCCCGGCGTGCCGGGCGGGGCGGACGAACCTGTGCGAGCGGATGCGGTTCCCCTCGGCACCGCCCGAGAACGGCGCGTTCGCGCGCTACCTCGCGGTTCCCGGCGACGCGGCGCACCCGCTGCCCGAGACGATGAGCGACGACGAGGGCGCGCTGCTCGAGCCGCTGTCGGTCGGCATCGCCGCCGTGCGCAAGGCCGGGGTGGTGCCGGGCTCGAGAGTGCTGGTGGCCGGTGCCGGTCCCATCGGCATCCTGACCGGCGCTGCGGCGCGTGCGTTCGGCGCGGCCGAGGTCGTGGTGGTCGACCCGGTCGACGCTCGTCGACGGGTCGCGCTCACGCACGGGGCGACGCGCGTGATGGAGCCCGCCGAGGTGGCGTCGCTCGATCGGCGGATGGACGCGTTCATCGACGCGTCCGGCGCCCGGGCGGCGATCGCCGCCGGGCTGCGCTCGCTCCGCGGCGCCGGCCGCGCCGTCCTGGTCGGGATGGGGTCGTCGACCGTCGACCTCGACCTCTTCCTGCTGCAGAGTCGCGAGCTCGTCGTCGAGGGGCTCTTCCGCTATGTCGACACGTGGCCGCTCGCCATCCAGCTGGTCGCGTCGGGGGCCGTGAAAGTGGACGACCTCGTGACTGCGCGCGGCGGACTCGATGACCTCACCGACTTCTTCGGGCGCAACTCCGACCCCGACACGATGAAGTTCCTCATCGACCCGCGGGTGCGGTGACGGCGCCGTCCCGGCGTGGGGCAGCGTCGCGATAGCGTCGACGGTGATGAGCAATCCCTTCGCCGAAGTACCGGTCCTCCCCGTTGTCATCCCCTTCGGCATCGTCGTCTTCGCCGTGCTGCTGGCCGTGCTGTGGGCCCGGCGCAGCTTCTCGCCGGCTCGCGCGGCCGTGGCCGCGGCGGTGGCCGTCTACGCCGCGGGCATCGTGGGCAACACGATCTTCCCGATCTTCCTCGACAAGCCCGATTCGGGAACCCCGTGGACGCCGGGTCTGGCGCTCATCCCGTTCGCCGACTACGAGCTCGACGACGCGCTGATGAACATGCTCGTCTTCGTGCCGCTCGGCATCCTGATCCCGCTCATGCTCGCCCGGCCGACGTGGCTGAAGGTCGTCGGCGCGGCGGCGATCACGAGCCTGACCGTGGAGGCATTGCAGCTCGCGGCTCAGGCGTACTTCGCGGGCGGACACATCGCCGATGTCAACGACTTCCTCTCGAACGTCGCCGGCGGTGCCCTCGGCTACGGCCTCCTGCTCCTGCTCGCGCGCGTTCCCGCGCTCGCGCGGCTCATCGATCTGTTCCGCTGGAGCCCGCGGACCGGTGCGGAGGCGCGAACGCGCGGGACGACCGCCACCCGCACCTGACGGTCAGCGTCCCTGACGCTTCTTGTACGGCTTGGGCTGTCCCTTGACGATGGGGGCACGGCCCGAGCCCTTCGAGGCCCTGGCCTTTCCGCCGCCCGACGCCTTCTGCTTCGGCGCGACGGCCGGCGCGGGAGCCGCGGCGACCTCGGCTCGGGCGTCGGCGAGCAGCAGGGTGCCCGCCGGGGTCAGGCGCGGCTTGCCGCCGTCCTTCGTGAACAGCGGATGTCCGACTTCTTCTTCCAGGCGATCGATCGACGAGTACAGCACGGGGAGCGATACTCCGAGCATCTCGGCGGCACGCGGAAAGTGCAGCGTGTCGGCCGCGGCGACGAAGTGGACGAGATCGCGGATCTTCATGGGTCACCTTCCATCGCGACGGACGAGCGCCGAGCGCAGCGAACGCAACAGCAGCAGAAGGCCGCCGAGCCCGACCACACTACCCAGGAACGGGAAGACCGACACCGAGTCGGTGAGCAGCGGGCCGTGCTGGACGACGCCCATCATGACGCCGACGATGACCAGGGTGGCCCCGACGAGCGTGGTGGTGAGGCGTCCGGTGAGCGACTCGACCCAGGAGCGGTCGTCGGGCGACTCCAGCGCGCGGAGACGGAGGGTGAGACGGCCCGCCTCGAGATCGCCGAGGATGCCGTCCACGCGGCGGGGCAGCTCACGCGCCCGCTCGATCCCGAGCTGCAGCTGCACCTGAGCGGTCATCGCCACCGAGCGCGGGTCGTTCATGTGCAGGGCGTACTGCGGGGCCCGCGACAGTGCGCGCTTGATCATGTCGTAGTCGGGATCGAGTCGCCGCAGCGTCCCCTCGATCGCGCCGAGCGTCCGGAATCCCAGCAGCAGACCGGGCGGGAGTGCGAGTCGGTGGCGCCGGAGCACCTCGATCAGTGCGGTGAAGAGGTGCTGGTCGGAGGTGGAGTTGTGCAGTCGTGTGAGGATGACGCCGATGTCGTGCTGGAGTGCTCCGACGTCGAGCTCGGCGTCGCCGCGTGGCTTCACGAGCATCAGCACGGCATCCGTCGCCCCCGAGTCGTCTTCGTTGTGGAGCGCGACGAGCATCGGCAGCAACAGGCGCCGCATGCTGCGCTCGATGATTCCGACCGACCCGAAGTCGATGAGGGCGACGATGCCGCCGGGCTGCAGGATGAGGTTGCCGGGATGCAGATCGGCGTGGAAGACGCCGCGCAGCGCGATCTGCCCGACGATGACGTCGAGCACGGCGTCGGCGATGCGCGTCGCCTCGTCGGGAGCGACGGCGTTCGGTGCGTCGCTGCCGGGCTCGGGCAGCCGGCTGAACGGGATGCCCTGCACGTGCTCCATGACGATGAGCTGTTCCGTGCAGAGGTCGGGATAGACATCCGGGATCCGCACCGCGCGAGCGTCGGCGGCCGTCATCGAGTCGCGCAGCATCTCCATGTTCGCGACCTCGACCCGGTAGTCGAGCTCTTCGCGCAGTGCGGCGGAGAACTGCGCGGCGAGGGCCGAGGCGCCGACATCCTTCGCCCATGTCGTGCGCCGCTCGAGGTCCGCGGCCGCCCGCTCGATGATGTCGAGGTCGGTGGCCACCTGCGCGCGCGCCTTGGGGCGCTGGATCTTCACGACGACGGCGCGACCGTCTTTCAGCCGTGCGCTGTGGACCTGACCGACGGATGCCGCTGCCAGCGGCGTCTCGTCGATGCTGGCGAAGACGAGCTCGATCGGCCGGCCCAGCTGCTTCTCGATCGCGGCCTTCGCCTCATGCCAGGGGATGGGCGTCGTGTCCATCTGCAGCGAGGCGAGCGCACTCGTGATCTCGGAGGGGAGGAGGTCGTTGCGGGTGGAGAGGATCTGGCCGAGCTTGACGAAGGTGACGCCCGCGTCGTCGAGGGTGGCCGCGAGCGCTCGGGGCAGTTCGGCGCGCGCGGATTCGCTGCGCATCCCGCCGAGGCCGTGCCGCGAGGCGATCGCGACGATACGTGCGTACCGCACCGCCCGGCGGCGCCGGTGCAACGCTTCGCGAACGTAGGTGACGGGCCCCATCGGCGGCCGCGCCGGCCACATGAGCTCGAGCGTGATGAGGGCGATGAGGACGATCGCGAACAGCCACGCGAGCACGAGCAGCACGAAGCCGAACGCGACGGGCTGGTCGGTGAGCAGACCGCCCTGCTCCTGAAGCACGCCCGCTCCGCGCAGCACCCAGACGCCGAGCGGTCCGAAAACGACGAAGACGATGAGTGAGACGAGCGGCCCGCGCACCCAGCCGACCCGCGCCTCGAGCGCGCGCTTCGCGAGCCAGGTGGCCGCGATCGAGAAGACCACCGCGGCGATGGTGAAGAGCAACCACTCCGGCATCGATACCCCCTCGAGTCCCTCGACCTGCTTCGAGGCTAGGGCACCGGGCCGAAGCGCGCCGGGCCGATCGCGCGTTCTCAGCAGAGGCGGACTACCCTGAAGCGTGTCCACTTCTGCTGAACAGCCTGTACCCGAGTCCGCCGACGAGCCGCCCGTCATCACTTTCCGCGACCTCGGGCTGGGGGAGCAGGTGCTCAAGGCACTCTCCGACGTGGGCTACGAGACCCCGTCGGCGATCCAGGCGGCGACGATCCCGACGCTCCTCGAGGGACGCGACGTCGTCGGGCTCGCGCAGACCGGTACCGGCAAGACCGCCGCCTTCGCGCTGCCGATCCTCGACCGGCTCGACCTGACGCAGAAGACCCCTCAGGCTCTCGTGCTGGCTCCGACGCGCGAGCTCGCGCTGCAGGTCTGCGAAGCGTTCGAGAAGTACGCGTCCCGCACCCGCGGCGTCCACGTGCTGCCGGTCTACGGCGGCCAGGGATACGGTGTGCAGCTCTCGGCACTGCGCCGCGGTGTCCACGTGATCGTCGGTACGCCCGGCCGCATCATGGACCACCTCGACAAGGGCACGCTCGACCTGTCCGAGCTGAAGTATCTCGTGCTCGACGAAGCCGACGAGATGCTGAAGATGGGCTTCGCCGAGGACGTCGAGACGATCCTCGCCGACACCCCCGACACGAAGCAGGTCGCGCTGTTCTCGGCGACGATGCCCGCGGCCATCCGCCGGATGTCGAAGCAGTACCTCAACGACCCCGAAGAGATCACCGTCGCGTCGAAGACGACGACCTCCTCGACGATCACCCAGCGCTACCTGATCGTGTCGTACCAGCAGAAGATCGACGCCCTCACCCGCATCCTCGAGGTCGAGAACTTCGAGGCGATGATCGTCTTCGCCCGCACGAAGAGCGCGACCGAGGAGGTCGCCGAGAAGCTGCGCGCCCGCGGTTACTCCGCCGCCGCGATCAACGGTGACGTCGCCCAGGTGCAGCGCGAGCGCACCGTCAACCAGCTGAAGTCGGGCAAGCTCGACATCCTGGTCGCCACGGATGTCGCTGCCCGCGGCCTCGACGTCGAACGCATCTCGCACGTGGTGAACTTCGACATCTCGACCGACACCGAGTCGTACGTCCACCGCATCGGCCGCACCGGGCGTGCCGGCCGCACCGGCGACGCGATCAGCTTCGTCACCCCGCGCGAGCGCGGGCTCGTGAACGCGATCGAGCGTGCGACGCGCCAGCCGCTGACGCAGATGCAGCTGCCGAGCGTCGACGAGGTCAACGTCACGCGCCTGTCGCGCTTCGACGACCGCATCACGGCGGCCCTGGAAGACACCGACCGCATCGAGCGATTCCGAGACATCGTCGCACACTACGTCCGTCACCACGACGTGCCCGAAGTGGATGTCGCCGCCGCGCTCGCCGTCGTCGCTCAGGGCGAGACCCCGCTGCTGCTCGAACCCGACCCCGAGCCTCGCGCCCGCGCTCCGCGCGAGGACCGCGCCCCCCGATCGTTCGATCGCGACGACCGCGATGGGCGTCCCGAGCGTCGCCCGCGCGCAAGCAACCCGAACATGACGACCTATCGCATCGCGGTCGGCAAGCGTCACCGCGTCGAGCCCCGTCAGATCGTCGGCGCGCTCGCGAACGAGGGCGGTCTGAGCCGCGGCGACTTCGGCGCCATCCAGATCCGTCCCGATTTCTCGCTCGTCGAGCTGCCGAACGACATGCCCCAGTCGACGCTCGACCGCCTGGCCGACACCCGCATCTCGGGCAAGGCGATCGAGATCCGCGTCGACACGGGCGGACCGAGCCGCAGCTCGCGGAGTCGATACGACCGCGACGATCGCCCGCGCGAGCGCGACGACCGCCCGGCGCGCAAGCCGCGCCACCGCTCGGAGCCCAGCGACTGACAGTCCGGCGTCCCTCGAGAGCGGACTGCGTCTCGCACGCATCCGCTTTCGGGGCAAGCCCGGTTCGCGGCATCCGCCCGGCGTGCACAGTGGAGGTGTCCCGCGAGCGCGGGACGCCACGCGAGCCGATCGGAGAAGTGACATGAGCGTCGACCACCACGGACGAGACGACGAGCACCAGCACGACGCGGACGACGCGGCATCGGCCGGTTCCGAGTCGCCCGAAGAAGGCGCTGAGGCCGAAGAGGCTGCCGAGGACGCCCGCACCGACCGCTGACGGCTGCGGTCGTCATCGGCGTCGGCGGTGCTCTGTTCCCGGAAGGTGCTCTGTTCCCGGAGCACTGAGGGGCAGGAGCACCGCCGACGTCGTCGTTCCCGCGCCGGCTCCGGAGGACGCGACGCGGAATAGCGTGTGCGCGCGGGGAACGCAACCGGCTTCGGCATCCGCACCGCCGGGACGATCCTGCGTCGATGAGCGCGACCACTCCGCATCCCCATCTCACCGGCCGGACGATCGTGGTCGTCGGCGCGTCCAGCGGCATCGGTCGCGCCGTCGCCGTACGCGCGGGCGAGGCCGGCGCGCGGGTCGTCGTGTTCTCGCGGCGCGGCGAAGCGCTGGACGAGCTCGCTCGACGTATCCGTGACCGGGGCGGTCAGGCTCACGTCGTGCCGGGCGACGCCGGCCGCACCGAGGACCTCGAGCGCCTCGCCACCGAGGCGGAGCGGATGTTCGGACCGATCGATGTCTGGGTCGGCAACGCGGGCGTCGCCACGATCGGACCATTCTGGAAGGCGCCCCTCGACGAGCACCTCCGCGTGGTCGACACCAATCTCGCCGGTGCCGTGCGCGGGGCGCACGTCGCTCTCCGCCGTTTCGTGCCGCGGGGGAGTGGCGTCATCGTGAACACCGCGTCGGTCGAGAGCGTCGTCCCGCTGGCGTATCAGGCGTCGTACGCGGCCACGAAGGCCGGCGTGCTGTCGCTCACCCGTGCCCTGCGACAGGAGCTGCGGCTCGCCGGTGCGACGGGCGTGGCGGTGACGGCGGTGCTGCCCTGGGCCGTTCGGACACCGTTGTGGCGCCACGCGGGCAACCACGCGGGTCGCGCGCTGCGGCTGCCGCTGATGGACGAACCCGAGCTCGTGGCCGACGCGATCCTGCGGTCGGCGGTCTCCCGTCGCGAGTGCGTCGCCGTCGGGTGGGAGGCGCGCGCGGCGCTGCTCGGCCACCGCATCGCCCCGGGGCTGACGACCCGGCTCGCCGCCGATCTCGTCCAGACCTGCCTCCGGCGGGGCGCCGCGGCGGAGCCGAGCTCGGGAGCGGTTCTCGACAGTCTCGACGACCCCGCGACGGCTGCCGAGATCCCGCGCCCGCTCGATCGGCCTAGCGACGTCTGAACGCCCGTCCGACGATACGGATGACGAGCCACCCGGCGAGGACCCAGGGCCCGGCGACGAGGAGGGGATCGAGCCAGGTGTGCCGTTGGTCGACCCGTCCTCGGCCGAACCGCGACCGGATCGGATGCCGACGGGCTTCACTCAGAACCCCGGTCTCGGTGATGGGGTTGTCGGGCCGAGCCGTCGCCAACGAGCGCACATGTGCGCCGACGGCCTCGACGCGATCACCGGCGACGAGCAGCAGCCAGTGCGCGGCACGGCCCTCGCTGAAACGCGCATAGGCCAGCCGGCGGATTCGCCCAGAGAGACCGTGCAGCGGTTGCGCCGTGCTGTAGACGGGCGTGAGGAACGCGTGCTCGATCGAGCGCTCGCGGCCCGGGTCGTCGGCCTGTCGCGGCGGCATCCCGCGATCGGCGGCAGTCTCGTCGATCCTCTCGACGCTGCCGGACGGACGGTCTGCCGGGTCGAGGTCGGCGCCCCACCCGGGGATGCGGGCGCGCAACGCCGCGCGATCGGGCGCCGGCCGGGGCACGTTCGGGCTGTACGGGGTGGGGACGTCGGAGGAGTTCGCGCTCACGGGTCAGCCTTCCGAGGGGACGACGACGGTCTTCACGCAGTCGTCGAGCTTGGATGAGAACATGTGGTATCCCTCGGCGATGTGCTCGAGAGGGATGCGGTGGGTGATCAGGTCGCTCGGCGAGATGTATCCCGCGCGGATGTGCTCGAACAGGCGCGGCCACTGCCGTTTCACCGGTGCTTGATTCATCCGTAGCGTGAGGCCCTTGTTGAGGGCGTCGCCGAACTTCACCGCGCTGAACAGCGGACCGTACGCGCCGATCACCGAGACCGATCCGCCCTTGCGTGCTCCGTCGATGGCCCAGTTCAGGGCGACGGGCGAGCCGCCCTGCAGCTTGAGCTTCGCCGAGGTGACGTGCTGGGTGACGTTGCCGTCCGCCTCGGCACCCACGGCATCGATGACGACGTCGGCACCGAGGTAGTCGGTCATCCGCTTCATCTCGACGACGACGTCGCGGTGCTCGGAGATGTTCACCGTCTCGGCGTGCGCGAACTCACGAGCCTTAATCAGCCGATAGTCGAGATGGTCGAACGAGATGACCCGCCCCGCACCCATCAGCCAGGCCGACTGCGCCGCAGCGAGGCCGACCGGCCCGGCGCCGAGCACCATGACGGTGTCGCCCTCGACGATGCTTCCCAGCTGGGCGCCGAAGTAGCCCGTCGAATAGGCGTCGGTGAGCAGGAGCGCGTCCTCATCCGACATCCAATCGGGAATGACGGTGGGGCCGACGTCGGCGAAGGGAACGCGCACGCGCTCGGCCTGACCGCCGTCGTAGCCGCCCGCCGTGTGCGAGTAGCCGTAGATGCCGCCGACCGCCGTCGCATTGGCGTTGACGTTGTGGCAGTTCGAGAACAGCCCGCGCGCGCAGAAGTAGCACGAGCCGCAGAAGATGTTGAACGGCACCATCACGCGGTCGCCCACAGCGAGGTTCGTCACGGCGCCGCCGAGCTGCTCGACCACGCCGATGAACTCGTGACCGAACGTGTGACCGATCCGGGTGTCGGGCATCATGCCGTGGTAGAGGTGCAGGTCCGATCCGCAGATCGCGGCGAGCGTCACCCGCACGATCGCGTCGTGCGGGTGCTCGATCCTCGGATCGGGCTTCTCTTCCACGCGGACCTTGTACGGTCCGCGGTAGGTCATGGCTTTCATCGATCGCCTCTCTGCCGGGGTTCGTGCCCGTCACACTGCGCGCGACCGCGCCTGCCGCCCACGGGCTGGACGAGCTGACGTCGACGCGCTACCGCCCGCGCGCGTCACGCCGCAACGGAGGCGCCGCTTGCACACCGAGATCGCACGGGTCAACCCGCTCGAAGCACCCCGCGCAGGCCACGTACGGTCGCCGCTCTCACCCCGAGGAGCCCCATGAGCATCACCATCGAGACCATCCCCATCGACCTCGGCGGCGCCGATCCCCTGCCGTTCGGTGCCCGGGGGCCCGTGAGCGCGATGCTCCAGCGGGCGCTCATCGCCCCGGCGACGAGTGGTCTCCCGATCGACGCTCCCGAGCTCGTGGGGCGCGCCCTCGCCGAGACGCCCGACATCCTGTGCGACGACGACCTGCAGCTCTCCCTGTTCCTCATGTATGCCGTCCATTACGGCTCGCTGCCGGGGCTGGACGCCTCGTGGGAATGGGAGCCGTCGCTCATCGCCGCAAGAGGGCGCATCGAGCGCGCTTTCGAGGGGGCCCTGCGCGCCGCGGCCGAGATCGCCGATCCGCCCGAGGCGGAACGGGACGCCGTCGCACGCTGGCTGTTCGACCTGACTGCCCCGACCGCGGGACCGGGCATGGCGCGCTTCGTCGCGAAGAAGGCCTCTCTCGAGCAGTTGCGTGAGTTCCTCATCCTCCGCACCGTCTACACGCTGCGCGAAGCAGACCCGCACTCGTGGGCGATCCCGAGACTGCGGGGCCGGTCGAAGGCCGCCCTCGTCGAGATCCAGTCGGACGAGTACGGCGGCGGTGACCCGGCCCGCGTGCACGCGACGATCTTCGCCCAGACCGTCCGCGGCGCCGGCCTCGACGACACCTATGGCGCATACATCGACGCCGTGCCCGCCGTCATCCTGGCCAGCCATAACGCGATGTCGCTGTTCGGGCTGCACCGGCGCCTCCGCGGGGCGATCGTGGGGCACCTCGCGGCGTTCGAGATGACCTCGTCGATCCCCAACCGCTCGTACGGCGACGGCTTCCGGCGGCTCGGGTTCGGCTCCGACGTCACGTGGTACTTCGACGAGCACGTCGAGGCCGACGCCGTGCATGAGCAGATCGCGGGTCGCGACCTCGCGGGTTCCCTCGCCGAGGACGAGCCGGAACTGCTGCCCGACATCCTCTTCGGCGCTCGGGCCTGCCTCGTCCTCGACGACCTGGTCGGCGACCACGTGCTCGCTGCCTGGGAGGAGGAGCGGAGCGCGCTTCGCGGCGGCGTCCTTCCCGACCTCACGGCGTGATGCGCGACGACGTCGAGTACGTTCTGCCGCTGCGCTGGGATGACCAAGCCCATCGGTCCGACGCGGCCGAGCTGGGGGAGTACCTCACCTGGCTCACCCGCCGCGTCGACGTCACCGTCGTCGACGGCTCGCCCGCGCACCTGTTCGCCGCGCACCGTCGTGACTGGGCGCCCGCGCGGGTGGTGCCGCCGTCGGTGCCGGGCCGCAACGGAAAAGCGCGCGGAGCGATGACGGGGCTCGTCCTTGCCCGGCATCCGCTCACGGTCATCGCCGACGACGACGTCCGGTACGACGACGGCTCTCGGCAGCAGGTCGTCGCAGCGCTGTCGGATGCCGACATCGTGCGGCCGCAGAACGTCTGGCTGCGGCCTCGGCCGTGGCACGCCCGCTGGGACACCGGCCGCACCCTCGTCAACCGCGCCTTCGGAGGCGACTTCTCGGGCACCGTCGCGGTACGGACCGGCCTCGCTCGCCCCGGCTACGACACCGACGTCCTGTTCGAGAACCTCGAGCTCGAGCGCACGATCATCGCCCGTGGCGGCCGCCGGCGCATCGCGCGCGACATCTTCGTCGCCCGCCTGCCCGCGACGGCAGGCCGTTTCCGGGAACAGCGCGTGCGCCAGGCGTACGACAGCCTCGCGCAGCCGGCTCGCCTCGCGCTGGAGCTGGCGGTGGTTCCCCTCATCCTCGCGCTGCGCCGCCGGCCGGTTGCCCTGGCGCTCTCCGGGACAGCGGTCATCGTCGCCGCCGAGGTCGGGCGCCGCCGTGACGGCGGACGTGGCGTTTTCGGGCGGACGGATGCCCTGTGGGCGGTGCCGTGGGTCATCGAGCGGGGTCTGGCGAGCTGGGTAGCGCTGTCGCTGCGGCTGCGCGGCGGGGTGCGCTATCGCGGCACGCGGCTGCGGCGAGCGGCGAACAGCATGAGGACACTGAGGAAGAAGGAGAGACGATGAGCGAGCACCAGGGTGCATCCGTGACCATCACCGCCTGCCCCGACGGGCCGCTGCTCGTGCGGGGCGACGTCGAGCTGCTCGACGACGCGGGCAACCCGATTCCGCGCACCCGCCGCACGGTGGCGCTCTGCCGCTGCGGGGTGAGCGCGATCAAGCCGTTCTGCGACGGCACCCACAAGCTCGCCGGCTTCACCGCCGACTGAGCCCGCCCCCGGCCGCTCTGCGCTGCGCGCCGATGCAAGGGATCGTTGCCGACACCCCGATCGGATGCCGTTCCGGCCGGGGTGTCGGGCGAGATCCCTTGCATCGGGGCACGGCCGCGTCGCCCGCGGCCGTGCCCCTCGGGGTCAGAGTTTGTCGCGGATGACGCCCTCGGCCTTGTCGATGATGTTCGGCTTCGCGTCGGTGCCGTAGAAACGGGGGTCCGGCTGCGTGGGCGGCGGCATGGGAACCGAGGTGTCGGGTCCGTCGAGGTAGGTGAACTCGCCCTTGCCGTCGGGGGTGGGTCCCGCGGCCCACGAACCCTCGGCGGCTGCGGCACCGTCCGAGAAGTTGATGTACTTGTAGGCGTGCTCGCGCGCCTCGTTCGAGAGCGGGAAGTTCGACGGCACGGGGATGTCCTCCACTCCCTCTTCGCGCAGCTCCTGGGCGGCCCGGATCCACTGGTTCTGGTGCATCGTGTCGCGCGCCAAGAGGAACGAGAGCATGTCTCGCACGCCCTTGTCGTCGGTCATGTGATAGATCCGCGCGACCTGCAGGCGCCCCTGCATCTCGGCGTTCGCGTTGGCGGTGAAGTCGGCGAGGAGGTTGCCGCTGGCCGTCACGTACGAGCCCTGCCACGGGTTGCCGTTCGAGTCGACCGGGCGCACGCCCGCGCCGGCGACGATCGCAGCCTGCACGTCCATGCCGCCGATGACGGCGCCGAGGACGGGGTCGGACTTCGCGGCGGCTTCGGACTGCTCGGCCGGAGCCTTCTCGAGCAGCTGCGCGATCATGATCGCGAGCATCTCGACGTGGCCGAACTCCTCGGCCCCGATGCCGTAGAGCAGGTCGCGGTACTTGCCCGGGATGTGGGCGTTCCACGCTTGGAACCCGTACTGCATCGCCACGGTGATCTCGCCGTACTGGCCGCCGAGCACCTCCTGCATCCGTCGCGCGAAGATCGCGTCGGGCTTCTCCGGACGGGCCTCGAATTGCAGTTCCTGTCGATGAAAGAACATCTCGCCTCCTGGGGATCGGCCGAGCGCCGAGTGCGCCGGCGCCGCGAACGTACGTCTGCCTTTCCGAGACAGCCACGGGCCTTGACTGGTTCCGGGGTCGGTGCGACCATCGCGCCCGCGCGGCGGGTGACCGCGGATCGATCTGTCAAGCCCCGGGCGCTCGGCCGACGGGCTGCGGATCATCGTGCGGGACCGGAGGGAGCATCATGACGACCGATCACCGACCGCGGGTGTCCGAGGTCGCCGAGGGCGTGTTCCAGCTCGCTCGCGGCGGCGTGAACGCTTACCTCATCGCCTCCGACGACGGGCTCGTCCTGATCGACGCGGGACTCCCGCGCACGTGGCCGCTCCTGGAGCAGGCCCTCGCGGCCGTGGGCGCCCGCCCGTCCGACATCGACATGCTTCTGCTCACCCACGGGCACTTCGATCACGTGGGGATGTGCGAGCGCCTCGCCGACGAGCACCACCTCGTGGCCGACGTGCACCCGGGCGACGAGGAGCTGGCGCGGCATCCGTACCGGTACGCGCACGAAGCCCCGCGATTCCCCTACCCGTTCCGGTATCCGGCGGCGATGCCGATCCTCGCCCGGATGGTGAGTGCGGGAGCGCTGGGCGTGAAGGGCGTGCGGACCGATCCGTCGATCGTGCCCGGACATTCCATCCCGCTCGCCGGCGGCATCCTTCCGATCGCGACGCCCGGTCATACCGATGGGCACTGCGCCTTCCTTCTCGAGTCCCGCGGCATCCTGCTGACCGGTGACGCCCTTGTCACCCTCGATCCCTACACGGGGCGCGTCGGCCCGCGCGTCGTGGCCCGGGCCGCGACCGCGCACAGCCGCGAGGCGCTCGATTCGCTGAGCCGGCTCGCCGAGACGGGCGCCCGCCTCGTCCTTCCGGGTCACGGCGCCGTCTGGGAGGACGGCGGCATCGCGCCTGCCGTGTCGATCGCCCGCTCCCGCGGCGTCGACTGACGCGCCGGTCGCCCGGGCGACGCGATGCCGGATCGGGCGACCGGGTGTCAAGCCCCGTGTATCCGGAGCCCAGTCGGGATCGGGTAGACCAACCGTTCACCGTTCGACGAAAGAGAGGGATGACCATGGAACCCCAGCAGCAGAACGTCCCGGGTACCGACCAGAAGATGGTGCCGAAGCCCGACTACGGCGAAGAGACCTACCGCGGCTCCGGAAAGCTCACCGGAAAGCGCGCCCTCATCACCGGTGGCGACAGCGGCATCGGCAAGGCGGTGGCGCTCGCCTACGCCCGCGAGGGAGCGGATGTCGCCATCAGCTACCTCGACGAGCACGAGGATGCCGAAGAGGCCAAGCGCTTCGTCGAGGATGCGGGCCGTCGCGCCGTTCTCATCCCCGGCGACATCTCCGACCCGGCGCACTGCCGCGAGGCCGTCCGGCGCACCGTCGAGGAGCTCGGGGGGATCGACATCCTGGTCAGCAACGCCGCGTTCCAGATGAACCGCGAGACCCTCGAGGAGATCCCCGACGAGGAGTGGGACTTCACGTGGGCGACGAACGTCGACGCGTACTTCCACCTGGTGAAGGCGGCGCTGCCGCACATGGGGCCGGGATCGTCGATCATCGGCTCGAGCTCCGTGCAGTCCGATCAGCCCTCGCCGAACCTGCTGCCGTACGCCGCGACGAAGGCCGCCATCGCGAGCATCACCGCCTCGCTCGCGCAGATGCTCGGTGAGCGCGGCATCCGCGCCAACAGCGTCGCCCCGGGACCCATCTGGACCCCGCTGATCCCGGCCACGCTGCCGCCCGACGCGGTGGAGAGCTTCGGCGAGCAGACACCGCTCGGACGGGCCGGTCAGCCCGCCGAGCTCGCTCCGGCGTACGTGCTGCTCGCGTCCGACGAGGCGTCGTACATCTCGGGCGCGCGTCTGGCGGTCACGGGAGGCAAGCCCATCCTCTGAGCCCGGCGCTCGGGACCGGCGTCCGGCGCCGTTCGTTCACGCAACGCTCGTCCGCGGTTCACTCGCCGCGGGCGGGCGTTGCCGCACGATGGATCGCACCCGCCGCGTCGATCCCGAAGGTCCTGAATGAGCGCTCCGCTTCGCGTCCTCTCCCTCACCGAGGGCTTCTTCGCCGGCGGGGCTCGGATCCTCCACAGCGACGTCGTCGCGGGCCTGCACGCGCGGGGCGAACAGCACCACAGCGTGCTCTCGATCGCGTCGCGGGCCAGGCGCGAGTCCACGGTGCAGCACATGGCCGCCGATCCGCGCTATCGCTCGCTGCGCTCGGCGGGCATCGCCGTCGCCTCGCTGGGAAAGACCGCGGGGGCGGTGCCGCATGCGCCGCATGCGTACTCATCACGACAGCTGCGCGCGGCGTCGCGGGCGATCGCCGCAGCGGACGTCGTGCTCACGCTCAAGGAGCAGCCGCTCGGACTGCTGCTCGCGCTCGACGACGCCATGATGATGCCCCCTCGGCCCGTCGTGACCTGCCTCCATCGCTCCGATCCCGAGCATTCCGGCGACGCCCTCGCGTGGCTCGGCGAGAGCGTCCGGCGCGGGATCCTCACGGCGGCGGTCTCGTGCGCGCAGTCGACGGATGCCGCGTACGCGCCGCTTCTCGGCAGCGCGCGGCGCCACGTCGTCGACAACGGCATCGACCTCTCGCGGTTCCGCCCGGCCATCACCCGCGGGGATGACCCCGTGCGCCGCGAGCTCGGCATCCCGGAGGAAGCGGTCGTCGTCGCCTACGCGGCCCGGTTCGACGAGATGAAGGATCCCGAGCTCTTCCTGCGGTCGGTCGCCGCGCACCGCCGGATGGTGCCGGATGCGCACTATGTCATGTGCGGCGCGGGGATGACGCGCGAGAACCCCCGGCTGGTCGAGATGCTCTCCGCCGAGGGCGGTGACCGCGTGCACGCCCTCGGCATCCGCGACGACATGCCCGCGATCTACCGGGCGGCCGACGTCGTGGCGCTCACGAGCGCCTTCGGCGAGGCGGCGCCCCTCTGTCTGCTCGAGGGAGCGGCAAGCGGCGCGGTGCCGGTGACGACGGATGTCGGCGACGCGGCCCGCCTCGTCGAGGGGATCGGCATCGTCACCCCGCGTGACCCCGACGCTGTTGCGGCCGGGTGGCGACGTGCCGCCCTCGAACGCGAAGGATTCGCCGCTGCCGCGCTCGCCGCCCGCAGCCGACTGGGTCGCGACCGGATGATCGCGGAGTACGCGGCGGTCATCGAGCAGCACCGCGGCCGTCTTCGCATCGCGGCCTGATCCTGCGCGTCGCGGCCTGGTCCGGCAACGACGTCAGCGAATATCGGCGGGCGTCGCGGGTCAGGGGAGCAGACCGAGGCGTCGAGCGCGTGTGACGGCCGCGTGCCGCGTCGACGCATCGAGCTTGGCCATCGCGGACTGAAGGTACGACTTCACGGTGCCCTCCTTCAGGCTCAGCGCCGCGCCGATCTCGGCGTTCGTCGAGCCGAGGGCGCAGCACGCCAGCACGTCGAGCTCGCGTGGCGAGAGCTGCACGTCGGCGTCCTTCGCCGAGGTCGTTCCGTCGCACGCGACCGTCGTCAGGCGGCGTTCGATCGCGGCGAGCCGCGCCCGCAGGTCGGCGTCGTCGACGGTCGCCGCGATGCTGCGCAGCTCGGCGAAGCTCTCGCGGAGGTCTTCACGAGCCGCGGCGGACAGGCCCGTCGCCGCTTCGGGCGTCGGGGCCAGGGCGAGCCGTCGCTGCACCTCGTCGCGGATGCGCAGCTCGGTGCTGATCGCGTCCGCCGCGCGGAACGCCGGCCGTGCGACGAGGTCTCCGACGGGAGCCTGCGACCACGAACCGCAGTACAGCACCCCGCGGGCTCGGCCATCGGTCACGATCGGGACGGCGAAGAGCGTGGAGATCCCCTCGCCGAGGATCGCCCGGTCGTAGTCGTGGGTGATGGTGCGCGCGGTGCGGTAGTCGAGGGCGAGGCGCGGGCGCTTCTCGACCATCGCGGCGCCGCCCAGTCCGCGCCCGATCCTCACCACCAGGTCGTCGATCGAATGCGACCGCGCTCCGGCGATCGCGGTGACGTGAACCGAGCCCTGGCTCTCGAGGCCGCCGAAGACGACGGGAAAGCGTGTGCTGCGTGCGAGGTCGTCCACCGCGCGGGAGACCAGCTGCGCGTCGTTCTCGGGTGCCGCCAGTGCCGTCACGCACTACCTACTTCCGGGGGTGACGGCCTCGTTGCCGCCTTTCGTAGCGTCGACCATACCATCGCGGTCGCTCGACGACGACGACCGCTGGAGAGCTGCTCACCATGAGGCAAGGAGGCCACATGTCCGCATCGCCCACCCACTCGCCGCCGCCTGGCGCAGTGGATTACGTCGCCGTCGAAGAGTCGGCGCCGTTCCAGGAACTCAAGCGCAAACACCGCAGCTTCGTGTGGCCCCTCACGATCGTCTTCCTCGTCTGGTACTTCGCCTACGTGCTGCTGTCGTCGTTCGCGACCGACTTCATGGCCCAGCGCGTCTGGGGTGACATCACCGTCGGTCTGCTGTTCGGACTCGGCCAGTTCGTCACGACGTTCGCGATCACCATGGGCTACGTCTGGTACGCCAATCACAAGCTCGACCCGATCTCGGCGTCGATCCGGCATGACCTCGAACGGCAGGAGGCGGGTTCGTGAACGGATTCTGGGAAGCGGTGCACGGCGTCGGAGCGGCCGTCGTCGCGGCGGGCGAGACGGTCGACAACAATCCGGTGCTGAACATCTCGATCTTCGGTGCGTTCGTCGCCGTGACGCTGTTCATCGTCATCCGCGCCAGCCGCAACAACAAGACCGCCGCGGACTACTACGCCGCGGGCCGTTCGTTCACCGGTCCGCAGAACGGCTTCGCGATCGCGGGTGACTATCTGTCGGCGGCATCCTTCCTCGGCATCTGCGGCGCGATCGCGATCAACGGCTACGACGGCTTCCTGTACTCCATCGGATTCCTCGTGGCCTGGCTCGTCGCCCTGCTGCTCGTCGCCGAGCTGATGCGCAACACCGGCAAGTTCACGATGGCCGACGTCCTGTCGTTCCGGCTGAAGCAGACGCCGGTGCGCATGGCGGCCGCCATCACGACGCTCGCCGTGTGCTTCTTCTATCTGCTCGCGCAGATGGCAGGTGCCGGCGGGCTCGTCTCGCTGCTGCTGGGCATCACCGAGCAGGTCGGGCAGTCGATCGTGGTCGCCGTCGTCGGTGTGCTGATGATCGTCTACGTGCTGATCGGCGGCATGAAGGGCACCACCTGGGTGCAGATCGTCAAGGCGTTCCTCCTCATCGGCGGCGCGCTCGTGATGACGATCTGGGTGCTCGCGATCAACGGGTTCAACCTCAACACCCTGCTCGAGAGCGCGGTCGCCGCGTCGCCGAAGGGCGAGGCGATCCTCGGACCCGGCCTGCAGTACGGCGCCAACCCGTGGGACTTCATCTCGCTCGCCGTGGCGCTCGTCCTCGGAACCGCGGGCCTGCCGCACGTGCTCATGCGCTTCTACACGGTGCCGACGGCGAAGGAGGCCCGGCGCTCGGTCGTGTGGGCGATCTGGCTGATCGGTCTGTTCTATCTCCTCACTCTCGTCCTGGGCTACGGCGCGGGTGCGCTCGTGGGCCCCGAGCGCATCGCATCGGCGCCCGGCGGCGTCAACTCCGCGGCCCCGCTGCTGGCCCTCGAGCTGGGCGGCCCCCTGCTGCTCGGCTTCATCTCGGCGGTGGCGTTCGCGACGATCCTCGCGGTCGTGGCCGGTCTCACCATCACCGCGGCGGCCTCGTTCGCGCACGACATCTATGCGAACGTCGTCAAGAAGGGCGATGTGCCGCCGGACGGCGAGGTCAAGGTCGCCCGTCGCACGGTGATCGTGATCGGCATCCTCGCGATCGTCGGCGGTATCGGCGTGCAGGGACAGAACGTCGCCTTCCTCGTCGCCCTGGCGTTCGCGGTCGCTGCGTCGGCGAACCTGCCGACGATCATCTACTCGCTGTTCTGGCGGAGGTTCACCACGCGCGGCGCGGTGTGGAGCATGTACGGCGGCTTGGCGGCAGCCATCATCCTCATCGTTCTGTCGCCGGTGTTCTGGGGTACCGAGACGAGCGTGTTCAAGAACGTCGGCACGGCGATCTGGCCTCTGAACAACCCGGGCATCGTCTCGATCCCGCTGGGCTTCTTCCTCGGCTGGCTCGGCTCGGTCACCGAGCGCCGCCAGGAGGACCCGGTCAAGGCCGCCGAGATGGACGTGCGATCCCTCACCGGCCACGGCGCCGAGAAGGCGGTCGACCACTAGAGGGAGTGACACCGCCGATCGAACGACGGCCCCGGGCGTGCGCTGCCCGGGGCCGTCGTCGTTCCGGCGCGGCCTACACGCGGCCGGAGCCTGCACCGCTCTCGAGGTCGAGCAGGAAGCGCTTGCGTTCGGGGTGGCCGCCGTACTCGCCGATCGCTCCGTCGCTGCGGACCACGCGGTGGGCGGGCACGACGATCGAGATCGGTGTCCGCGCACAGGCCGATCCGACGGCACGGTGCGCACGCGGCGAGCCGGCGGCGATCGCGATCTCGCCGTACGTCGCGACCTCGCCGTACGGGACGTCGCAGACGGCGCGCAGCGCCTCGCCGGCGAATCCGGTCGGCGCGAGCAGCCAGTCGATCGGGGTATGGAAGCGCTGCAACCGTCCCGCGAAGTAGGCGTCGAGCTCTGCCGCGGCATCGGCGGTCGCGCCGGGATCGTGCACCGGCAACGCTCCGAGGGCGGGAGCGAGGTCGACGAGGGCAATGTCGGCGGGGCGGTCGAGGATGTCGAGGTGCACCAGGCCGGTTCCGGTCACCACGAGGAGGGCGTCGCCGATCGGCGTGGCGTGCACCGCGAAAGCTGCGTCGATCATTGCTCCATCATCTCGGGCGGCCTCGCGCACGACGGGCGGGGTCAGCGAACCGGGGGAGGAGATCGCCGGCGGGAAGGCTGGGGAGGAAACGCCGATCCTCCGGCGTGTCGGCAATAGCGCGAAACTCGGCGGCGCCTGAGTGTCGGATGCGGTCGCGCCGCTTAGGGTGTGTGCTGTGTGGCGAGGAGATCGAGGAGCCGTCCGTCCGGACGCAGCCGACGAGGTTCGGGTCGAATCGGTGACCCCGGCGCAGCTCGACGTCGCCGAAGAGGACGTCGCCGTCGCGCACGTCGCCGACCCGGAGCGCGAGCGCATCCGCGTGCAGGCGGCTCAGCTCGGCGGCCGGTCGACGCTGCTGCACTACATCGCCTCCGACGACGTCGGCATCGACATCACCAAGGCGCATCCCGGCAGTCTGCCGCAGTTCATCACGGGCCGGTCGACGCTGCTGTCGAACCTGTTCCGCGACGAGGTCGGACTGCGCACGGCACGGCTCGCGGCCGGGCGCATCACCGCGAAAGACGTCGAGCTCCGCACGACGCGCGGCCTCGACACCGTCCATCTCGGCGTCGGGTTCGCCTCGTGGCGTGCCGGGGGACTCACCTACAACGCGCCCGTCCTCCTGCGACCGCTCGCCATCCGCCGTCATCACGGCGACTTCGATCTCAAGCTCCACGGCTCCTTCTCGGTCAACCCCGAGCTCGTCGAGATCGCCCGCACGCATTTCGGTATCGACCTCGACCGGCGCGGGCTGGCCGCGCTCGCGTACGACGGCGGCGTCTTCAAGCCGCAGCCCGTCATCGACCACCTCCGCGCCCTGACGGCGCATGTCGACACGTTCACCGTGCAGCCGCGCCTGATCGTCTCGACGTTCGCCGATGTCGCCGCCCGCGCGGAACGCGACGCCGCCGACCTCGACGTGCCCGTGCTCAATGCGCTCGCGGGCCACGAGGACGACCGCGCTCTTATCGCGACGCGGTACCCGGTGCCCGACGCCGTTCCCTCGGACGACCGCCCGCCCGCATCCGACCGCCTGCTGCTCGACGCCGACGCCGAGCAGGAAGGCGTCCTCGACCGTATCGTCGCGGGGCAGTCGCTCGTCGTCCACACGCTCCCGGGCACGGGGGGCACGCAGACGATCATTAACGCCGTCGGCGAGCTGGTCAGGCGAGGCAAGCGCGTCCTCGTGGTCAGCGCCCGCCGTTCCACTCTGGAGGGCGTCCGCCACCGCCTCGCCGGCATCGGGCTGCCCGGGCTCGCCGTCTCGCCTCGCGGCGTCCACCGCGACCTCATTCGCGCGATCGCCCGGAACGAGAAGGCGCAGCACCCCAAGATGGGTGAGATCGACGACGCGCTGGTGCGCCTGCGCACGGTGCTGCGCGACTATCGCGTCTCGCTGACGCAGCGGCATCCGATGCTCGGCGTCTCGCCGCTCGAGGTGCTGCAGAAGCTGACGACGATCGCCGCCGAGTCTCCGCAGCCCTCGGCTGCCACCCGGTTCG
Organism: Microbacterium sp. SGAir0570; assembly: GCF_005491085.2. NCBI lineage: Bacteria > Bacillati > Actinomycetota > Actinomycetes > Micrococcales > Microbacteriaceae > Microbacterium > Microbacterium sp. SGAir0570. The sequence continues at coordinate 2,109,093 of NZ_CP027929.1, read as the reverse complement.
ATTCCGCGACCCTCCAGCGCCTCTCGACACGACGCGCTGAAGCCGCCGCTTCGCTCGCGACCGCTGCGCGGCTGGGGGAGTTCCGCTTCGGTCCCGACGACTCGCCCTGGTACGGCGTCGCGTTCGAGACGACCGAGCAGGCACGCGCCGCGCACGCTCTGGCGGGTCGGCTGCACCGCACCGAGATCCCGGAGATCCTCGAGCGCGGGTATGAGCTCATCGGACAGACCCGGATGCGGCCGTTCACGACGCTCGCCGAGCTCGGCGCGTACATCCGTCTGCTGCAGGGCATCCGCGCCTCGCTCGACCGCTTCAGCCTGACCGTCTTCGAGCGTCCGCTGGGCGACCTCATCGAGGCGCACTCGACCCGCCGCGACACCCCGGAGATGAACGGCGCCACGCGCCGCCGTCTGCGCCGCCTGTCCAAGGAGTACGTGCGTCCCGGGATGCACGTCACCGACATGCACGACGCCCTCGTGCGAGTGCAGAAGCAGCGCGAGCAGTGGCAGCGCCTCGCCGAGGCGGGCGTCGTGCCCGAGATCCCCGCGGGCCTCGATGCCGTCGCGACGTCGTGGCAGCGCGTCGATGCCGATCTCGGTGAGCTCTCTCGCGTTCTCGGCCCCGGACACGACCTGCTCGCGACGCCGATCCCCGAGCTCGTGCGGATCCTCGCCGGACTCGCCGCCGACTCCGATGTGTTCGACAACCTCGTCGAGCGCGCCACTTTGCGCGGCGAGCTCGCCGCACTGGGCCTCGAGGGTCTGCTGACCGAGCTCTCCGTGCGGCATGTGCCCGAGGAACGCGTCGCGTCGGAGTTCGAGTTCGCGTGGTGGCAGTCCGCCCTCGAGGCCATGCTCCGCAGCGACCGTGCGCTGCTCGGCGCGAACACCAGCGTCGTCGACCGGCTCGAACGCGACTTCCGCCTCGTCGACGAGGCTCACGCCGCATCGGCGGGGCAGCAGCTCGCGGCCGAACTCGCGACGCGATGGAAGATCGCGATCGTCGATGAGGCCGACGAGACCGCGGCGCTGAAGTCGGCGCTGCGCGAGGGCACCGCCTCGGCCGCCGAGTTGCTCGCGGTCGCTCCCAAGCTGCTTCGGACCCTCGCGCCGGTGTGGATCGCATCGCCCTACGAGGTCGCGACGCTGCCCGCCCGTCCCGCCTACGACGTCGTGATCCTGGCGGATGCCGGCGCCCTCAGCGTCGCCGAATCCGCCGCTGCGCTCCGCCGCGGGCGGCAGGTCGTCGCGTTCGGCGATCCGGTGACGCAGCGACCGACGCCGTTCGAGATCGCCGCTGACCGCGATCCCTCCGACGAGCCCCTCGTCGACCCCGAAGAGCGCAGCGTCTTCGAGCGGCTCGCCGAGATCGTCCCGGTCGAGACCCTGACGCGCAGCTACCGCGCGGGAGGCGAAGACCTCGCGGAGCTCGTCAACGAGGCTTTCTACGGCGGCGAGATCGTCTCGTTCCCCTGGGCTGGCTCGTACCTCGGACGAGGCAGCCTCAGCGTCGACTACGTCGAAGGCGGTGTCGGCGCGCCCGACCCCGACTCCGGTGCGGTGGAGAGCCCCGACGCCGAGGTCGCCCGCGTCGTGACGCTCGTCGTCGAGCACGCCGTCAACCGCCCGAACGAGTCGCTGATGGTCGTCACCGCGTCGACGAAGCACGCCCTCCGCATCCGCGCCGCCGTCGAGGCCGCTTTCGCCGGACGATCGGATGTCGCCGAGTTCGTCGGTCGCGAGACGGCTGAGCCGTTCGCCGTCCTCGGGCTCGAGGAGTCTGTGGCCGAGAGCCGCGACCGCGTCGTGTTCTCCCTCGGGTACGGCCTCACCCGCCACGGTCGCGTCCTGAGCGACTTCGGCGTGCTCTCCGGACCGGACGGCGAGCGTCTGCTCACCGTCGGCATGACGCGCGCCCGTCGCTCCATGGTCATCGTGTCGTCGATCCGGCCGTCCGCGTTCGACGACGGACGCCTCGAGAATGGCGCCGCAACGCTCATGTCGATCCTCGGGGGCATCGCAGCCCGCGCCCGCGAGGCCCGCCTCGAAGACCTCGCCGACCCCCTGACGCTCGCTCTCGCGCAGAACCTCCGCCGCCTCGGCGTCGCGGTCGATGTCGCATACCGCGGGCTGCTTCCGCTGGTCGCGCAGCGCGACGGCAAAGCGGTCGTTGTCGAGGGCGACCCCGAGACGATCGGACAGTCGCTCCGCGAGTCGCTGCGGTTGCGGCCGCAGATCCTGCGGCGGCTGGGATGGCACTACATCCGCGTGCACTCGTTCGATCTCTACAGCGATCCCGCCGGTGTGGCCGCACGGGTCGCGGCGATCCTGGGCGTCGAGCCCGAGGCGCCGACGGCGGATGCGAGCACCGAGCCGCTCGATGTCATCGACTGATCGGCAACGGGTGGAGCGCGTCGGTCGCCGTCGCGCCCGATTGACCGCAGCTCCGGGTACCACGGCCGAGCCGACACCGGCCGATGAGACGACGGATGCCCCGGCCGGCGCCCAGGGCGCGGCCGGGGCATCCGGTCCGAACGATGCGCGGATGCGGAACGAGGTTCCGCCGCACTACTGACTCCGTCAGGCGGAAGGCGCTGCCGGGGGAGTGTTCTGCGAACGGCGCAGCGGGGCGTCGGTAGCCGCTGCGGGTGTGGGCGACGTGGAGCTCGCGGCGTTGTTCTTCTCCAGCAGGTCGCGGATCTGGATGAGCAGCTCCTGCTCGGTCGGGAGCTTCGCCGTCTCTTCGACGACGCCGGCCTTGGCGGCCTGGCGCTCCTTCCACTTGTTCATCGGCACGACGAACACGAAGTACACGACGAGAGCGACGGCGAAGAAGCTGATGATCGCCGTGATGAGTCCCCCCAGGGGGAACGGGACCGGCTGACCGTAGATTCCGGTCAGCGTCGGACCGGCGATACCCTCCTCGTTGGGCTGGTAGAACAGCTCGACGAGCGGGTTGATGATGCTCGACACGATCGCGTTGACGACGGCGGTGAACGCGCCGCCGATGACCACGGCGACGGCCAGGTCGATGACGTTGCCGCGCATGATGAAATCGCGGAAGCCCTTGATCATGGCTCTCCTCTCTGTCCGGACGCGCCGGGGTGTCAGGAACCCGCCGCGGCGGGGGAGGACTTCGCCTCGGACTTCGATGATGCCGAAGACGACGAGTCACCGCCACCGGTTGACGTGCTCGACGCTGCGCCCGATCCTGACCCGCTCGCGCGCGAGTCGGTGCGGTAGAAGCCGCCGCCGTTGAAGGTCACGCCGATCGACCCGTACTGCTTGCGGAGCTCGCCCGAGCACTCGGGGCAGACCGTGAGAGCAGGCTCGGCGAAGGACTGGACCGCGTCGAAGCGGTGCCCGCACGACTTGCAGGCATAGGCGTAGGTGGGCATGGTTCCTCGGTGTTCAGTGCGCCTCGGGAGCGAGGACGACGGTTCTGGTGGGAGTGACGACGCCGGTGACCGGCTGATCGTGCAGATCGCGCGGCACCTCGTCGACGAGTTCGGAGTCGAAGAGCACGGCGTACACCGGCGGGCGGTTCTCCATCGAACCGAGGGTCTTGTCGAAGTACCCGCGGCCCCAGCCGAGGCGCATGCCTGCGGCGTCGACCGCAGCGGCGGGGATGACGAGCAGATCGACGTCGCTGACGGCGATGGGGCTGAGCACTTCGCCGATCGGCTCGGGCACTCCGAAGAGGCCGTCAGCGACGGCGGCCCCCGGTTCGGCGACGACCCAGTCGAGCAGGCCGTCGTTGCGGCTGATCGGCAGGAGCACCCGGACTCCCGCCGCGACGGCTTCGTCGATGAAGGCGCGGGTGCCCGGCTCGGTCGGCGCCGAGAGGTAGCACGAGATCGAGCGGGCGCCCGTTCTGGCCACCAGCTCGCGAAGCTGCTCGCGGATGCCGTCGGCGGCCGACTCGCGCGCGGCATCCGACATCCCGTACCGGCGTTCGCGGAGGTCCGCCCGCAGCGCGCGCTTTGCGTTGTCGATCGCGTCGGACATGCCCCCGATTGTAAAGGCTGTGCGCGTTAGGGCTCGTCTGCGGCACCTGATCGATATGGTGGTCCCATGTCTCAGCAGCGCATCAAGGCGGTCATCCCCGCCGCAGGCCTCGGCACCCGTTTCCTTCCCGCCACGAAGGCCATGCCGAAGGAGATGCTGCCCGTCGTCGACAAGCCGGCGATCCAGTACGTCGTCGAAGAGGCGACCCAGGCAGGCATCGATGACGTCCTGATCATCATCGGGCGCAACAAGAACAACCTGTCGAACCACTTCGACTCCGTCCCCGAGCTCGAGCACAACCTCACGCGCAAGGGTGATGACGTCAAGCTCCGCAAGGTGCAGGAGTCGTCCGACCTCGCCGACATCCACTTCGTCCGTCAGGGCGAGCCGAAGGGTCTGGGGCACGCGGTGCTGCGTTCCCGCGCCCACGTCGGGGACGCGACGTTCGCCGTCATGCTCGGCGACGACCTGATCGACGAGCGCGACCCGCTGCTGCCGAAGATGCTCGCCGAGCAGGAGCGCTCGGGCCTGACGGTCGTCGCCCTCATGGAGGTCGACCCCGACCAGATCCACCTCTACGGCGCCGCGGCGGTCGAGCCGACCGACGACCCGGATGTCGTCAAGGTCACGGGGCTCGTGGAGAAGCCGAAGAAGGAGGACGCACCCTCCAACTACGCGATCATCGGTCGTTACGTCCTCAAGCCCAACGTGTACGAGATCCTCGAGCGGACCGAGCCGGGCAAGGGCGGCGAGATCCAGCTGACGGATGCGCTGCAAGAGCTCGCGACGACCGAGGGCGTGCTCGGCGTCGTCTTCCGCGGACGCCGCTACGACACGGGCGACCGGCTCGACTACATCAAGGCGATCGTTCAGCTCGCCTCCGATCGCGATGACCTCGGTCCTGAGCTGCGGCCGTGGCTGAAGGACTTCGTCGGGACCCTCTGACACGAGAACGGGAACGCGCGTGGAGGCCACCGCACCCCGCCACCACGGACCGGTGGCCATACGGCTGATCAGGCCGCGCGACGCCCGCACCCTGCAGTCCGAGCTGCTGGCGAACCGTTCGTGGCTGCAGCGATGGGAGGCGACGAGCCCCGAAGGCCCCGTGTCGTTCGACATGCGGCTCGGCATCCGGCGTCTGCTGCAGCAGTACCGTGACGGCAGCGGAGTGCCGTTCGTCATGGAGCATGAGGGCCAGATCGCCGGTCAGCTGAACGTCTGGGGCATCGCGCGCGGTTCGCTGTCGTCGGCGACGATCGGTTACTGGGTGAGCGAGCGGTTCGCCGGCAAGAGCATCACGCCGACCGCCGTCGCCCTCGCGACGGATCTCTGCTTCGAGGAGCTGCGGCTGCACCGCATGGAGATCTGCATCCGTCCCGAGAACCGGGCGAGTCTGCGCGTCGTCGAGAAGCTCGGATTCCGCTACGAGGGACTGCGCCGCCGCTACATCCACATCGACGGCGACTGGCGCGACCATTTCGCCTTCGCGCTCGTCGCAGAGGAGGTGCCTCGTGGTGTCCTCGGGCGTTGGCTCGAGGGCGCTGTGCCTCCCGACGCGGCCACCGTCCCGCTCGCGGACCGCCGCGCGGCGGGTCTCGAACCTTAAAGTTGAACAAGAACTTCAGACACGGGTGTGTCTGAAGTGTCACCACGGAGGATGCCACGTACGGTTGTCCCCATGGGTGGGCAGGTTCTCGGCGGCGGCGTGATCGTCCTCGTCGCGGTCGCGTTGTGGATGGTCTATCTGCTTCCGTCCTGGCACAGTCGTTACCGCTACGACGCCGCCGAACGCAACGCCGTCCGCCTGAACCAGGCGCTGCGCGTGCTCGCAGAGACCGCTGAGGCGCCCGAAGAGGTGCGGGTCGAGCTTTCGACGCGCACCGCGCTGGCGCAGCAGAAGCTCGCCCGTCAGGTGCAGCACGAGAAGGAGCAGCTGCGACTCGAAAGCGAGCGCCGCCAGCTCATCGAAGCGCGCCACGAGGTGCGCGCCGCGCGCACCGCGCGCATGACGTCGCCCGAGCACCGGGCTCGTGTCCGCCGTCGGCTCCGCCTCGCGACGACGATCGTCGCTCTGCTGGCCGCTGGCGCGACCGGCGCCGGCGGATGGATGTTGACCTCGTCCGGATCGGCCGCGCTGCTGGTCTCGGGCCTCGCGACTCTGCTCGTGGCCACGGTCGTGCTCAACCGCATGGCTGCGGTAGCTCGACGCGCCGCCCGCTCCGCCGTCGTCGCCCCGACTGTCACCGCTCGTGTTGAGCCGGAGTCGGCCGTCGTGCCCGAGTTCGAGTTCGCCGACGCGCGTGCCACCTGGACGCCGCGCGAGCTGCCCCGCCCGCTCACTGCTTCCGCCGGTTCGCGCGCCGCGGCCGTGCTCGACGAGGTCGACGCGCGCGAAGCGCTGCGCCAGGCCGCGGTCGGTGAGGCGATCCAGCGCGAGGCCGCGCGCCGCGCGCCGGCATCCCTCGACGCCAGCCGGGCCGCCAAGGCACCCACCCCCGCATTCGTGCCGACCGGTCAGGTCGACGACGCGCAGATCGAGGATCACGTCCGGCGTCTGCTCGCGCACCGCGCGGCCGGCTGACGCCCGACTCAGCGCTGGAACAGCACGCGCCCGTTGCCCACGACGAGCTCGCGCTCGGGTGTGCGCACGAGCGCGTCCATCGGGTTCTCCGCGTCGACGAGAATGATGTCGGCGCGCGAGCCCGCTTCCATCCGGCCGACCGGCAGTCCCGCGAAGGGGGCCGAGCCGCCCGTCGCGATGTCGACCACACGGCGCAGGTCGTCGTCGCGGACGAGGCTCGAGGCGCGGGCGTACTGCCAGGCGATGCCGAGCAGGTCGCCGGTGCCGTAGGGGCTCCACAGGTCGCGGATGCCGTCGGTGCCGAAGCCGAAGCGCACGCCCGCGGCGTCCAGTTCGTGAAGCGGCAGCTGGGGGAGGCGCAGGGGCGCGACCGTCGTCATCGTGATGTCGAGCGCGGCCATCGCCTGGAGCAGGTCGCGCCGGTGCGTCGCGCCGACCTGCGCGAGCGCGAATCCGTGCGCGATGTTGACGCGTCCCGCGAGACCGAAACGCTCGGTGCGCTCGATGATCAGCTCGATCTGGAACGCGCCGAGCTCGGCGGGGTCGTGCAGGTGCAGGTCGATCCCGACGCCGCGGTCGGCGGCGACGCGGAAGAGCGCGTCGAGCTGGCCGACCGGGTCGCGATCGATCGTCGCGGGGTCGAGGCCTCCGATGAAGTCCGCGCCGGCGGCGGCCGCCTCGTCGAGCAGGTCGATGACGCCAGGGCGGCGCAGCACGCCGTCCTGGGGAAAGGCCACGATCTGAACCTGAAGCGCTTCGTCGTACGCGGCGACCGCTTCGCGCACGGCCTCGATGCCGCGCTGGGCGACGCCGAGGTCGACATCGACGTGCGTGCGGATGGCGGTCGTGCCGTGACGGACGAACTGCTCGAGAACGTGTGCCGTCGTCGCGACGCTCGGGATTCCCAGTTCGTCGCGACGGGCGCGCTCGTGGCGGATGCGGCCGTCGGTGCCGCCCTCGCCGCCGTACGACTGCCACGGGAGCCCCCACCACGACTTGTCGACGTGGGCGTGGGCGTTGACGAGGCCGGGCAGCGCGAGCATCCCGCGCCCGTCGATCTCGAGGCCGGTGTCGCCCGCGTCTGCCGACGGCGCCTGCGGCGTCGCCGGCTCGACGGAGGCGATCACGCCATCGGCGATGCGGATGTCGACGGCGGAGGCGTCGGAGACACGGACGTTGCGAATGACGGATGCCGCGGGGTGGAGCATCCTTCCATTGTGCGCGCACGGACCAGCCCCGACTGCGTGATAGTGTGGGGGAGTTCCGGGCCTGTGGCGCAGTTGGTAGCGCGCTTCGTTCGCAATGAAGAGGTCAGGGGTTCGAATCCCCTCAGGTCCACCGAAACGAGAAACCGGCATCCATCAGGATGCCGGTTTTCGCATACGGGGGCGGTCAGCCGGTGACGAGCTGCTCCCGGGCGACGTCGATGAGGATCTGGTGCATCGCGCGCTCCCCGGGCGGGCGGACGCGGTCGCTGCGATGCGCGACGACGACGCGCCGCGAGGGTGCGTCCTGGCCGAGGCCGACGATACGGACGTCCGGTCGTGCGGACTGCACCGCCGTGCGCGGAGCGAGGGCGACGCCGAGGCCGACGCTCACCATCGCGAGGGCTTCCTGGTAGTCGTTGGCCTCGAACGCGATGGTCGGGCTGAATCCGGCGGCCCGGCAGCTGCGCTCCAGGACCTCGGCCACCGGGTGGTCGCGCTTGCGGACGATCCACTCCTCGTGCCGGAGCATCGACATCGTCGCGTGGCGGGTGCGCCCAAGGCGGTGGTCCTGCGAGACCACCAGCACCGTGGGGTCTTCGAACAGAGGAGTGATCGAGAGGTCGGGCTCGTCGATGCGGTTCCACTCGTAGTCCCACAGCAGCGACAGGCCGATCGTGTTCTCCTGCAGAGCGGCGACGAGTTCGTCGAACCGAGCGCTGTGCACGTCGAGGCGTACATCGGGGTAGTCGCGCCGGAAGCGGCTGATCGCGACCGGCATGAGCGTAGTGCCGATCGTCGGGAACGTGCCGACCGCGATGCGGCCGCGCCGCAGACCCGCGAGCTCGCCCAGCTCGGACTCCGCCGCCCGCAGCCGGCGCAGGATGTAGCGGGCGTGCCCGGCGAGCAGCGCGCCCGCCTCGGTGGCCGTGACGCCGCGCGGCTGGCGCCGCACCAGCGGCTGGCCGACCTCTTGCTCGAGCCGCTGCAGCTGTTGCGAGAGCGCCGAGGGTGAGTACCCGAGCGTCTTCGCCGCTGCGGTCAGCGACCCGTGATCGAGGATCGTCACCAGGACAGCCAGTCGTCGCACATCGAGCATGGGGGCCTCGCTTTCCGCCTCCACCGTACAGGCGAGAGCTCGCACGCTGAAAGCGGATGAAGCGATGCTTCACGATCACGGCTGACCCGGGCGACACTTCTGGCCGGACCGCTCGCGTGAATACCGGGATTCTCCGCGCCAGCAGTATGAAGGATCACTTCACGGGCGTGAAGTGATCGGTCATTTTGCTGCACGAAGCTGCAGGCGACGATGGAGGCCGACACCTCAGGAGGCGGCCATGTTGGAGATTCCGGCGACACTCATGCGGGGCGGGACCAGCAAGTGCTGGGTGTTCCGCCGCGACGAGCTGGAGCGTGTCGGCGCGCCCGTCGACGACATCCTGCTGCGTCTGTACGGCAGCCCGGACGAGCGCCAGATCGACGGCCTCGGCGGGGGGACCTCGACCACCAGCAAGGCCGTCATCCTGGCGCCGAGCCGGCGAGACGACGCCGACGTCGACTACACCTTCGCCCAGATCGGTCTCGCCGACGGCCGGGTCGACTGGTCGAGCAACTGCGGCAACTGCTCGGCCGCCGTCGCGCCCTACGCCCTCCACGCCGGGTGGCTCGCGCCGCGCGGTGATCGGACCGCGGTGCGCATCTTCAACACGAACACGGGTCAGCTGATCGTCGCCGAGGTGCCGACGCCCGGAGGCATGTTCGACGAGTCGGGCGACACGCACATCGTCGGCGTCCCGTTCGCGGGCCTCGAGGTCGTGCTCTGGTTCGTCGACCCGGCCGGCCGGACCACGGGACGGCTGCTTCCTTCCGGCGTCGCGCTGGAAGAGATCGACGGTGTTCCGGTGACCCTGATCGACGGCGGCGCGCCCGTCGTCATCGCCGAGGCGGCGGCGCTGGGCCTGACCGGCCTCGAGACGCCCGCCGAGATCGATGCGCGACCCGAGCTGCTCGCCCGCATCGACGGTATCCGTCGAGAAGGCGCCGTCCGCATGGGGCTCGCGGCGACCGCCGTCGCCGCGCTCAAAGCGGTGCCCAAGGTCGCCCTGGTGTCGCCCCGCAGCGCGGACGATCACGACTTCGGGGTCACGATGATGTCGATGGGCAAGGCGCACCCGGCCATTGCGATCACCGGCAGCGTCGCGCTGACGCTGGCGGCGGCGACTCCCGGCACCGTCGTGTCGAGGATGGCCGCGCGAGGCGCCGCCGACGTCACCTCGCTTCGCACGCCGTCGGGTGTCGTCAGCACCCGCATCGGCCGACACGGCGCCCTGCCCGCGGTCGGCATCACCCGCTCGGCGCGGCGGCTGGCGGATGCCTCCGTCACCCTGCCGCTGGAGCAGCTGCCCGATCACGCATCGGGACTGGTCGAGGAAGCCCTCCTCGTCCGATGATCAGATAGGCGGCCGGCCTCGCCGAGGCGCAGCCGGCTGCCGCCAACCCCCGTTGGGAGACAACGATGTCACCAGAACTCATCTCGATACTCGCGTTGTTCGCGATGGTCATCATCGCCACCGTGCGGCCGATCAACATCGGCATCCTCGGATTCATCGGCACCTTCCTCGTCGGAACGCTCGTGCTCGGCCTCGACGAGAAGCAGATGCTCGCGGGCTTCCCCGCCGACCTCTTCCTCACGATCGTCGGCGTCACCTATCTGTTCGCCGTCGCGAAGCTCAACGGCACCGTCGACCTCATCGTCGACCGCGGCGTCCGCCTCGTGCGGGGCCGGACGGCGCTGGTGCCGTGGGTGCTGTTCGGGGTCGCCGCGATCCTCACGGCCATGGGCACGTTCCCGCCGGCCGCCGTCGCCCTCGTCGCCCCCGTCGCGCTCAGCTTCGCCGCCAAGCACGGCCTCGACCCGCTGCCGGTGGGAATGACCGTCGTGTACGGGGCGCTGGCGGGTTCGCTCTCGCCGATCTCGGTGCTCGGCCTGCTCGTCAGCGGCATGGTGGGCGACACCCCGGGCTTCTCGCCCATGGTGCTGTTCGTGACGGCGTTCGTCTACTCGACGCTGATCGCGATCCTGACGCAGCTGTTCTTCTCGTGGAAGAACCGGCTTCGCGGGGGAGCGTACCCGGGCGCTGCGGACAGCAGCACCGGTGATGGCGGCGCGGTGCCCGGACCCCGCGTGCCCGCAACAGGGAACATCTCCGTCGGCGGCGCCGAGCAGGGCTCGGTCCTCACTCTCACGCAGACCCTCCAGACCCCTCGCGTGCGGACGACGCCGGCTCAGGTTCTGACGCTGCTCGCCCTGCTGGGGCTGGCCGTCGGGGCCATGGTGTTCCACCTCGACATCGGCATCCTCGCGCTCGTCGCCGGCACCCTGATCGCCTTCATCGAAAAGAAGCACCTCACCGCGGCGGTCGAGGGCATCAGCTGGTCGACCATCCTCCTCGTCGCCGGCATGATCACCTACATCAGCATCGTCGAAGAAGCCGGCGCGATCGAGTGGGTCGCGAACGGGATCGGCAGCCTCGGTTCGCCCCTCATCGGTGTGCTCGTGCTCTGCGTCATGGCCGGTGTCGTCTCGGCGTTCGCCTCGTCGACGGCGGTCATCGCGATCTCGATCCCGATGCTCCTCCCGCTCATCCAGGACAGCCCCGTCGCCGGCGGGATGGCGATCTCGGCGGTCGCGATCGCCGCGAAGGTCGTCGACGTCTCACCGTTCTCGACCAATGGCGCGCTCGTCCTCGCGAACGCCCAGAACGTCGACCCGCCCGCGTTCTACCAGCGGATTCTGCGGTACTCCGGGGTCATCGTGCTGATCGGGCCGTTCCTCGCCTGGGCTGCGCTCGTCGTGCCGTTCTCGCTCTGACGGATCCGGGCGCGTACGGCGGCAGCCGTGCGCGTCGCGAGCCGGTCGGCGAGGGGGCGTAGAATGCATGCAACTGAATCGATCCCCCGGGAGGTTTCGTCCATGACCACCTACAACGTCGGCGTCATCGTCGGCAGCATCTCGTCGACCTCGATCAACCGTCGTCTGGCGAAGGCGCTCACCAAGCTGGCCCCGCAGGCCGGGCTCGAGCTCACCGAGATCCCGATCGCACCGCTGCCCTTCTACTCGGCTGACAACGACGCGTCGATTCCCGCCGAGGCTGCCGAGTTCAAGGCTGCGGTCGAGAAGGCCGACGGCGTCATCATCGTCACCCCCGAGTACAACCGCTCGGTGCCCGGCGTTCTGAAGAACGCTCTCGACACCGCGAGCCGTCCGTGGGGCGACAACAGCTTCGCCGGCAAGCCGTCCGCTGTCATCGGCATCTCCATCGGCGCGGTGGGCACCGCCGTCGCGCAGCAGCACCTGCGCTCGATCCTCTCGTTCCTCGCGTCGCCCGAACTCTCGCAGCCCGAGGGCTACCTGCAGCTCACCGAGGGGCTGATCGACGACGACGGCACCGTCACCAACGAGTCGACGTCAGAGTTCCTGCTCTCGTGGCTGAAGGCCGTGTACGCGCACGTCGCGAAGAACCTCGCTGCCGCCAGCTGATCAGCAGACCCCTCTCGACAGGGCGCCCGACCACACGGTCGGGCGCCCTGTCGTCGTGATGCACCCCGGCGCATGGTGTCGTCGCCGGTAGGGTGACAGGCGTGACGCGCCCTCCCGAGACTGACGAAGCCCAAGCGGTGCGCGCTCTCGGCGCGACCGTCCGTGACTCGCGTAAGCGCCTCGGGCTGAGCGTGCACGCCCTCGCGGAGAAGGCGGGAGTGAGCTTCGGGCTCGTCAGCCAGCTCGAGCGCGGAATGGGCAATCCGTCGCTCCAGTCGATCCATCGACTCGCGGGTGCCCTCGGTGTGCCGGTCGGCCAGTTGCTCGACGAGCCGGCGGGGGAGCTCGCCGTCGTGGCCGCCGGCCAGGGGCACCGGATGCCGCCGATCGCCGATATCCCCGCCGATCAGCAGTCGGTCCGCGAGCTGCTGACGCCGCGGGGCGAATCGATGCTCCAGCTGATCCGGTCGACCCTACCGGTCGGATTCAGCAATGAAAGCCGTCCGTTCCGCCACATCGGCACCGAGACGGTCACGGTCGAGCGCGGGGTGCTCATCGTCGCGCAGGGCGAGCGTCGCGTGCGGCTCGAAACCGGCGACACGGTGACCTACGGCTGCTCCGAGGCGCACTGGTGGGCCAACGGCCACGACGACGTCACGGTCGTGCTCGGCGCCGTCACGCCTTTCGAGCGCTGAGATCCAGGCGCAGATCGCTCGCGCGCAGCTCCACGAGCCGGTGGAGTTCCGCGAGCGGGTCGTCGTGGTCGTCGACCCGGAGGTCGACCCACGCGTCGCCGGCGACACCCGACGACGTCACCATGACCGCGGCGCTCTGGCGTCCCCGGCGATCGCCGCCCTGCGCTTCACCCGCCGCGAGGACGGCGACGAGGCGCGCAGCGAAAGCGGCTGCATCGGGGGCGGGCGTGATTGTCGGGTCTTCGTCGCCAGCCAGCCATGCGTCTCGCATGGCGCCGAGCACGTCTTCGCCCGTCAGCAGGTTGCCGGCGACGATCAGGTCACTCTCGACGAGGTGGCCGCTCCACGGCGACGTGTCCGCACCCGTGTGGGCTGCCCCCGCGCCCGCCGCCGGCAGAACGGCGGCCTGGCGCAGTGCCGGCTCGTCGTCCCAGCGGGGGATGAGTGCGACGGCATCCGCTGCGGATCCCGACGCGACCGCGTCGAGAAGTCGGCCCCGCAGCGCCCGATTGGTCCATGCCTGGCTCGCCGCCGCGCCGACACCCCGCCGCACATCGATGACGGCGTTGCCCACGGCGAGCGACTTGCTCGCCGTGGCGGCGCCGATCAGGTCCGTACGACCATCGCGTGCCAGGACGGTGAAGGTCATGCGATTCCTCTCGCGGGGCGATTGTGAAGATTCTGTTTCGAGTTGGGCGTGCGCTTGTCGCCCTCCCTCATGGTGGCACATACTGATCGAATCATCATCAAAATGATGCACCAGCGATGATGCCCCGACCGATGACCCGATAGGCAGACCATGAACAAGCGCACCGCATTCGGCGCCGTGACCCTCGTCGCGGCGCTCACCCTGGCCGGTTGCTCCGCGGGCGAAGGCGTCGATATCGACGGCGCCGCCGGCGTCGAAGGCGACGTCCTCGTCGCGGCCATCGGCGGTGAACCCGACCAGCTCGACCCCCATCGCACGAGCTCGTACTTCGCGTTCGAGGTGCTCGAGAACGTCTTCGACACACTCGTCGCCCCCGACGAGAATCTCGAGATGCAGCCCGCCCTCGCCGAGAGCTGGGAAGTCAGCGATGACCAGCTGACATGGACCTTCGATCTGCGCGACGGCGTCACCTTCCACGACGGCTCCGACTTCACGAGTGCGGATGTCGTCTACTCCTACGACCGCATCATCGACGAAGAACTCGCCAACGCGTGGAAGTTCAGCGCGGTCACCGACGTCACCGCTCCCGACGACGACACCGTCGTCATCACCGTCTCGCAGCCCACGCCGAACCTGCTGAGCAACCTCGGCGGCTTCAAGGGCATGGCGATCGTGAAGAAGGAGAACGTCGAGTCGGGCGACATCACCACCGCGCCGATCGGCACCGGGCCTTTCTCGGTCGCGAGCTACACGGCCGGCGACCGCATCGAACTCGCCGCCAACGAGGACTACTGGGGTGGTGCACCCGAGCTCGGCGGTGTCGAGTTCCGCTTCATCTCGGAGCCGGCCACGGCTCTCGCCGCACTTCGCGCCGGAGACATCCAATGGACCGATGTCGTCCCGACGCAGCAGGTCTCCGACCTGCAGGGCGACGACGCCGTGCAGCTCGGCCTCACCCCCTCGAGCGACTACTGGTACCTGGCCCTGAATGAAGCGCGGGGACCGTGGAGCGACGTGCGGGTGCGGCAGGCGATCGCGTATGCGATCGATCGGGACGCGATCGTCCAGGCGGTCAGCTACGGAACCGCCGCGCAGAACCAGCTCGCGATCCCCGAGCAGAGCGTCTGGTACACCTCCTACGACCGGTACTCGACCGACCTCGACACCGCTCGCGGGCTGCTCGACGAGGCCGGCTTCACCGGCGGAACGCTCGACCTGCTCGCGACGTCGGACTATCCCGAGACCGTCACGGCCGCGCAGATCATCGCCGCGAACCTCGAGCCGCTCGGCATCGACGTGCAGATCCGCCAGCCCGACTTCTCCACCTGGCTCGACGAGCAGAACTCCGGAAACTTCGACATGCTCATGATGGGCTGGCTCGGCAACATCGACCCCGACGACTTCTACTATTCGCAGCACCACACCGACGGGGCCAGCAACGCGCAGAAGTACTCCAACAGCGAGGTCGACGGACTGCTCGACGCCGCTCGCGTCGAGGTCGACCAGGACGCGCGCAAGGGCCTCTACGCCCAGGCCGCGACGATCATCGCCGACGAGGCCAGCTACATCTACCTCTACAACCCGTCGGTCATCCAGGTGTGGTCGCCGCAGGTCTCGGGCTACGAGACGCGTGCCGACCGCGCCATCCGGTTCGACGACGCATCGATCGGCGACTGAGGTGACGACCTCGAGCAGCACGGTCCGTCCGAGAGGAGGCCTCATGAGAATCAGCCCCGCGCGTATCGCCCGGTTCCTCGGCGTGCGCCTGCTCTCGTCGGCGCTCGTGCTGCTCGGGGTCGCCGTCGTCGTCTTCGCCCTCATCCAGCTCGTGCCGGGCGACCCGGTGCGCCTGGCCCTCGGCACGCGGTACACGCCCGAGGCCTACGAGGCCCTGCGCGCGGCATCCGGCCTCGATCGCCCCCTGTGGGAACAGTTCTTCGGCTACCTCGGCAGCGCCGTCACGGGTGACCTCGGGGTGAGCTTCCGCAACGGGCAGCCGGTGACCGTAACGCTGCTCGACCGCCTGCCCGCGACGGTCTCGCTGGCTCTGGTGGGTCTCGTCATCGCCCTCGTCCTGGCCGTCCCCGCGGGAATCCACTCGGCGCTGCGCGAAGGACGCGTGAGTGATGTCATCGTGCGGCTCACCAGTCAATTCGGCGTCTCGATCCCGGACTTCTGGCTCGGGATGCTGCTCATCTCGCTGTTCTCCGTGACGCTCGGCTGGCTGCCGGCGAGCGGCTACGTCGCCTTCGGAACGGATCCCGGCGGATGGCTGCGACAGGTGTTCCTGCCGGGGCTCACCGTCGGCCTGGTCGCGGGGGCGATCATCACCCGCTACATCCGAGCGGCCGTCATCGACGTGGCGTCGGCAGGGTATGTCCGCACCGCGGTGTCAAAGGGGCTTCCGCGCCGGGTCGTGACATTCCGGCATATCGTGCGCGGAGCCCTGGTGCCGGTTCTGACGATCGCCGGTATCCAGCTCGCGACGATCCTCGGCGGAGTCGTCGTGGTCGAAGTCGTCTTCGCCTGGCCGGGTCTCGGACGTCTCGTCTTCGAAGCCGTGGCTGCCCGCGACTATCCGCTCATCCAGGGAGCCGTCCTGCTGGTGGCCGTGATGTTCATCGCCGTCAACCTCATCGTGGACGTGCTCTACGCGATCGCCGACCCGAGGATCCGAGTCTCATGACCATCGATGCCTCCGCCACCCCCGAGCCCGCCACGGCACCCGCCGTCGCCGACCGCGGCCGCACGCCCGCCTGGCGTCTGTTGCTGTCCAACCCGACGACGGTGGTCAGTGGTGCCGGCCTGTTCGCCATCGTGCTGCTCTCGGTGCTGTCGGGCTGGATCGCCCCCTTCGGCATCAACGACATCGACGTCTCGCGCGCGTTGCAGCCCCCCGGCCCCGACCACTGGTTCGGCACCGATGAACTCGGTCGCGACGTCCTCTCGCGCGTGCTCGTGGCGGGGTCGACCTCGCTCACGATCGCGGTGGTCGCCGTGCTGTTCGCCCTCGTCCTCGGCCTCGCGATAGGCGCCGTTGCGGGTTACCGCGGCGGGTGGGTGGATGCCGCCCTCATGCGGGTCGTCGACGTGATGTTCGCGTTCCCGGTGCTGCTGCTCGCGCTCGCGATCGTCGCGATCTTCCAGCCGGGCCAGGTGACGACGACGATCGCGATCGGCATCGTCTACACCCCGATCTTCGCGCGGGTGGCCCGAGCCAGCGCGCTGTCGGTGCGCACCTCTGCGTTCGTCCAGGTGTCGCAGACGATGGGGACGCCCGGGTGGTGGATCCTCACCCGCCATGTGCTTCCGAACATCGCCGGTCCCGTCGTCGTTCAGACGTCGCTGTCGCTCGCCTTCGCGATCCTCTCCGAGGCGGCGCTGTCGTTCCTCGGGCTCGGGGTGCAGCCCCCGGCGCCATCGTGGGGAGGGATGCTGTTCACCGCGCAGGGCTTCCTCGGCCAGGCCTGGTGGATGAGCGTCTTCCCGGGGGCCGCGATCTTCGTCACGGCGCTCGCCTTCAACCTCGTGGGCGACGGCCTGCGCGACATCCTCGATCCGCGTCAGCGGACCCTGATCGAAGCGAGGAGGGCGCGATGACCGCCGCTGCTCACCCGGTGCTCTCGGTGCGCGATCTGCGCGTGGCCATCGGAACGAAGGAGATCGTTCACGGCCTCGGCTTCGACGTCATCGCCGGCCAGACGCTCGGCATCGTGGGCGAGTCGGGGTCGGGCAAGACGATGTCGGTGCTGGCGGCGACCGGACTCATCGACACCCCGGGGGCCCGCGTCAGCGGATCGAGCGTGCTGCGCCGCCGGAACGATGACGGCAGCATCGATGCCGCGGGCGTGGAGCTGGTGGGCGCATCCGAGCGCACGCTGCGCAGCGTGCACGGCGACCGCGTCGGTTTCGTCTTCCAGGACCCGTCGACGTCGCTCAACCCGTTCCTGACCGTGGGTCGGCAGATCACCGAGTCGCTCGAGACCCATCGCCGTCTGTCCCGCCGCGCGGCGCGCACGCGTGCGATCGACCTGCTCGACGCCGTCGGCCTGCCCCGACCCGACGAGCGTGTCGACGCCTACCCGCACCAGTTCTCCGGGGGGCAGCGTCAGCGCGCGATGATCGCGATCGCGCTCGCCTGCGATCCGGCGCTCCTGATCGCCGACGAGCCGACGACCGCCCTCGACGTCACCACCCAGGCCCAGATCATCGACCTCGTGCGCGAGCTCCAGAACGAGCGCGGTACCGCCGTGGTGTGGATCAGCCACGACCTCGGCGTCATCGGGCAAGTGGCCGACGACGTCCTCGTGCTGCGCGAGGGACGGACCCGCGAGCACCGACCCGTCGAAGACGTCTACGCCGCCCCTGAAGACGACTACACGCGCGAGCTCCTCCGCGCGCGGCCGCGGATCGTGGCCGATGCCGGTCCGCCCGAGCCCGCGGCATCCGAGTCCCTTCTCGAGGTGACGGATCTCGATGTGTCGTTCACGATTCCGACTCCCACCGGACGCCGTACCATCCACGCCGTCGACGGGGTGTCGTTTTCGGTGCGGCGCGGCTGCACGACGGCTCTCGTGGGCGAGTCGGGGTCGGGCAAATCGACGATCGCGAATGCGCTGACGGGTCTCGTGCGACCCGACTCGGGCACCGCGACGCTCGCCGGACGCGACGTTCTGCGCTCCGGGCGGCGCGACCGCCGGCGGATCTCCATGGTCTTCCAAGACCCGTTCGCCTCGCTCGACCCTCGGCGGAGCGTCGGCGACGCCATCATCGAGCCGCTCGCCGTGCACCGGCTCGGCGGGCCGACCGCCGCCGCGCGAGAGCGGCGCACCGCAGAACTGCTCGACATGGTAGGTCTTCCCGCGGCGTTCGCTACCCGGTTCCCGCACGAGCTGTCGGGCGGGCAGCGTCAGCGCATCTCGATCGCTCGCGCCCTCGCCCTCGAACCGGAGCTGATGATCCTCGACGAGGCGACGGCGTCGCTCGACGTGTCTGTGCAGGCGCACGTGCTCGACCTTTTGCGCGACCTGCAGAGCGAGCTGGGACTGACGTACCTCTTCATCGCCCACGACCTCGCGATCGTGCAGCAGATGAGTCACGACGTGGTCGTGCTGCGGGACGGCAAGGTCGTCGAGTCGGCCCCTGCCCGGCGCATCTTCGCCGAGCCGTCGGACGAGTACACCCGGCGACTCCTGGCCGCTGTGCCGCCCGAGGAGCCACGGGCCCGCCTGACGCTCTCTTGACGCGAGGCCGGAAGGGGTTCTCCGGCGATGGTCGGGTTCGTTCAGGTGCGAGGCGTAGCATGGTCGGCGGGGTTCGGCCCGCGGCATCCGATGTGCCGCCGCCCGGCCCGTGATCGACGGCAGATCCTCATCTGCCCGTCATCGACCTGCGAGAAAAAGGAAGCGAGGTGAGGTGCTCAATGAGCGGTGATAGTTGCCATCGCGAGATCATCAGCGCCGCGCCCGCTGCCGGCCCGCTCGTCGACCGAATCGACTCCTGAGCGGACGAGCCGCGGTGCGACGCGCCAGCAGGCTTCGCGATGTTCTCCGTGCCGTCGTCTTCGTGACGATGCCACGGATGTGCGCGCGTCCACATGAGGAGGGCTCCCATGACTCCGGAGCAGATCAACGAACTGACCATCGTCGTCGACGGCATCGCCGCGCCCCTGTCGCGCGGTGATCTGCCGTCGGCCGCGGCCGCTCTCGCCGACGTCGAGCCCGGGCGTCTCGCCGAGGTGCTCGAGCGACTCGACGGTCGTCGCCGCGCCGTCGCCTACCGGCTGCTGCCGAAGGACCACGCGCTGCAGGTCTTCGAAGCGCTCTCGCCGAACATGCAGGGGGAGCTCATCGGAGACCTGCGCGACGCCGAGGTGGCGCACATCTTCGGCGACCTCGATCCCGACGACCGCGCCTGGCTCGTCGACGAGCTGCCGGCCTCGCTCGCATCCCGGCTGATGCGCGGGCTTCCCGCTCATGAGCGCGAGATGACCGCCGCCGTGCTCGGCTACCGTCGCGGCTCGATCGGGCGCCGCATGAGCCCGGAGTTCGTGTCGGTTCCGATCGGCAGCACGGTCGCGGGAGCGCTCGACCGGGTGCGGGCGCGTCTGCACGACGCCGAGACGGTGTACACGCTCCCCGTCGTCGACGCGGGTCGTCGCGTCGCCGGGGTCGTCAGCCTGCGCGACCTGCTCGCCGCCGACCCCGACGCCGACGTGCGCGACATCATGCAGAGCGCGCAGACCGCGAGCGTGGACGACGACGCCGAGACCGCCGCGCGTCGCTGCACCGAGCGGGGCCTGCTCGCGCTGCCCATCGTCGACAGTGAGGAGCGGCTCGTCGGCATCCTGACGGTCGACGACGCCGCCCGCATCCTGGAGCACGAGGAGAGCGAGGATGCCGCGCGCCAGGGCGGCGCCGAGCCGCTGCGCCGGCCCTACCTCTCGACGCCGATCCTGCAGATCGTGCGGTCACGCGTCGTCTGGCTGCTGGTGCTGGCTGTCGGAGCGACCCTGACCGTGCAGGTGCTGTCGGCGTTCGAGGCGACGCTCGCCCAGATCACGGTGCTCGCGCTTTTCGTCCCGCTGCTCATCGGAACCGGCGGTAACACCGGCAACCAGGCGGCGACGACGGTCACGCGTGCGCTCGCGCTGGGGGATGTGCGACCCCGCGATGTCGTGCGGGTGCTGAGCCGCGAGGTGCGGGTGGGATTCTTCCTCGGCAGCATCCTGGGGCTCGTCGGGTTCGCGGTCACGTCGCTCGTGTACGAGCCGCGCATCGGACTCGTCATCGGGGCGACCCTGATCGCGGTGTGCACGATGGCCGCGACGGTCGGGGGAGTCATGCCGCTTCTCGCACGGGCCATCCGGGTGGACCCCGCTGTCTTCTCGAACCCGTTCATCACGACCTTCGTCGACGCCAGCGGCCTGATCCTGTACTTCCTGATCGCGCGCGCCATCCTGCAGATCTGAGCCCCCGCCTGCGCCGTGGATGATGGTGCCGGGATGCAAGGGATCGGGCGCGGCGCGCCGGTGCGGATGCCGCTCCGCCGGCGTGTCGGCCACGATCCCTTGCATCCGCGTCCGCGCGGAAGCGAGCGGGCAGCGGACTTGACTGGGGTCAGACCAGGGCGTCGCGGGCGGCTCCGGCGGCGAGGCGTTCGGCGGCCAGCGACTCCGCGGCGGCGAGCGGGGTGACACCGCGCGCGTCGGCCTCGTCGAAGATGCGCCGCAGAACATCGCCGATGCCCTCGACACGCGTCGCGATCTCGCTGCGGTCGCGCTGCTTGGCGGCGAGGTCGAGGTAGATGACGCCGCCGGCGTTCACGACGAAGTCGGGGGCGTACAGGATGCCGCGGGCGGCCAGCCGGTCGGCGCCGGAACGGTGCGCCAGCGGGTTGTTCGCCGGTCCGCACACCGCCCGCGCATCGAGGGCATCGATCACCTCGTCGGTCAGCACGCCGCCGATGCCGGCGGGCACGAACACGTCGGCCGAGGCGAGGTGGGCCTCGGCGGGCTCGATCCAGGTGGCGCCCAGGCTCGTCGCGAGCTCGCGCTTGGCCGGGTTCACATCGGTCACGGTGAGCTCCGCGCCCTCGGCGGCGAGCTGCACGGCAAGCCGGCTGCCCACCTGTCCGAGCCCGGCGATCGTGACCCGGCGTCCGGCGACCTCGCGAGAACCGGTCGCGCGCTCGAGCGTCGCGAGCAGCGACGCGTGCACGCCGATGCTCGTGGGGCCTGCGGGCTCGCCCGAGCCGCCCACACGGTCGGGGAGCCCCACGACGTGCGCCGTGCGCTCGCTGACGGTCAGCATGTCGTCGGTGGTCGAGCCGACATCCTCCGCCGTGCGGTACAGGCCGCCCAGCGACTCGACAGCGTCACCGAGATCGAGGAATGCCGCCCGTCGACGCTCGGCGTCGAGCACGGTCCCCGGAGGTAGTCCGATCACAGCCTTGCCGCCACCGGCATCCAGACCCGCGGCCGCGTTCTTCAGCGTCATCGCCGCCGACAGGCGCAGGGCGTCGCCGAGGGCATCGCTCCAGTGCGGGTAGGTCCACACCCGGGCGCCGCCCAGGGCGGGGCCGAGCACCGAGGAGTGCAACGCGGCGGCGATGAACAGGCCGCTTCGCCGCCCCGTGATCACCTCCACGCGCTCGTGCGTGAAATCGGGCAGGGGCAGGGCGTGGGTCATCGCGATCCTCTTTCGGCGGAGCCTTGTGGGCTCGTGCTCTCCGTGCCGCGGCGTTGCGGCACCCCGCCCATTGTGCCTCTTCTAGAGTGTCAGCGTGACCACCGATCTGCCTTCGCGAAGCCGTATCGTCCACGAGTCCCTGCGCGCCGCCGGCATCCCCGGCGACATCGTCGTGCTG
The DNA here is from genome assembly GCF_005491085.2 of Microbacterium sp. SGAir0570. NCBI lineage: Bacteria > Bacillati > Actinomycetota > Actinomycetes > Micrococcales > Microbacteriaceae > Microbacterium > Microbacterium sp. SGAir0570. The sequence continues at coordinate 2,087,049 of NZ_CP027929.1, read as the reverse complement.
CCGGATGCCGCATCCACCGCCGCCCTCGCCGCTGCAGCGCTCGGTGTCGAAGTGGGGGCGATCGCCAACAGCCTGGTCTTCTGGTCGGACGGTGAGCCGCTGCTGGTCATGACCAGCGGCGCGCACCGCGTCGACACCGCCGCCCTGGCCGAGCGCACGGGACGCAGCGCGATCACGCGCGCGAGCGTCGAACAGGTGCGTGCCGCGACGGGCCAGGCGATCGGCGGGGTCGCGCCGACGGGACACCCCGCGCCCCTCACGACGCTCATCGACGAAGACCTCGCGCAGTACGACGAGATCTGGGCGGCCGGCGGCACCCCGCACACCGTCTTCCCGCTGACGTTCGACGACCTGGTGCGTCTGACCGGCGGCACGGTCGTCGCCGTCGTCTGATCCGCAGTTTGCGGCGCGGACTCAGCCCTTCGGGCTGTCGAAGCTCCACTCGTCGGGATCGGTCGCGGTCGCGACATCCCAGTCGTCGGTCCGCCACGTGAAGGTGGCCACCGCGCACGTCGGCATTCCGCCGATGCCCCCGTTCGACAGGCGCTCGGCGAGCACCGTCATCCCCGGGTCGTGCGCGACCACGAGCACCGAGCGAGCACCGCTGCCGCTCGCCGCGTCGAGGAGCACGCGTGCCGAAGCGCCGTAGAGCTCGTCGCGCAGGTCGGGATCGAGCCCGAGCGCGGCGCCGAAGGCTGCGGCCGTCGTGCGAGCACGAAGCGCCGTCGACGCGAGGATGCGCTCGACGGTGACGCCGGTGGCCGCCAGGCGCTCGGCCATCGCGGGGGCGTCGCGCATGCCGCGCTCGTTCAGCGGACGGTCGTGGTCATCGAGGGCGGGCGAGCCCCAGTCGCTCTTGGCATGTCGCACGAGGATGAGCGTCGTCATGGAATTATCCTCCCGCGCCGAAGACCGCATGCGCGATCGTGAAGATGACGAGTCCGGCGAGCGATCCCACGATCGTGCCGTTGAGCCGGATGTACTGCAGATCGCGGCCGACCATGAGCTCGATCTTCTCGGTCGTCTCCTGGGCATCCCAGCGCTCGACCGTCTCGGTGATCACCGAGGCGATGTCGGCGCGATGGCGGGCAACGAGCGTCGCGGCGGCGTCGATGACGCGGGCGTCGATGCGCTGCTGCAGCGCCGGATCGGTCGACAGACGTTCGCCGACCTCGGTGAGCGCGGCCGCGATGCGGCGGCGGAGCGGGCTCTCGGCGTCACCGAGTGAACGGACGAGACCGGCCTTCGCCGTGCCCCACGCCTCGGCGGCCAGGGCACGGACACGGGGACTGTCGAAGACCGCCGCCTTGGCCGCCTCGAGCCGCGCCGCCGTGTCGGTTTCGCCCTGCAGATCGCCGGCGAGACGAGCGAGGTAGCCGTCGATCGCCTTCCGCGCCGGGTGCTCGGGATCGCTGCGCACGGCTGCGACGAAGGTCAGCGCCTCACGGTAGACCGTGTCGTCGACGAGCCGTGTCGCCACCGACGGCAGCCACGACGGCAGGCGGCGGGAGACGAGCCCGGTGAACACCGAGCGATTGGCGACGAGCCAGGTCTCGATGTTGTCGATCGCGAGGTCGACCGCACCGTGGTGGGCCCCGGCGCCGACGACACGCTCGAGCCACCCGCCGATCGACGGTCCCCACGAGGGCGCCAGCAGGTGCTCGCGCGCCAGGTCTTCGAGGAGGTCCTGCACCTCGTCGTCGCTCAGCGCGGTGAGGATGCCGGATGCCGCAGCCGACGCCTCGGCCGACACGCGCTCGGCGTTCTCGGGGCGCCGCAGCCACGCGCCGAGCCGCGTCGCGATGCCTGTCGACTCGAGCTTGCCGCGGATGACGCCGGCTTCGAGGAAGTTCGTCTCGACGAACTCACCCAGGGTGCGGCCGATCTCGTCCTTGCGTCTCGGGATGATCGCGGTGTGCGGAATGGGCAGGCCGAGCGGATGCCGGAACAGCGCGGTGACCGCGAACCAGTCGGCGAGAGCTCCGACCATGCCGCCCTCCGCGGCTGCGCGGACGTATCCGAACGCGGGGACGGTCTGCTGCAGGGGGAACGAGATCGCGAAGACGATCGCCATGAAGATCAGCGCACCGAGGGCGACGGCCTTCATCCGCCGCAGGCCCTGGCGTCGAGCCTGGTCGGCGGGGGAGAGCAGGGAGGTCGGCGTGCGTGCCATCCGGTCATCCTCCCACGGTGGTTCGCCGGGCGGGGCCGGTCACGGCGTATCCTGACCGCGTGATCGACGACATCCAGAAGCGAGCCCTGCGCCGCACGAGCATCCTCGAAGGACAGGTCCGCGGGCTGGCCCGGATGATCGAGAACGAGGACTACTGCATGGACATCATCGCCCAGTCACGGGCCATCCAGAAGGCCCTCGCGTCGCTCGACAAGCTCCTCATCGAGAACCACCTCCGCACCCACGTGACGCACATGTTCGAGAACGGCGGCGCGGACCGCGAGCAGGCCGTCGCCGAGCTGCTCAAGGCCTACGACCTAGAGACCCGCTGACCGGATCCCTCCCTTCCCGGCCCTCCCCGACCCCGTCGAGTCGCCAGGAAGTGCGGATCCGGGGGCCCCGGCATCCGCGTTTCGTGGCGACTCGACCGGCACGGAGGCACCGCGCGGGCAGGGGGTCAGGGGTCAGGGGGTCAGGGGGCCGAGCCAGGCGGTGGCGACGGTGCTGTGGGCGGACTCCGGGTCGGAGGGGTGGAACATCCCCGCGATGACGTCGCGGTAGAGGCGGCCGAGCTCGGAGCGGGAGAAGTACGACGAACCGCCCGCCACGAGCATCGCCTCGTCGACGACGGCCTTCGCCGCCGTGACCGCGCGGTGCTTCAGGCCGCTGAGCTTCGCGAACCACAGGCCGCCGTGATCGGCCCGTTCATCGATGTCGTGCGCGATCGCCTCGAGCTGCGGCAGCATCCCGTCGTACGTCAGCGCCATGTCGGCGATGCGCCAGCGGATGTCGGGATCCTGGCTGTACGCCATCCCCGTCTTCTTCGACGTGCGCGACGTCGCGGCCACGACAGCGAGGTCGAGGGCGCGCCGGGCGATGCCGGTGTACACCGACGCGAGCAGCAGCTCGAAGACTGAGAAGATCCCGAACACGAGCGGGTCCGGGTTCGGGCCGGGAGAGAGCCGACGGACGACGCGGTCGGGTGATGCGACCGCGCCGTGCAACTCCGTCGTGCGTGATTGGGTTCCGCGCATGCCGACGGTGTCCCAGTCGTCGCGCGTGCGCACCGCGTCGGTGCGGTCGACGAAGGCGAACACCAGCTTCGGTGCGTCCTCGCTCGTGGTGTCGAGGCCGTGGAGCCCGAGGCGGTCCCACACCGGTGCGAGCGAGGTGAAGATCTTCGTGCCCGTGAAGGCGTATCCGCCATCCGGCTGAGGCTCGGCGACGGTGTCGCTGCCGAACAGGACGAGGTCGTTGCCCGCCTCGCTGATTCCGAACGCGAACACCTCGCCCGCTGCGGCGCCTTCCTGCACGAAACGCAGGGCGTCGTCGCCGCGGTCGGACAGCGCCTTGGCGACACCGGTCCACACGAGGTGCATGTTGATCGCGAGGGCTGTCGCGGGCGCGGCGCCAGCGAGCCGCTGCTGCAGAACGGATGCCTGCGCGAGCGACAGGCCCGCGCCGCCGAGCTCTTCCGGAACGAGGATGCCGAGGTAGCCCGCCTCCCGCAGCTCGGCGAGGTCGTCTTCGGGGAAGACGTTGTCGGCATCGACGCCCGCGGCGCGCCCGCGTATCCGGTCGAGGAGGTCGTCGGGCAGGTATCGGGCCGAGTCGAAGTCGCTCACGGCATCCATTCTGCTCCCGCCCCCGCGCAGCGGGTCGCGTGTCCGGCGGGGCCCGCCGCGCACCCGATGTCCTGGTGCAGGATGGGGACATGATCTCGACCGACGCCGCGCTCGCCCTGCGCGAGGCCGGGCTCGTCTGGCACCCGGCATCCGGAGACCGTTTCCAGCTCAACGAGCCGGAGTTCGAGGCCGACATCTTCACCGTCAGCGAGATGACGGTCGAACCGCGTCGGTATCCGACCGGCACGATCCTCGCGTTCAACGGCACGACCGAATGGGCGCTCGACTCCGTCGCGCTCGACGAGGCGCTGTGGCTTCCTCGCGAGGACCAGCTGCGCGAGATGCTGCGCGGTGGATTCCGGAGCCTGCGCCGGCTCGCGGACACCCACCGTGTGGAGATCGAGTTCGCCGGCGAGGAGCTGGCGTTCGAGCATCCGCAGCCCGAGGACGCCTACGCGGCAGCGGTGCTCGCGATGCTGCGACGGGTCAGCGACTGAGCGCAGGCGGGGTCGCCCCGCGGCTCACGTGATCGTGTGGACCGGCTCGGTGTCGGGGATGGGCGACGAATCCCGACCCCGCAGATCGGGGAACCACTGCACGCACGTCGCGGCGACGATGAGGCCGGCCGCCGCGAACAGCGTCGCGGCGACGTAGGCGCCCTGGGGACCGACACCGTCGATGAGGAATCCCGCGATGGCCGAACCCGCGGCCGCGCCGATGAGCTGGCCGGTACCGATCCAGCCGTAGGCCTCCGCCGTCTCGCTGAACTTCACGCTCGCCGAGGTGATGGCGAACATGACCGCCAGCGCCGGCGCGATACCGATGCCCGCGACCAGGAGCGAGCCGCCGAGCCACCACGCGTTGAGCGAGAAGATCGTCGCCGCGAGCCCGACGGTGACGATGAGGAAGCGGCGAGCCATGGCCCAGCGCCCGATTGGGATGTGACCGAACGACAGGCCGCCCGCCAGACTGCCGACGGCGAACACCGCGAGCACGATGCCGGACTCGAGTCCGCCGTGACCGAAGGATGCGACGACGCCCGCTTCGACCGCGGAGCACGCGCCGATGAGGAGGAACCCGGTCGCGGTCGCGAGCATGACCGGTGGCTTCAGCAGCACACGGCCCAGGCTGCGCCGGCTGCGCGGGATGCGGACGCGGCCGAGCTCGGGGGAGGAGATGAACCACGCACCGCCGCCGATGAGGATGACGACGACGAGCAGCAGCCCCGGTACGGTACCGGCCTGCAGCGCCACGAAGGTGATGAGCACAGGCGCGATGATCCAGATGATCTCCTGCAGCGACGCGTCGAGCGAGAAGAGCGGTGTGAGCTGCCGCGAGGTGACCATCTTGGGGTAGATGGTGCGCACGGCCGACTGCACCGGCGGGGTCGACAGGCCCGCGATGAGGCCGAGTGTCATGTAGACCCACAGCGGGACGTCGAGCACCGCGAGCAGGCCGATCGCCGCCGCGCAGACGGCGAGCGTCAGCGTCAGCACGCGCCGCATGCCCCAGACGCCCATCCATCGACTCGTCACCGGGCCGGCGATCGCCTGTCCGACTGAGGTGGCCGCCAGGACCAGACCGGCGGACCCGTAGGAACCGGTCACGTGCTCGATGTGGAGCAGGATGGCGAGGCTCGTCATCCCGCTCGGAAAGCGCGCGGTCAACTGTGCGGCGATGATGCGCGCGACACCCGGTGTGCGCAGCAGTTCTCCGTATCCCGCCACCCCTCAACGGTAGCGATTCCGGGGGCTCCTCGGCGACGTTCGGTCGAGCATCGCCGCGACACGCCCGCGACACGCCGAAGCGACGAGATCGGTCCGAATCGGATGTCGGTGGGTCGGTCTACCGTCCGACCTGTGGACAGACTGCGCGAGCACCTCGACGAAGCGCGGAATCACGCGTCGAACCGGGCTTCGACCGATCTCGCGATCTGTGGATGAAACGGTGGACAAGATGTGTTGTACCTGGGGAGAGCGGTGCAAAACTACAGACTTGTAACTACTACCCCTTGTGGTGCCCCCCGATGTCGGCACCCATATGTAGTATTGAGGTCCCGGCGGGTTCTCAGCCGGAGATGCGTAAGAAGCGAAGGGAAACCACACTCGACATGGCGATCACGGTCTACACCAAGCCCTCCTGCGTGCAGTGCAACGCAACGTACCGTGCGCTGGACTCCAAGGGCATCGAATACGACGTCCTCGACCTCTCCGAGGACCCGGCGGCACTCGAGCGCGTCAAGTCGCTCGGCTACCTGCAGGCCCCCGTCGTCATCACCGACGAGGACCACTGGTCGGGCTTCCGTCCCGACAAGATCGACGAGCTGGCCGCTCGCTTCGCCTGAGCCATGAGCACGGCGGTCGCGACGCGGGCGCCTCTGCTCGTGTACTTCTCGAGCGTCTCCGGCAACACCGCGCGATTCATCGACAAGCTCGGACTGCCGGCGCTCCGCATCCCCCTTCACTCCTCACCGACGCCCCTCGTCATGACCGAGCCCTTTGTGCTCGTCACCCCTACCTACGGCGGGGGACAGGGGCGCGGTGAGGAGAAGGGTGCGGTGCCCAAGCAGGTCGTTCGCTTCTTGAACGATGTGCGCAACCGCACCCTGCTTCGTGGAGTCATCTCCACCGGCAACACGAATTTCGGCGAGTCGTACTGCCTCGCCGGCGACATCATCAGCCGCAAGTGCTCCGTGCCGCACTTGGACAAGGTGGAACTGTTCGGCACGCCCGAAGACGTCGAGCGCGTGAGCGCAGGATTGGAACGATGGTGGAATCAGCACTGGAAACAGCCTTGACCGATAACGGCTTCAAGGTCGACGCGCGCTTCGACGGGCTCGACTACCACGCCCTCAACGCGATGCTCAACCTCTACGGCGCGGACGGCAAGATCCAGTTCGACGCCGACAAGCGCGCGGCGCGGGAGTACTTCCTCCAGCACGTCAACCAGAACACGGTCTTCTTCCACTCCCTCAAGGAGCGTCTCGACTACCTCGTCGAGAAGGAGTACTACGAGCCCAAGGTCATCGAGAAGTACTCGCTCGAGTTCATCCAGAAGCTCAACGACTTCGCCTACGGCAAGAAGTTCCGCTTCGAGACCTTCCTCGGCGCGTTCAAGTACTACACGAGCTACACGCTGAAGACCTTCGACGGCAAGCGTTACCTCGAGCGCTTCGAGGACCGCGTTGTGATGACCGCCCTCGGTCTCGCCGACGGTGACGAGAACCTCGCGATGCAGCTCGTCGACGAGATCATCTCGGGTCGTTTCCAGCCCGCCACCCCGACGTTCCTCAACACCGGCAAGGCGCAGCGCGGCGAGCTCGTGTCGTGCTTCCTGCTCCGCATCGAAGACAACATGGAGTCGATCGCCCGCGGCATCAACTCCGCCCTGCAGCTCTCGAAGCGCGGCGGCGGCGTGGCTCTGCTGCTGTCGAACATCCGCGAGGCCGGTGCTCCGATCAAGCAGATCGAGAACCAGTCGTCGGGCATCATCCCCGTCATGAAGCTGCTCGAAGACAGCTTCAGCTACGCCAACCAGCTCGGCGCGCGTCAGGGCGCCGGCGCGGTGTACCTCTCGGCGCACCACCCCGACATCCTGAAGTTCCTCGACACCAAGCGCGAGAACGCCGACGAGAAGATCCGCATCAAGACGCTGTCGCTGGGTGTCGTCATCCCCGACATCACCTTCGAGCTCGCCAAGAACGGCGAGGACATGTACCTGTTCTCGCCCTACGACGTCGAGAAGGTCTACGGCGTTCCGTTCGGCGACATCTCGGTCACCGAGAAGTACCGCGAGATGGTCGACGACGCGCGCATCAAGAAGACGAAGATCAACGCGCGCGAGTTCTTCCAGACCCTCGCCGAGATCCAGTTCGAGTCGGGCTACCCGTACATCATGTTCGAGGACACGGTGAACAAGGCCAACCCGATCAAGGGCCGGATCAACATGTCGAACCTGTGCTCGGAGATCCTCCAGGTCAACACCCCGACGACGTACAACGAAGACCTCTCGTACGCCCAGATCGGCAAGGACATCTCTTGCAACCTGGGGTCGATGAACATCGCCCTCGCGATGGACGGCAAGGACCTCGCCCAGACCGTCGAGACCAGCATCCGTGCCCTCACCGCGGTCAGCGACCAGAGCCACATCGCCTCGGTCCGCTCGATCGAGGACGGCAACGACCGTTCGCACGCGATCGGGCTCGGACAGATGAACCTGCACGGCTACCTGGCGCGCGAGCACGTCCACTACGGCTCCGAAGAGGGCCTGGACTTCACGAACATCTACTTCTACACGGTGCTGTTCCACGCGCTGCGGGCCTCGAACAAGATCGCGATCGAGCGCGGCACGTACTTCGAGGGCTTCCCCGACTCGACCTACGCGTCGGGCGAGTTCTTCGACAAGTACATCGAGCAGGAGTGGGCGCCCCAGACCGACAAGGTGAAGGGTCTGTTCGACGGCATCCACATCCCGACGCAGGACGACTGGCGCGAGCTGAAGGCATCCATCCAGCAGCACGGTATCTATAACCAGAACCTGCAGGCGGTGCCCCCGACCGGCTCGATCTCGTACATCAACAACTCGACGTCGTCGATTCACCCGATCGCGTCGAAGATCGAGATCCGCAAGGAAGGCAAGCTCGGCCGCGTCTACTATCCGGCGCCGTTCATGACGAACGACAACCTCGAGTACTACGAGGACGCGTACGAGATCGGCTACGAGAAGGTCATCGACACCTACGCCGCCGCGACCCAGCACGTCGACCAGGGTCTGTCGCTCACGTTGTTCTTCAAGGACACCGCGACCACGCGCGACATCAACAAGGCCCAGATCTACGCCTGGCGCAAGGGCATCAAGACGATCTACTACATCCGCCTGCGGCAGATGGCGCTCGAGGGCACCGACATGTCCGAGTGCGTCAGCTGCATGCTGTGACGGATGCCGGAACCCGAACCAGGAACTGAAGCGAAATGACTCCCGAACCGCTCAAGCTCGTCGACCACGTGCAGGCGATCAACTGGAACCGCATCCAGGACGACAAGGACCTCGAGGTCTGGAACCGTCTGGTGAACAACTTCTGGCTGCCCGAGAAGGTGCCGCTGTCGAACGACATCCAGTCGTGGAACACGCTGACGCCCGACGAGCAGACGCTCACCATGCGCGTGTTCACGGGGCTGACGCTCCTCGACACGATCCAGGGCACCGTCGGCGCCGTCTCGCTCATCCCCGATGCGATCACCCCGCACGAGGAGGCCGTCTACACGAACATCGCGTTCATGGAGTCGGTGCACGCGAAGAGCTACTCGTCGATCTTCTCGACGCTCGCCTCGACGCCCGAGATCGACGACGCGTTCCGCTGGTCGGTCGAGAACCCGAACCTTCAGAAGAAGGCCTCGATCGTCATGGATTACTACCGTGGCGACGAGCCGCTCAAGCGCAAGGTCGCCTCGACCCTGCTCGAGTCGTTCCTCTTCTACTCGGGGTTCTACCTGCCGCTGCACTGGTCGGCGAAGGCGAAGCTGACGAACACCGCCGACATCATCCGCCTCATCATTCGTGACGAGGCCGTGCACGGCTACTACATCGGCTACAAGTTCCAGAAGGGCTACGAGCAGCTCTCGCAGGCCGAGCGCGACGAGATCAAGGACTACACGTTCTCGCTGCTCTACGAGCTCTACGACAACGAGGTGCAGTACACGCAGGACCTCTACGACGCCGTCGGCCTGACCGAGGACGTCAAGAAGTTCCTGCACTACAACGCCAACAAGGCGCTGATGAACCTCGGATTCGAGGCGATGTTCCCCGCCACGGTCACCAACGTGAACCCGGCGATCCTGTCGGCCCTGTCGCCGAACGCCGACGAGAACCACGACTTCTTCTCGGGGTCGGGCTCGTCGTACGTCATCGGCAAGGCCGAGGCCACCGAAGACGAGGACTGGGACTTCTAAGCTGACTCGCGCACGAAAGTGGCGCGTGTGACGGGATCGCTCCGGCGGTTCCCGGCGCACGCGCCACTTTTTCGTTGACGCCGCGCCATGCCCACGCATAGGGTTGCGAGGCTGCGCCACGAGGCACGGCATCACCGGAGGAACGACATGACCATGCGCAACGAGCGCCTGATCGCAGCGGACCTGGACCAGTTCCAGCTCCGCAATGAGTCGTACCCTCCGGTGCGAGACGTCTGACCCGCCACTGTCAGCACGCCCCGCACCGCACAGGTCCGGGGCGTTCGTGTGTTCCTCTCCATGCGCCCGTTCCCGGACCGTCATCACAAGGAAAGGAACCATGGAGAAGCTCTCGAACAGGCTGCTGTCATGGGCGAGCATCATCGACGAGAAGACCCTCGATCAGGCTCGCACCGCGTCTGGCATGCCGTTCATCCACCCGCATCTGGCGCTCATGCCCGATGCGCACCTCGGCAAGGGGGCGACCGTCGGGTCGGTCATCCCGACGCTCGGGGCGATCATGCCGGCTGCCGTCGGCGTCGACATCGGGTGCGGGATGATCGCCGTCCGCACGCAGTTCACGAAGTCGCAGCTGCTCGGCCGCGACCTGGGGACGCTGCGCGAGCAGATCGAGCGGGCGATTCCGCTGTCGGCCGGTCGCGACAACCGCAAGGTCGTCGCGACCGCGGAGCCGCGCATCGCCGAGCTGGAGGAGCTCGCCGAGAAGCACGAGTTCGACCCCGCGCGCTACGCCGGGCACTGGCGCAACCAGCTCGGGTCGCTCGGCTCGGGCAACCACTTCATCGAGGTGTCGGTCGACGAGACCGACGCGGTGTGGATGTTCCTGCACTCCGGCTCGCGGGGAGTGGGCAACAGAATCGCGACGCACCACATCGGCGTCGCTCAGCGGCTCGCGAAGCAGTGGTGGGTCGACCTGCCCGATCCCGACCTGGCGTACCTCGTCGAGGGCACGGAGGAGTTCCGGCGCTACATCCGCGAGCTCCGGTGGGCGCAGCACTTCGCGCTCCTGAACCGCGAGGAGATGATGGACCGCGTCGCCCGTCAGCTGTCCGAGACGATGGGCGCCGACGTCGAGGAGCTCGAGCGCATCAACTGCCACCACAACTTCACCGAGAGCGAGAAGCACTTCGGCAAGCAGGTGTGGGTGTCGCGCAAGGGCGCGATTCAGGCGGATGCCGGCCGGCCCGGCCTCATCCCGGGATCCATGGGCACGGCGTCGTACGTCGTCTCGGGGCTCGGCAACCCGCTGTCACTGAACTCGTCGCCGCACGGGGCAGGGCGGGAGTACTCGCGGTCGGCCGCGCGCCGAACCTTCACGCACGACCAGCTGCGTGAGGCCATGGTGGGCATCGAGTTCCGCGACACGGATGCCTTCATCGACGAGATCCCGCAGGCCTACAAGCCGATCGATCGCGTCATGGCGGATGCCGCCGACCTCGTCGAGGTGCGGCACACGCTGCGTCAGCTGGTCAACGTGAAAGGCGATTGACCCGCATCCCCATCGGAGGAGAAAAGCGTGTCGGAGGGTGGCTTCCCGGAGCCCGCCCTCCGACACGCGGACGCCCGGGGGTCAGGCGTCGCCCTACGGGAACGCCGGCGCCCACGCCGTCGCTTACGCTGACGACATGAACTCCGAGACCCGCCACCGGCCCGGATACCCCGTGCGCTCGAAGGCTCTCCTCGAGCAATGGCTGGCCGACTATCTCGCGACCGGGCCGCGGACGTCGTCGTCGTTCAAGGTCGCCATCCAAGACGAGTCTCTCGGCAAAGACACCGGTCTTGTGATCATGGTTCCGTTCGGGACGCCGGCAGAGGTCTACATGCAACCTGCGGGACCCGACCGGGCTGAGTGGGTGATCACGCTCACGGGGCGGGATGAAGACCTGACGGTCAGTCCGCAGCGGCTGGCCGGCTTCGCGGCCGAACTGCGCGTCGCGAGCGATCTGTGTGCGTACCTGCAGTTCCGGTCGATCGAGTGGGACCGGATGTCGGGCATGGGGTGAGAGCTCCGCTGCTGGCTCGATCAACGCGCCTCTCCTACGAGCTGGCTGCCTGAACCGCGGCGACAGCCTCGGCCGGCGATCCGTGGAACGCCGGTCCGTGTCCCGGCAGCACCCATGCGGCTGGCAGGCCGGCAATGCGGTCGAGCGAGGCGATCGCCTCGGCGGGGTCATCGCTGAAGGGCGCCGGGCCGGGGCCGGTGCGCCCGGTCAGCACGTGCCGAGTTGTCAGCGCGTCGCCCACGAAGATGGCTGCGGCGGCGGGGGAGTACACGGCGATACTGCCCGGGGAGTGGCCCGGCATGTCGATGACGCGCGGTTCGCCGGGCAGCGGCAGGACGTCCCCGCCGGAGACCTCCTCGACGGCGGTCAGCCACTGCGGCCGCATCCCCTTTCGCGCGCCGTAGGCGGCGAACTGCAGAAGGGGACCGAGACGGACGGGACCGAGCGGGGTCTTGGGCTTCTCGCCGCCGCGCGCGCGAGCGGCATCCGCAGCGTGGACGTAGACGGGAACGCCCTGCTCGCGCCGCAGCCGCTCCGCGAAGCCGACGTGGTCGCTGTCGCCGTGAGTGAGGACCACACCGCGGATGTCGTCGAGGGTGCGCCCGATGCCGGCCAGCTCTCGTCGCAGGTCGCGATGAAAGCCGGGCAGGCCGGCGTCGACGACGGTGATGCCTTCGGCCGTGACGATGAGGTAAGCGGCGACGATGTCGTTGCCGATCCGATGGAGTGAAGGAGTGAGTTGCATGATGTCCTCGGGTCATGGCTAATGCGTGTAGCCATGATAGCTTATGACCGTAGCTTTGGGAGGGGCGATGCCGACACCGGAACGAACGACGCTCGTGAGCATCATCGACGCGGCAACGGCGCTGCTCGAAAGCGGAGGTGTCTCTGCAGTGACTATGCAGGCGGTGGCTCAGGCGGTCGGGGTGAAGGCGCCGTCGCTCTACAAACGCGTGCGTGACCGTGAAGCCCTTCTGGCTCTCGTCGGTGGCGCGGCTGCGGACGACCTGACGAAACGTCTCGACGCGGCATCCGGCAGTCTCGAAGAGATGCTCGGCGCCTTCCGGCGCTTCGGGCGTGAGCGCCCCGAGGCGTTCCGCCTGCTCTTCACGAGCACGGTCGATCCCGACAAGCTCGCGGCGACGAGCGCGCCGGTTCTTCGAGCCACGACCGCCGCGGTCGGTGCCGGCCACGCCCTCGATGCCGCGCGGTTGCTGACCGCGTGGGCGACGGGCTTCGTCACGATGGAGCTCGCCGGCGCGTTCCGACTCGGCGGGGATCTCGACGAGGCCTACGCCTACGGCGTCGCGCACCTGGTCGGCTCGCTGCGCGGCTGACGCGCCCCGGGCTGTGCGTGCGCCCCGCGCTTCCGTCCACGCGGAGAAGAGCATGTCGGAGGGTGGCTTTCAGGAGCCCGCCCTCCGACATGCAGATGCCCTCCGGTCAGGCGTCGCCCTGGCCGATGTCGGCGGCCTCGGCGATCGCGGTCTCGTGCGGGCGGCCGAGGTGGCGCAGCGTGCGGCCTGCGGCGGCGAGGATCGCGATCGCGACGACGAGCGCGGCGACACCGAGCCAGTACGGCGCACTCGGGGTGATCGCGGCGGCGAGGGGGCCTGCCACGGCGGGAGCGATCGCGCCACCGATGAAGCGCACGCCCGAGTAGGTGCCGCTCGCGACGTTCCGGGGCAGGTCGGTGGCCTCCATGACGGCCTCGGTCAGTGCTGTGTTGAGCACGCCGAGGAACAGGCCGGCGACGATGACAGTGACGATGAGCACGGTGGCGCTGTCGATGCCGATCGCGAGGACGGCTTCGGCGACGGCCAGCAGCCCGAGCATCGTGAAGAGCACGGGGCGCAGGCCCAGCCGGCGGGTCAGCAGGGGAGCTGCGAGCACCGAGGTGAGCGCCACGGCGAGTCCCCAGCCGAAGAAGACGAGGCCGAGCTCGTGAGCTCCGAACGTCATCCCGGCCTGCGCCGCGGCGGACTCGATCGGGTACGGGCTGTAGGCCAGAAGCACGAAGAACGCGACGTTGTAGAAGAACGCCGTCAGTGACAGGGTCAGCAGGGCCGGGTTGCGCAGCGCACGGAACGACGCGAGAAGCGACACCTTCGCCGGCGCTGCAGCCCCGGCAGCGGGTGCGGGGGAGCGGAACACGACGAGGATCGCGAGGAGCGCGATGGCCATGAGCGCCGCGGTCCCGAAGAAGGGGCCGCGCCACGACAGCTCGCCGAGCGCGCCGCCGAGGAGCGGTCCGACCGCGAGGCCGATGCCGAGGGATGCCTCGTACAGCACGATCGCCTGACGGCTTCCGCCGCTGGCGGCCCCGACGATGGCGGCCAGCGCCGTCGCGATGAAGAGCGCGTTGCCGATTCCCCAACCGGCGCGGAATCCGATGATCTCGACCACGCCACCGGAGAGGCCTGCGGCCGCAGCGAAGACGACGATGAGGGCGATCCCCAGCAGCAGGGTCTTCTTCACGCCGAGTCTCGACGACACCCAGCTGGCGAAGAGCATGACGATGCCGGTGATGAAGAGGTAGCTGGTGAACAGGAGCATCGTCTCGGACGGCGTCGCATCCAGCTCGCGGCTGATCGCCGGGAGGATCGGATCGACCAGGCCGATGCCCATGAACGACACCGTGCAGGCGAAGGCGATCGCCCATACCGCGACGGGTTGGCGCCAGATCGACGCCTTCGCGGTCTCGGCTGTCGCCTTCGTCTGATCGCCGGTCGCGGACCGTTCTGTTTTCGTCGCGCTCGTCACGCGCACCTTCCTCTCGTCGGAGTCTGTCGGGGTCATTGCAGTTCCGGCTCCTCGAGCAGCGCGGCGAGAACCTCGGCCGCGCGCGCGAGAGCCGACCGGTCGGCGTCGCTGAGCCGCGACCACGCCGGCGCGGTCACCTCCAGCGCTTGCGAGCGGAACGCCTCGAACTGGCGCCGCCCCTCGTCGGTGATCGACACGAGCGAGGCCCGGCCGTCCCCGGGGTCGGGCGCACGATCCACGAGGCCCTCCGCTTCCATCCGGCGAACCAGCGTCGTCATGGTCGGCTGGCTCACGCGCTGCCACTCGGCGAGGTCGCTGACCCGTGTGGGGCCGAGCTCGTCGAGGGCGGCGAGCGCACGCCAGGTTCCTGCGGCGGCGGACGTCTCGACTCGGCGGGCCACAGCCCGGTTGAACCGGCTCGACGCCGACATCAGGCGGATAGGGGAGTCGGGCAACTGCATAGCTTCACTATACAACATGCATAGTCTAGCTATGTAAAAAGTCGCGCTCCCGAGAATGACGAAGCCCCCGGCATCCTCCTCGCGAGAGAGGATGCCGGGGGCTTTCGCGTGGCGTCAGCGGCCGCCGTTGATCAGTCCGAGCCATTGACCGAACGGCTTCTCGCCGCGGATGTCGGTGTGTTGCTCGTCCTGCTCTTCGTTCGTGATCATGGTGACCTCCCCGCTTCTTCCGTGGAACTCATCATGAACATCCGCTCGCGTCGACGCTCGGTCCTTGACGAACGGCGCGCGGCGCGTTAGGGATGCGACACAGCTTTTCTGGCGGCTATCACCCGCACGAGTGAGCCCCCGCCTCCTACAATCGTGACCGTGTCGGAAACTCCTGCCCTCACGCGCGAGCCGCGCTTCAGCCCGGTCATCGCGCTCATCGCCGTCTCGGCGTCGTGGGAAGGCCGGCTCTCCGCAGCCCTGCGCGACCTCGGCCTCTCCACCCGCAAGTTCGGCCTGCTCGGGCACATCGGCTCGGAGCCGGGTATCTCGTTCTCGGAGCTCGCGCGTCGCTCGCACATCACGGTGCAATCCGCGCACACCGCCGTCCGCACCCTCGTCGACGAGGGGCTCGTCGCCGATGCGACGGCGCACGCAGGCTCGGCGTCCGACCTGCGCATCACGGCCAAGGGCATCGCGGTCATGGAGCAGGCTCACCAGCGGCTGCTCGAGCTCGACGCCACGCTGAGCGACAACATGCCGGGCCTGGCGGCCTCGATGGACGGCATCCGTGCAGGAATCGTCTAGGTCGGCTGGATAGGGTTCGGGGGTGTTCCGAACACCGTCGACCGCATTCCGTTCGCTCGCGATCGCCGAGGCCGTCTCGTGGACGCTGCTGATCCTCGGCCTGATTCTCCGCACAGCGCTCGACCTGCCGGTCGCCGTGACGATCGGCGGCGGCATCCACGGCTTCGTCTTCCTCTGCTATGGCGCGACCGCCGTGCTCGTCGCCTGGAACAACCGGTGGTCGATCGTCCCGACGATCTGCGCCGTCGGCGCCGCCGTGGTCCCCTATGCGACCGTGCCGACCGAGATCGTGCTGCGCCGGCGCGGCCTTCTCGAGGGGGAGTGGCGGACCGAGGCGACCGACGACCCGCGCGACCGGCGCGCGGTCGACCGGTTCCTGCGATGGTTCGTCCGCCGTCCCGTGGTGCTGGCGATGATCCTCGCGATCGGCATCATCGCCGCATACGTCGTGCTGCTGGTGATCGGACCGCCCGGACGGGCGTAACGTGATCGGATGCCGCGCACCGTTGCCCGCCTCGCCCTCGCCGCTCTGCTGATCGCGGCGGGAGCGGCGCATCTGACCGTCCTCCGACGCGGCTATCGCATCGCGGTCCCGGACTGGGCGGCGCGGCTGCTGCGCACCGATAAGGACATGATCGTCGTGGCCAGCGGTGCGGTCGAGGTGATGCTCGGCGCCGGGCTCGTCGCGCTACCACGCGAACGCCGTCGCATCGCCGCGGCGATCGCCGCCTTCTTCGTCGCCGTGTTCCCGGGCAACGTGCACCAGTGGCGCACCGGTGCGTCGGCTCCCGGACTCGACACCGATGAGCGGCGCTTCGGCCGACTCTTCCTCCAGCCCGTGCTCGTCGCGTGGGCGCTGTGGGCGGGCGGCACCGACATCCCCGGGCGGTCCCGCTGAGGGCGCAACAGTCCGACACGGAATTTCTCGTGGCGGTCCCACGTTTGGTTGCCTGTCATGGTGAGTACATCCGCATCCGCAGCAGCATCCGTCTCCTCGGCTGAGTCCGACTACCGAGCTTGGGCGGCTTTCCGCCGGGAGTCGGTCGCGGCCCCGCAGGGATCCCTCGCCCTCGTGCTCACGCACTGGTCGGCTCCGGGCGAGCCCGCCGTCGACGACGAGACTGCGCGCGCCGGGCATCCGGTCGATGCGCTGCTCACCCGTCTGCAGCGAACCGACATCGAGACCGGTCTTCCGCAGGAGGGCTACCGCATCTGGCGGCAGGACTCGCCCGCGAACGAAGCGTTCGAAGACATCGAGCGCTGGGAGTACGACCCGGCCTGGGTGATCGAGGGCCGCTTCGAGCTCGTCGATGAAGACCGGGTGGTCCCCTTCGAGCACATCAAGGACGGCGGCGCGACGCGCGGCCTCCCGGTCTCGGGCGACCTGGTCTTCGAGATCGACGGCACCGAGTACCGACTCGCCGCTTTCGACACCAACTACGGCGGTCCGAAGCTGCACCTCGTCTTCGGCGACCAGACCAACGGCGCCGAGTCCTACGGTGCCGGCCGGTTCCTCTTCCTCGACCACCCGGGCGCGACCGGCGACCTGGCCCCCGGTGACAGCACGCCCGTCACGGTCGACTTCAACCGGGCCGTCGTCCCGCCGTGCGGCTTCTCGAACCAGATGAACTGCCCCCTGCCGCCGCTGCAGAACCGTCTGCCCTTCCCGGTTCGCGCCGGTGAGAAGAAGGTCCGGTTCGCCGGCGACTTCTCGCTCTGATCTCCTTCCTGCAACACCCGAAACGGCGGAGCGCCCGCACCTCGCTCCGCCGCCCCCTCCACACAGCAAAGGAACACCCGTGACTTCACGCGGCTTCTCCCGGATCGTCGCCGCCACCGCGGCTGCGACGGCCGGTCTTCTCGTCCTGGCCGGATGCTCCGGATCCGCAGACCCGGCCGGTTCGGCCGGCGCGAGCGACCCGAACGCCGAGATCGTCGTCGGATCGCAGAACGAGCCGACCAACCTCGATCAGATCTTCGGCGGCTCGTCGGGCGTCACCGAGGTCTTCACCGGCAACGTGTACGAGGGTCTGTTCCGGATCACCGACGACGCCCAGGTCGAGCCGTTGCTGGCCGCGGAGACCAGCGTGTCGGCAGACGGTCTCGTCTACACGTTCACCCTTGAGGACGCCACCTTCCACTCGGGCAAGGAGCTGACCGCCGCCGATGTGAAGTACAGCCTGGAGCGGTTCGTCGGCGACGAGTCGATCGCGGCGCGCAAGCGCCAGTTGAGCGTCATCGACACCGTCACGGCGGTCGACGACAAGACCGTCGAGGTGACCCTCTCGCAGCCGTCGATCAGCTTCACCTACAACCTCGGCTACGTCTGGATCGTCAACGAGGATGCCGGCGACCTGACGGCCACCGCCGACGGCACCGGGCCCTACGAGCTCGGCGACTATCGCAAGGGCGACTCGATCACCCTCGACGTCAACGACTCCTACTGGGGCGTCGCGCCGAAGAACGGCGGGGTCGTCTACCAGTACTACGCCGACCCGACGGCCCTGAACAACGCCCTGACGACCGGTGCGGTCGACCTCGTCACGAGCCAGTCGAACCCCGACAGCATCGCGGAGTTCGAGGCTGCCGGCTTCCAGATCATCGAGGGCACCTCGACGACGAAGGAGCTGCTGGCGTTCAACGACCGGATCGCTCCGTTCAACGACGCGCGCGTGCGCAAGGCGATCTATTCCGCGATCGACCGCGAGAAGCTGCTCGATGCGATCTGGGACGGCCGCGGCGAACTCATCGGATCGATGGTGCCGCCCTCCGAGCCCTGGTACATCGATCTGGCCGACAACAACCCCTACGACCCGGCGCTGTCGGAGAAGCTGCTCGCCGAGGCCGGTCAGTCCGGCGGGTTCACGTTCACGGTCGACACCCCCGACTCGGGCGTCCACTCGACGGTCGCGGAGTTCCTCAAGTCGGAGCTGGCGAAGGTCGGCATCACGTTGAACATCAACATCATCACCGACGACGAGTGGTACCAGAAGGTCTACACCGAGAAGAACTTCGAGGCGACGCTGCAGGGCCACGTCAACGACCGCGACATCAACTTCTACGGCAACCCCGACTTCTACTGGGGCTACGACAACGCCGACGTGCAGACCTGGCTGGCCGACTCGGAGGCCGCGGCATCCGTCGATGAGCAGACCGAACTGATCAAGAAGGCGAACCAGCAGATCTCGGACGACGCAGCCAGCGTCTGGCTCTACCTCAACCCGCAGCTGCGCATCGCGGCCGAAGGCGTGTCGGGCGTGCCCAAGAATGGACTGAACTCGCTGTTCTACGTCTCCGACATCACGAAGGCCTGATCTCCATCACCCGGTATCTGATCCGACGGACAGGATTGCTGCTGCTGGCGTTCGCGCTGGCGGTGGTGATCCTGTTCGTCGTGCTGCGCGTTCTCGGCAACCCGGTCTTCGCTCTCATCTCGGTGGGGGCGACGGATGCCGAGATCGCGGCCGCCGCCGCGCGGCTGGGCGTCGACCGGCCGATCCCGGAGCAGTTCCTGGCCTATCTCGGCCAGCTCGCGAGCTTCGACCTGGGGCGATCGTTCACCAACAACCTCCCCGTCGGCGACGAGATCCTGCGCCGGCTCAACGTCACGCTGCCCCTGACCCTCATCGCGTTCACGCTGTCGGTGCTGATCGCGGTGCCGGTGGGGTTCATCGCGGCCTGGAAGGCGCGCACCTGGTACGGAACCGCCTTCTCGGCCGTGTCGCAGCTCGGCGGCGCGATTCCCGTCTTCTGGGTCGGCATCCTGCTCGTCGCGGTGTTCGCGCTGAACTGGCGATTGCTGCCGGCGGGCGGCTTCCCGCGGCGCGACTGGGAGGACCCCGGGGCCGCGCTCGTGTCACTCACGCTTCCGGTGCTCACGATCGCGATCGTGGCGGGCAGCGATCTCGCACGTTACGTCCGCAGCGCGACGCTCGACGTGCTCGGCCAGCAGTATCTGCGCGCGGCTCGGGCCACGGGGCAGAGCTTCGCCACGGCCATCTGGCGTCACGGCGTGCGAAACGCCGTCGTCCCGTTGATCTCGA
Source organism: Microbacterium sp. SGAir0570 (assembly GCF_005491085.2). Lineage (NCBI taxonomy): Bacteria > Bacillati > Actinomycetota > Actinomycetes > Micrococcales > Microbacteriaceae > Microbacterium > Microbacterium sp. SGAir0570. The sequence goes on along the minus strand of NZ_CP027929.1, from coordinate 2,067,220 downwards.
TCCTCGCGATCCAGCTGTCGACGACCTTCGTCGGCGCCGTCATCATCGAGCGGGTCTTCGCGCTCCCCGGTCTCGGCGACATGCTGCTGGTCGGCATCAAGGAGCAGGACTTCCCGAGCGTCCAGGGGGTGCTGCTCTTCTCGACCGCCCTCGTGCTTCTGCTCGGTTTCGCCGCCGACATCGTGCAGCGCATCATCGACCCGCGACTGCGCGACACGATCTCGGGCAATCGCAGAGCGAGGGTGGCGGCATGACGGCAACGACCCTTCCCGACACGGGCACCGTCCCGGCGACAAGGCCCGCCCGGCCCCGCCGCCGACGCTCGATCAACCTCGCCGTCGGCGGCATCCTGTTCGGCGCCATCGCGGTGATCGGCCTGATCTCGCTGCTGTGGACCCCGTTCACCTTCGACGACACCAGCGGCGGCCGGCTGCAACCGCCGTCCGCCGAGCACTGGGCCGGCACCGACCGCCTCGGCCGCGACCTGTTCACGCAGCTCATGATCGGAGCGCGGCTGGCCCTCACCGTCGGGTTCGGATCGGTGTTGATCGCGGCGATCGTCGGCATCGGTCTCGGGCTGCTCGCCGCCGTCGCACGCCGATGGGTGGACGACGCCCTCACGAGCCTGCTCGACATCGCGATCGCCTTCCCGACCCTGCTGCTGGCGATGCTGATCGTCGCCTGGCGCGGGGCATCGGTCGATTCGGCGATCCTCGCGATCGGCCTCGCCGGCTCGGCGGTGATCGCCCGGCTCACGCGCATCGCCGCGACGCGCGTCCTCGCGATGGACTACGTCACTGCTGCACGCACCTCGGGCACGGGCAGGCTGGGCATCGTGTTCCGGCACGTGCTGCGCAACGTCTGGCCCACCCTCATCGTGCCGCTGGCACTCCAGTTCGGCGGAGCGGTCGGTGCGGAGGCGTCGCTGTCGTACCTCGGGCTCGGCTCCCCGCCGCCGAACGCCTCGTGGGGCCGGATGCTGGAGGAGGCGCAGAGCACCGTGCTCGTCGCCCCGACCGCGGCGATCCTCCCCGGCGTCCTGCTGGTCGCCTTCATCATCGGCGCGAACCTGCTGGCCGACGGCCTGCGCGACATCGCCGATCCGACCACGAGGAGCATCGGATGACCGCCGCGCTGACCGCATCCGGTCTCGGCGTGCGGCTGGGTGACGACCGCACGCTCGTGCACGGCGTCGACGTGACGCTCGAACCCGGCGAACGCCTGGGCATCATCGGCGAGTCCGGCTCGGGCAAGTCGCTGACCGCCCTCGCGATGCTCGGCCTGCTCGCGTACCCGCTGACGCCGTTCGGATCGACGACGATCGCGACCGCCGAGGGCGAGGTGGAGGTCGTCGGAACCCCGTCGCGCCGCCTCGATCGGGTGCGGGGCCGGACGATCTCAGCGGTCTTCCAAGAGCCGCTGGCCTCGCTCGATCCGCTCATGCGCGTGGGCAAGCAGCTGGCCTGGCCGCTCGCGAAGCACCGCGGGCTGGCCGGAGACGCGCTGCGGCGCGGCGTGCTCGATGCCCTGACAGATGTTCAGCTGCCCGACCCGGAGCGCATCGCACGGTCGTTCATCCACGAGATCTCCGGGGGCCAGCGGCAGCGCGTCGCGATCGCGCTCGCCCTGGCGGCGGGCCCGAGCATCCTCATCGCCGATGAGCCGACGACCGCGCTCGACGTCACCGTGCAGGCCGGCATCCTCGATATGCTCCAGCGTGAGGTGACCGAGCGGGGGATGACGCTGCTGTTCATCAGCCACGATCTGCCGGTCGTCTCGCAGATCGCCGACCGCGTGCTCGTCATGCGTGACGGGCGTCAGGTCGAGCTCGGCGACACGGCGCAGCTGCTCCGGTCGCCCCGGCACGAGTACACCGCGCAGCTGGTCGCCGCCTCGCGCGCTCTCGACGACTTCCTGCCGGCGAAGGGAACCCGATGACGGCCGACGGTCACGCGAAACTCGCACTCGAGCACGTCGACTTCGCCTACGGTCGCGGAGCGGCCGTGCTCCACGATGTCTCGCTCTCGCTCGCGCCCGGCGAGACGGTCGGACTCGTGGGGGAGTCGGGCGCGGGGAAGACATCCGTTCTCCGCCTGCTGCTGGGCCTGGCGGCACCGACATCGGGTCGCGCTCTCTTCGACGGCGCACCGCTTCGCGTCGGCGACCGCGCGCAGATGCGGTCGCTGCGCCGCGCCGTGCAGCCGGTCTACCAGGACCCGTTCTCGTCGCTCGACCCGCGGATGACGGTGGGGCAGTCCATCGCCGAACCGCTGCGGTCCCTCGGTATCACACGCGACCGGAGTCGCATCGACGCGCGGGTCGGCGAGCTGCTCACGGCCGTCGACCTCGACGTGGAGGCGGCGTCCCGCTACCCCGACGCGTTCTCGGGTGGGCAGCGCCAACGCATCGCGATCGCCCGTGCCCTCGCGCCTCGCCCCCGTCTGCTTCTGGCGGACGAGCCGGTGAGCGCTCTCGACACGTCGGTGCGCATGCACGTCATCGATCTGTTCCAGCGGCTCGCCGCGGAGCAGGGCATCGGCATGCTGCTGGTCTCGCACGACCTGACGATCGTGTCGGCGCTGTGCGAGCGCATGACGGTGCTCCGCGCCGGTCGCGTCGTGGAGGAGGGGCCGACATCTCAGCTGCTCACGTCGCCCCGCGACGAGTACACCGCGAAGCTCGTGGCCGCCGTGCCGCGGCTTCCCGCGGAATGACGGGGATCCGCGACCGCGACACGCCCGGGATGTCGCGCCGCTTTGCCAGGATGCCGGGAGCCGCGTAACTTATTACTTGTTCGCCCCACAGGGAAGAGCGAGAGGGCCGGAAGGTCCCGCCTCCCTCAAGCGGAGAACAACCCGAAACAGACGCTTCCGAGCGTCGCAGGTCCAAGACCTGCCACAGGGTCCCCACCACACCTCACAACCGAGTCGGTCTCCGGCTCTGGTTATGAACAGGTCAAGGGTGGGGTATGGTTGTGAAGTTGCCCTCTGGGCTGGCTGTGAGGTCAGTTGGGGGAGCGTCCGATCCTTGAGAACTCAACAGCGTGCACTTGTCAAATGCCAAATAACCTCGACTCCACTTCGGTGGGGTGAGATTCCTTTGGATCAAAGACCTCCTCTTTGGGGGAGGCAACGGATAGTCAGCAATGATTTATCTCTTTGGTCAGCATCAAACTCGCTGCTCCAGTCTTTTTCCGGCTGGTCGCAGCAAATTTTCTTTACGGAGAGTTTGATCCTGGCTCAGGATGAACGCTGGCGGCGTGCTTAACACATGCAAGTCGAACGGTGAAGCAGAGCTTGCTCTGTGGATCAGTGGCGAACGGGTGAGTAACACGTGAGCAATCTGCCCCTGACTCTGGGATAAGCGCTGGAAACGGCGTCTAATACCGGATACGAGCTGCGACCGCATGGTCAGTAGCTGGAAAGAATTTCGGTCAGGGATGAGCTCGCGGCCTATCAGCTTGTTGGTGAGGTAATGGCTCACCAAGGCGTCGACGGGTAGCCGGCCTGAGAGGGTGACCGGCCACACTGGGACTGAGACACGGCCCAGACTCCTACGGGAGGCAGCAGTGGGGAATATTGCACAATGGGCGCAAGCCTGATGCAGCAACGCCGCGTGAGGGATGACGGCCTTCGGGTTGTAAACCTCTTTTAGCAGGGAAGAAGCGAAAGTGACGGTACCTGCAGAAAAAGCGCCGGCTAACTACGTGCCAGCAGCCGCGGTAATACGTAGGGCGCAAGCGTTATCCGGAATTATTGGGCGTAAAGAGCTCGTAGGCGGTCTGTCGCGTCTGCTGTGAAAACCCGAGGCTCAACCTCGGGCCTGCAGTGGGTACGGGCAGACTAGAGTGCGGTAGGGGAGATTGGAATTCCTGGTGTAGCGGTGGAATGCGCAGATATCAGGAGGAACACCGATGGCGAAGGCAGATCTCTGGGCCGTAACTGACGCTGAGGAGCGAAAGGGTGGGGAGCAAACAGGCTTAGATACCCTGGTAGTCCACCCCGTAAACGTTGGGAACTAGTTGTGGGGTCCATTCCACGGATTCCGTGACGCAGCTAACGCATTAAGTTCCCCGCCTGGGGAGTACGGCCGCAAGGCTAAAACTCAAAGGAATTGACGGGGACCCGCACAAGCGGCGGAGCATGCGGATTAATTCGATGCAACGCGAAGAACCTTACCAAGGCTTGACATATAGAGGAAACGTCTGGAAACAGTCGCCCCGCAAGGTCTCTATACAGGTGGTGCATGGTTGTCGTCAGCTCGTGTCGTGAGATGTTGGGTTAAGTCCCGCAACGAGCGCAACCCTCGTTCTATGTTGCCAGCACGTAATGGTGGGAACTCATGGGATACTGCCGGGGTCAACTCGGAGGAAGGTGGGGATGACGTCAAATCATCATGCCCCTTATGTCTTGGGCTTCACGCATGCTACAATGGCCGGTACAAAGGGCTGCAATACCGTGAGGTGGAGCGAATCCCAAAAAGCCGGTCCCAGTTCGGATTGAGGTCTGCAACTCGACCTCATGAAGTCGGAGTCGCTAGTAATCGCAGATCAGCAACGCTGCGGTGAATACGTTCCCGGGTCTTGTACACACCGCCCGTCAAGTCATGAAAGTCGGTAACACCTGAAGCCGGTGGCCCAACCCTTGTGGAGGGAGCCGTCGAAGGTGGGATCGGTAATTAGGACTAAGTCGTAACAAGGTAGCCGTACCGGAAGGTGCGGCTGGATCACCTCCTTTCTAAGGAGCATCTGACTCTTCGGAGTCCAGAACCCAGTTCGAAGGCACATGTTCTTCGCTGGGAGCTCATGGGTGGAACATTTGACATGGTGCGAAGGATGAGGTTCTTCTCTAGTACGCCGCTTGCGGTGGGAACGGGGAGGGTTTCGGGTGTCGCACCTGCACGCTGTTGGGTCCTGAGGGACCGGATGAGAGTCCGCAACCTCTGGGCCTTTTCTTCATGCTGCTTGGGTGGCATGTGGGGAGGGTACCGCCCGTACTTTGAGAACTACACAGTGGACGCGAGCATCTTCGATGCGACACCTTCGGGTGTTGTGTCGTGAAGATGATCTTAAAGATCATTAGTCAATTTTTTGACGATTCAACTCATGTGATTTCAAGTCTTTAAGAGCAAACGGTGGATGCCTTGGCATCTGGAGCCGAAGAAGGACGTAGCAATCTGCGATAAGCCTCGGGGAGTGGATAAGCACACTGTGATCCGAGGGTGTCCGAATGGGGAAACCCCGCTGGGCGGCGTGCCGACCTAGTGACTCCCGCCTGAATATATAGGGCGGGTAGAGGGAACGTGGGGAAGTGAAACATCTCAGTACCCACAGGAAGAGAAAGCAACAGCGATTCCGTTAGTAGTGGCGAGCGAAACCGGATCAGGCTAAACCTTGCGTGTGTGATAGCCGGCAGGCGTTGCACGTTGGGGGTTGTGGGACTTTTCTGATCATTCTGCCGAGTGGTCGACGTTACAAGAAGGTATAGACGAACAGGTTTGAATGCCTGGTCATAGAGGGTGCGAACCCCGTAGTCGAAATGCTTCTCTTGGCGTGAAGAGTATCCCAAGTAGCACGGGGCCCGAGAAATCCCGTGTGAATCTGTCAGGACCACCTGATAAGCCTAAATACTCCCAGATGACCGATAGCGGACAAGTACCGTGAGGGAAAGGTGAAAAGTACCCCGGGAGGGGAGTGAAATAGTACCTGAAACCGTTTGCTTACAAACCGTTGGAGCCTCCTTAGTAGGGGTGACAGCGTGCCTTTTGAAGAATGAGCCTGCGAGTTAGCGATACGTGGCGAGGTTAACCCGTGTGGGGTAGCCGTAGCGAAAGCGAGTCTGAATAGGGCGATTCAGTCGCGTGTCCTAGACCCGAAGCGAAGTGATCTATCCATGGCCAGGTTGAAGCGACGGTAAGACGTCGTGGAGGACCGAACCCACTTAGGTTGAAAACTGAGGGGATGAGCTGTGGATAGGGGTGAAAGGCCAATCAAACTTCGTGATAGCTGGTTCTCTCCGAAATGCATTTAGGTGCAGCGTTGCGTGTTTCTTGCCGGAGGTAGAGCTACTGGATGGCCGATGGGCCCTACAAGGTTACTGACGTCAGCCAAACTCCGAATGCCGGTAAGTGAGAGCGCAGCAGTGAGACTGTGGGGGATAAGCTTCATAGTCGAGAGGGAAACAACCCAGACCACCAACTAAGGTCCCAAAGCGCGTGCTAAGTGGGAAAGGATGTGGAGTTGCTCTGACAACCAGGAGGTTGGCTTAGAAGCAGCCACCCTTGAAAGAGTGCGTAATAGCTCACTGGTCAAGTGATTCCGCGCCGACAATGTAACGGGGCTCAAGCACGCCACCGAAGTTGTGGCATTGACATTATTGGTAGGCCTTCGTGGTCCAGCCGTGTTGATGGGTAGGAGAGCGTCGTGTGCCGGGTGAAGCGGCGGGGTGACCCAGCCGTGGACGGCACACGAGTGAGAATGCAGGCATGAGTAGCGAAAGACGTGTGAGAAACACGTCCTCCGAAAGACCAAGGGTTCCAGGGTCAAGCTAATCTTCCCTGGGTAAGTCGGGACCTAAGGCGAGGCCGACAGGCGTAGTCGATGGACAACGGGTTGATATTCCCGTACCGGCGAAGAACCGCCCAAGCTAATCCAGTGGTGCTAAGAGTCCTAACCCGGGCTTAGTTGATCCCTTCGGGGTGAGACGGTCCGGTCTAACGCTCGACCCCATGCTGGTGCGGCTAGCGTATTAACAGGTGTGACGCAGGAAGGTAGCCCAACCCGGGCGATGGTTGTCCCGGGGCAAGTGCGTAGGCCGAGTCATAGGCAAATCCGTGACTCATACAGGCTGAGACACGATGCGGATAAAAAGTGGGTGATCCTATGCTGCCGAGAAAAGCATCGACGCGAGGTTCTAGCTGCCCGTACCCCAAACCGACTCAGGTGGTCAGGTAGAGAATACCAAGGAGATCGAGAGAATCGTGGTTAAGGAACTCGGCAAAATGCCCCCGTAACTTCGGGAGAAGGGGGGCCTTCCACTTATTAGGATTTACTCCGAAAGGGTGTGGAGGCCGCAGAGACTAGTGGGTAGCGACTGTTTACTAAAAACACAGGTCCGTGCCAAGTCGCAAGACGATGTATACGGACTGACGCCTGCCCGGTGCTGGAAGGTTAAGAGGACCGGTTAGCCGCAAGGCGAAGCTGAGAATTTAAGCCCCAGTAAACGGCGGTGGTAACTATAACCATCCTAAGGTAGCGAAATTCCTTGTCGGGTAAGTTCCGACCTGCACGAATGGCGTAACGACTTCCCAACTGTCTCAACCGCGAACTCGGCGAAATTGCACTACGAGTAAAGATGCTCGTTACGCGCAGCAGGACGGAAAGACCCCGTGACCTTTACTACAGCTTGGTATTGGTGTTCGGTGTGGCTTGTGTAGGATAGGTGGGAGACTTTGAAGCGGTGACGCCAGTTACCGTGGAGTCATTGTTGAAATACCACTCTGGTCACTCTGGATATCTAACTTCGAACCGTAATCCGGTTCAGGGACAGTGCCTGGTGGGTAGTTTAACTGGGGCGGTTGCCTCCCAAAAAGTAACGGAGGCGCCCAAAGGTTCCCTCAACCTGGTTGGCAATCAGGTGGCGAGTGTAAGTGCACAAGGGAGCTTGACTGTGAGACTGACAGGTCGAGCAGGGACGAAAGTCGGGACTAGTGATCCGGCAGTGGCTTGTGGAAGCGCTGTCGCTCAACGGATAAAAGGTACCTCGGGGATAACAGGCTGATCTTGCCCAAGAGTCCATATCGACGGCATGGTTTGGCACCTCGATGTCGGCTCGTCGCATCCTGGGGCTGGAGTAGGTCCCAAGGGTTGGGCTGTTCGCCCATTAAAGCGGTACGCGAGCTGGGTTTAGAACGTCGTGAGACAGTTCGGTCCCTATCCGCTGCGCGCGTAGGAAATTTGAGAGGATCTGACCCTAGTACGAGAGGACCGGGTTGGACGAACCTCTGGTGTGCCAGTTGTTCCGCCAGGAGCACCGCTGGTTAGCTACGTTCGGGATGGATAACCGCTGAAAGCATCTAAGCGGGAAGCCGGCCTCAAGATGAGATTTCCATGCCTTCGGGCGAGAGGCTCCCAGCTAGACTACTGGGTTGATAGGCCGGATGTGGAAGCGTGGTAACACGTGAAGCTGACCGGTACTAATAAGCCGATGACTTGATAACACACCGTTTTTGGTGCTTGCGTCCACTGAGTGGTTCTCGATGTACGGTCGAGAACCGCATAACGATCAATCGTTGTGCAGACTGAAACATCAATAGTGTTTCGGCGGCCATAGCGTGAGGGAAACGCCCGGTTACATTCCGAACCCGGAAGCTAAGCCTCACAGCGCCGATGGTACTGCAGGGGGGACCCTGTGGGAGAGTAGGACACCGCCGGACTTCTTTCGTAAGAGGGCCACCCAATGTTGGGTGGCCCTTTTTCGTGCCCGTGTGACCGCTGAGTTGACTCTCGCGGCTGTGTGGTGTGCAATATATTGCATGTCGCTGGCCCCCGTCTCCCGTCCGGTGTCGCTGCGCGACCACGCGTACACGGCGTTGCGCGACGCGATCGTGAGCGGACGGCTCGAGCCCGGCGCGCGTCTGCGGGACAGCGAGTTGGAGGAGTGGCTCGGCGTGAGCCGCACGCCCATCCGCGAGGCGATCGCCCGCCTTGAACTGGCGGGCCTGGTACGCACACGTCGCGCGAAGGCGACGGAAGTCGCGCCTCTCGACGAGCGCGAGGCTCTGGCCGCGCAACGCATCGCGGCGTCGCTGCACGAGCTGGCCATCCGAGAGGCCGTGCCTCAGCTGACGGCGTCGGGGATCGATGCGATGCGCGCCGCCAACGATCGCTTCGCGCTCGCGCTGCGGGACGCCGACGTCGACTCGGCGGTGGCGGCGGACGACGACTTCCATGGCGTCGCCGTGACGGCGAGTGCGAACCCTCTGCTCGGCACGTTGCTCGAGCAGGTGACCCCGCTCCTGCGACGCCTCGAGCGTGCGCGATTCTCGAGCCTCGCGGGGCGAGACTCCGTGTCGGCTCACGAGCGCATCATCGAGCTCGCTGCCGACTGCGACGTCGACGGAGCGGCAGCCGCGACGCGCGAGAACTGGCTGACCCTCGAGCGCCTTCTGACCCATCCCGATCCCGCCTGAGCTCCACCCGACTCCAGGAGAACCCATGACCCTCGCCGACTTCCCGCGCCACCCGTTGACCTTCGGTCCGAGCCCCGTTCATCCTCTCGATCGTCTGTCGGCGCATCTCGGGGGTGCACGGATCTGGGCCAAGCGGGAGGACGTCTCGAGCGGACTCGCCTACGGCGGCAACAAGACCCGCAAGCTCGAGTACATCGTTCCCGACGCGCTCGCGCAGGGGGCGGATACGCTCGTGTCGATCGGCGGCATCCAGTCGAACCACACGCGTCAGGTCGCTGCGGTCGCCGCCCACCTCGGACTCCGCGCTGTCGTCGTTCAGGAGAACTGGGTCGACTGGCCGGATGCCGTCAACGACCGTGTCGGCAACATCCTCCTCTCCCGCCTGATGGGCGCCGACGTGCGTCTCTCGCCCGCAGGGTTCGACATCGGCTTCCGGGACTCGTGGAAGGAAGCCATTGCGGATGTCGAGGCCGCAGGCGGCAAGCCCTACGCGATTCCCGCGGGGGCGAGCGATCACCGCCTCGGTGGCCTCGGGTTCGCCAACTGGGCGCACGAGGTGCGGCAGCAGGAGGAGCAGCTCGGGGTGTTCTTCGACACCATCGTGGTCTGCACGGTGACGGGGTCGACCCACGCGGGAATGGTGGCCGGATTCGCCGACCTCGCGGCCAACTTCGGCGACCGGCCGCGACGCGTCCTCGGGATCGATGCATCGGCGACGATCGAGAAGACCCGCGCCCAGGTCGAGCGCATCGCGCGCCGCACGGCCGAGTTGATCGGCGTCGGCCGCGAGCTTCGTGATGACGAGATTCAGGTGCTGGAGGGCTGGGCGGGAGACAAATACGGCATTCCTGTCGCTTCCACGGACGAGGCGATCCATCTCACGGGGCGGCTCGAGGGGGTCATCCTCGACCCTGTCTACGAGGGAAAGTCCATGGCGGGTCTGATCGACCTGGTCTCCACCCGCGACATCCCCGCCGATTCGAACGTGCTCTACGCGCACCTGGGCGGCCAGCCGGCGATCAACGCCTACAGCGGCCGCTACCACTGAGCGGCGTCAGCGGCGCGTCGAGGCCGTCACGGTGAACTTGGGGTCACGAGCGATCTGACGCGTCGGTCCGATGATCCGCTCGAGCTCGGGGCGGTACCGCAGGGCGGAGTTCCACACGCACCAGAGCTCGCCGCCGGGGCGCAGCACCCGAGCGGCGTCTCGGAACAGGCGCGGTGCGACGCGGTCGCTCACGGCGGCCCCGGAGTGGAACGGCGGGTTCAGCGCGATCAGAGATGCGCTCGCGTCCGGTCGGCGAGACAGCAGGTCGTCGCGAGCGACCTCGACGCGGTCGGAGACTCCGTTGGCGCGCATGGTGGCGTTCGCAGAGGCGACAGCCACGGCCGACTGGTCGGAGGCGTAGACCCGAGCGCCGGGATGGCGGCGCGCCCACGTCGCCGCGACGACGCCAGTACCGCACGCGAAATCGATCCACGGGTCCTCTGCGGTGCCGCCCGCGGGGGAGGACGGAAGGTTGGCGAGCAGCAGTCGCGTGCCGATATCGATGCGAGCGCCGGCGAAGGCGCCTCCGAAGGCGCGGATCTCCAGTCCATCGATCCGGGCCGCCCGCGCCTCGGGAGGCGGGACCGTACCAGGTGTCCGCGCGATGAGCACCCGGGACTTCGCTCGCGCGTGCGTCACATCGACCCGCTCGAAGGCGCCACGGAGGACGTCGTTCATCGCGGTGGTCATGTGCTTGACACGGCCGCCGGCGTAGACGACGACATCGGGGGATGCCGCTGCCGCGACGGTCGCCGCGATGTCGGCGAGGGCCTCGAGCGAGCGGGGCAGGCGGAGGAGCACGACGCGGGCGCCGGAGACGAGCGCCGCGTCGAGCGGAAGTGAGGCGAAGGTCGCCTGCGGCATGAGACGCCTCGCGTTGGCAGCGAGAGCGGCTTCGCCGCTCAGGGGATCCTGGTGGACCCGGATGCCTTCGGCTCCCGCGGCCGCGGCGCCCAGGGTGAGCGCTCCGTAGCCGTCTCCGATGACCGTCAGCTCGCCCGGCCCGAGCGCGGCACGGGCCCCGCCGGATTCGTCGAGGATCAGGCGGTCGGCGGCATCCGCGGCGACCAGGCCGGGTGCCTCGACATCGGGCCAACGGCGGAGATGCGAGAGATCGAGCGCGCCGGACACCCGGGTAAGCCTAGTGCGAGCGAATGCAAGGGTTAGCCGGGCGGCGGCGGAGCGCGCAGACTGAACGCATGAGAACCATGCTTCGCTGGCTGCTCGCCGGCGCCATGATCTTCGCCGGTCTGAGCCACCTGTTCTGGGCGCGACGTGATTTCCAGGCGCAGGTGCCCGATGCGATCGTCGACAGACTTCCGATCGACCGTGACGGCGTGGTCGTCGCCTCGGGCGCCGTCGAGGCTCTGTTCGGGGTGGCGCTTCTCGCCCTGCCGCGCGAGCGCTCACGCATCGGCGCTCTGCTCGCGGCGTTCTTCATCGCGGTCTTCCCCGGCAACGTCGACCAGTGGCGGAAGGGACGCAGCGCGTTCGGGCTCGACACCGACCGGCGTCGCTTCGTCCGGCTCTTCTTCCAGCCGGTGCTCGTCGTGTGGGCGTGGTGGTCGACCCGTCAGCCGCGCGACACCGCATAACGGTGTTCCGGCCGGCCGGTCGACCCGTAACGCAGCCGCACCTCGACGACACCTCGACCGGCCATCGTGGCGAGATGACGCTGCGCCGTCGCGCGTGAGATGCCGCACTCGGCCGCGATCTCGCCCGCCGACGCCTCTCGGCTCCCGAGCGTCGTGAGGATCATCTGCTCGGTCGCCGAGCGCGTCGTCGTCGCGGGACCCCCGTGGACGATCGACAGTGCCCGGTCGACGTCGTCCTGCTCGAGCTCGACGGCATCGAGGACGTTGCGGTAGCGGGCGTACCGCTCGAGGCGCTCGCGCAGCGCACGCGCCTCGAAGGGCTTGATCAGGTAGCCGACGGCACCTGCGCGCAGGGCACGGCGCACCGTCTCGGCGTCGGCGGCGGCCGAGAGCACGATGGCATCGACGTCGATGGAGCGCACGAGCTCGACGCCCTCGCCGTCGGGCAGGTAGTTGTCGACGAGAACGAGGTCGGGTCGCCGCTCCGCGATCGCGGACCGGGCAGCGGCGACCGACCGCGCCGGCTCGAGTGCCCGGAAACCGGGCACCGCGTCGACCGCGTCGCGGTGGAGGCCTGCGACGCGGAAGTCGTCGTCGACGACGAGCACGCGCAGCGGGTCAGTCGTGGTCATGAGTCGTCCTCCTCGGATCGGGATGCAGTGGCGTCGCGGGTTGCAGCGGTGCGGAGCACCCCGGGCAGGCGTGCGGCGAAGACGGCTCCGGATGCCGCGGGGCCGTGGCCGCCGGGATCGATCAGCCACACGTCTCCGCCCAGACGGCGTGCGAGCTCACGCGACAACGGCAGGCCGATCCCTCGCCCTCGGACACGGTCGTCGCTCGGTCCGCTCGACGGCGCGAACACATCGCGGCCGGCCGGGACGCCCGGCCCCGAATCGGCGACGGTGGTCACGAGAGCATCGCCGTCGCCGAGGAAGGTGACTTCGACCCAGCGGGGCTCGGTTCCGCGCCCGGCCGCCGTCACCGCGTTGTCGATGAGGTTGCCGACGACGGCCGCGGCATCCTCGACACGCGCCAGCTCGCCGAGCACGAGGGTGTCCTCGCCGACCACGATGCTCACGCCGCTCGCGGCCGCGTCGCCCGCCTTCGCTGCCAGCAGGGCCTGCAGGAACAGGTCGTCGACTCGCTCGATGCGTGCGACGGCCGTCGGCACGCTGCCCCGCTCGAGCAGCTCGTCGAGGAAGGCCCGGGCGTCGGCGACCCGCTCGGCGTCGATCAGGCCGGCCGCGACGTGCAGACGATTCGAGAACTCGTGCCGCTGCACCCGGAGAGCGCCGGTGACGGTCTGTACCGAAGAGAGCTGCTCGCCGAGCTCGGCGACATCCGTCCGGTCTCGGACGATGACGACGTCGCCGAGCTCTCGCCCGCCGCGCCGCACCGGATGGACGTCGACGGCGACGACCCGCGGGCCCACCACGACGTCGTGCAGGGGGAGCCCCCTCGCGATCGCCGACACGACGGCCTCCGGCAGGGGCAGCTCGCTGAGCGGCCTGCCCACCGAGCCCTCGATCCCGAGCAGCCGTTCCGCCGCCTCCGCCGCGACGCGGACGATGCCGTTCTCATCGAGGGCGAGCACGCCGTCGCCGATGCCGTCGAGCACGGCGCTCTGCTGCTGCACGAGCGCCGTCAGCTCCTCCGGCTGCAGTCCCAGGGTCGTCTTCTCCCAGCGGCGACGCAGGACGGAGCCCGCCGCGACGCCGACGCCGAGCGCGAGCAGCGCGGCGACCCCGATCGCGAGCAGGACCGTCGGCAGGTCATCGAGCACGCTGCCCTCTTCGAAGCCCACGCTCACCTCGCCGACCGGCTCACCGCCGCCGGGTGCCAGGACGGGCACCTTCGCTCGGGCCGACCGGCCGAGGGTTCCGACCTCCCAGTCGACGACCTCCTCGCCGGCCAGGACGCGGTCGAACGGGGTCGACACGGTCTCGCCGAGCCGCTGCGGGCTGGGATGCGCGAGCCGGATGCCGTGGTCGTCCGTGATCACGACGAAGAGCGCGTCCGTCCGCTCGGCGACGGCCGTGGCGGTGCGCTGCAGCGGCCCGTCGACGAGATCGGCGGCGGCCGGGGTGCCGGGGTCGGCCGACCACCGGGCGACGGCCGCTCGCACCTCGGGCGCCGCGGCGACCGAGCGAGCGATGTTGAGGGCGTTCTCCTCCGCGGCGGTGCGCACCTGCGTCACCGCGATCACCGCGAACGCGGCCGTGCACACGAGCAGCACGGTGGCGACGACGGCCAGCTGCACGAGGAAGAGCCGCGTGGTGAACCGCATCCGACCTCTCCTCGTCCGCGCGCAGAATGCGCAGAACACACGCTACGCGCTCAAGTCGCCGGAATGCGCCCAAGCGCGCGACTCGGGCGCGACGCGGCCTAGGTTCGACGGATCGCACCGCTGGCCCGTGCGCCCGCCGACGAAGGAGTCGACATGACCCACCCCGCCATCCTCACTGCTGCTGCTGCCGCAGACGAGGGCTACGACCTCGCCTTCATCCCGCCCGAGGGCGTTCTCGTCGCACTCGGGTTCACGATGGTGCTCACCTTCATGGCGCTCATCATGACCCGCCGGCTCACGCCGATGGTCGCCCTCATCCTCGTGCCGACGGCGTTCGGCCTGTTCGCCGGTGCCGGCCTGGGCCTCGGCGACATGATCATCGACGCCATCACGAGCATGGCGCCGACGGCGGCACTGCTCATGTTCGCCATCATGTACTTCGGCATCATGATCGACGTGGGCCTGTTCGACCCGCTCATCCGGGTGATCACGCGCGTGCTGAAGGACGACCCCGCGAAGGTCGTGCTCGGCACCGCCGTGCTCGCAGCGGTCGTCTCGCTCGACGGCGACGGCTCGACGACCTTCATCATCACGACCTCGGCGATGCTGCCGATCTATCTGCGCCTGGGCATGAGCCCGGTCGTGCTCACCTGCGTCGCGGGCCTGATGAACGGCACGATGAACATCGTTCCGTGGGGCGGTCCGACCGTGCGCGCCGCGTCGGCGCTCGGTCTGCAGCCGACCGACGTGTTCGTGCCGATGCTGCCATCGCTCGCGGCCGGCATCGTCGTCTCGCTGACCTTCGCCTGGTTCCTCGGGCTGTCCGAGCGTCGACGGCTCGCCGGCAGCATCGACACGTCCCGTCTCGGCGGGGGAGACGGCGTGCTCGGCGGCCCCAAGCTCTTCCGCGGCGCCGATCCCCGCCCGGGTGCTCTCGCGACGCTGCGCACCGGCAACGTCGTGACCGTGCGCGGGCGCAAGCCCGTGCCGGCGGCGCAGTGGGTCGAGGAGCGCGACACCGCGATGGCCGACACCATGCTCGACCCGAACCGCGCGACGCTGCGCCCCCGCCTGGTGTGGGTGAACCTCGCCCTCACGCTCGCGGTGATGGTGCTGCTCGTCCTCGACCTGTTCCCGCTCGCCTACGTGTTCATGGTCGGCGCGGCACTCGCGCTCGTCATCAACTTCCCGAAGCTCAAGCAGCAGGCCGATGAGATCGTCGCCCACGCGCCGTCGATCGTCGGGGTCGTCTCGATGGTGCTCGCCGCAGGCGTGCTCGTGGGTGTGTTGAACGGCACCGGGATGGTGGCGGCGATGGCCTCGTGGGTCACCGAGGTGATCCCGTCGCAGCTCGGACCGCACCTCGCGGTGATCACGGGCGTCCTGTCGATCCCGTTCACGTTCTTCATGTCGAACGACGCCTTCTACTTCGGCATCCTCCCGATCCTCGCCGAGAGCGCCGCGACCTACGGCATCGAGCCGGTCGAGATGGCGCGCGCATCCATCACGGGGCAGCCGGTCCATCTGCAGAGCCCGCTCGTTCCCGCGATCCTGCTGCTGGTGTCGCTCGCGAACGTCAACCTCGGCGACCACCACAAGAAGGTGCTGTGGCGCGCGTCGATCGTCTCGCTCGTCATGCTCGCCGTCGCCGTGCTCGTCGGGGTGGTGCCCTTCGCGGCGTGAGGGCGCTCAGCTCTCCTGCGGGTAGCGCACGCCGATCTGAGCGCGGATGTCGTCGAGGACACCCATGATCGCGACGGTCTCGGCGATCGGCAGGATGTCGCCGTCGGTCCGCCCGGCGGCGATGAGCGCCTCGGCCTCGAGCGCCTGGAACTGCATGCCGCGGCCCTGGATCTCGGACCGGTACTCCTCGAGGACGGTGCCGTCATGCGAGAGGACCCGGAAGTCGGTGGCGGCGTACCAGACGCCCGAGATCTCGATGCGGGCCTCGGTTCCGACGATGTGGGCCGTGTTGGGCCCCGCGCCGCGCGAGGACGACACCGTGGTCGAAATCGCGCCCGAGGGATGCGTCATGACCGTGGCGACCTCGGCATCGGCGCCGGTCTCCATCAGCCGGGCCACCGCGCGGGTCTGCGTCGGCAGTCCCAGCAGGTCGCACACGAACGACACCGGGTAGATGCCGAGGTCGAGCAGCGCCCCGCCGCCGAGCGACAGGTCGTTGAGCCGGTGGGCGGGATCGTCCGAGATCCGCTGCGTGTGGTCGGCGAACACCGTGCGGATCTCTCCCAGGGTCCCGGCGGCCACGATCTCGCGCAGCCGCACCATGTGCGGGAGGTACCGGGTCCACATCGCCTCCATGACGAGGACGCCCGCGTCGGCCGCGAGGTCGCGCAGCGCGACGGCCTCGTCGCGGTTGAGCGTGAACGGCTTCTCGACCAGGACATGCTTGCCGTGCTGGATCGCCAGCGCGGCGGCATCGCGGTGCCCGGGGTGGGGCGTGGCGATGTAGATGATGTCGACCTCGGGATCGGTCGCGAGCTGCTCGTACGAGGCGTGGGCATGAGGGATGCCGTACTCGGCTGCGAAGCGGTCGGCGGACTCCTGCGTCCGCGAACCGACCGCCACGACCTCGCGGCCCGCCGTCTGCAGGTCGCGGGTGAATGCGTGGGCGATCCCGCCGGTCGCCAGGATGCCCCACCGCAGGCCGGCGTGCGAGGCGCCGGACGTCATCTGATTCGTCATACCGCGAGCCTAGCCAGGGGTGCGACCACGCGCGCGGCGTAGGCTCGCAGGGTGGACACCGCCGCCGTCGAACGCTTCCGCGAGCTGCTGCGGATCCCGACCGTCTCGCACACCGACCCGGCTGCGTCCGACGCGGCCCCGTTCGCCCGCTTCCGCGACACGCTCCGCCGGCTCTACCCGCTCCTTCATGCCGAGCTCGAGGGCGAGCTCGTGGGCGACCACGCCATGCTCTACCGCTGGCGCGGCCACGCGCCCGATGCACCGCTCGTGCTCATGGCGCACTACGACGTCGTCCCCGTCGTGCCCGACGAATGGACGCATCCGCCCTTCGATGCCGTCCTGACCGGCGAGGGGGAGGAGGCGACGATCCACGCGCGTGGAGCGATCGACGACAAGGGGTCGCTCGTCGCGATCCTCGAAGCCGTCGAGGCCCTCGTCGGCGAAGGGTGGCGGCCGGCCCGCGACGTGTACCTCGCGTTCGGTCACGACGAGGAGGTCGCCGGGCTCGGCGCCCCCGGGATCGTCGACCTTCTGCGCGAGCGAGGCGTCCGGCCGGCCCTCGTGCTCGACGAGGGAGGTGCGGTCGTCTCGGGCGCTGTGCCGGGCGTCGACAGCGAGACCGCGATGATCGGCGTCGCCGAGCGCGGGGTGATGACCCTGGGCCTCACGGCCCGAGAAGCGGGGGGCCACGCATCCACGCCGCCGCCTCTTCCCGCCACTGCGAGACTCGCGCGCGCGATCGATCGGCTGCAGCGGCATCCCGCTCCGGTGCGGCTCGTGCCGCCCGTTCGGGCGATGTTCCGCACCCTCGCACCGTTCGCCCGTGAGCCCTTCCGCTCCGTCTTCCTGAACCTCGCGGTCACCGGCGGGCTGCTCGCGCGGGTGCTGCCCCGCTTCGGCGCCGAGACGAACGCGCTCGTGCGGACGACCGCCGTCGTGACGGAGCTCAGCGGCGCGGACGGCGAGAACGTCCTCGCGACGACGGCTCGCGCGGCGGTCAACATCCGTCTGCTCACGGGCGATTCCGTCACCGAGGCGACCGAGCGAGCACGCCGAGCGATAGCCGACCCGCTGATCGAGATCGACGTCCGCCACGGCTCGGATCCCTCACCCGTGTCGCCCTGGCGCGGTGAGGGGTGGCGCCGGATCGCGACGGCAGTCGGCTCGGCTCTCGGTACCGATGTCGTCCCGACGCCGTACCTGCAGCTCGGTGCGAGCGACAGCAGATGGTTCACAGCGATCTGCGAGAACGTCTACCGCTTCGCGCCCTTCCGGCTCACCGCATCCGAGCGCGAAGCCCTCCACGCGCACGACGAGCGCATCAGGGTCGACGTGTGGCTGCGGGGGATCGGCTTCTACCGCGACCTGCTGCGTCTCAGCTGATCCGCGTCCGCCGCGGCGGGGTATCGGACACGCCCGTGAGGAACGCCACGATGTCGTCGGCGCTCGCCGAGATCTCGGGACCGCGTCCGAACGTCCAGCCCGCATCGGTCGCGCGGACGGTGTGCCCCGCGATCGCCGCGCGTCGCGCGAACGGCGCTCTCGCCCCGGCCGCGAGCGCGACCGCGCCGGCGATGTCGAAGGGGAGCGGCGGTCGGTCGCCCGGCAAGCCGAGGTAGGCGCGGGTGACCGCGGTCAGTTCGCGGATGCTGCGGCGTCGCCCCTGCGCGATCTCGTCGGCGACCTCACCGAGGGCCGCGCCGCCGTCGATGTCGCGCGACAGCCCCGCCTCGTCGAGGAAGGCGCGTCGGCGGTCGCTGGAGGCGGCGTCGAACACCGGAGCGGCGAGAGCGAGGAGCGCGGCGATCTGAGCGCGCCGGTCGGGCGTTGTCACGTCGTCCGGGGAACGGTGACTCAGGGGCAGGAAGCGCGCCACGTCGGACATGCGGTCAGCATACGGTGACGGCGAAGGTTCGGCCTCGCGAGTCGACGGTGTGACGACGGGGACCGCCGTCACACGCGCGCGGCTCCCTCCCGTGTGACTGTCACATTCCCCCGGCGCGTGTTTTCGAAACTTGCCGGTGCATAATGGGCTCGAGCCGATGTGAACGTGCGCATCGGGCCGGAGGAAGCATGAGCGAAGACGCTGCGGGCCGTCGCCCGAGCATTCGCGATGTCGCGCGGCTGGCCGGCGTATCGCACCAGACGGTGTCGCGCGTCCTGAACAACCATCCGAGCATCCGCCCCGAGACCAAAGAGCGCGTGCTCGCCGTGATGGCCGAGCTCGACTACAGCCCCAATCGTGCCGCCCGCGCACTCGTGACGAGCAGGTCGCACACCATCGGCGTGCTGACCTCGTCCGCGACGCAGTACGGCCCCGCATCCTCCATCGCGGCCATCGAGTCGGCTGCGCGCGAGCGCGGTTACTGGGTCTCGACCGCCAACGTCGACGCCCGGGATCCGAGTTCGATCCAGGCGGGGCTCGCCCACCTGGTGGCGCAGGCGGTCGAGGGGCTCGTCGTGATCGCGCCGCAAGTGCGCGTGTTCCGTGCTCTCGCCGCCCAGCCGATCGGCATTCCGTACGTGACCCTGCAGTCGACCGAGGTGGACCCGGGCCACGCGCTGTCGGTCGACCAGATCGCCGGCGCCCGGCTGGCCACGCGCCATCTCATCGAGCTCGGCCACCGGTCGATCTACCACATCGCCGGCCCGCAGGACTGGATCGAGGCCGAGGCGCGGATGCGCGGATTCCTCGAGGAGATGAGCGACTCGGACATCCCGACGACGGCGCCCGTGCTGGGGGACTGGACTGCGGAGTTCGGGTACTACGCCGGTCGTGAGCTGCTGCGCGTCCGGGACTTCACCGCGATCTTCTCGTCGAACGACCAGATGGCGCTCGGGCTTCTGCACGCGATTCGCGATGAGGGGCTGGACTGCCCCCGCGACATCAGCATCATCGGATTCGACGACATTCCCGAGGCGGCGCACTTCTGGCCGCCGCTGTCGACCGTGCGCCAGGACTTCGCCGAGCTGGGGCGTCGCTGCGTGGACCTGCTGCTCGGCCAGGGATCGGGCGAGGTGGACCCGGCCGTGCTCGTGCCCGAGCTGGTCGTGCGGTCCTCGACCGGCGCGCGCCGCTGAGCCGTCGTTATCGATCCGAGACACGCCGGGAGTTGACACCCCCGATCCGACCGTGGCTATAGTGTCGCAATGTGAACGGTCACATTGATCGTCACACGATCGAGGCCCGCCGAAGGTGGCGGGCGAAGGAGCACTCGAGTGGCACGCAACGCAGCGATCAGCAGCGAGTATGTCGATGGCGTCAAGGTCGAAGTCGCGGTGGCGCGGGTTCGGGCCGAGGTGGCGTCGCTGCACGCCGAGCTGGTGCGTTACGGGCTGGTCGTGTGGACCGGCGGCAACGTGTCGGGTCGGGTTCCGGGGGCTGATCTGTTCGTGATCAAGCCGTCGGGGGTGTCGTATGACGAGTTGGCTCCGGAGAACATGATCGTGTGCGATCTGGACGGCAATGTGGTGCCGGGGACGCCGGGCAGTGATCGGTCGCCGTCGAGTGACACGGCCGCTCATGCGTATGTGTATCGGAACATGCCCGAGGTAGGTGGTGTGGTGCACACGCATTCGACGTACGCGGTGGCGTGGGCGGCGCGGGGTGAGGAGATCCCGTGTGTGATCACGGCGATGGCCGATGAGTTCGGGGGTCCGATTCCGGTGGGGCCGTTCGCGATCATCGGTGATGACTCGATCGGCCGGGGGATCGTGCAGACGCTTCGGGGGCATCGTTCTCGGGCGGTGCTGATGCAGAACCATGGGCCGTTCACGATCGGGTCGAGTGCGAAGGATGCGGTCAAGGCTGCGGTGATGGTGGAGGACGTGGCTCGCACGGTCCACATCGCCCGGCAGGCGGGGGAGCTGCTCCCGATCCCGCAGGACGCGATCGATGCGTTGTACGACCGGTATCAGAACGTTTACGGACAGACCACCGACGACCGCCGGTAGCCCCGCACCGGGGCGCGGTCACCATTTCCCGCAAGACAGTGAAGTCACTGGAAAGGACACACAGTGAACAAGAAGTTCCTGTTCGCAGCAGCGACGCTCGCCGTCGGCGCCCTGGCGCTCTCGGCCTGCTCCAACACCGGCGGCGGCGCCGGCGGCGGTGAGGGCGGCGGCGACGGCGGCCTCATCGGCGTCGCGATGCCCACCAAGAGCTCGGAGCGCTGGATCCAGGACGGCGACGCCGTCAAGAAGGCACTGGAGGACCAGGGCTACCAGGTCGACCTCCAGTACGCCGAGGACGACATCCCCACCCAGGTCTCGCAGATCGAGAATATGATCACCAAGGGCGCCGAGGCGCTCATCGTGGCCTCGATCGACGGCACGACGCTGACCGAGGCGCTGCAGAACGCCGCGGACGCCGACATCCCCGTCATCGCCTACGACCGACTCATCAAGGGCACCGAGAACGTCGACTACTACGCCACGTTCGACAACGCGCTCGTCGGCCGTCAGCAGGCATGGACCGTCCTGAACGGACTCGGTCTGACCGACCTCGAGGGCAACCCGCTCGACGGCGCCCCCGCGGGCCCCTTCAACATCGAGCTGTTCGCCGGCTCGCTCGACGACAACAACGCGTTCTTCTTCTGGGACGGCGCGATGGAGGTCCTCGAGCCCCTCATCGACGACGGCACGCTCGTGGTGAAGTCGGGCCAGACCGACATCGAGCAGGCCGCGACGCTGCGCTGGGACGGCGAGACCGCTCAGAGCCGCATGGAGGACATCCTCACGGCCAACTACTCCGACGGCACGCAGGTCGACGCGGTCCTCTCGCCCTACGACGGCATCTCGCGCGGCATCATCTCCGCGCTCGAGGGCGCGGGATACTCGCTCGGCGCCGAGTGGCCCATCATCTCGGGCCAGGACGCCGAGGTCGACTCGGTCAAGGCGATCCTCGCCGGTGAGCAGTACGCCACCATCTTCAAGGACACCCGCGAGCTCGCCAAGGTCGCTGCCGACATGGCCGCCGCTGCCCTGAAGGGCGAGGAGCCCGAGGTCAACGACACCGAGACGTACGACAACGACGTCAAGGTGGTCCCCTCGTTCCTGCTGGCCCCGGTCCCCGTCGTGAAGGACAACGTCGAGTCCGCTCTCGTCGAGACCGGTTACTGGACCGCCGAAGAGCTCGGTCTCTGAGCCGCGGCATCCGCCCATCCTCGGAACGGCGGCGGGAGCTTCCCCGCTCCCGCCGCCGCACCCGAGAAACCATCCACCCCACAAGGAAGTCGGAGACGTGAGCGAAACCATCCTCGAGATGCGCGGGATCACCAAGACCTTCCCCGGCGTCAAGGCGCTCTCGAATGTCAATCTCGCCGTCCAGCGCGGCGAGATCCATGCGATCTGCGGTGAGAACGGCGCGGGGAAGTCGACCCTCATGAAGGTGTTGTCGGGGGTCTACCCTCACGGCACCTACGACGGCGAGATCGTCTACGCGGGCGACACCGTCGAGTTCAAGAATCTGCGCGACAGCGAGGCGCGCGGCATCGTCATCATCCACCAGGAGCTGGCGCTCAGTCCGTACCTCTCGATCGCCGAGAACATCTTCCTCAACAACGAACGGAAGGGCGTCGGCGGCCTCATCGACTGGAACAAGACCAACTTCGCCGCCGCCGAGCTGCTGCGTCGCGTCGGGCTCAAGGAGAACCCGACGACGAAGGTCAACCAGATCGGTGTCGGCAAGCAGCAGCTGGTCGAGATCGCGAAGGCCCTGTCGAAGGAGGTCAAGCTCCTCATCCTCGACGAGCCGACCGCCGCGCTCAACGACGAGGACTCCGACCACCTGCTCGACCTGATCCTGAGCCTGCGCGAGCAGGGCATCACGTCGATCATCATCAGCCACAAGCTGAACGAGATCAAGAAGGTCGCCGACACCGTCACCGTCATCCGCGACGGCAAGACCATCGAGACGATCTCGAAGAACGACGTCACCGAGGACCGCATCATCAAAGACATGGTGGGCCGCGACCTCGAGCACCGCTACCCCGACCACGAGCCTCAGATCGGCGACGAGCTGCTGCGGGTCGAGAACTGGACCGCGCACCACCCGCAGGACCCGACCCGCGTCGTCGTCGACGACGTGTCGGTGACCGTCCGTGCGGGCGAGATCGTCGGCATCGCCGGGCTCATGGGCGCCGGGCGCACCGAGTTCGCGATGAGCCTGTTCGGTCACAGCTACGGCACCCGCATCTCGGGCAAGGTGTTCATGCGCGGCAAGGAGATCCGCACGCGCACCGTCTCCGAGGCCATCGCCAACGGGCTCGCGTACGCCACCGAGGATCGCAAGACGTACGGCCTGAACCTCATCGAGGACATCAAGCGCAACATCTCGATGGCGTCGCTGAAGAAGCTCGAGAAGGCCGGTCTGGTCGACGACAACGAGGAGTTCTCGGTCGCCAACCAGTACCGCAAGAGCATGAACATCAAGGCGCCGACCGTCCTGGCCAAGACCGGCAAGCTCTCCGGCGGCAACCAGCAGAAGGTCGTGCTGTCGAAGTGGATCTACTCCGATCCCGAGGTGCTCATCCTCGACGAGCCCACCCGCGGCATCGACGTGGGGGCGAAGTACGAGATCTACACGATCATCAACAAGCTCGCCGCAGCGGGGAAGGGGATCATCGTGATCTCGTCCGAGCTGCCCGAGCTGCTCGGCATCTCCGACCGCGTGTACGCCCTCTCCGAGGGGCGCATCACCGGTGAGCTGCCCATCGCCGACGCGACCCCCGAGTCGGTCCTCAAACTCATGACCATGGAGAAGCCCCGCTGAGCGGGGCCGCAGGAGATCCTCGAATGTCTCAGAACCTGAACGCTCCCGAGACCGCCGCCGGCGGCGGGATCAACCCGAACGAGAACCGCTTCACGCGGTGGCTCGGACACATCCTCGCCGACCTCGGCAAGAACGGCATCTTCATCGCGCTGATCGCGGTGGTCGCCCTCTTCGCCATCCTCACCAACGGCATCCTGCTGCGCCCGCAGAACCTGTCGAACCTGGTGGTGCAGAACGGCTACATCCTGGTGCTGGCCATCGGCATGGTGATGATCATCATCGCCGGCCACATCGACCTCTCCGTCGGATCCGTCGCCGCGTTCATCGGTGCCGTCTCCGGTGTGTTCGCGGTCAAGATGGGCATGCCGTGGTGGCTCGCCATCGTCCTGTCGCTCCTGATCGGCGCGCTCGTGGGGGCCTGGCAGGGCTTCTGGGTCGCCTACGTCGGCATACCCGCGTTCATCGTGACATTGGCGGGCATGCTCATCTTCCGAGGTCTCGCACTCGTCGTGCTGGGCAACGCGAACATCGGTTCGTTCCCCACCGAGTACCGAGCGCTCGGCAACGGCTTCCTGGCGGGCATCTTCGGTGAATCCGATCCCGACCTGTTCACTCTCGTCATCGGCGCGCTCGGTATCGTCGCCCTGATCGTGCAGCAGTGGCGCACCCGCGCCGGACGCCAGAAGTACTCGCAGGACGTCGAGCCGCTGGTCTGGTTCGTCGCGAAGCTCGCCCTCATCGCCGTCGTCATCGGATGGTTCACGTGGGCGCTCGCCTCATACAAGGGCATCCCCGTCACCCTGATCGTGCTCGCGGTGCTGGTGCTGGTGTACGGCATCGTCATGAACCGCACGGTGTTCGGCCGCCACATCTACGCGATCGGCGGCAACCGCCACGCGGCCGAGCTCTCGGGCATCAAGACGCGCCGCGCGGACTTCTGGCTGTTCGTCAACATGGGCGTGCTCGCCGCTCTCGCCGGACTCATCTTCACCGCGCGACTGAACCTCGCCGGCCCCAAGGCCGGTGACGGCTTCGAACTCGAGGCGATCTCGGCGGCCTTCATCGGCGGCGCGGCGGTGCAGGGTGGTGTCGGCACCATCGGCGGTGCGATCATCGGTGGCCTCATCATCGGTGTGCTCAACAACGGCATGTCGATCATGGGCATCGGCATCGAGTGGCAGCAGGCCGTGAAGGGTCTGGTGCTGCTGCTCGCGGTCGCCTTCGACGTCTACAACAAGCGGCGCTCGGGCAACTGATCCCGGCGCGCACACGAAGCGGCGCCCGCGCCGGCATCCTTCCGAGGATCGCCGGTGCGGGCGCCGCTTCGCTGTGCGCCACAGAGCCACCGCCGGGCGGTCAGGCGGTCAGGGCACGAGGGTGATCTTGCCCGGCGTGTGGGCCGCGACGAGACGGTGGGCCTCGGCGGCTTCGGCGAGGGGCAGCTCGGGCCCCAGCTCGACGCGGAAGGCGCCGGCGGCGAGCAGCGCCGCCACCACCGGGATCGCCTCGGCCCGCCACGCGACCTGCTGCTCGGTGAGCGGTTCGGGGCTTCCGCCGGAGAACGCGCGGATGCCGAGCCCTGCGGCATCCGCTCCGCGTACGATCGTCGCGATGCGCGACCGGTCGGCGACGAGCTCGAGCGAGACCTCGAGCGCTTCGTCGGTGCCGGCGCAGTCGAGCGCCACGGTCACGCCCTGCGGCGCGGCAGCCCGGACGCGGTCGGCGAGTCCGTCGCCGTATCCGACGGGCGTCGCGCCGAGCTCGCGGACGCGGTCCGCGCGGGCGTCGCTCGCCGTGGCGACGACGGACGCTCCGCGGAGCCGGGCGAACTGGATGGCGGCCTGACCGACCGACCCGCTGCCGCCGTGGATCAGCAGGGTGTCGGCCGGGCCGACGTCGAGGGACCGCAGCGCCTGGTACGCCGTCGCCACCGGGATGCCGAGCGCCGCGCCGACGGCGGGGGAGACGCCGGCGGGGAGAGGCGTGAGCTTGTCGGGCGTGACGACGATGTCGGTCGCGTAGACGCCGCTCGCCCCGAACACCACGACGTCGTCGCCGACGCGAAAACCGTCGACATCGGCGCCGACCTCGGTGACGACGCCGGCGCCGTCGTTGCCGACGCGCCGGGGCTTCGAGATCGTGGCGGAGGGCCGCAGACCCGCCCGGAGCTTGTGATCGATCGGGTTGACCCCGGCCGCGGTCACGCGCACCCGCACCTGACCGGGGCCCGGCGCGGGCACCTCGATCTCGCTGAGGGTGAGGACCTCGGGTCCGCCGAACTCGGAATACGTCACTGCATGGGCCATGGGGCCACGCTACCGACTGATCAGCCCGTGCCGGCGAGCGTCTTGGTGATCCGCTGGATCGATACCGGCTCGGCGGTGCCCAGGCGCTGGGCGAACAGGCTCACACGGTACTCCTCGAGCAGCCATCGGGCATGCCGGAGGTTCGCGGGAGCGTCGTCGGCCGGCGGGATCGTCCCGCCCGCCTCGGCGAAGAGCGCCGCGGCGCGCTCGAACTCCGTGAGGCGCTGCCGGTCGCGTCCGGGATTGTCGCTCAGGGTCGACACGCGATCGAGGGCGCCCTGGAGGTAGCGGGGCAGGTGCGCGAGACGGGCGGTTCCCGTCCGCGAGAGGAACCCGGGGAACACCAGCCCGGCGAGCTGCTGCTTCACATCGCCGAGAGCGGCGAGCAGGACCATCGAGTTCTCCTTGCGGATCGCCCGCTCGACGTCGCGCTGAAGGGTGAGGATGCGTGCGCTGAGCGAGACGGTCTGGAACAGCTCGTCGACGACAGCCGCCGAGAAGGCGTCGCGCACCGCCTGGAACTGCGCCGGCGTGCGGACGGATGCCGCGGTGCGGTCGATGACGGCATCGGCCACGGCGACGCGCGCGTCTTCGATGAGCGCCTTGGCCGACGGGTACGGGGAGGCCGCGAGCGCGAGCTTCTCGGGCGCCGTGAGGTGATCGAGGACATAGGTCGCCGGAGACGGGACGGACAGCAGGACGAGCCGCCGGACGCCCGCGAGGGTCAGGCGGCGGGCCCGCTCCGGGGTCGCCTCGATGCGCAGGGCGACGGAGGCTCCCTCGTCGACGAGGGCGGGGTATCCGCGCACGACGCCGCCGGCGACCCTCGTGTCGACGAGCTCGGGAAGGTCGCCGAAAGTCCAGTCGGTCAGGCCGGTCTGCTCGGCGATGCCCGACCGCTGGTCGCCCGCCGGCCCCGCGGCCGTCGCCCCGGCGGGAGATCCTGCGGCGGGTGACGCTGCGGCGGGCTGGGCTCCAGGACGCGGGGCGGCCTTCGCGAGCGAACGCGCGACGGAGGCGCGGCTGCGGCTGGCGAGCCGTTGCTGCAGCTCGGCGAGGTCGCGCGACGAGCCGAGCGGGCGCCCGCGCTCGTCGACAGCGCGGAACGACATCGACAGGTGGGCGGGCACGCGCTCGAGGTCGAAGTCGGCCGCCGTGACGGGCTGGTTCGCGACGCGCTGGATGCGAGCGGCGAGCGCGTCGCGCAGGGTGCGTGCGGGAAGGCCGTCGTGTGACTCGGGGCCATCGCCGGCCAGCTCCTCGGCGAACCGCGATGCCCAGTCGGCGGCGGGGACGACATGCCGACGGATCGCCTTGGGGAGTGCGCGCAGGAGCCCCGCGATCAGCTCGTCGCGCAGCCCCGGCACCTGCCAGTCGAAGCCGTCGGGGCGGAGGGAGGCGAGCAGCGCGAGCGGCACGACGACGCTGACGCCGTCATCGGGGGCGCCCGGTTCGAAGCGGTAGGCGAGTGACAGCACCTGATCGCCTTGTCGCCAGCGCGCGGGGAAGGCGCGTTCGTCGCTGCCCGCGGCATCCCCGGCCAGGTCGCCCTCGGTCATGTCGAGCAGGCGCGGCGTGCGTGCTGCGGCATCGCGCCACCACGCCTCGAACGACCGCACGTCGAACACGTCGCGCGGGATGCGGGCGTCGTAGAAGGCGAAGACCGCCTCGTCGCCGACGAGGATGTCGCGGCGCCGCTCGCGCTCCTCGATCTTCTCGAGGCGTCGCCGCAGTTCGAGGTTGCGTCGCTCGAACGCGGTCAGGCGCTTGTCGAGGTGCGCGGAGTTCCAGTCGCCCTCGACGAGCGCGTGGCGCAGGAACAGTTCGCGTGCGAGCTCGCGGTCGCGTCCGGCGAGCTGCACGCGGCGGCGTGGGACGATCTCGACACCGAAGAGGGTGACCTTCTCGGCGGCGACGGCGGCCCCGGCATCCTTCGACCAGTGCGGGTCGCTCATCGACCGGTGGGCGAGATCTCCGGCGAGCTCCTCGGCCCAGGCGGGATCGATCGCGGCCACCGTGCGCGCATACAGTCGCGACGTCTCGACGAGCTCGGCGGCCATCACCGCGTCGGGCGAGGCCTTGCGCAAGCCCGACCCGGGAAAGATCGCGAACTTCGCGCCGCGCGCGCCGCGGTACTCGGCGCGCGGACGCGTCGGCTTGCCCCCGCCGCTTCGGCCGGTCGCGGCGCGGGCGGTCGCGGTGCTCCGGGTGTCGAGCACACCGATCTGCGAGAGGAGACCGGCGAGGACCGCCCGGTGGACGCGGTCGGGATGCGCCGCGCCCGTTCCGTCCGAGGAGGGCTCGTCGCGTCCGCGCTTTCCGCGGTCGCGATCGCCGCGGGCGAGCGTGCTGAGCTGGCGGTGGACGTCGAACCACTCCCGGACGCGTACGTAGTTCAGGTGCTCCGCCCGGCAGGTGCGGCGGAACGCGCTGGAGCCGAGCTCGCGCTGCTGATCCTGGAGGTGGTTCCACAGGTTCAGCAGCGTCAGGAAGTCGCTCGTCGGGTCGGTGAACCGCGCGTGCAGCCGGTCGGCTTCCTCGCGTCGTTCCTCCGGGCGCTCGCGGACATCCTGGATCGACATGCCCGCCACGATCGCGAGGACGTCGCGGGTCACGCCGAGGGCGCGCGCCTCGACCAGCATGCGCGCGAATCGCGGATCGATCGGCAGACGCGAGATCTCGCGGCCGGTGTCCGTCAGCCGCCAGGCGCCCTTCTCATCGCGGCGCACCGCCCGCAGCTCCACGAGCAGATCGAAGGCGGCCTTCACGCCGCGGGAGTCCGGCGGGGTCAGGAACGGGAAGTCCGCGATGTCGCCGAATCCGAGCGCGAGCATCTGAAGGACCACCGACGCGAGGGAGGTGCGGAGGATCTCCGGCTCGGTGAACTCCGGACGCGAGGTGAAGTCATCCTCGGCGTAGAGCCGGATGGCGATACCCGCCGACGTTCGGCCGGCTCGACCGGCGCGCTGCTGCGCCGATGCCTGCGACACGGCCTCGATCGGCAACCGCTGGATCTTCGACCGGTTGCTGTAGCGCGAGATGCGTGCCGTGCCCGCGTCGACGACATAGCGGATGCCGGGAACGGTCAGGCTCGTCTCGGCGACGTTGGTGGCGAGGATGACCCGGCGCCGCACCCCCGCGACCCGCGAGGGCTCGAAGACGCGGTGCTGCTCCGCGGCGGAGAGCCGCCCGTAGAGCGGCAGCACCTCGGTCGGGCGGGCATCCTTCGCATATGCCGAGCGCACGGCGTCCATAGCGTCGCGGATCTCGGCTTCGCCGGGGAGGAAGACGAGCACGTCGCCGTCGGCTTCGCGGTCGAGCTCGCGCAGAGCCGCGACGAGCCCGTCGACGTCGTCCGTGGCCGTCTCGTCATCGCCGGAGTCGTCGTGCGGCCGGTACCGCACCTCGACAGGGTACGTGCGACCCGAGACCTCGATGATCGGCGCGGGGGCGCCCTGGGCGTCGGCGAAGTGCGCGGCGAAGCTCTCGGGGTCGATCGTCGCCGAGGTGACGATGACCTTCAGGTCGGGGCGGCGGGGGAGGATGCGGCGCAGGTAGCCGAGGAGGAAGTCGATGTTGAGCGAGCGCTCGTGCGCCTCGTCGATGATGATCGTGTCGTACCGGCGCAGCATCCGGTCGCGGTGGATCTCGTTCAGCAGGATGCCGTCGGTGACCAGCGCGACCTGAGTCTCGGCCGAGACCTGGTCGGTGAAGCGGACCTTGTAGCCGACGGCCCCGCCGAGCGGGACCTCCATCTCGGCGGCGATGCGCTCGGCGACCGTGCGCGCGGCGATCCGGCGCGGCTGCGTGTGCGCGATGCTCGTGCGCCCGAGCTCGAGGCAGATCTTCGGCAGCTGCGTCGTCTTGCCCGAGCCGGTGGCACCCGCGACGATCACGACCTGGTGATCGCGGATGGCGCGCGCGATCTCGTCCCGTGCCGCGCTGACGGGCAGCTCGGGCGGGAAGGAGATCACAGGGGCGGGCGTGGACACAGCCCTCCATCGTACGGCGCTGCGGCGCGTTTCAGGCTTGTTCGTCGCGGATCTCGTCGAGGAGCGGCAGGTCGGCGGCGGTCACGAGGCGTGAGAGAACGGCGTGCTCGACCAGACGCGCGCGGCGATTGGTGGCGAGCTTGCCCACGCCGCCGCGGAGGCCGCGCACGCCCTCGCGGTCGAGCTTGTCGCAGACGTTGTCGAGCTTGCGGTTGAACGTCGTCAGCGGCCAGCCCAGTCGCTCCGCCGCGGCTGCCGACGTGGGCACCTGGCTCGAGCCCACCATGCCGCCGCGCAGGATCGGCTCGCACATGGCCAGGAGCAGCAGTCGCTGGCTGGAGGTCAGCGCGACCGCACCGACGGTCGTCGTGCCGACGTGCTCGTCCGCGGTGCGGGGGAAGCTGTCGCGGACGGTGAAGCGCGACCCGTCGGTGTGCACCGTCAGCTCGTACGTGTAGGCGCCCGCCGTGAACATCACCACGAGAGCGGGGAACACCAGCGGAACGCGAGCGCCGGGGCCCAGCACCGCCTGGTAGGCACCGTCGGGCGTGGCGAGACTCACCGAGATCGACTGGCCGATGTTCGACAGCCACCACAGGCCGTGCTCGGCGTCGATCGCGAGCAGCCGTCGGTGCAGGTACGGGTTCGTGTCGATGACGAGGTCGGCGTCTCGCCCGATCGCGTAGGTGGTTCCCGCGACGGGGCGGAACCACTCGCCGCAGAACTCGATTGCGACGCTCTCGGCGATCTCGCCCGCGGCGGCGCCCACCTCCTCGCGGTCGTGCTCGTCGGTGTCGTTGTCGATAGCTGTCATGCTCCTCCTCCGATCATCATCACGACGGCTGTCGCGGCGGCGCCGAGGACGATGGCCCCGATCCCGATGACCGCGATGACCGTTGCCGTGCCACGACGTCGCGACGCGGTCGTCGGCGCGGTCTGTCGAACCGGCGCCTCCACGCGGACCCGGGACACCTCGGCGAGCCGGGGCGTCGCCCGGACCCGGTAGCGCTCGCCGTCGTCGTCCGGTCCCATCGCCAGACGTTCGGTGTCGACGCGGCCGCGGACGAGGTCGTCGCGCCGCTCACGGCGCACGAACGCCGTCGGCTCGCTGTCGGGATCTGCCGCGGGCGCCTCGTCGCGTGCAGGGACATCGGTCGCGGCGGGGATCGACCGGAACACCAGACGCGTCCGGTCGTCGTCCGGTCCGGTGTTCCGGACGGACAGCACGGTTCGATCGTCGTCGGAGACGGACGTGCGAGCCGAGAGGACGGTGCGCTCGTCGGAATCCTGGTCGACCGGACCGTCGTCCCCGGGGCTGCGGCGGCGATGGGCGATGACGGTGCGGTCGACCCCATCGGGCTCGGGGTCGACATCGTCGCCGGCCCGGCGCCGGCCGGCCAGCACGGTGTGGTCGTCCGCGGGGGCATGCCGGGTCGACAACACGGTGTGGTCGTCACCGTCGGAGGCGTCAGCGCTCGGCTCCCGAGCGTCGAGGTGCGTGATCGGGAGGTGCCGGTCCGCCTCGATGCGCTGCAGCGCCAGACCGAACTCGGCGGCGGTCGGACCGCCGCCCGCCTCTCCCGCCCCGAGAGTCGTGAGCACGAGCGTCTCCAACTCGGCGGGCACCGAATCGGCGCCCTCGAGGGGTGAGGCCGTCTCGGCGATGGGCCGTCCCGTCAGCAGCTCGGTCGCCGCGACGGCCAGGCCGTGCACATCCGCGGCCCGCGCCGCCGGGGTCGCGTTGCGCTCGCCGCGGCGGAGCAGGGCATCGGTGTCGAAGCCGATCAGCGCCGGCCACCCGTAGTCCGTCGTCAGGACGTTCTCGATGCGGATCCGCCCGTGGGCGAGCCCGTGCCGGTGCGCGGTCTCGACGGCGCCGCACAGGCGGACCAGCAGTCGGAGCGCCTCGGGCACGCTCATCGGTCGGCGCGACGCCGTCTCGGCCAGGTCGGCGCGCGAGCAGTACTCCATCACGAGGTACGGGCGACCGTCGTCGGTGGTGCCGGCGGAGTGGATCGTCGCGACGCTGGGATGAGCGGACAGGGCGACGAGTCGAGCGGAGGCCGCCGTGAAGACCGAGCGCTCATCATCGTCGAGCGGGTCACGGAGGACCTTCACCGCCGCGGGGTTCCGGCCCGCAGCATCCCGGTACAGGTGCACGTCGGCGCGATCGCTCGACGCCAGGATCCGCTCGGGCCGACGGCCGTCGATGTCGCCCGGAGCCGGCAGGGGCTGTCGCGACCGCCGGCGCAGCTCAGCCATGGTCCGCTCGGCGGCGTCGAGAGCGCGCCGTGGCGACCTCGACCGTCGCGGTGACCGATTCGCTGTTCATGATGCCTCCGGTCGTGTCCTCGAGGCGGGGACTGATGCCGCCCGCGACGACGTCCAGCACGATCGTGCTGATGTTGTCGCGGCCGCCGTGGGCCAGGGCCTGGGCGACGAGGGACTCCGCCGTCTGGGCGGGGGAGCCGCCCATCATCAGGCCGGCACGGAGCGCCTCGTCGGAGAGTTCCCCGGTCAGCCCGTCGGAGCACACGACGATGCGCTCACCGGTGACGATCGGGATGAGCCAGAAGTCGGCGCGGCTGCGCTCGCCGCCGATGGCGCGGGTGATGACGTTCCGGCCTTCGTACGTCGCCATCTGCTCGCGCGTGAGCTGACCGGCGTCGACCAGCTCCTGTGCCACCGAATGGTCGATCGTCAGCTGCTCCAGCCGCTCGGCGAGCAGTCGGTAGACCCGCGAGTCGCCGACGTTGACGATGAGCCAGCGCCGCACACCGCCCTGCTGAACGGCGACGACTCCCGACAGGGTGGAGCCGGCTCCGCGGGAGGTTCCGGCAGCGACGACGGCGACCGCCGAATGAGCGCGCTCGACGGCGTCCGCGACCTCCTCTGGCCGCAGGTCGTCGCGACCGACCAGCGGCCGGAAGACCTCGATGACCGCGGCCGAGGCACGGTCGCCCGCGTCGTGTCCGCCCATGCCGTCGGCCACGACGAACACGGGATACTCGGCCAGCAGCGCATCCTCGTTCACGGATCGACGGCGCCCGGTGTCGGTCCGGCTGCCGCTGGTCACGTGGACATCGATCGGAGGCGTCGCGGTGGTCATCAGGCCTCGGTGAGCTCGAGCTCGGCGTCTCCGAGGTGGAAGACCCCCGAAACGGGCGTCGGTCCCGAGGCCTCGACGTCGTCGGGGCCGACGAACACGCCGTTGGTGGAGGCCAGGTCGGTGATCGTCCAGCCCGAGCCGGTGTGCTGGAGCAGGGCGTGCGTCTTCGAGACCGTGCGGGTGACGTCGTCGATCGCGATCGCCTGCGCATCCGGCGCCTGATCGGGCGCGAGCGGGTTGCGTCCGAGCACGACGGCGGTGGCCGACAGCGCGACCGACGACCCGTTCGGCAGCCGGAGAGTGGCTTGCGGACCGCGTCGTGCGGCGAGGACGGTGCGTTCGTCGACGTCCCCCTCGTCGGCCGCGAGAGCCGGAGCGGGAACTGCAGCGGGAGCCGGCGAGGGTACCGCAGCGGCCGCCGGGGCGGGGGCGGACCACGACTGCGGAGCCGGATCGGCCGGTGCCGCCTCGGCGGGCGGGGGCGGCGGAGCCCACGGGCTCGCGCTGATGGGCTCGGATGCCGCGGGGGCGGCCGGCGCGGCGGGCGGAGCGGGTACGCCGGGTGCAGGGCTCGACGGCGCGAAGAGCGGCGGCGCGGGCACCGCGGCGGGTGCCGGTGTCGCGAGCGACGCGGCGACGGGCGATGTCGGCACCGCCGGACCCGCGGCCGGGGCCGCGGACGTACGGAACGGCCCGGGCTCGGCCGGTGCCTCACGGCCGAGCCACCGCGCCGAGCCCCAGCCGACGACGCTCGCCCACACCGGGAACAGCAGGGCGCCCAGCACGACGAACCCGGTGCCCAGTCCGAACCCGCGGCACAGGGCGCGCAGCATCCGAACGTGGATGACCAGGGCGAACGCGATGAAGGCGAGCCAGATGAGCGATGGCACGATCGCGGCCGCGGCGAGCGCGCCGGCCGCGCTGCCGGCGTCACCGCCGAAGCCCGCGTTGAGCGCGATCCCGGCGAAGATGCCGGCGACGACGCCGGAGATGATGGTCACGAGGACGGCGCCACCGGCGAGCACGGCTGCCCACCACCCGCGCATGCCGGCCAGGACGAAGAGCTCCCAGATGTTCAGCACCGGCACCCAGGCGCGCCACGGATCGATGCCCGTCTTGCGGAACACGGCGGTGAGTGCGAACGCCGTCCAGACGTAGATCCCGATGCCGACCACGACCTGGACGATCCCGAGCGCCGCGAAGGCGCCCGTGGGGCCGCCGTTCGAGCCGCCGAGCGCGATGACCGCCGTTGCGTGGTCGATCGTGAAGCCCTGTGCCTTCACCTGTTCTCCTGCCCTCGAGCGCGGAACCTTCCGCGCGTGCCGCGTGCCACCTTATCGATCCCGCCGTCCGCGCGGCAGCCGTTGCGCTCGGCCGACGCGACGCTCCCGTCGCACCAGCGAGCGGAGCGACACCCGCGCGCGGAGCCGGGCCCAGAAGCCCAGGCCCTCATCGAGCCGCGCACGTTCGGACTCGACGATCCGCCAGAAACGCTCCGCCTCGTCCTCGTCGGGCGGTGCGGCGTCGAACACCGACCGGTCGGCGAGCGTCGCCAGTTCGGTCGCCCCGACCGATCCGCCGTACGCGACCACAAGCTCCTGCCGTGTCAGCGAGCCGGGCCCGGGGAGCCCGTGGTCCACCGCGGAATCGACGATTTCCTGCCAGCCGCCGGTGAACCGCTCCACGGGGTCGGTGCTGGCGCGGCGGCCGCGGCGTCGCACGAGCTTGGCCAGCACGATGAGAGCGAAGGGCCCGATGAGCAGAAGCAGCACGAGGAGCGAGATCCCGCCGATGCGGAGAGCCGTCCACAGCGCGGTGAGGTCGCGCGACGTCGCCGTGTCGTCGCTGGGGCTGCGGCCGCCGTCGCTGGGATTCGCCTCGGCGGGCTGAACCGTCTCGGCCTGTTCCTGCCGCACATCGGTCGGGATCTTCGGATCCTGCCGCTGCTGCGTGTCGGGGGAGGGGAACACCGCGTGCTGCGGCGTGACGTCGACGGCGACCCAGTCGGGACCGAGACCGCGCACCTCGAGCCACGCGGAGATGTCCCCGGCCGTGCACAGCCCGTCGTCGCAGGTCGCGAGCGTATCGTCGGTCGACTGCAGCCGCATGCCCACGACGATCCGGGCGTCGAAGCCGAGCCGGTCGGCGATCATCATCGCGGCCACGGCGAACTGCTCGTCGTCGCCGATGGCCGCGACCAGTGCCGCGTCGTCCTCGCCGCCGACCTCGTCCTCGCGAGCCAGAAGATCCCCGAAGAGCTGGTCGATGCGGTCGGTGGAGTGCCCGGCCCGGCTCGGCTGGAACGCGTAGTCGCCGAGATCGGTGATCCACGCCGGTGGTGCTGCCGTGTCGATCGTGAGGGCGTGGCTGAGGAATCCGCGTGCGCGGAGCAGGTCGATGAGGTGCTCCAGTCCCGCCCCGCCGGAGCCGTTCGCGTGCTCATCCATCCATCGCACGAGACTCTCGGGCACGACGTCGTCGCCGAGCGTGGGCGTGCCCCGTGCGGGCTCCAGCGAACCGAGGGCGGGTACGGCCTCGGGACGAGCGGTGCCCTGCCGGTACTCGGCGCCGGGCTGCAGGCCCGGGTCCGCCAGCTGCACACCCGCGGACGTCTCGGCGTTGTAGTAGAAACCGTCGGCCAGGGTCGCGGCATCCGCGCCGTCGAAGTCGACGGAGGTGACGGCGTCGACCGTCGGCATCCAGACGCCGTCCCAGCCCTCGATCGCGATGCGCGCGGATCCTGTGACCGATCCGGCGCCGGCGGGGAGCGCCGAGGGGACCCGGGTGAAGGACGAGCGCGGGTCACCGGCCGGCGCGGCGGGGTCGACGACCCGCGCGACCCGGCCGTCGTAGAACGGCAGCGTCGCGAGCCTCACCCGGTCGACGCCCTCGGGCGCCGTGACGCGGAACATGGGCTGGTCGAAGCGGTCGTCGGAGAACCAGGTGCGGTACTGCCCGAGCGGGCTCAGTTCGGCGGCGAGCTCGAGCCGCGGGTCGACGTCGGCCCGGAGCACGTCGCGGGGCGCCCCCGCGAGCGCCCACGGCGCGACGATCGTCGCGCCGACCAGGCCGACCGCGACCATCCCCGCGGCCGTGGCGATCCGCCCGGCGAGCCCGCGGATGGGCCTGCTGCCGCTGCGGACGCCTGTCGCGGCCGTCGCCGTCGCGATCGCGCGCCGCCGGTCTGCCGTGGTGCGCCACACGATCGCGATGAGCGCCGCCACCAGGGCGGCCATCCCCACGAGTGCTTCGCGGCTGAGCGCCACCGGCCCGACCGCCGGGCCGGGCATGGGGGCCGTGGATCCGAACGCGACGCCGAACACCGTGGGGACGAGCGCCGTGACGACGGCGAGCGGCCACCATCGTCCGCCGCGCCACGCGACCGACAGCGCGAGCACCGTGGCGCCGAGGAAGACCAGCAGCGCGGGAGCGAGCGTGGCCTGATAGCTGCCGAGCGGCAGCTCGAGGGTCAGGAGGTCCTTCCACCCGGTGACCGGGGCCGTCACAACGCCCCGCAGGCCCTGGAGCGCCTGCGGGAGCGAGCCGAGCGAGCCGGGTGCCGCGAGCGGGAGACCCAGGACGACGTACGTCGCGATCGCGGCGAGCGCGATCCACCAGCCGTTCAGACGCCAGCGCAGTCCGGCCGCCGCGATGGCCGTCCCCGCCACCAGCGCCGCGGCGACGACGATGACGAACGCCGCACTGCGGTAGATGGGCCACGCGGCGAACGCGCCCACGGCGAGCACGAGCAACAGCACGACCGCCTGCAGGACGAAGAAGCGCCAGGGGGTCCGGGGGGTGCGTCGGGCGCGCAGGTCGCGCCGTGCGGGCGCGCTCACGACTGCGCCGCCCGCGACAGCAGCTGACGGAGGTCGTCGAGGAGTCCGATGGAGAGCACCGACATGCTCCCGAGGGTGCGGAAGCCCGGCTCGGCCTCGGGCGAGCAGGTCACCGCGATGACGCCGACGTCGGCGGGGAAGGCGAGGGCTGCGGACTGCAGCTGGGCAGCGGTGAGCGGTGAGCCGCAGACGAGGAACCCGATCGCGACGTCGGGGTGACTCTCAGCGGCGAGCGACGCCGCGTCGCGCAGCGGGCTGACGTGCTCGAGACGGTCGAGCCCGGCGAGGTCGTCGAGCAGAGTGCGGGTCGTGATGGTCGTGAGCTCGCGGATGGTGCGGATGCGACGGCGGGCGAACTCCGGCACCTCTCCGCCGACCACGACGTCGACGTCGCGTCCGTCGCGGATGCCGCGGATGCCGAGCGAGGCTGCGGCGCTGACGGCGAGCTCGAACTCGTCGTCAGAGGCGTACTCGTCGGCACCGACCGCGAGGGCGATGACCATGCGGCTGCGCCGCGTCTCCTCGTACTGCCGGACCATGAGGGTGCCGGTCTTCGCGGTCGACTTCCAGTGGATCTGGCGCTGCGAGTCGCCGGCGACGTAGGGGCGGATCGCGTGGAACGAGAAGTCCGCGTCGACGACCGTGCGCGACGCGCTGCCCTCGAGATCGCGGATGTAACCGGTCGTCGTGCTGCGGAGCGCCGTGGTGACGGGATGGATGTAGAGCGTGTGCACGTCGTCCCACGTGCCCTCGCGCTTGAGGATGCCGAGGGGGTCGCCGCGCACGGTGCGAGCGGGACCGACCGTGATGATGCCGCGCCGGTGGGTGGGCACCACGACCTGTTCGGTGTGGGTGTGCCCGTGGCGCAGCAGAGGAACGTGCACGTCGACGATGCCGTCTCCCACGGGGACGTCGATGCGACCGGGGAGGGCGGGCGCCGCGCCGACGTTGGTCACCACGAGCGTTCCTTCCACCTGGGTGCCGGCGACGACCCGGTCGTGCTCGAGACGCAGATCGACCTGGTAGGCGCGGGCGCTGAAGAGGAAGGGCACCGACAGCACGAGGAGCACGAGGGCGACGACGCCGGCGGCCGTGAACTCCATGAGACCGAGGGGCAGGCCGATGCCCAGCCCGAGGACAGCGGCGACCACCATCAGCCACCCGGCGACCGTGACCGTCTCGGCGATCCATCGCGCCGTCGCCGTGGCGGCCCGCCGCAGACGTCGCCACGACTGCACGCCACGCACCGCGAGCACGGTCGTGCGGCCGGTGGTGCCGAACCGCGTGCGCGCGAAACCCGTGC
Source organism: Microbacterium sp. SGAir0570 (assembly GCF_005491085.2). Taxonomy (NCBI): domain Bacteria; kingdom Bacillati; phylum Actinomycetota; class Actinomycetes; order Micrococcales; family Microbacteriaceae; genus Microbacterium; species Microbacterium sp. SGAir0570. Next base: position 2,029,077 of record NZ_CP027929.1, on the reverse strand, counting down.
CCTCCGAGACGGAGGTCCGGGTCAGGCGGGACTCGGTGTCGAAGCTCACACGGTCTCTCTCTGGCTGGGCGGCACGGTGTCGAGCAGAACCTGCCCGATGACCGCCCCGGCCGTCACGCCGTCGAACTCCGCCTCGGGGTCGAGGATCAGACGGTGCGCGAGCACGGGCTCGGCGAGGGCCTTCACATCGTCGGGCGTGACGTAGCTGCGGCCGTGCGCGATGGCCCAGGTCTTCGCGGCCTTCGTCAGCGCGATCGCCCCGCGGACGCTCACCCCGAGGCGCACCTCGGTCGCGAGCCGCGTCGCCTCGACGAGGCGGGCGATGTAGTCGAGGACGAGGGCGTCGAGGTAGACCCCGCGTGCGATGTCGGCCATGCTCACCACGCCCTGGGGCGTGATGACGGGGGAGACCTCGCGGCGCGTCTCGGCGGCCCCCTCGAGGATGCGCACGGTCGCGGCGTGATCGGGGTAGCCGAGCGTCGTCTTCATCAGGAAGCGGTCGAGCTGCGCTTCGGGCAGGCGGTAGGTGCCCGCCTGTTCGACGGGGTTCTGCGTCGCGACGACGAGGAAGGGCACGCCCACCCGGCGGCTCACACCATCGACCGTGACCTGGCCCTCCTCCATGACCTCCAGCAGCGCCGACTGCGTCTTCGGCGAGGCGCGGTTGATCTCGTCGGCGAGGACGACGTTGGCGAAGATCGGGCCCTGATGGAACTCGAACTCGCCGCGACTCTGGTCGTAGACCGTGATACCGGTGACGTCACCGGGAAGCAGGTCGGGCGTGAACTGGATGCGGCTGCTCGTGCCCTGCACGGTCTGCCCCATGGCGCGGGCGAGTGAGGTCTTGCCGGTTCCCGGGTAGTCCTCGAGCAGGAGGTGACCCTCGGAGACCATCGCGGTGAAGGCGAGCTCGATGACATGGCGCTTGCCGAGCACGACCTTCTCGACGTTGTCGACGAGCGTCGCGAACGTCTCCTGGAACCAGGCGGTCTGCTCCGGTGTGATGCTCATGGGGTCCTCTCGGTTCGCCATGCGGCGGCTGTCAGGGGGCGGTGTTGCCGGTGCCATCGGCGGATGGCTCGGTGGGTGTCGGCTGCGGAGCGGCTATCTGCTCGCAGGACCGCTCCAGGGTGAGCTTCTGCAAGCCGGACAACGGCCCCGTCCACGTCACCGTGTAACGGTTGCTCCGTACCGTGCCCGTGCCGCCGACGGCCTCGGAAGCGACCGAATACGTGCCCGACGGGAGGCCCGGAGGACTCCACGCGGGGACGGATGTCTGGTCCGATCGGCACGACGGCAACGAGTTCGCGGAGACCTGAACCGGGAAGGATGCGTTTGCGGAAGCCGGTTCGATCGGAGAGGCGTCCGAGCAGTTGGCGTCGAAGCCGAGGAACGTGTCGCACCAGCGTCCGGACCAGCCGGTCACGGGAGCGTTGTAGCCCGGGGTGAAGTCGGCGACCGTCGTGCGGCCGTTCAGGAGCCTGAACTGGGCGTCCTCGAACGGAGGATCGGTCGGACGGTTGAGCTGTGCGCCGTAGGTGTAGGTCGTGCCATCGCTGCTCGGCTGCGTGCTCACCGAGAAGGTGATCCCCTCGGGCGCCTCGACGTTGCCGACCGGACGCGCCGAGATCTCGGCGCCCGTGACGCCGAAGCCGCGCTTTCCGTTGAAGGTGTGCTCGGCGCACGCCCAGACCGTCTTGCGCTTGAACGCCTGCGCCTCGAACTGCTGGCTCGTCGCCGACCCGGTGGGAACGCAGGCCTCGGCCGACACGTCGCTGAAACCGATGAGGGTCTGCGTGCCATCGCCGTTGGGGGTGACCGACGCGGTCACGCGCATGGAGTTCGAGGTGTTGGTCTCCGACAGAGTCAGGCCCGGGGCGCCGACGCCGTGCGCCGTGACGGCACGCGACTGCCCTTCGCTCGAGCCGGCCGCGATGGGCGGCAGGTCGAAGGTCGTCAGCGGCGTCGCCGTGAGAGTGATCGCGGAGTTCGATCCGACGTCGTAGTTGGGGAACGTCGCGGTGCCGCCGACCACGGGGCGCGTGTCCGATCCCGCGCGCCCGCCGCTCAGTCGCACGCTGCCGGTCGTGGCATCCAGTCCGGTCACGGTGATGGTAGCGCGTCCCCCGTCGCGTCCGTTGGGCGTCGGCTCGAACGACGATCCCGCGGGCTGTGCCGGCGGGCGGTAAGCCCACGCCTGGGTGCGCACGGTCGAGCGCGACTCGCCGACGGAACTGTAGGCCCGCGCCTCGTACGTGATCTTCTCGCCGACGGGCGCGGAGATCGGGGAGCACGACCCGGATGCCGGGCAGGTGGCGACCTCGCGGCCACCCGCGGTGATCCGGTAGCCCTGGACAGCGGGGTAGGAACCGCTGTCGGAGCTCACGCGCAGGGTCACCGAGTCACCGGTGTACGCCGTCCACTCCACGCGCGCGGGATTGGCCGGAAGGCCCTGCAGGTCGAGGATCACCTGCCCGTTGCGGGCCCCGCTGGACTGACGCCCCTGCGCGTCCTCGACGGTGAAGCTGCCGGTGCAATCGGCGGCGCCCGGCGCATCCGCGCTCCACGTCGCTCGTACGGCGGTGTCGCTCGCGCGCGAGAACGACACGCCCGTGCAGTTGCCGGGGCCGCTGGCGCCCACGAGCCGCAGCGGCGTGCCGGGCAGCGGGTTCACTTCGCCGGCCCCGCCGATCACCTCGATCGTGCACGAGGTCGCGCCGCCCGACTGCGAGCACGTCTGCACCGCCGACCCGCCCTTGGGCAGCGTCGAGGGTGCAGGACCGACCGTCAGGAGGAGATTGGCGGGCGCGGCGTCGGAGTGGCTCGGGAGCGAGATCGCGACCGGTTCCTGACGCCCGGGACGCGCGGCATCCGCTGCCGTCACCGTCGCGGTGCTGCCCTCGACGGTCACGGTGAACTGGTCGCCGCCGTACGCGCCCGCATAGCGGACGGAGTCCCAATCGGCGCGACCGGCCCACTGGACCATCTGCCCCAGGTCGTAGGTCTGCGTCGAGCCGGGCCTGACGGTGAGCGACGCGCTGCGCAGGGTCGGCTGGGGAATCTCGGCTTCGATCGTCACCCGGAGCGTCAGGAAGGTGGCGACGTCCTGCGTGCTCAGTCGCGCGGGGACGATGCAGCTGTCGGTCCACGGGGCGCCGGCACCGGCGGAGTATCGGATCGTGGTGCCCGACACGACGCTGCACACGGCCTCGCCGCGAGCGCCGCCCGCGCGGATGCCGTCGTCGATCACCAGCGTCGCGCCGCGGGGGACGCGCACGGCGTCAGCGAGGTCGACATCGACGCTCTCCTTCTCGCGCACCTGCAGGGGCGGGAAGCCCTCGCGCAGCGCGAGGCGGACGTCGGCCTCGCCGGGCACGCGGAGGAATCCGTACGAAGTGACTTCGGTGCCGTCGAACGCGGTGCCGGTGACCTCGAAGGGGATGAGGCGCGAGCGCTCGGGCAGCTCGCCCGAGATCTTCCAGCCGTCGACGGCGAGATCGGTCGGCTCGCCCCACAGCGAGAGACGGAGGCCCGAGACGTCACCGGTGTTCCACGACACCTGCCCGTCGAGCACATCGATGCCTCGGGGGAAGTCCTCGCGGTTCTCCAGCGTCAGCACGGTGTCGCGCACGACCGGGTAGTCGGGCACCGGCTCGCGGACGGTCTTGACGACGATGAGTCCGATGGCGGTGTCGCCCCGCTCGTTGCGGACGGTGTAGGTGTACGAGAAGGTGCCGAGCACGTCGCCCGCGCGAAGAGTCATGGCGCCGTTCTCGATCGGTCCGATCAGGCCCCGCAGAGTGTCGTACTCGCTCGAGCCCTCCTGCGCGTTCGGTGCGACGTCGATCAGCTCGAGATCGGTCCCCGCGGGGTCGATGTCGTTGTCGGTGGGGCGCACGACCACCGTGCTCTCCGCGCCGACCTGCACCTGCAGGTAATCGCTGTAGGTCACCGGACTCGGGTCGGTCTGCGTGTCGATAACTCCGACGCGCACGTCCGCCGTCCCGGTCGCTCCGCTGGGGTCGCGCACGGCGTACCGGAACCTGACCTGCCCGCTGAAGCCGTCGGGGCTCGTGTAGACGATCGCCGAGCCGTCGGCCGAGATCGTCGCCGAGCCCTGGTCGGGCTGTGCGACGATGCGGTCGAGCACGACGGGGTCGCCGTCGGGATCGACGGCGTAGGCGTCGAGCGGGATGCTGACCGATTGGCCGCTGAGGACCCGCCCGACCAGCGTCCGCGGGAGGGGTGCCTGGTTCGACTCGTCACCCACGACGGTCACGGTCACGCGTGCTGTGTCTCTGACCTCGGGGAATCCGAGCCGGAAGATCGTGTACGTCAGGGCGTACGTCCCGGGCTCCTCGGGCGCGAGGTAGCGCACCAGCCGGCTCGTCGCGAAAGCGAGCCCGCCGCCGGTCTCGTTCACGATCGACGAGGGATCGATGGCGATCGGGGCGCCCGACGGAGCGGTGTCGTTCTCGAGCACCGGGATGTCGATCTGCGTGCCCGCGCGCACGGTCACGGCGTCATCGACCGCGATCGGCGGTTCCGCGGTCGCGGCCGGGAGCAGGACGACGGTCAGCTCGCCCTGCGCCGTCGCGGCTGCGCTGCCGGTACCGTCCGACACGGTGTATCGCACGACGCCGAGGCGGCCGGGTTCACCCGAGTCAGTCATGCCGCTCACCCGGAGCAGGCTCTGGCCGACCAGGTCGACGCCGAGCGAGGCGAAGGGGTCGCTCTCGGGCCGGATGTCGCTGAGCAGCAGCACCGAGCCGGCCGGATTCGACACGGCGGCGGCGACGTCGATCGTCGCGTCCTCGTTCGGCCGGACGAATGCGGTGAGGGGCGGAGTGGTGATGCCGGCCGTCTCGGGCGCGAGCATCGTGACCCGTACGGTCGCCGTGGCCTCGGCCAGAGAGTCGCGCACGGTGTACTGCACGAGATAGGAGCCCGGGGCCGAGGCGGTGACGACCATGCTCAGCGCGGCAGGGTTCGCCGCCGCCGTCGACTGGGCCTCGTCGAGCGGCACGACGCCGGTGAGGGACACCGGCCCGGCGGCGCCGGTGACGTACGGCGCGACGGACACGTCGAGCGGCTCGCCGACGACGCCGGTGACCGCGAACGACTCGGCGGTCAGCTCCGGCGTGGGGGTGACGGTGATCGTGAGCGGCTGGGTCGCGGCCGCGCCGCGCGCATCGGAGACCGTGACCGTGATCGTCACGGTCAGGCCCTCCGTGGCGTTCGGATCGGGATGCTGGTAGGTCAGCGTTCCCATGGGGGTGGTGGTGACCGTTCCGACGCCGGTGTCGTTCGTCGCGCCGGCGAGGAAGACCGGGTCGCCCTCGGGGTCGACCCACCCCTCGAGCAGCTCGGCCGAGACCGTTCCGCCGGGAGCCACGGTGAGCGACGGCCAGGTGGCGAGGCATCCCTCGACACCACACCATACGGGCGCGGTGTTCTGCTCGTCGTCCACGACCGTGAGTGTCACCGTAGCGAACTCGGAGAGCAGGCCGTCGGCGGTCGTGCCGTCGGTCACCCGGTAGCGGAGGGTCGCGGTGCCCGCGGCATCCGGAGACACGGCGACCGTCAGCTGCTGCTGCGCGCCGGTGATCGACGCGGTTCCGAACGACGGGTCGAGGTTCTCCAGCGAGCCCGGGTCGATGCTGAGCACGTCCTCGTTCGGGTCGTGGTCGTTCAGCAGCACCGGGAGGAGGGCCACCGAACCGGCTCGGACCCCGAAGGCGTCGTCGACGGCGACGGGCGGCTTCGGATCGACGACACGTTCGGAGGTGGCATCATCCTGCTGCTCGATCTCGACCTGACGGTCGAGATCCCACTGCTGCGACGATGCGACGAGCTCCCCGTCGGGGACGTTCCAGACCCAGCCCGAGCGGCGATCGTTCAGCGCGAGCCTCGTGCCGTTGCCGATGAAGGCGGGATCGACATTGTCGCCGATGTCGGCGCCGCGGTAGTCCAGGGGCGTGACGGTGCCGGGGTCATCGCTCGACCACAGTGAACCGGCCGACTCGCCATCGCCGAGCCACGCGGCGTAGACCGTCGAGCCGAGCACCGCGGGCCTGGCGGCGGTGCCGGCGCCGGGGCGGTCGAGCGCGCGGCTCGCGCCGGCACCGGTGAGGTCCACGGCGACGACGCCCTCCGCGTCGGCGATGTAGGCGCGATCGCCGTCGCCTGCGGCGTCCTGCAGTCTGGCGCCTCCGGCGAGACCGGTCGTGATCGCCTCGTCGCGCCCCCGCACCCACACGTCGCCGCTCGCGTCGTCGAGCAGGACCCAGCGCGAGCCGACGACGCTCAGCTGCGCCGCGTCGAGATCGCTCGGTGCCGCGTCCTCTCCGAGGATGCGGCCGGTGCGCGAGTCGGCGCGGACGACCCGACTCTCCGCGGCCGAGAAGGCGTAGACGACGCCGTCCGTGCCGACGGCGACGGAGGTGGCCACGAAGCGCGGCCGCTCCTCGCCCTCGGGCACCTCGGCACCCGCATAGGGGTCGATCGGGATCCCTTCGCCACCGCCCGACAGGCTCGAGCCGAACACGGCCCCCGCCTCGGTGCGGTAGGCGATGGTATCCCCCGTCACGGCGATGTCTGCGGTCCCGGGAGGCGTCGGGGTGAAGACATCCTGGGCGTCCTCGGTGAGGTCGGCCGGCCGGCCCATGTCGACGTCGGAGAACTGCGATGAGCCGTTGCTGTAGACGAACAGGCGGTCCGTGGTCTGCGCCAGCGCGCTGCCGTTGTCGACGCGCTTGACGGTGTCGATCTCGCCGAGCTCGAGGTTCACGCGGGCGTATCCGCTGCCGGCGCCGTTCTGCAGCGCCCAGACCGTCGGATCGTCCGGAGGCGTCGACTGCGCGTCGTACCCCGGCCAGACGACGGCGAGCGTCGCGGTGACCGCGAGCACCGCCGTCACCGCACCCGCGGCGATCCAGGTCGTCCGGCGAACGCGGGGACGCGCGCTCTCGCGCCGCGCCATCTCAGAAGCCCCCGCCGACGATGAGCAACGTCGTGACGGCACCGGCCCCGGCGACCAGCAGCGCGCCGCCGGCGATCAGGGCGACCCGGGCCGCGGTTCCGAGGCGGCGGACCGGCTCGGCGCCCGCGAGGATCGTGCCTTCGTCGGGACGGCGATCCACCACACGCGCAGCCCGCGCCGGACGGCGGGACTCGTACGCCACCGAGGGGCGGACGGGTCCGCGTGCGCGGTCGTCGGCGAAGTCGACGGTGGCCCCCGCTGCGGCCCACTCGTCGACCGCCACCTCCATCGGCGTGTGCGGGAGCCCGAGCTCGTGCTGCACGAGCTGGAGGTCGTGCGCGAGATCGGCCGCCGTGGCGTGCCGTGCACCCGGGTCGCGACTCATCGCGCGCGCGAGGACCTGCTCGAGGCGCTCGGGCACGTCGGCCCGGCCGATCGGCGTATACGCGGCCTTCCGGATGCGCGACTTGAGCTGCTCGCGGCTGTTCTGACCGCTGCCTGCGCGCTCGAACGGGCTGCGCCCGGCGAGAAGGGAGTATAGCGTCGCACCGAGCCCCCAGACCTCGGCCGCGACCGACCCGGAGACGCGCTCGTCGATGATCTCCGGCGCACTCCAGGGCACCGACATCGCGAATACCTCGTCGCCGTCGGAGCGTCCGGAGATGGCGGCGGCGATGCCGAAATCCGACAGCACCGGGGTGCCGAAGGTGGTGATGAGGATGTTGGAGGGCTTGATATCGCGGTGGAGGAGGCCCGAACGGTGCGCGGTCTCGAGGGCCGAGCCGATCTTCACTCCGAGCTGCAGCACCTCGCCGACCGGGATGACCTCGCGCCGGTAACGGTTGGTGAGCGAGGTGGGGCAGTACTCCATGACGATGTAGGGCCGGCCGTCGGAGGAGATCGACGCTTCGTAGATCGTCAGGATGGAGGGATGCGAGCTGAGGCGCGCCATGACGTCGGCTTCGGCGTTGAACATGCGCAGCAAGCTGTCGTCGATGATGTCCTCGAGAAGGACCTTCACCGCGACGGGGCGGCGAGGCAGGTTCTGCTCGAAGAGGAAGACGTCGGCGAACCCGCCCGTACCGAGGGGACGGACGTAGGTGAATCCCGCAAGACCGGGCGGCGCGGAGGGCAGTCTCGACGCCACGAGTCATGCACCCCCTGTCAACGGGGGCGCGATGACGTCCCCCGGAATCCGAATCCGGTGAGATTTTTCTAACACACCGACCACAGGCCGGGAAATCGCTTGACCGGACGTCACGAGAGCGGCTCGAAAGATGCGAGCACACCGTCGCCGAGATCGAGCACAGCACCCGGCGCGACCCGAGCGGTCGCCCCGCTCCGCAGCAGCTCGGCGTCGCCCGACGCGTCGCGCACGATCGTGCCGTTGGTCGACTCCAGGTCGCGCACGACGAGCATGTCGGCGACGAGGCTGACCTCGACGTGCGTGCCCGAGACCTCCTTGCGGGGCGAGGGCACCGAGACGATGCGGGCGCCCGGATGCTGCGCTGCGCGCGGCGCCCGCCCGAGCACGATGGGGTGGTCGAGAGGGTAGGTCCCGCCCGGCTCGAGGCGCAGGACGTACCGGCGCGGTTGCGCACCGACGGGTGCGGCGGGTGTGCGGCGCGAGCCGAGAACGGTGCTGTCATCGATCTCGGGCCGCGGCTCGGGCTCGGGCGCCCGCTCGGGGTCGGATGCCAGCTCGGGCTCGGGGCCGGGTTGGGTGCGGCGCCGGGGGCCGAAGGACTCGGTCAGCGTTCGACGATCGACCGCGACGGTCTCGAGCGGGTCGAGGTCTTCGAGCGCCGCGACGGGAGGTGCAGCCGCGACGACGGTTGCAGCGACAGCGGGCGAGGCGACAGGCGCGGTCGAACCCCATTCCAGGGCGTCGGTGCGCACGACGCCCCGACCGATGGGGAGGAGCGAGGGTCCGGTCGCGGCGCCGATCCCGAGGGAGATGCCCGCGACGTGCTGGGCCGAGCCCTCGACCCACGTGCCGACCCCCGTACCGGCGTAGCTGCTGCGCTGAGGACCGTGCAGATCGATCGTCGCCGCGCCGCGGACGGCGACGGAGACGGCGCTGGAGCCCGCATCGACGAGCTCGACCAGGGCGAAATCGGGCAGAGCACCGATGCCGACGGTCGCGATGACCGAGAGGACATCCTCGAACGCGGCATCCCGCGCCGTCATCGCCTCCCACACGGCCCCGGCCAGCGCTTCGCCGGCGCTCGGGCCGAGAAGCAGCGCGAACCGATCGGTGACCATCGCGAACCCCGAGCCGCGGGCGTCGTCGGGCGTCGGGTAGCGGAACACGCGCCTAGCCTACGGGGCCGCCACCGCGGGCGTCAGACCCAGCCGGGAAGCCAGTTGTGCAGACGATAGACCTCGTAGGGGACCGAGATCGCCGACCACAGCGGGAACCAGAACGCGGCGAGGATCAGCACGACACCCAGGAAGACCAGCACGACCCGTTCGACGCCCCGTGTGCTGCCGCGGTCGCGACGCGCGGACCTGACCGCGGAGCGGATGACGAACACCAGCGCGAGCAGCAGGAACGGCTGGATCAGGACGGTATAGAACTGGAAGATCGTGCGCTCGGGGAAGAGCAGCCACGGCGCGTAGGTCGCGAGGACGCCGGTCAGGACGATGCCGTAGGCGCCGTCGCGGGTGCGGAAGAACAGGTAGACGAGGTACAGCACGCTCGCGACGCCGGCCCACCAGACGATCGGGTTCGGCATGCTGTAGAGGATCTCCCAGCATCCGTTCGGATCGGTGCACGATCCGGTGCCGCCGGGCGTGCTGCCCGCGTACATCGAGGTCGGGCGCAGCAGGAGCGGCCACTGCGCGGCCGGACTCGCATAGGCGTGCGGTGTCGACATCCCGGCCGTCGAGCCGTACATCGACTCGTGATAGCGCCACAGGCTCTGCAGCGGCAGGGGCACCCATGACCACAAGCCCGTCGCCGGGTTCGCATCCGCCGCGTGCCGGTCGTAACCGCCGTCGGTGACGAACCATCCGGTCCACGACGCCAGATACACCACGAACGCCACCGGAACCAGGAGCACGAACGAGACCGCCCCCTGGCGAACCGTCGCGTCGGCGGGCCAGTACAGGATGCCGGCGCTGCGGCGCGCCAGCGCGTCGCTGACGACGAGATAGATGCCGATCGCCGCCAGCACCCAGACGCCCGACCATTTCACGGCGGTCGCCGCGCCCGCCGCGGCCCCCGCGGCGATCACCCAGGGCCGGTTCCACAGCACCGGGCCCCAGGCCGGAGCGCCGATGTCGTCCCACCGCGCCGCGATGCGCTCGGCGAGCATGACGCGCGTGCGGTTGCGATCGAGGACGACGAACCAGAACGCCAGCAGCGTGAACATCGTCAGGAAGATGTCGAGCAGCGCGACCCGGCTCATCACGATCCCGAGGCCGTCGATCGCGAGCAGACCGGATGCCAGCGACGCGAAGACGACCGAGCCGGTGAGACTGCGCGCCAGAAGGTACAGCACGAGCACGCACGCCGTGCCGGCGAGGGCAGTGCCCAGGCGCCAGGCGAAGGTCGAGTCGGCTCCGAACACGGCCATCGGCAGCCCGATGAGGTACTTGCCGAGCGGGGGATGCACGACGAAGCTGCCCGTCGTGGTGAAGATGTCGGTCTCGCCCGCGAGAAAACGCTCGTCGGCGCCGTCGGGCCAGGTCGCGGCGTACCCGAGCACCCACTGGCTCCAGGCGTCCTTGACGTAATAGGTCTCGTCGAAGACCACGGCGTGGGGGTGGGCGAGGTTCCACATCCGCAGGACAGCCGCGATCAGAGTGATCACGAGCGGGGCGATCCACGCTACCCGCCGGGCGAAGGCCGGGTCGCCGCCGAATCGGGCGTGCCACCGGTCGAGAAGGCTCGTTCGACGTGTCTCGGGGAGCAGCGGCTCAGCGGTCGTCGTCACGCCGCCAGCCTATGCTGGGGCGGTGATCATCCTCGCCGCGACGCCCATCGGCAACCTCGGCGACGCCACGACGCGGCTCGTGACCGCGCTCGAGGAGGCGACGACGATCGCGGCCGAGGACACGCGCACGACCCAGCGCCTGCTCCAGGCCCTCGGGGTGACGAATCGTCCCCGTCTGGTCGCTCTTCACGATCACAACGAGAAGCAGCGGGCCGAGGAACTCGTCGAGCGTGCGCGGACCGAGGACGTCCTCGTCCTCAGCGACGCCGGGATGCCCACCGTCAGCGACCCGGGGTTCGGGCTCGTCGCCGCGGCCGCCGCGGCGGGGGTCCGCGTGACCGTCCTGCCCGGGCCGAGCGCGGTGCTCGCGGCGCTCGCCGTGTCGGGGCTTCCCACCGACCGGTTCGCGTTCGAGGGCTTCCCGCCGCGCAAACCGGGCGAGCGACGCCGACTGTTCGACCGGCTGGCGGGCGAGCAGCGCACGCTCGTGTTCTTCGAGGCGCCCTCCCGGATCGCGGAGGTGCTCCGGGCCATGGCCGACGCCTTCGGAGGCGATCGGCGTGCGGCCGTCTGCCGCGAGCTGACGAAGCTGCACGAGGAGGTGGCCCGGGGGACGCTCGACGAACTCGCCGCGTGGGCCGCCGAGGGCATCCGCGGCGAGATCGTCATCGTGGTCGACGGCGCCGGTGCGCGCGAGACCGACCCCGCCGATGCGCTCGCGCAGGTGCAGCGGCTCGTGGCCGACGGCATCCGTCTCAAGGACGCCGCCGCCGAGGTCGCCGCCGCCACCGGCCTGTCGTCACGCGATCTCTATCAGGCCGCCCTGGCTGCTCGCGCCCGCCCCTGACGCGGCCCGCCCCTGACACGAGAACGCACCATCCCCGCGAGAACGCACCGTCTTGGGCACGTTTTCGCGGGGACGGTGCGTTCTCGGGGGTCAGCCGCGTCGCGCGACGAGGGGGAGCCCGGCGAGGACCAGCAGCGCGGCGACGGCCAGCGCGGCGAGGGGGAGGGTGCTGCCGGAAGCGGCCAGCGAGCCGGTCGCTGTGGTCGTGGTGGCACCGGGGTCCGTGCCGGGCTGCCCGGGTGCGGGTGCGGGTTCGGATGCGGCGGGGGCGGGCGCTCGGGCGACGAGCGCATCGACGGCGGTGGTGAGGGCCGAGGTCGCGGCATCCACCTCCGCCTGAGGCGTCGCCGGAGCGGACAGGACCGAGCGGGCTGAGGCGAGCGCATCATCGAGCGAGGCCAGGGATGCCGCGGTGTAGGACGTCCGGTCGATCGCTTCGGCTCGGACCACAGCGGCCGTCAGCGCCGAGAAGTCCGCGGCAGGCGCGGCGCGGACCAGAGCGACGTCGTCGATCGTTCCCCAGGCGCCGGCGGGCAGCTCGCCCGCGATCCGCACGGTGAGCGTGTCGCCGGCGGACGCGAACACACCGTCCGTGACGGGGGTCGACCACACGCGCCAGCCGCCGAGGGCGAAGCCGGTCTCCGCCGGCAGCGCGCGGGCAGCAGCCGCTTCGTTGGACAGGCTCAGCCGAAGGCGTCCGTCGGTGCCGGCAGCCCCGCCCTGGGCTGCGGCGGACGCGGTGTACCAGCCCGCCTGCGCCACGACGACGTCCTGCTCGAGTGAGAACTGGTATGCGGCGTCGGACCAGAAGTGCGCCGAGCGCGTTCCCGAGCGGGGATCGTCGGTCGCCCGCAGGGTGAGGCCGCGCCCCTCCGCGCGCCACATCGAGACATCGGGGTCTTCGAAGCCGCCGTTTCGGAGCAGATTGCGCCCGATCACCGTGACGGTCGCCGACGTGGCGAGGCCGGCTGAGGTGGTGCCCGAGAACGTGTACACGCCGACACCGTCGACGGTGTCCGACCCCGGTGTCCAGGTGACGCTCTGCGCTTCGCTCGTGCCATCGGTGTACGACACGGTGACGGTCTCGGGCAGATCGATCGGGTCGCCGTCCTCCACCGTCAGCGCGACGCGCTGCACGTCGGTGACGCTGCGCGGCGCGACCGCGCCCGTGCGCACGTACGAGAAGACGTTCAGCGAGGCCAGCGGATTGCCGTCGTGGTCGAAGAGCGCCTGGTTGTCCCACGCCGATCCGCCGAACCACTGTCCCGCGTCATGGGGCTCGTAGCCGCCGGCGTAGCTCGACGCCCAGCCGGATCCGTCGCGCTCCCAGAGCACGCGATTGGACTCGAGCTGCTCCGGCGGTCCGACCGGCAGCCACGCGGGCTCCCAGTAGAAGACGCCGAGGCCCGCCTCGCCCACATCCGCCACGGCTTGCACGACGTCGCGGACGGCGGTGGCCTGGCCCTGCACACTCACGGGGTAGCGGGTCGCGTCCTCGGGCGTCTTCACGACGTTCGGGTGCCCGTCGCCGTCGTCGAGCGTGTACGCCCACGAGGTCTCGGCCACCAGGACCTTCTTGTCGTACGTCGTGGCGATCTGCGACAGCACCGCCGTGAGGTTCTCCGGCGTGCCGTGCCAGAACGGGTAGTACGACGACGCGAACACGTCGTAGTCGACATCCCGCGCGTCCAGCTCGTGCGCGACGTTCGCGTAGAAGCCCTCGCGCTCCGGGTTGGTGAAGTGCAGCACGACGCCGGCCGCGGGCAGGACATCGCGGATGGCTGCCGACCCGGCGCTGAAGATCCTCGCCATGTCGTCCCACCCGGTCACTCCGGCGATGCCCCCGTTGGTCTCGTTTCCGACCTGCACCATCGTCACGTCGACGCCGGCGTCGCGGAACCGCGTGAGCGCGTCGCGGGTGAAGGTTCCCGCTGCGGCGGCCTTCTCATCGACGGTCATCCCCGCCCAGGCCTTCGGCGCCTGCTGCTTGGCGGGATCGGCCCAGAAATCGGAGTAGTGGAAATCGACCAGGACTCCGAGACCCGCCGCCGTCGCCCGACGGCCGATCTCGACGGCCCGGGTGACATCGACGTCGCCACCCCCGTATCCGTTGCCGTCGGCATCGAAAGGGTCGTTCCAGACGCGCACGCGGATGTCGCTCACCCCGGCATCCCGGAGGATCACGAACAGATCGCCGGGATTGCCGTCCGCGTCGCGGAACACGACGTCCGACTCTTCGAGCGACAGCACCGATGACACGTCGACGCCGCCGATGAAGTCCGCCGGGAGATTCTCGACCCGTGGCACGGTGATCGTGCTCGGGACCGGTGCCGGATCGTCGGCCGCCGCCGCCGCCGGGAGCGCGAGCGCCCCGACCGCCAGGGCCGCCGCCGTGATGGCCGCAGCCAGCCGCGGGATGGTTCGTTGCATGGGCCTCTCCTTCGAGGTCGGTGCGCGCGGGCGCGCGACAGGGTACGTTCCCGGCGAACGTGTACCGGGGACGGTGTGGTCTCGGCGCGAGGGTGCGTTCTCGCGTCAGCCCTTGACGGAGCCCGCGGTCAGCCCGCCGATGATGTACCGCTGGAGGCCGAGGAACAGAGCCAGCACGGGGATCGACGCGAGCACAGCACCCGCCGCGAAGAGGCCCCAGTTGCTCGCGAGCTGATTCGAGACCCACTGGAACATCCCGACGGCGAGGGTCCAGTTGTCCTGCGACACCAGCACGATCTTCGAGATGATGTAGTCGCCGAACGAGGCGATGAACGCCAGCAGCGCCACGACCGCGAGGATCGGCGTCACGAGCGGCATGATGATGCGCCAGAACACCTGAGCGTGTGTCGCGCCGTCGATCTTCGCCGACTCGTCGAGCTCCATCGGGATCGTGTTGAAGAACCCGTACATGAGGAACGTGTTCACACCCAGCGCGCCGCCGAGGTAGACGCAGATGAGCGCGAGCTTCGAGTTCAGACCGAGGGCGGGGAACACCTCGCCGAGGGCGAGGAGCATCAGGAAGATCGCGACGAACGCCAGCGCCTGCGGGAACATCTGGATGATGAGCAGCGACGTCAGGCCCGCGCGGCGACCGCGGAAGCGGAACCGCGAGAAGGCGTACGCCGCCGCGGCTCCCATCAGCACGGCCCCGACGGCCGATGCGCCGCTCACGATCAGCGTGTTGCCGTACCAGGTCCAGTACGACGTGCTGCCGAGCGAAGCGAAGTTCGCGAGGTCGAAGACGCCGAACAGCTGATTGCTCGCGGCCAGACTGCCCCGCGGGTTCAGGGCCGCCGAAACGACGTAGAGGAGCGGGAACATCGCGTAGAAGAGGATGACGAGCGCGACGAGGTACTTCCAGCCCACCTCGAGCACCCACCGGCGACGGCGAGCGCCGGCGCGGCTGGGCGGGGTGGCGACGGTGGTTGTTGCAGACATCACTGGTACTCCTCCAGCTTGCGGGTCTGGCGGAACGCCAGGGCGGAGATCACGCCGATCACGATGAACACGAGGATCGACAGGGCGCTGGCCAGGCCGTAGTCGGCAGCACCGCCCGAGACTCCCGAGATACGCCAGATCGCGGAGATCAGGATGTCGGTGGAGCCGAGCGCGTAGGGGGCGCCGGGGATCGCCGGCCCGCCGCTGTTGAACATGTAGATGACGGTGAAGTTGTTGAAGCTGAAGGCGAACGACGAGATCAGCAGAGGAGCCGTCGACACCAGCACGAGCGGCAGGACGATCGCCCGGAACTGCCGGAACCTGCCGGCGCCGTCGATCGATGCGGCCTCGAGACTGTCGGACGGCAACGCCTGCAGGGCACCCGTGCACACCAGGAAGTAGTACGGATACGTCAGCCAGACGTTCACGAACAGCACGGCGATGCGGGCGAGCCACGGGTCACCGAGCCAGTCGATGTTCGCGCCGCCGAAGAAGAACTCGTTGATGACCCCGAACTCGGCGTTGAACATGCCGCGGAACAGCAGGGCCGACATGAACGCCGGGAAGGCGTACGGGAGGATGAACAGCGTCCGTAGGATCTTCCGGCCCTTCACCCGCGGGTCGTTGAAGATGAGCGCCACGACGAGCCCCATCGCGAACGGGATGATGACCGAGAGCGCGGCCCACACGAACGTCCAGAGCGTCACCAGCGCGAGCGGCTCGAGGAGGCCCGGGTCGGTGACCAGCCGCAGGAAGTTGTCGAATCCGACGTTCACGACCCACCCGGTCGGGAGGGCCGCGCCGTCGGCGGAGACGAACTGGCCGTCGTCGGTCGCGGCGTAGACGACGCCGGATGCCGTGTCGGTGATGGTCTGCGCGTCGGCATCCCACGTCAGCGTCGAGAGGTAGACGGCTCCCGTCGAGCCGTCGCGCGTGCGGATCGAGCCGTCGTTCGGGTCGTCCGAGACCGGGACGCGCAGCTCGACGATCTGCTCCTGGAGGGCGGGGTCGCCGAGGAACGTGCCGCGGGGGACCACGTTCCAGCCGGGAACGTCGGTGGGAGCGCCCGAGCCGGATGCGTCACCGACGACTTCGAGCGGACGATCGGTGGCCCCGGCCTTGATCTCACCGTCGTCGACGATCGCGAAGCCGTATTCGCCGCCCTGCTCGACGACCGCCAGCGGGTACGACGGCGAGGTGTCGATGCGCCGCTCGCCCTGGGCGAGGGCCGCGGCCACCGCCTGGTCCTGCGAGCCGACGTGCCCGGCGCCGTAGTTCGTGAAGGCGATGTACGCCGTGTAGCCGAAGATGAAGACCTGGAAGACCAGCAGGAACGCCAGTCCCGGCAGCAGGTACTTCAGCGGCAGGGCGCGCTTGGTGAAATAGACGATGTCGGCGGCGATGAGCAGGACGGCCGCAGCGGTCGCGATGATCCACGACTCGGCTTGGACGGCGGCGAACACGCCCATGAGGCCGAAGGCGTTGACGATCGCCAGCAGCACGAGCTTCACGACGAAGCCCCAGCCGATGCCGGACCAGCGCCGCCCGTGCGGCTCGGACTGCTGCGACCGTTCGGGGGAGCGGCGCGGCGGTGCGCTCTCGCTCACGGTTCCCTGGGGGACCGACATGTGCATCTCCTTCACGAGAGGGGTCCGGGGGCGGAGCTGTGCGCTCCGCCCCCGGAGGGGATCAGCCGATCGCGGCCTGGACGTCGGTCACCATGGTGTTCCAGGTGCTGACGGGGTCGCCGCCCTTGATGATCTGCACCTGTGCGGCGTTCCACAGGTCCCAGACCGAACCCATCTCGGGGATCGAGGGCTGGGGCACGCCGTTCGCGGCGGAGGCGAGGAATCCGGCGACGATGGGGTCGGACGAGACCTCGGCGGCGAGGGTCTTCCACGCAGGCAGGCGCGGGTCGGCCTCGTAGAGGGCGCGCTGCGCGTCGTCGGTCGCGAGGTAGGTGGTCAGGAACTCCTGGGCGAGCAGTTTGTTCGCGCTCTCCGAGCTGATGTAGAAGCCCTGGACGCCCACGAACGGCGCTGCGGTCTCGCCGCCGGCCGAGGGGATCGGGTTGACCTTGACGTTCACACCGTTGGCCGTGAGCGTCTCGATGGCCCACGGGCCCTGCACCGTGTACGCGGCGGTGCCGGCGGCGAACAGCTCGTTGTTGGTGTCGTAGTCGATCGTGGTCGAGATCTCGCCCGAACCGGCCTCGCCGTGAGCGCCGAGCCACGTGGCGAATGCCTCGCCGCCCGCGCCGCCCATGCCGACCTCGTTCGTGTAGGAGCCCGAGGCGTCCTGCACGAAGACGGGCGCGCCGAACGACGTCTGGAAGCCGTACATCGTGTAGGCGTCGCCCTTCTGGCCCGCCGTGTTGATGACGAACGGACGCTCGGCGCCCGCAGCCTGGGCGCGGGCGATCATGTCGTCGAACGATGACGGTGCCTCTTCGCCCACGAGATCGGTGTTCTGCACGAGCGCGATCGTCTCGAGCGCGTACGGGAAGCCGTACAGCTGGCCGTCGTAGGTGAATGCGTCGACCGCGACCTTCTCGATCTGGTCGGCCTTGTCGCCGAGATCGATGGTGTCGACGACACCGGCCGAGACGAAGGAGCCGAGGAAGTCGTGGGCGCCCACGGTGATGTCGGGGCCCTCGCCCGTGGGCACCTGGTTGATGAAGTCGTTGCGGATGTCCTCGAAGTTCTTCTGGACCAGCTCGATCTTGGTGCCGGTCTCCTCTTCGAACGCCTTCGCCGCGGCCTCGATGGCCGGCGCGCGGTTGGCGTCGGTCCAGACGACGAGCGAGCCGCCGGAGCCTTCGGCGGCGTTGCCGCTCTCGCTGGGGGTGCTGCCGCCGGAGCAACCGGCGAGCAGGACGGTGGTCGCCGCGATGGCGACGATTCCGGTCCCGATCTTGCGCATGGATCTTCCTTCCGAAGTGGTCGATCGGAAGGGCCTCTCGCGAGGTCGCTCCGTCACGACCGGTGTGGATGCCGCCGCCGGGTGGCGTCGGCTTTCTCTCTCAGTGCCTGCCGCGAGACGTCGACTGTCTCTCGGTCGTGGGCGCGGTCATCGGCCGCTCCCGTGTGCTGTGCGCGGAGTGCGGATGACGGCGACGTCGCCCGCACTCACCTCCAGCGTGCCCCGGGCGGCGCGACCTGTCACCAGGTCGACGCCCTCCAGGGCGAGCTCAGCGTCCGTCGCCGCGTGGTTGATCGCGATGACGTAGTCGTCGGCGTCGCCGGTACGGCGGACGATCTCGAGGCCGGCCGGCGCGTCGAGCGGGGCGACGCCCGCGTCGGCGTACACCTCGGCCATGATGGCCGCGAGGCCCGCGGCATCCGGTCGCGTGCTCACGTACCAGCCGGTGCCGGCGCCGTGCCGCTTGCGCGTCACAGCGGGCATCCCCGTGCCCGGTCCGTCGACATAGGTCGCGCGGACCTCCGCCTCGGAGACGACGAGGTGCTCGTGCCAGATGTCGGCGGTGTGCGACGCGCCGCCGACATCGATCGTCGTGCTCACTCCGGCGCGCAGCGGCAGGTGCTCTTCGACGCGGATGCCGAGCGCCGGCTCGAGCGGAGCGGCGAAGCCCCCCGGGTGCACGGCGTCGTTCTCGTCGACGACGCCCGAGAAGAACGAGACGACCAGCGTGCCGCCGGCTTCGACATACCGGTTGAGGTTGTCGGCGTCGGCCTGGCGCAGAAGGTACTGCGCGGGCGCGATGACGAGCTTGTAGCCCGACAGGTCGTGACCCGGCAGGGCGAAGTCGACCGTGATGTTGTCGCGCCACAGACGCTCGTAGAACGCGCGGATGCGCTCGTCGTGCGACACGTCCTCCGACGGGCGCCATTCCAGATCCTGCGCCCAGAACGACTCGAAGTCCCACAGGATCGCGACGTCGGCGTGCACGCGCGAGCCGCGCACCTCGGCGAGCCGGTTCAGCTTCGCGCCGAGATCGACCACCTCGCGGAACACCCGCGACTCGGTGCCGGCGTGCGGGAGCATCGCCGAGTGGAACTTCTCGGCGCCCGACCGTCCGGCCCGCCACTGGAAGAAGAGGATGCCGTCTGCGCCGCGTCCGAGGTGCGACAGCGAGTTGCGCGCCATCTCGCCCGGGCGCTTGGCGATGTTCCGCGGCTGCCAGTTGACCGCCGAGGTCGAGTGCTCCATGAGGATCCAGGGTTTGCCGCCCCCGACCGAGCGGGAGAGGTCCGCGGCGATGGCCAGACCGATCTCGCCCTCGACGTCGGCGGCCCACAGGTAGTGGTCGTCCGAGACGATGTCGACCTCGCGCGCCCAGGCCCAGAGGTCGCAGCCGTGGTGCTGGTTGGCCATGAAGTTCGTCGTGACCGGGAGAGACGAGAAGCGCCGGATGGCGTCGCGCTCGGCGACGAAGCACGCGCGCAGCTGGGCGTCGGTGAACCGGGCGAAGTCGAGCCGCTGCGCCGGGTTCACGACCGACGGCGCTGCGGCCGGGACGCCCACGTGCTCCCACACGCCGTAGTGCTGGCCCCAGAACGCGGTGCCCCACGCCGCGTTGAGCGCGTCGAGCGAGCCGTACTTCTCTTGCAGCCAGGTGCGCCAGGCGCGCTGCGCGTGGGGGGAGTAGTCCTCGCCGACGGGAACGCCGTACTCGTTGTGCACGTGCCACATGACGACGGCCGGGTGGTCGGCGTACCGCTCGGCGAGCGTCGAGGCGATGCGGATGGCGGCCTCACGGTAAGCGGGTGCTGAGTGCGACGCCATGCCGCGCGAGCCGAAGCCCATCACCACGCCGTCGCGGTTGACCGCACGCGCATCGGGGTGCTCGGCGAAGAACCAGGCGGGCGGGGATGCCGTGGGGGTGCCGAGGTCGACGGCGATGCCGTTCTCGTGGAGCAGGCCGATGATCTCGTCGAGCCAGTCGAAGTCGAACACGCCTGCGCTGGTCTCGATGAGCGCCCACGAGAAGATGCCGACGCTGACCAGGTTCACCCCGGCCTCGCGCATGAGGCGGACGTCCTCGCGCCAGACCTCGCGGGGCCACTGCTCCGGGTTGTAGTCGCCGCCGTAGGCGATCCCGTCGATGGCCGGCCAAACGCTCGCAGGCATGAAACGCGTCCTCGTGTCTCTCGAATGCGCCGGTCGTACTGTGACCGGTCACAGGGTGTGCGACAACTGTAAGCGAGCCCGTCACCCAGAACACGCGTCGTTACCGAACTGTGACCGGTCCCAGGTCGCCTGCCACGCTCGGCTCCTCCTGGCGGCGCGTGCCGACCGGGCAGTGCTGTGCGGAGTAGGCTCACCGACGTGAACGGCTCCACCGGCGCGTCGCGCAAACCGACCATCCGCGACGTCGCGGCAGCGGCCGGCGTTTCGCACGGCACCGTGTCGCGCGTGATCAACGGCGGGCACTGGGTCTCGCCCGAGGCCCGCGACGCCGTCGACCGGGCGATCCGCGAGACCGGCTACACCGCCAACCATGCCGCCCGCAGTCTGGCGACCGGGCGATCGAACTCGCTGGCCTTCCTGCTCACCGAGCCTCAGCACCTGCTCTTCGCCGACCCGACCTTCGCGCTGCTCCTGCGCGGAGCCACCGAGGCGCTCGCGCAGCGCTCGATGACCCTCGTGCTCATGATCGCCGACACCGCCGCGGAGCGGGCGAACGTCGAGCGCTACGTGCGCGCGGGTCACGTCGACGGCGTGCTCCTCATCTCGTCGCACGAGTCGAACCCGCTGCTCGCCTCCCTCATCGCCGCGGGGGTCCCCACCGTCTGCACCGGCGTGCCGCTCGGCGACCGCGCCCACGTCCCCACCGTGTCGGTGGACGAGCAGGAGTCGGCGCGGACCATGACGCGCCACCTGCTCTCGCGCGGCCACCGCCGGATCGCCGTGATCACCGGCCCCGACGACACCCCGGGCGGCCGGTACCGCCTGCAGGGCTTCCGCGAGGAGATGGGCGACCTGTTCGACCCCGAGCTCGTCGAGCAGGACGTCTACTCGAGCGACGCCGGTTCGGCGGCGATGACGCGACTGCTCGAGCGCGCGCCCGACATCGACGCCGTCTTCGCGGCATCCGATGTCATGGCGGTCGGCGCGATCGCCGCCATCCGCCGCAGCGGACGACGGGTCCCCGACGACATCGCCGTCGCCGGCTTCGACGACTCGGGCCTCGCGGCGACGCACGATCCGCCGCTGACCACGATGCGGCAGCCGTGGAACGAGATCAGCTCGGCCATGGTCGACATGGTGCTGCAGGTGATCGCCGGCGGCGACCCGGAGCCGCTCGTGCTCCCGACATCCCTCATCGTGCGCGAGACCGCGTGACGCTCCGTCGCCGCGACACACGGCACCGGCGGTCCGCGCACTCGAACTAGAATCTCGGGGTGAGCAACGGCCGCAGTTTCTACATCACCACGCCGATCTACTACCCGAGCGACCTGCCCCACATCGGGCACGGCTACACGACGGTGGCGGTGGACACGCTCGCGCGCTGGCACCGCCAGGCGGGCGACGACACGTGGATGCTGACGGGGACCGACGAGCACGGCCAGAAGATGCTCCGCGCCGCGGCGGCGAACAACGTCACCGCTCAGGAGTGGGTCGACAAGCTCGTCGAGGAGTCGTGGTTCCCGCTGCTGCGCACCCTCGACGTCGCGAACGACGACTTCATCCGCACGACGCAGGAGCGTCACGAGGAGCGCGTGAAAGTCTTCGTGCAGACGCTGTTCGACCGCGGATACATCTACGCGGGCGAGTACGCGGCGCTGTACTGCGTCGGCTGCGAGGAGTTCAAGCCCGAGGCCGAGATCGTGAACGGCACCGGCGCCTTCGAGGGACTCAAGGTCTGCGCGATCCACTCGAAGCCGCTCGAGCTGCTGCAGGAGAAGAACTACTTCTTCAAGCTCAGCGAGTTCCAGGACCGCCTGCTCGAGCTGTACAAGACCGTCCCCGACTTCGTGCGTCCCGAGTCGGCGCGCAACGAGGTCGTCTCGTTCGTGAAGTCGGGGCTGAAGGACCTCTCGATCTCGCGGTCGGCGTTCGACTGGGGGATCACGGTTCCCTGGGACCCGTCGCACGTCATCTACGTGTGGGTCGACGCGCTGCTCAACTACGCCACCGCGATCGGGTACGGCACCGACCCCGACGAGTTCGCGCGCCGCTGGCCCGCGTATCACGTCGTCGGCAAGGACATCCTGCGGTTCCACGCGGTGATCTGGCCCGCCATGCTGATGGCGGCCGGACTCGACGTGCCCCGCGGCGTCTTCGCGCACGGCTGGCTGCTCGTCGGCGGCGAGAAGATGTCGAAGTCTAAGCTCACCGGCATCGCCCCGACCGAGATCACCGACGTGTTCGGCTCGGACGCCTACCGCTTCTACTTCCTCTCCGCGATCGCGTTCGGCCAGGACGGGTCCTTCTCGTGGGAGGACCTCTCCGCGCGCTACCAGGCCGAGCTCGCCAACGGGTTCGGCAACCTCGCGTCGCGGACGATCGCGATGATCGAGCGCTACTTCGAGGGCATCGTTCCGCCGCCGGCCGAGTACACCGAGGGCGACCTCGCGATCCAGCGCGTCGTGGCCGAGGCCGCCGATGCCGCGGATGCCGCCATGGAGCGGTTCCGGCCCGATGAGGCGATCGGAGCCATCTGGGCGATCGTCGATGCGCTCAACGGCTACATCACCGAGAACGAGCCGTGGGCCCTCGCGAAGGACGACGCCCAGCGTGCGCGACTCGGCACCGTGCTGTACACGGCCGCGGAGGGGCTGCGCGCCCTCGCGGTGCTGCTGTCTCCCGTGATGCCCGAGTCGACCGGCAAGCTCTGGGTGGCGCTCGGCATCGACGCACGGCTCGAGGACCAGCCGCTGCGGGAGGCGGGCAGCTGGGGTGTGCTCCCCGCTGGAACGACGGTCAACGGCCTCGCCCCGCTGTTCCCCCGAGTCGAGCAGCCCGCCTGAGCATGGTCGACTCGCCGAAGAACGCGGATCCGGCCGACTCGACACCGTCGCTTCGTGGCGAGTCGACGGATGACGTGTCTCAGTATGTGCGGCAGCGATCCCAGGCGGCGAGGGATGTGCGCTGGCCGGAGGCGCCGGAACCGCTGACGGTGCCGGTGTACGACAACCACACGCACCTCGAGATCGAGGATGGCGACGAGCCCCGCTCGCTGGACGAGCAGCTCGAGCTCGCTGCATCCGTCGGGGTGATCGGCGTCGTCCAAGCCGGCGGCGACATCGAGTCGTCGCGGTGGTCGGCGTGGGCGGCGGCATCCCACCCGCGCGTGCTCGCCGCCGTCGCCATCCATCCGAACGAGGCGCCCTTGTACGCCGAGGCCGGCCGCCTCGACGAGGCCGTCGCCGTCATCGACGAGCTGGCGGCGCAGCCCCGCGTGCGGGCGATCGGCGAGACGGGCCTCGACTTCTTCCGCACCGAGAAGGACGGGCTGCCCGCCCAGTTCGAGAGCTTCGAGGCGCACATCGAGCTCGCGAAGAAGCACGGCATCGCGATGCAGATCCACGACCGCGACGCGCACGATGCGGTCCTCGAGACCCTCGAGCGCGTCGGTGCTCCCGCGCGCACCGTCTTCCATTGCTTCTCGGGCGACGCCGACATGGCGCGGATCGCCGCCGACCGCGGCTACTGGCTGAGCTTCGCCGGGAACGTGACCTTCAAGAACGCGCAGAACCTGCGCGACGCCCTCGCGGTCACGCCGCGCGAGCGGATCCTGGTCGAGACCGACGCACCTTTCCTGACGCCGACCCCGCACCGGGGGCGGCCCAACGCGCCGTACCTGATCCCCGTGACGCTTCGCTTCATCGCGGCCGAGCTGGGAATCGACGTCGACGAGCTGTCGGCTCAGATCGCCGCGAACACGCTCGAGGTCTACGGCGAGTTCTGAAGCCTCAGCGCGTCGACGAGCCGCGCACGATCTCCCAGGGCAGATCGATGACATCGGGTGCCCCGGCGTCGCGGATGCTGCTGAGGGCCTGGAACATCGCGGCGGGAGCGAGCTCCGGGTGCACGCAGACGTGCGTGACACCGAGCCGCGTGTTGACGGCGCAGTCGCTCGTGCAGAGGGCGACGAACTGCATGTCGCGCGGGATCACGAAGTCCATCTCCTCGAGCTGCAGGTAGATGGCCGGGCCTTCCTCGGCGAACGAGAAGATCGCGTCGGCGCCCGCGTCGCGCAGCTCGCCGACCCGGCGGGGGAGCGCGCCGTGCTCGGCATCGAGGTAGGCCACGAGCGGGTCGCGACCGCGCACGGTGCTCCACGCGCGGTACGCGGTCTCGCCGATCTCGTCGCGGGGCGAGCCCGCATCGTCGACGAGGAACCCGATACGCCGCGCCCCGCCGGCCTCGAGCAGGGCGAGGGCGGCGCGCACCGCTTCGTCGTAGCCGGTGCGGACGGTGATCGACAGCTCGGTGTCGACGTAGAGGTCGTTCGTGGCGACGGGGATGCCGCGGGCGATGGCCTCGCGCAGCAGCAGATCGTCGGCGGCCACCTCGGCGAAGTAGACGACGTCGATCTGCGCGCCGCGCAGCAGGTCGGGCCGCGCGGCGGGCAGCATCGTGACCGTGAAGCCCTGATCGGCTGCAGCGCTGACGAGCGCGCCGATGTGCCGGCTGCGATGCAGTGCACCGCGCTTGGACAGGTCGAGCTCGGCATCCTGGGGAACGACGAAGCCCACCGACATCGTGCGGCCGCTCCGCAGCGCCGCGGCGTACTTGTTGGGCTGGTATCCGAGCTCGGCCGCGATCGCCTTGATGCGCTCGCGCGTCTCGGGACGCAGGCTCCCGCGATCGTTGAGGGCCTGACTGATGGCGGCCGTGGAGACACCCGCGCGCAGCGCGATGTCTTTCAGGGTCACCTGCCGCGTCATGACCGGCCGACTCCGGCTTGCGCGCCACCCGGGGCGCGCTCGGTCGGAACGGCGCCGGTGGTCGTGGACGCCTCGGCCGCAGCCGGGAACACGGTCGCCACCGCATCGGCCCAGGCCGCACCCGAGCCGGAGGACGCGAGGGTGTGACCCTGGGCGATGAGACGGTGCAGCAGCACACCCGAGAAGTGGCGCAGTGCGGCCTCGACCTGGGGGGACTCGCCGCGCAGCCGTGCACGCTCGAGCTCGTCGTCGAGGATGCCCGTGATGTATCCGCGCATCGCCACGACCGACGGCGCGACCTCGTGCACGCGCCGCGCCGCCGCGTGGCGGGCCGCAGCGCCGGCGACGATCTCGCGTGCCTCGTCGAGCGTGGCGAACTCGTCGATCGGGGCGTGGATGCGGATGGTCTCGAGATCGAGCAGCTCGATGTCGGCGACGTCGCGGAGGGCGGGGTCGACATTGCGGGGCAGCCCGAGGTCGATGATCAGCTGCGTGCGATCGGCGCCGGCCCGGCGGGCGGCGTGCTCGGCGGCGGTGAGCGCATAGGTGTCGGTGGTCGTCGTGCAGGTCACGATGACGTCGGCAGCGGCCGCCTCTTCGGCGTAGTGCTCGGCGTCGACGGCGACGAGGTGCTCGCGCTGGGCGAAGCGGCTGCGGCCCGAGCGAGAGTGCACGCGGACGTCGACGGCGCCCTTGTCGCGCAGCGCGGCGAGGGATGCCGCGGCGTAGCGGCCGGTGCCCACCAGCAGCACGCGCGCCGCGGACCAGTCCGCCACGCGCGAGGACGCGAGCTCGAGGGCGAGTCGCACGAGCGAACGGCCCGACTCCCCGATGCGCGTGCTGTTCTTCACGGCGCGTGAGGTCTCGGTGGCCCGCTGGAAGAGGTGCTCGAGGGGAGCGGTGGTCAGCCCGCCCCGTCGCGCGTCGTCGAGCGCGCGACGCACTTGGCCGGCGATCTCGTCCTCGCCGACGGCGACCGAGTCGAGGCCGGACGCCACGGAGAAGAGGTGATGAGCGACCTTGTTGCCGTGGGCGAAGTCGACCGTCTCGCGGACGGTTCGGTACGGCAGATCGCTCAGCTTCGCGATCTCTTCCATCGCGGCGTCCATCGCCGGGATCGTCGAGGGGAAGTCGGCGTCGTCGCGCAGGTCGAAGTACGCCTCGAAGCGGTTGCAGGTCGCCAGGACGACAGCACCCTGGATGGCGTCATGGGCCTCTGTCAACCGGGTGCCGACTTCGTCTCCGATGACGGAGAGTCGCTCGAGTGAAGCGAGCGGCGTGGAGCGCTGATGCGCGGTGAGAGCGACGAGCACGTGCGGAAGAACCCCCTGGAATCGTGACTAGTATATCGATTAACTCATTCGAGGAGATCATCATTCCGGCATCCGCCCACCCTCTCGTCACGCACGCCACCGGCTCGAGCCGGCTCGTGCGCACCCTGCTCGGCGAACGCGTCGAGAAAACCCCCGTCTGGTTCATGCGCCAGGCCGGCCGGTCGCTGCCCGAATACCGTGCGCTGCGCTCGCAGGGCACGATGCTCGACGCCTGCCTGACGCCCGAGCTCGCCAGCGAGATCACGCTCCAGCCCGTGCGCCGCCACGGCGTCGACGCGGCGATCTTCTTCAGCGACATCATCGTGCCGCTGGCGATCCTCGGCATCGAGGTCGAGATCGCGGCCGGGCGCGGCCCCGTCTTCGCCCAGCCGCTGCGCACGGCGGCCGACATCGCCCGCGCGGTCGAGATCGATCCCGCTCTCGTGCGCGAGCGCGGCGAGGCGATCGCCCGCGCCGTGGAGCTGACGACCGGGATGCTGGCCGAGGAGTCCGAGTCGCGCGGCGAGCCGCTGCCGCTCATCGGCTTCGCCGGTGCCCCGTTCACCCTCGCCGCCTACCTCGTCGAGGGAGGGCCGTCGAAGGATCATCTGGCCGCCCGCCGCCTGATCCACGAAGACCCGGCTGCCTGGCGAGCGCTGACGGAGTGGCTCGCCCGCGTGACGGGGGAGTTCCTCGCGCTGCAGGTCGAGTCCGGCGCCAGTGCCGCGCAGCTGTTCGACTCGTGGGCGGGGGGCCTGCCGCCCGAGGACTACCGTGTGGCGGCGCTGCCGGCATCCGCGGCCTCTTTCGAAGCCGTGCGCGCGCTCCCGGTCCCCGCCGGCGCGGGCATCGATCACATCCCGCTCGTGCACTTCGGTGTCGGGACGGGCGAGATCCTGCGTGACATGGCCTCGATCGGCATCGACGCCCTCGGAGTCGACTACCGCGTGCCCCTCGACGAGGCCGATCGTCGGGTCGGCGGCGACCTGACGCTGCAGGGCAACCTCGACCCCGCCTTGCTCTTCGCTCCGGCCGAGGTCCGCGACGCGGCGATCGCGCGCATCCTCGAGGCCGGGCGCGCCGCACGCGCACACGTGTTCAACCTGGGTCACGGAGTGCCCATGGAGGCGGATCCCGACGCGATCAGCTCCGTCGTGCGCACCGTCCACGCGTGGCGGTCGGCATGACCGTCGAGACCGACGTCGTCATCGTCGGGGCCGGCATCGCCGGGCTCGTCGTCGCGCTCGAGGCCGTGACCGCGGGAGCACGCGCGACTGTCGTCGAATCCGACGATCAGATCGGCGGGATGCTGCGCCGCGGGCGCATCGCGGGGGTCGACATCGACCTGGGGGCGGAGTCCTTCGCGAAGCGCACCGACGCGGTGCCGCGACTCATCGCCGACTTCGCCCTGCCGCTCGAGGTCGTCGCACCGCGGTCGGGGCCCGCGCACCTGGTATCGCAGCACGGCGTCGGCCTGCCCGGCGCCCGGTGGAGCCGGCTGCCCCTGCCGAGACGGACGGTCATCGGCATCCCGGCCGACCCGCTGGCACCCGACGTCGTCGCGATCGTCGGCGACCGCGCCGCCGAGCGAGCTGCCGCCGAGGTTCTGGACGCGCCCGTCGATCCCACCGCTTCGCTCGCCGACGTCGTCGAAGAGCGCCTCGGCGAAGGGCTCCTCCGCGACCTCGTGGATCCGCTCTGCCGCAGCATCTACTCGCAGCCCGCCGCGGCCGTTCCGCTCCCGCGTCTTCACCCGAAGATGTGGGAGGCGTTCGAGCGCACGGGCTCGTTGCTGGCAGCAGCTGCGGAGGTCGCCCCGAACGCTCCGGGCGGAACCGCCGTCGGGGGAATCGCCGGAGGAATGTGGCGGCTCGCCGACGCCGTCGCACGCCTCGCCGCCGAACGCGGCGCGGTGATCCGCACCGGCACCGCGGTCGGCCGGGTCGACCCGGCATCCGGTCCCGGCGTCGCGGTGACGCTCGCGGACGGCGAGACGATCCGCGCCGATCACGTCGTCATCGCAACCGGCCCGCGGGGTGCCGCGAATCTGCTCGGGCGAGACAGCCGCGCCATCGATGCGGGGGCGACAGCGCCGATCCAGCCCGCGGTCCGCCTGCTCACCGCGGCGGTCACCTCCGACGACCTGTCTGCGGAGCCCGTCGGATCGGGCGTCATCGTCGCTCCGGGTACCTGTACCGCGGCCAAGGCCCTGACCCACATCGACGCGAAGTGGGCCTGGGCGCGAGAAGCGCTGCCGGAGGGGACGCACCTCGTCCGCCTCTCGGCGCGCGCCGACGACACCGCGGGCCTCGACTCCGCCGCGGCCGTGGCGCGCGAGATCTCCCACCTCACGGGCGCTCGCGTCGATCGCGGTGACATCGGAGAGATCCTGACGACCCGGTGGCGCGACGCCGTCGTGCCGGCCGAGTCCGACTCCTGGACGGCGACGGTGATGGATGCCGCGGCCCGCGGCATCCACGTCACCGGAGCCGTCGCGGCCGGTACCGGGCTCGCCTCGGTCATTCCGCACGCCCGCGCGCTGGCCCATGAGCTCTTCGCTGTTCCCTCCGTTCGAAAGGAGTCCTGATGACCGAACAGATCCCGCTCGGTTACACCCTCTTCGCGATCCTCGCCGGTCCGCGACCGCGTCACCAGGCGCCCACCGACGCCGACCTCGCCGAGCTCGAGCGTGTCGTCGCCGGGCTGCCCGAGGCCGGCGTCACGGTGCGCGGACTGTACGACGTCACCGGCATGCGCGCGGGCGCCGAGCTGATGGTGTGGCTGCACACGGCTTCCGGCTCGGACGACGATCCGGCGGCTCTGCAGCGCGCGCTGCGCGAACTGCGCCGAACGGCGGCCCTCGCCGCCTTCGACCTCGAATGGAGCGCCATGGGCGTTCATCGCGAGGCGGAGTTCAACAAGCGGCACGTTCCCGGCTACCTCCGCGGCGAGCCCGCCCGCGACTGGCTGTGCCTCTACCCGTTCGTGCGCAGCTACGAGTGGTACCTGCTGCCCGAGGAGGAGCGTTCGGCGATGCTCGCCCAGCACGGCCGCCGCGGTGCGAAGTTCTCGGACGTCATCGCCAACACCGTCTCGACCTTCGCCCTGAGCGACTACGAGTGGCTGCTGCCGCTCGAGAGCGACGAGCTGATCAGCCTCGTCGACCTCATGCGCGACCTGCGCGCCACCGATGCGCGGCGTCACGTCCGCGAAGAGGTGCCCTTCTACACCGGACGACGCGTCGAGGTGTCCGAGCTGGCGGAGGTGCTGTCCTGATGAGCGCGAACGAGTTCCGTCCCAAGCCCCCGCGTGCCCAGAGCGCCCCGCCGTGTGCGCCCGGCTGCGCGGTTCCCGCCGCCGGTCCCGCGTCGTGCGGGGGAGCACCCCACGTGAGCGAGCCCACGTCG
This sequence comes from Microbacterium sp. SGAir0570, assembly GCF_005491085.2. Lineage (NCBI taxonomy): Bacteria > Bacillati > Actinomycetota > Actinomycetes > Micrococcales > Microbacteriaceae > Microbacterium > Microbacterium sp. SGAir0570. The sequence goes on along the minus strand of NZ_CP027929.1, from coordinate 1,999,301 downwards.
TACGACGCGCTCCTCCTTCTCGGCTTCGGCGGCCCCGAGGGCCAGGACGACGTCCTGCCATTCCTGCGCAACGTCACGGCTGGTCGCGGCATCCCCGACGAGCGCCTCGAAGAGGTCGCCCACCACTACCGTCACTTCGGCGGGGTGTCTCCCATCAACCAGCACAACCGCGAGCTGAAGGCCGCCCTCGAGACGGAGATCGCCGCGCGCGGCCTCGGCCTGCCGGTCTACTGGGGCAACCGCAACTGGATGCCGTACGTCGACGACGCGCTGCGCGAGCTGCACGCCGATGGGCACCGTCGCGTCATCGCGATCGCCACCAGCGCCTACAGCTCGTACTCCTCGTGCCGCCAGTATCGCGAAGACCTGGCCGACGCCATGGAAGCGACGGGACTGGCGGGCGAGGTCGAGATCGACAAGGTCCGGCAATTCTTCGACCACCCCGGATTCGTCGCCCCCTTCGTCGACGGCATCCGCGACGGACTCGCGAAGGTGCGCGAGCGCGGCATCGCCGACGAGGACATCGAGATCCTCTTCTCGACGCACTCGATCCCGAACTCCGACGCCGACCGTTCCGGCCCGCCCGAGCGCGGCTTCGGCCCCGGTGGCGCGTACGTCGCCCAGCACACCGCGGTCGCCGAGGCGATCGTCGCCGAGCTCGGCACGACGAGCCCCTGGCAGCTGGTGTTCCAGAGCCGGTCGGGCCCGCCGTCCGTGCCGTGGCTCGAGCCCGACATCAATGACGCGATCTCCGAGCTTCCCGCCGCGGGGCGCAAGGCGGTGCTGATCGTGCCGCTCGGGTTCGTCAGCGACCACATGGAGGTGCTCTGGGACCTCGACACCGAAGCGATGGAGACGGCCGAGGAGCACGGACTGTTCGCGGTGCGCACCGCGTCGCCCAGCACGCACCCGGCCTACGTGGCGGGTCTGGTCGACCTCGTCGAGGAGCGGCTCAAGGGCACACCCGCCGACGAGCGCCCCGCCGTGACCTCGCTGGGGCCCTGGTACGACGTATGCCGACCGGGATGCTGCGAGAACAAGCGTCTGGGCTTCCAGCCGGCGCTCGCGGGGGTGGCGCCGTGACAGCCGGCACTCACGCCGCCGACGCGACCGACGTCCCCGTCCTGCGTCTCGGGACCCGCGCGAGCCTGCTCGCCACGACCCAGTCGCGCCATGTCGCCGACGCGATCACCGATGCGACCGGCATCCCCGTCGAGCTCGTCGAGATCACGACGGACGGTGATGTGCTGACCGGCTCGCTCGCGCAGATGGGCGGTACCGGTGTGTTCGCCACCGCCCTGCGCGAGGCTCTGCTGCGGGGCGACTGCGACCTCGTCGTGCACTCGATGAAGGACCTTCCCACCGCGCCCTACCCCGGACTGACCATCGGGGCGGTGCCGCCACGGGCCCCGCAGCGCGACGTGCTCTGCGGGCCGACCGCCCAGACGACCCTCGACGGACTGCCCGAGGGGGCCGTCATCGGCACCGGGTCGCCGCGCCGCGTCGCCCAGGTGCTGCGCCGCCGACCCGACCTGCGCGTGCGCGACATCCGCGGGAACATCGACACGCGTCTGCGGAAGATGCGCGACGGCGACTACGACGCCATCGTCCTCGCCGAGGCGGGACTGCGGCGCATCGAGCGCGACGGCGCCATCGGCGAGGTCTTCGGGCTCGACCGGTGGCCGACGTCGGCCGGGCAGGGAGCGCTCGCGGTCGAGATCCGCACGGTCGACCTCGACGGGCCCATCGGCCGCGCGGTCGCGCTGATCGACGACGCCGAGTCGTCCTCGCGCGCCCTCCTCGAGCGCGCGGTCCTCCGCCGACTCGAGGCCGGATGCGCCGCGCCGGTCGGGATCTCGGTCACCGGGCTCGCAGCCGAGTCCGTCTTCGTCGCCGAGGTGTACGCGCCCGGGGGCGACCGCACGGTGCGCGCCCAGCGTGCCCTGCGCGCCGACCTGACCTCCGAGGGCGAGCGTGAGTCGGTCGCCGCCGACGTCGTCGCCGAGCTGCTGGACGGCGGTGCTGCGGACATCGCCGATCTGCCGGGGACGAGCCGATGACGGGCGGTCTCAGCGGGCGCCGCATCCTGATCCCCCGCGGGGGAGCCTGGGGTGAGCGCGTGCGCGCCGAGGTCGAGCGCCGCGGCGCGACGGGTGTGATCGCACCCCTCATCGAGTCGCGGCCCCCACGCGACCTCGCGGCCCGCGACGCGGCCTTCGCCGCTCTGGCGGCGGGGGAGTACGCCTGGGTCTTCATCACGAGCGCGGCCACCGTCGAGCAGCTCGTCGCGCAGCGCGTGAGCATCCCGATCGGAACACGCATCGCCGCCGTCGGGCGGCCGACCGCGCGCGCCGTCGCCGACGCGGGCTTCGAGGTCGAGTTCGTGCCGGTGGGCACCTCGTCCGCGACGAACATGATCGCCCAGTGGTGCGCCGGTCGCTCACCGCGATCGACGGGGCGCTGTCTCGTGCTCCGCTCGGATCTCGCGATGGCCGTCATCAGCGACGAGCTCGAGCTCCAGGGCTACGAGGTCGACGTCTGCATCGCGTACCGGACGGTGGGGGTCGATCTGACCCCCGAGATCGCCGAGGAGGTGCGCACCGGGAGGATCGACACCGTCCTGCTCACGTCGCTGAGCGTCGGGCGCGAGCTCCGCCGCCAGGTCGGCATCCCCGGGCGCGAGGTGTTCATCGCCTCGATCGGCCCCGGCACCACGCGCGACGCCGAGAAGCTCGGCTACACCGTGCAGCACACCGCACATTCGCAGAGCGTCGACGCCCTCATCGCAGAGCTCGACGCGCGACCCGCACCAGAGGATTCCCCATGAGCACCTTCCCCGAGCGGCGCCTGCGTCGCACGCGTCGCACCCCTGCGATGCGCCGCCTCTCGACCGAGCACCACCTCGTCGCCGCGCAGCTCGTGCTGCCGGTCTTCGTGAAGGAGGGCATCGACCAGGCCTTGCCGATCGCCAGCATGCCGGGCGTCATGCAGCATCCGATCGAGGCCATCGCGAGCGTCGTGACGGATGCCGCGGACGCGGGCGTCGGCGGCATCATGCTGTTCGGCGTGCCCGCCGTCCGAGACGCCGAGGGCTCGGGGGCGGTCGCTGAGGACGGCATCCTCAACCGTGCGATCCGTGTGGCGCGCGACGCGGCGCAGGGACGCATCACGGTGCAGGCCGACCTGTGCCTCGACGAGTTCACCGATCACGGGCACTGCGGCCTGCTCGCCGCCGACGGCTCGGTCGACAACGACGCGACTCTGGAGGTCTATGCCCGGATGGCGCTCGCCCAGGCCCGGGCCGGCGCCGAAGTGCTGGGGCTGTCGGGGATGATGGACGGCCAGGTGGCCGTCATCCGAGCCGCGCTCGACGAGGCCGGACACAGCGACGTCGCGCTGCTGGCCTACTCCGCGAAGTACGCCTCGGCCTACTACGGGCCGTTCCGCGACGCCGTCGAGTCGACCCTGCAGGGCGACCGTCGCACCTACCAGCTCGATCCCGCCAACGGGCGAGAGGGCGTGGCCGAGGCGATGCAGGACATCGCCGAGGGTGCCGACTACGTCATGGTCAAGCCCGCCGGCCCCTACCTCGACGTGCTCGCTCGTGTCGCCGATGCCGCGACGGTGCCCGTGTGGGCGTACCAGGTGTCGGGGGAGTACGCGATGATCGAGCTCGCTGCCCGCGCCGGTGCGATCGACCGCGAGCGCACGATCGCCGAGTCGCTCGTAGGCATCCGGCGCGCCGGCGCCGACGTCATCCTCACCTACTGGGCCCGCGAGGTGGCCGATTGGCTCCGCGCCGGAAAGGACTTCGCATGACCCGCAACGACGAACTGTTCGACCGTGCCCGGGCGGTCATCCCCGGCGGCGTGAACTCGCCGGTCCGCGCTTTCGGATCGGTGGGCGGCACGCCCCGTTTCTACGTGTCGGCGACCGGCCCCTATGTCACCGACGCGGAGGGGCGTGATTACGTCGACCTCGTCGCCAGCTGGGGCCCGGCGCTGGTCGGTCACGCGCATCCCGAGGTCATCGACGCCGTCGTCGACGCCGCTCGACGCGGTCTGTCGTTCGGCGCATCGACACCCGCCGAGACCGAGCTGGCGGAGGAGATCCGTCGCCGGGTGCCGATCGCCGAGAAGATCCGCCTCGTCTCGACGGGCACGGAGGCGACCATGACCGCCATCCGTCTCGCGCGCGGGGCGACCGGGCGCGATCTGCTCGTGAAGTTCTCGGGTCACTACCACGGCCACTCCGACGGCCTGCTGGCGCAGGCCGGCTCCGGGCTCGCGACCCTCGCACTGCCGGGATCCGCGGGCGTCCCCGCCCCCATCGCCGCGCAGACCCTCGTGGTGCCCTACAACGACCGTGCCGCTCTCGAAGCCGTCTTCGCCGAGCACGGCGCGAACATCGCCGCGGTGATCACCGAGGCCGCCGGCGCGAACATGGGCGTCGTCCCGCCCGCGCCGGGCTTCACGACCTTCCTGCGCGAGCTGACGAACCGCCACGGCGCGCTGCTCATCAGCGACGAGGTCCTGACCGGGTTCCGCTCGGGGCCGTCGGGATACTGGGGAGTCCTGCGCGAGGCGGGGGAGGACGTCGCGCCCGATCTGCTGACCTTCGGCAAGGTCGTCGGCGGCGGCCTCCCCGTCGCCGCGCTGGCGGGACGCGCCGAGATCATGGATCTGCTGGCGCCCCTCGGGCCGGTGTACCAGGCCGGCACGCTCTCGGGCAATCCCGTCGCTGTCGCCGCGGGGCTCGCGACGCTCCGCCTCGCCGACTCGGACGTCTACGCCCGCATCTCGCGAGCGGCCGACACGGTCTCGGTCGCGGCCTCGGCCGCGCTCGATGCCGCCGGTGTGCCGCACGTGGTCCAGCGGGCCGGGACGCTCTTCAGCGTCTTCTTCGGCTCGGCGGTCGTCGCGGGCGTCCCCGACTACGAGACGGCGACGCGTCAGGATGCCGGGGCTTATGCGGCCTTCTTCCACGCCATGCTCGAGGCGGGGGTGTCGCTTCCCCCCTCGGCGTTCGAGGCGTGGTTCCTCACGGCAGCGCACGACGACGTCGCCCTCGGCCGCATCCTCGAGGCGCTGCCCGGCGCCGCGCGGGCTGCCGCCGCCGCATCCGCCGACGCATGAGCCGCGCGTCGCGTCGTCCGTGGGGCGGCGCGGCGCGGCGCAACTAGGCTGGTCCTCATGCCTGTGACCCTGCTCGGTGCCGCCGAGATCCGCGCCCTCGCGGCCGAACTCGACGTGACTCCGACCAAGAAGCTCGGGCAGAACTTCGTCGTCGACGCCAACACCGTCCGCAAGATCGTGCACGCGGCGCGCGTCCAGCCGGGCGAGCGCGTCGTCGAGATCGGCCCGGGGCTGGGCTCGCTGACGCTCGCGATCCTCGAAGCGGGTGCGCGTGTCACGGCCGTCGAGATCGACCACCGCCTCGCCGCGCACCTGCCGGTCACCGCGGCTCGGCACGGCGTCGAAGCCGATGCGCTGACGGTCGTCGACGCCGATGCGCTCCGGGTGACCGAGCTGCCGGGTGAGCCGTCGGTGCTCGTGGCGAACCTGCCCTACAACGTCAGCGTGCCCGTGCTGCTGCACTTCCTCGAGACCTTTCCGTACCTGCAGCGCGGTGTCGTGATGGTCCAGGCCGAGGTCGCGGAACGGCTCGCCGCCGCGCCCGGCTCGAAGATCTACGGCTCGCCGAGCGCGAAGGCCGCGTGGTACGGATCGTGGCGCCTCGCCGGGACGGTGTCGCGGCAGGTGTTCTGGCCCGTTCCCAACGTCGACAGCCTGCTGGTCGCCTTCGAGCGGGACGCCGAGCCCCGCGGCGACGACGACCTCCGCCGCCGCACCTTCCAGATCATCGACGCCGCGTTCGGACAGCGCCGCAAGATGCTCCGTCAGGCGGTCTCACCGCTGTTCGGCGGCACCGCGGCGACGGCGTCCGCCGCTCTCGAGGCCGTCGGCATCGACCCGACCCTGCGCGGCGAGCAGCTCACGATCGACGATTTCGTACGGCTGGCGGCATCCGTTCACTGAATGATCATCAGCGCGTCATCGGGTTCTCCCGAAACATGCCGGTAACATTCGGGGCGAGCCGCGAGCGCCGCGGCGAGCATCACCCGACCCGGAAGAGACGATGCGAAGCGCCGAGTACCCGGCACCCGAGAGGGTGCTGCTGCACCTGAGCGACACCCACTTGCGAGCCGCCGGCTCGCAGCTCTTCGACCGCGTCGACGCGGCCGCGCACCTGCGCCGAGCCCTCGACGCGATCGAGGCGGCGGCCCTCCGTCCCGACGGGATCGTCTTCACCGGCGACCTCGTCGACCTCGGCGAGCGCGGCGCCTATGCCGAGCTGCGCGACCTGGTCGAGCCGTTCGCCGAGCGCCTCGAGACGCGCGTGTTCTGGGTGATGGGCAATCACGACGACCGTGCCGGCTTCCGCGAGACGCTGTGGCGCGAGTCCGGCACCGCTGAGGCGGCCGACCGGGTCGACGAGATCGACGGGCTCCGGCTCATCACGCTCGACACGAGCGTTCCCGGCTCACACCACGGCGAAGTGCGCCCCGCGCAGCTCGCGTGGCTGCGCGAGGTGCTCTCGACGCCCGCGCCGCTCGGATCGATCCTCGCGATGCACCACCCGCCGGTGCCCAGCGTGCTGCCGCTGGCCGCGAGCGTCGAGCTGCGCGACCAGCGCTCGCTCGCCGCCGTCCTGGCCGGATCCGACGTCCGCGCCATCATCGCCGGGCACCTGCACTACTCGACCTTCGCGACCTTCGCCGGTATCCCGGTCTCGGTGGCTTCGTCGACCTGCTACGCGCAGGACCTCACGGTCCCGGTGGGCGGTACCCGCCCGCAGGACGGCGCCCAGTCGTTCAACTTCGTGCACGTCTACGACGACACGGTCGTGCACTCGGTGGTGCCGATCGACGCGCCGACGACGCTGGAGTACACCGACGCCGGCGAGGCCCAGCGGCGACTGGCCGAGGCCGGGATCGCTCCCGTCAGCGCTTCACGCCGGAGCGCGCCGCCGACGCGTCCCGTACCCGTCCTTCGCTGACGGCCGGGATCTCCCACGGCGCCCGGATCGGGAACATCCGCTCCAGCACGTCGCGCAGCGACGCCACGCGGATCTCTTCGGGTACCTCGGTCTCGCCGCCGTCGTTCAGGCAGAACATGTCGATGTCGCGGCGCTTCGCGAGACGCTCCATCCCGGCGAGCGAACGCGCGAGGGTGGTCTGCACGTACCGTGTGCGCGGCACCGACGTCGGCAGTGCACGCCCGGTGAACATCGCGTAATAGTGGTACAGCGAGTTCGTCACCGAGATGTCGGTCGCGGCGCGGAAGCGGGATGCCGCGGTGCGGCGGAAGTCCTCGGGGAAGGTCTCCTCGAGCTCCTGCATCACACTGCGGCGCAGCGGAGCGGCGCAGTGCTCCAGGTCGCGGACGATGACGCGGCCGAACCGCTCCTGCAGGAGGGCACGGTTGACGCGCAGGCCGTTGTCGTGACCCGACCGCTCGAGCCGCGGGTCGCCCGAGCCGATGCGAACGTCGCATTCGACGAACGACGAGACGCCGCCGGGCGAGAAGAACAGCTCGGGGTGCACCGGGCGACCGAAGAACATGTCGTCGTTCGAGTACAGGAAGTGCTCCGCGAGCCCCTCGATGCGGTGCAGCTGCGCTTCGACGGCGTGGGAGTTGTGCGTCGGTAGCGTAGACGGATCGGCGAAGAACTCCTCGCTGCGAACGATCGTCACCTTCGGGTGGTCGGCGAGCCATGCGGGGGCGGGGGAGTCGGTCGCGATGAAGATGCGGCGGACCCAGGGCGCGTACATGTGGACGCTGCGCAGCGCGTAGCGCAGCTCGTCGACGTGGCGGTACCGGGCCGGGCCGTCGTCGCCCTCGCCGACGACGTACTCCGACAACTGCGCCGCGCGCTGCCGCTGGAACTCGCTCGCCGAGCCGTCGACCCACGAGAACACCATGTCGACGTCGTGGGTGATCTCGCGGGGGTGGGGGTCGAGCATGCCCGCGACGGTCTGCCACTCGCGGCCGTACCGGGTCGCCGTGACGATGTCCACGTCCTGAGCGGGCGTGATGCGCCGCATGAGCGCGTTGGCCTGCGGGGCCTCCACGGAGGTCTCGCCGAAACGCCAGAACTCCACCCGCACGCCGTACTCGTGGTCGTAGCGCCGGCCTCCCGTCGCGGTCACTCGCGGACGGTACGCGCGGAGGGCGTGCGGCGCGGAGTCGGGGATGACGGCGTCGGCAGCGAACACCGGAGCCGTTCCCTTCGCCTTCAGATACAGCGGCTCGCGCCGACCGAGAGTGCGCAGTGCCGTCGCCGTCCGCTCCGCGTCCGCGAGGTCGATCGCGAGCGCGGGGGTGTGGAGATCGTGACGGATCATCAGCACGCGGATGCCGGCGGCGTCGAACGCCTCCGCGAGCAGCAGCAGATCCGCGGTGCGGGCGGCTTCGGGTGTCGTCGTGTCGTGGACCAGGCGCAGAACGCCCTCGTCGAAGACGACGTCGTCGCGTTGCGCGGGCAGATCGATCCAGGGGTTCTCGCGGCGGGGCAGAGCGGAAAGGGCCAGGGTTTCCTCCTCGGGGAAAGATGTCTTCTTAGGCAGAGTAGACATTCTCCGTTACATCGGTGTTTCCGTGCACCTCGGATATCCCTGCGGGGGCGGGGCTCGGCCCGACGAGCTGTCGATAGGCTCGGATCGTGACCGCCTCGCCCCGCTTCCCCGCTTCGCGCGGCGGAGACCTGCACCGTCCCTACACCGCAGCACCCGATCGCTACGAGAGCAGCGGGTACCGCCAGGTCGGCTCGTCCGGACTGTTCCTGCCCCCGATCTCGCTCGGGCTGTGGTGGAACTTCGGCGACAACATCCCCTTCGACCGCCAGCGCGAGGTGCTGCGTCACGCCTTCGACCGCGGCATCACGCATTTCGACCTCGCGAACAACTACGGGCCGCCCTACGGCTCGGCGGAGACGAACTTCGGCCGCATGATGCGCGAGGATCTCGCCCCCTACCGCGACGAGCTCATCATCTCGTCGAAAGCGGGATACGACATGTGGGACGGCCCGTACGGCAACCACGGGTCGCGGAAGTACCTCATCGCGAGCGCCGAGCAGTCGCTGAAGCGGATGAGCGTCGACTACGTCGACATCTTCTACTCCCACCGCGAGGACGACACGACCCCGATCGAGGAGACGGTCGGCGCGCTCGACGCGCTCGTGCGTCAGGGCAAGGCGCTCTACGTCGGGATCTCGTCGTACTCGGCGGAGAAGTCCGCGCGCGCCGCCGCGGTGGCACGCGACCTCGGCACGCCGCTGGTGATCCACCAGCCCTCCTACTCGATTCTCAACCGCTGGATCGAGGACGGCCTCACCGACCAGTTGCGGACCGACGGGATGGGTGCCATCGGCTTCATGCCGCTGCAGCAGGGACTCCTGACGGGGCGATACCTCGATGACGGCACGTCGGAGCGGTCCATGCAGCGCTTCTCGCTGCCGGACGACGGGCGGCTGTCGGCATCGGCGCTGGCAGGGCTGCGCGAGCTGGGCGACCTCGCCCGCGAGCGCGGGCAGACCCTCGCGCAGCTCGCCATCCGGTGGACGCTGCGCGACCCCGTGGTCGCGTCGGCTCTCATCGGCGCATCGCGCACGGCTCAGCTCGACGAGAACCTCGCCGCCCTCGATGGTCCCGACCTGACCGACGACGAGCTGCGGCGCATCGACGACATCGCGGCTCGCATCGGCTCGATCTGGGACGGACCGGACGGGTCATGAGCGTCAGTGCCGTCCCCGACCGCGTGCGTGTGCGGGCACCCGGCAAGATCAACCTGTTCCTCGACGTCGGATCGGTGCAGGACGACGGGTACCACGACGTCGCCTCCGTCTATCAGGCCGTCTCGCTCTACGAGGACCTGGTGGCCACCCCGGCGGACGACTTCACCGTGAGCGTCCGTGACGAGACCGGCGCGCCCGTGCCCGGCGTTCCGCTCGACGATCGGAACCTCGCCCTGCGTGCTGCCCGCATGGTGGCGCGCGAGGTCGGCTATCTCGGCGGCGTGCACCTCGACATCCGCAAGGCCGTCCCGGTGGCCGGAGGGATGGGCGGGGGCTCGGCGGACGCCGCGGCCGCACTGGTGGCGTGCGACGCCCTGTGGGGGGCGGGGCTGACCTCGCCCGCTCTCCAGGAGATGGCGTCGCGCCTGGGTGCGGACGTCCCCTTCTCGCTCATGGGCGGCAGCGCCGTCGGCACGGGACGCGGGGATCGACTGAGCCCGGCGCTGGGGCGAGCGCGCTTCGACTGGGTCCTCGTCATCGCCGACGGCGGCGGGCTCTCGACCCCCGAGGTCTACGCCGAGCTCGATCGGCTGCGCGCCGATCGCCGTCCCGACATCGCGCCGCGTCCCGAACCGCCGGAGGTCGACCCTGTCGTGCTGCAGGCCCTGCGGTCCGGCTCTCCCGACCTGCTCGCGACAGCCCTGCGCAACGACCTGCAGGAAGCGGCATGCGAGCTGCGTCCCGACCTGCGTGAGCTGCTCGAGCGCGCCGGCGAGTTCGGCGCCCTCGCGGGTCTCGTGTCCGGTTCCGGGCCCACCCTCGCCTTCCTGGCGGCCGATGCCACCGCCGCGCAGAGCATCGAGCACGACCTGTCCGCGATGGGCCACCGGGCCCGTCATGTCTCCGGCCCGGTGACGGGCGCGAAAGTGATGACACGATGACCGAAACCCCGAACCCCCTCCTGCATCGCGACGTCGACGAGGCGTCCCGTCGTTCCCTCGCCGAGCGCGGCCTGACCTATCGGACCGTGCCCCCGCACGAGCGGGCCTTCGAGGGGTGGATCCAGGCGGTCTCGCGCGGCTTCCAGGACGGCGAGCGCTCGGCCGAGCAGATCGCGGGCGCGCGCGGTCGCAACAGCGCGCGACGCTTGACGGGCGTGTTCGACGAGAGCGGTCCGATGCCCGAGGTCGCCGTCGGCACGATCGCGTCGTGGCCGTCCGAACTCACGGTGCCGGGCGGGACGATCCCCGCGGGCGCCATCAGCGCCGTCACGGTCGCGCAGACGCACCGCCGCCGCGGCATCGCTCGCGCCCTCCTGGAGGGCGAGGTCCGCACCGTCGCAGCGGCCGGGCTGCCGATCGCGATGCTCACGGTGACCGAGTCCACGCTCTACGGCCGCTACGGTTTCGCGTCGGCGGCATCGGCCGCGATCCTCGACATCGACACCCGTCGGGTGCGCTGGGCGGGTCCCACGCCCGACGGTCGTCTCGACTTCATCGACCGGACCTCCGCGCGCGACGTCGTCGCAACGCTCCACGAGCGCACGCGTCGCCGCACCCCGGGCGACATCGCGCTGCCGCCGGGACACGGCGATCGCTTCACCGGCACCGACCCCGATGCCAAGGACGGCGGCGACATCCGGTGCGTGCAGTACCGCGACGCGGCGGGCGAGGTGCGCGGCATCCTCACCTACACGCTCGCGCCGCACGAGCGCGACATCGTCAAGGGCACCGCGAAGGTCACGATTCTCATCGCCGAGACCGACGACGCCTACGCCGCGCTCTGGCGGTTCCTGCTCGAGCTCGATCTGGTGGCCCACGTCCGCGCGGAGCTGTGCTCGGTCGATGAGCCGGTGCTGTGGATGATCGGGGACCGGCGGGCGGCGTCGGTCTCGGTCTTCGACCACCAGTACCTGCGCATCGTGGATGTGCCTGCCGCCCTCCGTGCGCGCACCTATGGTGCCGCGGGTCGCCTGCTGCTGCGAGTGAGCGATCCGCTCGGGATCGCTACGGGGGAGTACCTCCTGACGATCGATGACGGCGGCGCGGGCACGGTGTCGACGGCGGCGGATGCCGATACGACCGGCGCCGATGTGCTCGACCTGTCGGTCGTCGAGCTCGCCGCCGTCTATCTCGGTGGTGTGTCGCCCGAGACTCTCGGGCGGGCCGGCCGACTGACGGGCACCGACCTCGCGGCATCCACGCGGATGTTCGCGTCGACGACGGTGCCGCGCGTCGGTCTCTGGTACTGACCGCCGGGTCGGGATGCGCTGCTTTAGTCCATTTCGCGGCATGACGCAACACGGCCCGGGTGTCGGCTCCGAACGCTAGCGTGAGAGACCACAACGGGAGGGCGGCGCCATGCGTGCACGACTGGGCGACACGATCATCGCCGAAGCCGACGAGAGCGATCTCGTCCGGATCGAGGGCAACTGGTACTTCCCGCCGCGGAGCGTCGCGCCGGGAGTCCTGACCGAGAGCGACACGCCCTATAGGTGCGCCTGGAAGGGTGACGCCCAGTACTTCGATGTCGCCGGCTCGCCCGACAAGGCATGGTCGTACCCGACGCCCTATCCGACCGCGATCGAGCGCGTGGGCACCGACTTCTCGGGATACGTCGCGTTCGACCGCTCGGTCGTCATCGAGAGCTGAGCGCGTGATCGAGTTCCGCGACGTCGTCAAGGAGTTCCCCGACGGCACCCGGGCGGTGCAGGACTTCTCGCTCGTCATCCCCTCGCACAAGACGACCGTCTTCGTCGGATCGTCCGGGTGCGGCAAGACGACGCTCCTGCGCATGATCAACCGGATGGTCGAGCCGACCTCCGGTGCCATCGAGATCGACGGCGAGAGCGTCGCGACCGGATCACCGGTGCAGCTGCGCCGCCGTATCGGCTACGTCATGCAGAACTCGGGTCTGCTGCCGCACTTCACCGTCGCGGACAACATCGCCACGGTGCCCGTCCTCACCGGCACGAGTCGGCGCGATGCGCGTCGCCGGGCGCTCGAGCTCATGGAGACGGTCGGCCTCGACACGCGCATGGCCGACCGCTATCCGAGCCAGCTGTCGGGCGGTCAGCAGCAGCGCGTGGGGGTGGCCCGGGGCCTCGCCAACGACCCCAACATCCTCCTCATGGACGAGCCGTTCGGGGCGGTCGACCCCATCGTGCGAGACGAGCTGCAGCAGGAGCTGCTGCGTCTACAGCGCGAGCTCGGCAAGACCGTCGTCTTCGTCACCCACGACATCGACGAGGCTTTCCTCCTCGGCGACCAGGTCGTGATCCTCGCGGCCGGTGCCCACAAGCTCCAGGTCGGCTCGCCCAGCGAGATCATCCGCGACCCGGCAGACGAGTTCGTCGCGAGCTTCATCGGCGTCGACCGGGGCAAGCGCGCCCTGCACGTCGAGCGGACGGCCAACGGTGCGGTGCTCGTCGACTCCGAGGGGCGCACGCAGGGCGCCCTGGTCGAAGGAGACGCCTGAGGTGTCGTGGATCTGGTCGAACCTCGACCTCATCTTCTCGCTCGCCCTCGATCACATCCGGCAGAGCGTCATCGCGATCGTGCTGGGACTCGTGCTCTCCGTGCCGCTCGGCTGGGTCGCGTGGCGCTACCGCCTGCTGCGCGGGTGGGTGATCACCCTCACGGGACTGCTCTACACGATCCCCTCTCTCGCCCTGCTGGTGCTGCTTCCCAGTGCACTCGGATACGGCATCCGCACCGAGACCAACCTCATCGTCGGCCTGACGATCTACGCGATCGCGATCCAGACCCGTTCCGTGGCCGACGGGTTCGACTCGGTCGACCCGGGCGTCCGGCAGGCGGCGACGGCCATGGGATACGGCGGGTTCCGCCGGTTCTGGGCGGTCGACCTGCCGCTGTCGGGCCCGGTGCTGCTCGCGGGCCTGCGGGTCATGGCCGTCTCGACCGTGTCGCTGGCGACCGTCGGCATCCTCGTCGGCGTCACGAACCTCGGGTATCTCTTCACCAACGGCATCCAGCGCCGCCTGCTCGAGGAGGTGTTCGCGGGCATCCTCGCCGTCGCGATCATCGCTCTCGTCATCGACGCGCTGCTCGTCGTCATCGGACGCGTCGTCATGCCGTGGGCGCACGCCGGATCGGTCCGACGCGACCGCCGCGCGCGCCGCCGACGGGAGGCGACCGCATGAACGTCTTCGTCGACGCGATCGCCTGGGTGCTCGACCCCGCTCAGTACACCGGCAGCAACTCGGTGCCGTTCCTGATCGGCCAGCAGCTGTTCTACACCTTCGTCTCAGTCGTGATCGCCGCGCTCATCGCGGTGCCGATCGGCTGGGCCATCGGTCATACGGGCAAGGGACGCGAGTTCGCCGTCGCCGTGTCGGGGGCTGCGCGGGCCATCCCGTCGTTCGGACTGCTGATCCTGCTGATCCTGCTGCTCGGCGTCACCCAGAAGACCGAGGCGGCGTTCATCACCTTCGTCGTGCTCGCGATCCCGCCGCTCCTCGCGGGCGCGTACAGCGGGCTTCAGGCGATCGATCGACGCACGATCGACGCGGCTCGCGCGGTCGGCATGACCGAGTGGCAGATCCTCTGGCGTGTCGAGGTGCCCCTCGGCCTGCCGCTGCTGATCGGCGGGCTGCGCTCGGCCGTGCTGCAGGTCGTGGCGACCGTCACGATCGCCGGGTACACCGACCTCGGCGGGCTCGGCTTCCGCATCATCCAGGGCATCGACCTCCGCGCGATCGACCAGGTGCTCGGCGCCGCCCTGATCCTCGCGCTGCTCGCCCTCCTGCTCGACGCCGTCTTCGCCCTCCTCCAACGCCTCAGCGTGCCGCGTGGCGTCCGTGCCGCCGACGCCCCGCAGCGCCGCCGCCGGCCCCTCGCCGCGACCGCCTGACCGACCATCCCGACCCACAGCACCGAACCTTCGCATCACCGAAAAGAGGAACCCATGTCCCGCTTCACCACCCGCCGCCTGTTGACGGCCGGTGTCGGCGTGCTCGCCGCCACCACCCTGTTCGCCGGATGCGCGAGCTCCGACCCGCTCGCGGAGGGCGGCGGCGAGTCGGCGGCCCCGGCCGACGGCACCATCGTCATCGGCTCCCAGGACTACTACTCCAACGAGATCATCGCCGAGATCTACGCGCAGGCCCTCGAGGGTGCCGGCAAGACCGTCGACCGTCAGTTCACGACCGGTCAGCGCGAGGCGTACCTGCCCGAGCTCGAGAGCGGGTCGCTGACGCTGTTCCCCGAGTACACCGGCAACCTGCTGCAGTACTTCGACGAGGACACCACCGCCCGCACCTCCGAGGACGTGTACGCCGCTCTCGCCGACGCGCTCCCCGAGAACCTCACGGTGCTCGACCAGGCGACCGCGAGCGACCAGGACTCGTACACCGTGACGGCGGCGTTCGCCGAGCAGTGGAACCTGACCACGATCGCCGACCTCGCGAACGTCACCGAGCCGCTGACCCTCGGCGGTCCTGCCGAGCTCGAGCAGCGTCCCTACGGTCCGACGGGCCTTGCCGACACCTACGGCATCGAGGTCGGCTTCCAGGCGACCGGCGAGACCACGGTCGACGACCTCGTCGCAGGCACGGTCAACGTCGCGAACGTCTTCACGGCCGACCCGCGCATCCAGACCGACGACCTCGTCGTGCTCGAAGACCCCGAGGGGCTCTTCCTCGCGTCCAACGTCGTCCCGGTCGTGAACAAGGATCTCGCGGGCGAGGTCGAGGACACCATCAACGCCGTCAGCGCGAAGCTCACCCCCGAGGCCCTGGTCGCCTTGAACGTCCAGAGCACGGTCGACAAGCTCGAGCCGGCCGCGATCGCGAAGAAGTTCCTCGAGGACAACGGACTCGTCTGATCCGCAACGAAGCCCCCGGTGCGCATCGCGCCGGGGGCTTCGTCGTGCCGTGCGCAGTCAGCCGTCGATGGCCTCGCCGAGCTCGAGCCACCGCTCCTCGAGCGTGGTCGTCTCGGTGACGAGCTCGTCGCGTCGTCGCTGCAGCCCCATGATCCGCTCGAAGTCGTCGTGTGCATCGGCGAGCTGCGCATCGACGGCCGCGATCTCGCCCTGGATCTTCTCCAGTCGGCGATCGATGGCGGAGATCTCCTTCTCGGCGGCGCGGCGCTCGGCTCCGCTCAGCGTCGGAGCCGCCGGGCTCGTCGATCCTGTGCCCGAACCCGAGGAGGGGGCCGAGGTCGCAGCGTTCGCGCCGGTGCGCTGAGGCTGCTCGCGTCGCAGACGCAGGTAGTCGTCGACGCCGCCGGGAAGGTGTCGCAGCCGTCCGCCGAGGATGGCGTACTGCTGGTCGGTCACGCGCTCGAGGAAGTACCGGTCGTGGGAGACGACGATGAGCGTGCCCGCCCACGAGTCGAGGAGGTCTTCGATCGCCGCGAGCATGTCGGTGTCGAGGTCGTTGGTCGGCTCGTCGAGGATCAGCACATTGGGCTGGTCGAGCAGGATGAGCAGCAGCTGCAGACGCCGCTTCTGTCCGCCCGAGAGGTCTTTGACGGGCGTCGACAGCTGCGCCGAGCTGAAGCCCATCCGCTCCAGCAGCTGCCCCGGCGTCAGCTCCTGCGCCTTCGACCCCGATCCGATCGTGTAGCTGGTGCGGAGGTTCGAGATGACGACGCGGACGGGCTCGTCGAGATGCTCGTCGAGCTCGCTCATGCGCTGCGAGAGGGTCGCCACCTTAACGGTCTTGCCGTGCTTGACGCGTCCCGCGGTCGGCTCGACGGTGCCGGAGATGAGCCCCAGGAGGGTCGATTTGCCGGCGCCGTTCACGCCGAGGATGCCGGTGCGCTCGCCCGGCGCGATGCGCCACTCGACCTTCTCGAGCACGACCCGGTCGCCGTAGCTGACACCGGCGTCGAGGACGTCGACGACATCCTTGCCCAGTCGCGACACCGCGAGCGACTGCAGCGCGACCCGATCGCGGATCTCGGGGACGTCGGCGATCAGCTCGTTCGCGGCGTCGATGCGGAACTTCGGCTTCGACGTGCGGGCGGGGGCGCCGCGGCGCAGCCAGGCCAGTTCCTTTCGGGCGAGGTTCTGCCGCCGGGCCTCGACGGCGGCTGCCTGCCGGTCGCGCTCGACCCGCTGCAGGATGTACGCCGCGTAGCCGCCCTCGAACGGTTCGACGATCCGGTCGTGGACCTCCCACGTCGCGGTGCAGATCTCGTCGAGGAACCAGCGGTCGTGCGTCACGACCAGGAGCGCACCGGAACCCGCCGACCACCGGCGCTTGAGGTGCTCTGCGAGCCACGAGATGCCCTCGACGTCGAGGTGGTTCGTCGGCTCGTCCAGGAAGATGACGTCGTGATCGCCCGCGAGGAGCGCGGCGAGGGAGACCCGGCGACGCTGACCGCCCGAGAGACCACGGATCGGGCCCTCCCAGTCGAGATCGCCGAGAAGCCCCGCGATGACGTCGCGCACCCGGGCGTCGCCCGCCCACTCGTGATCGGCCAGGTCACCGACGACGGCGTCGCGCACCCGGAGGTCGTCGTCGAGGTCGTCGGCCTGCGCCAGGACCCCCACGCGGATGCCACCGCGGACGGTCACCCGGCCGGAGTCGGGCTCGACGAGCCCCGCGAGCATGCGCAGAAGGCTCGACTTGCCGTCGCCGTTGCGGCCCACGATGCCGATGCGGTCGCCCTCGTCGACACCGAGGGAGACCCCGTCGAACACCACTTTGGTCGGATACTCGAGGCGAAGGCCCTCGGCTCCCAGAAGATGCGCCATATTGCTTCCAGGCTAGGCCACCCCTGCCGGGCGCACGCTGTCAGCGAGGCTCGGACACCTCAGGCGGACGGTGGCGGGGGAGTGCCGTCGAAGCCCAGCGACAGTTTGCGCAGGAGCGAGGCGAGGCGGTCGCGGTCGCTCTTCGACAGACCGGCCAGGAGCACCGCCTCCGCGTCGACGAGGCGCGTGATCGCGGCATCCACGCGGATGCGTCCGTCATCGGTCAGGGTGACCAGGACGCTGCGCCCGTCACCCGGGTCGGACTCGCGCCGCACGAGCCGGCGGGCGACGAGCCGGTCGATGCGATTGGTCATCGTGCCGCTCGAGACCAGGGTCTGCTGGAGGAGCTGCTTAGGGCTCAGCTGGTAGGGCTCGCCGGCGCGGCGGAGGGCCGACAGGACGTCCCATTCCCAGGGCTCGAGATCACTGCGGCGGAAGGCTTCGCGACGCGCGCGGTCGAGATGGCGCGACAGTCGATCGACGCGCGAGAGCACTTCGAGCGGCGAGAAGTCCAGGTCGGGACGCTGCAGCGACCACGCACCGACGATGCGGTCCACCTCGTCGGTCTCGTGTGCCATGGCCCCATTATCGCGAACCGGGCGCGCGACACAGGCGCCGCGGAGACGGGGCGCCGTGCGCTCTGGCAGACTTGTCGGGCTGCACCTCGGTGCGGCGGTCCGCCGTGGTGTAATGGCAGCACGACAGCCTTTGGAGCTGTGAGGTCTAGGTTCGAGTCCTGGCGGCGGAGCATGAGCGACACCCAACTCGATCCCCGTCTCGCCGTCGTGATCCTCGCCGCGGGCCAGGGGACGCGGATGAAGTCGTCCCTCCCGAAGGTGCTGCATCGCATCGGGGGCCGTCCGCTCGTCGGTCATGTGCTCGACACGGCCCGCGACCTCGCCCCCGCCCATGTGCTCGTCGTCGTCCGCCACGAGCGCGACAGCGTCGCGGAGGCCGTGCTCGGCGTCTCTCCCGAGGTCGTCGTCGTCGACCAGGACGAGATCCCCGGCACGGGACGGGCTGTCGAGGTCGCGCTCGACCAGCTCCCGGAGTTCGCGGGCGACGTGCTGGTGCTCAGCGCCGACGTGCCTCTCCTCGACGACGGCACGCTCCGCGACCTGCTGCGCACGCACCGCTCGACCGGCGCCGCGGCCACGATGCTGAGCGCACGGTTGTCCGACCCCACCGGCTACGGCCGCGTCATCCGCGATACCGCCGGCGGCGTCGACCGGATCGTCGAGCACAAGGACGCGACGGACGCCGAGCGAGCCGTCGACGAGGTCAACGCCGGGGTCTACGCGTTCCAGGCGGGGCCGCTGCGCGAACGTCTCGGCCGGATCAGCACGGCCAACGTCCAGGCCGAGAAGTACCTCACCGATGTCGTGGGGATGCTGCGCGCCGACGCCCTCGCCGTCGCCGCACAGCCGGTGGTCGACCCGACCCTCATCGTCGGCGTCAACGACCGCGTGCAGCTGGCCGAGGCCGGACGCCTCCTGAACGCGCGCACGGTGCGTCGCTGGCAGCTCGAAGGGGTCACCGTGCAGGACCCCGCCACGACGTGGATCGACGTCACGGCTACGCTCGCCCCCGATGTCACCGTCCTGCCGAACACGCACATCCTGCGGGCCACGGTGATCGCGGAGGGTGCCACGGTCGGCCCCGACACGACACTGACCGACTGCGAGGTCGGCGCGGGCGCCTCGGTCACCCGGAGCGACGCGACGCTCGCCGTCATCGGGGCGGGGGCGACCGTGGGGCCCTTCTCGTACATCCGGCCGGGCACGCAGCTGGGAGAGCGCGGCAAGATCGGCACGTTCGTCGAGACGAAGAATGCCGTCATCGGCGAGGGCAGCAAGGTTCCGCACCTGTCGTACGTCGGCGACGCCGAGATCGGTCGCGGCGTGAACCTGGGCGCGGGCGCGATCACCGCGAACTACGACGACCTGGCCAAGCACCGCACCGTCATCGGCGACGAGGTCCACGCCGGCTCGCACAACGTCTTCGTCGCGCCCGTTAAGATCGGTGAGGGCGCCAAGACCGGCGCCGGAGCGGTCATCCGCAAGGACGTGCCGGCCGGTGCTCTCGCGCTCAGCGTCGCCCCCCAGCGCAATGTCGCAGGGTGGGTCGAGAAGAACAGACCCGGTACTGCAGCCGCCGCAGCAGCGGCACGCGTGCGGTCTTCACAGGAAGCGGACGATGGCTCGCAAGAAGAACACGGTTGACCTCGACGTCTCGCGGGGTATCGCCCCGGGACTGGTCGCCAAGACCAAGAAGCGTCTCGTCGTGGCATCCGGTGGCTCGCACCCCGCGCTGTCGGCCGATGTAGCCACCCAGCTCGGCACGGAGCTCGTTCCCACCGAGCACCGCACGTTCGCGTCGGGCGAGATCCTCACCCGCTTCGAGGTGTCGATCCGCGGCTGCGACTTCTTCCTCGTCCAGTCGTTCGGTCCGCCGGTCAACGAATGGCTGATGGAGACGCTCATCATGCTGGATGCGGCGAAGCGCGCATCCGCGAAGCGCATCACCGTCGTCGCGCCCTACTACCCGTATTCGCGTCAGGACAAGAAGGGCCGCGGACGCGAGCCCATCAGTGCCCGCCTCGTCGCGGACCTGTTCAAGACCGCCGGCGCCGACCGCGTGATGAGCGTCGATCTGCACGCCGCGCAGATCCAGGGCTTCTTCGACGGCCCCGTCGACCACCTGTTCGCCAAGCCGGTCCTGCTCGAGCACTTCGAGCGCACGCTCAGCCCGGAAGACCGCGACAAGCTCACCGTCGTGTCACCCGACACCGGTCGCGTTCGCGTCGCGGACACGTGGTCCGACAGCCTCGGCGCCCCGCTGGCCATCATCCACAAGCGTCGCGACCCGAACGTCGCCAACCAGGTCACCGTCAACGAGATCGTCGGCGACGTGCGCGGACGTGTCTGCCTCCTGGTCGACGACATGATCGACACCGGCGGCACCATCGTCAAGGCCGCGCAGGCCCTGAAGAACAACGGCGCCGAGCGGGTCATCGTCGCGGCCACGCACGCGGTCTTCAGCCACCCGGCGGTCGAGCGACTCCAGGACGCCGCGATCGACGAGGTCGTCGTCACCGACACGATCCCGCTCGGTGAAGACAAGCGGTTCCCCGGCCTCACCATCCTCCCGATCGCCCCGCTTCTGGCGCGCGCGATCAAGGAGGTCTTCGAGGACGGATCGGTCACCAGCATGTTCGACGGCGCCGCCTGACTCGACCTGACCCCGGCAGGGTGACCCCGGCGCTGCATCGAGCGTCGGGGTCGGGACGGGGCCGCACCGGGATGTTCTCCGGCGGCCTCCGGTGTACCGCAAAGCCGCACGCCGTAGGATCGGCCCCATGGCTGCCCCTGTCTCCGAGGCGGATCTCGAGTCGCCTCGCTCGTACGCCCGTCCCGTCGACGAGGTCGCCGCGGCTCTCAGAACCAGCGCCGACGGCCTGAGCTCGGATGAAGCGGGGCGGCGCCTCGACGCGGTGGGGCCGAACGTCCTTCCCGAGGCCAAGCGCACGCCCGCGTGGCTGCGGTTCCTCTCGCACTTCAACGACACGCTGATCTACATCCTGCTGGCCGCCGCCGCGATCAAGGCGGTCATGGCGGACTGGCTCGACGTGTGGGTCATCCTCGCCGTCGCCATCATCAACGCGGTGATCGGGTATGCCCAGGAGGGGCGCGCCGAGAAGGCTCTCGCGGGCATCCGCGGCATGCTGTCGTCGGATGCGAGCGTGCGCCGAGACGGCTCGTGGCGGAGTGTGCCCGCCGCCGAGCTCGTGCCCGGCGATGTCGTGCGCCTGTCACCGGGCGACAAGGTTCCGGCCGACCTCCGGCTCGTCCAGGCGAGCCAGCTGCGCATCGACGAGGCGGCGCTGACCGGCGAGTCGGTACCGGCGTCGAAGCACACCGATCCGGTCGACGCGGATGCCGGCGTCGGCGACCGGGCGTCGATGGCGTTCTCCGGCACGATCGTGTCGGCGGGACAGGCCCGCGGAATCGTCACGGGCACGGGCGCTCGTACCGAGATCGGCAAGATCCAGGAGCTCGTCGGGGGCGCCGGAGCCCTGACGACGCCTCTCACGAAGCAGCTGGACGCGTTCGGGCGGGTCCTGACCCTCGTCATCCTCGGGATGGCGGCCGCCATGATGCTCATCGGCCGATTCGTGCACGGGATGCCGTTCGGCGAGCTCGTCTCGGCCACGATCGGTTTCGCGGTGGCGGCGATCCCGGAAGGGCTGCCGGCGCTCGTGACGATCACTCTGGCGATCGGTGTCCAGCAGATGGCCCGGCGTCGCGCCATCACGCGGAAGCTTCCCGCTGTCGAGACGCTGGGCTCGGTGACGACCGTCTGTTCCGACAAGACGGGCACGCTGACGAAGAACGAGATGACGGTGCGGCGGATCGTCACCCCGGTCGCGCGCTACGACGTCTCGGGGCTGGGCTACGAACCGGCGGGCGAGATCGAGCGGACCGATGGGGACGGGCGTTCCGGCGGTGATCTGTCGGCCGTCCTCGCCGTAGCGGACCTCTGCAACGACGCGAACGTCGTCTCGGATGACGACGGTTGGAAGCTCGTCGGTGAGCCGACCGAGGGTGCGCTGCGCGTCGTCGCGATGAAGGGCGGACACGACGGTGAGGCAGAAGGCGTCCGGCGCGTGGACGTGCTCCCGTTCGACTCGGAGAACAAGTTCATGGCGACCCTGAACGAGGGCGCCGACGGGTCGCGCGCTCTCCTCGTCAAGGGCGCGCCCGACCGGCTGCTCGACCGCTCGACGCGCCAGCGCGGGGCCGCGGGGCCGGAGGAACTCGACCGCGAGTTCTGGGATGCGGTCATCGCCGAGCTGAGCGCCGAGGGCCTGCGCGTGCTCGCCGCCGCGCGCAAGCCGTCGCGCCTCGACGAGGTCGGGATCGACGACGTCGACGAGCTGGAGTTCCTCGGCCTCTGGGGCATCCTCGACCCCCCGCGCCCCGAGGCCGTCGAGGCGATCGCCGACTGCCACCGGGCCGGCATCCGCGTGAAGATGATCACGGGCGACCATGCGGGAACGGCCGTCGCGATCAGCCGTGAGATGGGGCTGGTGTCGGATGACGAACCCCGCGTGCTCACCGGCGGCGAGCTCGAGTCGCTCAGCCAGGAGAAGCTGAAGGATGTCGTCCGCGACGTCGACGTCTACGCGCGGACAAGTCCCGAGCACAAGATCCGTATCGTCCGAGCGCTCCAGTCGCACGGCGAGGTGGTCGCGATGACCGGTGATGGCGTCAACGACGCCCCCGCGCTCACCCGCGCGAACGTGGGAGTCGCGATGGGGATCAAGGGCACCGAGGCGACGAAAGAAGCCGCCGAGATCGTGCTCGCTGACGACAACTTCGCCACCATCCGTTCCGCGATCCGCGAGGGGCGCCGGATCTACGACAACCTGCGCAAGTCGATCGTGTTCCTGCTGCCCACCAACGGGGCCCAGTCGCTCGTGATCCTCGTCGCCGTCGTCTTCGGGTTGGCGCTGCCGTTGTCTCCCGTGCAGGTGCTGTGGGTGAACATGGTCACGGCGGTGACGCTCTCGCTCGCCCTCGCGTACGAGCCGGCCGAGCCGGGGATCATGTCGCGACCGCCCCGGTCGAGCGGCGGGTCGATCATCTCGCTGCGCGAACTTCTGTTCGTCCTCATCGTGTCGGTGATGATCGGGGGAGCGACGCTCGCGGCGTTCGCGATCGTTCGAGCAACGGGCGCCGAGCTGGATGTCGCCCGGACGGTCTCGGTCTCCGTACTCGCGCTCGGCCAGCTGGCGTTCCTGTTGAACTGCCGGTTCTTGCGCCGTTCGAGCCTGACCCGGGATGTCCTGCGCGGCAACCGAGTGATCTGGTGGTCGGCTGCAGCCCTCGTCGGCTTGCAGCTCATCTACACGTACGTGCCGTTCATGAACGCGCTGTTCGACTCGCGGCCGCTCTCGGCGCAGGCCTGGCTGCTTCCGCTGGGGTTCGCCGTGGCGATCTTCTTCGCGGTCGAAGGGCTGAAAGCGCTGTGGCGCGCGCCGGAACTCGATGCAAACGCATAGGAACGACAGAGGGGAGCCATGGCGACGGGCCGCTAGCGTGAGATCAGCCCACCTCCCCCCGGAGGGGCACGACACAGGAGGACCCATCATGATCCGCGCCACTGCCGTACCCCGTTCGCTCCGCGTGACCGCCGCCGCGGCGTCCGTCGCCGGCCTTGCGCTCCTCGCCGGCTGCGCGGGCCAAGCCGAAGGCGAGCAGCCCGCATCAGGCACCGCGCCCTCCGCCGACGCGACGACCGAGACCGGTTCGAGCAGCTCGAGTGGTTCGTCGGGGACGACCGGCGGCACTTACACCGACGGCACGTACACGGCCGAGGGGACCTATCAGACCCCCGAGGGCCCCGAGACGATCACCGTGACGCTCACGGTCGAATCCGATGCCGTGACCGCGGTCGAGGTCACCGGTGAGCCGACCCGCCGCGAGAGCAAGCAGTACCAGTCGCAGTTCATCGGCGGCATCTCGGATGCCGTCGTCGGCAAGAGCCTCGACGACGTGAAGGTCGACCGCGTGGCGGGCTCGTCGCTCACGAGCGGTGGTTTCAACGCGGCGGTCGAGGAGATCCGCACCGACGCGGCAGCATGATCGTCGCGACTGGCGGCTTCGGGCGGTGGGAGTTCGGCGCCATCGGAACCGCGTGGTGCGTCGACAGCGAGGTGCCGCTGCGTGACGGCGATCGGTCAGCGGTGATGTCGCTCGTGGAGTCGTTCGACCGGGACTGGTCGAGATTCCGCGCGGACTCGACCGTGAGCCGGCTGGCGTCGGGCGGATCGGTCGCGGCGCCTCCCGACGCCGCGGACATGCTGGCGATGTACGGCGACCTGTCCGACGTCACGGACGGCGCGGTGAACCCGCTCGTCGGTGACGCACTCGCCCGGCGCGGTTACGACGGCTCGTACTCCCTCCGCGACCGTGGAGCGATGGCCGCGCCGGACCGGTGGCGCGATGTCGTCGAGCTCGCGGACGATCGACTCACGCTTCACAGCCCGGCGACGATCGATGTGGGCGCGGTGGGCAAGGGTCGCCTCGTCGATCTCGTGATGTCGGAGTTGCGGCGGCGCACGGCCGGCTGGCTCGTCGTCGATGCGAGCGGCGACCTCGCGATCGACGGGGTGCAGCAGCGTGTCGCGCTCGAGCACCCGTATGACGGGTCCCGGGCCGTCGGAGTCTGGACGCTTGACGCCGGGGCGCTGTGCGCCTCCGCGACCAACCGTCGAGCGTGGGGCGATGGTCTGCATCACGTTCTCGACGCGCGCACGGGCGAACCGGTTCGGGAGTACGCGGCGACGTGGGCGGTCGCTTCGGACGCCATGACGGCGGATGCCGTCGCCACAGCCCTCTTCTTCGACGGCGGGCCTCGCTTCGCGGAGCGCAGTGAGGCCTCGTGGGTGCGGATGCGCACCGACGGTTCCGTCGAATGGTCACCCCACTGCGAAGCGGAGTTGTTCGTATGACATCCCTGACGGCCCTTCGAAACCGAGCCGTCGGCGCGCTCGGACGCGTGTCGATGTACCGATTCGTCCTCATGGCCCTCTCCCTGCTCGCGGTCATCGCCTTCGTGCTGACCGTCGCCGGTCAGATCGCGGGCGATCCGCTGGCTCTCCCGGTGTCGCTCGTCGTCCTGGCCGCCGCGATCATCGTGGTGGATGCTGTAGCGCAGCGGCTGCTCGGCCGAACGTGGCGCATCGAATCGGCGGTCATCACCGCGCTCATCCTGCTGTTCGTGCTGCGTCCGACGCTCGATCCGGCGGGGATCGCGGGGCTCGCGGTCGCCGGGGTGGTCGCCTCCGCATCGAAGTACCTGCTGGCCTGGCGTGGGCGACACATCTTCAATCCCGCCGCGGCCGGAGCAACGGTGCTCACCGTGCTCAGCATCCCGTTCCCCGACCTGGGCGCGTCGGCGTGGTGGGTGGGGTCGCCCGTTCTCGCGGTGCCCGTCATCCTTCTCGGCGGTCTTGTGCTCGTGCGCACGGAGAAGTTGCGGGTGGTCGCGGTCTTCCTGGTCGTCGCGGTCGCTGTCGCGCTCGTGCGGACGTTCGTGCAGTACGCCCAGGTCTCGCTCCCCGTCGATGCGACCGTCATCGGGCAGGTGCTGTGGTCGTCGCCGTTCCTCTTCCTCGGTGCGTTCATGCTGTCTGAGCCGTTGACCCTTCCGCCGCGTCGGAGGCAGCAGTACGCGGTCGCTGCGCTGGTGGGCGCGCTGGCGGGCTGGCCGATCCTCATCGGTGACGTCAGTCTCGGACAGGAGCGCGCGCTGCTCATCGGCAACCTGCTCGCGTTCTTCTTCGCCTACCGCGCCGCGGTGCGCCTGACGTTCGTCGAACGCACAGCGCTGACCCCCTCCGTGCGGGAGCTGACGTTCCGCGCTCATCGCGGCTTCCGATTCCGTCCCGGACAGTACCTCGAACTCGAGGTGCCGCACCGTCGCCCCGATGCGCGGGGGACGCGGCGCGAATTCTCGATCGTTTCGGCGCCCGCGGAGCTGCCGGAGGTGCGGATCGCCATCCGCGAGGGGTCGCAGTCGAGCTACAAGAAGGCGCTCGCGCTGGTCGAGCCCGGTCGCGATCTTCCCGTCACCGGCGTGTGGGGCGATTTCGTGCTCCCCGCACGGACCGATGCCAAGGTGTTGCTCGTCGCGGCCGGTATCGGGGTGACGCCCTTCGTCTCGCAGTTGCGCGAGATGCGTCTGGCGGGGGAGCGGCGGGATGTGGTCATGGTCTATGTGGCGTCCGATGCCGAGGAACTGGCCTTCCGCGATGACATCATCGCCGCGGGCATCCCGGTGATGGTGGTGACGCGGGATGAGCCGCGGAATCTTCCCGACCACTGGACGTGGACCGGCGGGGCGCGGCTGACCGCAGCATCCCTCGCCACGCTCGTGCCGGACCTCACCGAGCGGCACGCCTTCATCTCCGGCCCGCCTCGGCTCATCGCCGACCTCGCTCCCGCCCTCTCGAGGGCGCGGTCGCTCACCACCGACGCGTTCGCCGGGTATTAGTCTGGCGGCCGGCCCGGATCGAACGTGCGGCTGGGCGCTCGTCGATTCCGTCAGCTCGGTTCGGTTTTCGTCGCTCTTCGCGGCCCGCATCCAGATCGCTCGATTCCTCAGAACGGTGTCGGTCCATCGGGCGGAGGTGGCCCGCCGGCTCCGTCCACCGGTGGCGGGTTCGCGGTTTCGCTGGTGAAGCAGACTGCCGGTATGGGTACGTCTTCGCGGTAGACCCGCCCGAGGGGTGAGGTCCATTCGAGGACCCCGCCACCGAGCTGCCGGACTTCCCACTTGGTGAATTGCTTCATGGAGTGGTGCCGCTGGCAGAGGTGGGCGAGGTTGAAGATGTGGGTGTGCCCACCCAGGGCGTGATCGACGGTGTGGTCGATCTCGCAGCGGATCGCGGCCCTGCGGCATCCCGGGAACCGGCAGTGCTGATCCCGGGCCACCAGCAATTTCTTCATCGACGCGGTGGGCCGGTAGGTGTCGATCTCGACCGGCGTCCGGGTGACGGGGTCGATGAAGAGCCGGTCCCACTCGCTGACCTGCCCGGCGAGCTGCCGGACCGTGACGGCGTCGATCAGCCCGGCGCCCACAGCTTCGGCGGGGTTCTCGTCACGCCCCATCAGCGTCTCGGCGGTGACGGCGACCTGCACCCGGGCTCGGATCGCCCCGAGCCCACCGGCCCGGTCGGTCCCGTAGAACGGATCCACCACGGGCGCGCCTCCGAGGACGAGGTCGCCGAGGATGTCGGCCCGCAGCTGGTCCATCGTCCGGGTATCAGCCGCCTCGTCTGCGCTCGCGGCATCCGGCCCAGCAGCCGCCCCAGCGCCCACCCCCGCGCCCGCGACCCGGGCGTCCTTCACGGACTGTCCCATCTGCGTGAGCCGGTCGAGCATCCCTACCGCGATCACGGTCGGGACTGTCGCGGTGACATCCGACATCCCGTCCGCCCCGTGCGAGACCCGCACGCACCGTCCTGCCGCGGCGTCGCGGTGCCGGTCGGTGAACGTGCGCTCGTGCAGCCTCTCAGCCAGGGCCCGCAGGGCCGGTTTCACCCGCGTCGCGATGTCACGCTCGCACACCGCGATCGCGGCGACCTCGAACTCGCCCCGCACCTCATCGGGCAGCCCGGTTCCCGCTTGAACGACCACGTCGACGTGGTCGCGGGTGATCCGCCGCCCCTCCCACGCCGCGAACACGGCCGGGTACTCGTCGACGACCGTCAGCGCATGATCGATGTCGGCCTGCAGGCGCCGGTCGGTCCGCCGGGCCAGGCCCGCCGCTTCGGCCGCGACCGACCGCAGCTCCATGTCCGATGCCATCCCCCGCACACCCTCACGGTGCGCCTCACGAAGCGCCGACCGGCCCAGCTCGGCCAGAGCCCGCACCGACGCGACATCCGCGTCATGCACCAGCGCGAGCGCCTCGCTGTACGCCGCGATCGCGGGACCGTGCGGCGAGACCACGCCGCCGTCCGGACCACCACCGCCGTTCGCTGCCATGTTCCCATTGTGGCAGCAGGGTCAGACATTGCATTAGAACAAAGCTTCTATAGGCGGGACCGACCAAGCATCGCCCCTGGGGAGGAACAGACGACCTCAGCCGTTTGCCCGACCGCGTCGGGCGATCTCAGAACGCTGGTATTCGACGGCGCGTGCGATGTCGTCCACCGCGCGCCACAGCGCCGTCGATACATCCGTCGGTGACGGGTTGGCATCCCCACGGAGACGGCGCTTGAGGAGACCCTTCGCTTCAGCGCGTTCGATGTCGGCGGGAAGCTCGAAGGCGAGAACGTCGAAGTCGCGCTCCGCGTATCCATCGACGGTCGCGCGCACTCTTCCCAGCTGCGCATCGTCGCTCTCGAGGTGCAGGTGAGTGCGAAGCACGGGGTCGTACGGTGTCGCACCGACGTAGGCGATGTCGCCCGTCGCCCCGTCGACCCAGACATAGATCCATGAGCCGGACGGCTGCACGCGCCCGTGGCGCACCGCGACGACCCGCGGCTGGCGGAGCGTCATGCTGTGTCCTCGGCTCCGCCCGCGTGCTCAGGCGCGATCGGGCCCGGCCCGGCACCCGCCCCGGCGCCCGGCCCGGCACCCGACCCCGTCCCGGCATCCGACTCCGCGTCGGTCTCCGCGATCGTACCCGCCGATCCGGGATCGGCCGGTCGCGCCGTCAGCCGCAGCTCGAACGTGGTCGATCCGGGTTCGCTCTGCACCGTGAGCGAGCCGCCGTGCGCCGCGACGATGGCGCGGGCGATCGAGAGGCCGAGGCCCGTGCCACCCGTCTGCCGCGCTCGCGAGCTGTCGCCTCGCGAGAAGCGCTCGAAGATCTCGTCGACGACGGCGGGGTCGATCCCCGGGCCGTCATCGTGCACCGACAGGATCGCCGTTCCGTCGGCGACGCGCACCGCGGTGGTGACGGTCGTCCCGGCGGGAGTATGGACGCGGGCATTGGCCAAGAGGTTCGCGACGACCTGCGTGATGCGTGTCGCGTCCGCCGCGACGACGACCGGTTCGTCGCCGACGTCCAGCCGCCACTCGTGGTCCTGTCCCGCTGCGCGCGCATCGGCCACGGCGTCGATGGCGAGTGCGGTCAGGTCGACGGTTCCGTAAACGAGCTCCTGCCCTTCGTCGAGACGTGCGAGGAGCAGCAGGTCCTCGACGAGGCTCGTCATGCGCAGCGACTGCGCCTGAATGCGCTCGAGAGCGGCGGTCGTGGTCTCCTCGACTCCGGGCACGCCCTGGCGCATCGCTCGGAGCGAGAGCTCCGAGTACCCGCGGATCGAGGCGAGCGGGGTGCGCAGCTCGTGGCTCGCGTCCGCGACGAACGACCGCATGCGCTCCTCGTTGCGCTGTCGTGCGACGAGGGACTCATCGACGTGGTCGAGCAGCGTGTTGAGGGCAGCGCCGACGCGGCCGATCTCGTCGTGGTCGTCGGTCTCCTCCGCGGGAACCCGCTCGGTGATCGAGACGGCGCCCTGGGACAGGGGGAGCGATGCCACCCGCGTCGCGGTGTCGGCGACGACGCGCAGCGGCCGCAGCGAACGCTGGATGACGACCGCGATCGCTGCGCTGAGCAGCAGCAGGCCACCGATCGTGACGATCGCGATCGTCGTGACGACGGTCGCCACGCTCTTGTCGACCTGGGCGAGCGGCAGGGCTCCCAGCCCCGTGATGTCGCCCGCTTCGAATGAAACGACGCGGAACGCGCCGAGATCACCGATCTCGATCGTGGCGGGAAGGGCGCTGAGGTCTGTCGAGGCCAGATCGTTCACCTCGGCGGCGGTGAGGCTGCGCACTCCCTCCTCGCCGTCGAAGGTCGCGCCGGTGACCGGACCGCGCGGATCCTGCACGAGAAGCGTGTAGCCGTAGGGGAGTCCCGGTGTGCCCGCGATCGTCTCTTCCGCCGACCGCGCTCGCACGACGTAGCCGCTGCTGTCGAACAGCTTGAGGCTGCGGGTGAGCGACTCGGTGTTCGTGTCGACGGTGGAGACCAGAACGGTCCCGATGGTGGTGGCGAGTCCGACCGCGCTCGCGATCAGCGTCAACGCGACGACGCTGACCACCGTCAGCATGAGCCGCGTCTGCAACGTCCAGCGCTTGCGGGGCTGCCTATCGGTGCGCCCGCGCGCGCCGGCGCCATGCGGGGAGGGCGTCACTGCGGAGCTTTGATCATGTAGCCCACACCCCGGACGGTGTGGATGAGCGGCTCGCGACCGGCGTCGATCTTCTTGCG
This sequence comes from Microbacterium sp. SGAir0570, assembly GCF_005491085.2. Classification (NCBI taxonomy): domain Bacteria; kingdom Bacillati; phylum Actinomycetota; class Actinomycetes; order Micrococcales; family Microbacteriaceae; genus Microbacterium; species Microbacterium sp. SGAir0570. The sequence goes on along the minus strand of NZ_CP027929.1, from coordinate 1,968,989 downwards.
CAGGTACGAGATGTACAGCTCGACGACCGAGGAGCGGCCGCCGAAGTCGTAGTTCCAGACGCGATCGAGGATCTGCGCCTTCGACACCACGCGCCGCTGGTTGCGCATGAGGTAGCGCAGGAGCTCGAACTCGGTGGCGGTGAGCTCGATGCTCGTCCCGGCGCGCTCGATCTCGTGCGAGTCCTCGTTGAGCGTCAGGTCGCCGACGCGCAGCACGGGGTCGGCGCCGCCGGCGGTCGCGGTTCCGGCGCGCCGCATGAGGCCCCGCAGCCGCGCGACGACCTCCTCGAGGCTGAAGGGCTTCGTGACGTAGTCGTCGCCGCCCGCCGTAAGCCCCGCGACGCGGTCGCCCACGGAATCCTTCGCGGTGAGGAACAGCACGGGAACATCGTCACCCGACTGACGGAGGCGCTGCAGCACCGACATCCCGTCGAGGTCGGGCATCATGATGTCGAGCACCATCGCGTCGGGTTCGAACTCCCGCGCCATCGCGAGGGCCTCGAAACCGGATGCCGCCGAGCGGACCTCCCACCCTTCCATCTTGAGCGCCATCGAGAGCAGATCGGTGAGCATCTGCTCGTCGTCGACGACGAGGACGCGCAGCGGAGAGCCGTCGGGACGCTGCAGGGTGGCGGGTGCTGGGGTGGTCATGATGCCATTGTGAGGCGTTCTCTATGGAGAAGCTATGGGCGACGCTATGTCTGAGCTGTGAGCATCCGAGGTGGCATACGGTGACCTCATGACGAACGTTGAGACCGCGGTCTACGTCGACGGTGCGGTGGCGGGTGACGGTCTCCCGCCGGGAGAAGCGGCCGCGCTCGCACGAGAGCGGGGCGGGTTCGCGTGGATCGCGCTGATCGACGTCGACGCCGCGCAGATCGAGAGCCGCGCGGACGAACTCGGCCTGCCCCCGATCGCCGTCAAGGAAGCCCTCCGGCCGCACCAGCGGTCGATCTTCGAGCGCACCGGGGATCACGCGTTCGTGGTGCTGCAGCCCGCGCACTACGACGACGCGTCCGAGACGGTCCGGTGCGATGAGATCGACGTCTTCCTTGCACCTCACCTCATCGTGACCGTCACGCGGTCGGATCGCATCGACCTCAGCGAACTCCGCGGCCGTCTCGACGGCCACCGCGACCTGCTCCGCCGCGGCCCGGCATCCGTCATGTGGGTGCTCGCGGAACTCGTCACGACCGGGTACCGCGCGGTGCTCGACGGCGTCGAGAACGACATCGACGAGATCGAGGACCAGCTGTTCGGCGACGACCCCGGAGTGTCGCGGCGCATCTTCGACCTGCAGCGGGAGGTGATCGACCTCGCTCACGCCACGACGCCCCTGCCGGACGTCCTGACGCGGCTCGGGACGACCCTCACGGACGCCGCCGCGGGCGCTGAACCGGCCGGGTGGGACGATGTCCGGGGCCGTGCGCAGTACGTGGCCGAGCGCGTGCAGTCGATGCGCCACACGCTCGACGATGCGTTGACGATCCACGCGACGCTCGTCAATCAGCGGCTGGACGAGAAGATGGCCGACCTCACCGTCGTGCAGGTGCGCCAGAACGAACAGGTCAAGAAGATCTCGTCCTGGGCGGCGATCGGGTTCGCCCCGACGTTCGTCGCCAGCGTCTACGGCATGAACTTCAGATTCATGCCCGAGCTCGCACAGCCGTGGGGCTACCCGATGGCGCTCGGGCTGATGGTGCTCCTCAGCGCCGGCCTCTACGGGATCTTCAAGCGCAACGACTGGCTCTGACGTCCCCTCGTCGCGAACAGCGAAGGCCCCGCCGAGCGGAGATGCTCGGCGGGGCCTTCGTCGACCCAGGAGTCGGGGTCAGTGCGTGTCTTCGGCCTCGACCTCGGAGCGGTCGCCCGACCACAGCGTGTGGAAGGTGCCGTCCTTGTCGATGCGCTTGTAGGTGTGCGCACCGAAGAAGTCGCGCTGGCCCTGGATGAGGGCCGCGGGCAGGCGCTCCGCACGCAGGCCGTCGTAGTACGACAGCGACGAGCTGAAGGCGGGAGCGGGGATGCCGGCGCCGGCAGCGGCCTGCACGACGTGACGCCAGGCGTCCTGAGCGCGGCCGAGCGCCTCGACGAAGTACGGCGCGGTCAGGAGGACGGGCAGCTCGTCGCCCGTCGCGTACGCATCGGCGATGCGGTTGAGGAACTGCGCGCGGATGATGCAGCCACCGCGCCAGATCTTCGACACTGCACCGAGGTCGATGTTCCAGCCGTACTGCGCGGCACCGGCACGGATCTCGTCGAAGCCCTGCGAGTACGCGACGATCTTCGAGGCGTAGAGCGCGAGACGCACCTGCTCGATGAAGGTATCGGGGTCCTCGACGGTGAACGACGCGTCGTCGGGCCCGGGCAGCGAGCCCGAGACGTCGCGCTGCTCGCGGTGGCTCGAGAGCGAACGCGCGAACACGGCCTCCGCGATGCCCGAGACGGGAACTCCGAGGTCGAGCGCCGTCTGCACGGTCCACGCGCCGGTTCCCTTGGCGCCGGCCTGGTCTACGATCACGTCGACGAGCGGCTGGCCGGTGGCGGCATCCGTCTGGCGCAGCACCTCGGCGGTGATCTCGATCAGGTACGACTCGAGCTCGCCGCGGTTCCACTCGGCGAAGATGTCGGCGATCTCGGCGGGCGACTTGCCCGTGCCGCGGCGGATGAGGTCGTAGGCCTCGGCGATGAGCTGCATGTCGGCGTACTCGATGCCGTTGTGCACCATCTTCACGAAGTGGCCGGCGCCGTCGTGGCCGACGTGCGTCACGCACGGCTCGCCCTCGGCGACCGCAGCGATCGACTTCAGGATCGGGCCGAGCGTCACCCACGACTCGTCGGGGCCGCCGGGCATGAGGGACGGGCCCAGGAGGGCGCCCTCCTCGCCGCCGGAGACTCCCATGCCGACGAAGTTGAAGCCGGCCTCGCGGACAGCCTTCTCTCGGCGAATGGTGTCGGTGAACAGAGAGTTGCCGCCGTCGACGATGATGTCGCCCGGCTCGAACACCCGCATCAGCTCGTCGATGACGGCGTCGGTGGGGCGACCGGCCTTGACCATGATGATCGCGGTGCGCGGCTTCTGCAGGTTGGCCGCGAACTCCTCGTACGAGAAGGCGGGGATGAAGCCCGCCTCGGGGTGCGCCTCGATGAGCTCGTCGGTCTTCGACCGCGAGCGGTTGAACACGGCGACGGTGTTGCCCTCGCGGCTGGCGAGGTTACGGGCGAGGTTCGAGCCCATGACGGCGAGTCCGACCACGCCGATGTTGGCGGCGCCGGAACCGGCCTCCGCGGGGGCAGCGCTCTCGTCGGGGGTCGGGCGGTCGACCTCCTCGGGACGCGGAGCGCCCTCGTGAGCAGTGGCCGCTTCGTGCGGCGCCTGATCCTGATCGGTCGAGGGTCCTGTCGGTGAGGGGGTCGACGCCATGCGTAGCTCCAGGTTCGCGTGCGGGTGGAATGGCAGGGACTGCGAGAGAGCCCGGCTCTCTCGCCACTTTATCCGTTCGGCAGACCGGCCGGAGCGGCTTGCGACGAGGCCGCGACGCGTGCGACGGCGTCGGATGTCGCCCGCACGATGGGCGCCGCGTCACGTGCCTCGACGGCGTCGCGCGGCAGCATCCACGAACCGCCGACGGCCATCACCCGGGGGTGGGCGAGGTAGGAGTCGAGGTTCGTGGCGTCGATGCCCCCGGTGGGCACGAAGCGCACGTCGCCGAAGGGGGCCGCGAGGGCGCGGAGCGCGGGGAGGCCGCCGGAGGTCTCGGCGGGGAAGAACTTCACGGTCGTGATGCCGGCGGCCAGCGCCGCCATGATCTCCGAGGCGCTGATGGCTCCGGGGATGAGGGGAACCCCGCGCTCCGCGGCGCGATCGGCGACCGCCGGGTGGAAGCCGGGGGAGACGAGGAAGCGCGCTCCCGCGTCGACGGCGGTATCGACCTGCGCGGGCGACACGATCGTGCCGGCACCGACGAGGATGTCACCCCGTGCCGCGATCGCCGCGATCGCGTCGGGTGCTGCGGCGGTGCGGAAGGTGATCTCGGCCACCGGGAGCCCGCCTTCGGCGAGGGCATCGACGATGAAGGAACCCTCGACGACGGAATCGGCCACGACGACCGGAACGAGTCGGTACCGGGCGATCTGATCGAGAACAGCGGCCATGATGTTTCTCCTCGGGGTGTTCATCTTCGACCGAATGATCATATCATTGGGTCTCGGCGACGCTGCTGCCCGCCGGACACCCGACGATGGGCCCTCATGAAGATCCTCGCTCTCGAAGCCAGCACCACCTCGGCGAAGACCATGCTCTTCGACACGGACACCGGCGCGGTCGCCGTCCGCAGCCGGAGGTTCGAAGTCGACGGACCCGATTCCGCGGTCCGGGACGCCGATGCGATCTACATCCAGCTCATGGCCCTCGGTCGCGAGGCCGCGGCCGGCCAGCGGATCGACCTCATCGTCCTGAGCGGCACGTGGCACGGCCTGACCCTCCGCTCCGACGACCTCTCGGCAGTGACCCCGGTGATGGAGTGGCCCTACACCGGGGCGCAGGACCTCAGCGCCGCGTTGCGCGCGGACGACGACTTCACGTGGTGGTTCTACGAACGCACCGGTTGCATGGTCAACGCCATCTACCCCGTGTTCAAGCTCCAGCACCTCCGCTCGCAGGGGCTCGACATCGACGGACTCCTCGCCCTCGACCAGGCGAGCCTCATCTTCGCCCGGATGACGGGTGAGGTCTGGACGAACGATTCCCTGGCCTCCGGCAGCGGGCTGCTCTCGGCCACCGATGCCACATGGGACCGCGAGGTCATCGACCGGTTCGACCTCGGCCGGGTGCGGCTGCCCGAGCTGCACGAGACGACGGCGACAGCGCCGCTGTCGGCCGAGGCGGCGGTGCTCCTGGGACTCGCGGCGGGCACCCCGGTGCTGACACCCGGTCCGGACGGAGGTCTCAACCAGGTCGGCGACCTCGCGACCGAACCGGGGGAGATGACCTTCTCGATGGGGACGAGCGGCGCGCTCCGGGTCGCCTCGCGCCACCCGGCGTTCTCACCCACCCTCAGCACCTGGTCGTACCGCTCGCCCCTCGGAGCGCTCAGCGGCGCCGCCACCTCGGGATGCGGCAACTGCGTCGACTGGGCGCGCGATCGCCTCTTCGGCGCGTCGACGGACTACCTCGACATCGAGCCGTCGCTGTCGACCGACCGCATCGACCTCCCGGTCTTCCTGCCCTTCCTATTCGGCGAGCGGAGCCCCGGCTGGCAGGACCAGCGTCGCGGCGGCTTCGTCGATCTCGCGCCGGCGCACTCGCGTGTGGACATGTACCAGTCGGTGCTCGAGGGCATCGTCTATTCGCTCTACCACTGCTACAAGGAGCTCACGGCGCTCGGCGGCACTCCACGACGGATCATCCTCTCGGGCGGCGTCCTCTCCTCGCCGTTCTGGACGCAGCTGACCGCCGACGTCTTCGGGGTCGAGATGCAGGTCTCGGCGCAGCAGCACACCTCGATCGTCGGTGCGGTGCGGATGGGGATGCTCGCGAGCGGTCTCGACCTGCGGCATCCGGCCTTCGACGACGTGGAGGTGCGCACGATCGCACCCCGGACGGAGTACCGCGACCGCTACGACGAGGGCTTCGCCCGCTACCTCGACCAGTATCAGCGGACGGTGCCCGGTTCGCAGGGAGCGGCGCGATGAAGGTCCTCGTGACGCCGACCTCGCTGTGCCGTGATCCGCAGGGCGCGTCGCTCCGCAGGCTCCGCGACGCGGTCGGCGAGGTCGTCCTCAATCCCCACGGACGCCCGCTCACCGCGGCCGAGCTCGTCCCGCTCGTCGCTGACGTCGACGGCATCATTGCCGGCCTCGACGAATACGACGAGGCCGTCCTCGCCGCCGCGCCCCGGTTGCGCGTCCTCGCGCGGTACGGCGTGGGCGTGGACCGGGTGGACCTGGATGCCGCGGCGGCGCGGGGGGTCATCGTGACGCGAACCCCCGGTGCCAATGCGATCGCCGTCGCCGAGCTCGCGATCGGTCTCGTGCTGGCCGCGGCGCGGGGCATCCCCCGGCTCGACGAAGCGGTGCGAGCGGGGGAGTGGCCGCGCCTCGAGGGCAAGGAGCTCACAGGCGGCACCGCGGGGGTCGTCGGGTTCGGGGCGATCGGCCGCCTGGTCGCCGAGCGTGCGCGGGGTCTCGGGATGACGGCGATCGCCTACGACCCGATGCTGCCCGACGAGGCGTTCGCGCAGGCCGGGGTCGAGCGGGTCGAGATCGACGAGCTGTGCCGCCGCAGCGACGTCGTCAGCCTCCACGTCCCGCTGCTTCCCGAGACCCGTCATCTGCTCGACGAGCGCCGGCTGGGGCTGCTGCCGCCGGGAGCGATCGTCGTCAACACCGCTCGCGGCGGCCTGCTCGACGAGGCCGCGGCGCGCCGTGCGCTCGACGAGGGGCGCCTTCATGGCGTCGCGGTCGATGTCTACGAGACCGAGCCGCCCTCCAGCTCGCCGCTCGTCGGGCATCCGGGCGTGGTGGCGACACCGCATGCGGGAGGCCACACCGGCGGTGCCGTGCAGCGGATGACGGATCAGTCGATCGATGCGCTCGTCACGGCGCTCCGCGGCGGCCGGCCCGACGGGCTGGTCACACCAGCGCCCGCACCTCGCTGAGCACGGCGTCGACGTAGCCGCGGGTATGGCGCTCGGCTCCGTCGGCATCGCCGCGTGCGATCGCCGCGGCCGTCTGCACGTGGTTGTTCAGGGCCTCTTCGTAGGGGACCGCGGGCGTGAGACCCACATCGGAACGCCCCGCGATGACGGCGGCGATCGCGGCCTTGTTCGCGGCGAGCATGAGGTTGCCGCTCATGTCGAGGATGAGGTCGTGGAACTGGATATCGACCTCGAGGTACTCCGGCGACGCGCCGCGCCCGCTGTGGCCGAGCTCTTCGAGGCGTGCCGCGAGCCGCAGCAGCTCGGACCGCTGGACGTCGGTGCCGCGCTGCGCGGCCAGGCGCGCCGCGATCGGCTCGACCGCCGAGCGCAGCTCGTTGACCACGACGATCTGGTGATCGCGCCGGGGAGAGGCGAGCTGCCAGCCGATGAGGCGGGTGTCGAGCGCGCTCCACTCGCTCGTCGGCGTGACGGTCAGGCCGACCCGGCGGCGCGACGAGAGCATGCCCATGGCCTCGAGGACCCGGACCGCTTCGCGCACGACCGTCCGGGAAACGCCGAACTCGGCTTCGAGATCCGCGAGGGTGCACACCGATCCCGGTGCGAGCTCACCCGATGCGATACGCAGCCCGAGAGCGTCGAGCACGGATCCGTGGGATGCCTGCGCCATGACGCCTCCGAAAAATACGATCAGTGGTTGTAAAAGATACGATCATTGTGCGAGGATCGCTCTGCTCCGCTGCCGTGGCACGGGGCAGCTCGAATACTAACGCGGGACGATCCGCGGGGCTCGGCCCCCGGTCGTCCGCTTCCCGACATCAACGGAGATACCGATGGAAGACTGGACCCAGACCCTGGGTGCCGGACCGCTGCTGCTCATCGCAGTCGGCGCGATCGCCCTGATCCTGTTCCTGATCATCGTCTGCAAGGTGCACGCCTTCCTGACGCTGATCATCGTCTCGCTGCTCACCGCGTTCGTCGCGCAGGTGCCGGTCTCAGCGATCGCGAAGACCCTGACCGACGGCTTCGGCGGAACACTCGCCGGCGTCGCGCTCCTCGTCGCCCTCGGTGCGATGCTCGGCAGGCTCATCGAGCACTCCGGCGGCGCCAAGGCGCTCGCCGACAAGTTCGTCGAGGTCTTCGGCGAGAAGCGAGCGCCCTTCGCGCTCGGCATCGCCTCGCTCATCCTCGGCTTCCCGATGTTCTTCGACGCGGGGCTCGTCATGATGCTCCCGATCATCTTCGCGATCGCCCGCCGCGTCTCGAAGGCGAACGTCCTGCTCTTCGGCATCCCCGCCGCCGCGGCGTTCTCCGTCATGCACGTCTTCCTGCCGCCGCACCCCGGCCCCGTCACGGCGACCGAGGCATACGGAGCCAACCTCGGTCTCGTCCTGCTCCTCGGCCTCGTCATCGTCTTCCCCGTCTGGTACGTCTCCGGTTACCTCTGGGGCAAGTTCATCGCCGCACGCATCCCGCTGCCGGTGCCCGCTCTCTTCGGAGAGAAGGACGACGACCAGCCGGCGAACCCGCCGCGTCCGCGCACCGTGATCCTCCTGCTGCTCCTGCCGATGCTCCTCATCTTCATGAACACGGGGCTCACGACCCTCGCCTCTGCCGGTGCCGTGTCGACGGACGACCTGTGGGTCCAGGTCCTGGTGCTCCTCGGCAACTCCTTCGTGGCGCTGCTCATCACCGTCCTGGTCGCGACGTTCGTCCTCGGCACGCGTCGGGGCGAGAACGGCACGGCACTCGAGAAGGTCGTCGACTCGGCCCTCGGCCCGGTGTCGTCCGTCATCCTCATCACCGGCGCCGGTGGCATGTTCGGTGGCGTGCTGCGCGCCTCGGGCATCGGTGACGCGCTCGCCGACACGCTGTCCGACCTCGGGCTCCCGGTCATCGTCGCGGCGTACGTCATCGCGGTGATCATCCGTCTCGCGCAGGGCTCGGCCACCGTCGCCCTCGTGACCGCCGCAGGCCTCGCGGCTCCCGCAGTGGCCGCGGGTGACTTCAACCCGCTCCAGGTGGCCGCGATCGTCCTGGCCACCGCGGCCGGCTCCGTGTTCGCCGGACACGTCAACGATTCCGGCTTCTGGCTCGTGGGGCGCCTCATGGGCATGGACGTCAAGACGACGCTCAAGACCTGGACCGTGCAGCAGACGATCGAGTCGGTCCTGGCCTTCGTGCTCGTGCTCGGCGTCTTCGGCCTCGCGTCGCTGATCTGATCCGCCCTCTTCACGACAAGGAGATCCGATGTCCTCTCTGTTCGATGTGACCGGCCGCGTCGCCCTCGTGACGGGCTCGTCGCGCGGGCTCGGGCGATCCCTCGCGCTCGCCCTCGCCCGGGAGGGCGCACGTGTCGTCGTCCACGGCCGTGATGCCGAGGCGGTCGAGCGCACGCGGCGGGAGGTCGCTGAAGCCGGTTCGCCGGAACCGGTGGCGGCGGTCTTCGACGTCACGGATGCCGCTGCCGTCGAGGCGGGGGTCGCGGCGATCATCGCCGAGGTCGGAGTGCCCGACATCCTCGTGAACAACGCGGGGATCCAGCGGCGCGCGCCGTTCACGGAGTTCCCCGTGGCCGACTGGGACGAGATCGTCGCGGCGAACCTCAACGGCGTCTTCTACGTCGCACGGTTCGTCGCCCCCGGCATGGTGGAGCGCGGATCGGGCAAGATCGTCAACATCGCTTCGGTGCAGTCGGCGCTCGCGCGCCAGACGATCGCGCCCTACTCCGCGACCAAGGGCGCTGTGGCGCAGCTGACGAAGGGGATGGCGGCCGACCTCGCCCGGCACAACGTGCAGGTCAACGCACTGTCGCCCGGGTACTTCGCGACGGAGATGAACCGGGCGCTCGTCGACGACGCCGACTTCAGCGCGTGGCTCGCGCAGCGCACGCCGGCGCAGCGGTGGGGCGACTTCAGCGAGCTCGACGGAGCCCTGCTCTTCCTCTGCTCGGACGCCTCGAGCTTCGTGTCGGGGCAGAACATCTTCGTCGACGGCGGCATGACCGCCGTCGTCTGACCCGGAAGGACCGTCATGCGCGCAGCACACATCCACGGCAAGCAGCACATCGAGATCTCGGAGGTCGCCGAGCCCAAACCCCGTGACGGGGAGGTGCGGATCCGCGTCGACTACGTGGGCATCTGCGGGTCGGACCTGCACTACTACTACGAGGGCGCGAACGGGGCGTTCGTCGTGCGGGAGCCTCTCATCCCCGGGCACGAGCTGAGCGGCCGCATCGATCTCGACCCCACGGGGCACTGGGAGCCCGGTACACCGGTGACGCTTCACCCCGCCACCTTCGGGCGGAAGGTCGAGGCGATCGCCGACGACCCGCACCTCTGGCCCGGCGGAGCGTATCTGGGCAGCGCCTCGACGACTCCGCACACCCAGGGCGCGCTCGCCGAGCTCATCGTCGCCGATCGGTCCATGGTGCGACCCCTCCCGCCGACGCTGCCGGTCCGTCGCGCCGTGCTGGCCGAGCCGCTCGCCGTCGCCCTGCACGGGCTGAGCAAAGCAGGCGACGTCGCGGGTGCACGGGTCCTCGTGACCGGTGCCGGGCCGATCGGACTGCTCGCAGTGGCAGCGGCGACCGCCGCCGGGGCGGCGGAGGTGCACGCCACCGACGTGCTGGCCGGACCCCTCGACCGTGCGAGCCGACTCGGCGCGACCCGAACGTTCGACGTCACCACGGAGCAGCCTCCCGCTGACGCCTATGACATCGTGCTGGAGTGCTCGGGTGTCGCGGTCTCGGTGTCCGCGGCGCTGCGCGCGGCGCGGCCGGCCGGGCGCGTCGTGCAGGTGGGAATGGTCCCGAACGAGCCGCGACCGATCAACCTGGCGCCCTTCATCTCCAAGGAAGTCGTCTACGTCGGCACCTTCCGTTTCAAGGACGAGATCGACGAGGCGGTCCGGCTCCTCGACGAGCGCCCCGAGATCGAGCAGGTGATCACCCACGTCGTCGACGCCGATGACATCGTCGAGGCGTTCGCGACGGCCAAGGACTCGGAGGCCTCCGGCAAGGTCGTCGTCGCGGTCTGGCCCGCATGAGCTCGACGCGAAAGCGCGAGGCGCGCCCCCTCACCGGGTGGCGCGCCTCGCGCTTTCGTCGATCGGGGCGTCGCGTCGACGCCCGGGTCGGGTCAGCCCTTGCGGTAGCCCTGTCGTCCCATCGCGAACAGCGCGAGGCTGACCGAGACGATCGAGCCGAGCGTCATCGCACCGATGACCCACAGAAGCACGTGTGAGAACCAGCCGTAATCCATTTTTCCTCCGGGCGTAGACGACGTCTCAACCACCCTACCCAGCGCTGGTAGAGTGGGGGTGTACTTCGGCGAGGGATGCCGCGTGCCCGCTGTGCGGGAACCGGGATCCGTGATCGACGAGGGTGTGTGCAGGACGTTTCCTCTCCACGCGCTCGCGTTCGCGTCGAACCCGCATACCGCTGAGCCGGGCCTCGGGCCCACAAGGAGAAACGCATGTCCACGGAGACCGACACCAAGGTCGTTGCAGAGACGCGCACCAACTTCGGCAAGGGCTTCGCCCGCCGTCTGCGTGCCGCCGGTCAGATCCCCGCCGTCATCTACGGCCACGGCACCGACCCCGTGCACGTCGCCCTGCCGGGCCACCAGATGCTGCTGCTCGTCCGCCGCGCCAACGCCGTCATCGAGCTGTCGATCGACGGCAAGGAGCAGCTGGTGCTCGTCAAGGACGTCCAGCGCGACCCCGTGCGCCAGATCATCGAGCACATCGACCTCCTCGTCGTGAAGAAGGGCGAGAAGGTCCAGGTCGACGTTCCCGTCGTCGTCACGGGCGAGCCCTTCTCGGGCACCATCGCGACGCAGGACGCGTCGTCGATCACGCTCGAGGTGGAGGCGACCCACATCCCGACCAATGTCGAGGTCGACGTCGAGGGCCTCGAGGACGGCGCCCGCATCACGGCCGCCGACCTGACGCTGCCTCGCGGCGCCGCTCTGATCACCGACCCCGAGACGCTCGTCGTCGCCGTGTCGGTCCCCGCATCGACGCTGGCCGCCGCCGACGAGATCGAGGCCGCCGACGAGGCGACCGCCGCCGAGCAGGCCGACGAGGCCGAGGGCGACGAGAAGTCCGAGTAAGACTCATCCCCGCGGAGCCCGTTCTCACCTCGTGAGGACGGGCTCCGTCGTTCGAAAGGCGCGCCATGGCGGACACCTGGCTCATCATCGGTCTCGGCAACCCCGGGCCGCGTTACGAGGCGACTCGGCACAACATCGGCCAGATGGTCATCGACGAACTCGCGAGCCGGCGCGGTGAGACCCTGCGATCGCACAAGGCCAACGCCTGGGCAGCCGAGTCGTGGCTGCGCCCCGGTGCCGCCAAGATGGTGCTCGCCAAGCCGAAGACGTTCATGAACGTCTCGGGTGGCCCGGCCGCCGCGCTGGCCTCCTTCTACGGCGTCGACCCCGGCCGCGTCATCGTGGTCCACGACGAGCTCGACATTCCCTTCGACACCATCAAGCTCAAGACGGGTGGCGGCCACGGTGGACACAACGGCGTCCGTGACATCGCCAAAGCCCTCGGCACTCCCGACTTCGCCCGCGTCCGCGTCGGGATCGGACGTCCCCCGGGCGCGCAGGATCCGGCGGACTGGGTCCTCGACCCGTTCTCGTCGGCCGAACGGAAGACCCTCGGCATCCTCGTGTCGGATGCCGCTGACGCGGTCGAGACGGTCGTGGGCGAGGGGCTCCTCGCCGCGCAGCAGCGCTTCCACGCGCCGCGCTGAGCCCGCCGCGCAGTCCGACCCGGGCGCCCGTGTCGGCGGCCGGCGGTAGGCTTCTGTGGTGACAGTTCCCGGGATCGTGCGCGCCCTTTCGCAGGCTGACTCCTTCCGGGAGGCGGTGACATCCGGAGCCGTCGGCAGTCTCGACTACTCGCTGGTCGACGGGCTCGACGCCCCCCTCCTCGCGGCTCTGCTCGAGCAGCGTCGCCGCGACGGTCGACCCGCTGTCGTGCTCGCCGTCGCTCCCACCGGTCGCCGCGCCGAGACCCTCGGTGCCGCGCTGCAGTGCCTCGTCCCCGAGGCCGAGATCGTGCACTTCCCCGCCTGGGAGACCCTGCCGCACGAACGGCTGAGCCCGAGCCCCGAGACCGTCGGACGCCGTCTCGCCGTGCTTCGCCGTGCGGCCGCGCACGACGGCAGCACACCGCTGGTCATCACGGCCTCCGTCCGCGCGGCCCTGCAGCCGCTCGCGGCCGGTCTGACCGACGCCGACCCGGTGTCGCTGTCGGTCGGAGCGCGGGGGAGCGACCTCGAACAGGTGGTCCGGCGCCTCGTCGAACTCGCCTATCACCGGGTCGACATGGTCTCCCGTCGCGGCGAGTTCGCAGTTCGCGGCGGCATCCTCGATGTCTTCCCGGCCGCGGCCGACCACCCGCTGCGCATCGACTTCTTCGGCGACGAGGTCGACCAGATCCGCGCGTTCTCCATCGCCGACCAGCGATCACTGCCCGGCGAGGTCGGCGAGGCCGTGCTCCTGCCGGCGCGTGAGCTGCTGCTGACGCCGGCCGTCCGCGAGCGGGCTGCGGCGATGGCCCCCACCTTCCCGAGTCTGACGGGCATGCTCGAGAAGATGTCGCAGGGCATCCCCGTCGAGGGGATGGAGTCGCTGCTGCCCGCGCTCGCAGAGGGCATCGTGCCGCTCGTCGACTATCTGCCCCGCGGCTCGGCGATCGCTCTCGTCGACCCCGAGCGCTCGCGCACGCGGGCGCGCACCCTCGGTGAGACCAACCGCGAATTCCTCGAAGCGGCCTGGAGCGCGGCGACCGCCGGGGCTGACAGCCCCGTCGATCTCGGCGCGGGCGACTTCCTGACCCTCCCCGCTCTGCGCGACGCGATGCGCGAGCGATCCGGGGTGTGGTGGACCCTCAGCGCCTTCGACTCGGGAGCAGCGGATGCCGCCGGCGAGGGGCTGACCGAGACCGGCGACGACCTGCGTGTCGACGGCAGCGCGGTGCCCTCGTTCCAGGGCAACGTCGACGGTGCCACCGCCCACATCGGCGACCTGCTGGCGCGCGGCTGGCGCGTCGTCGTCTGCGCCTCGGGTCCCGGGCTCGTCGACCGGGCCCGCGACGTGATGGCCGAGCGCGGGATCGCCGCCCGCACGAGCGATTGCGTCGCCGAGCTCTCCGACGAGGCCGTCGCGGTCTGCGTCGTGGCATCGCTCGAGCGCGGTTTCGAGTCGGCCGAGGCGAAGCTCGCCGTCCTCACCGAGAGCGAGTTCTACGGCCGCACGATCGGCAGCGACGGCCGAGTGGTGAAGAAGCTCGCGACGCGGCGACGCAACGTCGTCGACCCGTTGCAGCTGAAGCCCGGCGATGTCGTCGTCCACTCGACCCACGGCATCGGCAAGTTCGTCGAGCTCGTTCAGCGCGAGGTGTCGAGTGGCGGCCGCAACGCGGTGAAGACGCAGCGCGAGTACCTCGTGCTCGAGTACGCGCCCGCCAAACGCGGCTATCCCGGTGACAAGCTCTTCGTGCCGACCGACCAGCTCGACCAGCTCTCGCGGTACGTCGGCGGCGAGGCCCCGGTGCTGTCGAAGATGGGCGGCAGCGACTGGGCAGCCGCGAAGGGCAAGGCGCGCAAGGCCGTCCGTGACATCGCCGTCGAGCTCGTCAAGCTGTACTCGGCGCGCATGGCGTCGAAGGGGCACGCGTTCGGCCCCGACACCCCGTGGCAGCGCGAGCTCGAAGAGGCGTTCCCCTTCGCGGAGACGCCCGACCAGCTGCAGACGATCGACGAGATCAAGGCCGACATGGAGAAGCCGATCCCGATGGATCGCCTGCTCTCGGGCGACGTCGGATTCGGCAAGACCGAGGTCGCCGTCCGCGCCGCGTTCAAGGCGATTCAGGAGGGGAAGCAGGTCGCGATGCTGGTCCCGACCACGCTTCTCGCGAAGCAGCATCTCGAGACGTTCACCGAGCGCTTCGCCGGATTCCCGGTGAAGGTGCGCCCCCTGTCGCGGTTCCAGACCGCGAAGCAGGCCCGCGAGACGGTCGACGGGCTCGCCGACGGCACCGTCGACATGGTCATCGGCACCCACCGCATCCTGACCGAGAAGGTCGCCTTCAAGGATCTCGGGCTCCTCATCATCGACGAGGAGCAGCGGTTCGGCGTCGAACACAAGGACTCGCTGAAGAAGCTGAAGACCGGCGTCGACATCCTCGCGATGAGCGCGACGCCGATCCCGCGCACGCTCGAGATGGCGGTGACCGGTATTCGGGAGATGTCGACCCTGGCGACCCCGCCCGAGGAGCGGCATCCCATCCTCACCTACGTCGGACCGCGCAGTGACAAGCAGATCGCGGCCGCCATCCGGCGCGAGCTGCTGCGCGAGGGCCAGGTGTTCTTCGTGCACAACCGGGTGCAGTCGATCCAGCGGGTCGCGGCGCAGCTCGGTGAGCTGGTGCCCGAGGCGCGCATCGCCGTCGCGCACGGCCAGATGGGGGAGCACCAGCTCGAGCAGGTCGTGGACGACTTCTGGGAGCGGCGTGCCGACGTCCTCGTCTCGACGACGATCGTCGAGACGGGGCTCGACATCTCCAACGCGAACACCATCATCATCGACCGTGCCGACAAGTACGGGCTGAGCCAGCTGCACCAGCTGCGCGGCCGGGTCGGGCGCGGGCGCGAGCGCGCGTACGCGTACTTCCTCTACGACGAGAACAAGCCCCTCAGCGAGACGGCCGCCGACCGCCTCGAGACGATCGCCGTCAACAACGACCTCGGCTCGGGCATGCAGGTCGCGCTGAAGGACCTCGAGCTGCGCGGCGCGGGTAATCTGCTGGGCGCCGAGCAGGCCGGCCACATCGCCGGGGTCGGGTTCGACCTCTATCTGCGGATGATCGGCGAGGCCGTCTCGACGTTCCGGGGCGAGGAGGTCGACGGGCCGGCCGAGCTGCGGCTCGAGCTGCCCGTGGCCGCGCGCATTCCCGAGGACTACATCGACAGCGAGCGCCTGCGCCTCGAGGCGTATCAGAAGCTCTCGGCGGCGGCAGCCGTCAGCGCCAAGGACGATGCGATCGACCTCGTGGTCGAAGAGCTCACCGACCGGTACGGGCGCCCGCCGGCCGAGGTGGAGGGTCTACTCGCGGTCGCCCGGCTGCGCCGCCGCGCAGCCCAGGCCGGGCTGACGGACGTCGTTGCGATGGGACCGAATCTTCGGGTCGCGCCGGCCCGGCTGCCCGAGTCGATGCGCATCCGGCTGCAGAGGCTGTACCCCAAGGCCAAACTGCTCGCCGGCGGCGAAGCCCTCGTGGTCCCGTTGCCGACCGCCGGCGGTGCCGCGCTCGGCGATGCCGACCTCATCGCGTGGACGGGTCAGCTGCTCGACCAGCTCTTCCCGGTCGCCACGACGGCGGCGTCGCCCGCCGCATCCTGAGGTTTGCGCGGCGGGTCAGATGCTGATCTGGCCCGTTGCCAGCAGCACGACGGCGCTCACCGCGCCCAGGACGGCGGCGGCGAACACCAGCCACTCCACTGTCGTGAAGACACGCGCACCCGCCTTCCTGCGCGCCACGGCGAACAGCGTGGTCCCGGGCACGATGATCAACAGCGACAGCAGAAGGTAGTGCGCGCCGGCCGCGATCAGGAGGAAGAGGGTGTAACCGGTCGCGATGACGGCGACGATCAGGTCGCGTGACCGTGCGCGGTCGCCCGGGCCGTACGTCTCGCCGGTGAGAGTGAGCTTGAGGGCGTAACCGGCCGAGAGGACGAAGGGGATCAGCACGAGCGCGCTCGTCAGATCGAGCGCCACCGAGAAGGCGTTCTCGGCGAACAGGACGACGACCAGCAGCACCTGCACGAGCGTCGTCGACAGCATGAGCGCACCCACCGGGGTGTCCTGGGCGTTGGTGCGCGAGAGGAACCGCGGCAAGTCTCCGGACCGCGAGGCCTCGAGCAGCACCTCGGCGGCCATGAGCGTCCACGAGAGGTACGCGCCGAGCACCGCCACGATGAGCGAGACACCGATGAACACTGCACCGGCCGGGCCCACGATCGTCTCCAGGACTCCGCCCAGCGACGGCTCGGGGAGCGAGGCGATCTGTTCGCGCGGCAGCACGCCGAACGAGACGATGGTCACCGAGGCGAAGACCGCGAGCACGCTGAGGAAGCCGAGGAGTGTCGCGCGCCCCACGTCACGGCGCGAGCGGGCGTGACGAGAGTTGACGCTCGCCCCCTCGAGGCCGATGAAGACGAAGACGGTGACGAGCATCGTGGCGCGGATCTGGTCCCACAGCGGCGCTCCCGACGGGCCCGCCCAGTTGGCGGCGAACACCGCGGGATCGAAGACCGTCGCGCAGAGCACGACGAACACCACGATCGGGAGCGTCTTGGCGATGCTGACGACGCGGTTCACCGCGGCCGCGGAGCGGACGCCCCGCCGGATGAGGATGAAGAACAGCCAGAGCCCCGCCGACGACACGGCGACGGCAGCGACGGTGTCGCCGGCTCCGAGCGCCGGGAACACCGCGCCCAGGGTCGAAGTGATGAACACCCAGTAGAAGACGTTGCCCGCGCACGCGCTGGCCCAATATCCGAACGCGGAGAAGTATCCGAGGTACCTCCCGAAACCGGCGCGTGCGTAGCTGTAGACGCCCGCGTCGAGGTCCGGCCTGCGGTTGGCGAGCAGCTGGAACGCGAAGGCGAGGGCGAGCATCCCGCCTCCCGCGACCGCCCACGCGACGAGCGTCCCGGCGACACCGGTCTCGGCGGCGAAGCCGGCGGGAAGGGAGAAGACCCCCGCGCCCACCATCGAGCCGATGACGAACGTCGAGAGGGTGAGCATCGACACGGTCGCGGGTCGGGTTCCCGGACGCGTGACACCAGATCCCGTGGGGGAGGAGGGATCGGAAGGCACGGGGTGAAAGCCTAACCCGGCTCGCGCTCCACCCGGCTCCCGGCCGGCGTCAGATGACTCCCTGCGCGAGCATCGCGCGCGCGACGCGCTCGAAACCGGCCGCGTTCGCCCCGACGACGTAGTCGCCCGGACGTCCGTAGCGCTCGGAGGCGGCGAAGGCCGCGTCGTGGACGTTCTTCATGATCTCGCGCAGCTTGTTCTCGCTGTCGGCGAAGCCCCAGCGCTGGCGCGACGCGTTCTGGCTCATCTCGAGCGCGGAGGTCGCGACGCCACCCGCGTTCGCCGCCTTGCCGGGGCCGAACAGCACCCCGGCGGCGCGGAACGCGTCGACCGCCTCTGGAGTCGAGGGCATGTTGGCACCTTCGACCACGACGCGTACGCCGCCGTCGACGAGAGCGCGCGCGTCGTCGCCGTCGAGCTCGTTCTGCGTCGCGGACGGAATGGCGACGTCGACCGCGGTGCGCCACGGACGGCCACCCTCGACGAACGTCGCGCCAGGCCGGTGATCCAGGTACGCCGAGATGCGGCGGCGGTCGATCTCCTTGACCTGTTTGAGTATGGCGAGGTCGATCCCGTCTTCGTCGACGATCGTGCCGGACGAGTCGGATGCCGTGACCGGCGTCGCACCGAGCTGGTACGCCTTCTCGATGGCGTATGTCGCCACGTTGCCCGAACCCGATACGGCGACGCGCTTGCCGTCGAGCGAGTCGCCCTCGACGGCGAGCATCTCCTGCGCGAAGAAGACCGCGCCGTAGCCCGTCGCCTCGGTGCGGACCTCGGCGCCGCCCCACTGTACCCCCTTGCCGGTGAACATGCCCGACTCGTGACGGTTCGTGATCTTGCGGTACTGCCCGAAGAGGTAGCCGATCTCGCGCGCACCGACGCCGATGTCGCCGGCGGGAACGTCGGTGTGCTCACCGAGATGGCGGTACAGCTCGTTCATGAACGACTGGCAGAAGCGCATGATCTCGGCATCCGACCGGCCGTGCGGGTCGAAGTCGCTGCCGCCCTTGGCGCCGCCGATCCCCTGACCGGTGAGCGCGTTCTTGAAGATCTGCTCGAAGCCGAGGAACTTCACGATCGACAGGTTCACCGTCGGGTGGAACCGCAGTCCGCCCTTGTACGGGCCGAGCACCGAGGAGAACTGCACACGGTAGCCGCGGTTGACCCGGACGGTGCCGGCGTCGTCGAGCCACGGCACGCGGAACATGATCTGCCGCTCGGGCTCGACCAGCCGCTCGAGGATGCCGTCGCGCGCGAGCTCGGGCTGCGCCTCGACGACCGGTGCGATCGCCTCGAGCACCTCGTGGACGGCCTGTTGGAACTCGGGCTCGTGCGGATTGCGCTGCAGGACGGTGGCGAACACCGACTGGACGGATGAGGGCAGGGGAGCGTGTTCGGTCATGGTGGAGCTTTCTGGCCGAGCGGGCGGGACCCGATTCACGCTAGCGGGCGCAGCGGCGCCTGCCCGGCCATATGACGATCGGGACGATGACGAGCGTCGGTCGGTGACCGCGATCACCGACCGACGCGTCATCCGGTGTTCTGCAGACCCGCCGCTACGCCGTTGACGGTGAGCAGCAGCAGGCGCTGCCACTCGGGCGGGGTCGGTGCGTCATGTTCGGTGGAGCGGAGCACCCGCAGCGCGCGCAGCTGCAGCAGCGACAGGGCATCCACGTAGGGGCTGCGCATCTTCACCGCGCGCTGGAGCACGGGCTTGTTGGCGAGCAGACCGTCACCGCCGGCGATGCGCACGACCCAGTCGCGGGTGAGCAGCATCTCGTCGACGACGAGCTGCGCGAGGTCGTCGCGGTCGGCCAGCGCGAGGTGACGACGCGCCATGCGCGGGTCGGCCTTCGCGAGGCTCATCGCCACGTTGTCGATGACCGTCCGCAGGAGCGGCCACTGCTCGTACGCCTCGCGCAGCAGGGCTTCGTCGCCGACCGCCTCGAGCGCGGTCCCGAGGCCGAACCAGCCCGCGAGGTTGATGCGCGCCTGCGTCCAGGCGAAGACCCACGGGATCGCGCGGAGGTCTTCGAGCGACTCGACGGACAGCCCCCGGCGCGCCGGGCGCGAGCCCAGGGCGAGGAGTCCGATCTCCTCCATCGGCGTGACGGCGGCGAACCACGGGGCGAAGCCCGGTGCCTTCACGAGCGAGAAGAAGCGCTCGCGCGAGGCGGCATCCATCGTCGCCGCGACGTCGGCGTACCGCTCCGCGGCGCGGCTGTTGCGCTCTTCGATCGATGGCGCCGACGCCAGCAGGATCGCCGCGGCGACCTGGTCGATGTGGCGCAGGGCGATGTCGGGGTCGCCGTAGCGGGCGAAGATGACCTCGCCCTGCTCGGTGAGCTTGAACCGGCCGTCGACGGAGTGCGGGGGCTGCGCGAGGATCGCAGAGTTCGCGGGGCCGCCGCCGCGGCCGAGCGCGCCGCCGCGCCCGTGGAACAGGGTCAGTTCGATCTGCTGCTCCTGCGCCCAGGCCGCGATGCGTGCCTGGGCCTCATAGAGAGCGAGGTTGGCCGCGACGGGTCCGACGTCCTTCGACGAGTCGGAGTAGCCGAGCATGACCTCCAGCCGCCGGCCGGTCGCGTCCAGGCGGGCGGCGAACGCCGGGTGGTCGACGATCTCCGCGAGGATCCCGGGCGCCGCCTGCAGATCGGCGAAGGTCTCGAACAGGGGGATGACGTCGAGCACGGGGGGCGTGCCGTCGGGGCCGACGGCGTGGCGCGCGAGGGCGTGCACGTTCGCGAGGTCGTCCGCCGACTGCGTGAACGACACGATGTATCGGCCGGCCGCTCGCGGACCGAAGCGCTTCTGCACCTGCGAGATGGTGCGGAAGACCTCCAGCACCTCGACCGCGAGATCGCTCAGCTCGCCGCCGGCCTCGCACTCGGCGAGCACCTTGGCGTGGACGGCGGAGTGCTGGCGGACCTCGAGCTCGGCGAGGTGGAAGCCGAAGGTCTCGACGGCCCAGATCAGCTGTTGCAGCGCACCGAACGCCTGACGCTTGGCCCCGGCCTCGTCGAGCGAGCTCTGCACGACGCGCAGGTCGGCGAGGAACTCCTCGGGGTCGCTGTAGGCGAGATCAGCGTTGCGCGCCCGGGTTGCGCGGATGCGCCGTGTGAGCAGCATCATGACGCGCTTGTGGTGCTCGCCGGGTGCACGCTTCACGGCGTCGGCCGCGCCTTCGTCGTCGGATGCCGCCAGGCGATCCCAGAGAGCCCGCAGTGCGCTGCTCGGCGGGGTGGTCTCTCCCGACATCGTCAGCCCGCGGCCGACCCGCTCGGTGCTGCGCTCGAGTCCGAGCAGGACGTGCTCGGCGGCGATGCCCGCCGCCTTCTTCGTGACCGAAGCGGTGACGAAGGGGTTGCCGTCGCGGTCGCCTCCGACCCACGTGCCGAGGCGAACGAACGGCGCCACGACCGGGGGCCGGCTGCCGGCGACCTCGCCCTGCAGCGCGTCGTCGAGGCGGCGGTATACCAGGGGGATCGTCGTGTACAGCGTGTCGTCGAACACCGCCATGACGGCCCGCACCTCGTCGGTCGGCGTCGGCTTCTCCGCGCGCAGCGGCGAAGTGCGCCACAGGGTGTCGATCTCCTCGAGCATGCGCCGACGTGCGCGGCGGTGCTCGGCGCCTCCGGCAGCAGAGTTCTCGAGCGTCTCGAGCAGGGTCACCAGTCGTCTGATGCTCTGCGACACCGCGCGCCGCCGCGCCTCGGTCGGGTGAGCGGTGAAGACGGGGTGGAAACGCAGCTCGCGCAGACGCCGAGCGGCCTCGTCCTCGCCGACCTCGCTCGAGAGCTGGGCGTAGGCGGCGGGGATCGAGTCGCTCGCGCTGTCCTGGTCGGAGACGCCGGCGCGCTCGCGCAGGAGCCGGACGCGCTGGTGCTCCTCAGCGAGGTTGACGAGGTGGAAGTAGACCGTGAACGCGCGCGCGACCTCGTCGGCGCGGTCGACGCTGAACGATTCGGCGATCGCGGCAGCCCGTTCGAACGCCTCCGGGGAGTCGTCGGTGTAGGCCTGGATGGTGGCGCCCCGCAGCCGTTCGACGTCGTCGAAGAGACCGGGGGAGCCGCTCTCTCGCAGCACCTGTCCCAGCATCGAACCGAGCATGCGCACGTCGGAGCGCATCGCCTCGGGAATCTCCTGCTCGGCCTCGTATCGGCCGACGAGATCGATCGCTTCGGTTCGGGTCAGCTCGCGCATGCGTCCCAAATTACTGGCACCCGCGGGGTCTGATTGACACGGTCGTCACACACATGCCGCTCGGCCCCGCTGTGTTACGCCGGACTACCCTGGGACTCCCCGTCCGAAGGAGCCCGATGTCCGATCCGCTGCGCGCTGCCGCCGACACGATGCGCGCCGTCCGCGACCGATGCGTGTGGACGGCGCAGATCTCCCATCGCGACCTCGTCCCGTACCTGATCGAGGAGTCGGCGGAGGTCGTCGATGCCGTCGAGGCCGGTACCGCTGCGGATCTTCGCGAGGAGCTGGGCGACCTCCTCTGGCAGGTGCTGTTCCATGCCGAGATCGCGTCGCGCTCTGCATCCGACCCCTTCGACATCGACGACGTCGCCCGGGGCCTCACCGAGAAGATGGTGCGGCGGCATCCGCATGTCTTCGGCGACGAGACGGCGGAGACGCCGGAGCAGGTGCTCGTGCTGTGGAACGCGGCGAAGGCGGCCGAGAAGCGAACCCGCACGAGCGTGCTCGACGGCGTGTCCGTCCACATGCCGACGCTCGCTCTCGCGCAGAAGATGCTCGCCAAATCGGCTCCTGTCCTGTCGGCGGCGCCGCCGCTCCCCGCGGAGCCGCCCGCCGACGAGGCCGAGCTCGGCGAGGCGTTGCTCGGCCTCGTCGCGCACGCCCGCGCCCAGGGATGGGATGCCGAACGCGCGCTTCGCGAACGGCTGCGCATCCTCGACGCCGACATCCGCGCGGCCGAGGGCGCCGGTGACTCCGCCGCCGACCTGGAAGGATAGGACGGTGCCCACCGTGAACCCGCCGCGCGGCATGCGCGACTTCCTTCCCGCCGACAAAGCCCGCCGCGAGCGCGTTCTCGCCGTCGTCCGCGAGCGCTATCGCGCGCACGGCTTCGACGAGATCGAGACGCCGGTCATGGAGGAGTACGGACGTCTCCACGCCGGCATCGGCGGCGACAACGAGAAGCTCGCCTACAACGTCCTCGCGCGCGGACTCGACGCCGACGGCATCCGCGCCGCGGCCGACGACCCGGCCGCGCTGACGGACCTGGGGCTCCGCTACGACCTGACGGTGCCGCTCGCCCGCTTCTACGCCTCGCACCGTGCGGAGCTGCCGACGGTGTTCCGTGCGATCCAGATCGCGCCGGTGTGGCGCGCGGAGCGGCCGCAGAAGGGCCGTTACCGGCAGTTCGTGCAGTGCGACATCGACATCATCGGCGACGCGACCCCGCGCGCGGAGGCTGAGTTGATGGCGGCGAGCCTCGACGCACTCGACGCGCTCGGACTGGCCGGAGCCTCGGTCCGCGTCAACGACCGGCGCGTGCTCGACGAGATGCTCGCGACGTTCGGTTTCGCCGAGCCCGAGCGCCCGGGCGTGCTCATCACGATCGACAAGCTCGACAAGCTCGGCACCGACGGCGTCGTCGCCGAGCTGCGCGAGCGCGGCGCGACACCGGCCGCCGCTGATGCATTCGAGGCGTTCCTTCGACGTCCGCAGGCGGATGCCGCGGGGTTCGACTCCGACGGCATCCGCTCGCGACTGCCCGAGGGCGTGGGCGACGACGTCATCGCCCACCTCGTCGGCATCGGTGAGGCCGTGCGCGCGGCGCGCGGCGGCTCGGCCGAGGTGCCGCTGGTCTTCGACCCGTTCCTCGTGCGCGGCATGGGCTACTACACCGGCACGATCTTCGAGCTCGCGCACCCGTCGGTGTCGTACTCACTCGGCGGGGGCGGTCGCTACGACGGCATGATCGGCCGGTTCCTCGGCTCGGACGTGCCGGCCGTGGGCTTCTCGCTGGGATTCGAACGGCTCGTCGACCTGCTCGGCGCGTCCGCCGGCGATGATCGCACCGGCATCGTGCTCGTCCACGATCGTGACGTGCCGCTTCCCGAGCTCCTCGCCGCGAAGTCGCACCTGGTCGAGACCGGCTCCCGGGTGCGGCTCGAGCAGCGCCCGAAGAACCTCAAGGCGCTGCTGGAGCGCGCGGCCGCCGACGGCTACGCCTCGTTCGTCACGTTGCGCGCGGGAGAGGATGTCCGCTCGGCCGAGCCGCGCTCCATCGACTGACGATGATACTCCTCGTCAACGGGAGGTTGACGTTTCCCGTGTGTCAACCTAGTGTTGACGCATGGAAGAGCGCACCTCACGTCGGCAGATCATCCGGTTCCGATGGGCGGCGGCCGTGGCCGCCATCGCGGGATCCGTCCTCGCGATCCTGGCCATCGGGTTCGACTTCTCGGGCTTCTGGGGTGGCTTCGTGCTGGGCACAGGGGTCGGGTCGATCGTGCTCGCCGCCTACCTCTCGGGCCTCGTCACGGGGATGAGCCGCGCTCTGTCGGCTCCGACGTGGCTTCCCGCTCGCGAGACCGGGTCGGTGTGAGCCCTCACCGCGTCAGCGCTCCCGTCGGCGGTGCCAGCACCGCTCCAGCTGGCATCGACAGCATCGGCGACGACATCGGTCGCATCGTCCTCGATGCCGCAGGGGTGCAGGAAGCGGAGGGAATAGACGCCGAGGGGCACGTGCAGCTCATCGCCGCCAGCGCCGCGGCCGAGCGGGCGGCGCGCACACTTCTGCATCGGTCGGTCGTGGCGGCGCGCGCCGGCGGAGCCAGCTGGTCGCGCATCGGTGCGGAGCTCGGGATGTCGCGTCAGGCTGCGCAGCAACGCTTCGGAGCTGATCCGTCGGCGGGGGAGGAGTCGGCGGAGGAGCGATGGCTCGGACCCGTCACCGCGTTCGATGAGCTGCCCGAACTCGAGGCAGCGGGGCGGCAGGGGTGGCGGACCGTGGGAGCCGGGATGCTCGCGCACCGGATGCGACGCACCGACACCCAATGGGAGCATCGCCGCATCCTGTGGCGGGTCTCGCTGGATCGGGAGCGTCAGGACGGCTGGGAGGTCGGCTGCCGGGCGTTCCCCTGGATCTACCTGGTGCGGGATCTCGGCATCCCACCCGTCGCCGACTGACCCTCCGCGGGCCCGTTCGCGTGAGCGTCGGACGGTCTTCCGCGTTCGTTCACCCGGCGGTGTTGTGCTGGCACCATGACCACACCCGCGGTGCGCATCGCCGCTGCCGTCGGCGGTGCCGTTCTCTCGGCCGGGGCCGTCGCGCTCACCTCGCGCGTCGTCCTCACCCGGCAGGCCGCGCTCGCGCGGGAGCGGATCGGCAAGCCCCTGGGCGAGCTCGCACTCGACGCGGACCGGCTGTGGCGCCGCTCCTACGCCGGCGAGCCGGTGCGTCTGGTGATGCTCGGCGATTCGCTCGCCGCGGGGCTCGGGGCGGAGCGTCGGAAGGACACCCTCGGCGGACGGCTCGCCCGGGGACTGGCGAAGCGGGCGCGCCGCCCCGTGCGGCTTCGCACGGGCGCCGTCGTGGGCGCGGAGTCGGCGACGCTGCCGGACCAGATCGCAGCGCTCGGCGACGATGCCGCCGCAGACGTCGCCGTCATCGTCGTCGGAGGCAACGATGTGACGCACCGGATCCCGCCCGGCGACGCCGCCCGCAGCCTCGCCGACGCGGTCGAGGCGCTCCGCTCCCGAGGATGCGCCGTCGTCGTCGGCACCTGCCCCGACCTCGGCGCCCTCCGTCCGGTTCCGCAGCCGCTGCGGAGCTTCGCATCGCGGGCGTCGCGGGCGCTCGCCGACGCGCAGGAGACGGCGGCGCGGGCAGCCGGTGCACGGGTCGTCTCACTCCGACGCGCCGTGGGGCCGGTGTTCGTCGACCGCCCGGACGAGATGTTCTCCCTGGACCGGTTCCACCCCAGCGCCCTCGGTTACCGGCGCACCGCCGACGCGCTGCTCCCGGCCGTGTTCGCGGCCCTCGACGACGCGACGGCGGCGCGGATGCTGGCGCGCGCGGACGTCGTGCGGTTGGCTGAGAGCATGACGACCGACCCCACTCCCGATAGCTGGAGACGCACCGACGCGTACCTGACGGCCACCCTCGTGACACCCGATCCGGATCTGGATGCCGCTCTTGCGGACCAGCGTGCGGCGGGACTCCCCGCGATCGAGGTCTCGCCGCTCAGCGCCAAGCTCCTGCAGCTGCTCATCCGGATCGGTGGCGTACGGCGGGTTCTCGAGATCGGCACGCTCGGCGGGTTCTCCACCATCGCGATGGCCCGCGCCCTGCCGGGGGACGGGCGGCTGCTGACGATCGAGGCGGAGCCGCGCAACGCCGAGGTCGCCCGCACCAGCATCGCGCGGGCCGGGGTCGACGACCGCGTCGAGGTGCGGGTCGGTCGAGGCGCCGACGTGCTCCCGGACGTCGACGAGGAGTTCGACCTGGTCTTCATCGACGCCGACAAGGAGTCCAACACGATCTACCTCGATCACGCGGCGCGATTGACCCGCCCCGGTGCGATCGTCGTCGTCGACAACGTCGTGCGCGCGGGACGTGTCAGCGATCCCGCGACGGAGGACGAGCAGGTGGCGGGCACCCGGCGAGGACTCGAGATGCTCGCCCGTGATCCGCGTTTCGACGCGACCGCGCTGCAGACCCTCGATCTCAAGGGCTGGGACGGCGTCGCGATCGCGCTGCGGGTCGACCCCGCGTCATAGTCCCGGCAGGCCCGGTGGCGGCGGCCCCGGTCATCACTAGACTCAGAGTGGACCGACGACGCTCCACGACTCACCCTCCACAAGCAAGGAGTACCCCTGTGGCACTGATCGAGGCTGTAGGCGCACGCGAGATTCTGGATTCGCGTGGCAACCCGACCGTTGAAGTGGAGGTGCTCCTCGACGACGGCATCGTCCAGCGTGCGGCCGTCCCCTCCGGCGCATCCACCGGCGCGTTCGAGGCGTACGAGCTCCGCGACGGCGACAAGAGCCGCTACGGCGGCAAGGGCGTGCTCAAGGCCGTCACGGCCGTCATCGACGAGCTCGGCCCCGCCATCGAGGGCGTCGACGCGAGCGAGCAGCGCATCATCGACGAGATCCTCATCGAGACCGACGGCACCGAGAACAAGTCGCGCACGGGCGCGAACGCCATCCTCGGCGTCTCGCTCGCCGTTGCGAAGGCCGCGGCCGACTCGGCAGACCTGCCGCTGTTCCGCTACCTCGGCGGACCGAACGCGCACGTCCTGCCCGTCCCGCTGTTCAACGTCATCAACGGTGGCGAGCACGCCGACAACGGCATCGACATGCAGGAGTTCTTCCTCGCGCCGATCGGCGCAGAGACCTTCAGCGAGTCGCTGCGCTGGGGCACCGAGGTCTACCACGTCCTCAAGGGCGAGCTGAAGGCCGCCGGCTACGCCACCGGCCTCGGCGACGAAGGCGGTTTCGCGCCCGACCTGCCCAGCAACCGCGAGGGCCTCGAGTTCCTCGTCAAGGCGATCGAGAAGGCCGGTTTCAAGCCCGGCTCCGAGATCGCCCTGGGTCTCGACGTTGCGGCGACGGAGTTCTTCAACGACGGCGTCTACCGCCTCGACAACAAGGACTGGAACGCCGAGCAGCTGACGGACTACTACGTGCAGCTCGTCAACGACTTCCCGATCGTCACGATCGAGGACGCCCTCGCCGAGGACGACTGGGACAACTGGACCGCCCTCACCGAGAAGCTCGGCGACAAGGTGCAGCTGGTCGGCGACGACCTGTTCGTCACCAACCCGGCGCGTCTGGCCGACGGCATCCGCCGCAAGGCCGCCAACTCGCTCCTGGTGAAGGTCAACCAGATCGGCACGCTGTCCGAGACGCTCGACGCGATCGCGGTCGCGCACCGCGCCGGCTACACCACGATGCTGTCGCACCGCTCGGGTGAGACCGAGGACACGACCATCGCCGACCTGTCGGTGGCGGTCAACGCCGGTCAGATCAAGAGCGGCGCGCCCGCGCGCTCGGAGCGTGTGGCGAAGTACAATCAGCTTCTGCGCATCGAGGAGGAGCTGGGTGACGCCGCGGAGTTCATCGGCCGCGCTGCGTTCCCGCGATTCCAGGGCTGATCAGCGCTGAAACGTGACGAGAGGGGGAGCCGTGGTCAAGACGACGGCTCCCTCTTCTCGTTCCCGGCGGCGTGTCGACGTCCGCGAGTGGATGGGCGGCATCCGGGTGTCGGGCTTCGCCTTCATCATGCTCGGGCTCGTCGTTCTCGCGGCCTGCGTGCTGGTCCCGTCGGTCAGCACGTACCTCGACCAGCGCGCGCAGATCGCCGCGCTGGAGGAATCGGTGCGCGTCGGTCAGGACGAGGTCGACGCTCTCTACGCCGAGCGCGAGCAGTGGCGCGATCCGGCGTTCATCATGACGCAGGCGCGCGAGCGGCTCTATTACGTTCGTCCCGGCGAAGTCGTCTACCTCATCGACGACGATCTCCCGGCATCCGCGGTGCCCGATGATCCGGCGGCAGTCTCGAGCGACGTCGAACGTACCCGCACCGACTGGATGTCGCAGTTCGTGCGCTCGGTCGTGACCAGCGGATCCGCGCGTACGGCCGCCACCGCCCCGTGAGCACCGGTGCCGTGCCGCCCCAGGAGTCAGCCGGCGGCGGACGGTAGCCTGTCAGGGTGACTGCTCCCGCTCTGACGCCCGCGACCGACGCCGACCTCGAGGTCATGCGCGAGCAGCTGGGACGCCCGATGCGCGGCGTGGTGGGGATCGCGGCGCGGTGCGTGTGCGGCAATCCGACGGTCGTGTCGACCGAGCCGCGGCTGCCCGACGGCACGCCGTTCCCGACGTTCTACTACCTCACCCACCCCGGTGCCACCGCCGCGATGTCGGCGCTCGAGGCGACCCATGTCATGCGGGAGCTCTCCGACCTGCTGGCCGACGATTCCGACATCGCCGCGGCCTATCGACGCGCCCACGAGCAGTACCTCGCCGACCGCGCCGCGTACGGGGAGGTCGAAGAGATCGCTGGCATCTCGGCCGGGGGCATGCCGACGCGCGTCAAGTGCCTGCACGCCGTCGCCGCCCACGCCCTCGCGGCAGGGCCCGGGGTCAACCCCATCGGCGACCTCGCGCTCGAGCGATCCACGTGGTCGCCCGAGCGGTGCAGCTGCGCGAACCCCCGGGTGGCCGCGTGACCCGGCGCGTCGGGCGATTCCTGCGCGCGACGGTCGTCGGCGTGCTCGTCGTCACCGCGGCGACGGCGGGGGCGGTGGCGCCTCCGACCGACCCGGCGCGCCAGGCGGAGTACTGGCTCGACGACTACGGCATCCGCACGGCGTGGCAGACCACACGCGGTGCGGGTACGACGATCGCGGTCATCGATACCGGCATCGGACGTGGGCCGGCCGAATTCGAGGGGGCGGTCAGCGCGGGAGCGGACTTCTCGGGCTCGGGCAGCGCCGACGGCCGCACTCCGGTGGGAGGCGACGACCGCGACCACGGCAGCTGGGTCGCCTCGCTGGCGGCATCCCGCGGCACGGGTCCCGACGCCGGGATGATCGGGGTGGCACCCGAAGCGAAGCTGCTCTCGCTGTCGATCGGATTCGGCGGCGCCTCCGACATCCCGTTCGCCACGCAGGTCGCCGACGCCATGACGTGGGCCGTCGACCAGGGCGCCGACGTCATCAACCTCTCCTTCACGACGAACCTGCTCGAATGGGACCCGTCGTGGGACACGGCATTCCAGTACGCGTACGACCACGACGTCGTGGTCGTCGTCGCCGCCGGCAACCGGGGGACCGGCACCGACCGCGTCGGGGCGCCGGCGACGATCCCGGGTGTTCTCACCGTCGGCGGTGTCGACCGCGGCGGAGTCGCGAGCCAGGAGGCGTCGACGCAGGGCATCACGATCGGCATCTCGGCGCCGAGCGAGGGCCTGCTCGGGGTGTCCGCCGACGGCCGGATCGTGGTGTGGGACGGAACCAGCGGGGCAGCCCCGATCGTCGCGGGCGTCGCGGCGCTGGTGCGCTCGGCGCACCCCGGGCTCGACTCGAACAACGTCATCAACCGCATCATCAAGACGGCCCGCGCGGTGCCCGGCGTCTCGGCGAAGCCCGACCCGCTCTACGGATACGGGCTGCTGGATGCCGCGGCCGCGGTGACCGCCGCCGTTCCGGCCGTGTCGGAGAACCCGATGGGCGATCTCGCGGAATGGGTGCGCATCTACCGCCGGGCGGAGCAGGCGCCCGCACCGCAGCCCACGACCTCGCCGATCGCGCTTCCGGAGCTCCCTGCCGCGGACCCTCCGTCTGAAGCCGGTTCGCCGCTGCTGCCGAGCATGAATACGCTGCTGTACGGGACCGTCCCGCTCGTGGGTGCGACCATGGCCGCTATACTGGTGGCGCTCGGCGTCACTGCTGCTGTCCGGCGCATCCGATCGGCCCGCGCGTCGCGCTAGCCGAGCCCCCGATCAAGGAGTTCTTCCGAACGTGTCCACATCTGTGCCCCAGATCCTCGTCGTCGGTGGCGGCTACGCCGGCTTCTACACTGCGTGGAAGCTCGAGAAGCACCTCCGCAAGGGTGAGGCCGAGGTCACCATCGTCGACCCGCTGCCGTACATGACCTACCAGCCGTTCCTCCCCGAGGTGGCCGCCGGTGAGATCGAGGGCCGCCACGTCGTCGTGGGTCTCCGCCGTCACCTCAAGCGGACGAACGTCGTCAACGCTAAGGTCACGAAGATCGACCACGCGAACAAGGTCGCCACGATCACGCCCGCTGAGGGCGAGCCGTGGGAGCACCGCTACGACCAGATCGTCGTGACCGCCGGCGCCGTCTCGCGCACCTTCCCGATCCCGGGCATCGCCGACAACGCGATCGGCCTGAAGACGGTCGAAGAGGCCATGGCGATCCGCGACCGCATCCTCACCAACTTCGACCGCGCGGCGAACCTGCCGGCCGGTCCCGAGCGTGACCGTCTGCTGACCGTCGTCGTCGTCGGCGGCGGCTTCGCGGGCATCGAGGTCTTCGCCGAGCTGCGTGCGATGGCGTCGTCGCTGCTGAAGAGCTACCCCCAGCTGCGCTTCGAGGACACGCACTTTCACCTCATCGAGGCCATGGGCCGCATCATGCCGGAGGTCTCGCTCGAGACGAGCCAGTGGGTGCTGAAGGACCTCGCGAAGAAGGGTGCCAACGTGCACCTCGACACGCAGGTTCAGGGCGCCGAGGGCGGCAATGTCGCCCTGTCGACCGGCGAGGTCATCCCGACCGACGTGATCATCTGGACCGCCGGTGTGATGGCTAACCCGACCGTCGTCCGCGGCAGCGACCTGCCCGTCGAGGAGCGCGGTCGCATCCGCACGCGCGCCGACCTCCGCGTGGGCACGCCCGAGGAGATCGTCGAGGGCGCCTGGGCCGCCGGCGACATCTCGGCCGTTCCCGACCTGAGCGGCGGCGGTGTCGGCGGGTACTGCGTTCCCAACGCGCAGCACGCGGTCCGTCAGGCGAAGCTGCTCGCGAAGAACCTCGTCGCGGTGCTCCGTGGTGAGACGCCGCGCGAGTACTTCCACAAGAACCTCGGTGCCGTCGCAGGTCTCGGCCTCGGCAACGGCGTGTTCCAGTCGGGCAAGATCGCGATCAAGGGCTTCTTCGCCTGGGTCGCGCACCGCGGCTACCACGGCCTCGCGATGCCCTCGTGGGAGCGCAAGTGGCGCGTCGTCGGCGACTGGTGGATGAACTTCTGGCTCGGTCGCGACAACGTCGCGCTCCAGGGCACGCTCACCCCGCGCGCCGCGTTCGAGGAGTTCGCCGCGCGTCCGCGCCCCGCCCAGCCGGCCGCGGAGAACCCGCAGCCGCCGATCGACCCCAAGAGCGTGGCGAAGGACGAGGGCGCCGCAGCGGTGGCCCCGGCCGAGAAGGACAACAAGGTCAACGCGAGCTGACACCCAGCTGCCATGAGGCCCCCGCACCGCACGGTGACGGGGGCCTCATCGCTTCTGCTCAGGGGCCGGCTGCGGGTTGGGTTGGCAGCTCGCGCCCCCTCGCGGGTTGTGAGTGGGCGTGTGCTGCCAGGTGAGGGGGTGGTGTGGGGCCGGCTGCGGGTTGGGTAGGCAGGTTGCGCCCCTTCGCGGGTTGTGAGTGGGCGCGAGCTGTCAGGCGAGGGGGGTGGCGCGGGCCGGTAACGTGGGGGCGGGCCCCCGTAGCCCAATGGCAGAGGCAGGCGACTTAAAATCGCTTCAGTGTGGGTTCGAGTCCCACCGGGGGTACGGGTGTCGCTTTCGGGCGCGGCTGCGCCACAGCAGCGGTGACCGATGCGAGCACCGCCACCAAGCCGATGGCTTGCAGCGCGCTCAGGGTCTCTCCCGCGACGATCAGCCCGAGCAGCACGGCCACGACGGGGCTCAGCAGTCCGACGAAGGCGGGCAGGCGCGTCGGCAGCGATCGCACGCCCCGGAACCACAGCACGTAGGCGAGGGCGGTGCCGATGAGCGTGAGGTATGCGTAGGCGCCCAGCTCGCTCACCGAGGGGAGCGCGTCCGGGAGCGGCTCGACGAGAAACGTGAGCATCGCGAGCATGAGCCCGCCGGTCACCAGCTGCCACGCCGTCATCGCGAGGGGCGGCTGACCGGAGCCCCAGAGCTTGGTCAGCACCGTCCCGACAGCCATCGAGACGGCCCCGCCCAGCGCCGCCGCGATGCCGACCGGGTCGAGGTCGGCGCCGCCCGGCGCGACGATGAGCCCGACGCCGACGACCCCGGCGGCGCCTGCGACGACCGTGACGACGGTGAGGCGCTCCGACAGCATCCGCCACCCGAGCACCGCCACGAGGAGCGGCTGGATGCCGCCGACGACGGCGGCGACACCTCCGGGAAGCCGGTCGGCGGCGACGAAGAGGCACCCGAAGAACGCGGTGAAGTTCAGGGCGCCGAGAACCCAGGAACGCCACCACCACGATCCGGTGGGCAGCCGCCGAGCGGCGAGGAGCAGGATCAGTCCCGCCGGCAGGGCGCGCACCGTCGCGATCAGCAGCGGATGCCCCGGCGGGAGGAACGTCGTCGTGGTGAGGTATGTGGTTCCCCAGACGACGGGGGCGATGGCGGTCAGGGCGACGAGAACGACACGATTGCTAAGCACTTAGCCACTATAGCGAAGCGCTTAGCGACTAGGATCGCGGGATGGACCATGTGGATCGGATCCTCGAACAATGGGCGCGCGAGAAGCCCGGCCTCGACGTGAGCCCGATGGCTGTCATCGGGCGACTCGGGCGGGCCGCCGCATCCGTCGACGCGCGGCTCGCCGCGACCTTCGCGAGCCACGGCATCGACGCCGCGACCTTCGACGTCCTCGCGACCTTGACCCGGCAGGGGGCGCCCTATGAGCTGACGCCGGCCGCACTCGCCGCGGATGCCATGATCACCTCCAGTGCTGTCGCACAGCGGCTGAACCGACTCGAGGGCCTCGGCTACGTCAGCCGCCATCCCGACCCCGCGGACGGCCGTGGCAAGATCGTCCGGCTGACCGCGCACGGTCGCGCCGTCGTCGAACGCGTGCTCCCGGACCATCTGGAGACCGAGCGTGCGGTGCTCGCGCCGCTCTCGGACGGCGAGCAGGCGCAGCTCGCCGAGCTGCTCTCCCGACTCGCCCCCGGTGGGTAAGACCTGCGAGTTCCGCCGCGCGGCGGATTCGGCCCGAGGCGCGCTGGTTAGACTGGTCGCAGAGAGAGGGGACATGCAATGGAGTGGCTGATCCCGGTCATCGTCGTCGTCGCGCTGCTTGCCATCGTCGGCATCTATCTGTGGGCGACGTACAACTCGCTCGTGGCGCTGAACGTCCGTGTCGACGAGGCGTGGAGCGACATCACGGTGCAGTTGAAGCGCCGCGCCGACCTCCTCCCCAACCTCATCGACACGGTTCGTGGCTATGCCGCTCACGAGAAGGCGGTGTTCGAGAACGTCACCCGTGCGCGCGCGGAGATCCTGTCGGCGAGCGGACCCGCCGAGGCGGGCGTGGCGGAAGGCCACGTGCAGCAGGCTCTGAAGTCGCTCTTCGCGGTCGCGGAGGCGTACCCCCAGCTGCAGGCCAGTCAGAACTTCCTCCAGCTGCAGCAGGCGCTCGTCGACACCGAAGACAAGATCCAGGCCTCTCGCCGCTTCTACAACGGCGGCGTGCGCGAGCTGAACACGAAGATCAAGGTGTTCCCCAACAACCTGTTCGCCCGCAGCCTCGGATTCACCGAGCGCGAGTTCTTCGAGGTCGAGAACGGGGCGGCGATCGCCGAGCCCCCGCGCGTCCAGTTCTGAGCACCCGCCCTGAGGCGGCTCCGGGCGGTCGGGCGGGCGCGCCCCGGAGTCTTAGACTGACGGGATGAGCGACGACAAGGTCGGGCGGTCGTTCCTCGACGCCCTGCGCAACCGGACCGTTGCGACCGAGACGTCGACGAGCATTCCTCGCGGCCTGCGTCTGGCGACGGCGTACTCGTGGCGGCTGCTCGTGGTCGCGGCCGCCGCCGGCGTGGCCATCTGGATCATCATCCAGTTGAAGCTGCTCGTCATCCCGCTGCTCATCGCCATCCTCATCGCCGCCCTCCTGTGGCCCGGACTGCTCTGGATGCTCGAGCACCGTGTGCCGCGCTGGGCAGCGATCGTGCTGAGCGTGCTCGCGACGATCGCCGTGATCTCGGGTCTGCTCTGGCTCGCGATCTGGCAGATCAGCCGGCAGTGGGCGTCCGTGCAGGCGCGCACGGTCGAAGCGGTCGGTCAGCTCCGCCAGTACCTCATCGACGGGCCGCTCCATCTCACCTCGACGGAGATCGACGGCCTGTTGAAGCAGGGCTGGGGCTTTCTCGAGCAGCAGGCCTCGCTGCTGTGGTCGGGCGCCCTCGCGATCGGATCCACCGTGGGTCATGTGGCCACCGGCGCGCTCTTGGTGCTGTTCATCCTGCTGTGCATCCTCGCTGACGGCGGTCGCATCTGGCGCTGGGTCGTCCGCCTCTTCCCGCGTCAGGCGCGGCCCGCGGTCGACGGCGCGGGTCGCACCGGATGGCGCACGGTCGTGACCTACGCCCGCACGCAGCTGCTCGTCGCGACGATCGACGCGACGGGCATCGGCCTGGGCGCGCTGTTCCTCGGCGTGCCGCTGGCCGCTCCCATCGCGGTGCTGGTGTTCCTCGGAGCGTTCATCCCGTTCGTCGGTGCCGTTGTCACGGGAGCTCTCGCCGTCTTCCTCGCGCTCGTCTACAACGGCCCCTGGATCGCCCTGTGGATGCTCGTGATCGTGCTCGGTGTGCAGCAGCTCGAGGGGCACATCCTGCAGCCGTTGCTGATGGGGTCGGCTGTGAAGGTCCATCCGCTCGCCGTCGTCATCGTCGTCGCCGGCGGAGCGATGATCGCGGGCATCCCGGGCGCGCTGTTCGCCGTGCCGCTGGCCGCATTCGTCAACGTCGTCGTGCTCTACATTTCGCGACGATCGTGGGAGACCGGGGTCGCGCCGCGACCCGATGAGATGATCTGGAGCACTGTGCCCCGAGACCGGAGGAAGAACGCATGACCGGACCCACTCCGGCCGATCTCGACGCCGCGGCAGCCGTGCTCGACGGCGTCGTCACCCGCACGCCGATGGAGTACTCCGAGCACCTCTCGGATCTCCTGGGCGTGCCCGTGCACCTGAAGCTCGAGAACCTGCAGCGCACCGGGTCGTTCAAGATCCGCGGCGCGACCTACCGCCTCTCCCGGCTGACCGCGGAGGAGCGCGCTCGCGGTGTGGTCGCGGCCTCGGCCGGCAACCACGCGCAGGGCGTCGCACTCGCAGCGCAGAAGCTCGGCATCCCGGCGACGATCTTCATGCCGCTCGGGGTTCCCGTCCCCAAGCTTCTCGCTACCCGCGGCTATGGCGCGGACGTCGTGCTCGAGGGAGCGACGGTCGAGACTCCGCTCCGCCTGGCGGCGGAGTTCGCGGAGCGGACGGGTGCGGTGCTCATCCATCCGTTCGACCACCCCGACGTCATCACGGGACAGGGGACGCTCGGGCTCGAGCTCGTCGACCAGGTGCCCGATATCGAGACGCTTCTGGTTCCCATCGGGGGAGGCGGGCTCATCGCCGGTGTCGCGGCCGCCGTGAAGGGCCGCGCGGCGGCCGAGGGGCGACGGGTGCGCGTGATCGGCGTTCAGGCCGAGAACGCCGCCGCCTATCCCTCGTCGCTGGCGGCGGGGATGCCGCTGGCGGTCGAGACGACGCCGACCATCGCCGACGGCATCGCGGTCGCGCGTCCCGGTGACGAGACGTTCGCGGTGATCCGCGAGCTCGTCGACGAGGTCGTGACCGTCTCGGACGACGACATCGCCCGCGCGCTCCTGGTGCTCCTCGAGCGTGCGAAGCAGGTCGTCGAGCCGGCGGGCGCCGTCGGCGTCGCCGCGATCCTCGCGGGCAAGGTCGCGGCGTCGGGACCGACGGTCGCGGTCCTCTCCGGCGGGAACATCGACCCCCTGCTGCTGCAGCGGGTGGTGTCACACGGACTCGCGGCATCCGGACGCTACATGACGCTGCAGATCCCGCTGCCCGACCGTCCCGGCCAGCTCGCACGCGTCTCGGAGCTGTTGTCGGTCGCGGGGGCGAACGTGATCGAGGTGCTGCACACCCGCCACGGGCAGGGGCTGCAGATCAGCGAGGTCATCCTCCAGCTCAGCGTCGAGACGCGGGGCGAGGAGCATCGCGCTCAGGTCATCTCGATCCTCGAGGATGCCGGCTTCGCGCCGAAGGTCGTCGCCGATTGACGAACGCCGGCGCGAAGCCGAGAGGTCACTGACCCGAGTAGGTCTCGACCTTGACGATCTCGACGGAGATCTCGCGTCCGTTGGGCGCGGTGTAGGAGGTCTTGTCGCCCTCCTTGAGGCCGAGGATCGCCTCGCCGAGCGGTGAGGCCTCGCTGTAGACGTCGAGCTCGGAGCCGGCGGCGATCTCGCGGCTGCCGAGCAGGAAGACCTCCTCGCCGCCCGCGACGAGCGCGGTGACGACGGTCCCCGACAGCACCGTGCCGTCGGACTCGGGGGCCTCGCCGACGGTGGCGTCCTTGAGCAGCTGCTGGAGCGTGCGGATGCGCGCCTCCTGCTTGCCCTGCTCGTCCTTGGCGGCGTGGTAGCCGCCGTTCTCCTTCAGGTCGCCTTCCTCGCGAGCTGCCTCGATGCGCTTGGCGATCTCTTCGCGGCCCGTCGTCGAGAGGTGTTCGAGCTCCGCGACGAGACGGTCGTAGGCGTCCTGCGTGAGGAAGGTGACGGGAGCGTCGTTCGACATGTGATCTCCTTGGACTGGCGCGGCGCACAGCCGCCTATGGCGAACGCCCCGGCATCCGACCGGGGCGCACAAGAAATGCCTAGACTACGGGATCCAGCAGGAGGTCACCAAACCATTCGTCGCGAGGGCGACGGTGGGGACGGTCTCGGTGAAAGCTCGCGAGACGCCGTCCGCCGCGGGGTATTCCACGACGCGCCAGCCGACCACGCCGTGCTCGGTGTCCTGCGCCTCGAGCGCACAGGCGAGCGGCTTGTCGCGCGCGCCGCTGACTTGGAACGAGACGACGACGGAATGCTCGTCGATCACCTCGAACCCGGTGGCGTCGGTGTCGACGGAGGTGATGGCCCCGCTGACCGTCGTCCACGCCACGAGTCCGAGGATGCCCGCGCCGAGGACGCCCGCGACGGCGATCAGGATGCGGCGGGAACGCTTCTCGCGCGTCCGACCGTAGCGCTGGTCGAGCTTGAGCTGCGTCGTCATGGTGGCGGTCTCCGAGGGGGTTCTGACGGGATTAGGCTGGTGTTTCCAGGCTAAGCGCTTCTCGCGCAGATCGAGGAACCATGAACTCCCTCCTGTGGCTCACATCGGCGGCGACTCCGATCCCCGAGATCACGGTCGACCCCACGTCGGTCACCCCCGGTCCGTGGGGCTTCGGAGCGATCGTGATCCTGACGATCGCGGTGGTGCTCCTGCTGCTCGACATGCTGCGACGGGTCCGGCGCGGCCGGTACCGCGCCGAGGTGCGCGAGCAGCTCGACGAGGAGGATGCCGCCGCTCGCGGCGAGCAGGACGCCGACACCCGCTGACCCCGGGCGCCGGCCTCAACCCGCGTGGTATGCGGGCTGGAGCGCGATGAGCAGGCACGCCGTCCAGTGGCAGAGGAACGCCAGGACCGTGCACACGTGGAAGATCTCGTGGAATCCGAAGTGTCCCGGCCAGGGGTTCGGCTTCTTCAGCGCGTAGACCACGGCGCCGCCGCTGTAGAGCAGACCGCCGACGATCACGAGGATCATCATGGCGGCGTTGGCCTGGAACAGAGGCACGATGTACATCACGGCGGCCCAGCCCAGTGCGAGGTACAGCGCGACGTAGAGCCAGCGCGGCGCGTGTATCCAGAACACGCGGAAGAATATCCCCGCGATCGCGCCTCCCCACACCAGTGACAGCAGCAGCACGGTCTGCTCGGTGGGAAGCGCCAGCACCGCCAACGGCGTGTAGGTTCCGGCGATCAGAAGCAGGATGTTCGCGTGGTCGATCCGCTTGAGGATCGCCTTGGTGCGCGGCTTCCAGTCGAAGCGGTGATAGAGCGCCGAGTTGCCGAACAGAAGCAGCGAGGTGGTCATGAACACGGCGCTCGCCCACTTGGCCGGCGCGCCCTGTGCGAGGACGATCAGAACGATGCCGGCGGCGATCGCCACGGGGAAGGTTCCGGCGTGGATCCAGCCCCGCCACGACGGGCGCAGCTCGATCTGAGCGCTCGCAGCAGCGGCGTCCAACAGGGGGAGCTGGGGCATCTCGACGCCCTCATCGGGTGCGGGTCGGGTCACATTACGAGAGTACGCGTCGCCATATGCCAGCGTTCACATGAGGGCGGGGAGTAACGTAGGGGAGTGGCTGCGAACCGCGGACGAGGACCCCTCTATCGCCTGTATGCGTCCCGGCTGCGCCGGCACCTGACGCCGGAGACCGTTCCGCATCACGTCGCCATGATGATCGACGGCAATCGCCGGTGGGCGCGCCAGGCGGGCTACCCGACTCCTGCGGAGGGGCACCGCGCCGGGGCGGCGAAAATGTACGAGTTCCTGCGGTGGTGCGACGAGCTCGGCATCCGCGTCGTGTCGCTCTACCTGCTCTCCCACGACAACCTCGCCAAGCGCGACTCGCGTGAACTCGCCGACCTGCTCGAGATCATCGCGGAGCTGGCCGAGACGCTCTCGAGCGAGCCGGGCTGGCGCGTGCAGCACGTGGGCCGTGCGGCGCAGCTGCCCGAGGACCTCGCCCGCGTTCTCGCCAAGGCCGAGGACCGCACCCGGGACAACACCGGTCTGCACGTCAACCTGGCGGTGGGATACGGCGGGCGGGGCGAGATCGTCGACGCCGTGCGCAGCATCATCACGAGCCACCACGAGCGGGGCGGATCGATGGAGGAGCTCGCGGAGAGTCTGACGCCCGAGCAGATCGGCGAGCACCTCTACACCGGTGGGCAGGCCGACCCCGATCTCGTCATCCGCACATCGGGTGAACAACGCCTGAGCGACTTCCTGCTGTGGCAGTCGGCCCACAGCGAGTTCTACTTCGTCGAGGCGCTCGGTCCGGACCTTCGCGAAGTGGACTTCCTGCGCGCAATCCGCGACTTCGCGACGCGCGACCGCCGCTTCGGTGGCTGACGCGCCTGGTCCGCAACGCAGAGTTCACCGTCGCGAAATGTTCGCGGGCGTGTCGCGCTGGCGGCGCGCAGGTCGGCCGCCGTACTGTCGTCGCAACGGGCACGGCGCCCGTTCGAGTCGGCCTTCTCACGACTCGTGACCCCTGGTCGACTCGTGTGAATCGGGTGAGACACCCGAGGCGGGGAGTGGGTTGTGGCCGCACGAGCAACAGAGCAGCAGCGTCGCGTCATCCACGGCGGAGGTGAGGAGCTCGATCAGGAGCTGCGCACCTACGTGCTGGACACGTCGGTCCTGCTGAGCGATCCGCGAGCGTTGTTCCGTTTTGCCGAGCATTCGGTGGTCGTCCCCGTCGTGGTCGTCACCGAACTCGAGGGAAAGCGTCACGATCCCGAGATCGGGTACTTCGCGCGCCAGGCGCTGCGTCACCTCGACGACCTGCGGGTCGAGCACGGCCGTCTCGACTTCCCGGTGCCGGTCGGTGAAGGCGGCACATTGCGCGTCGAGCTGACGAACACCGACCCCTCGGTGCTTCCGGCGGGAATGCGGCTGGGCGACAGCGACACCCGCATCCTCGCCGTCGCCATGCACCTCGCTCAGGAGGGTCAGCCCGTCACGGTGGTGTCGAAGGACCTGCCCATGCGCGTCAAGGCGGCCTCGCTCGGCATCAGCGCCGAGGAGTATCTCGCCGAGCAGGCCGTGGACTCCGGATGGACCGGGATCGCCAGCATCGATCTCTCCGGTGACGAGATGAGCGACCTCTACGAGAGCGAGGTCGCCACGAGCGACGAGGTGCGCGGGGTGCCCGTGAACACCGGACTCGTGATCCACTCCGAGCGCGGCTCCGCGCTCGGGCGGGTGACGGGCCCGGGCTCGTTCCGCCTCGTACGGGGCGACCGCGACGTCTTCGGGCTGCACGGACGTTCGGCCGAGCAGCGGATCGCGATAGACCTCCTGCTCGACCCCGAGGTCGGCATCGTCTCGCTCGGCGGCCGAGCCGGGACCGGCAAGTCCGCCCTCGCGCTGTGCGCGGCCCTGGAATCGGTGCTCGAGCGGCAGCAGCAGCGCAAGATCATCGTGTTCCGCCCCCTCTTCGCCGTCGGCGGGCAGGAGCTCGGGTATCTTCCCGGCGACGCCCAGGAGAAGATGAATCCCTGGGGCCAGGCCATCTTCGACACGCTCGGGTCGGTCGTCTCCGCGAACGTCGTCGAGGAGATCATCGCGCGCGGGCTGCTCGAGGTGCTGCCGCTCACCCACATCCGGGGCCGCTCGCTCCACGACGCGTTCGTCATCGTCGACGAGGCCCAGTCGCTCGAGCGCAACGTGCTGCTGACGGTGCTGAGCCGCATCGGTCAGAACTCGCGTGTCGTGCTCACCCACGATGTCGGGCAGCGCGACAACCTGCGGGTGGGACGCCACGACGGCATCGCCTCAGTCATCGAGACGCTCAAGGGACACGACCTGTTCGGGCACGTGACGCTCATGCGGTCGGAGCGTTCGGCGATCGCTGCGCTCGTGACCGATCTTCTCGAGGCGGGCGAACTCAGCTAATCCCGGATGGGGCCGGCCTCGGGAAGACCGGGGCCGGCCTCACTCCCAGCGGTAGCCCTCGCCGCGCACCGTCACGATGCGCGATGCGCCGACCTTGCCGCGCAGATAGCGAACGTACACGTCGACGACGTTGGAGCCCGGGTCGAAGTCGAGCTCCCAGACGCGGCTGAGCAGCGTCTCGCGGCTGAGGACCTCCCCGGCATGGCGGAGGAACTGCTCCGCGAGGGCGAACTCGCGCGCCGACAGGTCGATGTCCCGACCATCGACCGTCGCGCGGCGGGTCAGCATGTCGAGACTGACCCCGTCGCGGGTTATGACGGTGGCCGGGCCCGCGCTCTCGCGCAGTCGCGAACGCACACGAGCGAGGAGCTCGGCGACCACGAACGGCTTCGGCACGTAGTCGCTCGCACCGGCATCCAGCCCCTCGACCGTGTCGTTCGTGCCGCTGCGCGCGGTCAGCATGATGACGGGTACCGCCGAGCCCGACGCCCGGATGCGGCGCAGCACGTCGAAGCCATCGATGCCGGGGAGCCCCACGTCGAGGATGATCAGGTCGACCTGCTCCGTCTCGAACAGCTCGAGCGCCGTCTCGCCGTCCTCGGCGACGAGGGATTCGAGCCCGTCGGTGCGCAGCGCGCGCTCGAGGAGGGCGATGATGTGGGGCTCGTCGTCGACGAGCAGGATGCGGGTCATCCGATCTCCTTGCGCTGCAGGACGACTTCTCCCGCCCTCACCGGCGCCGGAAGACGCAGGCTCGAACGGAGCGGAATCGTGATGGTGAAGGTCGCGCCGCCGCCGGCGGTGTCGGTGACGGCGCAGGATCCGCCGTGGCCCTTGGCGATCGCGTCGACGATCGCGAGGCCGAGCCCCGAGCCGCCCGCCGATCGGCGACGGCCGCCGCGGTCGAATCGGCGGAAGATGCGGTGGCGGGCCGCCGGCGGGATGCCGGGGCCGTGGTCGCGCACCCAGAGGTGGAAGGCTCCGGCGTAGACGCCGCTGCCGAGCTCGATGGCCGTGCCGGCCGGGGTGTGCTTCGCGGCGTTGTCGGCAAGCTGAAGCCACGCCTGCAGCAGGCGGTCGGCGTCGCCGTGGATGATGCCGCGCTCCGTGGCCTCCACCGCCCATTCGTGGCCGGGGATAACGGTGACGAGGTCGACCACCCGCTGAGTGAGGCCCTCGATGTCGACCTCGTCCATGGCGAAACGCTCTCCCTCGACCGAGGCGAGCAGGTCGATGTCGCCGATGAGGCGCGTCATCCGGTCGAGCTCGCCGATCGCGATCTCGCGCACGGTGTCGACATCCGCGGGGTCGGTCGCGTCGACGAGCTCGAGGTGCCCCCGCACGATGGCGATCGGCGTCTTGAGCTCGTGGCGAACGTCGTCGAGCAGCCGTCGCTGCGACTCGACCGCCGCATCGAAGGCGTCCTGCGCCGCCGCCTCGCGCGGCGGGGTGGCCAGGAGAGGCCAGCCCACGAGCCACAACGTGACGAGGGTGCCGACGCCGACGGCGGCGAACACGAGGACCGCTGCCCAGGGGAGCTCTGCTCCGAGCAGGAGGAAGACCAGCAGCGAACCGATCGCGGCGACGACGAAGCCGGCGCACACGATCACCAGGACGATCCCCAGGATGCGTGCGCGCCGGGCTTCCGACCGCGACGGGTTCACCCTCCGATTATCAACCAGGGTGCGTCATCGACAGCAGGTCGAGCTTCTCGTCGAGCTGCGCCTCGGTCAGCTCGCCCCGCTCGACGTAGCCCAGGTCGAGCACGGCCTCACGGACCGTGATGCCCTTGGCGACGGAGTGCTTGGCGATCTTCGCGGCAGCCTCGTATCCGATGAGCTTGTTCAGCGGGGTGACGATCGACGGCGACATGCCCGCGAATGCGGCGGCGCGCTCGACGTTGGCCTCCAGGCCGGCCACCGTCTTGTCGGCCAGTACGCGCACGGCGTTCGAGAGAAGGCGGATCGACTCGAGCAGCGCGGTGCCCATCACCGGGATGGCGACGTTCAGCTCGAACGAGCCGGATGCTCCGGCCCACGCGACCGTGGCGTCGTTTCCGATCACCCGGGCGGAGACCATCAGCACCGCCTCGGGCACGACGGGGTTGACCTTGCCGGGCATGATCGACGACCCGGGCTGCAGGTCGGGGATGTGCAGCTCGCCGAGGCCGGTGTTCGGGCCCGAGCCCATCCAGCGGATGTCGTTGTTGATCTTCGTCAGCGACACGGCGATGGTGCGCAGTGCGCCGGACGCCTCGACGAGGCCGTCTCGGTTGGCCTGGGCCTCGAAGTGGTCCTTCGCCTCGGTGATCGGCAGTTCGGTCTCGGCCGCCAGCAGCTCGATGACCTTCTGCGGGAAGCCGAGGGGCGTGTTGATGCCCGTCCCGACGGCGGTGCCGCCGAGGGGGACCTCGCCGACGCGCGGCAGCACGGCCTGAACGCGCTCGATGCCGAGCCGCATCTGGCGCGCGTAGCCGCCGAACTCCTGACCGAGGGTCACCGGCGTGGCATCCATGAGGTGCGTGCGACCGGACTTCACGACGTCCTTCCACTCCTCGGCCTTCGTCTCGAAAGCGACCGCGAGGTGGTCGAGGGAGGGGATGAGGTCGTCGATGAGCGCCTGGGTCACGGCGATGTGCACCGACGTCGGGAAGACGTCGTTGGAGGACTGGGACGCGTTGACGTGGTCGTTCGGGTGCACCGTGCTGCCGAGCGCGCGGGTCGCGAGGGTTGCGAGCACTTCGTTCATGTTCATGTTCGACGA
Source organism: Microbacterium sp. SGAir0570 (assembly GCF_005491085.2). NCBI lineage: Bacteria > Bacillati > Actinomycetota > Actinomycetes > Micrococcales > Microbacteriaceae > Microbacterium > Microbacterium sp. SGAir0570. The sequence goes on along the minus strand of NZ_CP027929.1, from coordinate 1,925,435 downwards.
GGTGCCGGAACCGGTCTGGTACGTGTCGACGGGGAAGTGCGCGTCGTAGCGGCCCGTGACGACCTCATCCGCTGCTCCGGCGATCGCGTCCGCGATGGCGGGGTCGAGCGTGCCGAGCTCCTTGTTGGCGAGCGCCGCGGCCTTCTTGATCCGTGCGAGAGCGGCGATCTGGCTCGACTCGAGCCCCGAGCCCGAGATCGGGAAGTTCTCGACCGCGCGCTGGGTCTGCGCGGCGTAGAGGGCGTCCTTCGGGACGCGGACCTCTCCCATGGTGTCGTGCTCGATGCGGTACTCGATGTCGGTCACGTCGTTGTTCCTCTCTCGGTGTGATGTCGTCAGGATGCGGCGTCGTCGTGGACGTCGCCGAGGATGATGGAGGCTTCGGCGGCGCCCTCGCCGAGGCGGTAGTTCGCTCCGATGATCGCCAGTCGCCCCTCGGCGACGGCCGTGCTGATGAGCTCGGACGCGTGGAGGAGCTGGCCGACGGTGTCGCGCAGGTGCTCGCGACCCACGACCTCGGGGTCGACGGTCTCGGGCGTCACGCCGGCGTCGGCTCCGGCCCGCAGGACGCGGCGCACGGCGGGCACGATGGGGGAGATCTGACGCCAGATGAGCGGCGGCAGCGGGGGAGCGTCGATGCCGGTGCTGTCGATCGCGGCACGCACCGCGCCGCAGGCGTCGTGGGCGAGGACGACGATCAGCGGCACGTTCAACACCGCGACGGCGTACTCGAGGCTGCCGACGACGGAGTCGGAGATGACCTGGCCGGCGTTGCGGATCACGAAGAGGTCGCCGAGGCCCTCGTCGAAGATGATCTCGGCCGCGAGGCGCGAGTCGGAGCAGCCGAAGAGCGCGGCGCGCGGAGTCTGCGAGCCGGCGATCTCGTGGCGTCGCTCGACGTCCTGCCGGGGGTGACGCGGGGCGCCCTCGACGAATCGGATGTTGCCCGCGCGCATCTCGTCCCAGGCCTCCTGGGGCGTGGGGGATGCCGGAGCGGCCGCGGTCGACGTCATGGTGTCTCCTCCTGCAGTTCGACGATCTGGGTCGCGAGGCCGCGCGCAGCGGTGCGGACGGTCTCGGCGTCGATGGCCCCGCCGCCGTAGACGAGGATGGTGTCGGCTCCCGCCTGCGTCGTCAGGGCGTAGGAGATATTCCCGGCGCGCGCAGGGTCGGGGATCTCGAAGACCTCCCACGACACACCGTCGATGGTCTCGGTCGAGGTCGTGCGCGCGCCGCTGATCTGCCGCGATGCCCAGCCGGCGTCGGCGTCGAACGCCTGCTGCACGTTGACGTACCCGCTGGCGGGCGCGTAGACGATCTCCCAGGTCTGGACGTCGTCGCCGGCGAGCTCCGCCTTGTTCACGCGCCACGACTCGGGGACCTCGGGAGCCACGAGCTCGCGGCCGATGCCCGAGCCGACGTCGGCCGCGACCGCAGCGACGTCGATGCCGGGCTGCTCGGGGACCGAGCCGCGCGGCACCGCGAAGACGATCACCGCCACGACGGCGACCGTGACGATGAGCGCCGCGAGCAGGTTCCGGACGTTCTGGCTCGAGCGGTAGACCTGTGACGACGCGGCCTTCCGCGCCGCTGTCTCGTCGGGTGTCTCGGGCCGCCCCAGCTCGGCGACGACGCGAGGCCCCTTGGCCATCACGCGTCGTCCGCGCGCGTGGCGCGCGCTTCGTCGAGCCGGCGCTTGGCGCCGAGCAGCCATTCCTCGCACCGAGCTGCGAGCTGCTCGCCGCGCGTCCACAGGGCGAGCGACTGCTCGAGGGTCGGCGCCCCCTGTTCGAGCTCGGCCACGACGCGGACCAGCTCGTCGCGCGCCTGTTCGAAGCTGAGGGTCTCGACGTCGGCGGAGAGCCCTTCGGCCGGCGGAGTCATGTCAGCCATTCTAGGACGGGTCCGCCGGTGAGCCCGCCGCCTCCGCTGGCGCGGCCCCATCGTCGACGACGCCCTCGGACCGCGCCGCGAAAGCGCCGCGACCGACGGTGACGGTGACCTGCGAGCCCGGCGGCGCCTGCTCCGCGTCGCGGATGATCACTCCCTCGTCGAGATGGGCGATCGCGTAGCCGCGGTCGAGGGTCGCTCCCGGGGAGAGCGCGCGCAGAGTCGCGCGGAGACGGGACACCTCGTGTCCCGCGGCGTCCATGCGGCGCGTCACGACGTCGCGACCGCGCGCCGTGAGGACGTGGAGTTCGTGCGCACGGGTCGTCATGAGCGATTCCGGATAGCGCAGCACCGGCCGCGATCGCAGCTGCTCGAGCTGCGCGAGATCGTGCGAGACGCGCTGGGTCAGTCGCGTGCGGGCGCGGCTGCGCAGCTGCTCGACGAGCGCGCGCTGCTCCGCGACGTCGGGCACGACCCGCTTGGCGGCGTCCGTCGGCGTCGAGGCGCGAAGATCGGCGACGTCGTCGAGGAGCGGATGGTCGTTCTCGTGTCCGATCGCCGAGACCACGGGGGTGGTCGCCGCGGCCACGGCGCGCAGCAGCCGCTCGTCGCTGAAGCCGAGGAGCGTCTGCGGGTCGCCGCCGCCGCGCGCGATGACGATCACGTCGACTTCGGGGTCGGCGTCGAGGGTGCGCAGCGCCGCGATGGTCTCGGGCACGCACCGGTCGCCCTGCACCGCCGCGTGGACGGTGCGGAAGGAGACATGGGGCCAGCGCAGCTCGGCGTTGCGGTGCACGTCGCGCTCGGCGTCGCTGCGCTCACCCGTGATCAGTCCGATCGTGTGGGGGAGGAACGGCAGGGTCTTCTTGCGCGAAGGGTCGAACAGCCCTTCCGACCGCAGCTTCGCGCGCAGACGCTCGAGCTGGACGAGCTGATCGCCGAGGCCGGTCGGGCGCATGGCCGACACGGTGAAGGAGAAGTCGCCGGACTTCACGAAGTAGTCGCTCTTGACGCACGCGACGACGCGATCGCCGACCTGGGGGCTCGCGCCGAGCCGCTGCAGCGTGCTCGACCAGAGGCGGAACGACAGCGCGGCATCTGCCTCGGCATCCTTCAAACGGCCGAAGACATGACCGCCGCGGAGGTTCCACGACGTGATCTCGCCCTCGACCCACACGGCGTTCCATCGCTGCACGAAGTCGCGGATGGTCTCGTTGAGCCGCGAGATCGAGGTCGGCGTCTGCGGTGAGGAGTCGCGGGGGTGGACGGCATCCGGCGGCGGCGTCTGATCGGGCGCGGTCTCGAACGACGGCATGGGGCTCCTCACGGCCGGTTCCGAGCGGCCGACAGGATGCGCCTCGTAGAATCGAGGAGTGAGCACTCCCGCCGTCCGGCTGCCCGTTCCCCGCGTGCCGGGGCGTCACGGCCGTCTCCAGGATATCCCTGTGGGCGCCGCCAAGCGGGTGCTCCTCGCGGCCCCGCGCGGCTACTGCGCCGGGGTGGACCGTGCCGTCGTCGCCGTCGAGAAGGCGCTCGAGCGCTTCGGCGCTCCCGTCTACGTGCGCAAGCAGATCGTGCACAACATCCATGTTGTGCGCGAGCTTGAGGAGCGGGGAGCGGTCTTCGTCGACGAGGTCGACGCCGTGCCGGAGGGGGCCCACGTCGTCTTCAGTGCTCACGGCGTGTCGCCCGCCGTCGTCTCGGCGGCCTCCGAGCGGAGCCTCCAGGCGATCGACGCGACGTGCCCGCTGGTGACCAAGGTGCATCGTGAGGCCGTGCGGTTCGCGCGCGACGACCGCGAGATCCTGCTGATCGGCCATGAGGGGCATGAGGAGGTCGAAGGGACCGCGGGCGAGGCGCCCGAGCACATCACGATCGTGACGTCGCCCGAGCACGCCGACACCGTCGAGGTGCGCGATCCGTCGCGGGTCGTGTGGCTGTCGCAGACGACGCTGTCGGTCGACGAGACGATGGAGACCGTTCGGCGCCTGCGCGTCCGGTTCCCCGAGCTGCAGGATCCGCCGTCGGACGACATCTGCTACGCGACCCAGAACCGGCAGGTTGCGATCAAGAAGATCGCGGCCGAGACCGACCTCGTGATCGTCGTGGGGTCGGCGAACTCCTCCAACAGTGTGCGGCTCGTGGAGGTCGCGCTCGAATACGGCGCTCGTGCCGCGTACCGCGTCGACTACGCCGACGAGATCCGCCAGGAGTGGCTCGACGGCGTCCGCACGGTCGGGGTCACGAGCGGCGCGTCGGTGCCCGAGGTGCTCGTGCAGCAGGTGCTCGCGAGCCTCGCGGACGCCGGGTACGCCGACGTCGATGAGGTCCGCACCGCGGAGGAAGACCTGATGTTCTCATTGCCGAAGGAACTGCGGACGGATGCAGCCGGCACGGAGGACGCCCGCGCACGCGGCGGACGGGGCCGGTCATGAGCGAGCAGGAACGTCCGCGCCCGCAGTACGGCGAGTACGCCACCCCCGAGGAGCAGCGCGCCCGCATCGCGGCACTGGGCGGAGAAGCACCGCACCCCGATGTGGTCGAGACGGCGCAGGTGCCGGCCCGCTCAGCGGCATCCCGCCCGCACGAGTCCGCGCGACAGCAGCTTCCCTCGCCGCGGCCGACCACGTCAGCCGCGCGCCCCACGCGGCTCGCCGACCGCATCATCACGGTGGCCCTGCTCGCTTACGGCCTGGTGACGGTGCTCGGCGCCATCCCGCAGCTGGTCGACTTCACGGGCTTCGCGCAGACGTGGATGGACATGGCGGGCATCGAGGGGACGCTCGCCGACCCCGCGGGCGGGCGAGCCTGGGGCATCGCGGCCGCTGTCGTCTACGGAGCCGGGTGGCTGCTGACGGCGGCGCTGTCGTGGTGGTCGCTGTCGCTGCGCCGGCTGTCATGGTGGATCCCGCTCGTCGGCGCGATCGTCACCTTCGTCATCGTGAGCCTGCTGCTGGCGGCTCCGCTGCTGTCGGACCCGGGCGTGATCGACGGGTTCTCGACCGGACGCTGACGCACGCCCCAGAACGACGCAACGGCGCCCCGCGGACGAATCCGCGGGGCGCCGTTGCGTGTGGTGGAGCCGTCAGCTCTGGGACTGGCCGAAGGAACCGAGCTGCTTGGTGGCCTCGACGACGCGAGCGGCCATCGCCGACTCGGCCTTCTTGCCCCAGGCGCGCGGGTCGTAGGCCTTCTTGTTGCCGACCTCGCCGTCGACCTTCAGGACGCCGTCGTAGTTCTGGAACATGAACCCGGCGACCGAGCGCGTGAAGGCGTACTGGGTGTCGGTGTCGATGTTCATCTTCACGACACCGTTCGCCACGGCGAGGGCGATCTCCTCGTCGGTCGAGCCGCTGCCGCCGTGGAAGACGAGGTCGAGCGGCTTCTCGCCCGTGCCGAACTTCGAGGCGATGCCGGCCTGGATCTCGCCGAGCAGCTCGGGCTTGAGCTTGACGTTGCCCGGCTTGTAGACGCCGTGGACGTTGCCGAACGTGAGGGCGGCGATCCAGCGCCCCTGGTCACCGAGGCCGAGGGCCTCGACGACCTGGGAGACGTCACCGGTCGTCGTGTAGAGGGCGTCGTTCGAGCCCTCGTGCTGCACGCCGTCCTCCTCGCCGCCGACGACGCCGATCTCGACCTCGAGGATCGCGCGGATCGCCTTGATGCGGGGCAGGAGCTCCTTGGCGATCTCGATGTTCTCGGCGAGCGGCACGGCCGAGCCGTCCCACATGTGCGACTGGAAGATCGGCTGCCCGCCGTCGGCGACGGCCTCCTCGGATGCCGCGATGAGCGGCAGCAGGAAGTCGTCCAGGGCCGGCTTCGGGCAGTGGTCGGTGTGGAGCGCGACCGTGATGGGGTAGTTCTTGGCGACTTCGTGCGCGAACTTCGCGAAGGCGAGCGCGCCGGTGGCGCGGCCCTTGACGGTGTGTCCGGCGAAGTAGTCGGCGCCACCGGTCGTGACCTGGATGATGCCGTCGGAGCCGGCCTCGGTCAGACCCTGGAGGACGGCGTTGATGGACTGCGAGCTGGCAGCGTTGATGGCGGGGTAGGCGAAACCACCGGCCTTCGCGCGATCCAGCATCTCTGCGTACTGTTCGGGGGTGGCGATGGGCATGAAAGCTCCTCAGATCGGCGGTGTTACCGAGCCCACTTTATCGAAGGCGGCTGTCGCCGTCCGCGGCGCGGCCGGAGAAACGATGCGCCGTGTTTGCGGAGCGCGCGCCAGACGGCTCGGCCTACCGATCTGTTAAGAATCCCGATTCCTTCGTCGCGGCACGGATGAAAACGAGCCGTCGTCACGCAGTGGCCGACCTATGCTGTGCCCCATGGTGAGTTTGACCGCCGACATGAGTCCGCTGCATCCCGATCGAAACCTCGCGCTCGAGCTCGTGCGCGCGACCGAGGCGGCGGCGATCCGTTCGGTGCCGTTCATCGGCCGCGGGCAGAAGGAGCTCGCCGATGGGGCGGCGGTCGATGCGATGCGCGCGTTCCTCACCACCGTGAACTTCGACGGCGTGATCGTCATAGGTGAGGGCGAGAAGGATGCCGCTCCCATGCTGTTCAACGGCGAGAAGGTCGGCACGGGTCGCGGACCGCAGGCCGACATCGCCGTCGACCCGATCGACGGGACCACTCTCACCGCGGAGGGACGGAACAACGCGCTCTCCGTCATCGCGGTGGCCGACCGGGGCGCGATGCTCGATGCCTCGTCGGTGTTCTACATGGACAAGCTCGTCACCGGCCCGGCGGGTGTCGGCGTCGTCGACATCCGGCTGCCGATCGCCGAGAACATCCGGCGACTCGCGAAAGCTCTCGGAAAGCCGGTCGATGAGCTGGTGGTCTCGGTCCTCAATCGCCCGCGTCACGCGCAGCTGATCCAGCAGATCCGAGATGCCGGCGCGGGTACGCGACTCATGAGCGATGGTGACGTCGCGGGCGGGATCAACGCGGCGCGGCACAACGCGCGCACCGACATGTGCGTGGGCATCGGGGGCAGCCCGGAGGGCATCGTCACGGCATGCGCGATCAAGGCCCTCGGCGGCCACATCCAGGGGCGGCTCTGGGCCCGCGACGACGACGAGAAGCAGCGTGGCATCGACGCGGGGCTCAGCCTCGACGGCCATGTGTATGAAGCGGACGACCTGGTGCGGGGCAAGAACACGATCTTCGTCGCGACGGGCGTGACCAACGGTGAGCTCGTCGGGGGTGTTCGGCGGGAGGGCGATTACGTCTACACCGAGAGCGTCGTGCTGCGCGGCGCTTCGGGGACGCTGCGCCGGATCACCTCGGAGCATCTCACCTCGAAGTGGCTCTGACGCGGGGCGGGTAACTATCACGACACGACTGCGTGTCAACCACTGATGCTCTCAGCGAGGCTCTGTCACAATGGGCAGCGGTATCAACGGCGATGACCACCCTCATGTCAGCACCCGGGAGAACCATGTCGATGACAGCAAACAACCCGCCGACCGGTCAGGTCGCGGTGACGATCGACCCCGCGCGACGTCCGGACGTTCTGCTGCGCCGGCGCCACCCGGAGGGGCACCAGATGAGCGCCTGGTGGATGATCGGCGCTTTCGTCGCGGTCTCGGTCGCCGTCGTCGGCCTCGTCAACATGTTCCCGGCCTGACCCGCGAGCCCCGCTCTTTCACACCCTCTACGGCGGCGTCACAGCCGCTCACGAAGCTCCCCGACGTCCGCGCTGAGCAGCTCGGGGGCTGTCGTCATCCTCGTCGATGCCTCGATCGGACTCGGCGCACTCGTCGCCTCGAGCCGTGTCTCGTCGATTCCCGGGAACTTCCGCGCCGTCACGAGCACCCTGCTCTCGAGTGTGCCCACGAACTTGTTGTAGGACTCGACCGTTCGCTCGATCGCACGCCGCAGGTCGTTCGCGTGTGACGCGAGGCCGCCGAGCCGCTGGTACAGCTCGTTGCCGAGGTCGAACAGGCGCCGGGCCTCGTCGGAGACGTCCTGCTGAGTCCACGTGTACGCCACCGTCTTGAGCACAGCCCACAGGTTCACCGGCGAGGCGAGGGCGACGCGCCGGCTGAACGCGTAGTCGAGCAGCGCCGGGTCTTCGTCCAGAGCGGCGGCGAGGAGCGATTCGCTGGGGATGAAGCAGACCACGAACTCGGGACTCGAGCTGAGACCCTGCCAGTAGGCCTTCTTCGCGAGAGCATCGACGTGGGCGCGGACCGCTTTGACGTGCGCCGTCAGCAGCGTCTTGCGACGCCGGGCCTCCTCACCCTGGGCGGTGACGGGGATCGCGCTCGCCTCGAGGTAGGAGTCGAGCGGCACCTTCGCGTCGACCGCGAGCGCCTTGTCGCCGGGGAGGCGCACGACCAGGTCGGGGCGTCCGGCTCCGCTGTCGGAGGAGATGCTGGACTGCAGTTCGAAGTCGACGTAGCGCGTGAGCCCGGCGGACTCGACGATGCGTCGCAGCTGCGTCTCACCCCAGACGCCGCGTGCGGCGCTCGACCGCAGGGCGCCGGCGAGCGATTCCGTCGTCGATCGGAGCGCCTCGTCGGTCTCGCGCCCGAGCCGCAGCTGCTCTGCGACCGAGCCGAACTGCTCGCTGCGTTCACGCTCGAGGAGTTCCACCTTGGCCTGCATCGCCTGGAGCGACTCCTGGACCGGGGCAAGCGCACGCAGCACGGCCTGCTCGCGGCGTTCGCGTTCGTCGCGAGCGGCCTGATCGAGCCGAGCCTGCGTGCCGAGCTCGCGCTGCAGCTCGCGCTGTCGTTCCAGTTGCTCGGCGTGGGCGTCGCGCTCGGCCTCCGCGACCGCAGCGCGCGCTTCGAGCCGAGCGCGGTCGGCTGCTCCGTCGCGTGAGGCGCGAGCGGAGCCAGCGAACCAGCCGGCCGCGGCGGCGATCGCGGCGACGACGATGAGGATGAAGACGAGAGCGGCGTCCATGTGTCCAGGATGCCGGGTGCCTCCGACATCGCCCGGAGGCGGGTTGCGCGGCGCGGCGCGCGCGTGCCGGAAGCGCCCCGGTGAGCGAGGATGTCGGTATGAACGGCTACGTGCGCCCGACCGTCGACGCGCCGGTGTTCCGCGATGCCGACGGCGCGGTCATCGAGTACGGCAGACGCTGGCCGGGATCGCCTCCAGAAGAGACCTATTCGGTCGACACGCATCCGGAGCGCTTCGCGCCGCTGCACGCTGTCGGCGATGCGCTCGTCGCTCACCTGCGTACCGCGTACGACGTCGTGGTGGACGAGGGCGTCGCGGTCGCCGACGATCTGAACAGACCGAGCTTCTCCGACGTCCTGCGAGCCGTGAGCCTCCGCCCGACCGATCCGCGGTGCGCGGCCGTGACTGTCGTCTTCGACGCCTATCCGGGCATCTCGGTGCACTCTGGACTCCTGCACGACGCCCGTTACCCGCACTGCGGCTGCGATGCCTGCGACGAGGAGTGGGAGGCCGTCGCTACTGATCTCGAGCAGCACGTGTTCGCCGTCGTGACCGGAAACTTCCGCGAGGCCATCGTGCCCGGTGCCGAGCTTCCGGTGCGTCACGCGTTCACCTTCCCCGAGAGCGGCAGGTCCGGCGAATCGCGCGCGGACGGTTTTCCACCAGAGCGGGTCTCGAAGGCACGCGAGGTGCTGCGCGACTTACCCGACGGGTGGGCTCCGTGGCCGCGCGCGCAGGCGTCGCCGGGTGGCAGTGCGTAGTTCCGCACCCACGCGCCCGGCGACGGCGCGGAGCCCACGACCCGACCGCGCCGAGCCAGCGACCAGTGCCGGCCTCACCGTGGACTCGTCAGAACTGTGGAGCCTCCCGTCGGGTCGGTCTGTGCACGCTGAACCGGCCGCCCCATTGGCGAAGCGGGGAGCCGCGCCCGCCCGACTCCGCGAGCAAGCGCAAGCCGAACCCGCGTCCCGTGTACGCTGATCCCGCGGCCAGCGCCGACCGAACGGCCGACTGGTCAGAACGGCGGTGGTCCTGTGTCGGGTGGCTCGGCGACGGTGAAGGCGACGAGTGGTGGTGGTGCGTCTTCGCGGTAGACCCGCCCGGTGGGTGAGGTCCACACGAGCCGCCCGCCCGGGAGTTGTCTGACGTGCCATCGGGTGTGGTGTTTGACGTCGTGATGCCTCTTGCAGAGGTTGGCGAGGTTACACACGTGCGTCGCCCCACCGTCGGACGCGGCGATGGTGTGGTCCAGTTCGCAGCGGATGGCGGGTTGTCGGCATCCGGGGAACCGGCAGTGCCGATCGCGGGCCCGTAGCAGTCGCACCATCGCGCTCGTGGGCCGGTAGGTGTCGCATTCGAGGACGGTTCCGGTGACCGGGTGGGTGAGCAACCGGTCCCAGGAGGTGGCGTTGCCGGCGAGTTCGCGTGCAGTGTTCGCGTCGATGGGGGAGCGGCCGGCGAGATCGGCGGGCCCATCGTCTTGCCTCATCAGTGTGAGGGCGGACACGGCGACCTGCACGTGCGCGCGGATCGCTCCGAGCGTTCCGTCGCCGTCACCGGTGCCGGTGGGGTCGAGGGCGGGCGTCCCGGCGAGGAGGAGGTCACTGAGCACGTCGGCGCGGACCTGATCGATGCTTCGCGCATGGTCAACGAACGACGACCCGTCGACGGCGCCAGCATCGTCACGGGCGTCAGCGCCCGCGCCGACGCCTCCGTCGGACGCCTCGGCGCCCGCCCGCGGTGCGTCGATGTCAACCCCGCTGGCGCCGAGGCACGCAGTGTCGGCTTGCTCTCGCGCGTTGATGATCTCCCGCGCCTGTCGGGTCAGGCGATCCACGATCCCGTCGGCGATGACGGTCGGCAGTGTCGCGATGAGATCTGACATCCCGTCGGCCCCGGTCTGCACGCGTACGCACCGCTCTGCCGCGGCTTCTTCGTGCCGCTCGGTGAACGTCCGCGGGTGCATCCGTTCGGCGATCATCCGCAGTGCGTCGCGCACCCGGTTCGGGGTCTCGCCCTCGCACCGCTCGATCGCGACGCGTTCGAACTCCGCCCGCTCCTCCGCGGGTACCAGGCATCCCGTCTCTTGAATGACCCGCACGTGCCCGCGGACGATTCGTCCGGCTTCCCACGCCGCCATCGTCACCGGGTAGTTCTCGACCAGGTCTCGCGCTTCATCGATGCGGCGCTGCAGGGTCCGGTCGGTCGTGATGAACACTCCGGCGAGCTCCGCGGCGATCCCGCGAAGCGCCATCTCTCGCGCCTTGACCTTCTCCGGCGCTCCAGCGGACTGAGACTCAGCCAGCTGGCCGGCGGCGGCGAGGAGACGAACCTCCCGGACCTGTGCCGCTCGTGCGGCATCCGCTATGCCCTCGGCATCCGCGACGAGCTGAGCGAGGACGTCGACGTCACCGTCGCTGCCGATCCCGCTACCAAGTCCGCCATTCGAATGCATGTTCGAATCATGTCACGGACCTCCGACATCGCTCCGGAACTGTCCCCAGGCCCGAGACCGGCGAGCGGTTCGGTCAGGCCGGGCTGAGCAGCGAAGCCCCGATCGGCTCGTGCTCGGGCACGCGCACCCCCAGCAGCATCGCGAGCTCGACGAGGTCGTGCGCGCCGGCCCGGCGGGCCGCGTCGATCGTGATGTGTGCGCACGCGAGTGCGTCCGCCAGGGCGTCGTGGTGCGCGAAGTCGAGGAAGCCGACGGCGGCGGCCACGAGCGGCAGTCGGTAGGAGTCGAGCTGATACGTCTTGCGTGCCAGCTGCACGCTGCACACCGAGCGGATCGCGGGGAGCGCGGCATCCGTCGCCTCGCACGCGCGGCGCAGCACGGCCACATCGAATCCGGCGTTGTGTGCCACCAGTACGTCGTCACCGATGAACTCGAGAAGCCGGGGGAGTTGCGCTACCCAGCCGGGGGCATGCTCCACCGCGTCGGCGGTGATCCCGTGGATGGACACGTTGATATCGAAGAATCGGTCGTGGCCGGAGGGCGGTCGGATCAACCAGCCGTCGGAAGCGACGACCTCGCCGTCGCGAACGCGGACCAGTCCGACCGAGCATGCGGATGCACTGGAGGAGTTCGCCGTCTCAAAGTCGATCGCGGTGAAGTCCAGTGCCACGGGACAAGCGTCACCCGCGTTCGGAGCGGGGGAAGGGAGGCGCGCCGCCGAGCCGAGCGATCCGGATCGGTCGGAGGCGATGCCGGCGGGCCACGTAGACTGGATGCCCGTGGCTCTCACCATCGGAATCGTAGGACTGCCCAACGTCGGCAAGTCGACCCTCTTCAACGCCCTGACCAAGAACCAGGTTCTCGCCGCGAACTACCCGTTCGCGACGATCGAGCCGAACGTCGGCGTGGTGAACCTCCCCGACCCGCGCCTGAAGGTGCTGGCCGAGATCTTCCACTCCGAGCGCATCCTTCCCGCAGCGGTGTCGTTCGTCGACATCGCCGGCATTGTGCGCGGTGCGTCGGAGGGTGAGGGGCTGGGCAACCAGTTCCTCGCGAACATCCGCGAGGCCGACGCGATCGCGCAGGTCGTCCGCGGCTTCGCCGACGACGACGTCGTGCACGTCGAGGGCGCCGTGAACCCGCAGAACGACATGGAGACGATCAACGCCGAGCTGCAGCTCGCCGATCTCCAGACCCTCGAGAAGGCGATCACGCGCTACGAGAAGGAGGTTCGCGGCAAGAAGCTCGACCCCTCCGTGCTCGACGCCGCCAAGGCTGCGCAGGACGCCCTGCAGCGCGGCGAGTTGCTCTCGGGATCGGGCATCGACCTCGCGCCCATCAAGGAGCTCGGTCTGCTGACCGCGAAGCCCTTCATCTTCGTCTTCAACGTCGACGAGGCCGTTCTCACGGATGACGCGCGCAAGGCGGAGCTCGCCGCGCTCGTCGCGCCCGCGCAGGCGGTGTTCCTCGACGCGAAGATCGAGTCGGAGCTCATCGACCTCGACCCGGAAGAAGCCGCCGAGCTGCTCGCGTCGACCGGTCAGGACGAGTCGGGCCTCGACCAGCTCGCGCGCATCGGCTTCGATACGCTGGGCCTGCAGACCTACCTCACCGCGGGCCCGAAGGAAGCGCGTGCCTGGACGATCGGCAAGGGCTGGAAGGCTCCGCAGGCCGCCGGCGTCATCCACACCGACTTCGAGAAGGGCTTCATCAAGGCCGAGGTCATCTCGTTTGAGGACCTCGTCGCGACCGGCTCGGTCGCCGAGGCTCGCGCGAAGGGCAAGGCGCGCCTCGAGGGCAAGGACTACGTCATGCAGGACGGCGACGTCGTGGAGTTCCGCTTCAACGTTTAGGCCGTACTCCCGGATCGGAAAACATCTGTAGCGGTTCGACCTAGGGGCTGAGAGCATCGGCCCATGAACCGATGGCCGCGCCGACCACTCGTCATGCTGATCGTCGCCCTCGCGCTGTGGGGTGTTTCGATGCCTTTCGCGTTCGTTGCGGACGGAGGCTGGCGAATCGCGGGGTTCGTCGTCTTCGTGTCGAGCATGATCTCGAGCTTCGTCTTGATCGTGCGACAGCAGATGCGGCAGAGCGAGGCCGATTCCGACACCTGACGGACGACAACGCGGTGCAGACCAACCCCACCCCGTTACCAGCCCTCAAGCGTTCCATCAACCGGTGGGCACCGCGCTGCGACCCTGCCTAGCGTGGATGTCATCTCGACTCGAGGAGGCAACACTATGGCCACGAACACCACCACCACGCGTAACAAGCGCCGCGCCGCCGGCGCCGGTCTGACGAACGAGCAGAACGCCGAGAGCGGCTTCCGCGCTTCGCAGAAGCTCAGCGAGAACACCCAGAAGGTGCTCGTCGACCTCATCGAGCTGTCGCTTCAGGGCAAGCAGGCGCACTGGAACGTCGTCGGACGCAACTTCCGCGACACCCACCTGCAGCTCGACGAGATCATCGATGCCGCGCGCGAGTTCGCCGACACGGTCGCCGAGCGCATGCGTGCGCTCCACGCCCTGCCGGACGGCCGCAGCGACACTGTCGCCGAGACGACGACGCTGCCGGAGTTCCCGCAGGGCGAGATCGACACCGCCGAGGTCATCGACCTCATCACCGAGCGCCTGGAGGCGACGATCGGAACCTGCCGCGACGTGCACGACGAGGTCGACGAGGAAGACCCCACGACCGCCGACATCCTGCACTCGATCCTCGAGCGCCTCGAGCAGCTCGCCTGGATGGTCAGCGCCGAGAACCGCAAGCCGCAGGGCTGACAGAGCCCCAGGGTCGGCCAAGCGCCGAGCCGCGGCCGGGGAGACCCGCCCCGCAGACCCCGCCCCGTGACCACCGCGTCCGGGCGGGGTCTTCGCGTCTCGCGCAGTTCAGACCAGCTGCGGGTCGATCATCGTCATGCCCGCGGCGGGCGCACTGTCCATTTCGGGCAGCAATCGGGCACCTTCCTCCAGCCCGACCACCCGCTGCACGAGGTCCTGCGGGCGCAGGCTGCCGTCGCCGATCAGCGCCATCATCCCGGGGTAGTCCACCGCCGCCATGCCGTGACTCCCGAGCAGGTCGAGTTCCCACGCGATGACGCGGGCCAGGGGAGCGGCGCTACGACCGGATGCCGAGGGCAGCAGCCCGATCTGCACGTGACGCCCTCGGCGACGAAGGCTCAGAATCGCATCGGATGCGGTCTGCTCGCTGCCCACCGCATCGACCGAGACGTGGCTGCCCCCGCCCGTCAGCTCGTGGACGATCGCCGGCACGTCGCGCCCGTCGGCGGCGACGACGTGCTCCGCCCCGACCTCGGAGGCGGTCTGCAAAGCGGCGTCCGAGCGGTCGACCGCGATGACGCGCGCGCCCAAAGCCCGCGCGATCATCACCGCGCTGAGACCGACGCCGCCTGCGCCGACGATGGTGATCCACTCGCCGCCGCTCAGGGCTGCGCGGGCGATCAACGCGCGGTGGGCCGTAGCGAAGCGGCATCCGAGCGCCGCCGCAGCTTCGAACGAGACGCCGTCGGGGATGCCGACGAGGTTGACGTCGGCTGCCGGCACGATCACTCGCTCGGCGAACGAGCCGGCGTAGGTGAAACCGGGCTGCTGCTGGTGGGGGCAGACCTGAGCATCGCCTCGCGAGCACCACTCGCATCGACCGCAGCCGATGACGAACGGCGTCGTGACGCGATCACCCACCAGCCAGCCCTCGACGTCGGAACCGACCTCGGAGATGACGCCCGAGAACTCGTGTCCCGGGGTGTGCGGCAGTGCGATGTCGTCATGACCTGCCCAGGCGTGCCAGTCGCTTCGACAGAGCCCGGTGGCGCGCACCGACACCACCACGCCGTCGGCGGGGACGTTCGGATCGGCCACCTCGCGAACCGTCACCGGCCCGCGGATGCTGTCCATGACCATCGCTCGCACGATCGGCCACGCTACGCCATCGAGCGCGCCCGCGCCGCACGGTCGGCGGCAGTGTGACGCGAAAGGTCAGGCGTCGCGGAATCCCTCGAGGTCGGGGTCCCACTGCGCGGGAGGCTCGTCGTCGACGGCGTAGAGGTGGGCGCCGTCCGCGCGCCGAGGGTAGCTCTCGTGCGCGCGCAGATCGTCCGCGCCCTCGGAGAAGTCCGGTTCATCGGCGTCCCACTCGACGGGGGCGGACAGCACGTCGTTGCCGACGCCGATCACGAGTTCGGCCTCATCGACGCGGCCGCTCGGCTCGAGCACGATCGGAATCCGCACGGCCTCCGCACGGCCGTAATTGGCCACGGCGGCGGTGAGCTCGACCAGTGCCTCCGCAACGTCATCCGTCGTGATCACCGTGTCGCCCGCGTACGTGATTCGTCTCATGGCAACACTGTGTCGGGTAACCGCATCCGGCACCTCGCACTTGCGCGGACGGTGATCATCGGATACTGCCCGAGTCGGCCGGGATCATCGCACGATGCTCTCGGCTGGTCAACGCGCCTGACGCGATCTGCGGCGCTGCCTACCGTGGTCGGGAGCGTCGAGTCGACGCGCCGACAGCGAGGGAGACGTGATGAGCCAGCAGGACCCGGCGACCGACCAGGAACCGCTCTCCGAGCCGGAGGCCGTCCGCAAAGACATGCGCTACAGCCCGGCGAGCGACACCGAGACCCGCGAGAAGCAGGACGAGGCGCCGACCAGCCCCGATGAGGACGTCGACGACGACCTCGTGCGGGCTCGTCCCGGCACGGGTGGTCCTGACGACGTCGGGGACGTCGACGTGCCGGCCGAGGACCTCAACCTGCCCTGGCGAGACGACGAGGCGAGCGCCTGAGGGCTCACCGCTCCGCCGCGCGGGCGGTCAGTTCCACCCGACGGTATTGAACCACTGCGCCCGCGCCTCGCCCTCGGCGGCATCCGTCGCTCCGCGGAAGGCATCGTGACGTTCCAGACGACCGTCGGTCAGCTCGACGAATCCGGTGCACACGGGGCACATGCCGCGTCCGAAGGGAAACCCGTCGGGCAACGAGGGTGCCGCCTCCGCGGGCTCGCCGCTGCCGGCGCACCGTGGCGGATCTGCTTGAGCGTCCGACCACATCTGCGACGTGCCCAGGCGATTGTGCAGGCCGGCGTGTCCCCGCGGACGCGTGCAGAGCGCCGACCCGCGGCGGGACCGGCACCACAGTGCGGTCGGGTAGTCCGCGGCGGCCGGCGCGTTCACCCGATCAGATCCGGATGCCGCAGATGCCGCACTCGCCCGCGGCGGACACCTCGACGAAGCAGTCCGGGCACATCGCCCGCACGACATCCGAGGGAGCCGGCGCCTTCGGGGCGCGCGGAGCGGCCGCGCGGGGAGCGGCTCGCCGGGCCGGCGCGGTGCGCGCGGCGACGTCGGCGGGCTGCTTGCGCTCGGGCACGTGGGCTTCGCAGTAGAACCGGACGAAGCCGCCGTGGTTGGTCGGGTGACGGTGCTTGACCGCCCACAGGTGGTCGCGGTCGTGCGCGCCGGCATCAGCGGGACACGCGGCGCATCGCGCGGGATCACCCGGCATGACGTCGGCGACGCGGTAGGGCGTCTCGTAGGTGAGGCGATCGCGCCAGTCGGCCGAGTCGACGATTCTCATGGTGGTCCTCTCCGGCACTCGCGCGCCGGATTCCAGCGTACCCGCGGCCCCGGGGAGGCGGTCCGCCCACCATCCGGTGAACATTCGCGGAACGGGGTGCGCCGCCGCGTCCGCCAGACGGTGGCCTTTGCGACAGTGAGGGGGTCACCACCGGCGAGAGGGCGCGAATGGAACCGGCGACCCGAGCACCGATGGACGTCCTGCTGCGTCCTGCTGCGCTGGCCCGCGCCTGGATGGGGCCTGGGCGCGATCCTGAGACGATCGCCGTCCCCGGCGTGGTGCTGGGACCGGGAGATGTGCTGGTGCGCATCGACCTCGTCACGATCACCGAGGACGACCTCGCCATCACCGACGGTGACGAGCAGTGCCCGGTTCCCACGGTTCTCGGTCGTGAGTTCGTCGGCAGGATCGCCGCGCTCGGCGGCACCGTCGCGGCGGTGGATGGCATTCCACTCGAGCTCGGGGAGCGCGTCGTGAGCGCCGTGGGCCCGCATGAGCGCATCGGCGCGCACCGCGAGCTCGTGGGCGGCTTCGCGACCCATGTGCATCTCGTCGAGGGCACGCCGATCGCCCGCGTGGGCGAAGCGCTCCCGGCCTGCATCCTGGCGCCCGTTCCCGGCGCGGTCGCGCGGGCGGCCGCGATCATGCGACGTCTGGAAGAGGCCGCCGATCCGGAGGATCTCCTCGTGACGGTCTCGGGCACGGGCGCCGATCCGCTCGTGCTCGCGGCGATGATCGCCGCGAGCGGTGGCCGGCCACGGGTGGCTTCAGCCGATCCTCGGGTCCGGGCCCGGGCCGAGCGCTTCGGGGCCGCGCTGGCGCCCGAGCACATCCTTGAAACGGACCTGAGCGCACGCTTCATGGCCGCAAGCCCCGACCCCCGGGAGCTCGTCGTGCGGGGCGGGGCGCCCACGCCGGCCGATCTCGTGGCGGCGGTCGCGTTCATGCGTGCTCCGGGCACCCGGCGCTACCCGTTCGCCGACCTCGTGTCGGCGCCGCTTCCCTTCGCCCGGCTCGACGAGGCGATCGACCTCGCCCGCGCGGGCCGTCACCTCCGCGTGGCGATCGCCCCCGGAGCATGAGCTCGCGGGGGCGATCGGATGCCGCGTCGGCGGTCGGGACGGATGGCTCAGGCGGTCTGCCCGGAGTGCTCGCCCTCTTCGATCTCTTCGACGACCTTCGCGTTGAAGGCGGGCAGGTCGTCGGGCGTCCGGCTCGAGACGAGGCCCTGGTCGACCACGACCTCCTCGTCGACCCAGGTCGCGCCGGCGTTGACGAGATCGGTGCGCAGACTCGGGAAACTCGTCAGCGTGCGTCCCGAGAGGACGTCGGCCTCGGCGAGGATCCATGCCGCGTGGCAGATGGCGCCGACGGGCTTGTGCTGCTCGAAGAACGCGCGCGTGAAGTCGACGGCGTTCGCGTCGAGTCGGAGGTTGTCGGCGTTGACGACGCCGCCGGGGAGGACGAGCGCGTCGTATTCATCGGCCTCGGCGTCGGACGTGACCACGTCGACCTTCTGGGAGTGACCGTTCTTGCCGGTGATCTCGCCAGATTCCGGAGCGACGAGGACGACGGTGGCGCCGGCGTCGGAGACGGCCTGCCACGGCGAGGTCAGCTCGCTGTCCTCGAAGCCGTCGGTTGCCAGGAATGCGATCTTCTTGCCATCGAGAGTGCTCATGGATCCGACGGTACGCTCGGCCGGGGGACGCTGCGACGCGCTTGACAGGCTCAGCGACGCATGGTCCCCTGCGGGGTTACGATGGCGATATGTCCACCGCATCCACGCCTCAGCCTCAGACCCTGCAGCCGGTTCCCGATGAGAAGAACCTGCTGATCACCGCCAACGACGACGCAGGCTCGTGCTGCGGCGGGGGATGCTGCTCGACCTCCTGAACGTCGCTTCGAGGCGATGACGAAGCCGCCGGTGCGTGATGCACCCGGCGGCTTCGTCGTTCGCGTTCGGCGACGCCGGACGGCGGCTCAGTGCGGGGTGGGTGCGCCCTCGGGGCTGTCGGCCGGCTTGCGAATGAGAAGGGCTCCGATGATCAGCGGCGACGCGATGATCGCGGCCACGAGGAAGGCGGCGCGTGCGCCCTCGGCGCCGGCGGCCGTCGTCCCGGGTTCGAGCGCTCCCGCCTCCGCGGCGGACATGACGGTGATGAGCAGTGCGATGCCCGCGGCTCCTGCGACCTGCTGCACCGTGGAGACGATCGCACTGCCGTACGAGTAGAACCGGGGCTGCAGCGAACCGAGGGATGCGGTGAAGAGCGGGGTGAACGACATCGCCAGGCCCAGCGAGAGTGTGGTCTGCAGCGCCAGCAGCAGCCACACCGACGTGTTCTCGGTGAGGGTCGTGAAGCTCCACAGGATGCCGGTCACGATGACGGCGCCGGGGATGAGGAGCACGCGCGTGCCCCAGCGGTCGTAGACGCGCCCGATGAACGGGCCGGCGATGCCCATCGCGAGCGATCCCGGGAGGACGAGGAGCCCGGACTCGAGCGCGGAGAGCCCGAGCACGTTCTGCATGTACAGCGGCAGCAGCGTGATGGCGCCGAAGAAGGCCATCGACATGACGGCCAGCTGAGCGACCGACAGCGAGAAGTTCGTGGAACGGAACACGCGCAGGTCGAGCAGCGCGTCATCGCTGCGCTGGAGGGCGATCTGCCGCCAGACGAAGGCGCCGAGGGCGATCACGCCGACCGACAGAGCGATGATGAGCGGCAGGTTCGACGCCGGGACCGCGGCCTCGGCATCGCCTCCGCCGTGGCCCGCGGCGCCGATCTGGCTGAGCCCGAACACGAGCCCGCCGAAGCCGAAGGCCGACAGAACGACGGAGAGGACGTCGAGGGGCGCGCGTCGGGTCTCGCCGAGGTTGTGGATCCAGCGGACCCCGATCGCGAGCGAGACGAGCGCGATGGGAAGGACGACGCCGAAGATCCACCGCCAGCTGAGGGTATCGAGGAGGAATCCGGAGAGGGTGGGCCCGATCGCCGGGGCGAGCGACATGACGATGCTCACCCGTCCCATCATCCGGCCGCGGGCGTGCGGCGGTACGACGGTCATCAGCGTCGTCATGAGCAGGGGCATCATGATCGCCGTGCCCGAGGCCTGCACCACGCGCGCGACCAGCAGGAATCCGAAGCCGGGCGCGAGCACGGCGATGAGCGTTCCCGTCGAGAACAGGGTCATCGCCGCGGTGAAGACGGCGCGGGTGGTCAGTCGTTGCAGCAGGAAGCCGGTGATCGGGATGACGACGGCCATCGTCAGCATGAACGCGGTCGTGAGCCATTGCGCCGCCACGGCCGTGATCCGGAAGTCGGCGATGAGGTGGGGGATCGCGACGCCCATCGTCGTCTCGTTGAGGATCGCGACGAAGGCTGCGACGAGCAGGAGCCAGATGACTCGGTTCGCCTCGGCCGAGACGACGGTCGGCGCACCCGGGTGCGCGGTGGGCGTGGATGCTGTGGTGGACGACGGCGCGACGGCCATGGGCAACTCCTCGGTCGGAAGATCGGTCGTCACCCGAGGGCGGACTCCGCAGGGCCAACGCCCCGACGGGTCGATTATTCCCGGGGGTGCGGACACGGCGCCAGCGTTCGCCCCGGGGCGATCAGCGCGGACGCGCATGATGGATCACCAGAGACGGGCGATGTCCCAGAGGTCCGTCGTCGCCGGGTCGCTCGGGCGGTGGCCCGGCGCCCGCTCGCGGAAGTCACGGACCAGCTCGCCCACCCGGCGGCGGTACTCGGGATCGGGGTGGGTCGCGGCGATGCGCACGAGCGGCGGGACGTCCATGTCGAGCACGAGGCGCACGCGGGCCGCGGCGGCGTCGCGGGCATCGGCGGAGTCGAGGACGGCGAGGCCCGATCGCAGCGCCTCGAGATAGTCGGTCAGCACCGGCAGTTGCGCGCGGTGCTGGGTGATCGACGATCCGTCGGCGCGTTCGCGCCAGTGCACGACGACGTCGGGGATCACGTCGAAGGCGCGGGCGCGCGTGTACATCTGCTGCGCCACCAGCTGGTCCTCGTACAGCCGGTTCTCGGGGAAGCGCAGGCGGTGACGACGCCAGAACTCGATGCGGCTCGCTTTGGACCACGCGACGATGTTGCCCGAGGCCTCCGGATGGTCCGCGAGGGTGACCCCCGTGCGTGCCGGCTGCGTGGATGCCGCGACCCAGGGCTGCACGGGGCCCGGTACGTAGCCCTCATCGGTCGGTCGCAGCCGGACGTACGCGCCGGCGACGAAGTCGGAGCCCGATGCGTCGAGCGTGCTGACCCACCGCTGGAGCGCCGAGGCGGTCAGGACGTCGTCGGCGTCGAGGAAGGCGACGAACGGAGTGTCGACGAGATCGAGCCCGGCGTTCCTCGCGGCCCCCAGGCCGACGGGACGGTCGTGTGCACGCACACGGAACCGCTCGTCGGATGCCGCCGCCGCGGCGAAGATGTCGCCGGTCGCGTCGCGCGAACCGTCGTCGATCAGGATCGCGGTCCACTCGACGAGGGTCTGGGCTCGAAGCGACTCCAGGGCCTCCTCGGCATAGGGGGCGACGTCGCGGCCGGGGACGATGACGGTGACGACGGGCGGGCTCACGACCCCGATCGTACTGCCGAGACGGCGTCGGCCACGGCTCCGGCGAGCGCCGACGCATCGGGCGGCGCTGTGCGATCGAAGCTGAATCTGACCGCGGTGCGGGCGTCGTCGGGGTGCATGCCCATCGCGGTCAGGACGTGCGAGGGCTCGTCGCTGCCCGCGGCGCAGGCCGACCCGCTGCTCGTGACGATCCCGCGCCGTTCCAGCTCGAGGAGCACGGCCTCGCCCGAGGTCGCGGCGAACGTGAAGGAGGCGAGGCCGGGAAGCCTCCGATCCGGGTCGCCGGTGACGCGCGCGCCGGAGACGGTGTCGAGCACGCGAGCCGTGAACGCGTCGCGCGCGGCGGTGGCACGCGCAACGGCGTCGTGGCGCTCGCGCTCGGCGAGTTCGAGCGCGACGGCGAGCCCGACCGCCCCCGCGACGTTCTGCGTGCCGGAGCGCCGGCCGCGCTCCTGACCTCCGCCGTGCAGCACGGGTTCGAGCGGAAGCCGGCCGCGCACGCCGAGGACACCGATGCCCTGGGGTGCGCCGATCTTGTGCCCCGCGATGGAGAGGGCCGAGGCGCCGGTGCCGGAGAGCGGCAGCCAGCCGGCGGCCTGGACGGCATCCACGTGCAGCGGCACCGACGGGAGGGCTCGTGCGATCGCGGCGACATCCTGGACGGTGCCGACCTCGTTGTTGGCATAGCCGACGCTCACGACGGCGGTGTCGTCGCGCACGGCCCGCGCGACGGCATCCGGGGTCACGCGCCCTGCGGCGTCGACGGGAAGGACGTCGACCTCGTATCCGTGGATCCGCTCGAGATGACGGCAGACGGCGAGCACCGAGTCGTGCTCCACCGCGGTCGTGACGATGTGGCCGGGGGTGCGCCCTCGGGCCCCGAGCGCGATGCCGGCGATCGCGAGGTTGTTCGCCTCCGTGCCGCCGGAGGTGAAGACGATGTCTCCCGCGCGCATGCCGAGCACCGTCGCGGTGCGGCGGCGGGCGTTCTCGAGCGCCCCAGCTACGTCCTCGCCGACCGTGTGGACGCTCGAGGGATTGCCGAATCGTCCCGTGAGGAACGGGGCCATCGCCTCGAGCACTTCACGGCGCACCGGACCGCCCGCGGCGTGATCGAGGTACAGCATCAGTGCGCGTCGACGACGAGATCGAGGCCGAGGTCGAGGGCGGGTGCGGAATGCGTGAGCGCTCCGACCGAGATGATGTCGACACCGGTCTCGGCGATCGAGTGCACGCTCTCGAGGGAGACCCCGCCCGATGCCTCGACGCTCGCGCGACCGCCGACGAGCGCGACACCGCGGCGCAGGTCATCGAGCGAGAAGTTGTCGAGCATGATCGTGTCGACGCCCGCCGCGAGCACGGGCTCGATCTGGTCGACCCGATCGACCTCCACCTCGACGTGGGTGGTGTGGGGAAGTCGAGCCATCGCCCGCTGCAGCGCTTCGGTCAGTCCGGTGCCGTCGGCGGTGATGACGCCGAGGTGGTTGTCCTTGAGCATGACGGCATCCGAGAGGGAGAACCGGTGGTTGTGGCCGCCGCCGTCCCGGACGGCCTGCCGCTCGAGCGCGCGGAGCCCCGGAGTGGTCTTGCGAGTGTCGGTGATCCGCGCCCGGGTGCCCGCGACCGCGTCGACATAGCGGCGTGTGAGCGTGGCGATCCCGGACATCCGCTGGGCGAGGTTCAGGCCCACCCGTTCGGCGGTCAGCACCGCGCGAGCCGGCCCGCGCACCGTCGCCAGCGTGTCGCCGGGGCGGATGCGCGCACCGTCGGGAACGTCGATGGCGACCTCGCACCCCGGGTCGGTGAGTGCGAAGGCGGCCGCGAACACCGACACACCGCTGAGGACGCCGTCGACGCGGGAGACGAGCGCGGCTGTCGCGCGTGCGGAGGCGGGGATGAACGAGCTGCTGGTGAGATCGCCCCAGGGGGCGTCCTCGTCGAGGGCGGGGCCGACGACGGCGGCGATCTGACGGGCGGTGAGCATCATGCGACCTTCTCGGGCAGGACGGCGGACGTGAGGGCGGTGTCGACGGGCGGGGCGGCAGATGCGTCGTCGCGACGGTGGTGGGCGCCGAGCGACCGAGGCCGTCCGAGAGCGGCCGCGGTGAGCGCGCGGGCCACCAGCAGCAGGTTGACGTCCTCGTGCTCGCGTCGCGAGCGGGGTGGCGCTGCGGCTTGCGTCCACGCGTCGAGAGCGCCGAGCGCGAGGCCGAGTCCGGCGGCATCGCGCTGCAGGCCGACGTGCTCCCACATCAGCGTCTGCAGTGCCTCGCGGCTGAACGGTTCGCTCGTCGGGGTCCGCCGGGGGACCGCCGACGCGGCCGCCGGCGTTCGAGCCGGCTGTGCACCGCCCGGCGAGACGGGAGTCGTCCGTCGCGCGGCACCGGTGATCGCGTCGGCCGCGCGCGTGCCGAACACGACGGCCTCGAGCAGCGAGTTCGACGCCAGGCGGTTGGCTCCGTGCACGCCGGTGCGCGCGACCTCGCCGACCGCGAACAGGCCGTCGAGGTCGCTCCGGCCGTCGAGATCCGTCGCGACGCCGCCCATCAGGTAATGCGCGGCCGGAGTGACGGGAACCGGATGCCGCGACCAGTCCCACCCGCGCGCTCGTACGGCCGCGTCGATCGTGGGGAAGCGGGCCGCCAGGAAGGCCGCCGTCGCCGACGGCGTCTCGCGGAGCCCGGTGGCATCGAGCAGCACCGGCCGCCCCTCCTGACGGGCCATCGCGCTCGCGATCGCGCGCGCCACGACGTCTCGTGGAGCGAGCTCCGCGTCGGGATGCGCCTCGACGCAGAAGCGGTGCCCGCGCTCGTCGACGAGGACGGCGCCCTCGCCGCGCACGGCTTCGGACACCAGCGTCCCGTCCGTCAGCGCGGTGGGGTGGAACTGCACGAACTCCAGGTCCGTGACGGTCGCTCCGGCGCGCAGGGCGAGGGCGACCCCGTCGGCCGTCGCGACGGCTGGATTGGTCGTATGCGCGTACAGCTGGCCCGCCCCGCCGGTGGCGAGGACCACCGCATCCGCCGTCAGCGTCTCGGTTCGTTCACCCGAGAGGACACGCACCCCGCGCACCGCCCCGTCCTCGACCACGAGGTCGGTGACGAACGAATCGGTGCGGATCTCGACGGGTGCTGCGTTCAGCGCCCGGTTCAGCGCCCTCTGGATCGCGTCGCCGGTTGCGTCGCCGCCGGCGTGCAGGATGCGCGGAACCCGGTGGGCTCCCTCGAGTCCGAGGCGCAGCGCTCCGCTGTCGTCGCGATCGAACGCGACCCCGATCGCCTCGAGCGCCCCGACGACGTCCGGACCCGCGGACGCGAGCACGCGCACGGCGTCGCGCTCGCCGAGGCCCGCCCCGGCGCGCAGGGTGTCGTCGACGTGGGCGAGCACGGAGTCGCCCACGGCGGTCACTGCGGCGATGCCGCCTTGCGCGTAGGCGGTGCTTCCCTCGCCGAGGGACCCCTTCGTGACCAGTACGACCTCGCAGCCGGTGTTGGCCGCTCGCAGGGCGCACATCCCGCCGGCGAGGCCCGAGCCCACGACGACGACCCGGCGGGTCACGGCCGAGCCGCCAGCATCCGTTCGAGCGCGGCGCGCGCGGGAACCGCGACGTCGTCGGAGACCTGGATGCGGTTGGGCGTCCGCCCCGCGCGCAGCTCGTCGAGGACCCACGCGAGGTAGCCGGGATGGATCCGGTACATCGTCGAGCACGGGCACACCACGGGGTCGAGGCAGAAGATGCGGTGCTGCGGGTACTGCGCGGCGAGCCGCTGGACCAGGTTGATCTCGGTGCCGACCGCGAAGACCGAGGGCTCGGTCGCGCCGTCGATCGCGCGGCGGATGTACTCCGTCGAGCCCGCCTCGTCTGCGGCGTCCACGACCGGCATCGGGCACTCGGGGTGGACGATGACGCGGACGCCGGGGTGTTCGGCGCGGGCGCGCTCGATCTGATCGACGGTGAAGCGGCGGTGGACCGAGCAGAACCCGTGCCAGAGGATGACCCGTGCGTCTCGCACGGACGCTTCGTCGTTGCCTCCGAGCGGCCGCCGGGGGTTCCACATCGGCATCCGGTCGAGGGCGACCCCCATCGCCTTCGCCGTGTTGCGGCCCAGGTGCTGGTCGGGGAAGAAGAGGACGCGCCGCCCCCGGGCGAATGCCCACTCGAGCACCGTGCGCGCGTTCGACGAGGTGCACACGATGCCGCCGTTGCGGCCGACGAAGCCCTTGATGGCCGCGGACGAGTTCATGTACGTGACCGGGATCACCGGAAGCAGTCCCTCGGCATCGGGCTCGTCGAGGGCGCCGTAGATCTCCGCGAGCTGCTCCCAGCACTCCTCGACCTCGTCGATCGAGGCCATGTCGGCCATCGAGCACCCCGCGGCGAGGTTCGGCAGGATGACGGCCTGCTCGCGCTGCGACAGGAGATCGGCGGTCTCCGCCATGAAATGCACCCCGCAGAAGACGATGGCCTCCGCTTCGGGGTGAGCCTTCGCGGCCTCCGCGAGCTGGAACGAGTCGCCCACGTAGTCGGCATGCCGAACCACCTCCTCCCGCTGGTAGAAGTGCCCCAGCACGACGACGCGGTCGCCGAGGGCGGCCTTCGCGTCGGCGATCCGGTCGTGCAGCTCGGCCTCGTCGGCAGTCCGGTAGTACTCGGGGAGCTCGCCCTGGCGCGGCGCTCCCGCCGGGATGACGTCGCCCATCGACGATCCCGGGCCGTACCCGGGCCGCGTGTCGAAGCTCCAGGGTCCCGCGGCGAGATCGGTGGTGCACGTCTGGGCGGTCGACGCCCCGGCGACGATCGCCTGGATGCCGTGGTCGACACTCGGGTCGATGGGTCGCGGCGACAGCGTGAGCGGAGATGTGGTCATGCGCGTTCCTTCATCGGGGGAGCGGGCCGCGGTCGGCGAGCTCGACATCGTGGTTGTAGCGGTACAGGCGGGCGGGCCGGTGGCTGCCGGTGCGGAACTCGCGTGTCGGGATGAGGGTGCCCGACCCCTCGACCTGACGGCGGAAGTTGGCCGGGTCGAGACGCCTACCGCCGATGGCCTCGTAGACCTCGCGAAGCTCGGCGAGGGTGAACAGATCGGGGAGCAGCCCGTGCGCGATACGGCTGTAACCCACCTTGTTGCGCAGCCGCCACAGCGCGTACTCGATGATGCTGCGGTGGTCGAACGCCAGCTCCGGCAGGTCGGCCGTGTCGAACCAGGCGACGTTCTCGTCCTCGGGAAGCGGCGTCGACGCGACGTCTTCGCGCACGAGTGCCCAATAGACGATCGACACGACCCGCGAGGGGGAGCGTCCGACGTCGCCGAAGACGTAGAGCTGCTCGAGATAGCTCGGGGTCAGCGCCGTCGTCTCGGCGAGGGTCCGGGATGCCGCGGCCTCGAGGTTCTCCGACACGTCGAGCCATCCGCCGGGAAGAGCCCACTGCCCGGCGTGGGGGTCGCGCGTGCGGCGAACGAGGGGGAGGACGACGGACGGGAGATCCTCGCCACCGTGTCGGAGGCTGAAGATGACCGTCGACACGGCGACTCGGATGCCGTCGTGGGCGGCCTCGCCGTTACTTCGTGTCATTGTGACCCTAACTGCTCGCAACGATCTTATAGTCATGGCGACACGAACGGCAAACCGGGGGACTCACAGCGGGAGCACGTACGCTGTCAGCCGTTCCCGAGGAGGTCCTGTGCTGCTGGTCGACGTCATCGTCGTGATCCTCCTCGTCGGCTTCTTCGCCATCGGCGTCACGCGAGGCCTCGTCGCGATCGCGGGATCGCTCGCCGGGCTCGTGATCGGCTCGCTCCTCGCCGTCTGGGCCGTTCCCCTCATCGCGCCCGGTGTCGCCGACTGGGAGTACCGATCGCTCGTGCTCGCGGTGTGCGCCATCGCGATCATCGTCCTGTGCACCGCGCTCGGCACGGCGATCGGGGCTGCCCTGCGCCGCGGGGTCGACCGGGCCAAGCTTCGCGTCCTCGACCGCATCCTCGGGGCCGGTGGTGCGACGATCGCGGGCGGTCTCGTCCTCCTGCTCGGCGCCGGCGCGGTCACGGCGAGCGGCATGCCGCTCGTCGCCACAGCCGTGGCCTCGTCGCGCGTGCTCTCCTTCATCGACGGCCTCACCCCCGACCCGGTCGACACCGCGCTCGCCGAGGTGCGCGGGTTCGTCATCGACGAGGGGATCCCGCGCATCGGCGAGCTGCTGCGCCCCGAGGTGGAGCCGACCGCCCCCGCGGTCGCGCTCGACGACCCAGAGCTGCAGCGTGCCGCGGCATCCGTCGCCCGCATCAGCGGCACCGCCTACGCCTGCGGCGTGTCGATGACCGGTTCGGGCTTCGTCGCCGCCGACGACCTCATCGTGACCAACGCGCACGTCGTGGCGGGCGTAGACACGCCCGTCGTCGAGCTCCCCGGCCGCGACGCGCGCGAGGGGCGCGTCGTCTACTTCGACCCGGTAGACGATCTCGCCGTCATCGCCGTGTCCGACCTGGGGGCGACACCGCTGCCGGTCGTCCCGCCGGTCGCGGCCGGCGCAGCCGTCGCCGTCCAGGGCTATCCGCTCGGTGGCCCGTTCACGAGCGGTGCCGCCTTCGTTCTGTCGGTCGGCTCGGCGCCGGTCCCCGACATCTACGACCAGTCGAGCACGCCCCGCGAGATCTACGCGCTCGATGCCGATGTCAGGCCCGGCAACTCAGGCGGGCCGCTGCTGACCGACGCCGGTGACGTGGCCGGAGTCGTGTTCGCGCGCGGTGCGGATGACGAGCGACGCGGATACGCGATGACGACGACGGAGTTGCTGCCCGTGCTCGCGGGCGTCTCGGCGGATGCTCCCGCCGTGCGCGCCGGGAGCTGCACCCGCTGACCGGCGGGCGGTGCTCACCGCCTGCGCATTCTCGCGAGCGGTGACGCTATGCTGATCGCGCAACTGAAGACAGGCCGCATGACGCACGCGGGAGAGCCCCGGAGCAATCCGGGCACCGAAGGAGCAAGCCTCCCCGCCAATCTCTCAGGTCCGCGTACCGCGCGCGTCCGGCCGCTCTGGAAAGCGATCCTCTCGGGGATCCGCCGACGGTGAAAGCCGGGTTCGCCCGGTGAAACTCTCAGGCCCAAGACAGAGGGGGAGTTCCGGATGCCGCAGCCGTGGCAGCCGCCCGCCCGCAACGGGAGAACTCATGTCAGATCCCCGCTCCACCGTCCTGCACCATCGTCACGCTGCCCTCGGCGCGTCGTTCACCGACTTCGGCGGCTGGCTCATGCCCGTCCGCTACACGTCCGACCTGGCCGAGCACCACGCCGTGCGCACCGCCGCCGGACTGTTCGACATCTCGCACATGGCCGAGTTCGAGGTGACCGGGTCGGTCGCCGGCGAATGCCTCGACGCGGCACTCGCCGGGGCGATCTCGACGATGCGCGTCGGGAAGGCGAAGTACTCGCTCGTCCTCGCCGACGACGGCGGCATCATCGACGACGTCATCGTCTACCGCCTCGGCGGCGAGCGCTTCCTGATCATCGCGAACGCCGGCAACCGCGCGGCGGTGTGGGCCGCGCTGCAGGAGCGGGCCGAAGGCTGGGATGCCGAGGTCCGCGATCTCACCGACGATTACGCCCTCCTCGCCGTCCAGGGCCCCGCCGCGCTGGCCGTGCTCGAGGCCACCCCGGGTCTCACGACGCCCGGACTCGCACTCGCGGACACGCGCTACTACGCGTGGACGGCGGGCGAGTTCGCAGGCGAGCCCCTGCTCCTGGCGCGCACCGGGTACACCGGCGAAGACGGGTTCGAGCTGATGATCCCGGCCGGTGCGGCCGAAGCCCTCTGGGACGCCCTGCTCGCGGCCGGAGCGCCGCTCGGGCTCGCCCCCGCGGGACTCGCCTCGCGCGACACGCTTCGGCTCGAGGCCGGGATGCCGCTCTACGGACACGAGCTGTCGCTCGACGTCGCTCCCGCACAGGCGGGCCTCGGCCGCGTGGTCGCCGCCGACAAGGGTGCCTTCGTGGGGCGCGAGGGCCTGGCCGCACGCGCGTCGACCTCGGCGCCCGTGCTCGTCGGTCTCGTCTCGGAGGGCCGCCGCGCCGGCCGTGCGGGCTACGCCGTCCTCGGCCCCGACGGCGAGCGCGTCGGCGAGGTCACGAGCGGCGCCCTGAGCCCGACCCTCGGGCATCCCATCGCCATGGCTTACGTCGCACCCGAACACACCGCACCGGGTACCGAGCTCGGTCTCGATGTCCGCGGCACCCGCATTCCCGCCACCGTCACCACGCTGCCGTTCTACCGGAGGAAGAAATGACCGATCTCGACGCCCTGAAGTACACCGCCGAGCACGAGTGGGTCGCCCTCTCGGGCACCACCGCGACCGTCGGCATCACCGATTACGCCGCGGAGAAGCTCGGTGACGTCGTGTTCGTCGATCTCCCGGCCGTCGGCACGGCCGTGACCGCCGACACCGTCTGCGGCGAGATCGAGTCGACGAAATCCGTCGGCGAGCTCTACGCCCCGCTCAGCGGGACAGTCGTCGAGATCAACGAGGCCGTCGTCGACGATCCCTCGCTCGTCAACGCCGGACCGTTCGGCGACGGCTGGCTCGTTCGCATCGAGATCGAGCCGGCCGACGCCGACGCGCTGCTCGACCGCGCCGCGTACGTCGAGCTCACCGGCGGAGAGCGATGACCTCCGCTTTCGCCGCCCGTCATATCGGCACCGACGGCGCCGCCCAGCAGCGGATGCTCGACGCGCTCGGCTATCCCGACGTCGACGCGCTGCTCGCGCGAGCCGTACCGGCAGCCATCCAGGTCGGTGCGATCTCCGACAGCGTCATCCCGGCGGCGGTGCCCGAGCACGAGGCACTCGCGGAGCTGCGGGCGATGGCGTCGCGCAACCGTCCGGCGCGGTCCATGATCGGCCTCGGGTACTACGACACCTTCACGCCCGCCGTCATCCAGCGCAACGTCCTCGAGAACCCTTCCTGGTACACCGCATATACGCCGTACCAGCCGGAGATCTCGCAGGGCCGTCTGGAGGCGCTCATCAACTTCCAGACGATGGTCACCGACCTGACCGGGCTCGCGACGGCGAACGCGTCGATGCTCGATGAGGCCACGGCCGTCGTCGAGGGCATGCTCGTGGCTCGTCGGGCGTCGAAGTCGCGGAGCAACGTGTTCCTCGTCGACGCCGATGCGCTGCCGCAGACGAAGGCGCTGCTCGGACATCGCGCCGAGGCGCTCGGGATCGAACTGCGCGAGATCGACTTCGCCGACGCTGCCCCGCGCCCGTCCGACGAGCCGGTGTTCGGGGCGTTCGTGCAGTACCCCGGCGCGTCCGGCCGGGTGTGGGACCCCAGCGCGGTCATCGGCGAGGTGCAGGCCGCCGGCGGTCTCGTCGTCGTCGCCGCGGATCTGCTCGCGCTGACCCTGCTGCGATCACCCGGTTCGCTCGGCGCGGATGTGGCCGTCGGCACGACGCAGCGTTTCGGCGTACCGATGGGCTTCGGCGGCCCGCACGCCGGGTACATGGCGGTGCGCTCCGGTCTCGAGCGGCAGCTGCCCGGGCGCCTCGTGGGCGTCTCGGTCGACGCCGCGGGCGACCCGGCGTACCGGCTGTCGCTCCAGACTCGCGAGCAGCACATCCGGCGCGAGAAGGCCACGTCGAACATCTGCACCGCGCAGGTGCTGCTCGCCGTGATGGCATCGATGTACGCCGTCTACCACGGGCCGGACGGGCTGCGGGGCATCGCCGAGTCCGTCGCCGGCCACGCGGCGCTGCTCGCCGAGTGGCTGACGGAGGCCGGCGCAGAGGTCGCGCACCGGTACTTCTTCGACACCCTGACCGTCCGGGTCCCGGGTCGGGCCGGCGCGGTCGTCGCGGCCGCGCGCGAGCTCGGCTACCAGCTGTGGCTCCGCGACGGCGACACGGTCGGCGTCTCGGTCGACGAGACGACGACCACGACCGACCTGCACCGGATCGCGCAGGCGTTCGGTGGGCCCGACCAACGCGCGTTCGCCTTCGTCGCCGGCCGGGCGTGGCCGGAGCGGCACGCCCTGCCGGGGCTGCTGCGCGAGGACGAGTACCTCACGCATCCGGTCTTCAACAGCCACCACTCCGAGACGGCGATGATGCGCTACCTCAAGCGCCTCGCCGATCGCGACTACGCGCTCGACCGCGGCATGATCCCGCTCGGGTCGTGCACGATGAAGCTCAATGCCGCGACCGAGATGGCCGCGGTGACCTGGCCGGAGTTCGCACGGGTGCATCCGTTCGCGCCCGCCGACGACGTGCGCGGGTACCTCGACCTCGTCGAGCAGCTCGAGGCCTGGCTCGCCGAGGTCACGGGCTACGACACCGTGTCGCTGCAGCCCAACGCCGGCTCGCAGGGCGAGCTCGCCGGGCTCCTCGCGATCCGCGGCTACCACCGGTCACGCGGCGACGACGACCGCACCGTCTGCCTCATCCCGTCGTCGGCGCACGGCACGAATGCGGCATCCGCCGTGCTC
Organism: Microbacterium sp. SGAir0570; assembly: GCF_005491085.2. Lineage (NCBI taxonomy): Bacteria > Bacillati > Actinomycetota > Actinomycetes > Micrococcales > Microbacteriaceae > Microbacterium > Microbacterium sp. SGAir0570. The sequence continues at coordinate 1,893,507 of NZ_CP027929.1, read as the reverse complement.
GCCGGGATGCGCGTCGTCGTGGTGGCCTGCGACGAGGCCGGCAACGTCGATCTCGACGACCTGCGCGCGAAGATCGCGCAGCATGCGGAGACCCTGTCGGCCCTCATGATCACCTACCCGTCCACCCACGGCGTCTACGAGCACGAGGTGCTCGCCATCACCGAGGCGGTGCACGCGGCGGGCGGGCAGGTCTACGTCGACGGTGCGAACCTCAATGCGCTGCTCGGCTACGCCCGCTTCGGCGACCTCGGCGGCGACGTCTCGCACCTCAACCTGCACAAGACGTTCGCCATCCCGCACGGCGGCGGCGGACCGGGTGTCGGTCCCGTGGCGGCCAAGGCGCACCTCGCGGCATTCCTGCCGTCGCATCCGTTCGCGCAGCGCGCGGAGCACGCCGGCGGCTTCGTGTTCGAGGGTGGTCCGGTGTCGGCGGCGCCCTACGGTTCGGCGTCCATCCTCCCGATCTCCTGGGCGTACGTGCGCATGCTGGGCGCGCGCGGCCTGCGCGATGCGACCGGCGCGGCTGTCCTCGCGGCGAACTACGTCGCGGTGCGGCTCCGCGAGCACTACCCGGTGCTCTACGCGGGCGAAGGAGGTCTCGTCGCGCACGAGTGCATCCTGGATCTCCGTCCGCTGCGCGAGCGCACCGGCATCACCGTGGACGACGTCGCGAAGCGACTGATCGACTACGGCTTCCACGCGCCGACGATGTCGTTCCCGGTGGCGGGAACACTCATGGTCGAACCGACGGAGTCGGAGGATCTCGCCGAGATCGACCGTTTCATCGAGGCGATGGTCGCGATCCGCGCCGAGGCCGACCGGGTGGCTGCAGGGGAGTGGCCCGCCGACGACAATCCGCTGGTGAGCGCTCCGCACACGGCTGAGGCGGTCGTGGCGTCGGAGTGGGCGCATGCCTACTCGCGCGAAGAGGCGGTGTATCCCGTGCGGTCCCTCGTCCGCGGGAAGTACTGGCCGCCGGTGCGCCGGATCGACCAGGCCTACGGCGACCGCAACCTCGTGTGCGCCTGCCCGCCGCCGGAGGCCTTCGCCTGAACGGCCGTCCGCTTCGCGAGAGCGCACCGTCCCGTCGAGCACGCACCGTCTAACGTGTGTGCTCGACGGCGGGGTACGTTCTCGATGCCACCAGAGGGTCAGAAGAGTCCGGGCCACCACGCCGCGGCGAGCGGATAGCCGATGAACGCGATGAGGTCGATCACGACGTGCGCGATGACGAGCGGCATCACTCGGCCCCAGCGGTGATAGACCCATCCGAAGACCACGCCCATAGCGATGTTCCCGAAGATCGGACCGACGCCCTGGTACGCGTGATAGGCGCCGCGAAGCGCCGCCGTGGACAGAATGATCGTCCAGGTGCTCCAGCCGAGCCGGCGCAGCCGGTCGAAAAGGTAGCCGATGAAGATGACCTCTTCGGTGAGGCCGGCCCGCAGCGCCGCGAGGGCGAGGAGCAGGATGGCCGTCCACCCGCCGTCGAGCGGCGCGGCCCCCACCTGGACGGTGATCCCCAGTGCCCGTCCGAGTGCGTACAGCCCGAGGCCCGGAACACCGATGATGACGACGAGCAGGATGCCGGTGCCGGCATCCTTTCCGAACAGCCGGAAGTCGAGGCCGATCCGGCGCAGCGCCGAGCGGCCCGGCTCCCAGAGGAAGTAGATCGCCAACGCGACGGGCGCGAGGTTGAAGAGGTTTGAGAAGACCTGCGACACCACCTGCCACGGGTCGACGGTCGCTGCACCGGGATTGAGCGAGGTCGACTGGTCACCGAGGCTCACCGGGCTGGTCACCGCCTCGAGGAACGACAGCACCGAGAAGAACGCCGACCGGCCGACCGAGAGCGCCAGAACGAGGGCGATCTCCCACCACAGCCGGGTCCGTGACACGTGCGTCATTCTTCCTCCCGGGTCGATGTTAAGCCGGGGGACGGCGGCTCATGGGCGGCGGCGTTTGCGCGCGGGGGTCTCGGTCGCCAGGACGTGCTGCAGCGGCTCGGGATCGGCGAGGCGGCCGATGGCGAGCATGGTCTCGACGCGGTCGATGCCCGGGATCGGCCAGACCTGCTCGACGAGCAGGCGCTGCAGATCGGCATGGTCGCGAACACGGAACCGCGCCATCAGGTCGTAACCAGCGGCGAGGACGATGACCTCCGTCATGGCGTCGATCGCCTTCAGCGCGGTCAGCACCGCCGCGGCGTCGGCGTTCCCGGTCAGCCGTAACGGCATCACGACGAGCATCGGATATCCCAGCGCCGCCCAGTCGAGCTCGATCGTGTGCCGGCGGATGACGTGCCCGCGTTCCATCCGCGCGATGCGCTCTGCGACAGCCGGAGCCGACATCCCGACGTCCGCCGCGATGCTGCGCATCGACGCACGGGCGTCCTCGTGCAGGCGATGCAGGATCCGCCGATCGACGTCGTCGATCTCGAGGACCTCGCGCTCGGGTTCGAGCAGCGAGCGCAGGTGCGCTGGATCGGTCGTCATGCCCCTCCCCGGGGTGTGTCGGCGAAGCCGCTGCGTTCGAGCTCTCGGAGGACGTCGAGGGTGAACTGGACGTGGTCGAGGAAGTCTTCGACGTAGCCGTGCTCATCGTAGCCGTGCATGTTCCCGGCCGGTCGCAGGGTACCGGTGGGGGAGATGATGGGGGCTCCGAGGTACTCGAGGAACAGGGCGCCGGGACCCGCTCCCGTCATCACGTCGTAGACGACCGCGTCGGCGCCGAAGGCATGCCCGGCGGCGCGCACGACGGCCTCGCCGAAGGCGGACTCGACCGGAGAGTACGCGGGCGCGAGGGCGCGGATGACGGATACCGAGATGTCCGGATGCCGTGCGGCGAGGTGGGCGCGGACGGCATCCACCACGCGCTCCGGCTGCATCCCGGGGACGAGCCCGAAGCGCACGCGTGCGGACGCCGACGCCGGAATGCTCTGCCGCACGCCCTCGTCGAGGTCGAACCCGGAGAGACTCACCGACGGCTCGAAGACGAACCGCGTCGAGAGCTCCGCGTCCGTCCCCGGCAGATAGGGCGACACGCCGTCACGCGCGATCGAGGTTCCGGGCAGGGTGATGTCCGCCGTGCGGCGACGTGCGCGCTCGTCGGGGACGAGAGCCTCATCCCGCACACCGGCGACGGCGATCCGGCCGTCGTCGGTGCGCATCGACGAGATCGCCGCCATCAGCTCGAGCGGTGCGGAGCGCAGGATCGAGGAGTACGACGGATGCTGCGCCGCGGCGAGGATGTCGAGCGACAGCTCGATCTCGAGCGAGCCCCGGCATCCGAACCCGACGGCGGGGCGCCCGTCTTCCTCGCGGAGGTAGCTCTCCCACAGGCACGCGTCGGCCCGCAGCTCGGCCGCGTGCGCGGCGAGGACCGCGTCCAGGCCCGGGCTGCCGATCTCCTCGCACGGGTCCGCGAGGTAGATGACGCCGAACGGAGTCCGCCCGTCGTGGTCCTCGATCCAGAGGCGAAGCGAGGCGAGACGGCCCGCCACGTCGGCCTTGTCGTCGCACGCGCCGCGCGCGTACATCGCACCGTCCCGGATCTCGGCGGCGTACGGCGGCGAGGTCCAGCGCGACGGATCGCCCTCGGGCTGAACGTCGTAGTGGTTGTACAGCAGCAGCGACGCATCGCTCGCTCCGGCTCGGAAACCGACCACGACGGGACCATAACCGGGGATGTCGTAGCGCACGACGCGATCCATCAGCGGCGCGAGGCGCTCCTCGATCCAGTCGGCGGCCGCTGCGATCGCGTCGAGGCGACCGGCGACTGTCGGGAAGCGGCACAGTTCCCGCCAGCTCGCGACGATCTCGTCGGCGCGGTCGTCGATCCGGGCGTCGCGCGCCATCCTCACTTGCCCCGGGGCAGCGAGACGGGCACGAGGTCGTAGGGGTAGTCCGAGATGAGCTCGTAGCCGTCCTCGGTCACCAGCACGATGTCCTCGAGGCGAACGCCTCCGAAGCCCTGGCGGTAGCAGCCCGGCTCGATGGCGATGACGTCACCGGCCACGAGGACGGCATCGTTCTGGTTGAGGCTCGGCGGTTCGTGCACCTCGAGGCCCACGCCGTGTCCGAGCGAGTGGAAGTACCCCTCGTCGAGCACCTCGCCCGGCTTCTTCGTCAGCTGGGTCGGCTGGCCGGCGGCCTCGATGGGCTCGCACGAGATGCGGTGCAGCTCCGCCACCGGCAGTCCCGGACGGATCGCCGCGAGCGTCGCGTCGAACGACTTCTTGACGATGTCGTAGTAGAAGGCGAGCTCGTCGTCGATGTCGCCCTTGACGAAGGTCCGGGTCATGTCCGAATTACCGCCCGAGGCGATGTCGCGCGGGCAGATGTCGACCGTGACCGGCTCACCTTCGAAGATCTGACCCGATCCGGCGTGGTGCCCGATGCACGTCTGGGCGCCATGGGCGACGATCATGCCCGCGTCTTCGCAGCCGTTGCGGAGGAAGACCGACCGGATGCGGTCCTTGAGGTCCTCGCAGGTCAGGGGTGCGCCGTCGAGCAGAAGACCGCCGTCGGCGTCGACGGTGGCGCGGTGCATGGCATCGGCGACGAGCGAGACGCCCGCCTCAGCGGCGACCTGCGCGCGGCGGATGCCGGCGAGCTCGTGCGGAGTCTTCACGCGACGGCGCTGCACGAACAGGTCGCGGTCCACGCGGACCTCCACCCCGTTGGCGCGCAGGTGGTCGGCCACCTCGAGGGGGAAGGTGGGCGGCACTGCGGCGTGTGTCACGCCGAGCTTGCGGCAGGCGGCGACGAGAGTGGAGAGCTCCGCGAGGTCGGGGTCCTGGCCGGCGGCGCGGAAGTCGTCGAAGCCGAGCTCGTCGAGGGGGAACACGGTCATACCCGGCACATCGCGCATGCGCGCCGCCTCGAGCGACTTGATGGCCACGTGCGGCGCGCCGTCGACCTCGATGTAGAGGAACGGGTCGTGCACGTCGTGGGGGATGACGTGGCGCATGTCGGCGGCCAGCGTGCTCGCGTAGATGAGGATGGCGTCGTCCACCACAGCGGCTCTCCTTCGGTCGTGGGCTCCGGTGGGATCCGGAACGACTCGACCTTACATCAGCGAGGTGATCATGCCCGCGGACCTTCCTATCGAAAGCGTGCGTGCGCTCTCGTGGGTGAAGTGGAAGGTGTGCGCGGATGGTTGCGATCGGACGCCCGGCATCCCGGTTGACGCACCGCGCAGAGGCCGAGGCTCACCCGGTGCACGATGACAACCCCACGGGCGCGATTGTTGCCGACATGTAACGGTTTGGGCCTGGATGCGGTCACAGGGCGGGAGCGCGCTTATCGTCGGGGTATATCCCGTGCTCCGGACACCGGTGTGTCCTTGCCGCCGTCGACCGTGAGCGCGTACCCGTCACCCAGGAGGAAACATGTCGAGACGACGTTGGGGAGTCGGCGCTATCGCGCTGGTGTCCGCCGTCACGCTCACGCTGGCCGGTTGCTCGGCCGGCGGCGACAGCAACACGGGCGGGGGCTCCAACGCCTCCGCGATCATCACCACGAACGGCACCGAGCCGCAGAACCCGCTGCTGACCTTCGGCACCACCGAGACCGGCGGCGGCCGCATCCTCACCTCGATCTACGCGGGCCTGGTCAGCTACAAGGCTGACGGCACGATCGAGAACGAGGTCGCTTCCTCGATCGAGAGCGATGACAACGTCGTCTGGACGATCACCGTCGCCGACGGATGGAAGTTCACCAACGGTGAAGAGATCACCGCTCAGACGTTCGTCGACACCTGGACCGCCGGTGCTCAGGATGAGAACGGCGCGTACTGGTTCTACACGATCGAGGGCGCGTCCGACGACGGCAGCACCGCACCCACCGGCCTCGCGGTCGTCGACGACATGACCTTCACGGTCACGCTCAAGGCTCCCGACGCGGACTTCCCGCTGCGCCTCGGCTACACGGCTTACATGCCGCTGCCGTCCGTCGCCTTCGAGGACCTCGAGGCGTTCGGCGAGAACCCCGTCGGCAACGGCCCGTACATGCTCGACGGCGAGGGCGCATGGCGCCACAACGAGGGCATCGACCTCGTTCCGAACCCCGACTACAAGGGTGTGCGCGAGGTCGAGAACGACGGTCTGAACATCGTCTTCTACACCTCTCTCGAGTCGGCCTACGCCGACGCGCAGGGCGGCAACCTCGACGTGCTCGACACCGTGCCCGACACTGCGTTCGCGACCTACGAGACGGACTTCCCGGAGCGTTCGGTCAACCAGCCCGCTGCGATCTACCAGGGCTTCAACATCCCCTTCTACCTGCCGAACTTCGGCAACGACGAAGAGGGTCAGCTGCGTCGTGCGGCGATCTCGATGGCGATCAACCGCGAGGAGATCACCGACACGATCTTCCAGGGCACCCGCACGCCGGCCACCGACTTCACGTCGCCGGTCGTCGAGGGCTGGAGCGACGACCTGCCCGGGTCCGAGGTCCTCGAGTACAACCCCGAAGAGGCGAAGGCGAAGTGGGCCGAGGCCGAGGCGATCAGCCCGTACGCCGGACCGTTCACCATCACGTACAACTCCGACGGCGGCCACCAGGCCTGGGTGGATGCTGTCGCGAACAGCATCGCCAACACGCTCGGCATCGAGGCGGTCGGTTCGCCGCAGCCGACCTTCGCCGCTGCGCTCGACCTGCGCACGAGCGGCACCCTCACCGGTGCCACCCGCGCCGGATGGCAGGCGGACTACCCGTCGCAGGGTAACTTCCTGTCGGCGCAGTACAGCACCGGCGCCAGCTCGAACTACGAGGGCTACACCAACCCCGAGTTCGACCAGCTGCTGACGCAGGCCGCATCGGCTCCGTCCATCGAGGACGCGGCCGGCCTGTACGAGCAGGCACAGGAGATCCTGATGCGCGATCTGCCCAGCGTTCCGCTGTGGTACCAGAACGCCGTCGGTGTCTGGGGCGAGGGCGTCGACAACGTCGTCTTCGGCTGGGACTCGGTGCCGCTCTACAACCAGGTCACCAAGGGCTGAGTTCGGCTCCAGGCGATCATCGAGTACGGTGTCCGGGGCGCGTTCGCGTCCCGGACACCGTGCTGACCGGGGCCTCTCGCCCTCACTACCCGAACCCATTTAGGAACTATTCGTCGATGCTCTGGTTCATCGGTCGACGGCTGCTTCAGCTGATCCCCGTCTTCTTCGGGGCGACCCTTCTCATCTACGCCCTCGTCTTCCTCTTGCCGGGAGACCCGATCGCCGCCCTGTACGGCGAGCGTCAGCCGTCTCCCGCCGTCATCGAGGCGGTGAGGGCGCAGTACAACCTCGACAAGCCGTTCATCGTGCAGTACTTCCTGTACATCGGGGCGCTGCTGCAGGGTGACTGGGGCACGACGTTCTCGGGCCGGCCCGTCATCGACGTCATGGCTCAGGCGTTCCCGATCACGCTGCGGCTGGCGGTCCTCGCCCTCGCGATCGAAGCGTTCTTCGGCATCGTCGTCGGTCTCATCGCCGGCCTGCGCAAGGGCAAGCTCTTCGACGCCACCGCCCTGGTCGTCAGCCTGCTCCTCATCTCCGTGCCGACCTTCGTCATCGGCTTCGTCCTGCAGTACATCCTCGGCATCCAGCTCGGGTGGTTCAGAACCACGGTCAGTGCGGGTGCGCCCTGGAACGAGCTCCTCCTGCCGGCGATCGTGCTCGCGACGGTGTCGTTCGCGTACATCGTCCGCCTCACCCGTTCCTCCGTCGCGGAGAACCTCTCAGCCGACTTCGTACGCACGGCGACGGCCAAGGGCCTCAGCCGCCGTCGGGTCGTCACGGTGCACGTCCTGCGCAACTCCCTCGTCCCGGTGGTGACCTATCTGGGCGTGGATCTCGGATCGCTGATGGTCGGCGCGATCGTGACCGAGAGCATCTTCAATATCAACGGCGTCGGCGGCACGATCTATCGCGCCATCACGATCGGTGAGGGACCCACGGTCGTGTCCTTCGTCGCCATCATGGTCATCATCATCATGCTGGCGAACCTGCTCGTCGATCTCCTGTACGCCTGGCTCGACCCGAGGATCCGCTATGCCAAGTAATCTCCGCCGGAATCAGGAACACTTCGTCGCTCCCGAGGAGGAGACGCCGCTCCAGGCCATCGACGCCGTCTCGACCGATGACAAGCCGCGCACGGTCTGGAGCGACGCGTGGCAGTCGATGCGCCGTCGGCCCATGTTCTGGGTCTCCGCCGTGCTCATCGTGCTGATCCTCGTCGTCGCGATGTTCCCCGGGCTCTTCTCGCCCGTGTCGCCGACCGCGAACTGTCAGCTGGCCGACAGCAACGCCGGACCGCGTGCCGGACACATCTTCGGATTCACGCGCCAGGGCTGCGATGTCTACGCCCGCGTGATCTACGGCACGCAGTCGTCGGTCATGGTCGGCTTCATCGCGACGCTCATGGTGACGATCTTCGGCTCGATCGTCGGCGCCCTCGCCGGCTATTACGGCGGCATCCTCGACGCGATCCTGTCGCGCGTGGCGGACATCTTCTTCGCCATCCCGACCGTGCTCGGCGCCATCGTCTTCATGTCGGTCGTGCCCGACCGGACGCCGCTCGTCGTCGCCCTCGTGATCGCCGTCTTCGCGTGGCCGCAGATCGCTCGCATCATGCGCGGCGCGGTCCTGACGGCGAAGCAGGCCGACTACGTCGTGGCGTCCATCGCGCTCGGCGTCTCGCGCTGGCGCGTGCTGCTGCGCCATGTGCTGCCGAACGCGATCGCGCCCGTCATCGCCGTGGCCACGGTGTCGCTCGGAACGTTCATCGTCGCCGAGGCGACCCTGTCGTTCCTCGGCATCGGTCTGCCCGGCACGGTGATGAGCTGGGGCAACGACATCAATTCCGCGCGCCAGTCGCTCACCACGAGCCCCATGGTGCTGATCTACCCCGCCGCCGCCCTGTCGGTGACGGTCCTGTCCTTCCTCATGCTGGGTGACGTCGTGCGCGATGCCCTCGACCCGAAGGAGCGTGCGCGCCGATGAGCGACACCACGTCCTCGGATGCCACGCCGCTGCTGGACATCCGCAACCTCCACGTCGGGTTCCAGACGAAGGCCGGACTCGTCCCGGCCGTCCGTGGCGTCGACCTGACGATCTATCCGCGCCAGTCGGTCGCGATCGTCGGCGAGTCCGGCTCCGGTAAGTCCACGACGGCGCAGGCGATCATCCGTCTGCTACCGGGCACCGGGCGCATCACCGACGGCCAGATCATGTTCGAGGGCCGGGACCTCGCGGCACTGTCGAACCGCGAGCTGCAGGCCGTGCGCGGAGCGCAGATCGGCTATGTCCCGCAGGATCCCATGTCGAACCTCAACCCGGTCCTGACCGTCGGGTTCCAGGTGCGCGAGGCCGTCCGCTCGAACCGCAGCGCGACCGGTCGCGCCGCGGTCCGCGATCGTGCCGTCGAGGTCCTCACCGAGGCGGGGCTGCCCGACGCCGCCGACCGGATGCGGCAGTACCCGCACCAGTTCTCCGGCGGTATGCGTCAGCGTGCCCTCATCGGAATCGGTCTGTCCGCGCGCCCGAAGCTCCTGATCGCCGATGAGCCGACGTCGGCCCTGGACGTCACCGTGCAGCGCCAGATCCTCGACCACCTGGGCACGCTCACCACCGACTTCGGCACCTCGGTGCTGTTCATCACCCACGACCTCGGTCTGGCAGCCGAGCGGGCCGAGCACCTGGTCGTGATGTACCGCGGTCGCGTGGTCGAGTCGGGTCCGTCGCAGGAGATCCTCGCCGATCCCAAGCACCCCTATACGAAGCGACTCGTGTCCGCGGCCCCGAGCCTCGCCTCGCGTCGCATCCAGGCGGTGCGCCACCACGAGGACGTCGACGTCTTCGGCGCGGGGGAGCAGTTCCTCGCCCGCGCCGAGGAGCGCGAGGCCGAGGCGGAGGCGGTCGCTGCGCGCAGCGATTTCATCGACATCCGCAACGCGCGACGTGTTTACAAGGTGCGCACCGGCGGCCTCTCGTCCAAGCAGATCGTCGCGGTCGACGACGTCAGCATCCAGGTGGCGAAGGGAACGACGACCGCGATCGTCGGAGAGTCGGGGTCGGGTAAGTCCACGCTCGCCAAGCTCTTCCTGCAGCTGGAGCAGCTGACGTCGGGCGAGATCCACTTCGACGGCAAGAAGCTCGGCGGGCTCAGCCGCGCCGAGGAGCTCGCTTTCCGCCGCCGGGTCCAGCCGGTCTTCCAGGACCCCTACGGCACCCTCGACCCGCAGTACAGTGTCGGCGACACGATCGCCGAGCCCATGCGGGTGCACAAGTTCGGCACCCAGAAGGAGCGGTCGGCGCGGGTACGCGAGCTGCTCGACCAGGTGTCGCTCCCGGCAGCGGCGAAGGACCGCTATCCGAGCGAGCTCTCGGGCGGTCAGCGTCAGCGCGTCGCCATCGCGCGCGCCCTCGCGCTCAAGCCCGACGTGCTCGTCCTCGACGAGGCGGTCTCGGCCCTCGATGTGCTGGTGCAGGGGCAGATCCTGAACCTGCTGACGGAGCTGCAGACGGAGCTCGACCTGACCTATCTGTTCATCACCCATGACCTCGCGGTCGTGCGTCTCGTGGCCGATAACGTCTCGGTCATGCGACGGGGTCGTCTGGTCGAATCGGCGACGACCGACGAGGTCTTCGACCGCTCGACCGAGGAATACACGCGCGAACTGCTCGCGGCCATCCCCGGCGCCGGATTCCAGTTCGGCGTCTGAGCCTCCGCAGTATGCGCAAGACCTACCGGCCGGCGTCGGCGACCATCGCGGTCGCCGGCGCCGGCCTGCTCGGCGTCTTCCTCCTCGGCGACGCGTTCGTCCGGGGCGGCGTCGTGCAGGGACTGCTGCTGGCACCCTGGGTCCTCCTGGCGGTGTGGATCATCTACACGCTGCTCTACGCGCCGTTCATCGCGACCGACGAGAGCGCGATCGTCATAGCGAATCCGCTCAGGGTCACGCGTGTGCCCTGGCCGTCGGTCGCCGATATCCGGTTGCGCTGGCAGGTCACCGTCGACACCGTCGATGGCCGCTCCATCTCCGCCTTCGGCGGTCCGTCACCCAGCCGGCCGTCCCGTGTCGGCCGTGGTGCGTGGTCCAGCGTCCGCGAAGAAGCGGAGCGGATGCCGACCGCCGTCCGCGAGCTCGAGGAGATCCGCTCGGCGTGGGAGGAACAGGCTCCCGAAGCCCCGAACGAGGCGATCACCGCCACGTGGAACCGCGCGGTCCTGGTGCCGCTCGCCGTCATTGTGCTCTGGGCGGCTGTCGCCGTCGCTTTCGGCGGCTGAACCCGATCCCGCGCTGCATCATCTGCCGGTGTGCGGGTTCCGGACTGCCTATGTGCTCAGCCGGCCTGCGGCGCGGTGAGCAAGGCGTACGCCGATCGCGGCATGCGTAGGACACATTTTGCTAACGAACTCGTTTCGCGCAACACGTTGGAAACGAACGCACGCAAGGGTAGTTCTCATCTGAGCTCGGCGACCCGGTCACCGAGCGGGGAACGGAAAGGTCTTCCGTCGCCCGGATCATCAAGAGAACAGGAGTGGGAATGCGTTTCACGCGTATCTCCATGGCGGCCGCGAGCGCCGCAGCCCTGGCGCTCGTCGTCGCCGGCTGCGCGCCGGCGGACGGTGGGGACCAGGAGGCGACCTCGGCGAGTCAGTCGATCGCCGTTTCGGTCGGTCCGAACGACTTCATCAGCTACAACGGCTTCACGCCCGAGACGTACTCGACGTACAACTCGGCGATCGTGGACCGGCTCCTCGCGGGCTTCAGCTACTTCGACGAGGTCGGCGCCATCCAGCCGAACACCGATCTGGGCTCGTACGAGCTGATCTCGGAAGACCCGATGGTCGTCGAGTACACCATCGCCGACGACGCGAAGTGGTCTGACGGCACGCCCATCACGGTCGCCGACGCCGTTCTCGCCTGGGGCGTCCAGAACCCCAACCTCGCCGGTGCCGAGGGCCCCCTGTTCAACTCGGTCTCGCAGGACCTCGGTGACACCGTCCCCGCCGGCCCGCAGGGCGACGCCGACGGCAAGTCGTTCACGGTCGAGTTCGCGGCGCCGGACCCCGACTGGCAGATCCAGACCTGGATGCTCAGCCCGGCGCACGTCGTCGCCGAGCAGGGCGGCCTGTCGACCGAGGAGCTCGTCGAGGCCATCCGTGGCGGCGACGCCGCCGCCCTCGCCGACGCGGCCGAGTTCTGGAACACCGGATGGAACACCGCCCCCGGCACGCTGCCGGACGAGGCGCTCATCCCCAGCTCCGGCCCGTACGTCCTCTCGTCGTGGGAGGCCGGCCAGTCGGTGACCCTGAAGCGCAACGAGAACTACTACGGCGAGCCGGCGGCCAACGACGAGCTCGTCATCCGCTTCGTCGCGCAGGACGCCATGGTCCAGGCGCTGCAGAACGGTGACCTCGACGTCATCGCCCCGCAGCCCTCGGTCGACACCGTCTCGCAGATCGAGGAGCTCGGCGACGCCGCTCAGCTGCTGACCGGCCAGACGCTCACCTGGGAGCACCTCGACTTCAACTTCAAGGGCAACGCGTCGCTCGCGAACAGCCTCGAGCTGCGTCAGGCGTTCGCGATGTGCGTGCCGCGCCAGCAGATCGTCGACAACCTCATCAAGCCGGTCAGCTCGGATGCCGAGGTCATGAACGCTCGCGAGGTCTTCCCGTTCCAGGAGAACTACGACGAGGTCGTCTCGGCCGCGTACGACGGCCGCTACGACGAGCCCAACCTCGAAGAGGCCAAGGCTCTCGTCGACGCTGCGGGCGCTGCCGGCACCGTCGTCCGCATCGGCTACTCGGCGCCGAACCCGCGTCGTGCCGACGAGGTCGCCCTCATCAAGTCGTCCTGCGACCAGGTCGGGTTCGACATCCAGGATGTCGGCAACGCCGACTTCTTCCAGCCCGGTGGCACCCAGGAGCGCGGCGACTACGACGTGGCCCTGTTCGCCTGGGCAGGCTCCGGCCAGATCACGTCGGGCCAGAACATCTACGCCACCGACAAGCCGCAGAACTACGGCGGCTACTCGAGCCCGGTCGTCGACCAGGCCTGGGAGACGCTCGTGACGAGCCTCGACGAGTCGGTCCACCTCGAGCAGACGAAGATCATCGAGAAGCAGCTGTGGGATGACCTGTTCGGCATCCCGCTGTTCGCCCACCCCGGTGTCGACGCTGCTGCCGCCGACATCGAGAACGCTCAGCACTCGGTGGGCCAGAGCGGCATCATGTGGAACGCCGAGAAGTGGTCGCGCGCAGAATAAACGTATTCTGTCTCTGACACGACCAGAGTGTGGGCCGTCGCTGCGGTGACGGCCCACACTCCCGTGAGGGGCACACGTGTGCCCCGCGTACGACCAAGGGACCTCGACTTCCGTGCTGAAATTCATCATCCGCCGTCTGGCGGCAGCGGTGGGCATCATGCTCGCCGCATCCCTCTTGATGTACGTCCTGACGATCAACTCCGGCGACCCGCTCGCCGACCTGCGAGAGAGCAACGCGGACAACCGCGAGCAGTTGATCGCTCGGCGTATCGAATACATGAACCTCGACCAGCCCTGGTTCCAGCGCTACCTCACCTGGCTCCTGGGTGCGAGCAAGTGCTTCATCGGGCAGTGCGACCTCGGACTCACCCGACAGGGCGTCGAGGTCTCCACGCTCGTGGGACAGGCAGCGGCCTCGACGCTGAGGCTCGTCCTGCTCGCCACGATCCTGGCGCTGATCATCGGTGTCGCGATCGGCATCATCACCGCCATCCGGCAGTACTCGGGCCTGGACTACGCCGTCACGTTCCTCACGTTCCTCTTCTTCTCGCTGCCCGTCTTCTGGGCTGCGGTGCTCTTCAAGGAGTACCTCGCGATCGGGTACAACGACTGGATCCGCGATCCGGAGCTGACGCCGACACAGATCATCCTGATCGCCGTCGTCATCGGGTTCGTCGTGCAGGTGCTCGGCGGCGGCTCGCTGAAGCGGCGGGCGATCACCTTCGCCGTCACCGCCGCGGTCCTGGGGGCAGCGCTGCCCCTCATGCTGGCGACCAACGCGTTCCGCGAGCCGCGCCTCACCATCATCGGCGTGGCCGTGCTCACTGTCCTGCTCGCACTCAGCGCGACGGTGGCGTCGGTGGGGCTGCACAACAGGCGGGTGCTCGTCATCGGTCTGGCCAGCGCGGGACTCGTCGTCGTCATGCACCTGGCGCTGACGAACGTGTTCATCTACTACATGAACTGGGGCATCCTCGCCGGCGGTGCGCTGCTGGCGATGATCGTGCCGTTCCTCATCGGGCGGTTCTTCGGCGGGCGTTTCCGGGGGCCGGCTACGGTCGTCGCATTCGTCACGATCTTCGGCGGTGCCCTCCTGACGGTCGTGGACTCGCTCTTCCGCGTGTGGCCGTCGTTCCTGCAGCGCAAGCCGCGCCCCATCTCGACGATCGGCGCGCAGACGCCGAACTTCGATGGGACGTTCTGGCAGACCTTCCTCGACATCGGCACGCAGATGCTGCTGCCGACGCTGCTGCTGACCGTCATCTCGTTGGCGTCGTACAGCCGCTACACGCGGACATCGATGCTCGAGGTGGGCAACCAGGACTTCATCCGCACGGCGCGGGCGAAGGGCGTTCCCGAGCGGCTGGTCATCTTCCGCCACGCGTTCCGCAACGCCCTCATCCCGATCGCGACCATCGCGGCGTTCGACTTCGCCGGACTCATCGGCGGTGCCGTGGTCACGGAGCAGGTCTTCGGATGGAAGGGCATGGGCGACCTGTTCGCGACAGGGCTGCGCGAAGTCGACCCGAATCCCGTGATGGCCTTCTTCCTCGTGACCGGCCTCGCCGCGATCGTCTTCAACATGCTGGCGGACATCTTCTACGCCGTCATCGACCCGAGGATCCGAGTATGACGAACCCGAACGACAACGTGCCGACCACGACGTCGGTCCTCTCGGTCGCGGAGGCCGAGGACGCTGCGCTCGCGAAGAGCACCGCCGCACCCCGCTCACAGGCGCGCATCGTGTGGGGGCGCTTCCTGCGGCACCGCGCGGCGACGATCTCCGCGGTGATCCTGATCTTCCTGACGCTCTTGAGCTTCACCTCGGTGGGCTTCTTCGGCATCCCGGGATGGTGGCCCCACGACTACCGCGCCGCGGGCGACGTCGTCAACGGGGGTGCCCCGACGCTGAGCCTGATTCCCGAGTGGCTCGGCGGCGACGGCATCCGGATCGGCGAGCATCCGTTCGGCCAGGAGAACACCGGCAAGGACTTCTTCGCGCTGACGATGATGGGTACGCAGCGATCGATCCTGCTCGGTCTCGTACTCGGCATCTCGTCCACCGTCATCGGAAGCGTCATCGGCGCGGTCGCGGGCTACTACCGCGGCTGGGTCGACTCGGTCCTGATGCGCATCACCGATCTGTTCATTGTGATCCCGCTGCTCGCCCTCGCGGCCGTCGTGGGTCAGATCGCGGGGAACATCGGCAAGAACCCGATCGTGCTGGCGTTCATGCTCTCGTTGCTGACGTGGACGGGACTCGCCCGCCTCGTGCGCGGCGAGGTGCTGTCGCTGCGCGAGCGCGACTTCGTCCTCGCAGCTCGTGCGTCGGGTGCCGGGGGAGCACGCATCATCTTCCGCCACCTCATGCCGAACGTCGTGGGCGTCATCGCGGTCAACGCGACGTTCGCCATTGCGGGCGCCATCCTGCTCGAGAGCTCGCTGTCGTACCTCGGATTCGGCGTCGTCCCCCCGGAGACCTCGTTGGGCCTCCTGATCAGTCAGTACCAGGGCAGCTTCACCAGCAGACCGTGGCTGTTCTGGTGGCCGGGCATGATGATCCTCGCGATCGCCCTGTCCATCAACTTCCTGGGCGACGGCATCCGCGACGCGTACGACCCGCGCCAGTCGCGCAGCGTGCGTCGCGAGATCAAGAGGAGGAACCGCGCATGAGCGTCACCGCCACGCGTACCGCACTGAAATTCACCGACCTTTCGGTCACGTTCCTCACCGGCTCGGGCGACGTCGACGCCGTCAAGGGCATCTCGCTCGAGGTGCGCCCCGGCGAGGTCGTGGCAGTGGTCGGCGAGTCGGGTTCCGGCAAATCGGTGACCTCGCTGGCCGCGATGGGTCTTCTGGCCGAGAACGCCATCACCCGGGGATCCATCACGGTCGGCGAGACCGAGGTGATCGGGCTTCCGAACGAGCGGATGCGCAAGCTCCGCGCCAGCGAGATCGCGATGATCTTCCAGGAGCCGATGACGGCGCTGAACCCGGTGCTGACGATCGAGCGTCAGCTCACCGAGATCTTCGAGCTCCACGACGTCGCGTACGGCGAGGACGCGCGTGACCGGTCCATCGGCCTGTTGCGTGACGTGGGCATCCCCGAGCCGGAGCGGCGCATCAAGCAGTACCCGCACCAGTTCTCGGGAGGCCAGCGTCAGCGCATCGTCATCGCGATGGCGATCGCTCTCGATCCGAAGGTCATCATCGCGGACGAGCCGACCACCGCTCTCGACGTCACGGTCCAGGCCGAGATCCTCGATCTGCTGCGGCGTCTGAAGGACCACCGCGATGCGGGCATCCTGCTGATCACGCACAACATGGGCGTCGTCGCCGACATCGCCGACCGCGTCGCGGTGATGTACCGCGGTGACCTGGTCGAGGTCGGCGACGTGGAGGACGTCCTCACCCGGCCCCAGCATCCCTACACGAAGAAGCTCCTCGCCGCCGTTCCCCGCCTCGACCCCGAGCTCACCACTCGAGCCGCCGGCGGCGCCACGCGCGACGTGGTGCTGGAGGCGAAGGGACTCGTCCTCGAGTACGCCGGGCGCGGCAAGACCTTCCGCGCTGTCGAGGACGTCTCGTTCGACCTCGCCGCCGGCGAAGTCCTCGGTATCGTCGGCGAGTCCGGCTCGGGCAAGTCGACGATCGCGCGCGCCGTGCTCGGGCTGATGCCGGTCGCGGACGGGACGCTGAGTCTCGGCGGACGGGACCTCGCGAAGCTGCGCGGGCGCAAGGCGAAGAACGTGCGGCGCGACATCGGCGTCGTCTTCCAGGACCCTGCGGCATCCCTCGACCCGCGGTTCCCGATCGGCGACTGCATCATCGAGCCGATGGCCATTCACCGTGTCGGCACCAAGGCGGAGCGGCTCGATCGGGCCCGCGAGCTGCTCGACGCCGTGCGGCTGCCGCGCGACGTGCTCGAGCGGTACCCGCACGAGCTGTCGGGTGGTCAGCGTCAGCGCGTCTCGATCGCGCGGGCGCTCACGCTGCGGCCGAAGCTCTTCGTCGCCGACGAGCCGACGTCGGCGCTCGACGTGTCGGTCCAGGCCGCCGTGCTCGACATGCTGAAGGAGCTGCAGGAGACGTACTCGTTCGCCTGCATCCTCGTCAGTCATGACCTCGCCGTCGTCGACCAGCTGTCGGACCAGATCCTCGTGCTCAAGTCGGGGCGAACGGTCGAGCAGGGGTCGACGTCGCGCGTTCTGCTGCAGCCCCGCGAGGCCTACACCCGGGAACTGCTGGCCGCGTCCCCGGTCCCGGATCCGATCGAGCAGCGCCGCCGCCGCGAGGAACGCCGGGCCGCGCTCGACGCATCCTGAGGCTCGGATTCCGACCTCCTCGCAGGCGCCCCGCGAACTCGCAGGGCGCCTGCGTTAAACTGTCCCGTCGGCATCCCGACGTTTTCCCTTCATCCTGAGGACCCCCTTCATGGCGCATGCCCTTCGTCCTGACCTCCGCAACGTCGCGATCGTCGCGCACGTCGACCACGGCAAGACGACGCTCGTCGATGCCATGCTCCGCCAGACCGGCTCGTTCGGCGACCACGCGCACGTCGAGGAACGTGCCATGGACTCGAACGATCTCGAGCGCGAGAAGGGCATCACGATCCTCGCCAAGAACACGGCGATCACCTACAACGGCGTCCACACCGACGTGCCGGTGACGATCAACGTCATCGACACCCCGGGTCACGCCGACTTCGGCGGAGAGGTCGAGCGCGGCCTGTCTATGGTCGACGGCGTTGTGCTGCTCGTCGACGCGTCGGAGGGTCCGCTGCCGCAGACCCGCTTCGTGCTGCGCAAGGCGCTCGAGGCCAAGCTCCCCGTCATCCTGCTCGTCAACAAGACCGACCGCCCCGACGCGCGCATCGCGGAGGTCGAGGAGGAGGCTCACGACCTGCTGCTGGGGCTCGCCGGCGACCTCGTCGACGATGTGCCCGACCTCGACGTCGACGCGCTGCTCGACGTGCCCGTCGTGTACGCCTCGGGCCGCGCGGGCGCGGCGTCGCGCAACCGTCCCGACAACGGCGAGCTCCCCGACAACGAGGACCTCGAGCCGCTCTTCGAGGCGATCCTCGAGCACGTTCCGGCGCCGTCCTATGACGACGAGGCGCCGCTGCAGGCCTGGGTGACCAACCTCGACTCGAGTCCCTTCCTCGGCCGCCTCGCGCTGCTGCGCGTCTTCAACGGCACGCTGAAGAAGGGCCAGACGGTCGCGTGGGTGCGCCACGACGGTTCCCACTCGAACGCGCGTATCACCGAGCTCCTCAAGACGAAGGCGCTGGATCGTTTCCCGGCCGAGTCGGCGGGCCCCGGCGACATCGTCGCGATCGCGGGTATCGAAGACATCACGATCGGTGAGACGATCGCCGACCCCGAGGATGTCCGTCCTCTCCCGGCGATCACCGTCGACGACCCCGCGATCTCGATGACGATCGGCACCAACACGTCGCCGCTGATGGGCAAGGTGAAGGGCCACAAGCTCACCGCGCGCATGGTCAAGGACCGGCTCGACCGCGAGCTCATCGGTAACGTCTCGCTCAAGGTCGTCGACATCGGGCGCCCCGACGCTTGGGAGGTGCAGGGCCGCGGCGAGCTCGCCCTCGCGATCCTCGTCGAGAACATGCGGCGCGAGGGCTTCGAGCTCACCGTCGGCAAGCCTCAGGTCGTGACGCGTCGCGACGAGAACGGCAAGCTGACCGAGCCGTTCGAGCACCTGACGATCGATGCCCCCGAGGAGCACCTCGGCGCGATCACGCAGCTGATGGCGGCTCGCAAGGGTCGCATGGACACCATGACCAACCACGGCACCGGCTGGGTGCGCATGGAGTTCGTCGTCCCGTCGCGCGGGCTCATCGGCTTCCGCAGCGAGTTCCTGACGATCACGCGCGGTACCGGTATCGCCAACGCGATCTCGCACGGCTACGACGAGTGGGCGGGAGCGATCTCGACGCGTCAGAACGGCTCGATCGTCGCCGACCGCTCCGGCGTCGTCACCCCCTTCGCGATGATCGCCCTGCAGGAGCGCATGAGCTTCTTCGTCCAGCCCACCGAAGAGGTCTACGAGGGCATGGTCATCGGTGAGAACTCGCGCGCCGACGACATGGACGTCAACATCACGAAGGAGAAGAAGCTGACGAACATGCGTTCGTCGACCTCGGACTCCTTCGAGTCGATGACGCCCCCGCGTGTGCTGACGCTGGAGGAGTCGCTCGAGTTCGCGCGCGACGACGAGTGCGTGGAGGTCACCCCCGAGAAGGTGCGCATCCGCAAGGTCGTGCTCGATGCGACCGAGCGCGGCCGTGCCGCCTCGCGCGCGAAGCGTCAGGACGCCAACGCCTGACCTCTCTCGCGGAACCCGCCCACGACCCCGGAGCGCCGATCTCGGCATCCGGGGTCGTGGCGTTCGTGTCGGTCTCCGCCTCGGCGCATCGATAGCATCGGGGGTGATGGAGCAGGATGCCGCGACGCGGCGCGCGTGGCGCGATGGAATCGGCGTATCGGTCGCGACGAGCGCCTACGGCGTGTCGTTCGGTGCGCTCGGGGTCGCCGCGGGTCTCGACGTCTGGCAGACCTGCGTCCTCAGCCTTCTGATGTTCACGGGGGGATCGCAGTTCGCGTTCGTCGGGGTCATCGCGACCGGCGGCTGGGGCGCGTTGCCCGCGGCCATAGCGTCCGCGGCGCTGCTCGGCGTGCGGAACGTCGCGTACGGGCTGCGGATGGCCCCGGTCGTCGGCGCGAGCATCGCGCGGCGTCTGACCGCGTTCCCGTTCACGATCGACGAATCGACGGCCGTCGCCCTCGCGCAGACGAGCGCTCGGGCACGCCGCGTCGGCTTCTGGGTGACCGGAATCGGCATCTACGTCGGGTGGAACCTCTTCACCCTCCTCGGTGCGCTGCTCGGCGACGTCCTCGGCGATCCTCGCGCCTACGGGCTCGACGCGGCCGCAGCGGCGGCGTTCCTCGCGCTGCTGTGGCCGAGGCTGCGCCGGGTCGAGGCGGTGGCAGTCGGGGTCGCCGCAGGCGTGGTGGCCGGCGTGGCGACGCCGCTCACGATGCCCGGGATCCCGGTGCTCATCGCCGGCGCCGTGGCGATCGTGGTCGCCGCGGCACTGCCCGGTCGACGGCCGCCGCGGGTCGACGACGAGGCCGCGACGGCGGGGGAGAAGCCATGACCCCGTGGACCGGCATCCTCGTCGCGTCGATCATCTGCGTGGCGCTCAAGGCGCTCGGCTACCTCCTGCCCCCGCGCTGGTTCGACGGGGAACGAGCACAGCGCATCATCGACCAGTTGACGATCGCCCTGCTGTCCGCCCTCGTCGTCGTCCAGACCCTCGGGGCGGGAGCTGCGATCGTCGTGGACGCGCGCGTACCCGCCGTCGCGGCGGCCGCCGTCCTGCTCGCGCTGCGCGCGCCGTTCCTCGTCGTGGTCGCGGTGGCCGCCGTGGTGGCGGCGGCGCTTCGGGCCTGGGGCTGGGCAACCTAGACTGGCCCGGTGAATCAGACCTGGTCCCGCGCGGCGGGATGGCTTGTCGCGGCGATCGCGGGCGGCGTCTACGGTGTCGCCGGGACCATCACCCAGGCGTACGTGTGGGGCGCGCTTCCCGTCGGGCTGATCGTCGCGATATCCGGCATCACAGCCCTCGTCGCGGGGCTGCGGCTGCTCACGAGCGACCGTTGGACGGCGCTTGCCTGCGGGCTCGGAGCCCTCGTGGCGACGGTCGTCTTCTCGGGACGAGGACCCGGCGGCTCGGTCGTGGTCCCGGCTCCGCCGGACGGCCAGCTGAGCACGGGCCTGATCTGGACGTTCGCTGTGCCGATCATGGTGGCCATCGTCGTGGGCTGGCCCTCATTCGCGGGCGTGCGCGCGGCGGCCGCCCCCGATCGCACGAACTAGACTCGTCGTGTGACTTATGTGATCGCCCTCCCGTGCGTGGACGTGAAGGACCGCGCCTGCATCGACGAATGCCCCGTGGACTGCATCTACGAGGGCGAGCGCTCGCTCTACATCCACCCGGATGAATGCGTCGACTGCGGCGCATGCGAGCCGGTGTGCCCGGTCGAGGCGATCTACTACGAAGACGACCTGCCGGACGAGTGGCAGGACTACTACACCGCGAACGTCGAGTTCTTCGACGACCTCGGCTCGCCGGGTGGTGCCGCGAAGGTCGGCGTCATCGCGAAAGATCACCCCCTCGTGGCCGCACTGCCGCCGCAGGGGGAGGGGCATTGAGCGTCAACGACCTCGCCGATTACCCCTGGGACGCCGTCGCGCCCTACGCCGAGAAGGCTCGCCGCCACCCGGACGGCATCGTCGACCTGTCCATCGGGTCGCCGGTCGACCCGACACCTGAGATCGTCGCCCGCGCATTGCGCGAAGCGACCGACGCGCACGCTTACCCGCAGACCGTCGGCACCCCCGCGCTCCGGGAGGCGATCGTGCGGTGGTACGAGCGCCGCCGGGGTGTGACGGGTCTGGCGCCCGAGAACGTGCTACCGACGATCGGGTCGAAGGAGCTCGTCGCTCTCCTGCCGCTGCTCCTCGGCCTCGGTGCGGGGGATGTCGTCGTGCATCCGCGTGCCGCCTACCCGACCTACGAGGTCGGAGCGCGTCTCGTCGGAGCGACGCCGGTGGCGGCGGACGACCCCGCCGACTTCCCGGTGGGCACGCGGCTGGTGTGGGTCAACTCACCGGGCAACCCCGACGGTCGCGTTCTCGACGTCGCGGCGCTCCGGCAGATGGTGGCCCGCGCCCACGAACTCGGTGCCGTCGTCGTCTCGGACGAGTGCTACGCCGAGCTCGGGTGGGACGGATCCTGGGCGCACGAGGCCGTCCCCAGCATCCTCGACCCGCGCGTCACCGGCGGCGACGTCACGGGCCTGCTCTCGGTCTACTCGCTCAGCAAGCAGTCGAACCTGGCGGGCTACCGCGCCGCGTTCCTCGCCGGAGACGCGACGATCGTCGCGAGGCTGCTGACGGCGCGCAAGCACCTGGGCCTCATGCTGCCGCTGCCCGTGCAGCACGCCATGGCCGCCGCGCTCGGCGACGACGACCACGTCGCGCGACAGAAGGACCTGTACCGTCGCCGTCGCGATGTCCTGCGGCCCGCGCTCGAGCGGTCGGGCTTCCGCATCGATCACAGCGAGGCCGGCCTCTATCTGTGGGCGACGGCCGGTGAGGATGCCTGGCAGACGCTCGGCCGGCTGGCCGAGCTCGGCATCCTGGCCGGTCCGGGCCACTTCTACGGAGCACATTTCCCGCAGCATGTGCGTTTCTCCCTCACGGCGTCGCAGGAGCGGATCGAAGCCGCTGCAGCGCGCCTCGCGGGTTCGTAGGTTTCCCCCTACCGATCCGCTGATCCTTTGGCGCCGTACGGAGTAGGCCCGTGCGCCCGATAGGCTGTAATGACCGCACCGGACGATCGCAAGGAGGCTTCGTGAACGACACGGGCACCCCGCAGAAGGCCACCGTCACCATCGGTGACCGCACCGCCGAATTGCCGGTGCTGCAAGGAACCGACGGAGTTCCGAGCGTCGACTTCTCGACGTTCACGAAGCAGACGGGGCACACGAGCCTCGATTACGGCTTCGTCAACACCGCGGCCACACGGTCCGCCATCACCTATATCGACGGCGACCAGGGCATCCTGCGCTACCGCGGATACCCGATCGAGCAGATCGCCAAGCACTCGACCTACCTCGAAGTGGCGTGGCTCCTGCTCTATGGCGACCTGCCGACGGCAGACGAGCTGGCCGACTTCGACGACCGCATCCGTCGTCACACGCTGCTGCACGAAGACCTGAAGCGGTTCTTCTCGTCGTTGCCCCACACCGCGCACCCGATGTCGGTGCTCTCAGCGGCAACGGCAGCCCTGTCGACGTACTACGAGGACCAGTCCGATCCGAACAATCCCGAGCACGTCGAGCTCAACACGATCCGGCTGCTGGCGAAGCTGCCGGTGATCGCCGCGTACGCGCACAAGAAGAGCGTCGGACAGGCCTTCCTGTATCCCGACAACTCGCTGAGTTTCGTCGACAACTTCCTGCGCCTGAACTTCGGCGTCCTGGCCGAGAACTACGAGGTCAACCCGGTCGTCTCGCGCGCGCTCGAGCGTCTGCTGATCCTGCACGAGGACCACGAGCAGAACGCATCCACCTCGACGGTCCGCCTGGTGGGATCCACCGGTGCGAACCAGTTCTCCTCGATCTCGGCCGGCATCAACGCCCTCTACGGTCCGCTCCACGGCGGGGCGAACGAGGCGGTCCTCGACATGCTGGCGCGCATTCGCGACTCCGGCGAGAGCGTCGAGCGTTTCGTGGCCCGCGTCAAGAACAAGGAAGACGGTGTGAAGCTCATGGGCTTCGGGCACCGCGTCTATAAGAACTACGACCCGCGCGCGAAGCTCGTCAAGGAGTCGGCGGACGAGGTCCTCAACGAACTCGGCGTCGTCGATCCGCTCCTCGACCTCGCGAAGGAGCTCGAGGAGATCGCCCTGAGCGACGACTACTTCCGCGAGCGTCGCCTGTACCCCAACGTCGACTTCTACACCGGCGTCATCTACAAGGCGATGGGCTTCCCGACCCGGATGTTCACGCCGCTGTTCGCTATCGGCCGGCTGCCCGGCTGGCTCGCGCACTGGCGCGAGATGCAGAACGACCCGCAGACGAAGATCGGCCGTCCGCAGCAGCTGTACGTCGGCTCGGCGGAGCGGGACTACCCGACCTCCTGAGCCAGCGCTCGACGCATACGAAAGGCCGGCACGTCACAGCGACGCGCCGGCCTCTCGTTTGCGGTCGCGGTCCGGCCGCGGCGGTCTACGGTGCCGCCGAACCCGGCACTCCGCGTGTCACTTCTCGGTCAGCGTCGCGGCATAGTCGGGCACGTATCCGTCGAGCTGCTGCGGCGGCCGATCGTATCCTCCGGACGGTGGTCGCGGCGGGATCTCGATCTCGGGTCGCTCGACGACCTCGTACGGGATCTGTCCGAGCAGGTGGTGGATCATGTTGATCCGGCCCCGGCGCTTGTCCTCGTTGTCGACCTCGTGCCAGCGCGCCTCCGGGATGTCGGTGTGGACGAACATCGTGTCCTTCGCGCGCGAGTAGTCCTCCCACTTCGTGATCGACAGCACGTCGTTGGGGGAGAGCTTCCACCGCCGCATCGGGTCTTCGTTGCGCGAGCGGAACCGCTTCTCCTGCTCGACGTCCGAGACGCTGAACCAGTACTTCAGCAGCAGGATGCCGTCCTCGACGAGCATGCGCTCGAAGATCGGCGCCTGGTGGAGGAACCGGTGGTACTCCTCGTTCGTGCAGTAGCCCATGACACGCTCGACCCCGGCGCGGTTGTACCAGGACCGGTCCATGAGGACGATCTCACCGGCGGCCGGGAGGTGCGCCACGTACCGCTGGAAGTACCACTGCGAGCGCTCACGCTCGGTCGGCGCGGGGAGGGCGACGATGCGCGCGACGCGCGGGTTGAGATATTCGGTGACCCGTTTGATCGTCGATCCCTTGCCCGCGGCGTCCCTCCCCTCGAAGATCACGACGATGCGCGCCCCGGTGGCCTGGACCCAGGCCTGCATGTCGACGAGCTGCGCCTGGAGCCTCCGCAGCTCGGCTTCGTACACCTTCTTCGGCAAACGGTCATCGGCCATCGCGCCACCTCCTGACGCGAGCATACGCCCCCCTCGCGCGCGTCTTCGGGCCGGTCTAGGGTGGGCCGCGACGGACGAGCAGGGGAGCGACGCATGTGGGTGCAGACGACGGATCCGCTCGGATCGCTCGTGCTGTCGGCGCTGGTCGCCGCTATCCCCATCGTCGTCTTCCTCGTCGCGCTGGTCGGGTTCCGCCTCAGCGGTCTGCTCGCCGGTCTCATCGCTCTCATCGCGCAGCTGCTCGTCGCCGCACTGGGATTCGGGATGCCGCTCACCGCGGTCGGGGGTGCCGGACTGCTCGGTCTGCTCAACGCCGTCTGGCCGATCGCCTACATCATCGTGATGGCGGTCTGGCTCTACAAGCTCGCGGTCGCGAGCGGGCGGTTCGACGTGATCCGTTCTTCGATCGGCGGTATCTCGACGGACCAGCGGATCCAGGTGCTTCTCATCAGCTTCGCCTTCGGCGCCTTCCTCGAGGGGGCGGCCGGTTTCGGTGTGCCGATCGCCATCTGCGCGGCCCTCCTGGTCCAGCTCGGGTTCCGGCCCCTGCGGGCGGCCATGATCTCCCTCGTCGCCAACGCGGCCGCCGGGGCTTACGGCGCCATCGGAATCCCCGTCATCGTGGGCGCCCAGGTCAGCGGACTCGAGGTGCAGGAGCTCTCCCGTGCGATGGTGCTCGTACTGCAGCCGCTGACGGTGCTCATCCCGTTCCTTCTCGTGATCATCCTCGACGGGGTGCGCGGGCTGCGCGAGACCTGGCCTGCCACGCTGCTCGTCACCATCGTCTTCAGCGGTGTGCAGGCGGGCGTGCTGTGGTTCCTCGGACCCGAGCTCGCCGACCTCGGCGCGGGACTCGCCGCGATGGTCGCGCTCTTCCTTCTGGGGCGGGTGTGGCAGCCCCGCCGGGTTCACCGCGAGGTCGGCGCGCCCGAGCCCGAGCAGCACCACGCGACTCTGCGGGAGGTGATCGCGGCATGGAGCCCGTTCTACATCCTGACGGCGGTCATCCTCGTCTGGAGCCTCCCGGTGTTCAAGAACCTGTTCGCAGCGGGCGGGCCGCTGTCCGCCCTGGTGTTCGCGGTTCCGATGCCTGGGCTCACCGGCAGCGTGCAGACTCCCGGCGGTGATGTCGTCACGGCCACATGGAGCTTCACGCCCGTCAATGCGACGGGGACGGCGATCCTGCTGGCGGTGCTCGTGTCGTTCTGGACGACGCCGCGCCTGCGCGCGGGTGACCTGGTCTGGACGCTGGCGGAGACGGTGCGCGGTCTCTGGCGGGCACTGCTGCTGATCGCGATCATCCTCGTCCTCGCCAACATCGCCAACTATTCGGGAGGCTCGGCTTCGATGGGGACGGCACTCGCGGCGGTGGGGCCGCTCTTCCCGCTCCTCGCTCCCATCATCGGCTGGATCGGGGTCTTCCTCACGGGGTCGGTCGTCAACAACAACACGCTGTTCGCGCCGCTTCAGGTCGCCACGGCGGAGCAGATCGCGGTCGATCCCGCGCTGCTGGTGGCCGCGAACACCGCCGGCGGCACCGCGGCGAAGGTCATCTCACCGCAGTCGATCGCGATCGCCGCGGGTGCCGTGGGGCTCGCCGGACGCGAATCGGAGATCCTGCGGGCGTCGATCTGGTACAGCCTCGGGATCCTCGCCGCCGTCTGCCTCTGGGGCGGGCTGCTCTCGGTCCTGCTGCTCTGAGCCGACCCGCAGGCCTCGCGATGCGGTCAGGCGTGCAGGGCCTCATTGAGGGTGACACCAACTCCTGCTCGGCGGACGGCCTCGACGGCACCCGTCAGCGAGTTGCGGCGGAAGAGGATGCCGTCGCGGCCGGAGAGCTCCGCGCCCTTGACGGTCGGGCGCGCGCCCGAGGCCGTGGCGGGCTCGTCCGCCAGCACGATCTTCGAGCCCGCGGTGACGTACAGGCCGGCCTCGACGACGCAGTCGTCGCCGAGCGAGATGCCGATTCCGGCGTTGGCGCCGAGCAGCGTGCGGCGACCGATCGACACCCGGTGGCTGCCGCCGCCGGACAGCGTGCCCATGATGGATGCGCCGCCCCCGATGTCGCTGCCGTCGCCCACGACGACGCCCTGCGAGATGCGGCCCTCGACCATGGAGGCGCCCAGCGTACCCGCGTTGAAGTTGACGAAGCCCTCGTGCATCACGGTCGTCCCCGGCGCGAGGTGCGCTCCGAGTCGTACGCGGGAGGCGTCGGCGATGCGCACGCCCGGAGGTGTCACATAATCCAGCAGGCGCGGGAACTTGTCGAGACCGTGCACCTGGATGCCGTCACGCTGGAGCAGCGGGCGGCGGCGGGCGGCCTCGTCCGGGTGCATCGGGCCAGCGGTCGTCCACGCCACGATCGGCAGGTGCCCGAAGATCCCGTCGAGGTTGACGGTGTTCGGGGCCGCGAGACGGTGGGAGATGACGTGCAGGCGCAGGTACGCGTCGGGCGTCGAGGCGGGCGCGGCGTCGAGATCGATCGAGACCGTCACGGCCTCGAGCGTGACGCCGCGACGATCGTCGTCCGCGGCCATCGGGGCCCAGGTGACCATGGCCGCTGCCGATTCCGTGGCAGCGGGCGTTCCGAGCGCGGGCTCTGGGAACCAGGTGTCGAGTGTCGTGCCATCGCTGCTCGAGGTCGCGAGTCCCACGCCCCATGCCCACCGTTCGCTCATGCCTCCAGATTATCGGTGTGGTCGTCGCGGTTAGAATCGGCGGCATGCCTGAGCTCGATCTGACCGTCTCCAGCGCCGATCTGACCCGGGCCGTGTGCGACATCCCGAGCGTGTCGGACGATGAGACCACCCTCGCCGACGCGATCTTCGCCGCCGTATCGCCGTTGGCGCACCTCGAGGTCGTGCGCGACGGTGACACGATCGTCGC
The DNA here is from genome assembly GCF_005491085.2 of Microbacterium sp. SGAir0570. NCBI lineage: Bacteria > Bacillati > Actinomycetota > Actinomycetes > Micrococcales > Microbacteriaceae > Microbacterium > Microbacterium sp. SGAir0570. Next base: position 1,865,704 of record NZ_CP027929.1, on the reverse strand, counting down.
GCGCACGCAGCTCGGCCGTGCGCAGCGCGTCGTCATCGCCGGCCACATCGACACGGTGCCCGTCAACGCGAATCTTCCCGTGCGCGAGGTCGTCGAGGACGGGGAGGCGTACCTGTGGGGGAGAGGCACCGTCGACATGAAGGCGGGCGTCGCCGTGCAGCTGAAGCTCGCCGCGGAACTCACCGATCCGCGGGTGGACATCACATGGATGTGGTACGACCACGAGGAGGTCGCTGCGGAGCTCAACGGCCTCACGCGGCTGGCGGCGAATCGACCCGACCTGTTCGCGGGCGACTTCGCGATCCTCGGCGAGCCGTCCAACGGCCAGGTCGAGGGCGGATGCAACGGCAACCTCCGCGCGATCGTGCGAACGCACGGGGTGCGTTCGCACAGCGCGCGCGCGTGGATCGGCGACAACGCGATCCACCATGCGGCCCCGATCCTGCAGCGTCTCGCCGACCATACGCCCGCGGATGTCGAAGTCGAGGGCCTCGTCTATCGCGAGGGCCTGAACGCGGTGAGGATCTCCGGCGGCATCGCGGGCAACGTCATACCCGACCTGTGCGAGGTCGAGGTCAACTACCGATTCGCGCCGAGCCGGACCCCCGACGAGGCGGTCGAGATCGTCCGCGACTTCTTCAGCGGTTTCGAGGTGGAGGTCGTCGACCTGGCCGGCGGGGCGCGCCCGGGGCTCGACGCGCCGCTCGCACAGGAGTTCGTCGCCGCGGTGGGTGCCGAGCCGCGGCCCAAGTACGGCTGGACCGACGTCGCGCGGTTCTCAGCGCTCGGTGTGCCGGCCGTCAACTACGGCCCAGGCGACCCCTCGCTCGCGCACCACGACCAGGAGCGGGTGCCCATCGCGCAGATCGACGCCGTCGAGCGCGGCCTGCGCGCCTGGCTGTCGGTCAGGTGACCCCGAGGGCATGAGGTCGCTGCGCCGGGGCGCGATCGCGCTGCAGCCTGCCGCCGCGATCGCACTCGTCTATCTCGCCTCGCGTGCGGTGACGACGGCCTTCCTGCTCGGCGCGGCTGCGCTGAGCGGGCCGGAGTCTCGCTTCGGCGCCGACGCGTCGCTCGGCACCCTGACGATGGGGTGGGATGCTCAGTGGTACTGGCTCATCGCGTTCAGCGGGTATCCCACTGAACTGCCGCTCGACGCCGCAGGCGACGTCGCCCAGAACCCCTGGGCGTTCATGCCCGTGTACCCCGTCATCACCGGGGTCGTGGGCTGGGTGGTGGGCGGGTTCCCGGTCGCCGCGCCGCTCGTGTCGGCAGCAGCGGGCTACCTGGCGTGTCTCGTCCTGTTCGCTCTGCTGAGGCGACGCATCGGCCGAGCCGCCGCGATGTGGGCGGTGGTCTTCTTCAGCTTCGCCGGCCCTATGGCCGCGCTGTTCCAGCTCGGCTACGCCGAGTCGCTCTTCCAGCTCTGGCTGCTCCTCGCTCTGCTCGCGGTCGAGCGCCGTCGCTGGTGGTGGCTGTATCTGTGGATCCCGCTCATGGCTTTCACCCGCCCGGGAGTCCTCGCCTTCGCGCTGATGTTGGCCGTCTACGGGATCTGGCGCTGGACGCGGCGCGCGCACGACGACCTGCCGCCGCGCGAGATCGGCCACATCGTGGCCGGGGGGCTGCTCGCCGCCGGATGCGGGCTCGTATGGCCCGTCATCACGGGCGTGGTCACGGGCGAGCCGGACGCGTACCTGCAGACCGAGCTCGCGTGGCGACGCTCCTGGATCGGCGACCACGGCGGCTTCGTGCCCTTCGACGGCACGGTGCAGGCGGCGGTGCTGTGGTCGCGTATCTGGGGCGTGCCGGCGTGGGTGTGCCTCGTCGGACTCGCGACGATCGTCGCCGTCGCCGCGCTGCTTCTCATCGCCGACCGACGGGTGCGGCGGCTGGGTGTGCCGATCCGGCTCTGGGCGGGTGCGTACCTGCTGTATCTGCTCGCGGTGTTCTTCCCGCAGTCGAGCACCTTCCGGCTCCTCGTTCCGCTGTCCCCGCTCTGGGGCGCGGTCGCGCTGCCTCGCGCACGGTGGTGGCGCATCGGTGTGCTGCTGATCGGAACAGCCGCGCAATGGTGGTGGATCTACACGATGTATGCCCTCGGAAGCACCTTCGCTCAGATTCCCTGAGGCCGTGTCCGCGTCGTGGCCGCGCTGCACGATAAACTCTTCAGGTAGTCCTCATGACGAAAGGGAGCCGCGATGGCAGCCATGAAGCCGCGAACCGGAGACGGACCGATGGAGGCCGTGAAGGAGGGGCGCCTGATCATCGTGCGTGTCCCCCTCGAAGGCGGAGGGCGTCTGGTCGTCTCGGTCAATGATGAAGAGGCCAAGGAACTCCACAGCGTGCTGAGCGGAGTCGTCGGCGCCGCCTGACGACGATGCCACGCGAAACGGCCGGTCCCGATGGGGCCGGCCGTTTCGTACGTATGAGTGAAATCGAGGGGTCAGGCGGAGGCCGCCGTCGTGAGCTGCAGCAGGCCCTCACCGACGATCGAGAGCGCGCCCAGGACAGCCGGAGACGACTGCGTCTCGTGGATGAGGGATCGGTACGCGCGCGTGACGTCGTCGCGCCGGACCGGGTCGGCGACGGCGCCGCCGGCGAGTACACGCGGAACGAGAACCATTCCGCCCGGCCGGACGAGCCGGAGCCCGTGCTCGACGTATTCGATGACACCCTCGGCATCCGCATCCACGAGCACGATGTCGTACGACGCCTCGTTCATCCGCGGCAGCACATCCGCCGCCCGGCCGGTGATGAAGCGCGCGCGAGCCGGCGGGATCCTCGCCTCGGTGAAGGACTGCCGAGCGACGGCGAGGTGCTCCGGCTCGATGTCGATCGTGGTGAGCGTGGCGCGGGGCGACCCGTGGAGCAGCCACAGCGCCGAGACCCCGCCGCCGGTGCCGATCTCCACGATGTTGAGCGCCCCGGTGGCGGCGGCGAGCACGGCGCACTGCGCGCCCACCGGAGGGCTGATCGGGGCCGCGCCGATCTCGAGGGCGTGTGCACGCGCGCGAGCGATGTGCTCGGGCTCCACCGTCGCCTCCATCGCGAACCTGCGGATCGCTTCCTGATCACCCATGCATTCCTCCTGGTTCCAGCGTAGGCGTGCGGATGGCTCCCACCGCTGAGGCGCACGGGTAATCTGGGGGCATGTCGTTCGGCCTCGATTGGGACAAGCTCCTCATCATCGGTCTTGCGGCGGTTCTCCTCCTCGGCCCCGAACGCCTGCCGCGGCTGGCCGAGACGCTCGCCCGTTTCACGGTGCGGGCTCGGGACTGGGTCAACGGCGCGAAGGACCGCGTCAAGGACGAGATGGGTGAGGACTTCTCCGACGTCGAGTGGCGCAAGCTCGATCCGCGTCAGTACGACCCGCGTCGCATCATCCGCGATGCGCTTCTCGAGGACGCTCCCGTTCCCACGGTGCGCGCCGCCGCAGCGGGCGCTGCCATCAGCACTGCGACCGCGGTCGGGATGGATGCCGCGGGCGAGGCGGCGATGCGCTTCGAGCGCGGCGCGGCCGTCCCCTTCGACGACGAAGCGACGTGATCGGCCCGATCAGCCCACGCGCAGGGGCAGCGGGCGACCACTGAGCTCGCGGCCGCCGCGTCCGATGCTGTCGGCGATCCCGATGATGGCCGCGGCGGCCGGATCGTCGGGGTGCGCGACGACGACGGGCACCCCGTCGTCTGCGTCGCCGCGCAGGTGGGGGCTGAGCGGCACCGAGCCGAGCAACGGCACCTGTTGCTCCGTCGACAGGGCTTCGGCGACGCGCATCCCGCCGCCGCTTCCGAAGAGATCGAGCGCTGTACCGTCGGGAAGGGTCATGGCCGACATGTTCTCGATGACCCCGATGACCCGCTGACCGGTCTGGCGTGCGACCAGGCCGCTCCGGACAGCGACGTCGGCCGCAGCCGCCTGCGGTGTGGTCACGACCACGACGTCGGCGTGGGGGAGCAACTGTCCGACGCTGATGGCGACGTCGCCGGTACCGGGAGGCATGTCGATGAGGAGCACGTCGATGTCGCCGAAGAACACATCGGTGAGAAACTGCGAGACCGTGCGGTGCAGCATCGGCCCGCGCCAGGCGACCGCGCCCGGGGCCTTCTGGTCGCGCGGAAGGAACATGCCGATCGAGATCGTCCGCACGTCGTGGGCGATGGGCGGGATCATGAGCCCGTCGATACGCGTCGGCTGCGGCGGCAGCCCGTCCGTGTCGACGAGACCCAGCAGGGCGGGAATGGAGAAGCCGTGCACGTCTGCGTCGATCAGTCCGACGGCGAGGCCCCGCTGAGCGAGGGCGACGGCGAGGTTGGCCGTGAGGGTCGACTTGCCGACGCCGCCCTTGCCGCTCGTGACGGCGATCACGCGCGTGAGAGAGTCGGGTCCGAACGGGTTCTCCCGCGCCGCTCTCCCGCCGCGCAGTCGCTCTGTGAGCGCCGCCCGCTCGGCCGGGGTCATCACGCCGACCTCGACCGTCACCTCCTCGATGCCCGGGGCCGAGAGCGCCGCCTCCCGCACATCTCGCTCGATCCGGTCCGCTGCCGGGCAGCCGACGATAGTCAGGGCGATGCCGACGCGGGCGTGGCCGCCCTCCACCGCGATGTCGCGCACCATGTCGAGCTCGCCGAGCGGTTTGCGAAGCTCGGGGTCTCGCACCGCGGCCACGGCCGCGCGGACGCCGTCGGCGCTCATCGCGAGTCCGGTCGCTCGTCCGACTCGAGGCGGTCGAGTGCGGTCCGGAGCTCGGCGCGCAGGGCCTCCTTCGTGACGAGCCCGTCGGTCAGGTCCGAGATCGCCATGCGGAGGGCCACGACCTCGCGCGCGAGGTATTCGGTATCAGCGAGGTTCCGCTCGGCGCGCTGGCGGTCCTGCTCGATCTGCACGCGGTCGCGGTCGTCTTGACGGTTCTGGGCGAGCAGGATCAGGGGCGCCGCGTACGACGCCTGCAGTGAGAGCATCAACGTCAGGGCGGTGAAGCCGTTGGCAGCGGAGTCGAAGCGCAGTTCGACCGGCATCAACGTGTTCCACGCGAGCCACGCGGCGCAGAACAGCGACAGCGCGACGAGGAAGCCAGGTGTCCCCATCGCCCGGGCGATCCACTCGGTGAAGCGACCGAAACGGTCGCGCGAGGGCTGCGACGTGCGCGGTCCCAGCACGCCGCTCACACCGCTCCGCCGCCCGCGGGGCGCCTCGAGCGAGGGCGTCTTCGATGCGCGGGCCATCAGCGCCGCCCCCGCATCGCGGCGGCATCCTGCGGCTCGACGTCCTGTGACCGCCAGTCGTCCGGGAGCAGATGATCGAGAACGTCGTCGACGCTCACGACGCCGACGAGGCGCCGGGCCTGGTCGACGACGGGAACCGAGACCAGGTTGTAGCTGGCGAGCATACGCGCGACCTCCGCAGCCGAGGACGAGGCGGCGACCGGGTCGACGGTGTCGTCGATGATGGCTCCGAGCCGCTCATGCGGGGGATAGCGCAGCATCCGCTGGAAGTGCACCGTGCCCAGCAGCCGGCCCGTCGGCGTCTCGTACGGGGGGAGCGTGACGAAGACGGATGCTGCCAGGGCCGGATGCAGCTCGTGCCGGCGGATGAGCGCGAGCGCCTCGGCGACCGTCGCCTCGGCGGACAGCACGATCGGATCGCTCGTCATGAGGCCACCCGCGGTGTCGGGTCCGTACTCGAGCAGGGCACGCACGTCCTCGGCCTCTTCGGGCTCCATGAGGTCGAGGAGCTGCTCGATGCGGCCCTCCGGCAACTGACCGAGCAGGTCGGCCGCGTCGTCGGGCTCCATGGCGTCGAGGATGTCGGCGGCGCGCTCGTCGCCGAGCCGTTCGAGGATGTGCACCTGTTCGTCCTCGGGCATCTCTTCGAGCGCGTCCGCGAGACGCTCGTCGGGAAGCTCTTCGGCGACTTCGAGAAGTCGCTCCTCGGGGAGATCGAGCAGGGTGTTGGCGAGGTCTGCGGGCTTGAGTTCGGAGTAGGTCGCGACCAGTTGCTCGGCCGACTGGGCGGCGCCGGAGGACTGGTCCTCGCGCACGTCCCCCCACGATGCGAAGGTCGTCGGTCCCTTGGCGAAGGGCGACGCGCTCGTCTTCGGTCGGCGGAGGAAGAGCTGACCGATGTCCCACTCGCCGAGCCGGTTCCGCTCGATCGCGACGTCCTCGATGACGGCGCCGCCCGACCCGTCGCGGAGGTAGACCTTCCGACCCAGGAGTTCGGCCATGACCCGCACCTCGCCGCCGCGCTGCTGGAAGCGCCGGACGTTGATGAGCCCGGTGGTGATCACCTGACCGGTCGCGATCGAGGTCACCCGGCCGATGGAGAGGAAGACGTTGCGTCGGCCGGGGATCTCGACGACGAGACCGATGACGCGCGGAGGGTCCGATTTGCGGAAGATCACGACCACGTCGCGGACCTTGCCGAGACGGTCGCCGGCGGGATCGAACACGACGCACCCGACCAGGCGCGCGACGAAAACCCTCTGCGTACTCACCGCTCCAGCGTAGTCGGCGACCGCGAAGGTGGCCCGTGACACAATGACGGAATGAGCATGATGGGCGGGACGCCCGCGGTCACAGGTGAGAAGGTCGCCGAGTACGCGTCGTACGAGGCTGCGCAGAAGGCGGTGTCGACACTCATCTCCGCCGACATCCCGGCACGTGAGATCGCGATCGTCGGCTATGGTCTGCGGTCGGTCGAGACGGTCACGGGTCGTCTCGGCTACGCGACCGCAGCGCGGACCGGCGCGATCAACGGCATCCTCCTGGGGTTGATCTTCTCGCTCATCTTCGTCTTCGGGACTCCCGACGCCGCGATACAGCTCTTCCTCGGCGTGATGCTCGTCGGCGTGGCCATCGGCATGATGATGAGCCTCGTGATGTTCGCGCTCGTCCGGCGCCGGCGCGACTTCGCGTCGGTCACGCAGGTCGTCGCAGACCACTACGAGGTGACGGTGCAGGCGAGCAGCATCCATCGCGCCCGCGGTGCGCTGAACGTCGCCCCGGCCCGTCCCGCGACGCCGACGGCCGCCGTGCCGGACGGACCACCCCGCTACGGTGAGCGGATCGACCCCGTGCCCGCCCCGACGGGAGACCGCCCCGCCCCCGGGCCGGCGGCGCCCAGTGGCACTCCCGCGGGTCCGCCGTCGGGATCGCCGGCGCCCGGACCGGCCGACGCACCGCTCCCGCCCGCGGTGGGGCCGGTGCCCGGTGGCGAGGCCCCCGGTCCGCAGGCTCCGGGCGCGCCCGAGCCGCCGGCGAGCGACCCGCGCTGATGATCGACGCGGTTTCGGTCGACGTCGCGGCCGGGACCGTCGAGCTGCCGCTGCTGCATGACCGCGCGGACGGCGCGCGTGCGGTGATGATCCTCGCTCATGGCGCGGGCGCGGGACCCGCGCACCCGTTCCTCGAAGGGTTCGCCCGAGTCGGCGCTGCGGCCGGGGTCGATGTCGTCCGCTTCCCGTTTCCCTACATCGTCGCGGGTCGCCGGCTTCCCGGCTCCGTGACCGACGCGCTCGCGTCCTGGACGGCCGTCTTCCGAGCGATCGCCGACGCGCATCCCGGTGTGCCCATCGTGGCGGCGGGGAAGTCGTACGGCGGTCGTATGGCGTCGATGGCGGCGGCGACCGGGGCGATCGATCCCGCGCTCCTGGTCTATCTCGGGTACCCGCTGCATCCGCCCGGCCGGCCCGATCGTCCGCGTACCGACCACCTGCCCGCGGTCGCGGCGCCGCAGCTGTTCGTATCCGGCACCCGCGATCCGTTCGTGGAACCGGTCGCCGATCTCGAGGCGATCGTGTCGACGTGCACCGACGCCGAGCTGCTCTGGGTCGAGGGCGCGCGCCATTCGTTCGAGGTCTCCGGGCGAAGACTCGACGCCGAGGAGATCGGGGCGAGCACGGCCGAACGCATCGTGCCCCGATGCCTCCGCCGCGTGTCCGCCTGACGGCGGACGACCGGGTCACCGTCCGGCCGCGTAGCCCTGCATCCCGCGCGGGTTCGCCGCCGCCCACAAGAGCCCGCGGCCCCGGTCGATGCCGACGGCCGAGAGACGTCCGAGGCTCCAGGGCCCGACCTGAGTGACGTCGTGGCCGCGGGAGCGGAGCCCGGCGGCGACGTCGTCGCCGAGACGGTCCTCCATCACGACACCGGCGGGCGTCCAGGTGCGGGGCCAGAAGGAGTCGATCATCGCGGTGGTGTGCAGTGTCGGAGCGTCGATCGCCGACTGCGCGTCCCAACCGCCGACCAGCATCCGCAGCAGCATCGGCAGCTGCCACTGGTCCTGCTGGTCGCCTCCGGGGGTTCCCATCGCGATGTCGGTACGGTCGCCCGTCATCACGAGGGTCGGAGAGAGCGTCGTGCGCGGGCGTGCGCCCGGTCGCAGCGCGGCGGGCGACGTCTCGTCGAGCCAGGTCATCTGCAGACGTGTGCCGAGCGCGAACCCGAGCTCCGGGATCGCGGGGGAGGACTGCAGCCAGCCTCCGGACGGCGTCACCGCGATGATGTTGCCCCACCGGTCGACGACGTCGATGTGGCAGGTGTCGCCGCGGGTCTGACCGGCGCGGCCGACCGTCGGTTCGCCTGTGCCGGCGACGCTCGTCCCGTCCGGGCGAATGAGCGGCGGACGGTGGGGAGCGCGGCCCGAGAGGGCGCCCGGACGCCACTCGTGCGACGCATCCGGCAGCAGCTGTGCGCGACGCCCGGCCAGGAAGGCGGGGTCGAGGATCTCCGAGATCGCGCTGTCGTCGCCGAAATGCGCGTCACGGTCGGCGAGGGCGAGCTTGAGCGCCTCGACGATCGTGTGGGCTCCCTCCGGTGTCGCGGGATCGATGAGGTCGTCGGGCAGAGGGTCGAGCAGAGCGAGCGCCTCGAGCAGCGCGGGCCCCTGCGTCCACGCGCCGGCCTTGACGATGGTGCGGCCGCGGAACACCGTCGTCAGCGGTTGTTCGTAGCCCGCGGAGAAGGCGGCGAAGTCGGCGGCCGTGATGACGCCCGCGTGCCGGCCGCCGGTGGAATGACGGTGGGGTCGGGCGACGAACGCGCCCGTCGCCTGGGCGACGACGCCCGTCTTCCATTCGGTTCTCGCCGCGTCCACACGTGCGGCCCGGTCGGCGGCCCCTCGACCCGCGTCGATCAGACTCTCGAAGACCTGCGCGAGCGCGGGGTTGCGGAACAGGTCGCCGGCACGGGGCGCGCTGCCCCCCGGAAGCCAGAGAGCGGCCGACGAGGGCCACTCGTCGCGGAAGAGCTGTGCGACGCGCTCGATCGTGGCCGCGGCCGACGCGAGCAGCGGATGGCCGTCGCGGGCGTAGCCGATGGCGAAGGCGAGCACATCGGCGAGCTCCCAGGTGCCGTAGTCGCGCAACAGGACCAGCCACGCGTCGACCGCGCCCGGCACTGCGGCCGCGAGGGCGCCGGCGCCGGGAACGGCCTTGAGGCCCTCGGCGCGATAGTGCTCGATCGTCGCTTCCCGAGGAGCCGGTCCCTGGCCCATGAGCACGCGGGGCCGCGCGTCGCCGGCGGCGTGGAACAGGCCGACGAGATCGCCGCCGGGTCCGTTCAGGTGAGGCTCGACGACCTGCAGCACGAACCCGCCCGCGGCCGCGGCGTCGAACGCGTTGCCGCCGCGCTCGAGAACAGCCTGCGCGGTCGCGGTCGCGAGCCAATGGGTCGCAGCGGCCATCCCGAAGGTGCCGGTCAGCAGCGGTCGCGTCGTCTGCGCGGGCGGCGCCGAGAACCCGCCGGTCACGAGGCGGAGCGCGCGATCCAGGCCTCGACCTCGTCCGCGGTGCGCGGGATGTCGGCCGAGAGGTTCACGGGGCCGCTCTCGGTCATGAGGATGTCGTCCTCGATGCGGACGCCGATGCCGCGATATTCCTCGGGCACGGTCAGATCGTCGATCTGGAAGTAGAGGCCCGGCTCGATCGTGAACACCATTCCGGGTTCGAGGATGCCGTCGTAGTACATCTCCCGCCGCGCCTGCGCGCAGTCGTGCACGTCGATGCCGAGGTGGTGGCTCGTGCCGTGCACCATGTACCGCCGGTGCTGGCCGCCGTTGTCGGCGTCGAGCGCCTCGTCCGCCGTCACGGGGAGCAGCCCCCACTCGGCGACGCGCGCCGCGATGACCGCCATTGCCGCCTCGTGGATCGAGCGGAAGGTGACGCCGGGACGAGCCGCGGCGAACGCGGTGTCGGCCGCCTCGCGCACGGTCTCGTAGATGCGGCGCTGGATCTCGGTGAAGCGCCCGGACACCGGCAGCGTCCGCGTGATGTCTGCGGTGTAGAGACTGTCGATCTCGACGCCGGCGTCGATCAGGATCAGGTCTCCCGGCACCACGGGCCCGTCGTTGCGCGTCCAGTGCAGGTAGCAGGCGTGCGGCCCCGAGGCGGCGATCGTGTCGTAGCCCTCGCCGTTGCCGTCCGTGCGAGCGCGCAGGTGGAACAGACCCTCGACGACACGCTCGCCCCGCGGGGTGGCGATGATGCGGGGGAGGTCGGCGACGATGTCGTCGAATCCACGCGCCGTGGCGGCGACAGCGAGGCGCATCTGCTCGACCTCGTACTCGTCCTTCGTGAGCCGGAGCTCGGACACCGCCCGCGTCAGGTCGGGATCGGCCTCCAGGACGAGATCGTCTGCGCGCAACTCGACATCGGCCAGATGGGCGGTCGCGATGCCGAGATCGACGGCGACGTCGTCGAGCGCCGGACGCGGCCCGATCCAGAACTCTCCGACCGACGCGTCGGCGTAGAATTCCGCGGTCGTCCGGTCGGCGCGGTCGCGCAGATAGAGCGTGACGTCGTGGCCGGCGGCGGTGGGCTCGAACACCAGCACCGAGTCGGGAACAGCGTCGCTGCCCCAGCCCGTCAGGTGCGAGAACGCGGAGTGCGCGCGGAAGGGGTAGTCGGTGTCGTTCGAACGCTGCTTGAGCGAGCCGGCCGGGATGACCAGGCGCCGGCCTCGGAACTCGTGCGACAGGCGCTCGCGCCGGGCCGCGGCGAACGGAGCGGCCTGCCGGGGAGCGGTCGGGGCGTCGGCTCGCGGCGCCCATCCCTGGGAGATGGTGTCGAGGAAGCCGCGGGGGAACGGCTGACGTCGATTGGTGTTCTCGGCGGGGGCTTCGGACGCCGTCGTCGCGGTGCCGGTCGTGTCGGTTCCCGTGGTCTCGCTCGTGGTCATGACTCCAGTCTCGCACCCGGCACCGGCCGGGGGCACAGATCAGCGTCGCGTGTACTGCACCACGAGGGGCCGGTGGTCGCTGCCCGAGTCGTCCAGCGACGAGATGACGACCGACCCCTCCGGCTTCCACGACGCGGTCGCCATGATGTGGTCGATCGGCGCTCCCAGGGGAGCGGGCACGTCGGTGGGCCAGGTGCCGATCCCGCCGTTGCCGGTCGAGCGGGCGGCGTCGTGGCAGCGCCCGAGATCGGCGTCGTCGATGCCGAGCCGCGCCATGTGATCGAGTGTCGCGTTGAAGTCGCCGGCCATGATGACGTCATCCGTCGCGCACTGGTCGGCCAGCCACTGGAGATCGCTGCGCCAGCTCGCCATCTCGTCCGGACGCGGGGCGACCGCGTGGACGGCCACGACGACCGGTCCGTCCCCGTCGACGGGCATCGCGACCGCACTCGGGACGATCGTCGTGTTCGTCGTGCCGCGGGCTTCGGACTCGATGACGGAGTAGTCGCCCAACTCGGGCGAGATCAGGAGCGCGGTGGAATTGGCGTCCCAGCTGTCGGGACCCTCGTAGCTGTCGACGTGCGCCCACATCGGGCGACCGCGCTCGCGCATCGCCACCGCGACGGCACGGCCGGTGTCCATCGTCGTCTCGGGCAGGGCGACGATGTCGGCCTGCATGGCCACCGCCGTCTCGGCGATGGTCTGGGCATCGGTCGCGGGGCCGGCGGTGTTCCAGGTCATGACCCGGATGCTGTCGTCCGTCTTCGGCGGCATGGTCTCGGCACCCAGCCCGCGGAGCGCCAGCGTGCCGGCGCCGCCCGCTGCGGCCACGAGCGAGACCAGTGTGATCCAGAGGCAGAACGCACGGATGCGGCGCCCCAGCGATAGGAGAAGGAACAGGAGGGCGATCGCGACGAATGCGCCGATCAGCAGCGGGCGCAGTGCGACGAGCTGCGCGAAGGGGAACTCCCGTTCGAGTCGGAGGAGCTCCGGCCAGCTGACCACGATGGCCGCAGCCGCGAACAGGGCCACCACGAGGGCTCCGAACACGCGCTTCACGCCTCGACTCTATGAGAGCGAGGCTGGACGATCGCCGGGCACGGCTACGCTGAGGAGGATGGGAACGGCAGCGCGCGCACGGGGGTTCCACGGGCCCAGCGACCTGCATCTGCATTCCATCCGTTCGGACGGCACGGAGCCCCCCGCGGGTGTCGTGCAGGCCGCGCACCGCGCCGGGCTGCGGACGGTGGCATTGACCGATCACGACACCACCGCGGGATGGGCCGAAGCCGCCGAAGCGACGGCGTCGCTCGACATGACGTTCCTTCCCGGGATGGAGCTCAGTGCGCGGCACGAGTGGCGGACCGTTCATCTCCTCGCCTATCTCTTCGACCCCGACCATCCGCGGCTGCGTGCCGAGATGGAGCGCATCCGCGAAGACCGGATCGGCCGCGCGGAGCGAATCGTCCGGAGCATCGCCCGCTCGCACGACCTGACGTGGGACGACGTGCTCGCGCAGACGGGAGCCGGCGCGACGGTGGGGCGGCCGCACATCGCCGACGCCCTCGTCGCCCGTGGTCTCGCGGCCGACCGCGCCGCAGCCTTCGCCGGCATCCTGCATCCCAGCCAGGGGCATTTCACTCCCCACTACGCGCCCGACCCGATCACCGCCGTCGAGCTGGTGGTCGCAGCCGGCGGCGTGCCGATCCTCGCCCACCCGTCGCCGAGCGGCCGTGAGCGCATGATGCCGCCCGAGGTCCTGCGCGAGCTCGTCGACCACGGCCTCGCCGGCTTCGAGGTCGAGCACCGGGAGAACACGGCGGACGGCAAGCGCGTCCTGCGTGCGATCGCCGCCGAGCTCGATCTCATCGTGACCGGGTCGAGCGACTACCACGGTCTCGGCAAGCCGAACCAGCCGGGGGAGAACACCACCGACGACGAGATGGTCGAGCGGATCATCGCCCGCGGCAGCGGAACGGCGCCCGTCTACGCATAGACGGGCGCCGCTCGGATGTCGTGAGGCGGGGTGCTCAGCTCGCGGCCGGAGCCGTCGTGCCGGCCGACCCCGAACCGCCGCGGCGACGGCGCCGACGGCGAGGCGATGTCTTGCCGTCGCGGTGCTCGGACCCGCCACCGTCGTGCGTGCCGGTCCCCGCATCCGTCGACGCGGGCGTCGCGCCTTCGGCGGTGGCCGCGCCGTCACCCGAGCCGCGCGAGCGACGGCGACGCGGGCGCTTCGCCTCGCCCTCGGCCGAGTCGGACGAGACGGTCTTCACGCTCTGGGTCGTGGGGAGCTTACGCAGACGTCCCTTCGTTCCCGCGGGGATGTTGAGGTCTTCGAACAGGTGCGGGCTCGACGAGTACGTCTCGACGGGCTCGGGCTGGCCGAACTCGAGGGCGCGGTTGATGAGGGCCCACTTGTGCAGGTCCTCCCAGTCGACGAATGTGACCGCGATCCCGGTGCGGCCCGCGCGACCGGTGCGGCCCGCGCGGTGGAGGTAGGTCTTCTCGTCGTCGGGGATGGTGTGGTTGATGACATGGGTGACGTCGTCGACGTCGATGCCGCGCGCGGCGACATCGGTGGCGATCAGAACGTCCTTCTTGCCGGCCTTGAATCCGGCCATCGAGCGCTCGCGTGCTTCCTGGCTCATGTCGCCGTGCACCGCGCCGGCGTTGAACCCGCGGTCGTTGAGCTCGTCGACGAGCTTCTGCGCTGCGCGCTTGGTGCGGGTGAAGATCACGGTCTTGCCGCGACCCTCGGCCTGCAGGATGCGGGCGATGACCTCATCCTTGTCGAGCGAGTGCGCGCGGTACACGAGGTGCTTGATGTTGGCCTGCGTCAGGCCTTCGTCGGGGTCGGTCGCGCGGATGTGGATGGGGTTCGACATGAAGCGTCGGGCGAGCGCGACGATCGGCCCGGGCATGGTCGCCGAGTAGAGCATCGTGTGGCGTACGGGCGCCACCTTCTGGAAGATCTTCTCGATGTCGGGCAGGAAGCCGAGGTCGAGCATCTTGTCGGCCTCGTCGAGCACGACCTCGGTCGCGTTGGAGAGGTCGAGCAGGCGCTGGCCCGCGAGGTCGATCAGACGGCCCGGCGTGCCCACGACGATCTGGGCGCCGGCCTTGAGCTGGTCGATCTGGCCCTCGTACGCCTTTCCGCCGTAGATCGCCACGACGCTCGTCGAGCGGTTGCGGGTGAGCATGTCCATGTCCTCGAAGACCTGGACGGCGAGTTCGCGGGTGGGGACGACGATCAGGGCCTTGACGCCCGGTGCCGGGTTCAGGCCCAGGCGCTGGACGACGGGGATGCCGAAACCGAACGTCTTGCCGGTTCCGGTCTTGGCCTGACCGATGATGTCCTGGCCGGGCAGGCCGAGCGGGATCGTCTGCTCCTGGATCGGGAAGGCGTCGACGATGCCCTTGTCGGCGAGGGCGTCGACGATGTCCTGGTCGACGCCGAGATCAGCGAATGTGGTCATGGGTGACGTGCCTGTCTGGCGGTGAGAAGCCGCCGGGGATGAGGGTCCACGCCTTTCACTCAGCCACAGGCGCGGGGCCCCGGTCCGATGCCGGGGCGCATCCAGCCTACCGCGACCCTAGGCTGGAGCCGTGGTGAGCTGGTTCTTCAAGCGCAAGCGTCCCGTCGGCCGCACCCTGCGGCTCCGATCCCGAGGCGACTACGGGGACGTCCGTCGCGTCGACTTCGAGGAGCTCGCTCCCGACGTCGACACCTTCCTCGGGCAGGCCGCGTACCTGCAGCTCGGCTACTTCGAGACCTTGAGCGACCTCATCGCCTCGACCCCGGAACTGTCGCAGAAGGAGTCGCTGTCGCTGGCGGCGGGCACGGCGCTGCTGAAGCACCGCGAGCTCGTCGGGGTGATCCGCGACCGCGGCGCCGATCCGCTCGAGCTGATGCTTCCCTTCCGCGAGCCACTCGACGCCTTCCGCCGCGCCACTCACGGCGCCCGCCCGCTCGAGACGATGCTCTCGGTGCACCTGACCGCGGGGATGCTGGACGACTTCTACCTCGCACTGTCGGCGAGCTACGGCGACACGGGACGCCAGGTCGCCGTCATCCTGCGCGCGCACGACGACCGCAGCGCGCTGGTGCGCATCATCACGGACGCGATCGCGGCGGACGAGCAATGGCGCGGGCTGCTGTCGCTGTGGGGCCGGCGCCTCGTCGGGGACACGCTGCTGATCGCGCGCGCGGCCCTGCGGTCGACGTCGCTTCAGCCCGCCGACGAGAAGCGGGTCGAACCGACCTACGCCGACGTCATGGCCGCTCATTCGCGGCGCATGGCGGCGATGGGTCTCGAGGCCTGACGGGGCCCGGCAGCCGGGCGGGCGCCGGCGATCAGCCGATCCGGAGGCGGCGGCGCTCCGCGGCGTCGGTGCGGGCCCGCGCCCGCGTCATCAGCGTGAGCGCGGCGAGGACCACGACGGCCGGCGCCACGATCGCGACGACCCAGATGACGGGGTTGTCGAAAGCGAGGCCCGCCCACGTCAGCGCCGTCCACGCGACGCCGCCGATGACGGCTCCGAGCACGGGCGCGACAGCGGCCCCGCGCGCCTCGCGCCCGGGCAGCGCGAACTCGGCCGCCAGCCCGATCGCCGCGCCGATGATGATCGCCAGGACGATCTGCACGGTCAGGCCACGAAGCCCACGCGGCGGGTCTGGTCGGTGCCGACCTCGACGAATGCGATGCCCGCGGTCGGGACGATGTAGGAGCTGCCCTTCGCGTCGCTCAGCTCGACGAACGGAGCGCCCGAGGTGAGGGCTTCGGAGACGGTCGCGCGAACCGCGTCCGCGGACTCGTTGGACTCGAGGCTGAGCTCGCGGCCGGTGTTCGCGATGCCGATACGGATCTCCACGGATTCATCCTCCTCCGCGCCCGTGCCTCGGGCGCTCTTCGACTCTACGACACCGCCCGGGTCGGGATGCCGGCGCGGTCACGCCCTGGGCGAACGCCCGCGGCGAACCGATGTCGGCGGTGCCGGTTAGCGTGGAAGGTATGGGTCAGGTCTCCGTCGGCATCACGCCCGACGCCGCTCAGTCGCGCGTGCTGACGCTCCCCGCCGACGCGAGCGCCGTGGTGGTCGGTGCTCCGGGAACGGGCAAGACCCGCACCATCGTCGAGCGGGTGCGCCGCTTGGTGGCCGAGGGCGTCGACCCCGACACCCTCGTCGTCCTCACCGCCACTCGACAGGCCGCGACCGACCTCCGCGACGATCTCGGCGTGGCGGTCGGGGCCGCCACGGCCGGTCCGCTGGCACGCTCGGTACCGGCATTCGCCTTCCAGATCGTGCGTGGCGACGCCGTGCGCCGCGGTGTCGAACCGCCGCGCCTGTTGACCGGTGGCGACGAGGACGCCATCATCCGCGACCTGCTCGACGGCGACGCGGAGGACGAGCTCGACGGACGGTCGCGATGGCCGGCCGAGCTGCCCGCGCACGTCCGAGGCTCGCGCGGTTTCCGTGCGGAGCTGCGCGCCTTCATCGCCGAATGCACCGCTTCGGGCATCGACAGCCGGGCTCTCGCGGAGCGCGCCGCTCGCGAGGGGCGGCCCGCGTGGCAGGCGGCGGCCTCGTTCATGGCGGAGTACTTCGCGGTCCGGGATGCCATGCGTGGCGCGCACCGCGACGCTGCGGGGCTCATCCGCGAAGCGGTCGACATCGTGTCGCGGCAGGGGTTGCCGCAGCTGCGCGTCGCGCTCGTCGACGACGCACAGGAGCTGACCGCCGGAGGCGTCGATCTCCTCGAGGCGTGCCGAGCCCGGGGCATCGCCGTCGTGGCCTTCGGCGACCCGGACGTGGGGTCGGGTGCGTTCCGGGGTGCCACACCGGAGAACTTCGCCCGGCTCGCGGCAGGCGGTGACGTCCTGGTGCTCGACACCGTGCACCGAGCGGAGGGCCGACACGCCCCGCTGGTCTCCGCTGTCACCGCCCGCATCGGCGCCGTCGGGCTGGTCGCTCACCGCCGGGCGCCGGAGCCGGATGCCCCCTTCGCGGGTGTCCGCGCCCTGGCGCTGCGCTCCCGATCGGAGGAGTTCGACACCGTGGCGCGACTGCTCAGGGAGCGGCACGTGCACCACGGTGTTCCGTGGGAAGAGTGCGCGGTGATCGCACACGACAGCCGTCAGGTGACCGCGCTCGAGGCCGAGCTCGCCGCGCGCGACGTGCCGACGGCGACGTCCGGCACCGGAACCTCGCTCGGAGAGTCGCCCGTGGTGCGCGACCTCCTGCGGCTCGTCGATCTGGCGGCGCGGCCGGGGGAGACGTGGCAGCGCGACGAGGTCATCGCCGCGCTTTCGGGTGCCGGTCTGGATGCGGTCGACCAGCGCCGGCTCCGATCGGCGCTCCGACAGGCGTTCCCCCCGGGCGAGGGCGAGCCGGTGTCGGCTTGGGAGCTCCTGCGCTCGGCGATGCTCCATTCCGCCGAACTCGCCGTGCTCGACCTGCGCGAGGCCCGACGCGCCGCTCGCGTCGCCGACACGCTGCGCGCGGTCGCCGACCTCATCGCCGACGATGCCACCGCCCACGAAGTGCTCTGGGCGGCGTGGGAGGGATCCGGACGCGAGCGGGCCCTGCGTGAGGCCGCCCGTGGCCACGGTCCGCTGGCCGCGCAGGCCGACCGCGATCTCGACGCCGTGGTGGCGCTGTTCCAGGCGGCCAAGCGCCACGGCGAGCGAGAGGACGGAACGACGCCCGTGGTGTTCCTCCGCGGCATCCTCGATGCCGATGTCGGCGACGACCGATTCGTCCCGCCTCCGGTGAGCGGCGCCGTCCGTGTGCTGACCCCGGCAGCCGCCCTCGGCACCGAGTTCGACACGGTGGTCGTCGCGGGCGTGCAGGACGGCATCTGGCCGAACCTGCGGGTGCGGGGCGGCTTGCTCGACACATGGCGCCTGCCGTTCGACGATCCCGCGGTCGCGGATGCGCTGGATCGTCGACGGGGAGTGCTCCACGACGAGCTCCGCCTGTTCGCGCGCGCCGTGTCACGGGCCCGAGAGCTCGTCGTGATCACGGCCGTCGACGACGACGACACCGGCCCGAGCCCGTTCTTCGAGCTCTTGCCGGAAGCGGAGGCGGCTCCACCCGAGGCGGCGCATCCGCTGACCCTTCGCGGCCTCGTCGCGCGGCACCGCCGCATCCTCACCGACCCTCGTTCGGCGCAGGACGATCGCCGCACAGCAGCAGG
The DNA here is from genome assembly GCF_005491085.2 of Microbacterium sp. SGAir0570. NCBI lineage: Bacteria > Bacillati > Actinomycetota > Actinomycetes > Micrococcales > Microbacteriaceae > Microbacterium > Microbacterium sp. SGAir0570. The sequence goes on along the minus strand of NZ_CP027929.1, from coordinate 1,847,326 downwards.
TCAGCTCGCGCTGCTGGCCGATGCGGGTATCGCCGGCGCCGATCCCGTCGAATGGTTCGGTGTCCGCCCGCCGACCACGACCGCGCCGCTGCGCGATCGCGAGGTCGAGACGATCCGCGTATCGCCCTCGCGTCTGGAGACGCTCGAGGAGTGTCAGCTGAACTGGGTGATCGCCGATCTCGGCGGCGACGCGTCGAGCGCGACGGCGGGCATCGGCACGATCGTGCACAGCGCCCTCGAGATCGCGTCGCCCGACGAGGACTCGCTGTGGCAGGCGGTGGCGGCACGCTGGAGCGAGCTCGAGTTCGAGTCCGCCTGGCGGGAACGGGCGGAGCGGACGCGTGCCCGCGACCTCGTCCGACGGCTCGCTCGCTACCTCCGCGACTTCGAACGCGACGGCGGGCGCCTGCTGGGAGCCGAGCCGCGCTTCGAGGTGGAGCTCGCCCACGACGACGCCGACGGGCGCATCGTCCTGAGCGGCGCGGTCGACCGCGTCGAGCTGCGCGCCGACGGGAGCGTGGTGATCGTCGACTTGAAGACGGGCAAGCGCGAACCGCAGACCGACCGTGCGGTGACCCATCACGCGCAGCTCGCGGCCTATCAGCTCGCGCACGAGCACGGCGCGATCCCCGCGGCGGCGGGGCTGCCCCCGGGCGGAGCGATGCTGCTCGTGCTGCGTCCGACGGCAGCCACGAAGGACTATGCCGCGCCCCGTCAGCCGCCGTTCGGCGACGACGAGCGCGCGGCCTTCCTCGGTCGGGTGCGCGGCGCGGCACGCGTCATGGGAGGGGTCAGCTTCGAGGCTCCGTTCGAGGAGCACTGCCGCGACGACCATTCGTTCGGGCTCTGCCGCATTCACACGATCGCGGCGGTGAGCGCGACATGACCGTCTCGCCTGCCGCGCTCGCGGCCGCTCTCGGCCAGTTCCCTCCCACGCCGGAGCAGAGCGCAGTGATCTCCGCGCCGCTCGCGCCGGCTCTCGTCGTGGCCGGCGCCGGCAGCGGGAAGACCGAGACGATGGCGGGCCGCGTCGTCTGGCTCGTCGCGAACGGGCACGTCCCGCGCTCGGGCATCCTCGGGCTGACCTTCACCCGCAAGGCCGCGGGTGAGCTGAGCGAACGGATCCGCCGGCGGCTCGATCGCCTCGCGGAGTTCGAGGACGCCGGTCTGCTGCCGCACCTCGACGCGCTGCACCGGCGAGGCGCGCTCGACGTCTTCGGAGAGCTCGAGCGAGCGGGCGATCCCGGGGGCGCGCGCCGGCATGCCGCGCAACGACGGCTCGTCGATGACACGGGGGCGCAGACGCTCGGCCCCGCGACCGACGCGCTGCTCGAGCGTCCGACGGTCTCGACGTACAACAGCTTCGCCGACGGCATCGTCCGCGAGAACGCGGTGCGCATCGGGCGCGATCCCGAGGCCGCCGTCCTCAGCGAATCTGCGGCGTGGCTGTTGATGCGTCGGGTGGTCCTCGACTCCGACGACGAACGTCTCGAGACGCGGGAGAACGCCCTGCGCAGCATCATCGACGGCGCGCTGCGCATCGCGCGCGACGGCGTCGACAACCTGGTCGACTTCGACGAGCTCGCTCATTTCGGCGCGGCGTTCCAAGATGTCCGCGAGCGCCCTTCGACCCGCAGCGGCACCACCGTCTACGCCGACGTGGCGCGTGCCGCCGAGCAGGTCGCGGGCCTGCCGCTGCTCGCCGACCTCGCCGTCGAGTACCAGCGGCGCAAGCTGCGATCCGGCGTCATCGACTTCTCCGATCAGGTGGCGGGTGCCTTGACGATCGTCCGCGCCCATCCGGCTGTCGCCACTGATCTGCGCGCGCGGTACCCCGTCGTGCTGCTCGACGAGTACCAGGACACCTCGGTCGTCCAGACCGAGCTGCTGAGCGCGGTGTTCGCCGGCACATCCGTGATGGCCGTCGGCGACCCGCACCAGTCCATCTACGGCTGGCGCGGCGCGAGCGCGGGCAACCTCGGCGACTTCGCCGCCGCGTTCGCCCCCGCGGGCGGCTCGGGGCGGTACTCCCTCGCGACGAGCTGGCGCAACAGCGAACGGATCCTGGATGCCGCCAATGCGGTGCTCGAGCCCCTCGCTGCGCGCTCTCCCGTGCCCGTCGATCAGCTGCGGCCGCGTCCGGGGGCGCCCGGTGGTGATGTCGACATCGTGTTCGAGACCGACCTCGATGCCGAGACCGAGCGCGTCGCCGGGTGGTTCGAAGAGGTGCGAGCGGGCCGCCAGCGGCGCGGTCTTCCGACGAGCGCGGCGATCCTGCTGCGCAGCAAGAAGCACATGGTGCGCTTCGCCGACGCCCTCGCGCGGCGTGGCATCCCGCACCGGATCCTCGGTCTGGGCGGACTGCTCAGCACTCCCGAAGTGGTCGACGTGGTCTCGGCGCTGCGGGTCATCAGCGATCCGTCAGCAGGGTCGGCGCTGCTCCGCCTGCTGGGCGGACCGCGCTGGTCCATCGGGCTCCGCGACCTCCGCTCGCTCGCCGAGCTGGGGCGCCGACTCGCGCGTTCCGACGTCGCACTGCAGCCGCTCGCCGCGGAGAGTGCGACCGAAGAGAACGCCTCACTCATCGACGCGCTCGACTTCTTCGTGCGTGTCGGCCCCGATCACGGCTGGCTCGCCGACTTCAGCGACGCCGGTCGCGAGCGTCTGCGCGACGCCGCCGCGACGTTCGCCGGCCTGCGCCGTGCCTCATCCATGCCGATTCCCGAGCTCGTGCGCTTGATCGAGGCGGAGTTGCGGCTCGACATCGAACTGGCCGCGAACGAGAGCAGAGGCCCCGCACGCGTCGCGTCGGACCAGCTGCGGGCCTTCGTCGATGAGCTGCAGGGCTTCCTCGCGACCGACGAGTCGGGGTCGCTGCCGAGTCTGCTCGCGTGGCTCGACCATGCCGAGCGTCAAGACGAGTTCGCGCCCCGCACCGAGCCCCCCGAAGACGACGTCGTGCAGATTCTCACGATCCACGGATCCAAGGGGCTGGAGTGGGATGCCGTGGCCGTGGGGCGGGTCGTCGCGGACGAGCTGCCCGCCCGCCCGCGCGACAAACAGGGGTGGCTCGGCTTCGGCGTGCTGCCGTACGCGTTCCGCGGTGACGCGCGCTGGCTGCCGCAGCTGGGGTGGGAGGCGCACGTGTCGCCGACCCAGCAGGACCTCAAGGCGGCGCTCACCCGGTTCGCCGAGGACAACGCCGAACGCCAGCGCGAGGAGGAGCGCCGCCTCGCGTACGTCGCCGTGACGCGTGCCCGCGACGCGCTGCTCCTCAGCGGCTCGCCATGGTCGGGCACCCGGAATCCCCGCGGTCCGAGCCCGTTCCTGCGAGAGATCGCGATCGCGCTCGGCCAGGAGCTTCCCGATAGCGAGCCGGGGGAGAACCCCTATAACGATCGGCGCCAGATCATGCGGTGGCCCTTGGATCCCCTGGGCGAGCGCCGCGGCCGCGTGGAGGCGGCGGCGACGCTCGTGCGCGGCGCACAGCAGGCCTCCGAGCGCGACGAGGCCGAACGCGATCTCGCGCTGCTGCTCGCGGAGCGCGAGGAGCGGTCCGCCGGTGCTCGTCGTGCCGCCCCCACGCGCATCCCCGCATCGCGTTTCAAGGACTACGCCGCCGACTACGAGGCCGCCGTCGAGGCGACCCTGCGTCCGCTGCCCGAGCGTCCGTACCGCGAGACCCGGTTGGGCACCCGTTTCCACGCGTGGGTGGAGCAGCGCTCGGGTATCACCGCGCGGGGTCCGCAGCCCGACGCGCCGCTGTGGGACGTCGACGACCCCGCTGAGGGGCCCGCCGCCGGAGAGGGCGAGCTGAGCCGTCTGCAGGAGATCTTCCTCCGCTCCGAATGGGCCGACCTCCAGCCGATCGAGGTCGAGACCGAGATCGACTTCGCCGATGACCGCCTCCTCGGCGACGGCCGCCCGCACGTCATCATCTGCAAGCTCGACGCGGTGTACCGCCGTGCCGACCGCGGCGGGCGCATCGAGATCGTCGACTGGAAGACCGGCCGTCCGCCGCGAACGCCGGCCGAGCGCGCCGAACGGATGCTGCAGCTCGAGCTCTACCGGCGGGCGTACTCGATCCGGCACGGCATCCCCGAGTCGGAGATCGACGTCGCGCTGTTCTACGTGGCCGACGACCTCGTGCTGCGGGGGTGAGTCCTGCGGCGTCGGCCCCGGGACCTCACTCGGCCGAAGACCACCGCCGCAGCGCGTTGCGGGCCGCCTCGGCGTGCTCGGGATCGTCGGTGTCGTCCGCCGACGACCCATCCGGCGCCGACGCGGGGACGGTGGGGGCGGCGCCGGTGTCGCCGCGCCGGTCGCTCCACGCGCCGTCGGGCGTCCAATCAGACAGGTCGATCGGGATCGTCTCGATGTCGGCCTGCTCGGCGGTGTCCTGGTCGGCGAGGTAGGCGGCCAGCAGCGCCGGGTCGTAGGTGTCGGTCTGCATCGAGGTGTCACCGGCCGTCACCGCGGTCGGGGTACGGCCGAGCAGCTCGAGCGCGTCGTCGACGGTGCTGTAGTCCTCCGGAAGAAGGGGTTCGTCGCGAACGCCCTCGTCGAGCGCGGACAGCAGTGCGACGGCGTCCTCCACCACCCGCTCTGCGCCGGTCTCGTGTCCGTGAGCCAGCCACCGGGCGAACTCCAACTCGGCGTAGAGCCGGGAACGTGCGGCCAGCGCGGCATCGGGCGTGTGGTGCGCCGCTTCGGCGTACGCGGCGAGGACGTCGTCGCGAGCGTCGGGTGCCGAAGCCAGCCAGCGCAGATCCTCGGCCGGATCGCCGACGCCCAGACCGTGCCACGCGAGCAGGCCTGTCACCGTCGGGCCGGCTGCGGTGTCGCTCAGGACGAAACGACCGGGGTCGACGCCGCCGAGGGTGATGGTGGCCTCGAACCGCCACAGCCGATCCTCGCCGAGCGCGGTGCTCCAGCGGCGGAGCAGCCCGAACGGAAGCGATCCCGTCGCCTCCGCGCGGTCGAGCAGGCGCTCGGCGTCCTGGCGCACCTCGGCGCTCGTGCGGGTGCGCAGACCGGCGTCGCGGGCGACCGCGTGGGGGAGTGCGTGGACGCGCGCGATCGCTGATCCGAGCGACCAGGCCGCGCCGCGACCCGGCGGGATGTGGCCGGCCTCGACACGGTACCCCGGGACGTATTCCTGCACGACGGCGGTGACGCCTCCCATCCGGGCGGTGCCGAGCACCGTGGGCGCCTCGAACGGCAGCAGCCCGCGCACCCCGGGGGTCAGCGCACGGAGCGCACGGGTGTCGGCGACGAGCTCGAGGTCGGCGTCGACGTCGACCGGAACGCGCACGACGACGCGTCGCCCGTCCTCCAGCGTCACCAGCGCGCTGTCGTATCGCCCGTCCGCCCGCTCGGTCAATTCCGCCGCCGCCACGACTGCGGCGCCGGGGAGAGCCGAACTGACGGACGCGGCTAGAGTGAAGGGAGAGCGAGCCATGCCATCAGGGTAGGTCGGGCGGCCGCGCAGGCCGACGCGCCACGCCCGCGAGAGAGGTCCCCGAGATGCGAATGCAGCCGCCGGCGCTGGCCCGGTCCGTTTTCGAGCCGTCACCGGAAGAACGTTCCGACGAAACGCTCCTCGACCGTCTTCGCGCCGACCCGACGACGCGCGTGCTGACGGTACGGGGCGACCGAGCCCGGGTTCGGGGCGACCGCCTCGTCTGGGAAGCTCCCGAGTTCGTCGCGGACGAGGAGGGAACGGCCGAATGGGCCTTCCTCGGGCGCGCCGCCGACGGCTCGGCCCGGCTCATCGCCGCGCAGGCGATCCCCGCCGACGGCGGCGACGACAGCTGGGCCTCGTTGCGGATGTCGGGCGGCGACCTCGTCGACGAGGATGCGGGAGCATTCGTGACGGCGGTCGCCCTCGGCCGCTGGTTCGCCGACTTCCGCTTCTGCCCGCGCTGTGGAGCGCCCGCGCGGCTGCGGTCGGCCGGGTGGTCGCGCGTGTGCACGGGATGCGGCCGGGAACAGTTCCCGAGGACCGATCCCGCTGTGATCGTCGCCGTCAGTGACGCCGGCAACGAGCGCCTGCTTCTGGGGCAGAACGCCGCGTGGGCCGTGGACAACCGATTCTCGACCTTCGCCGGATTCGTCGAAGCGGGCGAATCCCTCGAGACCGCGATCCGTCGCGAGGTCGCCGAGGAAGCGGGCGTCGTCGTCGACGACCTCGTCTACCGCGGGTCGCAGGCGTGGCCGTACCCGCGCTCCCTGATGCTCGGCTTCCACGCTGTGGCGACCGACGCCTCGCGAGCACGTCCCGACGGCGACGAGATCGTCGCCGTCCGCTGGTTCGACCGCGCGGAGATCCGCAGTTCGCTCGCGGGCGCGGGGCCGGTGATGCTGCCCGGCTCCGCTTCGATCGCTCGTCGCCTGATCGTCGACTGGTGCGGTGACGACGCATGACAGATCCTCTCGCCGGACTCGACGAGCAGCAGCGCGAGGCGGCCTCTGCGCTGCGCGGTCCCGTGTGCGTGCTCGCGGGGGCCGGGTCGGGGAAGACTCGCGTCATCACCCACCGCATCGCGCACGGCGTCGAGACCGGCGCGTACTCGCCGAACCGGGTCATGGCGGTCACCTTCACGGCGAAAGCCGCGGGGGAGATGCGGGGTCGATTGCGCGCCCTGGGCGTCGGCGGCGTCGCCGCGCGCACGTTCCACTCCGCGGCTCTGGCACAGCTGAACTACTTCTGGCCGCAGCTCGCCGGCGACGCTGCGCCGACGATCCTGGGAAGCAAGGTGCGGCTGCTCGCGCAGGCGGCCGACGCGATCGGGCTGGACCCCGATCCGGCCGTCCTGCGCGATGTCGCGACGCGTATCGAGTGGCGGAAGATCACGATGCGTTCCATCGAGCGATACGCCCTCGACAGGCCCGAACCGGTCGGCTCGCTATCGCTCGACGCGGTGGTCGCGCTGCAGCGCTCGTACGAGCAGGTGAAGGACGAGCGGCGGCAGCTCGACTTCGAGGACGTGCTGCTCGCGTGCGCGGGGATGCTCGAGGCCGAGCCGCGCGTCCTCGCTGAAGTGCGCGAGCAGTACCGCCACTTCACCGTGGACGAGTTCCAGGACGTCTCGCCCGTGCAGCACCGCCTGCTCGAGCTCTGGCTGGGCGAACGCCGTGATCTCTGCGTCGTCGGTGACGCCAGCCAGACGATCTATTCCTTCGCGGGCGCCGACCCGTCGTACCTGCTGGAATTCGGCACCCGGCATCCGGATGCGCGGATTCTGCGGCTCGAACGCAACTACCGCTCCGAGGCGGGCGTCGTCGCCGTGGCGAACGCTCTCATGCGGGGCCGCCCCGGGGCTCTCGAGCTCACGGCCGATCGCGCGACCCCCGATCATCCGCGCCCGACGATCCGTGCATTCGCCGACGACACCGCCGAAGCGGACGGCGTGGCCGAAGCGGTCGCAGAGCAGCTCGCGCGGGGGATCGATCCGCGCCACATCGCCGTCTTGTATCGGGTGAACGCCCAGTCGGCGCCGCTCCTGGCGGCGCTGGCGCGGCGCGGCATCGCCGCCGCGGTGCTCGGAGGCGCACGCTTCTTCGACATCCCCGAGGTGCGCCAGGCCGTGATGGCCCTGCGCGGCGCGTCCGTGGCGCCCTCGTCCGGCGACCTCGTCGCCGACGTCCGGTCGATCCTGCGCTCGCTCGGTCTGAGCGACGAGCCGCCCCCGGCGGGCGGTCCGCTCCGTGACGCCTGGGAGGCGCGCGCGGCGCTGCTCCGCCTCGCCGAGGAGGCGCCGGCGGGTACCACGATGCGGGCGTTCACCGATGAGCTGCAGGTGCGGGCGAAGGATCAGCACGAGATCGCCACGCGGACCGTGACGCTGTCGACCCTTCACGCCGCGAAGGGCCTCGAGTGGGATCACGTCCACCTCGTGGGCCTTGCGGAGGGACTGCTGCCCATCGCCTACGCCACGACGTTCGAGCAGATCGACGAGGAGCGCCGACTGGCCTACGTGGGTGTCACGCGAGCTGCGCGAACGTTGACTCTGTCGTGGGCTCGGACCTCGGGGCGCTACGAACGGCAGGTGTCTCGCTTCGTCCGGGAGATCGGCACCAGCACGCTGGATGAGGTTCGTGGTCGTGCCACGTCGGCTCGCCGAACGACGCCCGCAGCGTCATCGACCGGGTCCGCTCCGTCACCGGCGCGCTGATCAGCTGCAGCGACATCGCGCAGGCGGCCGAGATGAGCGCCGGATCGGTCGGAGGACACGGACGGCCCAGGAGCTGTGCGGCGAGCACCGGCCACGCGGCATCCCGGTCGCGTCGATGTTCATGCAGGCAGGCCAGGCAGCCCGTCCGGCCCGGTACGACGAGCGGCCCGACCGCGACACGGTTCCCGGCGAGCTCGAGGGCCAGGTGAGCGACGTCGTCGGCGACGAGGGCAGCGGCTCGCCGCGGCTCGACGAGGCGGGAGGCGACCAGGACGACGACCCGCTCCGGGACCCTGGCGACTGCGGCGGCCTGCGCCGCCCCGACCTGGGCTCCGGCCGCCGCGAACGCATGCTGCACCGTTCGCCGATCGGCGGGACCGACGTCGTCGCCGAAAGAGAGGGCGACGGACGGCCGCGGGCGCGGCTCTGCGAGCACCGGGCGCAGCAGCCGGCGCAGCCGGGGAACCTCATCGGCAGGAGCGCCCGCGTCGCGGGCGATCGTGTCGAACAGATCATCCGGTATGCCGTTCACCAGGGCGTGGATCACGCGCTCGTGCCACGGCTCGACGGGGTCGAGCACCGCCGCTCCGGGCTCATCGCCCAGTTGCAGGGCCGAGGGAGAGCGCCACAGCGGCGCGGCGGACGCATCGAGACGGAGCATGACCCCGATTCTTGACAGCCCGCCCGCCGACGTGCCGGCGTCTCCACAGCCCGAGGGCGGGCCCGGTGGTCCCGCGCCGCTGGGGAGGAGCGGGACTCGGCGGCGCGGCGCGGCTGGTCGGGACCCGGTCAGACGGGCGCAGGGCCCTCGGGGCCGTCCTCGTCCCGACGGCCGCGAGGATCGTCGGTCGCCTCGTCGCCCTCGCCTGTCCCGGCGTCGTCGCCGGCCGCGGCGGCGGCCAGTAGCGCGTCGAGCGCGTCGTCCATCTCATCGCGCTCGGGAGCCTCGCCCCGCGCGCGGGCCTGGAGTCGCCCGATCAGGGCCGCAGGGTCGTCGACGTCGGCGGGGGTGGGCATGAGGTCGGGATAGTCCCACAGGCTGTCGCGGGCATCGGCGCCGACGGCATCCGTGATGGCACGCCACATGGCTGCGGCCTCGCGCAGCCGCCGCGGTCTCAGCTCCAGCCCGACGAGAGAGGCCATGGCCTGCTCGGCAGGGCCGCCGACGGCCCGGCGGCGGCGTACCGCCTCGGAGATCCGGTCGGCCGCGGGCAGACGAGTCGTCGCATCGGCGGAGACGACGTCGACCCAGCCCTCGATCGTCGCGAGCAGGTGCTCCAGCCGGGTGAGCGCGGCGGCCTGCGCCTCGGAGCGTTGGGGAAGCAGCACGCCGCTCTCGAGCGCCTGGCGCAGCTCTTCGGGCTGGGAGGGATCGAAGCGCGACGCGAGCTCCTCGAGGGCGTCGGTGTCGACATGAATCCCCCGTGCGAAGTCGGTGACCTGCGAGATCACGTGGAGCCGCAGCCACCGGGCATGGCGGAACAGACGGGCATGGGCCAGTTCTCGCGTCGCGAGGGCCAGAGCGAGCTGCTCGTCATCGATGCCGAGATCGCGTCCGAAGTCGGCGAAGTTCTGCGGCAGAATCGCGGCCTCGCCGTCGGGCATGACGGGGATGCCCACATCACCGCCCGAGACGACCTCGAGCGAGAGCTTGCCGACGACAGCGCCCAGCTGCGCGGCGAAGAGTGAGCCCCCGACGGTCCGCATGAGCCGGCCGGCCCCGGCGATCATGCTCTGCATCTCCTCCGGAGCCTGCGACTCGAGCGCGGCGGTGAGGGCGTCGGCGACCGAGGTCGCGACGGGTTCGGCCAGCTCCTGCCACACCGGCAGCGTCGCCTCCACCCACGCGCCACGGGTCAGTGCGCGCGGCGGTGCGGGCAGGTCCGAGATCGTCGTGGCCTCACTCAGCCACAGCGTCGCCAGGGCGAACGCGTCGGAGAAGTCCTGCCGGTCGCCGGCGCTGATGCCGTGTCCGTCCTTATTGGCCAGGTGGAGGGCTTGTGTGCGGGTCGCGCTCCAGTCGACGCCGCCGTCGCCTCCGGCGGCGAAGGCGCCTTGGAGATGCTGCATCATCTGGTGCAGCATCGCCGGGTCGACCCCCATGGCCGACAGACGCTCGAGCTGCTCGGGCCCGAGCGTGCCGCCCTGGCCCAGCAGGTTGCGGAGCAGCTCCTGGAACTCGTCCTCGGGAGAGCGGTCGTCATCAGCCATGTCAGGCGCCTTTCAGCAGGGCGGTCAGCTCGCGTTCTACGCTAGCCGCACGACCTCGTCGCACGGCGCGAACGGACCTCGTTCGCTTTCGCCGGTCGCGAACGACCGGGATCAGAAAGCAGCACGTGTCACTTTTCGACGAGAACGCCCCCGTCCCCGCGCCCCGACGCCGCATGAGCCGGGCCTCCCTCGCGGGACTCTGGGCGGTGTCCTTCTCCCTGGTCGCGCTGTTGATCCTGACGATCGTGCCCACCTCCTTCGTGATCCAGCGGCCGGGACCCGTGTACGACACCCTCGGGTCCGTGGCCTCCGGCGACGGCGAGCAGCGCCCCCTCATCAGCATCTCGGGCGCCGAGACGTTCCCGACCTCCGGCACCCTGGACCTCCTGACCGTCGAGGTCCTCGGCAACCGCGAGCGCACGCCGTCGTGGCTCGAGCTCGCCGCCGCCTGGTTCGACCCGGCGCGCGCCGTCGTCCCCATCGACGAGATCTTCCCCGAGGGCGTCACGACTGAGCAGCGCAACGATGAGAACGCCGCGCTCATGGTCGACTCGCAGAAGGAAGCGACCGCCGCGGCCCTGTCCGAGCTCGGCTACGACGTCACCTCCCTCGTGCGCGTTCACCAGCTCGCAGACGACTCGCCCGCGGCGGGCATCCTCGAGCCGGACGACGTGATCCGCTCGGTCGACGGGCAGCCCGTCACGACCACGGCGGGTCTGCGAGACGCCGTCAATGCGGCGGGCGGACGCGCGCTCATGCTCGAGGTCGACCGGTCCGGTCAGCAGCGATCCGTCGAGGTCACCCCGAAGCAGATGACGACCGACGGCGAAACGCGGTGGGTCATCGGTGTCACGATCGCGCAGGACTTCGACTTCCCGATCGACGTCACCCTCCAGCTCGACAACGTCGGCGGCCCGAGCGCGGGGATGATGTTCGCCCTGGGGATCATCGACACGCTCACCCCCGGCGAGCTCACCGGCGGCGAGCGATTCGCGGGAACCGGCACGATCGACGCGACCGGCAACGTCGGGCCGATCGGCGGCATCCGACAGAAGCTCTACGGCGCCAAGGATGCGGGTGCGGCCTGGTTCCTCGCGCCTGAGCGCAACTGCAACGAGGTCGTGGGCCACGTCCCGGACGGCCTCCGCGTGTTCTCGGTCGCGGATCTCGACGACGCGCTCTCGGTCGTCGAGACGGTCAGCGAGGGCGGCGATCTCGACGCCCTGCCGACCTGCACCGCGGGCTGAGGCTCGGCTTCCCCCCAGCGGGCGGCGCCTAGGATGGAGGGGTGACCACGACCTCAGTGCCGAATCCGGCCACACCCAGCAGATCCCGCCGCGCTGTCGGCATCACCCTCGCCGTCATCGCGGCTGTGGTGGTGGCGTTCTTCATCTTCGCGAGCCTGTACGCCGACTGGCTGTGGTTCCGTCAACTCGGCTTCGACGGCGTGCTGCTGACGCAGTGGGCGGCACGCGCGATCATGTTCGTCGTCGGATTCGTCGCGATGGCGGTGCCTGTCTGGCTCTCGATCCAGCTCGCCTATCGGCTGCGACCGGTCTACGCCCGCCTGAGCTCGCAGCTCGACCGTTATCAGGAGGTCGTCGAACCGCTGCGCCGGCTGGGCATGTGGGGCATCCCGACCTTCTTCGGGTTCTTCGCCGGCTTCGCCGCCTCGGCGCAGTGGGAGACCGTCGCCCTGTGGATCAACGGTGGGACGACCGGAACCACGGACCCGCAGTTCGGGCTCGACACGGGCTTCTACCTGTTCACCCTGCCGTTCCTCTCGGCGGCCGTGGGCTTCGTCTCGGCGATCGTCATCGTCTGCCTCCTGGTCACCGCCCTCGTGTCGTACCTCTACGGCTCGGTCCGTGTCGGCCAGCGCGAGCTGCGCATCTCGAAGTCCGCGCGCATCCAGCTCGCCGTCATCGCCGGCATCTACCTGCTGGTGCAGGGCGTGAGCATCTGGATCGACCGCTACCGCACCCTGGTCACCCCCAATGACCGCATCACGGGCGCCGGCTACGTCGACGTCAACGCCGTCATCCCCGGACAGACGATCCTCGCGATCGCCGCGGCCATCGTGGCCGTGCTCTTCTTCGTCACCGCCGTGATCGGCCGCTGGCGCTTCCCGCTCATCGGCACGGGCCTTTTGGTGGTGACCTCGCTCGTCGTCGGCGTCGCTTACCCGTGGTTCGTCAACAACGTTCAGGTGCGGCCGAACCAGCTGACGCTCGAGTCGCAGTACTACGAGCGCAACATCGAGGGCACCAAGGCGGCCTACGGCATCTCGGGGCTCGAGAAGACCGACTTCCAGGCCGTGACCGATGTCGAGCCGGGTCAGCTGCGCGCCGACGCCGACACGACGGCATCCATCCGCATCATGGATCCCGCGATCATCGGCCCGACAGTCCGTCAGATCGAGCAGTACCGCTCGTACTACCAGTTCGCCGAGCCCCTCGACGTCGACCGTTACGAGATCGACGGACAGTCGCAGGACACCGTCGTCTCGGTGCGCGAGCTCAACGTCAACCAGCTCGGTGACGCGGCATCCTGGTACAACACGACCCTCGTCTACACGCACGGTTACGGAATGGTCGCCGCCAAGGGCAACGAGCGCACCGCTGACGGCAACCCGGTCTTCGTCGAGCGCGGCATCCCGGCATCCGGTGAGCTGACGAACGGCCAGAAGTACGAGCCGCGCGTGTACTTCGGCGAGTTCTCGCCGACGTACTCGATCGTCGGGGCCCCCGAGGGCTCGTCGCCCATCGAGCTCGACTACCCGCGTGGCCAGGAGGGCGAGAGCCAGACCAAGACGACGTTCGAGGGCGACGGCGGTCCGTCGATCGGCGACGTCTTCCACCGTCTGATCTACTCGCTGAAATTCCAGTCGACCGACATCCTGTTCTCGGACGCGATCAACGAGGAGTCGCAGATCCTGTACGACCGCGACCCCGCGACGCGCGTGCAGAAGGTCGCGCCGTACCTCGAGCTCGACAACGACCCCTACCCGTCGGTCGTCGACGGACGCATCGTGTGGATCGTGGACGGCTACACGCTCAGCGCGAACTACCCCTACTCGTCGATCGTCAGCCTCAGCGACGCGATCTCCGACTCGTCCAACCCGCAGCCGCGCGTCGCGCTGGACAACATCAACTACATCCGCAACTCGGTGAAGGCGACCGTCGACGCCTACTCGGGCGAGGTGACGCTCTATGCGTGGGATGAGACGGATCCGCTGCTGCAGGCATGGCAGAAGGTCTACCCGAACACGCTCAAGCCGATCAGCGAGATGAGCGGCGACCTCATGAGCCACGTGCGCTACCCGACCGACCTGTTCAAGGTGCAGCGGGCGATGCTCGGCACCTACCACGTCGACACCGCCCAGTCGTTCTACTCGCGCGACAACGCGTGGAAGACGCCGAACGACCCGCAGCAGGACACCCAGCTGCAGCCGCCGTATTACCTCACGATGAAGATGCCCGGTCAGGACGCGCCGTCGTACTCGATGTTCTCGTCGTTCATCCCCGGCGGTCAGGACACGCGCAACGTCCTGATGGGGTACCTCTCGGTCGACTCCGATGCGGGCTCCGAGGCCGGGGTCGTGAGCCCCGAGTACGGCAAGCTCCGGATGCTGGAGGTCAACGCCGAGACACCGGTTCCGGGCCCCGGCCAGGTGCAGAACACCTTCAACGCCGACCCCGTCGTGTCGTCGTTCTCGAACATCCTGCGCCAGGGCCAGTCGGAGGTCATCAACGGCAACCTCCTGACCCTTCCCGTGGGCGGCGGTCTGCTCTACGTTCAGCCCGTGTTCGTGCAGTCGTCGGGAGCGACCAAGCTCCCCACCCTGCAGAAGGTGCTCGTCGGCTTCGGCGATCAGGTCGCCTTCGAGGACACGCTGCAGGAAGCCCTCGACAAGCTGTTCGGCGGCGACTCGGGTGCGAGCACCGGTGACACCGACGTCGTTCCCGAGCCCAGCCCGGGCGACGAGGCGACCCCGGACTCCGGTGACGGCGGAACGGCGCCGACGACGCCGAGCTCGGATTACCAGACGGCGCTCAACCAGGCCCGTGACGCTCTCGCCGAGCGCAACACCGCGATGCAGAACGCGGACTGGGCCGCGTACGGCGCCGCCGACGCCAAGCTCACGGAAGCGATCTCGCGTCTGCTCGAGCTCGGCGAGCAGGGCCAGAACTGACCCCCGCCGCATGACAGAGGGCCCCGACTCCGGTCGGGGCCCTCTCTGCGTGCGGCCTACATCCGCTCGGGCTCAGCGGCGAGAATGCACGAACGCACGGTGCCAGGGTCCTGGAACCGTGCGTTCATGCGCTCTCGCGGAGCGAGCGCGGGTCAGTCGCGGGTGTAGCGGCGGGCGCGGCCGGAGAGTCCGGCGAAGTGGAAGGGGCCGGGGGAGTCGGGCGCGATCTCCACATCGACGGTGCTGTCGCGATGCGCCGCATCGTGCAGCTCGCGGTAAGTCGGCACGTCGACCGGGGTGCGGGCCGCGAGGATCGCCTCGGTCTCGGCGCCGCGCGTCGCCTCGCGGTAGCCCGGCTGGACGACGAGCGTGAAGAACTCGCTGACCGAGCCCGAGCCGTAGCTGAAGAGTCCGATGCGCGATCCGGTCAGGTCGTTCTCGCCCTCCAGGAGAGCCGCCAGGGCGATGTAGAGCGACGCCGTGTAGGAGTTGCCGATACGGCGGTTGTAGCCGGTCGTGGCGGTCACCAGCTCGGGGGCGAGCTCGACACCCAGGTGCTGCCCGAGGGCGCGGTGCGCCTTGGCCGCCATCTTCGTGAACGGCTGGTGGTGGCAGAACCAGTCGATCTGATCGATGTCGACGCCGCCGCGCGAACGGTAGTCGTCCCAGGCGCCTGCAACGCCGTCGAGATAGGCGCTGACCGAGAGCTTGCCGTCGACGACCGCGGTGACGCTGTCGTTCGGGCGCCAGAAGTCGTCGACCTCTGCGGTGTAGACACCGGCGGCGGTCTCGAGAACAGCGATCGCGGGGTCGGCGGACACGAGGAAGGCGACGGCCCCGGCACCCTGCGTGGGCTCGGCGGCGGTGTCGAGCTCGTAGCGGGCGACGTCGCTGGCGATCACCAGGACGCGCTCGTCGGGGTTGCGCGCGATGAGTCCGGCAGCGGCCTGCAGTGCGGCGGTGGCCGAGTAGCACGCCTGCTTCAGCTCCACGACGCGGACGGAGCGCGGCAGTCCGAGGAGCTCGTGAACGTGCACCCCCGCCGCGCGCGACTGGTCGATCCCGGTCTCGGTGGCGAAGAACAGGGTGCGGATGCCGTCGACACCGTGGCGATCGATGATGCGCTGCGCGGCGGCAGCGCCCATCGTGACGATGTCCTCGTCCAGACCCGGGATGCTCATCTGCTCCTGACCGAGCCCGACGCGGAACTTCGCGGGGTCGATGTCGGCGCGCGACGCGAGATCGTCGAGCTCGACGACGTGCGAGGCGGTGGCGACGGCGAGGTCGTGGATGCCGATGGTGGTCACTTCGTGGAATCCTTCCTGCGCTCGAGGAGCAGGTGCGACTGCATGAGCTCCCCGGGGTTGGTCTGGGCGGCGAGCAGGGACAGCTCGCCGCAGAGGACGGTGGCGGCGATCAGGCCGGCGAGGCGCCGGGCGTTCTCGCCGGAGGGGCGCTCGTCGCGGCAGCCGAGGCGGGCGAGCGCATCGTCGACGGCGGGCAGGTCTTTGCCGTTGCCGACCGTGCCGACGATGAGGTGGGGGAGCGTGCAGGAGAAGTAGAGGTCGCCCTCGCCGCGGACCTCGGCCCAGGTGAAGCCCTGCGAGCCTTCGACGATGTTCGCGGCGTCCTGACCGGTCGCCAGGTAGAACGCGAGCAGCATGTTGGCGTAGTGGGCGTTGGCCGAGCGCAGGGCCCCGGCGATCGTCGAGCCGACGAGGTTCTTCTGGACATTCAGGTCGACGATGCGCTGCGCGGAGGAGCGCAGCTGCTTCTCGACGAGGTCTGCGGGGATGAGGATCTCGGCGATGACGTTGCGCCCGCGTCCGAGGATGCCGTTGACGGCGGTCGCCTTCTTGTCGGTGCAGTAGTTTCCGGAGATCGAGCCGTAGGAGAGCTCCGGGTGCCACGAGAGCACACGCTCCATGAGCGTCTCGGCGGCGAAGGTGACCATGTTGTGGCCCGAGGCGTCGCCGGTCGTCAGGGCGAAGCGGAGGTAGAGCAGGTTGCCGACGACCTCGGTGTCGAGGTCGATGAGCTTGGCGTGCCGGCTGCGCTCCGATACAGCGGCGGACAGCTCGTCGAAGCGCGCGATGATGGCGCGGGATGCCGCGACGGCGGCGGCCGCGGTGTCGGCGACGAACAGTGATGAGCGCGTCATCCGCTCATCGACGACCGTGACGCGGATGCCGTCGTCGACGAGTCGCGAGATGCGTGCGCCGCGGCCGACGGACGGCCACAGCGGCGACTCATAGGTCGCGAGGGGCACCTCCTGCTCGGCTTCGACGTCTCCGGTCAGCCGAAGCGGTCCCACCCACCGGAGGGGGATCGGGGTGAACTCGGCGCTCATCGCGCGTCCTTCCCGCCGGCGCGGCGCGCCAGGCTGTCGATGTCGATGCCTCGGGCGCGGGCGTACTCGGCCGCGCGTCCGTGGATGATCAGGTCGGTTCGGCGGAGGTCGTCCGGACGGGTCGCCCCCACCAGAGAGTGCAACGCCGTCAGGTGGTCTGACCATTCCCGGATGCGCGAGATCAGGGCATCCGCACCGCCGTCGAGCACGACGGAGAGGAATGATCCGGACGCGCCGACGGCGCGAGCGCCGAGGGCGAGGCCGCGGGCGACGTCGAGCGGTGTGCGGACTCCTCCCGAGGCGAGCAGGACGGGCGCGTCTGCCGGCGCCTCGAGCAGGCACTCCACCGCCGACTGCCCCCAACCGGCGAGGTAGGCGTAGTCACGGCCCGAGCGCCGGTCGTTCTCGATGCGCATGAAGTCGGTACCGCCGACCCCGGAGACGTCGGCGAAGCGGACCCCGATCGATCCGAGGCGGGAGAGCGTGTCGGCACTCAGACCGAATCCCACCTCTTTCACGACGACGGGAACCTCGACGGCGGCGACGATGGCCTCGAGCGAGGCCGGCCAGCTCGAGAAAGAGCGGCTGCCCTCCGGCATGACGGTCTCCTGCATCGCGTTCACGTGCACCTGGAGGGCGTTGGCCTCGAGCGCCTCGACCGCGCGTCGCGCGTCGTCCGGCGATCGTTCGATCCCGACGTTGGCCATGACGAAGCCGTCCGGGTTCTCGTCGCGGATGACGCGGAACGTGCCCATGAGCTCGGGGTTGTCGAGGGCGATGCTCAGCGAGCCGGAGGCGATCGCGACGCCGGTCTCGCGCGCGGCGATCGCGAGGTCGCGATTGATCGCGCCCGTCGAGGCGCTGCCGCCGGTCATGGCGTTGACGTAGAAGGGCAGCTCCCACCGAGCGCCGGCCACATCGACGGCGAGGTCGACGCGGTCGGCGTCGACTCCGGCGAGGGCGTGGTGCACGAAGCGCACGTCGTCCCAGCCGTTCGGCCGCGGCGTCTCCTTCTGCTGCGCAGCGGCGAGACGGACGTGGTCGTCCTTGCGCTCGGAAGCCTGTTCAGCCGGCATGGTGCTCTCCTTCCGGCGGATGCACGCCGATCGTGAGGTGTCGGATGTCGTTCGTCTCCCAGACGCGGAGCATGCCGGCGACGTCAGCGTCGGCCGGGGCGAGCACGATGCCGCAGTCGCCTCCGCCGGCGCCGGAGGGCTTGCCGGCGGCACCGATCGCTTCGGCCGCGTCGCACAGGATGCGCAGCCGGTCGGTCTCGATGGTCACGCCCGTGCGTGCGCCGAGGCCCTGCAGCAGGCGCCGGTTGCGGCGGATCGCGTCGAGGGCGAGATCGTCGTCCGACACCGCATGACCGGCAGCGTCGGCCCCGCGTCCCGCGAGGGCCCGCCACAGGTCGCTCACGCATTCGCGCGAGGCCTCCAGGAACCCGGTGTGGGCGTCGCCGGTGACGTTCGTGCCGCGCGAGACCCCGCTGACGAGTCGCTCGGTGGACGCCGGGTGCCCGGTCCAGCCGACGAGCAGGTCGAGACCCGACGGGGGAGTCAGGCGAATGATCTCGGCACCGTCCCAGGCCTCGGACCCCAGGACGTCCGCGACGCCGTGCTGCGTTCGGGCCGCGCGCAGCCGGTCGCGATCGGGCGAGCGGTAGCCGATCCACCCGCCGTACGTGCTGGCGGCGACGTCGCCGCCGGAAGCGTGAGGGGCGACGGCGATGGTCGCGAGCATCGCCAGCTCGTACCGACCCCGGGTGCCCAGCTCGAAACCATAGAACTCGTCGATCGCGGCGATGGTCGCGACGGTGACCGCGGCGGACGAGCCGAGCCCGAACTTGCGTCCGCTGGGATCGTCGAGACCGCTTTCGATGTACAGGTCGAAGAAGCGCGGGCGCAGCCCCCGCTCGGCCCGGAGCCGCTCGCAGGCTTCGATCGCCGCGATGACGTAGTCGTAGGGGTGATGCTCGCGGTCCAGGGTCAGCCCGTCTTGACCGCGGGTCCAGCGCACCGGCATCCGGCTGTATTCGGGGGAGTGGATGCTGCCCGCGTCGACGCTCTCGGTCAGCGACACCGTCAGGTAGCGGTCGACGGCGATCAGCACCGAGGGCTCGCCGGGAGAGACGACGGCGTACTCGCCGGCGACGAAGAGCTTTCCGGGCGCGTGCGCGACGATCGCGCCGGTGGTCTCGGCGTGCGTCATTCGCCTGCTCGCGTGACGAGGGCTGCGGCGGGGCCGGGGCGCGCGACGGCGAGCTCGGCGATGCCCTCGAGTGCGTTGGTGACGGCGGTGACCGATTCGGGTCGCGTCAGCACGACGACGTTGGGACCCGCGTCGGCGGTGGCCCACGCTCCGATGCCCGCGTCGCGGAGGGCGGCGACGCGATCGAAGATCTCGACGCTGACCGGGCTCAGGTAGCGGATGGGCGGATCGCACGACTGGATGAGGGCGTGCATCCGCAGCGCGTTGACCTCGGTGATCCGCCCGAGGCGCTCGACGTCGCCGGCGCGGCATGCTTCGGCGGCGGCGTCGAGGCTCTCCGGGGTCGACGAGACCCACGCCGGGTAGAACGGCGAGGTCAGCACCGTGCGACGCATGGCTTCGCGGCTGGAGACCGGCTTCTCGCGCTTCTCGACCATCGCGACGACCATCGCCAGGTCGGGCGCGTCGACGGCCTCGGCGAATGACGTCTCATCGCTGTCGCCGGCGTGCCAGATGGCGAAGCCGGGGATGATCGAACGGGATGCCGACCCCGACCCGCGGCGGGCGAGGCGGCTGAGGGCGCGGGCGTCGAGGTCGAGTCCGTAGGCGTGCGCGGCAGCGACGGCCAGTGCGGCGAATCCGGAGGCCGACGACGCGAGTCCGGCCGCAGACGGAACCGTGTTCACCGTCTCGACACGAGCGGCGACCGCGCTTCCCGAGAGCTCCCGGACGATGTCGAGGAATCGCGTGACGCGCTCCGCGGGTCCGTCGGCACGCTCGTCGCCGTTGAAGACGAGGATGTCGCCGGCGGCGTCCTCGTCGAGGCTCACGGTCGTGGTGGTCGGAAAGATGTCGAGTGTCATCGACAGGCTCCCCGTCGCGGGGAGGTTCAGCGTGCTGTCGCGCTTTCCCCAGTACTTCACGAGTGCGATGTTCGGGTGCGCGATGGCTGTCGCGGTGCTCATGCCACTCCTTCGACGGTGGTGGTCCAGACCGCGGCGGCGCCGGCGCGGGTGAGTCGTCCGCCGAGCTCCTCGGCGGACGCGGTGTCGCGGGCGAGCGCGAGGACGCAGCCGCCGCGACCCCCGCCGGTCAGCTTGGCTCCCAGCGCGCCGCCCGCCATGGCCGCGTGGACGAGGTGGTCGAGGGCGGCGTCTCCGACGCCCAGTCCGTTCAGCAGCTCGTGAGCGCGGTTCATCGCACTCCCGATCGCTTCGCGGTCGGCCGTCGAGACATCGCGACGCAACGCGGTCGCAAGCTCGCCAAGCTCGTCCAGAGCCGACTCCACGCCGCGGGGGTCCTCCTCGCGGCGGTGCGCGACGGCCGCAACGGCCTCGCGGGTGCGCCCGCGCACCCCCGTGTCGGCGATGACGAAGACGAGGTCGTCGCCCACCGAGACGGGCTCGATGCGACCTCGGTCGAACCACACGGCCTTACGGGCGCGGACCGTGCGGGCGTCGAGACCGCTCGGTGCGCCATGCGCGGCGCGTTCGGCGGTCTGGATGAGCTCGTGCATCGTCTCGTCATCGGCCGCGAACCCGCAGGCACCGAGCACGGCCTCGATGACCGCGGCCGAGACGGCGGCGCTCGAGCCGAGCCCGCGTTCGGCCGGGATGCTGCTCTCGATCGCGATGTCGAGTGCGGCGCCCGGCCGGCCGGCCGCGGCGAGCGCGGCCCGCATCGCTGTCAGGGTGACGCCCAGGCGGTCCGGCGCCTGGGCGTTGGGCCCGTGGTAGAGGGTGCTCGACAGGTGGCCGCGGTCGTCGGCGGGACGTGCATGCGCCTCGACTCCGAGGGCGCGCACGGGGATCGCGATCGCCGGGCGGCCGTACACGACCGCGTGCTCGCCGAGGAGGATAGCCTTCGCACCGGCGCGACCCGTCGCTCCGGGCTCCGCGGCCGAGCCGTGCGTTGCCACGTGCAGACGGGCGTCCGGTGCGATGGGGACGTCGGTCGGTGCAGTCATGGAATTTCGTCGAGCGTAACAGCCTGCTCCCGGGCGGGGCCCGAGAGGACGACGATGTGCTCGGAGGCGGTCTGGACCGCTATCATGGCCCCCGCACCCAGCAACCTTTAACCCCGTCCTGTGAGGCGGAGAAGGGAGCGGCGGATGAGCACGCGCACCGTGCTGCATGAAGCCGACATCGCCCGGGCCCTGACGAGGATCTCCCACGAGATCCTCGAGTCGAACAGGGGACCCGCCGGCCTCGTCATCCTCGGCATCCCGCGGCGGGGCGTTCCCCTAGCCGCGCGCATCGGCTCTCTCCTCGCGGAGATCTCCGGGACGGTCGTCCCGGTCGGAGCCCTCGATGTGACGATGTACCGCGACGATCTGCACCGCAACCCGACGCGGGCACCTCAGCCGACGGAGATCCCCGAGGGCGGGATCGACGGCAAGGTCGTCGTGCTCGTCGACGACGTGCTGTTCTCGGGACGGTCGATCCGTGCGGCCCTCGACGCGCTGCAGGACATCGGCCGCCCGGCGGCCGTCAGACTCGCGACTCTCGTCGACCGCGGTCACCGCGAGCTCCCCATCCGCCCCGACTTCGTCGGCAAGAACCTCCCCAGCGCCCGCGATGAGCGGGTCAACGTGCGCCTGCGCGAGGTCGACGGCGTCGAGGAGGTGACGATCGGCTCATGAGGCACCTGCTCGACACCAAGGGTCTGGATCGGCGCGACGCCCTGCGCATTCTCGACGTCGCCGAAGACATGTCCGCCACGCAGCAGCGCGAGGTCCGCAAGCTTCCGACGCTGCGCGGCAAGACCGTGGTGAACCTCTTCTTCGAGGACTCCACGCGCACCCGGATCTCCTTCGAGGCGGCCGCCAAGCGCTTGTCCGCCGACGTCATCAACTTCTCGGCGAAGGGATCGTCGGTGTCCAAGGGGGAGTCCCTCCAGGACACCGCGCAGACGCTCCAGGCGATGGGGGCCGACGCGGTCGTGATCCGGCACGGCGCGTCGGGAGCTCCGCAGACGCTCGCCACCAGCGGGTGGATCAGCGCGGGAGTCGTCAACGCCGGCGACGGCACGCACGCGCATCCAACGCAGGCCCTGCTCGACGCGTTCACCATCCGCAAGCGATTCTTCGGCGATGCCAGTCGCGGCCGCGACCTCTCCGGCCTCCGGGTGACGATCGTCGGCGACATCCTCCATTCGCGCGTCGCGCGATCCAACGTCTGGCTCCTGACGACCCTCGGCGCCGAGGTGACCCTCGTCGCGCCCCCCACGCTCGTTCCCCAGGACGTCACGGCCTGGCCGGTCCGCGTCGCGTACGACCTCGACGAGGCCATCGCGGACGGGCCGGACGCGCTCATGATGCTGCGTATCCAGCTCGAGCGCATGAACGCGGCGTATTTCCCGACTGAACGGGAGTATTCGCGCACGTGGGGCCTCGACGCTGCGCGACTCGCGGCGCTTCCGGCCGATAGCATTGTCCTGCACCCCGGCCCGATGAACCGGGGGATGGAGATCTCCGCCGCCGCCGCCGACTCGCCGCGCTCGACCGTGCTCGAGCAGGTGGCGAACGGTGTCTCGGTGCGGATGGCCGTGCTCTACCTGCTGCTCGCGGGGGAGCGCACCGAAGCTGAGGAGGACGGACGATGAGCGAGAGCTTCCTCATCCGCGGGGCGCGCCGGGCCGGCGGCGACGCCATCGACATGGTGGTCTCCGACGGGATGATCACCGAGGTCGGCTCCAGCCTGAGCGCCGGCGGAGCGACCGTGGTCGACGCCGACGGACTCATCGCCCTGCCCGGGCTCGTCGACCTGCACACCCATCTGCGCGAACCGGGCTACGAGGCATCCGAGACGATCCTCACGGGCTCGCGCGCCGCGGCGGCGGGCGGGTTCACCACCGTCTTCGCGATGCCGAACACCTCGCCCGTCGCCGACACGGCGGGCGTCGTCGAGCAGGAGCTCGCCCTGGGCGAGGCCGCCGGCTACGTGCACGTGCAGCCGATCGGCGCCGTCACGATCGGGCAGAAGGGCGAGCGCCTGGCCGAGCTCGGCGCGATGGCCGCCTCCCGCGCGCGGGTGCGCGTCTTCAGCGACGACGGCTTCTGCGTGTTCGACCCGCTGATCATGCGCCGCGCCCTCGAGTACGTGAAATCGTTCGACGGGGTCGTGGCCCAGCACGCGCAGGACCCGCGGCTCACCGAGGGCGCTCAGATGAACGAGGGCACCGTGTCGGCCGAACTCGGCCTCACCGGCTGGCCGGCGGTGGCCGAGGAGTCGATCATCGCGCGCGATGTGCTGCTCGCCGAGCACGTCGGCTCGCGTCTGCATGTCTGCCACCTCTCGACGGCCGGTTCCGTCGACATCATCCGGTGGGCGAAGAAGCGCGGCGTGAACGTGACCGCCGAGGTGACACCGCATCACCTGCTGCTGTCCGAAGAGCTCGTCCGCGGCTACGACGCCCGCTTCAAGGTCAACCCGCCGCTCCGCCGCGACGAGGACGTGCGGGCGGTCCGCGAGGGCCTCGCCGACGGCACGATCGACATCGTCGCGACCGACCACGCGCCGCACCCCGCCGAGGCGAAGAGCTGTGAATGGGCGGCGGCGGCCAACGGCATGGTGGGTCTCGAGTCCGCGCTGCGTGTCGTGCAGCAGGCGGTCGTCGACACCGGACTGCTCGACTGGGACGACGTCGCCCGCGTGCTCTCGACGGCTCCCGCTCGGATCGGTCGCCTGGCCGATGCCGGCACGCCGCTCGAGGCGGGCCGCCCCGCCTCGTTCACGCTCTACGACCCGCGCCCGGTCCGCACCTTCACGGATGCCGATCTGCGCGGCCGCAGCGTCAACTCGCCCTACCTCGACCGCGAACTGCCGGGCGAGGTGCGCTGGACGTTCTTCCGCGGGACGGCGACGGTCGCCGACGGCGACCTGCTCGACCGTCCGGGAGCACGCCCGTGACCCGCGAGGGTGCGCTGCTCGTCATGGTGGCCGTCGCCCTGGCGCTGCTCGCGCTCGGGGTCTGGGCCTGGCGACGACGAACGAGGCGCGACAGCGGCCTCACGGCACCCGTCGGCGAACTCCCCGCCGACGCCGTGTCGACGGCGGTGATCTCGGGGCTCTACGTCGCGACGACCCGCCACGACGAGCCGCTCGAGCGCCTCGCCATCCGCGGGCTCGGATTCCGCTCTCGCGTCGACGTCATCGTCGCTGCGGGAGGCGCGGATGACGGCGTGGCCATCGACCTGACCGGTCAGCCGCGCCTGTTCATTTCGGCAGAACGCATCGTCTCCGTCGATCAGGCCACCGTCGCGATCGACCGTGTCGTCGAGAAGCAGGGCCTCACCCGCCTGAGCTGGCTGATCGACGACGAGACGATCGTCGACAGCTACTTCCGGCCCCAGACCGCTTCGGCCCGTGCGCTGGCCGAAGCCATTCAGACCATCGTGACCCCCACCCAGACCCCAGGAGGCGACGCGTGACACTGTTCACCCGTGACCCCGCCGTGCTCGTGCTCGAGGACGGATCCCGCCACATCGGCCGCGCCTACGGCGCGCGCGGCACCACCCTCGGAGAAGTCGTCTTCGCGACCGGCATGACCGGCTACCAGGAGACCCTCACCGACCCGTCCTACGCGGGCCAGATCGTGCTGCAGACCGCACCCCACATCGGAAACACCGGCATGAACGGCGAGGACGTCGAGTCCCGCCGCATCTGGGTCGCCGGCTACATCGTGCGCGACCCGTCGCGTGTCGTGTCGAACTGGCGCTCGGAGAACTCCCTCGACGAGTCGCTCGAGCGCGACGGCATCGTGGGCATCAGCGGCATCGACACGCGCGCCGTCACGCGCGTCCTGCGCTCGGCGGGCTCGATGCGCGGCGGCGTGTTCAGCGGCGACGCCGCCGACATCGATCCCGAGGAGCAGCTGCGCATCGTCCGCGAGGCGCCCGAGATGACCGGTCGCAACCTGTCCGCCGAGGTGTCGGTGCCCGCTGCTGAGGTGACCCCGGCGACGGGCGAGCGGCTCGGGAACCTCGCGGTGCTCGACCTCGGCGTCAAGCAGGCCACGGTGAACAACCTCGCCGCGCGCGGGTTCGACGTCCATGTCCTGCCTCAGGACGTCACGCTCGAGCAGCTGCGTGCGATCGACCCGATCGCGGTGTTCTACTCCAACGGTCCGGGCGATCCGGCCGCGAGCGACCACCACGTCGAGCTCCTGCGCGGAGTCCTGGCCGAGAAGCTGCCGTTCTTCGGCATCTGCTTCGGCAACCAGCTCCTCGGCCGCGCCCTCGGCTTCGGCACGTACAAGCTGCCCTTCGGTCACCGTGGCATCAACCAGCCCGTGCTCGACAAGCAGACCGGCCGCGTGGAGATCACCGCGCACAATCATGGCTTCGCCGTCGACGCGCCGATCGAGGGCGTCGTCGACAGCCCCGCCGGCTTCGGCCGCGTCGAGGTCAGCCACGTCGGCCTCAACGACAACGTCGTGGAGGGGCTGCGCGCCCTCGACCTCCCGGCCTTCTCGGTGCAGTACCACCCCGAGGCCGCGGCCGGTCCGCACGACGCCAACTACCTCTTCGACCGCTTCCGCGACCTCGTGATCGCGACCCAGGAGGACAAGAACTGATGCCCAAGCGCGACGATATCCAGAGCGTCCTCGTCATCGGGTCGGGGCCGATCGTCATCGGCCAGGCCTGCGAATTCGACTACTCCGGTACCCAGGCGTGCCGTGTCCTGCGCGAGGAGGGCGTCCGCGTCATCCTCGTCAATTCGAACCCGGCGACGATCATGACCGATCCCGACTTCGCCGACGCCACGTACATCGAGCCGATCACGTGGCAGGTCATCGAGACGATCATCGCCAAGGAGCGCCCGGACGCGATCCTGCCGACCCTGGGCGGCCAGACCGCTCTGAACGCGGCGATCGACCTGCACAAGCACGGCATCCTCGAGAAATACGACATCGAGCTGATCGGCGCGAACTTCGAGGCGATCAACAAGGGTGAGGATCGGCAGATCTTCAAGCAGCTCGTCATCGACTCGGGAGCGGATGTCGCCGACAGCCGCATCTGCCACACGATGGACGAGGTGCTCGCGGGCGCCGCCGAGCTCGGGTACCCCCTCGTCGTGCGTCCCTCCTTCACGATGGGTGGTCTGGGCTCCGGCTTCGCGTACAACGAGGAGGATCTGCGCCGCATCGCGGGTGCGGGCCTGCGCGACTCGCCGACGACCGAGGTCCTGCTCGAGGAGTCGATCCTCGGATGGAAGGAGTACGAGCTCGAGCTCATGCGCGACTCGGCCGACAACACCGTGGTCGTCTGCTCGATCGAGAACGTCGACCCGGTCGGCGTCCACACCGGCGACTCCATCACGGTCGCGCCGGCCCTGACGCTCACCGACCGCGAGTACCAGAAGATGCGCGACATCGGCATCGACATCATCCGCGCCGTCGGCGTCGACACCGGCGGCTGCAACATCCAGTTCGCCGTCGACCCGCAGACGGGCCGCATCATCGTCATCGAGATGAACCCGCGCGTGTCGCGTTCGTCGGCGCTGGCGTCGAAGGCGACCGGATTCCCGATCGCCAAGATCGCCGCGAAGCTCGCGATCGGCTACCGCCTCGACGAGATCCCGAACGACATCACGAAGGTCACCCCGGCGAGCTTCGAGCCGACGCTCGACTACGTCGTGGTCAAGGTGCCGCGGTTCAACTTCGAGAAGTTCCCGGCCGCCGACACCACGCTCACGACGACCATGAAGTCGGTGGGCGAGGCGATGGCGATCGGGCGCAACTACGCCACAGCTCTTCAGAAGGCGCTGCGCTCGCTCGAGAAGCGGGGGTCGAGCTTCCACTGGGGCGACGAGGAGCGCTCGGTCGACGAGCTGCTCGAGATCGCGAAGACCCCGACGGACGGGCGGATCGTGGTCCTGCAGCAGGCGATGCGCAAGGGCGCCACGGTCGAGCAGGCTTTCGAAGCCACCGCGATCGACCCGTGGTTCCTCGACCAGATCGAGCTCATCAACGAGGTCGCGGCCTTCGTGGCCGACGCCGGCGAGCTCGACGAGCACGTCATCCGCACGGCGAAGGACCACGGGTTCAGCGACGCGCAGATCGCGCAGCTCCGCGGGATCACCGAAGAAGAGGTGCGCGGCGTGCGCCACGGCCTCGGACTGCGGCCGGTCTTCAAGACGGTCGACACGTGCGCCGGAGAGTTCCCCGCGCTCACGCCGTACCACTATTCGTCCTACGACACCGAGACCGAGGTCACGCCCTCGGACCGCACGAAGGTCGTCATCATCGGTTCGGGCCCCAACCGCATCGGGCAGGGCGTCGAGTTCGACTACTCGTGCGTTCACGCGAGCTTCGCGCTGGCGGATGCCGGGTACGAGACGATCATGGTCAACTGCAACCCCGAGACGGTCTCGACCGACTACGACACGAGCGACCGGCTCTACTTCGAGCCGCTGACGCTCGAGGACGTGCTCGAGGTGCTGCACGCGGAGTCGCAGTCGGGCACGATCCTCGGCGTCATCTGCCAGCTCGGCGGTCAGACGCCGCTCGGGCTTGCGAAGGGCATCGAGGCCGCCGGGTACAGCATCCTGGGCACCCAGCCCGCGGCGATCGACCTGGCGGAGGAGCGCGAGCTCTTCTCGCGTCTGCTCGACGACGCCGGTCTCGTGGCTCCGCGCAACGGCACCGCGATCGACGTCGACGGGGCCGTCGAGGTCGCCGAGTCGATCGGCTACCCCGTCCTGGTCCGCCCGAGCTTCGTCCTCGGCGGCCGCGGCATGGAGATCGTCTACGACACCGAGAGCCTGCGCGACTACTTCGTGCGCGTCGCCGACCAGGCGATCATCGGCCCCGGGCTCCCGCTGCTGGTCGACCGCTTCCTCGATGACGCGGTCGAGCTCGACGTCGACGCGCTGTTCGACGGCGAAGAGCTGTACATCGGCGGCGTGATGGAGCACCTCGAGGAGGCCGGCATCCACTCCGGCGACTCGAGCTGCACCCTGCCCCCGATGTCGCTGGGCCGCACCGAGATCGACCGGGTGCGCGAGGCGACTCTCGCGATCGCACGGGGAGTCGGCGTTCGCGGCCTCCTCAACGTGCAGTTCGCCGTATCGGCGGGCGTGCTCTACGTCATCGAGGCGAACCCGCGTGCGAGCCGCACCGTGCCGTTCGTGTCGAAGGCGCTCGGCATCCCGCTCGCCAAGGCCGCCTCGCGAATCATGGCCGGGTCGTCGATCGCCGAGCTGAAGGCCGAGGGGCTCCTGCCCGCCGAGGACGGCTCGCGCGTCCCGCTCGATGCGCCGGTCGCCGTCAAGGAGGCCGTGCTTCCCTTCAAGCGCTTCCGCACCGCGGACGGCCGCACGGTCGACTCCGTCCTCGGGCCCGAGATGCGCTCCACGGGCGAGGTCATGGGAATGGACCGCGACTTCCCGACCGCGTTCGCCAAGAGCCAGGCGGCCGCTTACGGCGGCATGCCGACCTCGGGCACCGTGTTCCTGTCGGTCGCCGACGATGACAAGCGCGCCGTCATCCTGCCGGCTCACCGGCTGCAGGAGCTCGGCTTCCGGCTGATCGCGACGGAGGGGACCGCCGAGATCCTCGCCCGCAACGGCATCCGCGTCGAGGTCGTCGGCAAGTACTCCGAGACGCAGGGGTCGGGCGAGCGCAACGTCGTCGACCTCATCAACGCCGGAGAGATCGACATGGTCGTGAACACGCCCTCGGGCGGCGTCGCACGAGCCGACGGCTACGAGATCCGGGCGGCGGCCGTGGCGGGTGACCGCGCGCTGTTCACCACGATGGCCGTTCTCGGCGCCGCCGTCAGCGCGCTGCCGGTCCTCCGGGAAGGCTTCGAGGTCAAGAGCCTGCAGGACTACGCCCTCGAGCGGGCGGGGCGCCGGTGACCGTATTCGGGGAGCGCCTGTCGGGCGCGCTCGAGACGTACGGGCCGCTCTGCGTCGGCATCGACCCGCACGCCGCACTGCTCGCGGACTGGGGCCTCCCGGCCTCAGCCGCGGGCGTGCGCGAATTCGGCCTGCGCGTGGTCGAGGCCGCGCGCGGGCGCGTGGGCGTCGTCAAGCCGCAGGTCGCGTTCTTCGAACGCTACGGCTCGGCGGGATTCGCCGCCCTCGAGGACGTGCAGCTCGCCGCGCGTGACGCGGGCCTCGTCGTCATCGCGGATGCGAAGCGGGGCGACATCGGCAGCACGATGGACGGCTATGCCGCGGCGTGGCTCGAGCCGGGCGCCCCGCTGGAGGCGGATGCCGTCACGGTCAGCCCGTACCTCGGCCCCGGATCCCTTCGCGGCACGATCACCGCGGCCGCGCGCGCCGGCAAGGGCGTCTTCGTTCTCGCCGCGACCAGCAACCCCGAGGCGTTCGGGCTGCAGTCCGCGGAGGTCACCGCGGTCGACGCGCAGCGCGGCCAGACGGTCGCGGACTGGGTGGCTTCCGGCGTCGGCTGGGCGAACCGTGCAGCGGCGGACGCGGGAGGGCTCGGTCACGTGGGGCTGGTCGTGGGGGCGACCGTCGACCGCGACGAGCTCGGCCTCACCGAGGAATCGCTCCGCGGCGCGCCGATCCTCGCTCCGGGTTTCGGGGCACAGGGCGTCGCGCTCGGCGCCGTGCGTTCGGTGTTCGGGTCGCTCGCGGCCCAGGTGATCGCGAGCGCCAGTCGCAGCGTGCTCGCCGCCGGTCCCGACGGGATCGTCTCGGCCATCGAGGCGCATCGGCGGGAGCTGGCCGAGGCAGAGGAGGAAACCCGTGGCTGATCGTCCCCACCCGCCCGAGGTGGACCGCGCCGCCGCGTCGCGCCGTGCGGTCGAAGCGCGGCGCGAGCGGGCGGCGCTGAAGAAGGATGTCGCGATGCGCGTGATCTCGCCTCAGGAGCTCCTGCGGCGCGCTCTCGCCGACCCCGAGTCGCCGGCCGGCGCCATGCGGGTGACCGACTTCCTCACCGCCATCCCGGCGATCGGTGAGAACAAGCGCGACCGCATCCTCGCGGATCTTGACATCTCGCCAGTCAAGCGCCTCGGCGGGCTGGGCTCGCGCCAGCGGCTCGCACTGCAGCGATTCCTGGATGCCCGCCTGCCCGAGCCCCAGCCGCGCGCGGGCCGATCGCGGCTGCTCGTGCTCGCCGGACCCACTGCGGTGGGCAAGGGAACGGTCGCCGCGCATATCCGCGACAGCCATCCCGAGATCATGCTGTCGGTCTCGGCGACCACCCGGGCCCCGCGGCCGGGCGAGGTCGACGGCGAGCACTACTACTTCGTCGACGACGCCGAGTTCGATCGTCTCATTGCCGAGGGCGAGCTGCTCGAGTGGGCCACGGTGCACAACCGCCACCGCTACGGCACGCCGAAGGCGCCCATCGAGGCGGCGCTGGCCGCGGGGCGCACGGTGCTGTTGGAGATCGACTTGCAGGGAGCCCGTCAGGTGCGCGCGGCCGCGCCGGACGCGACCCTCGTCTTCCTCTTGCCGCCCAGCTGGGACGAACTGGTCGACCGGCTCGTCGGCCGGGGAACGGAGGATGCCGAGGAACGCGCCCGTCGCCTCCGCACGGCACGCGTCGAGCTCGCCTCGCAGGGTGAGTTCGACTACCGCGTCGTCAACGACACCGTCGCGCGCGCGGCCGACGAGGTCGCCGCGCTGGCCGACTGATCGCGTAGACTGGGGGGATGCCTGCGCCTGCGGCGCGGCAGCAGACTCTCCACCGACATCGATCCCGGAAGGATCCGCCATGGCCGGAAGCAACGAAGGCATCATCGACCCGCCCATCGACGCCCTGCTCGACAAGGTCGACTCGAAGTACCAGCTGGTCATCTACGCGTCCAAGCGTGCGCGCCAGATCAACGACTACTACTCCGACCTTCACGAGGGCAACCTGTTCGACAACGTCGGTCCGCTCGTCGACTCGTCGGTCGAGGACA
Source organism: Microbacterium sp. SGAir0570 (assembly GCF_005491085.2). Classification (NCBI taxonomy): domain Bacteria; kingdom Bacillati; phylum Actinomycetota; class Actinomycetes; order Micrococcales; family Microbacteriaceae; genus Microbacterium; species Microbacterium sp. SGAir0570. The sequence continues at coordinate 1,816,295 of NZ_CP027929.1, read as the reverse complement.
AGCCGCTGACGATCGCGATGCACGAGATCCACGAGGACAAGCTGCGCCTGCGTTCGCTCGACTGATCCGGCGGTAGACCCGTCACGTTTCTGCCCGCGGCAGCCGGATGTCGGCCGCCGCGGGCAGAATCGTCTCCGTCCCGATCCCGCCCCGTTCCATCACACAGGGAGCCCCGATGAGCCAGCTGCGCCTGTTCACGTCCGAGTCCGTCACCGAGGGGCATCCCGACAAGATCTGCGACCAGATCTCCGACAGCATCCTCGACGCTCTGCTGACGGTCGATCCCGGCTCGCGCGTCGCGGTCGAGACCCTCGTGACGACCGGGCTCGTGCACGTCGCCGGCGAGGTTCGCACCGACGGCTACGCCGACATCCCCGGCATCGTCCGCGGCGTGGTCAACCGCATCGGATACACCTCGAGTGAGACCGGGTTCGACGGCGACTCGTGCGGTGTGACGGTGTCGATCGGCGAGCAGTCCTCCGATATCGCCGCGGGTGTCGACAACGCCCTCGAGCACCGCGAGCAGGGATCGATCGACCCGACCGATGCGCTCGGCGCGGGCGACCAGGGAATCATGTTCGGCTACGCCACCAATGAGACGCCGCAGCTGATGCCGATGGCGATCTGGACGGCGCACCGCATCGCCGAGCGCCTGACGTCGGCCCGTCGCACGGGCGCGCTGCCGTTCCTGCGACCCGACGGCAAGACGCAGGTGACGCTCGGATACGAAGGGGCCGTGCCCCGGACGGTCGAGACCGTGGTCCTCTCGACGCAGCATCAGCCCGACATCTCCCTCCCTGCGCTGCGCGCCGCCGTGCAGGCAGAGGTCATCGAGCCCGTCCTCGCAGAGACCGGCCTCGATATCTCGGACGTCGAGTACGTCATCAACCCGGCCGGTCCCTTCGTCGTCGGCGGGCCTAAGGGCGACGCGGGCCTGACCGGTCGCAAGATCATCATCGACACGTACGGCGGGGCCGCGCGGCACGGGGGAGGAGCTTTCAGCGGCAAAGACCCGTCCAAGGTCGACCGCTCCGCCGCCTACGCGATGCGCTGGGTCGCGAAGAACGCCGTCGCCGCGGGGCTCGCCGACCGCCTCGAGGTCCAGGTCGCGTATGCGATCGGGCGTGCCGCTCCCGTCGGTCTCTACGTCGAGTCGTTCGGAACGGGCCACGTCGCAGACGAGGTGATCTCCGCGGCGATCCGCGACGTGTTCGATCTCCGACCGCAGGCGATCATCGACCGTCTCGACCTGCTGCGGCCGATCTACGCGAAGACCGCCGCCTACGGCCACTTCGGCCGGGAGCTGCCCGAGTTCACCTGGGAGCGCACCGACCGCGTCGAGGAGTTGCGCGCCGCAGCGGGGCTGTGAGCGACGCGCCCCGGCGGGTCGCTCGAGTGCTCATCGATTCGCCGCTGCCGCAGCTCGACCGTCTGTTCGACTACGTCGTGCCCGACCTCCTCCGCGAGGCAGCGATGCCCGGTGTGCGGGTGAAGGTGCCGCTTCGCACCGTCGGGCGCACCGTCGAGGGCTATCTCGTCGAGCTCGGCGACGAGACCGACGGCGATCGGCCGCTGTCGGAACTCGAGGAGGTCGTGTCGCCCGTCGAGGTGCTGCCCGACCGGCTCTACGCCCACGCACGTCGCGTTGCCGACCGGGCCGCGGGGTCGGCGAGCGATGTCCTGCGGCTGGTCATCCCGAAACGGATGGTGCGGGCCGAGAAGGCGTGGGCCGCCGCCGGGCCGCCCAAAGCCCCCGTCGTGAGCGCCGACGCTCTCGCCTGGGCGCGCGAGACCGCTGCCGCGTATCCCGACCTCGAGAGCGCTGTCGCCGGCGGCGAGCGCGTGGCCGTCGACGCTCCGCCGCGCCCGGCCGACGATGTCCCGGCATGGGCCGAGCTGCTGGCCGCGCTCGCGGTGCTCACGCTCGCGCAGGGCAGGAGCGCGATCGTCGTGGTTCCCGATCACCGCGACGAGGCTCACGTGCTGGCCGTCCTCGCCCGTCGCGTCGACGACGCCGCGGTGGTGCGGGACGACGCGCGCCGATCCGGCCCGGAGCGTTACGCCGGATATCTGCGTCTGCTGGCGGCGGTGCCGTGCATCGTGGTGGGCAATCGGTCGAGCGTGTACGCGCCCGCTCACGATGTCGGCGCGGTCCTCCTGTGGGACGACGGCGACCCGCTGCTTGCTGAGCCGCTGAGCCCGGGTGTGCACGCGCGCGACGCCGCGCTCGTCCGGCAGGAGCTCCAGGCATGCGCGCTGGTCTTCGCCGGGCTGACGCGCACGACCGACGTCGAGCGTCTCGTGGCACTGGGCTGGGTGCGCGACATTCCGGCTCGCCGCCGCGAGAGCCCCCGGGTCGTGCTGTCGGCGACGCGGGAGGGCGAGTCGCGGGGCACGCGCGTCCCCTCGGCTGCGTTCGCCGCGGCGCGCGAGGCGCTGACGCACGGCCCCGTCCTGGTGCAGGTCGCGCGCCCCGGGTACGCCCCGGTGCTGGTGTGCGCCGACTGCCGCACGCCGGCGCGCTGTGCCCAGTGCGCCGGACCGCTGCGCGCGCGTCGTCCGGGCGCCGTGCCCGAGTGCGCCTGGTGCGGACGAGCCGCTCCCGCGTGGGCCTGCTCCTCCTGCGCATCTCAGCGCCTGCGGATGGCGTCGTCGGGGAGCGAGCGGACCGCCGACGAACTCGGACGCGCGTTCCCGAACACCCGCGTCATCGTGTCCGACGGGGAGCATCAGGTCACCCACGTCGGTGCGAGACCCGCCCTCGTGATCGCGACGCGCGGCGCGGAGCCGTTCGCCACCGGCGGGTACCGGGCCGTCATCCTGCTCGACGGCGATCGGATGCTGATGACCGAGCAGCTGAGGATCGCCGAGGCGTGTCTGCGCTGGTGGTCCGATGCCGCGGCTCTCGCGGCACCCGGCGCTCCCGTGCATCTCGTCGGTGTGGCCGGGCCCGCTGCGCGCGCGCTCGCGACCTGGACGCAACCGGCGTACGCCCGAGTGGAGCTCGCCGAGCGGGCCCCGCTCCACATGCCGCCGACCGTCCGCGTCGCGGCGGTGGAAGGAACCGCGGCAGCCGTCGCCGAAGCGATCGCGCAGCTGCGGGCCGATGTGCCGGCGCTGACCGAGACATCGATTCTCGGGCCCGTGGCGCGCGAGGACTCGGTCCGCGCGCTCGTGCGGTTCGAGTACGCGCTGGGGCGCGCGGTGGCCGAGTCGCTTCGGGCGTCGGTCGTCGCTGCGGCGCTGCGGGGGCGGCGTCGGCGCGGGGCGCCGTCAGGACAGCGCAATACACTCAGAGTACGTCTCGACGTGCCCGATCTCGATCTGTGAGGAGCGCCATGCGCATCGTCTTCGCCGGGACCCCGGAACCCGCCCTGCCATCGCTCAGACGACTCGCCGCGTCGCGGCACGAGATCGTGGGCGTCGTCACGCGCCGCGATGCGCCGCTCGGGCGCAAGCGCGTGCTGACGCCGTCGCCGGTCGGATCTCTCGCGGCCGAGCTCGGCCTGCCGGTGCTGAAGACCGACCGGCTCGATGCCGAGGCGACCGAGACGATCACGTCATGGGGCGCCGACCTCGGCGTCATCGTCGCGTACGGCGGACTCGTGCGCGAGCCGCTGCTGTCGGCACCGCTACACGGGTGGATCAACCTTCACTTCTCACTGCTGCCGGCCTGGCGAGGCGCCGCGCCCGTGCAGCATTCGCTCATCGCGGGCGACCGGGTCAGCGGCGTGAGCGTGTTCCAGCTCGTCCCCGAGCTGGACGCGGGCGATGTCTTCGCACAGACCCGACACCCGGTGGATCGCGGAGCCACCGCCGGTGACCTCCTGGCGGCGCTTGCCGACCTCGGCGCAGACACCCTCGCGGATGTCGTCGACGCCATTGCCGACGGCGCCGCGAATGCCGTCCCGCAAGCGGGCGAGGCGTCCCTCGCGCCCAAGCTGACGCTCGCCGACGGACTCCTCGATTTCGCGCTGCCCGCCGATACGGTGCTCGATCGCTTCCGCGGTACGACCCCCGAGCCCGGTGCGCACACCACCATCGCCGGTCAGCGGCTGAAGGTGCTGGCGGCACGCCGCGGACCGGATGCCCCGCTCGCTCCGCGCGAGATCCGCCTCGTCGGCAAAGACGTGCTCGTCGGAACCGCGGACGGAACGATCTCGCTCCTGTCGGTGCAGCCCGCGGGCCGCGGCGCCATGCCGGCTCCCGACTGGTGGCGAGGGCTGCGCGCCGAGAGCATCGAGGCGGGTTCGTGAACCCCGCACGTCGCGTCGCGTTCGACGTGTTGCGCGCCGTGGCCGACTCCGACGCGTACGCGAACCTCCTCCTGCCGCAGGAGCTCCGGCGGGCGGGACTCAGCCCCGCCGACGCCGGCCTCGCCACCGAGCTGACGTACGGCACTCTGCGCCGCCAGGGAACCTACGATGCGATCATCGAGCAGGCATCGGGGCGCTCGATCGACACGATCGATCCGCCTGTGCGCGACGCGCTGCGCCTCGGCGTCCACCAGCTGCTCTCGACGAGGGTCGCGTCTCACGCCGCGGTGAACGAGAGCGTCGAGCTCGTACGCCGCGCGGGGGCGGCGAACGCGGCCGGCTTCGCCAACGCGGTCCTGCGGCGCATCGCCCGGGACAACCCGGGGGACTGGCTGCAGCGGGTGGATGCCGGTGCTCGATCCGACGACGAGCGGCTCGGCCTGCGCTTCTCCCACCCGGTGTGGGTCATCCGCGCGTTCCGTCGGGCGCTCGCGGCCGAGGGGCGTGCAGAGGAACTCGACGAGCTGCTGGCGGCCGACAACGTCTCGCCGAGTGTCACCATGACTGCGCTTCCGGGCCTCGCAGACCTCCCGGCCGACCGGACGCGGACCCCGTACTCACCGCTCGGCTTCCGCCTCGACGGCGGCGACCCCGAGCCGCTGGTGCGTCGCGCGGAGGGCCGCATCCGCGTCCAGGACGAGGGTTCCCAGCTCGCGGCGCTCGCGCTGTCGCGCGCGCTCCCGGTCCGCGCAGGTGAGCGCTGGCTCGATCTGTGCGCCGCGCCGGGCGGCAAGACCGCTGTCCTGGCCGCCGAGGCCCTGGCGGGCGGGGCCGTGCTCGAAGCCAACGAGATCTCGCCTGCGCGCGCACGTCTCGTTCGATCCTCGGTCGCCGGCGTTCCGCTCGAGGTGCCGGTGTCGGAGGAGGACGGGCGCGAGCGTGCCGGCCGAGGTCGTTATGACCGCGTCCTCGTCGATGCGCCCTGCACGGGGCTCGGCGCGCTCCGTCGCCGGCCGGAGGCGCGCTGGCGCAAGAGCCCCGCGGATGTCCCCGATCTCAGCGCCCTCCAGCGCGAACTGCTCTCCGCCGCCGTCGCAGCGCTGGCCCCGGGCGGGCTCGTGGCTTATGTGACCTGTTCCCCGCACCTCGCCGAGACCGCGGTGGTCGTCGCCGACGTGCGAGCCGCCCACCCCGATCTCCGGGAGCTCGATGCCCGCGAGGTCGTCCGGGCGGTCAGTCGGGGAGACATCGACCTGCCCGACCAGCAGGACGGGTCGGGCCGCGCTCAGCTGTGGCCGCACCGGCACGGCACCGATGCGATGTCCATCACGCTCCTGCAGAAGCCGTGACCGGCGATAATGGGGGCGTGAGCGACGCCGACGCCCTGCGCATCAACCCCAGCATCCTGGCCGCCGACTTCGTGAACATGCAGACTGAGCTCGGCCGCATCCGGTCGGCCGACTTCGTGCACGTCGATGTCATGGACAACCACTTCGTCCCGAACCTGACGTTCGGGCCGCAGATGGTGGAACGGATCCAGGCCACGAGTCCCGTTCCGCTCGACGTCCACCTGATGATCTCGGACGTCGACCGCTGGGGTCCCGGCTACGCCGAGCTCGGGGCGGCGAGCGTCACCTTCCATCTCGAGGCCGCCACGGATCCCGTCGCGCTCGCCCGCCGGCTGCGGTCGATCGGCTCGCGTGCCGGCGTCGCCGTCAAGCCCGCGACGCCTGTCGAGGGACTCTTCGACGTCCTCGACGAGTTCGACCAGATCCTCGTGATGACGGTCGAACCGGGTTTCGGGGGGCAGAGCTTCATGGCCGACCAGATGCCGAAGCTCCGTCGACTCGCCGACGAGACGCGCCGGCGCGGGTCTTCGGTCTGGCTGCAGGTCGACGGCGGGATCTCCGAGTCGACGATCGCACAGGCGGCCGAGGCCGGAGCCGACACGTTCGTGGCCGGTTCGGCGGTGTTCGGCGCTGCCGATCCGGATGCCGCGATCGCGAGCCTGCGCGACCGGGCCCAGCGGGCGCACCGCCACTGATCCATCGGCCACTGCGGTCGGAGCGCCCGTCGCGGGCCGGTACCCTGGCTAGGTGAAGACGTTCGACGCGCTGTTCGCAGAGCTGACCTCAATCGCCGAAACGCGGCCCGAGGGCTCGGGCACGGTCGCGCAGCTCGACCGCGGTGTGCATGCCATCGGCAAGAAGATCGTCGAAGAGGCCGCCGAGGTCTGGATGGCGGCCGAGTACCAGTCCGACGCCGAGACGGCCGAGGAGATCTCGCAGCTGCTCTATCACCTGCAGGTGCTCATGATCAGCAAAGGTCTGAGCCCCGAAGACGTCTACCGACATCTCTGAGCGACGCCCCGCCCTCCCGCTCCGAGACAGAAAGACCCCCATGCTGCGCATCGCCGTCCCGAACAAGGGATCGCTCGCCGAGACCGCCGCCGAGATGCTGGCCGAGGCCGGCTACACCGGACGCCGCGACTCGAAGGACCTCCACGTCATCGACCCCGTCAACGAGGTCGAGTTCTTCTACCTGCGACCGAAGGACATCGCCACCTACGTCGGCTCGGGTGCCCTCGACGTCGGCATCACCGGTCGCGACCTGCTGCTCGACGCCCGCATGCCGGGCGCACGTGAGATCGAGCGGCTCGGCTTCGCCGGTTCGACCTTCCGCTTCGCTGCGCCGACGGGAACGTTCGCCGACGTCGCCGAGCTCGCGGGCAAGCGCATCGCCACGTCGTACCCCGGACTCGTCGATGCGTTCCTCGACGAGCGCGGGATCGCCGTCGACCTCGTGCCGCTCGACGGTGCCGTGGAGTCGGCGGTGCGCCTCGGCGTCGCCGACGCCGTCGCCGACGTCGTCGAGACCGGCACCACCCTCCGTCAGGCCGGGCTCGAGGTGTTCGGCCCCGAGATCCTGCGCTCCGAGGCCGTCCTCATCGCCGGCCCACACGATGCCGATGGCACCGAGCGGCTGCTGCGCCGGCTCCGCGGCGTGCTCGTGGCGCGACGCTATGTGCTGGTGGACTACGACCTGCCGGCCGCCCTCGTCGACGAGGCCGTCGCGATCGCCGGCGGCATCGAATCGCCCACGATCTCGCCGCTGCGCGACCCCGAGTGGGTCGCGGTGCGGGTGATGGTGCCGCGCGCGAGCGTGAACACCACGATGGACGAGCTCTACGCGATCGGCGCACGTGCGATCCTCGTCACCGCGATCCACAACGCGAGGCTCTGACATGACGCTGGCACGCCGCGTCATCCCGTGCCTCGACGTCGCCGCGGGGCGCGTGGTCAAGGGAGTCAATTTCGAGAACCTGCGCGACATGGGCGATCCGGTAGAGCTCGCCCGGCTGTACTTCGAGCAGGGCGCCGATGAGCTGACCTTCCTCGACGTCACCGCGACCGTCGATGGCCGAGCGACGACGTATGACGTCGTCCGTCGCACGGCGGAGCAGGTGTTCATCCCGCTCACGGTCGGGGGCGGTGTGCGCTCGGTCGACGACGTCGCGCGTCTGCTCTCGGTCGGTGCCGACAAGGTCGGCGTCAACTCGGCGGCCATCGCCCGCCCCGACCTCATCGGCGAGATCGCCGACCGCTTCGGCGCGCAGGTCCTGGTGCTCTCGCTCGACGTCAAGCGTGCGCCGGGCACGGAGTCGGGCTTCGTCGTCACGACCCACGGCGGGCGCTCCGCCACCGCCATAGACGCCCTCGCGTGGGCGCGCGAGGCGATCGAGCGGGGTGCGGGGGAGCTGCTCGTCAACTCCATCGACGCCGACGGCACCAAGGACGGGTTCGACCTCGAGCTCATCTCGCTGATGCGCGAGGCATCGTCCGTTCCCGTGATCGCCTCGGGCGGTGCCGGAGCGACCGAGCACTTCGTCCCGGCCATCGAAGCGGGCGCGGATGCCGTGCTCGCGGCATCCGTGTTCCACTCGGGCCAGCTCACGATCGGCGACGTGAAGGATGCGCTGACCGCTGAAGGCATCGAGGTGCGGCGATGACCGAGAGCATCGACGAACGCATCGCCCGGGTCTCGTTCGATGCGAACGGGCTCGTCGCGGCGATCGTGCAGCAGCACGACACGCGCGAGGTCCTCATGCTCGCGTGGATGGATGCCGAGGCGCTGCGCCGCACGCTCACGAGCGGGCGCGTGACGTACTGGTCGCGCTCGCGCCAGGAATACTGGCGCAAGGGCGACACCTCCGGCCACATCCAGCTCGTCCGCGGCGCGCGGCTCGACTGCGACGGCGACGCGGTGCTCCTGCTCGTCGAGCAGGTGGGTGCGGCATGCCACACCGGCACCCGGACGTGCTTCGACGCGGACGACCTCGACCCGGTCGTCGCGGTGTCATGAGACGCCGTTCCCGCATGATCGCCGTGCTCGCGGCCGTCGTCGGCGGCGGCCTCGCGGTCATCGGCGCGACGCAGCCGTGGCTCGAGGCGACGCTGCGCGACGGTGCTCAAGCGGTTCTCCCCGTGCCCGGCACCGAGGCGCTTCCGCTCGTCACCCCGCTCGGGCTGGCGGCCCTGGCTCTCGGCCTCGCGCTCTCGATCGTCGGCACGGTCCTCCGTTACGCCTTCGGGGTCATCGGGGTGCTCATCGGCGCTTCCCTCCTCGTCGAGTCACTGCGCATCGCCCTCACCGCACCGCCGGAGGCGGTAGTGAGCGTCGTCGCCGACGCGACGGGCCTGGCGGGGGTCGAGGCGGTCGGAACACTCGTGTCGGCGATCACCGTCACCGCCTGGCCGTGGATCACGGCGGTCGGCGCGGCGGCGGTGTGCGCAGGCGGCGTGCTCACCCTCGTGACGGCACGCTCGTGGCGCAGCACGGCGCGCCGCTACCGCACCGACGCCGCTGCCGAGGCCCGGCGCCCGGGCGGGTCGCGGCCGCATGATTCGCACGATCCGATCGATTCCTGGGATGACCTCAGCCGCGGGTCCGATCCAACCGTCTGAGCCCCGGTAGACTGACCTCAGCCCGAGAAATCCCGCGAAGGAGAACAATGAGCAACATCGGCGACCCCGGCCACGGACACTCCCCGGCGGCGTGGACCGCTGTGGTGATCATGCTCCTGGCGTTCGCGCTGGGCACCCTGTTCTTCTGGCTCGACATGCCGGTGCTCGTCTGGGCCTCCGCGGGTCTTCTCGTCGTCGGCCTGATCGTCGGCTGGGCCATGGCGAAGGCCGGCTACGGCGCGTACGGCGACAAGTACACCCCGAAAGCGCACTGACGTGCTGGCCGGTCTCACGGCCGGCGCCGTCGAGGATGCCGAGGCCCGTGCGGCCGAGCGGCCCCTCGCCGTCGTCGAGCGCGACGCGCTCGCTCAGGCTCCGGCCCGGGACGCCCTCGCGGCGCTCGCGCCCGCCGAGCGGGTCAAGATCATCGCCGAGGTCAAGCGGGCGAGCCCCTCTCGGGGCGATCTCGCCGCGATCCCGGATCCCGCCTTCCAAGCGGCGCGTTATCAAGAGGGCGGCGCTTCCGTCATCTCGGTGCTGACCGAGGGGCGGCGCTTCAAAGGAAGCCTGGCCGACCTCGAGGCCGTTCGGGCGGAGGTGTCGATCCCCGTTCTCCGCAAGGACTTCATCGCAGGCGCCTATCAGGTGTTCGAAGCGCGCGCGGCCGGCGCGGACCTGGTCCTCCTCATCGTCGCCGCGCTCGAGCAGCCCGTGCTGGCCGAGCTCCACGAGCTCGTGCTCGAACTCGGCATGACGCCGTTGGTCGAGACCCACTCGCTCGACGAGGTGCACCGCGCCGCCGACATCGGCGCGCGTCTGGTGGGCGTCAACGCGCGCAACCTGTCGACGTTCGAGCTCGACCGCGACCTCTTCGGCCGGCTCGTCGAGCACCTTCCCGCTGACGCCGTGAAGATCGCGGAGTCCGCCGTCCTCACCCCCGACGACGTGGGCCACTATCGTCGTGCCGGTGCTGACGCCGTCCTGATCGGCGAGGCGCTCGTGACCAACGACCCGGTGACCACCCTGCACGCATTCCTGGAGGCCGGCGCGTGAGCCTGCGAGAACAGCACGGTCCCTTCTTCGGCGAGTTCGGCGGCCGGTTCATGCCCGAGTCCCTCATCGCCGCGATCGACGAGCTCACGACGGTCTACGAGTCGGCGATGGCCGACCCGGAGTTCGCGGCCGAGCTGGCGCGCACTCTCGCGACCTATGCGGGTCGTCCCTCGGCGCTGACCGAAGTGCCCCGCTTCGCGGAGCACGCGGGTGGCGCGCGGGTCTTCCTCAAACGCGAGGATCTCAATCACACGGGCTCGCACAAGATCAACAACGTCATCGGCCAGGCGATGCTGACGAAGCGCCTCGGCAAGACCCGCGTCATCGCCGAGACCGGCGCCGGTCAGCACGGCGTCGCGACGGCGACGGCAGCCGCCCTGTTCGGGTTCGACTGCACGATCTACATGGGCGAGGTCGACACCGAGCGGCAGGCGCTGAACGTCGCGCGCATGCGCTTGCTCGGTGCCGAGGTCGTTCCGGTCACGACGGGGTCGCGCACCCTCAAGGATGCGATCAATGAGGCGTACCGCGACTGGGTCGCCTCGGTCGAGACCACCAACTACATCTTCGGCACGGCGGCGGGGCCGCATCCGTTCCCCGCGATGGTGCGCGATTTCCAGAAGATCATCTCCGAAGAGGCCCGCGAGCAGCTCCTCGCCGAGACCGGGCGGCTTCCGGATGCCGTCGTCGCGTGCGTCGGCGGCGGCTCGAACGCGATCGGCATGTTCGACGCGTTCCTCGACGACGAGGGCGTCGCCCTCTACGGTGTCGAGGCGGCCGGTGACGGCGTCGACACCGAGCGCCACGCCGCGTCGATCGAGCGGGGGCGCCCGGGCGTCCTGCACGGGGCGAAGACCTTCGTGCTTCAGGACGAGGACGGTCAGACGGTCGAGTCCCATTCGATCTCGGCGGGGCTGGACTACCCGGGCGTCGGGCCCGAGCACGCGTGGCTCGCCTCGATCGGCCGCGCGTCGTACATCCCGGCGACCGACACCGAGGCGATGGAGGCCCTGCGGCTGCTCAGCCGCACCGAGGGAATCATCCCCGCGATCGAGTCGGCTCACGCCCTCGCCGGCGCCCTGCGGATCGGGCGCGAGCTCGGTCCCGACGCCATCATCGCCGTCAACCTCTCCGGCCGTGGCGATAAGGACATGGACACCGCGGCGCGCTGGTTCGAGCTGTACGACGACGGCGCCGAGCCGGTGGTCGAGCCCGGACACGACGAAGCCGCATCGGGCGAGGGAGTGGAACTGTGACCTCCCGCGTCGCCGCAGCGATCGACGCCGCACACGCCGAGGGCCGTGGTGCGTTCGTGGGCTACCTCCCGTTGGGCTTCCCCGATCTCGAGACGAGCATCGAGGCGGCCGTGGCGCTGGCCGAGTCCGGCGCCGACGTGCTCGAGCTCGGACCCCCGTACTCCGACCCCGTGATGGACGGCGTCGTCATCCAGGAGGCGACGCAGGTCGCGCTGGCCGCGGGCTTCCGCCTGCGCGACACCTTCACCGCGGTGCGGGCGATCGCGGCGCGCGTCGACATCCCGATCCTCGTGATGACCTACTGGAACCCCGTGCTGCAGTACGGCGTCGACCGCTTCGCCGACGACCTCGCCGCCGCCGGCGGCGCCGGCCTGATCACACCCGACATCACCCCGGATGCCGCGCCCGATTGGCTCGCGGCATCCGAGCGCACGGGGCTGGACCGCGTCTTCCTCGCGGCCCCCACGTCGACCGACGAACGACTGCGCATGATCGTCGAGGCTTCGACCGGATTCGTGTACACGGTCTCGACGATGGGCATCACGGGGGAGCGGACCGAGCTCGACGCGGCGGCCCGGACCCTGGTCGGCCGGCTCCGCGAGCTCGGCGCGGTCCACGCCTGCGTCGGCATCGGCATCTCCACGCCCGATCAGGTCGCAGGAGTCGTCGACTACGCCGACGGCGCGATCGTCGGAACCGCGCTCGTGCGCGCTCTGCGCGACGGGGGAGTCGCGGGGCTCGCCGACACCGCCCGCGCACTCGCGGCGGGCACCGCCCGCGCGCGCGTCTAGACTTTTCCGGTCGCACGACCGCCGAATTCCGAGGGACGATCCGATGATCCACGCCGCACACACGCTCGTCGCGAGCATCCCGAGTCCGTCGGTGAGCTACATCGACCTGGGTCCGCTGCGCATCCACTTCTACGCCCTGTGCATCATCGCCGGCATCATCGTCGCGACCCTGATGACCAACTACCGCCTCACGCGGCGCGGCGCCGAGCCGTGGGTCGTCATCGACATCGCACTGCTGGCCGTGCCACTGGCTCTGGTGGGAGCGCGGGCGTTCCACGTGCTCACGCACCCGGGGTTCTACTTCGGCGCCGACAAGAACCCGTGGGCCGTCCTGTTCATCTGGGAGGGGGGCATCGCGATCTTCGGCGCCCTCATCGGCGGCGCGGTGGGCGCCTACCTCGGCTGCAAGTGGACCGGCATCCGGTTCTGGAGCTTCGCTGACGCTCTGGCTCCGGGCATCCTGCTGGCGCAGGCCATGGGGCGCTTCGGCAATTGGTTCAATCAGGAGCTCTTCGGGCTCCCCACCGACCTGCCGTGGGGCCTCGAGATCGATCGATCCAACCCGGCGTTCCCCGCCGGGCTGGCACCCGACACCCTCTTCCACCCCACCTTCCTCTACGAGGTGATCTGGAACGGCCTGGGCGTGCTCGTCCTGCTCTGGGTCGGCCGCAAGACGTGGGCGCAGTGGGGCAAGCTCTTCGGTCTGTACCTCGTCTGGTACGGGGCGGGCCGTATCGTCTGGGAGTCGATCCGCATCGATCCGAGCGAGATCATCCTCGGCCTCCGTACGAACGTCTGGGCGGCGATCCTCGCCGTGGTCGTCGGAATCGCGATCATCGTGGTCCAGACGCGCCGCCACACCGGCGACGAGCCTTCGCCTTATCAGCTCGGTCGCGAGTGGGTGGCTCCGAGCGCGCTACAATCGCAGAGCACCGAAGACTTCGTGGATCTGAGCGCACCCCCGACGCCCGAAGCTCACGCAGACAGCGCCACAAGCGCAGTCACCTCGAAGCAGTAGTTCCCCAGGGCCGACGTCGTCCCGGTTCAGCACCAATGTGAGGACGGTCAGTATGGCCTCGAGCCCTCGACCCCAAAAGTCCGGATTCGCATCCTTCCCTCCCCAGCAGGGCATGTACAACCCTGCCTTCGAGAAGGACGCTTGTGGTCTGGCGATGGTCGCCACGCTGCGCGGCGAGGCCGGGCACGACATCGTCGAGCTCGCCTTGACGGCGCTGCGCAACCTCGAGCACCGCGGCGCGATCGGCTCCGACGCGGGCACCGGCGACGGCGCCGGCATCCTGACGCAGATGCCCGACGCATTCCTCCGCGCGGTCGTCGACTTCGACCTGCCGCCCGCCGGCGAATACGCGGCGGGCATGGCTTTCCTGCCGCGCGACGCCGACGAGCGTCAGGCGCTCAAGGCCGACATCGAGACGCTCGCAGCATCCGAGGGCCTGACGGTCCTGGGCTGGCGCGAGGTGCCGACCGAGGACGAGAACCTCGGAAAGCTCGCCTTCGCCGCCCGTCCCGCCTTCGAGCAGCTCTTCGTGTCGCGCCCCGCGGTGGGCGACGCGCCCGCGCTAGCGGGCATCGAGCTCGACCGACGCGTCTACCGGCTGCGCAAGCGCGCCCGTCACGAGCACGACGCGTACTTCGTCTCGCTCTCGAGCCGCACGCTCGGGTACAAGGGCATGGTCACGACGCTGCAGCTCGAGCCGTTCTACCCAGACCTGCAGGACGAGCGCTTCGCGTCGGAGCTGGCGGTCGTGCACTCCCGCTACTCCACGAACACGTTCCCGTCATGGCCCCTCGCACAGCCGCTGCGCATGCTCGCCCACAACGGCGAGATCAACACGGTCAAGGGGAACCGCAACTGGATGCGGGCCCGGCAGTCGCAGCTCGAGTCGGAGCTGCTCGGAGACGTGCAGCCGCTGCTGCCGATCTGCACCGACGGTGCGAGCGACTCCGCCTCGTTCGACGAGGTGCTCGAGCTGCTCACGCTCACCGGGCGCAGCCTGCCGCACGCCGTCATGATGATGGTGCCCGAGGCATACGAGAAGCAGACCGACATCGACCCGGATCTGCGGGCGTTCTACGACTACCACTCGATCCAGATGGAGCCGTGGGACGGGCCGGCGGCCCTCATCTTCACCGACGGCACGCTCGTCGGTGCCACCCTCGACCGCAACGGACTGCGTCCGGGACGGTGGACCGAGACCACCGACGGACTCGTCGTCATCGGCAGCGAGACCGGCGTGCTCGACTTCGCGCCCGAGCGGATCAAGCGCCGCGGGCGCCTGCAGCCCGGTCGCATGTTCGTCGTCGACACGTCCGCGGGCCGCATCGTCGAGGACGAGGAGATCAAGCGCGAGCTCGCCACGCTGCATCCGTGGCAGGAGTGGCTCGACGCCGGTCGCGTGCGACTGAAGGACCTCCCCGAGCGCGAGCACATCGTGCACCCGATCGCCTCGATCACGCGGCGTCAGCGCACCTTCGGCTACACCGAGGAGGAGGTGCGCATCCTGCTGACCCCGATGGGGCAGGTAGGCGCCGAGCCGCTCGGCGCCATGGGCAGCGACACCCCCGTTGCGGTGCTCAGCGAACGTCCGCGGCTGCTGTTCGACTACTTCACGCAGCAGTTCGCGCAGGTGACCAACCCGCCGCTCGACTCGATCCGCGAAGAGGTCGTCACCTCGCTGTCGCTCGGTCTCGGTCCCGAGGCCAACCTGCTCTCGTGGGGCCCGGAGCACACGCGCACCGTGACGCTCGACTTCCCGGTGATCGACAACGACGAGCTCGCGAAGATCCAGCACATCGACACCGCGCTCAAGGGCCGGTCGTCGGTGACCATCCGCGGCCTGTACCGCGTCGAAGCCGGCCACAAGGGCATGCAGAAGCGCCTCGCCCAGATGTGCGCCGAGGCGGACCAGGCCATCGAGGACGGCGCGGAGTTCCTCGTGCTCAGCGACCGCGACTCGAACAAGGACCTCGCGCCGATCCCGTCGCTGCTCATGCTCGCGGCGGTGCACCACCACCTCATCCGTCAGCAGACCCGCATGCGGGTGGGCCTGGTGGTCGAGGCCGGAGACGTCCGCGAGGTGCACCACGTCGCGACGCTCCTCGGCTACGGCGCCTCCGCGGTCAACCCCTATCTGGCGATGGAGACGGTCGAGTACCTCGTCCGGGCGGGATACATCACGGGTGTCTCGCCGGAGAAGGCCGTCAAGAACCTGATCTACGCGCTCGGCAAGGGCGTGCTGAAGATCATGTCCAAGATGGGCATCTCGACGGTGTCGTCGTACGCCGGGGCTCAGGTTTTCGAAGCGGTCGGTCTGTCGGACGAGTTCGTGTCGAAGTACTTCACCGGCACCGAGACGAAGCTCGGCGGTATCGGCATCGAGGTCATCGCGGCCGAGAACGCCGCGCGGCACGCCTACGCGTATCCGGAAGACGCCGCGGTCCGCGCCCACGAGCGGTTGTGGACGGGCGGCGAGTACCAGTGGCGTCGTGACGGTGCCCCCCACCTGTTCAATCCCGAGACGGTGTTCCGGCTGCAGCACGCGACGCGGACGCGCCGATACGACATCTTCCGCGAATACACCAAGCTCGTCGACGACCAGGCTGCGGAGCTGAAGACCCTGCGCGGCATGTTCAAGCTGCGCACGGGCGTTCGCCCGCCCGTGCCGATCGACGAGGTCGAGTCGGTGGCCTCGATCGTCAAGCGTTTCTCGACCGGGGCCATGAGCTACGGCTCGATCTCGAAGGAAGCGCACGAGACCCTGGCGATCGCCATGAACCGGCTGGGTGCGAAGTCCAACACCGGCGAGGGCGGTGAGGACGTCGAGCGGCTGCTGGACCCCGAGCGCCGGAGCGCGATCAAGCAGGTCGCGTCCGGACGCTTCGGTGTGACGAGCATGTACCTCACGCACGCCGACGACATCCAGATCAAGCTCGCCCAGGGCGCCAAGCCCGGCGAGGGCGGTCAGCTGCCGCCCGGCAAGGTCTACCCGTGGATCGCGCGCACCCGCGGCGGCACGCCCGGCGTCGGCCTCATCTCACCCCCGCCGCATCACGACATCTACTCGATCGAAGACCTGAAGCAGCTGATCTTCGACCTCAAGCGCGCGAACCCGGCTGCCCGCGTCCACGTCAAGCTCGTGAGCCAGTCGGGAATCGGTGCGGTCGCGGCGGGTACCGCCAAGGCCCTCGCCGACGTCATCCTCGTGTCGGGTCATGACGGCGGCACCGGTGCGAGCCCCCTGAACTCCCTCAAGCACGCGGGAACCCCCTGGGAGCTCGGCCTCGCCGAGACGCAGCAGACGCTCATGCTCAACGACATGCGCGACCGCGTCGTCGTGCAGGCCGACGGTCAGCTCAAGACCGGCCGTGATGTGGTCATCGCGGCGCTGCTCGGCGCCGAGGAGTTCGGCTTCGCCACGTCGGCACTGGTCGTGGAAGGCTGCATCATGATGCGGGTCTGCCACCTCGACACCTGCCCCGTGGGCGTCGCGACCCAGAACCCCGTCCTGCGCGAGCGCTTCACCGGCAAGCCCGAGTTCGTCGTCAACTTCATGGAGTTCATCGCCCAGGAGGTCCGCGAGTACCTCGCCGAGCTCGGTTTCCGCTCGCTCGACGAGGCGATCGGACGCAACGACGTCCTCGACGTCGATGGCGCGATCGAGCACTGGAAGGCGAGCGGCCTCGACCTCGGACCGATCCTCACCGGCCCGGCATTCGCCGACGACGCCCCGCGCCGTCACTACCGCGCGCAGGACCACGAGCTCGACGAGCACTTCGACGTCCAGCTCATCGAGCGGGCGCAGGACGTCGTCGCGCACGGCGGTCACGTCGAGATCGACCTGCCGATCCGCAACACCGAGCGTGCCGTGGGCACAATGCTGGGCAACCGGGTCACGCTGGCTCACGGCGAGAACGGCCTTCCGGCGGATTCGATCGTGGTGAACCTCACGGGCTCGGCCGGTCAGTCGTTCGGAGCGTTCCTCCCCGCGGGCATCACGCTGCGCCTCGAGGGCGACTCGAACGACTACGTGGGCAAGGGGCTCTCGGGCGGTCAGATCGTCGTGCGGCCGCCGCGCGACGCCGCGTTCGACGCTTCCGAGAACGTCATCGCGGGCAACGTCATCGGCTACGGCGCGACGCAGGGAACCATGTTCCTGCGTGGCGTGGTGGGGGAGCGGTTCCTCGTGCGCAACTCCGGAGCCACGGCGGTCGTCGAGGGAGTGGGCGACCACGCGCTCGAATACATGACCGGAGGCCTCGCGGTGATCCTCGGAGCCACCGGGCGCAATCTCGGCGCCGGGATGTCGGGTGGGAACGCCTACGTCTACCGCCTCGAGACGGCGAACGTGAACCGCGAGGCGATGGCCAGCGGCGAGCTCGTGCTCGAGGAGATGGGATCCGGCGACGCCGAGATCCTCCGCGATCTGCTCGAGCGCCACGTCGCCGAGACGGGGTCCGAGCTGGCAGCGCGCCTGCTCGAGGACTTCGAGACTGAGATCGCCAACTTCGTCCGTGTGGTGCCGCGCGACTACGCCGCGGTGCTCGAAACCCGACAGACGGCGGCCGCCGAGGGGCTCGACCCCGACGGCGACGAGGTCTGGAGCCGCATCCTGGAGGTGACCCGTGGCTGACCCCAAGGGCTTCCTGAAGATCACGGAGCGTGAGCTCCCCAAGCGCCGCCCGGTGCCGGTCCGCATCATGGACTGGCGCGAGGTCTACGAGCCCGGCGACAGTGCGGTGCTCCGCCGCCAGGCGGGACGCTGCATGGACTGCGGCGTGCCGTTCTGCCATCAGGGATGCCCGCTGGGCAACCTGATCCCCGAGTGGAACGACCTCATGTGGCGGGGCGAAGGACGTTCGGCCATCGAGCGTCTTCACGCCACGAACAACTTCCCGGAGTTCACCGGCCGACTGTGCCCCGCCCCGTGCGAGAGCGCCTGCGTGCTGGGCATCAACCAGCCGCCGGTCACGATCAAGCAGATCGAGGTCTCGACGATCGACGAGGCCTTCGCGAACGGCTGGGTCGAGGCCGAGCCCCCCGGACGGCTGACCGGCAAGACGGTCGCCGTCGTCGGCTCGGGTCCGGCCGGACTGGCCGCGGCGCAGCAGCTGACGCGCGCGGGTCACACCGTCGCCGTCTACGAGCGCGACGACCGTATCGGTGGCCTGCTGCGCTACGGCATCCCCGACTTCAAGATGGAGAAGCGCCACATCGAGGCGCGTCTGCGTCAGATGCAGGACGAGGGCACGCGTTTCCGCGCCGGTGTCGAGATCGGCAAAGACATCTCCTGGGACGCGCTGCGCGCCCGCTACGACGCGGTCGTGGTGGCGACGGGATCGACGCTGCCGCGCGACCTCGCCATCCCGGGCCGAGACCTCGCCGGGGTGCACTTCGCCATGGAGTACCTCGTCGAGTCGAACAAGGCGGTCGCGGGCGACCAGGTCGCCAACCAGATCCATGCCGAGGGCAAGCACGTCGTCGTCATCGGCGGCGGCGACACCGGCGCCGACTGCATCGGCACCGCTCACCGGCAGGGTGCACTCAGCGTCACGAACCTCGCGATCGGCAAGCAGCCGCCGTCGGACCGGCCCGACACCCAGCCGTGGCCGATGATGCCGACCGTCTTCGAGGTCGCCTCCGCGCACGAGGAGGGCGGTGAGCGCAGCTACCTCGCGTCCACGGTCGAGTTCCTCGGGAACGAGGCGGGAGAGGTGCGCGCGCTCCGTGTGGCCGAGACCGAGTTCGTCGACGGCCGCCGCGTCCCCAAGAGCGGTACCGAGCGCGAGATCCCCGCCGACCTCGTCCTGATCGCGATGGGTTTCACCGGCCCGGAGCGCACCGAGCTGGAGGCCCAGCTGGGTACCGTGTTCACCGATCGCGGCAACGTCGAACGTGCCGACGACTACCAGACGACCGCGCCGGGCGTGTTCGTGGCCGGCGATGCCGGGCGCGGGCAGTCGCTCATCGTGTGGGCGATCGCGGAGGGCCGCGCTGCGGCAGCCGCCGTCGACCGCTACCTGATGGGCGACACCGACCTGCCGGCGCCGGTGCGTCCGACCGACGTCGCGATCGGGCTCCAGCGGGCATAGGCTGGACCCAACCCCCCTCCCGACCCGAGACCACCGGAGATTCAGTGAGACGCGCCAAGATCGTCGCCACCCTGGGACCGGCCACAGCCAGCTACGAGATGGTGCGAGCCATCATCGACGCCGGCGTGGACGTGACCCGATTCAACCTCAGCCACGGAGACTATTCGGAGCACGAGGTCCGCTGGGCCAACGTGCGCAAGGCCGCCGACGACGCGGGCCGTCCCGTGGCGATCCTGGTCGATCTCCAGGGGCCGAAGATCCGCCTCGGCAAGTTCGAGAACGGACCCCACCAGCTCGCGGTCGGCGACATCTTCAAGATCACCACCGATGACATCCTCGGCACCAAGGAGATCGTCTCGACGACCTTCAAGGGCCTGCCCGGGGACGTCAAGCCCGGCGACTTCCTTCTCATCGACGACGGCAAGGTCCGCGTCGAGGTCGTGTCGGTTGAGGGCTCGGTCGTCACGACGAAGGTCATCGTCGCCGGCCCCGTCTCGAACAACAAGGGCATCAACCTGCCCGGTGTCGCCGTGAGCGTTCCGGCGCTGTCGGACAAGGACGAGGCGGACCTGCGCTGGGGGCTGCAGCAGGGCGCCGACATCATCGCGCTCTCGTTCGTGCGCGACGCCGCGGACGTGACGCGGGTGCACGAGATCATGGCGGAGGAGGGCCGCAAGGTCCCCGTCATCGCGAAGATCGAGAAGCCGCAGGCGGTCGAGAACCTCGAGGAGATCATCGACGCCTTCGACGGCATCATGGTCGCGCGCGGCGACCTCGGCGTGGAGCTTCCGCTCGAGGCCGTGCCGATCGTCCAGAAGAAGGCTGTGGCGCTGTGCCGCCGCATGGCCAAGCCGGTCATCGTCGCGACGCAGATGCTCGAGTCGATGATCGAGAACCCCGTGCCCACGCGCGCCGAGACGAGCGACGTCGCCAACGCCGTCCTCGACGGTGCCGACGCGGTCATGCTCTCGGGCGAGACGAGCGTGGGCAAGTACCCCGTCGTCGTCGTCGAGACCATGGCCCGTATCGTCGACTCGACGGAGACCCACGGTCTCGAGCGCATCGCACCGCTGACGGCGAAGCCGCGCACGCAGGGCGGTGCGATCACGCTCGCCGCCATGGAGGTCGCACAGTTCATCGAGGCGAAGTTCCTCTGCATGTTCACCGAGTCCGGCGACACGGCGCGCCGCATGTCGCGGCTGCGCCCCGAGATCCCGATGATCGCGTTCACGCCGGACCCGGCGATCCGTCGTCGCATGGCCCTCACCTGGGGCATTCGCTCCAGCCTCGTCGAGCAGGTCGCTCACACCGACCTGATGTTCCACCAGGTCGACGACTACTTCCTCTCGAACGGCCTCGCCGAGGTCGGTGACAAGGTCGTCGTCATCTCCGGGTCCCCTCCCGGAATCCAGGGATCGACCAACGACATCCGCATCCACAAGATCGGCGACGCCGTCAACGGTCGCGCGCCGATCTACCAGGCGGTCCAGTGACCACCGCGTGAATGCCGAAGGGCGGGCACCTCTCCACGAGGTGCCCGCCCTTTCGTCGTGCCGGTGGTGGGAGTCGAACCCACACGTCCGAAGACAACCGAGTTTGAGTCGGTCGCGTCTGCCATTCCGCCACACCGGCGCACGCACATCGACAATACCGCCTCGTGCGACGTCGCCCGACGGAGACATGGCCGGAACGCCATACCGTAGGATCGAAAGGTGACAGAGCAAGAAGAGGCCCCCACGTCGGCCGCTCCCGCACCGCGTCGTGTCGTCGTGGCCGAAGACGAGTCGCTCATCCGACTCGACATCGTCGAGATCCTTCGCGACAACGGATACGACGTCGTCGGTGAAGCCGGAGATGGTGAGACCGCCGTCCAGCTCGCGACCGAGCTTCGTCCCGATCTCGTGATCATGGACGTCAAGATGCCCGTCCTCGATGGCATTTCGGCCGCCGAGCGGCTCGGCAAGGCGCACATCGCCCCCGTCGTCCTGCTGACCGCGTTCAGCCAGAAGGAGCTCGTCGAGCGGGCGACCGAGGCGGGTGCCCTCGCCTACGTCGTCAAGCCGTTCACGCCGAACGACCTGCTCCCCGCCATCGAGATCGCGCTGGCCCGCTACGAGCAGATCATCACCCTCGAGGCCGAGGTGGCCGACATGGTCGAGCGCTTCGAGACCCGCAAGCTGGTCGACCGGGCGAAGGGCCTGCTCAACGAGAAGATGGGTCTGAGCGAGCCCGAGGCGTTCCGCTGGATCCAGAAGGCGTCGATGGACCGCCGCCTGACGATGCAGGACGTGGCCAAGGCGATCATCGAGCAGCTCGCGCCCAAGAAGTAACCCGCGCCGACGCCGACGACGAGAAAGCCCCCTCCCGGATCGGGAGGGGGCTTCGTCGTCGCATCAGGATGCTGCCGGAGCGTCCTTGATGAGGTTCGTGATGCGGATGGTGGAGCAGCGGCGCCCTTGCTCGTCGGAGACGACGATCTCGTGGACCGTCATCGAGCGGCCGAGGTGCAGAGGAGTGCAGACCCCGGTGACGATCCCGCTCGTCGCCGAGCGGGTGTGCGTGGCGTTGATGTCGACACCCACGGCGAGCCGGCCCGGACCGGCGTGCATGTTGGCCGCCATGGATCCGAGAGACTCGCCCAGAACGACGTACGCACCGCCGTGGAGAAGGCCGACCGGCTGCGTGTTGCCCGCGACGGGCATGGTGGCGACGCAGCGCTCGGTGGTGAACTCCGTGAACTCGATTCCCATGCGCTCCGCGAGCGCGCCTTTGCCGCGGCCCTGCGCCCACGCGAGGCCGGTGTCGGTATCGGTGTTGTCGGGCATGCTCCACCCTCGGTCGCAGCGGGTCGTGGTGTCCGTGGTCGTCGTTAGGCTGGACGGGTGACGGACTCGCCAAAGCCTACCCTTCTCGTCGTCGACGGCCATTCGCTGGCCTACCGCGCGTTCTTCGCGCTGCCGGTCGACAACTTCACCACGAAGGACGGCCAGCACACCAACGGCATCTACGGCTTCCTGTCGATGTTCGCCAACCTGATCAAGGCGGAGAAGCCGACGCACCTGGCTGTCGCTTTCGACACCTCCCGGCAGTCGTTCCGCACCCGCGAGTACACGGAGTACAAAGCGAACCGATCCGAGTCGCCCGCCGAGTTCAAGGGGCAGATCCCGCTGCTGCAGGAGTGCCTCGCCGCCATGAACGTGACGGTGCTGACGAAGGAGGACTACGAGGCCGACGACATCCTCGCCACCCTCGCGACGCAGGGCGCCGCAGAGGGCTTCGACGTCCTCGTCTGCTCGGGCGACAGAGACACCATCCAGCTCGTCACCGACGACGTGACCCTGCTCTACCCGAGTGTCCAGGGTGTGTCTCAGCTCAAGCGCTACACCCCTGAGACAGTGGTCGAGAAGTACGGGCTGCCGCCGCAGAACTATCCCGACATCGCCGCTCTCGTGGGCGAGACGAGCGACAACCTTCCCGGGGTGCCGAAGGTCGGCGAGAAGACCGCGGTGAAGTGGCTCACGCAGTGGGGATCTCTCGACGCGCTGCTGGAGAACGCCGACAAGATCGGCGGTGTCGTGGGAGGCAACCTGCGCGAGCACCTCGACGACGTTCGGCGCAATCGTTCGCTGAACCGCCTGCTGCGCGACGTCGAGCTCGGAGTCACGCCCGCAGACCTCGCGGTCGGACCGATCGACGCCGAGGCGGTGCGCGACATCTTCGCCCGGCTCGAGTTCCGCACGCTGCTCCCGCGCGTCTTCGAGGCGGCGGGGGCCGATCCCGCGATGGCCGTCGAGACCGCCGCCCCGGCCGTTCCGGCGCCGACCGCCGCCGAGCTCTCCGCCGCCGACATCGGCGCCTGGGCCGCGGCCCGCACCGGTGACGTCGGCGTCACCGTCGTGGTCGCCGGTGGCTTCCCGCAGCGCATCGGCCTGGCCGATGCCGACGAAGCGGTCGAGGCCACGTGGAGCGACGACGTCGCCGAGGCCTTGCGCCCGTGGCTCGAGTCCGACGCGCCGAAGGTGCTCTCCGACGCGAAGCTGCAGGTCAAGGCGCTTCGGCGTGGCGGGGTGCGCCTGGGCGGTCTCGTCTTCGATCCGATCCTGGCGGGATGGCTCCTCCGGCCGAGCTTTCCCGACAAGACCCTCGCCGACCTCGTACACCGGTATCTCGACGAGAAATTGCCCGAAGCCGACCCGACCCAGCTCGTTCCCGAGACCGAGGGCGCGACGCCGGGCCAGCTGTCGTGGTTCGCACTGCGCGTCGCAGAGGCGGTGCGCACGGAGATGCCCGCTTCGGTGCTGTCGGTGCTCACCGGCATCGAGCTGCCCACGCTCGACGCCCTCGCCGATATGGAGCTCGCCGGCGTCGCGGTCTCGCACGAGAAGCTCTCCACCTTCTCCGCCGAGCTCGCAGCGCGCGCTGACGACATCGCGCAGCGTGCCTACGCGACGATCGAGCGCGAGGTCAACCTCGGTTCTCCCAAGCAGCTGCAGGAGGTGCTGTTCGAGCAGCTCCAGCTGCCGAAGACCCGCAAGACGAAGACGGGCTACTCCACGGATGCCGCCGTACTGGCAGACCTGCAGGAATCGAACCCCCACCCCTTCCTCGAGCTGCTCCTCCAGCACCGGGAGGCCACGAAGCTGCGCCAGATCATCGAGTCGCTCGACACCGCGATCGCCGCAGACGACCGCATCCACACGACCTACGTGCAGACGGGAAGCCAGACCGGGCGGCTCTCAAGCACCGATCCCAACCTGCAGAACATCCCGATCCGCAACGAAGAGAGCCGGCGCATCCGTGCCGCGTTCGAGGTCGGCGAGGGATACGAGACCCTGCTGACCGCCGACTACTCGCAGATCGAGATGCGCATCATGGCGCACCTCTCCGAAGACCCGGGGCTCATCGAGGCCTTCGTGTCGGGCGAAGATCTCCACCGCTTCGTCGGCGCGCGCGTCTTCGGCGTCGAGCCGGCCGACGTGACACCGGCCATGCGCACGAAGGTCAAAGCCATGTCGTACGGGCTCGTCTACGGGCTGTCGGCGTTCGGTCTCTCGAAACAGCTGCGCATCGAGCAGTCCGAGGCCAAGCAGTTGATGCTCGAGTACTTCGCCCGTTTCGGGGCGGTGCGCGACTACCTGCGCTCGAGCGTCGAGCAGGCCCGCATCGACGGTTACACGGAGACGATCTTCGGCCGGCGCCGTCCGTTCCCCGACCTCGCGAGCCCGAACCGGGTCCTGCGCGAGAACGCGGAGCGTGCGGCTCTCAACGCTCCGATCCAGGGCAGTGCCGCCGACATCATGAAGATCGCGCTGTTCCGCATCGCTCGCGAGTTCCAGGCCGAAGGGCTCCGATCCCGCGTGCTGCTGCAGATTCACGACGAGCTCGTCGTCGAGGTCGCGCCGGGGGAGTGGGATGCTGCCGAGCGCATCGTCCGCGACCGCATGGGCGACGCCGCCGAACTGACCGTCCCTCTCGACGTGCAGATCGGTCGCGGCGGCGACTGGGACGTCGCCGGTCACTGAACTGATCGCGCGGGGGTGCCGCAGTAGGCTCGGAGGATGACCGAAGCACAGCGCACCCCCACGCCGATCGACCGGATCGCCGATGCGTGGGTCGACACTCTGGCAGAGCTCTCACCCGGGCTCGCGACGTACATCGGCCGTTTCGAGCACAACGCACGACTCGACGACTACTCGCCGGCCGGCACCGCCCGAGCCCTCGAGGTCGCTCGCGGCACTCTCGCCGCCCTCGAGGCAGCCGAGCCGACCGACGACCTCGATGTCGTCACGAAGGCCGACCTCTCCGGCGATCTGCGTCTGCAGATCGAGCTCGCCGAGGCCGGCGCGCACCTGCGCGACGTCAACGTCATCGCCTCGCCCGCTCAGGAGATCCGGAACACCTTCGACCTCATGCCCACGGCCACGGTCGACGACTGGAGCGTGATCGCCGCGCGTCTGGGTGCGGTTCCGGCCGCGATCGACGGCTACATCGAGACGCTCCGCGAAGGTATCTCCCGAGGCATCGTCCCGGCGCGCCGTCAGGTTTCCGAGGTAGCCACGCAGATCGGTCGTTACACGGCGGACACCGGCTTCTTCGCGACGTTCGCCGCTGAGGCCGCGCCCACCGAGGGGGGCCTGCCCGCGTCACTGGCCCGTGAGCTCGCCGACAACGCGAATGCGGCTCGCGTCGCCTACGACGCGCTCGCCTCGTTCTTCACCGGCGAGCTGCTCCCCGAGGCGGGCGAGAGCGACGCGGTCGGGCGCGAGCTGTACGCCCTGCACTCCCGCCGTTTCCTCGGGGCCACGATCGACCTCGACGAGACCTACGAGTGGGGCCTCCAGGAGCTGGCCCGCATGGTCGCCGAGCAGGAGTCCATCGCGAACGAGATCCTCCCGGGTGCGACCGTGGAAGAGGCGGTGACGCACCTCGAGAAGGACGAGTCGCGGAAGCTCTACGGCACCGAGGCTCTGCAGAAGTGGATGCAGGAGACGAGCGACCGGGCCGTCGAAGAACTGGGTCGTACCCACTTCGACATCCCCGAGCCCATCCGCACGCTGGAGTGCATGATCGCCCCGACCAACGAGGGCGGCATCTACTACACGGGCCCGACCGACGACTTCTCGCGCCCCGGTCGCATGTGGTGGTCGGTGCCGGAGGGCGTCGACTCGTTCGACACCTGGCGCGAACTCACGACGGTGTATCACGAGGGCGTCCCCGGTCACCATCTCCAGATCGCGCAGGCGGTGTACAACCGTTTCGAGCTCAACTCGTGGCGCCGCCTGCTCGCCGGATCGAGCGGCCACGCCGAGGGCTGGGCGCTGTACGCCGAGCGCCTGATGGAGCAGCTGGGCTACCTCGACGACCCGGCAGACCGGCTGGGCATGCTCGACGGCCAGCGCATGCGGGCCGCTCGCGTCGTCCTCGACATCGGTGTGCACCTGGGCAAGGAACGCCCCGACGGTGAGGGCGTGTGGGATGCGGACTACGCGCTGGAGTTCATGAAGCGCAACGTCAACATGCCCGAGGAGTTCATCCGCTTCGAGGTCAACCGGTATCTCGGCTGGCCGGGCCAGGCGCCGTCGTACAAGGTCGGTCAGCGCATCTGGGAGCAGATCCGCGACGACTTCGCGGCGCGGGCGGGCGACCGGTTCGACGTCAAGGCGTTCCACATGAAGGCGCTGCGGCTCGGCGGTGTCGGGCTCGAGACGTTGCGCATGGCGCTCGCGCAGAACTGACAGCACCGACGACGGGGCGGGAATACTCTTCCCGCCCCGTCGTTGTATGCGGATGAATGAAAGGTGGGCCCCCATGACCGCGACATCCGTCCAGTTCGCCCTCGACACGTTCGGTGACGTCACCCGCGGCGCCGACGGCGAGCTGCTCTCCGACGCCCAGACCATCCGAAACGTCGTCGACCAGGCGGTGCTCGCCGACGAGGTCGGCCTGAGCTTCTTCGGGGTGGGGGAGCACCACCGGCGTGAATTCGCCGTCTCGAGTCCCGAGATGGTGCTCGCCGCCGCCGCGGCGCGTACGAAGGAGATCCGCCTGGGCACCGCGGTCACGGTCCTCTCGAGCGACGACCCGGTGCGCGTCTACGAGCGTTTCGCGACCCTCGACGCCGTCTCGAACGGCCGTGCCGAGATCATCCTCGGGCGGGGCTCGTTCACCGAGTCGTTCCCGCTGTTCGGGTTCGATCTCGCCGACTACGAGATCCTCTTCGAGGAGCGCCTCGACCTCTTCGGACGGCTGCGGTCCGAGCAGCCCGTCACCTGGCAGGGTCGGACTCGACCCGCGCTGACGGACGCGGATGTCTTCCCGAAGACCGAGAACGGCCTCCGTGCGTGGGTCGGCGTCGGCGGCTCGCCCGAATCGGTGCTGCGAACCGCCCACAACGGGTACGGCCTGATGCTGGCGATCATCGGCGGCGGTGCGGCGCGGTTCCGGCCGTACGTCGATCTCTTCCACCGCACGCGGGACGCGATGGGCGCCGATCGGCTGCCCGTCGGGGTCCATTCTCCCGGCCACGTCGCCGACAGCGATGAGCAGGCCTGGGAGGAGCTCTTCCCGGCGATGAAGGTCAACCGTGACGCGATCGGTGCCGAGCGTGGCTGGCCGCCGTATTCGCGCCTGCAGTTCCAGCACGATCTCGGCCCCGACGGCGCCGTGTACGCGGGCTCGCCCGAGACGGTGGCGCGCAAGCTCGCCCAGACGATCCGCACGCTGGACCTCGACCGGTTCGATCTGAAGTTCTCGCACGGGACGCTCGCGCACGAGAGCATGATGCACTCGATCGAGCTCTACGGCACCAAGGTCGCTCCTCTCGTGCGAGAGATGCTCGCCGACGACTGACCGGGTGGCGCGCGAGGTCGTCGCGGATCAATAGCATGGTCGAATGACCGATACCGCGACGCCCTCGGTGGCGCGCCGACTCGACGATCTGCCTTTCGGTCGTCGGCACCTGCGGATCCTGACCGGATCCGGACTGGGATGGGCCCTCGACGCGATGGACGTCGGGCTGATCTCGTTCATCATCACGGCGCTCATCGCGCAGTGGTCGCTCGACACCTCGCAGGCGTCGTGGATCGCATCGGCCGGGTTCGCGGGCATGGCGATCGGCGCGAGCGTCGGCGGGCTGCTGGCAGACAGATTCGGTCGGCGCTCCGTGTTCGCGGTCACGCTTCTCGTCTACGGAGTCGCCACCGGCGCGAGCGCTCTGGTCGGCGGGCTCGCGATGCTCCTCGTCCTGCGCTTCCTCGTGGGGCTCGGTCTCGGCGCCGAGCTGCCGGTCGCGAGCACGTATGTGAGCGAGTTCGCGCCCGCCCGCATCCGCGGCCGGGTCATCGTCATCCTCGAAGCCTTCTGGGCCGTCGGCTGGACCGCGGCCGCACTGATTGGCTACTTCGTGATCCCGCAGGTCGACGAAGGATGGCGCTGGGCATTTGTCGTGGGCGCGATCCCCGCGGTGTACGCGCTGGTCGTGCGCTGGGGGCTCCCCGAGTCGGCCCGGTGGCTCGAACGCCGCGGCCGGCACGCCGAGGCCGAGGCGGTCGTCCGGAGCTTCGAGACGACCAGCGCGACCGCGTCGCGCGAGGTCAGCGTCTCCGCCGGCCCGGAAACGATCGCCGCGCCCGCCGCCGTGTCGTCGACCGGCCGGCTCCGGGCGCTCTGGTCGCCGGAGTTCCGCGGCCGCACCGCGAGCCTGTGGCTGGTCTGGTTCTGCGTCAACTTCTCGTACTACGGCGCCTTCATCTGGATCCCGACGATCCTGTACACGCAGGGTTACGACCTCGTGCGTTCGTTCGGGTTCACCCTGATCATCACTCTCGCTCAGCTCCCTGGCTACGCCGTCTCGGCCTGGTTGATCGAGGTGTGGGGCAGACGCCTGACCCTGTCGGTGTTCCTCATCGGCTCCGCGGCATCCGCCGTCGTGTTCGGCACGGCCGGGACCGAGGCCGTCATCATCGGCGCAGGTATGGCGCTGTCGTTCTTCAACCTCGGCGCCTGGGGTGCGCTCTACGCCGTGACGCCGGAGATGTACCCGACATCGCTGCGCGGCACCGGTGCCGGATGGGCCGCGGGTGTCGGCCGGATCGCATCCATCCTCGCTCCGCTGTCGGTGCCGCCCCTGCTGATGTGGGGTGGCGCGCCCATGCTCTTCGTCGTGTTCGCCATCTTCTTCGTGCTCGCCGCCGTCGGCGCGTGGGGACTCGTCGACCGCAGGGGAGTGTCGCTCGATGACCGCTGAATCACAGGTGCGCTACGTGGCCATCGGCGACTCGTTCACCGAGGGCGTGGGAGACGAGCTGCCCGACGGCGCCGTGCGCGGCTGGGCCGATCTCGTCGCCGCCGGCTGGGCGGACGCGACGGGGCGACCCGTGCAGTACGCCAACCTCGCGATCCGCGGCAAGCTCGTGCGGCCCATCGTCGACGAACAGCTCGAAGCCGCCCTCGCGCTGCGCCCGACCCACCTGTCGTTCAACGGCGGCGGCAATGACATGCTGCGCCCGCGCACGTCGATCGCGCATATCGTCGACGCCTTCGCGCAGGTGCTGCGCCGGTGCGACGAAGAAGGCGTCAGCCTCATCCTGCTGTCGGGCGCGAACCCGTCCGCGCAGCTGCCGCTGGGAGGCCTCATCAATCGGCGCGGCGATGCGCTCTCGGATGCCGTCGTCGAGCGCATCGCGGATCGCGACGACGTCGTCCGCGCCTTGAACTGGTATGACCGGGCCCTGACGCATCCGTCGTACTGGTCGGCCGATCGGCTCCACATGAACGCCCGCGGTCACCACCGCGTCGCCGCTCGGGTTCTCGGTTCCCTGGGTCTCGAGGCGCCGGGGGAGTGGTGGTCGCTTCCCGTCGACGAGCAGCCGCCTGCGCTCGCGCGCGGCGAGTACTTCCGCGAGCACCTCGCTCCCTGGGTCCGTCGGCGACTCACCGGACGTTCATCCGGCGACAACCGGCAACCGAAGTTCGGCTCCTGGATCGAGGTCGCGCCGCGCTCGTGACACGCCGCGAGAGCCGGTGTCAAGCCGGTGCACGGTGCTGCGCCCACGCGCCAGGATCGACGGGTCCGCACACCCGAAGGGAACTGACATGAGCATTGGTGCCGGAATCGCTTTGTTCGTCATCGGCGCGATCCTCGCGTTCGCCGTGAACGTCGAGGTCGAGTGGGTGAACCTCGACCTCATCGGCTACATCCTGATGGGTGCAGGAGCCCTCGTCTTCCTCATCGGCCTCATTCTGATGGTGCGCCGCCGCCAGACGGATACCGTCAGCCGCACCGCCGTCGATCCCGCCAGCGGCCAGCGCGTCACCCGCAACAGCACGAGCACGTCGGGCGACCCCATGCTCTGATGCATCTGCTGCGAAACGGCCGCGGTGGGCTTACGCCCGTCGCGGCCGTTTCGGTAGGTCCATCCCGATGTGGATACGGGTGCGCTTGCGCTCGATCGCGATGAACGTACCGCCGATGAGCCACAGCGGCACCTGGGTGAGGAACGCGACGCGGAACGCCTCGAGCGAGTACGTCGCCGGTGTTCCGGCGCCCTGCAGGTCGAGCGCCACCCCGATGCTGAACACGGCGATGAGTGCGGCGAGGAAGCCGCCGGCGTTCGTGAGCCCCGTCGCCGTGCTGAGGCGATGCGAGGGATTGTGCGTGCGGGCGTGGTCGAAAGCGATCATCGAGGCCGGCCCCCCGGTGGCGAGGGCGATCGCCAGAGCCACCAGCAGCCACGCCGGCGCGGTCCCGGGCCAGAGGATCACCGCCGTCCAGGCGACGAGCTGGACGCCCACGGCGGGAAGCACGAGCGCTCGCGATCGCAGGTTGGGGATGCGGCGAGAGAGCTCGCCCATGATCGGCCCGAGCGCCATACCGGCGAAGACGTAGAGCGTCGTGATGAGCGTCGCTTCGGACTGCGTGCGTCCCTCGCCGGCGGTGAGGAACGGAATGCCCCACAGCAGGATGAACGCCGTGCCGGCGAACGGGGTCGTGAAATGCGACCAGAACGCCAGCCGGGTACCCGGATGCGCCCAGGCCGCGCGGATGCCGACTCCCGTGTCGACGCTCGAGGTGACGACGCGGATGGCTCCGGTGTCGGTGTCGACGCTGACGTCGCGATCGACCTCCGGCGGGTGGTTGCGCACGAGCAGGAACACCAGGACGGCGAACAGGACACCCAGTCCCGCGACGCTGCCGAAGGTCACCGACCAGCTGGTGGCGTGCAGGAGAGCTGAGAGGGGGATGACGGCGACGAGCTGGCCGGCCTGACCGAGGATGCCGGTCATCTGCACCATCAGCGGCCCGCGCTGCGCCGGGAACCAGGTCGCGACGAGTCGGAGGACCGCCGGGAAGATGGCGGCGTCGCCGGCGCCGAGGAGCATGCGCGCGACGATGGCGACCCCGACGCTGGGGGAGAGGGCCATCGTCAGTTGGCCGACCGCCATGAGGATCATGCCGATGGTC
Organism: Microbacterium sp. SGAir0570; assembly: GCF_005491085.2. Classification (NCBI taxonomy): domain Bacteria; kingdom Bacillati; phylum Actinomycetota; class Actinomycetes; order Micrococcales; family Microbacteriaceae; genus Microbacterium; species Microbacterium sp. SGAir0570. The sequence goes on along the minus strand of NZ_CP027929.1, from coordinate 1,784,903 downwards.
ATGATGGGGCGCGAACCGTATCGATCGAGCAGGACGCCGATGGGGATCTGCATCCCGCCGTAGACGGCCAGCTGGACGACGGCGAACATCGACAGCGTCGCGGCATCGGCCTGGAAGCGCTCGGCGGCGTCGACGCCCACGGCCGCGAGCGACGTCCGGTTCGTGATGGACAGGACGTACGCCGCCACACCGGTTCCCCAGACGAGCCACGCCCGGAGCCCGGGGCCGCTCATCCGTGCTGCGGCCGTCATCGGCCGATCCGTCGGAGCAGGGGAGGCGCCGGGAAGATCACCCTTCTACGCTACTCCGGCGTCGGCGTCTACCCGCACGGCCCGCGGTGTCCGGTGCCCCGGTCGTTCTGCCATGATGCGGAGCATGAGTGCTCCGGTGGTCCCGCGATGACCGCGCTGTCGGCTCTCGAGACCGACGCCGCGATCCTCGTCGAGCACGTCGCACGGCGTGAGCAGCCGGCCGACGGCGAGACGGTCGCGCGGCTTCGCGCGGAGTTCCCGAGATTGCACGGGCTGTTCCGCGCGCTCTACGGCGATCGCGCGACCTCACTCGAGTCGCTCCTGACACTCATCGACGCCGTGCTCGATGCACGTGCCGATCGGCCCGCCGAACTGCGGCGACTCGACCGCGACCGCGCGGCGCGGCCGACCTGGTTCGAATCGGAGCGGATGCTCGGCGGTGTCTGCTACGTGGACCGGTTCGCCGGTGACCTCGACGGCGTGCGCAAGATGATCCCGTACTTCCGGGAGCTCGGTCTCACCTATCTGCACCTCATGCCGCTGTTCGCCAGCCCAGAAGGTGACAACGACGGCGGATACGCGGTCTCGGACTATCGCACCGTCGACCCGGCTCTGGGGACGATGGCCGACCTCCGCGCGTTGGCCGCTGATCTCCGTGACGCGGGGATCTCCCTCGTGCTCGACTTCATCTTCAATCACACCTCGAACGAGCACGAGTGGGCGACGCGCGCCCTCGCCGGCGACCCGGTGTACGAGAACTTCTATCTGATCTTCCCCGACCGCGAGCTTCCTGATGCGTACGAGCGGACCACGCGCGAGATCTTTCCAAACGACCATCCGGGCTCGTTCGTGCCGCTTCCCGATGGCCGGTGGATCTGGGCCACCTTCTACCGGTTCCAATGGGATCTCAACTACGCGAACCCCGACGTATTCACGGCGATGGCGAGGGAGATGCTGTTCCTCGCGAACCAGGGTGTCGAGATCCTCCGGATGGATGCGGTCGCCTTCATCTGGAAGCGTCTCGGGACGACGTGCGAGTCACTGCCCGAGGCTCACCTGCTCCTGCAGGCGTTCAACGCGGTGCTGCGCATCGCGGCGCCGGCGGTGCTGTTCAAGTCCGAGGCGATCGTCCACCCCGACGAGGTGCAGGACTACATCTCGCCCGACGAGTGCCAGCTCTCCTACAACCCGCTGCAGATGGCGCTGACCTGGGAGGCGCTGGCGACCCGTGACGCCCGGCTGCTTCAGCTCGCGCTAGACGAGCGCCACGAGCTTCCTCCCGGGACCGCGTGGGTCAACTACGTCCGAAGCCACGACGACATCGGTTGGACGTTCGCGGACGAGGATGCCGCGCGCTTCGGGATCGACGGCGGGCCGCATCGGCGCTTCCTCAACGACTTTTACATCGGCCGCTTCGCCGGCTCGTTCTCGCGGGGCTTCCCGTTCCAGGAGAACCCGCGCACCGGCGATGCCCGGATCGCAGGCACAACGGCCTCGCTGGCGGGGATCGCGGCGGGCGACGACGGCGGTGAGGACCGGGTGGTGCTCGCGCATGCGCTCGCGATGTCCACCGGCGGCATCCCGCTGCTGTACCTCGGCGACGAGGTGGCGCAGCTCAACGACGACACGTTCCAGGACGACCCGGCGCGGCGAGGAGACAGCCGGTGGGCGCACCGGCCCGAGCGACCCTTCGAGCGGTACGAGGAGCGGCGGGACGAGTCCACGGTTGCCGGACGGGTCTTCACGCGGCTCCGGCACCTGATCGACGTGCGCCGAGCCACGACGGAGTTCGCCGGGAACGAGCTCATCCCCTTCCACACCCCCCACGCCGCGGTCGTGGGGTTCATACGTCCGGCGACGGATGAGCACGGGGGAGCGGTGCTCGTGCTCGCCAATGTCGCTGACGAGCCGGCGGCGATCCCCTCCGAGACCGTGAGCGGGCTGGATGAGTCGGCGTGGGACCTCATCCGGGACTCCGCGGTGGGGCTCGGGAGCGGGCTCGTGCTGCCGGCGCACGCGTTCGTGTGGTTGCGTGTCCGCCGGCTGTGACGCGGGCTACACCGTCAGAGGACGTCCTCGAGTATCAGCTCGCGCAGAGTGACGCGTCGAAGGTCCCGGGCGGTGACGACCGTGCCGTCGCCGAGGTTGCTGCGGCCGCTGAGGTGCTCCGCGATACGGCGCGCCACGAGCGCGCGGTCCTGGTCGTCGTCCAGGACGATGCCGACAGCGGTCAGGTCGCGGCCCAGCGAATTGCTCGAGTGAACGCTCGCGTGGTCGATCAGCTCGCTCGCGAAGGCGCGGCCTTCGTTCAGCCGACTCGCGGCGTGGACGACGGCGACGAGGATGCGCGGTGACACGCGGCTCAGCTCGCGTTCCAGGAGTGCGTCGACGTCGGCGATGCACGCCGGGAGCTCGTCGGGGGAGTCGGGGAGCGACACCCCGATCGTGAGTGCATCGGGCCGGTGATCCGGCGTCGAGACCTGCGTCAGTGCGTCGATGATGTCGGCATCCAAGCCGGCGATGTGCATGGCCGTCTCCCTTCGTCGCGCTCCATTCGAGCGAGGATGACCGATTACTGTACCAGCTGGACGGTACGAATGCAGGTCGGCGCGACGAGGCTCACCCGGAGGTGACCAGAATGCGACCCGGGCCGAGGGGAACCAGGGGGGAGCGATAGGAGAGGCCGGTGTCCGCGGGATGCAGCACCACTCGAGCCTCGCCGAACCGCCACAAGCGATTGAAGAGGAAGACGGTGATCTCTACGGCCTCGTCGTCGGGCACGAGCCAGGTGCCGACGCCCCATTGCGCGGGCTGTCCGCGGCCGTCGATCACGACCGTCGGTCGGACGCCGGGAATCAGGTGCAGCATCGGCCGGCGGAGATTCAGCGTGACGCGTCGTCCCTTCGATGCGGCGTCGCCGGTCACGCTCGTTCCGCGCGGGGGTGTGTCGGTGTCATCATCGCACCACGGTATCGGCAGGCGCGGCGGTCACCTACCGGCGGTCCGACCCCGATACGCAGTTATGGGCGTCTGCGGCGGGCGACGAACGCGATTCCGAGAAATAGCAACAGCATGCCGGCGTGCCTCCGTGCGAAGACATCAGACGAGGACAGATGCGGCTCCAGGGGCTGGCCCCAACGCGGAAATGACATAATGTGCATTATCGGATCAACTGACACCGGAAGTGGGTCTGGTTGGATGACGGAATGCAGCCAAGACAGTCTGTGCTCGTCCCGGGTGATCGGGTCGCGGTGCTGTCCCCGTCATTCGCGGCGCCCGGTTTCGCCCCGGCGGTGCACGAGCAGGCGTTGAGCCGCATCCGTTCGGACCTGGGTCTCGTACCGGTCGAGTTCCCGACGACCCGTGAGCTCGGTGCCAGTCCTCAAGCACGCGCCCGTGACATCGGCGCGGCGTTCGCGGATCCGACGATCGCTGCGGTCTTCGCGACTCTCGGCGGAGACGATCAGATCACCGTTATCCCGTTCCTGGATGCAGGCGTGATCCGGGACAACCCTAAGCCCTTCTTCGGATACAGCGACAACACGAACCTTCTCAACTGGCTCTGGCAGTTGGGGGTATCCGGTTACTACGGCGGGTCGACGCAGGTTCACCTCGGCGCCGGACCCGGCATCGACGAAATTCATCTCAGGTCGCTTCGTGCGGCTCTGTTCACCGGAGGCGAGATCGAACTCACGAATCCCGCCGAGTCCGAGGACTTCGGGCCGGACTGGCGATCTCCGGCGGCGCTCATCGAGTTCGGGACACGGGAACCCGCCGAGGACTGGACCTGGTCGGGTCCTCGGCGAACCGCGGAGGGAACCACCTGGGGCGGTTGTCTCGAAGTGATCGACCAGATCGCCGTAGCGGGCCGCATGCCGAGGCTCGAGGATCTCCGCGGGTCGATCCTCATGCTGGAAACCAGCGAAGAATCGCCGCCTGCGACTCTCGTCAGGCGATGGATCCGAGCCCTCGGCGAACGCGGCATCCTCGGAGTGGTCGACGGGGTGATGGTGGCGCGTCCCCCGGTGAGCGCTCACGACAGGGTCCCTGTACATGACGAGCGCCGGCGGCTCCGGGCCGAGCAACGCGACGTCGTGCTCAGCGAGGTGACGCGCTACAGCGAAGACGCCGTCATCTGCATCGGCGTGCCGTTCGGACACACCCGCCCGCAGTGGGTCCTCCCCTACGGCGGCAGGGTGAGACTCGACGGACGCAGGCGTGGTGTGACGGCGCTCTACGGTTGAGCTCGGCGCAGGCGCCCGCAGGAAGACGGCACCAGCTCACACCCGTGGGACGAGCGCGCGACCGCGCGGCCGTCCTGACGGCAGCCCGCCGCTGACCGCGAGAGCGCCGAGGACCGTTGCCGTGATCGTCGACACCGTGAGAAGAGCCGACGCGAGCGTGCGCTCCGATCCCGATGCGTACGATGCGCACAGCGCGACGGCGGTGATCACCGCCAGCAGGATCAGGACGGGTGTGAGTCCGCGCAGTCGACGCTGTGCTGTCGTGAGCACGGCCGAGCCGCGTTCCCGGCGATGACGGGCTGCGCTGACCAGGAGCGCAGCGATCGTGCACCAGAAGCCCACGACGAGACTCGCCGTGACGACGTCGCTCGGTCGGTGCCAGCCGGCGGCGATGACGCCCATGCCGGCGACGGTGGCCCACACGACGAGCACAGGCGCGAGGACGAACTTCATCCGCGTCGGGGCGGCGAACAGCGCGGCGCAGGCTGCCGCGATCGCGATGGTCGCATGACCCGACGGCAGGGAGTTGTGGTAAGTGCCCCAGCCGCTGGCGAGATCGGGGCGCGCGATGATGTCGTGCTTGAGCACCTGCGTCACGATGCTCGCGCCGACGAAGACGACCGACGCTGCGCCCGCCTCCGCGAACCGGCGGGTGACGAGCGCCGTTGTGATGCTGACCACCATCGTCACGGCCGCCACGATGAGGATGTAGTTGGCGCTCACGTGCTGCGCCGCCAGCAGGATCGGGTTGCTCGACGATGTCGTGGCGACCATCGCCGCCTGATCGGCGTGCTGTCCGGAGGTCGTGAACACGCACACCGCGATCGTCACGGCGATAGCCGCCAGCTGGACGGCGGCCAGCGGGATGTAGCGCACGCTGCGTCTCATGTCGTCACCTCTTCCACGTCTGAACAACCGTACGAACCGGAGCCTGTGAGCGGGGTCAACGCCTACCCGCACTCCCCTAGGCTCGAAGGGTGCAGGTCGTGACCGGGTTCGTCGTCGTCGGGGTCGCGATCGTCGTCGGTTACGTCATCGGCCGCATCGATCTGCTCGGACCTCACGGCCGTCCCGTGCTCGCGCGCCTGATCTTCTTCGTGCTGTCGCCGTTCCTCATGTTCGTCGTGCTCTCGCAAGCCGACGTGTCGACCCTGTTCTCCGCGTTGCTGCCCGTCTCAGCGATCGCCGCCGTCTCGATGTTCGTCGTCTACGCGTTGATCGCGCGGCTCGTGTGGCGCCGCTCGGTCGGCGAGACGCTCATCGGCATGCTCTCGGCCGGGCAGGTGAACTCCAACAACATCGGCATCCCGCTGTCGCTGTATCTGTTGGGGTCGGCCGCGTTGCCGGCGCCCGTCATCCTGATGCAGCTGATCGTCTTCACCCCGATCACGATGGCGATCCTCGAGGCCGTCACGACCGGACAACGCAAACCGTTGCCGATCTTGAAACGGACCGTCGGCAACCCGATCGTCATCGCCTCGGTGGCGGGAGTGATCGTGTCCGTCTCGGGCCTGCGGTTGCCGCCGATCGTGCTCGACCCGCTGCAGCTGATCGCGGACGCCTGTGTGCCGGTGCTCCTGATCGCGTACGGGATGTCGCTCCACGGACAGCGCGTGCTGTCTGCATCCGGCCGTCGCCGCGACATCCTCCTGGCATCGGGGCTCAAGCTCATCGCGATGCCCCTCGTCGCCTGGGCGGTCGCCGCGCTCGCGTTCGGCCTCTCCCCCGCCGACACGTTGGCGGTCACGGTCCTCGCGGCCCTCCCTACCGCGCAGAACGTCTTCAACTTCGCCCAGCGCTACGACATCGGCGAGACGATCTCGCGCGACACCGTGTTCCTCACCACGCTCGGCTGCGTCCCCGTACTCCTCGCCGCGACCCTGCTCCTCGGCTGAGCGCCTCTCGCCCCGCGCCACTCCCCCGGCGCTGCACCGCGCGCTCTGATGCCGCTTCGTCATGTCCAGTAGCGTGAGGCGAGACGGGAGCGTCCGACTTCCGTGAAGGAGGCCCTGCCATGACAACTGCGGAGAACATCGCCGAACGATTCATCCGATCGCTGCGGACATCGTTGATCCTGACCGGCGTCCTCACCCTGGTTCTCGGCCTGCTGATCCTCATCTGGCCCGGGCGGACGGCCCAGGTGCTGACGGGCATCATCGCGGCGTACGCGATCGTCGCGGGTGTCGTCTACGCCGCGCTCGGCGTCTTCTCGCGGACGAAGGACGGTTGGGCGCGCGTCGGACACATCGTGCTCGGCATCTTCTTCGTGGTCGTCGGCGTCGTGGCGTTTGCCAACCTCGCCGCGTTCACGGTGTCGTTCGCTGTGTTCCTCGGCGTCCTGGTGGGCATCATGTGGATCATCGAGGGCGCGGTGTCGTTGTCCGTCGTCGGTGAGTCATCGTCGCGAGGCTGGACGATCGCGTTCGCGATCCTCTCGATCATCGCCGGCGTCATGCTGCTGTTCACGCCGCTGTGGGGCGTCATCGTGCTCTGGTGGCTGCTTGGCATCTCCGCTGTCGCCCTCGGAATCGTCAACATCATCCGAGGGCTCTCGCTGCGCCCCTGACAGCTGGGGGCGTCACACCGGGAGGTGGCGCCCCCACCAGTCGAGGATGGCCTCGAACCGTTCCACGCGGTGTCGGGGCCGTCCCGAGCGGGTGAGCTCGTGGTCCTCGCCGGGGAACACCAGCAGCTCGGCCTCCGTGCCCTGCCGACGCAGGGCGGTGTAGTACCGCGTCGCCTGTTCGAGCGGGCATCGGAAGTCCAGCTCGGAATGGATGACGAGCGTGGGGGTTGCCACGCGGCCGACCATGGCCATCGGGCTCTGCGCCCGGATCGCGGCAGGATCGGTGCCGACGTACTCGTCGCCGAAGAACGAGCCGATGTCGCTCGTTCCCTGGAAGGTCTCCGGGTCGAGGAAACCGCGCTCGACGATCGCCGCGGCGAACCGGTGGTCGTGCGCGATCGTCCAGGCGGTCAGATAGCCGCCGTACGACCCGCCCATGATTCCGACCCGTCCACCATCGAGCCGTGCCTCAGAGGCGACTGCTCCGTCGAGGAACGCGAGAACGTCGACGAGGTCGTCGGTGCCCATGCGCCCGCGGATGCTGCGCCCGTGAGCGCGACCGTATCCGGCGCTGCCCCGCGGATTGCAGTACACGACGGCGTAGCCGGCATCGACCAGCACCTGCGTCTCGTCGAAGAGATGGATGCCGTACGAGGCATACGGGCCGCCGTGGATCTGCAGAAGCACGGGGAACGGGCCATCGCCCTCGGGTGTCGCGACCCATCCGTGCACACGATAGCCGTCGGGGGCCGTCACCTCGAGCTCGCGCGGAACGACGAACCCCGCTCGGCTCGCGGCATCCCCGAAGGAGGTCAGCAACCGCGCCTCCACGCCGTCGGCGTCGAGGAGAAGGAGCTCGCCGGCCGACCGGTTGGTCGCGACGGCGCAGACGATTCGCCGGCCTGCAGCGTCAGCGCCGTGGCCGGTCACCTCCATGCCCCGGCGCAGGCGCACGGCGGCGCCGTCGCGCGAGACGCGGAGCAGGTGCACCTCTCCGCGGGTGCGGTTCTGCACCAGGAAGTCGTCGCCCACTGCCGTGATGTGCGAGCCCACTTCCCCGAGGTCGATCGTCTCGGGATCGGTCAGTCTCCGAGGGCCATCGCCCTCGAGGATCCACAGCGCGACGCCCGGCGCGACGAAGTCCGTGCCATCTGCGCCCGCGTCGGAGGCGAGGAGGGCGATGCTGCCGTCGGGGGCGACGGCGACGTCGGCGATCGAGAGGGTCGCTGGCAGCACCACGCGCTCCCCCGTTCCATCGACGCTGATCGCGATCAGGGGCGAGCGGAGGTCGCGACGTTCGCGCTCGATCTCATCCGTGGTGGTGAGGATCTCCGAGCCGTCGGCGGTGAAGACGACGCCGTCGTGGGAGAGCTCGCCCGAGGTCAGCTGGCGCGCCTCCGCCGGCACGCGCGGTGCAGGCGCGGACGAGCCTCCCTGCGGCTCGGGGGCGGGAGCGTACGCGGGCTCGGAACCGAGGTCCGGTGCGGCGACGACGAAGACCTGAGCGGGGCGGTCCGCGATGTAGCCGATGCCGTTCGCATGCCACCGGACGCCCGTGATCCGCCGAGGAGATTCTGCTTCGGCGGCGAGTCCTTCCACCGAGCCGTAGCGGCCCTGCTCGGGAATTCGCGCGGTGAAGGCGAGGAGATCGCCCGCGGGTGACCACGCGAACGCCCCGACACCGAGGGGCGCGTCGGTGACCTGGACGGGCTCCGAGCCGGATGCCGCGATCACGTGGATCTGCGGCTTACCGCCGGCGTCGCCGCGGACGAACGCGACACGACGGCCGTCCGGCGAGAGGCGCGGCGAGGAGTCGGCCACGCCGCGGGTGAGCCGGTGAGCCTCGCCCGAGGGCAGCTCGATACGCCAGAGCTGTCCCACGTTCCGGTTCGCCGAGATATCGGGCCGTGACGTCGCGAACACGGCGAACGAGCCGTCGGGGGCGACCGTCGGACGCCCCACGGCGATGAGAGCCTCGATGTCCGTGGGGCGCATGGTCACTCGCCGCCGAAGGACGAGATGTCCCCGACGAGACGGGTGTTGTCGGAGGGGATCGGCTCGACGGCGGCGAGGGCGATCTCGGCGGCGAACTCCGACACGTTGTACAGCTTGCCGGCCGACTCGCGCCGCGTGGCGATCGCCCCCGGATTCGCGCGCTCGAGCAGGGTCGCGGTGATCGTGCCCTCGATCATGTCTCCCGACACGACGACGAATCCGATGCCGCGCTCGGAGAGCTCGCCGACGCGCTCGCGCAGAGCGTCCTCGCCGGCCCGCTTCGACAGGGCGACGGCCTCGTACTCGGGCATCGTCGGGGTCGTGCGGATGAAGTGAGCCTGGTGACTGGTGACGAACACCACGCGTGACCCATCCTCGAGCAGCGGCAGCGCCGCGTCGAGGGTGCCGAGCTGCGCGTCGCGGTTGAGGGTGAGGGCGTAGTCCTCGGCCATGCCTCCCTCCATGCCGCCGGATGCGTTCAGCACGAGCAGATCGAGGTGGCCGAACGTGTCGCGCACAGCGGCGAACATCTCGTCGACCGAGGCGCGATCGGTCAGATCGGCTCCGACGACGAGCACCTCGACGCCGAGGTCGCGGAGCTCGGCCGCGAGCTTCTCGGCCCGGGGCGCCTTGTTGCGGAAGTTGATGACGACGTTCGCCCCCGCCTGCGCGAGGTACCGCGCTGTGTCGGCGCCGATGCCACGCGACGATCCGGTCACCAGTGCCGTGCGACCGGTGAGGGTTCCGGCGGGAAGGGGCTGAGTCATGTGACGCTCCTGCGGGGAAGAAAGGCTCTCGGCACGGCGGGCCGCCGGCACCGCACGAGCCTATCAACCGGTCCGGATCGCACCCCCGACTGATAGGTTCGGGATGAGGGACGAAGGAGCGCCGATGTTGCCCGATCTCACGCAATACCTGTGGATAGCGTGGCTCGTGCTGGCCCTGATCTTCGTCATCGTCGAACTGCTCACTCTCGAGTTCACGTTCCTGATGCTCGCCGGCGGCACGCTCGTCGGCGGTCTGGGCACGAACCTCCTGTCCGCTCCGTGGTGGCTGCAGGTCGCCGCGGCGGCCGCCGTGTCGGCACTGCTGCTGTTCACCATCCGTCCGCTGCTCCTTCGCGCCCTGCATCGCAGCAGTCAGCACATACCGACCAACGTGGACGCTCTCGCGGGCCTCGGCGCTCGCGTCCTGGTCCCGTTCGTCGACGGGGCGGGCGCGGTCAAGCTCGACAACGGCGAGACGTGGACTGCTCGACTCGTCGACGACAGCGCAGACGTGTCCGTCGGCGCCCGCCTCGTCGTCCGCGCCGTGCGCGGCGCGACCGTCGAGGTCGGCATCCCCTCCCCCGACCCGAAGGAGAACACCCGTGGTTGACGTCGGCGCTTTCGTGGGGCAGATCTTCGTGATCGTCCTACTCGTCGTCCTGGCGATCTTCGTGATCGTCGTGCTTTTCCGCTCGATCCGGATCATCCCGCAGGCCTATGCGGGCGTCGTCGAACGGCTCGGCCGCTACCAGCGCACCCTCTCGCCCGGGCTGAACCTGCTGGTGCCGTTCATCGACCGGGTCCTGCCTCTCGTCGACATGCGTGAGCAGGTCGTGTCGTTCCCGCCGCAGCCGGTCATCACCGAAGACAACCTCGTCGTCTCGATCGACACCGTCGTGTACTTCCAGGTGACCGACGCCCGTGCCGCCACCTACGAGATCAACAACTACCTGGGCGCCGTCGAGCAGCTGACGACCACGACGCTGCGCAACGTCGTCGGCGGTCTGAACCTCGAGGAAGCCCTCACCAGTCGCGACAACATCAACGGGCAGCTGCGCATCGTGCTCGACGAGGCGACGGGAAAGTGGGGCATCCGAGTATCGCGCGTGGAGCTCAAGGCGATCGATCCGCCCACCTCGATCCAGGACTCGATGGAGAAGCAGATGCGCGCCGAGCGCGACCGTCGTGCCGCGATCCTCACGGCCGAAGGGTCCAAGCAGTCGCAGATCCTCGAGGCGGAGGGCCGTCGTCAGGCGGAGATCCTCAAAGCGGAGGGCGACAAGCAGGCCCAGATCCTGCGCGCCGAGGGCGAGTCCGCGGCGATCCAGTCGGTGTTCCAGGCGATCCACGAGGGCAATCCCGACGAGAAGCTCCTGGCGTATCAGTACCTGCAGACGCTGCCGAAGATCAGCGACAGCGCGTCGAGCAAGCTGTGGATCATTCCGAGTGAGTTCACCGAGGCGCTCAAGAGCATGAGCGCCGGGTTCGCGGGTCGCCGCGACGACCACCCGACCCCGTCGGCGGAGCGGTCGGCGCCGCCCGCACCGTGACGCACCCCTACTTCGCATCGGAGCGCCCGAGGATCCTGGCGCACCGCGGGTTCGTGCCGCCCGACTCCGAAGGCATCGTCGAGAACACCTTCGCCGCGTTCGCGGCCGCCCACGCCCTCGGCGTGCGCTACGTCGAGTCGGACTGCCACCTGAGCGCCGACGGCACGGTGATCCTCTTCCACGACGCCGACCTCTCGCGAGTGACGGGCGACCCCCGTCCCATCGCTGATGTCGGCGACCGAGAGCTGGAGGCGCTCATGGCCGACCGCGGGGGGCTGGTGACGCTCGCTCAGGCGCTCGACGCCTTCCCCTCGCTGCTGTTCAACCTCGATGTGAAGGCCGACGCGGCGGCGGAGAGGGTCGGCCAGCTGGTGGCTCCGTACGCGGATCGGGTTCTCCTCACGAGCTTCTCGGATCGAACGCGCGAACGTGCGCTCCGAGCCGCTCGCGCCGCCGGCGGACGACCGGCGACATCTGCGGGAACGATCCGGATCGCGGCGCTCGTCGCCGCCGTCGCGTCAGGTGTGCCATGGTTGATGAGTCGTGCGCTGCGCGGCATCGACGCGGTACAGGTTCCCGAGCGCCGGGGTCTTGTCCGCATCGTCTCCCCCCGAATGATCCGCGCGGTCCACCGTGCGGGTGTCGAGATGCACGTCTGGACGGTCAACGATGCGGACGGCATGAGACGCCTGCTGGCGGCCGGCGTCGACGGCATCGTCACGGACCGAGCCGACCGCGCCATGACCGTCGCGGCGGGAGAGCGCTGAATACCCCGACACGCTGAACATCGGCTGTGAAACCCCGATGACGAACCGTTGTTCGGATGATGCACACAGCTGCGCACGTTACAACTGATAGCCGACGAGAGGACCACACAATGGCAGACCGCAGCTTGCGCGGCATCCGACTCGGCGCCTCGAGCCTACAGAGCGAAGAGGGCGTCGTCTTTCACGACCGGGTCAACCACACGTATGTGTGTTCGCGCTGTGAGCACGAGACCGTCATGACGTTCGCCGCTGACGCGGAAGCGCCCGAGACCTGGGAGTGCCGCGCGTGCGGCGCCGAGGCTCTCCTGCGCGTGGGCGAGGGCGTCGTCGAGGTCGATCACTCGGGCGACAAGGCCGCCCGCACGCACTGGGACATGCTGCTCGAACGCCGCACGATCCCCGAGCTCGAGGAGCTGCTCGAGGAGCGTCTGGCCATGCTCCGCGAGCGCCGCGGCTCCCGTCTGAGCGCCTGAGCCTCCAGCTCTGAGCGAATGCCGTCGTCCCCTCGGGGCCGACGGCATTCTCATGTCCGGGACGCGCCGGTCGAGCGCCGCCTCGCGATCGCGACGGCGACGCCGCAGACGACGAGCGCCAGGATGCTCCCCCACCCGAGCACGACCTGCACCGCTCCGCCGATGATCACGGCGGGCGTCAAGCCCGTGCGCAGGGGCACGTCGGTGATCATCGCACCGGCTTCCGCCGCCGGTAGGCCGTCGATCTCCGTGCCATCGGGCGCGATGACCTGGCTCGTGCCGACCGTGGAGATGTTCACGACCGCCCGGCCGGTCTCGATCGCGCGCATGCGTGCGAAGGCGAGCTGCTGGAGGTTCTCATCGGTGTCCCGGAAATCGGCGTTGTTCGTTTGGAAGACGTAGACCTGGGCCCCGTCACGCGCGCCCGTCCAGATGACGTCGTCGTAGAGCACGTCGAAGCAGATCGCGAGTCCTACCCCGACTCCCGAGACATCCATGAACGGAGGATTCGTGCCCGGCGTGTACTCGCGCTGGATGAGACCGATGAGGTCGGGGACGATCAGCTCGAAGAACCACCGGTCGGGGACGTACTCCCCCATGGGTACGGGCCGTGATTTGTCGTGGATCGCGACGGGATTATCGGCGCCGGCCCGCCAGAGCATGGAGGTGTTGTAGATGTCGTCGCCGCGCTCCGTCGCGGCGTTGACCAGCAACGGCGCCCCGATGCGCTCTGACAGCCGATCGAGCGTGTCGGCGACGGACGCGTTCGACAGCGGGTCCGCGTCGATCCCGCCCTCGGGCCAGACGAGCAGATCCATGGGTTCGTCGATGATGGGCTGCGTGGCCTCCAGCTGCGACCGCAGAACGCCGTACGCCTCGCGGGAGTCGAAGTATCCGGCCGGACCGTCGCCCTGGACCGAACCGATGCGGTAGGTCCCGGCATCCGTGGTCGGGAAGGCGGGCACGGCGACGAGAACGACCGCGACGACGGCGGCGGGGACTGCCGTCCGGATGTCGCGCAGCCTGCCGAGCCGGAGCCACTCGATGCCGGCGGACGTGACGAAGACCATGAGGAACGTCAGGCCTGCCACCCCCGTCCAGGACGCGATGTGGGCGAGCGGGCTCTCGGACTGGCTCATCCCGATCCGGGCCCAGGGGAAGCCGGTGTAGGGCCACGACCCCATGAAGAGCTCGCGAGCCGTCCACAGCCCCGCCACGAGGGCGGGGAGGGCGACCAGTCGCCCTGCCATGCCGGGCAGCAGACGCGGGACCCAGCGGTACGCCAGGGCGATGGGGATCGAGCCGACCGCGAAGAAGAGCGTCTCGATGCCGGCGAGTCCGAACCACGGGATGGGTCCGAGATAACGGGTGATCCACGAGATGTGGATGAAGTAGAAGGACGCCCCGAAGACGGCTCCGACCGCGAGTGCACCCCACGACGAGCGCCCGATCAGACCGACGAGGGCGAACGCGACACCGACGAACGCCAGCGGCCACCACCCGATGTCGGGGAACGCGGCGTCCAGGACCGCACCGCCGACGATGGCGCCGATCAGTGCCAGCCACAGCGGTATCAGAGGCCGCGCGGCGGCCGGAGACGAGTCGGGCACGTGTTCGAGCCTAAACGGCGGAGTAGGCCACGATGCCGCGGCGGACGGCATCCAGCGCCGCACGCGCCGTCCGTGCCACGTCGGGGTCGGCGACGAGGGAGAGCTGATCCAGGAGATCGATCGTCTGCTTCGCCCAGCGCACGAAGTCGCCCGCGGCCATGTCGGCCTCGAGCAGGACGCGGTCGAGCATCACGCCGCGTGCCCACGAATGCATGGCTTTCGCGAGGCCCGTCGCCACCGGTTCGGTGCCGGGCAGGCGGTGGTCCTGTTCGAGGTCGTCGAGGACGGCCCACAGCTCCTGCGTTTCGGCCAGTGCTGTTCGGAAGGCGCCTCGCGGAAGCCCGTACTCGCCGGGACCGTCGCCCTCGCGGCGCGGCTCGTACACGAGACTGCACGCGAGGGCCGCCAGACCGGCCGGATCGAGGTCGCGCCACAGACCGCGGCGGAGCGCCTCGGCCACCAGGAGGTCGCGCTCACCGTAGATCCGACGCATCGTCGAACCCGCCGACGTCAGGACGGTGGTGCCATCGGCCCCGACGGTGACGTAATCGAGCGCCGTCAGGACGTCGACCACTCGGTCGAAAACGCGCGCGACCGTTCCGGTCCGGGTGTCGATCTGCTGCCGCACCTTCTGCACGTCACGGCGCAGCCGCCAGTAGCGTTCCGCCCACCGGGCGTGGTGCTCCCGATCCGGGCAGTCGTGGCAGGGATGCCGCTGCATCCGCTTACGCAGGCCCGCCAGCTCGTCCTGACGACGCTGTCGGATGCGGGCCGGCGCGGTGCGGTCGTTGCGGTTGAGCTTTTCGAGGTCGCTGAGCTCCCGACGGATGCCGGAGTACTCCGCGAAGTCCCCCCGATCGCACGTCATGGAGCGGGCGTAGCCGTCGAGCGTCTGTTCCTTCTCCTTGACCTGGCGCGCAAGCCCGACGACCGATCGGTCGGCCTGGAACTGGGCGAACGACGACTCGAGGATCTCCCGCGCCCGGTCGCGACCGAAGCGATCGATGAGATTGACGGCCATGTTGTAGGTGGGGCGGAAGCTCGAATTCAGCGGATATGTGCGACGCGATGCCAGCGCGGCGACCGCCTGCGGGTCGAGCCCATCGCTCCACTGGATGACCGCGTGCCCCTCGACGTCGATGCCCCGCCGGCCGGCGCGTCCGGTCAGTTGGGTGTACTCGCCCGAGGTGATCGCCACGCGCGCTTCCCCGTTGAACTTCTCGAGCTTCTCGAGGACGACGGTGCGGGCAGGCATGTTGATGCCCAGTGCCAGCGTCTCCGTCGCGAAGACGGCCTTCACCAGCTTGCGCTGGAAGAGCTCCTCGACGACCTCCTTGAACGCCGGAAGCAGACCGGCGTGGTGGGCCGCTACGCCGCGCTCGAGGTTGTCGCGCCATTCCCAGAAGCCCAGGACGGCGAGATCCTCCTGAGCGAGCGCGCGGGTGCGCCGGTCGACGATCGCCCGGATCTCGTCGCGTTCCTCGGCCGTCGTGAGTCGCAGGCCCGACCGGCGCACCTGCTGCACGGCACCGTCGCAACCGGCGCGGCTGAAGATGAAGAAGATCGCCGGAAGCAGGTTCGACCGGCCGAGAAGCTCGACGACAGCGGGACGATCGATGCGCTCGAGGCGCTGCAGCGCCGACGGGCGAGCCGGCGCGGTGCCCCCGCGGTGCTTGCGATGCGCTTCGCGGCCTCCTCCGCTGCGGTGAGCGTGCGCGCGGCGGTTGTTCTCGTAACGCTGGCCCTGGGGCGAACGCAGCCGCGTCAGCTCCCGGTTGACCTGCGCCGTCGCGACGCCGGCGCGATCATCGAAGAGCGGAAGGAGGTCGCCGCGCACCAGGACGTGCTGTTCGAGAGGAACGGGCCGGATCTCGGAGACCACGACCGCGGTGTCGCCTCGAACGGTGTCGAGCCAATCGCCGAACTCCTCGGCGTTGGAGACGGTCGCCGAGAGCGCCACCATCCGTACCGACGGGTGGAGGTGGATGATGACCTCCTCCCACACGGCCCCGCGGAAGCGATCGGCGAGATAG
Source organism: Microbacterium sp. SGAir0570 (assembly GCF_005491085.2). Taxonomy (NCBI): domain Bacteria; kingdom Bacillati; phylum Actinomycetota; class Actinomycetes; order Micrococcales; family Microbacteriaceae; genus Microbacterium; species Microbacterium sp. SGAir0570. The sequence goes on along the minus strand of NZ_CP027929.1, from coordinate 1,768,647 downwards.
TGGACCTCGTCCATGACGACGTAACGGAGGCCGCGCAGGGCCGGCGAGTCGGCGTAGAGCATGTTCCGGAGCACCTCCGTGGTCATGACCACGATGCGAGCGCTGCCGTTGATGTTGGTGTCGCCGGTGAGGAGGCCGACCTCGTCCTCACCGTAGACGTCCACCAGCTCGCGGAACTTCTGGTTCGACAGAGCCTTCATAGGGGTCGTGTAGAACGCCTTGGTGCCGGGCTCGAGCATCGCGAGGTGCATGGCGAACTCGCCCACGATCGTCTTGCCGGCGCCCGTCGGGGCGGCGACGAGCACGCTCCTGCCGTCCTCGAGGGCGTGGCATCCGGCGACCTGGAAGGGGTCGAGGTCGAAGCGCTGCATGCCCGCGAAGGCGGTGGTCAGCGGATGCGCCCGCGCAGACTGCGCCGCCAGGAAGCGCTCGGCGGGACTGGAGTCGCTCACGCGAGCGGATCGGTCGTCGGAGGCGGACCGGGAACGGTCAGCTCGGGCGCGCGGCGCGACCGTCGCAGGTCGAGCAGGAGCGAGAGGGCCGCGGCGGCGAAGTAGAGGACGGTCAGGATCGAGGCCAGCATCAGCATGCTCACGATGTCGGCGGCCGGTGTTGCGAGGCCCGAGAATACGACGGCGATGAGGATGGCGACGCGCCACCCCTTGAGGATCGCCTTGCCGCTCATGATCCCCGCGAAGTTCAGGGCCACGAGGAACACGGGGATGATGAACGCGACACCGACGACGAGCAGCAGCTTGAAGACGAAGTCGTAGTAGTACTTGCCCTCGTAGAAGTTGGCGGAGGCCTCCGGCGAGAACGTTGCCATGATCTCGACGATGTGGGGCATCACGAGCCATCCGGTGTAGACGCCCGCGAAGAAGAGCGGAACAGCGGCGGAGACGAAGCCGACCGTGTACCGGACTTCTTTGCGCGTGAGCCCCGGCATGAGGAAGGCCCAGATCTGCCAGAGCCAGATCGGAGCGGAGAGGATGATGCCGACGGAGAACGAGATCCGCAGCCGCATGTCGAACGGGCCGGTGATCGTCGAGTACATCAGCTTGACGGCTTCGGTGTCGCCGCGCTGCTCAGCGACGACGCGGATCGGCTCGGTCATCGCCCAGATGATCCAGTCGGTGAGGAAGAACGACACCACCATCGACGCCACGAGCGCGAGCGCCGAGATGATGAGGCGTCGTCGAAGCTCGATGAGGTGCTGTCCGAGGGACATGCGCTTGTCGCGCCGGGGCGCGCCTTCCGCCCCTGAGCGCGTGCGCTCAGCCGTCACCACGCGGGACTACGGCGTGGGAGCTGCGGGACCGCTCTTCGGGTCCGCGGGCTTCTCGACGGGTGCGACGTCAGCGGTCGTCGAGGTGGCGGTGCCGGCCGTGGCATCGTCGTCCTTCATGGCCTTCATCTCACCCTTGAAGATGCGGGCCGACTGTCCCATGCTCTTCGCCAGCGCCGGCAGCTTCGCGGCACCGAAGAGCAGCAGGATGACGATGAGTAGGATCCACAGGTGCGGACCTGCGAACAGATTGCTCATTGAGTCTCCTCGTCGATCGTTTCGCACAGTCTAACCCGAGGATTTTGTGCCGGAGCCCGCGTCAGTCGTACTGGTCCAGGCCCGCCTGGGCCCAATCATGGGCGGCTCGCCGCGCGTCCGGCGGAGCGACGACTTCGATGCTGCCGCCGCTGCGAGCCACCAGCCGTTTCAGCGATCGAGGATCGGCGACGCGGATGAACGCCGTATGCGACGCGCCCTCGTCCTGCACCTGCGCGTTGGCGAGGAATTCGCCGACCACGGATGCTGCGTGGGACGGGTAGCGGATCTCGGCGAGCACCTCGTCGTCGCCCGGTTGGAACAGCTCGGGAACCGGCTCGGACGAGTGGAGGGCCGGGATGTCGGTGAGCGCGGGCGCGGTGACGCGGTCGAGGTGAAAGGTCCGCATGGCACGGCGGGTATGGCACCAGCCCTGGAGGTACCACTGCCCGGCTGAGATCGTGACCTTGACCGGATCCACGGTACGCGTCGTGGGCTGAGCATCGGGGGCGGTGTACGTGAACGCGACGGCGACATGAGCGCGGAGCGCGCGCGCGACCGTCTCGCGCACGTCGTCGACGGGCGCGGGTGCGACGATGACATCGGCGGGAGTCTGGCCGGCGCCGCGCGCGAGCTTCGCGAGGAGACCCTGCACGATGCCGCTGTCGCCGACGCCGGGAACGGCCGCGGCGAGCTGGAGTCCGGCCAGCAGTGCGGCGGCTTCGCGCGCGGTGAGGCGGGGTGATCGCTCCAGACCCACCGTGTTGGTGATGACGATGCGGTCCTCCCTGTCGAGGAGGTCCCAGTCGATGTCGAACAGATCGTTCGCCATCTGCCAGAATCCGCCCTCGCCGGGGAGCCCGATGACGGTGAGCTTCTCGACCATCGCGCGCATCTGCTGCGGGTCGACGTCGAAATCGCGCGCGGCATCCGCCACGGTCACCTCGCCCTGGGCGATGAGGTACGGGACGAGCTGGAGGATCAGCGCGGCGCGGTCGGTCGCCACGACGGGCTGCGCGCTCATGAGGGCGCAGCCGATCGATCGCGTGCCGCGCGCAGCCGCTGTACAACGGCATCCCGGAGCCCGACCGGCTCGAGGATCATCACCTCGGGCCCGTACGAAGCGAGTTCGTCGGCGAAGACCTCGAGGTCGACGAAGGGGACGTCCAGCTGTCGCCCCGTCGCCGTCCCGGCACGGGCTCGACGGCGCAGACGAAGCTCCGCCTCCGTTCCGGGCACCACCATGACCGTGCTGATCTGGCGGCGGGCGACGTCGCGAAGACCCGCCAGCGCGCGTTCGCCGGCGCCGGCTCGGAGCGTCTCGTCGAATCCCTGGCGGGTGACGACGACGTCGCCGAGGATCCGCGAGAGCAGGAACGTCCGCTCGGCTTCGACCCCGGTGTCCCACCCGAAGAGGTGCCACCGGGCCTCGTACTCCACGAGGGCGAAGGGGCGCACCCGGCGATGCCGTGGCCGTTCGGAGCCGGGACGCAGGTAGTCGAACTCCACCTCGCGAGCCTGCTCGATCGCCCGCTGCAAGGGCAGGAACGATGCATCGTGCAGGTCGAGCCGCGGTGCGAAGCCGATGATCGGCTCGTCGACCTCGATTCCGAGCGACCGGATCTTGCGCAGTCCCGAACGTGCACCGGTCGACAGTGTGTGCTCGCCCCACACTCCCCCGGCGAGCGTGAGGACCGCCAGCTCGGCGGGGGTGAAGGTGATGTCGGCGGGCAGCTCGTACTCGGTCGGCGGGATGCGGTAGCGCGCCTCGCGGAGATCGTCCGGGTCGGCGTAATCGCCGATGGTCTCGATCGGGACGCCGAGGCCGCGCAGGTTCTCCTTGTCGCGTTCGAACATCTTCTCGAGCGCTTCGCGACGCGCACCCGACTCGGCCTGCTCGCGATAACCCGACACGGACCCCAGGATCGTGTCCTTCGTCACCCCCTGCTCGGTCGCCATGAGCGCGACGACGAGGTTGACCAGGCGTTCCTCGGGAGGGACGCGAGTGGGCGTGATGGACATGCCTTCGATTCTAGGCGGGCGCGCCGGAGCCCGACTCAGGACGCGGCGTCGAGGCCGAGGATGTCGACGACGAAGACGAGCGTCGAGTTCGCGGGAATCGCGCCCTGCGCCGTGTCGCCGTAACCCTGGTCGGGCGGGATGACCACGAGGATCTGCGAGCCGACCGTCTGACCGCGGAGCGCATCCGCGAAGCCGGGGACCGTGCTGTCGAGTTCCATGGGCTGGGCGCCGCGACCCCACGTGCTGTCGAAGACCTTCTCGTCGGCCCACGTCACGCCGGTGTAGTGCACTCGAACCGGGACGTCTCCGGTCACCTCGGGGCCATCGCCCTTCTTCAGCACCTCGACGGCGAGGTCGCTCGGCGGAGCGTTATCGGGGATGACGATTCCGGGGCGCCCGTCGGGGGCCAGCACGACCGAGGGCATGCCGGGGCGGTCGTTGAACTGGTCCGCGCCGTCGGCGGCGGCGAGGTAGACCTTCTGCAGGTCGAGCACGACGACCGTCGTCGCATCCTCGGTCATCCCGAAGCGGGCGCGGGTGTCTGCCGTGACCTCGTCGGGACCGAGGGCCATCACCACGCGGGATCCCTCAGTCGCGCAGTGGAGGGCGTCGACGAGTCCCGGGAAGGTCGCCTCCCAGCTGTCGAGCGGGTACACCTCCGATAGCGTGCCGGTGTAACCGGATGCCGCGATCGGCGCGCCGGACGACCCGTCGAGGACGGTCAGGTCGAAGACGACGTCTTGAGCGTCGCTCGTGATCGCGCGACCGTCTCCCGTGACGGCGTCGCGTGCCGCGAGGCCGTCGACGTGGACCGGCGCCGACAGCGCGACGGCGGGCTTGGTGCCCACCTCCGTGTCGGTGACATCGACGAGGTCGAGCGCCGTCGACCCGGATACGTCGCGCGTGCACGACTCCGAGCCCGAGGACGGCGTCGCACAGGCCGTCAGAGCGAGCACGGTCAGGGAGAGAGCGCCGGCGGCGGCGATGATCCTACGCACCGCGCCAGTCTACGCGGAGTCGCCGTCGTGCCCGTCCGACGTGGACACCGAGCTGCGCGCCGCGCGCTGGGCCTCCCGCACGCGCTTGCGCAGGTTCTTGTCCGTGATCTCGCGGTCTCCGACGGCGCCCGGGGTCCAGATCTCGACGTCCGCGTCGTCGTACGACGGCTTCTTCAATGCCCGCTTTCGGACATCGGGCGGGATCGCCCCGGGGGCGAGGCGGCGCGCGGTGATGAGGAAGCCCGTGTGGGCGACCATGCGATGATCGGGGCGCACGGCCAGACCCTCGACGTGCCAGCCGCGGATCATCGTCTCGGACGCGTCGGGATCGGTGAACAGGCCGGTGCCGCGGAGATACTCGGCAACACGGCTGAGCTGGGTGGCCGTCGCGACATAGCAGAGCACGACGCCGCCCGGGGCCAGCGCGTCGGCGACGACGTCGATGCACTCCCAGGGAGCGAGCATGTCGAGGACGACGCGGTCGACGGTCCCCGGCTCGACGGCGCCCGGCAGGCTTTCGACGAGATCCCCGACGACGATGGACCAGTTCGTGGGGGTGCCGCCCGTGAACGTGGCCACGTTCGCTTCGGCCACCTCGGCGAACTCGCCGCGGCGCTCGAACGACACGAGCCGCCCCTGGTCGCCGATCGCGCGAAGGAGCCAGAGCGACAGGGCACCCGAGCCGACTCCCGCCTCGACGACAGTGGCTCCGGGGAAGATGTCCGCCGCGGCCAGGATCTGGGCCGCGTCCTTCGGATAGACGATCGCGGCGCCGCGCGGCATCGACATGACGAAGTCGCGGAGCAGAGGCCGAAGCGCCAGATACTCGTGCCCGCCGCTGTTGGTCGCCACCGAACCGTCGGGCTGACCCACGAGCACCTCGTGCCGCAGGACGCCGTGGTGAGTGTGCAGCTCTCCTCCCTCGCGGAGGGTGATCGTGTGCATCCGTCCCTTGGGGCCGGTCAACTGGACGCGGTCGCCGTAGCGGAACGGGCCGCGCGGCTGGAGATCGTCGGTCATGCGGAGGCTCCGAGTCGGTGGATGGAGAACAGGTCAGCCAGATCGGACACCGAGCGTCCCGCGAGTGAGTCCCAGAGCGCGTGTGCGCCGAGCCCGTGGAGGGGCACCATCAGCGGCACGCCCAGAGCGACGGCGCCCGAGGCGACCGCGGAGCGCAGGCCGTTGGGAGAATCCTCGATCGCGACGGTGTCGGCGACGTCGACCCCGAGCGCCTCGCACGCCTGCAGATACGGGTCGGGGTGCGGCTTGGGTCGCGTCGCCTCATCGCCGGCGATGACGACGTCGAACGCCTCGAACGGGATCGACGACACGACGGTGTCGGCCATGCTGCGCATAGACATCGTCACGAGGGCCGTCTTGATACCGGCTTCGCGAAGCCCCGAGAGCAGCTCGCGGGCGCCGGGGCGGAACGGCGTTCCGCCGATCCGCAGCTGCCCCGAGACGGTCTCGGTCAGATGGTCGATGATCTCGTGCGTGTGCATACGGACGCCGGCATCCTGCAGGATGCGGGCGGAGTCCTCGAGCCCCAGCCCCACGAGGCTGAGTGCCTGATCGGGGGTCCACACTCCCCCGAAGCTCTCGACGAGGGGGCCCTCCGCGGCCATCCAGTACGGTTCGGTGTCGACGAGCGTGCCGTCCATGTCCCAAAGGACCGCGGCGGGGGAACGAGAAGTCATCCGCACCATGTTACCGACGCAGGGCTGAGACGCCGCGTGGCCCGACCCGCACGCGCCGGCCGCGGCGTATCGTGGAGCAGACCCGCTCGCGCAGAGCGAGCCGGCTCGGAACGGAGGACGGGTTGAACAGTCTGGGACGCCGCGTCCTCGTGGTCGCGTTCGACGGTTGGAACGACGCCGGCGAGGCCGCGACAGCGGCGGCGACGCAGCTGCGCGAGTCCCGTCCCTACGACCCCGTCTACTCGGTCGATCCCGAGCTCTACTTCGACTACATGTACACACGACCGCACATCCAGGCCGACGCTGATGGCCGCCGCTCGCTGAAGTGGCCGGACGCGACGATCTGGCGTCCGCGCGCGACTGCGCGAGGGACGCGCCTGTGGGTCCTCAGCGGCGCCGAGCCGGCGCGGGCCTGGAAGTCGTTCGCGGCCGAGCTGGTGGATGCCGCGCTGAGTGAGGACATCACCGGTGTCGTCGCGCTCGGCTCGATGATGAGCGACGTCCCCCATACCCGTCCCATCACCGTCTTCAGCGGCAGCGATAACGACGAACTGCGCGCCGCGCTGGGGCTGGAGCGCTCGACCTATGAGGGGCCCGTCGGCATCCTGTCGGTCATCGCCGCGGCCGCGGAAGAGGCCGGCATACCCACCGCGGCGCTGTGGGCGAGCGTCCCGCACTATGTCGCCGGACACTCGCCGTCGCCCAAGGCGACTCTCGCGCTCCTCGACAAGCTCGAGAGCATCACGGGCGCCAAGGTCGCCCGCGGCTCCCTGCCCGGCGACGCGCTCGCATGGGAGGCGACGATCGACGCCGCCGCAGCGGACGACGAGGAGATGACGGAGTACATCCGTCAGCTCGAGCAGACCCGTGATACATGGGACTCGCCCGAGGCGTCGGGTGACGCCATCGCGCAGGAGTTCGAGAAGTATCTGCGGCACCGGGGTGACGGCGGCGACGGCCGTGGCCTCGGTCGCGGCCCGCATCGCTGAGACGCACGCCGCGACCCTCCGGCCAGGTCAGTACGCCTGCAGGACGCCGAGCGAGAGCAGGATGATGAGCAGCGCTCCCAGGCCCACCCGGTACAGCACGAAGGGCAGGAAGCTGCCGCGCTTGAGGTACTGCATGAGGAAGGCGATCACGGCGAGCCCGACTCCGAACGCGACGACGGTGGCCACGGCGGTGTCGACGAGCGAGAACACCGAAGCCCCCGGCTCGCGGATCGCCTGCAGCAGCTCGTAGAGTCCACTGCCGAAGACGGCGGGAACCGCGAGCAGGAAGGCCACTTCGGCGGCCGCCGGCCGGGTGTATCCCAGTGCGAGCCCCATCGTCGTGGTGGCGCCCGAGCGCGAGACGCCCGGGATGAGCGCGAGTGCCTGGGCGAACCCGAGCGCCAGGCCGTGACCGTACGTCAGGTCCTTCTCGGTCCGGACGCGTCGCCCGAGGGCGTCGGCCGCTCCGAGGATGAGGCCGAAGACGATGAGCACGATCGCCACGAGCCAGAGGTTGCGGAAGGTGTCGCGGATGACGTCCTGGAAGAGGAATCCGAGCACGCCGATCGGAAGCGTGCCGATGATGACGATCCACCCGAGCCGGACGTCGGCGTCGTCACGCGGCACCGAACCGCTGAACGAGCGGAACCAGCGACCGATGATGCGGGTGATCTTCTTCCAGAAATAGACCAGCACGGCCAGCTCGGTGCCGATCTGAGTGATCGCGGTGAAGGTCGCTCCGGGGTCCTGCGCCGACGGCAGGAACTCCCCCACGATGCGCAGGTGCGCGCTCGAGGAGATCGGCAGGAACTCGGTCAGGCCCTGGACGATGCCCAGGATGATGGCTTCGAGGAGCTGCATGAGCGGCCTTTCAGTACGTGCGGATCAGATCGGTGAGCACGCGCTGACCGAAGATGAGCGCGTCGATCGGGACGCGTTCGTCGACACCGTGGAACATACCCGTGAAGTCCATCTCTGCCGGGAGGCGCAGCGGCGCGAAGCCGAATCCCGCGATGCCGAGTTCCGAGAGCGCTTTGTTGTCGGTGCCGCCGCCCATCAGGTACGGCAGCACCGGCACGCCGGGATCGTGACGGCCGAGCGCACCGACCATCGCGTCGACGAGCGAGCCCGCAAAGGGGACCTCGAGGCCGATGTCGCGGTGCACGATGTCGATTCGGATGTCGTCGCCGACGATCCGCTGGATCTCGGCCAGCACGGCGTCCTCCTGTCCGGGAAGCGTGCGGACGTCGATAGCGGCCGACGCGGCATCGGGGATGACGTTGTGCTTGTAGCCGGCGGTCAGGCCCGTCGGGTTCGTCGTGGTGCGGAAGGTCGACGCGAGGAACGCCGACGTCGGCCCGGTCGCGTCGGCGACGGCATCCGGATCCGACGCGTCTCGGCCGCTGAGCGCCGCGAGGTCGTCGACGAGTCGCCGGGTCGTGTTCGTGAGCTCGATCGGCCAGCGCGCGCGCCCGAGCTTCGCCACGGCCTCGGACAGGCGAGTGATGGCGTTGTCCGGGTGCAGCCGGCTGCCGTGCCCGGCCCGTCCGGTGGCGTGGAGCCGAAGCCACACCAGAGCCTTCTCACCGACCTGCAGCAGGTAGGCGCGGTGCCCGTCGACGCCGATCGAGTAGCCGCCGACCTCGCTGATCGCCTCGGTCGCTCCGGCGAACCACTCGGGCCGGTCGCGCACCACGAGCTGCGAGCCCTCGACGCCGCCGTTCTCCTCGTCGGCGAAGAACGTCACGATCAGATCGCGCTCGGGCTGCTCCCCCGCGCGCAGGAGCTCGGCCACGGACGTGAGGATCATCGCGTCCATGTCCTTCATATCCACGGCGCCGCGACCCCACAGCATCCCGTCGCGGACGACGCCCTCGAACGGGTCGACGCTCCAGTCCTCCGCCATCGCCGGCACGACGTCGAGGTGACCGTGCAGGACGAGAGCGGGCTTCGAGCTGTCGCGACCCGGGATGCGCACAGAGACGTTCGTGCGCCGCGGGATCGGCTCGTAATACTCGGGTCGAAGTCCGAGGGCCTCGAGATACGCCCCCACGTACTCGGCCGCTTCGCGTTCGCCGCGCGAGCGCCCTTCGCCGAAGTTGGTCGTGTCGAAGCGGATGAGGTCCCGCGCGACGCGGGCGACCTCGGGCAGATCGTCGTACTCGGACATGCTCTCCACGCTAGTCGCGAACCGTCGCCGGAAATGACGAAGGGCTCCGTTTCCGGAGCCCTTCTCTCACTGTGCGCGAGGGGGGACTTGAACCCCCACGCCCTCTACGGGCACTAGCACCTCAAGCTAGCGCGTCTACCTATTCCGCCACCCGCGCAGTGTTTTTCAGTTGTTCCCAACCGAGGAACAACACTAACACGTCACCGGCGCGGCGAAGAATCGTCGGCACGCCGGGCGTGGCGCGGTGACGAACTCACGATCTCACCCGGGAGCGCAGGACGGCGATGCGCGCCTGAAGCTGCGCCACCGTCGCATGTGACACGGCCGGCCCGCCGCACACACGGCGCAGCTCCGCGTGGATCTGCCCGTGCGGTTCACCGCTCTGGCGGGCGTAGAGACCCACGAGGCTGTTGAGCAGCTGCCGCTGTTCCTTCAGTGAGCGGTGAAGCGGCTCGGGCAGCGTCGTCTCTGCGGCTGCTGCGTCCTCGCCGGGCGCGCCGCCGGCCGACTTCTCGCGTGCCTCGCGGCTGTGCCGGTGCTTGGTCTGCCGCGACTGGCGCTGCATGAGGAGCTCGTGCACGTGCTCGGGCTCGAGGAGCCCCGGAATGCCCAGGAACTCCTCCTCCTCGGGTGTGCCCGGCACCGCGAGCTGGCCGAACTCAGCGCCGTCGAAGAGCACGCGGTCGAAGTGTGCGACCGAGCCGAGCGCCTGGTAGCTGAACTCCTGCGTGAGCTCGTCCGATGCTTTGTCTTCGCTCTCGGCTTCCGCGAGCAGCGTGTCTTCGAGACCGTCGTCGTCGCCGGCTTCGCGATCGAGCGCGTGGTCGCGCTGACGCTCCATCTCGGCGGCGAGGTTGAGCAGGACGGGCACGTTCGGCAGGAACACGCTCGCGGTCTCACCGCGGCGACGCGCTCGCACGAAGCGCCCGATCGCCTGTGCGAAGAACAACGGCGTCGAGGACGACGTGGCGTAGACGCCCACCGCGAGCCGGGGGACGTCGACGCCTTCGGACACCATGCGCACCGCGACCATCCACCGGGTGGTGGACTGGGCGAAGATCTCGATGTTGCCCGACGCCGCCTTGTCGTCGGAGAGCACGACGGTCGGGGCCTCGCCGGTGATCTGGTGGAGGATCTCCGCGTACGCCCGTGCGGCCGTCTGGTCGGTCGCGATGACGAGGCCGCCGGCGTCGGGCACGTCCTGGCGCACCTCGGTCAGGCGGCGGTCGGCCGACCTGAGGACCGCGGGGATCCAGTCGCCCTCGGGGTTCAGCGCGGTCCGCCAGGCCTGCGACGTGATGTCCTTCGTGTTGTCCTGGCCCAGGTGCGCCTCGAACTCGTCTCCTGTCTTGGTCCGCCACTTCATGTGGCCGGCGTAGACGAGGAAGAGCACGGGGCGCACGACGCCGTCGGCGAGGGCGCGCCCGTACCCGTAGTTGAAGTCCGTCTTCGACAGACGGATGCCCTTCTCGTTCGGGTGGTACTCCACGAACGGGATGGGAGCGGTGTCGCTGCGGAACGGCGTTCCCGAGAGCAGCAGTCGGCGCGTCGCCCGGCCGTACGCCTCGCGCAGCGCGTCGCCCCAGCTCAGCGCGTCGCCGCCGTGGTGGACCTCGTCGAGGATGACCAGGGTGCGGGCATCCATCGTCAGCCGCTGGTGGACGGATGCTTTGACCGCGACCTGCGCATAGGTCACCGCGACGCCGTGGTACTGGCGCGAGGGCATCCCGTGGCGGTTGCTGAACCGCGGATCGAGACGGATGCCGACTCGGCCGGCGGCATCGGCCCACTGCGTCTTGAGGTGCTCGGTGGGGGCGACCACGATGATGCGATCGACGACGTCGCGGCGCAGCAGCTCCGACGCGAGGCGGAGGGCGAACGTCGTCTTACCGGCGCCGGGGGTCGCGGCGGCGAGGAAGTCGCGCGGTCCGCGCCCGACACCCTCCGGACCGTCGGCGCCGAAGTACTGGTCCAGCGCCTCGGCCTGCCAGGCACGCAGGCGCTGAGCGGTACCCCACGGCGCACGCTGCGGGAACGAGGGTGACAGGTGCTCGGCGGCGAAGCTTCCGAAATGCTCCTGGGGGTCCTCTGTCACGATGGACCACCTTAAACGACCCCACCCACACGATCGCCCGGCAGGAGATAGCGTGGCAGGCACGAGCTTCAGGAGGGGCCATGAGGAACAACGAGCCATCCGAGGACGCGCGTCGCACGCCCTACGTGCCGAACGAGACCGCCCATCCCTGGCGTCGCATGGTGGCGATCGGCGATTCGTTCACCGAGGGAATCGGAGATCCCGAGCCCGGCAGTCCCGGCGGTCACCGTGGCTGGGCCGACCGCGTGGCCGAGGTGCTGAGCTCTCAGGTGCCCGACTTCGCGTACGCGAATCTCGCGGTCCGGGGAAAGCTCATCGGCCAGATCGTGGCCGACCAGATCGAGCCCGCGCTCGAGCTCAAGCCCGACCTGATCACGTTCTCGGCCGGCGGCAACGACGTCATCCGGCCGGGGTCCGACCCCGACGCCGTCGCGCAGCAGTTCGAGGATGCCGTCGTACGGCTGTCGTCGACAGGGGCGACGCTCGTGCTCTTCACCGGCATCGACACGAACTTCACGCCGGTCTTCCGCGGCATCCGCGGCCGGGTGGCGATCTACAACGAGAACATTCGGGCGATCGCCGACCGGTACGACGCGATCGTCGCCGATCAGTGGGCGCTGAAAGAGGTGCAGGACATGCGCTTCTTCGACGACGACCGGTTGCACTACAACTCGCTCGGTCACCACGAGGTCGCGCGCATGGTGCTGCGGGCTCTCAACGTGCCCAACGACCTGCAGCCGATGCAGCCCGACACGACGCCGGTTCTCACCTGGCGGGCTGCCCGCGCGAACGACCTCGTCTGGGCCCGCGAGTACCTGATGCCGTGGGTTCTGCGCCGGCTCCGGCATCAGTCGTCCGGCGACCACATCACCGCGAAGCGACCCGAACCGCTGCCCGTCCTGCGCCGCGCCGACGACGCCGACTGATCAGCGCAGCGCCCACAGCGACACCGCGGCGGCTGCCGCGACGTTGAGGGAGTCCACTCCCCCGGCCATCGGGATCGTGACGACGCTGTCCGCCACAGCGAGCGCACGCCTGCTCAGCCCGTCGCCCTCGGTGCCCATGAGCAGCGCCACCCGATCGGGCCGTGCCGCGGCGAACTCGTCGAGCGGCACAGCGCCCTCCGCGAGAGCGAGGGCAGCGAGGTGCAGGCCGGCCTCGCGGAGCAGCGGGGCCGCCTCCGGCCAGGCCGGCAGACGCGTCCACGGCACCTGGAACACCGTCCCCATGCTGACGCGGACACTGCGGCGGTAAAGAGGATCGGCGCAACGCTCGCTCACGAGGACCGCATCGGCCCCGAGGCCGGCGGCGGCCCGGAAGGCGGCGCCGACATTCGTGTGATCGACGATGTCCTCGAGCACCAGCACGAGCCGGGCGTCCGCGACGATGTCGCTGACCGGTGCGGCGACGGGCCGGTGCATGGCGGCGAGGGCGCCGCGGTGGACGGCGTAACCGGTCACCTCTTCGGCGACCTCGTCGGAGACGACGAAGACCGGTGCGTCGCCTGCCAGGTCGACCACGTCGGGAAGCCATTTCTCCTGCACGAGGAACGAGCGCGCCCGGTGCCCTGCCGCGTGCGCCCGCGCGATGACCTTCGCCGACTCGGCGATGTACAGCCCGCCGGCGGGCTCGAGCACCCGGCGCAGCGCGACATCGGTCAGGTCGCGGTAGTCCGAGAGGCGGGGGTCGGAGGCGTCGTCGATGCGGATCACGGGCACCCTCCCACCCTGGCATGTCGCCCGGGCGATGCGCGGACGCTCGTAGAGTGGAACTGTGACGAACGCCGACCTCGAGACGCCCGCGGGCGACGAGATCGAGAACGCCCTCGAGGTACTCGCGGGACGTCGCATCGCGGTTCTCACCGGAGCCGGCGTGTCGACCGACTCGGGCATCCCGGACTACCGCGGCGCTGGAGCGCCGGTGCGGACGCCCATGACGGCACAGCAGTTCCTCGCGAGCGCTGACGCGCGTCGGCGGTACTGGGTGGGCAGCCACCTCGGCTGGCAGGCCTTCGCGGCGGCGCGACCGAACGACGGGCATGCGGCGCTGGCGGATCTCGAGCGGTCCGGCGTCGTCACGGGCGTCATCACGCAGAACGTCGACGGTCTGCATCTGCGGGCCGGAAGCAGCCGGGTGGTCGAACTGCACGGAACGATGCGACGCGTCTTCTGCCTGCATTGCGGTCAGGTCTTCGACCGGCGCGATCTGGCCGAGCGCGTGGAACGGGACAATCCGTGGATCACGGTTCCCGAGAACGTCGAGCTGGGCCCCGACGGCGACGTCCTGCCCGCGACGAGCGACGGCTTCATCGTGCCCACGTGCACGGTCTGCGGGGGCATGCTGAAACCGGATGTCGTCTTCTTCGGCGAGTTCGTACCGCGAGAGAAGTTCGCGGAGGCCGAGCAGCTCGTGCGCACGAGCGAGGCCCTCATCGTCGCCGGGTCGTCGTTGGTGGTCAACTCCGGCGTCCGGCTCGTCGAGCGCGCCCGACGACGCAAGCTGCCGGTGGTGATCGTCAACCGCGGCGCTACGAGGTCGGACCCCAAAGCGACCGTCAAGATCGATGACGGCACGAGCCGGGTCCTGCGCGTCTTCGCCGACGCCCTCGCGTCGCGGCACTGAGGTCGAGGTCCGGCGCAGGCCCGCGTAGGGTCGAAGGGTGACCATTCTGACCCTCGTGCGCCACGGCGAGACCGACTGGAACCGCGAACGCCGGATCCAGGGCTCCACCGACATCCCGCTCAACGACACCGGCCGTGAGCAGGCCCGCGCGGTCGCGGTCTCCCTACGGGAGTCGATCGCCGGCGATGCGGTCGTGGCCTCGAGCGACCTGTCGCGAGCGGCCGAGACGGCGCGGATCATCGCTGACGGGCTGGGTGCCCCAGCGCCGCGCACCTATCCGGAGCTGCGGGAGCGCGGCTACGGAGATGCCGAGGGCGTGGGGGTCGAGGAGTTCCATGCACGCTGGGGCGAATGGGCCGTGGCCGACGTGCCGAACGCGGAGCCGTGGCCGGTGGTCCGCGCGCGGGCGCTGCGCGGGCTCGAGCGAGCCGTCCGGGATGCGCGTGCCGCCACGGCGCCGACCGCGGTGCCGCTGATCGTCGTTGCCCACGGCGCGCTCATCCGCGAGGTCATCCGGCATGCCACCGCGGAGGAGTTCCCGTTGCAGGAAGTCCGGCTCGCCAACGGCTCGGCGCACACGTTCGTCATGGAGCGCGAGCGCCTGCGCCTCATCGACTCCCCCGCGCTCGCGCCGCTCTGAGCGCCCGCGCCCGCCGATTGCCGACCTGTTCCGGAGCCGGGCTCGGAGCGGTGTATCGTCCAGCATCATGACCATGCACGACCGCGTCGATCTCGCGCTGCTCGAAGCCCTTGCCGACGACCCCCGCGCGACCGTGGTAGCGCTCGCCGAGCGCCTGCGGATGTCACGCAACACGGTCCAGGCGCGCATGGCGCGGCTGGAGCAGTCGGGCGTGTTCCTCTCGTACGAGCGGTCGATCTCGATGCGCGCTCTCGGCTTCCCGATCGAGGCGCTCATCAGCGTCGTGCTCCGCCAACCCGAGCTCCCGCGTATCGCGCAGGAGCTCGCGACCATTCCCGAGGTGCTGCAGGCTCAGGGACTGAGCGGTCAGGTCGACCTGATGGTCCGCGTGGTCGCGCGCGACACGCAGCATCTGTTCGCCGTCGACGCGCGCATCCTCGCCATCGACGGGGTCGACCGCACGGAGACCTCGCTCATCATGGACGACGTGATCCCGCATCGGGTCAAGCCGCTGCTCGCTGAGGGGCGCGCGGGCTGACCTTCTCCGGCTCACGGTCGGCGTCGAGCCGCACGAGGACCACACCGACGAGGATGAGCGCCCCACCGACGAACTGGACCGGTGCGGGCGCCTCGGCCAGGAGCAGCCACGCGAAGCCCAGTGCGAACAGCACCTCCGAGAGGCCGATGAACGAGGCCAGACGCGATCCCGTGCGCGGCACCGCGGAGACCCCCAGGGCGTAGGCGGTCCCGGTGGCGGCGCCGACCCAGAGCAGGACGACGAGGGGCGGCAGCTGCATCCCGACGACGTCTGCGAGCACGCCGCTCGTTGCGAAGGGCAGGAATCCCGTGATGAGGAGCGTGCCGATGATCGCGCTCGCGACCACCATTCCTCCCGCGGCCAGGACGAGGGGCGGCAGCGTGTCGCCGGTGCGCTCGGCCATGACGAAGTAGACGCACGTGCAGAGGGCTGCGCCGAGCGCGAGGAGCGTGCCCCAGAAATCGAAACGAGCCCCGGCGATGTCGACGACCAGCACCAGCCCCGCCATGGCGACGACGGAGCCGGCGATCACCGTCCGTGACGGTCGGCGGCGGGTGGTGAGCCAGACCCAGATCACCAGGAGCACGGGCGCGAGGTATTGGATGAGGAGGGCGACGGCGACCGGCATCCGCTGCATCGCCGAGAAGTAGAACAGCTGGCATCCGACGACGGGCATCGCGCCGAACGCGAGCAAGGCGAGCGCGTGCCGCCGCAGGAAGTGTCGCTCACGCGCGATCGCGCGGATGAGGAACGGCGACAACACCAGGGCCGCCACGCCGATCCGGACGAACAGCGCGGCGCCCAGTGACCAGCCGTTCTCGAGCAGCGGCTTCACGAGCGGACCGCTCGACGAGAAGGCCAGCGCCGAGGCGACGGCCATGGCCATGCCCGCCGTTCGCCTGCCGGCCAGGCTGGCGGGCGCCGTCTCCGGTGTGCCTGCGATGATGGGCAGGGGCGCGGTGGGATTGGTCATCGGCAGCCTCGATGGTCAGGGGTGAAAGTTATCTACACTCGTGACAGTAATGCTCGCTATCGTCAGGAGTCAACGTGGTCTTCATCCATGACACGGAATTGTCGCTGCGCGCGACGGCTGCGCTGGTCAACACGCTCCCTCTCACGAGCGCAGATGCCGCCGACACGCTCACCGACGGAGACGATCTGGATGCCTTCCTCAGCGAGTTCGCCTTCACCGGCGCGATCGTGCGCGACGACGCCGAGCTGCAGGCGATGCGCGGCATCCGGTCGCGCCTGCACGAGCTCTGGGAGCTCGACCGAGACTCTGCCGTCCCCCACGTCAACGCGATGCTGCGAGATGGTCGCGCCCAACCGCAGCTGGTGATCCACGACGGCTACGACTGGCACATCCATGCGACTCCCGACGACGCACCGCTGGCGACGCGCGTACTCGTGGAAGCCGGTATGGCTTTCGTCGACGTCATCCGCGCCGACGCATACGACCGTGTGCGGATCTGCTCCGCCGACGACTGCGCCGCGGTCTACGTCGACTTCTCGAAGAACGGCTCGAAGCGCTACTGCGACACGGGCAACTGCGGCAACCGCATGAACGTCAACGCGTACCGTCGTCGGAAGGCGCGAGAAACCGCTTGATCGCTGCGGCAGCCTCGCGGGGCTTCTCGTAATGGATGAGATGGCCCACACCGTCGATCTCGACGAGTTCGGCCGCAGGGAACAGCTCGCACAGCCGGCGTTCGGCCTCGATCGGGGTGATGTCGTCCTGAACGGCGGCGATGAGCAACGTCGGCTGCGGGATGCGCGGAGCGAACGCGCGGACGTCGTTGGAGACCGACGTCACGAACGCGTCGCGGAGGACGTCGCGATCGGCGAAGCTCGAGAAGTAGGTGTCGTGCTGCTCGTGGACGAACCGGCGCAGCGTCCGGTCGCGCGTCTTGACCATGGCCAGGCTCATCACTCGGACGATGAGGCGGTTGCGCAGCAGCGCCTCCCCCACTCGCCTCGGGAGGCGCGCCCCGACGTCGTAGTACCAGACGGCGAGTCGCGTGAAGACGCCGCGCGGCCCTTCGAGTGCGGGCGCGCCGATGGGGTTGATGAGAATCAGACGGGGAGCCGGGAGCCCGCCCGCCACCGCGGCGGAGGCGACGATGGAGCCGAATGAGTGGCCGACGACCACCGCGCCGGGAGCGGCCGCGGCCGCGAATTCAGTGAGCCAGTCGGCGTATGTCTCGAGGTCGTGTTCGCGTCCCGGTATCGCGGGTGTCTCTCCGAAGCCCGGCAAGTCGGGCATGATGACGCGCACGTCGCCGAGGTGCGCGACGACGGGCTCGAGCCCGTGGTGCTCCCCCCGGAAGCCGTGCACGGCCAGGAGTGTCTGAGGTGCATCGTCGCGCCCGTAGACCCAGTACGCGGTCGTTCCGCCGAGGACCTCGGTCTCGAGGCGGCGCACGGGGATGCGTGCGAGCAGGGAGTCGTACGGAGAGACGGTCGGCACCCGTCGAGTCTACGGATGCGGCGCGTCGGATCCTGCGTGTCCGACCCGGGCCGTAGCCTCGATTCCGTGGAGCCGGACCGCCCCCTCGTCGTCGCTACGCCCGAACTCGACCTGTGGCCTTGCACGGCACCTGAATGGTGCCAGGTCGTCGGGGTCTTCGATCTCGAGACGACGGGCGTCGACGTCGCGGCGGATCGCATCGTCACAGCGCACGTGGGCGTCCTCGACGCCGACGGCGCGCCCGTGCGGGCCGACAGCTGGCTGGCCGACCCGGGAATCGACATCCCCGATGGTGCGGCGGCGATCCACGGCATCACGACCGAGCACGCTCGCCGACACGGACGGCCCGCGTCAGACGTGATCACGGAGGTCGTCGCGGCTTTGCGCGGCCTGTTCGACGCCGGCATCCCGGTGGTGGCGTACAACGCGCCGTTCGACTTCTCGATGCTGAAGTACGAGGCCCTGCGCCACGGGATCGATCCGATCCTCTCGCCCTCCCCCGTCATCGACCCGCTCGTCATCGACAAACGGTACGACCGCTACCGCCGCGGGAAGCGCACCCTGTCTGTCGTCGCCGAGCACTACGCCGTCACGCTCACCGGGGCGCACGAGGCTTCCGCAGATGCGATCGCAGCGGGACGCGTCGCGCAGACTCTCGCCGAGCGGTTCGCCGACGGGATGCCGTCGACCGCGGCCGAGCTGCATACCCGCCAGATCGGCTGGGCCCGGGCTCAGGCGCAGAGTCTCACCGAATACTTCGTCAGCATCGGACGGATCGACGCCGACGTCGACGGGTCGTGGCCCATCCGCTGATAGGCAGGCGATCGGAGGCCCGATAGGCGAACGGCTGAGGCCGCCGCGAGGCGGCCCCGACCTGCGCGGCCGCCTCGCGGCGGGTGCGACGAGCCTCAGACCGCGGTCAGCTCCGCCGAGCGCTCGCGGGTGCGGATCGCGCGGTTGACGCATGACACGACGGCCTTGAGGCTCGCCGTCGAGATGTCGCCGTCGATACCGACGCCCCACAGGCGCTGGTCGTCGACCTGCAGCTCGACGTAGGCTGCCGCCTGGGCGTCGCCACCCGAGCTCAGCGTGTGCTCGACGTAGTCGTAGAGCGAGATGTCGAACCCGCGGTCGCGCAACACGGCGAGGAACGCCGCGATCGGGCCGTTGCCCACCCCCGACACTTCGTCGTGCTCGTCGCCGTCGCGAAGCGTCACGTCGAGGCGGACGTCGCCCGACATGTCGCTCTGGGTGCGGGTGCCCAGCAGCTCGAACCGGCCCCACTTGTCGTCGTCGGACGATGCCGGCAGGTACTCGTCGGTGAAGATCGACCAGATCTGCTCGCTCGTGACCTCGCCGCCCTCGGCATCCGTCTTCTCCTGCACGACTCCCGAGAACTCGATCTGCAGCTTCCGCGGCAGATCCAGAGCGTGGTCGGTCTTCAGCAGGTAGGCGACGCCGCCCTTGCCCGACTGCGAGTTCACCCGGATCACGGCCTCGTACGAGCGCCCGAGGTCCTTGGGGTCGACGGGCAGGTAGGGCACCGCCCATTCGATCTCGTCGACCGAGACGCCCTCGGCAGCCGCGCGCGCGGCCATGGCCTCGAACCCCTTCTTGATGGCGTCCTGGTGCGAGCCGCTGAACGCGGTGAAGACGAGGTCTCCGGCCCAGGGGCTCCGCTCGGGTACGGGCAGCTGGTTGCAGTACTCGACCGTGCGCTTGATGCCGTCGACGTCGCTGAAGTCGATCTGCGGGTCGATGCCCTGCGTGAACAGGTTGATGCCCAGCGCGACGAGGTCGACGTTGCCGGTGCGCTCCCCGTTTCCGAAGAGGCAGCCCTCGATACGGTCGGCGCCGGCCATGTAGCCGAGCTCCGCCGCGGCGATCGCCGTGCCGCGGTCGTTGTGCGGATGCAGCGACAGCACGACGTTCTCGCGATGCGCGAGGTGACGGCTCATCCACTCGATCGAGTCGGCGTAGACGTTCGGCGTGGCCATCTCGACGGTGGCGGGCAGGTTGATGATGACCTTGCGGTCGGGCGTCGGCTCGAAGATCTCGATGACCTGGTTGCAGACGTCGACGGCGAACTCGAGCTCGGTGCCCGTGTAGCTCTCGGGCGAGTACTCGTAATAGACGGCCGTCTCGGGGATGGTCTGCTCGTACTGGCGGCACAGGCGCGCGCCCTCGAGGGCGATGTCGATGATGCCCTGGCGGTCGGTGCGGAAGACGACCTCGCGCTGCAGGATGCTCGTCGAGTTGTACAGGTGGACGATCGCCTGCTTCGCGCCGGCGATCGCTTCGTACGTGCGCTTGATGAGGTGCTCGCGAGCCTGCGTCAGCACCTGGATCGTCACGTCGTCGGGGATCAGGCCGTCGTCGATCAGCTGGCGCACGAAGTCGAAGTCCGTCTGGCTGGCGCTCGGGAACCCGACCTCGATCTCCTTGTAGCCCATCTTCACGAGCAACTCGAACATCACGCGCTTGCGCTCGGGACTCATCGGGTCGATCAGCGCCTGGTTGCCGTCACGCAGGTCGACGGCACACCAGCGCGGCGCGGTCTCGATGCGCTTCGCGGGCCAGGTGCGATCGGGCAGATCGACGCGGATCTGCTCGTGGAACGGCCGGTACTTGTGAATCGGCATGCCCGAAGGCTTCTGGTTGTTCTCCATGGTCGTCTCGCTCTTCCTCTTCGGGTGTGGCGGGCCAACACGAAGCTCCGCGACGAGAGAGGCCCTAGAACGAGGACTCGTCGCGGCGACTAAGGAGGAGAAGTCGGCCGAAGCGCATGCGCCCAGGTTACACCCGCTCGCCGCCGGCGCGCACACGGGCGTGCCTCGCGTGAGACGAAGGCGACGTGCGCGACACTGTGGGGGTATGAGAACTGCGCGCGCGGGCTCGTCCGCCCTCCTGATGTGTGCGATCGCCCTGACTGCGGGCTGCGCCTCGACGCCCGCGGCTGGCCCGACCTCGCTCGACCCGGCGCCCCCGAGCAGCGAGGTCGTGGCTCAGGGGACGGTCCTCGACGATGGCGCCGGCGCCGAGCTCTGTCTCGGAGCGGTCGCGGAGTCGGCACCGCCGCAGTGCTCCGGGATCCCGCTCGAGGGGTGGGACTGGGCGTCGGTGACCGACGCGACAACGATGTCTGGCGCGACGTGGGGCGCCTACGCCGTCCAGGGACGTTACGACGGATCGTCGCTCACGGTGACCGCTTCGGCGGTTCCGCTGGCGCTGTACGACCCCATGCCGCTTCCCGATCCGACGGGCGGTGTGCCCGGCGCCGCGGACGACGCGACGCTGCGAGACGTCGAGCAGAGGGTGCACGACACCCTCGGTGACTCCGTGCTCGCCTCCGGGGCGTACGACGGCCGACTCTGGGTCACGGTCGTCTGGGACGACGGCACCCTGCAGGACGCCGCCGACGCCGAGTTCGGCGCGGACGTCGTCGTGATCCAGTCGGCGATGCGCGAGATCGGTTAGAACCCGAGACGTCCGAGCTGCTTCGGGTCGCGCTGCCACTCCTTCGCGACGCGGACGCGCAGCGAGAGGAAGACCCGCGTTCCCACGAGGGGTTCGATCTGCGCGCGCGCACGCGCGCCGACATCCGCGAGCCGCGACCCCTTGCGACCGATGATGATCGCCTTCTGGCTGTCGCGTTCGACGACGATGTTGGCGTACACGTCGGTCAGGTCGGAGCCCTCGCGCGGCGCCACATCCTCGATCGTGACGGCGATCGAGTGGGGCAGCTCGTCGCGGACGCCTTCGAGCGCGGCTTCGCGGATGATCTCGGCGATGCGGTCTTCCGTCGACTCATCCGTCACCACGTCGTCGGGGTACAGCGCCGGCCCTTCGGGCATCAGCCCGAGCAGCTCGTCGGCGAGCACGTCGAGCTGGTCCTCGGTGACGGCGGAGAGCGGGATGACCGCGGCCCAGTCCTCGCGGAGGCTGTCGACCTCCATGAGGCGCTCCATGATCTCGTCACGGGAGGCCAGATCGGTCTTGGTCACGATGGCGACCTTCTTGGCGCGCGGGTACCCGTCGAGCGAGGCGGCGATACGGCGGTCGCCGGGCCCGACCTTGTCGACGGCGGGTACGAGGAAGCCGATGACATCGACGTCACCGAGCACCTGCTCGACGAGGTCGTTCAGGCGCTGACCGAGAAGGGTCCGGGGCTTGTGGATACCGGGCGTGTCGACGATGACGAGCTGCCCACCGGGCCGGTTCAGGATGCCGCGGATCGCGCGCCGCGTCGTCTGGGGCTTGTCGCTCGTGATCGCGACCTTCTCCCCCACCAGTGCGTTCGTCAGCGTGGACTTCCCGACATTGGGGCGTCCGACGAAGGTCACGAACCCCGACCGGGTCTCTGCTGCGGTCATCTGCTGTCGTCTCCTCTTCGTGCCACGCGGACCTCTCCGGTCCGCGGGGGCGTCGTGTCGTCCGTCTCGTCGGCGGGGGCGCGTTCGACGAAGACGGTCGCGAGGCCCCGCCCGCGTCCGCGCGACACGCCGCCGGTGATGGTGATCCCGTCGACGGTCACGGTCGCGCCCGGCATCGGCACCCGCCCGAGCGTCTTTCCCAGCAGCCCGCCGACGGAGTCGACGTCGTCGTCGTCGAGCTCGATGCCGAACAGCTCGCCGACCTCATCCAGGCCCAGGCGCGCGCTCACGCGGTAGCGGCCGGGCTCGAGCTCGACGACCTCGGCTGCGCCACGGTCGTATTCGTCGGCGATCTCACCCACGAGCTCTTCGATGAGGTCCTCGAGGGTGATGAGACCGGCGACGCCGCCGTATTCGTCGACCACGAGGCACACGTGGACGGCATCCCGCTTCATCTGCTGCAGCAGCGATTCGGCCCGCATCGACTCGGGGACGAAGACCGCGGGGCGAGCGACTCTGCCGACGGGAACATCGCGCCACCCGGTGGCCTCGCCGTAGGAGAACTGCACGAGGTCCTTGAGGTAGACGACTCCCACGATGTCATCGCGCTCGTCGTCGGTGACGGGGACCCGCGACACGCCGCGCTCGAGGAAGAGCGCGAGCGCTTCGTGGGTCGTCGCCGTCTGCGGCACCGTCACCATGTCGGTGCGAGGCACCATCACGGCACGCACGAGTGTGTCGGTGAAGTCGAATACCGAGTGGATGAGGTCGCGATCATCGGCTTCGATGAGGTCCTGCGACACCGCTTCGTCGACCATGCTCAAGAGCTGTTCCTCCGAGGCGAAAGACGTGCCGCGGGCAACCCCCGGCGTCACCCGATTGCCCACGATCACCAGGAGATGCGCTAGGGGGCCGAGCACGATCCGTGCGCCGCGCACGATCGGGGCGCACGCCATGAGGAGGCCCCGGGCGTGCTGACGGCCGACCGATCGCGGACTCGCACCGACCAGGACGAACGACACCGCCGTCATGAGGAGGGCGGCGACGAGGATCGCCCACCACAGGTTCTCGAGCGCCAGCGTCAGCGCGGCGGTGACGAAGACCGCTGCGGTCGACTCGGCGAGGATGCGGATGAACACGACGGCGTTGGCGTGGGCCGTGGTGTCGTCGGCGATGCGGCGGAGGGCCTGCTGTCGTCGGCTCGACTCGGCCCAGTCAGCGAGGTCCGCCCGTGAGGTGACACCGAGCGCGGCGTCGAGAGCGGCCATCAAGCCCCCGAGCGCGACGAGGAACACCGCGCCGAGGACGAGGAGGAAGACGGTCACGCGCGGCGGCGCTCGCTCGCGTGGAAGGCCGAGATCAGCTCGCGCTGAAGTCCGAACATCTCGCGCTCCTCTTCCGGCTCGGCGTGGTCGAATCCCAGCAGATGCAGCAGTCCGTGCGTCGTCAGGAGGATGAGCTCGTCGAGTGTGGTGTGACGCGCGGCCTGCGCCTGCGCCTCGGCGACCTGCGGGCACAGCACGATGTCGCCGAGGAGTCCCGGCGGGGTGGGTGCGTCCTCGGTCCCCGGGCGCAGCTCGTCCATGGGGAAGCTCAGCACGTCGGTGGGTCCGGGCTCGTCCATCCACTGCACGTGCAGAGACTCCATGGCGCCCTCGTCGACGAGGAGGATGGCGAGGTCGGCGTCCGGGCTGACGTTCAGCTGCGCGAGGTTGTGCTCGGTCAGCCGCAGCAGCACGGTCTCGTCGACGGAGACGCCGGATTCGTTGGTGATCTCGATGGTCATGAGCGTCCTCGTTTCGGGAGTCGGTCGCGCGGACCGGCGGGCCGTGTCGCGGTGCGCCGCTCGGCCCGGTTGGCGAACTCACTCGCCTCGTCGCGCTCACGGCGGGCGGCGAGACGCTGCTCGTCGTACTCGCTGTACGCGTCGACGATGCGGCCGACGAGCGTGTGTCGAACGACGTCGTCGCTCGTGAGGGTCGCGAAGTGGATGTCGTCGATGTTCTTCAGAACACGCGTCACGGTTCGGAGCCCCGATGTTCCCTGAGGAAGGTCCACCTGCGTGATGTCGCCGGTGACGACCATGCGCGTACCGAACCCGAGACGCGTGAGGAACATCTTCATCTGCTCGGGGGTGGTGTTCTGGGCCTCGTCGAGCACCACGAACGAGTCGTTCAGGGTGCGTCCGCGCATGTACGCCAGCGGGGCGACCTCGATCGTGCCCGTGGCCATGAGCTTGGGGACCAGCTCGGGATCGAGCATCTCGTTGAGGGCGTCGTAGAGCGGCCGCAGGTAGGGATCGATCTTGTCGGTGAGGGTGCCGGGAAGGAACCCCAGGCGCTCGCCCGCTTCGACGGCGGGACGCGTCAGGATGATGCGATTGACCTCCTTGCGCTGCAGGGCCTGCACCGCCTTGGCCATCGCGAGGTACGTCTTTCCGGTTCCGGCCGGACCGATGCCGAAGACGATCGTGTTCTCGTCGATCGCGTCGACGTAGGCCTTCTGACCGAGGGTCTTGGGGCGGATGACCTTGCCGCGCGAGGACAGAATCGCCTCGCCCAGCACCTCGGAAGGACGGGGCCCCTCATCGCCGCTCCGGCGCTGGAGGATGCGGCTGGACGTCGTGACATCGCTCGGGTCGAGCCCCTGCCCGGCGCGAGCCATGGCGATCAGCTCGTCGACGAGCGATCGGGCCGCGGCGACGGCATCCGCCGTTCCGGTGAGGGTGATCTCGTTGCCGCGAACCAGGACGTCGACGTCGGGGTGCTCCCGCTCGACGACGCGCAGGAGACGGTCTTGGGGTCCGAGCAGCTGGACCATGGCGACACCGTCGGCGAGGATCGTCGCGACGGCGGGTTCGGAAGCATCAGCCACCGAGGCTCCCTTCGGAGAGGCAACCGGCGAGGACGTGGGCGTGAACGTGGAACACGGTCTGTCCCGCTCCGGGGCCGGTGTTGAAGATCAGTCGGAAGTCGCCGTCGGAGTGTTCGGCGGCGACGGCGTTGGCGAGCCCCACGAGTTCGCTGAGGAGGTCGGGATCGCCTGCGGCGAGCTCGACGACCGTGCGGTAGCGCTCGGTCTTGGGGATCACGAGGAGGTGGACGGGCGCCTGCGGTGCGATGTCGCGGATGGCGAACGCGTTCTCTGTCTCCGCGATGATCTCGGAGGGGATCTCGCCGCGGAGGATGCGCGTGAAGACAGACGGTTCGCTCATGCGTTCAGTCTATCGACGGGGCCCGGCGACGGGACGGACGGCTCGGCGTCACCAGCGCCCCAGGGCGACGTTGACGACGCCGAGCGCGGCGGGACCGGCCGTGGAGGTCCGCAGGACCGTGTCGCCCAAGCGCACCGTGAGTGCACCGGCGGCGACGAGCGCGTCGAGCTCATCGGCTGCGAACCCACCCTCCGGACCGACCACCAGAGACACGTCGCCGTCGCTCAGCTCGACATCGCTCAGTCGCCGCGTCGCCGTCGGCTCGAGCACCAGCACCCGCTCGGAACCGCACCGCGCCGCGATGTCGGAGGTCGACACGGGGGCTGCGACGACGGGCAGCCAGGCGCGATGCGCCTGCTTCGCCGCCTCGCGCGCGATGGTCGCCCATCGCTGCACACCGCGCTCGACCTTCGGCCCGTTCCACCGCGAGACGCTTCGACCAGCCTGCCAGGGGATGATCGCATCGACACCCAGCTCGGTGCAGGCCTGCACCGCGAGCTCGTCGCGATCGCCCTTTGCGAGCGCCTGGATCAGCGTCACACGCCGTGCGGGCGCGGGGTGCTCGACGCGAGAGATCACGTCGATGCGCACCAGCTTGGGGTCGGCCGCCGTGACGCTTCCCTCCAGCCAGGCTCCCGCGCCGTCGCCGACGGTCACCGCCTCACCGACCCGCACGCGTCGCACGCCCGCCGCGTGGTGTGCTTCGGCGCCGGTGAGCTCGACGGACTCGCCCGGCCGTGCGATGAGCGGCGGGTCGACGAGGAAGTGCAGAGCCATGGGGTCAGCTGTTCCGGAAGCGATCGCGGAGCTTGGCGAAGAGACCCTGGTGGAACTCGGCGAGCTGCGGAGCCGGAGACTTCGTACGCTTCTTCAGCTCCTCGATGAGCGCCCGTTCCTTCGCGTCGAGGCGCGTCGGGGTGACGACGTGGACGCCGACACGCAGGTCTCCGCGCGTCGAGCCGCGAAGCGGGGTGATCCCGCGACCCTTGATGGTGAGGACATCGCCGGACTGGACGCCCGGACGCAGCTCGAGATCGACGGGACCGTCGAGCGAATCGATCGTCGTCGTGGCGCCCAGGACGGCGTCGGGCATCGACACCTCGAGCGTGGCGAGCAGGTCGTCGCCCTCGCGGCTGAACACGTCGTGCGGAGCGACCGTGACCTCGAGGTAGAGGTCGCCGTTGGGGCCGCCGGCCGGGCCGACCTCGCCGGATCCGGGAAGCTGCAGGCGCAGTCCCGTCTCGACGCCGGCGGGGATGTCGAGCGAGACGGTCCGGCGCGCCCGGACGCGTCCCTGCCCCTGGCAGGTCGTGCACGGGTACGGGATCGTCGTGCCGTAGCCCTGGCAGACATTGCAGGGCTGCGACGTCACGACGTTGCCCAGGAGGCTGCGCACGGTGCGCTGCACGTTGCCCGCGCCGTGGCAGACGTCGCAGGTCACCGGCTGCGTTCCGGGCTGACAGCACGAGCCCTGGCACGTGTCGCAGAGCACCGCGGTGTCGACCTCGATGTCGCGATGCACGCCGAACACGACGTCGCCCAGCTCGAGCGTGACCCGGACGAGGGCGTCCTGCCCGCGTTCGCGTCGGGAGCGCGGGCGCCCGGCACGACCACCGCCTCCGGCGCCGCCGCCAAAGAAGGTCTCGAAGATGTCGCTGAATCCGCCGAAGCCCGCGGCTCCGCCGAAGCCCCCGGCGGAGTCGCCGCCCATGTCGTAGCGCTGACGCTGTTCGGGGTCGCTGAGGACGTCGTAAGCGTGTGTGACGAGCTTGAACCGCTCGGACGCATCCTCGCCCGGGTTCACGTCGGGGTGCAGTTCTCGTGCCAGGCGTCGGTACGCCTTCTTGATCTCGTCGGGCGACGCGTCGCGCGCGACGCCCAGGACCTCGTAGTGGTCAGCCACGGATCGCCTTTCCGCCCGGAGGGGCGTGGGTGGGTGGGGGTCAGCGGGACTTCTCGTCTTCGTCGAGGAGCCGGCTGAGGTAATGCGCGACGGCGCGGACCGTCGCGAGGTTCGTCGGGTAGTCCATACGGGTGGGGCCCATGAGCCCGACCCGGGCGCGCGAGCCCGGGACGTCGTAGTCGCTCGTGACGACCGACGCCTCGGACAGCCCGTACGGCTCGTTCTCGCGGCCGATACGGGCTGCGACGCCACGGTCGTCGGCGACCATCTCGCCCATGAGCCTGAGCAGAGTCACCTGCTCCTCGATGGCCTCGAGGAGCGGGTAGATGCTTCCGCGGAAGTCGGCCTCGCGGCGGGCGAGGGTGGCCGTTCCAGCCATCACGAGCCGGTCCTGGCGGAACGTCTCGAGCTCTTCGACGAGGATCCGAGCGATCTCCCGCACCGCGTCGCCGATCGGATCGCCGACCGAGTCACCCTCCGCGAGCGCCGAGACGGCGGTGACCGCATCGCGAACGGCCGCGCCGGTGACGGCCGCGCGCAGCGTCGCCTTGGCCACGGCGAACTGCCCTTCATCGAGCACGGTCCGCACGACTCCCACGCGCTGCGAGACGCGGCCGGTATCGGTCACGACGATGACGACGAGACGTCCGCCGCCGAGGTCGACCAGCTCGAGGTGCGACACCTGGGCGCGGGCGAACGACGGATACTGCACCATCGCGACCTGGCCGGTCAGCTGGGTGAGAGCGCGCACGGTGCGGACGAGAAGGTCGTCGAGGTCGGTCGGGCCGTCGAGGAAGGTCGTGATCGCCGCGCGCTGGGCCGCGCTCAGAGGACGCAGCCCCGCCAGGTGATCGACGAAGACGCGGTATCCCTTGTCGGTCGGGACGCGTCCGGATGACGTGTGGGGCGCTGCGATGAGCTCCTCGTCCTCGAGGAGCGCCATGTCGTTGCGGATCGTCGCGGCCGAGACGCCGAAGGCGTGGCGTTCGACGATCGATTTGCTTCCCACGGGCTCGCGGGTGTCGACATAGTCCTGCACGATCGCCCGCAGCACCTGCAGTCCGCGCTCTGAGACCATGTCCGTCACCTCCTGTTTGGCACTCGATGTCTGCGAGTGCCAATTCTACCGCGTGGGCGACGCGGCGCGTCTCCTCGCGATCACTCCGTGAGCGCGCGCACGACCGCATCGGCCATGAGACGTCCGCGCCGGGTGAGGACGACGCGACCGCGTACGGCTGCGGCGCCTTCGATGAGACCGTCGGCGATGAGGGAGGCCACGGACGGGCGTGCCTCGGCGTCCAGATCGTCGATCGCGAGTCCGTCGATGATCCGCGAACGCAGGAGCACGGACTCCAGACGACGGGCATCGGCATCGGGGCGCTCGCGTCCGGCCGCGGGTGAATCGCCTGCTGCAAGACGCTGAGCGTATGCGGCCGGGTGCTTGACGTTCCACCATCGCAGGCCCGCGAGGTGGCTGTGGGCGCCCGGTCCGTATCCCCACCAGTCGGTTCCCCGCCAGTAGGCGAGATTGTGGCGCGAGCGCTGGTCGGCCGACCGGGCCCAGTTCGAGACCTCGTACCAGGAGAAGCCGGCGACGGCGAGTCGGTCATCGGCCAGTTCGTACATGTCGGCCTGCAGGTCGTCGTCGGGCGCGGGCACCTCGCCGCGGCGGATCTGCCGCTCGAGACGGGTGCCCTCCTCGATGATCAGCGCGTAGGCGGACACATGGTCGGGCTCGAGCGCTACCGCGGTGTCGACCGAGCGCCGCCAGTCGTCGAGGCTCTCCCCCGGCGCACCGTAGATCAGGTCGACCGAGACGTCGAGTCCGGCTCCCCGCGCGGCGGCGACGGCGGTGGACACGTTCGCGGGGTCATGCGTGCGATCGAGCGCGGCCAGCACGTGCGGTACGGCGGACTGCATGCCGATCGACAGGCGCGTCACACCGGCCGCGGCCAACTCGTCGGCGACCCGCGCGCTCATCGTGTCCGGGTTGGCCTCGACGGTGACCTCCGCCCCGGCGGCGATGCCGAAGGTGTCACGTACTCCCCGCAGCATCCGCGCGAGGTCGCCGGCGGGAAGCAGCGTGGGGGTGCCGCCGCCGAAGAACACCGTCTGCGCCGGACGGCGGGGGCCGCGCTCGTCGATCACGGACGCCGACAGCGCGATCTCGCGCAGCACCTCGTCGGCGTACGCGTCCTGCCGCGCGCCCCGCAGCTCGGTGGCCGTGTAGGTGTTGAAGTCGCAGTATCCGCACCGGACCCGGCAGAAGGGGACGTGCAGGTAGACCCCGAAGGGCACGTCGGGGTCGATGACGAGGTCGTCCGGTAGGGTGCCGCCGGCCGGCACCGGATCACCGATCGGCAGTGCCGCCCCCATCAGGCGCCGGGCGTCGCGTACAGCGGCGAGATCGCGCGGAGATATCCCTGGAAGAGCAGTCGGCGCCGACGGCGGACGAGCCCCTTCAGCATGCGGTAGGCCAAGGCGGTCGGGCGGTCGAACGCTCGCACGACGAACCAGACCTCGTCGTTATCGCGCCACTCCAGGAGGAACGACTCCTCGCCGCTGACGACGGAACCGCCGACGGTTCCGAGGGCGAACGCCACCCGGCGCGGCTCTTCGTCGACGAAGATCACGCGCAGTTCGGCATCCGCGCTCTGGCCCGCGACCCGGCCGTGGACCTGGAGCTTGGTTCCGGCTCCGACGTACGGGGTGCCGTCCGCGGCGAAGCGCTGCTCGTGCTCCATGCTGCTGGGAGCGACGGCGTTGCCCTGATCGTCGAATGCGACGCCGGTGTACATCGGTCCCGAGGCGGGCCGCACGTCGGCGACACGCAGACCCGCCCCGCGGAGCGCGGCCCACGACATGAGAAGGTCGGCGGCGGTGTCGAAGCGTGCCTGCCCGCTGCCGATCCGCCAGGCGTCTTCGGCCGGGATGCTGTGCTCCGGCGGATACGCCATGAGGTCGTGGGCGCGCGTGGCACCGACCGCCGCGTAGTCGACGGTCTCGTCTCGGAAGGTCCCGCGTCGCTGATGCATGGGTCTCCTCGTTGCTCCCGGAAGGGCTACTTCTTGTCCTTGCCCTCGACGTCACCCGACAGAGCGGCGATGAAGGCCTCCTGCGGAACCTCGACGCGACCGACCATCTTCATGCGCTTCTTGCCCTCTTTCTGCTTCTCGAGGAGCTTGCGCTTACGCGTGATGTCACCGCCGTAGCACTTGGCGAGGACGTCCTTGCGGATCGCCCGGATGTTCTCGCGGGCGATGATCCGCGCGCCGATGGCGGCCTGGATCGGCACTTCGAACTGCTGGCGCGGGATGAGTTTGCGCAGGCGCTCGGTCATCATCGTGCCGTAGGCGTAGGCCTTCTCGCGGTGCACGATCGAGCTGAACGCATCGACCTTCTCGCCCTGGAGGAGGATGTCGACCTTCACCAGGTCGGCGGTCTGCGATCCGGCGGGCTCGTAGTCGAGGCTCGCGTAGCCCTGCGTGCGCGACTTGAGGTGGTCGAAGAAGTCGAAGACGATCTCGCCCAGCGGCATGTTGTAGCGCAGCTCGACGCGGTCCTCGCTCAGGTAGTCCATGCCGAGGAGCGTGCCGCGACGCGACTGGCAGAGCTCCATGACCGTGCCCACGTAGTCCTTCGGGGCGAGGATGCCGACCTTCACGACCGGCTCGGACACCTCGGCGACGCGGCCGTCGGGGTATTCGCTCGGGTTGGTCACCACGACGGTCTCACCCGTGTCGGTCGCGACCTCGTAGGTCACCGACGGTGCCGTCGTGATGAGGTCGAGACCGAACTCGCGCGACAGGCGCTCGGTGATGATCTCGAGGTGAAGCAGCCCGAGGAAGCCGCAGCGGAATCCGAAACCGAGCGCGACCGAGGTCTCCGGCTCGTACTGGAGCGACGCGTCCGACAGCTTGAGCTTGTCGAGGGCCTCGCGCAGGTCGCCGTAGTCGCTGCCGTCGATCGGGTAGATGCCCGAGAACACCATCGGCTTGGGGTCGGTGTATCCCGGCAGCGCCTCGGATGCCGGCTTCCGGTGGTTGGTGATGGTGTCGCCGACCTTGGACTGGCGGACGTCCTTCACACCGGTGATCAGGTAGCCGACCTCCCCGACGCCGAGCCCCTTCGTGGGGATCGGCTCGGGGCTCGACACGCCGATCTCGAGCAGCTCGTGCGTCGCGCGCGTGGACATCATCTGGATGCGCTCGCGCGGTTCGAGCTTGCCGTCGACCATGCGGACGTAGGTGACGACGCCGCGGTAGGCGTCGTAGACCGAGTCGAAGATCATCGCGCGCGCCGGCGCCTCGGGATCGCCGACGGGTGCGGGGATGCGGTCGACGATGCGATCCAGCAGATCCTCGACGCCCATCCCGGTCTTGCCGCTGACGCGGAGCACGTCTTCGGGGTCGCCGCCGATCAGGTTCGCGAGCTCGGCCGCGTACTTCTCGGGGTCTGCCGCCGGCAGATCGATCTTGTTGAGGACGGGGATGATCTGCAGGTCGTTCTCGAGGGCGAGATAGAGGTTGGCGAGGGTCTGCGCCTCGATGCCCTGTGCGGCGTCGACGAGCAGGATGGCTCCTTCGCACGCGGCGAGAGAGCGGCTGACCTCGTAAGTGAAGTCGACGTGCCCGGGCGTGTCGATCATGTTCAGCGCGAACGTGCCGGAGTCTTTCGACCACGGCATCCGCACCGCCTGGCTCTTGATCGTGATGCCGCGCTCGCGCTCGATGTCCATACGGTCGAGGTACTGGGCGCGCATGTCGCGGTCGGCGACGACGCCGGTGATCTGCAGCATCCGGTCGGCCAGCGTCGACTTGCCGTGGTCGATGTGGGCGATGATGCAGAAGTTGCGGATGAGCTCGGGCGGCGTTGCGGCAGGCGCGAGCGGCTGGAGTGCGCGCGGAGACATGTCCCGGGAAGTCTACCCGGGGCGGCGCGAGGGCACTGCCGCCGACCCTCGCGCGCGGGAGAATACGAGGTCGAAGCTCGGACACGCCAGCATTCTGTCCGGTGATAAACAATTAACCATTCCGCTACTTGCCGAACACATCGGTGACGTCGAATGCTCATTGCGGCGGCCGGTGGTTGCGCGATATCCCCCGCGCCCGGTCCGCCCCGGGAGAGCACCGTGATCACAGCAGCCCCTGTCGCGCCCGCGCGACGACCCTGGCACAGATGGGTGGCCTCCAGCGCCGCCCTCGCGATCGTGACGGGAGGTGTGGGGTGGGCAGCGATGCCCGCGAGTGCCGCGGTCAGCGCCGGCGCGCCCGTCGTGATCAACGAGGTCTACGGCGGTGGTGGCAACAACGGCGCACCGCTGAACCGCGACTTCATCGAACTGCGCAACACCTCGGATGCCGCCGTGTCGCTCGATGGCTGGAGCGTCCAGTACGCGTCGAGCACGGGCTCCAACTGGCAGGTGACCACTCTGGCGGGTGCCACCATCGAGCCCGGCGGGCACCTGCTGATCGGCCAGGCCGTCGGAGGCGACGCGGGGCTGACGGGCTTCACGGCCGACATCGAGGGATCCATCCCGATGAGCGGCACGCAGGGCAAGGTCGCGCTCGTGAACTCGACAGCCGCGCTCAGCGGCGGATCGGGCCTCGCGCAGAACGACACGGTCGTCGACTACGTCGGGTGGGGCAACGCCACTGATTTCGCCGGTTCCGGCGCGGCACCGGCGACGACCAACGCGACGAGCATCGCCCGTGACGACGTCGCCGGAAACACCGCCGACAACCGGACCGACTTCGCTGCCGGAGCGCCGACGCCCCAGGGCAAGGCCGGCACGACCCCCGAGCAGCCTGGGGAGCCCGCCGTGGTCTCGATCGGCGACATCCAGGGCCCTGGCGACACCACCCCGCTCGCGGGCGCCACCGTGACGACTGAGGGTGTCGTCACCGCCCACTACGCCACGGGGGGCTACAACGGCTACGTCATTCAAACCGCCGGCAGCGGCGGAGCCTACGACCCGGAGCGTGCCTCCTCCGACGCCGTCTTCGTATACACGCGCACGGCCCAGGTGGCTGACGAGGTCGCACTCGGCGACAACGTGCGGGTCACGGGTGTGGCGGGCGAGTTCAACGGGCTCACGCAACTCGCTGTCTCTCCCGGCTCCGCGGAGCGGCTCGATACGGAGGCCGTGGCTCCCGTGCCGGTGACTCTCGCGGAATGGCCGCGTGCCGTCGCTGCGCGCGAGGCGCTCGAGTCGATGCTCGTCGAGGTCGACGAGCCGTTCACCATCAGCAACACCTACACCACCGGCCAGTACGGCGAGGTGGGTCTGGCGACCGGCGGCTCGCCGCTGCGCCAGCCGACGGATGCCGCCCGCCCGGGATCGGCCGAGGCCGCGGCGGTCGCGGCCGACAACCTCGCGCGTGGAGTCGTGCTCGACGACGGTGGCTCCATCAATTTCGCGGAGCGCAACCGCGACACCGGCCGACTGCTGAACGGCGACCTGATCCCCGCGTACCTGTCGCTCGATGAGCCGCCCGTGGTGGGTGGCAGCGCGACCCTGAGCGGCGCATATGTCCTGGATTACCGCAACAACACCTGGAAGCTCAACCCGACGCAGTTCCGCGTCGGCGACGCCACGGGCGCAGGCGACCAGGTCCTGTTCTCCATCGATCGCCCTGCTGCTCCGGCAGCGGTCGGCGGCGATCTCAGCGTGGCATCGTTCAACGTTCTGAACTACTTCACGACGCTGGGGGTCGACGACAGCGACTGCGCCGCCTACACGGATCGCACCGGTGAGGGCGTGAACGTGCAGGGCGGCTGCGATCAGCGCGGAGCATGGGACGCCGATGACCTCGAGCGTCAGCAGGCGAAGATCGTCGCCGCGATCAACGCCCTGGACGCCTCTGTGGTGGGTCTGATGGAGATCGAGGACTCCGCCGCGCTCGGCGAGACCGCCGATGAAGCGACGGCTTCGCTGGTCGCGGCGTTGAACGCGGCGTCGGAGCCGGGCAAATGGGCCTATGTTCCCTCGTCGACCGAGCTGCCCGCGGCATCCCTCCGGGACGTCATCACCAACGCGATCATCTACCAGCCTGCGCTCGTCGAGCGCGTCGGCGATGCTCGCGCTCTGGGCACGCTATCGGCCGACGGACAGGCCTTCGGAAACGCTCGCGAGCCGATCGCACAGACCTTCGTTCCGGTGAACGGCGGCGAGGCTTTCCTTTTCGTCGTCAACCACTTCAAGTCGAAGGGATCGGCTGGGCCGTGGCCGGGTGATGAGGAGGACCCGAACGGTCAGGGCCGGTCGAACGAGTCGCGAGTGCGCCAGGCGACGGCGCTGGCCGAGTGGGTGCCGAGCATCCAGGGTGACACTGACGCCGTGTTCCTCGTCGGTGACTTCAATTCCTACACCTACGAAGACCCCATCGAGGTGCTGCGCGGCGCCGGCTATGAGTCGGCCGAAGTTGCCCTCGGCATCGAGAAGTCGAGTTACTCGTTCTCGGGGCTCGCCGGCTCGCTCGATCACATCCTGATGAACGGTGCCGCGCGCGAGCGCGCGACCGGCGGCGACATCTGGAACATCAACTCCGGTGAGCCGCTCTCGTTCGAGTACAGCCGCTACAACAACCATGGCGCCCTGTTCTACGACGACGGCCCCTACCGCTCCTCCGACCACGATCCGGTGAAGGTGGGCCTCTCGGCCGAGGCATCGGCCCCGGTCGAGCCGATCGACCTGACGCTGCTCGGAATCAACGACTTCCACGGGCGCATCACCGGCGTCACGCCGGCCAAGCCCGCCGAGGGCACGGTGGAGGCCCAGCCCGAGGTTCCGGGAACCGTCGGTTTCGCCGGAACGATCGAGGAATTGCGTGCCGCCGCACCCGACGCTGTGCTGCTGTCGGCCGGCGACAACATCGGGGCTTCCCTCCCGGCGTCCTCCCTGGCGCAGGACGAGCCGACGATCGACGTCCTGAACGCTCTCGATCTGCGGGCGAGCGCCGTGGGCAACCACGAGTTCGATCGCGGCTTCGCCGACCTGCGCGACCGCGTCATCCCGCGCGCCGACTTCTCGCACCTCGGGGCGAACGTCTACGCCGCCGGCACGACCGACCCGCAGTTCGACGAGTACGAGCTCGTCGAGTCGCAGGGCCTCACGATCGGCGTCATCGGCGTCGTGACGGAGGAGACCGCGTCGCTGGTGAGCGGCGCGGGCATCGCCGGTCTCGACTTCGGCGACCCTGTCGAAGCGGTCAACCGCGTCGCAGCCGACCTCACCGACGGCTCCGGCGACCAGGCCGACGTCATCGTCGCGCTCTATCACGAGGGTGCGGCCGACAGCGCCTCGGACGCCAGCCTCGATGAGGCCGTCGCCGACAGTGCGGTGTTCGCCCGCATCGTCAACGAGACCTCCCCCGAGGTGGACGCGATCTACACCGGTCACACGCACAAGCTCTACGCGTGGTCGGCGCCGATCCCGGGAACGGACCGGACTCGTCCGATCGTCCAGACCGGCTCGTACGGCGAGTTCGTCGGCAAGGTCGTCCTTTCTGTCGATCCCACGAGCGGCGAGGTCGTCTCGCACACGCAGGAGAACGTCGGACAGACCAAGACCCCCGCCGCCGACCTGATCGCGACGTACCCGCGCGTGGCCGAGGTCGACGAGATCGTCCGGCAGGCGCTCGCGGACTTCGCTGAGATCGGCAACACGCCGGTCGCGACGATCTCCGCCGACATCACCAGCGCGTACTCGGGCGGGTCGTACGCCGACGGCGCCTACGCCGGCGGCAAGCGCGACGATCGAGCGTCGGAGTCCTCGCTCGGAAATCTCGTCGCGGAGTCGATCCGATCGAACCTCGCCAACCTGCCGAACGGCGCGCAGATCGGCGTGACCAACTCGGGCGGTCTCCGGGCCGACCTGTTCGACACGCAGGCCGAATTCGGCGCCAACGCGGTCGCGGGCGTGTCGGACGGCACGATCACCTGGGGGCAGGCGTACGCCGTGCTGCCGTTCAACAACACGATGGCCCTCGTGACCCTGACGGGAGCCGACTTCGTGCGCGTTCTCGAGCAGCAGTGGCAGCGCGACAAGGACGGCAACGTGCCGTCGCGTCCCTACCTGCAGCTGGGCCTGTCCGACAACGTGACCTACACGTTCGACGACACCCGCCCGGAGGGCAGCCGGATCACCTCGGTCACGGTCGACGGGCAGCCGCTCGACCTCGACGCCGAGTACCGCATCGGCACGCTCTCGTTCCTCGCGTCCGGCTCGGGAGACAACTTCCGCGCCTTCTCCGCGGGCACCGACTACGTCGACACCGGGTTCCTCGACCACGAGGCCTGGATCGAGTACCTCGGCGCGAAGCAGCCCGTCGCGCCCTCGTTCACGAAGCACGCCGTGCGTGTCCAGGGCGTCCCCGAGACCGCGGCCGCGGGCTCGACACTCGAGCTGACCGTGTCGAACCTCGACATGACGAGCCTCGGTGCACCCCAGAACGGCGCGGTGGATGTGTCTCTCGGCGGCGACGTCATCGCGACCGCACCGGTCGCGGGAGGAAGCGCGGTCGTGTCGGTGCCGCTTCCGGCCGACCTCCCGGACGGCGTCGCCGAGCTCGTCCTGACGACGGATGCCACGGAGACGACGGTCATGATCCCGGTCCGGATCGGCGAGCCGAGCACCGAGCCGGGTACCGACCCGGGCGCGGCGGCGTGGGCGCAGGTCGAGCTCTCCACGACCCGGGTGGAGCAGGGCGGGTTCATCGATGTGCGGGTCTCGGGCCTCGAGCCCGGCCAGCGGATCGGCGCGACCCTGTTCAGCGAGCCGATCGAGGTACGCGGCATCCCGGCCGCCGACGGCGCCGGTGTGACGTCCTTCCGGGTGTCCATTCCCGGGGACTTCGCGGTGGGAGCGCACACGCTGCGGATCTCCACGTCCGGCGAGGAGCCGCTGGAGTTCGCGATCACCGTCGTGCGCTCCGGGCAGCTCGCGGTGACCGGCGCGGAGACGCCGCTGGGCGTTCTGCTCGCGGGAGCGATGCTCCTCGTCGCGGGCGGCGTCATCGCGGTGACACGGCGACGGGGTGCCGCCTCGGAGCGATGAGCTCGCACGCACGCTGATACGACGTGAGGGCGGCCGGGCTCACCGGTCGCCCTCACTCGTTCATGTGCGCGCCGAGCTGCTCCAGCGGCGCACGAGTCGGGTCCGTAGGGTGGGAGCATGACCGCGCAGGTGGTGCTCGTGCACGGGATCCGGACCTCGGCCACGATGTGGCGCGCTCAGGTGGCCCATCTTCAGGATCGCGGCATCCCCGTCACCGCGCTCGACCTGCCCGGCCACGGCACGCGCATGGCCGAGACCTTCACCCTCGACGGCGCGTTCGCGACGATCGACGATGCGGTTCGGGATGCCGCCGAGCGCGGCCCCGTCCTGCTGGTGGGCCACTCGATGGGTGGGCTGCTGAGCACCGCTTACGTCGGCCGTGAGGAACGTCCCCCGGTGTCTGCGTTCATCGCCGCATCCTGCACCGCGATCCCCCGTGGATTCGGCCTCGCGGTATATCGAGCGCTCGCCCTCGGGTTCGATCGCTTGCCCGGCCGCGGCCAGCGGATCACCGACTGGGTTCTCGACCGCACGCTTCCCGTCGAGACCCGGCCGGACTTCGGCGCCGGCGGATACGCATACGACGCTCAGGACGTAGCGCTGGCGAGCCTGTCGGTGCTCGACCTGCTCGCGGCGATCCGACGAATCGATGTGCCGACCTGGTTCGTCAACGGCCAGTACGACCAGTTGCGCGTCAATGAACGGCTGTTCGCGAAGCTGGCGCCCGAGGCGGAGTTGATCGTCGTCCCTCGCACCAGTCACCTCGTCACGGCCATGCGTCCGCGTGTGTTCAACGCGGTCATCGATCTCGCCCTCGCGACCCTCGCGAATACCGGCTCTCGCGACGCGACCTGATAGACTCTCAAGTCGGCTTGCCGTGTGGGTTCCTCCCTCACACGACCGCCGTGCGGCATCCCTCTACTGTCGCCCGGCACATCCACCGAAAACTCCGAACGAAAGATACGTCGAACGTGGCGAACATCAAGTCGCAGATCAAGCGCAACAAGACCAACGAGAAGGCGCGCGAGCGCAACAAGGCCGTCAAGAGCGCGCTGAAGACCGAGGTGCGTCGCACCCGCGAGGCCATCGCCGCCGGCGACAAGGCTGCTGCCGAGAAGGCGCTGGCCAAGGCTTCGAAGAAGCTTGACAAGGCCGTGAGCAAGGGCGTCATCCACGAGAACCAGGCTGCGAACCGCAAGTCGGCTATCGCGAAGCAGGTCGCCGCTCTCTGAGCCGCCGCTGTTGAAGGCCCGTCCCCGTGTGGGGCGGGCCTTTCGCTTTGCCGCTGAGCGGTCAGGACCCGTAGGGTGACCGCGTCGCGATGACGGTGACGAGCCGCTCGACCGCGAAGACGGGGTCGCGCGAGGCACCCTTGACCTCGGCATCCGCGCGGGCGGCCGCCTGGATCGCGGTCGCGAGGGCCGACTCGGTCCATCCGACGAGGTCGCGCTTGGCTCGGTCGACCTGCCAGTCCTTCATGCCGAGCCGGGCAGCGAGCGCGGCAGACGGCTCGCGCGTGCCGACGACGCGCGCCATGGTGCGCAGCTTCGAGGCGATCGCGGCGACGAGCGGCACGGGATCGGCCCCACTGGCCAGAGCGTGCCGCAGCGTGATGAGCGCCTCGCCGTAGCGACCGGCGATCGCGGTATCCGCGACGGCGAAGGCTGTTGTCTCGACCCGGCCCCCGTAGTACCTCTCGACGACCTGGTCGCCGATGTCACCGGGCACGTCCGAGATGAGCTGCTGACAGGCGGCCGCGAGCTCGGTCAGGTCGTCGGCGAAAGCGGAGACGAGGCTTCGGAGCGCCGACGGAGCGATCCGCTTGCCCGCAGCCTTGAACTCCCCCGCCGCGAAGTCGAAACGGTCGGAGTCGCGCTTGATCGCGGGAACTGAGATCTCGACCCCGCCCCCGATGCCCGAACGGATGGCCTCGAGCAGCTTCTTGCCCCGGACACTCGCACCCGTGTGCCGCAGGACGATCGTGGCGCCCTCCTGCGGATTCTCGAGATACGCGAGCGCCTCCGTGAGGAAGGCATCGGAGCACTTCTCGACGCCCGCCACTCGCACGAGCCGAGGTTCGCCGAAGAGCGAGGGTGACGCCATCCCGAGAAGGGTGCCTGCGGCGTAGTCGTCGGCGCGGATGTCGGAGACCTCGAGGCTCGGGTCCTCGGCCTTCAGATAGTCGCGGAGTCCGGCGATGGCGCGCTCCGCGCACACCTCTTCGGGGCCTGCGACGAGCACGATGGGCGCCGGTTCCGGCGCGCGCCACGACAGCTGCCGGATGGCCGATTTCGCGGCACCGCGGGCGGCAGGACGTCGGGGACTCGGCGGCATGCTCCCAGCCTAATCGCGACCACCGACCCCGATTGGTGGTCGCTACAGGCGGACGACGAGCTTTCGGGCGGAGACGCCTGCGTGAAGCAGATTCAGCGCGTGTTGAATGCTCTCCAGGCCTTCCCCAACGATTTCGGCCTCGGGGGCGCAGACATGCCGGCCCTCGGCGAGAGCCCCGGGCAAGTACTGCTCCCACAGCATGGGTCCGACGCTGCTGGTCATGAGAGAGCTTCCCCACACGAACCTGGCGGTGATGCCGTGGCGGCGAGCCCGAGCCTGCGTCGCGAGCTGGGACAGCCCGATCGTCGTCATCGTCCGCAGGAACGCGATGCTCGGGCCACCGCGGCGGGGAAGCGTCGTGAAGGCGACCGGCGGGCTCAGGAGGGCGACGCAACGGGCACCGGCCGTGGCTGCGATCCTCACCGCGGCATCGCCCGAGCCCGCCCCGATCGCGACCACGCCGGCGAGGGGGCGGTCTCCGACGCCCGAGACGATGGCTGCGACGGCTCCGGGCTCGCGATAGTCCACGACGAGCTCCGCGCCGAGCTCGCGCATTCGGGACTCGTTATGCGGTGAGGCGGTGGTGATGACGCGATAGCCCGCCGCGACCGCCAGCTGGATCGCGTTGCTCCCCACGCTCGTCGAGCCGCCCCACACGACCAGGGTCTCCCGCGTCGGTGCTGCGTCAGCGGTCGGGGTGCGGAGTGCGAGCTGATCGTCCTGGAAGAGTGCCGTGGCCGCCGTCGAGACGGCGAGCGGCAGCACCGCGGCCTGCTCGAACGAAAGACCGTCGGGCAACGGGGTCGCGAGATCTTCTCGCACGACGACGTAGAGCTGGAACGCGCCCTCCGCCTCATGGCGTCGGCCGCGCTCCATCCCGACCGCGTAGGCGGCGACGCGGTCGCCCACCGCGAAGCGCGTCACGCCCTCCCCCACGGCGGCGACCTCGCCCGCGACATCCTCTCCGAGCACCGCGGGATAGCCCAGCCAGCGGTACATCAGATCGCCGGTCCATTGCTTGACGTCATCGAGCGGGTTCACCGCGACCGCCCGGCTGCGGATGAGGATCTCGCCCGGGCCCGGCTCGTGCAGCGCGGCGGGCCCGACGACGAGATCG
Organism: Microbacterium sp. SGAir0570; assembly: GCF_005491085.2. Lineage (NCBI taxonomy): Bacteria > Bacillati > Actinomycetota > Actinomycetes > Micrococcales > Microbacteriaceae > Microbacterium > Microbacterium sp. SGAir0570. The sequence goes on along the minus strand of NZ_CP027929.1, from coordinate 1,727,871 downwards.
GCTCGCGGAGACGGGAGCCAAGCGGCGGCGTTCGATGACATGGGGCGGGCTCCGTTCCGAGAGGTGATGACATTGTGTGTCATCAATGCGTCCGCTAATGATGACACACAATGTCATCGGGTAGGCTCGCCCCATGCCACGCTGGGCCCCCGACGCCGCACTGCGCCTGGAACAAGCCGCCATCGAGCTGTTCCGGTCGCAGGGGTATGCGGCCACCACGGTGCCGCAGATCGCGGAACGGGCGGGTCTGACCACGCGGACGTTCTTCCGTCACTTCCCCGACAAGCGCGACGTGCTGTTCCTCCGTGAGCGCGAGTTTCCGGATGTCGTTGCCGACCTGCTCGCCGCCGCGCCCGACGGGCTCGACCCGATGGCACTGGCCATGCATGGGTTGCTCGCCGTCATGCCTGAGCTCGAGGCCTGGCGCGACGCGATCCGCGAGCGCCGATCGATCATCGCGACCGATGCGCATCTCATCGAGCGCGAGCGATCGAAGTCCGCGGTTCTGGCGCAGGCGATCCGCGACGGGCTCCGGCGGCGCGGTGCCGATCACATCGACGCTCTGCTCGTCTCCCAGACAGTCGTGGGGCTCTTCGACACCGCGCTCGAGCTGTGGACCGCCGAGGACTGCACCGCGACGCTGACCGCGATCATCACCGACTCGTACGCGCGTCTGGCCCAGCTTGTCGCCCCGCCCGAGTAGCCGCTGGCCCGGGCGATGCGGACGGAATCCGCGTTTCATCCCGGTGGCGGGACGCGCTGGCGCCACACCCGGATGCCGCCATCGGTTACGGTGAGTGCTGCTGCTCCGGTTTCGTCGGTGCGGACGATCTCGTGCCCGAGCGAGCGCAGGAGGGCGATGGTCTCTTCGCGCGGATGGCCGTAGGAATTCTCCCCCACTCCGATCAGCGCGACACGTGCGCCGAGCCGGCGGTACAGCGACTCGGCTTGGTCTGCGCTGCCATGGTGCGACACCTTGACGACGTCGTATGTCGACCGCAGCGCGGCGCCGAGGGTCAGCTGGGGCGTCTCCGAGAGATCGCCGAGAAGCAGGACGGCAGGAATCCCGCCGCCGCGGACATCGATCACGACGCTCGAATCGTTGCCGGGCGCGAACCCGCTCGCGCTCCTGCGCGGCCACAGTACTTCCCAGTCGGCGCCGCCCAGCGCCCCCGCCATGCCGGCGGAAGCCGTGCGGACCGACGCTCCGGCTGCGGCGAGTCGCGCGAGCAGCTGATCCTCCTGCGAGTCCGTGACCGGGCCGTGGAGGACGGTGCCGACGCGCCCGATGACCGCGTCGGTGCCGCCGACGTGGTCGAGGTCGAAGTGGGTGAGAACGAGGAGATCGATGCGGCTGACCCCGAACCGGTCCAGACACGCACCGAGTGCCTCGGGGTCGGGGCCGGTGTCGACGAGCGCGACAGCGTCGCTCGAGCGCAGGAGAACCCCGTCGCCCTGGCCCACGTCGCACAATGCGATCGCCCAGTCATCGGGGGTTCGCGCCCGCTCGAGCGGTCCCGTCACGAGGCCCGAGCCGACCACCCCGCCCACGGCGAGAGCGACGAGCGCCGTCGAGGCGCGACGAACCCGGCGGGGGGTGCCGGGAAGCACAGCCAGCAGCAGGGCGGCGCAGAGGGCCGCTGCGAGCACGACACCCGGCGCGTCGGGGAACCAGGCGATCGAGTTGCCGGGGACGGCGTCGACCGCCTGTGCGGTGGCTGCGATCCAGGCGCACGGGACCCAGGCGATCGCGGTCAGGCCGCTCGCCAACAGCGGCGCCCCGACGCTCAGGCACGCCGCGAGCCCGGCGATGGTCGCCAGCGGTGCCGCGGGCGCGGTCAACGCGTTGGCGAGCACGGCGTACACCGGTAGTCGCGGATCGATCATCACCAGGATCGGAGTGCACGCGAGCTGCGCGGCGGCGGGTACGGCGATGGCGAGCGCGAGGGGGCGCGGCATGAAACGTCGTAGCGAGTCGCTCACGGGGCCGGCGAACAGGATCAACGCTGCGGTCGCGGCCGACGACAGCGCGAACCCGATGCTGCCTGCGAGCCAGGGATCGGCGATCAGGCAGATGACGATCGCGAGGCACAGAACGGACGCCCCCGCACCAGCGCGCCCGAGCAACGCTGCGAGCATCGCTACAGCGGCCATGGCGGCCGCCCGCACGACGCTCGGCTCTGGTGAGACGAGGATCACGAAGCCCGAGAGCGCCGCGAGCCCGATCGTGACGCGCCACGGACGGCGCAGCCCCAGCATCCCGGCGCCGAGGAACGCTATTCCGACGACGAGCGCGCAGTTCGCCCCGGAGACCGCGGTCAGATGCGAAAGCGACGCCGTCTTCATCTGCGCATCGAGCTCGGCAGTGACCCCGGCCGTGTCTCCGACCGCGAGGCCTGCGACGAGGCCCGCGCCCGGCTGCGGCAGCGAAGAAGCCTGTGTGAGCAGCGCCGTCCGGAGCGTGGAAGCCAGTGCGAGAGGACCCCGCGGCTGCGCGACGACCTCCGGCGGATCGCTCGCCGTGATGATGAGGACCGCCCGCTCCCCCGACCGGGCGGGCGCGGCGGAGCCGGTGAGCAAGACGGTGGCACCCAGATCGAGACCGACGGAACGCTCGGCTGTGCGGACGACCACTGGCACCCGGGTCGCGGTGACGTCGCCGCCGGCGCGGACGCTGGTAGCCACGGCATCGAAACGCCAGCCCGTGGCAGAGCTCTCGATCTTTCCCGTGACATCGGCCTCGATCGCCACCACCCGCCCGCCGGTGAGGGGCAACGCGAGGGCCCGATCTCGGTCGGGCACGCTCATCGCGGTGTGCGACACGGCAGCCGCCGCGAAGGCGAGCGTGACGGTGGCGATGGCGATGCCGGTCCGCCGTGGGCGTGAGTCGTCGCAGAACCGGCGACGGAGGATCGTCACCGCCAGCATCCCCGTCGCGGCCGTCCAGAGCGCGGCCGCCAGGATTCCCGCGACGTCGGGATCGTTCGTCGTCACGAGTGCGGCGACCCAGACACCGACCGCGACGGGCAGCAAGCGGAGGTCGCGACGGCGGATGCGGCCGCTCACACGCGCACCCGGTCCCGCAGTGACTCGAGCATCTTCTCGCCGATCCCCGACACCGCCAGCAGGTCTTCGACGCTCGTGAATCGCCCGTTCTCTTCGCGCCAGGCGATGATCCTCTCGGCCAGCGCAGGGCCGACCCGTGGGAGGGTGTCGAGCGCAGCGGCATCCGCGGTATTGAGATCGACGAGGCCGTCTGCACCGGCCCCGCCGGACGACCCACCGTCTGCCGATTCGGGCGGCGCTTGACCGGGCTCGGGGACGAAGAGCTGCTCGCCGTCGGTGACGGTGCGCGCGAGGTTCACTCCAGCCGGATCAGCGGTGTCGCTGAAACCGCCCGCCGCGGCGACGGCGTCGATCACGCGCGCGTCGGCTTCGAGGCGATACAACCCGGGGCTCACGACGGCGCCGTGGACGTGGACGTAGACGGCGGCGGTGCCGGTGTCGCCGTGAGCCTCGACCGTCGGGCTCACGGCCGGGGTCACCACCGACGCCGGCGCCGCGAGAGAGCGGATCATGCCGATCGCGACGGTGACCGCCGCCGCTGCGAGGACGAGGACGATCAGCGCCCCGACGCTCCAGCGGCGCCGGGCCGGAGCGGGGTCGGGAGCAGTCACGCCGTCAGGCTAGGCGGGATGCTCCCGACCGTTCCCTTCCCCGTCGCCGCTGCGGAACAACCTGCGCGTCACCCCGTGTGGGGAGAGCCCGGCGACTCGTCCGGGCGCCGTCGACTTGTCGGCACAGATCCCGAATCCACTCCGGCGGGTGGATCCGTCTCATGGGTGACCGGAACGTTCTTGTCCTCCGCGGTGCGCATGTCCCACGACGGCTTGCGCACGGCGTAGAAGATGAGCGGCGGAGCCCCGAGGACGATGATCACCAGCCCGACGATCCAGGGATACAGCGCCGGAGAGAAGGCGCTGAACCCCGACGGCGGGATGAACGAGAACACGAACGCGGCGAGGCTCGCGAGGAACCCGACACCGGCGACCAGCCCCATGGCCGGTACCCGATACGTGCGCTTCACGCCCGGCTGCGTCCGTCGGAGCACGAGCGCAGCGGCGAACATCATCATGTACATGATCAGGTAGAGCGCCGCGGCCATGTCGATCAGTGCCACGAATGCCGCGCTCACGTTGGGAACGATGATGAAGATCGCCGCCAGGATCGTGACGATCGTGCCCTGCAGCATGAGGATGCCCGACTGCACGCCGGCCTTGTTCTTCTTCTGCAGCAGCGGCGGGAGCAGCCCGGTCTCCGCTGCTGCGAGCACGCCCTTGGACGGGCCCGCGATCCAGGTGATCACCGAGGCGAGCGCGCCCGCCGCGATGAGCGCCGACATCGCGGCCGTCGCCCACTGCCCCACGCCCCAGTGCTGGAAGTACTCCTGGAACGCGAGCATGATGCCATTCGTCAGCCCGAGCTCCTCCTGCGGCACCGCAACCGAGATGGCGAGGGTCGGCAGGATGAACACCAGCAGGATCAGGATCGACGAGATGAGGATCGAACGCGGGAAGCCGCGGCCGGGGTCCTTCATCTGATTCACGTGGACCGCGTTGACCTCCATGCCGGCATAGGCGAGGAAGTTCGACACGATCAGCACGATCGATGCGATGCCGGTGAACGGCGGGATCACCGCGTCGGGCGTGAGCGGCACCTGGCTCTTCTCGCCGCCGAAGACCCAGATCGCTCCGAAGACGATGAGGATGGCCGCCGGGAGCAGCGTGCCGAGGATGCCGCCCCAGGAGCCCAGTTTTGCGAAGAGATTCCCGCCGCGCAGCGTCACCAGCGTCGAGCCCCAGTACAGCACGAGGATCACCACTGCCGTGAAGAAGCCCGAGCTCGACAGTGACGGATCGAGGAAGACGAACGCGAGCGCGGCCGCGATGAACGCCAGCTGCGTGGGGTACCACACGACGTTCTGGATCCATTGGAGCCAGACGGCGGTGAAGCCCCAGCGGTTGCCCATCGCTTCACGGATCCAGACGTAGATGCCGCCTTTCCAGCCCGTTGCGAGCTCTGCCGCGACCAGTGCTGTCGGAATCAGGAAGAAGATCGCCGGGAGGATGTACAGGGTCACGCTGCCGAGGCCGAAGACCGCCATCGGCGGCAGCGAGCGAAGACTGGCGACGACCACGAGCGTCAGCAGCGCGAGTTGGCCGACACCGAGGTAGGTCGTGACGCTCGACCGAGGCGCGAGGGGATGGTTCGGCGTCGTACGGGAGGATGGCTGAGACGTGGACATGACGACGCGCCTCAGTGGTGGAACGCCGAATTCGCGGCGGCCGTGGGCATGGGCGACTGCAGGCCGTCGAGGTACGCCACCTCACGCTGGATGTCGGCCAGCAGCGACTGAGCGAGATCCATGCTCAACCCATTGCGCACGACGATGCGCTGCACCGTGATGTCGGTGAGATCGTCCGGCATCGGATAGGCCGGCACCAGCCAGCCGCGCATCCGCAGTCGATCCTGCAGGTCGTACAGCGTCCAGTTGTCGGTGTGTCCCTTCTGCAAGCGCCACGCGAACACCGGGATGTCGCTTCCGTCGTTCCACAGCTCGAACGCATCGAGCGCGCCGATCCCGGCGGCGAGATACTTCGCGACGTCCTGCGACTCCTGTTGAACGGCACGGTATCCCTCGAAGCCGAGCCGGAGGAACAGGTAGTACTGGAGCAGCACCTGAGCGCCCGGCCGCGAGAAGTTCAGCGCGAACGTCGGCATCTCGCCACCGAGATAGCTCACCTGGAAGACGAGGTCTTGGGGCAGCCACCGCGCTTCGCGCCACACGACCCAGCCGAGGCCCGGATACACCAGGCCGTACTTGTGGCCCGAGGTGCTGATCGAGTGCACCCGCTCCAGCCGGAAGTCCCAGACCAGGTCGGGCTGCAGGAAGGGGGCGATCATCCCGCCCGATGCGCCGTCGACGTGAATAGGGATGTCGAGACCGGTGTGTTCCTGGATCGCGTCGAGCGCAGCAGCGATCTGCGCGACGGGCTCGTACATCCCGGTGTACGTCACGCCCATGATCGCGACGACGCCAATCGTGTTCTCGTCGACGTATTTCTCCAGGTCGTGGCCGTCGAGCGTCTTGTGCTCCTCCGTGATCGGAACGAACCGGGGCTCGACGTCGAAGTAGTTGCAGAACTTCTCCCAGCACACCTGCACGGCGCTCGACATGACGAGGTTCGGAGTGGACGCGTCCTTGCCCTGCGCCCGGCGGAGCTGCTGCCAGCGGCGCTTGAACGCGAGCCCGCCGAGCATGCACGCCTCCGAAGAGCCGATGGTCGAGGTGCCGATGCTGTGCCCGGCATCCGGCGAGTTCCACAGATTGGCGAGCATCCGCCAGCAATTGTCCTCGATGGCCGCGGTCTGCGGGTACTCATCCTTGTCGATCATGTTCTTATCGAAAGACGAGGTGTAGACGTCCTTCGCCTCGTCATCCATCCACGTGCTCACGAACGTGGCGAGGTTCAGACGCGCATTTCCGTCGAGGATCGTTTCATCCTCGACGATCTGCTTCGCGGTCGCGGGAAGCGATTCGTTTTGGGGAATCACGTGCCGCGGCGCACCCTTCGCCTCCGTGGGCCTGGTGAACAGAGGGGCTGCGGGGCTGATCGTTTCGTCGTTCATTTCGTCTCCTCATTGCACGCCGAATAGAGGCGGCGAGGGGTCGACCGTGTCCCCGCGGCCGAAGCCGCCCCTGTGAATGCCACCCAAGCTAGGACGGGCCTCCAGGCGTCACAAGGGGGGTCGACGACACCGCGAATCCCCCCGAACCTGGAGTTCAGAAACCGGATCAGGCGCAGAAATCGGAGGAGGTACGGTCAGAGCGGGCTACGCCCGCGCACGCCCGAGAAGACCCGCCCGCTGCAGCAGCAGATACATCTGGCAGCCGAGGCAGAAGCCGAACGCGGCATTCAGGAATGCGGCTGCGAACGCGAGCGCAGCCGCGATGGGCAATGCCCACGGAACGCCTGCGAGATGCAGCAGCAGCCCTGCCGCGGTCACCGTGAGGCCCACACCCTGCGCGAAGCGCGGCGGACGCGCGTCCTCGAACTCTCGCGGGGGTGACAGGCGCGGCCGCACGACGCGGCGGAAGAGCACCGCCCAGGGCGCGGTCCGCGGTGACACGACGCCCCACAGGAACAGGAGCGCCGCGAGGAGCACGAGCAGGAAGCCCCCATCGACGACCCGATCGGCGAGTGGCGCGGCTCCGAGGCGCCACTCGGCACCCGTCGGCGCCGTCGCGATTCCGAGCAGCGATGCGAGGAAAGCCGCGAGCAGCAGGACCGCCGTGATGGATGCCGCGAAGCGTGGCGCACGGACGTCGAGACGTTCGATCGCGGTCATCTCACGCCTCCTGCAGCAGACGGGTGAGCTCGGTCTCGAGCGCGGACCGATCCGGGACTCCACCCGTGCGCTGACGCACCCTCCCGGTGCCGTCGAGCACGAGCACCGTGGGTGTCTGCATGACGTCGAACCGGCGAGTGAGGTCGGGACGATGCGTCAGGTCCACCTCGACGTGTCGGACGCCGTCGTGGTCCCCCGCGAGCGACGTCAGCACGCGCCGCGCCGCGGGGCACCGAGAGCACAGCTCGGTGCTGAACTGCAGCAGGGTCGCGGACTGGCCGAAGGCCGGCGTGCCGACCATCGCGGGAGTCAGGAGCTCACCGTCTGCGACGTCGTGCGTACGACCGCGCGAGCGCCGGGCGATCATGCCGATCGCTGCGACGAACGCGACGAGCACGATGGTCAGGACGACGGCGGGAAGCGGCTGCACGATCGCCACGGTAGTCCGCGGGTGACGGCGGCGGGGGAAGTGTGTCACCCTGTGACGACTCCCCCCGCCGTCGTCAGCGAGCGGTCGTGAAGCTGACCACCTTGGGAGCGCGAACCACGGCTCGAGCGATCTCGCGGCCGTTCAGGGCGCGGACCACCTTGTCGTCGGTGCGGGCGAGTGACTCCAGCTCATCCGAGGAGATCTTCGCCGACACGTTGAGCGTGCCCCGGACCTTTCCGTCGATCTGGACGACCGCGGTGACGGACTCCTCGACGAGAAGCGTCGGGTCGGGCTGGCGCCAGACGGCGAGGCCGACGAAGGGCTCGTGCCCGAGGGTCTCCCACATCTCCTCCGCTGTGTGCGGAGCGAACAGATCGAGGATGACGGCGACCGCCTCGGCCGCTTCGCGAACTGCCGGGTCGCTCGCGCCGGCGCCGCTGTCGATGACCTTGCGGGTGGCGTTCACGAGCTCCATGAGCCGCGCGACGACCACGTTGAACTTCGTCTGCTCGACGAGCCCCGGGGCGTCTGCCCACAGGCGGTGCGTGACCCGACGCAGCGCGGCATCCCCCTCGGCCCAGACGACGTCGATCTCGCTGTCCACGTCCGCGGCGACCCGCAGCGCACGGGCGAGGAACTTCGCCGCGCCCGTCGTGGAGACATCCGCCCAGTCCTTGTCGTCCTCGACCGGACCCGCGAACGCGAGGGCCACACGCAGGACGTCCGCGCCGTGCTGCTCGAGCTCCTCCTGGAAGAGCACGAGGTTGCCCTTGCTCTTCGACATCTTCGCGCCGTCGAGGATGACCATGCCCTGGTTGATGAGGCTCGAGAACGGCTCGGTGAACTCCACCTGGCCCATGTCGAACAGGGCCTTGGTGATGAACCGCGCGTAGAGCAGGTGCAGGATCGCGTGCTCGACGCCGCCGATGTAGAAGTCGACCGGGCCCCATTTGTCGGCCTCGCGAGGCGCGAAAGGCTGGCCGGCGTCGTTCGGCGACAGGAATCGCAGGAAATACCACGAGCTGTCGACGAAGGTGTCCATCGTGTCCGGGTCGCGGCGCGCGGGATCCCCCGTCTCCGGGTCGGTCGTGGTGACCCAGTCGGTCGCGGCACCGAGCGGCGACGCGCCCTTCGGCGTGAGATCGAGGCCAGCCACGGACGGGAGGCGAACCGGAAGCTCCTCGGCGGGCACCGGAACGATCCGGCCGTCCTCGGTGTGGATCATCGGGATCGGCGTACCCCAGAAGCGCTGACGCGAGATCAGCCAGTCCCGCAGGCGGTAGGTCTTGGCCGCACGGCCGGTTCCGCTCGCGGTCAGCTGCTCGATGGCGCGCCCGATCGCGTTGCGCTTGCTCAGGCCGTCCAGTGCACCCGAGTTGATCATGCGTCCGTCACCCGTGAGGGCGACACCGGTGCGGGCAGGGTCGAGGTCATCGATCGCGGGGGCGGAGTCGACGGGCACACCCTCGTCGTCGAGCTCGATGACGGGCATCGCACCCGTCACGGGGGCCGTCGTGTCGACGACGACCCGGACGGGCAGGTCGAACGCTCGCGCGAAGTCGAGGTCACGCTGATCGTGCGCCGGGACGGCCATGACCGCACCGTGACCGTAGTCGGCGAGCACATAGTCGGCAGCCCAGATCGGCAGCCGCTCACCGTTGATGGGGTTGATGGCGAACCGGTCGAGGAACACGCCGGTCTTCGGACGGTCCGCGGTCTGCCGGTCGATCTCGCTCGTCTTCTGGACGGTCTGCAGGTACTCGCGGAAGCGCTGCTGCACCTCGTCGGAAGAACCGGCCGCGAGCTCCGCTGCGAGGTCGGAGTCGGGTGCGACGACCATGAAGGTCGCACCGTGCAGCGTGTCCGGCCTGGTCGAGAAGACGGTGACCTTCTCGTCACGGCCCTCGATCTCGAAGTCGATGTCGGCGCCGACCGATCGACCGATCCAGTTGCGCTGCATCTGGATGACCTTCTGCGGCCAGAAGCCCTCGAGCTGGTTCAGGTCGTCGAGCAGGCGGTCGGCATATTCGGTGATCTTGAAGTACCACTGTGTGAGCTTCTTCTTGATCACCTCGGCACCGCAGCGCTCGCAGTGCCCGTCGACGACCTGCTCGTTGGCGAGCACCGTCTGGTCGTTCGGGCACCAGTTGACCGGGCTCTCCTTGCGGTAAGCCAGCCCCTTCTCATAGAGCTTCTGGAAGAGCCACTGGTTCCAGGTGTAGTACTCGGGGTCGCTCGTGTGAAGCACGCGGCTCCAGTCGAACGAGACGCCGTACTCGTGCAGGCTCTGCTTCTGCTGAGCGATGTTGTCGTACGTCCACGCTCGGGGGTCGGCGCCGCGCTTGATGGCGGCGTTCTCAGCGGGCAGACCGAAGCTGTCCCAGCCGATGGGATGCAGCACGTTGTAGCCGCGGTGCCGCCAGAAGCGGGCCACGATGTCGGAGTAGAGATAGTTCTCGGCGTGCCCCATGTGGAGGTCGCCCGAGGGGTACGGGAACATCGCCAGGACGTACTTGCGGGGACGCTTGTCGTCATCGCCGCCGGCACGGAAGGGATCGGCGTCTGCCCAGGCGCGCTGCCACTTCGCCTGAACGGCGTGGGCGTCGAATGCGGCGGAATCGGGCGTGTTGGCGCGATCAGTGGAGCTGTCGGTCACGGGTGAACCAATCTGGGAATGCGAAAAAGGCGCGAGAGCACCGCTTCCAGGCTACCGGACCCGCTCCCGCCACCGGGGCGGCAGGTCGGCGCCGAGCGCGGCGAGCGGTGCCTGCGCCTTCAGCGCCACCTCGTCGACCTCGGCGTCCGGCTCGGATCCCCATGTGATGCCACCGCCCGCCCCGACGTAGGCGGTGACGACGTCGACGACGATCGACCGGATGATCATCGCCAGATCCGCATCGCCGTCGTGGCCGACCCAACCGAAGCACCCCGCGTACGTCCCGCGCGGGGCGCGCTCGAGAGCATGGAGGATCGTCATCGCCGAGAGCTTCGGCGCGCCGGTCATGCTCCCGGCCGGGAACGTCGCGGCGAGGACCTCCGACAGTCGCGTGCCCGGTCGGATCGATGCCGACACGCTGCTGACCAGCTGGTGCACGGTCGGATAGGTCTCGACCTCGAGCAGCCGCTCGACCACGACGGAGCCGGGCTCGCTCACGCGCTGGAGGTCGTTGCGCATGAGGTCGACGATCATGACGTTCTCCGCGCGCTCTTTCGGGCTCGTCAGGAGATCCCGGACGAGCCGGGCATCGGATGCCGCATCGCCGCCGCGACCCCGGGTTCCTTTGATCGGGCTCGTCAGGACGGTTCCATCGGCGAGTCCGAGAAATCGCTCCGGGCTCGCGCTGATCAGCGCCCGCTCCCCCGATCGGATCAGCGCGCCGTGATGCGACGACGACGCGCCCCGGAGCCTCCGGAACACCCCGAGCGCATCGATCGGGCGCTCGTCCCGCACCGTGAACCGGGTCGTGAGACAGAGCTGGTACGCGTCACCCCGGCGGATCGCGCTGCGGCAGTCCTCGACGAGTGCGGCGTAGCGTTCGGGCCCGACGCGAGCCGCGGCGACGAGGCGACGAGGGAGCGTTGATGGCTCGCCGACGCCGGCAGCGGCAGCGGCAGCGGCCGTACGCCAGCGGTCGACCTCTGCGGCGAAGTCCGCCACTGCGTCCGCCGGTGCCGCCACCCACACGCGCCGCTCCGCGTGGTCGAACGCCACGAACCGATCCACCCGCAGCCAGAGCGCGTCGGGTTCCTCGGCATCGCGCTGCGCCGGCGCTCCCGCTCGTGCGGCCGCAGCGTCGTAGCCCGTCCAGCCGACCCAGCCGCCGCCGAAGGGCCCGACGCGCTCCCCGCCGCTCCTCGCACACGTCGACGACCCGTCCACGATCGGGTCGGGAGCGTCGGCCGGCTCGCCGGAACCGAGCCAACTCCATCCCGAATCAGCGTCGACACCGGCGTCGAGCCAGAAGACGTGCTCGCCGGGCACCGTGCCGATGAGGTCGGCGGGATCGATCCACCCGTCGAGGCAGCGGAAGCTGGTCGTCTCGGGCACGATCACAGGTTATGTCTTAGGTCGCGCCCCTAGGCTCGGAGCGTGAACGAGATCCTCGACTGGATTCTGAACACCGTGCAGAGCATCGACCCGGTGCTGCGCACGGTTGTGGCGGGAATCGCGATCATGCTCGAGACCAGCGTGCTCATCGGCCTGGTGGTACCGGGCGACACCGTGGTGATCGTGGCCGCGACCGCGGTCGGGAGTGTCGGCGAGGGCTTCATCCTCGGCGCGGCGGTCGTCGCCGGCTCGCTCGCAGGAGAGTCGATCGGGTTCGCGCTCGGGCGCTGGCTCGGCCCCCGCATCCGCTTCTCTCGGCTCGGCCGCCGCATCGGCGAGGACAACTGGGTGCGTTCGGAGCTGTATCTGCGCCGCCGTGGCGGGCCCGCGATCTTCCTCTCGCGGTTCCTGCCCGTCCTGCACTCGCTCGTGCCGCTGACGGTCGGCATGAGCGGCTTCTCGTATCGCCGCTTCATCGCGTGGACGGCCCCGGCCTGCGTCATCTGGACCTCGCTCTACGTGGGCGTCGTCGCCGCGGCGGCGAAGACCTATCGCGCCGTCTCGGACAACATCCAATACGCCGGATACCTCTTCGTCGCCGTCATCGTCGTGTTCCTGGTTCTCGCGTACCTCGTGAAGCGTCTGATCACCCGGCGGGAGGCGCGTCATCTGCGGCTCGAGGAGGAGAAGACCCGACTCGCGGACGGGGACGTGAAAGACTGAAGCGATGGCTTCCTCACCCGCACCACGGAAGAAGATCCTGTGGTTGGCGCGCCTCGAGCGCCGCTTCCACTCGTGGCGCGAACGACGCGCCCGCGCGCGCGGTCAACGACCGACCGTCGCCGCATACCCGGGCTACGGCGGTGACGGGTGGGTCCGCGTCCTCGGGCGCGTGCTGATCGCACCCCAGAAAAGCCCTACGAAGGGCGGGGAGTACGCGTCGGTCCGTGGCTGGCGCAGCTTCGCGTCGGTGCCGGTGGCGTTCGCGCAGGTCGAGGTGACCGTCGCCGGCACGACGCACGCGATCGTGGCGGACCGCGGTGGCGTCATCGACGTCGAGCTGCCCGGGACGCTCGAACCCGGCTGGCAGACGATCACGATGACCGTCGAGGGCAGCGAGGTCATCGAGACACGGGTCTTCGTGATCGCCGGCGACACCGACTTCGGCATCATCTCCGATATCGACGACACCGTCATGGTGACCGCTCTGCCGCGCCCGTTCGTGGCGGCATGGAACTCCTTCGTCCTCGACGAGCACGCGCGTCAGCCGGTTCCCGGGATGGCCGTCATGCTCGAGCGCCTCACGCGTGACCGTCCCGGCAGCCCCGTCATCTATCTCTCGACGGGCGCCTGGAACGTCGCGCCGACCCTCATGCGGTTCCTCAGAAGGCACGTCTTCCCGTCGGGTCCGATGCTCCTGACCGATTGGGGACCGACACACGACCGCTGGTTCCGCAGCGGGCGCGATCACAAGGCCGAGAATCTGCGGCGCCTCGCGAAGGAGTTCCCCAACGTCCGCTGGCTCCTCGTCGGCGATGACGGTCAGCACGACGACGCGCTGTACACGGCCTTCGCCAGCGAGAACCCCGACCGGGTGCGCGCGGTCGCGATCCGGCGGCTGTCGCCCGCTGAGGCCGTCCTCGCGGGTGGCCGCACCGCGGTCAACGATCACTCCGCGGCACAGGTGCCCTGGGTCACCGGGTCGGATGGAGCGGCGCTCCTGGACCGGCTCGCCGATGTCGGCGTCATCGAGCGCGACTGAGGGCGGCGCGGACGGATGTCGCACGCGCGCCCTACGCTGGAGACATGTGCGGTCGTTTCGTCGTAGCCCGCGTCGGTTCCGAGCTCGCGAGCGTTCTGCACGCCGAAATCGTTCCCGACGATCTGCCCTCTCCCTCGTTCAACATCGCGCCCACGGCCCAGGCGACGATCGTGCTCGACTCGGCCAAGACCGAGCCGCCGACGCGTCGCCTCGCCTCCGCCCGCTGGGGCCTCGTGCCCGCATGGGCCAAGGATCCGTCGGTCGGCGCACGCGCGTTCAACGCGCGGTCCGAGGAAGCAGCTGAGAAGCCGACGTTCCGTGATGCGCTGGTCTCGCGCCGTGCCGTCATCCCGGCCTCGGGCTACTACGAGTGGCAAGGCGCCACCGGGGACAAGACGCCTCACTTCATCCGGCCCGAGAACGGGGAGCCGCTCTTCTTCGCCGGGCTCTACGAGTGGTGGAAGGATCCGTCGCGTCCCGCCGACGATCCCGGCCGCTGGTTGCTGACCTTCACCATCCTGACCCGCTCCGCGGTCGGCGGTCTGGCGGAGATCCACGACCGGATGCCGCTGATGATCGACGCCGAGTACGCCGACGTGTGGCTCGATCCCACCACCGAGTACCCGGCCGATCTGCTCGACGCGGTGGCGGACGCGGCACCGTCCGTGGTCGACACGCTCACCTGGTTCGCCGTCGGGTCTGCTGTGGGCAACGTGCGCAACGACGATCCATCGCTCATCGAGCCGGCATGACGCGGTCTCCCAGCGCACCGGTGTCTATCCTCGAGAGGTGACGCTCCGCCCCTTCGAACCCGTTCAGCTCGCGCCGGAGGTCTGGCGCGCGCTGTCCGATGCGCATGCGGAGCGCGCTGAGGCACTGACCGAGGCCCACCGGCGGCGCGCTTCGCGCGCTGAGAAGCATCCCGTCGAGGACTTCCTGTTCACGTATTACTCCTACAAGCCGGCCATCCTCCGGCGCTGGCACCCGGGCCCGCACGTTGTGCTCGAGGGTGCTGCGAAGGAGCGTGGCGGCTGGCGCTGGTACGAGACGGTCGGCGACGCCCACGCGCGCGTGGCCGACGAGCAGTTCCGGACCGAGCGCGCATCGCTCTACCGCGGCGTGACGGGCATCCTCCGTGCGACGCGCGATCGCCCGGCTGCTTTCGGGTGCTTCGGCCTGCACGAATGGGCGATGGTCTACCGCGCCGACGCCACGCGGCACGAGATCCCGCTCCGGCTCGGCGCGGCGGGAACGGATGCCGTTGTCGAGGCCCACGACCTACGCTGCACGCACTTCGACGCTTTCCGCTTCTTCACCCCCGAGGCGGTGCCGCGCAACCGCGAACCGCTCGACCGAGAAGGGGCGCCCGGACGCGAGCAACCGGGATGCCTGCACGCCGGCATGGACGTCTACAAGTGGATGCTGAAGCTCGGCCCCCTCGTTCCGGGGCATCTGCTCCTCGACGCATTCGTCCTGGCTCGCGACATCCGAGAACTCGATATGCGCGCCTCGCCCTACGACCTGCGTGACTGGGGCTACTCCCCCGTTGCGATCGAGACGGCCGACGGAAAGGCCGAGTATGTGCGCCAGCAGCGGCTGCTGAGCGCCCGCGGCCAGGCGTTGCGCGCCGCGGTGCTCGATGTCGTCGGTTCAGAGCCCGAGCGGCGAGCCGCGCGTGCAGATCGATCCGCGGCCCCACCACGTGATGTGTGACCGTGCGGTCGGGCCGTGAACACCGTCGACGCCGATTGCCTCGACGCTCTGCGCATTCCTGAGGGTCTTATCGGTGCAGCACGGTCACCGCATTGCTGTTGTTCCCCGATTCGAGGATGCAGTCGTATGTGTTCCCGGCGCGGGGGATCGTGTACCACGCCCCGTTTCCCGAGGTGATGTTCTCGGAGCTGCAACAGTGAGAGGCGGCTGAGAACGTCATCGTCCGCCGCGGTGATTACGGTCAATTCGATGAACGGATACAAATGATCCGCGGCGCGCATGAGAGGGCTTTGATGCGGACGACGACGCACACGAAAAAACCCCGCCGGAGGCGGGGCATTTCATATTGATCGGTGGACCTGAGGGGACTCGAACCCCTGACCCCCTGCATGCCATGCAGGTGCGCTACCAGCTGCGCCACAGGCCCGTGGTTTCCGCTCTCGCGGGAACTCATTTAGCTTACAACATCTCCGGGGGTGCTCGTGACCACGGTGGCCTCGATGGGGATCACCGGGCAGTCCTTCCACAGGCGCTCAAGCCCGTAGTAGACGCGCTCCTGCTCGTGGAACACATGCACGACGAGGTCGCCGAAGTCGAGCAGCACCCAGCGCGACTCCGTACGTCCCTCACGACGCAGGCGCTTGTGCCCGGCTTCGAGCATGCTCTCCTCGACCGCGTCGGCGATCGCGGCGACGTTGCGCTCGCTGTTGCCGCTGACGAGCAGGAAGGCGTCGACGAGCGGGAGGGGCTGCGACACGTCAAGGGCGACGAGATCTTCGCCGCCCTTCGATTCCGCGGCCGCCGCCGCGACGGCGACCATGTCGATGACTGCTTGTGAACTCATCCGAAGACTCCTGTGAAAAGCGAGACGAGCAGAACGCCCGCCAGAGCGAGAGCGAGCGCCCCCGCGGTGATAGCGAGGGCGACCGTCCAACGGCTGCCCTTCTCCGGCGCCGGCGGACGGATGACGTCCTCCGCGCTCTTGATGGTCGAAATGGCCGCGCTCGCGGCGATGGGCGTCGGAGACGATGAGGCCGGCAGCTCGCCGTCCACGAGGACCGCATCGACCTCCTTTCCGTCCGCAACACCCGGGACGACGCCGGTCGAACCGAAGTTCTCGGGCAGGGTGAACGTCCCGGTGATCAGGACCTCGCCGGTCGCGGTGACCGGTGCCACCAACGGCCCGCCGTCCGGGTTCTCCGCGAGGATCAACGCGTTCGGCGTCGTGAAGGCGCCCGTCGCGGCGGCACTGCGCGAGAGCAGCTGATCGAACGATGCGGGCACATCCGTTGCCGCGGACTCCCCCGCGAGCAGATCAGCGCCGAGGTCGTTCGAGACGACGTGACGCTCGGGCTCCGTTTCGTCCGCGCTCTCGTGGTCCGCGCTCTCATCGTTCGCGCTCTCATCGTTCGCGACGATGTCGTCTTCCGCGACGTGGTCCTCGGCGACGCGGTCCTCGGCGACGTGATCCTCGGCGATGGTCTCGGAATCGACGGCGTCGGAGTCGGTGGGCTCGAACTCGGAGGCGATGACGTTCGGCGGGGCCGCCGTCGTCTCGGCATCCGTGCCGTCGGCACCCTCGGCCTCAGGAGCATCGTGCTCGCGATCCGACTGGACGGCCTCGTCGGAGGCGTCGGGCTCGATCGCACGAGCCGCATCGTCGGCGTCGCTCTGACCGGGCGCATCCGCGTCGGGTTCGGCGACGACGGCCGCGTGCTCGCCGGTGGAGGTCACGACCGGGATCGAAGCCGTGCGGATCTTCTCCTGCAGTCGAGCCTGACGGCGGGTCAGCGCGGGCGATCCGAGATCGACCGAGGCCTGCGGCACCGGAGCCGGTGGAACCTCGACCGGCTCCGCCGCACGCGGCAGCGGCGCGGGGGCGGGCGTCTGCTCCGCTGCGGTCGCCGACGCGTCGTCGGCGGCTTCGGGGTCGACGATGATCGGATTGGAAGCCGTGTTGCGCAGCTCACGCAGTTGCCGGCGCGTCAGCTGCGGAGTCGGTGGCTGTTGCTCTTTGTCGCTCATGCCTTGCTCCGATAGAGATGATGCTTCGCAATGTATTGGACGACCCCGTCTGGAACGAGGTACCACACCGGATGTCCGCGTCCGACGCGTGCCCGGCAGTCGGTCGATGAGATGGCCAGCGCGGGGATCTCGAGCAGGCTCACGTCATCGCTGGGCAGTCCGGCACTGGAAAGCGTGTGGCCGGGACGCGAGACGGCGACGAAATGCGCGAGCTCCCACAGTTCATCATGGTTCCTCCAGCTGAGAATCTGCGCGATGGCGTCAGCGCCGGTGATGAAGAAGAAGTCGGCGTCGGGACGTTGTGCCTTCAGATCGCGCAGTGTGTCGATCGTGTACGTCGGACCGTCGCGGTCGATGTCGACGCGACTCACCGTGAACATCGGGTTCGAGGCCGTCGCGATGACCGTCATGAGGTACCGATGCTCCCCCGGTGACACGAACGACTTCTGCCACGGCGTTCCCGTCGGCACGAAGACGACCTCGTCGAGGTCGAACGACTGCGCGACCTCGCTCGCGGCCACGAGGTGCCCATGATGAATCGGGTCGAACGTGCCGCCCATCACGCCGATACGCGGCGCACGCGTTCCCGTCATCGGAGCAGCCTCAGTGGTGGCCGTTCTCCGACTGCGTCAGTTGGTTGCCGTGGGCCGCGGCGTAGGCCTCCGCCTTACCGGCGTGGCGGTTCGCGACGTTGCGGTACGACAGCGTCACGAGACCGAGGGCGAGGAAGATGACCAGGGCGATGACGCCGAAGATCATCGTCTCCGCCTGCACATTGCCGTGGTGCTCGGTCTGCTCGGCGGCGAATGCGGTGATCGTGGCGAGGGTCATCGGGGCTCCGTTCGTTTCGCGCGGCGGCGCATATCAAGTTTAGGTGGTCAGGCGCGTGTCTGCCCGGCGCCGCGCGCGAGCCACTTCGTGCTGGTCAGCTCGGGAAGTCCCATCGGACCGCGGGCGTGCAGTTTTTGGGTCGAGATGCCGACCTCGGCGCCGAAGCCGAACTCGCCGCCGTCGGTGAACCGCGTCGAGGCGTTGGCCATGACGACCGCGGCGTCCACCTCGGCGAGGAAGCGTTCGGCATGAGCGTCGTCGGCCGTCACGATCGCCTCGGTATGCATCGTCGAATAGCGGCGGATGTGCTCGAGGGCTTCGTCGAGGTCGTCGACCACCCGCATCGAGAGGTCGAGGCTCATGTGCTCGGTCGCCCAGTCGTCCTCGGTCGCCTCGACGGCCTCTGGCACCAGTCGACGCACCGCGTCGTCGCCGTGGATGGTGACGCCGGCTTCGACGAGCGCCTCCGACACCGGCGGGATGAGGCGGTCGGCTGCCGAACGGACGACGAGCACGGTCTCCACGGCGTTGCAGACGCTCGGTCGTTGCGCCTTCGCGTTCACGACGATGTCGCGAGCCCAGTCGAGCGGCGCGGACTCGTCGAGCACGATGTGCACGACGCCCGCGCCCGTCTCGATGACGGGAACCGTCGACTCCGTCACGACGGTCTCGATGAGCTGAGCGCTGCCGCGGGGAACGAGCACATCGACCAAGCCTCGCGCGCGCATGAGGAACCGAGCGCCGTCGCGGCCGAAATCATCGACGGTCTGGATGCCGTCGGCGTCTACTCCGGCACGATCGAGCGCATTTCGCATCGACGCGATGAGGGCGCCGTTCGTCGACTGCGCGGCCGATCCTCCGCGAAGCGCCACGGCGTTTCCGGAACGGAGCGCCAGGGCCGTGATGTCGACCGTGACGTTGGGCCGCGCCTCGTAGATCGAGGCGACCACGCCGAAGGGCACCGAGACCTTCTGCAGCCGCACGCCTCCGGGCAGTTCCCGCTCGTCGAGCACACGGCCGACGGGGTCGGGAAGCCGCGCCACATCGCGGACCGCGCTCGCGAGCGCGGCTATGCGCCCGTCGTCGAGGAGGAGACGGTCGCGCAGGCCCGCAGAGATACCCGCCGCATCCCCGCGCTCGAGGTCATCGCGGTTGGCCGCGACGATGCGCGCGGTGTCGGCGATGAGCGCGTCGGCGATACCGTCGAGGAGGGCCGTCTTGGCGGCATCGTCGAGGAGGCCGATCGATCGGCTCGCGCGCTTGGCGGCGCGGAGGCGCTCGGAGACGTCGGTAGCGACGGCGGTGGTCATCCCGTCAGTCTAGCGACGGCGACGGTGGCGAACCCGTCTCAGGCGACGCCGATGGCTCCGGTGCCCTGCGGGAGAATCGGCGCCGGATTCGCTTCGAACCACGTGCCGACATCGGCCCCGGCGAGCACGTCGCTCGCGAGGTCGATGCTCGTCACGAGCGCGGCTACGCCGCCTTCGGCAGCCAACCGCGCCGCCGAGGCCTTCGTGGCCGCGCCGCCGGTGCCGACGCTGTTGACGACCGTCGCCCCGAACTCGTATGCGCTCAGGTCGTCGTCGAACGCGACCTTCTCGATGGGGCGTGCGCCCGGTTCGCTCGGGGGCCGGGTGTAGAGGCACGCGATGTCGCTCAGGAGCACGAGGGCATCGGCACCGATGAGGCGCGACACGAGCGCGGCGAGCCGATCGTTGTCGCCGAAGCGGATCTCGTGCGTGGCTACGGTGTCGTTCTCGTTCACGATCGGCAGGATCCGCAGACCGAGCAGCCGCTCCATCGCGCGCCGTGCATTCGAGCGGTGCGTCGGATCGTCGAAGTCGCCGGCTGTCAGCAGAACCTGACCGGCGACGATGCCGTACTGCCGCAGCGCGTCCTGATAGCGGTAGACGAGGACGTTCTGGCCGACCGCGGCGGCGGCCTGCTGGGTCGCCAGGTCGGTCGGTCGCTCGTCGAGACGCAGATACGGCATACCGGTCGCGATCGCTCCCGACGACACGAGCACCACTTCGGTGCCCCGAGCGTGCGCCTGCGCGAGGGCGTCCACGAGCGAGTCGATCTTGCCCGCGTTCTCACCGCTGATGGACGACGAGCCCACTTTCACGACCACACGTCGGGCACCGTTGAGCTCGGCGCGCGAGATCAGGCTCATGCGTCGTCCTCGTCGGCACCTCGCGACTTCTCCGCGCGGCGCTCCGCCTCGAGCTCGGCACGGGCCTCCGCCTTCGCATCCATACGCTCGTGATAGCGCTCGCGGCGCTGATTGGAGGTCCGGCGCGGGTTCAGATCGAGGCGCGGGTCGGTACCGCGCGGAGCGGACATCAGTTCGGCGGCAGACGAGAGTGACGGGTGCCAGTCGAAGACGATCCCGTCGCCCTCGCCGATGACCACCGTCGACCCCGGGGTCGCACCGAGGCGGAACAGTTCGTCCTCGATACCGAGCTTGTCGAGACGATCCGCGAGGAAGCCCACGGCCTCCTCGTTCTGGAAGTCGGTCTGCTGGACCCACCGAACCGGCTTCGCACCCAGGATGCGGTAGACGTTGCCGTACGTCCCGCCTTCGACGCGGACGGTGAAGTCGCGCTCGGCGCCCTTGGGGCGGATGACGATCCGCTCGGCGGGCACCTCGGCCGCTGCCGAAACGCGGTGCTCGGCGACGAGCTCCGCCATGGCGAACGAGAGCTCGCGCAGGCCCTGCCGGCTCACGGTGGAGATCTCGAACACGCGGTAGCCGCGCGCTTCGAGATCCGGACGGACGAGGTCCGCCAGGTCGCGTGCCTCGGGGACGTCGGTCTTGTTCAGCGCGATCAGCTGCGGGCGCTGGAGCAGCGGAATCTGCCCCTCGGGCACCGGGTAGGCGCCGAGCTCGGCGAGGATCACGTCGAGATCGGTGATCGGGTCGCGTCCGGGCTCCAGCGTGGCGCAGTCGAGCACGTGGACGAGGGCCGAGCAGCGCTCGACGTGACGGAGGAACTCGAGCCCGAGCCCTCGGCCTTCGCTCGCACCCTCGATGAGGCCGGGCACGTCCGCGATCGTGTAGCGGATGTCGCCGGCCTGCACGACGCCGAGGTTCGGGTGCAGCGTCGTGAACGGGTAGTCGGCGATCTTGGGGCGCGCGGCGGACATCGCGGCGATGAGGCTCGACTTGCCCGCCGACGGGAATCCGACGAGCGCGATGTCGGCGACGGTCTTTAGCTCGAGCTGAACGTCGCCCTCCCAGCCGGGGGTGCCCAGGAGCGCGAAACCGGGAGCCTTGCGCTTCGGAGAGGCCAGCGCCGCGTTGCCGAGTCCGCCCTGGCCGCCGGGAGCCACGACGAACCGCATCCCCGGGGTGACCATGTCGACGAGCGTCTCGCCCTCGGGCGTCTTCACGACCGTGCCGACCGGCACCGGGAGCTCGAGGTGCTCCCCCGCCGCGCCCGAACGGTTGTCGCCCATGCCGAATCCGCCGTTGCCACCCGAGCGGTGCGGCGAGTGGTGATACGACAGCAGGGTCGTCACCTGGGGGTCGGCGACGAGGACGACGTCTCCGCCGTCACCGCCATTTCCCCCGTCGGGGCCGGCGAGCGGCTTGAACTTCTCACGGCGCACCGACACGCAGCCGTTGCCGCCCTTGCCGGCACGCAGATGCAGCGTGACCCGGTCGACGAACGTCACCATGCGGTGCCTCCTGGAAAACAGGGCGAGGGGCGAGCCGAAGCCCGCCCCTCGCCGCGAAGTGGTCTGGTCCGAATTACTCGGCTGCCGCCACGATGTTGACGACCTTGCGGCCACCCTTCGTGCCGAACTCGACGGCACCGGCCGCAAGTGCGAACAGGGTGTCGTCGCCGCCACGGCCGACGTTGGCGCCGGGGTGGAAGTGCGTGCCGCGCTGGCGGACGAGGATCTCGCCGGCGTTGACGGCCTGGCCGCCGAAGCGCTTCACGCCGAGGCGCTGTGCGTTGGAGTCACGACCGTTACGGGTGGAGCTTGCGCCCTTTTTGTGTGCCATCTCTGCGTCTCCCTGGCTTACTTGATGCCGGTGATCTTGACGCGCGTGAGGTCCTGACGGTGGCCCTGGCGCTTCTTGTAGCCGGTCTTGTTCTTGAACTTCTGGATCACGATCTTCGGGCCGCGCTCCTCACCGAGAACCTCGGCGGTGACCGTGACCTTCGCGAGCTTGTCAGCGTCGGTGGTCACGGCGTCGCCGTCGACGAGGAGAACGGCGGGAAGCTCGAGCTTGTCGCCGATCTGAGCCGCCTGACGATCGAGGACGACGATCGTGCCGACCTCGACCTTCTCCTGACGGCCGCCGGCGCGCACAACTGCGTAAACCACTTCACACCTGTTTCTTCTGTGGAGCGCACGGCTCCGATTGTCTTTGCGAGACTGGAAAGTCTTGGTGCGCGTGCCCCAGATGATCCTGTGGCTGAGCCGCGATAACGACGGGACGTCGACGGACTCGCTGCACCAAGGGTCCACTTTACCGGATGCCGGGAGATCCGGCAAAAGGACGGCCGGGTGTGTCGCGGCCGGCGCCCCCGCGGCATCCGCTTCGTAGGATCGGAGGATGGCGATACTGATCGACGATCCGCGCTGGCCGGCGCACGGCAGGCTCTGGTCGCACCTCGTCAGCGACTCGGATCTCGATGAACTGCACGCGTTCGCCCGTCGTCATGAGGTGCCCGCCCGCGCCTTCGACCTCGATCACTACGACGTCCCCGACTCGGCGTTCGACCGCCTGGTCGCCGGCGGCGCACAGCACGTGTCCGGCCACGAACTGGTGCGTCGCCTCATCGCCTCCGGGCTGCGTGTCACCGCGCGCGAACGCCGCGGGATCTGAAGCGATCCCGCGGCGTTCGTCGTGACGATCGACCTCAGTCGTCCGAGGCCGGCGCCGCCGATACCGGGGTGCCGCTGAGGGCGGCGGTCGTCACGCGGCGACGTCCGCGGCCCTGACCGGGAGCCTTGGGTTCGGGGAGCGCGTTGAGCACCGAGTCGAGGAGCAGGTCCTTCTCGGTTCGCGGCGCCTTGGGCTCGGCCTTCTTGCGCCGTGGCTTCTTCGGGCGCTCGACGGGTGCGGACTCCGCCTCCACCGGGACGGTGATGATCTCGGCGTCCTCCTCCGCAGCAGTCGCCTGGATCGTCGACGCGGCGATCTGGGCGAGTGCCGACTTCGCGCCCTCGGTGATGACGTGGGTGCCGCCGTTCGCGGGCGCGGGAGCCGCGTTACCGCCGCCACGGCCGTTGCGGCGCGCCGAACCGTTGCCGTTGCCGTTCTGCGAGCCGGCGCCGCGGTGCTTGACCACCGGATCGTGGTGGACGATGACGCCGCGGCCGGCGCACACCTCGCACGCCTCGCTGAAGGTCTCCAGGAGCCCGAGGCCCAGCTTCTTGCGCGTCATCTGGACCAGACCCAGCGAGGTGACCTCGGCGACCTGGTGCTTCGTGCGGTCACGGCTCAGGCATTCGATCAGACGCCGCAGCACGAGATCGCGGTTGGACTCGAGCACCATGTCGATGAAGTCGACGACGATGATGCCGCCGATGTCCCGCAGGCGCAGCTGCCGGACGATCTCCTCGGCGGCCTCGAGGTTGTTCTTGGTGACGGTCTCCTCGAGATTGCCGCCCGATCCGACGAACTTCCCCGTGTTCACATCCACCACGGTCATCGCCTCGGTGCGGTCGATCACGAGCGAACCGCCCGAGGGCAGCCACACCTTGCGATCCAGCGCCTTCTCGATCTGCTCCGTGACCCGGAACGCGTCGAAGGGGTCCTGCTCGTCCTCGTACTTCTCGACGCGCTCGAGGAGATCGGGCGCGACTCCCGTGAGGTACGACGTGATCGTCGAGTAGGCCTCGTCGCCCTGGATCAGCATGCGCGAGAAGTCCTCGTTGAAGACGTCGCGGACGATCTTCACGAGAAGGTCGGGCTCGGAGTGCAGGAGCGCGGGAGCCTGGATCTTCTCGAGCTGCGAGCTGATGTGCTCCCACTGCGAGGTGAGCCGCTGCACGTCTCGCGTGAGCTGGTCTTCCGTCGCGCCCTCCGCGGCGGTGCGCACGATGACGCCCGACGACTCGGGGAGGACCTCCTTGAGGATGCGCTTGAGACGCGCCCGTTCGGTGTCGGGAAGCTTGCGCGAGATACCGTTCATCGCGCCGCCCGGGACGTACACGAGGTAGCGGCCGGGGAGCGAGATCTGGCTCGTCAGGCGCGCACCCTTGTGCCCGACCGGATCCTTCGTGACCTGGACGAGGACGCGGTCGCCGGATTTGAGTGCGAGCTCGATGCGGCGCGGCTGGTTGCCCGTCTCGACGGCATCCCAGTCGACCTCGCCGGAGTAGAGCACGGCGTTGCGACCACGGCCGATGTCGACGAAGGCGGCCTCCATGCTCGGGAGCACGTTCTGCACGCGCCCGAGGTACACGTTGCCGATCAGCGAGGCATCCTGGTTGCGCGCGACGTAGTGCTCGACGAGCACGTTGTCCTCGAGGACGGCGATCTGGATGCGACCGTTCTTGGATCGAACGATCATGACCCGGTCGACCGCCTCGCGGCGGGCGAGGAACTCGGCTTCGGTCACGACGGTGCGCCGACGACCCGCTTCGCGGCCGTCGCGGCGGCGCTGCTTCTTCGCCTCGAGCCGGGTGGAGCCCTTGATGCGCTGCGGTTCGGTGATGAGCTCCACCGCGCGCTGGCGCGGAGCAGGCTCATTGCCCTCATCGCCGTTCGACCCGCCGCGGCGGCGGCCGCGACGGCGCGAGCTGCTCGAGCCCGATGAGGACGCGGAGTCGTCGTCCTCGACGTCGTCCGGCAGCGCCGGAAGCGGCGGGATCTCGGGAGCGTAGAAATGCAGCGCGGTGGATACCGCGGAGACGAACTCGGCGGGCAGGAGACCGAGCGAGACCGCGGTCGGAGGGCCGGCGTCCGCCGCCTCTTCGGCGGGGGCGGGTTCCTCTGCGGGGGCGGGTTCCTCGGCGGGGGCAGGCTCTTCTGCGGGGGCGGGTTCCTCCGCGGGCTCGGGCTGCGGAGCGGGAGCCTGCTCTTCCCCACGGACCTCCTCCTGCGCCGGGGAGGACTCCTCAGCAGGCACGGGCTCGTCGGGAGCGGCGGCCGACTCATCGGCGCCGGCAGCGGGCTCCGGGGCATCGTCCTCGGCTGCCCGTCCGCTGTCGATGTGCTCCTCGGTGGCGTCGATCGACGTCACGGCATCGGCCAGTTCGGCCGCGGCGGGGTCTACCGCGTTCTCGGACTCATCGGGGGTCGGGTTGTCATTGCGATCGTCGGCCATCACTGGCGTACTCCTCTTCGGGCGGCACCGCGCGCCACCCGGCACATCTCTGGCGGCGTCGCTCCCGGAAGGACGAGCCGCGAACTCACTCGGTGTGCAGCCGGCTCTCGGCGCGGCCTGCGTGGGCAGCCATTGCCCGAAGTCTCTCGTGACGCACTGTCGCAGCGCGGCTGCGTGCGTGCATCGACATCCATTATCGCACTACGCGCGTCCCTTCGTGGGACGCGGGCCCCGACGCTCACGGCCGGGCCATCGGCAGCGATGCGATAATCGCGATCATGCCCGCTTCCCGAAGCCATGCCCGCCCCGTCGCACTCGCCGTCTGGCTGATGATCGCGGGCGTGATCGGATGGATCGCCGCCTTCGCTCTGACGACCGAGCGACTGCACCTTCTCGAGGACGCGACAGCGACGGCATCCTGCGACTTCAACCTCGTCGTGCAGTGCGGTGCCAACCTGACATCGCCGCAGGGGTCGGTCTTCGGCTTCCCCAACCCGCTGCTCGGGCTCACCAGCTGGGTCGCGCCGATCGTGGTGGGCGCGGCGATCCTCGCCGGCGCACGCTTCGCGCGGTGGTTCTGGCTGTTGTTCTGGGCGGGCATGGCGTTCGCGTTCGGGTTCGTGATCTGGCTCATCTCGCAGAGCATCTTCGTGCTCGGCACCCTCTGCCCGTGGTGCATGGTCACCTGGTTCGTGACGATCCCGAGCTTCTACGCCGTGACTCTCCACGTCCTGCGCTCGGGCACCGTTCCGCTCCCGCGTCGAGGCCGCGCGGTCGCGGGCACGCTGTCGGGCTGGGTCCCGCTCCTGGCCGTCCTGAGCTACGTCGCGATCGCCGTCGTCGCGCAGCTCCGGCTGGACTGGATCGGCTTCCTCTGAAACGACGACGCCCGCGAGCCGACGTCGTGACATCGAGTCGCGGGCGGGATGCCGCTGTGCCGCTCAGCCGAACCAGATCTGCAGCTCGCGGGCTGCGGACTCGGGGCTGTCGGAACCGTGGACGAGGTTCTGCTGAACAGCCAGGCCCCAGTCGCGACCGAAGTCGCCGCGGATCGTTCCGGGGGCCGCCGTCGTCGGATCGGTGGTCCCGGCGAGGGACCGGAAGCCCTCGATGACACGATTGCCGGCGAGGCGGATGGCCACCGACGGTCCGCTCTGCATGAACTCGAGCAGCGGCTCGTAGAACGGCTTGCCCGCGTGCTCGGCGTAGTGCTGCTCGAGCAGCTCACGGTCGGCCTCGACCAGACGGATGTCGACGAGCGCGTATCCCTTGGCTTCGATACGAGCCAGGATCGCGCCGGTGAGGCCGCGAGCCACGCCGTCGGGCTTGACGAGAACGAGGGTCTCTTCGGTGGGCATGTCAGTCTCCGTTCGATTCGTCGGCTGCGAGGGCGGCGTTGCGCCGGTCGAGAGCAGCCCCCTTGATGGTCGCATACGCGTACATGCCGCCGAAAACCAGTGCGACGATTCCGAGCGCAGGTACGAGGAACACGCCGAGAGCCAGGATGACCTGGAGGGCCCAGCCCAGCACGATCCCCCACCGGTGGCGCAGGACGCCGGAGGTGACGATCATCGCGACGGCGAGCACCGCGCCCGCGACGACGCCCCACCAGTCCGGCACGCCGTCGGGCAGGACGCCGAGTCCGTACACCGTGAGGCCTCCGAGGAAGACGACGATCGACTCGAACCCGAGGACGACCGAGCCGAGGGACTCGGCGGCACCACGGCGCCGGCGTTCCCGGGGCCGACTCACGCCTGCCATCCCGACTTCCAGTCCTCCGCGGCGGCGAGGGCGATCGCCTCACCGGCGAGCACGACCGAGCCGGCGATGACAACCGCTCGCCGCTCCCCGTCCGCTGCCCACTCGCGCGCTGCCTCGGCCGCCTCGACGAGATCGCGGTGCTCGGTGACGCCGAGCCCGTGTTCCTCCGCGAGGTCGGCCACGAGGGTCGGATCCGAGGCGCGCTCCGAGTCGGGCGCGGTCGCGAAGACGTGAGCGGCGACCGGCGCCAGCGCGTCGACGATTCCGGCGGCGTCCTTGTCGCCGAGGACACCCAGCACGACACCCCACTCGTCGAAGTCGAACGATTCGCGCAGCGCCGCGGCGAGGGCGGCGGCGCCGTGGGGGTTGTGGGCGCTGTCGACGAGCACCGTCGGACTGATCCCGAGCAGCTGCAGCCGGCCGGGAGAGGTGACCGCGCCGAGACCGTCCGCGACGACCTCCGGGTGAAGGGCCTGGTCCTCGGCCCCGATGAGAGCCTCGACGGCGGCGACCGCCAGTGCGGCGTTCTCCGCCTGATGGGATCCGTAGAGAGGCAGGTAGAGCTCGGGGTACTCCCCCGCCCGACCGCGCACGCTGATCTGCTGACCACCCACGGCGAGGCTGTGACCGGACAGGCCGAACTCATCGCCGGCGAAGCCGACGGTGGCAGCGACCTCCGCAGCGCGCGCCCGGATCTGCGCGGCCGCCTCGGGGGTCTGCACGGCCGAGACGACCGCCGCGCCCGGCTTGATGATGCCCGCCTTGACCGCGGCGATCTCGCCGATCGTCTCGCCGAGGCGGTCGGCGTGGTCCAGCGCCACGGGGCCGATGACCGCGACGTCGCCGTCGGCGGTGTTGGTCGAGTCCCACGACCCGCCCATGCCCACCTCGACGACGGCGACGTCCACCGGAGCGTCGGAGAAGGCCACGAAGGCGAGCACCGTCAGCAGTTCGAAGAACGTCAGGGGGGCGTCGTCCGCAGCGGCCAGCTCGGCGTCGACGAGGTCGACGAAGGGCGCGATCTCCTCCCAGGCGTCGGCGACCGCGGCATCCGCGATCGGCTCGCCGTCGATGAGAATCCGCTCGGTGAACCGCTCGAGGTGGGGGCTCGTGAACAGCCCGGTGCGCAGTCCATGCGCCCGCACGAGGCTCTCGATCATGCGGCTCGTCGAGGTCTTCCCGTTGGTTCCCGTTACGTGCACGACGCGATAGGTGCGCTGCGGGTCGTCCAGCAGCTCGAGGACGCGCCGGGTGCGCTCGACGCGCGGCTGCACCCATTGCTCCCCCTGACGCTGCAGCAGCGCTGTGTAGACGGCATCCGCACGGGCCTGATCGGTCATGCGCTCTCTCCTGTCAGACGGGTGACGCTCACGGTGAGGTCGCCGCGGTTCGCGTAGGTCTTCGCGGCGACGACCGCCGCGAAGTCGGGCTCGTCCGCGGCGTCGAACTCCGCGGACGCGGCAAGCGTCTGCGCGGATGTCCGCACGATCCATTCGCGAGCCAGGGTCTCTCCCGCGACGTCGGCCGCGTCGAACGCCGATGCGACAGCGGCGGCGTCCTCGTCGGCATCGAATGCGAGCGCGAGACGGATGCGGTCGCTGACCTCGAAACCGGCGGCCTTGCGCGTGTCCTGCACGGCCCGGATGACGTCGCGTGCGAGGCCTTCGGCCTCGAGCTGCGCAGTGGTCGTCGTGTCGAGCAGCACGAATCCGCCCCCGGACAGGAGAGCGATGGCGGTGCCCTCCGCGACGCCGCCCGCCTCGAGGGTCAGGTCGTATTCGCCGGGCTCGAGGGCGACGCCGTCGACGGTCACGACGCCGTCCTGCTCGCTCCACAGGCCCGCCCGGGCACCCGCGATGACATGCTGCACCTGCTTGCCCAGTCGCGGACCGGCCGCGCGCGCATTGACGGAGAGGCGCTGGCTGATGCCGTACGAGGCCGCGAGGTTGTCGGAGAGCTCGGCGACGGCGACATCCTTCACGTTGAGCTCGTCGCGGAGGATGTCGGCGAACTGCTCCAGAGCCGCCGCATCGGTGATCGCGACGGTGAGCTGCGGCAAGGGCAGCCGGACGCGCTTGCCTTCCTTCTTCCGCAGCGCGTTGGCCACCGACGACACCTCGCGGACGGCATCCATCGCCGAGCGGATGTCGGCGGCCGGAGCGAAATCGGCGGCGTCGGGCCAGTCCTCCAGGTGGACGCTGCGTCCTCCGGTCAGGCCCTGCCAGACCCGCTCGCTCACGAGCGGGAGGAGCGGTGCGGCCACACGGGTCAGCGTCTCGAGCACCGTGTACAGGGTGTCGAAGGCTTCCGTCGACGAATCGTCGCCGGGAACGACGCCCACCCAGAAGCGATCGCGCGAGCGGCGGATGTACCAGTTCGTGAGCGCCTCGGCGAAGTCGCGGAGCTTGGCGGCGGCCATCGTGGAGTCGAGAGCCTCGAGGTCGGCGGCGACATCGCGCACGAGGTCGCCGGTCAGCGCCAGGATGTAGCGGTCGAGCACGTTGGTGGAGTCGGTGCGACGTCGCGCCTGGTAGCCCGTCCCGCCCTCGCCGCCGGCGGCGTTGGCGTAGGTGGCGAAGAAGTACCAGGTGTTCCACAGCGGGAGCAGGAACTCGCGCACGCCGGCGCGGATGCCCTCCTCGGTCACCACGAGGTTGCCGCCGCGCAGCACCGACGACCCCATGAGGAACCAGCGCATCGCGTCGGAACCATCGCGGTCGAAGACCTCGGACACGTCCGGGTAGTTGCGCAGCGACTTCGACATCTTCTGACCGTCGCTGCCGAGCACGATGCCGTGGCAGGCGACGCCCGAGAACGCGGGCCGGTCGAACAGGGCGCCCGAGAGCACGTGCATGACGTAGAACCAGCCGCGCGTCTGCCCGATGTACTCCACGATGAAGTCGGCCGGCGCGTGCTCGTCGAACCACTCGCGGTTCTCGAAGGGGTAGTGCACCTGTGCGTAGGGCATCGACCCCGAGTCGAACCACACGTCGAAGACGTCCTCGATGCGGCGCATCGTGGAGCGGCCCGTGGGGTCGTCGGGGTTCGGACGCGTCAGGTCGTCGATGAACGGCCGGTGCAGGTCGATCTCGCCGGCCTCGTTGCGCGGCAGACGCCCGAAGTCGCGTTCGATGTCCGCGAGCGAGCCGTACACATCGGTACGCGGGTACTCGGGGTCGTCGCTCTTCCAGACCGGGATCGGGGATCCCCAGAAGCGGTTACGACTGATGGACCAGTCGCGCGCGCCCTCGAGCCACTTCCCGAACTGCCCGTGCTTGACGTTCTCGGGCGCCCAGGTGATCTGCTCGTTGAGCTCGAGCAGGCGGTCCTTGATCGCCGTGACGCGCACGAACCAGCTCGACACAGCCTTGTAGATGAGCGGGTTGCGGCAGCGCCAGCAATGCGGGTAGGAGTGCTCGTAGCTCGCCTCGCGAAGGAGACGGCCCTCGGCCTTCAGCAGGCGGATGAGGGGCCGGTTGGCGTCCATCCACAGCTCGCCCGCCACGTCGGTGACCTGCGGGAGGAAGCGCCCGCCGTCGTCGAGGCTCATGATCAGCGGGATACCGGCCGCGGCAGTCACGCGCTGGTCGTCCTCGCCGTAGGCCGGCGCCTGGTGGACGATACCGGTTCCGTCCGTGGTGGTGACGTAGTCGTCGACGAGCACGCGCCATGCCGAACCGGTGCCCCAGGTCTCGGCATCCGCGTAGTAGTCGAAGAGCCGGTCGTACTGCACATCGGCGAGCTCGCTGCCCGGAAGCGTCCGCTCCACCGCCGCGCGCGCTTCTTCGGCGTCGGCGTACCCGAGGTCCTTCGCGTAGCCGCTGAGCAGCTCCTCGGCGAGGAGGTAGCGGTGCGCGTCGGCCTCGGCGCGGTCCTCGTGGACGTCGGCCGCGCCGGCCGGACCGCCGGGCAGCACGACGTAGCGGATGTCGGGGCCGACGGCGAGGGCGAGGTTTGTCGGCAGAGTCCACGGCGTCGTCGTCCACGCGAGAGCGCGCACACCGGTGAGTCCGAGCGACTCGGCCTTGGCGCCGACGAACGGGAAGGTGACGGTCACCGAGGGATCCTGGCGCATCTTGTAGACGTCGTCGTCCATGCGCAGCTCATGGTTCGACAGCGGCGTCTCGTCGCGCCAGCAGTAGGGCAGCACGCGGTGGCCCTCGTACGCGAGGTCCTTGTCCCACAGCTCCTTGAACGCCCAGAGCACCGACTCCATGAAGCCCGTGTCGAGCGTCTTGTATCCGCGCTCGAAGTCGACCCAGCGCGCCTGGCGGGTGACATAGTCCTCCCACTCGCGCGTGTACTCGAGCACGGAGGAACGCGCCTTGTCGTTGAAGGCGGCGATGCCCATCGCCTCGATCTCGCTCTTCTCGGTGATTCCGAGCTGCTTCATCGCTTCGAGCTCAGCCGGGAGACCGTGGGTGTCCCAGCCGAAGACGCGGTCGACCTTCTTTCCGCGCATCGTCTGGAAGCGCGGGAAGACGTCCTTGGCGTACCCGGTGAGGAGGTGACCGTAGTGCGGCAGGCCGTTGGCGAAGGGCGGGCCGTCGTAGAAGACCCACTCGGGTGCCCCCTCCCGTCGCGCGATCGAGCTGCGGAAGGTGTCGTCCCGCTCCCAGAACGCCAGCACCTCACGCTCGACGTCGGGGAAGCGGGGGCTGGGCACGACGCTGTCGGCGGCGGGGCCGAAAGCAGAGGACTTCGGATAGGTCATGGCTTCTCTCGCAGGGTCGGACTTCCTGCGAGGACGATCGTGCGACCGCGGTACCACCCCGCTTGCCCCGGAGGGCCACTCTCCCAGCGGCTGTCACGGGCCTGCCCCGCTCGGTTCTACTGGGCGGATGGCCGCCGTTCTTCCGAGAGCTCCCCGGTGATGGCCGGATCGGTGCTGATGACCCCATCATACCGTCGGCATACGCTGAAGGTATGGCCCGCCCGCGCTCCCGCCCCGCTCCGCCTCGCGCGAGCGACCCCGACCTCCCCCGTCACCTCGAACATGCCATCCTGTCCCGGCATGCGGATCTCGTCGGGTCCTCGATCACGGTCGGGGCCGGGCCCGTCGACGGTGCCCACGCACGCGTGAGCGAGAGCGTCGTCGGGCCGGGGACCCCCGACCGGCTCGATCTCACCGGTGCGGTGCTCGCCGACGTCGCGCTCATCGACCTCGCGACGGCCGAGTTCCGCTCGGGCGACGGCAGCTGGCGCACCGTGACACTCAACGGCGGGCGGATCGGCACCCTCGATGCTCAGCGTGCTCGCTGGGACGGCGTCATCCTCCGCGGCATCCGGATCGACTACCTCTCGGTGCCCGCCGCGACGCTGCGGGACGTCCTCATCGTCGATTGCCGCATCGGCACGCTCGACGCCCCGGGTGCGGTGCTCGAGCGCGTCGGTTTCATCGACACCACGGTGGATGAGTTCGACACACGTGCCCTGTCGAGCACGGATCTCGACCTGCGCGGCCTGGAAGCGCTCGCCTTCACCGACATCCGTGCGCTGGCCGGAGCGACGGCCTCCCGTCGGCAGGTCGAGGCGCATGCCCCCGCGTTCGCCGCTGCGCTCGGATGGGACGTGCGCGACGAGGCATCCGCCCCGGAGTCGAACCGATGATCGCCCGCACCGAACGCCTGGTCCTGCGGCTGATGACGGAGGATGACCTGGGCCCGCTCCGCGAGATACTGACCGACCCCATCGCGATGACCGCCTACGAGGGGGCCTTCGACGACGACGAAAGCGCGCAGTGGCTCGCGCGCAATCTTCGTCGCTACGAGGAGGACGGTTTCGGACTCTGGGCCGTCGACCTCCCCGGAGTGGGCATGATCGGGCAGTGCGGCATCACGCGACAGTTCGTCGGCGACGAACAGGTTCTCGAGGTCGGCTACCTGTTCCACAGGGCGCACTGGCATCGGGGATACGCGACAGAGGCCGCGACCGCGGCGCGGGACTGGGGGTTCCGCGAGCTCGGTGCCCCCGCCATCTGGGCCAAGGTCCGTGACACCAACATCGCGTCCATGAACGTGGCCATCCGGCTCGGCATGACCGTTCGCCGCCGATTCATGGTGCACTACCGAGGCGTGGACATGCCTCACCTCGGCTTCGCCGTCGATCGCTGAGCGGCCTCGTCAGATCGCCGACCAGGCCTCGCCACGCACCTCGGCCAGCGGTGAAGCCTGCAGCAGGCGCGAGATCGGGCAACGCGCGTGCGCAGCGACGGCGAGGTTCGAGGCTTCGCTCTCGTCCAGCCCCTCGCCCGAGACGAAGGCGGTCACGACGAACTCGTATCCCTCGCGGCCTTCGGCGTCGCGCAAGGCGACCTCGACGCGCACGGCGGTGCGATGCGCTCCCGACACGATCGCCTGCGCCGTGGCGTTCAGGCACGTCGCCCAGGCCAGGGCGAGGAGCTGCTCCGGGTTGCTCGCGCGCCTGTCGTGCCCCGGCTGCAACGGGTTGGATACCGCGACCTCCAGACCATCCGGCACACGACTGACCCCCGTCCCGCCGTCGTCGTTCAGAGCTGAGGTGCGGTACC
Source organism: Microbacterium sp. SGAir0570 (assembly GCF_005491085.2). Taxonomy (NCBI): domain Bacteria; kingdom Bacillati; phylum Actinomycetota; class Actinomycetes; order Micrococcales; family Microbacteriaceae; genus Microbacterium; species Microbacterium sp. SGAir0570. The sequence goes on along the minus strand of NZ_CP027929.1, from coordinate 1,694,070 downwards.
GGGTGGCCATGCGTCGACTATAGTTGAACGTCGTCCAACTATTGGAGGATGCGGCGTGCGCCCGACCGACGATCCGATCTCCCTGAGCGGGGTCGGCGTCACGTACCCTGGCGGCACCCGCGCCCTGTCGGGCGTCGATCTCACGGTCGCGCCGGGCGAGATCTTCGGAGTCATCGGCGAGAGCGGCGCGGGGAAGAGCACGCTTCTCGCCCTGCTCACGGGCGAGATCAGCGCGACGGCGGGCGCCGTCCGGGTGCTGGGACAGGACCCGCAGAGACTCAGCCGGGCGGCGCTGCGCACGCTTCGCCGGCGCATCGGAGTGGTGTTCCAGGGCGTGCACCTCCTGGCGAACCGGACCGTGCTTCAGAACGTCTCGATCGCTCTCGATCTGAGTGGCCGCGAACACGCGCGAGAGCGACGGGCCTCGGTCGACGAGGTGCTGCGCTTCGTCGGCCTGGGCGGCCGCGAACACGCGTACCCCGCCGAGCTGAGCGGAGGCCAGCGCCAGCGCGTCGGCATCGCCCGTGCGCTCGTCGCGCGCCCGGACATCCTGCTGTGCGACGAGCCGACCTCGTCTCTCGATGCCAGCACCACCGACGGCGTGCTCGCACTGCTCCGCGCGGCCCGCGACCGGTTCGGCACGACCGTGGTCGTCGTGACACATGATCTCGCCGTCGTCCGGCGGGTCTGCGACCGTGTCGCCCTGTTCGAGGACGGGCGAGTCCACGACATCCTGCGGGTGCAGCCCGAGCCCGACCTCGGCTCGGAGAGCTATCTCGACCGCGCCCGACGGGAGCTCGGCGCATGAGCGGTCTCGCCGACTCGCTCGGCCGCCGGGGCGAAGACCTGCTCGAGGCCCTCGGCGAGACCGGCTACATGCTTCTGGTCTCTCTCGCGGCGGCGGTGCTCCTCGGACTGCCGCTCGGCATGCTCGTATACCTGACCCGCCGGGGCGGCGCCGCACCGAATCGCGCGGTGTGGTGGACCGGGAACCTCTTCATCAACGTCGTCCGCTCGTTCCCGTTCCTGCTGCTCGTCGTGTTCCTCGTGCCGGTGACCCGGCTCGTCTACGGGACGACATTCGGCACGCCCGCGGCGACGTTCTCGCTCTGCTTCGTCGCCGTCGCGATCTACGCGCGTCTGGTGGAGCAGATCTTGCGCGAGATCAGCCCCGGAATCCCGCGGGTCGCTCGCACGATGGGAGCGACGCTTCCGCAGACGATCGTGCGTTTCCTCCTCCCGGAAGCCTTCCCCGGCCTCGTCTACGCCCTGACGTCGGCGACGATCAGTCTGCTGTCGTACTCCACCGTGCTCGGCGTGGTGGGCGGCGGCGGGATCGGCGACTTCGCCCTGCGCTACGGCTACCAGGAGTACGACTATCCGCTGATGTACTTCACGATCGCCGTCATCCTGGTCGTCGTCCTGGTCATCCAATCGATCGGTCACCGCCTGTCGATCCGTCTCGACCACCGTTGACTCCTGCCCACCGACTCTCACAAGGAGAACCCATGTCCTTCCGCTCCGTTCGCGCTCGCCTCGTCACGGCGGCGGTCGCCACGCTGGCGACCGCCGGGCTGCTCGCCGGCTGCGCCGGCTCACCGGGCGACGCCGATTCCGGCGTCACGACACTGCGCGTGGGTGCAGTGACCGCCCCCGCGACCGACATCGTCGAGGCCGCCGGAGCGGCGATCTCCGACGGGTACGAGATCGAGCTCGTACCGGTGTCGGACTACGTCACGGTCAACAACATGCTCGCCGCCGGCGACATCGACGCGAACTTCTCGCAGCACGAGCCGTACATGCAGGAGTTCAACGAGAAGAACGGGGCCTCACTCGAGGCGGTCCAACCCATCTACAACTTCGTCATCGCGTTCTATTCGAAGACCCTGACCGACATCGATCAGCTCCCCGACGGTGCGACGGTCGCCATCCCGAACGACTCGTCGAACACCGCCCGTGCGCTCAAGCTCCTCGCCGACGCCGGCGTGATCGGACTGACCCCGGGCATCGACCCCTACACCGCGACGCTCGACGATGTCTCAGAGAACCCGAAGAACCTGCAGTTCCTCTCGCTCGAGATCAATCAGCTGAACACGGCGTATGACGAGGCGGACCTGGTCTTCCAGTGGCCGTCGCACATCGCCGCGCTCGGCCTGACCCCTCAGGACGACGGCCTGCTCACCGAGCTCGACGACCGCTTCGCGCTGCAGCTCGTGGTGCCCTCGGCCGAGGCGGACTCCCCCGCCACGAAGGCACTCATCGACGCGTTCACGAGCGACGAGGTGCGCAAGGTCATCGAGGGCAACGAGACCATCGAAGCCGCCTTCTGACCACACGGGTGGGGCACCGATGCGGCGCCCCACCCCCGGTAGACTCGGACGACGCACACTCAGGCACGCTCACACAGTGCCGCACATATCGTCGAGGAGTTCCCATGACAGCGCACATTCCCGAGAAGCCCGCTCTGGAAGGCCTCGAGCAGAAGTGGGACGCCGCCTGGGCCGAGCAGGGCACCTACTTGTTCGATCGCGCGCGCGCCGCTGAGACGGGCCGTGGCGGCGTCTTCTCCGTCGACACGCCTCCCCCGACGGCATCCGGCTCGCTGCACATCGGCCACGTGTTCTCGTTCACGCACACCGATCTGAAGGTGCGGTTCGAGCGCATGCGCGGCAAGAGCGTGTTCTACCCGATGGGCTGGGACGACAACGGTCTTCCCACCGAGCGCCGTGTCCAGAACTACTACGGCGTGCGCTGCGACCCGACCCTCCCGTACGACGAGTCGTTCGTCCCGCCGTTCGAGGGCGGCGACAACAAGTCGAGCCGCGCCGCCGACCAGGTGCCCATCAGCCGTCGCAACTTCATCGAGCTGTGCGAGAAGCTGACCATCGAGGACGAGAAGCAGTTCGAGTCGCTCTTCCGTCAGCTCGGGCTCTCCGTCGACTGGACCCAGACGTACCGGACCATCTCCGACGAGACCATCCGCACCAGCCAGCTCGCGTTCCTGCGCAACCTCGAGCGGGGCGAGGCGTATCAGGCGCTCGCTCCCACGCTGTGGGACATCGACTTCCGCTCCGCGATCGCTCAGGCCGAGCTCGAGGATCGCGAGCAGCAGGCGTCGTACCACCGGATCGCGTTCCACAAGACCGACGGCAGCGGCGACATCCACATCGAGACGACGCGCCCGGAGCTGCTGCCGGCGTGCGTCGCCCTCGTCGCGAACCCGGACGACGAGCGCTATCAGCCGTACTTCGGCAAGACCGTGCGCACACCGCTCTTCGACGTCGAGGTGCCGGTTCTCCCGCACCACCTCGCTCAGCCCGACAAAGGCTCGGGAATCGCGATGATCTGCACCTTCGGTGACGTGACGGACATCATCTGGTGGCGCGAGCTCGACCTGCCCAACCGCACGATCCTCGGTCACGACGGCCGCATCGTCGCCGACGCGCCCGACGTCATCGTCGCGGATGCCGCGCGCGCCGCATACGCGGAACTCGCCGGAAAGACCGTCTTCAGCGCCAAGAAGCGCATCGTGGAACTCCTGCAGGAGTCCGGGGAGCTGCTCGAGGTGTCCAAGCCCTTCAGCCACCCGGTGAAGTTCTTCGAGAAGGGCGACCGTCCGCTCGAGATCGTCTCGACGCGCCAGTGGTACCTGCGCAACGGAGCCCGCGACGAAGAGCTGCGGTCGCGCCTCATCTCGCTCGGCCAGGAGATGTCGTGGCACCCCGACTTCATGCGGGTTCGCTACGAGAACTGGACGAACGGACTCACCGGCGACTGGCTCGTGTCGCGTCAGCGGTTCTTCGGCGTGCCCATTCCGATCTGGTACGGACTCGACGAGAACGGCGAACGCGATTACGAGCGCGTCATCACCCCCGATGCCGCTCAGCTCCCGATCGACCCGACCACCGATGTCCCCTCGGGCTACACCGCCGAGCAGCGCGGGGTGCCGGGCGGGTTCGACGCCGAGCGCGACATCTTCGACACCTGGGCGACGTCGTCGCTGACCCCGCAGCTGGCGGGCGGGTGGCAGCGCGACGACGAGCTGTGGCAGCTCGTCGCGCCGTTCGATCTGCGACCGCAGGGGCAGGACATCATCCGCACCTGGCTGTTCTCCACGATGCTCCGCAGCGCTCTCGAGGACGGCCGCGCGCCGTGGTCGGATGCCGCGATCTCCGGATTCATCGTCGACCCCGACCGCAAGAAGATGTCGAAGTCGAAGGGGAACGTGGTCACTCCGGCCGACATCCTCGCGCAGCACGGCACAGACGCGGTCCGCTACTGGGCAGCCTCGAGCCGCCTCGGCTCCGATGCCGCGTTCGACCCGCAGAACCCGACGCAGGTGAAGATCGGCCGCCGTCTGGCCATCAAGGTGCTCAACGCGGCGAAGTTCGTGCTCTCGTTCCCCGTGCCCGACGGCGCGGCCGTGACCCACGACCTCGACGCCGCCATGCTTGCGACGCTCGACCGGGTGATCGTCGACGCCACGCGCGCGTTCGAGGCGTACGATCACGCTCGCGCACTGGAGATCACCGAGGCCTTCTTCTGGACGTTCTGCGACGACTACCTCGAGCTCGTCAAGGAGCGCGCGTACGACCGCTCCGACGCGGGTCAGGCCTCGGCGGCCCTGGCACTGCGCCTCGCGCTGTCCTCGCTGCTGCGTCTGCTGGCCCCGGTCCTCGCCTTCGCTGCGGAGGAAGCATGGTCGTGGTTCGAGGAGGGCTCGGTGCACGCCGCATCCTGGCCCGAGGCGAGCGGTATCGCCGGCGATCCCGACGTGCTGACCGCGGCCAGCGCCGCGCTCATCGGGATCCGACGGGCGAAGACCGAGGCGAAGGCCTCGCAGAAGACCCCCGTCTCGGTTCTCTCGCTTCGCGCGGATGCCGCGACGATCGAGCGCCTGCGCCGCGCCGAGGGCGACCTGAAGGCGGTCGGACGCATCACCGAGCTCGAACTCCTCGACGGCGCGGGCGACCTCGTCGTGGAGCGCGTCGAGCTGGCCCCGCAGGAGGTCTGAGATGCGTCTGGGAACCCGGTGGACCAGCGGCGATGAGCCGCCGGCCTCTCTGCCGGCCGCATTCCGTGATCAGGTCCGCGCCGTGGATCGCGTGCTCGACGTCGATCCGCGTCCGAAGTGGACGCTGACCTGGCTCGAGGGGCGCCCCGTCGCCGAACTGGAGAACGGCGTCGTCGTCTCGCTCGATGCTGCCGGTGTTCCCGTCGTCGGCCAGATAGACGACGACACGTTCTGACGCCCCGCTCTCCCGCCGCTCAGTCCGGGGTGGCGGCGGGAGAGCCCTGTCCGGTCGCGGATCGGATGAGTCGCGTGCAGACCGCCGTCGCGACGATGCACACCGCCCCGGCGGCGATGAAGGGCAGTCGCAGGTCGACGGACGCGACCAGCCCGCCCAGGATCGTCGCCACCGGGAAGAGTCCCCAGGTCAGAGTGCGGATGATGCCGAGAGTGCGCCCGAACAGCGCCGGCGGGATGATCTGCTGCCGCAGCGCACCCCACGGAACGTTCCACAGCGACACCGCGAAAGCCATTCCCGCGTAGGCGATGATCGCGACGACGATGTTCGGCGCGAGCCCGACGGCGACCATGCATGCGGCCGCGGCCAGGTTCGCTCCCCACATCACGTTGCCGCGCCCCCATCGCGCGACGAGACGAGCAGCGACGAGCGAGCCGCCGAGTGCGCCGACTCCGACGCCCGCCGTGACGAACCCGATGGCGATCTCGGGTACCCCGTGGACATCCAGGAAGTAGAGCAGCGTCGGTGCCTGCGCGAAGGCGAAAGCGCATCCGACGACCGAGGTGAACACGACCAGCGCCCGCAGGAACCGGTGTCGCCAGAGGTACCGCAGCGCCTCGCCGGCGGGGACCGGGGCAACGGTCGGAGCGGGCAGTGGCTCCGGCACGGTGCCGGCGACGACCTCGCCCTGATCGGCGCCGACGACGGTCGAGGCTCGGGACCGCGCCGCCGCGAGCGGAAGGACGAGCGCGAGTGCGATCGGAACGATGTACCCGGCGGCGCCCAGCCACAGCGGGAGCGCGAGCGACACGGCGAACAGGACGCCGGCGACCGGCTGCGCGAGGAAGCTGTCGATAGTGATCTGCGCGGCCTGGATCCGTCCGTTGGCTCGATCCAACTGGTCTCGGCCGACGACGCTCGGGATGACCGCGTTGGTGGCGTTGTCGAAGAGCGTCTCGCCGAAGCCGAAGACCAGAGTGCCGATCAGCAGCCACACGACATCGAGCCCGCCCGTGACAGTGAGCACCGCCAATCCGACCGCGGCCGCCCCGCGCACGGTGTTCGCCAGGGCCATCACGCGACGCCGGTCGAACCGATCGACGATCATGCCGGCCGGCACGCCGAAGACGAGCCACGGGACGAAGGCCGCCGCACCGAGCAACGAGATCAGCAGCGGGTCGCGCGTGAGCGTCGTTGCGATGAGCGGAACCGCGGTGCGGCCCAGTCCGTCCGCCAGATTGCTGAACGCGGCGGCGGACCACAGTCGGCTGAAGTCCCGCCCGAGGGGCCGCGGGCGCCCGGACCCGGGGGCTTGAGCCGGGGTGTCGGTGACGACGCTCATCATCAGTCGCTCTCTGTCGTGATCGGAAAAGCTTCGGCGCGCAGCGAGACGATGCGGCGGTCGACGGAGGGCGCCGCATCCGCGGCTTCGTCCACGCGGTACTCGTCGACCACATCGTCGATGACACGCTGGATCCTCGCGTTCACCTCGCCGAGCTGCGCGGCCGTCAACGAGACCGTGGCAGACGTGATGAGGGCGTTCTCCGCCCACGGATCGAGCTCATCGCGCAGTGTGGTCCCGACGAAACGCATGAGCTGCTCGTGACGGCGGTCGAGGAACTCGCCCATCACGACCTGCGTCGCGGCACGCCCCGCGGGCGTGCGCAAGGAGTCCGGTCCGGGGAACGAGACGCCCCCCGAGGGTCGCTCCCACCACCGCTCGCGCGCGGTGCCGCGATCCGGGATCTCGCGGATCAGGTCGTGCTTCGCGAGGGCGCGCAGGTGGTAGCTCGTGGAACCGGACGACTCCCCCGTCATGGCCGCCAGCGAGCTCGCCGTCTGAGGGCCTTGCTGACTGAGGATGTCGTACAGCCGCACGCGGACGGGATGCGCAAGGGCACGCAGCGCGCCGGAGTCGAGCGTGCGGACGTCGCGCCGCGTCTTCTCCTCGTCGTTGATCTCGGTCATGAGCACAAAGATAGCTTTGCAAATAGTTCTTTGCAAGTACTTCTTTGTGTTGCGCGTAGGCTGGGCACATGCCGGCGTCATCGAATCCGCTCCTGACCGCTTCGGCCCTCCCCTGGGGCCTCCCCGACTACCGCGAGATCGAGCCGGATCACTATCTGCCCGCGTTTGAAAAAGCGTTCGCTCAGCAACGCGCCGAGATCGACGCGATCACCGCCGATCCCGAACCGCCCACCTTCGAGAACACCGTTGCGGCATGGGAGAACAGCGGACGGCTCCTCGGTGACGTCGCGCGCACCTTCTTCACGATCAGCTCCGCCGACGCCACCCCGGCAGTCCAGGCAGTCGATGAGAGGCTCGCGCCGATGATGTCTGCGCACTCCGACGCGATCCTTCTCGATCAGCGCCTCTACACCAGGATCGAGAGTCTGCATGCCGCACGGGAGGAACTCGGACTCACCGCTGAGCAGCGGTATCTGCTGGAGCGGCGGTTCGTGCAGATGACGCACGCCGGCGCCGGGCTCGACGCCGACGCGAAGCGACGCCTGACCGAGCTCAACAGCCGCCTCTCCGTGCTCACCACGACGTTCGAGAAGAACCTCCTGGCGGACACGAACGATCTCGCCGTCGTCTTCGCATCGCGCGAGGAGCTCGACGGTCTGAGCGAGGGCGAGATCTCCGCCGCTGCGCGTGCGGCTGCCGATCGTGGACTGAACGGCGCCTACGTGGTCACGCTCACGCTGTTCACGGGCCACCCGTCGCTCGCTTCGCTCACCGACCCGCAGTCGCGTCGGCGGATCCTCGAGGCGTCGCGTGCGCGCGGTTCACGGCCCGGCCCGCACGACAACCGCCCCGTGCTGCTCGAGATCGTCCGGCTGCGTGCCGAGCGCGCCGAGCTGCTGGGCTTTCCGTCTCACGCGGCCTACGTCACCTCCGATCAGACGGCGGGCAACCCGGAAGCGGTGACGTCGCTGCTGCGCCGACTCGCCGCCCCCGCGGCCCACAACGCGCAGCAGGAGAAGCAGGCACTTCGGGCCGTCCTGGGCGACGAGGTGGGTCCCGCTGACTGGGCGTTCGCGACCGAGCGCGTGCGCGCGACCACGCTGGAGATCGACACGACGGCCCTGCGCCCGTGGTTCGAGGCCGAACGCGTGCTGCGCGACGGTGTCTTCTTGGCCGCGACACAGCTGTACGGCGTCACGTTCCGTGAGCGCGGAGACCTTCCGGCATACCACGAGGACGCACGAGTATTCGAGGTGTCGAACGAGGACGGCTCGCACCTCGGGCTCTTCATCCTCGACCTCTACACCCGCGACACCAAGCGGGGCGGCGCCTGGATGAACTCCATCGCTTCGCAGTCGGAGCTGCGCGGCACGACGCCGATCGTCGTCAACAACCTCAACGTCCCCCAGCCGGCGCCGGGTACACCGACGCTGCTCACGCTCGATGAGGTGACGACCCTCTTCCACGAGTTCGGGCACGCACTGCACGGGTTGTTCGCCACCGTCACCTATCCGACCTTCGCCGGGACGAACGTGTTCCGAGACTTCGTCGAGTTCCCGAGCCAGGTCAACGAGATGTGGATCTACCGCCCCGAGGTGCTGGCGAACTACGCTCGCCATGTCGAGACCGGCGAGCCGATCGGATCCGACGTCGTCGACCGGCTCGAGGCCTCCGGAACGTTCAATCAGGGATTCGCGACGAGCGAGTATCTCGCCGCCGCGTGGCTCGACCTCGCCTGGCACTCGCTCAGTGCAGACGAAGCGGCGGCCGTCACCGACGTGGCCGCCTTCGAAGCCGCAGCGCTCGCGGACATCGGCCTCGACGATCCCGCGGTGCCGCCGCGCTACTCCTCGGCATACTTCGCGCACATCTTCTCCGGCGGGTACAGTGCCGGGTACTACTCCTACATCTGGAGCGAGGTCCTCGACGCCGACACCGTTGAGTGGTTCGCGGAGAACGGCGGCCTGACCCGCACGAACGGCGACCGGTTCCGTCAGCGCCTGCTGGGGGTCGGCGGGTCGAAGGACCCCCTGGAGGCATACCGTGACTTCCGTGGTCGCGATGCCCGCATCGAGCCGCTCCTCGTGCGCCGCGGCCTCAGCGTCTAGGACGCACCCTCCTGAGGGTCACCGTCGGCGGGCGCTATGTCGTACACCAGACGCGCGAAAGCGCCCACCTGCTCCGCGGAACGCAGTGAGAGCCGGTCGGACTCGATGCGGCGCGGGAGCACGGGCGCTCCCCCACCGAGGGTCGCGGGCGCGACCGATACCGCGATCTGATCGAGCGCGTCGGCGTCGAGAAATTGCCCGGCCAGATCTCCGCCGCCCACGATCCAGACGTCGCGATCACCGGCTGCCTGCCGGATGCGAGGGAGGACGGCCGGCACGGGCCCCGAGACGAACCTGACGTCCGCGCCGGCCGGCCGGGGCAGATCACGAGAGGTGAACACGAACGTCGGTCGATCACCGTGGAACTCCTGCCACCGCTCGGGGTGCGCGAGCAGATCCGACTCCGCGAGGAGCCATTCGTACGTCGTCGACCCCTCGACGAGAACGCCCGCGTCGGCGGGGATCAGACTCGCATCGGGCTCGTCGCCTCCGTCGACCGCGAACAGCCAGGAGAGCGAACCATCGGCGTCGGCGATGAAGCCGTCGAGCGAGGTCGCCGCGTCGTAGATGATGCGTTGCATGTCGGCAGGCTAGCCCGGGCCTCCGACATCACGGTGGACGGCGTCGCGCTGCCTCCGCGCGTCAGGCGCTCTTGCGCTTCTGCCGTAGTACCAGGGTCGGAGCGGCGCCATCGTCGACGGCCGCACGGGTCACGATGACCTTATCGACATCATCGGCGGACGGGATCTCGAACATGATGGGCCCGAGGACGTCCTCGAGAATCGCGCGAAGGCCGCGGGCACCGGTCTTCCGGGCGACGGCGAGATCGGCGATCGCACGAAGTGCGTCTTCTTCGAACTCCAGCTCGACGCCGTCGAGCTCGAACATCCGCTGATACTGCTTCACGAATGCGTTCTTCGGGCCCGTGAGGATCTCGATGAGCGCCTTCTGGTCGAGCGGCGAGACCGAGGTCACGACGGGAAGACGGCCGATGAACTCGGGGATGAGACCGAACTTGTGCAGGTCTTCGGGTTCGACCTCACGGAAGAGGTCGAGCTCCTTGTCCTTCTCCTGCAGCGGAGCGCCGAAGCCGACGCCGTGCTTTCCGACGCGGGACGAGATGATCTCTTCGAGGCCTGCGAAGGCGCCGGCCACGATGAACAGGACGTTCGTCGTATCGATCTGGATGAACTCCTGGTGAGGGTGCTTGCGCCCTCCCTGCGGCGGAACCGACGCGACCGTGCCCTCGAGGATCTTCAGCAGTGCCTGCTGGACTCCTTCGCCGGAGACGTCTCGCGTGATGGAGGGGTTCTCGGCCTTGCGGGCGATCTTGTCGACCTCGTCGATGTAGATGATGCCGGTCTCAGCACGCTTGACGTCGAAGTCGGCCGCCTGCAGCAGTTTGAGGAGGATGTTCTCGACGTCCTCGCCGACGTACCCGGCTTCCGTCAGCGCCGTCGCGTCGGCGACGGCGAAAGGCACGTTGAGTCGCTTTGCGAGCGTCTGCGCGAGATAGGTCTTGCCGCAGCCGGTGGGCCCGAGCAGCAGGATGTTGCTCTTGGCGATCTCGACGTCGTCGGCGCGCTGCTCGGCAGGCTGAAGCGTCGAGTGAGCGCGCACGCGCTTGTAGTGGTTGTACACCGCGACCGAGAGAGCGCGCTTGGCCGGGTCCTGCCCGACGACGTACTCCTCGAGGAAGGAGAAGATCTCACGGGGCTTGGGAAGGTCGAACTCCGCCACCGACTCGTCGCCGGACTCGGCCATGCGCTCTTCGATGATCTCGTTGCACAGCTCGACGCACTCGTCGCAGATGTAGACGCCGGGTCCTGCGATCAGCTGCTGGACCTGCTTCTGACTCTTTCCGCAGAACGAGCACTTGAACAGGTCGGCACTCTCACCGATGCGAGCCATGTACCCCTCCTGGATGCCGGAAACCGTCGCTCACCTGAGAGCGTGGTGCTCCGAGCCTAACCTCTCCCGCAGACATCCCCGCGGATTTGCGCACGGTTCGGGTCGAACCGCCGCAGTGACGCGTATGGCCCCGGCTGCTCGCCGGGGCCATACGCGATGCACTCGCGCCCGTCAGGACGTGATCGCGGCGGGGGTGCGCTTGCGGGACGTCAGCACCTGGTCGACGATGCCGTACTCCATCGCCTCGTGGGCCGACAGGATCTTGTCGCGGTCGATGTCCTTGTTGACCTGCTCCTGCGTGCGATTGGTGTGGCGCGCCATGGTCTCCTCGAGCCACGTCCGCATGCGCAGGATCTCGGCGGCCTGGATCTCGATGTCCGACGCCTGACCGTGACCGGCCTCGCCCACGGCCGGCTGGTGGATCAGGATGCGGGCGTTGGGAAGGGCCAGGCGCTTGCCGGGAGCGCCCGCCGCGAGAAGCACGGACGCAGCCGACGCGGCCTGACCCAGCACGACCGTCTGGATCTGGGGCGACACGTACTGCATCGTGTCGTAGATCGCCGTCATGGCCGTGAACGAGCCGCCGGGCGAGTTGATGTACATGATGATGTCGCGGTCGGGGTCCTGCGACTCGAGCACGAGCAGCTGAGCCATCACGTCGTCGGCGGACGCGTCGTCGACCTGCACGCCGAGGAAGATCACGCGATCCTCGAACAGCTTGTTGTACGGGTCCTGACGCTTGTAGCCGTAGGCTGTGCGCTCCTCGAACTGCGGCAGGATGTAGCGGCTCGAGGGCATCGCTGCGCCGTGGGGAAGGCCGAAGGCGGGTGTGTTCATCGTTGTCTTTCTCCTTCGGTCGATCAGTTCTCGGTACCGCCGCCGCCGACCACGTCCGTGGCCGACTCGCGGATGTGGTCCACGAAGCCGTACTCGAGCGCCTCCTGAGCGGTGAACCAACGGTCGCGATCGCCGTCCGCGTTGATCTGCTCGACCGACTTGCCGGTCTGCGCCGCGGTGATCTCGGCGAGGCGGCGCTTCATGTCGAGGATCAGCTGCGCCTGCGTCTGGATGTCGCTGGCCGTGCCGCCGAACCCACCGTGCGGCTGGTGCAGAAGCACCCGCGCGTTGGGGGTGATGTAGCGCTTGCCCTTGGTGCCGGCGGTGAGCAGCAGCTGCCCCATCGAGGCCGCCATGCCGATGCCCACAGTGACGATGTCGTTCGGGACGAACTGCATCGTGTCGTAGATCGCCATGCCGGCGGTGATCGAGCCACCCGGCGAGTTGATGTAGAGGTAGATGTCCTTCTCGGAGTCCTCGGCGGCGAGCAGGAGGATCTTCGCGCAGATCTCGTTCGCGTTCTCGTCGCGCACCTCCGACCCGAGCCAGATGATGCGGTCCTTGAGCAGTCTGTCGAAGACGCTTGTTGCGATGAGGGGGTCAGCCATGTGTGCTCCTGATCCGAAGTTTCGTGACGTGTCGAATCTACCGACGCCGCCGCGCGCGTCCGGCCGTGTTCGCCGTGGGCATAGCCCGTGTCACCGCGCCCGTCGAGACGGAGCGTCCTCGCGGATAACAGAAGGGGCGGATGCCGCAGCATCCGCCCCTTCATTCCGGTCAGGCGACCGTTGAGATCAGAAGATCACTCGGCGGCAGCCTCGTCGGCGGCCTTCTTCTTGGCCGGAGCCTTCTTGGCGGGGGCCTTCTTCGCGGGAGCCTTCTCCTCGCCGGCCGGAGCCGCGTCTGCCGCATCCGCCTTCTTCTTGGCGGGAGCCTTCTTCGCGGGAGCCTTCTTCGCGGGCTTCTCCTCCGCCTCGGCGGCGTCGGCGTCGGCGGCCTCGTCGGCGATCTCCTGCGCCTCCTCGACGACCTCGTCAGCGGCGGACTCCTCGCCCTCGACGGTGATGAAGCCGGTCAGGTCGACCGACTTGCCATCGGTGTCGACGACCGTGACCTTGCCCAGGGCGATAGCGAGCGCCTTGTTGCGGGCGACCTCGCCGACCATCACCGGGAGCTGCCCGTTCTGCTGGAGAGCGTTGACGAAGTCCTGCGGGGCCATGCCGTACTGCGCGGAGGCCTGGATCAGGTACTGGGTCAGCTCGTCCTGCGAGACCTGCACCTCGTGGGTCTCGGCGATCTTGTCGAGGACCATCTGCGTGCGGAACTGCTTCTCGCTCGCCTCGGTGACCTCGGCGCGGTGCACGTCATCCTCCAGACGGCCCTCGCCTTCGAGGTGTGCGTGGACCTCGTCCTCGACGAGTCCGGCCGGAACCGGGATCTCGACCTTTTCGAGGAGGGCGTCGACGAGCTTCTCGCGAGCAGCGGCGCCCTGCGTGAAGACGCTCTGCTGAGAGACCCGCTCGGCGAGGCTGTCGCGCAGCTCGGCGATGGTGTCGAACTCGCTCGCCATCTGGGCGAAGTCGTCGTCGGCCTCGGGAAGCTCGCGTTCCTTGACGGCCTTGACCGTGACGGCGACCTCGGCCTCTTCGCCGGCGTGATCGCCGCCGACCAGCTTCGAGCGGAAGGTGGTGTCCTCGCCGGCGGTGAGCGACTCGATGGCCTCATCGATGCCCTCGAGCAGCTCGCCCGAGCCGACCTCGTACGACACGCCCTCGGCGCGGTCGATCTCGTTGCCGTCGATCGTCGCGACGAGGTCGAGCTCGACGAAATCGCCCTTCGCAGCGGGACGGTCGACGGTGACGAGCGTGCCGAAACGACCGCGCAGGCGGTCGAGCTCTTCGTCGATCGCGGCGTCGTCGGTGGCGACGGGCTCGACCTCGATGGTGATTTCCTCGTAGGCGGGAAGCTCGAACTCGGGACGGACGTCGACCTCGACCTCGACCTTCAGGTCGCCGGAGAAGTCCTTGTCGCTGGGCCAGTCGACGACCTCGGCCGACGGGCGCCCGAGGACGCGCAGCTCGTTCGCGGTGACGGCTTCGCGGTAGAAGCCGTCGAGGCCCTCGCTGACCGCGTGCTCGATGACCGCACCGCGGCCGACACGCTGGTCGATGATGGGAGCGGGCACCTTGCCCTTGCGGAAGCCGGGGATCTGCACGTCCTGAGCGATGTGCTCGTACGCGTGGGTGATGCTCGGCTTCAGCTCGTCCGGGCTGACCGTGATGTGGAGCTTCACCCGCGTGGGGCTGAGCGTCTCGACGGTGCTGGTGACCATGCCTGTCGTTCTCCTTTATCCGGCCGCGCACACGCGCGTCCGTTCGGTGGTCTGGGTTCGTGGGGCCGTTGTCGGGGCGACAGGATTTGAACCTGCGGCCTCCCGCTCCCAAAGCGGGCGCTCTACCAAGCTGAGCTACGCCCCGGGCGCGCAGCACACGTGCGTCGGAAAACGGCCGTGGTCAGTCTAGCCGACGGAGTCCGCTAGACTGTTCGAGTTGCCAGCGCTGGACACCGTTCTCAGCGCAACGGCGATCCACATCCGATCCCGGTCGGATGCGGGGCTGTAGCTTAGTGGTAAAGCCTCTGTCTTCCAAACAGATGATGCGAGTTCGATTCTCGTCAGCCCCTCCCATACTCCTCCTCGTCTCAGGCGAGGAGGAGTTTCTTCATTCGGCCCTGGCGGCCCCGTGCTCGGCGGCCAGCTCCAGGTAGGTCGCAGCGTTCCGTCGGAGCCCGTCCCGCTCGTCCTCCGTCAGAGCACGGCGCACCTTCGCGGGCACGCCGGCCACGAGAGACCCCGGCGGGACGACCGTCCCCTCGAGGACGACGGCTCCCCCGGCGACGAGGGACCCGGCCCCGATCACGGCTCCGCTCAGCACTGTGCTGTTCATACCGATGAGGCAGCCGTCCTCCACCGTGCATCCGTGGACGACGGCGTTGTGACCGATGGAGACGTCATCACCGATCCGGGCGGGCGATCGCGCATCGACATGGATCACGACGCCGTCCTGAACATTGCTGCGGTCACCGATCGCGATGCGCGAGCGATCACCGCGGACGACGGCGTTGTACCAGACGCTCGACAGCTCGCCGACGGTCACATCGCCCACCAGCCGAGCTCCGTCCGCGACGAAGACCGTCGGATGCAGACGAGGCCGGGACTCGCCCAGCGGCAGGATCGTTGCGCTCGGTGAGACGACCATGGCCTCACGTTACCCCTGGTGAGCCCAGCCTTCTCTTGCTTGCGGAATGTTCCGGCGTGAGTAGCGTTTGGACAGATGCAGGCCACGACCTGCCAGAAGGAGCGCAGACATGACCGACACCAACATCACCACCCCCGCCCTCACCGCCGACCCCGAGGTCGCCGCCGCTGCCGCGCAGTTCCTCACCCCGGTCGTGCACAAGATGCAGGCGCTGGTCGTCAACGGCAAGCAGGCGCACTGGAACGTCCGCGGCTCGAACTTCATCGCGATCCACGAGCTGCTCGACTCGGTCGTCGCCCACGCGCAGGACTACGCCGACACCGCCGCCGAGCGCATCGTCGCCCTGGGCCTGCCGATCGACTCCCGAGTCTCGACCATGGCCGACAAGACCAGCACCGCCGTCCCTGCCGGTTTCGCGCAGTGGCAGGACGAGATCAAGGCCATCGTGTCCGACATCGACGCAGCTCTGGTCGACCTGCAGGCCGCGATCGACGGCCTCGACGAGGTCGACCTGTCGAGCCAGGATGTCGCGATCGAGATCAAGCGCGGCGTCGACAAGGACCGCTGGTTCCTGCTCGCGCACCTCGCCGAGTAATTCCCGGCGCCGACGGAACGGCGCGTCGATCGGACCCGGGCAGCACAGCGCGCCCCACCGATCGCCGCGCCGTTTCGTCGTTCTCGCGGCAGATCCGGTCGAGCCGGCGTCAGCCGATGTGCGTCACGCGACCGGCGAGCAGAGTCGCTTCCACGGCGGTCGCCCGCAAGGCGGCCGGGGTGGAAGCGGCGAGCGGGTCGCGGTCGACGACGACGAGATCGGCGACGGCACCGGGCTCGATCGCAGAGCCGGTCTCGGAGCCGCCCGCGGTGGAAGCCGCGAGAGCAACCGCGGCGGAGATCCGCTGGTGGGGTCGCCACGGCTCGCGTTCGTCTCGCGTGCGGAACACCGCGTCGGACATCGTGGTCCACGGGTCGAGGTGAGCGACCGGCGCGTCCGAGCCCAGCAGCAGATTCGCGCCCGCATCGACGAGCTCGCGCATCGGGTAGCCGACCGCGGTCTGCCCGGCCCAGAATTCCTCGGCCATCTCGCGGTCGTCCACAGCGTGCGAGGGCTGGATGCTGGCTCCGACACCGAGACGCGCGAAACGAGGCATATCGGCGTGGGCGACCAGCTGAGCGTGCTCGATCGTGCCGGTGGCGCCCGTCGTGGCGAAGGCGTCGAGGGCGTGGGAGTTCGCGACGTCGCCGATCGCGTGCACCGCGCAGGAGATGCCGGCGCCGGTCGCCCGCCGCATCAGCGCGACGAGCTCGTCCGGAGGCACCGTCATGACCCCGAAGTCGGTCTCGGCTCCTGGGTAGTGATGGGAGCACGCCGCGGTCCGCGTGCCCAGCGAACCGTCGGTGATGACCTTGAACGGCCCCATCCGTACGAGACCGGCCGGGTCGATCGTGTCGCCGGTCTCCAGGCCGGCGGAGATCGCCCTCTCGAGCATGCTGGCGTAGACGCCGAACGACACGCGCACGGCGTCGAATCCGCGTGCGAGGCGACGAGCCCAGGCCTCGGCGTTCCACGCCATGTCGAGGTCGACGATGCCGACCACGCCGCGGGCGGCCGCGGCGGACAACGCTTCCATCACCGCCGCGTCGGCAAGAGACGGGTCGAGGGCGTTCAACCGGCGTGAGATCTCGAACGCAGGTTCCTCGCGCAGCACACCGTCGGGTGCCGACATCCCCTCGCGTCGGAGCGCCGCGCTGTTGAGCCACACGCTGTGCACATCGGAGTTGATCAGATACGTCGGCGCGTCGCCGGTCACCGCGTCGAGCATCTCGAGGGAGGGCCGATCCGGCCAGAGTGCGTCGCGGAAGCCCGAGCCGATCCGCCGACCATCGTGGTCCGGGCCCGTGAGCCCCATCACGGCGGCCGCCTCGGCAGCGCTCGAGATGCCTTCGAGATCGACACGCCGGGCCGCCAGCGCCCACTGAACGGTGTGGACATGGTGGTCCCAGAGCCCGGGAAGCAGCCATCCGCCGGACGCGTCGAGCACCACACCGCGCCTCGGCAGAGCACCGGCGGGCGCGATGTCGACGACGGTTCCTCGCGCGAGGTGCACGTCGACCGGGTCCGAGCCGAAGGGGTCTGTCCTGCCGGGTCCTGTCAGCCGGACATCCGCGATGACGTCGACCTCGTCACCGCGCGCGGGAGCGCTCACGATGACTTCTCCCGGCCCGCCCGAATCGCATCGTGCGCGCGGCGCATCTCGCCGGCCAGCCGCGGGTCCGCGTATGGCGTCGCGCCCTCCTCCAGCTGCGCGATGATGGTGTCGACCACGGCATCCGACCGGTTCTGGCTCAGCTTGCGCTTGGCCTCGACGCGCGACGGCGAGAGGCGGAATCCGACCGTGCCGCGCTCGAGACGCCCGACGAAGTCGGCGTCGTTCGGAGCCGACCACATGCCGCGCGGTGTGCCGACGCCGGCCTCGAATCGGTCGACGAGACGCTCGAGCACGCGCAGGTTCTCCTCCGCTGTGAGGATCTCGGGCACGCCGGAGAGGTGAACCGATACGAAGTTCCAGGTCGGGACCGCCGGCACGTCGCCGTACCACTGCGGCGACACGTATCCGTGCGGCCCCTGGACCACGACCAGCATCTCGGTCTCGCCGAGCCCGAGAAGCGCGTCGTCCGGGCGGCCGACGTGCCCCACGATCGTGAGGTCGTCGCGTTCATCGTCGAGGAGGACGGCGTAGTGCGAGGCGACGAGCCCGCCGGCTGCCGCGCTGACGATCGTGACCCAAGGGTTCTCATCGATCACACGGCGCAGCTCGGCGACATCCGTCATCGCGAAACTCGGGTTCTGTCTCATGCGCTCATCTCTGGCAGTTGGGGCACCAGTACAGCTTGCGCGATGCCATCTCCTCGAGGACGATCGCCGTGCCGCAGATGCGGCACGGCAGGCCCGCGCGGTGGTAGACCCAGTGCCGATCGTCGCGGTGGGCCATCGCGCGGCGCCACGCCTCGGGGTCGAGATCATCCATCGTCATCATCTGGCCGGTCTCGACGCCGATCGCGAGCAGCCGGACCCAGTCGCGCCACAGCTGCCGGACGGTCTCCTCCGGAACGTCGCGCCCCGGTGTATGAGGATTCACACGGGCTCGGAAAAGCATCTCGGCGCGGTACACGTTCCCGATCCCGCTCACCACGCTCTGGTCCATGAGGAGCAGGCCGATCGGCGTCGGCTTCCGGCGGACCGTCGCGGTGAACCGCTCCTCGCCCTCGGCGAGGTCGTCGACCAAGGGATCGGGCCCGAGCTTCGCGATCGTCGCCTGCACTTCCTCGGGCGTCTGCAGCTGGCAGGCCGTCGGCCCCCGGAGGTCGGCGCAGGTCGCATCGGTGAGCAGGCGCAGGCGCACCTGGCCGACCACAGGCGGAGGCCACTCCTCGTCACCCGCTGCGGCGCCGTCGTCACCGAGACCCGTGGTCTGTTCGCTCATGCGGACCCGCCCGCGCGCTCGTCTCGGCGCTCCGATCGAGCTGAGGGAGTTCTCCCCCGCGCTGTCGAAGATCGGTGCGACCTCGGTGCCGCGCTGGTTCGTGTGCCCCATCCGCCCGTTCGCAGACGCGATCGTCGGGTCGACGACGATCTCGCCTGCGAAGTCCCACGCGCCGTACATGCCGAGGTGGACGCGCAGCCAGACGTCGTCCTCGAAGGCAAGGAACATCTGCTTGCCGACCGCTCGCGCCTCGATCGCCTCGCGACCGTCGAGGACCGCCGCGCCCTCCGCGAACCTGCCCTGCGGGCTCGACGCACTGACGACGCGTCCGACCACGTTGCGCTCGAACTGCCGGGCGATGCGGTGGACGGAGTGGCCCTCGGGCATCAGCCCGCTTCCGGATCGAACGAGTCGGTGGCCGGGAGGGGCGAGGTGGTGCCCTCCGCACCCGCTCGCGGGTCGGGCAGCAGGCTGCCGTCGGCCTCGTACGCCGCGAGCTGACCGATCCGGCGCGCGTGACGCTCCTCGCCGCTGAAGGGAGTCGCGATGAAGCGGTCGATGAAGGTCACCGCCTCGTCGAACGTGTGCTGGCGGGCGCCGATCGCGATCACGTTCGCGTCGTTGTGCTCTCGTGCGAGTTCTGCGGTCGGGATGTTCCACACGAGCGCGGCGCGGACCCCGTGCACCTTGTTCGCCGCGATCTGTTCGCCATTGCCCGAACCGCCGAACACGACGCCGAGAGCCTCGACGCCGGCCTGCTGGTCGCGCACCACGGCCTGTGCCGCGCGAATGCAGAATGCCGGGTAGTCGTCGAGAGGGTCGTACTCGATCGGGCCATGGTCGACGACGTCGTGACCCGCCTCGGCGAGATGGTGCTGGAGCTGAGTGGAGAACTCGAGACCGGCGTGGTCGGTCGCGATGTGGATGCGCATGGCACCATCCTATGAATGTGCGAGCCCCGAAAGCGTAGGCTGGCACGGTTGCCGTCGGCGCCAGCAGCGCGCGGCCCCGAATCCTCACCCCGACCCTGGGAGCAGAACGCACGTGCCTGGAGAGAACCTCACCCGCATCGAGGCGCAGGAGCGCCGCGCGATCGTCGACACGCAGAGCTATGACGTCGCACTCGATCTGACCGTCGGCGCGGAGATCTTCCGCTCCCGCACCGTCATCCGCTTCGCCGCCGCCGAGGGCGCCTCGACCTTCGTCGATCTGATCGCGCGCGACGTCCGCGAGATCACGCTGAACGGGCGCGCGATCGACCTCGCGGCCTTCAGCGACTCGCGCATCGCGCTCGACGGCCTCGCGGCGCAGAACGAGCTCATCGTCGACGCGGACTGCCTCTACACCAACACCGGCGAGGGCCTGCACCGGTTCGTCGACCCCGTCGACGGCGAGGTCTATCTCTACTCGCAGTTCGAAGTCCCGGACTCGCGTCGTGTCTTCGCCGTCTTCGAGCAGCCCGACCTGAAGGCGGAGTTCCGCTTCACGATCACCGCCCCCGCCGAGTGGAAGGTCGTCTCCAACTCCCCCACGCCCGAGCCGGTTCCCGGCGACGGCGGGACGGCCACCTGGGCCTTCGAGCCGACTCCCCGGATCTCCTCGTACATCACCGCACTCGTCGCCGGTCCGTACGAGCAGGTCTTCTCCGAGCTCACCAGCGCGGACGGCCGCGTCATCCCGCTTGGCGTGTACGCGCGCAAGAGCCTGTGGCAGTACCTCGACTCCGACTACGTCTTCGACAAGACGCGTCAGGGCTTTGCGTACTTCGAGGAGAAGTTCGGCGTGCCCTATCCCTTCGCGAAGTACGACCAGCTCTTCGTGCCGGAGTTCAACGCCGGCGCCATGGAGAACGCGGGTGCGGTGACCTTCACCGAGACCTACGTCTTCCGCTCCAAGGTCACCGACGCCGTCAAGGAGCGTCGTGTCGTGACGATCCTCCACGAGCTCGCGCACATGTGGTTCGGCGACCTCGTCACGATGAAGTGGTGGAACGACCTCTGGCTCAACGAGTCGTTCGCCGAGTGGGCGTCGACCATCGCGACGGCCGAGGCCACCGAGTGGACCGAGGCCTGGACGACGTTCAACGCGATGGAGAAAACCTGGGCCTATCGCCAGGACCAGCTTCCGTCGACGCACCCCGTCGTGGCCCGGATCAACGACCTCGAGGACGTGCAGGTCAACTTCGACGGCATCACATACGCCAAGGGCGGCTCGGTGCTCAAGCAGCTCGCGGCGTGGGTCGGTGTCGAAGCCTTCTTCGCCGGTGTCTCGGCGTACTTCCAGAAGCACGCGTGGGGCAACACCGAGCTGTCGGACCTGCTCGCCGAGCTCGAGGCCACCAGTGGCCGCGAGCTGGAGACCTGGTCGAAGAAGTGGCTCGAGACCGCGGGCGTGAACACGCTCGAGCCGGAGATCGCAACGGATGCCGACGGGGTCATCACCCGCTTCGCCATCGTCCAGACAGCACCCGCCGACTACCCCACCATCCGTCCGCACCGTCTCGGCGTCGGGTTCTACTCGCTCAAGGACGGCGCACTCGTGCGCACGCACCACGTCGAGCTCGACGTGGACGGAGACCTCACCGAGGTGCCCGAGCTCAAGGAACGTGTGCAGCCCGACCTCGTGCTCTTGAACGACGAAGACCTCGCCTACGCGAAGATCCGCCTCGACGAGCGCTCGCTCCGCACCGCGGTGGAGCACCTCGCGAAGATCAGCGACCCGCTCGCGCGGTCCCTGGTCTGGGGTGCGGCATGGGACCAGACCCGCGACGCCGAGGCATCGGCGACCGATTACATCGACCTGGTGCTTCGCAACATCGGCACCGAGACCGAGTCCACCACGGTGCGTACCACGCTCGGACAGCTCCAGCTCGCCGCGAACTCGTACGTCGATCCGCGCACCCGCGATGCCGCCCGTGCGCGCGTCGCCGACGGGCTGTGGGAACTGGCTCAGCGGGCCGAGGCCGGAAGCGACAGCCAGCTGCAGTTCGTGACCGCCTTCGCGTCGGCCGCATCGACCGCCGCCCACGCGGACGTCGTCCGCGCGCTGCGCTCGGGCGACACTGTCCTGCCGGGGCTGGAGATCGACGCCGACCTGTCCTGGGCGCTTCTGGTCTCGCTCGCCGCGTCGGGCGCCGTCTCGGCGGCGGACATCGACGCCGCGCTGGCGGCCGACAACACCGCGAAGGGCGGGGAGTTCGCCGCGCAGGCCCGGGCCGCGCTCCCCACGGCCGAAGCGAAGAAGGCCGCGTGGGCCTCCCTCATCGAGAACGACGATCTACCCAACACCGTCGTGCGCTCGGCGGCCGCCGGCTTCACCCACCCGGCGGGCGCGGCACACCTCGGGGACTTCGTCGACGAGTACTTCCGGATGCTGCTCCCGGTGTGGGAGTCGCGCACCTACCAGATCGCGCAGTACCTCATCGTCGGCCTGTACCCGGCGGCCCTCGCCAACACCGACCTGCGCGACGCGACCCGTGCGTGGCTCTCGCAGAACGCCGAGGCGCCTGCGGCCCTGCGCCGTCTCGTCGCCGAGAACCTCGCCGGTGTCGAACGGGCGCTCGCCGTGCAGGAGCGCGACGCCCAGGACTGACGTCATTCGCAATGCTGATGGGCGTCGTACTCCGGTACGACGCCCATCGTCGTTCTCGGCACTCCCGGCGGACGACGGCGGCATGCGCCCGTCGATAGCGTGGGGCGCATGATCGTTGCAGAAGGCCTCACGAAGAGGTACGGAGACAAGACAGCCGTCGACGGGGTGAGCTTCACCGTGCAGTCGGGCAAGGTGACCGGCTTCCTCGGCCCCAACGGCGCAGGCAAGTCCACCACGATGCGGATGATCGTCGGGCTCGACCGGCCGACATCGGGCCGGGTCACGATCGACGGTCGCGACTACCGCTCGCTGCGCTCGCCCCTCACCGAGGTCGGCATCCTCCTCGACGCGAAGGCCGTGCACACCGGCCGGAGTGCACGCAACCATCTCCGCGCCATGGCCGCGACCCACGGCATCCCGCGTTCCCGTGTCGACGAAGTGATCGAGATCACCGGTCTCGCTTCGGTGGCGGGCAAGCGGGCCGGCAAGTTCTCCCTCGGGATGGGGCAGCGCCTCGGCATCGCCGCCGCGCTCCTCGGCGATCCGCAGACCCTCATCCTCGATGAGCCGGTGAACGGCCTCGACCCCGAAGGCGTCCGGTGGGTGCGGCAGTTCGTGCGCGGGCAGGCTGCGCAGGGGCGTACGGTCCTGCTCTCGAGCCACCTCATGAGCGAGATGGCCCTCACCGCCGACCACGTCATCGTCCTCGGCCGCGGCCAGGTGCTGGCCGACGCCGCCATCGACGACCTGGTCCGCTCGTGGACGAGCAACTCGGTCGTCGTTCGCACACCGCGCGCCGACGAGCTCACCCGCCTCATCGCCGGCCCCGACGTCGCCGTGACCACGGGCGAACCCGGGCTCCTGCAGGTCGCGGGGCTCAGCGCCGCAGCGATCGGCGACGCCGCTGCGGCACATGGGATCCCGCTCCATGAGCTCACGCCGCGCGCCGGATCGCTCGAAGACGCCTATCTCGCGCTGACCGAGGGATCGGTCGAGTACCAGACCAAGGGAGCCGTCCGATGACCGCCACCGCCGTGCAGACCCCGGCGCGCCCGCGCGCCACGCAGCCGAACGTGCGTCTGTCGTTCGGCAGGCTTCTCCGCAGCGAGGCCATCAAGCTCCTCACCCTGCGCTCGACCTGGTGGTCTCTGGGCGTCACCGCGGTCCTGGCGATCGGGATGTCGCTGCTCATGGCATGGGCGTCGCAGGACTTCGCCGGAGACTTCCCGCCGGTGAACGCGATCGTCGCACCGATGCAGTTCACGATGCTCGTCGCGGGCATCCTCGGGGCCATGGCGATCACCGGGGAGTACTCCACCGGCATGATCCGGTCGACCCTGACAGCCGAACCGCGCCGTGGCGCCGTGCTGCTGGCGAAGGCGGCGGTGCTCGCGTTGCTCCTCGCGGCGACCACGGTCGTGACGACGATCATCTCCGTCATCGCGTCGGCGCCCATCTTCGGCGACCGGGCCATCGACTGGTCGGATGCTGACTCGTCGGTCATCCCCCTCGCATTCGGCGTCCTCGCGATGGCCACGTTCGCCCTGCTGGGGCTCGGGTGGGGCTTCATCATCCGCAGCGGCGCCGGCGCGATCGCAGCCACGGTCGGGCTCCTCTTCGTCGCGCCGATCGTGCTCAGCCTGTTCACCTTCGGCGGCGAGTCGTGGTCGTGGATCGTCGATCTCGCGCAGT
This sequence comes from Microbacterium sp. SGAir0570, assembly GCF_005491085.2. Lineage (NCBI taxonomy): Bacteria > Bacillati > Actinomycetota > Actinomycetes > Micrococcales > Microbacteriaceae > Microbacterium > Microbacterium sp. SGAir0570. The sequence continues at coordinate 1,669,972 of NZ_CP027929.1, read as the reverse complement.
ACCTGCCCTCGAGTGCAGCACAGACGGTGACGTCGCCGGGAAGCGACGACTTCGCCACGGGGCTCATCACCCTGCTCGCCTGGCCCGCGGCGACGCTGCTCGGCGGCTGGGCGATCCTTCGCGCGACCGACGCGTAGGGTACGAGGGGTGTCCCCCGGAAGCCGCAGTCCGTCGTCTCCAGACGACGAGCTGCGGCTTCCGCGTCCGCCGGGGGTGCTTCGCAGGTTCTGGGCACGGCATCCCGTCTTCGCCGACATCCTCACGGCGCTGCTGTGTCTCGCGTTCTCCCTGGTCCCGGCCACGAGCTTCACCGACCATATCGACGACGCGGTCGGTGTCGGTCGCATGTGGCCGTTCACGGGGCCGGTCGTGATGGTGGTCGTCGTTCTGGCCTGCGCTTCCCTGCTCGCGCGCAGGCGCTTTCCGACCCTGGTGTTCCTCTGCGCGGTCGTCGTCGCCTTCGCGTACCTCCTGGCGCCCGCTCCGACCGGCGGGCCCATGCTCGGGGTCGCGGCGTACACCCTCGCCGTCCATCGCAGCACCCGAGCCTGTCTGATCGGGGTCAGCGTCGCGCTCGGCGCCCTCGCCGCGTCGGTCGCCGCCCTCGCGTTCACCGGCGTCATCGGCCCCATGATCGCGTGGAATGCGCTGGTCGGCGAGGGGCTGGCCGCCCTCATCGGGTCGCTCATCGGAACCAACGTCGGCAACCGCCATCGCTATGTCGCAGCCCTCATCGACAGATCGCGCCAGCTCGTCGTCGAGCGCGATCAGCAAGCCCGCCTCGCAGCGGCGGCCGAGCGCGACCGCATCGCCCGAGAGCTGCACGACATCGTCGCGCATTCGCTCACCGTGATGGTCGCCCTGGCCGAGGGCGTGGCCGCCTCGAGCGACATCGACCGGGCGCGGCCCGGCGCCACGGCGATCGCTTCGACCGGTCGCGAGGCGCTGCGCGACATGCGCGCGACCCTCGGCATCCTGCGCGAGGACGATGCCGCTCCGCTCGCCCCGTTGGCCCGGGATACGACCGTCGAGACGGTCGACTCGGCCCGTGCAGCCGGGTTCGACGCCCGGCTGACCGTCTCAGGCGACCGGCCGGAGCTCAGCAGCGCGGTGCAGCTGGCGATCTCGCGGATCGTCCAGGAAGGCGTCACCAACGCAATGCGCCACGCCCGTGGCGCCGAACGCATCGACGTCGGCGTCGGATACCGCCCGGATGCCGTCGAGGTCGACATCGTCGACGACGGCGAGCCCGTCGCGCCCGCGCAGACGTCGTCATCGGGGTATGGCCTGCGCGGCCTGCGGGAGCGCGTCGTCCTGGCGGGCGGCACGGTGACGGCCGGCCCAGGAACCGGCCGCGGCTGGCGCGTCCACGCCCGCATCCCTCTCGGACAGGAGAATCATGACCGCTGATCATCGCTCGCCCATCCGCGTGCTGATCGTCGACGACCAGCAGCTCATCCGGCTCGGGTTCCGGATGGTGCTCGAATCGGCTGAGGGCATCGAAGTCGTCGGCGAGGCCGCAGACGGAGCGGCCGCGCTCGCGGTCGTCGCCGCGTCGTCTCCCGATGTCGTACTCATGGACGTCCGCATGCCCGGGGTGGACGGGATCGAGGCCACCGCGCGGATCCGGGCTGAGCACCCGCGCGTCGCCGTTCTCGTCCTGACGACGTTCGACCTCGACGAGTACGCGTTCGGAGCGCTTCGCGCCGGTGCCGGCGGCTTCCTTCTGAAGGATGCGCGCCGCGACGAGCTGGTGGCGGCGGTCCGCGCAGTCGCCGCAGGCGAGGCCACCCTCGCGCCGCGGATCACTCGGCGGATGATCGAGCTCGTCACCGCGACCGGGCTCCCCGCTCCGGAACCCACCACTCCTGCCGTGCTCACGGCGCGGGAGGCGGACGTCCTGGCAGCGATGGCCCGAGGGCTGACGAACCTCGAGATCGCCGCCGAGCTGTTCCTGAGCGAATCGACCGTGAAGACCCACGTCGGCCGCATCCTCACGAAGTTGCCCGCGCGGGACCGCGTGCACGCCGTGCTCATCGCGCACGGGCTCGCCGAGCCCGGCGTCGACGTCTGACGGCCCTCTCGGGAACGTCATGGCTGGGCTCGTTACTATCGGATCGATGACCACCGTGACCGCTGCCGTCCCGCTCGCCTGGGAGTTCCCCGTCGAAGAGTTCTGGAAGTTCCTCAGCGAGGCGGGATGGAACATCGTCGCGGTCGCCGGGATCGTCCTGGGTGCGTTCGCGCTGTCCTGGCTGATGCGTCGTCTGATCGCGCGCATCGTCGACCGCATCGTGCGCGGCGCGAAGACACGCGCCGAGGCAGAGGACACGAGAGCGATCGACATGTCGCCCCTGGCACAGGTGCGCATCGTTCAACGCACTCGAACGCTCGGGTCGATCCTGACCAACATCGTCAACGTGACGATCGTCATCGTCGCGCTGCTCATGGTGGTCGGGGTTCTCAGCCCCGGCATCCTCGGCTCGTTCACGCTCCTGTCAGCCGCCGTCGGCGCGGGTCTCGGTTTCGGAGCGCAGAACATCGTGAAGGACGTTCTCAACGGCATGTTCATCGTCGCCGAGGACCAGATCGGCATCGGTGACGTCGTCGACCTCGGCCTCGCGACCGGCATCGTCGAATACGTCAGCGTGCGCGTCACGCACGTCCGAGACGTCAACGGCACCCTGTGGTTCGTCCGAAACGGCGAGATCACCCGTATCGGCAACATGTCGCAGGGCTGGTCACGAGTCATCATCGACCTCGCCGTGCCGACGGACGCCGACGTGGAGGTGGTGGAGAAGACCGTGCTCGACGCCGCCAAGGACCTCGCTCGAGAGCCCAAGTGGCGCAGCCGCATCATCGAGAAGCCCGAGCTCTGGGGCCTCGAATCGATCAGCGGCGACGCCCTCGTCATCCGTGTCGTCGTCAAGACCCGGCCCAATGCGAAGGACGACGTCGCACGAGCCTTGCGCGTGCGACTCAAGCAGGCGGTGGACGAACTGGGCGTGAAGATCCCTCAGTTGAACTCGACCATCCTGACGGGTTTCGAGGGCGCCCAGAGCGTCCGAGGCGCGAACCCGCCGCGGACGAAGCCGCAGCCCGTGGCGCCGCCGCAGGTGAAGGGGCGTCCGCAGTGGCGGCCGAAGCGCAAGGGCTCGACTGCGGCGACGGCGTCGCCCGACGCTCGCGACTCCCACGCCGAAGACGGCAATTCACCCGACCATCGGAAGGACACTCCGTGAACGACCCGGTCAGCTTCTACGACGAGGTCGGCGGGCACGACACCTTCGTCCGCCTCGTCGACGTCTTCTACCGGGAGGTCGCCGCAGACGACGTGCTGCGGCCGATGTACCCCGAGGCCGACCTCGCTCCTGCAGCGCGCCGGCTCACCATGTTCCTCGAGCAGTACTGGGGCGGTCCGAGCACCTACGGCGAGGAGCGGGGTCACCCGCGGCTGCGTATGCGTCACCGCCCGTTCCACGTCGATCCCGACGCCCGCGACCGTTGGCTGCGCCACATGCGCACCGCCCTCGACGAGCTCGCCCTCGCCCCGCTGCACGAAGCCACCCTGTGGGATTACCTCGAGCGTGCCGCGTACGCGATGGTGAACACGTTCGAGCCCGCCGGTATCGGTCCGCAGGGCTCCGAACGGCGGCCGACGTTCGATCTGAATCCGGCACCAGCCACGGACACGTCCCGGCCGGGCTGACTCACCGTGCCGGCCCGGTCGCGCGCACCGGGGTGAGTCCCATGGCGACGGGTCCCCGGGTCAGCACGTGGCCGCGGGCGAACGACACGCGCGTCCACACATCGGTCCGGCGGACGACCGGCTGCTCGGCGCCCGCGATGAAGCCCATCCCGACCGCTGCGAACGCCACGCCGAGCGGCAGCCCGGCGAGGTCCTCGTCGGGGGCGCCCCAGACCGACGACCGGACGCGGTGAACGACGTCGTCGCCGGCTCCCGTCGGCAGTTGGCGAGCGACGGCGGCGATCCCCCACTGGGCGCGCAGAGAGACCCGGGCCGAGTCGAGGCTTCCCGCCTCGCGCCACCCGGCGCGGGGCGGCGACACCCCGGCCCATGCCGCCGTGACGCCGCTGTCGGGGAGCCGGACGGCACGACCGTCGTCGGCATCCGGAGCCAGAGCGGCGGCATCGACGGTGAGGTCGCACTCGAGCTCGGGATCGACTCGGGCGGTCCGCAGCGCCAAGACGAACGGCGTCGGATCGGTGAGCGAGCGCGGCGACAGCGGTGCGCACGAGAGGGCCAGGAGACCGCCACGTGCCTGCAGACGCACGATCCCGTCGCCGTGCCGGGCCGCGCGGCCGGCGAAGGTCAGGACGTCGCGGGCGACCTCGGGATGCGGGAAGAGGAGACGCTCGGACATCCGTCCTAGACTACCGAGCGATGCCCGCACACAGCTCAGAGCCCCGGTCCGACAGCCCCGCAGAAGAGACGGATCCCGTCGCTGCGATGCTCAGGGTGCTCGATCTCTCGTCGAGCGAGGCGCGGACGACGGAGGACATCTTCACCGGCAGGTCGCAGGTGATGCCCCAGGGCCGTGTGTTCGGTGGACAGGTGCTCGCCCAGGCGACGATGGCCGCGATGCGCACCGTGCCCGCTGAACGGGTACCGCACTCGATGCACGGGTATTTCCTCCGTCCGGGCGACTCGTCACGGAACATCACGTTCTCCGTCGACCGGATCCACGACGGCCGATCCTTCTCGACCCGGAGGACCCAGGCGTTCCAGAACGGGATGCCGATCTTCTCGATGATCGCCTCATTCGAGGATGAGGATCCCGGCGTCGAGCACGCGGAGCCGATGCCCGACGGTATGCCGCAACCCGAGGACCTGCCCGCTCTGGAGGAACAGCTGAGCGGGATGCATCCGCTGAGCCGGCGCATCTTCTCGGCCAGTCCCATCGAGCTGCGTCACGTCACGAGGCCGATCTACCTGGAGCCCGACACTGCCAGGACACCGAACCAGGCGGTGTGGGCGCGCACGCGGTCCGCCCTGCCGGACGATCCCGCGGTGCACCGGGCGGCGCTCGCGTTCCTCAGCGACCTGACGATCCAGGAGCCAGTGCTCCGAGCGCACGGGCTGGCGTGGGCCACCCCGGGCCTCAAGGTCGCCAGCCTCGACCACGCGATGTGGTGGCACCGTTTCGCGCGGGTCGACGAATGGCTCCTCTACGTCCAGGAGTCGCCGAGCGCCCGGGCCGGCCGCGGCCTCTCGAGGGGACGCATCTACGACCGTGCGGGCACCCTGATCGCGAGCGTCGCGCAAGAGATCATGGTGCGCGTCCCCGCTCCTGGCGATGCGGAAGACGATCAGCGTCGGTGAGCGTAGGCGATGGGCTCCCCGACGATCGGAGTCCAGGCCCGGCGCATGTCGTCCGTGAGCCGCACGGGTCGGCCGGTCTCCGTCGAGACCATCACCACGACGGCCGTCGAGCGGGCGTAGCACGTCTGCACGTCGTCGCCTCGAGGACTATAGACCTCGTAGCAGACGTCGATGCTCGAGCCGCCGATACGCCCGATCCACAGCTGCACGTCCAGCGGACGCTGACCGTACGGGACCGGTGCGAGGTACTCGATCTCCTGCCGGGCGATCAGCGTCATCGTCTCGGCCGACAGGCTCAGCGCGTCGAGGATCGCCGTTGACGGCCCGGGCAGCCCGATCTCGGGCTTCCAGAACGCGCGCAGGCGCGCTTCCTCCAGGAGCTTGAGCATCGAGGTGTTGTTGACGTGCCCGAGAGCGTCGAGGTCGCCCCAGCGAAGATGAATAGGGATCCGGACGCGGGTGGCCCCGGCGGTCGTCACCACCGAGGCCACCGTCTCCGACGTGAACTCAGTCACGTGTGAGCTTGCGGTACGTCGACTTGGCGGGGTTCGCGGCATCCGCGCCGAGCCGCTCGACCTTGTTGGCCTCGTACGCCTCGAAGTTGCCCTCGAACCAATACCACTGCGCAGGGGTCTCCTCGGTGCCCTCGTACGCGAGGATGTGCGTCGCGATGCGGTCGAGGAACCACCGGTCGTGGGTGATGACGACGGCGCAACCGGGGAACTCCAGCAGCGCGTTCTCCAGCGAGCTGAGGGTCTCGACGTCGAGGTCGTTGGTCGGCTCGTCGAGGAGCAGGAGGTTGCCGCCCTCCTTGAGCGTCAGCGCGAGGTTCAGGCGGTTGCGCTCACCGCCCGAGAGCACGCCGGCCTTCTTCTGCTGATCGGGTCCCTTGAACCCGAACTTCGACACGTAGGCACGCGAGGGGATCTCGGTCTTGCCCACCGTGATGATGTCGAGACCGTCCGAGACGACCTCCCACAGGGTCTTCTCGGGGTCGATGTTGCCGCGTGACTGGTCGACGTAGCTGATCTTGACGGTCTCGCCGATCTTCAGCTCTCCGCCGTCGAGCGGCTCCAGACCCACGATCGTCTTGAAGAGCGTGGTCTTGCCCACGCCGTTCGGACCGATGACCCCGACGATGCCGTTGGGCGGGAGGTTGAAGCTCAGTCCGTCGATCAGCACGCGGTCGCCGAACGCCTTGTGGAGCTTCTTCGCGTCGATGACGACGCTGCCCAGGCGCGGACCGGCCGGGATCTGGATCTCCTCGAAGTCGAGCTTGCGCGTGCGCTCGGCCTCGGCGGCCATCTCCTCGTAGCGCGCGAGACGTGCCTTCGACTTGGTCTGGCGGCCCTTCGCCGAGCTGCGCACCCACTCCAGCTCGTCCTTCAGACGCTTCGCGAGCTTGGCGTCCTTCTTGCCCTGGATGTCGAGGCGCTCGGCCTTCTTCTGGAGGTACGTCGAATAGTTGCCCTCGTAGCCGATGAGGCGACCGCGGTCGACCTCGGCGATCCACTCGGCCACGTTGTCGAGGAAGTACCGATCGTGGGTGATGGCGATCACGGCGCCCTTGTAGGCCTGGAGGTGCTGCTCGAGCCACAGGACGCTCTCGGCATCGAGGTGGTTCGTGGGCTCGTCGAGGAGCAGCAGGTCGGGCTTCTGCAGCAGCAGCCGCGCGAGCGCGACACGCCGGCGCTCACCGCCCGAGAGGGGGGCGACGGAGGCATCCGCCGGCGGGGTTCGCAGCGCTTCCATCGCCTGATGCAGCTGGGAGTCGAGGTCCCACCCGTCCGCGGCGTCGATCTCTTCCTGGAGTGTGCCCATCTCGGCCAACAGCGAATCGAAGTCCGCGTCGGGATCGGCCATCAGCGCCGAGATCTCGTTGAAGCGATCGAGCTTGGGCTTGATCGCGACGCCGGCCTCGATGTTCTCGAGCACGGTCTTGGTGTCGTCGAGCTCCGGCTCCTGCATCAGGATGCCGACCGAGTAGCCCGGCGTGAGCTTCGCCTCGCCGTTGGAGGGCTGATCAAGGCCCGCCATGATCTTCAGGATCGTCGACTTACCGGCGCCGTTGGGGCCGACCATTCCGATCTTGGCACCGGGAAGGAATGCCATCGTGACGTCGTCGAGGATGAGCTTCTCGCCGACGGCCTTGCGGGCGCGGACCATGGAGTAGATGTATTCGGCCATAACGCCTCGAGTCTAGTCCGGGAGGGCGAGGAGTCCGTCCGCTCGGAGGCCGCGATTCACCAGTCGATGGGGCGGGTCTGCCCGATCAGGCAGCCGCCGCTCGGCAGTTCGGGGAGGACCATCGCGGTGGGCGCGGGCGTCGAGGGACCGACCTGCCCGACGAGGCACTCCCCCGCCCAGAGCACCGAGAACTGCAGGCTGTCGACGGGATCGTCGACGGAGGTGCGGTCGGCCGTCACCTGCATCACGGACTTGTCGAAGCCCACCGCCACCAGCGCGTCGATGTAGGCGCGGCCCGCGACGCTGTCGGAGGACTCCGCGACCTGATTCATCACCTGGGTGAACAGGGGCAGATTGTCGGCTGCCGTGCTCTCGGGCGACAGGGGCGCTGGCCCCGCCGTCGCCGTCGGCTCAGCCGTGGGCGCGGCGGGTGCGACGGGGGGCTCCTCCGGGAAGAGCATCGAGCATCCGGTGAGGGACGCCGCGACGACGACGGCGCCGACCGTTCCCACGACAGAGCGAGCCGACGGAGAACGGAGCAGGCGCATGCCCGAATTCTAGACGGCGGGGCCCGTCGCCCCTCGCGTCAGAACGGCGTCGACCCGGCGGTGTCCGAGGCGGCTACCGGCGCGACAGCCCACTCTCCCCCATCGGTCACGGGGTCGACCGCGGCCGGGAGGCTCGCGGTCGCGACCGCGGGTTCGGCACCGGCGGCATCCGCACGCGGGTTGCGCTGGAACGTCGCCGTCCCCCACTTGAGATCGGGACCGATCGCGTCGGCGTCGATCTCGATCTCGATGCCCCGTTTCTCGCCCGCCTCCCATTCCTTCAGCCGCAGCCGCCCGTCGACGATGACGCGCTGCCCTTTGCGCAGGGATGCGAACGCATTCTCGCCGAGCGCGCGGAACACGCTGATCCGGTACCAGTTGGTCGTGCCGTCGACCCACTCGCCGGACTGCGCGTCTCGATAGCGCTGGCTGCTCGCGAGGCGGAAGCTCGTGACCGGGATGCCGGTCCCCGTGCGGCGCTGCTCGGGCTCGGTGGCGATGTTGCCGATGACGGTGATGCGATCTGACATGAGTGCTCCTCAGCAAGGCACGGAAGGGGACGCTTCGGCACCCGAGTGCCCGTCGAGTGCCGAAGCGCTTCCAGCTTCGCCGCCGGTCCTGAAACGACGTGGGCGGTTCCGCACATCCGTGCAGAACCGCCCACGTGCGGCGCTGGGGAGGAGTCAGCTGCGGGCGTACTCCGCGAACCGAGCGCGCACCTTGTTCACCTTCGGAACGGCGACCGCGAGGCAGTATCCCTGCCCCGGGTTCTTCGCGAAGAAGTCCTGGTGGTACTCCTCGGCGGGGTAGAACGTGTCGGCGCGCTCCGTGGTCGTCACGACACCACCGCCCCACATCTCGTCGGCCCGGTCGCGCGCGGCGGTAAACAGCTCGAGCTGAGCGTCATCGAGCGGGAACATCGCCGAACGGTACTGTGTGCCGACGTCCGCGCCCTGGCGGTTGAGCTGGCGCGGGTCGTGCATCGTGAAGAAGGCATCGAGGATGATGTCGGCCGGGATGACGTCGGGGTCGAACGTCACCGACACCGCCTCGGCATGACCGGTCGTTCCCGTGCAGACCGCCTCGTAGCTCGGGTTCGCAACGTGCCCGCCGATGTATCCCGACACGACCTCTGACACACCATCGAGCGCGCGATACGCCGCATCGAGGCACCAGAAGCAGCCGCCGGCGAGGATGAATGTGGTGGTCATGGAAAGCTCCGTTCTCCCGCTTGCGCGAGGTCTCACCCTAGCCAACCACTGCCACCGCCCGCGTGTTCCCGCAGATGTCGGACCCCCTTCTTAGCCTCGATCTCGAGGAGGAAGTCATGTCGTCGATGCAGGCGCAGATCGATCAGCCCCCGGCCGCCCGGGCGCAGCCGCGAAGCAGGCTCGTCGCGCTCAGTGCCGATCGCTGGCGCGTCGTCGCGGCCGACGGCCACGTGCACGGTCTCGTCGAGCGCGTGCAGACGCCTGCCGGAGACCGGTTCCGCGCCCTCCGCTTCCACGCGCCGTCTCGCGCTTTCCGAGCCATCGGTGAGTTCTGGCGAATGAGCGAGGCGTCCGACACCCTTCGCCTTTCCCGCTGACCGCCGCCGGCGCCCCTGATGACCGGGGCTCACACCAGGGCATCCACCGGCTCCGGGCCCGCCGTGCGAGCTCCGCTCGCCACGTGGTCCCAGACCGAGGCCAGGACCTCGACGGCACGCTCGAGATCGGCGGGCGACGCGGTGAACGGCACGCGCAAGCGGTTCTCGTGTCCGCCGTCGACGGCGAAACGCTGGCCGGCGCTGAGATAGACCCCCGCCGCGCGGGCTCCCAGAACCAACGGCCCGCTGAGCGGCGCCGGTAGACCCACCCACAGGGCGACGCCGCCGGACACCTCGGGGACGTCCCAGTCAGGCAGCCGGTCACGCAGGGCAGCTCGTGCTGCACGGTAACCCTGCGACAGCAGTTCGGCGCGCTGGGGCAGGATCTCCGTCATCCGTGGGATCAATCGCGCCGCGACTTCCTGCTCGAACTCCGGCGTTCCGAGGTCACGGGCCGGCCGTGCCGCGTGCAGCCGTCGGATCACCTCGGGCCGAGCGCGGACCCACCCGACGCGCAGGCCACCCCAGACGGTCTTGCCCAGCGAACCGATACGAACGACATCGTCACCGCGCAGCGCCACGGGCGCCTGCGCGCGGAACGACAGCTCGGCGGTCGTCTCGTCGACGACGAGCGTGCAGCCCCGCTGAGCCACGTCCCGCAGCGCATCCTGCTCCGCGGTCGTCATGGAGCGACCCGTCGGGTTCTGCAGGGTCGGCATCAGGTATGCCAGCGCCGGTCGCGTCCGTCGCGCAGCTTCGTCCAGACGATCGAGGTCCCAGCCGCGCTCCGTCGTGACGGGCACGGCCACCAACCGCGCTCCCGCTGCCCGCAGGGCCTCGGCCGCATGCGGGTAGGTCGGAGTTTCGACCAGCACCCGATCCCCACGAGCCACGAGCACCTCCGCGATGAGGTGGATGGCGCTCTGCGCGCCCGCTGTGACGAGGATCTCCTCGCGCGACGTCGGGATGCCGCGCACGGTGTAGCGCTCGGCGATCGTGTCGCGCAGGCGACCCGACCCCAGCGTGTCGTATCCGGTCCGCGACACGAGCCGCGCGGCATCCGACGCCGTCTCCGCCATGACACCGGCCAGGCCGGGCCAGGCACTCGGGCTCGCCTGCTGCAGGTCGATCGACCCGGGTTCGGCGAACACCGTCCCGCCACCGCGCGACGGCTGGGCTGTGGTCACGCTGCCCGACCCCCGCAGGCTCTCGATGTGACCGCTCGCGCGCAGGCTCGCGTAAGCGCTCGCCACCGTCGTGCGACTCAGCCCGAGCGTCTGGGCCAGGGCGCGCTCGGCGGGCAGCAGCGTGCGCGCAGCGATGCGGTTGTCGAGGCACAGCAGTCGGATGCCGTCCGCGAGCGCTTCGTAGGCCGGTTCGCGGGTGCGCCATCCTCCGAGCGCCGCTTCCAATGACCTGGCGGAGATTCGCGAGTGCATATGGCCACAGTACGGGAATTGGCCTCTTTCGCTATGGCCAATCTCAGGATGCAATGGACGAGTGACCCTCCGCTTCTCGCAACTCGTCGTCGGCCTCATCCTGTTCGGCGTCGGGTGCGCCGTCATGGTGGATGCCGGCATCGGCCTGGACCCGTGGACGGTCTTCGCCGAGGGAGTGAGCAAGAACACCGGCATCGGGATCGGCTGGGTCGTGAGCATCACCGGTTTCCTGGTGCTGCTCCTGTGGATCCCGCTGCGTCAGAAGCCGGGTGTCGGCACCGTCGCGAACATCCTCGTCGTGGGCGCCGCCATGCAGTTCGCCCTCCCGCTCATCAGCACACCCGATGCGTGGCCGGCACAGCTGGTCATGTTCATCGCCGGCACCATCCTGGTCGGCGTCGCATCGGGGATCTACATCGGGGCTCGGCTGGGTCCGGGCCCCCGCGACGGACTCATGACCGGCATCCACCGACGCTGGGGCTGGCCGATCTGGGCCGGCCGGCTGATTGTCGAGGCGACCGTGCTCGTGACCGGCTGGCTGCTCGGAGGAACGATCGGTCTCGGCACGGTGCTGTTCGCCGTGCTCATCGGGCCGATCGTGCATGTGAGCCTGCCGCTGTTCGACCGAGGCGCAGGTGCCCGGATGCGTCCGGCACCCGACCCTCGCGCCAGCGACGCGACGGCGGCGGCCCGGCTCAGTGCTCCCGGAACGTAGGCCAGTCCGCTCCCGGCGGCATGTGGGCGTGCAATGCGTTCTTGGCGATCTCCATCGTGGGGTAGGTGCCGAGCTCGGCATCCGCACCCGCCATCGTCACGATGTACTCATCGCCGCGGTGGCGGATCATCCCCGCCACTCCGCCGGCGCCGTACGCCACCCACAGTGCTGTCGATCGTGTCTGCGCGTTCATCATCGAACCCCTTCCGACACCCGCAGGCTACGCTTCCGAGCGCCGCGGAGCCAGGGGTGTGCGGCGGCCGGACCGACACGGACCTCGGCGCGCGATAGCGTAGAAGCATCTGCCTCCGTAGCTCAGTGGATAGAGCAGCGGCCTTCTAATCCGTTGGTCACAGGTTCGAATCCTGTCGGGGGCGCTCGAATGCTGTTGCGGACCGGCGTGTGAACCTGCGCTCGGTGTCGGCCACCACGGGTCGCGCCATGAGCGCGAGCAGGCCGGCGAACGCCCACAGCAAGAGCAGCACGGCGGCCTCGCTCACCACGATCGCGAGGAACACCGCCACGATGAGCAGCGACAGGACACCCAGCGTGAAACGCCACTGGGAAGCGAGCTGCGCCACGGCGACGCGGATCGCATCGCGCGCGCGGAAATCGAATCCCGCCGTCAGGACGACCATGTGCCCACCCCAGACGAGGATGAGCAGTCCGAGAACGCTGTAGAGCGGGCGAAGCGCCGCACCGCCGTCGACCCCGTCGAGATGGATGAGGTTGAAGGCGAGCACAGCGAGGGCCGCGGTCGCCGGCACCGCCCACCGGAGGGTCGGTACGAGGTCACGCCGGTAGGCGCGGAGGAAGTGCCGACCGGGCGACAGGTCGGTGTGCGGCACCATCGCCGCCGCCACGCCCGCCACGAAGGCGGGAGCCAGCGGCAGGACGGCGAGCACGAAGAGGGGGATGTTCGACGGATCCCGGTCGAGCAGCATCACCGCGACGACGGAGGGCAGTGAAGCGATCAGGAGTTGCGCCTCCAGAACCATCTGCCGGTAGACGAACGCGGCGCCTCGGGACAGCGGACCGCGTCCGACCTCGTCGGCGGGATCGCTTCGACGAATCGTGGTGGTGTCGACATCCATCTTCCTCGGCTCCTTCGCTCGGAGGGTGGGGGGACGGGGCGGCCGGCCGCGGTGACGTGACCGGCCGCCTCTGCTCATCCCTGATTCTGCGTGCGCTCGAGCGCGGTGTTGAACGTCTCGATGAGCTGGCCGGATCCCAGGCCCTCGAGCTCGGCGACGTACGCGTCCCAGTCGTCCTCGATGGAGCGCTGGCCCGTGATGAACGACGCGGTCGCCGCGTGGACGGCATCCGTCAGCTGCGTCTGCAGCAAAGACGTCTGCTCGAGCTCGATCTCGTTGAGCAGCGGGGCCGGTGCGGTCGGCAGCTGCTCCTTCTTCTCGAGTTGCTCGGCGGTCCATTCGGCGATCTCGTCGGTCATCATCGAGAGCACCAGCTCTTGCGACGAGCCGTTCGCGAGCAGGAAAACCCCGTTGCTGTAGCCGTAGTCGGCGTTGAGGAGCTGGGGCGCGCCGGCGTTGATCGAACTCCATGCGATGTCGTCCATGAGCTTGCGCGTGCCGTCGGCTTCGCGCGTGAACGTCTCGCCCTCCACGCCCCACTGAGCGAACTCGAGGCCCTCGTCGGAGTAGTAGAGCCAGTCGACGAACTGCAGCAGCGCCTTGAAGTACGGCTTCTCGGCCGCGCCGCTCGAGATCAGGATGCCGGAGGTGAAGCGACCGCTCGGCAGCTTGTCGCCCGCCGGCCCGCCGGGGAGCGAGAGCAGACGGATCGGGACATCGCCCTGGCCCGAGTCGGCGAACTTCTGCCGGTATTCCGCGATCGTCTGGGTGTTGCCGGAGATGGCGGCCGACTTGCCCGAGATGAACTTCTGTACCGCCTGGTCATCGCTCTGGGTGATCTCGGGGTCGAGCACGCCGGCCTCGACGAGGGCGGCGGCATCCGACACGACCCGCTTGTACCCGTCCGAGGCACCTGTGAACACGTACTCGCCGGCGTCCTGGTCGTACCACGTGTTCGCGTAGCCCCAGCCCGCTGCCGTCGGATAGTTCGGCGCCATGATGCTCAGCAGCGAGCCGAGCGGCGTCGCGTCCGTCCAGCGATCCGACATCGCGTAGTCGAGCTCCGGATTCGCCTGCTTGACCTTCTGGAGCTGCTCGAGGTACTCGTCCCAGGTCGCGGGGTCCTCGGCAATACCCGCTTTCTGCCACAGGTCCTCGCGGATGGCTACCGAGTACTGGACGTCGGGCACTTCGCGCAGGCCCGGCAGGTGGTAGATCTTCCCATCCTCCTGCCGGCGGTTCTGCAGGTCGTCCTCGAGGTCCCAGTCGGCGATCTTCTGCTGGAAGTTCGGCATGTAGTCGAAGTAGTCCGAGACCGGAAGGATCGCGCCGCCCGAGACGAACTGCGTCTCGGAACCTGCGTACGTCGAGGAGATGATGTCGGTCGCCTCGCCGCTGCCGATGAGGAGCGACTTCTTCTGATCGAAATCGGCCATCGGGATGTCCGTGCGGGAGAACGTGACGTTGTGGTCGTTCTCGAGATGCTGGAAGAACGACCAGTCGTCCTTCACCGGATAGTTCGGGTGGTCCCGGTACATGAGCGAGAACTGCACCGGCTCGGTCGCGGCGAAGGTCACGCCGGCCTCGAAGTCCTCCATCGCGCCGACGGACTGCGCTTCTCCGATCGTGGCGGCGCCGTCGCCGGCGGGATCGTCGGTGGCGGGGCCGGAGCAGGCGGACAGCACGACGGCAACGGCTGCCAGCCCCGCGGCACCGGCGAGGGTGTGGCGAGTGATTTTCATTGTGTTTCTCCTCTGTGTGAACGTCGTCGTTCGACGTAGGGGATTCAGCCCTTGACCGACCCGAGCATCACGCCCGAGACGAAGTAGCGCTGGATGAAGGGATACAGGCAGATGATGGGGAGCACCGTGAGCAGCATCGTGACGGCCTGGATGTTCGAGGCGACCTGCGCGGACTCGCCGCCGATCGCCTCCTGCACGCCCGTCGCGGCTGCGATGAGATTCCGCAGATAGACCGTCACGGGGAACAGCGTCTTGTCGTCCAGGAAGAGGAACGCGTTGAACCACGAGTTCCAGATGCCGACGGCGTAGAACAGCGTCATCGTCGCGAGCACGGCCTTGGACAGCGGCAGCACGATCCGGAAGAAGATGCCGTAGGTCGTGAGGCCATCGATCGCCGCGGCCTCTTCGAGTTCCTCGGGGAAGTTCTCGAAGAACGACTTCATGACGAGCAGGTTGAACACGCTCAGCGCTCCCGGCACCACGACGGCCCAGATGCTGTTGCGCCAACCCAGGTAGTTCGCGATGAGGATGTAGTTGGGGATGAGGCCGCCGCCGAAGAACATCGTGAACACCGCGATGCCGACGAAGAAGGTTCGTCCCTTGAGATACGGCTTGCTCAGCGCGTAGGCATACGTCGTGGTGATCGCCATCGCTATGACGGTTCCGACGATCGTGTAGAGGAACGTGTTCCCGTAGTTCGTCCAGAACGTCCCGTCGTTCATGACCACGCGGAAGGTGTCGATGTTGAAGCCTCGCGGGATCAGATTCACCTCGCCGGCGGCGATGTACCCCTCGGACGAGAACGCCTTCGCGACGAGGTTGATGAACGGGTACAACGTCACGACGCACACGAGTACGAGGGCGACGGCGTTGACCACCCGGAAGGCCCGGTATCCCGGGGACTCCCGGATGATGCCGGTCTCGCGGCGCACGCGTGCACTGTCGGGTTTCGGGGGCAGGGCTTCGGTCACCACAGCGAGGTACCAACCAATCGACGAGAGAGGGCGTTCGCGCCGAGGACGAGCACGAGGCCGATGACCGCCTCGAACAGGCCGATGGCCGTTCCGTACGAGAACTGGGCCGACTGGATGCCGACGCGATAGAGATAGGTCGAGATGACGTCGGCCGTCGAGTAGATGAGCGGATTCTGCAGGAGCAGCACCTTCTCGAATCCGACAGCCATGAACGAGCCGATGTTGAGGATGAGGAGCACCATCATGGTCGGGCGGATCCCCGGCAGCGTGATGTGCCAGGTCTGCTGCCAACGATTCGCACCGTCGATCCGAGCGGCCTCGTAGAGCTGATCGTCGATCGTGGTCAGCGCGGCTAGGTAGAGGATCGTTCCCCACCCGACGGTCTGCCACACCTCCGAGGAGACGTAGATCGAGCGGAACCACTCGGGCCGTTGCATGAACGGGACGGGGTCGCCGCCCATCGCCTCGACGACCTGATTGACCGTCCCGTTGAGTGCCGTGAGCTGCAGCACGAGACCGGCGACGATGACAACCGACATGAAGTGCGGAAGGTACGAGATCGTCTGAACGATGCGCTTGAACCGACGCGAGCGCAGTTCGTTGAGCATGAGCGCGAGCACGATCGGAAGGGGGAACGTGATCAGCAGGGTGAGCCCGCCCAGGACCACCGTGTTCCAGAACACCGTCCAGAACTGCTGGTTCGAGATGAACGCCTCGAAGTAGTAGAAGCCCACCCACTCGTCGCCGAAGATCGAGCCGCCGGGACGGAACCGCCGGAAGGCGATCACGTTCCCGAGCATCGGGATGTAGCGGAAGACGAGCAGGAAGACGACCGGCGCGAGCAGGAAGGTGTACAGGCGCCAGTCGCGGGCGAGCGCCCGGCGCCAGGTCTGCTTCGCGCGGGGCGTGCGATCGCGCCGGAACGGGCGCCGCTTGGGCCGCGCTGTGGTGATCGCTCGCGTCGCGGTGCCGGCGGGTGGGGCATCCCCCAGCCGCACCGGCGTGTGAACGGATTGCGTCATTCGGAACTCCACATCCTTGTGGTTCTCGTGAGCGGGTCGCCGCTAGGGGTTCAGTAGGCGCACGCGGGCGTCCGAACCGATCACCGTCGCCCCCGCCTGTGCGTGCAGGCTGAGCTCCGCCGCCATCAGAGCGTGGGCCTGGCTCATCGCGGTCTCGGTGCCGTCGAGGCAGTCGCGGATCAGCTGCCCGAAGTACGGGAAGCCGGTCATGCCGTTGGCGTTGAAGCGGCGCTGTGTCTCCTGATTGACCAGGAGCACCTGACCGCCCCCGTTGTTGGTGGTGATGTCGATGTACTTCCGCAGCTCGATGTACCCGTCGGTACCGAGCAGCAGTGTGCGCCCGTCGCCGAAGACGCCCAAGCCGTCGGGCGTGAACCAGTCGACCCGGACGTAGCCTGTCGCACCGTTGTCCAGCACGACGTGCGCGTCGCCGAAGTCCTGCAGGCCAGGGGTGTCGGGATGCGCGTAGTTCGCGATCGTCGAGGTCGAGACGCGACCATTCGTCGCACGCGTGTAGTGGAGGATCTGATCGAAGTTGTGGCTTCCGATATCGCACAGGATGCCGCCGTACTGCGCCGGGTCGTAGAACCAGTCGGGCCGGCCGCCGCCGATACGATGCGGGCCGAAGCACACCACCTGGATGACCCGGCCGATCGCACCACGCTCGACGAGCTGGTCGGCGAGGATCGCCGCCTCGGAATGCACGCGCTCGCCGTAGTACACGGCATATCGCAGGCCGGTCCGCGCGGTCGCTTCCCGAACGGCATTCAGCTGGGCGAAGGTCGTGAGCGGGGCTTTGTCGACGAAGGCGTGCTTGCCCGCCTCCATGGCCCGGAGACCGATCGGAGCGCGCTGCGACGGAATCGCGGCCGTCGCGACGAGCCGAACCGCGGGGTCGTCCAGCACCTCCTGCTCGCTCGCGGCGATTCGCGCCGTCGGATACTGCTTCGCGAAGGCCGCCGCGCGTGCGGGGTCCTCGTCGAAGACCCAGGTCACGGTCGCGCCGGCGCCGATCAGGCCGTCGGTCATTCCGAAGATGTGGCCGTGATCGAGACCGACGGCGGCGAAGGCGAACTCGCCGGGCTCGACGACCGGACGCGGGAGGGGGTCGAACGTGTAGGAATGGCTCATCGGGGGATCTCCTGTTCTGTCAGGTCGTAGGCGCGGATGCGTCCGCACATGCCGAACGCGCGATCGCTGGCGGCTTCCGGGGCCTCGTGGGCCCGCGCACCGCGGAGGTGGCCGACATCGCCGCGGGCGATCGCTTCGGCGAGCCTCAGCGAGTCCTCGGCTTGGGCGAGGGCTCGCTCGCGCACGATCCGTCCCCAGGCGGCGGCGCGGTGCCGGACCAGTGCGCCGGCGCTCTCGTAGAAGTCGTCGAGGGGGGTGCGATCGCCCGAGACGACCGCAGCACGGAGCGCCTCGAATCCCGTGACGGCGAGGTCGCGACGCCGGGCGGCGCGGACCGCCCGGCCCTCCCCCTCGCCGAGGGCCACAGCGTCCGCATACGCGTCCGGGTCGCCGACGACGGACGGGGGGAAGGTCATCACCGCGTCGCCCGCCTCCGGCAGGCCCGCGTTGCTCATCAGCACGAGGACCTTCAGCCCGCCTCGGTTCACCGCCCGGTGGATCGTGCCCGGGGTGAACCAGACCACCGAGCCGGCCGACAGGCCCGTCTCCCGGTATCCGTCACGGTCGATCGTCTGAAGAGCTCCGTGCCCCTCGACGACGAGATACGCCTCGGTCGAGACGAGGTGGATGTGGGGACTTCCGCCGCAGACGCCGTCGGGAGCGGCATCGGGGTAGATGTCGAGGTGCGACAACGAGGTGCCGCCGGGGAACGATGACGCGGTCACGACGCCGCCTCCACGAGGGAGGTCTGCTTCTCGTAGAAGTGCGGCGCGCGCTCCACGAGGTGGCCGGCACGGTAGTAGGGGTCGTCGGCCGCGAGCGGAAGGTCCACGAAGGTGCGCTCGATGCCCGCCTTGTAGATGGCCGCGACGACCTCGATCGCGTTTCGGCCGTCCCGCCCTCCTGCGATGGGCTCACGGCCGTCCCGGATCGCGCTCAGTACATCGGCGATCTGCCCTGTGTGCCCGGCGTGCGCGAGAGGCTCTCGCGCGGCGACGACGCCTTCGATGGCCGCCACCAGATCGGCATCGCCGCCCTTCGCAGGGAATCCGCCGCCGTCGGCGCGCTCGGCGATCACCCGCCACGGCTGCGACACCCGCGCCTTCGCGCCCTGGATGACGATCTGCTGCTCCTCGCCGTGATGGACGACGGAGCTCGTGAGCTGCGCAAGACCGCGTTCGTAGCGCAACACCGCGACAGAAAGGTCTTCGACCTCGCTGTTGTCGTGCTGCGCGTTCGCGAGCATCGCCGTGATCTCCGTCGGACGACCCAGGAGCCACAGGAGCAGGTCGATGTGGTGGATCGCATGGTTGAGGGTGCAGCCGCCCCCTTCCTTCTCCCAGGTGCCACGCCACCAGAGGTCGTAGTACGGCAGCCCCCGCCACCACGCCGAGTCCACGCGCACGGACGAGATCGACCCCAGCAGCCCCGAGTCGACGACGGTTTTGAGCGTCGCGAGATCGTCGCGAAACCGGTTCTGCGCGACCACCGAGAGCACCTTGCCCGAACGCTCCTGAGCCGCGAGCATCGCGTCGCATTCCTCGAGCGAGGGCGCCATCGGCTTCTCGACGAGAACGTTCACGCCCGCATCCAGAGCCGCGATCGAGAGGGCGGCGTGGGTAGACGGAGGAGTCGCGATGCTGACGAGGTCCAGCTCGGCCTCCGCGATCATCCTGAGGGGGTCGTCGTACCCGACCGCGCCGGCGATGCCGAACTCCTCGGCCTTCTGCGCAGCCTTCCCCGGCGAGACGTCGGCGAGGGCGACGATCTCGCAGTCCTCGGGGAACGCGAGATACCCGCCGATGTGGGCACTGGCGATGCCGCCCGTGCCGATGATGCCGATTCTGAACATGCTTCCTCGCACTTCTACTACGTATTACTACGACGTAGTAGTCATGATGGTCGCATGTGCCGCGCGCGGTCAACGATTTTCTAAAACGACCGTGTCGCGGCCGCTCACTAGGATGGACGACATGGTGGGAACAGCCGAGAACGACCGTCTCGTATGGATCGATTGCGAGATGACGGGGCTGGATCTCAGCGTCGACGAGCTCGTCGAGGTGGCGGTCATCGTCACCGACTACGAACTCCGGCCGCTCGACCCGGGCTTCCAGCTCGTCATCCAGCCCAGCGAGGCCGCCCGCGCGAACATGGGCGACTTCGTCACCGCGATGCACGAGACCTCGGGCCTGATGTCCGAACTCGACTCGGGCGCGCCCCTCGCCGACGCCGAAGCGGCAGTGCTCGAGTACATCCAGCGCTTCGTGCCGGAAGGCAAGGCCGCCCTCGCGGGCAACACGATCGGCACCGACCGGATGTTCCTCGCGAAGTACATGCCCCGGGTGGACTCCTGGCTGCACTATCGGAACGTCGACGTCTCCAGCATCAAGGAGCTGTCGCGACGGTGGTTCCCCCGCGCGTACTTCCAGGCGCCGGCCAAGGACGGCGGGCACCGTGCGCTGGCCGACATCCGGGAGTCGATTCGCGAGCTCGCCTACTACCGCTCCGCGGTGTTCGTGCCCGCGCCCGGCCCCACCAGCGACGAGGCCCGAGCAGCCGCCGAGGCCGCCGTGTCGTCGTATGCCCCATCCGTGTAATACAATCGTCTGGTTGCCCGGTTTCACCGGGAGACATGGTGGCTATAGCTCAGTTGGTAGAGCACCGCGTTGTGGTCGCGGGGGTCGCGGGTTCAAGTCCCGTTAGCCACCCCACGTAAACACCCCGGTCCGGGAGTGCAGATGATCGAGATGGATGTCGAGGAGTTCGAGCTCCTCGTGACCGCCGAACTCGATCGCCTCCCCGACGACATGGTCGACGGACTCGACAACGTCATCTTCGTCGTGGAAGACCGCCCGGAAGACGGCAGTCTCGACCTGCTCGGCCTCTACGACGGTTACGCCCTCACCGAGCGCGACCGCTACGGGCAGGGCGAGCTGCCGGACCGGATCATCGTGTACCGCGAGCCGCACCTGCACGCCTGCGATGATGTCGCGAGCCTGAGCGACGAGATCCACACCACCCTCGTCCATGAGATCGCCCACTTCTACGGCATTGACGATGACCGCCTGCACGAGCTCGGATGGGCGTGATGAGCACCGCCCTTCCCGACCTCGACCGCGAGACCGATCTCCGCGCCGCCCCCGACGAACCGTGGCAGACCGTCGTGTGGAACGATCCCGTGAACCTCATGTCGTACGTCGTCCATGTCTTCCGGACCTACTTCGGATACTCGCGCGATCGCGCGACGCAGCTCATGCTCGCCGTCCATCACGACGGGCACGCGATCGTCGCCGAGGGGCCGCGCGAGGCGATGGAGGCCCACACCCGCGCGATGCACGAGTTCGGCCTCTGGGCGACCGTGCGGCGAGCCGGCGCATGACCGCCTCCGT
Source organism: Microbacterium sp. SGAir0570 (assembly GCF_005491085.2). Classification (NCBI taxonomy): domain Bacteria; kingdom Bacillati; phylum Actinomycetota; class Actinomycetes; order Micrococcales; family Microbacteriaceae; genus Microbacterium; species Microbacterium sp. SGAir0570. The sequence continues at coordinate 1,648,799 of NZ_CP027929.1, read as the reverse complement.
CGCGTTCGCGCTGCCCCCAGCCGAGGCGGATTATCTCCAGGAGCTGGTCGACCAGTACCTCGAGCTGGTCACCGCGCCCGACGATCCCCGCGACCCTGCCGCCAAGCGCCTCTCCCCCGACGCGTACCCCGACGATGCGGATGCCGCGGCGGAGTTCCGCGCGCTCACTCGAGACGATGTCGCGGCGACGCGCGCCTCCGACGCGCGTCTCGTGCTCGCCACGCTCACGAGAGCTGCACAGGGCCGCTCGGTCGATCCGGCATCCGGCGATGGGCTCACACTCGGTCCGCAGGAGCAGACCGCGTGGCTTCGGACGCTCGCCGGCCTCCGGCTCGTGCTGGCGGAGCGCATCGGCATCAGCGACGAGAGCATCATGCCGGTGGGTGACCCGCGCTTCGACGTCTACGAGTGGCTGGGATACCGGCAGGAGATGCTGCTGCAGGCACTCGACGTCTGATCAGACGAGTTCGACGACGTGCGTCGCGAGACCTCGAGGATCGTTTCGAGCGATATGGTCCTCCTCCTGCGCGGCCCAGCGATCCCAATGCGGACGGTACGCCTCACCGTCGCGGGCCAGGGCACGCCGCTTGCGCAGCTCGCTCGGGGCGTCCAACCAGATACTGACCGTCGCGAAGGCTGCGGCCGCGGCGGTCAGCGCTCCGCTGCCTTCGAGGAGGATCGTCTCGTCGGCGGCGACGACCCGTTCGGGTCCGTAGCGGTCGGCCGTCCAATCCCACTGCTGCCAGCGCGCCGTAGCGCCCGTGCGACGAGGGGCGAGCACACGCGCGACGGCGTACTCGGCGCCCGCCGCGAGGCCGTCCCAGCCGGGATACAGCTCGTCGAGTGCCACCAGCTGCGGCGTTCGCGGGCCGCTCCACTGCCGCTGCAGCTCGCGCGCGAGCGTGGACTTTCCCGCGCCGCTGCGCCCGTCGATGATCACGACATCGCCCGGCGAGGTTTCGCCGAGCACGGTACGGATGAGCGCCGCAGTGGTCAGACGCGCGGCGACCCTACTTCTTGAGGGCGCGGATGACACGGCTGAGAGCGCGTCCCACGACCCAGACGAACGGGATGCCGACGGCGACGAGAGAGACGAGGTTCGGCTCGAATCGCAGATCGTCGCCCTTGCGCACGTACGCCCCGACGGGGATGGCATAACCGCCGCCACCGCCACCGCTGTTCCCCTCGTCGTCCTCGCCGGCCCCGAAGCCGCTCCACGTCAGCGCGACGGGGATGAGCCTGATGCCGTCGACATCCTGCTGTTCGCCGTAGACGCTGGTGACGCCGAGGTTCGCGGTCTGCTTGCCGAGTTCGAGTGCGAGGTTGGGCATGGACCCACCGTACCCTTCTCCGGGCGCCGCGGTACAGGTGTCAGTGTTCGTGGCCGGGGCGTGGATTGGTCGGCATGGCGCCGACGTCTCGGCGGGGTCCGAGCACGCTCGCTCGCGTCACCGCGCCCCGGCCGAAACGGGCCCGGGCTCCGTCGAGCGCATCGTCGACGCGCCGCCACTCCTCGTCGTCGTCCCAGAGCGTCAGGCCGCCGGTGCCGTCCGGACGCAGCTTCTCCGCGCGGACGCCGATGAGCCTCACCGGTTGCGACAGCTCGACCGTCGAGAGCAGCTCGATCGCCGCCGACCCGATGCGCTGCCCGACATTGGTCGCCAAGGGCAGGGTCTGCGAGCGGGAGTACGTCGAGAAGTCGCTCAGGCGGACCTTGATCGATACGGTCCCGGCCTCCCAGCCACCCGCACGCAGTCGCGCACCGACGCGGTCGGCCAGACGCCTCAGCTCGGACCGGAGCACCGTGAGGTCGGAGACGTCGCGCGAGAAGGTCTCCTCGTGCGAGACGCTCTTCTCCGCGCGCTCGGTCTGCACCTGGCGCGCGTCGTGTCCGCGCGAGAGGTGCCAGACGCGCTCACCCATGGCCGGCCCGAGCGCTCGATCGAGGACGGGCCTCGGAGTGTCCCAGACGTCGGCGACCGTCCGGATGCCGCGGGTGAGGAGCGCCTCGGCCGCCTTCGGTCCGACGCCCCACAACGCGCCGACCGGCCGGCCGCCGAGGAAGCGGAGCGTCTGGTGCTCGGCGACGACGAGCAGACCGTCGGGCTTGGAGATCGTCGACGCCATCTTCGCGACGTGCTTGGTCGCCGCGACCCCGACGCTGCACGTGAGGCCGGTCTCGCTCAGCACGCGGGCGCGGATGAGCTGCGCGATCTCGCGTGGACTCCCCCAGAGCCGACGAGCACCGCTCACGTCGAGAAACGCCTCGTCGATCGACAGCGGCTCGACCAACGGCGTGATCGATCGGAAGATCTCCATCACGCGCTGCGAGAGCTCGGCGTAGCGCTCGAACGCCGTCGGGACCACGATCGCCTGCGGGCACAGTTGCAGGGCGCGTGCAACCGGCATCGCCGACCGGACGCCGAAGCGCCTCGCTTCGTACGAGGCGCTCGACACGACGCCCCGGCGCTCGACGCCGCCGACGATGATCGGCTTTCCCGCGAGCGACGGATCATCCAGCACCGCGACGGCCGCGTAGAAGGCGTCCATGTCGACATGGAGGATTCGCGTGCCCGCGTCGTCCGCATCCGGCGGCGACACGATGCGTCCTGTCCCGTCGCCTCGTCCCATGCCTCTATTCTCGCCTCTGCCGCGGACACCGGAGCGGTCGTCCGACGACGAGGCGGCGCCGCCGGCCCTCGTCGCGCGAGGATGCCGGCGGCGCCGCCTGTGGTGCGCGCAGTGGCGCCGCCTACTGCGCCGCGCGCTCGAGGATCAGCTCGCGCACGCGCGCCGCGTCGGCCTGCCCCTTCATGGACTTCATGACCGCGCCGATCACCGCTCCCGCGGCCTGCACCTTTCCGTCCTTGATCTTCGCCAGGACGTCGGGCTGGGCGGCGAGGGCGTCGTCGATCGCGGCGATCAGCGCGCCGTCGTCGGACACGACGGCCAGGCCGCGCGAATCCACGACCTCCTGCGGCGACCCTTCGCCGTCGATCACGCCTTCGAGCACCTGACGCGCCAGCTTGTCGGTCAGCGTGCCGGCATCCACGAGCTTCTGGAGCGCAGCCACGTCGGCGGGCGAGACCAGTGCCTGCGGCTCGGCGCCAAGCGCGTTCGCGACGCGGGTGATCTCGCCGGTCCACCACTTGCGCGCCGAGGTCGGCGACGCCCCTGCTGCGACCGTCGCATCGACCTCAGCGAGCAGACCGCCGTTGACGACGTCCTGGAACTCGAGGTCGGTGAAGCCCCATTCGCCCTGCAGCCGGCGCCGCCGAGCGGCCGGCGGCTCGGGAAGGGCCGCGCGGAGCTCCTCGATCAGCTCGGGCGACGGCGCGACCGGCAGCAGATCGGGCTCGGGGAAGTACCGGTAGTCGTCGGCGTCCGACTTCGGACGACCCGGCGAGGTCGTCCCGGTGTCCTCGTGCCAGTGCCGGGTCTCCTGCGTGATGGTTCCACCCTCGGCCAGGATGGCGGCCTGACGCTGGATCTCGTAGCGCACCGCGCGCTCGACGGAGCGCATCGAGTTGACGTTCTTCGTCTCGGTACGCGTGCCGAGCTTGTGCTGACCCCGAGGACGAAGCGACACGTTCGCGTCGCAGCGCAGGTTGCCGCGCTCGAGGCGCGCCTCCGAGATGCCCAGGCCGATGACGATGTCGCGAATGGTGCGGACGTAGGCTTTCGCGATCTCCGGCGCACGGTGCTCGGCGCCGAAGATCGGCTTGGTCACGATCTCGACGAGCGGCACTCCTGCCCGGTTGTAGTCGACCAGCGAGAACTCGGCGCCCTGGATACGGCCGGCCGCGCCACCCATGTGGGTGAGCTTGCCGGCATCCTCCTCCATGTGCGCACGCTCGATGTCGACGGTCACGGTCGTGCCGTCGGAGAGCTCCACCTCGACCGCGCCCTCGAACGCGATCGGTTCGTCGTACTGTGAGATCTGGTAGTTCTTGCCGAGATCCGGGTAGAAGTAGTTCTTCCGCGCGAAGCGGCTCGACGGCGCGATCGAGCAGCCGAGCGCGAGGCCCAGGCTGATCGATGACCGGATAGCCGTCTCGTTGACGACCGGCAGCGCCCCGGGCAGGCCCATGTCGACGGGCGCGACGAGCGTGTTCGGAGCAGCGCCGTGGTTGTCGGGGTGAGCCGGGTTCGCGGCCGGCGAGAACATCTTCGTGCGCGTGTTGAGCTCGACGTGCACCTCGAAGCCGAGCACGGGCTCGAAGAGCTCCAGCGCCTTGTCGAAGTCCATCAGTGCGACCTTGGCAGCCATCAGCGTGCCCCTCCCAGGATCGGTGCGCGGTCGAGCAGGGGGCCGCCCCAGCTGTCGACGAGCAGGGTCTCGAGCGCGGCGCCCACACGGTACAGCTGTGCGTCCTGGCGCGCAGGAGCGATGAACTGGATGCCGACCGGCAGCCCGTCGTCATCCGACAGTCCCGACGGGATGGAGATCCCCGGGACTCCGGCGAGGTTGACGGGAATGGTCGTCACGTCGTTCAGGTACATCTGCAGCGGATCGTCGATCTGCTCGCCGAGCCGGAACGCGGTGGTGGGCGCGGACGGAGTAGCGATGACGTCGACCTGCGCGAAGGCCTCGTCGAAGTCGCGCTGGATGAGCGTCCGCACCTTCTGGGCGCTGCCGTAGTAGGCGTCGTAGTAGCCCGCCGACAAAGCGTAGGTGCCGAGGATGATGCGGCGCTTGACCTCGTCGCCGAAGCCGGCTTCGCGGGTCGCGGACATGACGTCCTCGACGGTGCCGCCGGGCACGTCGACGCGAAGTCCGAAGCGCACCGAGTCGAACTTCGCGAGGTTGCTCGACGCCTCGGCCGGGAGGATCAGGTAGTACGCCGCGACCCCGTACTCGAAGTGCGGTGCGCTGATCTCGACGATCTCGGCGCCCTGCGCCTCCATCGCTGCCAGCGACGCGCGGAACGACGCGCTGACGCCGGGCTGGAAGCCGACATCGGCGAGCTCGCGGATGACGCCGACCTTGAGTCCGCGCAGCACATCCCCGCGCGCGCCTTCGCGCGCTGCAGCGGCGAAGGAGGGCCACCGGTCCGCGAGCGACGTCGAGTCGTGCGGGTCGTGGCCGCCGATGACGTCGTGCAGCAGAGCCGAGTCGAGAACGGTGCGGGAGACAGGACCGACCTGGTCGAGGCTCGAGGCGAGGGCGATGGAACCGTAGCGGCTCACGCCGCCGTACGTCGGCTTGACTCCGACCGTGCCCGTCACGTGCGCGGGCTGGCGGATCGAACCGCCGGTGTCGGAACCGAGGGCGAGCGGCGCCTCGAACGCGGCGACAGCGGCGGCGGAACCGCCGCCGGAGCCGCCGGGGATGCGGTCGAGGTCCCACGGGTTGCGGGTCGGTCCATACGCGGAGTGCTCCGTCGAGGAGCCCATCGCGAACTCGTCCATGTTCGTCTTGCCGAGCGGGACCAGTCCCGCGGCGCGGGCGCGGGAGACGACTGTCGCGTCGTACGGCGACATGAAGCCCTCGAGGATCTTCGACCCGCTCGTCGACGGCATGTCCGTGGTGACCAGGACGTCCTTGATCGCGAGGGGGACGCCCGCCAGCTCACCGAGCTCCTCACCGGCAGCACGGCGAGCGTCGATCTCGCCCGCCACCTCCAGGGCGTGGTCGGAGACGTGCAGGAACGCATGCACGTCTCCATCGACCGCCGCGATGCGGTCGAGGTGCGCCTGCGTCACCTCGACACTGCTGACGCTGCCGTCGGCCAGGCGCGCGGCGAGCTCGGCCGCACTGAGACGGATCATGTCGCTCACTGCTCCTCCCCCAGGATCGCGGTCACGCGGAAGCGGTCGTCAGCGCGTTCGGGCGCGTTCCGGAGCACCTGCTCGACCGAGAGCATCTCGCCGGGGACGTCCTCGCGGAAGACGTTCTCCAGAGCGATCGGGTGGCTCGTCGCCGGGACATCCGGCGTCGCCACCTCCGACACCTTCGCGATGTTGTCGACGATCGCGTCGAGCTGTCCCGTGAGACGCTCGACCTCCTCGTCGTTCAGCTGGATCCGGGCGAGCACGCCGAGGTGGCGCACGAGATCGGGGGTGATTTCAGACACCCCACGATTCTAGTTGGGGGCCGATCGCCCGCGAGACCCGTAGGGTGTCAGCGTGACGACCTACGACCCGCCACGTCCCTGGATCGCCAGCTACGCCGACGGGGTGCCGGAGGATCTCCCGCCCATCGAGGGCTCGCTCGTCGACATCGTCGCGACGTCCGCACGGGAGCATCCCGACGCCCCGGCCCTGGAGTTCTTCGGCCGCACGGTCTCGTACCAGCAGCTGCAGGACCGGATCGAACGAGCGGCGGCGTACCTGCGGGATGCCGGAGTGCGCCGCGGCGACCGGGTGGCGATCGTTCTGCCCAACTGCCCGCAGCACATCGTGGCCTTCTACGCCGTTCTGCGTCTGGGAGCCGTCGTCATCGAGCACAACCCGCTCTACACGGCACGTGAGATGCGCAAGCAGTTCGAGGACCACGGCGCAAAGGTCGCCATCGTCTGGAGCAAGCTCGTGTCGGTGCTGCTCGACTTCCCCGACGATCTGGCGCTCAACGCCGTGATCGCCGTCGACATCACCACGGCTATGCCGTTCCACATGCGCGCGGCGCTGCGCCTGCCCATCGCCAAGGCGCGGGAGTCGCGCGAGGCGCTCACCTCTCCCGTGCCCCGCAATCGCGTGCACGGATTCTGGTCGGATGCCGAGCGCCACGATCCCCTGCCGGCAAGCCACGTGGGTCCGACCACGGGCGATCTCGCGCTCATCCAGTACACGAGCGGCACGACCGGCAACCCCAAGGGAGCAGCGCTCACGCATCGCAACCTCCTGGCGAACGCCGCCCAGGCGCAGGCCTGGACTCCGACGATCCAGCGAGGCGCGGGCTGCGTCGTCTACGCGGTGCTGCCCATGTTCCACGCTTACGGCCTGACCCTGTGCCTCACATTCGCGATGTCGATGGGTGCGCGGCTCGTCCTCTTCCCGAAGTTCGATCCGGCACTCGTGCTCGCGGTACACAAGCGCCATCCGGCCACTCTCCTGCCCCTGGTGCCGCCCATCGCCGAGCGCCTGCTCGGGGCGGCCGATGCCGCGGGAGTGTCGCTCGCGGGAACGCAGGTCGCGATCTCCGGCGCGATGGCCCTCCCTCACGAGCTCGTGGTCCCGTTCGAAGCATCGACGGGCGGATACCTCGTCGAGGGATACGGGCTGTCGGAATGCTCCCCCGTCCTGATGGCCAATCCCGTGGCCGAGAACCGAGTCCCCGGCACCGTCGGCCTGCCGCTTCCGGGCACGGAGTGCCGCGTCGTGGACCCGGACGAACCGACGCGCGACGTCGAGCCGGGCGGGCGGGGCGAACTGCTGGTCCGCGGCCCCCAGGTGTTCACCGGCTACTACGGCAAGCCCGAGGAGACGGAGAAGGTCTTCGTCGACGGCTGGTTCCGCACGGGCGACATCGTGACCATCGACGAGGCAGGCTTCGTGCGGATCGTCGACCGGATCAAGGAACTCATCATCACCGGCGGCTTCAACGTCGCCCCGACCGAGGTCGAGATCGCGCTGCGTCAGCACCCGCAGATCGCCGATGCCGCCGTCGTCGGCCTCCCCAGCGAGCACTCCGGCGAGGAAGTGGTGGCCGCGGTGGTCGCCGCCCCGGGGGCGACGATCGACGAGGCCGACGTGAAGGATTTCTGCCGCGGCATCCTGACGCCCTACAAGGTGCCGCGCCGGGTGGTCGTCGTCGACGAGCTCCCGAAGTCGATGATCGGCAAGGTGCTGCGCCGCCAGGTCCGCGATCGGCTCCTCGCGGGCTGATCCCGGACCTCCGCTCAGGCGCGGAAGGTCCCCGGCACGCGATGCGTCCAACCGGGGAACGACACCACCTCCCCGGCCGTGAGGTCCGACCCGGCCCGCACGCGCGCCACGACGTCGTCGATGAGAGGCCCGCGTTCGCGTCATTCAGCCCGAAGACGAGCACCTCGGGGTGACCGAGCCCGAACAGCCCGATCGAGGAAGCGAAGCTCGGCTGACGGCGCGGCGGCGCTCCCGGTCAAGCCAGGCGATCTCCTGCGGGGTGAGCTGATCTGACAAGCGGCCTCCGCGAGATCGCCGTCACTGTAGGTCGGGCCGCGGACACCCGCGCTGAGTCATCCCTGTTCAGGAATCGAGGGCGTCCGGTCCCTGCTCGACGAGGATGCGGAACTGCGCGGCATCGATGATCCGCACGCCGAGCTGCTCGGCCTTCGCGAGTTTGGATCCTGCGCCCGGCCCCGCCGCGACGAAGTCGGTCTTCTTCGAGACGGACGACCCGGCTTTGCCGCCGGCGGCGAGGATGGCCTCCTGTGCACCTTCGCGGGTGTATCCCTCGAGTGATCCCGTCGCCACGACGGTGATGCCCTCGAGGACTCCGCCCTCGACGACGGCCGCGCCGGGCCCGGGGTGCCCCGGCACTTCGAGCCGCGCACCGGCCGCTTCCCACCGTTCCACGATCTCGCGGTGCCAGTCGACCTCGAACCAATCGATCAGAGAGTCCGCGATGATGCCGCCCACGCCCTCGACGGCCGCCAGCTCGTCCCGCGTCGCGGCGCGGATCGCTGCGATCGAGCCGAACCACTGCGCGAGGGCGCGCGCCGCCACCGGACCGACGTGGCGGATGCTGAGCGCGACGAGGAATCGCCAGAGCTCCTTGGTCTTGGCCTTCTCGAGTTCGTCGAGGAGCTTGAGTGCCTGCGCGGACGGTTGCGGGCCGGTCAGTCCCTCCTTCTTCTCGGCGCCCGAAGGGTTGCGCCGGAACGGAGCGCGCCGCACGGGCTCGCCCGTCTTGTCGTCGACGCGCGGCTCACCCGTCTCAGAGTCACGGACGATGACCTCGATCGGGACGAGCTGTTCGAGAGTCAACTCGAACAGCGCAGCCTCGGTGACCAGCGGCGGGGTGGCCTCGCCCAGCGGTTGCGTGAGGGCTGCTGCCGTGACCTCGCCGAGTGCCTCGATGTCGAGGGCGCCACGAGACCCGACGTGCTCGACGCGACCACGCACCTGCGCCGGGCAGGAGCGCGCGTTCGGACAGCGGAGGTCGATGTCGCCCTCTTTGGCGGGGCGCAGGGGCGAGCCGCACTCGGGGCAATTCGTGGGCATGACGAACGCGCGCTCGGTCCCGTCGCGCAGCTCGACCACGGGTCCGAGCACCTCCGGGATGACGTCGCCCGCCTTCCGCAGCACGACGGTGTCGCCGATGAGAACGCCCTTGGCCCGGACGACGTCCTGATTGTGCAACGTCGCCTGCCGTACGACGCTGCCCGCGACGCGGGCCGGTGCCATGACGGCGAAGGGCGTGGCCCGGCCGGTACGGCCGACCGACACGACGATGTCGAGAAGCTTGGTGTTGACCTGTTCCGGCGGGTACTTGTACGCGATCGCCCACCGGGGTGCGCGGCTGGTCGCCCCCAGCTCGTCGTGCAGCGCCAGTTCGTCGATCTTGACGACGACACCGTCGAGCTCGTGCTCGACGCTATGGCGGTTCTCGCCGTAGTGCGCGACGTAGCCGAGGACACCCTCGATGCTCTCGTGGGTCTGCGAGTGCGGGCTGATGGGCAGACCCCACTCGGCCAGCAGCGCGTAGATCTCACTCTGCGACGACACCGGCGGGTTCTGCCACGCGCCGATGCCGTGCACGTAGAGCCGGAGCGAACGGACGCGGGCCTCGGACGCTTCGAGCTCGAGGCCCGTCTTCTTGTCGAGCTGCTGGCGCAGCCCCCCGCTCGCGGCGTTGCGAGGGTTCGCGAAGGCCGGGAATCGGCGCTCGGCACTGATGCGGGCGCGCTCCTCGTCGAACGCGCGGGAGCGGGACCGCGCCTCCTCGACCACACGATCGCGCATCTCGGCCTGGAGCGCGTTGAGCTGGGTGAACTCGGCGACGGGGATGAAGATCTCGCCGCGCACCTCGACGATCGCCGGGTGCCCGTCTCCTGCTAGTCGCTCCGGGATGCCGCTCACGCGGAGCGCGTTGACGGTGACGTCCTCGCCGACCCGCCCGTCGCCTCGCGTCGCGGCAGATGTCAGCACGCCGCGCTCGTAGCGCAGGCTGATCGCGAGTCCGTCGATCTTGAGCTCCGAGAGCCAGCGCACCGGGCGCCCCGCCGACGCCGCTGCTTTGACGCACCAATCTGTCAGCTCTTCGGGTGAGAAGACGTTGTCGAGGCTCAGCATGCGCTCGGCGTGCGTCACGGGCGCGAACAGCGTCGACTCGGCGGCGCCGACCGTCTGGGTGGGCGAGTCCTGCGACTGCAGTTGGGGATGCAGCCTCTCGAGCTCGTCGAGACGGCGCATCCACGCGTCGTACGTCGCATCGTCGACGACCTCGGCATCGCGACCGTAGTACGCGTCGCGTGCCGCGGTGATCCGCTCGATCAGGTCACGCGATTCTGCGCGTGCCTCGTCGAGGGTGATCTCGGGGAGTTCTCCGTCTGCCACCTCGTCAGTCTAGGCAGGGGGTACGACGCGCTGGACGGGGTTCCCGTGGCGCGGTTCGATGCGGTACGTGAACGAGCCGCGGTACCGGAAGATCTCGCCCACGAGACACGCCGACACCCTGACGTCCACCCATTGCACGGCGGCATCCGCGGGGTCGGCCGTCTCGACGACCGTGACCCTCGCCACGGTCGGAAGCGGCAGCCGCAGGGCGCCGCAGCGCACGGCGAGAGCCACGGACCGCAACCGCATGCCGGTGGAACCGGCCTCGGCACGCAGACGTACCTCCAACCCGCCGCGAGGGCCGAGGCGGTCGATGATCTCCCCCGACCTCGGACTGGTCATCGTGTCCACCATCCGGCGTCGTGCGCCGGCGAAGAAGAAGTCGCGCTCCCCACGGAGCGTGCCGTCGCGCTGGGGCGTGTTCGTGATCGCGAACGGTACGTCGGTGCCCGCCTCCCGGAACATCACGCCGCGCCGCGCGAACAGGCTCATCAGCGGCCGCAGCCAGTGGGGCCCGCGATAGCCCGCCTCGTCGTAGACACCCCGGCCACGCCCCACGCTCCCGGCGGGTACCGGGCCGAAGTAGGTGCGCAGCACGGAGGGCAGGCTCAGGAGATCCGCTCCGAGCGCTCGCTCGTACATCGAGCGCGGGTCCTCGGGTGCCGCCGCATTCCTGCTGAACATGTTCAAAAACTACTACGATGGCGTCATGATCGACACCCCACGCCGCGCCGTCGTCTCCGGCGCCTCCGGATTCATCGGCACCGCGGTCGTCGAGGCTCTGACCACCGACGGCTACACGGTCGACACGATCGGCCGTACCGCGGAGACCACGTGGGAGGACACCGGCGCCATCGAACGGCTGGTGGACGGCGCAGACCTCCTGGTCAACCTCGCGGGCAGATCGGTGGACTGCCGCTACACCGACCACAACCGCGACGAGATCCTGCGCTCCCGCGTGGCGACGACGCAGACCCTCTCGGACGCCGTCCGCCGCGCCGCACTCCCCCCGCGGCTGTGGATCAACGCGTCGACGGCGACGATCTACCGTCATTCGGTCGACCGCCCGAACTCCGAATCCGCCGGGGAGCTCGGAACCGGGTTCTCGGTCGATGTCGCGCGGGCCTGGGAGGCCGCGTTCTTCGCCGAGGATCTTCCCGGAACACGCCGCGTCGCCCTCCGAATGGCCATCGTGGTCGGCGCGGGACCCGCCACCGCCATGTTGCTGACGCTCGCGCGCCTGGGACTCGGTGGCCCACAGATCGACGGTCCGATCATCCCGCACCGTCGCTATCGCGGCATCGGCGATCACCCGACCGGGAGCACCGCACCCTGGTATCGCACGCGTGGGCGACAGCGTTTCAGCTGGGTGCACATCGACGACGTCGTGGGCTCGCTCCGGTGGATCGACGCGCACGAGGACCTCCAGGGCGTCGTCAACGTCGCCAGTCCGCACGCGTCGGACAACCGCACGCTCATGCGAGAGCTGCGCTCGATCGTCGGGATGCCCTTCGGCATCCCCTCCTGGAGGTGGATGCTCGAACCCGCCATGTGGCTTCTGCGCACCGAACCGGAACTGGTGTTGAAGAGCCGCTGGATCGTCCCCGAGCGCCTCGTCGACGCGGGGTATCGGTTCCGCTACACCGCGCTGGGCGACGCGCTCGGAGACGCCGCCGACTCCATCACGCGTCGACCGGGACGGCCGAGACGGTCCGGTCGATCGTGAACTGTCCGAGCACGCGCGATCCCTCATAGATCACGGCCGTCTGCCCCGGAGCCACACCGTCGAACGGCGTGTCGGGGATGACCACGATCTCGTTCTCGGTGATCTCGGCCCGCGCCGGGACCGGGTCGGCGTGCGCACGGATCTGTGCGTCACAGGCGAAGACCCGCTCGGACGGAGCCCGCCCTGCCCACGTGAACCGGCCGCCCGCGATCTCGGCGGTCGCCAGCGCCTCCTTCGGCCCCACCACGACGCGGTTGTCGACCGGCCGCACCTCGAGAACGAAACGCGGCTTGCCATCCGGCGCCGGAACTCCCAGCTGCAGCCCCCGGCGCTGACCCACGGTGAACGCGTGAGCGCCCTCGTGGCGCCCGACAACGGCTCCCGTGCGATCGACGATCTCGCCGGCCTCCGCCCCGACCTTCTCGGCGAGCCACCCGCGGGTGTCGCCGTCGGGGATGAAGCAGATGTCATGACTGTCGGGCTTCTGCGCCACCGTCAGACCGCGCTCGGCCGCCTCGGCGCGCACCTCCGCCTTCGAGGGCGTCGACCCGAGCGGGAAGTACGTGTGGGCGAGCTGCTCCGCGGTGAGCACGCCGAGCACATACGACTGATCCTTCGCGGCATCCGACGCGCGATGCAGCTCGCGCCCCTCGGGACCGTCGACCAGGAGAGCGTAGTGACCGGTGCACACCGCATCGAAGCCGAGCTCGATCGCGCGTTCGAGCAGCGCCGCGAACTTGATCTTCTCGTTGCATCGCATGCACGGGTTCGGCGTCCGGCCGGCGCGGTACTCCGAGACGAAGTCGTCGATGACATCGTCACGGAATCGCTCGGAGAAGTCCCAGACGTAGAAGGGGATGCCGAGCAGATCCGCGGCACGGCGCGCATCCATCGCGTCCTCGATCGTGCAGCAGCCGCGGCTGCCGGCGCGCAGGGTGCCGCCTGCGCGCGAGAGGGCGAGGTGCACGCCCACGACGTCGTGTCCGGCGTCGACGGCTCGGGCCGCGGCGACCGCCGAATCGACGCCGCCGCTCATCGCAGCCAGTACTCGCATCGCTCCATTCTACGGGCGGCTCGCACGCCCGGCTCGGGCGGCGACCGCACGCCGGTGGACGTCGGGAAGGGCGGCCAGGAAGGCGTCGACATCCGCCTCTGTGCTCGTGCGACCGAGGGTCAGACGCAGCACGGCCCGCGCGTCGTCCGCCTCACGTCCCAGCGCGAGCACGACGTGCGACGGCTCGGTGACGCCCGCCTGGCACGCCGACCCCGTGGACACCGCGATCCCGACGGTGTCGAAGAGGAACAGCAGCGTCTCGCCGATCGTGCCCGGAAAGAGCACGTGCACGTTCCCCGGCAGCCGGTCGTGACGGTCGCCCAGGATCTCGGCCGAGGGGACGAGCGAGCGGATGCCCACGATGAGGCGCTCACGGAGGCCCTCGAGCCGGACGGCCTCGTGGACGCGCTCGGCCTCGGCGATCCCGAGCGCCGCGGCGAACGCCGCCGCTCCGGCAACGTCCTGCGTGCCGGCGCGAAGCCCCCGCTGCTGCCCGCCCCCGTGGGCGAGGGGCGTCAGCTGCGCGTGGCGCGATACGACCAGCGCGCCGGTGCCCACGGGAGCGCCGACCTTGTGGCCGGACACGGACATCGTCACCAGGCCATGCGACGCAGAGCCCCCACCCCGCCAGGCGGCGAAGTGGAGGGGGATGCTGCCGAGGGCCGCGACCGCGTCCAGGTGCAACGGCACCGCCGCGTCGCGCGCCGCCCGGGCCAGAGCGGCCGCGTCGTTGCGCGTCCCCACCTCGTTGTTGGCGACGAGTGCGGTCGCCAGCGCGGCCCCGGACAGCGCCGCGGCGAACACCGCGGGATCGATGCGGCCGACGCGATCGAGGCCGACGGGGCGCACCGCGGCGCCCCAGCGCGACGCGAGCCACGCGACGGCGTCGATCGTCGCGTGGTGCTCGCCGTCGGGCAGCACGATCGGCCCCGTGGCGGGACCGTCGGCGGCGAGCCAGAGGCCCTTGACGGCCAGATTGATCGCCTCGGTCCCGCCCGATGTGAAGACGACCTCGATCGGCTCGCACCCGAGCGCTGCGGCGACGGCATCCCGCGCGTCCTCCAGGAGGCGACGAGCAGCTTGACCCGCACCGTGCACCGACGAGGCGTTGCCGAGGGTCTCGTGCGCCGAGAGCCAGGCGTCGCGCGCTTCCGGCCGGAGCGCGGTCGTCGCAGCGTGATCGAGATAGACGACCATCCCACCTCCTCGGGCGTTCATCGTCGCTCATTACTGTAGAACGCATGCCCGACAGCACCCGCCCGGCCGGACTGCACGACCCCCGCCTCACCGGCCTCGGCGTGACCCTCCACGATGACGGCGGCACCATCCGCGTCTGGTCCGAGCGGGCGACGTCGATCGACGTCGTGCTGTTCGACGACGACGACCTCGACTGGGCCGTGGACGAGCGGCCGCTCTCGCCCGTCGGCGGGGGCGTCTGGGAGGCCGAGATCGAGACGCTGCGCGCCGGCGTCCGGTACGCCCTGCGGGTCGACGGACCCCACGGACCGGGCGACGTCTTCAACCCGCAGACCCTGCTGCTCGACCCCTACGGGCGGGGCATCGTCTCCGGAGCTCCGGGCGATCATCGCTCGGTCGTCGTCGATCCCGCATTCGATTGGGGCGGGATCCGCAAGCCCCGCGTGCCGCGCGACCGGACGGTCATCTACGAGGCCCACGTGAAGGGCCTCACCAAGCGGCATCCCGACATCCCGCCGGCGCTGCACGGCACCTATGCCGGTCTCGGTCACCCCGCCATGATCGACCACTTCCTCTCACTCGGCGTGACGAGCGTCGAACTGCTGCCGATCCACGCATTCGAGAGCGAGCCGCGTCTCCTCGCTCTCGGGCTGACCAACTACTGGGGCTACAACACCCTCGGATACTTCGCGCCGCACGCCGCGTATGCGACCCAGGACGCCCGCCGCAGCGGCCCTACCGCCGTCCTGAAAGAGTTGAAGCGCACGGTGCGGGCGCTCCACGCGGCCGGCATCGAGGTCATCCTGGACGTCGTCTACAACCACACCGCCGAACTGGAGCTGGGCGGGCCGCGCTCGAGCTTCCGGGGAATCGACAATCGTGCCTATTACCGGCAGCACGACGACGGCGCGTACATCGACGTGACCGGTTGCGGCAACGCGGTCGACACATCGACGGACGCCGCCGCTCGGCTCGTCCTCGACTCGCTGCGGTACTGGAGCGAGGAGGTGCAGATCGACGGGTTCCGCTTCGACCTCGCCGTCACGCTCGGTCGGAACGCCCAGCACGTGTTCGACCCCCAGCATCCGTTGTTGCGCGCGATCGCCGAAGACCCCGTGCTGGGCGAAGACAAGATCATCGCCGAGCCCTGGGATGTCGGACTCGGCGGATGGCACACCGGCGGCTTCGGCGACGGATGGCAGGAGTGGAACGACCGGTACCGCGACGGCGTCCGCAACTTCTGGCTCAGCGACATCGACTATCTGCGACGCGCCGGCACCTCGCCGGCGGGCTTGGGAGGTCTCGCCACCCACCTCGCCGGCTCCGCGCCCTTGTTCGGCGCGGAGCGCGGTCCGCTGGCCGGGGTGAACTTCATCACGGCGCACGACGGCTTCACGCTGCGCGACCTCGTGTCGTATGACGTCAAGCACAACGACGCCAACGGCGAGGAGGGCAGAGACGGCGCCGAGACGAACCGGTCGTTCAACCACGGCGCGGAGGGCGAGACCTCGCTCGATCACATCGTTGCCGCGCGACGCCGCGCCATGCGCAACCTCGTGGGAACCCTGCTGCTGTCGGCCGGGGTGCCGATGCTGACGGCGGGTGACGAGATGGGCCGCACCCAGCTCGGCAACAACAACGCCTACTGCCACGACAGCTCCCTGACCTGGCTCGACTGGCAGCTCGCGGACTGGCAGGTCGACCTCCTCGCCCACGTGGGGGCGTTGACCCGGCTGCGCGCGGAGAACCCCGCGCTCCGTCCGGTGCGATACGCGGACCCGGACGACGAGGTGCCCGAGGCGTCGGTCATGCACTGGTTCGACGCTCAGGGAGAGCCGATGACGGAGGCGAGGTGGACCGATCCAGAGCAGCGCACCCTGCAGTACGTCGCGACCTCGACGCCGGCCCACGAACCCGGCAACCGCGTGCTGCTGGTCATCCACGGGCGGGAGGATGACGCCGAGGTCGTGCTGCCCGCCGTCGGATCGGCATCGTCGTTCCTGGCGCTGTGGTCGAGCGCCGACGAGCGACCGCTCGAGAACGGTGCTCGATTCGCCCCGGGCGACCGTCTGGCCGTGTCCGGACCGACGCTGCTTTTGCTCAGAGCCGAGTGAGGCGCAAGCCCGTTTTTCGAACTCGCGCACCGCGATAGGTTCGAGCCGTGGCATCAACGACGCGCACGACCTCACCCGCCCCGTTCCGCAGCACCGCCGAGATCCCCCGCCGGACCGTCGAGCCGCTCCCGTCTGCCGGCGACACGGTCACCGGACGCATCCCGCTCCAGCGACCGGCCCCCTCGGTTCCCGGCGACCGGTTCCGCCCCTCGGCCTTCAGCGGCGAAGCCGTGCCGTTCCGCGTCACGGCGTTCCGCGAAGGCCACGACTCGATCGGCGTGCATCTGCGACTGTTCTCGCCCGATGGGCGAGAGTCGTTGCACCGCCTGACTCCCCTCAACGACGGGTTCGACCGATGGTCCGTCCTCATCGCCCCTCTCGCGGAAGGCGTGTGGCGGTTCCGCTACGAAGCGTTCGGCGACGACTTCGCCACGTGGCAGCACGCGGCCGCCATCAAGATCGCGGCCGGTGTCGACGTCGCCCTCATGCGAGAAGCCGGGGCTGTGCTGCTCTCGCGCGCCGCCGCTGACAAGACCCGTCCCGCGGCCGAGCGTCGCCTCCTCGACAAGGCCGTCGTGCGACTCCGGGATGCCGCCGCCGATGCGGTCGATGCGCTCGCGGTCGTCCGCAGCGCCGATCTCGCGAACATCTTCGCCGACCGCCCGGTGCAGTCCCTCGTCACCGTCGGCGACGAGCACGAGCTGCTCGTCGAGCGCGAGCGCGCCGGAGTCGGCGCCTGGTACGAGTTCTTCCCGCGGTCGGAGGGCGCCGAGCGGCTCCCCGACGGTACCGTGCGCAGCGGCACCTTCGTCACCGCACGCGACCGGTTGCTCGCGGTCGCCGCGATGGGATTCGACGTCCTCTACCTCCCCCCGATCCACCCGATCGGGCGCACCCACCGCAAGGGCCCCAACAACACCCTGACGGCCGGTCCCGGCGACCCCGGGTCGCCCTGGGCCATCGGCGGCCCCGAGGGCGGTCACGACGCCGTGCATCCCGACCTGGGGACGCTCGAGGACTTCCGCGGCTTCCTCGCCGCGGCCTCCGAAGCCGGTCTGGAGGTCGCGCTCGACCTCGCGCTGCAGGCTTCCCCCGACCACCCCTGGGTCGCCGAGCACCCCGAGTGGTTCACGACCCTCCCCGACGGATCGATCGCGTACGCCGAGAACCCGCCGAAGAAGTACCAGGACATCTACCCGGTCAACTTCGACAACGACCCCGCGGGCATCCGCGCCGAGGTCCTGCGCGTCGTCCGGCACTGGATCGCCCAGGGCGTTCGGATCTTCCGCGTCGACAACCCGCACACCAAGCCGCTGCAGTTCTGGGAGTGGCTCATCGCGACCATCGCAGACGAGACCCCCGGGGTCGTCTTCCTCGCGGAGGCGTTCACCCGCCCCGCTCCCATGCAGGGCCTCGCGATGTCCGGATTCCAGCAGAGCTACTCGTACTTCACCTGGCGGAACACCAAGGAGGAGCTCGAGGAGTTCCTCACCTCCGTGGCTCACGACACGGCGGACTTCATGCGCCCGAACCTCTTCGTGAACACCCCCGACATCCTCACGGAGTACCTGCAGTACGGCGGACGCCCCGCCTACAAGATCCGCGCCGCCATCGCCGCGACCGCCGGCGCCTCGTACGGGGTGTACGCGGGATACGAACTCGTCGAGAACGTCGCCCGGCCCGGCTCGGAAGAGAACATCGACAACGAGAAGTACGAGTACAAGTTCCGCGACTGGGCGGATGCCGAAGCGCGCGGCGAATCGCTCGCGCCGTTCCTCACCCGCCTGAACGAGATCCGCCGGGCCCATCCTGCACTACGGCAGCTGCGAAACCTCTCGTTCCACTGGTCCGACGACGACGCCGTGGTGGTCTTCTCGAAGCACCTGCCCGCCGCGCTGACGGCCGACGGTGCGGCCGACACGATCCTGGTCGTCGTCAACGTCGATCCTCACTCCGCGCGCGAGACGACCGTGCATCTCGACACCTCGGTCTGGGGCGTCGCGCCGGGCGATGAGTACGAGGTGGAAGACCTGCTCACCGGATCAGTCTGGACCTGGAACGACCACAACTATGTGCGCCTCGACGCCTTCGTCGAACCCGTGCACATCCTCCACGTGAAGGAACGCCGATGAACGCCCCCGCAGACCACGTCCTCGACTCGGTCGCCACCGGCTCGTACCACGCGCCGCACGATGTCCTCGGCGCCCATCAGGCGGCCGACGGCTGGGTGATCCGCGTCCGGCGTCCCCTTGCGCGCACGGTCACGGCCGTGTTCGCGAATCAGCCGGAGGCGTCGTTCCGCCACCTCCGCGGCGGAGTGTGGGAGGCGGCCCTCGACGCACGCCCCGAGGCCTATCGCGTGGTCGCGACCTACGACGACGCGCCGGCGTGGGTGGCCGACGACCCGTACCGTCACCTCCCGACTATCGGCGAGCTCGATCTGCACCTCATCCGCGAGGGCCGTCACGAGGAGCTGTGGCGAGTGCTCGGCGCCCATGTGCGTCTGCACAACGGCGTCCCCGGCGTCTCGTTCACGGTCTGGGCGCCCAACGCACGCGCAGTCCGCGTGATCGGAGACTTCAACGGCTGGGACGGCCAGGGCCACGCGCTGCGATCGATGGGAGACTCCGGCGTCTGGGAGCTCTTTGTTCCGGGACTGCCGGCCGGCACGGTCTACAAGTTCCAGATCCTGACCGATGACGGCGCGTGGATCGACAAGGCCGACCCGATGGCGCGGCAGTCGGAGGTCCCTCCCGCGACGGCCTCGATCGTCGCTGAGAGCGCATACGAGTGGGAGGATGCCGCGTGGCTTGAGCGCCGCGGCACCTCGACGCCCATCTCGCAGCCGATGTCCGTCTACGAGGTGCATCTAGGCTCCTGGCGGTCCGGCCTCGGCTACCGCGAGGCGGCCGATCAGCTCATCGACTACGTCCGCGCGCAGGGCTTCACCCATGTCGAGTTCCTCCCGCTGGCCGAGCATCCGTTCGGCGGCTCGTGGGGGTACCAGGTCTCGGGTTACTACTCCCCGACCAGCCGCTTCGGGTCGCCGGACGACCTGCGCTACCTCATCGACCGGCTGCACCAGGCGGACATCGGCGTCATCATGGACTGGGTCCCGGGCCACTTCCCGAAGGACGCCTTCGCCCTCGCGCGCTTCGACGGCCAGCCGCTCTACGAGCACCCGGATCCGCGCCGCGGCGAGCACCGCGACTGGGGAACGCTGATCTTCGACTACGGCCGCAACGAGGTGCGGAACTTCCTGGTCGCGAACGCGCTCTACTGGTTCGAGGAGTTCCACGTCGACGGCCTCCGGGTCGATGCGGTCGCCTCCATGCTCTACCTCGACTACTCGCGCGAGGAGGGCCAGTGGGAGCCGAACGTCCACGGCGGGCGCGAGAACCTCGAGGCGATCTCGTTCCTCCAAGAGGTCAATGCGACGGCCTACAAGCGCTATCCCGGCATCGCTATGATCGCCGAGGAATCCACGAGCTTCCCGGGCGTGACTGCTCCCACCGAGTGGGGCGGCCTCGGCTTCGGGTTCAAGTGGAACATGGGCTGGATGAACGACTCGCTCCAGTACATCAAGCGGGACCCGATGTATCGCGGGCACCACGAGGGCGAGCTGTCGTTCTCGTTCGTCTACGCCTTCAGCGAGAACTTCGTCCTGCCGATCAGCCACGACGAGGTCGTGCACGGGAAGGGCAGCCTGTTCACGCGCATGCCCGGCGATCACTGGCAGAAGCTCGCCAACATGCGCGCCTACCTGGCGTACATGTGGGGCCACCCGGGAAAGCAGCTGCTGTTCATGGGGCAGGAGTTCGGGCAGATGTCGGAATGGTCCGAGTCGCGCGAGCTCGACTGGTGGATGCTCGACCAGCCGGCCCATCGCGGCCTGCACGCGTTCGTCGCGGACATGAACCGCACCTACCGCGAGCAGTCGGCCCTGTGGTCACGCGATTCGGACGGCGAGGCCTTCTCTCGCCTGGGTGCGCCGAACTGGAACCCCAACGTCATGGCGTTCGCGCGCCGCGACCACCACGGGAACACCGTGGCCGTGATCTGCAACTTCTCGGGAGTCCCGCTGCACGACTACACGCTCGAGCTGCCCGCGGACGGCGCGTGGCGCGAGGTCCTCAACAGTGACGCCGAGGAGTACGGCGGCTCGGGTGTCGGCAACTTCGGAACCGTGCACGCGTCCGACGGACGCGCGACGATGGTCATTCCGCCACTCGGTGTGCTGTGGCTGCACCACGCCTCCGAAGAGGTGCCCGCAGTCTCGGAGAGCTGACACCAACGCGGCGGGCCCGGGGCATGTCACGATGGTGACGGCCCCGGGCCCGTGTCGTCGGCGTCAGAACATCAACGAGGTCAGACGGCGACGCGCGGCGAGAACGCGCGGGTCGCCGTCTCCCACGAGCCCGAAAAGCTCGAGAAGCCGATCGCGCACCGTAGCCCGAGCCTCACCGTCGACCGCTGCGAAGAGATCCAGCAGTCGCCCGAAGGCATCATCGACGTGCCCGCCGGCAACGTCGAGGTCGGCGACGCGAAGCTGCGCCTCGACGTCCAGCGGAGCGGATGCCGCGGCGGCGCGCGCCTCTCCGAGATCGAGCCCCTGCACGCGATCGAGCAGCTTCACCTGCCCGAGCCCGGCCTGGGCGTCGGCATCGCGGGGGTTCTCCGCGAGCGCGCGCTCGTAGGCGCTGATGGCGCGCGGGTAGTCGCCGGCCTCGATCGCGGCATAGGCCTCGGCGTGCAGCGGGGGCAGCGGGGCCTCGGCGTTCTCTTCAGCCGACTCCGTTCCCTCGTCCGCCGGAACGGTGCCGGTCACACCGTGCTGGGCGGCGAGCTGCAGCAGCTGCGCGAACACTTCGCGTACCTGCTGCTCGGGAACGGCGCCGGTGAACAGCGGCACGGGCTGGCCGGCGACGAGCGCGACGACCATGGGAATGGACTGGGCCCGGAACCCCTGCGCCAGCTGCGGGTTCGCGTCGACGTCCACCTTCGCCAGGACCACCCGACCGGCGAGCTCCGTGACGACCTTCTCGAGGACCGGGCTCAGCTGCTTGCACGGCCCACACCACTCCGCCCAGAGATCGACGACGACCGGGACGGTCCGCGAGAGCTCCAGAACTTCGCCGAACGTCTGGTCGGTCACGTCGAAGATCAGACGCGAACCGCCGCCCGCCGGCTGCTCGGCGGCGGCGCCGGCCGGAGCAGGCGCCGCAGGACGATGACGCAGCGACGACAGATCGAGGGCTCCGCGGAGCACGGCACTGGGAGACGGATCGCTCATTCAGACAACCTTCGCTGAGAGGACATTGGAACGGTAGCCGAGGAACTGGATCGGCTCGGACGAGCCCGCACCGGGCACGAAGAAGAACAGCTGGTCGGCGTAGGTTGTGGTGAAGCCGGTCGAGGACTGCGACACGCCGGTCAGGGCGCTGGCCACGGGGTTGGTGTCGGGGACGTTGATGACGGCGTCGGGATTGCTCGGCGTGAACGTGTGGTCCTCGGTGATCGTCACCGCGACGACCGCGCCGCTCTCGAGCGTCTGCAAGGCGATGGGCGCCTGCGTGCCGGCCTGCGTCGTGAAGGAGACCGTTCCCGTCTCGGCACCGGTCTGATTGAAGTCGTTGACGATCTGCTCGCGGTTCGACGCGACGCCCGAGCGGAAGGCATCCCCCTCCGCCTCGAAGAGTCGGGCGTACGGGCTCGCGTCACCGTTGGTGAGCAGGTCCGCATACGCCGCGGCGAGATCCTTCGGCGGCAGCACGAGGAACGGCGAATCGGGTGCGACTTGCGCAGCGCCGAGGTAGGCCGGCGCGAGCTCCGGGAACGAGTCGGTTGCCAGCTCCGCGATGTAGCCGAGCTTGTAGTTGGACCACGGGTCCTGCTGGCTGACCGTCATGATCGTGTCCGACGCGCCTTCGCCGCCGTCGACGACCGCGAGGAAGGTCCGAGGCCACTTGTCGAAGGTCTCCGGCAAGAGGATCTCGAGCGGCTCGGCCGGAACGGGAGGCAATGGCGCCCGATCCGCGATCTTCGACCGCAGGGTGTAGTTGGTCTCGCGCTCCGCGAGAGCGGGTCCGGCGAGGCGCGTCGCCGCCAGCGCGGCGTCGGCACTCGCGTCGGCCGTCGAGACGTCCTCGGCGATGCGGGTCAGAATGCGCTCCGCCTGCTGCTGGGTCACGGCGGGTGGCGCCTGGTCGGGATCCGCCACGACCGTCGCGGTGGGAGAGGGCGTCGGGCTCGGCGCGAGCTGGGGCCAGGCGTCCGCGGAACACCCGGACAGCGCGACGACCGACACGAGCGGGAGGGCGAGCAGCGCCTGCCGGCCGCGGGTGAGTCGTCGGCGCGGCGGCGTCGACGAGATGACGCCCTTCGCCTCGTCCTCCACGGTGAGGTCGATGGGCTGCGTGGCGGTCATGGGGAGGCCCTTCCGTCGCGGACCGCGCGACCGGCGCAGGTGACGCCAGCCGAGCGCGTACATGACGATGCCGAAGGCGAGGAGGATCCCGCCACCGACGATGAGCGGGCCGGCCCACGGCGTGTTCGACTCGATGGGCCAGGTCACCTGGATGTCGGCGGGCGCGGCGGCCGTACCGTCCGACGCGATGAGGACGCTCATGTCCTCCGGCAGCTGCAACGAGGTCGTCAGTGCGTCGTCGCGCTGGAACTCCTCGAGCCACAGGTCCGAACCGACGGGTGACGGCATCGCGGGGACGGTGCCGTCCGCACTCGGCGAGGGCGCGGAAGCAGCGGCGACGTCGGTCGTCGTGATGGCGCCCTCCTCGTCGACGCCGAGCCGCGTGTAGTCCGTGCGCGCGAGCCACGCGGTCACGTCGGAGGTCCGGCCGTACGCGGCGAAGACGGTGCCGGAACCCTGCACGCTCAGCGACTGGGCTCCCGGCCGCGATGTCAGGACGGACCCGTCGATCAGCGTGAACGGCGCGTCCGCGGCCACTGTCACCGACTCGGTCACGCTCTCGGGTCCGCGCAGGATCGTACGCTGCGCGATGCCCGCACCGATCATGACGGTCGCCAGGACGAACGCGACAACAGCCCACACGAAACGCACGAAGAAACACCTCTCCACATCCGGAACGGGACCACCGAACGCTTGATCGACGTTCCAGAGTATCGAAAACGACCTGAAAAGGTCGTGAAAGGGGCGCCTCCCGCCGAAACCCTGCACGGATCGTAAAGTGAGGTGATTCGACCCCGGAGGCGTTCGTGAAGATCCAGAACCCGTTTCGCACCGCGCTGATCGCCACCCTCGGCGTCGGCGTCGGCATCGTGATCATCGGGGGGATCCAGACCCTCTCGACGATCCTCCTCTATGTCGGCACCGCCCTCTTCCTCGCGCTGGGTCTCGATCCCGTGGTGTCCTGGCTCGAGCGACGACGACTGCCGCGCTGGGCCGCGCTCCTCATCACGTTCGCCGCACTCCTCGCCGCCTTCGCCGGCATCATCCTGATGGTCGTGCCGATCATCGTGTCGCAGATCAGCCAGCTCGTCGCGGCCATCCAGGATCTCGTCACCAACGGCAACTGGGACCCGGTCAACGCCGTCAAGGACTGGCTGACCGTCACGTTCCCGCAGCTGAACGTCGACGAGCTCTTCCAGTACCTCTCCGACTGGTACAACTCGCTCGACATCGGGGCGATCGGCGGGTCCATCACCGGGTCGATCATCCTCATCGGCGGCGGGATCATCAGCGGCTTCACGGGCGCCGTCATCGTGCTGATCCTGACGATCTACTTCACGGCATCGACGCCCAACCTGAAGGCCGCGGTCTATCAGCTCGTCCCGGCATCGCGGCGTCCGCGTTTCATCGACCTCGCCGAGCAGATCACCGCATCCGTCGGCTTCTACGTCATGGGCCAGGTGTCCCTCGGCGTCATCAACGGTGTGCTCAGCGCGATCTTCCTGAGCGTGATCGGGGCGCCGTTCCCCGCCGTGCTCGCGGTCATCGCCTTCTTCTTCTCGCTCATCCCGCTCGTGGGAACCCTCACCGGCTCGGCGATCATCGTGCTGACCTGTCTGATCCCTGGGCTTTCCGAGCCCCAGACGGCGCTGTGGGCGGCGATCTGGTACCTCGTCTACATGCAGGTCGAGGCGTACTTCATCTCTCCGCGCATCATGAATCGGGCGGTCTCGATCCCCGGTGCCGTCGTGGTCATCGCGGCCTTGGCCGGAGCTGCGCTGGGGCAGCTCCTCGGAGCGCTCGTGGCGATCCCGGTGGCAGCCAGCATCCTGATCATCTACCGTCAGGTCGTCATCCCGCGGCAGAACGAACGCTGACGATCAGTCGTCGTCCCACTCCTCCGCGAGCGGCAGGGCGTCGGGGTTCACGGCGGCGACGATCTCGGTGAGGACGCGACGGGTCTGATTCTCCCCCACCCACAGATGCTTCCCGCCCTCGACCGCGATGAGGGTGGCGTGCGGGATCGCCGCGAATCGCTCGCGCGCTTCGGCCGGCCTGAGGTAGTCGTCGAACTCGGGCACGACGATCACGACGTGTCGCTCATCGTCGGCCCAGGCAGCGACCTCGTCGGCGGTGGCGCGGTGCAACGGCGGCGAGAGCAGGATCACGCCCTCGATGTCATGGTCGCGCCCGTACTTGAGGGCGAGTTCCGTGCCGAACGACCAGCCGACGAGCCAGGGTCGGGGCAGTCCCCGCTCGCGCACGAAGGCCATCGCGGCGGCGACATCGAAGACCTCGCCGACACCGCCCTCGAATGCACCCTCGCTCGTGCCACGCGGCGAGGTGGTCCCGCGCGTATTGAAACGCAGCACCGCCAGGTCGGCGAGGGCCGGGAGCCGGCCCGCAGCCTTGCGCAGGATGTGCGAGTCCATGAAGCCGCCCGCTGTCGGGAGCGGATGCAGCGTGACCAGCGTCGCGACCGGGTCGCGGTCCTGCGGCAGCGCGAGCTCACCTACCAGCGTCAGGTCGTCGAGCGTGTGCAGCTCGATGTCCTCGCGCCGCGCCGGGAGCTGAACGGGTCCACGGATCTCGAAGCTCATGCGATCCTCCAACATGCTGAATGCCAATGCCGACGCGCGGCCAGATCCGCGGCGTCGCCCAGGACGCCGTCCGCGCGCCAGGCGACCACGTGCGCCGTCCCCGGCGTGATGTCACGCCCGCAGCCGGGGCACGTGTAGGTCTTCTGCGCCTGCGCCGCCGACACGGGTTGGACGGTCCATTCGACGCCACGACGCGTCTCCGACCGCTTCCAGCCGCTCAGCAGCCGCTCGAGCGAGTCATCGCGCGGCTCCGGCCGTCGCCTGTTGGAACGGGGCATGGGGCGCCGTCACCACCAGTGGTTGCTGGACCAGAATGCGTACGCCTCGCTCCAGCTGCCGTAGCGCCCCACGGCGTAGCCGTTGGCCCACCTGAGGTTGTCGACGGGGTCGTATCCGCTGCCCGGGACCTTGCTGCAGGGATAGGCCTGCACCAGCCCGCACGCGCCCGACGAGGCGTTCGTGGCGTTCGGGTTCCAGCTGCTCTCGCGCGAGACGATGTAGTCGACGTATCCCCAGTCGCCCTCGGGGATGCCGGCGGCGCTCAGCCAGTCGGTCGACGATCCGCCACCGCTGTACATGACCGGCGCGGATCGCGACGTCCCCGCGCTCTCACCGTCGACCGGGGTCGGGGTCGGCGTCGGCGTCGGGGTGGGCTTGGGCGCCACGTAGACGGTGAATCCGCTGCGGTCGAGGTGCGCCGGGGCGGGAGCCACGGCGTCGGTTGCGAGCGCCTGAGCGTCACCGCGGGAATCGGCCCACAGCGAGACGACCTCGACCGGCCTCTCCTGCGCGGCCGCGAGCGCCGTCCCGAGCGGGGCAAGGGCTCCGCCGGCCATGCCGAGCGCTGCGACGGCCGCGAAGACGGCGGACACTCCGCGCCGGCGCGACCAGCGCGCGGGGGCCGACGACGACGGGACGCGCGCGACCGGGGTGCGCGTCGTGCGTCGGGTCACAGTCGAGCGAGAAGTCACAATGCCCTCGAGTTTAGCGAGGCGAGGGTCATCTCTCCATCAGACTCACCCGATGGCGAGGATGACGGACACGACCCCGTCGAGCACGGCGTCCACCTGCGCTTCGCGGTAGCCACCGCGCTGCATCCGGAAGGCCACCGAGCGCACCTGCTCCACGGTGAGGGGCTCGCCGGATTCGAGGTACCGCGCGATGCGGTCCGCGACGAGATCGACCTCGTCCATCCGGTAGCCGTAAGACAGCACGCTCACGCGGTCGAACCGCCGGCGCTGGGGGCGAGACAGCCGGTCGAGGATCTCCTGAGCGAGATTCCGCGAGCGACCGACCCACGCGCGGGCACCGGCGCGCGACAGGGCGCGTTCCCGCTCCCGTGCGGCAAAGGCATCCTCGATCCGTCCGATCGCCGCATCGACGGGCGCGACGGCGTATCCCCCGCGCACGAGCGGAAATGCGGTCGCGCGGATCGCGGCGGAGTCGAGTTCATCCTCGTCCGACGATTCGAACGCCTCGCGAGCGCGACGCAGGAAAGCGTCGACGGCGGCCCGGTCGTATCCCTTCGCGCGCCCGTGCACCTCGGGGAACGGGCTCGCGGACAGGGAACTCTCGGTCGAAGTCATGACATCACCAGGGGGGACAGAGCGTGGAACAGGACGAGCGCGACGACGGTGGACGGCAGGATGGAATCGAGACGGTCGAGCACTCCCCCGTGGCCCGGCAGCCACGAGCTCATGTCTTTGATCCCGAGATCCCGTTTGATCATCGATTCGGCCAGGTCGCCCACCGTCGCGGAGCCGAGGATCACCAGACCGATGATCACCCCCGTCCAGGCGGGCAGTCCCAGAAGCAGCCAGGCGAAGCCGACCGCGACGAGCACGGCCACGACGCCCGCTCCCGCGAAGCCCTCCCAGGTCTTCTTCGGGCTGATCCGCGGGGCCATGGGATGCTTGCCGAACGCGAGGCCCGCCGCATAGGCGCCGGTGTCGGCACCGACCACCACCGCGATCATCGCGAGCACCCAGAACTCACCGCCGTCCTCACGCAGGAGGATCAGCAGCAAACTGCCGAGGAAGGGCACGTAGAGCTGCACGAAGCCGCTGATGAGCACGTCGCTGAGCACCTGCCCGTAGCGGCGGCTCTCGACGCTCACCATCTGCGCCATGAGGCGCCAGACGATGACCGACACGACGGCGGCGAACACGACCACCCAGTGGGTGCCGGCATCGAGGAGGAAGCCGGCCGCCAGGACCGCGGCACCGGCCACGAGCTGCGGCACGACATCGACCCGACGGCCCGCGGCCTGCAGGGCCCGGACCAGTTCGAACACGCCGAGAAGAGCGACAGGGATCGCGAAGAGGACGAAGACCCACTTCACGAAGATGAGCGACCCGATGACCACGACGCCGATCGCGATGCCGATCAGGATCGCCACGAACAGATTGCGCCCCGTACGCGCGTTGATGCGCTCGTTGGCCTGCTCGAAATCAGCGCGAGCCTTGCCGATCTGGTGCTCGAACTCCGTCCGAGCGGCGCGCACCTGATTCTGGAACGTCGAATCACCGTGCTCGCGCGAACGGGAGCGCTCCCGCTCTGATCGAGACGGGGCGTCGTCGCCGGGTGCGCTCATCGGTCTCAGACCTCGAGGAGCTCGGCCTCTTTGCGCTTGAGCGCGTCGTCGATGAGGTCGACGTGAGCGCGCGTGAGCCCGTCGAGCTCCTTCTCTGCGCGCACGAGCTCGTCCTCGCCGACCTCGCTCTTGAGACCGTCGAGTTCGTCCTTCGACTTGCGCCGGATGCCGCGGAGGTGGACCTTGTGGTCCTCGCCCTTCGAGCGGACGAGCTTCACGTACTCCTTGCGGCGCTCCTCGGTGAGCTCGGGCATGGTGACGCGGACGATGTTGCCGTCGTTCGTCGGGTTCACGCCCAGGTTCGGGGTGTCGCGGATGGCCTGCTCGATCGCCTTCAGCGCCGACTTGTCGTAGGGCGTGACGATGATCGTCCGCGCCTCGGGCGTGTTCAGCGAGGCGAGCTGAGCGAGCGGAGTCGGCGACCCGTAGTAGTCGACGAGGATCTTCTGGAACAGCGCCGTGTTGGCCCGCCCCGTTCGCACGGTGGAGAAGTCCTCCTTCGCCGCCTCGACGGCGCGTTCCATGCGGGCTTTCGTGTCAGCGAGGATCTCGGGGATCACGTCACTCCATTCGTCGGTACGTCCGGTCAAGTCTAGTCTGCGGGCGGATGCCGCTCACACGGTGACGAGCGTGCCGATGCGCTCGCCCAGCAGGGCGCGGGTGACGTTGCCGGCCGGCTCCATGCCGAACACGCGCATGTCGATGCGGTTGTCCATGCAGAGGCTGAAGGCGGTCGAATCCACGACCTTGAGCCCGCGCTGCAGCGCCTCGCCGTACGTGATGCTCTCGATCTTCTGCGCCGTCGGATCCTTCTTCGGGTCGGCGGTGTAGACCGCGTCGACGCCGTTCTTGGCGACGAGCACCTCGTCTGCCTTGATCTCGAGCGCGCGCTGGGCGGCGACGGTGTCGGTCGAGAAGTAGGGCAGGCCCGCGCCGGCTCCGAAGATCACGACGCGCCCCTTCTCCATGTGGCGCTCCGCGCGGCGTGGGATGTAGGGCTCGGCGACCTGCGTCATCGAGATGGCCGACTGCACACGCGTCGCAGCCCCCGCCTGCTCGAGGAAGTCCTGCAGCGCGAGGGCGTTCATGACGGTGCCGAGCATGCCCATGTAGTCGGCACGGCCGCGGTCCATACCGCGCTGGCTCAGTTCGGCTCCGCGGAAGAAATTCCCGCCGCCGACGACGATCGCGACCTCGACCCGGTCGACCGCCTCGGCGATCTCGCGGGCGATCTGACCGACGACGTCGGGGTTGACGCCCAGCTGGCCGCCCCCGAACGCCTCGCCCGAAAGCTTCAGCAGGACGCGACGGCGCCCGGTCTTCTCATCGTTCATCGTGTCCCTCTCGTCGCTGTGTTGCAGAGTATCGCCCGGATGGGCATGGAAAAGGCCCGCATCCGAGGATGCGGGCCTTTCGGGCAATTACGCGCCGACCTTGAACCGAGCGAAGTCGGTGATGGTGATGCCGGCATCCTTCGCGACCTGCGCGACGGACAGCTTGTTGTCCTTCGCGTAGTCCTGGTCGAGCAGGGCGACCTGCTTGAAGAACGCGCCCACGCGGCCCTCGACGATCTTGGGCAGAGCAGCCTCGGGCTTGCCCTCGTTGCGGGAGATCTCGGTGACGATCTCGCGCTCCTTCTCGACGTCGGCCTCGGGAACGTCCTCGCGCGACAGGTAGCTGGGGTTCGCGAACGAGATGTGCTGCGCGATCGAGCGAGCCGTCTCGGCGTCCGAGCCGGAGTACGCCACGACGACGCCGAT
Source organism: Microbacterium sp. SGAir0570 (assembly GCF_005491085.2). Classification (NCBI taxonomy): domain Bacteria; kingdom Bacillati; phylum Actinomycetota; class Actinomycetes; order Micrococcales; family Microbacteriaceae; genus Microbacterium; species Microbacterium sp. SGAir0570. The sequence goes on along the minus strand of NZ_CP027929.1, from coordinate 1,618,846 downwards.
CTGCGGGGGCAGGTCCTTGCTCGTCTTGTGGAGGTAGATCTCGAACGCGTCGCCGGTCAGCGTGCGCACGCGGCGCAGCTCGACCTTCTCGCCGATGATGGCGGCCTCATCGTTGATGAGCTGCTCGATCGCCTGACCCGAAGCGTCGGCGGCGAGGGCGGCCTCGACCGAGTCGGCGGATGCGGCGGCAGCAGCGTCGGCGACCTTGTCGGCCAGCGCGATGAAGCGGTCGTTCTTCGCGACGAAGTCGGTCTCGCAGGCGAGCTCGACGAGGGTGACCTTGCCGTCCTGCTCGCGCGCGACGACGAGGCCCTCGCTCGTGGAGCGGTCGGCACGCTTCGCGTTGCCCTTCGCGCCCTTGAGGCGGAGGATCTCGACGGCCTTCTCGACGTCGCCGTCGGCCTCTTCGAGGGCCTTCTTGGTGTCGACCATTCCGGTGCCGAGCTGCTCGCGAAGAGCCTTGATGTCGGCGATGGTGAAGTTTGCCATGAGTGGCGGCTCCTTCTGTCTGTGGGAGATCTCGTGGATGCCGATCGGCGCGGCCGGGCTCAGCCGCGGCCGCGCCGATCGTAGCGGGTCAGGAAGACGCGCTGATTACTTCTCGGTGGCCTCGGCGGCGACGGTCTCGGTCTGCGCCTCGGCGCCGGCCTCGTCGGCGGGCGTCTCGGTCGCGGCGACCTCGGCGGCAGCGCCCTCGACCACAGCGGTCTCAGCCGGAGCGCTCTCGAGCAGCTCGCGCTCCCAATCGGCGAGGGGCTCGGCCTCGGCCGACTCGTCGGACGGCTGGTGACGCTGGATGAGGCCCTCGGCCGCGGCGTCGGCGATGATGCGCGTGAGCAGGCTCACCGAGCGGATCGCGTCGTCGTTGCCGGGGATCGGGTACTGGAACTCGTCGGGGTCGGCGTTCGTGTCGAGGATGCCGATCACGGGGATGCCGAGCTTCTTGGCCTCGTCGATGGCGAGGTGCTCGCGCTTGGCGTCGACGACCCAGATGGCCGACGGGGTCTTCTGCAGGTTGCGGATACCGCCGAGCGACTTGTGCAGCTTGTCGAGCTCGCGCTTCTTGAGCAGCAGTTCCTTCTTGGTGAAGCCGCTGGCAGCCGGGTTCTCGAAGTCGAGCTCCTCGAGCTCCTTCATGCGGGCGAGGCGCTTCGAGACAGTCTGGAAGTTGGTCAGCAGACCACCGAGCCAGCGCTGGTTGACGTAGGGCTGCCCCACGCGGGTCGCCTGCTCGGCGATGACTTCCTGCGCCTGCTTCTTGGTGCCGACGAAGAGGATCGTGCCGCCGTGGGCGACCGTCTCCTTGACGTACTCGTAGGCGCGGTCGATGTACGACAGCGACTGCTGCAGGTCGATGATGTGGATGCCCGAGCGCTCGGTCAGGATGAAGCGCTTGACTTTCGGGTTCCAGCGGCGGGTCTGGTGCCCGAAGTGAACGCCGCTGTCGAGCAGCTGGCGAATGGTGACGACGGCCATGGCCGTTCTCCTTCTGTTTCGGTTGATTCGCCGGGCCGACGGCCCGGTACTCCTGGCGCCCGACGCACTTCCGCTCGCCGCCGGAGCGGGAGACCTGGGGAAGATGCGCCACGATCGGAGAACCGATCGCTCAGGGCACGCGTAGTCACCTCGACGAGCGAGGTGCGGTGATCAGTGTAGCAGTGAGCCGCTCCTCCCCGAGGCGCGCGGCGGTCGGCTTCTCCACGTGTCGGCTCTCCGCACCGTCCGCGCTCGGCACGGGCTCGAGACTCGGCACATGATCCGCCGTGTCGTCCGAAGCCTCGCCGCAGCTCTCGTCGTGGTGAGCCTGCTCCTCCTCGGCGATCCCGGGTCCGACCCGGGTACCCATGCGGATGCCGTTCCCGCCCCGCCGTCGGGGTGGACGATGCCACTCCGACAGCCCACGGTCGTCCGTGGATTCGAAGCCCCCGCGCACGAATACGCGCCCGGTCACCGCGGCGTCGACCTGTCGGGCCCGGACGCCGAGGTCCTCGCCCCGGCCGGCGGGACGATCGCCTTCGCCGGCCCGGTGGCGGGCCGGCCCGTCGTGACGATCGATCACGATGACGGCCTGGTGACCAGCCTCGAGCCGGTCGAGACGACGCTCGCGCCGGGAACCGCGGTGGCCCGCGGAGAGCCGGTGGGCACCGCGGCCACCGGTGGTCATGTCGGCGACCACGGCATCCATTTCGGCATCCGCCGCCACGGGGAGTACATCAACCCGCTCATCATGGTCGCCGGCCTGGCACGGCCGGTCCTCTTGCCGTGCTGCTGAGCGTCAGCCGATCGCGTTGCGGTCGCCGCTCTGCGTGACCGCCCCGAGACGGTCGGCTTCGACCCGGTTGTCGTTGCCCGACACCGACACGGCGCCGACCTCATCGGCCTCGACGGTGTTCCGGTCGCCCGCGACGGCGAGAGCGCCGACGACGGCGGCATCGACGTCAGCGGACTGCCCCGTGACCTCGAGCGAGTCGACGGAGCCGAGGTCGATCTCGAGGCGATCGCCGCTCGCGACCACACGGCCGATACGCGCTCGTTCCAGGTCGACGTCGAGCGCGGTGCCTTCGATCCGGACCAGATCGCATTCGCCGGCGAAGGAGACGTCGAGGTCGTTTCCGCGGATCGTGAGCACGCCGTCGACACACGAGACTTCACCTGCCTCGGGCGCAGCGGGAGCCGTCGCGCCCGGCGACACGTCCGAGGTCGTCGGTGACACGGGAGAGGGGGCGGGTGCCGTCCGGGGCGCGGTGGGGCGGACGATACGGTCGGGCTGGTCCGAGGATGCCGGTGTGCACGATGCCAGCATCGCGACGAGCGCGATCGCCCCCACGACGACGGCGGGCGTTCTCATACGCGTCTCCTCACGGTGTTCCCGGTCCCTCACGGTGAGCCCGGTGGCTCCACGCTACGACGCTCCGGCACGGCGCACCGTCAGGCCCGAGGATGAGCTTGGCGATAGGCGGCGGCGAGCCGCTCCCCCGACACGTGCGTGTAGATCTGCGTCGTGCCGAGGCTTGCGTGCCCGAGGATCTCCTGAACGGCGCGCAGGTCGGCGCCGCCATCCAGCAGATGCGTCGCGGCGGAATGTCGCAGGGTGTGCGGCCCGACCGCATCCACCCCGAGTGCGGGGGCGAGCTTCTCCGAGACCGTCGCGTACACGCCGCGCGGGGTCAGCCGGCCTCCGCGTGAGCCGAGGAACACCGCGCGGGTCGCCCCCGTGGCGCTCGCGGCGCGCGCCGCGAGCACCGGGCGCCCGCGCACCATGTACGCCTGCACGGCGTCGAATGCCGGACCGCCCACCGGAACGACCCGGTCTTTATCGCCCTTGCCGGTGACGCGCGCCGTGCGCCGTGCGCTGTCGACGTCGTCCAGGTCGAGCCCGCACAGCTCGGAAACGCGGATGCCCGTCGCGTACAGCAGCTCGAGGATCGCGTGGTCGCGGAGGAGGACCGGGTCTCCGTCGGCCGCCCGCACCCGCAGATCGTCCAGGACCGCCGCCATCGTCTGGGCGGTCGCGACCTTGGGCAGGGTTCGCGCGCGCTTCGGCGACGCGAGGCGCAGCGCGGGATCGCTGGCGATCGCGCCGCGCTCGGTCGCCCACGCGAAGAAGCCGCGCGCGGTCGCGGTTCGGCGGGCCAGTGTCGAGCGCGCGTCGCCCCGTTCGCTCGCGCGCCAGACCCAGTCACGCAGCACCTCGATGTCCACCTCTTCGAGCTCGATGTCTCCCGACGCCGCAGCCAGATCGACGAGATCGTTGCGGTAGGCCCGGACGGTGTTCTCCGACAGCCTGCGGACGCGCAGCAGATGCTCCGCATACGCCTCCGCCGCCTCCGAGATGAGCATGCAGCCAGCATGACCGATACGCCGGTGCCGCCGGGCCAGGCTCGCGGGCCGCCGACCTTCAGCTCGCCGTTCGACGCCACCCACGCTCGTCGGACACGACTCGGCCGTCGAGCGCGAGGAGCCCCAACCAGGCGCTCACCTCCTCGCCGGCCACGCCGGAGCGCCGAGCGATCTCCGCGACGTGGCGGGGCGTTCGTGTGCTCAACGCGTCGAGCACCCTCGTGGCATCGTCTGTACGGCCGTCGCCCTCGACAGCCACGGCTGGGCCGGCCTGATTCGACCATCCGAGCATCTCCCGCACGTCTTCCGCGCTCGTGATGCACCGGCCGTCGTATTCGCGGAGGATCCGGTGGCATCCTGCCGAAGCCGCCGAGGTCACCGGCCCCGGCACTGCCCCGAGGGCCCGCCCGAGCGCCGCTGCGTGGCCCGCGGTGTTCAACGAACCCGACCGCCACCCCGCCTCGACCACCACGGTGGCATCGGAGAGCGCGGCGATGAGCCGGTTGCGCTGGCAGAATCACAGACGTGACAACGTGCGCGATCTACGTCCGGCAGTCCATCGACAAGGCGGAAGGGATCAGCCGACAGCTCGCGCGATGCCGCGCCCTCGCGGACTCCCGAGGGTGGACGGTGGTCGCCGAGTTCGAGGACAACGCCGTGAGCGCGTTCAAGTCTCGCGGTGTGGGCACCGCATGGCAACGGCTCCTCGACTCCCCCGCCGAGGTGGTGGTCGCCGTCAACATGGACCGACTGCTTCGCGGGCAGGCTGACCTGCTCGCGCTCATCGATGCCGGGAAGACGGTCGCGACCGTTGAAGGTGACCTCGACCTCACCACCGCAGAGGGCCGCTTTCGCGCCGAACTCCTCACGTCGCTCGCGTCGTTCGAAGCGCGGCGCAAGGGTGAGCGGCAGATTCGAGGCAATGAGTCGCGCGTGGCGAACGGGCTCCCGGTTCCGGGTAAGCGGCGCTTCGGGTTTGAGCCCGGGAACGTCATCGAGCGCCCCGAGGAGGCCGAACTGGTTCGGCGCGCTTACGCCGACATCCTCGCCGGGCACTCCCTCCGCTCGATCGCGACCCGGTTCGGGAAGCCCCCGGTGCGCGTCCGGGAGATTCTGACGAACCCCTCATACGCCGGTTGGGTCGTCCGGAAGGGGCAGAGGTTCGAGGCGCACCCGAGCGTCGCCCGGATCGTGGATCGGGACGTATGGGAGGCGGTTCAAGACCTCCTCGCCGATGATGCCCGACGCACGAGCCCCGGCCCGGGTCGGAAGCACTTCCTGAGCGGCATCGCCCGCTGCGAGTGCGGGGCGCTCATGCGAGCGATCAGTGTCTACTACAAGTGCAGTGCGGACACTGCGCATGCCACCATCTACAGGCGCGACCTCGAACCGCACGTGAAGTCGCACCTCGCCGCCGCACTCATCCGTAACGCCGGGGCCGCAACGGTCGGCGCACCCGCCCCACTCGCACGCCGCCTGAGTGAGCTTGAGGATGAGCGGACCCGGTGGACGCGCATGGGGGCACTCCCGGGCGTGGACTTCGCGGAGGTCGAGCGGGAACTCGTGCGGATTGCCCGTGAGGCGGAGGAGGTCGCGGAGCGGCTGGGGCGGAGCCGGGTGGAGTCCGCGACCCAGCGCCTCACCGTGGAGGCCCTGACAGTGCTCGCCGACGCCCTCGAAGACCCGGACGCGGTGGAGGAGTTGCCGGACGGGTCGCGGGACGTAGAGGTAGTCCTCGACGCGTGGGAGACGTATTTCGACGGCCTGCCGCTGGACTCGCGGCGTGACCTCATGGACTCGCGGCTGATGATCGTCGTCGGGAAGGGCCGCGGGTTGGGGCGAGTCGTAGTCGAGCCACGCTAGCCTGCGATCGTGACGCTCGCCGACATCATCACCGGAGCCATCGCCCTGGCCGCGCTCCTCGTAAGCATCCTCACGTTCCGATTTGCGAGGAAGGAACCGGCGCGCGCTCGCACGCGTGCAAACCGGGATCAGCTGCGTGACGCCCTCGCGGCGGCGCTTGGTGATTGCCAGTCCGCGGAACACCTGCTCGGTCGCGGAGCGGACTTACCCGCGGTGCCCGCCAGTGTGGGGAACGCGGAGGCCCTGGTGGAAGCGATGAAGACGCGACTACAGGAGTCTGCTCGACTCGAAGACATCCACGTACGTCTGCTTGCGCTATCCATGGAGTGGCGTAGCGCTGTCTGGGCGCAGGAGCGAACCACTTCTACGCGCGATAGAAAACAGCATTGGGAAGCCAACGCCCGCAGAAGTGCGTCTGGCGAGGGTAGCGAGCTAGCCGAGCGGGATCGCGTGACCGCAGACGAGTATGCGCGGCAGTACGAGGAGGCGTCCCGTGAGCGAACGGCTAAGCATCAACGCGTCGCGGAGGGGATCAAAGAGTTCGAGCGCGTTGGACGCTCATACATCCGTGCGCTGGATAGCAGCGACAAGGCAGGACGCGATCTGGCCTAGCTGGTCTGCTCACCCGCGAACTTCCGTACGCTTCTGCCACGCGCATGGAGTCTGATTCCACAGAGCGACAACGCAAGAGTATCGGCACTAAATAAGTTCCTCTGACCTGGGTATTTTTGTTGCACACCTCATGTTGGAGCGCTACGGTTGAGCATGTCGCCGGGTTGTTCTCCCACTACCCGATGACGAGGCCCCGGGACTCCCTGCCCCGGGGCCTCGTACTTTCCGCGTTCCCGAAGGAGACAACGTGACCACCAAGCTTTCACCGACCGTCGTGCGTGCTTTCGCGCGAGCGAAGGACCGCGTTCTGGTGACGATCGACGAGGAAGCCGACAGCTACGGGCTTGCCGACGCCAGCCACCCGCTGGACGGGCTGGTCTTCGGACCTGCGACGCTCGCCGAAGTCGCTGTGGAAGTCGGAATGTGACCCCGGCGGGGCTCCGGACCGAAAGCCAACAAGTACACAGTGGAACCTAGAACCGCAGAGCCCTCAGCGCCCGCAGTCTCCGCAGGCCGTCGAGGTTCGTTCGGATGGCGGCGAACCGGATGCGCGCGGCCCATGCGCGAAGCTCAAGAGTGCTCATCGTGACACTCCATCACTTCGCGGATGTTGTGGGCGGTGATCCATGCATCCATCCAACGCACCTGATCCTCAAGACGCGCAACGCGCTCTTCGAGGCTCGGGGCGGGGTGCTGGTAACGGCGGGTCACGCTCGTACCTCTCCCGGGACATAGACGTAGATACCCGAGAACCCTCGGGTGCCGTTCGTTTTGACCTCTCCGAAGCCGAGGGTGCGCAGCGCCTTGTAGAACTCGGGGCCGGTCTTCGGGCGGCGAATGCCGTTGTGCTCGCACCACAGCGAATAGCGGGTGTAGACCGTCGTGCGGGTAGCCCGCAGGCGCTCGTTACCCACGTCCGCTGTCACGGCCTCATCCTCATCGAGCCATTCACGGATCGGATCGGAGTCGCGGGCGAACCGCTCGCGAGCCTCACGAGCCGCGCCGATCACCTCGAACTCACGGAACGGGCGCTCGATCACCGACCCGTCTCTCTGCTGAACCGGCTCAGTCCGGTAGTAGAGGGCGCGGAGGGCACGCATTGCCTTGTTGAAGATGCCCGGAGTCTCCGCGAACAGCGCCGACTCATCGAACGGCTTCGAGCGGTCTACCTTCCGGTCGAACGGCAGGATGACCCAGCGTCGGAAGTACGCCCCCGACGTGTTGGCCGACTGCCACACCTTATTCGTGCTGAACACCGGCACCGCGTACGGGCTGAACGGGAACGCGGTCTTGCCCTTGAACTCAGCGCTCATCGTGTCGCCGCCCGTGATCTGTAGGAACAGGCTCGTGTCGTTCATGTACGAGGCGTCGATGTCACCGACGATGTTCGCCGTCTTCCCGAACAGGTTCGCCGCCGAGAAGCGGTTCTCGGTGAGTGACTTCAGGCTCTCGGCGGAGATGTTCTCGCGCCCGAGGAGTCGTTCGAGCACCCGCAGGAACGTACTCTTACCCGTCCCCTCAGGGCCGAGAAGGAGGAACGCTCGCTGTAGTGGGTTGCCGGTCATCAGCATGTAGCCGAGCGATTCCCACACGAGCGACTGCACCTCGGGAGGCAACACCTCGTTCATCCACGCATCGAACCGAGGGCACGCCGCGTCAGCGTCGTAGTCGATCGGGAGCTGAGTCATCGACAGGTCGCGCGGGTCGTGCGGCACCTCGACTATGCCGATGTCCTCGCCGTGGCCGTTCACCGCTCGCCAGTCGATCATCGTGTTTCGAAGGTTGATCAGCGGCGCCCACGCCTCAGGTTCGGTTGCGGGAAGGCGCACGGTCAACTTCGAGTGACGCACGAGACGTTCCACAGTCGATGCCCGGCTCATCGTGTACTCGTTCTTGAGAATGCGGCTCACTCGCCGATCGATGATCTCGTCATCAGGCACCCACACACCGACCCGAGGATCGATCTGAGCCGGGTCGATCTTCGAGGTGTCCGTTCCACGGCTGGTGAGGAAGACCCAGAACCCGCCATCGGGACCGATCGCGATGTTGTCTCCGAGCATCACGGCCATAGTGTGCGGCTTGAACTTCCCGGCGTCGGTGAAGTAGTCGGCCTTGTTGGACGGCGCGGCCATCAGAAGTTGCCCCGATCGATGCCCCGAGGGTGCCCCACAGGTGCCCCGGAATCGAACACATCGAGGTTCGCCGTCTCATCTTCGGGGCAACTCTGGGGCAACTCTAGGGCACCTTCTGGGGCACCCTCTTCCCTACTCACTACTGGGAGAGGGCTGGTGGGGCAGGTTTCTGGGACGAACTGCTCAGACGGCTTGTTCTGCTGATTTCCCTGGTGAGTGAGAGAAAACTGCCCCGCCTGCCCCACAGACCACGGGACCACCGGAGCGCCTGACAGCATCCAGTCGTGGATCGACTCAGCGTTCATGCGCGCGGGCATGGAGAGGTAGAGGTCGTAGTCGAGTTCGGGCGGGCACGAGCCACGCTCCCAGAGTCGAGAGTTCGGTTCGTAGAAGTAGGCGACGCCGCGGATGCGGAGCGTTTCGTTCAGTCCGAGGAGGGCGTACGCGGGACGGTCGATGCCGTCTGCACCATGGGTGCGAGGGAACATGGGATATCTGCTTTCAAAGGCCGAGGCCCCCCAAGCTGTCCTAGCACGAACATCAGGTTGGGGGGCCTCTTTGAAAGAGATATTGTCTACACAGATTATAGCAGACTTCGGCTCGTGCTAGGAATCGAAAAGCCCGGACTCGACTGCCGGATTCCTTCGAATCCCGTCCCAGCGGGGCAAGTCCATCTTAGCACAAAACGGCAACCCCTATATACGGAGTTCGCACACCGAGTTCACCCTAGATGATGGGGTTACACCATTCCGCATTGCCGTTTCAAGTACGGAACCCCCGAGCGGGACTGCTCGGGGGTTGCGCTAGCACATAACGACACTGTGGTTAGTGTGGCGGGATTGCCACCCTTCCATTGTATAGAAATACAGAAGGCCCCTCGGCAGCGAAGGAGGAAGCATACCGAGGGGCCAACACTTGAAAGAAGCACAACCCGTGACGATTGCACTCACTCATTATATCGTCTCTTTCAGAGGTGGTAAAATGGAGGTGTCACATTGAAAGAATGCCTCGCGAATCGAGGCGAGAGCTGAGACCCCGATGCCGACCACCAATATCAACGTGACCGTTGCCTCGACCGCGACGGCTAACGAAGTTGCGAACGTTCTGCACCAACTTAGACAGGTGGCTTCCTCTATCACCGTGAAGGTGGACCTCCGCGGCTCGGGGGCTGCCTCGGGTGAGTGAGCTAGAAGGCCGACCCTCCGCGGCTACATCGGAGGGAACCGGGCACCCTGAAGGTGCTCTCTTCACCAAGTGGACTTACTTCGACGGGTGCCGCTGCAAGCGTTGCACCGCGTCTTACAAGCTGTCTCTGCGGTACGTCAAGGACGACACCGACGAGACCCCGCTCGACCACTACGGACGCCCGTACACGGGGCCGCTACCGCACAACACCTACCTCGCCGCGCGAGGCGAGCAGTGCCGCTGTGAGGGGTGCCGTCATGACGCTTGAGCACGCGATCTTGCAGCCGGTCGAGAACGGAGAGCCGTTGTGCTCATGCGAGTACTGCGATGCGGCGAAGCGGATCATCTTCCGCATGCGGAAGACCTCAGCCGCGCCCGCGACCAAGGCGAAGAACACGGCCCTCCTCGCCGCGATCAAGGTCGCCGCTGACACCGGGGCTCCCCTGCCTGAGGGCGCCGCGCGACGACAGAAGGCCGTAGCTGAGAAGCCCGATATGAGCTTCCTTGACGCCCTGCCTGCGGGGCAGAGGTGGCAGGCCCGAGTGGACTACTGGGCCGAGCGTGTGGGCGCACGCACGTACCAGGGCAAGCGCGACCAATGGACCAACCTATGAGCGTCCACTCAGCACGCGGGGCCGCGTGGAACAGGGTCCGCCTCGCCTGCCTAGAGCGTGACCTGTACGTGTGTCAGTACTGCGGAGGTGTGGCTACGACTGCGGACCATGTGATCGCTCGATCGAAGGGCGGACCCGATGAGCTATGGAACCTCGTCGCCGCGTGCAATCCCTGCAACGGACGGAAGTCGGATCGGCCGATCCTTCGCCGCTTCTGGCGCGATGAGTCGTGGTTCCGCCGATGAGCCGACCCCCTTTCTCCTCCGGCGCACACGGAGAACCCCGCCCCACCTTTTTCGCGTACAACCGGCCTAATAATCCCGAGGTTTGACCCGATGACCGTCGAAACACTCTCAGAAACCCTGGAAACCTACCTAGCGACCCTAGGTTCATCGGTGACCCCTGCGGAGTCCCCCATGATCGCCGCCCTACGCGCGATGGCAACGCAGCTTGACGCGCAGATCGCTGACGAGGGCGCGGTTGCGTCCCTCCTCGCGACCTACACCCGCGAACTCGCCCGCTTCCAAAAGGCCCGTGCGAACATGCCCGCGGTCGATCCGCTCGCCGCCGCCCTGGACGCTCTGAACGACCCTGCCCCTACGACAAACGACGCCATGAACGATTCGTGAGTTCGGGGCGGCTCGATACACCGCCCCACTATCGGACAACTTCACAAGCGACTGGGATCGGTTCGAGCCGATCATTCTCATCGTCTGGCGCGAGGCCTTCGGGATCGAACTGGACCCCTGGCAACGTGCGCTTCTGCGCGCGATCCTCGAAACGTATCCGCCCGGGCACGCCCGCGCGGGTCAGCTTCGCTATCGCTCCGTCGTCGTGTCGATGGGGCGTCAGAACGGCAAGACCGAACTCGGCGCGATCCTTGGGCTCTGGGGACTCCTCCGTCAGTCGAACGCGTTCACGGTTGGCCTCGCGTCCAGCAAGGAACAGGCCGACCTCATTTATGCCCGCGCCCGGAAGGCGATCACCGGCAACCCGACGCTCGCGAAGCGGTTCCGCCGCTCGACCGGCACCCGCGGTCTTGAGACTCACGACGGCGCGATCTACCGGGTAGCCCCGGCAACGTCGGCGGGTCTGCAAGGTATCCCGATCACGACCGCGCTCGTCGATGAACTGCACATCCTCCCGCGCGAGCTATGGGCGGACGTGGTGAACGGCATGGGCGGACGCCCGAACACGCTCGTCATCGGCATCACGACCGCAGGCGGTGATGAGTCCGAGCTACTGAAGAACCTCTATGAGACGGGAGAGCGGGCGGTAGCGGGCGACCCGACGCTTGAGCGCTTCGGCTTCTTCTGCTGGGAGGCTCCCGAGTCGATCGTCCCGACCGATGACGCGAAGCTTCTCGACTACCTCAAGGCCGCGAACCCGGCGCTCTCGGGCGGTCGCCTTGACCCTGAGACGATCCTCTCGGACGTGCGCGCGCTCTCGAACGCCGAGATTCTGCGCTACCGCCTCAACCGCTTCACCTCGGGCACAGAGGCTTTCATCGACCTCGCGAAGTGGGGTGAGTGTCAACGCCCGTGGGATTCCGAGTGGCCTACCGGCACTCAGCCGGTCATCGCTCTCGACTGGTCTACGGGTCAGCAGTACGCGACCATCGCCGCCGCCGCGCTCGATGAGTCCGGGAACGCGCACACGCAGCTTGTCGCGACCATCGTCAACCCGACCCTCGAAGGACTTACGGCACTCTGCGAGGAACTGTCGTTCCGGTATCCCGCGGCCTTCGTGATGTACAGCTACCGCCTTCGCGAACTCGGGAACGAACTGAAGCGCCGCGGGTACCCGGTGTCCCTCTACTCTCCCGCCGATATCGTGCGCGCCTCGAATTCGTTCTACGCGCGGGTAGCTCGGAAGACGCTCCGCCACGCGGGTGACCCGCTGCTCACGGTCCAACTCCCCCGCACCGTCTCGAAGCCTCACGGGGACTCCTTCATCATCTCAGCGTCCGATTCCTCGACGGAGATCGATGCGGTTATGGCAACTGTTATGGCCGTGCACGCCGCGGAGGTCACACCGCAGCAGACCGCGAGCTTCTTCTGAATATCACCCTCGAATTCGATGGTAAAATGGTAGGAGACAACAGCGACGAATTCCTATCAGTATTTGGAGTACGTCGCTTTGGCAATTTGGGACACATGGAAGACCGTAACGCGGGCCGCCGAGGTCATCGCGGACGGCGGCGCTTTCGTCATCCCCTCGCGCGAGGTTTCAGGCCGCGCCGTCTCGCCCGAGGACGCCCTAACTCTTCCCGAGGTCTACCGCGCCTTCTCGCTCATCTCGACCGCGATCAAGCAGCTCTCCCTAGACGTTTACCGCGGCGATGAGCGGCTGGACCCGAAGCCCGCGATCGTCCGCGCGCCCAACGTAGATATGAGCGTCGGCGAATTCCTCGAACTCGTCACGAACTCCCTCACCGCGCAGGGCAACGCCTACCTCCTCATCGACCGCGACTCTTCGGGCCGCGTCGTGAACTTCACCCCGCTTGACCCGCGCAATGTCGAGCCGGACATGAACGCCTTCGGCACAGTGACGCACTACAGAGTCGCAGGACGAACGACGCCCGTCCCTTCGCGCGACATGGAGCATCTGAAGCTCAACCGGATGCCCGGTCGCGCGAAGGGCCTCGGGCCTATTCAGGCGGCACAGGGCACCCTCCGCGGCGCGCTCGATGTCCGCGACTACGCCGCGAACTGGTTCCACGACTCCGGCCTACCCGCAGGCGGCTACTGGTCCACCGACAAGCCTCTGGTGCCCGCGCAAGCGGAACTCAACCGGGAGGCGCTGACACGTGCCACGCGTGACCGCGAGGGCGCTCCCATGGTTGGTGACGGCTTCAAGCTCGTGCCGTTCTCGCTCTCCCCCGAGGATGCGCAGTGGCTCGAATCTCGGAAGTACAACACGACCGATATCGCCCGACTCTTCGGCGTGCCCGCATCCCTCATGCTCGCGGTCCTCGACGGCAACGCGCAGAGCTACCAGAACGTCTCTCAGGAACTCACCGGGTGGGTGAAGTTCGGCCTCGCGCAGTACACGACCGAAATCGAGGAGGCGCTATCTCGCGCCCTCCCCCGCGGTCAGCGCGTCCGCTTCAACTTCGAGGCCCTTCTCCGCGGTGACACCGCCGAGCGCTACGCCGCTCACGAGTCCGCGCTTCGCGCCGGATGGATGACCCCGGATGAGGTGCGCGCCATCGAGAACCTTCCCCCGCTCCCCGAGCCCGAACCGGCCCCCGCTCCCGCCCCTGAGGTAGTCGAGCCCGAGGCCCCCGAAACCGAGGAGGCCGTCGATGTCTGACCTCGAAACCCGCGAAGCGACTCTAGAGTTCCGCGCCGACGAGAACGCCGATGAAGGTGTGATCGAGGGCTTCGCCGTCCCTTACGGCGAGATCGCCGATATCGGCGGACAGTACCGCGAGAGCTTCGAGCGCGGCGCGTTCGACGGCTCGCAGGACATCAAGCTCTACCGCGATCACAAGACGATCATCGGGCACGTCCTCGAAACCGAGGACCGTGACGGCGGTCTATGGGTCCGCGCGAAGGTCGCCCTCTCCGACCTCGGGCGCGACACCCTCGCCCTCCTTCGTTCGGGCGCACTGAACCGCTTCTCGGTGGGCTTCGTCCCCCTCTCTCAGCGCACCTCAGACGCCGGTGTCGTCGTGCGCACCAAGGCCCTTCTACGCGAAATCTCCGTAGTCGAACGTCCCGCATACAGCGGGGCATCCATCCTCAGCGTTCGCGAGGAATCAACCCCCATCAATGGAGAACACACAATGACTGATTCAGTCTCTCCCGCGGACGTGAACGAGCTCCGCGGCCAGGTCGAGGACATCGAGCGCCGCTTCGAGACCTTCACAACTTCCGCCCCCGCGGCTCCCGCCGTGGACCGCCGCTCTGCCGGTGCCGTCATCAAGGCGATGGTCTCGGGCGACGCCGAAACGATCGACGCCTACAACCGCGCACAGGAGCACCGTCACGACGAGCTTCAGCAGCGCGACTTCAGCGGCGCGGTCATGGCCGACGCCCCGGTTCGCGCCGAGTACGTTCAGAACCTCACCCGCCTATACGACAACACCTCGGGCGTTCAGGCCCGTCTGTTCTCGCGTGGGACCCTGCCCGCTACAGGCAAGACCGTCGAGTTCGTTCGTCTGGCTACGAACACTCTCAAGGTCGAGGAGCAGGTCAACGAAGGCGACACTCTCGCTTACGGCAAGCTGACCTTCGAGGACGACTCCGCTCCGATCAAGACGTTCGGCGGATGGACCGAGCTTTCGCGTCAGGCTATCGAGCGTTCGAGCATCCCCGTGCTGAACACCACCCTTGAGGCCCTAACCATCGAGGCCGGTAAGCGCAAGAAGATCGAGCTACGCAAGGCCGTCACCGATGTCATCAACGCGCGCAAGGCCATCACCGCAAACGGTGGCGTCGTCGTCCTCGGCTCGACCCTCGCCGCATCCGAGGCGGGCCGTTGGGAAGACGCCCTGATTGACGCTGCCATGCGCTTCGATCTGCTCAACGCAGCACCCGAGGCCCTGGTTGTCTCGGCTTCGGTCTTCAAGAAGCTCCGCAGCCTGACCGTCTCGGGCGAGCGCGTCTTCACGGTCGCCAACGGCAACCACACCGGTTCGCTGAACCTGCCAGGCCTGACGGGCAACCTCGCCGGCCTTCCCGTCTACCTGGACGCCGGTCAGACCGGGGATGAGGCCTACTTCCTGAACGGTCGCGCAATCAAGCAGTACGACAGCGCTCTGTTCTCGCTCTCGGACGAGAACATCACGAACCTGACCAAGCAGTTCTCTGTCTACTTCTACGGCGCGATCGCCGACGAGTTCCCTGAGCTAATCGTTCCCGTGAAGCTCGCCGCATCTTGAGGCACCGACGATGACAACTCTCGCTGACCTCAAGGCGTATCTCGATATCGAGAGCACGAAGGACGATCCGTTCATCAGTGCGTGCGCCGCGACCGCTGACGTGCTCATCGCGCAGCACGTCGGCCTCGCCGTGGTGCCCGAGGAAATCCTCGACCGAGCCGCGCTTGAGGTCGGCGCAGAGTTGTTCATCCGACGCGCCACGCGTGGTGCGAACGCGGGCCAGATCGGGAACCTCGAAGGCCCGACCTTCCGCACGGCGCGCGACCCCCTCACGGGCGTGTACGCGATGCTCGCGCCCTTCGTGGGTCCGGGGGTGGCGTAATGAGCGTCCTCACCGAAACCCGGGAGGAGTTCGCGGCACTGGTAGCCGATGCGACCGGACTCCGTAAGTACGCCTTCGTGCCTGAGAAGGTCACCGAGTCCGCCGTCATCGTCGTGCCGGAGTCGCCCTACCTAACCCCGGGTCCGACGTTCGGCAAGGTCACCGTCCGGTTCGCCGCGGTGCTCGCGCTCCTCATTCGGGACAACGAAACAACAACCAACCGCCTCGATACCGCAGTAGAGAACGCCTACATCGCCGTCCTCAACTCCGGCTGGACCGTCGATGACATCAGCGATCCAGTCACCGCGACATTCGGCGGCGAAAACGGGCCGCGATTCCTCACGGTCACCATCACCGCTACGGCCCCCGTAGCTCTCTAACAAGGAAACAACAATGGCAGGTTCGACAAGAATCAAGGGCTCCGCCCTAGCCCTCAGCTTCGGGGGTACCGACTTCTGGGCAGACGCTACGAGCGTCGTCCTGGACAACGAAGAGGCGTCCTCGGACGTGACCACCTTCGCCGACGCGGCGGAGGGTGGCGCACGCCTTGAGTACTTCACCGTGGGCGCTATCCAGTCCACCGCGACCGGTTCATTCTGGTCGTACGTTCGCGAGAACGTGGGCCGCGAGGTCGCCTTCCGCTACGCCGTTCACGGCAACGCGGTAGCTACCGCCGATCAGCCGCACGTGACCGGCGTCGTGAAGATTCTCACCGCGCCCCCGCTCGGTGGCGAAGCAGGCGCAACGACTGAGTACACCTTCGAGACCCGTCTCGATGTTGTCGGCAAGACGACCCTCGACCGCGGCACCACGGGCGTTCCTTCGATCACGACCGCCCCGGCAACGGGCGCAGTCGGTGACTCGATCGTTCTCTCGGGTACTCGCTTCTCGGGTGCGACCGCCGTCAAGTTCGGCACGGTGAGCGCGAAGTTCGTAGCGGTCAGTGACATGACGATCGCCGCCACCGTTCCCGCGGGAACCGGTGCAGGCAACATCACCGTCACCAACGCCGCGGGCACGTCCGCCGCGTGGACCTTCACCCGGGTCTGATCCATGGCTGACATCACGATCTTCGGAACCGGCTCGGGTCGGGTGCGCGTCGAGGGGCTCTCCCGCTCGATGCGCGCCCTGTCCAAGGCCGGTGCCGATGCGCAGGACATGAAGGACCTCATGCACTCCATCGGCTCAATCGTGGTGGACGCCGCAGACGCTCCCGCCAAGAGCGGGGCACTCGCGGGCACCATTCGTGCCGGACGCGGCAAGACCAAGGCCGTCGTCCGCGCGGGTGGAGCCCGCACCCCATACGCCGGAGTCATCCACTACGGGTGGCCCGCACGAGGCATCTCGCCTCAGCCCTTCCTCACCGAGGCCCTTCAGGCCAACCGGAGCGCCGTGTTCGCAGCGCTAGAGGCAGGTATCGACGAACTGATTCAGAAGAACGGACTGAAGTAATGGCACTAGAACTGACCGCCCTAACGATGGGCGAGATCGCACAGATCGAGAACTACACCGGAACCGGCATCGACGCGATCGGCGAGCCCGGAGCACCGAAGGCGAAGTTCCTCACGATCCTCGCCTACCTCGGTAAGAAGCGCGAAGACCCGGAGTTCACACTCTCGCAGGCCGAGGCGCTAACTCTCGCGGAGGTCAACGCGATCACGGGTGCAGACGACGAGGCATGAACGCCGAGCCCACGCCGCACGAGAAGCGACTAGGGCAGGCGGTCGCGATCCTCGGGATGCGGCCGACCGACTATGAACGGCTGACGTTCGCCGAATGGCTCGCCATCTGCGACGCGTGGAACCAATCTCACAAGTAACCGAACACCCGGCGCGATCCGGGTCACCAACTAAGTGACGCACTCAACCACCCAAGGGGGGTGTCGTCACCGATGGCAAGTAACACCATCAACATCAGTGTTCTCGCGGACACAAAGAAGTTCGCCGCCGACATGGACAAGGCGTCCGGCGTACTCGGCAAGCTCGGAACCGGGCTGAAGGGTGTCGGCATCGCCGCGGGCGCGATGGTCGGCGTCACCGCCGTAGCCTTCGGCGCGGTCCTCGTGGATGCCTTCAAGGCCGTTGCCGAGGTCGAGCGCCTGACTGCTCAGACCTCCGCCGCCATCGCCTCTACGGGCGGTGCAGCGGGCCGCAGCGTCGATCAGATCACCGGGCTCGCGGACTCCCTTGAGCGCATGTCCGGCGTCGAGGCCGAGGTCATCCAGTCGGGGCAGAACATGCTTCTGACCTTCACCCAGATCAAGGGCACGAACTTCGACGCCGCCACGAAGGCCGCGCTCGACATGTCGGTCGCCATGGGCACGGATATGACCTCGGCGGCAACGCTCGTGGGTAAGGCGCTGAACGATCCGATCAAGGGTGTCGGCGCGCTCTCGAAGGTCGGCGTCCAGCTAACCGCCGATCAGAAGGCCATGGTCAAGCAGATGACCGAGGTCGGCGATGTCGCCGGGGCTCAGGGCATCATCCTCGGCGTCCTGAACGAGCAGTTCGGCGGGTCGGCTGAGGCGTTCGGTGGGACGTTCCTCGGAACCGTCGAGAAGGTCAAGAACTCCTTCGGCGCGATCACCGAGGCGTTCGTCGTCGGGCTACTCCCTGCCGCCACGGGCGTGCTCAACTTCATCAACGACGCCTTCGTTCGTCTCGCGGACTCCCCCGGCTTCGCCGCGGTGATCGAGAACGTGAACGCCTTCATCACTGGTCTTGTCTCTGGTGAAGCGCCCATCTCGGGATTCGCGCAGACGGTCATGACCCTCTGGCAGAACTTCTCACCGCTCGGGGTCGCCCTTCAGGTCATCCAGCCGCTCGTAGGCCCGCTGGTGGAGGCCTTCATGCAGTTCGCGACCGTGCTCGGCGGCGCGCTCATGTCGGTGCTGCCGACCGTGCAGGCCGTCATCTCCTCGCTCGTCGGACTCATGGCCGCACTCGTGCCAGTGATCATGCCCGTCATCACGGCGGTGCTCGGGCTCGTGACCCCGCTCTTCACCCTCATCGCGCCGCTCATGCAGCTTGTGCAGGCGGTGCTCCCGGTGCTCATCGCCGTCGTGACCACGTTCGCTCAGGTGATCGCCGCCGTCCTCACTCCGGTCATCGCGGCGCTCACCCCGATCATCCAGTCCGTCGTGGACGTGCTCTCGGGCGTCATCACCTTCCTGACCGGTGTCTTCACCGGCAACTGGGAACAGGCGTGGCAGGGCATTCAGGACATCTTCAAGGGCGTCTGGGAACTCATCGGGAACATCGTCGAGGGCGCGTGGGACATCATCGTCAGCCTCATCACGATGGCCGTCGAGGGCGTCCTCAACATCGTCAAGGCGTGGGGTCCGTCGCTCCTCAACTTCGTGCGCGACGCGTGGAACAACGTCATGGCCTTCTTCGGGTCAATCCCCGGCGCGGTCAAGGCCTTCTTCGTCGCCGCGGGCGTCTGGCTCGTGAACGCGGGTATGGACATCATCAACGGCCTCTCGAACGGTATCCGCGACACCTGGAACGGCGTCCTGGACTTCTTCGGGTCAATCCCCGGTGCCGTCATGAACGCGCTAGCGGGGGCCGGTAACTGGCTCCTCAGCGCAGGCCGCGACATCATCAACGGTCTGGTTCGAGGCCTCTCGAACGCGGCGGGCCGCGTCACCGACATGCTTCTCGACATCGCGGGCAACGCGATCGATGCGTTCAAGAACTTCTTCGGCATCGCCTCACCCTCGAAGCTCTTCGTCTCGTACGGAAAGTTCATGGTGCAGGGCCTCGCGAAGGGCCTGAACGGCTCGAACAAGCTGGTCGATTCGGCGATGGGTCGCCTGAGTTCTCGAGTGTCGAACGGCTTCGAGGCATCCCTCAACGTCTCCGCTGGGTACCGCACAGGCGGCTCGACCGCATGGAGCGCGCAGAGCGCCGCACCCGTTGTCAACGTGACCTTCCAGAGCACCCTTCCCCCGACTCCCGAGGACGGTCGCCGCGTAGTCGAGGCCATCCGTGAACACGTTCGCCTGGGCGGATCGGCGGCGTTCGCATGATCACCGAGCGCGCCCTACTCGGCACCCTCGCCATCCAGCTATTCGCCGAGGACATTCAGGAGTGGGAGGACTGGACCGCTGAGCTTCAGTCCCTCACGATTCAGCGCGGCGGAAAGCGAAACGGCGTCGGCGTATCCGTGGACCCTGGCACGCTTACGGCGGTCATCATCAACGCGGGCGACCCCGCCGACGACGGACGCATTCACCCGAACGCCCGCGTCCGGGTCGGGAAGCTGACCGAGGACGGACGCCTCGCCCCGATCTTCACAGGACGCGTCGCCGACGTGTTCGCGACCGTCAGCTTCGACAAGGCGTCAGGCGCGGAGACCCTGCGCGTGACCTTGAGCGCGGTTGATTCGGTCGCCGCGCACGCGAACACGACCCGTTACGGCGTCGTGAGCGACCCCGAGACGTGGGCGCAGCGCATCACCCGACTCGCCGACTCGGCACTAACTGAGGTTGTTCTCCCCGAGGACGACTCCCCCCTCGTGAGGACTCTCTAAATGGACGTGAATATCGGCAACACCACCCGCCGCGGGCGGTGGACTGACGCGACCGTACGCGAGAGCGTGGGCCTGCCAACCGGACGCCGCATGGCGAACGGACAGGCCGGAATCCTCGTGTGCGACGTGTGGACCGCAGTCTCAGGACGCGGCGCATCCCGCACGGTCACGGTTGCGGTCGGCGGCTCGTCATGGACGGGCACCCGAGGCGCATCCGGGCAGGCCGACGACACGGGCGTGCTCGATTCGAGCAACTGGTACACCACCGCAACCTCAGCCGAGTTCCGCATCTCACCGCAGGGCTCCATCTGGTTCGGCGGTCGCGAGGGCGGCTCTGCGCGAGACGACAACGGCACCCGATGGGACACCGGTCTATCGGGCGGCTTCCGCTGGTATCAGGCCCCGACCGCGCCCCGCAACGCGCGCGTCACGGCAACCGGCCCCGGGTCGGTTCGCGTGGACTGGGACGGCCCCGCCGATGACGGCGGGGTGGGACTCACCGGCTGGCACGTAGAGGTCGCAACGGATTCCGGCTTCACCCAGAACAAGCAGGCATCGGGCGGCGGCACCTTCTCCGTGCCGGTCGGCTCAACCATTTACGCCCGCGTGGCAGCGAAGAACCTCGTCACCGAGGCCGCGGGAACCGTCTCTGAGTTCTCCAACACTGCCTCGGTGCGCCTTGCCACCGCGCCCGCAGCCCCCGGCGCACCGGCTCTCACCCAGCGCGGCGGACGCACATTCCGGGCAACGTGGACCGCGCCCGCAAACGGCGGCGCACCGATCACCGGCTACGCGGTGCAGACCGCGAACAACTCGACGTTCACGGCACCGAAGACCGTCACCACCTCGGGCACCTCTGCCGACGTGACCGACCTTCCGGCAGGCTCCGACATGTTCGTGCGTGTCCGCGCCGACAACGCCGCGGGCGCGAGCGCGTGGGGACCGGCAACCTCCCTCACCCTCGCCACCGAGCCGGGGCGACCGCTGAACCTCAAGGTCACTCAGCTATCCCCCACGGACGTTCGCCTGACGTGGGACGCTCCGACCTCGGACGGCGGCGCACCGATCACGGGCCACGTCGTTCTCGTCAACGACCGTGACGCCAATTGGATCGGTGCACAGTGGATCGTCTCCGGCCCCGAGCGCACCTTCACCCTGAAGGATCGTCGCCCCGGGTCCGCGTACTACGTCAGAGTCGCGGCGAAGAACATCGCCACCGCCGAAGGCCCCGACTTCCTCACGGACCCGGTGCGCGTCGTCATGCGCGAGAACCTGGATCACGCCCCCTGGACCGGCTTCATCCCCGAACCGAGCGGGCTCATCCAGCTAGAGGCGGACGGTGTGCGGCGCGGGTCGCTGTACACCGTCGATCCCGCCCCGGTCGGCCTGATCCGCGAGACCCAGGCGAAGACACCTTCGACTGAGGTCAACGTGGCGGAGTTCGGAATCGGCATCCGCCGCGCCGTGGACGGGCTCACCCCGGGCCGCACGTACACCGTCCGCGCCACCGCCGTAGCGCTCGCCCCCGCCGCGGTGGATAACTACGCGATCGGCGTCGAGGGTTTCGGCTTCGCCCCGTTCGGTGACCTCGAACAGCCGGGCGAAACGACCCCGCTCCCTGAGTTCCAGTTCGTGGCGACCGCCGAGACGCACGTCGTCGTCATCGCGTCCGAACCGGTGTGGGGGCAGATCGAGGGCTTCGTGGAGGCGACCGGCTTCTATGGAGTCGAAATCACTGAGGACCGGTCGGCGTCCCCGTACCGTCTCGGCAGCACGGTCTATGAGTCGAGCCTCGCAAATCACTTCTCCCTCGCGTGCAACTCGGTTGGGGCGGCGTGGTTCGTGGATGCATCCGACCGCGCGCAGTTCCGCCAGTTCCCGAAGGACTCACCCGTTCGAGCCACCTTCTCCGATACCCGCGCCCCGGGCTATTTCGAGTACATCGACGCGCAACAGTCGTGGGACACGAAGAACACGATCACACACCTCGACAGCTCGAACCGTGAGACTGACCCGCTGACCGGCGATGACTTCACCCGCAGCAACACGTTCTTCCTGCGCGACAGTATCGACCTCCTCGGCGTCCGCAAAGCGGCACTCGAAACCAACATCTCGACCCCGCTTCGCCTCGCGAACCTCGTCCGATTCCCGACCGAGCACGTCAAGTATTGGTCCCGCCTCGACGGTCACAAGTCCTGGTCGATTCGCGCCGGGGAGACTGAGACGATCCTCCGCGCAATCGAGGGCGGGAACACACGGGTCGAAATGGGGCGTAGTACGTCCCTAGCCCCCGACCTCCCCGCGTATCAGCGGGTGCCTACGGCACTCGTCAATCCCGGCACGCCCGTCTACGCCTCGATCGAGGTCGAGGGCTCGAACCTGATCACCTCGGGGCAGATCAAGCTGACGTGGCTTGACGGCAGCCGAAAGCAGGTCGCGGCGACCGTGGAGAACAGCGGCACCGTCTCCATGTGGCCCCAGACGTACGCGATTGGCCCGGTGGTCCCGCCCGCGGGCGCGACTCACGTCATGCTGTCGGTCACGTTCGGAGGCCCCTCAGTGCCCGCGGGTGCCGAGGTGAAGGTGCGAAAGCCTCTCCTCGTGGAGGCCGATACCGCTATGCCCTATGTCGATGGCGAGACGGAGAACACCCGCCAAGAGGAGTATGCCTACCTCGGCGACCACGGGGTGACCATCGCCAACGACGTGAGTCTTCTATGGCGGCGGATGGTCGAGGTCTTCGAGGATCACGCCAGTACCTCATACCGCGTGAGTTCGATCCGATGGAACGCGCAGGAGAGCCCCGACCTCGCCGCGCAGCTTGAGATTCAAGACCGGATCACGATCCTTCGCCGCGGCGTCGAGGTCACCGACTATCGGATCGTCGGGCGTCGAGATGAGGCGGACGGATCGCGATGGATCGTCACCCTCGATGTCGTGCCCAACGAGGCCGCATAGACCCCCGGGGACCGTTCTTCCCGGGTAGACAAAATGACGGAACGACAGAGGCCCCCCGGCTTCATGCTGGGGGGGCTCTCTACACACAAATGCTCACCGGCGCGGGGTGGTCATCGGCGTGTCGCGGTAGCCAGAACTCGCGATTCGTCCCTACTGTTGTAGATGAGCAGCCGCTCAACCACAACTGAATAGCAAGGAGGCTCCATGGACGAAATGGAACCGAAGCCGAACGCACTCCTCGACCAGCTGAACAGGCTGTTAGCGCAGCCTGTGGTCATGATCGCGGTCGTCTGGCTAGTCTCACGCTAGCTCTCAGAAGCTCCCCGTCGTTACCGCTCGCGGTTCCGGCGGGGAGTTTCGCTGTTAACTTCTGCTTCACAGCGTAGTACGTGACGCCTCGGGACAACATCATTGAGACAAGATTCTTTACAGGCGTGTTGTCCCAGATTGTTCCGCACAGGCTTCCACGGGCATTCGCAGCCGCTACGACAGCGGTTCGTACAGCCTGCGAGCTACGTAGTCTTCGCATCGTTCTAGGAACTCCTCGCGTCTCAGACGCTCGTAGGGCGTCCAGAGTTCGGGACGGTGCGTAGATGTCCTCGCCGTTCCGCATCACGCGCTCCCACGGCGGCTCCGAACCCGCCCGCACATACAGCCGTTCGTGTGCTCAGCACCGGAGTTGAGGTCGGGGTAAGACATGCGGCGAACTCAAGGGGCACCACCGACACCCGAGCAGCGACCACACAAACGAAACGGCTGCACGCGTCCGAGGACAGGTGCAGCCGAGTCGCCGTTCCCGGATGTCAGACCCGGAAAGTCGTTCCGCAGTACGCGCACCGCACGTTGCCGTGACGCCGAACCACGTAGGGACCCAACTTCACGCGGCAGCGGGAGTTCGGGCAGATGAAGATGCGACCGTTTGCCATGACCGCAGCCTTACTGGAATGCCGCCACGTCAATGATGGTTGCGTTCGGCGCGATGCGCTTGACGGACGCGATTCCATCCTTGGCGGCCTGCTTGGTGGTGTATGTCTCGGACGTAGCGACCACCTCGCCGTTGTCCGCTTCCAGCGTCCAGTAGAACTGCGTCTTGTCGCTGGTCTTGTAGAGATTGAACAGAGCCATCTTGATCCTCCTGGATCATCGGTTTGACCCGTGACTGCCGGAGGAAGGTAAGCTCGAAGTCTCTGTAGCGGAGAAACTACGGCCCACGATCCGGCATCGCCGACGTGGGTCGTTGTCTATGTATCGGCGATGAGTCCAATACTACATATGGGTGCCGACATCGGGGGGCACCACAAGGGGTAGTAGTTACAAGTCTGTAGTTTTGCACCGCTCTCCCCAGGTACAACACATCTTGTCCACCGCTTCATCCAGACATCGAGCGGGCGCGGGAGTCGGAAACTCCCCCGTGAATACACGGCTCTCCGCGCACAGGGCGCAGACTGTCCACAGTTCGGACGGTAGCTCGCGCACGCGACACCAGTTGTCTACGCGTCCGCTTCATCGGCGTGTCGTTGTGGCGTGTCGTGCTCCCGGTCCCGATGCGATGGATGGGGCTGTGGGCCATGCGCCGCACGCTCCCCGACACCGTGAACCGACCGCAGAGTTCGGCTTTCTTGACATATCTGTGCTTCCGTTGCAAGAAACGCCACTTCGTCGGCGCCGTGCCGCATGGCACCTCGCTCACGACCACGCCACGGCGCGACACGTCCGTCAGCAGGCCGGCGTGCCCCGACGGGTACGCCTTGTCGACGCCGCCGGCCAGCACGGCGATCGTGACGCCGTCGACCGCGAGGCACGCCCGGTGCGCCGCTGCGTCGATGCCGATGGCGGCACCCGAGACGATCGTCGCACCGCCGACGGCGAGGTCTCCCGCGATCTCCCCCGCGACCTGCACCCCGTATGGCGTCGCAGCACGGGCGCCCACGAGCGCGACAGCCGTCGAGCTCGTCGTCGCCTTCCCCGCCGTCGCGAGCTCGTCCGTGTGCCCGCGTGCCCACAAGGCGACAGGAGCATGGATGCCGAGCTCGTCGACGTGCGCCGGCCACGCCGCATCCTCCGGGACGACAAGCCTGACGCCCACCCGCCGGGCCCGCTCGATCGGATAGTGATGGTCATCCTGGCGCGGCCGCCAGCGGGCACACGCGCGGCGCCAGTCCCCCACGCTCAGGTCGAGTTCCGGCGGAGGCGCGTCATCGCGCAGGGCGCAGTCGAGCGCACGGGCAGCTCCCAGCCGTTGGATCGAGAGTCCGGCGACGCCGTCACCGGGTTCCGCGAGCACCGACCACCGGGCCCGGGCCCAGCGCTCCTCACGGCTCTCGGGGTCCTCGAGGTCGTCGGCAGGCACGAGCCCCGCCAGCGCGGCGCGCGCGTCGTCGCCGCTCACTGCTGCAGCCCCTTCTTGAGGAACAGCGCGCGCCCGACGTCACCCGCGGTCAGGCGCTCGCGACCGGCGAGGTCGGCGACCGACCACGCCACCCGCAGCACCCGGTCGTAGCCGCGCAGCGTGAGTGCGCCGCGCTGGAGCGCCGCATCGAGCGGAGCGCGGACGCGCGGCTCGGGTGCAAGCGGTCCATCGCGCAGCCAGGCTCCGGAGACAGCGGCGTTCGTCCGCCAGGGCGTCGCCGCCAGCCGCGCTGCAGCCCGCGCTCGCGCGGCCGCGACCTGCTCCCGCGCTTCGGCCGTGGTCATGTGCGCAGGAGCGCGCGCCGTCAGGTCGGCCAGCGAAACCCGCGCGAGCGAGAGCTCGATGTCGATGCGGTCGAGCAACGGACCCGAGAGGCGCCCCAGATAGCGACGGATCGCGAGCGAGGGGCACGAGCACGTGCCGCCGCGGACGCCGTACTGTCCGCACGGGCAGGGGTTGGTGGCGAGGACCAGCTGGAACCTCGCCGGAAGCGTCGCCCGGAACCCCGCCCGGTGGATGTCGATCGATCCTGCCTCGAGCGGCTGACGGAGAGAGTCCAGCGCGTGGGCACTGTACTCCCCAGCCTCGTCGAGGAACAGCACGCCTCCACTCGCCCGAGCGATCGCTCCCGGCCGCAGCGACCTGCTGCCACCGCCAACGAGCGCCGTGACGCTCACGCTGTGATGCGGCGCCTCGAACGGAGGCACTCTGCTCAGGCTGTCGACGACCGTGCCCGACAGCGAGCGTATCGATGCCACCTGCAGGGCGGTCTCGTCATCGAGCGCGGGCAGGAGCCCGGGCAGGCGGCGTGCGAGCATGGTCTTCCCAGCACCGGGCGGACCGCTCATGAGCAGATGGTGGCCGCCGGCTGCCGCCACGACGAGCGCGTCGATCGCCTCCTCCTGCCCCCGGATGTCCGAGAGATCGTCGACAGGCAACCCGTCCCCGCTCGCTGCGTCCGCGGCCGGTACCGGCACCTCGGGAACCGCCTCGTCGTCGCCATCGATCTCGAGCCCGTGCCAGCGCGCGACGCCCGCAAGGGTGCGGCATCCGACGACGCGAATCCCGTCGACGAGCGCGGCTTCGGCTCGGCAGGCCTCGGGAACGATCACCGTCCGTCGTCCCGCCCGTGCCGCGGCGATGACAGCGGGCAGCACGCCCGGAACCGGGCGGAGGCGCCCGTCGAGGCCCAGCTCGCCGATGTGGACGGTGTCGGCGAGCGACGCCGGGTCCATCGGCAGCTCTGTCGCCAGCGCAGCCGCCGCGATGGCGACGTCGAAACCCGCCCCCTGCTTCGGCAGGCTCGCCGGCGAGAGGTTGACCGTCACGCGACGCCGCGACAGCGGCAGCCCGCTGTTCTGGCAGGCGTTGTGCACGCGCTGCTGCGCCTCGGCGAGGGCCCGGTCGGCGAGACCGACGATGCGGAACGCGGGCGTCTGATTCGACAGGTCGGCCTCGACCTCGACGAGGTCGCCCACCAGACCCGTGAGCGAGACCGCCCACGTGCGGCCGAGGCTCACCGCAGATCCTCGACGTGCTCGAGCACCGCAGCCTCGACGTCGTCGCCGGTGATGCCGATGACGTCGAGGCGTATCCGGCGCCCGCGCACCTCCCCCGGATGCGCGGCGATCCACGCGCACGCGAGGCGCCACAACCGGTCCTTCTTGCGATCATCGACCGCCTCGAACGGGTGGCCGTACGCCGCGGTCCGCCGGGTCTTGACCTCGACGATGACGAGCTCGTCGCGCGACACCGCGACGATGTCGATTTCACCCTGCCGATCGCGCCAGTTGCGGTCGAGTATCTCGTAGCCGAGGCGGGTCAGGTGCCGCGCAGCCCGCTCTTCACCGGCGCGGCCCCGGTCGTCTTTCGCTGCCATACGCGAACTCTCGCGGGGCGGCGGAGAGCCTGGTGGCCATAGCCCCGCGACCGTGCAGAACGGGCTCGGAGACGGTCCTGGGGAGGAAGGTCAGCTGTCGAGCGAGAGCTCGTCGGGCAGCTCGAAGTCGCGACGCTGAAGCTCCTCGACGTTGACGTCCTTGAAGGTCAGCACCCGCACGGACTTCACGAAACGATCGGCCCGATAGATGTCCCAGACCCAGACGTCGTTCATCGTCAGTTCGAAGTAGAAGTCGTGCTCGGTGTCGCGCCGGACGACATTGACGTCGTTCGCGAGGTAGAAGCGACGCTCGGTCTCGATCACATACTGGAACTGCGAAACGACGTCGCGGTACTCCTTGTAGAGCGCCAGCTCCAGCTCGCGGTCATAGTCTTCGAAGACTTCGTCATCCATGGTGCTTCCATCCTAGGCGGCGGCAGCACGACGTTCTCGTCCGGGCGACCCAGGGCACCGAGGTCAGAAGAGCGTCGGCGCGTCGGCGATCGCCCACGACGCCCGGTGATGACGCGATAACCCGTGCTCACGGATCGCCGCGCGATGGAGCGCGCTGGCGTAACCCTTGTTCCGCGCCCACTCGTACATCGGCGTCTCATCGTGCAGGTCGGTCATATGGGTGTCGCGGTCCACCTTCGCGATGACCGATGCCGCCGCCGCACTGGCGCAGTCACGGTCGGCCTTGATGATCGTCTTCACGTTCAGGCCCGGTCCGGCCATCGGGCTCACGTAGTCGTGGTTGCCGTCCAGGATGACGACGGTCTCCGGGGCGAAGGGGTCGACAGCACCGAGACCCTGGATCGCTCGGACTGCAGCGAGTCCGAGCGCCCGCACGATCCCCATCTCGTCGATCTCTCCCGGCGTGGCCGACCCCACCGCCGACGCCATGACCCAGTCGGCTGCTCGCAGCGCCAGCTCGGGCCGGCGCAGCTCGGTCACGAGTTTCGAGTCGCGAAGCCCCTCGGGGATCCGGCGGCGCGCGCAGCGCGCGTCGAGCACGGCGGCACCGACCGAGACCGGGCCCGCCAACGCACCGCGCCCGACCTCATCGAGAGCGATGACGAACTCGTGTTCGCGCAGCAGCCGCCGTTCGACGGTCAGCCGGGGCGCGACGACGGTCATCGTCCTTCGGGCGCGGGCACACCCGCGAAGACGTCGTGGTGGAAGTCGATGAGGCCGAAACGGTCGAGCGGCCAGGTGATGAGGAAGGCGCGCCCCACGACGTTGTCGAGCGGGACGAACCCCTGCGAAGGCTGGTCGCGGTTGTAGCGCGAGTCCCGCGAATGATCGCGGTTGTCGCCGAGCACCCACAGCGAGTTCTCGGGCACCGTCACGTCGAACGGCACCTCCTGCGGAGCCGATTGCCCGTCCGCGAGCGAGACGTACGAGGACTCGTCGATGGGAACGTCGTTCACCGTGATCTGGCCGACGGCATTGCAGCAGACGACATGGTCGCCCGGCATCCCGATGATCCGCTTGATCAGGTGATCCTTGCTGTCGGGAGCCGACAACCCGACGACGGAGAGCACCCAGTCCATGCCCTCCACGAGCGGCGGGCGGGCGGGCTCGACCGTGGCCGGGAGCCATCCACCGGGGTCGCGGAAGACGACGACGTCGCCGCGGGCATACCCGCCGAATCGCGGCGTGAGCTGGTCCACCAGGATCCGGTCGTCCTTCAGCAGCGTCCGCTCCATCGACCCGGATGGGATGTAGAACGAACGGACGAGGAACGTCTTGACCAGGAACGACACTGCGAGTGCGATGGCGACGATCGCGAGGATGTCGCGAAGCAGCAGGCCGAGGCGACGTGATCGTGAACGCGCAGGCTTCGGCGCCTGCGCGGCAAGGTCATCGGTGGTCATTCATCGCCTCTCATCCGACTCTCCCGCCGGGGAGCCTTACCCAGGGTCGCACATTCCGCGACCATCACCGGTCACCGCGCAGCGGAGACGACGGATGCCCCGAGCCTGAGCCCGGGGCATCCAGAGAATGCGTCGCTGCGATCAGCGGTCGCGCTTCTCCTTGATCTTGGCCTTCTTGCCACGCAGGTTGCGCAGGTAGTACAGCTTGGCGCGACGCACGTCACCGCGCGTGACGACCTCGATGTGGTCGATCACCGGGCTGTGGACGGGGAACGTACGCTCGACGCCGACCTGGAAGCTGATCTTCCGGACGGTGAAGGTCTCGCGCACACCGTCGCCGGAGCGGCCGATGACGACGCCCTGGAAGACCTGGATACGCGAGCGGTTGCCCTCCGTGATGTTGACGTGCACCTTGACGGTGTCGCCGGGGGCGAATGCGGGGATGTCGCTGCGCAGCGATGCTGCGTCGACGGAGTCGAGGATCTGCATGATCTGTTCTTCCTGCGACCGCCTCAGGTCGACCACGAGAGAGTTGAATAAGGATGCGGTGCCCCGGGCACCCGCCGGGCGCCGCTCCCCTGAGGCAGAGATCTGTCAGGGCACAAGCGTTCATTCTGCCATGCCGGGCCCGGCCGACCAAAACGTCAGCTGTCGCTGCGTCGGACCTCTTCGATGATCACGACCTTCTCGTCGGCACGACGTTCGGTCGTGGGCCGCATCGCCTCACGCAGGTAGGCGGGATCGGTGGCGACGGAGAACAGCGAGACGGGACGCGCTTCGCGGAAGAGCTGCCAGAGCGACACCCAGAAGACGCCGAGGAAGGCGGCGACTGCGGCGAGAAGCAGCGGCCAGAAGGCACCCTCGGGGTAGAACCCGATGGCGATGATGAGTGCGTGCCACAGCGTGAACACGAGTACGTCCCACCACGACAGCATCCGCGAGTGTCGAACGGTGCCCCGGGCCCGCACCAGCAACGTCGTCACGAGCTGACCGACGAGAACGGCCGGCACCGCGATGAACAGGACCCAGAGGAACACCCAGCCGCTCGCGCCCGAGATGGCCCAGCCCACCACGAGCCACAGCGGCAGCACCAGAGCCGCCGGAAGGAGCCAATGGAAGAGCGCGCGTCGCAGCCACATGCTCCCGATGCTACGCCGGTCCGGCAGGATAGAAGCTGAAGAGAGGATCACGATGATCGAGCTGCGCACCCCTGCCGAGATCGAAGCGATGCGCCCCGCGGGACGTTTCGTCGCCGAGACGCTGGCGACCCTCCGCGACGAGACGAAGGTCGGCACGAACCTCCTGGCGATCGACCGGCGCGCGCACGACCTGATCCGCCGCGCCGGCGCCGAGTCCTGCTACATCGACTACCACCCGTCGTTCGGCGCCAGCCCGTTCGGCAAGGTCATCTGCACGTCGATCAACGACGCCGTGCTGCACGGCCTGCCCCACGACTATGCCCTCCGCGACGGCGATCTCGTCACACTCGACTTCGCCGTCTCCGTCGACGGCTGGGTCGCCGACTCCGCGGTGTCGTTCGTCGTGGGAACCCCGCGCGACGAGGACCTCGCACTGATCGACACGACTGAGCGCGCTCTCGACGCGGCGATCGGCGCCGCCGTGGTCGGCAACAAGATCGGCGACATCTCCCACGCGGTCGCGACGGTCGCGCGCGCCGACGGCCTGTCGATCAACACGGACTTCGGCGGGCACGGCGTCGGACGCGAGATGCACGGCGACCCTCACGTGCCCAACGACGGCAAGCCGGGCCGCGGCTACCCGCTGCGTGCGGGTCTCGTCGTCGCGCTCGAGCCGTGGTTCCTGCAGAGCACCGACAAGCTGGTCACGGATGCCGACGGCTGGACGCTCCGCAGCGCCGACGGATCGCGGGGTGCGCACTCCGAGCACACCGTCGCCATCACCGCGGACGGTCCGGTCGTCCTCACCGACCGGTCGTTCCTCGGCGTCGACTGACGCTCCCTCGCCCCGACCGGCTTCCGGCTCAGGCTTCGGAGTCGTCCGCGGGAAGCAGGTCGGGACGGCGCTCGCGCGTCCGCTCGACCCGCTGGGCGTGCCGCCACTCCGCGACGCGCCCGTGATGCCCGCTGAGCAGGACGTCCGGCACATCGTGACCGCGCCACGATGCGGGCTTCGTGTACGAGGGGTACTCCAGCAGCCCGTCCTCGTGAGACTCCTCCACGAGGCTCTCGGGATTGCCGACGACGCCGGGGATCAGTCTCCCGATCGCCTCGATCATCGCCATCGAGGCGACCTCTCCCCCGTTGAGGACGTAGTCCCCGAGACTCATGAGCCGGACATCGCCGAGCGTCGCCGCGTAGGTGAAGACGCGTTCGTCGATTCCCTCGTAGCGGCCGCAGCCGAAGACCAGGTGCGACGCTCCGCTCAGCTCGCGCGCGGTGCTCTGCGAGAATCGCTCGCCGGCAGGCGAAGGGAAGATGAACGTCGGGCGATCGCCCGCGTCCGCCACGATCGCATCCAGTGCAAGCCCCCACGGCTCGGGCTTCATCACCATCCCCGCACCGCCGCCATACGGGGTGTCGTCGACGGTGCGGTGCCGATCGGCGGTGTAGTCCCGCAGGTCGTGCACGCGGACGTCGAGGAGGCCGGCGCCGCGCGCCTTGCCGAGAAGGGAGACCTCGAGGACGTCGAAGAATGCGGGGAAGATCGTGACGACGTCTACGCGCACGTCAGTCCTCGGAGGGGGCGTCGTCGCCGTCCCGGTCGGATGCCGCGCCGGAGGCGTCGTCAGCTTCCTCGGCCGGAAGGTCTTCGAACAGCCCCGCCGGCGGGGTCACGATGACCCGGCCCGCAGCGACATCCACTTCGGGCACGATCGCCTTGACGAACGGCACGAGGATCTCGGTGTCGTCGCCGTCGCGCTGGACGATGAGGAGGTCCTGCGCGGGGAGATGATCGACGCGTGCGATGCGTCCAACCCGCTCGCCGTCGCGCACGACGTCGAGGCCGACGAGCTGGTGATCGAACCAGGCGTCATCCTCGACCGTGGCGTCGCCGTCCTGGTCGACCCAGAGGATGGCCTTGACGAGGCTCTCGGCAGCATCGCGGTCGTTGACGTCCTCGAGGAAGAGAACGGGGTGCGAGTTCATCCACCGGAACTCGCGGACGGTCACGGACTTGCCGTGCCAGGGAGACGCCTCGGGGACCTGCAACGTGAACGTCGCGCCCGGCACGAAGCGGCCGTCGGGATCATCGGTGTAGAGCTCGAGCTTGAGTGCGCCCTTGAGGCCGTGCGCCTTGACGAGGCGCCCGACGCGCAGCTGTGTGCGAGCGGGGTCGGCGGCCATGTCAGTCGTCCGCGACGTCGACGCGAACGCGCGTGCCGTCGGCAAGCGCGGAGATCAGCGCCCGCAGCGCCTTGGCGGTGCGTCCGCCGCGCCCGATCACCCGTCCCCGGTCGTCGGGGTGCACGCGCACCTCGAGGACCTCGCCGCGGGGCGACGAGGAGGAACGGATGACGACGTCATCAGGATGATCGACGATCCCCTTGACGACGTGCTCGAGCGCGGCGGACAGCAACGGATTACTCCGCGTCGGTCGCGTCGGCGGCGGGAGCCTCGTCGGCGGGAGCCTCAGCGGCGGGCTCCTCGGCCTTCTTGGCGGCCTGCGGCTTGATGACCGACTTCTTCGACGCGTCTGCGACGAACTCGCCCTTGGCCTCGGCCGTGCGGACGGTCGAGACGGCGTTCTTGTCGCCCTTGAACTTGCCCCAGTCGCCCGTGAGCTTCAGCAGCGCGGTGACCTGCTCGGTCGGCTGAGCGCCGACCGACAGCCAGTACTGGGCGCGGTCGGAGTCGACCTTGATGATCGAGGGCTCCTCGGTCGGGTGGTACTGACCGATCTCCTCGATCACGCGGCCGTCGCGCTTGGTGCGCGAGTCGGCGACGACGATGCGGTAGTAGGGCGCGCGGATCTTACCGAGGCGCTTGAGACGGATCTTGACAGCCACAATTCTCCTGAGTGGTGTGATGTGAAGTGAACGTCGCCTGGAGCGTGGGGTGCACACCCGGCGGGAGCTCTGAGGGTGGACCTTCCCGCCGGATAGAGGGTCGAGCGAGCGGTCCAACCGTCTATTTTGCCAGATGATGACGGTCGTCGCGAACCGCACCGCACCGCGTGTCAGACTGAGCGCATGACGGTCCCCTTCGCCACGTCTGCCCGCTCCTCCGTGGGCATCGAGTGGGAGTTGATGCTCGCCGACCGCGACACCGGGGATCTCGCGCCCCGGGCGCCCGAAGTGCTCGCCGAGGTGGAGGATTCCTCCGCACTCGAGCGCTACACGATCACCGGCGAGCTGCTGACGAACACCATCGAGGTGACCAGCGGGGTCGGCGACACGGTCGCCGCGGCTGTCGACGACATCGATGACGCCATCCAGCGGGTGCGCGAATTCGCCGCACCGCGCGGCCTCGAGATGCTCTGCGCCGGAAGTCACCCCTTCGCCCGATGGTACGAGCAGCAGATCACCGACAAGACCCGCTACCACAAGCTCATCGAGCGGACCCAGTGGTGGGGCCGGAACATGATGATCTGGGGCATCCACATCCACGTCGGCGTCGAGGACGTCAACAAGGTGTTCCCCCTCATCAACGCACTGTCGCTCTACCTCCCCCACCTGCAGGCCCTGTCGGCGTCGAGCCCGTTCTGGGCCGGCGACCGCACCGGATACGCGTCCAACCGGGCCCTCGTCTTCCAGCAGCTGCCGACCGCCGGCCTGCCGTGGAGCTTCACACAGTGGAGCGACTTCGAGAGCTACCTCGACGGCATGGTCCGCACGGGCGTCATGGAGGACGCCTCGGAGGTGCGCTGGGACATCCGCCCCGCTCCCAAGTGGGGAACGATCGAGATCCGCGCCTGCGACGGGATGTCGACCCTCCCCGAGCTGGCGGCCGTGGCATCCCTCGTCCAGGTCCTCACCGAGCATCTCTCACGGCAGCTCGATGAGGGCCGCGAGCTCCCGACGATCCCGCCGTGGTTCGTCCGCGAGAACAAGTGGCGGGCAGCTCGGTACGGGCTGGACGCGCGTCTGATCGTCGATGCCGACGGCACTCAGCGCCACGTCGCCGACCACCTCCGCGACACGATGGCCGAACTCGAGCCGATCGCCGAAGAGCTGCACTGCGCGCGCGAGTTCCGTGGATTGAACACGATTCTCGATCAGGGGGCCAGCTACCTCCGTCAGACGCGCGTCGCGGATGCCGCCGACGGCGACCTTCGCGAGGTCGTCCAGCACCTGATCCGCGAGTTCCGCGACGGCCCCACGCTGCGCCAGCATTTGGCGAAGCCGGACGTCGGCCGCTGAGCCGGGCCCGCTCGACTCAGCCCTTGCCGAAGAGCTTCTGGATCTCGGCGAGGTCGGCCTCGCTCGGCTGAGCCTGCCCGGCTGCCCCCAGACCGAAGCCCGAGCCGGTCGGCGCGGTCGCGGTCGCGAGGCCCGCGTTCTCGGCGGCGCGCTTCGCGGGGTTGCCCGAACGGGAACCGCCCTTGTTCTTGGCCTGCTTGCCACGCTTGCTCGAGGCGCCGGGCTTGCCGCCCATCGGCCCCATCCCCGGGATGTTGGGAACGCCCCCGCGCGCGACCGTCTTCATCATCTTGGCCGCCTGCTCGAACCGCTGGACCAGCTGATTGACGTCGGTCACCGTCATCCCCGATCCGCGCGCGATGCGCAGGCGACGCGAGCCGTTGAGGACCTTCGGGTTGCGGCGCTCCGCGGGGGTCATCGACCGGATGATCGCCTCGGTGCGGTCGATCTCGCGCTCGTCGAACTGCTCGAGCTGCTGCTTCATCTGCCCCATGCCCGGCAGCATGCCGAGCATCTTCTTCATCGACCCCATCTTCTTCATCTGCTGAAGCTGGTCGAGGAAGTCTTCGAGCGTGAACTGCTCCTTCGCGAGCTTCTCGGCGACCGCGAGGGCCTCCTGCTCGTCGAACGCCTGCTGCGCCTGCTCGATCAGGGTGAGGATGTCACCCAGGTCGAGGATGCGGCTGGCCATGCGATCGGGGTGGAAGGGCTCGAGGTCGTCGAGGCCCTCGCCCGTGGAAGCGAAGATGATCGGGCGCTGAGTCACAGAGGCGACCGACAGAGCGGCACCGCCTCGGGCGTCGCCGTCGAGCTTGGAGAGGACGACGCCGGTGAAGTCGACACCCTCCTGGAACGCCTTGGCGGTGTTGACCGCGTCCTGACCGATCATCGCGTCGATGACGAATAGCACCTCGTCGGGATCGGTGGCCTTGCGGATCGAGGCGGCCTGCTTCATCAGCTCCGCGTCGACGCCCAGGCGTCCCGCCGTGTCGATGATGACGACGTCGTGCTGCTGGCGGCGTGCATGCTCGACACCGTCGCGTGCGACGCGCACGGGGTCGCCGACGCCGTTGCCGGGTTCGGGAGCGTAGATGGCGGCACCGGCACGCTCGGCCACGACCTGGAGCTGGTTCACGGCGTTCGGACGCTGGAGGTCGCACGCGACGAGGAGCGGCGTGTGACCGTCCTTCTCGAGCTGCTTGGCGAGCTTGCCGGCGAACGTTGTCTTTCCCGAGCCCTGGAGACCCGCGAGCATGATCACGGTCGGCGGGTTCTTCGCGAACTGCAGGCGGCGCTGCTCGCCGCCGAGGATGCCCACGAGCTCCTCGTTGACGATCTGGACGACCTGCTGCGCCGGGTTCAGCGCGCGATTGACCTCGTCGCCGAGCGCGCGCTCGCGCACCTTGGCGGTGAACTCCTTGACCACCGCGAGAGCGACGTCGGCGTCGAGAAGCGCACGGCGGATCTCACGGACGGTCTGGTCGACGTCAGCCGCCGAGAGCTTTCCCTTGGTGCGGAGATTCCGGAAGGTCTCGGTAAGACGGTCGGAGAGCGTGCCGAAAGTTGCCATGATCCCTCGATTCTATGCGAGAGGGCGACCCGGTCAGCGCCCCCGGACGATGGCGATAGCTCGCCCCATCTCCTGAGCCAGGTCGGCGCGCCCCGCTCCCCCGCGGGCCCACGAGCGGACGGCGCCGAGCACCGCACCGCCCCAGGCCGCGCCGAGGATGTCGGCTTCGAGTGCCGCCATCCCCGAGCGGTGAAGGGCCGCGGCGACGGCACGCGCGACGCGGGCGGCCCGCAACGCGGCATCCCGCGCGAGCTCGTCCGACAGTCCCATCGCGACGTCGTTGACGATCGCCAGCGCCAGGGCGTCGGGGGCGAAGCCTCGGGCGAGGTCGCCGATCGCAGACGCGACCTCGTCGGCACCGCCGGCGCCCCGCAGAGCGAGCTCGAGCGCCCCGATGCGCTCGTCGAGCCCCGACCACAGGACCGCCGACTTCGATGAGAAGTAGTTGAAGAAGCTCGACCGGCTGACACCGGCACGCCGGGTGATGTCGGCGACCGTCGTCGCCTCGTAGCCGCGCTCGAGGAACAGCTCGCAGGCGGCCTCCGCAAGGGTTTCGCGGGACGACACGCGAGGCCGGCCCGCGCGGGTGGATGACGTCACCATCACAGCCTAGGCGTGTCGTATTGTTGGACGCAGTCCAGTATCTCGAGGAGGATCCGTGCTCGATGTCCGCGTCGTGGGGCTCGCCCCCGCCGTCGTCCCCTATGCAGAAGGCTGGGAGCTGCAGCGCCGCGTCCACGACGCCGTGGTCGCCGGCAGCCCGGACACGCTGCTCCTCCTCGAGCACGAAGCGGTGTTCACCGCGGGCGCGCGTACCGAGCCCGCGGAGCGACCGACCGACGGGACCGCCGTCGTCGATGTCGATCGCGGCGGAAAGATCACCTGGCACGGCCCGGGACAGCTGGTGGGGTACCCGATCCTGCGCCTGCCCGAGCCCGTCGACGTCGTCTCGCACGTGCGGAGGCTCGAGCGGGTCCTCATCTCAGCCGTCGCGGACCTGGGCGTCTCAGCCCGGCAGGTGGCGGGCCGAAGCGGCGTGTGGGTGAGCCAGGACGGCCGCGACGCCAAGATCGCGGCGATCGGCGTCCGGGTTCAGCGCGGCGTGACGATGCACGGCTTCGCGCTCAACTGCGACAACGATCTCGCGCCGTTCGAGCAGATCATCCCGTGCGGCATCACCGATGCCGGCGTCGCCTCACTCTCCACGGTCCTGGCCCGGAGGGTCTCGCCCGCCGACGTGGTGGACACCGTCACGAGTCGCTTCCGCGCCGAGTTCGAGACGGCGGTCGCGGCATGAGCGGCGGCTGCGCCGTGCCCGCCGCTCCCGCCGCGGGCGGGCCGGAGGGACGCAAACTCCTTCGCCTGGAGGTCCGCAACGCGCAGACGCCGATCGAGCGCAAGCCGGAGTGGATCAAGACGAAGGCCCGGATGGGCGAGGAGTATCGCGCGCTCCACGACCTCGTGCGCGAGGAAGGCCTGCACACCGTCTGCCAGGAGGCGGGATGTCCCAACATCTACGAATGCTGGGAAGACCGAGAGGCGACCTTCCTCATCGGCGGCTCGCAGTGCACACGACGGTGCGACTTCTGTCAGATCGACACGGGTAAACCGGCCGAGTACGACACCGACGAGCCGCGGCGCGTCGCCGAAAGCGTCAGCCGGATGCAGCTGCGCTACGCCACGGTCACCGGGGTGGCGCGCGACGACCTCGCCGATGGCGGAGCCTGGCTGCACGCGGAGACGGTGCGACGGATCCACGCGGAGAACCCGGGCACGGGCGTCGAGATCCTCGCGACCGACTTCAACGGCGACCCGGCGCAGCTCGACGAGGTCTTCGCGTCGCGACCGGAGGTCTTCGCGCACAACGTGGAGACGGTCCCCCGCATCTTCAAGCGGATCCGACCCGCGTTCCGTTACGAGCGCTCGCTCGGCGTGATCACGCGCGCCCGTGACGCCGGACTCATCACCAAGTCGAACCTCATCCTCGGAATGGGCGAGACCCCCGAGGAGGTCGTGCAGGCGCTCCAGGACCTCCACGACGCCGGCACCGACATCATCACGATCACGCAGTATCTGCGGCCGACGCCTCGTCATCTGCCGGTCGACCGGTGGGTCAAGCCAGAGGAGTTCGTCGGCTTCCGCGAAGAGGCGGAGCGCATCGGCTTCCTCGGGGTTCTCGCCGGACCACTCGTGCGGTCCTCCTACCGGGCCGGGCGGCTGTGGGCGCAATCGATGACCGCCAAGGGCCGGGAGATCCCCCCGCACCTCGCGCACCTCGCCGACTCCGCGCAGTCCGGGTTCGCGCAGGCCGTCTGACGAGTCGCCGACCCGTCCGCGTGCGACTCAGGCCGCGGTCGGGTCCGGCGGCCAGATGTACGGGAGGTCGTCGGGGACATCGCCGAAACGCGGGCGGTAGAACGCGGCATCCTTGCGCACGAGGTTGGAGCGGTGAGACAGGTGGAACGCCTCATCGCCCAGCCACGGCGGCATCTCGAGCTCGCTCTCGGGCATCCCGTCGACATCGGGAGCGAACCGCAGCAGTTGCGGCCGGACCGTATCCGGGCGACCGGCGGCGATCCACGCGTCCGTCATCGCCAGGCCGTACGCCGTGAGGGCCGGCAGATGGCCGCGCCACATCTTGGCGGCCGGGTGGTTGCGCCATCCGTATCCCGGGACGGTGTTGGCCCGCAGCAGCTGCAGCGTCTCGACGCGCTGCTTGCCCAGTCGAGCCGTGTCGAGCGCAGCCGCCGACTCGGCGAACGATGGGTAGGGCAGGAAGGTCTGCACGTCAGTCGGCGCTGGTGACCGACTGGATGCTGCCGTCGCTCGTGAGGTTGACCAGGAGCACCTCTTCGGTCGAGTCGGGGTCGAGCGCGTACTCCAGCACCGCGAACGGGTCCGATCCCCCGTGCTCGTCGGCCAGGATCGTCATGCTGATCAGCTGCAGCGACCGGATGACGTCCATGTGGACGTCGCCGGAGATATCCACCAGGTACGACTCGATGTCCTCTCCGAGCTCCTCCTGCTGCTGGAGGATGAACTCGGTCACCTCGCTCGTGCGGTCGTTGAGCTCCGACACCATCGCGTTTCGGGCGGAGAGGTCGATCGACTCGATCGCCGAGATCATCGCGGCAGCGACGTCGAGCGCGGCGGCGGACACGTCGTCCTGATCCGGGGCCGTGAGATCGACGGTGACCGTCTGGTCGCCGATCTCGACGTGATCCGACCAGAAGATCGATCCGTCCGGACCCGACTCGAGGAGTCCGAAGTAGTCGTGCTCGATCGCCATGTGTTTATGAAACCAGCCGTGAGGGTGCGGGGGAAGTGGAGATGCGGCGCGGCGCTCAGTCGACGAGAGCGGCTGCGAACACGTGCGGGGTGAAACCGGTGAGGTCGTTTATGCCCTCGCCCTGACCGAGCAGCTTGACCGGGATGCCGGTGCGCTCCTGGACCGCGAGCACGAAACCGCCCCGCGCGGACCCGTCGAGCTTGGTCAGGACGAGACCCGTCACGCCGGCGTGTTCGAGGAACGCCTCGGCTTGCATCACGCCGTTCTGGCCCGTCGTCGCATCCAGCACCAGCAGCACTTCGCTGATAGGCGCCTGCTTCTCGATGACGCGCCGGATCTTGGTGAGCTCGTCCATCAGGCCGCCCTTGGTGTGCAGGCGGCCGGCGGTGTCGACGAGCACGATCTCCGTGCCCGTCCGCTTGGCGTAATCGATCGTCTGGAACGCGACGGAAGCCGGGTCCTGGCCCTCCTGCTGCGGCCGGACGATCTGTGCACCGCCGCGTTCGGCCCACGTCGCGAGCTGGTCGACGGCCGCGGCACGGAACGTATCGGCCGCACCGACGACGACCGACCGGCCGTATCGCTGCAGGAACTTCGCGAACTTCCCGATCGTCGTGGTCTTCCCCACGCCGTTCACACCGACGACGAGGACGACGGCGGGACGCTCGGTCAGGCGCAGGGTCGAGTCGAAGGCTGCGAACCGCTCCTCGAGCGTCTCCTTCAGCATGCGCTGGAGATCACGGGGGTCGGTGGTGCGGTACCGCTCGACCTTGTCCCGCAGGTCGTCGACGAGACGCTCGGTGATGTCAGGCCCGAAGTCGGCGGTCAGCAGCGCCGTCTCGAGGTCGTCCCACGTGTTCTCGTCGATGGTCGGCTTGACGAAGAGCCCGCGCAGCGCGCGCGAGAGCGACCAGGGATTGTCGGCCATGCCCTCAGCCTACGGCGCCTGCGCGCTCGCGTACGCGCTGACCGACGACCGCCGACACGCCGTCCTGCCGCATCGAGACGCCGTAGAGGGCGTCGGCGATCTCCATCGTGCGCTTCTGGTGGGTGATCACGATGAGCTGGCTCGACTCGCGGAGCTGCTCGAACACGCCGAGCAGGCGACCGAGGTTCGCGTCGTCGAGCGCCGCCTCGACCTCGTCGAGGATGTAGAACGGGCTCGGGCGAGCCTTGAAGATCGCCGTCAGGAGCGCGACGGCGGCCAGGGACCGCTCGCCGCCGGACAGCAGCGACAACCTCTCGATCTTCTTGCCCACGGGTCGCACCGCGACCTCGATACCGGTCGTCAGCGGATTGTCGGGGTCGGTGAGCGAGATGCTGCCCGTGCCGCCCGGGAACAGGATCGGGAAGACCTCGCCGAACGCGATCTTGGTGTCTTCGAACGCGGCCAGGAAGATCGACTGCATCCGTTCGTCCAGCTCGCCGATGATGGTCAGCAGATCGGCCCGTGTCTGCGTCAGATCCGCAAGCTGTTCGGTGAGGAATGCGTGGCGCTGCTCGAGCGCGGCGTACTCCTCGAGCGCCAGAGGATTGACCCGCCCGAGCTGCGCGAGCTTTCGCTCCGCTTCGGCGAGGCGACGCCGCTGCGCGTTCCGATCGAAAGGCACCGGCTCGCCCGAATCA
Organism: Microbacterium sp. SGAir0570; assembly: GCF_005491085.2. Classification (NCBI taxonomy): domain Bacteria; kingdom Bacillati; phylum Actinomycetota; class Actinomycetes; order Micrococcales; family Microbacteriaceae; genus Microbacterium; species Microbacterium sp. SGAir0570. The sequence goes on along the minus strand of NZ_CP027929.1, from coordinate 1,577,907 downwards.
TCGAGGACGGGCTGGTCCGGCCCATATTCCGAAACAAGAATGTCCTCGTCGAACCCGAGTTCCGAGGCGACACGCTCGAGCAGGCTCGTCACGTGCAGCTTCTTCTCGTGCATCTGCATCTCGAGTCCGTGGACCGACTCGGTGAGGGCTGCGAGTCGGCTGCGCGCCGATTGATCCTGACGGCGCAGCTCTGCGAGCTCGCTCGTGATCTCGCTCCGCGCCTGCTCGGCGCGACCCAGCTCCACGCGGGCGGCCGCGACCGACCGGTCGATCGACTCGAGCAGCGGGGGCAGCTGTGCGGCGACGGCGTCCGCGATCGCACGCTGCCGCCTCCGGATGACGGCGCGCCGGGCGGCTTCGGCGGCGGCTGCCCGCTCGCGCTCGCGCTGGCGTTCGAGCTGGACCACACGTGCCTCTCCGGCTCGCACGCGCTCCCGCAGGGTCTCGACGTCGAGCCGGGCGCGCATCTCGCGTTCGCGTGTCTGTTCGAGGGCTTCGAGGAGCCCCTCGCGCGCCGATGCGTCGAGGATCGGCCTCGGTGCCGCAGCCGCTGCCGCGAGCGCTTCCTCAGCCTCGCGAGCCGCCGATTCGGCCTCGGTCACGGCGGACACAGCGGGTGCGATACCCGCTTCGAGCCGATCGCACTCCGCGACGGCCGCCTCGTACCGCACGGTAGCCCGGTTGAACTTCTCCGCGTCGGCCGCGAGCGCCGCGTCGTGCGCCCGGAGGGTCTCGAGCGCCGTCCTCGTGCGGGCGCGTGCCTCGGACCACGCCGCCTGCGCTTCGGCCAGCGACTCGCGCAGCGCGTCGGCGACCACCCTCATCTCGCTGAGCCGCTCGGCCGCCGCATCGCGCTCGGCCGCGAGTTCGAGACGCGATCGCCCTTCGCCGGAGCCGGCCCGGACGGTGCGCCACGAGACGAGCTCACCCTGCTTCGTCACGACCACGGCACGCTCGCGCTCGTTCGCGACCCAGCCGTCACGGATGCGCACAGCGGCGTCGAGGTCATCCGCGACGAGCACATTCTCGAGTTGCCCGACGACACCGTCGGGACCGCTGACGATGTCGGTGGCGCGAACAGCACCCGGTGGAGCGGCGACAGCCTCTCCCCGCGCGGCGTCCGCCAGGACGATGTCGACCACGCCGAGGTCATCCGCGGAGGCGGTGGCCGCCGCCCGCAGCGCTGCCGCCACATCGACCGCGAGCACGCCTTCAGCGAGAGCCCCCAGAGCGGCAGCCACCGGGGCCTCGTAGCCCGGCTCGACCTTCAGGGCGTCGGCGACGAGGGATCGCAGCCCCTCGTCACCGCGCGAGAGGAGATCGGCAGCGGCATTGCGGACCTCGAGCGCGCGCCCGAGTGCCGCGGTCTGCGCCGTGAGCGACTCGACCTCGCGCTCGGCCGCGTGCAGCCTCTCGCGGATCCCCGCCAGCTCGGTCTCGGCGTCCGTGGCATCGCGCTGAGCCCGCTCGTAGGCGGCAGTGTGCTCGGCGGAGCTGATCTCGGGAGCCGCATCCGCCTGGACCTGCTCGAGGGCTGCCTCCGCCTCGGCGCGGCGCGCGCGAGCGGCATCGAGGCCCCGCTGCTGCCGTTCCACCGTCGCTCGAAGGGCCTCCAGCCGGGATGCTGCGGCCTCGGCCCGGCCGCGAAGCTTGGTCAGGCGCATGTCGTGCTCCGAGACGAGAGCGCTTTGGGCGGCGATGTCGGCGTCGAGCGCATCGAGTTCGGCGCGTGCCCGGATGACGTCGCGGGATGCCGCAGCAGCCGCATCCTGCGCATCACCGACGCCTGACGCGATGTCGTCGACCTCCTGCCGAGCCTCGTCGATGGCCGACTGCCCGACCGTGGCGACCTCTATCGAGAGCTGGCCGTCGTCTTCGAGGAGCGCTCGGCGCTGCGCTGCGAGCGTGTGCAACCCGCGTACCCGTTCCTGGACCTGTTCGAGCGCGAAAGCGGTGGCGCGTGCACGGTCGACGGCTTCGGACCGCTGCTCGGCCTCGAGCTCGTCGATGCGTCGTTTCACACCGTCGAGCCGGTCCTGCAGCACCAGCCGCTCGGCGTGCCGCTCATGCTCGTCCCGGGCGTGGTCGGCGAGCTGGGCACGCAGGGCGACGAGGTCATCGGCGAACAGCCTCGCCTTCGCGTCGCGGACGACGGCGGCGATCGTCGCCGCTTCGCGGGCGATCTCGGCCTGCTTGCCGAGCGGCTTCAGCTGCCGTCGCAGCTCGCCCGCGAGGTCGCTCAGCCGGGTGAGGTTCGTCTCCATCGCCTCGAGCTTGCGAACCGTCTTCTCCTTGCGGCGCCGGTGCTTGAGGATGCCCGCCGCCTCTTCGATGAAGCCGCGGCGGTCCTCCGCGCTCGCCTGGAGCACGGTGTCGAGACGGCCCTGCCCGACGATGACGTGCATCTCGCGGCCCAAACCGGAGTCGCTCAGCAGCTCCTGCACGTCGAGCAACCGGCACGTCTCGCCGTTGATCGCGTACTCGCTCGACCCGTTCCGGAACAGCGTTCGGCTGATCGTGACCTCGGCGTACTCGATCGGAAGCACGCCGTCGTGGTTGTCGATCGTCAGCTGCACCTCGGCACGACCGAGCGGACCGCGCGTCGCGGTGCCCGCGAAGATGACGTCCTCCATCTTGCCGCCGCGCAGGGTCTTGGCTCCCTGTTCTCCCATGACCCAGGCGAGGGCGTCGACGACGTTCGACTTGCCGGAGCCGTTCGGCCCGACGATGCAGGTGACCCCCGGTTCGAGCACGAACGTGGTCGGTTGGGCGAACGACTTGAAGCCCTTGAGCGTGACGCTCTTCAGGTGCATGTCGAACCCTCCCGGCGCTCGGTCAACGTCCACACGCTACCGGAGGATGACGCGCCGGACTTGACGCCGCACCGGACGGACCGCTAGCGTCACTTTCCGCATCCCTGACGAAAGGAGGTTCCCCGATGTTGATTTCTGTCACCGCGTTTAACGCTGTTGCTGTTCGTTCCGAGCACCGCGACCGTTTCGTCTGCGTTATCGGTGGAGCCGCCGTCGTCGGTGCTCCGCTGAACGTCTGAGTCTGCGAGTCCCTCGCCCCGTTCCGCCTTTCCGCCCCGCGTGATCTCCGCGCGCCGGGCAGCAGCCCCTGGCTGTCCCCGCGACGCACGTCGTCGCCATCGCACATCCGCCCTCTTCGAACGAGGACACCATGAACACCGTCGTACAACGACGTCCCGAGGTTGCGCCTGCGCGGCCTGTCATCCCCGAGCAGACTCTCGTCGGCCGTCCGACCCTCGCCCAGCGCGTTGCGCTGCGGATCGCACTGCGCCTCATCGTGTGGAGCGCGAACCGCGGCGCTAGCTCTGCGCCAGAGGTCGCGTACCGCCGCGAGCAGCTCGCCGCTCGAGAGGCACGCGAGCGCCACTGGGAGCGCGCGTACCTGCTCACTCCCTACCGTTGATCCGCGTGGGGTCTCGGCGACGAGACCCCACGCCATCGAAAGAGAACCATGAACGACATCACCGCGCAGCTCGAGCTGCGCTCTCTCCACATTCCCGACCGCATCGATGCGCCGGACGCCGCGGACTTCTGCGAGATGGTCCGCGTGCGCAATCTCGTGTACCGCGAGATCACCGGCAGCGATGACGACGCCGCCCGCCCCGACGAGCTGCTCCCCCACTATCGCCCGAGTCCGGACGAGACGCGGTTCAGCTGGCTCGCGGTCTGGGACGGCACAGTCGTCGGGCGCGTGGGGCTCGACGTCCCCCACGAGGCCGGATCCGATACGGCGTACTGGCTCATCGAACTGTTGCGTGACGTCCACGGCCGCGGGATCGGGTCGCACGCGCACGCTCTCATCGAGCGCACGGCCCGCGAGCACGGACGGCACGTTCTGCAGACGTACGCCGAGCATCCCGACCAGCCGGGCGACAGGATGGCCGCACCGACGGGGTACGGCGACATTCCGCGCGACCATGCCGCGCGGTTCCTCCTGCGGCACGGCTACACGCTCGAGCAGATCAACCGGAAGAGCGTGCTGGATCTGCCCGGCTCCGCCGCCGTCGTCGATGAGCACCTGGCGCGAGCCGCAGTCGCGGCCGCCGGGTATCGCGTGGTGCGATGGACTGTGCCGACGCCGCCGGAGTTCGTCGAAGGGTACGCCTGGCTCAAATCGCGCATGTCGACCGACGCCCCCGCCGCCGGCCTCGAGGTGGACGAGGAAGAGTGGGATGCCGCGCGCCTGGCCCGCCACGATGCGCGCTACGTCGAAGCGGACCAGACACTGCTCGTGACCGCTGCCCAGCACATCGAGACCGGTGAGCTCGCAGCCTTCAACGAGCTCATGATCAGCTCGGACCGCACCGGAGCGACCCACCAGCACGACACCCTCGTGGCGGCGACGCACCGCGGCCACCGGCTCGGGATGCTCGTGAAGTGCGCAGGGCTCGTGGCGTGGCGCGAGATCGCCCCCGGCTCGCCCCGCGTCATCACCTACAACGCCGAGGAGAATCGGCCGATGCTCGACATCAACGAGGCCCTCGGCTTCCGGCCGCTCTCGTACGAGGGTGCCTGGAAGAAGCGGCTCAGTAGCGGCGACGCTGGCAGCGCGGACAGTAGTGCGATGACCGATTGGTGAACGCGACCCGGACGATGGCCGAGCCGCATCGCGAGCACTCCGCTCCGGTGCGGCCGTAGGCCTCCAGAGAGTGGGCGAAGTAGCCGGCCTGGCCGTTGACGTTCACATACTGCGCGTCGAAGCTCGTGCCGCCCTCGGCGAGAGCCTTCGTCATGACCGCGACGACCGCTTCCAGGAGGCGTTCGCGCGCGGGGCGCGAGAGGAGAGATGCCGCGGTCTCCGGGTGGATGCGGGCCGCCCACAGCGCCTCGTCGGCGTAGATGTTGCCGATACCGCTGACCACGCCCTGATCGAGCAGAACGCGCTTGATGCCCGACGACCGCCGCGCCAGCTCTCGATGGAAGCGCGCGGCGTCGAACGCGGGGTCGAGGGGATCACGGGCGATGTGCCGCACCTGTCCCGGGATCAGGGCAGCATCCGTTCCGCGCCCGCCCGCGGCGCCATCCGCGGTCGGCTCGAGGTCGTCGACGGCCAGGGATCCGAAAGTCCGCTGATCGACGAAGAGCACGGACAGCTCGCCGTGCGCGGGGTGCACGATGTCCCAGCGGATCCGTTCATGACGCTCGGTGGGGGCGCCCGGCTCGCGCAGGAGCATCTGCCCGCTCATCCCCAGGTGGGCGACCACCGCGCGATCCGTGTCCGCCACGGGGAACCACAGGAACTTGCCGCGGCGCGCGGCCGCGGCAAGCGAGCGGCCGATCAGCTCCCGCTCGAAAGACTCCCGCGTCCCGGCGTGGCGCGTGAGCGCGCGCGCATCGAGGACCGTGCAGGCCTCGATGCGCGCGCCGACGACGGCCGGCTCGAGACCGGCACGGACGACCTCGACTTCGGGAAGCTCAGGCACGGGCCGACAGCACGTGCCACACAGCGAGGGCGGCGGCCATCTCGGCCTGCTTCTTGCTGCTTCCCACTCCCTCGCGTGACACGTCGCCGACGGTGACGGTCGCGGTGAAGACGCGGTGGTGGTCCGGCCCCGAGGCCTCGATGCCGTAGACGGGCGGCGCGACGCCCAGATGCGCGGCGAGCTCTTGCAGCGAGGTCTTCGGGTCCATCGCCGCCCCGTACCGCGCGGGGTCGGCCAGAAGCGGCGCCACCAGCCGAAGGACGAGTTCCTGCGCACGGTCCGGGCCCGCCGAGAGGAACGCCGCACCGATCACGGCCTCCATGGCGTCGGCGAGGATCGAGTCTTTGTCGCGACCGCCGGTCTGCGTCTCGCCGCGCCCCAGCATGATGTGGTCGCCCAGCCCGATCGTCCGCGCGACCTCGGCCAGGGCGACGGTCGAGACCACACTCGCTCGCCGCTTCGCCAGGGCGCCCTCGTCGAGATCCGGATGCGTGCGGAAGAGGTGCACGGTGACGGCCTGACCCAGGATCGAGTCGCCGAGGAACTCCAGGCGCTCGTTGTGAGGCGTCCCGCCGTTCTCGTACGCGTACGAGCGATGGGTGAGGGCGAGCGACAGAAGCTCGGGGTCGATATCGACCCCGAGCTTGTCGGTGAGCGCCGAGCGCTCGGTGATGTTCTCAGTCACGCCGCTCGTCGTCAGACGTCAGCGACCTTGCGACCCTTGTACTCGAGGAACAGCTCGGTGCCCTGCGAGTCGGTGACGACCTTCGCCTGGTGGGGACGGCTGTAGACGACCTTGCCGTTCTCGATGGTCTTGACGAGGGCGGGAGCCTCGGCCTTCCACTGCGCGCGACGCGAACGCGTGTTGGATCGGGAGACCTTCCGCTTCGGGGGGTTACCTGCCATGGCTAGCTCTTCTCTGTGTCGGGCGCGACGCGATGGTCTGCGTCGTCGTGGTCTGGGGTGTAGGCCGTCAGCGCGGCCCAGCGCGGGTCGATCTGCACCTGCTCCGCAGGCTCCGCTCCGGGCGTCAGCTTCTCACCCGTGACCGGGTCGAGCCCGGGGCAATCCGGCTGACACACCGGCTGGAACGGAAGCGCCAGGACGATCGAATCCCTGACCGGAGTTTCAAGATCCACGTGGTCGTCTTGAACCTCGAAGTCGGACGCTTCGTCCCCAGAATACCCGAAGAGCTCCTGAAACTCGATTCGGAGGGGGCGTGTCAGCTCCATGAGGCACCGACCGCAGACCCCTTCGTAGACAGTGTCCGCCTCCGCGGTCGCCAGGATGCCCTCGTGGACCGACTCGAGGCGCACCTCGAGTTCGATCGGCTGACCCGACGGGACGAACACGAGGCCCTCACCCCATTTGTCGGGCGCGGGCACGCTGAACGCGAACTCCCGCATCTCCCCCGGCTGGCGCACGATGTCGTGCACGGGGATGACGAATGGTCCGGTGACGTGCTTTCTACCCACGATCGACCATGGTAGTCGCCGTGGCGACGAGCGGACTCAGATGCCGCGGGATCCGGTGTCGAGGAAGCGCGCGACGGGCCCCGGGACGAACGGCGAGACGTCGCCACCGAGCGAGGCGACCTGCCGCACGAGCGAGCTCGAGACGAGCGCGTGCGCGGGGTCGGGAAGGAGGAACACGGTCTCGATCTGTGCGAGGTGCCGGTTGACGATCGCCATCGGCGTCTCGTAGGCGACGTCGACCTGCGAACGGATCCCCTTGACGAGGATCCCGGCGCCGACGTCGGTCGCGTAATCGACGAGCAGCCCCATGCTCCACGCGGCGACCACGATCTCGCCCTCGATCCCGGCGTCGTCGATCGACTGCTCGAGCAGCGCCTGCCGCTGCGCGATGGGGAGCATCGCTTCTTTGCCCGGGTTGTGCACGACCAGGACGTGAAGCTGGTCGTAGAGGGCCGCGGCACGACGGATGACGTCGAGATGGCCGAGGGTCGGCGGATCGAAGGAGCCGGGCACGACCGCGATCCGGTTGCTCATGCTCCGAGCCTAGTTCCTATGGAGCGCGCCGCGCTCGTCCTCGCCGAGCCGCCGCGCGATCGCAGCAGCCAGTCCCGGATGGCGGGAGAGGTCGGGGTCGTCGCCCAGCACCTCGGCTGCTTCCTCGCGCGCCTGCGCGATCAAGTCGGCATCGGCGACGACGCGGAGCAGGCGGAGCGAAGACCGGGCGCCCGACTGCGCATCGCCGAGAACGTCTCCCTCGCCGCGGAGCTCGAGGTCGACCTCGGCGAGGGAGAAGCCGTCGGTCGTCGCCGCGACGGCCTCGACCCGCGAACGCGCCGCCGTGTCGGGATCGGCCTCGGTGACCAGGAGGCAGAGACCGGGAACGCTTCCGCGACCGACCCGGCCGCGAAGCTGGTGCAGCTGCGAGACGCCGAACCGCTCGGCTTCGAGGATCACCATCGTCGAGGCGTTGGGCACATCGACGCCGACCTCGACGACCGTCGTGGCCACCAGCACGTCGATCTCACCACGGGCGAAGGCCTGCATCACGGCATCCTTCTCGTCCGCAGGCATCTTGCCGTGCAGCGTGGCCACCGTCAGATCGGCGAAGGAGGGATGCTGGGCGAGCATCGCGCTCGCCTGCACGACACCCCACCGCGTGCGCGCGCGCGTACCGTCTTCGAGCATGCCCGCGTCGTCGGTGTCGTCGACGACGGCCTTCTCGGCGTCGATCGCCGCACAGACGACGAAGGCCTGGCGCCCGGCGGCCACCTCTTCGGCCACACGCTCCCACACACGACCGAACCACCCGGGCTTCTCGGCCAGGGGCGCGACGAAGGTCGAGATGCCCGCACGCCCCGTCGGCATCGTGCGGATGGTCGACACGTCGAGGTCTCCGAAGACGGTCATCGCCACGGTGCGCGGAATCGGCGTCGCCGTGAGGACGAGCACGTGGGGCGAGGTTCCCTTGGCGCGCAGGGCCTCGCGCTGCTCGACCCCGAATCGGTGCTGCTCGTCGACGACGACGAGGCCGAGGTCGGCGAACGTCGTCGAGGCGCTCAGCAGGGCGTGGGTGCCGACGACGATCCGTGCCTGGCCGGATGCCGCGCGCAGCGCTGCCTTGCGCCGCTCGGCGGCCGGCTGCGCCCCCGTGAGCAGAGTGGGCATCAGCTCGGGTGCCAGCCGCGGCCCGAGCATCTTCGCGATGGATCGCACGTGCTGCGCAGCGAGCACCTCGGTCGGCGCGATCAGCGCGGCCTGCCCGCCCGATTGCGCGACCTGCAGCATCGCGCGCAGGGCGACGAGCGTCTTGCCCGACCCCACTTCCCCCTGCACGAGACGATTCATCGGCCATTCGTTCACGAGGTCTGCGGCGATCGCGTCACCGACAGCGATCTGGTCCGGCGTGCGCTCGAAGGGCAGGGAAGCGTCGAACTGCTCGAGCAGGTCGCCAGCGGGCCGGGAGGTCGCGGCGAGCTGGCGGACCTGGATGCGGTGCTGGAGGAGTGCTGCTTGCAGTACGAATGCCTCGTGCATCCGCAGGGCCGCGAACCCCGGCCGCACCTGTTCGGGAACCGTGGGCGTGTGGACCTGGACGAGCGCGGTGCGAGCGTCGAGGAGCTGATGACGTGCGCGCACCTCATCGGGGAGCGGATCGGGTACCTCGCCGAGCCGGGCGATGACGTCGGCGATGATCTTGCGCAGCTGCCAGCTGGTGATCGTACTCGTGGCGGAGTAGATGGGGATCGGTTCGAGGCTGCGCGCGACCGCCGTCACGCGCGCCTCGACCTCGTCGTCGAAAAGCTCGTAGTCGGGATGCGCGAACTGCTGCTTCCCCTTGAACACGCCGACCTTGCCCGAGAAGATGCCCTGCCGCCCGACCCGGAGCTCTTGGAGACGCCACTTCTGCCCGAAGAAGGTCAGCGTCGCCTCGCCGACGCCGTCGCTGATCACGACTTCGAGGAGCGAGCCGCGACGCTGACGCATCGGGCGCTCGGAGACCGACTTCACCTCGGCGACGATCGTCGCCATCTCGCCGACGGGCAGTGAGGAGATGGGCGTCAGCTCGCCACGACGGGCATAACGACGCGGATAGTGTGCGAGGAGGTCGCCGACGGTGGACATCCCGAAAGCACGCGAGAGGGTCGCCGCGACCTTCTCGCCCACGGCCTGCGGCAGCGGTGTATCGAGGTCGACCTGCGGCATGGACACGAGTCTAGGCAGGAGGTCGGACACGGTGCCGCCAGGCTCTACGGTAAGAGGATGCTCCGACGCGCGATCGCCCGCCTCTTCTGGACGTTCAGCCGCTGGCGCCTCGTCAGCACACCCGCCCCGACGAGGCCCACCATCCTCATCGGGGCGCCCCACACCTCCAACTGGGACTTCGTGCTCATGCTCGCCATCGCGTGGCGCCTGCAGATCCCCATCCGCTGGCTCGGGAAGAAGAGCCTCTTCCACGGGTGGCGGAGCGGTCCGATGCGGCGGCTGGGCGGCATCCCCGTCGACCGGGACGACCCGTCGCGCGTCGTGGACGACGTCCTCGCGCAGATCGCGGCGGGCGACGTCTTCGGACTCGTCATCACCCCCGACGGAACCCGGACCTCGCGCACCGGATGGAAGTCGGGCTTCTACCGCATCGCACGCGCGTCGGGTCTGCCCGTCACACTGGGCTACGTCGACCGCACCACGATGACCACGGGCCTGGGACCGACCATCGAGCTCACCGGCGACGTCGCCGCCGACATGTCGGTCATCCGCGCCTTCTACGCCGACAAGGCCGGCTTCCGCCCCGAGCTCCGCAGCGAGCCACGGCTGCGTGACGAAGAGGGCGGCGGCTTCCCGAAGGATGATGCCGGAAAGGCGGGACCCGCATGACACGCATCATCGCCGGCGCCGCAGGATCTCTCGCGCTGCGTGTACCCGATCGCGGCACGCGTCCGACGAGCGATCGCGTCCGCGAGTCCCTCTTCGGCGGACTCGACGCATCGGGCATCCTCGACGGCGCGCGTGTGCTCGACCTGTACGCGGGCTCGGGCGCGCTCGGCCTGGAGGCGCTCAGCCGAGGGGCCGCATCCGTCGACCTCGTGGAGAAGTCGGCCCCGGCCGCCGCCGTGACCGAACAGAACGCACGGACAGTCGCGCGAGCAGTCGCCTCGTCGCCGGTCAGGGTCCACCGCAGCAGCGCCGACACGTTCCTCGGGTCGGCGACCGGTCCGTTCGACCTCGTCTTCCTGGATCCGCCCTACGACCTCGACGACGACGCGCTCGCCGTCACGCTCGCGTTGCTCGCAGACCTCTGCGCGCCCGGAGCGGTCGTCATCGTCGAACGCGCCAGCCGCTCCCCCGAGCCGCGTGTTCCGGCGCGACTCGAGCCGTTGCGCACCAAGCGCTACGGCGACACGACCCTGTGGTGGTTCGAACGCGCGGTCGACGCGGATCAGCCCCCGGCACCGTCCCAGTCGCGGTAGGGGTCCCACCCGCCGGCCGAACGCTCCGGCAGCCCGTCGACGGTGAGCGGGTCGGGGCCCGCCGCGCCGACCGAGCCGATCGCACGGAAGCCCGCCGGGAGGATGGTGTTGGCCGGGAAGGTCGCGAGGAGCGCATGATCCTCCCCGCCGCGGAGCGCACGATCGCTGTCCGGGCCCAGCGCGAGACGTGCGATGTCGAGCGTGACCCCCGAGGCGCGCGCGAGCCGACGGGCATCGCGCACCAGGCCGTCCGAGACGTCCATCATCGCTGTCGCGCCCGCTCTCGCCGCCGCCGCGCCGGAGCCGATCGGCGGGCGGGGACGCAGCTGCCCCGCCACAGCAGTGCGCTCGGGCGCGGTGAGGATTCCGGCGTCCACCGCGACCGCCTGACCGTCCTCGTCGCGGAACCGCTCGAACAGGATGTCGAGCCCGGCCGCCGCAAGCCCGACCTCGCCGCAGATCGCCAGGATGTCGCCGGGCCGGGCGCCTGAGCGGAGCACCGGAGAGTGCCCCGGCTCCATCTCGCCGATCGCGGTCACCGCGATCGTCAGAGTGTCCGAGCTCGTGAGGTCGCCGCCCGCGACACGGCAGCCCGGTGCGAGCTCGTCGCAGGCCTCGCGCAGACCGGTCGCGAGCTCCCGGACGAACCCGATGGTCGTCTCGGGAGGCATCGCGAGAGCGACGAACAGGGCCACGGGCCGGGCGCCCATCGCGGCGACGTCCGCCAGGTTGACCGCCGCGGCCTTCGCGCCGAGGTCCCTGCCGGACGACCACGCGAGACGAAAGTCGGGCCCGTGGATGAGGGTGTCGGTCGTCACGACGACGCGCGCATCGGCGAGCTGGAGCACCGCCGCGTCATCACCGGGTCCGACGAGCGAATCGGAAGGACCGAGGCACTCGAGGATCGCGGCGAGCACCGCCTCCTCCGAGAGCGAGCCGACGGGGGTGGCGGGGGCGGCGTCGGGCATGGCTCCACGCTACCGCCGCGGTCGACCGGCTCGCGGCGCAGTACCCTGGACAGGTGCTCCGCCGCCGATCCATCCCCGCTCTCGTCCTGGCCTCGGCGACCCTCGTTCTCGCCGGCTGCGCGGGAACCGTGAACGTTCCGGCGGCGCCGCAGGCGAACGCTCCCGAGTGCGCGGACGTGATGGTCCGCCTCCCGCAGACGGTCGCCGGAGCGGAGCGTCGCTGGACCGACAGTCAGGCCACCGCTGCCTGGGGCGACCCCGCCACCATCATCTTCTCGTGCGGCGTAGCCTCGCCCGGCCCGACGACGCTGCGCTGCGAGTCCGTCGCGGGAGTCGACTGGGTGATCGACGAATCCGAGGCTCCCCGGTTCCGCGTCGTCACCTTCGGGCGCACTCCCGCCGTCGAGCTCTACTTCGACACCGAGAGCTCCGAGGACGTCCAGGGCGTGTCGAGCCGAGAGGTTCTCGACGAGCTCTCGCGAGTCGTCTCTCGGCTTCCCCGCGACGGCGGCGAATGCGTCGAACGCTCGGAAGCTACCCCGGTCCCGTCGCCCGTCGAACCCTGAGCGCGGGTCGCATCCCCGCCGTCGGAACCCGTCAGACGCGGTCGGCGACGCGGGAGAGCGCGATCTCGATCAGCTCGGAGATGAGATCGCCGTAGCTGAGGCCGGAGGCGATCCAGCACTTGGGGAACATCGAGATGGGCGTGAACCCCGGCATGGTGTTCAGCTCGTTGACGTACAGCCCGTCGGGCGTCCGGAAGAAGTCGACGCGCGCGAGACCGCGGCCGTCGACAGCGGCGAAGGCGGCCACCGCCATCCGCTTGAGCGCGTCGATCTCATCCTCGGTGACGTCGGCGGGGCAGACGACCTCCGCGCCGTCACCGCCGAGGTACTTCCCCTCGAAGTCGTAGAACTCACGCGTCGTCAGCACGATCTCCCCCGGCAGCGACGCACGGGCGGGCCCGCCGCCGCGTCCCTCCAGGACCGCGACTTCGACCTCACGGCCGACGATCGCGGGCTCGATCAGCACCTTGCCGTCTTCCGCGAAAGCGAGTTCGAGGGCGGCGTCGAGCTCACCGGGTTCGTGGACCTTCGACACGCCGACGCTCGAGCCGGCGCGCGCCGGCTTGACGAAGCTCGGGATGCCGAGAGCCGCGGCATCGGAGCGGACGCCTTCGGGATCCCGACGCCACCGGGCCTCGTCAACGGTGACCCAGGGCGCGACGGGGATACCGGCCGCCTGCAGCACGATCTTCATGAAGTGCTTGTCCATGCACAGCGCCGAGTCGAGGACGCCACCACCGGCGTAGGGCAGCTGCAGGGTGTCGAAGAAGCCCTGTATCGTGCCGTCCTCACCGTGCGGGCCGTGCAGGATCGGCAGCACGACGTCGACCTCGCCGAGGACATCGATGTCGCCGTCGACGCGGCGGACACGCAGCTCGCGCGGTCCGCCCGGCTCCGGCCACAGCACGCGAGTGCCGTTGTCGACGACCTCCGGCATCCGCTCCGGGTTCAGCGCGAACTTATCGGCGTCGTCGTCCTCGAGGACGAAGGCCCCCTCGCGCGTGATCCCGACGGGGATCACGCGGTAACGCTCACGATCGATCGCGCGCAGGACCCCGGCCGCCGTTGCGGAACTGATCGAATGCTCGCTGGAACGCCCGCCGAAGAGCACCGCTACTGTTGTCGTCGCCATGGGGGGTCCTCTCGCCGGTCGGCTTATCGTCGTCGGTGGTCAGGTGGGGCGCGATGTCGCGCGGGTTCATGGTGCCGTCCAGGACCATCTTGACCTGTTCGACGATGGGCATCTGCACTCCCGCGGCGCGCGCCAGCGTCAGGACGGGCGCCACGGACGCCAGGCCTTCGGCGGTCTGGTCCATCTGCTTCACGACGTCCTGGAACGAGAAGCCCTGTCCGAGCAGGCGCCCGGCCGTGTTGTTCCGGCTCAGGGGCGACTGGCAGGTCGCGATGAGGTCGCCGAGGCCCGCAAGGCCCTGGAGCGTCTCGGGGTGAGCTCCCTGTGCCACGGCGAAGTCCGTCATCTCGACCAGACCGCGCGTGATGATCGAGGCCTTCGTGTTCTCGCCGTACCCGACACCGTCCACGATGCCGATCGCGACGGCGATCAGGTTCTTCAGCACACCGCCGAACTCGGTCCCGATGACGTCGGTGTTGACGAACGAGCGGAAGTACCCGTTGCGGGCGCGCAGAGCGACCGCCTCGGCGGTGTCCTGACTCGCCGAGGCGATGACGGCGGCGGTCGGCTGCTCTCGCGCGATCTCGAGCGCGAGGTTGGGGCCCGATGCCACCGCGATGCGGTTGGGGTCGCAGTCCAGTCCCTGCTCGATCACCTGGCTCATCCGCAGGCCGGTGCGCTTCTCGACGCCTTTCATGAGCGACACCACCGGCATGGTTCCGCCGGCGATGAGCGGGCGGATGGCGGTGAGGTTCTCGCGCAGCGCCTGGCTCGAGACCGCGAGGTACACCTGCTCAGCACCGTCGAGCGCCTCGGAGAGATGATGGGTGGCCGTCATCGAGCGCGGGAGGTTGATGCCCGGCAGATAGCGGCTGTTGCGCTTGCCTTCGCGGATCTCGTGCGCAAGCTCGGTGCGGCGCGCCCACATCGTGACCTGGGCCCCGCCGTCGGCGAGAACCTTTCCGAACGTCGTTCCCCAGCTGCCCGAACCGATGACGGTGACGCGGGGTCCGGTGGTCTCGGTCCTACGGCTCAAGGCGACCCGTCTCCTTCTGGCCGTGCTGTCCCGGATTCCAGCGCTCGGCGGGCGGCTCCTCGCCGCGGAGCTGCCCCAGCAGGCCCGCGATACGCGCCATGACGGTATCCGTGGCCGCCACCAGCTGGGCCGGCGACGGCGTGACGCCCGGCTCCAGCGCGAGATCCACCCGCGGCCCGAACCGCACGCGGATGCGCTTGCGGAGCGGCCAGGCGCTGAACTTGCCGTAGCGGGGCAGGATCGACTGCACGCCCCACGTCGCGACCGGGATGATCGGGATGTCGCCGGCCGTTGCGACGCGCACCGCGCCCGACTTGCCGCGCATCGGCCACAGATCGGGCTCGCGGGTCAGCGATCCCTCCGGATACACGATGACGCCGCGGCCGTCGGCCACGAGCTCGGCGGCCTGGGCGATCGCCTGGCCGGCGGCGGAGGCCGACGTCGTCCGGGAGACCGGAATCATGCCGAGGCCCTTCAGGACCGCGCCCACGACCGGTACCCGGAAGAGGCTCTCCTTCGCCATGAAGCGCGGTGCCCGCCCGAGCCGCCAGGTCGCGACCGCGATCACGATCGGATCGAACTCGCTGTAGTGGTTCGGGGCGAGGACGTACGGTCCCTCCTCGGGGAGATGCTCACCGCCCTCGATCTCGATCCGGGCGAGCAGTCCGACGGCGGGCACGACCACGGCTGCCGCCAGCCAGAACGGTGTCGGCTTGGTCTTCTCCGCTGACGCGCGACGGCGGTTCTCGGACATCGGTCAGCCGATGACGTCGAAGTCGGCGCCGAGCGCCTCGAGCTTGTCGAAGAACTTCTCGTAACCGCGACGGATGATCCCGACGTTGCGAACGACCGAGACGCCCTCGGCCGCCAGAGCCGCGATGACGTAGCTGTAGCCCCCGCGGAGGTCGGGCACGACGACATCCGCCCCGTCCAACGGGGTCGGACCGGTGATGACCGCGGCCTGCTCGAGCGCACGACGGGGAACGCGGCGATCCGGGCTTGCGATGCCTTCGGGGTGCACCACGATCTGAGCACCCATCTTGTTGAGGGCCTGCGTGAAGCCCAGACGGTTCTCGTACACCGTCTCGTGCACCGTCGAGACGCCTTCAGCCTGAGTGAGTGCGACGATGAGCGGCTGCTGCCAGTCGGTCATGAACCCCGGGTGGACGTCGGTCTCGACCGAGACGGGACGCAGTGCGCCGTTGCGACGGAACCGGATGCCGTCCTCCTGGATGTCGAAGTCGCCGCCGGCCTTGCGGAAGACGTTGAGGAACGTCAGCATCTCCTGCTGCTTGGCGCCGCCGACGAAGATGTCGCCGTCGGTCGCCAGCGCAGCGCATGCCCACGACGCGGCCTCGTTGCGGTCGAAGATCGACCGGTGGTCGTATCCCCGGAGCCGGTCGACGCCCTCGATGAAGATGACGCGGTTCGGCTCGTAGGAGATGATCGCGCCCATCTTCTGCAGGACCGCGATCAGATCCATGATCTCGGGCTCGATGGCGGCGTTGCGCAGTTCCGTCGTGCCCTTGGCCCGTACCGCGGTCAGCAGGACCTGCTCGGTGGCCCCGACACTCGGGTAGGGCAGTTCGATGTCGGCCCCGTGGAGGCCCTCGGGCGCCGAGAGACGGATGCCGCTGGGCTGCTTGTCCACGATCGCGCCGAACTTGCGCAGCGCGTCGAGGTGGAAGTCGATCGGGCGGTCGCCGATACGGCAGCCGCCGAGGTCGGGGATGAACGCCTGGCCGAGCAGGTGCAGCAGCGGTCCGCAGAAGAGGATCGGGATTCGCGAAGCACCGGCGTGCGCGTCGATCTCCTCGAACCCGGCCGACTCGGCGCCGCTCGGGTCGAGCCGGTACGTGCCCTCGCCGTCGTCGGCGACCGTCACCCCGTGCACCTCGAGAAGCGAGCGCACCACGGCGACGTCGCTGATGTCGGGGACGTCGCGCAAGACGCTCTCGCTCTCACCGAGCAGCGAGGCGACCATGGCCTTGGTCGCGAAGTTCTTCGCTCCCTTGACGTCGACACGTCCGACGAGGGGCCGTCCGCCCCGGATCTCGAGGATCTCGCCGTCTTCGCGACGGCTGCCGTTCTCCGATGCGATCGGCTCACTCGGCGGAGTGCTCATGCAGGACTTCCTCACTTGGTGATCGAGGGCGGGGCGGATCTTCGCCCCACGGGTCAGGGGCGTGATCCGGGGCTACGCGACGGGGAGTGTCCGAGGTCGCCACGCCTCACGGCGCGCCTCGAACTGCGCGATCGCCTCTTCATTGCGCAGCGTGAGCCCGATGTCGTCGAGTCCCTCGAGGAGCCTCCAACGAGTGTAATCGTCGATCTCGAAGGGGACTCGGAGGTCACCCAGAGCGGCGACGCGCGCCTCGAGGTCGACCGTCATCCGCATTCCGGGCTGCGCATCCACGGCAGCCCAGATCGCCTCACGGTCCGACTCGGAGATGACGCCCGCGAGGAGTCCCTGCTTACCGGCGTTGCCGCGGAAGATGTCGGCGAACTTGGGGGCCAGCACCACGCGGAATCCGAAGTCGCGCAACGCCCAGACGGCATGCTCACGGCTCGAGCCGGTACCGAAATCCGGACCCGCGACGAGGATCGACGCCCCCGCGAAGGCCGGCTGGTTGAGGACGAACTCGGGATCCTGACGCCAGTTGGCGAAGAGGGCGTCTTCGAAGCCGGTCTTGGTGACGCGCTTGAGGTAGACGGCGGGGATGATCTGGTCGGTGTCGACGGCGGAGCGCTTGAGCGGGGCGACGACACCGGTGTGGGTCTCGAACTTCTCCATGGTCAGGCCTCGACCTTCTCGCGTGCGGGCAGATCGCTCGGTGACGCGAGGCGCCCGAGCACGGCGGTGGCGGCGGCGACGAGCGGCGAGACCAGGTGCGTACGGCCGCCCTTGCCCTGGCGTCCCTCGAAGTTGCGGTTGCTGGTCGACGCGCATCGCTCACCGGGAGCGAGCTGATCGGGGTTCATCCCCAGGCACATCGAGCAGCCGGCGAAGCGCCACTCGGCGCCGAACTCGGTGAAGACGCGGTCCAGGCCCTCGGCCTCCGCCTCGAGCCGCACGCGGGCCGAGCCCGGAACGACCATGACGCGGACGCCGTCCGCCTTCGTGCGTCCCTCGATGATCGACGCGAACGCGCGGAGGTCCTCGATGCGGCTGTTCGTGCACGAGCCCATGAACACGGCGTCGACCGGGATCTCCTTGAGCGGCGTGCCCGGCTGCAGGTCCATGTACTCGAGCGCACGCTCGGCCGCGGCCTTCTCGTTCGGATCGCTGAAGTCGTCGGGCGAGGGAACCGTCGCACTGAGCGACACACCCTGGCCGGGGTTGGTGCCCCATGTGACGAACGGCTCGAGCTCGCCCGCGTCGATGAAGATCTCGGCGTCGTAGACGGCGCCCTCGTCGCTGGGGAGCGTGCGCCAGTAGGCGACGGCGTCTTCCCAGTCCTGCCCGGTCGGCGCGTGCGGACGGCCCTTGACGTACTCGAAGGTGATCTCGTCGGGGGCCACCATGCCGGCGCGGGCGCCGGCCTCGATCGACATGTTGCACATGGTCATGCGCCCCTCCATCGAGAGGGAGCGGATGGCGCTGCCGCGGTACTCGAGCACGTAGCCCTGACCGCCGTTGGTGCCGATCTTGGCGATCACGGCGAGGATGATGTCCTTCGCCGTCACACCTTCCTTCAGCTCGCCCTCGACGGTGATCGCCATCGTCTTGAAGGGCTTCAGCGGCAGCGTCTGGGTCGCCATGACGTGCTCGACCTCGCTCGTGCCGATCCCGAACGCCATCGCGCCGAACGCGCCGTGCGTCGAGGTGTGGCTGTCACCGCACACGACCGTGATGCCGGGCATCGTGAGGCCCAGCTGGGGCCCGACGACGTGGACGATCCCCTGCTCAGCGTCGCCGAGGGAGTGGAGGCGGACGCCGAACTCCTCGGCGTTGCGCCGCAGCGTCTCGATCTGCGTCCGGCTCGTCAGGTCTGCGATCGGCTTGTCGATGTCGAGCGTCGGGGTGTTGTGGTCCTCGGTCGCGATCGTGAGGTCGAGGCGCCGCAGCGGGCGGCCTTCGGCGCGCAGACCGTCGAAGGCCTGCGGACTGGTGACCTCGTGGACGAGGTGCAGGTCGATGTAGATGAGGTCGGGCTGCCCGTC
Source organism: Microbacterium sp. SGAir0570 (assembly GCF_005491085.2). Classification (NCBI taxonomy): domain Bacteria; kingdom Bacillati; phylum Actinomycetota; class Actinomycetes; order Micrococcales; family Microbacteriaceae; genus Microbacterium; species Microbacterium sp. SGAir0570. The sequence goes on along the minus strand of NZ_CP027929.1, from coordinate 1,559,146 downwards.
TTCACCCTTGACGACGAGGTGGTCGTCCCAGACCTTCTCGGCCAGGGTGCGCGGGCGCTCGGGAGGGGTGGGAATGCTCATGGGGTTTCGTTCTCCTTGCGAACCGGGATCAAGCCCACGACGGACTCCGCGGCGAGGAGGGGCTCAGAACGAGACCTCGCCGCGGCCGCTAAGGAGAAGGCGAGCGATCCGCATGCGGTCAGAATACCACCGGGCGCGGCGGGGGCGTCCGGTCACGAGCGCTCGTCGTCGCGCACGGACGGCTGCTCGACCGTCGGAGGCGTGCCCTGCTCGTCGGCGACCGCGGCAGCAGCCTGAGTCGGGTCGGCAGCGTCGCGGTCGTGACGCGCGGCGATCAGGCTCGCGACGGTCGCGACGAGCATCGCGCCGACGATGACCCCGAGGGAGACCCACGTCGAGATCTCGGGCGCCCAGGCGATACCGTCGCCGCCGTTGATGAACGCGAGCTCGTTCTCGTGCATGGCGTGGAGGATCAGCTTCACGCCGATGAACGCGAGGATGAATGCGATGCCGTAATGCAGGTACTTGAGCCGGTCGAGCAGGTCGCCCAGCAGGAAGTAGAGCTGCCGCAGGCCCATCAGGGCGAAGATGTTGGCGGTGAACACCAGGAACGGATCCTGCGTGATGCCGAAGATCGCCGGGATCGAGTCGAGGGCGAACAGCAGATCGGTGACGCCGATCGCGACGAAGACGATGATCATCGGGGTGAACATCCGCTTGCCGTCCACGACGGTCCGCACCTTGGGGCCGTCGTACTCGTCGGAGATGTCGACGGTTCGACGGATGATGCGGACGAGGAAGTTCTCCTTCTTCACGTCGTCGTCGTGGTCGCCCTCGGGAAGCGCCTGCTTGATCGCCGTGTAGATGAGGAAGGCCCCGAAGATGTAGAACACCCAGCTGAACTGCTCGATGATCGCCGCCCCCGCGAGGATGAAGAGACCTCGAAGCACCAGCGCGATGATGATGCCCACCATCAGCACCTTCTGCTGATATCGCCGAGGAACCGAGAACTGGCTCATGATCAGGACGAACACGAACAGGTTGTCGATCGACAGGCTGTACTCCGTCAGCCATCCCGCGACGAACTGGCCGGCATGCTCGACGTCGGCGACGGCCCACAGGATGCCGGCGAACACGAGCGCCAGCGACACGTAGAACAGCACCCACAGCGTCGATTCCTTCGGGGACGGGATGTGGGGTCGCTTGACGATGATGAGCAGGTCGGCGACGAGCACGAGCACCAGGACGACGAGCGCGACGATCTGGAACGGCACGGGGAGGTCCATGCGAGCCTTTCGGGGAGGAAGCCTCCCGAGACTACACCCCGGCTCCCCCGCGGCCCGGGTGTGAGACGGTTCGCGACGACGCGACACTGATGGGGTGAGGGAAGGAACTCGGACGCATGGTCGACACGATCGCACGCGGTGATGCCGAACTCGTCGAAGCGGCGGCATCCGGAAGCGAACACGCCTTCCGCACGCTCTACCGGGCTTACGTCCGGCCGGTGTACTGGCTCGCGCACGGCCTTCTCGGCGATTCCGCCGAGGCCGAGGACGTGGCCCAGGAGACGTTTCTCGTCGCCTGGCGCAAGCTCCCGGATCTTCAGCTGGCAGGCGAGTCGCTTCTGCCGTGGCTGATCACGATCTGCCGATTCCAGAGCGCGAACCGCATCCGAAGACGCCAACGCGAACGCCGGCACACGACCGAGGCGGACACCGCCGACGTCGCCGACACCGTCGATGTCGAGCGACAGGTCGTGGAAAGCGACCTGGTCGAGCGCATTCTCGCCGCCGTCGGCTCCTTGAGCCCGCTCGACCAGGACATCTTCCGACTCTGCGCCGCGGAGGGGTTCGCGTACCAAGCGGCAGCCGATCGCCTCGGCGTCAGCCATGGGACCGTCCGGAACCGGCTTTCCCGCATCCGCACTTTCGTCCGCTCGAGCGTTGAACCGGAGCAGTCATGAACGATCTACCCACCCTCGACGACCGCCGCATCGACGCGATCGAGGAGGCGTTGTTCGCGGACATCGCCCGCGAACGGGCGGAGGCACGGGCCCGCGACGACCTTTCCGTGTCGCAGCGACGGCGTCGGCGCCGCACCTGGTGGGGCGCGACAGGAGCGGCCGCAGCCGTCATCGTCGTCGCCGCGGCCATCGCTCCGCAGCTGACCAGCAGCAGCGGCGGCGCGTCATCGGTCTCCCCCGCCGGCGAACCGGGCTGGACGATCGGCTCGCTCGAGGACGGTGGCGTCTCGTCGGACGGCGGCAGCTCTGAGGCTGCTCCTGAGCCTTTCGTCCTCGACGACTCCGGCGCCGCGATCTCCGGGAGCCGCGCCGAGACCGGTGCCGCGGTAAACGGGCGCGAGGTCGTCGCGACGGCATCGGCCTCGGTGGTCGTCAGCGATCCCCGCGCCGCAGCGGAGTCGATCGCCGATGCAGCGGTCGCAGCCGGCGGGTACGTCGAATCGATGAGTCTCGGTGACGGCGCTCCGGCGCCCCTCGACGGGGTGGCGACGTGGCCGCGCCCCTCGGGAACGGCATGGGTGAGCGTGCGCGTCCCCGCGACGGGTCTGGAGGATGCGATCGCGGGCCTCTCGGACGTCGGCGAGGTCGAGAGCTCCCAGGTCTCGCGCGACGACGTGACGACTCAGACCACAGACCTGCGCGCGCGGGTAGCCGCCGGTCAGGCCTCGGTCGAGCGGCTGACGGAGCTCATGGGGCAAGCGGGCTCGGTCGCGGATCTGATCGCAGCCGAGTCCGCGCTCGCTGAGCGACAGGCCGACCTCGACTCGCTGCAGCAGCAGCTCACCGCGCTCGAGTCGCAGGTCGCCCTGTCGTCGCTCACGGTTCAGCTGCAGGTTCCGGCCGAGAAGGTGGACGCCGATCCCGCGGGCTTCGGCGACGGACTCGCGACGGGATGGAACGGGCTCATCGCCACGTTCAACGGGATCGTCGTGGGGCTCGGATTCCTGCTCCCCTGGCTCGCCGTGATCGGGCTCACGGCTGCGCTGATCTGGCTCGTCGTCTCGACGACTCGCCGGCGTCGGGCGCGTCGGGAATCGCCCGAGTCCTGAACGCGCAGCGGGGAGATCCCGGGCGGGAATGCGAAACGCCCATCCGAGAGGATGGGCGTTTCGCGGTGGTGACCCCAGCGGGATTCGAACCCGCGTTACCGCCGTGAGAGGGCGGCGTACTAGGCCGCTATACGATGGGGCCGTACTTTTCTGTCTTCCCCGGGGCTCCGGAGGCAACCGTTAAAGTATGCCACGGCCTCGCGCATCCGGCAAAATCGAGGCCCCCATTGCCGTCTCGGGCGTGTCGGGCGTTGACTGAGGACATGCATGTCACCAAGCACGAACACGCCTGCCTGCGCCTCGAGCGCGAGGGCAAGACCCTGATCATCGATCCCGGCACGTTCACCTCACCTCTCGAGGATCTGCACGACGTCGTGGCTGTCGTCGTCACCCACGAGCATCCCGATCACTGGACGTCCCAGCACCTCTCGTCGATCCTCGAGCAGTTCCCGAACATCCCCGTGTACGGCCCCGAGGGTGTCGTGCGGGCGGCCGCGGGGTTCGACATCCGCGAGGTCTCCCCCGGTGACAAGCTGGAGGCGGGCCCGTTCAGCCTCGAGTTCTTCGGCGGACGCCACGCGGTGATCCACGAGTCGATCCCCGTGATCGACAACGTCGGCGTCCTCGTCGACGACGAGTTCTACTACCCCGGCGACTCCTACGCCGTGCCCGAGGGAGCGCATGTGAAGCTCCTCGCGGCGCCCGTCGGCGCCCCCTGGCTGAAGATCGGCGACGCGATGGACTTCGTGCTCGAGATCAAGCCGCAACGGGTCTTCGCGACCCACGACATGACGCTGTCTGCGGCGGGCCTGTCGATGGGCCGCGAGCGGCTCTCGTGGGCGGCCCAGCAGAATGGCGGCGACTTCGTGGCGCTGGACCCGGGCGACTCCACCGACATCTGACCCCCGGAAACGACGGATGCCGTGGACCCGAAGGTCCACGGCATCCGTGCTTCGCGGGCGGATCAGGCCGCGTCGTGGTCGATCTCGAGGAAGGCGACGAGCTCGTCGAGCGCCTTCTCGGCACCCTCACCCTCGGCCTTGAGCGTCACGACCGAGCCCTGCGAGGCGCCCAGGCCCATGATGCTCAGGATGCTGCCGGCGTTCAGGTCGGGGCCGCCCTCGACGGCGATCGTGACGGGGACGCCCTTCGACTGCACCTCCTGCACGAAGAGCTTCGCGGGGCGGGCGTGCAGTCCGGAGCTGCTCGCGATGGTGGCGGTGCGTTCTGCCATGGTGGTGTCTCCTCAGACTGTCGCGGTCGCCGCGGCCGGGGCCGGGGCGGTGGAGCTCTTGCGGACGTACTTCTTGAGCACGACGAGCAACAGCGCAGAAACGACGGTACCTGTCAGAAGCGCGACGAAGAAACCCCACACCGGCGAGATGGCGAACAGCACGAACACGCCGCCGTGCGGAGCGAAGCTCTGGACCCCGAACCACATGCTCAGCGCACCGGTGATCGCCCCGCCGACGAGGGATGCCGGGATGACGCGCAGCGGATCCGCCGCCGCGAACGGGATCGCACCCTCACTGATGAACGATGCGCCCAGCAGCCATGCCGCCTTGCCGTTCTCGCGCTCGACCGGCGTGAAGAGCGGACGGGCGAGCACCGTCGACGCGAGCGCAAGAGCCAGCGGCGGCACCATTCCCGCCGTCATGACCGCAGCCATGATGAGGTACGGGGCTGTGTTCTCCGTCGACGCGGCCGCGAGGCCGGTGGTGGCGAAGACGTAGGCGACCTTGTTGATCGGACCGCCGAGGTCGAAGCACATCATGAGGCCCAGGATCACGCCGACGACGATGAGGCCCGCACCGCTCTGGGTGAGGTTCGTGAGTCCGTCGGTCAGGAGCGCCATGAGCGCGGCGATGGGGCGGCCCAGGAACAGGATCATGAGACCCGAGGCGACGATCGAACCGAGCAGCGGGATGATGACGACGGGCATCAGACCGCGCAGCCAGCGCGGGGCGGGGAGGCGTCCGAGCCACCAGGCCACGAAGCCGGCGAGGAAACCTCCGATGATGCCGCCGATGAAGCCGGCGCTCATCGTGACGGCGATCGCACCGGCGACGAATCCGGGAGCGATGCCCGGGCGGTCCGCGATCGCGTAGGCGATGTAGCCCGCGAGGGCGGCCACCAGGAAGCCCATGGATGTCGAGCCGATCATGAACGCCACCGACCCGAGGTACTGGCCGAGCGGGCCGAACGGCGACGTGATGTCGGTGGTCGGCAGGTTCCACAGCGCGTTGTCGATGATGACCTTCGACGCATTCGCCGTGACCTCGTAGCCGCCGAGGGCGAAACCGAGGGCGATCAGGAGACCGCCGCCGGCGACGAAGGGGATCATGTAGCTGACGCCCGTGAGCAGGATGCGCTGGATCTTCGCACCCCACGACAGGTTCTGCGACGCGGTTCCCGCACCGGAACCGGCATCCGCTGCGGCACCGCTGACGCGGGCGGCGTTCGGGTTGGACGCGGCGGCGACGGCTTCGCGGATCATCTGCGCGGGCTGCTCGATGCCGCGCTTGACGCCCGAGCGGATGACCGGCTTGCCGGCGAACCGCGACATCTCGCGGACGTCGACGTCGGTGGCGAAGATCACGGCGTCGGCGTTGTCGATGACGGATGCCGGCAGCGCCTGGTATCCGCTCGAGCCCTGGGGTTCGACGACGAGGTCGACCCCCGCTTCCTTACCCGCGGCCGTCAGGGCGTCGGCGGCCATGAAGGTGTGGGCGATGCCCGTCGCGCACGAGGTCACGGCGACGATGCGCGCGGGCCGACCGTCGATCGTCAGGTCGCCGGAGGCTGCTGCAGCCGGGGCAGCGGAGGTGGCCGGCGGCGCGGCGGTTGCGGAAGCCGGAGCGGCCTCACCCTCGCCGATCGCCGCGCGAACCGTACGCACGACGTCGTCGGCAGTCGCCGCCGCGCGGAGGTCGCTCGTGAACGTGTCCTGCATCAGGCTGCGGGCGAGACGCGAGAGCACGGCGAGGTGCTCCTCGGCGGCGTTCTCGGGCGCGGCGATGAGGAAGACGAGGTCGGCCGGTCCGTCGGGCGCCCCGAAGGCCACGCCCGGCTTCAGCCGTGCGAAGGCGAGGGAGGCCTGCGTCACCGCAGCGCTCTTCGCGTGCGGGATCGCGATGCCACCGGGAAGCCCGGTCTCGTCCTTCTCCTCGCGAGCGATCGCGTCATTCGCGAGGGCGTCGGCGTCCGTGGCGCGGCCCTGCGCTGCGACGAGGCGAGCGAGAGCGCGGATGACGTCCTTCTTGTCGGTCCCGAGGGGCGCGTCGAGGCTGACGAGCTCCGGGGTGATGGTGTCGGACACGGTGTCCTCCTGGTTCGAGTGTTGCGGGTCGTTCGGATCAGTGATGGAGCTCGCGGACGGGGACGTCCGCGGTGGGGAGATCGGTCGGAGTCGGGGCTTGTGTGCCGTCGAGCGCCGCGGCCGCCGAACCGTAACGGATGGCGGAGACGAGGGATGCAGCGGGGTCCGCGCCGCGCGAGTCGGCGAGCAGGAAGCCCGCGAGCGAGCTGTCACCTGCGCCGACCGTGCTGCGAACGCGGGTGGGAGGCGGAGTAGCCGCCCACGCGCCTCGGTCGGAGACGAAGACGGCGCCGTCGCCACCGAGAGTCACGAGCGCGGCCCCCACCGTCGCGGGGACGAGCCCGCGAGCGGCGAGGTGTACCGCCTCGGCGAGGGTGTCGGCTGCGGGCAGCGCTGCGCCGAGGAGATCGGCGAGCTCTTCATCGTTCGGCTTGATGAGGTCGGGACGTCCATCCGCGACGACGGCGCGCAGTGCGGCGCCCGACGTGTCGACAGCGATCCGGGGCGCCTCATGGCCCAGCCGCTCGCGAACCGCTCGGATGATGCAGACGTAGGCGTCATCCGGCAGGCCGGGCGCGAGCGATCCGGCGAGCACGAGCCACTGGGCGTCGCGAGCACATTCCGCGACCACGTCGATCACGTCGTCGAGGTCGGCGGAGCTCAGGGCCACGCCGGGGAGATTGATCTTCGTCGTCTCTCCCGCGGGGTCCGTGACCGCGATGTTCGCGCGGGTTCGACCGCGCACCGGTACCGCCCGAACGTCGAGGTCTTCCGCCGCGAGCGCGGCCGCGAAGGGGTCGGCGGGATCCAGCGGCAGCACCGCGAGGCTGTCGCTTCCCGACGCATGCAGTACGCGCGCCACATTGATGCCCTTGCCTCCGGCATCCTCGCGAACAGCGGACGCCGTCTGAACCTCGCCGACACGCAGCGGCGCGTCGATCGAGATGGTCCGGTCGAGCGACGGGTGCACCGTCAGGGTCACGATCATGCGATCCATACCTCCACGTCGGCCTCGCGCAAGGCGCGGGCGAGCTCCTCATCCGGCTCCCGGTCGGTCACGACGACATCGAGGTCCGAGAGGTCGGCGAACGAGACGAGCAATTCGGAGTCGAACTTGTCGGCGTCGACCAGCAGAATGACTCGCCGGGCGCCCGCGACGACGGCGCGCTTGACGGCGGCTTCGTCGGGGTCGGGCGTGGTCAGCCCCGCGTCGCGGGCGATGCCGTTCGTGCCGAGGAAGGCCACGTCGGGGCGCAGCCGTGAGATGGCCGCAACGGTGTCGGATCCGACCGCGGCCGCGGTCAGTCCTCGGACACGCCCGCCGATCGCCGTCAGGCCGATGCCGCTCGCGCCGGCGAGCGAGTGAGCGATCGTCATCGAATGCGTGACGACCTCGAGGCCGCTGGGCGCGCTGCGTGCGATCAGCGCCTCGGCGAAGGCGGCGGTCGTCGTGCCCGCATCCACATAGATCGATCCGGCGCCGCCCGGAAGCGCAGCCAACGCGCGACGGGCGATCCGCTCCTTGGCCGCGGAGTGGCGCTGGGAGCGTTCGGCGACGGAGGGCTCGGCCGTGCTGACGCGCTCTGCCGAGACGGCGCCTCCGTGGACCCGGCGCAGGACGCCGGTCTCCTCGAGGACGGCGAGATCGCGGCGGACCGTCTCGGTCGTGACGTCGAACCGCGACGCGAGGTCGACCACGGCGACGCGGCCGTGGGCGGCGAGCATTCGTTCGATGAGCTGCTGGCGCTCCATTGCGTACACGACATCCTCCTTCGGATGCCCACACGATACAACGCGATCAAACGCAAAGCAACAGAATGCAACACCGCCTTTGGTCCCGAGGCCGGAAACGACGGAGGGAGGCGCCGGCCGCAGCCGACACCTCCCTCCGGGGCGATCCGAGGCTCAGGCCTCGCTCATCGCGATGACCTCCTGCTGGCCACGCGCTGCGAGCGCGGCCGCACGAGCTGCGATTCGGCGCTCCTGCTCGATCTGACCGGCGTCGAGGGTCTCCTGGTCGACCGGGTAGCTCTCCACCTTGTTCACGCCGTTGTACTTGGCGATGTAGGCGTCGAGCTCGGGGCCCGACTCCCACGACGTGATGAGGCAGTAGCGCGGCTCGTCGCCGTAATGGGCGGCCGCGTGCCACAGGCGCTGGGTGTCGACGATGAGCTGCGCACCGGCGGGCAGCGCGATACGCGTCTCCTCGCTGGGGTCGGTGCGGTTCTCGCGGAGCACGAAGTAGCTCGTCTTGTCGTCCGTCAGGTTGAAGAAGCCTCGGACGACCCAGCCCGTGCCGTCGGGGTTGAGGCGGTTGTTGTCGTCCTGGTGCAGGTTGTAGAGGCAGTCGGCGTACGTGTTCGGCTGCAGCTCGATGATGCGGCAGCGGCCGACGTTCGCGCCGGGCTCCTGCGCACGCGCGGTCAGCGTCGGCGCGATCGCGGTCTGCGAGTCGATCCACACGCCGTCCTTGTCGGTACGCGGCGGCTTGTGGTTCCAGAAACCGTTGCACTCGATCTCGCCCTTGGCCGAGGCCAGCGGGGCGAAACGGGTGTCACCCGAGGACTTCCAGTCGACGTACTCGACGTCGAGCCATTCCTTCGGATCGATCTCCTTGTTGTAGCGGTCGAGGACGACGTAACCGGTCTCCTCGAGGGCAGCGGACTTGATGTAACCCATGACGGATCATGACCTTTCTGTCGGACAAGCGAAGTTTTTACAGGCCCGACTTAGGTCAGCCTACCTAGGGCTCCTGAACGCGCCGGTAGACTCGTCCGGGGTTTTCGAGGAGCGATTTCGGAGAACATGAGCACTGCCACGAATGTCGAAGCGACCGCCGTCAACACGATCGGCTGGCTCTCGGCATCCGACACCACCATCGTCGTCCCGGTGTACCAACGGCAGTACCGCTGGGACATCGGCGGCTGCGAGCAGCTGCTCGGCGACATCCGGTCGGTGTCCGCGTCCGACGACACGCACACCCACTTCATCGGATCGATCCTCTCCACCGCGAGCACCTCGTCCGACGACGACGCACAACTCGTGCTCATCGACGGGCAGCAGCGCATCACCACCCTGATGCTGCTCGTCGCGGCCCTGCACCACACGTTGCGCGATGACGATCCGGAGCTCGCGCGCGAGCTGGAGGCGGTCCTCGTCCGGGCCGACGACCCCACGCGCACGAAGCTGCGTCCGCACCGGGCCTGGGCCGACGTCTTCGAGAGCGTCGTCCTCGATCGGCGCACCCCCGAGGACGAGCTTCGCGTCTCGCGCTTCGACGACAATTACGCGTTCTTCCGCAGTCAGATCCGGCCCGGCGAGGCGGCGGCGCTGTGGCGCGGCCTGCAGAAGCTCGAGCACGTGGCGATCACCCTGGGGCCGCAGGCCAACGCGCAGCAGATCTTCGAGAGCCTCAACTCCACCGGCGAGCCGCTGCGCGACCACGAACTCATCCACAACTACGTGCTGATGGGACTCACGCACGGCGAGCAGAACGAGATCGAGCAGGAGTACTGGCTCGCGATCGAGCAGAACACCGGCGATGCCATCGGATCGTTCTGGAACCACTACCTCGTCATGCTCACGGGGCGCGAGGTGCTCATCACCGGTGGACGCGGCGTCTACGACGTCTTCCGGCAGCAGTTCCCCCGACTCGACATCGACAGCCTGCGGGAGCACGCGACGAGCTGGCGGACATTCTCGGAGATCTATCGCGAGTTGCTCGACCCGGCCACGAGCGACGACCCCGAGGTCGGCCGGCAGCTCGGCTTCCTCGCGGTGCTCGGACGTCAGATGTTCCCGCTCGCGATGCGACTCGTGCATGACCAGCGCGCCGGCATCCTGCCCCGCGAGGAGCTCATCGCGCGTCTGGAGGACATCCAGTCGCTCCTGCTGCGCCGCGTCGTCGTCGGCATCGCGACCGAGCGGCTCGTCGCACGCCTCTGCCGCGCGTACGCCGAAGGCCCCGACGCGCTGACCCGCGCGATCGCGCGCATCACCCCCTCGGACGAGCGGGTGCGCGTCGGTCTCAAGTACAGCGAACTCCCCCATCCGCGTTATGTCCTGGGCCGTCTCGCCGACGCCGACCCCGCCGACCTCCTCGACGTCTCGCCGGTCTTCCCTGCCGGCGCCGGCGACGACTGGTCGGGAGACGGCACGCGACGCTTCGCCGATTACAGCGAGGACGAGCAGAACAGCCACCGTGCCCTGGCGCACACGATCGGCAACCTCACGCTGCTCGAGCAGGACCGCGCGGAGCGCGCGCTCGACGCGACCTTCCCGCAGCTGCGCCCGCTCCTCGCGGGCAGCGCGGTGACGATGTCGCGAGAGATCGCAGAGATCGCCAGCTGGGACACCGCGGCGATCAGCGCCCGCACGGAGACGCTGGCCGCGCGATTCGTCGACCTGTGGCGGCGGCCGTCCCTGACGGGCATCGATGACGACAACCTCACCCCGATCCTGGATGCGAAGCTGCGCCGCGGCTGGCCCCGCGGCTGGCAGCGGGAGTTCGACTACGTCGAGTTCCGCGGCGAGCACTGGGAAGTCCCCGACGTCCGCTACCTGTTCAACCGGGTCTTCAAGCGCCTCTGGGTCGACTCCCGCCAGAGCGTCGTCGATTTCAGCGCGCGCCGTGGCGGCCCCGTGTACCCGGCGATGGCGTGGAACGGCCAGTGGGACGAGCTCGGTGAGGGCAGCTACCTCTACATGGGCTGGGACTCCCGTTACATGCTCACGGCGGTCCAGGGCGTTCTCGAAGAGGCCGGCTGGGCGTCGGAGGTCTTCCTGAAGTACTCCTACATCGGCGAGGCGATGCGCTGATCGCCTAGCAGAGTCGAGAGCATGGCGTCAACGACCCCGCGATCCGGTTCTCGACCGCGTAGCTTCGCTGTTGTACGTGAGCGGCTCGGTAGAGACGGTGTTCGGGTCACTTTCTCCCAGGGCTCACTGACGGCCCCGCCGTGAGATCTCATCTCCGGCGGGGCCGTCCCCTTCTCCGGGGTCGCCCAGGTGTCGTGACGTAGAATTCCGTGTGCTTCCCGACACGATCTCCCCCTCTTCCCTCGCGCCCAGCGGCATCGATCCGGCCGACCTCGCCGCGACGCTCCGCGTTCTGGACCAGCTCGCCGACATCGACCACACCCACCCGGACTACGTCACGGTGCGACGCGCGACGGCGGCGATGTTCAAGGCTGCGAAGAAGGTTCGGCGCCGCGAGATCCGGGATGCCGTCGCCTCCGCCGACCGCGCCGTGGTGCACGCCACCGCGACCGGCGCCCCCGACCGCATCGACGACGAGACCCGCGGCATCCCGATCTCGTCGTCGACGACCGCTCCGATCGCCGGCACCCTCATCAAGGCGCGCGCCTGCTACATCTGCAAGCAGCCCTACACGATCGTGGATGCCTTCTACCACCAGCTGTGCCCCGACTGCGCGGCGCTGAGCCACGCCAAGCGCGACGCCCGCACCGATCTGACGGGTCGCCGGGCTCTGCTCACCGGCGGGCGGGCCAAGATCGGGATGTACATCGCCCTGCGGCTGCTGCGCGACGGCGCACACACCACCATCACCACGCGCTTCCCTCGCGATGCGGTGCGCCGGTTCACGAGCCTTCCCGACTCCGCGGAATGGATCGACCGGCTCAAGGTCGTCGGCATCGACCTGCGCGATCCCGCTCAGGTCGTCGGGCTCGCGGATGACGTCGCCGCGGCCGGTCCGCTCGACATCCTGATCAACAACGCGACGCAGACGGTGCGGCGCTCCCCCGGCGCCTACCAGCCCCTCGTCGACGCCGAGCTCTCACCGCTGCCGGACGGACCGCTGCCCGAGCTGGTCACCTTCGGCCACACCAACGACATGCACCCGCAAGCGCTCGAGCGCTCGGTGAACGCGCACCCGATCCTCGCCGCCGCGGCCTCGCGCGCCGACGAACTCACCGAGCAGGCGATGGCCGCGGGCTCGAGCTCGCTCGAACGACTCGCTGCCGGGACGGCGATCGACGCCGGCGGGCTCATTCCCGATCTCCACAGCGTCAACTCGTGGACGCAGCGCGTCGGCGACGTCGACCCGCTCGAGATGCTCGAGGTGCAGCTCGCCAACACCACGGCCCCCTTCCTCCTGGTCTCGAAGCTGCGCGCCTCGCTGGCTGCGAGCCCGGCTCGCCGCACCTACGTCGTCAACGTCAGCGCCATGGAGGGCGTGTTCAACCGCGGTTACAAGGGGCCCGGCCACCCGCACACGAACATGGCCAAGGCCGCCGTCAACATGCTCACGCGCACGAGCGCCCGCGAGATGTTCGAGACCGACGGCATCCTGATGACGAGCGTCGACACCGGATGGATCACCGACGAACGTCCCCACCCGACCAAGGTGCGTCTCGCCGAGGAAGGCTTCCACGCCCCGCTCGACCTCGTCGACGGCGCGGCACGCGTCTACGACCCGATCGTCCGCGGCGAGGCCGGCGAGGATCTGTTCGGAGTCTTCCTCAAGGACTACTCCCCCGGCGCATGGTGAGGCTCCCTGCCCCCGGCAACCGCGTGGTCGTCCGCTACCTGCTACCGACGGGACAGGCCACGGATGCGCTCGGCGAGCTGCTGAGCGCGGACGACGAGCTGGTCGTGGTCGACGGCAAGCGCGGTGTGGAGCGCATCCGCCGCTCGGACATCATCGCGGCGAAGCCCGTGCCTCCGCCGCCCGCGCCGCGGCCACGCCGCGCCTGACGCTCGCTCCTGCGGCGCGCGAACGCAAGAGCCCGCGAGCCGATGACTCGGACTCGCGGGCTCTCGGTTGCGGGAGTCGTCCGCACTCAGGCGTCCGCGCGCACCAGGATCTTCGCCCCGGCCCCACCGCGGAGCTTCTCGATGGCGCCGACCACACCGTCGATCGGGACCTCCTCGACCCATCCCGTCGTGTCGTAGACGCCGCGCGACATCGCGTCGATGACGGCGTCGAAGTCGGCCGGAAGGTACGCCAGCGCACCGGCGATCTCGGTCTCGGCCATGACCAGTTGCGTCGGCGAGAACTCCATCGCGCGCTCGTGGATCGCCACGACGACGAGGCGCCCGCCGGGCACGAGGCTCGCGAGTCCCGACGTGATAGCCGGTCCGGCGCCGGCGGCATCGAACGCGACGTCGGCACCTCGTCCGCCCGTGAGCTCGGCCACAGCGGCGGCGAGGTCGCCCGACACGGGGTCGACGACCGTCGCACCGAGCGCGGCGATCGTCTCACGCCGCGATGCGCTGGGCTCCGACACGAGGACCCTCTCGACGCCGTGCGCCTTGAGAGCGAACCAGACGCCGATGCCGATGGGGCCGGCGCCCGCGACGATTGCGGTCTGTCCCGCTTTCACGAAGGAGCGCTCGACCGCGTGCCACGCGACGGCCATGGGCTCGACGAGGGCGCCCATGCGCAGGTCGACGTTCTCGGGGAGCTTGTGCAGCATCGAGGCCGGAACCGTCGTGTACTCCGCCATCCCGCCGCCAAGCGAGCTGAGTCCGTGGAAGCCGATGTTCTGGCAGGCGTTGAACATGCCCTTCTCGCACGCGGGGCACTCGCCGCAGTAGTAGACGGGCCAGACTGCGGCACGATCGCCGACCGAGACCCCCTCGACCCCGTCGCCGACCTCGACGACGGTTCCCGCGAACTCGTGGCCGAGGATCTGCGGAAGCTGCGCACCGGTCACCGGGTGCGGCTCGTCGAGCGTGAGGCCCGCGGCTTCCGGAGCGTAATAGACGTGCAGATCCGACCCGCAGATGCCCGCGAAAGCGTTCTTCAGCTTCACCTGGCCTGCGCTCACCGTGGGTTCGTCGACGTTCTCCACACGGAGGTCTTCCTTCGCGTGGAACACTGCTGCCTTCATCGTGATCTCCTCTCGTTCGGCTGCATCACCGCAGCCACCATTCCGGTGAGGCGGCGAGGATCGCCCTCGTCGCCCACGCCACGTCGTCCGCGCCCGAGCGCAACCAGACTTCGATCGCCGCCACCGTCCCGCCGGCCGCGTATGCGACGGCGATCTCTCGCGTCGACTGGTCGGCGATCGCGGGCGGCTCGATCTCGGGATGCCGCTCCAGCCATTCCTCCAGCCCCCGGGCGATGACGCGCTCGAGCACGTCACGGATGGGCGCGGCGAGAGACGGATGCAGCGCACCGCGGTACACATCGGCTCGCGCTCTGACGTGTGCGAGCAGGCGATCCTCGGCGATGGTCAGCGAGTCGAGCTCGCCGACATCGGCCAGCACATCGGCGAGCTCGACTCTCAGCGCGTCGGCGACGAGCGACACGGGCGCGTCGGCATGCCGGTAGAACGTGTCGCGCGTCACGCCGGCCGCGCGGCAGATCTCCGAGACCGACAGATCCGTGAGGGGACGGACAGCAGCCAGATCGAGGGCCGCCCGGCGCAGTGCCTCTCGGCTGCGCAGCGACCGCGGGTCCATGACCCCAGCCTATCCGACACCTGTCAGACAGTGGGCGGCTCGCTGCCTGATTCCGCCTCACCCGCAGCGCCCATGCCGGAGTCCTCCGCCTCCGCCGCGATCGGGACCGCGAGGGGAATCGAGATCGACGCGATACCGCCCCCGCCGAGCAGGTCGCCCGCAGGGTCGGCGGGCGGCGGCTCGTCGGGCAGCAGCTCGGCGTTCGACTTGCGGCGCGCGGGCTCGGAGGGCAGCCCCGCCCACTCGCTCGGTTCCTCGGGTCGCTGCATGAAGAGTCCCATGTGCCCATTCTCGCTCGATGGGCACGGCTCGGCCGCTCTCACGGCGAACGCAGATCAAACGGAAAAGCCCCGCCGAAGCGGGGCTTTTCTCGAAGCTGGGGTACCTGGACTCGAACCAAGAACAACTGAACCAGAATCAGCCGTGTTGCCAATTACACCATACCCCATGGTCGGTTTGACCTCAGTCGCACCGAGGATCAACTATACCCGACGGATGCGGTGAGGCCTAACCGAGCGCCGCCCGGGCGCGTCAGCCGACGCGCTGGACGAGCGCGTCGAGCCGGCGGATGGTCTCGGCCTTGCCGAGCAGCTCCATCGACTCGAACAGCGGGGGCGACACGCGACGTCCGCTGAGGGCGACGCGCAGCGGGCCGTAGGCGACACGCGGCTTGAGCCCGAGCCCCTCGATGAGCGCGGGCGCGAGGGCATCCTGCACCGCGGCGGCGGTGAAGCCCTGCTCGGGGACGAGCTCGAGGGCGCCGACCGACGCGACGAGCACCTCCCCCGCGTTCGCCGGCAGCCCCGAGAGGGCATCGTCGTCGTACGCGACCTCGGAGCGGAACAGGAAGCCGAGCAGACCCGGTGCGTCACCGAGCAGCTGCATGCGCTCCTGGACGAGGGGCGCCGCGGCCTCGAGGATCTCGCGCTGTGCCGCCGTGGGAGGGTTCTCGATCAGGCCGGCGCCGGAGAGGTAGGGCACGAGGCGCTCGGCGAAGTCGTCGGGCGCGAGCATCCGCACGTGGTCGCCGTTGATCGACTCGGCCTTCTTCTGGTCGAAGCGCGCCGGGTTCGGGTTCACGTCGGCGATGTCGAACGCGGCGATCAGCTCGTCGCGCGTGAAGACGTCGCGGTCGGGCGCGATCGACCAGCCGAGGAGCGACAGGTAGTTCAGCAGCCCCTCGTGGATGAAGCCCTTCTCGCGCTGCAGGAAGAGATCGGCCTTCGGGTCGCGCTTCGACAGCTTCTTGTTGCCGGTCTCGCCGAGGACGAGGGGCATGTGGCCGAACCGCGGGACGAAGTCGGTGACGCCCGCCTCGATGAGCGCTGCGTACAGCGCGAGCTGACGGGCCGTCGACGGCATGAGGTCCTCGCCGCGCAGGACGTGCGTGATTCCCATGAGCGCGTCGTCGACGGGGTTCACGAACGTGTAGAGCGGGACGCCGCCGGCGCGAACGATGACGAAGTCGGGGTACGATCCCGCGGGGAAGGTCACCTCGCCGCGGATGAGGTCGACGAAGGTGAGGTCGTGGTCAGGCACGCGCAGGCGCCACGCGGGCTCGCGGCCCTCGGCGCGGAAGGCGGCCTTCTGCTCGTCGGTGAGGTCACGGTCGAAGTTGTCGTAGCCGAGCTGCTTCGCGCGGCCGTTCGCCTCGTTGCGGGCGTCGATCTCCTCGGCGGTCGAGTACGACTCGTAGACGACCCCGGCGGCGATGAGCTTGTCGAGCACCTCGCGGTAGATCTCGTGGCGCTGCGACTGGCGGTACGGCGCGTGAGGGCCGCCCTTCTCGACGCCCTCGTCCCAGTCGATCTCGAGCCACCGCAGCGCTTCGAGCAGCTGCTGGTAGCTCTCCTCGCTGTCGCGCGCGGCGTCGGTGTCTTCGATGCGGAAGACCATCTTGCCGCCGTTGTGGCGCGCGTAGGCCCAGTTGAACAGGGCCGTGCGGATGAGGCCGACGTGCGGCAGACCGGTCGGCGACGGGCAGAACCGCACGCGGACATCGGTTCCGGTGGCGGTCGTGGTGGCGGGGTGAGGTGCGGTGGACATCCCCTCCAGCTTAGTTCTCGTGAGAGTCGCCGCCGGTGAGCTCGGCGACGACGGCCCGCAGGTGCCCCAGGACCGATGCCACCGCGGGAACCCGGCCCGCACCGCCCGCAGACACCGCGTGTATGGCGCGGCGTTCGCTCGCGGGAAGCGGTCGCGTCACCACACCGGGGAGGAGGGGGAACGACGCGACCGCGAGTCCGGGAAGCGTCGCGACGCCGATCCCCTGTGCCACGAGCTGCTCGACCGCGACGAAATTGTCGGTCTCGAAACGGATCTCGGGGTCGAACCCGGCTCGGCCGCACACCTCGAGCAGATGGCCGCGGCAGCGGGGGCATCCGGCGATCCAGGCCTCGAGCGCAAGAGGGGCGATCTCCATCGCACCCACGCCGTGGGCGGCGGGGTGGCCAGCAGGCAGAACCGCCAGCAGGTCGTCGTACCCGATGACCTCCGCGTCGAGTCCCCGAGCGTTCTCGCCATGCGGGTCGCTCCGATCGCCCGGGTAGCCGAAGGTCAACGCGATGTCGGCTCGATCCGCGCGAACATCGGCGATCGCCTCGGGCGGCTCCGCCTCGACGTACGTCAGGGTCAGCCCTGGTTCCGCGTGAGCCAGCCGATCCATGAGGCGCGGCAGCACCGTCGGCGAGGCGGAAGGGAAGCCGACCATGCGCACCGTGCCCGACCGCAATCCGGCGAGCTCGGCCAGTTCGCCCGAGGCCGCCTCGATGACCGTCGCGACCGCCGCGGCATGCCGGGCGATCACGCGACCGGCTTCGGTGAGCCGCATCCGCCGCCCGACCCGCTCGACGACCGGCACGCCGAGACGCTGTTCGAGTCGCTTGATCTGCTGGCTCACGGCCGGCTGGCTGTAGCCCAGAGCCGACGCCGCCGCAGTGATCGACCCGCCGTCGGCGATGGCTCGCACGACGCGCAACTCGGTGACGTCGAGACGATAGTCCGGGGTGTCCATGCAAAAAGATAACTAGCTGTGATGGTTTGCATGCAAATCCTGCCGTAGACCAATAGATCGCGATCGCCCAGCCTGGATGCATGGAGAAGATCACCCTCGCACCCGAAGCGCTCCACGCCGCGTTCACCGGGTCGCGCGGATATCTCGCCGCGTGCAGCACGGGTCTGCCGACCACCGCGACACGGGCGGCGGTCATCGCCGACCTCGACGCCCGACCCGACCTGGTTCACTACGCTGACGTGGCCGAGCGCTGCCGCGCACATTTCGCCCGATTGATGTCGACGGTGCCCGACCGCGTGGCCATCGGGTCGCAGACGTCGGTCCTGGTCGGACTGATCGCGGCTTCCCTCCCCGATGGTGCGACCGTGCTGTGCCCCGAGGGCGAGTTCTCCTCACTCGTTCTCCCGTTCGCCCACGCCGGGCGCGGCATCCGGGTTCGCGCCGTCGCGCTCGCCGACCTCGCCGGCGCCATCACTCCCGACGTCGACCTCGTCGCATTCTCGATCGTGCAATCGGCCACGGGAGAGGTCGCCGACGCGGCGGCGATCGTCGCGGCCGCGCGGCGGCACAACACCCGCACGCTCTGCGACGCGACACAGGCGGCCGGTTGGCTCCCCCTCGACGCCGAGCAGTTCGACGCCCTCGTCTGTCACACGTACAAGTGGCTGTGCGCGCCCCGCGGCGTCGCCTTCCTCGCGCTCTCCGACGGTTTCGCAGCGACGCTCATGCCCCTCCACGCCGGGTGGTACGCCGGCGAAGACCCCTGGGCTGCGTGCTACGGGACCGACGCGACCCTCGCCCGCTCCGCCCGACGCTTCGACGTGTCACCCGCCTGGCAGGCGATGGTGGGCGCGGAACCGGCCCTGGCGATGTTCGCGGATGCCGACCCTGCGGCCCTGCACGCACGGGTCACCGGTCTCGCCGCGGCGTTCCGCACGCGACTCGGACTGCCCGAGCCGCTGCACGCGAGCCCCATCGTCACGTGGCCCGACCCCGCCGGCGCGGATCTCACACGGCTCACAAGCGCCGGCGTGGCGGCATCCGGCCGTCGCGGCAATGCGCGCGTCGCCTTCCACGTCTTCAACGACGAGGCCGACGTCGAACTGGCTGCGAACGCTCTCCTCGCCTGATCAGCCGAGGAGAGCGATGGGCGGCCTCGTCAGGCGGTCAGCACCCATGCGGTGGTGCCGATGGCGTCGGCGATGTGGGGATCGCCCGCGAAGTCGATGCCGTCGGTGAAGAAGCTGATGATCACCAGCGCGAACATCAGCGCGATGGAGAGGAAGAGGATCGCGCTCGAGACGAGGGCGATGATCAACTGTGCGCGGTGACTCATGACTCCACGGTGCCAGCCTTCCGCCCCGGAGCAAAATGCTTGCCGCAGGGCGGCCGGGCGGCTAGAGCTCGACCGGGCCGGTGGCGGCGTCAGCCGAGTGCGTCGATCGGGCCGCGCGAACGCCACCGATCACGACGACCGCGACGACAGCGAGAGCGCACGCAGCCAACCCCGCGAAGCCGATCAGGCCCAGCACTCCCCCGGCGACGGCAGCCCCCGCGGCGCCGACGACGTTCATGATCTCGTCGCTGCGTCCCTGACGCGTCGTTCGCCGCTCCGGCGACGACGCCTCGGTGAGCAGCGCCGATCCCGCCACAGTGGCGCCGCTCCAGCCGAGGCCGAGCAGGATCAGCGAGAGGGTGACGGCCAATGTCGAGTCGGCTCCCATCGCGGCGACGACGAGCGAGGCGGCGAGCAGAGCCTGACCGATCAGGATCGTCGCCACACGCCCGAGGCGGTCGGCGAGGATGCCGAAGACGGGTGACAGCGCGTACATGCCGGCGATGTGCAGGCTGATGGTGAGCCCGACGACTGTCAGCTCCGCGCCGTGGTGGACCAGATGCAGGGGCGTCATCGCCATGACCGACACCATGACCCCGTGCGATCCGGCGATGGCGAGCAAGGCGTAACGGGCGGCACCGGGCCGGTCGGCGTGCGTCCGACGCGTCGCTGACGCCTGGGGTGCGCCGGCGCTCGACGTACGCGCGAGCAGCAGCGGGTCGGGCCGCAGAGCGACGAGATACAGGGCGATGGCCAGCAGCTGCGCGACCGCCGTGAAGAGGTACGGCCCGGTCAAAGGAGGCATCCCCACCGCGTCGCCGATCGCCTCGCCGGCACCGATCAGGTTCGGCCCCAGCACAGCGCCGATGGTGGTCGCCCACACGACGATCGAGAGGTCACGCCCGCGCGTGCGGTCGGTCGCGAGATCGGTGGCAGCGAACCGGGATTGCAGATTGGCGGCCTGACCGGCGCCGATCATCGCGAAGGCGATGAGCAGCACGGGGAACAGCCCCGACGCGGTGCCGACGACGACGAGGACCACCCCGACGAGAGCCAGCAGCATGCCGAGGGCCAGTGCCGGTCGGCGACCCGCCCGCGACGCGAGCGAGGCCAGCGGCATCGCGAGCAGCGCGGCGCCGAGGGTCACCGCCGCGGTCGGAAGACCCGCGAGCGCGTCGTCACCCGTCAGCCGTTCGGTGATGACCGCGCCCAGCGAGATGGTCGAGCCGAAACCGATGCCGCCGAGCACCTGACCGAGCGAGAGCACGACCAGCGCACGCCGACGGACCGCGTCGCGCGCGCCGACCGCGGCGGCCGCGGTCGGAACCGGGAGAATCTCCCTGTCAGGCATCCCGGACGATGTTGCGCAGGATGCCGAGACCGTCGATCTCGACCTCGACCACATCACCCGCGACGAGGGGGCCGACGCCCGCGGGCGTCCCCGTCAGGATGACGTCGCCCGGGAGCAACGTGAACGCTGCGGACGCGTAGGCGATGAGATCGGCGATGCCGTGGACCATGTCGGTCAGCGGAGCACGCTGCTTCTCGTCGCCGTTGACTCGCGCCACCAGCTGCGCCTGCGCCGGGTCGAACTCGGTCTCGATGGCCGGTCCGAGCGGGCAGAACGTGTCGAAGCCCTTCGCGCGGGTCCATTGCCCGTCGCTGCGCTGCAGGTCGCGCGCGGTGACGTCGTTGGCGATCGAGTAACCGAACACGTGGCTCAGCGCGTCGGCGGCTGAGACGTTGCGGGTGACCTTGCCGATGACGACGGCCAGCTCTCCCTCGAAATCGACCTGCTGCGACTGCGTCGGCCGGACGATGGCGTCGCCGGGACCGATCACCGAGGTGTTCGGCTTGAAGAACAGCAGCGGCTCGGCGGGGACCTCGTTGCCGAACTCGGCGGCGTGCTCGCGGTAGTTGCGGCCGACGGCGATGATCTTCGATCGCGGGATGACCGGAGCGAGCAGCACGGCGTCGCTGAGCGCCACGCGCTCGCCCGTCGTGTCATAGCCCGCGTACATCGGGTCGCCCGCGAGCGTCACCAGATCAGTGCCGTCGAGGATGCCGTAGCGGATGGCCTCGTTGTGCGAGAAACGTACGATCTTCATCTCAGGCGTCCAGCCGCACGAGCCAGCCGTGCTTGTCTTCGCGACGTCCGTACTGGATGTCGGTGAGCTCCTCGCGCAGCGACAGGGCGAGCTCGCCGACCGGCTGCTCGTCGAAGAAGTCGCGGCCCTTGAGAACGCCGATGGGGGTCACGACGGCAGCTGTACCGCAGGCGAAGACCTCGACGATGTCTCCGGATGCCACGCCCTGGCGCCATTCGTCCAGCGAGACGGCACGGCCCTCGACCTTGTGCCCGCGGTCGCGCGCGAGCTGCAGGATCGAGTCGCGGGTGATCCCCTCGAGGATCGAGTCGGACTGCGGCGTGACGATCGTGCCGTCCTTGTAGACGAACACGACGTTCATGCCGCCGAGCTCCTCGACGTTGCGGTCCTGGTCGAGGAAGACGACCTGGTCGCACTCGTTCTCGTACGCCTCGGCCTGCGGGAGCAGGCTCGACGCGTAGTTGCCGCCGGTCTTAGCAGCACCCGTGCCGCCCTTGCCTGCGCGGGCGTAGTCCTCGCTGAGCCAGATCGACACGGGCTTCACGCCGCCGGTGAAGTACGCGCCCGCCGGGCTCGCGATGAGGTAATACGCGACCTTGTTCGCGGGGCGCACGCCGAGGAACGCCTCCTTGGCGAACATGAACGGACGCAGGTAGAGCGACTGATCGGCACCCGAGGGGACCCAGTCGCCGTCGACGGCGATGAGCTCGCGGAGCGACTGGATGAACCATTCGACCGGCAGCTCGGGCAGTGCGAGGCGGCGCGCAGAGCGCTGCAGCCGTCGGCCGTTCTGATCGGGTCGGAAGGTGTGCACCGACCCGTCCGCGTGACGATAGGCCTTGATGCCCTCGAAGATCTCCTGGCCGTAGTGCAGCACCGCCGCAGCCGGATCGAGGGTGATCGGCCCGTAGGGCTGGACGCGCGGGCGGTGCCAGCCGCCGCGCACCGACCAGCAGATGTCGACCATGTGGTCGGTGAAATGGGTGCCGAACCCGGGGTTCGCGAGAATCTCGTCGCGTCGGGCGGCCGGGGCCGCAGCGAGGTTTCGGGTAACGGTGAACTCGAGGGGTTCGAGTCCGGCGTCGGGATCGTTTTCGAGGAGGGTCATCTGTCTTCCAAGCGGATGTCGGGCGGCGGGCGGATTCCAGGCTACGCCTGGAGGCGAGCCGCGATCGCGTCGCCGATCTGCGTCGTGGTGCGTGGCTCCGAGCTGCGGTCGGCGATGTCGGCCTCGACGGCGTGGGTGACGCGTCGGGCGGCTTCCGTGAGCCCGAGATGATCGAGCAGCAGCGAAACGGAGAGGATCGCGGCCGTGGGGTCGGCCTTCTGCTGGCCCGCGATGTCGGGCGCCGATCCGTGGACGGGCTCGAACATCGAGGGGAACGCGCCGTCGGGGTTGATGTTCCCCGAAGCGGCGAGGCCGATGCCTCCGGTGACGGCGCCGGCCAAGTCGGTCAGGATGTCGCCGAAGAGGTTGTCGGTGACGATCACGTCGAAGCGGCCCGGGTTCGTGACCAGGAAGATCGTCGCCGCGTCGACGTGGAGATAGTCTACGGCGACGTCGGGGTGCTCGGCGGCCACCTCGTCCACGATGCGCTTCCAGATCCCGCCCGCGTGCACGAGCACGTTCGTCTTGTGCACGAGCGTCAGCTTCTGCCGCCGGCGCTCGGCCAGATCGAACGCATAGCGCACGACACGCTCCACACCGAAGGCGGTGTTCACCGAGGTCTCATTCGCGACCTCGTGCGGGGTGCCGCGGCGGATGCTGCCGCCGTTGCCGACGTACGGCCCCTCCGTGCCCTCGCGCACCACGACGAAGTCGATGTCGCCGGGCTCGGCGAGGGGGCCGGGCACGCTCGGGTACAGCTTCGACGGACGGAGGTTGACGTAGTGGTCGAGCTCGAAGCGAAGCTTCAGCAGGAGCCCGCGCTCGATGTTGGCGTCACGCAGCCGCGGATCGCCCGGCACTCCCCCGACGGCGCCGAGGAGGATCGCGTCATGGTCCGCGATCGCCCGCAGGTCTTCGTCGGTGAGGGTGTCGCCGGTCTCGAGGTACCGGGCCGCGCCGAGCGAGAAGCGCGTCTTGTCGATGACGACATCGGTTCCCGCTACCGCCGCGTCGAGCACCTTCTCGGCCTCGGCGACGACCTCGGGGCCGATTCCGTCGCCCGGAATCACGGCAAGTTTCACGACGCGCGACATCGCTCTCCTCGTTCTCGGCGGCGCGGCACGCCGATCGCTCAGTGCTCGGCGGGCCGCGAGTGGGATCCCTTCAGCGTAGTGGCCGCGATGATCCCCGCGCAGACGACCAGTACGGCGCCGATCGTCGCCGTCACGCCGACACCGGAATCGAAGGCGTGCGCCGCGGCATCCAGCAGCTGACGGCCAACGGAATCGGGCAGATCCTGTGCGACGTTGACGGCGCCCGCGAGCGTCTCCCGCGCCGCGTCGGCCGCCTCGGCGGGCACACCCTCGGGCACGGCCATGCCGAGCCGGTACATCGCCGTCAGGATGCCGCCGAGCACCGCCGTTCCGAGGACTGCGCCCACCTCGTAGGCGGTCTCCGAGACGGCGCTCGCCGCGCCGGCCTTGGCGGGAGGAGCGCTCGCGAGCACGAGCTCGTTCGAGACCGTCTCCGCAGCTCCGATGCCCATGCCCAGCAGCGCGAAGGCCAGCACGAGCTCGATCATGCTGTCGGGCTCGGTGAGCAGAGCGATCATGACGTAACCGGCGGCCGAAAGGGTCAGTGCCGCGGGGACGACGACGCGAGGCGACACCCGGCGCGAGATCGGCACGACGCCCAGGCCCGCGACGATCATCATGGTCAGACCGGGGACGAGGGCGAGCCCCGCCTGCAACGGCGACAGGCCGACGATCAGCTGCAGATGCTGCGTGACGAAGTACAGGAAGCCCACGAGCGCCACGACGCTCAGCAGGTTGACCAGCAGCGCGCCGCTGAAAGTGCCGCGCGAGAACAACCGCATGTCGAGCATCGGCTCGTTCACGCGGAGCTGGCGCCGCACGAAGAGCCACCCGAACACCAGTCCGAACGCGAACAGCACCGGCGGCGTGATGCCCCAGCCCTTCACCGCGAAGTCCTTGATGGCGTAGACGATCGGCACCATCGTCAGCATCGACAGAGCGATGCTGATTGGATCGATGCGCCCCGGGCGGGGATCGCGGCTCTCGGGAACGAGGAAGGGCGCGAGCACGAGCAGCGGCACGAGAACCGGTACCGCCATGAGGAACACCGATCCCCAGCTGAAGTGCTCGAGCAGCACACCACCGACGATCGGACCGAGCGCGGCGCCCGCCGAGAACATCGAGGCCCAGACCGCGATGGCGAGGCGGCGCTGGTCCCGGTCGGTGAAGATGCTGCGCAGCAATGAGAGGGTCGAGGGCATCAGCATGGCGCCGAACACGCCCATCGCGGCCCGAGCGGCGATCAGGAGTTCGGCGCTCGGGGCGAAGGCCGCCAGCGCGGAGACCGTCGCGAACCCGGTCGCACCGATCAGCAGCATCCGACGACGACCGAACCGGTCTCCGAGCGATCCCATCGTCACGAGGAGACCCGCGAGGATGAGCGGGTACACGTCGATGATCCAGAGCTGCTGGGCACTCGTCGGGCTCAGCGCGCGAGCGATCTCGGGCAGCGCGAAGCTGAGCACCGTGTTGTCCACCGACACAAGCAGGACCGGAAGCATGAGCACGCCGAGTGCGGCCCACCCCCGCCAGCCGACGCGCCGGCCCTGTCCGTCTGCGATTGCGATCTCTTCTGTCAACGTCATTAGTTCACCGTCCAGCCGGTATAGTAACAGGACCGAACGCCGAAACGCGAGAGGATCGAAGACATGAGTCGTCCCCCACGTGCGCGCGAGAGCGTGCTCGACGCGTACGAGAACCTCCTGATATCCGACGGGGCTCGTGGCGCCACGATGGATGCCGTCGCCGCGGCAGCCGGCGTCTCCAAGGGCGGGTTGCTCTACCACTACGCCTCGAAGGAGGCGCTCGAGACGGCCCTTCTGGATCGGATGATGGAGCTCGCCCGCCTCGATGTCGATGACATGGCGCGGCACCCCGAAGGCATCGTCGCCGCCTACCTGCGCACCTCCGTCATGGAGGACAGCGCGCTCGATCGCGCGCTCCTCGCCGGATCGCGACTCGCGCAGAGCGGACACCCCGCCGCGAGCGCGGCGCTGCGCGACGTCCGGACGCTCTGGGAGGAAGCACTGCGCGGTCACACCCGTGACGAGACGGCGCTGCAGCTCGTCCTACTCGTGGGCGACGGCCTCTACTTCAACAACGCCCTCGGCGCGGGGGCGGTCGTCGGCCCCGTCCCCCAGGGCGAAGACTTCGACGCGCTCATCCGGCTCGTCCTCGGCGTCGCCCAGCGATGACGATGCCCGGGGCGGAAGCACCCCGGGCATCGTTCCGCTTCGTCAGACCTCGGTCAGCTCGATCTGGCGGAACAGGTCGGCGGCGACCGCCTCGCGCATCTCGTCGAGAAGGTGGTCGGGCACCGGCGAGTCGACCGTCAGCACCGAGAGAGCGCGGCCGGACGCGTCGGGCCGGGCGACCTGCAGGCCCGCGATGTTGATGCCGGCCTCGCCCAGCTTCTGTCCGTAGATCGCGACGATCCCGGGACGGTCGGCGTAGCGCATCACGACGTGGTGCCGCTCGATCGGCACCTCCACCTCGTAACCGTTGATCCCGACGACCTTGGGCACCATGCGCGTACCCGCCAGCGTGCCCTCGACGGTCAGAACCGACCCGTCGGAGAGCGTTCCGCGCAGGATCGTGATGTTGCGATAGAGCGGGCTCTCGGACTCCACGATGAGGCGCGTCTCGATGCCGCGCTGCTCCGCGAAGAGCGGGGCGTTCACGTACGAGACGTTCTCGCTGACGATGTTGGTGAAGATCCCCTTCAGCGCCGCGAGCCGGTAGACGCTGACGTCGTAGTCCGCCAGTTCACCGCGGACCTCGATGTCGAGGCTCGTGAGCGCGCTCGGCGCAAGCCCGGTGAAGATCTGACCGAGCTGCTCGACCAGGGCGATACCGGGCCGGACGAACGGGTCGATGACACCACCGGCGACGTTGACGGCATCCGGCACGAGATCTCCCTCGAGAGCCAGCTTGACCGACTTCGCCACCGAGACGCCGGCCTTCTCCTGCGCTTCGTCGGTCGAGGCGCCGAGGTGGGGCGTGACGACGACGTTGGGCAGCGACAGGAGGGGGAAGGCGGTGCCGTCCTCCTTCGGCGGCTCGGTCGTGAACACGTCGAGACCGGCGCCCGCGATCTCGCCGGTGGTGAGAGCGGTGTAGAGCGCTTCCTCATCGATGAGGCCGCCGCGAGCGACGTTGACCACGTAGGCCGACTTCTTCATGCGTGCGAACTGCTCCGCACCGATCATGCCGGTCGTCTCGGGGGTCTTCGGCATGTGGATCGTGACGAAGTCGCTCTGCGCGAGCAGCTCGTCGAGGGTCAGCAGCGTCACACCGAGCTGCTGAGCCCGGGTGGGCGTGACGTACGGGTCGTACGCCACGACACTCACGCCGAACGCCTGCAGCCGCGCGGCGATCAGCGCGCCGATGCGGCCCAGACCGATGATGCCCACCGTCTTCTCGAACAGCTCCGTGCCGGTGAACGACGAGCGCTTCCAGGCGCCGGCAGCGAGGGAGGCGTGAGCTGCGGGGATGTGACGCGCGAGACTCAGGATGTGTCCGACCGTCAGCTCGGCCGCCGAGATGATGTTGGAGGTCGGGGCGTTGACGACCATGACGCCGGCGGCCGTCGCGGCCTTGATGTCGACGTTGTCGAGTCCGACGCCGGCACGCGCGATGACCTTGAGTGACGGCGCGGCGGCGATCGCTTCGGCATCCATCTTCGTCGCCGACCGGATCAGGACGGCATGCGCGTCGGCGAGGGCCGGGAGCAGCGCGGCGCGGTCGGCGCCGTCAACCGACCGGATCTCGAAATCAGGACCGAGGGCATCGATCGTTGCGGGCGAGAGTTCTTCGGCGATGAGCACGACGGGCTGGGGCACGGACGATCCTCTGGAGCATGCGCAGAAGCGCGGAACGGGTGGTCGCCACGACAGCCGACGGCGGTGCGGCGGGTCGTCTCAGCCTAGCGCGGTGCCGACAGCGCCCACGACCGTGTGACGTTCTGCCGACTCAGACAGCGCCCGAGGTCAGGGCGAAGGACAGGACGTTGAGGAAGAACACCGCTGCGAGCCCGAGCCCCGCGAGGAGAATCATCGCGAAGGCGCCCGAACGTCGGCGCCACCCCAGCGCGAATGCTCCCGCGAAGATGAGGATCGGCAGCGCCACGGCAGCGATCACAGCGACCCACCCGACTGCGGTCCGCGCCGGCGACGGGGTGATCAGCAGCGGGACCGCGGCCCAGACCGCGTATGCGTAGAAGAGACCGAAGGCACCGGCGACGGTGGCCACCTTCCAGACCGCGGGCGTCCGCCGGGCTTCTTGCGTGTCGCGCATCGCGTTCAACTCCCGGCTCCAAGGGTGGCGAACGGCCACGGCACGAGCAGCAGCGCCCCCGCGACGAGCCAGGCGAACCGGATCCAGGCGCGCGACCCACGCGTGAGCACGTAGGTCGCGATGAACCAGATCGCCGGGGCGGCGACGGCCAGCACGAGGACGGGAACCGAGACGGCCGTATCGATGCCGAGCAGACCGCTCAGGTTGTGGACGCGGATACCTCCGACGAACCAGCCGATCGAATACAGCAGATAGATGCCACCGAGAACCCCCAGCGAGATCAGCGCGGCGTTGCTCAGGCCCTCGGGCGCAGCCTCGGTCGAGATCTCACCCGGCTGCTCGGTCTCTGCTTCCGCCAGCTCGTCGCTCTGGCGCCGCGAGGACGCGGGCCCTCCCACGGGCGTGGGCGCAGGCGCGGACACGAGGGTCGGGTCGTCGTCGCCGGCCCAGCTCAGGGCGTCGTCATCACGGCTCGTCACCTCCTCAGAGTAGCGCCGGCCACCGGCGACTGGGAGGAACGAGCGCGCTCCGACGAGGTCAGCGACCGATCTGGCGGCCGCCACGCAGCACGAGCACGGCGACAGCAGCACCGGCGACCGCCAGAGCACCGCCCCACGGGGCCCAGACGGCGGGTTGCGCGAGCTCGGCGCCCGAACCGTCGTGCAGCGAACCGACACGGACGGCATCGGTTCGTCCCGTGGGATCTTCCGCGGGGACCGAGGCACCGAGCTGGGCCGATCCGCCCACATCGGGTCCGCCGTCGACATGGACGACATCGCTCGGCTCGGGCGTCGGCGAGGCCGGGACGGCGTTCCGCGGCGTCAGGCGCAGCAGAGCGCCGAGGCGAACGGCGGTCGGCGCGCGCAGTTCGATGCCGGCCTCGCCTTCGACGCGCGGCGGGACCGGCGCCGGAGCCGGCGGCACCGGAGCGGGAGGAGAGGGCTCCGATGTCGGCTGACTCGGCGACGGGCTGGAGCTGGGCGACGGCGTGGGCTGCGCGTCGGTCGGGGAGGGCTCCGGCGTCGGCTCGGGAGAGGGCGTGCCGCTCTCCCCCGGCGCCGGGGTCACGACATCCTCGTTCGTCTCTCCGTCCTCAGGCTCCGTCGGTGTGACCGGAGCGTCCGACCGCGGAACGATCTCGATCTCATCGGTCGCGACCGACCAGGCGGACGGAGCGGTGATCGCCCCCGCGATCACAGAAGCTGCGACGCACACCGCCCCCAGGCGCGCGCGAGCGAACTGCTTCTTACGGACGGGCATGCATCCATCGTAAAAGGTCGGGGCGATGCAAGCACGCCGAAAGCCCGGCCCCTGATGGGGACCGGGCTTCCGTGGCACGAGGCCGGGCTCGACGGGGTGCCGCCGAGGGTCACAGAACGGACGGAGCCGTCCGTCACGGGTCAGCGCGCGGCGCTGCCCTCGATGTAGTCGCTGTCCTGCTGCTTCCAGGCGAAGAGGCCACGCAGCTCCTTGCCGGTCGCCTCGATGGGGTGACCCTGCTCCTTCTCGCGGAGGCCGAGGAACTCGGTGGCGCCGTTGTCCTGGTCGGCGATGAAACGCTGCGCGAACGCACCCGACTGGATGTCGGCGAGCACGGCCTTCATGTTCTCCTTGACCTCGGGCGAGATGACGCGGGGGCCGGAGACGTAGTCGCCGTACTCTGCCGTGTCGGAGATCGACCAGCGCTGCTTGGCGATGCCGCCCTCCCACATGAGGTCGACGATGAGCTTGAGCTCGTGGAGCACCTCGAAGTAGGCGATCTGCGGCTGGTAGCCGGCCTCGATGAGGGTCTCGAAGCCGTACTGCACGAGGTGGCTCATGCCACCGCAGAGCACGGCCTGCTCGCCGAAGAGATCGGTCTCGGTCTCTTCCGTGAAGGTGGTCTTGATGACGCCGGCGCGCGTGCCGCCGATGGCCTTGGCGTACGACAGCGCGGTGTCCCAGGCCGAACCCGACGCGTCGCGCTCGACGGCGATGATGTCGGGGATGCCGCGGCCGGCGACGAACTCGCGGCGCACGGTGTGGCCCGGCGCCTTCGGAGCGACGAGGATGACGTCGACGCCCTCGGGAGCGTCGATGTAGCCGAAGCGGATGTTGAAGCCGTGCGCGAACGCGAGGGTCTTGCCCGCCGTCAGCTTGTCCTTGATGGAGTCGGCGTAGATCGAGCGCTGGTGCTGATCGGGAGCCAGGATCATGATGAGATCGGCCCACTCCGCGGCATCCGCGACGTTCTTGACCTCGAAGCCCTCGTCCTGCGCCTTCGCGGCCGACTTCGAGCCGTCCTTGAGCGCGATGACGACCTCGACGCCGGAGTCTCGGAGGTTCTGGGCGTGGGCGTGTCCCTGCGAGCCGTAGCCGACGATCGCGACCTTCTTGCCCTGGATGATGGACAGGTCGGCGTGGTCGTCGTAGAAGATCTCGGCCATGTTCGTGTGTTTCTCCTTGATTCGTGGTTCGGAAGGTCAGCCGCGCAGAACGCGCTCGGTGATGCTCTTGCCGCCGCGCCCGATGGCGAGCAGACCCGACTGGGCGAGCTCCTTGATGCCGAAGGGCTCGAAGGCGCGGAGGATCGCGTCGATCTTGCCGCGATCTCCGGTCACTTCGACGACCAGGGCATCGGGTGCGTAGTCGACGATCGACGCCCGGAACAGGTTCGCGACCTCGATGACGTTGGAGCGGGTCTGGTTGTCGGCCCGCACCTTGATGAGGATATGCTCGCGCTGCACCGACGACGAGAAGTCGAGCTCGACGATCTTGATGACGTTCACGAGCTTGTTGAGCTGCTTGGTCACCTGCTCGAGCGGCAGCTCCTCGACGTCGACGACGACCGTGATGCGCGAGAGACCCGGCACCTCGGTGACGCCGACCGCGAGCGATTCGATGTTGAAGCCGCGTCGGGCGAACAGCCCGGCGACTCGGGTCAGCAGACCCGGCTTGTCCTCCACCAGGAGGCTCAGCACGTGGCGCGACATCTCAGGCCTCCTCGTCGAATGCGGGCGCGTGCTCGCGGGCGTACTGGATGTAGCTGTTGCTGACACCCTGCGGGACCATCGGCCACACCATCGCGTCCGCGCTCACGACGAAATCGATCACGACGGGGCGATCGTTCGTCTCGAGTGCGAGCTTGATGGCGTCGTCGATCTGGTCCTCCGTCTCGACCCGGATGGCGAGGCAGCCGTACGCCTCGCCGAGCTTGACGAAGTCGGGGATGCGCGCCGTGCCGTGCCCGGTGTTCAGGTCGGTGTTCGAGTGGCGGCCGTCGAAGAACAGCGTCTGCCACTGGCGCACCATGCCGAGTGACGAGTTGTTGATGATGGCGACCTTGATCGGGATCTGATTGATGACGCAGGTCGCCAGCTCCTGGTTGGTCATCTGGAAGCAGCCGTCGCCGTCGATCGCCCAGACCACACGGTCGGGCTCGGCGACCTTCGCGCCCATGGCCGCGGGGACCGCGTACCCCATGGTGCCGGCGCCCCCGGAGTTGAGCCACGAATTGGGGCGCTCGTACTTGATGAACTGCGCAGCCCACATCTGGTGCTGACCGACGCCGGAGGCGTACACGCCCTCGGGACCGGTGAGCTCGCCGATGCGTTGGATCACGTGCTGCGGCGACAGCAGACCGTCGGTGGTCGGGGCGTAGCCGAGGGGGAATTCCTCGCGCAGCCCGTCGAGGTACGCCCACCACTCGGTCGTGTCGGGCTTTCCGTCGCCGATCACGCCACGGAACGCCGACTCGAGGTCGACGAGCACGTCGCGCACATCACCCACGATGGGCACATCCGCGAAGCGGATCTTCGAGATCTCTGCGGGGTCGATGTCGACGTGCACGACTTTCGCGTGCGGGGCGAACAGCGACGCCTTGCCGGTGACACGGTCGTCGAACCGCGCACCCAGCGCGACGATCAGGTCGGACTCCTGCAGCGCGAGCACAGCGGGAACCGTGCCGTGCATGCCGGGCATGCCGAGGTGCTGGGGGTGCGAGTCGGGGAACGCGCCACGAGCCATGAGGGTCGTCACGACCGGCGCACCCGTCGCCTCGGCGAGAGTGAGCAGCTCGTCCGAGGCGCGCCCCCGGATGACGCCGCCGCCGACGTAGAGCACGGGCTTCTGCGACTCGGCCAGCAGCTGCGCGGCGGCCTGGATCTGCTTGCCGTGCGCCTTGGTCACCGGGCGGTAGCCCGGCAGGTCGACCTTCGGCGGCCACACGAATGGCGCCGTGTTCTGCTGAGCGTCCTTCGTGATGTCGACGAGCACGGGGCCGGGACGCCCGGTGCCGGCGATCTCGAAGGCTGCGGCGATGGCGCCGGGGATCTCCTCGGCGGTCTTCACGAGGAACGAGTGCTTCGTGATCGGCATCGTGATGCCGACGATGTCGGCCTCCTGGAAGGCGTCCGTTCCCATCAGGGTCGAGAACACCTGGCCCGTGATGCACACGAGCGGGACGGAGTCCATGTAGGCGTCGGCGATCGCCGTCACGAGGTTCGTCGCTCCGGGACCCGAGGTGGCGATCGCCACCCCGACCCGGCCGGATGCCGCGGCGTAGCCCTCGGCGGCGTGACCGGCGCCCTGCTCGTGCCGGACGAGGATGTGGCGGACCGCCTCATCGTCCATGAGCGGGTCGTAGACGGGCATGATCGCGCCGCCCGGGAGCCCGAAGACCTCGGTGACGCCGAGGTTGTCGAGCGAGCGGACGACGGCCTCTGCGCCCGTGATCACGGGAGCCGAGGGCGTGCGGGACGGCGGCCGGGGAATGGCCGCGGAGATGTCGGTGGACATGGTGATGAACCTCGCTGGAGAAGAGGAGACGATGTCGGAGCCGAAGTCAGCCGGTAGTCGCGCCCTCCGCGGCGGAGCGCACGAGCTTGGAGTACTTGGCAAGAACGCCACGGGTATAGCGCGGGGGAAGAGGAGCCCAGCCGTCACGGCGAGCGTTCAGCTCAGCCTCGTCGACGAGTAGGTCGAGGGAGCGAGCCGCGATATCGACCCGTATCAGATCACCATCGCGCACGAATGCGATGGGACCTGCGTCCACCGCTTCGGGTGCTATGTGGCCGATGCACAGGCCGGTTGTGCCGCCTGAGAATCGTCCGTCCGTCAAGAGTAGTACATCTTTGCCGAGGCCGGCGCCCTTGATGGCGGCCGTGATGGCGAGCATCTCGCGCATGCCGGGTCCGCCCTTCGGGCCCTCGTAGCGGATGACGATGACCGAGCCCGGCTCGATCTCGCCGTTCGCGACGGCATCCATCGCAGCCCGCTCGCGCTCGAAGACGCGCGCAGGTCCCTCGAACACGGCCGCGTCGAATCCGGCGGTCTTGACGACGGCGCCCTCGGGGGCGAGCGAACCGTGCAGGATCGTGATCCCGCCGCTGGCGTGGATCGGGTTGTCGAACGTGTGGATGACCTTGCCGTCGATGGGCTCCGGGTCGAGCTCGCGCAGGTTCTCGGCGAGCGTCTTGCCGGTCACCGTCAGAGCGTCGCCGTGCAGCAGGCCCTCGTCGAGCATCGCCTTCATGACGACCGGGATGCCGCCGTGACGGTCGACGTCGTTCATGACGTACTGGCCGAAGGGCTTCATGTCCGCGACGTGGGGCGTCTTGTCCCCGATGCGGTTGAAGTCGTGCAGGCTGAGGTCGACCTCCGCCTCGCGGGCGATCGCGAGGAGGTGGAGGACGGCGTTCGTCGAGCCGCCGAGGGCCATGACAAGCGCGATCGCGTTCTCGAAGGCCTCCTTCGTCAGGATGTCCTTCGTCGTGATGCCCTGGCGCAGCAGGTTGACGACGGCCTCGCCCGAGCGGTGGGCGTAGTAGTCGCGGCGACGGTCGGCCGACGGCGGCGCGGCGGAGCCCGGCAGGCTCAGACCCAGGGCCTCGCCGACGGAGGCCATCGTGTTGGCGGTGTACATTCCGCCGCACGCGCCCTCGCCGGGAACGATGGCGCATTCGATGCGCTTGAGGTCGGCCTCGCTCATCTTGCCTGCGCGACAGGCACCGACGCCCTCGAACGAGTCGATGATCGTGACGTCCTTCTCCGTGCCGTCGCTGAGCTTGACCCATCCGGGCATCGTCGATCCGGCGTACAGGAAGACGCTCGAGAGGCCGAGGCGGGCGCTGGCCATCATCATGCCCGGGATCGACTTGTCGCAGCCGGCGAGAAGGACGGTGCCGTCGAGCCGTTCGGCCATGATGACGGCCTCGACGGAGTCGGCGATGACCTCGCGCGAGACGAGTGAGAAGTGCATGCCCTCGTGGCCCATCGAGATGCCGTCCGAGACGGAGATGGTGCCGAACTGCAGCGGGTAGCCGCCGCCGGAGTGCACACCCTCCTTGGCGCCCTGCGCGAGGCGGTCGAGGCTCAGGTTGCAGGGCGTGATCTCGTTCCAGCTCGAGGCGATGCCGATCTGGGGCTTGTCCCAGTCCTCATCGCCCATACCGACGGCACGCAGCATGCCTCGGGAGGTCGTGGCTTCGATGCCGTCGGTGACGGCACGACTGCGGGGCTTGATGTCGATGGTCTCGGAGCTGTCGGGCATTCTCGAATTCTATGCCCGCGGGCCGAGGCTCATTCTCCGGCGCGCGCCTCGGCGAGCCGGCCGAGCATCTCCGCGAGCGCGGCGGCATCCGGCACCCGATACGCGGCGACGCTCTCTCCCCCGCCGACCCGGATGCCGACGTCAGCGGCGCCGAGCGATCGCAGCGCGTCCTCATCGGTCACATCGTCGCCCGCGAACACGACGACGTCGGCACCGACCCGCTCGCGGAGGCTGCGCACTGCCGAGTCCTTGCCCTCGTGCCGCGATGCGAACTCGAGGATGTCCTGGCCGGTACGGCGTCGCCACGTCGGGGCTTCCGCGCGGACGAGTTCGTCGATACGCGCCGCGGCGTCGGCCGCGCTCGTTCGATCGGCGAGGCGCGTGTGGAGGCCGAATCCGAATCGCTTGTGCTCGATCCACGCGCCCGCGATGCCCTCGACCGTCTGCTCCGCCCGCGCCGTCAGGTCGTCGCGGAGGGCGGCGTCGTCATCGGATTCGGAATCGGCCCGGGCACCCGGATGCCAGAACTCGGCACCGTGCGAACCGGCGAGATGGATCCGCGAATCGGGTTCGCGCTCGGAGATCTCCGCCAGATGCTCGAGCGTTCGGCCCGATACGAGAGCGACGGTCGTCTCGGGTGCCTGCGCGAGCCGCGTGAGCGCTTCGCGTGCCGCGGGCAGCATCCGGGCCGACATGGGCTCGTCGACCAGCGGGGCGAGAGTGCCGTCGAAATCGAGGGCGACGAGGAGATGCCGCGCGCTCGCGGCGCGTTCGACGGCTTCTGCGATGCCGTCGGGCGTCGTGTACGCCACAGCGCTCATGCGCGGTGCTCCGCCTCGGTGGCCGCGGTCGAGATCGCGCGTGCGCCGGCAGCGGAATGGGCCGGGCTGTTGGAGCGAGCCGCTGACGCGAGCGCATCGAGGAATGCTCGCGACCAGTCCTCGACGTCGTGTTCGCGCACGCGTTTGCGCAGAGCGCGCATGCGCCTTCCCTGCTCGGCCGCGGGCATCTCGATCGCCCGCACAATGGCATCCTTCATCCCGTCGATGTCGTGCGGGTTGATACGAACGGCGCTCGCGAGCTCATCGGCGGCCCCGGCGAACTCGCTCAGCACGAGCACGCCCCGGTTGTCGATGCGACTCGCGACATACTCTTTCGCGACCAGGTTCATGCCGTCGCGGAGCGCGGTGACGAGCATGATGTCGGCAGCGAGGTAGAGAGCGACCATCTCTTCGCGCGGGAAGGCTTGGTGCATGTAGCGGATCGCGCTGTGACCCCATGTGTCGTGATCGCCGTTGATACGCGCGACCGTCAGCTCGATCTCGTCCCGCAGCTGCACATACGACTCGACGCGCTCGCGGCTCGGGCTGGCGACCTGCACGAGCGTCGCATCCTCGACCGAGACGCGCCCGTCTTCGATCAGCTCGCCGAACGCCTTCAGCCGGTGCCGGATGCCCTTGGTGTAGTCGAGCCGGTCGACCCCGAGCAGCACCGTCTTGGGGTTGCCGAGGTCTTCGCGGATCTCCGCGGCTCGCGCCTGGATGTCGGGGCGCTGCGCGAGCTCGATGTAATCGTCGGTCGAGATCGAGATCGGGAAGGCCTTCGCGAGAGCCGTACGGTGTCCGCCGCCCTCCGCCGGGACGCGGATGCCGCTCGCCTTCGTCTCGTACCGCAGCTGGCGCCGCACGGCGCGGGCGAAGTTGCCGGCATCGGCGATCCGCTGGAAACCGATCACGTCGGCGCCGAGCAGCCCCTCCAGAACCTGCTTGCGCCACGGAAGCTGCGAGTACAGTCCGTACGCCGGGAACGGGATGTGGTGAAAGTAGCCGATCGTCAGATCGGGCCGCATGTCGCGGAGCATCTTCGGAACCAGCTGAAGCTGGTAGTCCTGCACCCACACGGTGCCGCCGTCCGCCGCGACAGCCGCCGCCGCTTCGGCGAAGCGACGGTTCACACGCTGGTAGGCCTCCCACCAGTTGCGTCGGTACCGCGGCGCGGCGATGACGTCGTGGTACAGCGGCCAGATCGTGTCGTTGGAGAAGCCCTCGTAGTAGTCCTCGACGTCAGCGGCGCTGAGAGCGACGGGCACGAGGTGCATACCGTCGAAGTCGAACGGTTCGAACTCGAGATCGGGCTTGCCGGGCCAGCCGACCCAGGCCCCCTCGGTGCGGCGCATGACGGGCTCGAGGGCCGTGACGAGCCCTCCGGGCGAACGGCGCCATTCCCCGTCCCCACCACCATCCGTGTTCCGGTCAACCGGAAGCCGGTTGGCGACGACGACGAAATCAGCGGTGCTCATGCATGCCTCCAGGCTGCGATCGGCGGTGATCCCAGCCTACCCGCGCGCCCGGCGACCCTCAGGGCCAGCTACGTTTGTGGTATGCGCAAGTACCTCTTCGGCACCGGCCTCTTCTCCGCGATCACCGGCGGCGTCACGCTGCTCCGCTCGGCCCGCAGCGACGAGCCGTTCACGTGGCGCACCGCCCTCGCCTGGCTCAGCTGGGGCATCACGATGGCGCTCGCGATCGGCGCCGTGGTCGACAGCTACCGCGGGGCGCGCGGACGTCTCGTCGCGGACGACTCCAACGTCGACCGCGACAAGCTCTTCGCCGAGCGGGTCAAGCGCAACCGCCGCTGACCGCGACCCGTCGCCGTACCGGGTCAGCGGGTCAGAATGAGGGCCTCGCCCTGACCGCCGCCCCCGCACAGGCCTGCTGCGGCCGTGCCCGAGCCGCGGCGCGCGAGCTCATGGGCCAGATGCACGACGAGCCGCGCCCCGGATGCGCCGATGGGGTGGCCGAGAGCGATTCCCCCGCCGTCGATGTTGACGATGTCGGGCGAGATGCCCAGGCGGCGCTCCGAGGCTGCCACGACGGCACCGAACGCCTCGTTGATCTCGATGAGGTCGAGGTCGGATGCCGTCATTCCCTGCTTCACCAGTGCGCGCTCGATCGCGGCGGCCGGCTGCTCGTGGAGTGAGTTGTCGGGTCCAGCCACCTGACCGCTGGCACCGAGCACGGCCAGTACCGGCCATCCCTCGCGCTCCGCGCGCTCGCGGGTGGTGAGGAGCACCGCGGCTGCGCCGTCGGAGA
The DNA here is from genome assembly GCF_005491085.2 of Microbacterium sp. SGAir0570. NCBI lineage: Bacteria > Bacillati > Actinomycetota > Actinomycetes > Micrococcales > Microbacteriaceae > Microbacterium > Microbacterium sp. SGAir0570. The sequence continues at coordinate 1,521,728 of NZ_CP027929.1, read as the reverse complement.
TCTGCGAGGCGTTGCCCGCCGTGATCGAGCCGTCCTTCGCGAAGGCGGGGCGCAGGCCGGCGAGAGTGTCGACGGTCGTGTCGGCGCGGATACCCTCGTCGGTGTCGACGACGACAGGCTCGCCTCGTCGCTGCGGAACGGTCACCGGCGCGATCTCAGCCGCGAAGCGGCCCGCGTCGCGGGCAGCCGCGGCACGCTGGTGCGAGCGCGCGGCGACGGCGTCCTGCTCCTGGCGGGTGACGTCGAAGCGCGGGTTCAGACGCTCGGTCGAGGCGCCCATGCTCTCGCGATCGTACGCATCGGTCAGACCGTCGAACGCGGCGTGGTCGAGCACCTCGATCGATCCGTACGACCATCCCGAGCGAGAGCCGGGAAGGAGGTGTGGCGCTCGGCTCATCGACTCCATGCCGCCCGCGACGACCACCTCGGCGTCACCCAGCGCGATCATGCGCGACGCGTCGATGATCGCGGTGAGGCCGGACAAGCAGACCTTGTTGACGCTGGAGGCCGGGACATCCCACCCGATCCCGCCCGACAGCGCCGCCTGACGAGCCGGGTTCTGCCCGTTTCCGGCGGGGAGCACCTGCCCCATGATGACCGCGTCGACGGCATCCGCGGGAACGCCCGAGGCCGCGAGCGCCGCGGCGATGGCCGCCCCACCGAGCTCGGGCGCCGGAAGAGACGAAAGACTCCCCTGTAAGCGCCCCTGCGGGGTGCGAGAGGCTGCGACGATGACGATCTCGGGCGGGGTCATGCTCCCAGCCTAAGAGCGGACCCGACATCAACGGGCGACGCCGCACGCGCTCGGGGTGACCGCGAGCGGCGTACCCGCTGTGGATGGCTCCGGGGCGATGTCGGAGGTGTGTGACACGATTCGAACATGCATTCGAACGACGGGCTCGGTGGCGGGATGGGCAGCGACGGCGACGTCGCCGCGCTAGCTGCGCTCGTCGCGGATGCCGAGGGCGTTTCGGATGCCGCGCGGGCGGTGCAGATTCGTGAGGTTCGGGTGCTCGCGGCGGCTGGAGTTCTCGCGGAGAAGCAGGCCGCTGGAGCGGCGGAACGCGTCAAGGCGCGTGAGATGGCGTTGCGCGGAATCGCAGCAGAACTCGCCGGGGTGTTCGTCGCGACGGACCGGACGCTGCAGCGGCGCATCGACGAGGCGCGGGACCTGGTGGACAACTACCCGGTGACGATGGCGGCGTGGGAGGCCGGACGAATCGTCCGCGGGCACGTGCGGGTGATTCAGGAGACGGGATGCCTGGTGCCTGCGGAGGAGCGGGCGGAGTTCGAACGGCTTGCGGTCGAGCGGTGCGAGGGCGAGACCCCGAACCGGGTGCGGGACGCGTTGCGGATGCTGGCTGAGCGGATGCACCCGCGGAGTTTCACGGAGCGGCACGAGGAGGCCGCGGCGGGGCGGTGCGTCCGGGTGCAGGCAGGCGCGGGCGGGATGACGGACCTGATCGTGACCCTGCCGACGGTGATCGCCGACGGGATCGTGGACCGGCTGACCCGGCAGGCGCGGGAGATCATCAACGCGCGGGCGCAGGCTGACGCGGCGTCCGGTGGCACTGGCGCTGGCGCTGGCGCTGGCGCCGACGCGGCGTCCGGTGGCGCTGGCGCTCGAGCCGACGCGCGTGGCGCGCGAGCCGACGCTAACGGTGGCGGTCCCGGTGCCGATGCGACGATTCGCGACGGGTCGTCGTTCGTCGACGATGCGCGAAGCATCGATCAGGTCCGCGCCGACGTGCTCAGTGACCTCCTCCTCGCCGGGACGCCCGGCCTCGATCCCACCGGCATCGGTGACGGCGACGGAACCCTCGGAGCGATCCGGGCGCACGTTCAGGTCGCGGTCTCCGCGCTCACCCTCATGGGGCAAGACGACGGGCCGGCCGATCTCGCTGGCCGCTCCCCCATCGACGCGAACACTGCACGCGAACTCGCCGGGAACGCCACCTCGTGGGACCGGCTCCTCACCCACCCGGTCACCGGGACCGTGCTGGAGTGCGACACCTACCGACCCACCGCCGCCATGGTGCGACTGCTGCGGGCCCGCGACCGGCACTGCCGATTCCCCGGATGCCGGCAACCCGCCATCCGCTGCGAGTTGGACCACACCATCGCCGCCTCCGACGGCGGAGCGACGCACGTGTGCAACCTCGCCAACCTCTGCAAACGACACCACGACGTCAAACACCACACCCGCTGGCGAGTCCGACAGCTCCCGGGCGGGCGGCTCGTCTGGACCTCCCCCACCGGACGGGTCTACCGGGAAGACGCACCACCACCACTGGTGGCATTCGCGATCGCTCCGCCACCCGGCGGTGACAGACCGCATTCCTTCGTGAACGCGACGCCGACCGAGTTGGGCACTGCCGTGCGGGCCGTCACTGCCGTGCGGGCCGTCAGCGGCGCCCCGCCGTTCTGAGGCGCTCGATCGCATCCTGACGGCAACACACGAAGGCCCCGCAACTGGCGAGAGTTGCGGGGTCTTCGTGCTGGTGCACCCCCTGGGACTCGAACCCAGAACCCACTGATTAAGAGTCAGTTGCTCTGCCGATTGAGCTAGAGGTGCAGGCTGTTCGCAGTGAAGCGAACCGAGGAGAAACGTTACCCCACTTCGCGTCATCGCGCCAATCGAGGGCTCCGGCGCGTCGTATCCTGGAGCCGTGACCCCCACCACACCGGATCCGACAGCGCCGTTCGCAGGCGCCCTGGCCGACGACCTGGCTCTCGCGCTCCGCCTGGCCGATGCCGCCGACGCGGTGAGCATGGCCAGGTTCGACGCGGCCGACCTCGACGTGCAGCTGAAGGCGGATGCGTCGCACGTGACCGAGGCCGACCTCGCCACAGAACGCGCGATCCGCGAGCTCCTGGGCGCGGAGCGACCCGACGACAGCGTGCTGGGTGAGGAGTACGGCGCCACCGGAGACGCGCGTCGCCAGTGGATCATCGACCCCATCGACGGCACCGCGAACTACCTCAAGGGCATCCCGATGTGGGCGACCCTGATCGCGCTGGCTGTGGACGGCGTGCCGCGGGTCGGTGTCGTCAGCCAGCCGGCGATCGGCCGCCGGTGGTGGGCCGCGACCGGACACGGCGCATGGACGAACGTCCCGGGCGACACGACCCCCCGGCGCATCGCGGTGTCGCCGATCGACGACCTCGCGCAGTCGAGCATCAGCTTCCAGAGCATCCATCAGTGGGACGAGGTCGGTCGCGGCGAGCAGCTGCTCGCTCTGTCGCGGCGCGTCTGGCGTGACCGCGGCTACGGTGACGCGTGGCCGTACATGCTCCTGGCGGAAGGGCGACTGGAGTTCGTAGCGGAGTTCGGCGTGAAGGAATACGACCTGGCCGCGCACGTCCCGATCGTGAGCGAGGCGGGCGGACGCTTCACCGACATCGACGGGGCCGAAACCCTGTCGACCCGCTCATCTCTCGCCACTAACGGCGTCCTCCACGACACCTTCCTCGAACTGCTCTCTCGCAAGGACGGCGACGCATGACCCGGCAGCACACACCCCTGGCCCTTGCGACCGGCTCGGCGATGATCCTGATGCTGCTCGCCGGGTGCTCCGCCCCCGAACCCGCCGAGACCGCTCCGCCCGAAGCCGTACCATCGTCGCCCGTCGCGACGCCCGAGGCGACCGCTTCCGAGCCCGCCCTGCCCGATCCGACCTGCGAGAACATCATCCGAGAGGCGAGCCTCGAAGAACTGCAGTCGCAGGGCTGGGAGTATCAGCAGGGGCCGTTCATGATCGGCGAGATGCAGATCGACGCGGGCGTCTCGTGCACCTGGACCAACGCTGCCGAGCCCGGCGGCAACATCCTCCAGTTCGGATGGGCGCCGCTCACCGCCGCCGAGACGACGGATGCCGAGCGTACCCTCGAGTCTCAGGGGTGGATTCGCGAAGAGGGCGACGGCGGGGTCTACCTGACCGAAGACCCGTCCTTCGCGCTCAACATCGACGCCGACGGTTACGGCGTCACCTACTTCTTCGGTGACGGCTATGCTCAGGTCGCCGACGTGAAGCAGGGCCTCGTCGTCATCGAGCGACGTTGATGAACGAGCTCGAAGCCGTCGGCGTAGCCGACGACCTGGCCGGCCGTATCCGCGACGCCGAGCGCGACCTGCTCACGAGTGCCGTCCGCCAGGACGCGCGACGCCTGCGACAGCTCATCCACCCGGACTTCACCGAGATCGGTCGATCCGGTCGCCTATGGACGCGCTCCGATCTCCTCGTCGAACTCGTCGAGGAAGCGACCCGAGACACTCCGCAGACGGACGAGTGGGTCATCCAGCGCCTCGACGTCGACACGGTGCTCGTCACGTATCGTCTCATCGCCGGCACGCGGATCAGCCGGCATTCGTCCGTCTGGGCCACGTCGGGCGACACCCTGGCGCTGCGCTTCCATCAAGGCACCGAACAGTCATCGGCCGACGCACGTCCGTAGGCGTCGTCTCCATAGAGTCTGCGCGGCGCGAGGTCAAGGACCTGCGCCGAAGCCCGGTGCGCGTCACAATCGAGACATGCCTGCACTTGCGATCATCCTCATCATCATCGGCATCGCGTTGCTGTTCACGGGAATCTTCGTCGAAGCGGTGAAGTTCCTGCTGTTCGTTGGCATCGCGCTCATCCTCATCGCGGTCATCGCCTGGCTCATGCGCTCGATTCGCAACAAGACCTGATCACCCGAACGGCGAAGGCCCCCGCCCCAGCTGAGGGCGGGGGCCTTCGCCGTACCTTCCTTCCGCTGAGCTCCGCCCCTCTGGGCATGGACTCCAGAAGCTGGAAAGCCGGCACCCGGCCATGCGGATGGCGATGGCGAATCGGAGTCGCAGCAATCCGACCCTCGCGCTGCTCCGAAAGGAGACACGTGCGCCGGGTGCATTTGGGGGGTACGCGGTGCGCGTGCCCCGCCTGATTCGGGTCAGGACGGGGCAACCTCAGCCCGGGAACGCCGAAGCCCCCGGATCTCCTGAGGTCAGGGATGCGGGGGCTTCGTGCTGTGACAGCGGCAGTGGTGGAGATGGGGGGAATCGAACCCCCGTCCATCGCTGAGATACGGCGTCTTCTCCGGGCGCAGTCTGTAGAGGCGTTCTGCTCGGCCCCGACTTTCAGTACAGACACATAAGTCGACGGGCCCAGTCCGGGAAGAGTCCCGCGTGACGTCCGGACGCCGTCACGCAGCAAGATCCCTAGATGACGCCAGGGTCCGTGGCGGGATCACACACGGTCTGACGGACTATCGGGCTCGCTTATGCAGCGAGGGCGAAGTCAGTGCGCTTGGATTCGGCACTTATTGGTTTGCAGAGATCGTTAACGAGATAACCCTGCATCCTCGGCCCGCTTCTCGCCGACACACAGGCGATGTCGAAACCGATCATCCCCATGAGCCTTCGGACGAAGGGCCGCTGTCACACTGTGGAGTTACCAAACCGGATGCCGCAGCACCCGAGCACTACAGACTACAACCGATCGGTATCCTGCGCCATTCCCGACCACCGCGCCTAGAGTCAGACCATGGCAGACATCCTCATCTCCGTCCGCGGCGAGGCCGAGCGGCGCGTCTCGCCCGAGGTCGCGATCGTCTCGGCCGCCGCCTCCGCCGATGGTCCCGAGCGAACCGCCGTCGTCGCCCGGGCCACCGCGACGATCGCACCGCTGCGCACCCGCCTCGAAGAGCTCACTCGGGCCGGGGTGGTCTCGAACTGGTCGAGCGGGTCGGTGTCGACCTGGTCGGACCGGCCGTGGACCCCCGCAGGGAACCAGCTCGCGCCGGTGCACCACGCCACGATCGACCTCCTGGCCACCTTCGATGACTTCGTGGCGTTGGCCGAATGGGTAGCGCTGCTCTCGGACGACGCGGGGATGCGCGTCTCGAACGTCGAATGGCAGCTCTCCCCCGCCACGCGAGCGACGATCGAACGCGAGGTCGCCACCTCGGCAGTCGGCGTCGCTGTGGCGCGGGCATCCGCCTATGCGACCGCGCTCGGGCACGGAGCCGTCGAGCCCGTCGAGATCGCCGACGTCGGCCTGCTCAGCGGCGCCGACACCCCGCCCGCAGCCCCGATGTTCGCGCGCGCCGCCACGATGTCGGCCGATGCGTCACCCGGAGGCGTCGAGCTCCGCCCGGCGGAGATCGTCGTGACGGCCGCGGTGGAGGCCCGTTTCCGGGCTCGATGACGAGGCCAGGCCGAACCGCACGGCGGTCAGCCGCGGGCCATCGCGGATGCCGTCACTCCCCGAGGCGGTTACGGGTGCGCATGGCGCGCTCGGCCTCGCGCTTGTCCTCGCGTTCGCGGATGGTCTGGCGCTTCTCGAACTCGCGCTTTCCCTTCGCGACGGCGATCTCGACCTTCGCGCGGCCGTCCGAGAAGTACAGTCGCAGCGGCACGAGCGTGTAGCCCCCCGCGCTGACAGCATGGGAGAGCTTGACGATCTCCTCCTTGTGCAGCAGGAGCTTGCGCGTCCGCTTCGCCGCGTGGTTCGTCCAGTGGCCCTGCGAGTACTCGGGGATGTGCACGGCGTCCAGGTAGGCCTGACCGTTGTCGATGTAGGCGTAGCCGTCGGTGAGGTTGGCCCGGCCCTGCCGCAGCGACTTCACTTCGGTGCCGGTCAGCACGAGACCGGCCTCGTACGTCTTCTCGATGGCGTAGTCGTGACGGGCGCGCTTGTTGCTCGCGACGAGCTTCTCGCCCTGTTCCTTCGGCATGACGCGCCTCCTTCCTGGTGCACTGGCGCAGCCCTACAGTCTAAGGGCACGCCGGCCGGGTGCTCGACCCGACCGCGACCTGATGTCAGGCGCGCAACCACCGCCGGATGGCGAATCCGGCCGAGACGGCCGCCAGCACGACACCGATCACGATGACCGCGGGCACGACCAACGCGACGTCCCCCAGGTTCACCCAGCTCGTGACGAAATCGATCTGCGACGACAGATAGTCGCCGACGCCGACCTGAACCATCGCGATGATCGCGACGCTCGCGAGCGCCGATCCGATGAGCGCCGCGAACACGCCCTCGAGGATGAACGGTGTCTGGATGAAACGGTTGGAGGCTCCGACGAGGCGCATGATGCCGAGCTCTCTCCGACGCGCGTATGCTGACAGCCGAATGGTCGTCGCGATGAGGAGCACTGCGGCGATCAGCATCAAGCCGGCGATGCCCACCGCGATGTATGTGGCAACGGTGAGCGCCGAGAACAACGGGTCGAGGTACTGCAGCTGGTTCGCGACCTCCTCGACCCCGTCGAAGTCCTTGAACGCCTCGCTGATGACATCGCTCTGCGACGGGTCGGCGAGATTGACCCAGTAGGTGTTGTTCAGCTGCTCTGGGCTGACGAACTCGGCGTAATCCTGTCCCATGAGGGAGAGGACGTTGTCGTACGCCTCCTGACTCGTCTCGAAGCGGACGTCACGCACGACGCTCTGCAGCGCGGGCGATTCCAAACGCTCGGCGACGGCGGCGATCTGCTCGTCGGTCGCGGCGCCATCGGCGCAGTTCTGCACCGTGGCGTCCTCGCGGCACATGTAGACCGCGACCTGCGCCCGCTCGGACCAATAGTCCTTCGTCTTGCTGATCTGCATCTGCATGAGCATCGCCGCGCCCACGAACGTGAGCGAGACGAAGGTGACGAGCACGACGGAGATGACCATCGACGCGTTGCGGCGCAGACCGGTCAGGGCCTCGCCGAGGATCAGGCCGACTCTCATGACGTGGGCCCCACTTCGTCGCTGCGGTCATCGCGATCGCCGAGCCCGAGCTTCTTGGCGACGTCGGGCAGCCCGAGGCCGGCCAGGTCGATGTCGGGGGCGACGATGGGGATGGCCCGCGTCTCCCCCACCGGTGGCGGCGGCTCGGCGGGCGCCTCGGGCTCGTCGGGAACGGGAACGTGCGCGGTCGGCGGCGTCTCGGCGATCTCGCGTTGCAGTTCGAGGACCGCCGTGAGCGCGGCGACGGCGGCGGCGCCGCGGACCGGTTCGGGGGCCAGGCTCGGGAGAGCCGACGTGTCGCCGTAACCGCCGCCGACCTCGTCACGGACCATCACGCCACCGCTCAGCTCGATCACGCGGCGCTGCATCTGGTCGACGAACCCGGCCTCGTGGGTGGCCATCACGACCGTCGTGCCGTTGGCGTTGATCCGCGCGAGCAACTGCATGATGTCGACGGATGTCGCCGGGTCGAGGTTTCCCGTCGGCTCGTCGGCCAGCAGCACCTGCGGACGGTTGACGATCGCGCGCGCGATGGCGACGCGCTGCTGCTCACCGCCCGACAGCTCGTGCGGGAGTCGCTTCTCCTTGCCCGCGAGGCCGACGAGCGCGAGCGCCTCGGGGACCGCCTGGGAGATGAAGGCGCGCGACGACCCGATGACCTGCAGGGTGAACGCGACGTTCTGGAAGACGGTCTTGTTCGGCAACAGCCGGAAGTCCTGGAAGACGGCGCCGATGTGGCGACGGAAGTAGGGGACCTTGCGCGTCGAGAGACCGCGGAGGTCGCGGCCGAGCACGACGACACGCCCCTCGGAAGCGACATCCTCGCGCAGGATCATCCGCAGGCACGACGACTTGCCCGATCCGGAAGCGCCGACGAGGAAGACGAACTCGCCGCGCTGGATCTCGAAGTCGACGTCGCTGAGCGCGGGCTTCGAGGTGCCGCGATACCGCTTGCTGACGTGTTCGAACCGGATCATGACTCGATGAGCCTAAGCGGCTCCCCCGCGCAACCACGCCGCGACACCCGCGCGCCGCGGCATCCGCGCCTCAGCACTCGATCAGGCGTCGTCGTCCTTGCGCTTGCGCCACCGGATGCCCGCAGCGATGAACCCGTCGAGATCGCCGTCGAAGACGGTCGAGGGGTTGCCGACCTCGTGGCCGGTGCGCAGATCCTTCACGAGCTGCTGGCCGTAGAGGAAGTAGGAGCGCATCTGATCGCCCCAGCTCGCGGTGATGGTGCCCGCCAGCTCCTTCTTCTTCGCAGCCTCTTCCTCGCGCTGCAGGAGCATGAGTCGGGTCTGCAGGACGCGCATGGCCGCGGCACGGTTCTGGATCTGCGACTTCTCGTTCTGCATCGAAACGACGATGCCGGTGGGGATGTGCGTGATGCGCACGGCCGAGTCGGTGGTGTTGACCGACTGCCCGCCGGGGCCCGACGATCGGAAGACGTCGACGCGGATGTCGTTCTCGGGGACGTCGACCTCGACGGCCTCCTCCATCACCGGGATCACCTCGACAGCGGCGAAGCTCGTCTGGCGCTTGTCAGCCGACCCGAAGGGGCTGATGCGCGCGAGGCGGTGCGTTCCGGCCTCGACCGACAGCGTGCCGTATGCGTAGGGGGCGTCGACCTCGAACGTGGCCGACTTGATCCCCGCGCCCTCGGCGTACGACGTGTCCATGACCTTCACGGGGTACTTGTGGCGCTCGGCCCAGCGCAGGTACATGCGCAGCAGCATGTCGGCGAAATCGGTGGCGTCGTCGCCACCCGCGCCCGAGCGGATCGTCACGACGGCCGCGCGGTCGTCGTATTCGCCGTCGAGGAGCGTCTGCACCTCGAGTTGACCGATGACCTCTTCGAGCTGCTTGAGCTCCTTGCGCGCTTCTTCGGCCGACTCCTCGTCGTCCATCTCGATCGCGAGCTCCACGAGCACGTCAAGGTCGTCGAGTCGGCGCTCGACCTCGGTGACGCGCTTGAGTTCGGCCTGGCGGTGACTGAGCGCGCTGGTGACCTTCTGCGCCTTCTCGACGTCATCCCAGAGATCCGGCGCGCCGGCCTCCTCGGAGAGGCGGGCGATCTCGGCCCGAAGAGCCTCGACGTCGACCACCGCCTGGATGTCGGCGAACGTGGAGCGCAGGGCCTGGATGTCGGCGGAGATATCGAATTCGAGCATGGCACTCCAGAGTATCGTGGAAGCAATGGGAGCCAGCGACGAGAACGAACCGATCCGCCGCGTTCTCTGGCGCCTCGCCCCGATGATCTACGGACCGACGACCCTGTTCGGGCTCGGTGAAGGCGCCGTCATCCCCCTCATCCCGGTCATCGCCGCCGAACTGGGCGCTGACGTCGCCACCTCGGCACTCGTCGCCGCCGCACTCGTGGTGGGCCAGCTGTGCGGCAATCTGCCCGCTGGGTGGGCCGTGGCCCGCATCGGCGAGCGGGCGACCATGATCATCGCGGGGCTGCTCGCGCTCGTCGGTGTCGCTGCGATGGCCTTCGCTCCCGTGCTGGGGGTGTTCGCGGCATCCGTCTTCGTCATCGGCATCTGCGCGGCGGCCTTCGGCGTCGCCCGTCACGCGTTCATGACCACTCGGGTGCCCCTCACCTTCCGCGCTCGGGCGCTGTCGCTGCTCGGCGGCAGCTTCCGCCTCGGCATGTTCGTCGGGCCTTTCATCGCCGCTGCGCTCCTGTGGGCGTTCGGCGACGAGCACGCCACGATCTGGTTCTTCGGGGTGTGCCTCGTCGCGATGATCGCTCTGGTCGCCTTCGGACCCGAACCCGAGAAGCGGCTGGGACCGCCGCCCGCCATCGCACGGACCGTCGAGGGCGAAGCGATCACGACGGCGCCTGTCCGGACGCGCCGCGCCCCCGGCACCGGCGTCGTCCGCACCGCCTGGCGCAACCGCGACGTGCTGGCGCGCCTCGGTGTCGCGGCGGCGTCGCTGTCGGCGCTGCGGTCCACGCGTCAGGTCCTGCTCCCCTTGTGGGGCGTGGCGATCGGGCTGGACGGCTCGACGATCGCACTGGTCGTCGGCGTCTCGGGTGCGATCGACTTCGCGCTGTTCTACGCCAGCGGCCAGGTCATGGACCGCTTCGGTCGCCTGTGGGCGGCCCTCCCCGCGATGCTCCTCATGAGTGCGGGCCTCATCGCCCTCGCGCTCACCGCGGCCAGCGCGCAGCCCGAGCTCTGGTTCGCCCTCTTCGCCGCCGTGCTGGGGGTCGGGAACGGACTTTCGAGCGGCATCCTCCTCACGCTCGGCGCGGATGTGGCGCCGACGGCGAACCCGGCGCCGTTCCTCGGTTCCTGGCGCACGCTCACGGATGCGGGCGGTGCCGCCGCCCCGCTGCTGGTCTCCGGGATCACCGCCGTCGCCTCGTTGCCGGCCGCCGCCGCCGTCATGGGGGCGTTCGGTCTCGTCGGCGCTCTGGGGTTCATCCGGTGGGTCCCCCGTTTCGTCCCGCGCACCCGGATCAACCGTGATCCCGAGGGCCCGGACGGCGGCCCCGACGACCGTGACGACCCCGCGTAGCATGCTCGTCGTGCGCCGATTCGCGGCCGCCGGCTCGGCCATCCTGGTCGCCGGCGTCCTGTCCGGCTGCGCCGTCGGCATCCCCGGGCACGGGGATGCGAAGGGGGCGGTCGCCGAGTCCGCGCACGCCGTCGACGTCATACTGCCGCCGGTCGGCGGAAAGCCGGACTACCAGCTGGGCGGAGAGTACCCGCCCGGCGAGGACGTGGAGATCGTCGGCCGCGACCGCACAGCGGAGCCCGCACCGGACCGTTACTCGATCTGCTACGTGAACGGGTTCCAGACGCAGCCGGCAGAACGCGACCTGTGGGATGACGATCTGCTCGTGACAGTCGACGGCGAGCCCCTCATCGATCCGGACTGGCCCGACGAGGTGCTGATCGATTCATCGACGGCCGACAAACGCGAGCGCATCCTCGCCCTGGTCTCCCCCTGGATCCGTGGCTGCGCCGAGTCCGGGTTCGACGCGGTCGAGTTCGACAACCTCGATTCCTTCACGCGCTCCGAGGGCATGCTCGACATCGACGGCAATCTGGCGCTCGCCGCCGCCTACGTCGACGTAGCCCACGACGCGGGTCTCGCCGCAGGTCAGAAGAATGCGGCGGAGTTCGCTCGGCAGCTCCGCGACGAGGCGGGCTTCGACTTCGCCGTCGTCGAGGAATGCGCCGCCTACCTCGAGTGCTCCCGCTACACCGAGGTCTATGGCGAGGCCGTCGTCGACATCGAGTACACCGACAATCTTCCGCGCACCTGGGACGAGATGTGCGCCGATCCGGAGACCCCGTCTTCCGTCGTGCTGCGCGACAGGGACCTGACCGTGCGAGGTTATCCTGAGCAGGTAGCGACGCATTGCTGAGGCGAATCTTGGTCTGAACGTCGTTCATGGCGCAACCCGTTTCACGCCGCGACAAGGTGCTGACAGCGTTGCTCTCGACCGAGGGAGATCGATGGTCTTCGAGACGACGCTGGGCCGCGAGGGCACACGGCGCGAGGTGGCGCGCCAGTCGAAGCGGACGGCGAGGCGCCTCGCGCTGATCCGGCTCGTCGTGCTGCTCGCCGCGATCTCCGGCGTGAACTACATCGTCTGGCGCTGGCTCGCCTCCGTGAATTGGGAGGCGTGGTGGATCGCCCTGCCCCTCGTCCTCGCCGAGACATACAGCCTCATCGACTCGCTCATCTTCGCCGTCGGCGCCTGGCGGCTGCGCGAGCGCCACGATGCGCCGCCCCTGACGCGCGACGTCACGGTCGACGTCCTCGTCACCACCTACAACGAACCGCTCGACCTCGTCATGCGCACGGCGCGTGCGGCCCAGGCGATCGACTACCCGCACGAGACCTGGATCCTCGACGACGGCGACCGGCCCGAGCTCCGCCGTCTCGCGGAGGCCGAGGGCATCGGCGTCGTCACCCGGTCGCAGGCATGGCGCGACCGCCCACGCCATGCGAAGGCCGGAAACATCAACAACGCCCTCATGGTCACCGAGGGCGAGTTCCTGCTCATCCTCGACGCCGATCAGGTGCCCTCGCCGAAGATCCTCGACCGTACGCTCGGCTGGTTCATGGACGACAAGGTCGCTCTCGTCCAGACGCCGCAGTGGTTCGTCAACGTTCCGCCGAGCGATCCGCTCGGCAGCCAGGCTCCGCTCTTCTACGGCCCGATCCAGCAGTCGAAGGACGGGTGGAACGCGGCGTTCTTCTGCGGCTCGAATGCGATCCTGCGCCGCGAGGCCCTGATGCAGCTCGGCGTCTCGCGGTACGTCGACGAAGTCACGCTCGCCGTCAACCGCGGCGTCCGCTCCTCCCGTCGCGTGCTCGCCCGCGCGCGCCGGGACCACGGCGCCGACCCGCGCATCGCGGCCGCCCTCGACACCGTCGCCGCAGCGCTCGACGACGTCAAGGTGGAGATCGCGCGTGGTGACGCACTGGCCGATGTCACCTACGCCTTCCAGAGTCGGATCGACCGCGTCCGCCGCGAGCTCGCCGACCAGGACATGTCCGACGTCCGCGAAGAGCTGCGCGCCCTCGCCGAGCTGACCGCGGACACCGAGGCCCTCGCCGTCATCGACGAGGTCACCCTCGATGCTTTGGGCGACCGGAGCCTGTCGCCGTTGGCCGCGCTCGAGTCGATCAGCATGCTCGTCTCGGCGTTCGATGTCGGACGGGATGAAGAGGCCCAGGCGATCATGCCTCTCGCGACCATCTCGGTCACGGAGGACATGGCGACCTCGATGCGGCTGCACGGCCTCGGCTGGAAGTCGGTGTATCACGACGAGGTGCTCGCCGAGGGACTCGCGCCCGAAGACCTGCCGACGATGCTGACGCAGCGGCTGCGGTGGGCGCAGGGCACCATGCAGGTGATGTTCCGCGAGAACCCTCTCGTGCAACGCAGCCTCAGCTGGGGACAGCGGATCATGTACTTCGGCACGATGTGGAGCTACCTGGCGGGCTTCGCCGGCATCGTCTACATCGCCGCGCCGGTGCTCTACCTGACGTTCGGCGTCATGCCGGTTCAGGCTTGGAGCGTCGACTTCTTCGCGCGATTCATCCCCTTCTTCCTCCTCAATCAGCTGCTCTTCCTCGTCGTCGCCAACGGACGCCCCACCTGGCGCGGCGCGCAGTACTCGCTCGCTCTCTTCCCCGTCTGGATCCGCTCCGTGACCACGGCATTCGCGAACGTCTACCGCGGTCGTGCCCTCGGGTTCGCGGTCACCCCGAAGACGCGCGCCACCGAGGACAGCCCACGGTGGGATCTCGTGAAGCCGCAGCTGATCGCGATGGCAGCGCTCGTCCTGTCGCTCGTCGCCGTCGCCATCCGCTATGCCGTCGGGCAGGCCCAGGGCATCGCGCCGCTCATCAACATCGTCTGGGTGCTGTACGACCTGATGGTCTTCAGCATCATCATCCGCGCCGTGCTCTACCGGCCACCGGCACATCTGGAACTGAAGGAGACATGACCATGCTGGACCTCGATATCGACGTACGCGAGAACGGTCGAGTCGTCCGCCCCCACGGTCGACTCACGATGGTCTCGGCCCGCCCCTTCCGCGAGCGGGTGAGCGAGGAGATCGCCGCGGCGGGCGAATCGCCCGTGATCGTGGATCTGTCGGACGTCGCCTTCATCGACTCATCGGGCCTCGGCGCCCTCGTGGCCTGCCTCAAGACCGCTCGGCAAGGTGGTGGCGATCTCCGACTCGCCGCGCCGAGCGAACAGGTCACCATGGTGCTCGGCCTGACGAACCTCGACCGCGTGCTCCGGCCGCGCGCCACCGTGCAGGACGCCCTCGATGGCTGAGGTCGCGCACCGGTCGCTCGTCGCCGATGTCTCTCTCGAGAGTGTGGAGGCGGTCCACGATCTGCTCGCATCCTGGTGGGAGGAGGCGGGCGACGTCGACCCGCGCACGCGTTTCGCCTTCGAGATCGCCGTCATCGAGATCGCGGGCAACATCGTCGAGCATTCCGTCGCCGCGCACGGTGCCGAGGGGCGGCATTTCACGCTCGACCTGCGCGCCACCCCCGAGGCGCTGACGGCGACCTTCCAGGATGACGCGCAGCCCGCCGAACTCGACCTCAGCGCGGTGACGATGGCCGACGCCGACTCCGAGGATGGCCGCGGGCTCGCTCTCGCGCTCGCGAGCGTCGACTCCGTCGACTACCGCTACGAGAACGGGCGCAACGTGTGGAGTCTCGAGTGCCGCCGCGAGTGACGCGGCACCTGAGGCGGACGCTCGCCGCCCTGATCCTCGCCGCCGCCGGCGCTCTCCTCGCGGCGCCCGCGGCCGTCGCCGACACCTCCGTGCCCGCGCCCGTCACGCAGGACGGGCTCTGGTTCGGCCCGGAGCTCGATTGGGGCTCCGACGGTCCGGACGGATACGCCGACCGGCTCGGCGAGACGCCCGCGACCTACGCCATCCGCCTGTCGTATCCGCTCGATGACAGGGCCCGGCAGGACTGGTCCCGCGCAGCCACGGCGGCCGCTGCCCAGGGCGCCGTCCTCGTCCTGAGCATGGAGCCGCGCGTTCCCCTCGCGGACCTGACGCGCGACGATGCCGCGGCGTTCAACGCGATGCTCGAGAAGATGCAGGGCGACTACGACACGCACCACCTCGTGCGCTTCGCCCCGGAGATGAACGGTTCGTGGACCTCGTGGGGGCAGCAGCCGCGTGAGTTCGTGCGCGCCTTCGAGGCCGTGGCCGACGTCGTCCACGACGGCGGTTCGGGCGCCGAGATGGTCTGGGCCCCCTCCTACGGCGCGGGCTACCCGTTCGAGCGCGCGGACGGTCGCCTCGACGATCTCTCCCCCGGTGACCTTCGGGCGCTCGACACCGACGCGGACGGTCTGCTGACCGAGGCCGACGACCCGTACGGCCCCTACTTCCCCGACGCGGATGCCGTCGACCGGGTGGGTCTGACGATGTTCTACTTCGGCAAGGGCGAGTCGGGTGCTGCCGCGGGTCGCGACGTGCCGCTCGTGTCGAACAGCGCTCCCGATGAGGGTGAGGTGGCCGCGCGCCTGGACGAGCAGTGGGGCTACACCGTGCCGCAGGCGGAGGCCTTCTACGACAGGTTCGCGTCGGGCGAGAGCCGGGACCTTCTGCTCGACACCGGCGCGCTCTACGACTTCTCACTCGCCGGAGACACCGAGCTCGCCGTCAAGCAGGGCTGGTGGCGCCAGGTGCTCGCCGAGCTGCCCGATCATCCGCGGATCACCGCGGTCACCTGGCTCGAGGCGGTGCGCGAAGAGGCCGAGGCCGGCGCGCAGGAGGTCGACTGGCGCCTGACCGCCTCGGGTGAGCTCGCGAGCGCGTTCCGCGCCGACCTCGCGGCATCCGGGCAGGTGCAGTGGAGTCCGATCACTGACGTGATCACCCCCGAGCAGGCCTCGGCCAGCACTGTGCAGGTGCGCGAGGGCAACGACGAGATGAACTGGATCACCGGCGCGGCCGCCGTGCTCGCCATCGCATTCCTCGTATCGGGGATCGTGGGCCGGATGCTGCCGTCGTGGCGCTATCCCGATGATTCCGCGACTCGCGACCTGCGCATCGACATGATGCGGGGCTTCGTCATCATCGTGGTCGTCGTCACCCACATCGAGGTGCTGAGCCCCTACTCGTTCGCTTCGCTGAACATCATCGGCGCCATCACGGGCGCCGAGCTCTTCGTCCTGCTGAGCGGCGTCGTCCTCGGCATGGTCTTCCCCGCCGCAGTGAAACGCAGCGGGGAATGGGGCGCAGCTCTCGCTGCGTGGGCGCGAGCACGGAAGCAGTACCTGGTCGCTCTCGCCGTCATCCTGCTGATCTTCATCGTCAGCTTCGTGCCATTCATCGACGCCTCGGCGATCATGACGTTCACCGACCGCGGCACCGGCGAGGACGGTCAAGCGACGACCGGCCGCGTGTACGACCTCTACCCGAACGCCGACCGCCTGCTCGACTACCCGCCGCCCTGGTACGCGGTGAGACAGCTGCTGCTGCTCGAGATGGGACCGTGGCCCTTCAACATCATGGGGCTGTTCGTCGTGCTGAGCCTGGCCTATCCCGGGCTCATGTGGCTCATCCGCCGGCGCCTATGGTGGCTCGTGCTGGCGGGCAGCTGGGGTCTCTACGCTCTCCACATCACGATGCCGGAGCTGTCACCCCTGCCGTCGCAGTTCAACGCGGTCTTCCCGCTGCTGGCCTGGCAGGTGCTCTTCACACACGGACTCGTGATCGGGTACTACCGGCGCCAGATCATCGGGGCGCTCACCTCGACACCGGGGAAGATCCTCGTCGGGCTCTTCGTCGTCGGCTATGCCGGGTTCCTGGTCTATCTCTGGGCGGGCGACAGCTTCGGGTTCGAGCCGGCCCCTTTCCCTGCCGGCCTCTACGGGATGCTGTACGACTCGGGCTACCCGCGGATCGATCTGCACTGGGGGCGTCTGCTCGACCTCGTTCTCGTGATCACCTGCAGCTACGCCGTGCTCACGGTGGCCTGGAAGCCGATCAACGCGGTCATGGGGTGGCTCTGGATCCCGCTGGGGCAGGCGAGCCTGTACGTCTTCATCGTGCACGTGTTCTTCGTGCTCGCCGTGGCGAACATCCCCGGGCTCGATCGGCAGAGCTTCTGGCAGGGAACGCTGATCCATACCGCGGTCATCGCGGTGATCTATCTGATGGTGCGGAAACGGTTCCTGTTCTCGGTGATCCCCCGCTGACGACGTCCGGACGGCCGTGGTCAGCGCACCGAGACGACCACGGCCGTCACGTCATCGTCGACGACGTGCTCGGAGACGCGAATGGACAGCTCGTCGAAGAAGGCGTCGGGTTCGGCGGCGCGGCGGAGGTCTTCACCGATGAGACGCAGGCTGTCGAGCGTGGAGTCGTAGGCATCGAGGGCACCGTCCGAGACCGAGATGATGAGGTCGCCGTGACCGACCACCGTCTCGCCGGCCTCCCACTCGGCGTCGGATGGGCGCAGGCCGAGCGGAAGGTTGCGTGAACTCAGGCGCTCGCTCATGCCGTCGGCACGGAGAAGCAACGTGAGCCCATGCCCCGCATCGACGTAGGCCACCCGGCCGCTCCGGGTCTCGATGACCGCGTGGAACAGGGTGGCGAAGGTCTCGCGATAGCGCTTGTCGTGCCGGGCGTAGTCCTCGACCGAGAGCATCGCCTCGACAGGGTCGAGGTGAGCGCGCTGCTGGAGCGCGCCGATCAGCTCCTCCGCGAATCCGCCGGCCTCCTCGCCCTTGCCCATGACGTCGGCGAGGGTGACGATGATGCGGTCTCCGACCTGCTGCCAGCTGCTCCGGTCGCCGCTGACCTGCCCGTACGGGATCGCCAGGGCTGCGAGCCGGACCTCTCCAGCTGCGAGACGGTCGTCGCGCTTGGCCGGGGCGCTGGACGCGGCGGGCACGGGCACGGCTCCGGACGCACCGGGATCGCCCATGCGCATCTCGGCCTGCGCCCACAGGCCGAAGCGCTCGAACGCGTCGCGGTCGGCGTCGCTGAGATCACGGGGCGCGGTGTCGAGCAGGCAGAGTGTGCCGACCGTCTCTCCCGCGTCGGTGTGGATCGGGAAGCCCGCGTAGAAGCGGATGCCGTGCTCGGCGACGATCGCGCGGTCGGCGAACCGCGGGTCGGCGCGGCCGTCGCGCACCTCGAGCACGGCGGGCTGCTTGACGGCCTCGCCGCAGAACGAGTCCTCGATCGGGGTGTGCCGGAAGTCGGACTCCGCAGGCTGCGACTTCGTGAACACGGTCTCGGAGTTCACGACGTTCACGACGGCGTAGTCGACATCGAACATCTCGCGAGCGAGCCGCGTGATGCGGTCGAAGCGCTCCTCCGGGGCGGTGTCCATCAGACCGAGGCGCGTCACCGCGTCGTCGTTGACATCGAGTTGCTGGGTCATGAGCGGGCTCCCCCTCCACGCATAGCCGGTCATCCGACCCTAGCCAGCGCCGATTCCTCCGGGAAGGAGGTTGCGCGATCGCTGCGCGTCGCGGACTCAGCGCAGCACGGTCCGGCTCGTCGCAGTCGCCTCGACCCGCACGCCGTCGGGCACGAACATCGATGAGACGGGCGGATGCCACACCGTCGCCACGGTGACTCGCGCCGACACCCCGTCGGGAGTGGCAGCGTCGACCAGCGTGACGTCACCGGATGCCGCGACGACCTGGGCGGCGAGGTCACGGACACCAGCCGGGTCGAGGAGCGCGCGCGGCGAGCCCTGTTCGACGGAGAACTCGAACCCGTCGGAGGCGGCCAGAGCCGCGGCGTCCGCGACGGTGTCCGCCCGCTTATGGGCGAGATACAGGCTCATAGCGTCGGCGCTGAGGAGGACGAGCACGATGGCGAGCAGAGCGTATCCGAGTGTGAGCGGCAGCACGCTCCCCTCGTCGCCCAGCCGATGATGTCCAGTCATGGCGCGCCCCACAGCCGCGGCATCCGTTGCACCGCGGTCGCCTCGATCGGAACGCGGGCGAGCCGGTCGAGGCCGAGCACAGGAGGCACGAGCGGAAGCGTCGCCTCGGTCTCCGCGGTGACGCGGAACGTCTCCCCCGGACGCGGACACGGACCGGCCCCGTCGCACGAGACGGCGAGCGCGAGATCGTCCGTCGCCATCCCGTACTCGGCGGCGATCGCCTGCGTGATGTCATCGGCGCGCGCGTCGGCCTGAGCGACGTCGGTCACTGTCGCGATCGCGCGAGCCACGTGCCGCGCCGCCGCCTGGGCAGCGAACGTGTGAGTCTGCACGATGCCGAGCGACACGATCAGGTATACGACGGGGACGAGCAGGATGAGCCCGGCAGTCAGGAACTCGAGCGACGCCGATCCGTCCTCAGCGCGGTGTTGCTCACTCCCCGTCGTCCGCAGGCGCATGCGCGGTCACCTCCCACGCTGCCGGGATGCCCGTCAATCCGACGAGCGGCAGGGTGAGCCGCATCGTCACCTGAACCATCGCCGCGTCATCGACTGCAGTGCGCCGCGTCTGGACATCCTGCACGACCCCCGGCCCGAGCGTCCGGTCGACGATCTCCCGGGCGCGCCCAGCTCCCTCCCCGTCGGTCACATCGGCCAGCGCGGCGTCGTACGCGCCTTCGACCGCCGCGTCGTGAGCGACCCCTCGAACGTAGACGGCGAGAGCGAGCTGAATCACCCCCAGGGTGAGCAGGGTCAGCAGCGCTCCGACCATCACGAACTCCGCCGGACTCGAACCGCGGTCGTCGAGAGTGACCGCCATCTCAGAGTCCGGACACTCGCGCGATCGCCTGCTCGAACAGGTTCGACAGCGCCGGACCGGCGAGCGCCCAGATGACGACGACGAGCCCCGCCGTCATGAGGGTGACGAGCACCCAGCCGGGAACATCGCCGTGCTCGTCATCCCGGAGGTCTCGTGCGGCGCCGCGGACCATCGCGACCGTTCGTTTCATCGCGTTTCCTTTCTTCGTTCTGGATGTGGTTCACAGCCCCAGGCGCAGCATCACGATGCCGGGGAACACCGCGAACAGGACCGAGAGAGGCAGCACGAGGAAGACCAGGGGAACGAGCATGAGGATCTCCTTGCGGCCCGCTTGCTCGATCAGAACCCGCTTCGCGTCCTCCCGCGCATCGGCCGCCTGGGTCTGCAGGACCTGTGCCAACGGGGCGCCGCGTTCGATGGCTCCCACGAGCTGGTCGACCGCGCGATCGATGCTCGCCACGTCGAGGGAGCGTGCCATGTCGCGCAGGGCATCGGTCAGGGTCGACCCGGTGCTGGCCGAGAGCACCGCCGCACGGAGGTGACGCGTCAGTTCGCCGGCTCCCACGTCACTGACGCGGCGGAGCGCATCGTTGAGGCTCTCTCCCGCGGAGAGGCAGAGTGCGAGGAACTCCAGCACCGTCGGCACCTCTTCCCGCACCTGCCGCATCCGGTTCTCCGCGGCCTGCGCGAGCATCGTGTGGGCTGCGAGCGTTCCGGCGCCGGCGAAGACGATCGGCAGCAGCAGCGTCGCTCCGTTCGCATCGCCGCGAATCGCCACGACGATCGTGATCGCGGTTCCCATCGCGAGACCTCCGAGGCCGGCGAAGAGTTGCCGCAGGCGGAACGCCTCGGCAGAGACGGACCAGCCGGCCCGCAGGAGCCGCCGTCGCACCGTGTCTGATCCGCCGACTCGCGCGCCCAGCCGCGAGACCCAGGTGAGAAGGCGCCTCTGCCACGAGGATCCCGGATGCAATGGAGTCAGGCCCATCGGGTCGGCGATGTCGCGCAGGTAGGGCGCGATGCGTCGCTCGAGCGGAGGTCCCGCCCAACGCGGCATCCCCGCGACGGTGAGGAGAACCCCGGTTGCCAGAACAGTCCCCCAGATGATGGCGAGGGCGAGGTCGGAGAAGGCGGTCATCGCACCCACCTCCGCGGTTCCGGCAGCCGGCCGATCCGCAGCATGAGCCGGTACGCGACGAAGGACACCGCGGCCCCAGCCACGATGAGGACCGCTCCCTCACCCGAGGCATACGCGCGTGCCCCTTCCGGTCTGAGGGCCAGGAGCGTCAGGACCACCCAGGGCGCGACCAAGCCGAGCACGGCCGCGCCGCGGATCCACGACTGCCGCGCCTCCACCTCCGCGCGCAGGGCCGCATCGGCGCGGACGGAGGTCGACAGCGCCCTCAGTACCGGGACGAGCTCGGTCCCGCCCACCTGCCGGGCCATCCGAAGCGTCTCCACGATGCGGTCGGCCACAGGGTCGGCGAGCATGGCTTGCAGACGCGCGGCACTGGTGTCGAAGTGACCGGAGGCAGCGAGATCTCGCGCGAACCCGTGGAACGCGGGCCGAAGGGGTGGTGGCCCGTTCTCCGCTATCGACGAGACGGCGTCACCGAGAGGCATCCCGGCTCGAACGGATGCGACGAGGAGGTCGCAGACGTCGGGCCAGAGTCCTCGGCGAGCTCTCCGCAGTCGCCGCGCGCGTGATCGTAGCCAGGCCGCCGGCAGGAGCGCCCCGGCGCCCCCGGCGACGATGGCAACCACAGGCAGCGATGTCACGAGCCATGCAGCCGCGGCGGCGAGCACCGCGGCCCCGACCGATACGGCGGCGAGCCCGCTCACCGGCGCGTGCGCGAAACCGGAGGATTCGAGGAGGACGCGACCGCATCGCCGGGACGGACCGGGTGTCGCCGCAGTCGTGGCCGTCAGAGGCGACAGCCACGGCGAGACGATCAGCAGAAGTCCCGCGCCGAGGCTGGCGCCCCACAGCAGGATCACGTCCGGCTCCGGTAGACCGAGCGCGTCGCGATGACGCCCTCGACCACTGCCCCGGTGGGAGACACGATCTCGGCGACGCGGCGGCGGCCCGAGCTCAAGAGCTCGCAGTGGACCACGAGGTCGACGGACGCCGCGAGCGCGCCGCGCACGAACTCGATGTCGATGTTCCGGCCGGCCAGAAGTGGGAGGGCCGAGAGCTTCCGCAACGCATCCGCCGCGGAGTTGGCGTGGACGGTCGCGGCTGCCGGAACGCCGGTGTTGAGTGCGAGGATCAAGTCGAGAGCTTCCGCGTCGCGCACCTCGCCCACGACGAGACGGTCCGGTCGCATACGCAGCGCCTCCTTCACGAGGCGCCGCAGCGTCACTTCTCCCCCGCCTTCGAGGCTCGGCTGACGGCCCTGCAGGGCGACGACATCGGGCAGATCGACGGCGAGCTCGAACGTCTCCTCCACCGTGACGACACGCTGCTCGGGCGGACTCGTCGCCATCAAAGCGCTGAGCATTGTCGTCTTACCCGCGTGAGTGGCACCGGACACGATGATGTTCCGTCCGCTCGCGATCGCGGTGCGCAAGATGTCCGCCGCCTCCACCGTCACCGACCCGACCGCCACGAGGTCGTCGAGCGTGTGGAACGTGCGGAGGAATTTGCGGACATTCACGGACCAATGGCGGGTGATGTCGGGGATGACGACGTGAAGCCGCGAGCCGTCCGGAAGCGAGGCATCGGCGAACGGCTGACTCAAGTCGACGCGGCGCCCAGTCGCGTGCAGCATCCGCTCGACCAGGTCGCGCACCTGCCCCTCGGTCAGAGTCAGCGCGACCCTCTCGCTTCGGCCGCCGCGCGCGACGAAGATGCGGTCGGGAGCGTTTACCCACAGCTCCTCGACGCTCGGATCGTCCAGGAGAGCCTGCAAAGGGCCGTAACCGGCCACGGACGCCAGCACGCGGCGCACCGCAGCGGACTCGTCGTCGACGGCTTCGAGCCCGCGTGCCAGAGCGAAGTCGTTGTGTCGCTGCACCTCCGCGGCCGCGACGCGCTCGACCTCGTCCGGGCGCTCCGCAGGATCGATGCCCTCCGACCGCAGCCGATCGCGCAGACGGCACGCGATCCGCGTCTCGGGAGGCAGATCAGGCGGCTCGGACCCGGATGCGGAAGAGAGGGAAATGCTCACCCGCAGCATCGTGGTCGCTATCTCGTGAGCCCGTCGTGACTTTCCACAGGGCCGGCCGCTCGACGCGTGGAGGGTGGGTGAGCGGTATCCGGGACGTGGCCGTGTGGGCGACGGCGGCATACACGACGGCTTATCTCGCGCCCGAGGAGAAAGTGAACGCGTCGACCGACGTTTGGTGAGCACCTAGCCCGCGGTTGATCCCGTGTCGTAAGACATGCCCGCACCGTAGAAGCAGGCTTCTACTCCGAGGTCGTTGGAATCGAACGGCAGATCACCGCGCATCGACGCGAACATGAACCGATGAACGTCCTCGACGGTGCCCGAGGCGGCGATGAGATCACCGTCTCGCAAACAGGTGAACGCCCGCAATGACGGGTCGGCGTAGAGATCGGGATTCGCTTGCTGCATCTCATATCCCATGATCGCGTGGATCGATGTCGTTTGTTCGCAACGGTGCTTCGCCGCCATCATCCTGTCCGGATCGGTCACGGCAGCAGGGGGCTGCACGTTCACGATCCCCGAGGGGTATGTCGTGAGATCGAGGTCATGGCCTGCGTCCGCCATACAGTCAACGAGCCGCTCGAGGGAGTCCTCGTACTGGACTCGCGTCACCCGGCCCGTCGCTTGGGCCTCGGTGAGGATCTCGACATCCCTCTCCGTCAGTTCAGGATCCGCGAGCCAGCTCGCGTACATCGCCTCGAAAGAGACCGCCAAGCGCTCTGCCGTCGGTTGGCTCCCATGCGCCTGTGGTGCGGGAGAGCCGCACCCGACTAGACCTCCCACCGTTAGCAATGACGCAATCGCGGCGACGACGATTTTCTTCAGCATGACCCCTCCGCAAAATGTATTCGCGCTCTGCGCCCGTGGCATGTTCACGCTAGTCAGCGGGACGTAGGGGCCGAGGTGACCGCAGTACCCGCTCCGTGAACTGTCAGGTCAATCTAGCCTTATCGCTTTTTCGGCGGCACGCCAAGGCCACGCTCGGCACTTTCCGCTTCCTGCTGCCGCCGAACCGCTCGATTCAGAGCCCCGATACCCACGAAGACGCTTCCGAGGACAAAGGCGAGGCCGAGCAGGAGCAAAAGATACGGAGCGCCGGGTGACGACAAGAGGACCGCGAGCGCCAGGAAAAGGAGCAGCGCGGCCGATGTCAGCATCCACGGATAGAGCGCCCGAAGACCGGCTCGCCAGGCGGTGTCGGACGCATCCGCTCGACGCCTCCGCATGCCGTTGATGGACGCCGTCTCGTATCTACCGCGTACTCCGAGGGTGCTGGCGATGACGACAGCCAACGCCCATGCCACCAGCAGGCCCGCGGTGATGATCTGCATCCCGCCGCACCTCCTCCAGCTCGGACGCAAAGGGAGAGTCCCAGCAGAGTAGACGACCGCGACAGGACGCGGCCGCCGAGGCCCGCCGGAATCGTGAACGATCCGTAACACTAACGAAACACACCGTTTCGTATCGTTGTGGTCATGACGCCGCAGACCGAGAAGCCGGGCCGACCCACCGACGAGGACCTGACCCGCCGCATCCTCGTCGCCGCCGCCGACCTCCTTGGCGCGCACGGGTATCAGCAGCTCAGCGTCGAACGGGTCGCCAAGGCCGTCGGCTGCGGGAAGACGGCGATCTACCGCCGCTACTCCGACAAGGGAGCGCTCGTGGCCGCAGTGTTGCGGTCGCAGGTCGCGGTCGGCGCCATGCCCGACCACGACGACGTGCGCGCCGACCTGCTCGAGCACGCACGTCAGAACCAGCGCAACCAAGAGCTCTCGCCGGAACAGAGCAATGGGCTCCGCGCGATGTTTGAGCCCGAGGTCTTCCCGCTGCTGTGGGACACCTTCTTCCAGCACCGTCGCCACCAGGGCATCGAGATCATCGATCGCGCCATCGCCCGGGGCGAGCTTCCCGAGGACGTCGACCACGACATCCTCCTCGACACGATCGCCGGGCTCACCCTGTACCGGCAGTCCGTCAAGCGCATCCACATCGATGAGCGCCACTACGTCGACATCATCGACGCCCTCGTGACACACCCTCCCCGTCGACTGCCCGACGCCGATGAACAGGTTCCCGATGCCTCCTGAATCCCCGCCCCTCACCCAGTCCCTGTCGAAGGTCAGCGTCCGCGCCGTCGTCGGCTTCCTCGTCTTCTGCGAGCTCGCCAGCGGCTTCGTCCAGGGGTTCTACGCCCCGCTCCTCGGCGAGATCGCCGGCCATCTTCGCGTATCCGATGCCGACATCACGTGGTTCCTGACCGTTCAGACGCTGGCGGCCGCCGTCTGCGTGCCACTCCTGTCGAAGCTGGGCGACATCTTCGGGCACCGGCGGATGCTGCGCATCGCCGTCGTCGCGGTGCTGATCGGCACCCTCGTCACGGCGTTCCTGCCGAGCTACCCGATCGTGCTCGCCGCGCGGATCCTCGTCGGCCCGCTCGCCGTCTGGCTGCCGCTCGAGATCGCGCTCGTCCACAACCGAATCAAGGGCGAGACGGCTCGTACCTCGATCGGTCTGCTCGTGTCGTGCCTGACCGGTGGCGCGATCCTCGGGACGCTCGCTGCCGGCCTGTTCTCTGCGGTGCTGCCGAGCCTCACCCTCACCCTTCTCGTGCCGGTCGTCTTCGTCGCGGTCAGCGCTTACGCGGTGTTCTTCAAGGTGCCCGAATCGACCACCCGCACGGCGGCGAAGGTCGACGTGCTCGGCTTCGTCGGCATCGGCCTCGCCATGGTCCTCCTGCTGTTCGGGCTGCGCCTCGCCTCGACGTCCGGCTTCGCGTCGCCCGCGACGATCGCGACTCTCGCCGCAGCGCTCGTCGTCTTCGCGGTCTGGGTCGTGTGGGAGCTGCGGACGACGTCGCCTGCGATCGACCTCCGTCTCGTCGTCTCTCCCGGGCTCGGGCCCGTCTACCTCACGGCCTTCCTCTTCGGCATGGTGATGTTCGGCGCGCAGTCGCCGACGACGACATTCCTCACCGCCGATCCCGCGCAGACGGGCTACGGATTCGCCGCGTCGGCGAGCACCGCCTCCGCCGTCACCGCGGTGGTCACGATCCTCGCCACCCTCGGGGCGGCCACATTCGCACCGCTGGCCCGGCGGGTCGGCATCCGAGCCGTCTTGATCGCGGGGGCGCTCGCGGCAGCATCCGGTTCGCTCGTCCAGATCGCGTTCCACGACCACCTCTGGCAGATCTTCGTGGTCTCGGCGATCAACGGCATCGGGATGGGTCTGCTGCTCGGCGCTCTGCCCGCGCTCGTCGCAGAGCTCGCTCCCACCGATTCGACGGGCATCGCAGCGGGCGTCTACAACTCGCTCCGCACGCTCGGCGGCTCGACCGCCGGCGCCGTGTTCGCCGTCGTGCTCGCGGGCTTCACGACCACGGGCGCATTGCACTCGTCGATCCAGGGCTACATCACGATCTGGGGAGTCTGCGCCGCGGCGTTCCTCATCGCCGCCGTCGCCCTCGCCACCATGCGCATGCCGCGCTCCGTCACCCCGGCAACGAAAGGCTGACATGACCACCCCCGATTTCACCGCCGATGCGGCCGCGATCGTTCCCGATCTCGTCGCCCTGCGCCGCGCGCTCCACGCCGACCCCGAGCTCGGGCTCGACCTGCCCCGCACACAACAGCGCGTGCTCGACTCCCTCGAGGGGCTGCCGCTCGAGATCACGACGGGAACGGCGACGACGTCGATCGTCGCCGTCCTCCGCGGCGCGCTGCCCGGCCCGGCCGTGCTGCTGCGCGGCGACATGGACGCGTTGCCGATCGACGAGGCGACGGGGCTCGACTACGCCGCGACGAACGGCACCATGCATGCGTGCGGCCACGACCTGCACACCGCGGGACTCGTGGGCGCGGCGAAGCTGCTCTCTGCTCGACGCGACGAACTGCACGGGTCGGTCGTCTTCATGTTCCAGCCCGGCGAGGAGGGCCACGGCGGCGCCAAGATCATGCTCGACGAGGGGCTGCTGGATGCCGCGGGCGAGCGCCCCATCGCCGCCTATGCCATCCACGTCGCACCGGGACCACGGGGCATGTTCGCGACGAGGACGGGCGCCGTGGCAGCCGGCTCGAACCAGCTATTCATCACGGTCAACGGTCGCGGCGGGCACGGCTCGCAGCCGCACCAGACGCTCGATCCGGTGCCGGCCGCCGCCGAGATCGTGCTCGCGCTCCAGAGCTTCGTGACGCGCAGCTTCGACGCCTTCGACCCCGTGGTGCTGTCGGTCACCCGCCTGTCGACGGGAGACGGGGCCGTCAACGTGATCCCCGAGAAGGTCGAGATCGCCGCGACCGTGCGGAACATGTCGCCGACGTCGCTGGCGATCCTGCAGAGCGGACTGCCGCGGGTCGTCGACGGCGTCGCCTCGGCGCACGGTCTCACCGCCGACACCCGCTTCGAGACCATGTACCCCGTGACCGTGAACGACGTCGCCGAGACCGAGGCGACCCTCGCCGAGCTTCGCCGGACATTCGGCGAGCAACGCGTCATGGTGCTGCCCTCCCCGATGATGGGCTCCGAGGACTTCGCGTTCGTCCTGGCGGAAGTTCCCGGGACCTTCATCGCGCTCCTGACGTCACCCGAGGGAACCGATCTGAGCACCGTCGAGTGGAATCACTCCCCTCGCGTGCTGTTCGACGATTCGGTGCTGGGCGACCAGGCCGCGGCGTTGGCATCGGTCGCCTTCGCGCGCACGTCACGGTAGCCGACGAGTCGTCGCCGCACCCAGCTCGTGCGACCTGCGGCGACGACTCCGGCTCAGCCGAGCAGCTCGATGCCGAACCCCGCGACGACGGCGCGGACTTCCTCGAGATAGCGCTGCGCCTGCTCGGTGAGCGGGACGGCCGTGCGGCCGATCCACCCGATCTCGATGCGTTCGTCGACATCAAGCGGCACGGCGACGATCTCAGGATCCAGGTCATCGCTGATGATGCCCGTCGAGATCGTGTAGCCGTCGAGGCCGATCATGAGGTTGAAGATCGTCGCGCGATCCGACACCCGGATCTCCTGCTTGCTCGAGAGCGTCGAGAGGATCTCCTCGGCGAAGTAGAACGAGTTGTTCGCGCCCTGGTCGAAGGTCAGGCGCGGCAGGTCGGCGAGATCGTCGAGGGTCGCGCGGGCACGAGCCGCGAGCGGGTTCCGGCGCGAGACGAAGATGTGCGGTTCGGCAACGAACAACGGGTGGAAAGCGAGCCCCGAATCCCGCAGCAGCTTGTCGATCACGTTCCGGTTGAAGTCGTTGCGGAAGAGGATGCCCAGCTCGCTTCGCAGCGTCCGGACGTCCTCGATGATGTCCCACGTCCGGGTCTCGCGCAGCGAGAACTCGTATTCGGGCGCCCCGGTGCTCCTGACCATCCGAACGAACGCGTCGACGGCGAACGAGTAGTGCTGCGTCGAGACGCCGAGCAGCCGCCGCGACGGCGGCCGCCCGAGGTAGCGCTGCTCGAGCAGCTCGGCCTGCTCGACGACCTGACGGGCGTACCCCAGGAACTCCACGCCGTCGGTGGTCAGGGTCACGCCTCGGGCCGACCGGACCAGCAGATCACGGCCGACCCGCGCCTCGAGATCCTTCATCGCCGCAGACATCGTGGGCTGCGCGACGTAGAGCAGATCGGATGCCGCCGAGATCGAGCCCTCGGCGGCGACCTCGATGAAGTACTGCAGCTGCTGCAGGGTGATCCCGCTTCGACGCACGGCCATAGCCCCAGACTATGGCACTGGATAGCGAGCGGGAATTACCCGATGACTACCGCCAGAGCGCACGATGGAGCCGACATCTTCCGCACGGCTCTCCGGAGCTCCGCTTGATTGGCTGATCATGGCGAACGACTTCACGTTCCGCATCTCGACGACGCGTTTCGACGAGGACTACACCCCCTCCGACTCGTCGCGCATCACCACGAACTTCGCCAACCTCGCCCGCGGCGAGCGCCGCCGGGAGAACCTCCGCGGCGCGCTCGCGATGATCGACGCTCGACTCAACGACCTGGCCCGCACCGGCAACCCGGACGGCGACCGGTACACCGCCGAGCTCGACATCGTCTCGGTCAACCTGCGGTTCGACGACGACACCGACTCCGATACCGACGGCGCATCGACGGATGCCCCCGCCGACCGCGAGTTCCCGCTGCTCGAGGTGCTCGACATCCACATCCTCGACCGGCAGACCGGCGAGCGTCACCACGGCATCGTCGGCAACAACTTCTCGTCGTATCTGCGCGACTACGACTTCAGCATCCTGTTGCCGTCCGCGCAGCAGACGCCCGGCGCGTTCACGGTGCCGGATGGGTTCGGCGACCTGCACGGCAAGCTCTTCCGCCACTTCCTCGATTCCGACGCCTATCGCGAGCGGTTCCCCCAATCCCCCGTCGTGTGCATCAGCGTGTCGACGAGCCGGACCTACCGGCGCAACGGCAACCGGCATCCGGTCCTCGGCGTCGAGTACGAGCAGGACTCGTTCTCGCTGACGGACGAGTACTTCGCGAAGATGGGGCTGCAGGTGCGGTACTTCATGCCGCGCGGAAGCGTCGCGCCGCTGGCGTTCTACCACCGCGGCGACCTGCTCGCCGACTACACCGATCTGCAGCTGATCGGCACGATCAGCACGATGGAGTCGTTCCAGAAGATCTACCGGCCCGAGATCTACAACGCCACCGAGCCCGCCGGCGAGGTCTACCGGCCCACCCTCGAGAGTGATGACTTCGTGCGGACGGACATCACCTACGACCGGGTCGAGCGCAGCCAGCTCGCCACGACGCAGGGCAGGTACGCCGAGGAGCACTTCGTCACCCCGCACCGCCAGGTCCTCAGCCGCTGGGCCGCCCGCTACGCCGCCCCGAGCGCGCTCACCCGCTGACCCGCTGACCCGCTCACCCGAAGGACGATCCGTGTCGCACACCCTTCTGCCCACCTCGACCGTCGGCAGCCTGCCCAAGCCGTCGTGGCTCGCCAAACCCGAGGTGCTGTGGTCACCGTGGGAACTGACCGGCGACACGCTGACGGAAGGCAGACGAGACGCCCTGCGCGTCGCGGTGCACGAGCAGGAGCGCCGCGGACTCGACATCATCAGCGACGGGGAACAGACCCGCCAGCACTTCGTCACGACCTTCATCGAGCACCTCGACGGCGTCGACTTCGAACGGCGCGAGACCGTGCGCATCCGCGATCGATACGACGCGAGCGTGCCCACCGTCGTCGGCGCCGTCAGTCGCCGGCGGCCGGTCTTCGTCGATGACGCGGCCTTCCTCCGGCAGCAGACCGACCGTCGCATCAAGTGGGCGCTCCCGGGACCGATGACCATGATCGACACCTTGGCCGATCATCACTATCGGAGCCGCGAGAAGCTCGCGTGGGAGTTCGCGACGATCCTCAACCAGGAGGCCCGAGAGCTCGAGGCCGCCGGCGTCGACATCATCCAGTTCGACGAGCCCGCGTTCAACGTGTTCTTCGACGAGATGAAGGACTGGGGTATCGCCGCACTCGAACGAGCCGCCGAGGGCCTGCGCGCCGAGACGGTGGTGCACATCTGCTACGGCTACGGCATCGCGGCGAACAACGAGTGGAAGGCGACGCTCGGTCCGGAGTGGCGGCAGTACGAGGAGTCGTTCCCGCTTCTCCAGCGCTCGAGCATCGACGTCATCTCGCTCGAGAGCCACCACTCGCACGTTCCGGTGGAGCTGATCGAGCTCATCCGAGGCAAGAAGGTGATGCTCGGCGCCATCGACGTCGCCAGCCACGAGGTCGAGACGCCGGACGAGGTCGCCGAGACCCTCCGCCGTGCCCTCGAGTTCGTCGACGCCGGCAACCTGATCCCGAGCACCAACTGCGGCATGGCACCGCTGCCCCGCGCCGTGGCGTACGACAAGATCAGCGCTCTGGTGGCGGGCGCTACCCTCGTCCGCGCCGAGGTTTCCGCGCCCAGCGCTCTCGCCGCGCGCTGACGCGGGTTATCCCCGGCCCGTCGCCCTCTCCCCGCCCGCGCCGCGAGCGCACACTGGCGGCGGAAGGACGGTGATCCCGTGCTCACGATCCCCGAAGCGCTCGGCGCACAAGCCGACAACGGCCGCCACAAGGCCGACGGGATGCGCTCCCCCGCTCGCTTCACCGTCGCGGGCATGCTCGCGGGCGCGTACATCGGTGTCGGGGTCGTGCTCATGGTCACTGCCGCCGGCCCCCTCTTCGCGGTGGGCTCGGGTTGGGGCAAGCTCGTGTCGGGAGTGGTGTTCGGGGTCGCGCTGACGATCGTCGTCATCGCCGGGGGCGAGCTCGTGACGTCCTCGATGATGACGATCCCCCAGGCCGCGCTCATGAGGGCCGTGCCGCCGGGACGCGCGGCCGGGGCGATCGCATGGACGTTCACCGCCAACCTCGTCGGGTCCGTCGTGTTCGGAGCGCTGATCGTCGCGTCGGGGGTGCTGCACAGCAATGCCGCGGCCGGCGCGATGATCTCCGACATGCTCGCCGCGAAGGCACACGAGTCGCCGGTCGAGCTGTTCGTGCGCGGCATCCTGTGCAATGTGCTCGTCTGCATCGCGATCTGGATGACGGTGCGGCTGCGCAGCGAGACCGCCCGCATCCTGGTCGTCTTCGCGGCGATCCTCGCGTTCATCACCTCCGGCTTCGAGCACGTCGTGGCGAACATGACCACGTTCACGATCGGCCTGCTCTCCGGCGACCCGTCGGCGACCCTGGGCGGCTTCGCCCTCAATCTGGTGCTCGTGGGCGCCGGGAACCTCGTCGGCGGCGGCCTCGTCGTCGGCACCGGATACTGGTTCGTCGGCGGCTCCCCGCGGATCGCTGAGGCCCCCGCGAACATCCCGGGCTCAGGGCGCGAGAGCTCGGTCGCGCGATAGGTGCGATGGGGCGGCCATGCGTGCGCCGTGACCGCCACATCATCTCGGCGGATTCGGGGGTTATCCGGACGATTCTGGCTATCCCGCCCGCCTAGACTGAACCAGTCAGCGGGAGTGGTGGAATTGGCAGACACGCAGGATTTAGGTTCCTGTGCCTCACGGCGTGTGGGTTCAAGTCCCACCTTCCGCACGGATCGGGCGTTCGCCCGTCCTCGCGTCATCCTCTCCCGACGGGAAACTCGTGCATCAGATCGCCCTCATCCCCTGGCTCGACCCCGCCACCATCATCAGCGCGGCAGGCCCCTGGGCTCTGCTCGTGGTGTGCTTCATCATCTTCGCCGAGACCGGACTGCTCGTCGGCTTCCTGCTTCCCGGCGACACGCTGCTGATCATGGCGGGCCTGCTGTCGAACCCGGTCACGCACGCACCCCACGGGGTCTTCGGGATCAACGTATGGATCGTCGGTCTCCTGATCGGATTCTCGGCCTTCCTCGGCGGTGAGGTGGGCTATGTGATCGGCCGCAAGGGCGGCCCCGCCGTCTTCGAGCGCAAGGAATCGGGCCTGTTCAGTCGCCGCAACGTCGAGCGCACGAACGCGTTCTTCGAGCGATACGGCGGCGTCACCGTGATCCTCGCCCGCTTCGTCCCCATCGTCCGCACGTTCGCGCCCGTCGCCGCCGGTGTCGGCAAGATGCCGTGGCATCGGTACTCGCTCTACAACCTCATCGGGGCCGTCATCTGGGGCTTCGGCCTGACCGTGATCGGCTACCTCGTGAGCCTGATTCCGGGCGTCGGCGAGTTCGTCGCGAAGTACATCGACGTCATCCTGCTCGCGGCCGTCGTCGGCACCGTCTTCTTCATCGTGTGGCACTACTTCGCCGAGAAGCGGAAGGCGAAGAAGGAGATGGCCGCCGGACCCGACGAGTACACCGACTCCGAAGAGGCGCGCGAGCTCGTGCTCGACCCGGAGGTCTTCCGTGAGCACGGCCACCCGCACGTGCACCGCCCCGGGGCGCCGGCGCCTGAGCCCGACGGCGGTCACGAACCGCCGCGGAGCTGATCAGGAGGCTTTCGCGCTCTTCTTCGTGGGAGTCTTCTTCGCGGCCGTCTTCTTCTTAGCGGGCGCTTTCTTCGCGGGCGACTTCTCGTCGGCATCCGGCTTCGCCGCCGCACTCTTCCCGGCGCGCTTCTTCGCGGGCGTCTCGGTGTCGCCGTCTCCGGCATCGTCGCTGGATGTCTTCGAGCCCCCGCCACGCGCCGCACGGCTGCGCTCGACACTCGCCCGCAGCGCCTCCATCAGGTCGATGACCTCGCCGCCCTCCTTCTCGGCCTTCTCACCGAAGGTCTCGGAGGTGTCGAGAGCGTCGCCCTTCTCGAGCTTGGCGTCGATGAGGGTCCGCAGCTCCTCCTGATACTCGTCCGTGAACGCCTCGGGGTCGAAGTCGCTCGAGAAGCTCTCGACGAGGGATGCCGACATCTCGAGCTCCTTCGCCGAGATGCGCACCGACTCATCGAGGGCCGGGAACGCCGCCTCACGGACCTCGTCGGCCCACAGCAGCGTCTGCAGCACGAGGACATCGCCCCGCACGCGCAGCGCCGCGAGCCGCGTCTTCTGTCGCAGGGAGAACCGCACGATCGCGGTCCGATCCGTCTGCTCCAGGGTCTTGCGGAGCAGGACGTACGACTTGGGCGACGACGAGTCGGGCTCGAGGTAGTACGCCTTGTCGAGCGTCAGCAGATCGATCTGGTCGCTCGGCACGAACTCGACGACGTCGATCTCGCGGCTCCGCTCGGAGGGCAACGACGCCAGATCCTCCTTCGTGAGCACGACGGTCTGCTCGCCGTCGTCGTAGGCGCGATCGATATCGGCGTAGGGCACGACCTCACCGTCGATCTCGCAGATGCGCTGGTAGCGGATGCGCCCGCCGTCGGCGTTGTGCACCTGGTGCAGGGGCACGTCGTGGTCCTCGGTCGCCGAGTAGACCTTCACCGGCACATTGACGAGCCCGAAGGTGAGGGCGCCTTTCCAGATCGATCTCATGCACGAAGTACACACCGCAACCCCTCGGCGACGCCAGCGGGTGGCGCAATAACCTGTCGGCATGGCAGGAGAGCAGACGGTCCGGGTCGACGGCCGACGTCTGCGGCTGTCGAACCTCGACAAGGTGCTGTACCCCAGAACGGGCACCACCAAGGGCGAGGTGATCGACTACTTCTCGCGCATCGCGCCCCTGATGCTCCCCCACCTCGACCGGCGCCCGGTGACGCGCAAACGCTGGCCCGAGGGCGTCGAACAGCCCGACTTCTTCGCGAAAGCCCTCGAGCCCGGCGCTCCCTCATGGCTTCCCCGCATGCCGATCGACCATTCCAGCGGATCGAAGGACTACCCCCTCGTCGAAGAGGTGGCCTCGCTCGTCTACCTCGCGCAGGTCGCGAGCCTCGAACTGCACGTCCCGCAGTGGCGCTTCACCGACGCCGGCGAGCGCGGCTCTCCCGACCGGCTCGTCCTCGACCTCGATCCGGGCCCCGGTGTCGGGCTGGCCGAGTGCGCCGAGGTGGCGCGGTGGGTGCGCAGCATCCTCTCGGACATGGGAATGGAGTTGTTTCCCGTCACGAGCGGAAGCAAGGGCATCCATCTGTACGCTCCGCTCGCCGGCGCGAAGACGAGCGATCAGGCCTCGGCGTTCGCGAAGGAGCTCGCCCGCGCTCTCGAGGCCGACCACCCCGACCTCGTCATCAGTCAGATGACCCGGAGCGCCCGCACCGGCAAGGTCTTCCTCGACTGGAGCCAGAACAACGGTTCGAA
Source organism: Microbacterium sp. SGAir0570 (assembly GCF_005491085.2). Classification (NCBI taxonomy): domain Bacteria; kingdom Bacillati; phylum Actinomycetota; class Actinomycetes; order Micrococcales; family Microbacteriaceae; genus Microbacterium; species Microbacterium sp. SGAir0570. The sequence continues at coordinate 1,486,940 of NZ_CP027929.1, read as the reverse complement.
GACCACCATCGCGCCCTATTCGCTGCGCGGCCGCGATGAGCCGACCGTCGCTGCACCGCGAACGTGGGACGAGCTCGACGATCCGGACCTCCGCCACCTCCGCTTCGACGAGATGCTCGAGCGCGCAGACGACGTCGGCGACCTGCTCGCGGCGCTCGCACCCCGGCGAACGGCACCGCTGGCGCCGTACCTCGCGAAGCGGTCCGCGGACCGCACGCCCGAGCCCATGCCCGACGCCGTGTCGGGTGCGGCGGCGGGCGTTGCGGGTACCGCACCAGCGGGCAAGCCCCGCTTCGTCGTGCAGGAGCACCATGCCCGGCGGCTGCACTACGACCTGCGCCTGGAGCGGGACGGAGTGCTGGTCAGCTGGGCCGTGCCCCGCGGCATCCCCGAGACGACCGACCGCAACCATCTCGCCGTGATGACCGAGCCGCATCCGATGGAGTACCTGACCTTCCACGGCGAGATCCCCGCCGGCGAGTACGGTGCGGGCACCATGACGATCTGGGACACCGGCGTCTACGACCTCGAGAAGTGGCGCGAGGACGAGATCATCTTCACCCTCCGGGGCACCACCGGCGGAACCGCGCACGACGCGCGCCTCGTGCTCATCCGCACCGGCGGGTCGGGCGAGAAGTCGCAGTGGCTCCTGCACCGGATGAAGACCGAGGCTCCGGGGTCGGCCTCCTCCGCATCCGCGGGGTCTGCGCGGCCGGCGGCATCCGCGCGGCCGCCGGCATCTGCTCATCCCGAGGCCGAGACGGGCGCATCGACGATCGCGGCGGGACCGGTGTCGCCCATGCTGGCCGTCTCATCGTCGCGTGGAGCCGCCCGCGCGACGGCGGAACGCTGGGGGCCGTGGGTCGAGTTCAAGTGGGATGGCGTCCGGGCGATCGCGTACTGGGACGGCGAGCGGATGCGGTTGCACGCCCGCAGCGGCACCGACATCACGGCCCGCTACCCCGAGCTCACGGGCGAGGATGCGGATCTGGGACTCGGCGAGACCCCCCTTGTGCTCGACGGCGAGATCGTCGCGCTCGACGGGGCGGGACGCCCGAGCTTCCCGCTCCTGCAGAACCGGATGCACCTCACGAAGGCCCGCGACATCGCGCGGGAGCGCGACCGCACGCCCGCCGATCTCTTCGTGTTCGACATGCTGCGGCACGGCGACCGCGACGTCACGACCCTGCCGTTGCGCGAGCGCCGAAGACTGCTCGAGTCCGCGACGGCGCACGCGAAACCGCCGCTCACGGTGCCGCCCGTCACCGACGACCTCGACGCCGCGCTGACCGTGGCTCGGGAGCTCGATCTCGAGGGTGCCGTCGTGAAAGATCCGTCATCCCGTTACCGCCCCGGCGTTCGATCGGAGGAATGGCTCAAGGTCAAGCTCACCCGCACGCAGGACGTCGTCATCGGGGCTATCAGGCCGGGCAAGGGTGCACGCCGCGGCAGCATCGGGTCGCTGCTGCTCGGCATCCCCGACGACGACGGCGCTCTGCACTACGCCGGGCGCGTCGGATCCGGGTTCTCCGATGCCGAACTCGCGCGGCTGACCGCCGCCCTCGAGCCTCTCCGCTCGGGCGAGAACCCGTTCGTGGGCATCCCCGCAGCCGACGCCTCCGACGCCCGGTGGGTTCGACCCGAGCTCGTCGGCGAGGTCGAGTTCGCCGAGTTCACGCCGGGCGGCATCCTGCGCCACGCTCGCTGGCGGGGCCTGCGGCCTGACCGGACCCCCGGCGACGTCCGCCGAGAGGAGAGCTAGGGTCGCCGGTCGGGGTTGTGCCGTCGGGGTGTGCCGACGACAGGCTGAACCGCTGCACTCGGCCGCGGCGTGCGGGGTGCGTCGGCGACCGGCCCGCGCGGCGCGGTGGGCCTGCCGGACGAAGGTCAGAGCGAGCGCAGCAGCTCGGTGAGCGCGACGAAGGCTCGCGCGCGGTGCGACGCGGCGTTCTTCTCCGCTGCCGACCACTCCGCGACGGTGCGAGCCGGCTCCGGCTGCCCGTCGGGCACGAACACCGGGTCGTATCCGAAACCGCCCTCGCCGGCCGCCTCGGTCGCCAGCCGGCCCGGCCAGACGCCCTCGACGACGTGTTCGGTCTCACCGTCGACGAGCGCGATCACCGAGACGAACTGAGCCGTGCGACGCGGATCGGCGATGTCGGAGAGCTGATCGAGCAGCAGGGCCGTGTTGGCGGCGGCATCCTTCTGGTGACCGGCCCAGTACGCCGAGAAGGCACCCGGGGCTCCCCCGAGCGCGTCGACGCAGATCCCCGAGTCGTCGGCGAGGGCCGGGAGCCCCGTGTGCGCCGCGGCAGCCCGGGCCTTGATGAGCGCGTTCTCCGTGAAGGTGACGCCGTCCTCGATCGGTTCCGGCCCGTCGTACCCGATGACCTCCAGGTCGGGGCGGACCGCCGCGACGATCGCGTGGAACTCCTCGACCTTGTGGGGGTTGTGGGTCGCCAGGACGATGCGGCCGGTCATGCCAGCGTCGCCGTCTGGATGTCGCGCAGCTGCGCGCACCCGTTCACGCCGAGCTCGAGCAGCGCATCGAGCTCGCGCTTGTCGAAGGGAGCGCCCTCAGCGGTGCCCTGCACCTCGACGAAGAGCCCGCGGCCGGTGACGACGACGTTCATGTCGGTCTCGGCCCGCACGTCCTCGACGTAGGCGAGGTCGAGCATCGGCGTTCCGTCGATGATCCCGACCGACACCGCCGACACGGAGTCCACCAGCGGCGCCGAGCGCTGCGCGATGAACTTCTGCGACCGCCCCCACTCGATGGCGTCGGCCAGGGCGACGTAGGCCCCGGTGATCGCGGCGGTGCGGGTGCCGCCGTCGGCCTGCAGCACGTCGCAGTCGATGACGATCGTGTTCTCGCCCAGCGCCTTCGTGTCGACGACGGCCCGCAGGGCGCGGCCGATCAGTCGCGAGATCTCGTGCGTCCGTCCGCCGACCTTGCCCTTGATCGACTCGCGGTCGTTGCGGCTGTTGGTCGCTCGCGGCAGCATGGCGTACTCCGCCGTGACCCATCCCTTGCCCTTGCCGGTCAGCCAGCGCGGGACGCCGTTGGTGAACGAGGCGGTGCAGAGCACCTTCGTGCCCCCGAAGCTCACGAGAGCCGATCCTTCGGCGTGTGCGCTCCAGCCGCGCTCGATCGTCACGGTGCGGAGCTGGTCGGCAGTGCGCCCGTCGGCGCGCAGGGAATCGGTCATGAAGGTGTCTCCGATCGGACGGCGGATGGGGGTCAGGATGCGGGCGGGGCGAGCTTGGGCAGCACGATCGCCCCCGTCTGGACCATGCGCACCGAGGGCACGCCCCGGCCCATGAGCCGGTCTGCGAGGTCCAGGAAGTCGTCGCCGGAGTCGCCCGTGGCCTCGTAGACGTGACGGGGCACCGCCGAATCGTGCGCGAGCAGGCCCCGGGAGACGAGCTGACGGTACACGTCCTTCGCCGTCTCGGAGTCGCTCGAGACGAGCGCGACGTCGGGGCCCATGACGTAACTGATCGCGCCCTCGAGGAACGGGTAGTGGGTGCAGCCGAGCACGAGGGTGTCGACCCCCGCTTCGCGCAGCGGCGCGAGATAGTCCTCGGCGACGGCGAGCACCTCGGGCGACTGCGTGATGCCCGCCTCGACGAACTCCACGAAGCGGGGGCAGGATGCCGCGAAGACCTCCAGCCGCTCGTTGACCTCGAGCATGTCCTGGTAGGCGCGGGAGGCGATGGTGCCGACTGTCCCGATCACGCCGATGCGCCCGTTGCGGGTGGTGGAGATCGCTGCCCGCACGGCGGGGTTGATGACCTCGACCACCGGCACGTCGTAACGCTCACGCGCGTCGCGGAGCAAGGCGGCGGAAGCGGTGTTGCACGCGATGACGAGCATCTTCACGCCCTCGTCGACGAGGGTGTCGAGCACCTCGAGCCCATAGCGCCGAACGTCGGCTATGGGCTTCGGACCGTACGGCGAGTGCGCGGTGTCACCGATGTACAGCAGAGACTCCCGCGGCAGCAGCTGCGAGATCGCCCGCGCCACCGTGAGCCCCCCGACACCCGAGTCGAAGATTCCGATGGGCGCGTCGTTCACGATCATCGAGCCTACCTGGCCTCGCCGCCGCGGCATCCCGTGTCGTCGGTGCGCAATGCAGCGTCGCTACAGTGGCAGTCATGGCCTCCAGCGCTCTGCTCACCGACCGTTACGAGATCACGATGCTGCAGGCGGCCCTGCGCGACGGCACGGCCGATCGACGCTGCGTGTTCGAGGTCTTCGCGCGGCGGCTCCCGGGCGGGCGGCGGTTCGGCGTCGTCGCCGGCACCGGACGGCTGCTCGAGGAGATCGAGCGCTTCCGCTTCGGCGACGAGGAGCTGACGTTCCTGCGCGAGCACGCGGGTCTCGATGAGACCACCCTCGCGTGGCTCGCCGACTATCGCTTCACCGGCACCATCACCGGATACCGCGAGGGCGAGCTCTACTTCCCCGGTTCACCGGTCCTGACCGTCGAGGGGACCTTCGCCGAGGCGGTCGTCCTCGAGACCCTCGTGCTCAGCATCCTCAACTACGACTCCGCCGTCGCCACGGCGGCGGCGCGCATGGCGATCGCCGCCGGGGACCGCCCTCTCGCCGAGATGGGGTCGCGCCGTGCGCACGAACGCAGCGCGGTCGCGGCCGCTCGGGCAGCCCACATCGCCGGCTTCGGGGCCACGAGCAACCTCGAGGCGGGTCGCACGTGGGGCATTCCGACCATGGGCACCGCGGCACACGCCTGGACGCTGCTGCACGACAGCGAGGAGGCTGCCTTCCGCAGCCAGATCGACGCGCTCGGCGCCGACACGACGCTCCTGATCGACACCTACGACATCACCGAGGGCGTCGCAACGGCCATCCGGGTCGCGGGCACCGGACTCGGCGGCGTGCGGATCGACTCGGGCGACCTCCCGACCGTCGCAGCGGACGTCCGAGCGCAGCTCGACGAGCTCGGCGCCCACGCCACGCGCATCACCGTCACGAGCGACCTCGACGAGTACGCGATCGCGGCCCTGGCGGCATCCCCCGTGGACGCCTACGGGGTGGGAACGTCGCTCGTCACCGGCTCGGGCACTCCGACCGCCGGCATGGTCTACAAGCTCGTGGCGCGTCAGAACGACGACGGGTCCTGGCTCTCGGTCGCGAAGGCCTCGGCGGACAAGGTGTCGCACGGCGGACGCAAGACGGCGTTCCGAGCGCTCGACAACGGCACGGCTCTTGAAGAGATCGTCGTCGTATCCGACGGGTTCGAGCCCCTCGACACTCCCGCCGAGCATCCCGATGCCCGCGCACTGCAGACGGTGTTGTTCGCCGACGGCCGGGCCGTCGTGGATTGGGTCGGTGCCGCCGGCGTTCGGGCCGCCCGAGACCACCACGCGAGCGTCATCGAGGAGATGCCGGTTCGCGCTCTGGCACTGAGCCGCTCCGAGCCCGCCATCCCGACGATCTACCGCGACGCGGACTGAGACGAATCCCCGCTTCGCCGAAAACGCACCGCCCCGCTCAGAACGCACCCATGACGGTGCACTCTCGGCGGGGCGGTGCGTTTTCGCGAGTTCAGCAGCGACGCGTCAGCGCGTCATCGACTCGTAGATCTCCTTGCAGGTCGGGCAGACCGGGAACTTCTCGGGGTCGCGACCGGGCGTCCACTTCTTGCCGCACAGCGCGCGCACGGGCTTACCGGTGATCGCGGACTCGAGGATCTTGTCCTTCTTGACGTAGTGCGAGAACCGCTCGTGGTCGCCCGGCTCGATCGTCTCCTCGCGGATGAGCTCTTCGAGCTCACGGTCGAGGGTCGCGAGACCGCCCTGGTCGGGAGAATCGAGAGGAGTGCTCATGCGGGAATTCTATCGGCGAACGGTCAGGTCGTCTCGGCGAATGCCATCAGCCGGTCCCCGCGCCGGTCGAACAGCAGACCGCCGATGAGGATACCGGCCACGAGCACGACGAGCCCGACCCCGACTCCGGTGCCGAGAGCCCACCACTGCGCGTGCGATTCGCCCAGCAGGAACCGCCACGACCACCACAGCGCCGGTGCTGCCGCGAGCAGCGCCCCCACCAGCACCGCTCCCTGAGCGAGCCCGCCGCCGGTGCGCTGCGGCTGCTGGAAGGGGCTGTCACCGTGTCGTGCGACCGCGTAGGGCGCGAGCACGGACGAGACCGACGAGAGACCGAGACCGCCGAGGAGCAGCGCGGAACAGACTCCGACCATGACCGGCAGGACGCCCCAATCACCGTGGATGCCGATGCCGACGGGGATCGCGATGGCGAGCAGCGGCAACGCCACGAGAAGCAGCGGCACCAGTCGACCGACCCGGTCGGACGCACCGCGCACCGCGCTCGAGATGTGCAGCCAGACGGCCGAACCGTCGTACGCGAGGTCGTTGTGGACGACCCAGCCGAGCAGGAGCGCGATGAGCGGCGCGGGGATCAGCGCGGCGATCTCGTGCGGCACGCCCACGATGACGAGCGGTACGACCGCGACGACAGACGCCACCGGGATGATCGCGATGTCGACGAGGTAACGGGGATCGCGCAGCCAGTAGACGAGAGAGCGCGCCGCGACAGCGCCCCCGGGCGTTCCGGGGGTCACGGTGAACCAGCCGAGCCCGCGGCGCTCGCGCACGGAAACGGGCCGTTCGGTGTGGGTGAGCATCCGCCGCACGATCAGGATCCATGCCACGGCCAACGCCGCCGCCGTGAGGACCGCGACGATGACGACGGTCGGCCGGGGGTCGAGCGGGAGAACCCAAGCCGCCCCGATGGGGGTGACCGCGAGCGTCCCCACGGCCGCGAGCAGCGGGCCGGGGACGCCGTCGTCCCAGTTGAGCGAGGCCAGGAAGACCGCGACCGGAATCGCGACCACGCCGATGCCGAGCAGCAGCAGGGTCGTGAGCTCCCGCGATCGACGCTCCGCGAGCACGAGAGCGGCTACTCCGAGCGCGACCCGCGCGAGGAGGAGCTGAGTGACGACGATCAGCGCCGCGCCGAAGACGGCGACCACCGGGTCGACGCCGTGGGCGATCCAGGTGAGCGCGACAGCGACCGACACGACGATCACGGCCGCCGACGGCAGGCTCAGCGGACTTGCCGCAGCCGTCGACGCGGCGACGAGCCACCAGTCACGACCCGTCACGATGAAGGCACGCGGATCGAGCGGGTCGCGAACGGGCGTGACCAGCGGCACGAGCGCGAAGCATGCCGAGACGGCCGCACCGCCGACGGCGAGCACCACGAGAGCGCTGGCGTAGGGCGCATCCTGCAGACGCAGGAGCGCGAGGACGATCGCGCCGACGAGAACCACGGTCGCTGCGAGCGCTGCGAGCGCGCGGGCACGGTGGAACCGCAGTGCCCCGACGAGGACGTCGAACCTCAGTCGGAGAACGTGTGCAACCATTCGAGGCCCTCCACCGCGCTCGTCCCGCCGGCAAGTTCGAGGAACCGCTGTTCGAGCGTGCGTCCGTCACGTACCTCGTCGACGGTGCCCGCAGCCAGGATGCGGCCGCCCACGAGGACCGCGACGCCGGAGCAGGCGCGCTGGACGAGCTCCATCCCATGACTCGACAGGATGACGGTGCCGCCGTGATCGACGTACTTCTGCAGGATGTCGAGGATGACGGCGCTCGACACCGGATCGACCGACTCGAAGGGCTCGTCCAGGACGAGCAGTCGCGGCGCGTGGATCATCGCGCCTGCGAGCATGACCTTCTTCGTCATGCCGGCGGAGTAGTCCGAGACGCTCCGTCCGAGTGCGTCGGTCAGATCGAACGCCGCAGCCAGGTCGGCGATGCGGTTCTCGACGACGGCGGGCTTCAGTCCGCGCAGGACCCCGTAGTAGTAGAGGAGCTGGCGGCCGGAGAGACGGTCGAAGGTGCGCAGCCGGTCGGGGAGAACGCCCATCTGCCGCTTCGCCCCGGCCGGGTCGCGACGGATATCGATCCCCGCGATCTCGACCGCTCCCTCATCGGGGCGGAGAAGGCCCGCGATCATCGAGAGCGTCGTCGTCTTTCCCGCGCCGTTGGGACCGACGAGCCCGTAGAAGGATCCTGCGGGGATCTCGAGGTCGATGCGATCGACCGCGCGTGCCTCACCGTAGGCCTTCGTGACGCTCCGCAGGCGCAACGCCGGGGCGCTCGGGGCGACGTCCTCGGAATCGTGCGCCGAGGTGACGCCGCTTGCAGCCACCGTCGCGATGACGACCTCTTCGGAGGGCTCGGCGTCATCGTCGGAAGCGGCCGCCTCGGGCTCCGGTTCCCCTCCCTCGTTCGGAGCCACGACGCCCTCCGGCTCCGGGTCCGGCTCAGGCTCAAGCTCCGGCTCCGGCGCAGGCTCCGGCGCAGGCTCCGGGTCCGGGTCCGGGGCCGGCTCAGGCTCAGGCTCAGGCTCAGGCTCCGGCTCAGGCTCCGGCTCAGGCTCCGGCTCCGGCTCAGGCTCAGGCTCCGGCTCCGGCTCCGGCTCCGGCTCCGGCTCCGGCTCCGGCTCCGGCTCCGGCTCAGGCTCAGGCTCAGGCTCAGGCTCAGGCTCAGGCTCAGGCTCAGGCTCAGGCTCAGGCTCAGGCTCAGGCTCAGGCTCCGGCTCAGGCTCCGGCTCGGCGTCGGGCTCCGGTTCGGGTGCGACGTCCGCGGAAGCCACGGTTTCCGCAACGGCATCCTCATCAGGTGCGGTCTGGGTGACACCATCCGCAGACGTCTCGCCGGCGGACTCACCGGCCGAGGCCGCCTCCGACGGGGTCGCATCGGCTGCGACGGCCTCGTCGACCGCCTCGGGAACGATCTCCACGGCCTTCGGGCCCGCGTCCTCCGCAGACGCCACGAACGACGCCGCCGCCACGGCGGCGGGAATCTCCGGCTTCGGCGGTGTCGCCCCCGCCTCCGGCGCCGCGTCCGTGGAGCGCGGCTTCCGCGGGGCCTTCTTCGCGCCAGTCGAGCCCGATGCACGCGGCTTGCGTGGCTTCGTCGTCCGGGGAGAGCCCTTCTTGGTCGCCGTCGTGGCTCGCTCGGACGAGCCAGCGGAGGGTGCTGCCGCAACCGCGAGCTCGGCGGCCGCGACCTCCGCGGGGATGTCGGGCAAAGGCGGCGCGGACGTACCGACAGGCGACGCGCCACGCTGTTCGTGCTGAGGGGTGGCTGAGTCGTCTGTCACGCCTCAAACCTATCAAGCGGGCCGTCTGCGCCGAGGCTCCGCGTCATTGGGGAACACCGAGAATCGCGCTACCAGCAAGGTCACGAAAGCGCAACGGCTGCGGGTGTTCGGGCGACCTCCCAGATCGGGTCGCTAGCATGAAAAACGCTGTCCCGGGGTGTCGCTCCGGTGAATGCTGATCTAACTCGTAACTTCAGGAGATACTCGTGGCCCTTCAGATCGTGATCCTCGCCGCAGGGATGGGCTCCCGCCTGGGCCGCTCTCTCCCCAAGCCGCTCACCGAGCTGAACGACGGCCGCAGCATCATGCAGCAGCAGCACGACAACATCCGCGCGGCGTTCGGCGACGATGCCCGGATCACCACCGTGGTCGGCTACCGCGCCGAGACGATCGTCGACGCTTTCCCGGATGTCGACTACGTCTACAACGCCCGCTATGACGAGACGAACACGTCGCAGAGCCTGCTGCGCGCGCTCAAGGCGTCGGGGCGCGGGGGCGTCCTGTGGATGAACGGCGACGTCGTCTTCGACCCGCGTGTCCTCGGCCGTGCCGTCGCGCTCATCGAGCGCGACCAGTCGTTCGTGACGGTCAACACCGCGAAGGTCAGCGACGAGGAAGTGAAGTACACCGTCGGTGCCGACGGCTTCATCGCCGAGCTCTCCAAGACCGTCCGTGGCGGCATCGGCGAGGCGGTCGGCATCAACTACATCTCCTCGCGCGACAAGAAGGCGCTCATCGCGCAGCTCGGCCGCGTCGACGACCAGGACTACTTCGAGCGCGGTCTCGAGCTCGCCGTCGCCGAGAACGGCCTCCGGCTCGAGCCGATGGACATCTCCGACCTGTACGCCGTCGAGGTCGACTTCGCCGAGGACCTCGAGCGCGCGAACCTGTACGTCTGACGGCGCCGCCGCGCCGCAGGCGCGAGAGGATGGGTGCCATGGCCCGTAAGGTGCACCGCATCGACTCCCTTCCCGACGACGCTCCGCGCCGCGACGCGGGCGAGGCCGTCGCCGGGCAGCATCCGCTGAGCATCCGGACACTCGACCGGCTCCTCGCAGTCCAGCGTCCGGTCGTCCTGGCGCACCTGCGGGGCATCCGCCACCGGCATCCCGAGGCGACGACCGCACAGGTCGTGCAGATGCTCGAGCGCCGCTATCTGACCGCCGTCACCACGGGCGGCGCGGCAGTCGGCGCGACGGCCGTGATCCCGGGCATCGGCACGGCGACGACCCTCGCGCTCAGCGGCGTGGAGACGGCAGGGTTCCTCGAGGCGACGGCGCTGTTCGCCCAGTCGCTCGCGGAACTGCACGGCATCCCCGTCGACAACCCCGACCGCGCGCGGGCGCTCGTGCTCGCGCTCATGCTCGGCCGTGAGGGCGCCGACCTGGTGGGGCAGTTCGCCAAGCAGGCGAGCGGGAAAGGCGGCCCCCGCAGTTCCTACTGGGGTGAACTCGTCACGTCCTCGCTCCCCCGCACCGCCGTCGGCCCGGTCCTCGACCGGCTGAAGCACGCGTTCGTGCGCCGATTCGCCGCCGCCGGCGGGGCGTCCGTCGTGGGCAAGGCACTCCCGTTCGGCATCGGTGCCGCGATCGGCGGAACCGGCAACCACATTCTCGGCCGCCGTGTGATCTCCGGCGCCCGCCGCGCGTTCGGGGTGGTTCCTGCGAGCTTCCCTGCGGCGCTCGAATCACGCGACGAAGATCAACCGATCGGACGAGGCCCCGGGCTCGTGGCGCGGCGGATCAGCGGCGTCTTCGCCGAGGGAGGCCGTCAGATCGGCACGCTCGCCTCTCGTCCGTTCCGGCGTGGCGAACGCAGCGGCGCGATCGCAGACACCGGCGGCACTGACGAACCCGCCGCCGGCGCCGAGCACGATCTCGACGGCGGGAAGGAATCATGACCGCTTTCCTGATGTCGATCCTCATCGTCGGGGCGCTGTTCAACGTCGTCACCTGGCCGACATTCCTGCGGCGGGTAGCGCGCGATCCGCGCGCGACGGATGCCGCGGGCCGGCGCACCCGGTTCTTCACCGTGCACCTCGTTCTCGTCGTCATCGCCCTCGTGCTGGCGGCGCTGTTCGTGGTGGGCGCGGTGATGATCGGCGCCGCCGCGCTCTGAGCCTCGGGCGGGGCCGCAGGTCAGGCGTCGTCGAGCTCGGCCTCGTCGCGTTCGTCTGCGACCGTCACCGTGCGCGCGTCCCACTCCGCCCACCGCTGCATGAGCAGCTCGATGGCAGCGTGGAATCGTGCCGTCGCCGCGCCGGGCGATGTGTCGCCGAAGTAGTGGTGCGACCACACGCGGAGCTGCTGCGTGGCCTCCGGGTCGTCGGCGACGCGGTCGGCGATCTCGACGATCGACGCGGCGGAGTCCGCATCGAGCCACGCGGCGTCGGCGAGGTAGCCGCCCCTGTCGACGAGCGCCGCAGGGTCGACCGGACGGGTCACCAGCAGGGGCTTCGCCACCGCCAGCCGGTCGTAGATCATGGCCGAGATGTCGACGACGGCGAGGTCGGCAGCGGCCAGCTGCCAGCCCAGCTCCGGCCCGTCGTCGTAGACGTGATGCGCGAGCGGGTCGGCGGCGTTGGCCGCGGCGATGGCGGCGATGATGCGTCGGTGCGCGTCGCCGTACGCCGCATCCACGACGCCGGAGCGAGGGTGCGGGCGATATATCAGCCGATGCCGCGGTGAGGCGAGGACGGCCGACACGAGCGATTCGCCGTGCGAGGCGATCGAGCCGTAGTGCGCGGCGGGCCGGTCGCCCTCCCACGTCGGGGCGTAGAGGATGACGCGGCGTCCGTCGTCGGGGTACGGCAGCGCACCCGAGAAGTGATCCGCTTGCGGCCGTCCGATCGCTATCGTGCGCGCGTCGAGGTCGTAGTCCCACAGGACGCGGCCGAGCCGTTCGCGGGCCGCGTCACCGGCGATCAGGGCGTAGTCGTACGCCTTGAACTGGTTGGTGGTCATGTACATCTTGTCGGACTCACCGTGGTTGATGAAGACGTGCCACCGGTGCCCGTACCGGAACATCTGGAAGTTGCGGGTGTTCTGGTTGACGTAGAGGACGATGCGGATGTCCTGGCCCGCGACCACCGATTCGAGCGCCCGGACGGTCGGAGCGAAGACGACGGGCAGCGCGCCGTCGGAGAGAAGCGCCTGCGCACCCGTCGCGCTGCGGCTGATGACGACGACCGGCCAGGTCTCGGCGAGGAGCTGCAGCGGCTTGTACCACTGCCGCATCTGGTACATGTTCACCTCGCCGTCGGCGAAGTAGACGGCGATGCGGAAGTGGTCGGTCGCCGGCTTCGGCAGTAGCGCGAGGGAGCGCCGCACGTCGACGTACGCCGCTCGGTTCGATACCGCCCGCCGCACGAGGGCTACGGCTTTGCGCGCGTCAGCGATGATTCCCACCCCTCCAGGGTACCGAGCGTGCAAGCCAGGACCGGGACGCGTGACATGATCGACGGATGCATGACGACGCGCACCGCTGGCGTCCCGCGCCTGTCCCGGCCCCGGACGCGGGCGTGTCCTTCGTCATGCCCGTCCTCAACGAGCGCGCCTACCTCGAACGTGCCGTGCGCAGCGTGCTCGCCCAAGAGCTCGACGCCCCGATCGAGGTCATCCTCGCCCTCGGCCCATCGTCCGACGGCACGGAGTCCGTCGCCCGCCGACTGGCCGACGAAGACGCGCGGATCCGCCTCGTGCGCAACCCCGCCGCCCATATCCCCGTCGGCCTGAACATCGCGATCCGCAGCTCCCGCTATCCGACGATCGTCCGGGTCGATGCCCACTCCGAGCTCGAGCCCGGCTACACCAGAGCGGCGCTGGAGACGCTCGCCCGGGTGCAGGCGGCGAACGTCGGCGGAGTCATGCGCGCCGAGGGGCGGAGCCCGTTCCAGCGAGCCGTCGCCCGGGCATACAACTCGCGCATCGGGCTCGGCGGCGGCGCCTACCACGGCGGAACCGACGAAGGCCCGGCGGAATCGGCCTACCTGGGCGTGATGCGGCGCAGCGTGCTCGACGAGGTCGGGCTGTTCGACGAAGGCATCCGCCGCGGCGAGGACTGGGAGCTCAATCTCCGCATCCGACGCGCCGGGTACCGCGTATGGTTCGACCCCGACCTCCACGTCACCTACTGGCCTCGCGAGAGCTGGGCTCGCCTGGTGCGGCAGTTCCGGGCTACCGGCTCCTGGCGAGGAGAGCTCGTGCGGCGTTTCGGCAGGCGGAACGGCCTGCGCTTCTTCGCTCCCCCGCTGCTGGTCATCGCCGCCGCGGCGTCGCTCGTCGTGGGTGCGGTCCAGCTGTCGGGAGCGTTGTCGGGGCGCACCGGCATCCTGCTGTCCGTGTTGCACCTTCCGATCGCGGCCTACGCCGCGCTCGTCGCCGTCGTCGCGGCGGGGCGCGGTGGGGGCCGGAGTCTGCGCGACCGGCTGTGGACGCTCGCGGTCCTGCCGTCGATGCATTTCTCCTGGGGCGTCGGCTTCCTGCAGGGCGCCGCGCGCGGTGCCCGGGGCACTGTCGACACATCGCGCCTGGCGCGCAACACGCCGCTGCCCTGACTCCGCTTTGCCCGCTCTCGCTCGGTCCTGCTCAGTCGCGCGAGACGAGCCCCTGGTCGAGGATGCGCGCAACGACGCGTTCCGCAGCACTCCCGTCGTCGCGAGGGTTGAAACGCGCACGCCAGCGTGCGTAGCGCTCGGGGTCACCGGCCTCGTCCGCCGCGATGGCTCGGACCAGATCATCCTGCGTGCGCACGATCGGGCCTGGTGCCCACTCGGCGAGATCGAAGTAGAAGCCGCGCAGCTTGCCGCGGTAGTGCTCGAGGTCGGGCACGAAGAAGTAGATGGGACGGCCGGTGACCGAGTAGTCGAACATCACCGAGGAGTAATCGGTGATGAGGGCGTCCGAGGCGAGCTGCAGGGCGGCGAGATCGGGGTGCGACGTCACGTCGATGACGCGCGCGCCGCGCTCGTCGGTTCCCGGGGCGAGTGTGCGCGAGTGTCCGCGCACGAGCACGACCGCGCCCGTCGACGCGGCGAGGGCAGGCAGGTCGAGGAAATCGACGATCGTCTGTCGGTCATCCCGCCAGGTCGGCGCGTAGAGCAGGACCTTCTCGTTCGCCTCGATGCCGAGTGCCGCGCGCGCGGCATCCCGGTCGCCGGAGTGGAGGTCGTCGGTGCGCGGATACCCTTCCACCCACACGGGCTTGCGACGGAAGGCGTAGGCGGCACGGAGCACGCGTGCGCTGTACGGGTTCTGTGCCAGCAGGATGTCCCAGCGCCGGCTCTCGCGGAACACCGCCAGCGCCCGGCGAGGATCGAAGCCGGGTCGATGCAGGGCCAGTCGCTTCAGCGGTGTGCCGTGCCAGGTCTGCAGCACAGCCTGCCCCGGCTTGCGGACGAACGGTCGGCGCAGCCAGTCGTTGACCACGAGCAGGCGTGCCACCGCGCGGGCTCGCCACCACTCGGGGCTGCCGTCGACGACGGCGATCGCCCCCTCGGGCACGGCGACCGAGAGGTCGACGACGCTCCAGTAGCGGGTGACCCCTGGGGCTGCCCGCGCCAGCTCGCGGTCGATGGCACGCGGGTTGTCGCTCGCGCTCCGGCCGTAGAAGCTCTCGAAGAACACGGCGTTCTCGAGGGGGCCGCGGTGTGCGGCGTAGCGCTGCTCGAGAGCGCGGCGCCCCTCGCCCGAATCCAGTGCCGGGTCGACGGGAGGGGCGATCGCGAGCCGTGCTCCGTCCCAACTCGCACGGAGCAGGGGCGTTCTCAGTTCCGCGCCCGCGCCGTCGGCCTGATCCTCGCCCTGTGGCGAGACGCCGTCGACGACGAGGGCGTAGCTGCCGGACGGCAGCGGGAGCTCGGGGCCTCCCCAGCGCGCGACGTGCAGGGGAAGGCGCGCGGTCCAGCCGCCGTCGCCGGCGGTCACCTCGCCGCGCGCTCCGGCGCGCGGACCGACGATCTCGATCCGGGCGGGCACATCCCCGGTACCGGTCACCGTCATCACCGGCAGCTCCTCGCCGCCGAACCCGATGCGCATCACGACCGCTCCCCCGCTGATTCCGGCACCGCCGCGACGATGGCTTCGTGCACGCGCCGCGCGTTCCGTCCGTCTCGCCACGCATGCATCCGGCGGCTCAGTCGGTCCGCACGGGACCGCCGACGGTCCGCCTCGGATTCATCCCCCAGCACAGCGTCCAGCTGTGCGCACAAGACCGCCCACGACCGTGCCGCGTCGTCGCCGGCGACCTCGGCATAGGTCCCGTAGAAGCCGCGGGTGCGCGCGTAACGCTCGACGTCCGGCGCGAGGAAGAGCGTCGGCAGGGGCACAAGCCCCGCGTCGTATGCGAGAGACGAGTAGTCGGTGACGAGCACGTCCACGGCGGCCAGCAACGGCGTGACATCAGGAACGAGGTCGCTTCCCAGCATGCGCACGCGACGCGTCGCCGCGGGAGGCGTGTAGTCCCCGCCACCCAACGGGTGCGATCGCACGAGGAGAACGGCGTCATGGGTCTCCAAGACGCTCAGGATCCCCTGCCAGTCGGCCGAGTCGGGCGTCGCCGGGTCGGGCTCGCCGTCGCGCCACGTCGGCGCGTAGAGGACGACACGCGCGTCCGACAGCCCCGGGAGGACGTCATCGAGCAGCCGCCGCGCCTCGCGCCGCGCGGCGGGCGGGTCGGGCGGCGAGAGGACGTCCACGCGGGGCTCGCCCAGGACGGGAACACGCGCGTCGTCGAGTCCGAAGGCGCTCTCCAGCCGGCCGCGGACACGATGGGACGCTGCGGGCAGCAGGTCGATCTGCGCCTGCGCCCGCCGGTACGCCAGCGCGAGGAGCCACCGAATGCCGGGAACGGCGGCCAGCCGCCCGGGTTCCGTCGTCACCGGAGAATCCAGGCCGATCCGCTTGAGCGGGATGCCGTGCCAGAGCTGCACGAGGAACGCACCGCCGACGCCGTATCGGTTGACATCGCCGAGGCCGTGGGTGACGACTACGACACCCGCGCGGGCAGTGCGCCAGAAACCGGCGAACGAGTCGCGCTGCACGGTCGGGATGCCTCGTCGTCTCGCCTCCTCCTCCTGGCGCGGCGAAGACACCACCCAGACGGCCCGACGGCGGGGCGCGGCCTGCCAGAGAGCGAGCGCTCCGTCCGCGATCCCCACGGCGCACCCGAAGACCCACGCGGATCGGTCCCGCGGGATGACGAAGGTGGCGAGGCGTCCCGCGAGATACACGGGGATGCGCAGGACCTTGCGTACGTTGCCCGCGCCGAACGAGAAGGACGCCACCCCGCGAGCCTATCGCGGGGTGGCGTCCGGGCCGGTACGGCGTTTACTGCTGCAACTGGCCGAGGGTGACGGTCGCCGTCTGCTCGCGGCCGTCACGGACGTACGTCAGCTTCGCCTCGCTGCCGGCGGCCAGCGCCCGCACCTGGGCGGTCAGGTCGACCTGGTCGGTGATGGCGATGCCGTTGAACTGCGTGACGATGTCGCCGTTGCGCAGACCCGCGGATGCCGCGGCGCCCCCGGCGGTGACCTCGTTGATGAGGGCGCCGGCACGGGTCGCTCCCGGGGCGGAGGCGGCATCACCGACGGTCGCGCCGAGCAGGCCGTGGGTGGCCGAGCCGTTGTCGATGATCTCGTTGGCGACGCGCTCGGCGACCGTCGAGGGGATCGCGAATCCGACGCCGATGGAGCCGGCCTCCGTGGATGCACCGCCGGCGCTCGCGATGGCGACGTTGATGCCGATCAGGCGGCCCTTGCCATCGACGAGGGCGCCACCGGAGTTGCCCGGGTTGATGGCGGCGTCCGTCTGGATGACCGAGATCGCGATCGAGGACTTCGGCTGCGAGGGGGTCTGCTGCCCCTGGCCGAAGTCGAACTCGAACGGCGTCCGACCGCCGGGAGTCTCCTCCTGCTGCGTCCCGCCCTCGGACTCGGGCGCTGCGGACGACGCGATCTGGATGGAGCGGTTCAGCGCGCTGACGATACCCGTCGTCACCGTGTTCGACAGTCCCAGTGGGGCACCCACGGCGACCGTCTGGTCGCCGACGTTGAGCTTGCTCGAGTCGGCGAACTCGATCGGGGTCAGCCCGGAGGCATCGGTCAGCTTGATGACCGCGAGGTCGTAGGTCGGGTCGGTTCCCACGATGGTGGCGGCGTACACCCGGCCGTCCGACGTGGTGACCGACAGCTTCGGGTCTCCCGTGGCACCGTCGAGGGTGACGACGTGGGTGTTCGTGAGCACGTAGCCGTCGTCGCTCAGGATGACGCCGGAACCGGTGCCGCCGGAGGTGCCCGCCGAGGCGGAGATGGTCACGACGCTCGGCAGCACCTTGGTCGCGATGGCCGTGGTGGCGTTGACCGAGTCGGGGTTGTTGACGGTGATCGACGACGGGCCCGAGCTCTGCGACGCGGGCGCGGACACGAAGGACGAGCCCACCGCCGCGGCTCCTCCGACCCCGGCCGCTCCGCCGACGAGCGCGGCGGCCACGAGGATGGCCGCGATCTTGCCGCCGCCGACCCTGGTGCGGTCATGCGGTGCGGGGGCGGTGGCGGTGGCGGGCTGACCGAAAGCCGCACCGGCGTGCGGCGCGGGCTGGCCGTAGGGCTGGGTCGGCTGCGTGTGGAACGTCGACCCGCTGTCTGCCGGGGCGCCGGGCAGGGGCGGGCGGGGCGGGATGGTCGCATCTGTGCGCGGCGCCGCTGCCGCATCAGGTGCCGACACGGGCGATGTACGGGCGTGGTCGGCAGGCTGCTCGGCGTCGCTTCGCGCGTCGGGAGTGCGGTCGTCGGGGAAGTTCTGGTCGCTCATCGAGGTTGCTCCTTTGTCCAAGCAAGAACAGGTTGCCGCGCGATGCTGTGGTTTGCCTATGCCGAGGTTGGGACACGCCTATGCGTGTAGCGTGAACCGGATGCACGAGGTTCCCGGCGCCTGGCGCCGCGCCGCACGCGGCGCCGGCCTGCTCACCGATGAAGGCTCCCCCGTTCCCACCATCTTCGCGGAGATGACAGCGCTCGCGGCTCGGACGGGCGCGATCAACCTGGGCCAGGGTTTCCCCGACGAGGACGGTCCCGTGGAGGTGCTCGAAGCCGCTCGGGCGGCTATCTCCGACGGACGCAACCAATACCCGCCGGGTCGCGGCGAGCCCGAGCTGCTGGCTGCCATCGCCGATCACCAGTCGCACTGGTACGGCATCGAGCTCGACGCCGACACGCAGGTGCTGGTGACCGCCGGTGCGACCGAGGCGCTCGCCGCCACGGTGCTCGCACTGGTCGACGGCCCGGACGACGAGATCGTCGTCTTCGAGCCTTACTACGACGCATACGCGGCCCTGGTCGCCCTATCCGGTGCCCGGCTCGTGGGCGTGCCCCTGCGGTGGCCCGACTTCCAGCCCGATCTCGACGAGCTCGCGACAGCCGTCACCGATCGCACCCGCCTCATCCTGGTCAACGATCCGCACAATCCGACGGGTACGGTCTTCTCGCCCGAGACGATCGAGGAGATCGTGCGCCTGGCGCATCGCCACGACACCGTGATCGTCACCGACGAGGTGTACGAGCATCTGACCTTCGACGCGCCGCACGTTCCGATCGCGACCGTGCCCGGTGCCGCAGAGCGGACACTGTCGATCTCGTCCGCGGGCAAGACGTTCTCGGTGACCGGCTGGAAGGTCGGGTGGGTCACGGGTCCCGCCGACCTCGTCCGCGCCGTTCTCGCCGTCAAGCAGTGGCTCACGTATGTCAACGCCGGCCCGTTCCAGCCTGCCGTCGCCGCCGGACTGCGGCTCCCCGACGCCGTCTTCTCGGGCATCGCCGACCGCCTCCGCGCGGGTCGCGACCTCCTGGGCGCCGGTCTGCGCGAGGCCGGCTTCGCGGTGTCGACTCCGGCGGGTTCGTACTTCACCGTCGCGGACGCCGCACCCCTCGGGGCATCCGACGCCGATGCGTTCTGCCGGGAGCTGCCGGACCGTGCGGGGGTCGTGGCGATCCCGTTGACGGCTTTCGCCTCGCCGGCGCACCGGGGCGAGTACGTGACGCTGGTGCGGTTCGCCGCCTGCAAGCGCCCGGACGTCCTTGCCGAGGCGTCAGCTCGACTCGCGCGGGCCTTCTGAGCGCGGGACGACCTCGAAGCGACGCAGCCGGAGCGCGGGGTTGACGCGTCGCACGCGCTCGACCGCATGGACGTCGACGTGCGCGACGGCGACGTCGCTCGATGTTCCCACCGCGGCGATCTCCACGCCCTGCGGATCGAACACGCCGGAGTTGCCGACCCCCAGCGGCGGCGGATG
Source organism: Microbacterium sp. SGAir0570 (assembly GCF_005491085.2). Taxonomy (NCBI): domain Bacteria; kingdom Bacillati; phylum Actinomycetota; class Actinomycetes; order Micrococcales; family Microbacteriaceae; genus Microbacterium; species Microbacterium sp. SGAir0570. Next base: position 1,467,499 of record NZ_CP027929.1, on the reverse strand, counting down.
GTCCGCTGCCGCGACGAAGAGGGTGTTCTCGATCGCGCGAGCCCGCAGAAGCGTGTTCCACTGCAGTTCCTTGAGCGGACCGCGCACCCACTGCGCCGGAACGAGGACGACGTGCGCGCCGGTGTCGGCGAGGACGCGGCCGATCTCGGGGAACCGCAGGTCGTAACAGGTCATCAGAGCGAAGCGCACACCGTCGATCTCGAAGGTCTCCGGGGGCGCGATCTCACCGGCCTCGACCCAGTCGGACTCGCGTTGCCCGAAGGCGTCGTAGAGGTGCAGTTTGCGATACGACGCGACGAGCCCGTCGGGGCCGACGGCCACGACCGTGTTGCGCACGCGTTCGGCGTCCGACGCCCGCTCCAGAAGGCCTGCGACGATGTGCATGCCGTGGAGACGTGCGAGCTTGTGCAGCCCCTCGACGAACGGGCCCTGGAGGTCCTGGGCGTTCTCGCGGAGCGTCTGGTCGAACGGGTCGACGAAATAGCTCGAGTACTCCGGGAAGAGCACGACCCGGGCTCCGCGCGACCGAGCCCGTTCGACGAACCCGGCGATCGCCCGGAGGTTGTCGTCGACGTCGGCGGCGGGTGCAAACTGGGCGACGGCGAGAGCTGTCATCGGTCCTCCGAACGGCGGTGGCGGTAGATGAGCGGCGAGACCACCCACAGCGCCGCGATGAGGGACGCCAGCGCGCCCCCCACTATCCAGGATGCCGCAGTACTGACGACGACGTCGAAGACGAAGACGACCACGCCCACCAGCAGGACCGACACCGTCACCAGCGCGAACAGCAGAGCCGTGTGGCCGAAGGCGACCACGGCCGGCTTGGCCCGGCGTCGGAACAGGCCGCGGTGAAGTGCGACCGGGGAGAGGGCGACGATCGCGCTGAGGGCCGCTAGCACGATGAGGGTCAGATAGAACACCCGCTGCGGTCCATTCAGGTCGCGGAACGCGGGTTGGAAGGCGAGGGCCAGGAGGAACCCCGTCAATATCTGGGTGCCCGTCTGCAGCACGCGCAGCTCCTGCAGCAGTTCGTTCCAGTTGCGGTCGGCACGCTCATCCGCCGACTCGGCACGACCGTCGTCTGCGACGTCATCGCCTCGGTCGGCGACCGGGGTCGCGGGGCTCATGTCGGTATCCTCCTCGCCCCGGGTCGCGGACGCCAATACCCGGATGCCGTTTGCGATGCGACACGCCCGAGTGCGCTTCGGATGGCGCCACGATTGGACGACCCGCAGAGCCCGTGCTAGTGTTATCTCTTGTGCCGCGGGGTGGAGCAGCTCGGTAGCTCGCTGGGCTCATAACCCAGAGGTCGCAGGTTCAAATCCTGTCCCCGCAACAGAAAACACGAAGGCCCCGTCGAAAGACGGGGCCTTCGTCGTGTGCGCTCCTCGCGCGGCGCAAGCCCGCCGAACGCGGAACATCAGCCCGAGCGGAGCTCGGCGGCACCGGAATCAGTCGGCCAGCATCGCCTCGCTCATGCCGTCGAGGAATCGCGTGACCGCCCCGAGCTCTTCGGTGCTGAAGGGCCCCATCGCCTCCCGCATGCGCATCAGCCGGGCAGCGAAGTGGCGACCGAAGTCCCGACGTGACGACTCCGTGAGCGTGATGATCAGCGCGCGCCGGTCGTTCGGATGCGGCGCGCGCTCGATGAACCCTTCCTTCGCCAGGCGGTCGAGCATCTTCGTCGTGGACGCGCTCGATATGCCGAGATGACGAGCGAGGTCGTGCGGCTTCACCAGCTCGCCGCGCTGCTCCCGGATGCTGAGCATGCGCAGCGCCGAGAGGTCGGTGGCGTTCATATCCATGTCGGAGCGCAGCCCCGTGTGCATGCGATCCATGGCGTCGCTGAAGGCTCTGACGGCCTCCAGAGCCGATCGCTCTACACGATTTCTCGCGACCTCGGCATTCGGGTCAGCCATGTGGACACCACCTCTCGAGCCTGGTTATCATCGGCTCAAACGCTAGTTAAGCTAGCAAAAACGCCTTGCAAACGGCATATCCAGGACGGTGAACGTGATCTCCTTGCCCGATGACAGCCGAGCCGCTGTCGATCGCGCGCTCGACGAGGTCCTCACCCGGCTCACGGAGCGGGCCATCCCCCGGGGCTCGTCGGCGCTCGCCCTCATCCGCGCCGCGGCCGCGGCGACAGCCGGCGGCAAGCGGTTCCGCCCGGCGCTGGTCGTCGCGGCGTTCGACGCGTTCAGCGGCGACCGCGGGACCGCGCCCGGGCTCTGGGATGTCGCGGCAGCGTTCGAACTGCTCCACAGCGCGTTCGTCATCCACGACGATCTGATCGACCGCGACATCGAGCGTCGCGGTGTTCCCAACGTCGGCGGGACCTTCCGGTCGCACGCGCGGTCACTGGGCGTCAGCGCTGACGACGCCGAGCGGGTAGGCGATGCCGCGGCCGTCCTCGCCGGCGACATCCTTCTCTACGAGGCGGCGCGTCTCGTCGCCACCGCCGACGTCGCGTCGGCTCAGCGGGTACCCCTGTTCGACCTGCTCGACGACGCCGTGCTCGTGTCAGCGATCGGCGAGCTCGCCGATGTGGAGCAGGCGGTCGTGCCCACCGAGCCCGAGACCGCACAGCTGCTCAGCACGGCGCACGACAAGACCGCGGTCTACTCGTTCTGCGCTCCCCTCGCTGCGGGCGCCGTGCTCGCCGATGCCGACGACGGCGATCGCGCCGTGCTGATGTCGGTCGGAGCAGACCTGGGCCTGGCTTTCCAGCTGGTGGACGACCTGATCGGCACCTTCGGCGACGAAGCTCAGGCCGGCCGCGGCGCGGGCGCGGACCTTCGCGAGGCCAAGCGGACACCGCTGATCTCGTTCGCGCGCGAGTCGGCGTCGTGGCCTCAGGTGTCGTCGGCGCTCGCGATGGCGCCGACCGGACCCATCGCGGTGCAGGCGGCACAGCGCGAGCTCGACGCGAGCGGTGCCCGAGAGCAACTCGTGACGCTCATCGGCCAGACGCTCGCCTCGGTACGGCGTCGGGCGACCGAGCTGCCGCCCGCCCCGCGCGCCCTCATCGAGCAGCTTGCAGACGGCATCGAAGGACGGATCCCGTGAACCCCGACCACTCGGCCATCGCGCTGTACGACCGCACGGCGCGCGACGCGGCCGCCGTGGTCATCTCGGCCTATTCGACCTCGTTCGGCCTCGCAGCCCGCCTGCTGGGGCCGCGCGTGCGCCCGCACGTCCGCAACATCTACGCCCTCGTCCGTATCGCCGACGAGATCGTCGACGGCTCCGCCGAACAGGCAGGCATGCCCCTATCGGCTCAACGCCGCGTCCTCGACGCCCTCGAGACGGAGACGCTGGTCGCCGTCGATGAAGGGTTCAGCGCGAACCTCATCGTCCACGCATTCGCGTCGACGGCCCGGGAGTGCGGGATCGGCGCCGATCTCGTCCGCCCGTTCTTCGCGTCCATGCGCACCGATCTCGAGGTGACGTCCCACGACGCGGGCTCGCACGACTCCTACGTCTACGGCTCGGCGGAGGTCGTCGGGCTGATGTGCCTCCAGACCTTCGTCAACGCCGGCGGTTCGCACCCGCGTCCCGCCGACCCCGCCCTCGTCGACGGCGCACGCCGCCTCGGCGCAGCCTTTCAGGACGTGAACTTCTTGCGCGATCTCCCCCACGACGTCGGATCCCTCGGACGCGACTACCTCGGCGTCGACGGCGCCGGCGGCACCTCGTCACGCGTCGACGTCCTCGACCGCATCGACGCCGACCTCGACGCGGCGGGCGCCATCATCCCCCTCCTGCCGGCCGACTGTCGCCGAGCGGTGACCGCGGCCCATGATCTCTTCACCGCGCTTTCGCGTCGCCTGAGGCGTGCCGGTGACACCGACCAGCGGGTGCGCGTACCCAACACCGTCAAGCTCGGGCTCGCGGCCCGCGCGACGGTGGGCGCCGCTCCCCTGCGGGCCGGCGCATGAGCCGGGCACGTGCCGGCGAGGCGGCCCCGGGATCGCGCGCCGTCGTGATCGGCGGCGGCATCGCCGGGCTCTCCACGGCCGCCCTGCTGGCCCACGAGGGATACGCCGTGACCGTCGTCGAGGCGCGAGACGAGACGGGAGGGCGCGCGGGCTCGTGGGAGCGCGACGGCTTCCGGTTCGACACCGGCCCGAGCTGGTACCTCATGCCCGAGGTCTTCGACCACTTCTTCGCGCTCCTCGGGACGAGCGCTGCGGCCGAACTCGACCTGGTGCCTCTCGTGCCGGCATACCGCGTGTACGCCGAGCCGGAGGGCGATGGCGCCGGCGAGCACATCGACGTCGTGTCGGGACGTGCCGAGGCGACCGCACTGTTCGAGAGCCGCGAGCCGGGGGCGGGCGCTCGGCTCGACGAGTACCTCGATTCCGCCGCCGACGCCTACGACCTGGCCGTGTCGAAATTCCTGTACGACACCTACGCCACGTCGGAGGGACTCCGCGACCCCGACATCCTCAAGCGGGTGCCGATGCTCGCGCCGCTGCTCACCCGATCGCTCAACCGCCTCGTCGAGAGCCGATTCGACGACCCGATGCTCCGCCAGGTGCTGGGTTACCCGGCGGTCTTCCTCGGCTCGTCACCGTATGACGTGCCGAGCCTGTACCACCTGATGAGCCACCTCGATCTCGATGACGCGGTGCTCTACCCGCGCGGCGGCTTCACCGAGATCATCGCGGCGATCGAACGTCTCGCCCGCGAGCGCGGCGTGGACGTGCGCACGGGTACCCCGGTGGCCCAGATCCTCACCGCCGACGATGGGTCGGCGACGGGCGTCCGTCTCGCTGATACGACGGAGATCCCGGCCGACATCGTCGTCTCGACCGCCGACCTGCACCACACCGAGACCGTGCTGCTGCCGCCCGACCGGCAGTCCTACCCGGAGCGCTGGTGGCGCAAGCGCACCCCGAGCTTCGGTGCGCTCCTGATCCTCCTCGGGGTCGAGGGCGAGATCCCGGAGCTGTCGCACCATACGCTGCTGTTCACACGCGGCTGGCGCGAGAACTTCGACGCGATCTCGGGCCGTGACACCCACATCCCCGATCCCGCGTCGCTGTACGTGTGCCGGCCGAGCGCGACGGACGACACAGTCGCACCCGACGGCTCGGAGAATCTGTTCGTCCTCGTCCCGATCCCCGCAGACCCGGAGCTCGGGCACGGGGGCGTGGACGGCGGCGGCGATCCCGCGATCGAGGCCGCTGCCGACCGCGCGATCGCCCAGATCGCGCAGTGGACGGGCGCGACCGACCTCGCGTCGCGAGTGACGGTCCGACGCACGATCGCTCCCGCCGACTTCGCCCGCGATCTCGGGGCGTGGCGCGGCAACTCCCTGGGTCTCGCGCACACGCTCGGGCAGAGTGCGCTCTTCCGTCCAGGCAACGCCTCGAAGAAAGTGCCCGGTCTGTACTACGCCGGCAGTTCCGTGCTGCCGGGGATCGGACTGCCGATGTGCCTCATCTCGGCGGAGCTGGTGGTCAAGCGCCTCCGCGGCGACACGACCGCCGGACCGCTTCCCGAGCCCGCGACGCCCGCCGGTTGAGCGGTGCCGGGGTCGTACCTGATCGCCCTGCTCGTGTCGCTCTGCGGCGTCGGGCTGCTCGACCGGCGGTTCCGGCTCGCGTTCTGGCGAGACCGACGACGGACGGTGATCGCCGCGTTGCTGGGGACGGTGTTCTTCCTGCTGTGGGATGCCGTGGGCATCGCCACGGGCGTCTTCGTGAAGGGCACCAGTGCCGCGCTGCTCGGCATCGACCTCGCCCCGCATCTTCCGCTCGAGGAGCCGGTGTTCCTGCTGTTCCTCAGCTACCTCGCTCTCGTCGCCTACGGCGGAGCGCGGCGGTGGCGGGAGCGGACGGGCCGCGAGAGACGCCGAACGGATGCCGCGCCGTGACCTATCCCCTCATCGTCATCCCGTTCGTCGTCGCGACCGTCGTCGTGACCGCGCTATCGGCCCGGCGGCCGCGCTTCCGCGCGCGCATGGTCTGGTCCACAGCCGCCGCCGTCGTGCTCATCCTGCTGACGGCCGTCTTCGATAACGTGATGATCGCCGCCGGCTTGTTCACCTACCCGGAGGAGCACCTCAGCGGCATCCGGATCGGTCTCGCACCGCTCGAGGACTTCGCATACCCGCTGTGCGCAGCCTTCCTGGTGCCGGCCGTCGCGACCCTCTTGGAGAAGCCGAACCGATGACCGCCACCGCGCTCGCACGTCAGCTCCTCGTCGCCTCACGTCCCGTGAGCTGGATCAACACGGCCTATCCGTTCGCCGCGGCCTACCTCCTCACGACGCGCCAGATCGACGCGACGCTCGTCATCGGCACGCTCTTCTTCCTCGTTCCGTACAACCTCGCGATGTACGGCATCAACGACGTCTTCGACTACGAGTCCGACCTGCGGAACCCGCGCAAGGGCGGGGCGCACGGCGCGATCCTCGATCGCAGCGTGCACCGGGCGACGCTGTGGACAGCAGGTTTGTCGTGCCTGCCCTTCGTCGCCTACCTCGTCGCTGTGGGCTCGCCGCTGTCGTGGCTCGTCCTGGCTGCGAGCCTCTTCTTCGTCGTCTTCTACAGCGCTCCGCCGCTGCGACTGAAGGAGAGGCCGTTCGCCGACTCGATCACCAGCAGCATCCACTTCTTCTCCCCGGCGGCGTACGGGCTCGTGCTGTCGGGCGCCACCTGGACCTGGCAGCTCGCCGTCATCCTGCTGGCCTTCGCCGCATGGGGCATCGCCTCGCACGCCTTCGGCGCGGTCCAGGACGTCGGCGCCGACCGCGAGGCGGGCATCGCCTCCATCGCGACCGTGCGCGGAGCCCGGTGGACCGTGCGGTTCGCCCTGGCCTGCTACGCCCTGGCCGGCGCGCTCATGCTCGCGACGACGTGGCCGGGGCCGCTCGCGGCGCTCGTCGCCGTCCCATACCTCATCACGCTGTGGCCGTTCCGGAACATCACCGACGAGACGTGCGAGCGTGCGACCGCGGGCTGGGACCGTTTCCTCTGGCTCAACCAGCTCGGCGGCTTCCTCGTGACGCTGCTGCTCGTGTGGTGGTGGCTGATCACGACGTGATCGGCCACCACCCGTTGCGCATCGACGAGATCAGGCGGCGGAGTCGGTCGCGCTCGCGGTCTCGATGATGCGACTCGCGCGAATCGGGTGCCCCTGTGTGGTCAGGCAGCGCCCGGTCGCGAGATCCCACTTCCAGTCGTGCAGCGAGCAGGTGAGCACACCGTCCTCGATCTTGCCCGTCTTCGTGAGGTCTGCCCGCAGATGCGGGCAGCGCCGCTGCACCGTCCAGTCGCCCAGTTCGGCATCCTCGGTCTGATCCGACTGCTCGGCGTACCAGTTCTCGACGTACTCGATGCGATCGCGCGAAAGGCACTTGAGGAAGGTCGTCAGGAACTCGTTGAACTTGCCACTGCGACCGACCTCGAACTGCATCGAGAGGAAGATCGAGTTCGACCAATCGATCTCATGGTCGCGGATGTTCGTCGAGACGAGGTCAGCGGGGATGGTGTACCAGTAGATGCACTCCTCCCCCGCGTACTCGCGCACCTTCGCCTTCGGGAAATCGACCACCATGTCCAGCTCGCCGATGCGGAAGCGAACCATGCCGCCGACCCCGTTGCGGATGGTCCGGGCGCGCCGCAGGAGCGGCTCCCACCACTGCTTGATCGCGGCCAGCATCTCCTCCGGCGGCAGGATCGGGGCGCGGCGCTCGACCTCGGCACGGATCTCCTCCTGGCGGCTGTCGCGCTGCTCGGCGAGGTAGCTCCACTTGTCCGAGAAGATGCGCTCGATCTCGGCATCCGTGTAGAGCGTCTGCGTCACCTCGAGGGCGCCGTCGTTCAGGTCGACCTGCGTCCCGGGAACGAACAGATATCCCTTCTGGTCGGGTCGCTCTTCGGCCATGTGCGCCAGGAACTGCGCCTGGTCGGTGAAGATCGAGTCGTTCTGCTCGCCCCAGCCGTTGTACCGGAAGAGCTCCTCGCGCAGGAACATCGGCGGCCCGGCCATGGGGAAGACGTGAGGCGCGTCGACCTTGTCGATGTAGTACATGGCGCGCTTGTTCTGCGCATCGCGCTTGAGCTGTGCGAAGTTCTGCTTGGCATCCTGCGGCAGGTCGTAGACCATCGGCCACCAGATGGCGCCCGACACCTGCGTGAAGTAGGCGTCGGGCTTTCCGAACGACATCAGCTTCTCGAGGTCGAGCGGGTGCGAGTCGTTCTGGTTCAGCACCGACCCCGTGCCGTCGTCGACCGAGAGCGACGAGTCGCCGATCGGTCCGTCGCTCGGCGCCCGCAGCGGCGTGACCATGACCTTCAGGTCGCCGAACTCGAGAGGCACGCCCGCCTGCGTGTAGATGATGTTGTCGTACCCCAGCTCACGCAGATCCCGTTCGAGATCGTCGGTCGGGTAATCCGGCAGCAGTACGCGGATGTCGGTGGGAACGTGCGCGCGCAGCAGTGCCGGGTCGAAGTGATCGCGGTGCCGGTGCGAGATGTACAGGAAGTCGGCGCGGCCGAAGCGTTCCCAGTCGAGTCCCCGGTTGTCGGGGAACGGGAACCACGAGCCGAAGAAGCTCGGTCCGACGACCGGGTCGCAGAGGATGCTGCCCCCTGCCGTCTCGATGAACATTCCGGCGTGTCCCAGGCCTGTGATGCGCATGACGATGACCTCCTGTTGCGACTGGTCGAGTCTACGTGAGGCCCCGGCGGAGGCCGGCCGCGGGGAACCGTGTCATTGCCGGGACGGATGCCGCCGGATCAGGCGAGCAGGTGCCGGATGTCTTCCGCGGTCAGCGCGTTCGAGAAGGCACCGTCCGCGTCGAGGACAGCGCTGATGAGACGCGCTTTGCGTCGCTGGAGCTCGACGACCTTCTCCTCGATCGTGCCTGCGGCGATGAGGCGGTACACGCTCACGGGTCGTTCCTGCCCGATCCGGTGGGTTCGGTCGATCGCCTGCTGCTCCGCCGCCGGGTTCCACCAGGGATCGAGGAGGAAGACGTAGTCGGCCTCGGTGAGCGTGAGACCGACACCGCCGGCCTTGAGGCTGATGAGGAAGACCGGGTCGTCACCCTTCCGGAACGCGTCGACGACCGCCGCCCGCCGGGTGGTGGAGCCGTCGAGACGGACGACCCCGATGCCGTGCGCGCGCAGATCGGCCTCGACGATGTCGAGGAAGGACGTGAACTGGCTGAATACGAGAGCGCGGTGCCCCTCCGCGATGAGCTCGTCGAGACGGCCGCGCAACGCGTCGAGTTTGCTGGGAACGAGCCCCGGGCCGCCCGCATCCACGAGCGCGGGAGCGAGCGCGAGCATCCGCAGGAGCGTCAGCGAGCGGAAGACGATGAATCGCTGACTGTCGAGATCGTCGAGCAGCCCCAGCACCTTGCGTCGCTCCCGCTGGAGCACGCGCTCGTAGACCGCACGGTGTCCGCTGGACAGCTCCACACGCACGTCCTGCTCCTGCCGTGGCGGAAGGTCGGCCGCCACGACGTCCTTGGTGCGCCGCAGCAGGAAGGGCTGGACACGCCGGCGCAGGCGCGCGAGCCGTCGCTCGCGCGCGGCACCGCCCTCGGCGTTCTCCTCGACGCGTCCGCGCTCGATCGGTGTGACGTACTCCTCGCGGAAGCGCCGGGCGGAGGGGAACAATCCCGGACTCGTCAGCGAGAGGATCGCCCAGAGGTCGGTCAGGCTGTTCTCCAGAGGCGTCCCGGTGGCCGCGAGGACGACGTCGGCGCGCAGGCCGAGCGCGGCGCGATGCACGCGCGTCCGAGGATTCTTGACGTACTGCGCCTCGTCGAGGACGACCGTCGACCACTCCTGCTCGGCATACGCGTGCGCGTCGAGACGCAGGAGCGCGTACGAGGTCACGACGACGTCCACCTCGGGCCGATCGAGCCGGACTCCCGCGCCGTCCACCACCGCGATGCGCAGCCCGGGCGCGTGACGGGCCGCTTCGTCGCGCCAGGCCGATACGACCGACGTCGGAGCCACGACGAGCGCTGGACGGCTCTCGCCGCGCTCACGCTCGCGCTGGAGCAGCGCCAGCAGCTGCAGGGTCTTCCCGAGACCCATGTCGTCGGCGAGGATGCCGCCCAGCTGAGCATCGCGGAGCGCCGCGAGCCACGCGAAGCCCTCGTGCTGATACGGCCGCAGGGTCGTCGCGATCCCCTCGGGGACCTCGGGGAGGGCGCGCCGCGGGCCCGCTGATACCGATTCGCGCAGACGATCGAGCGCATCCCGCCAGCGCGACGCGGGCTCGGCTTCGTCGGCGAGATCCTCGAAGTCGGTCCACAGCTGCAGCTGATAGCGGTTGAGCCGGGCACCGCCGGTCTCCCACTCCACCAGGTCGCGCGAGTCCTCGATGAGCTCACGGAGGCGGTCGAGCGCCGGGTGCGAGAGCGAGAAGTAGGCGCCGTCCGAGAGCAGCATCTTCTTGCGGCGCTGGGCGAGCGCGATGAACAGCGGCCGGAACGGCACGCGGCGCCCCTCGACCTCGACGTGCACGCCGAGCTCGAACCAATCGGCATCCGCCGTCTCGACCGTTCGCACCCGGATGCGAGGATCGCCCGACAGCTCGCGGTAGGACCGCGTCACGCCCGAGATCTCGACCCGGACCCCGTCCACGGCCTGCAGCGCGGGCAGGAGCTCGTTCGTGAACTCGGCCGCGTCGACGCCGGTCCGGGTTCCGCTGGGCGAGAACGGTCGCTCGGTAGCGCTCGCCCACGCTGCCTCCAGCGAGGTGCGAAGCTCGGGGTCGACCGATGACGAACCAGCGGCGCTCTCCCACGGCACCTGACCGACTCCGGGCACCTGCCACGCCATCGCATACGCCAGCTCGTCGCGCGGGCGCTGGTTCACCGTGACGACGATCGTCGTCCGCTCCGGTGCCGGCAGCCGCACACCGTGGCCCCCGATGACGGCCGTCTCGCGGGCCAGCTGCGGATAGGCCTCGCGCAGGAAGTCGGCGCGCTCCGCTTCCGGCACGGTGACCGGTCCGCCCGCAGCCAGCAGCGAACGCACGCCCGGACCGACGCCGGCCGGCGCGAAGACGATCTGGAGCGAACCGCCTGCCTGCTCGATTCCGTAGACCCCGACGTGGCCGATGGGACGCGCGTGCGCGGCGGCATCCCCTCCGTCGAAGCGCACGACGGGGCTGAGGCGCAGGCCGCCGTCGACGCCGTCGATGCGCACCTCCACCGACGCCGCATCGCCGAGTCGTACGTCCTGGTCTGGCCGGGTCGACACGATCGGGATCCCGAGAGCGGACGCCGCGCGAAGATGCGGCCAGAGCAGCTCGGAGTCGGAGCCGTCGAGGGTCAGCCACTCCGAATCGCCGTAGCCGCCCAGCAGCCGGGCGTCGTGCGCGATGCCGTACAGCGTCGAGAACCAGCGGGCGCGCGCCGGATCGACCCGCCAGGCGCCGCGGCGAAGCGACTCCCAGGTCTCGTCGCCCTGCACCCATCGCCCGCTCGTCGCGCTCCGCGAGAGCGGGCGCGCCGCCAGTCGGAGTTCGCCGTCGGACGTGGCGACGCTGCGTGCGGTGGCCGGGAGCACCCGCCGCGGGCCCCAGTGCGCCGTGCCCGCGCTCTCTCGCTGTCGCAGCTGCACGCCGAGGGCGACCGGGTTCTCCCCCGTCGTCGCGGGCGCGAGGACGGTACGCCACGACGGCGTCGTCCTCCCGATCACGGGTCAGGCCTCATAGGAGGATCCTCGCGCGTGCCTCCGACGTCGGTCAGCCCAGGCGCGCGACCCGGCCGAGCACGCCGTGCACGAAGGCACTCGACCCGTCGGTCGAGAACTCCTTCGCGAGCTCGACGGCCTCGTCGATCGCAACGGCCGCGGGGACGGCGTCGTTGTACACGATCTCCCAGACCCCGAGCCGCAGGATGGCCCGGTCGACCGCAGGCATCCGCGCGAGCGACCAGTCCTTCGCGAAGGTGGTGATCTGCTCGTCGATGTCGTCGCGGTTGTCGATGATCCCGTCGATGATCTCGCGCGCGTACAGCCACGACGCCTCGCGTGCGGGCTCGAGCGCCGCGCGCTTGGCCTCGGCGGCGAGGGTCACCCCGAGGTCGTCGCCGCGGATGTCGGACTGATAGAGGATGTCGAGGGCGCGCTTGCGCGCCTTGGAGCGAGCGCTCATCGGACGAAGGCCGGCGTCAGTTCACGCGGCCGAGGTAGTCACCCGTGCGGGTGTCGACCTTGACCTTCGTGCCCTGCTCGACGAACAGCGGGACCTGGATCTCGTAGCCGGTCTCGACCGTCGCCGACTTCGTGCCGGCCGACGAGCGGTCGCCCTGGAGGCCGGGCTCGGTGTACGTGATCTCGAGGACGACCGAGGCGGGGAGCTCGATGTAGAGCGGGTTGCCGTTGTTGAGCGCGATCTGCACCTGCTGGTTCTCGAGCAGGTAGTTCTTGGCGTCGCCGACGGTGACGGCGGGGACGGTGATCTGGTCGTAGTCGTCGACGTCCATGAAGACGAAGTTGTCGCCGTCGTTGTAGAGGTAGGTGAAGTCGCGGCGGTCGACGTTCTCGATCTCGATCTTCGCGCCCGCGTTGTAGGTGCGGTCGACGGTCTTGCCCGACACGACGTTCTTCAGCTTGGTGCGCACGAAGGCGCCACCCTTGCCGGGCTTGACGTGCTGGAACTCGATGACGTTCCAGAGCTGACCGTCGATGCTGAGGACGACGCCGTTCTTGATGTCTGCGGTCGATGCCATGAGTGTGGAGTTCCGTTCGTGTGGTCGGGCGGCCGACGGGCCGAGGATCGATTCTACGCGAGGATGTCGAGCAGCTGTCGCGTCGCGCGCGCGTAACCGCCGACGCCCTCACCGATGACGTGCACCGAGGCGACGTCGGCGACGTAGGAGTGGTGGCGGAAGCTCTCGCGGTCGTAGACGTTGGAGATGTGGACTTCGGCCACCGGCAGGGAGACTCCCGCGAGGGCGTCTCGGAGGACGACGGAGGTGTGCGTCAGTCCGCCGGGGTTGATCACGATGCCGCCGCAGTCCGCGCGGGCCGCGTGGATGGCGTCGATGAGGACGCCTTCGTGATTGCTCTGCACGCAGCGCACGTCGACGCCGCGTTCCGCCGCCGTCGCGATGACGAGCGCCTCGACGTCGGCGAGGGTCTCGCGTCCGTAGATCTCGGGCTCGCGGGTGCCGAGAAGGTTGAGGTTCGGCCCGTTGACCAGCAGCAGGCGGCGGGGGGTGTTCACGCGCCCACCCTACCGACGACGCCCGGGCTCAGGCGCCGACCTCCTGGTAAGCGGCGAAGAGCAGCGACTCGTCGGGCGCCTGCAGCACGGTCGGCTTCGCGATGTCGTCGAGCACGATGAACCGTAGCATCGAACCCCGCGTCTTCTTGTCGCGCTGCATCGTCGCGAGCAGCTGACGCCAGGCACCCGCCCGGTACGACGTCGGCAGCCCGAGGGTCTCGAGGATGTCGCGGTGACGCTGGGCCGCGGCATCCGGAAGCCGCCCCGCCAGCCGCGACAGCTCGGCCGCGAACATCATCCCCACGGAGATCGCGGCCCCGTGACGCCACTGGTAGCGCTCCGCGTGCTCGATGGCATGCCCGAGCGTGTGCCCGTAGTTGAGGACTTCGCGCAGCCCCGCTTCGCGCAGGTCCTCCCCCACGACTTTCGCCTTCATGTCGATCGCGAGCTCGATGCTGCGCCGGAACGCGTCGCTGTGAGGGTCGACGGCCGACTCGGGATCCGCCTCGATCAGGTCGAGGATCTCGGGGTGCCAGATGAAACCGGCCTTGACGACCTCCGCGAAGCCGGCGACGCGCTCGTTGCGCGAGAGCCCGTCGAGCAGGTCGAGGTCGCAGACCACGGCGACGGGGGGCCAGAAGGCACCCACGAGGTTCTTGCCCTCCGCGGTGTTGATCCCCGTCTTCCCGCCGACGGCCGCGTCGACCATGCCGAGCACCGTCGTGGGCACCTGGACGACCGCGATGCCGCGCAGCCACGTCGCGGCCACGAAGCCGGCGAGGTCGGTCACCGCCCCGCCGCCGAATCCGACGACGGCATCCGTCCGCGTGAAGTCCGCCTGGCCCATGACCTGCCAGCAGAAGGCGGCGACCTCGACGCGCTTGCCCTGCTCGGCGTCGGGGATCTCCGCCAGCAGCACCTGACGGTCGCCGCCGAGGGTCTCGCGGAGGCGCTCGGCCTGCGCCGACAGGGTCGGGGGGTGCACGATGAGGACCTTGCGCGCGGCCTCGGGCAACACCGAGCCGACGAGCGGGAGGATGCCGCGCCCGATGGTGACGTCGTAGGGCGCGGCGCCCCCGACGGTGATGACGGTGGTGTCTGTCATGACGTCCCCTCCTGCGCCCACGCCGCGATGGCGTCGACGATGTCCTGAATCCGGCCGGTGGATGTGTCGAAGCGTGCGTCGGCGAGCTGCTCGTAGAGTTCGCGCCGGCCCTCGGCGACCTCCCGCCAGCGCTTCACCGGGTCTTCGCCCTGGAGCAGCGGGCGCGTGGTGCCGGCCAGGCGGGAGGCGATCGTCTGCTCCGAGACGGTGAGCAGCACGACGCGGTGCGAAGCGACGTCGCTCCGCGTGTCGGGGTGCAGCACCGCTCCGCCGCCGAGGGCGACGACGCCACCACGCGCGAGCGCCTCGGCGACCGCGAGACGCTCCAGCTCGCGGAAGCGCTCTTCGCCGTGCTCCGCGAACAGCCGCTCGATAGGGCCGTGGTCGCGGACGACGAGAGCGTCGCTGTCGGTGAACGTCGTGCCGAGGACGCGCGCCAGCTTCTTGCCGATGCTCGACTTGCCCGCGCCCATCGGCCCGATCAGGACGATCGCCGGGGCGGTCATCCGATCGCGTCGTCGCTCAGCGCCGCCGAGCGCAGCGTCTCGGGGATCGCCGCGAGGTACCCCTCGAGATTGCGGCGGGTCTCCGCGACGTTGTCGCCCCCGAACTTCTCGAGCACGGACTCGGCGAGCACGATCGCCACCATGGCCTCGGCGACGACGCCCGCCGCCGGCACGGCGCACACGTCGGACCGCTGGTGGTGGGCCGTGGCCGCATCGCCCGAGGCGACGTCGACGGTGCGCAGCGCCTTCGGCACGGTCGCGATCGGCTTCATGCCCGCACGGACGCGGAGGACGGTGCCCGTCGACATCCCGCCCTCGGTGCCGCCTGCCTTGTCGCTGGAACGCGCGATGCCCGCGTCGGTCGCGAACAGCTCGTCGTGCGCCGCCGAGCCACGACGACGCGTGGTCTCGAAGCCGTCGCCGACCTCGACGCCCTTGATCGCCTGGATGCCCATGAGCGCCTGCGCGAGCTTCGCGTCGAGACGGCGGTCCCACTGCACGTGCGAGCCGAGCCCCGGCGGCAGCCCGTACGCGAGGACCTCGACGATCCCGCCCAGCGTGTCGCCGTCCTTCTTCGCAGCGTCGACCTCGGCGACCATCGCGGCAGAGGTCTCGGCGTGGAAGCACCGCAGCGGGTCCGCGTCCAGCGCGTCGACGTCGTCGGGCGTCGGCAGCGCCGAGCCGTCGGGAACCCGCACGGGACCGATCGAGAGCGTGTGGCTGACGAGCCGGATGCCGAGCTCGTTCAGGAACGACCGGGCCACCGCCCCCAGAGCCACGCGCGCGGCCGTCTCTCGCGCGCTCGCACGCTCGAGGATCGGGCGGGCTTCGTCGAACCCGTACTTCTGCATCCCGACGAGGTCGGCGTGGCCGGGGCGGGGGCGCGTCAGGGCGGCGCCCCGTCCGCGTGAGCGTTCCGTGAGCTCGATCGGCTCGGGGCTCATCACCTCGACCCACTTCGGCCACTCGGTGTTGCCGATGCGCAGGGCGATCGGGCTGCCGAGGCTGAAGCCGTGTCGGACGCCCGTCGAGATGGTGAGTTCGTCCTCCTCGAACTTCATGCGCGAGCCACGGCCATAGCCGAGCTTGCGCCGAGCGAGGTCGGCCTGGATCGCGGCGCGCGAGACGGGCACGCCGGCGGGGAGACCCTCCATGAGGGCGACGAGTTCGGGGCCGTGCGATTCGCCGGCCGTGAGCACGCGGAGCATTCGTCTATCCTCCCATGAGCGACCGGCGCATGACGGCGACGACGTCCTCCTCGCCGGTCAGCGGGTCGTCGGGCGAGCCCGAGGCGAAGATGCGGATCTGGAGCACCGCCTGATGGAGCAGCATGGTCGCGCCCGGATGGGCCGGCTGTCCCGCCGCGAGCCAGGCGTGTCCGAGTGCGGTGGGCCACGTGCCGTAGACGACGTCGTAGAGCGTTCCGCCGGTCGCGGCGAGCCGCTCGGCGTCGGGGTCGGAGACCGGAGCATCGCCCGGCAGGGTCGATACGGTCAGCTCGACCTCCCCCGCGGGAGCATCGAGCGGCGACACGGTCGTCGGAATGCCCCGGCTCGCCGCGAGCGCGAGCAACGGGTCGGCCGCGGCGGGGCGTCGTGCCGCGATGTCGATCCGGCCGACGCCGATGCGCTCGAGGGCGAGGAGCGCCGATGTCGCCGTCGCGCCGGCACCGACGATGCGGGCACGGGGCGCAGCGGCGGACCCGATCTCCGTCAGTGCGGCCGCCAACCCGCCCACGTCGGTGTTGAACGCCGCCCAGCCGTCGCCGGAGCGGACGAGCGTGTTCGCCGCGCCGGTCGCGGTCGCCGCGGCATCCCGCGTCCGAGCCGCGTCGTGCGCGAGCGTCTTCAACGGCATCGTCAGCGACAGTCCCCGCCACTCCGGCCCGAGCGCCGCCAGCTCCCGAGCGAACGACGACTCGTCGACGCGCCGCCGCCCGTACCGCCATGGCAGACCGAGCCGGTCGTACGCCGCGGTGTGGAGAGCCGGCGACAGGCTGTGACCGATCGGCGAGCCCCACACCTCGAAGCGGCGCGGCTCTCCCGCAGACGGCTCAGCAGCCGCGGTTGTCATTCGCGTCGCACCATGCGTGCCACTGCTCGATGCCGGCCTGGTGCTCCTCGTAGGTCGCAGAGAAGATCGTCTCGCCGGTGTCCATGTTCCAGGTGACGAAGTAGAGCCACGGCCCGTCCGCGGGATGCATGGCGGCGTCGATCGCCTCGTCGCCGGGATTGGCGATCGGCCCGGCCGGCAGCCCGGCGCGGACGTAGGTGTTCCACGGGTTGTCGTCCTCGAGCGCCTCCGCCGACGAACTGACCGTACCGTCGTGCATCTCGTTGTAGCCGTACTGCGCCGTCGAGTCCATCTGCAGGGGCATGCCGTCCGCGAGACGGTTGGCGATGACGCGGGAGACCTTGTAGAAGTCGTCAGACAGACGCGCCTCGCGCTGGATGATGGACGCCGTCGTGAGGATCTCCTCGCGGCGCTCCTGCGGCACTCCCGCGGCGTCGAGCGACTCGATCGTCCGGTCCACCATCGTCCGTACGATGTCGGTGGCCGACAGGCCCGGATCGAACTGATAGGTCGCCGGGAAGAGCCAGCCCTCGAGCGAGGCGGCGGCGACACCGTAGGCAGAGGGGTCGGCGACCGCGGCGGTGAAGTCCGCCGCCGGCATCCCCGTCCCCTGGGCGAGCACCTCGACGGTCTGGTCCAGCGTCAGCCCCTCCCGCAGCTGCGCCGCGTTCTGGCGCTTGCTGGTCGGGTCGAGGATGAGGGCGAGGGCCGCCTCCGAGGTCATCCGCTGCTGCAGCGCGTACACGCCGGGCTGGAAGGTCGGGTTCTGGGCGGTCGCGATGAGGTGGTCGTAGAACGCCGTCGGCGTCTTGGTGACGCCCTGGTCGAAGAGCGTCTGAGAGATCGTGGATCCGGTGTCACCGTCGACCACGGTGACCAGCACCTCGCCCGTCGCCTCGCCGGGCTCGAAGTCCTTCGGCTCTTCCCAGCCCATCACGGAGCGGATCTGCGTCTCGTAGGTGCTCCAGACCCACGCGGCGCCGGCACCGATACCTCCGATGATCGCGAGGATCACGATCAGCACGACCCACTTCGCGATGCGGCTCTTCTTCCGGTCGCGGTCGTGGCGGCTGGGAACAGCCCCCACCTCGTGCGTGCTCACTTCCCCCGTGAACAGGGCGTCGAGCGTGCCGACCGCAGGCGCAGCGGCCCTCGGCGCCTGCGCATACGACGGCTGCTCGCCCTGAGCCCAATCGCGGGACGCCGTCGCGTGCACCGATCCGCGGTGCTCGGCAGCGGAGGTCGGGACGTGCTCCGGGCGCGGAGCCTCCCCGGTGCGCGGGGATTGCTCGGGACGCGCTGCACCACCCGGCGAGGATGCCGGACTCTGGGCGGCCGCACGCGCGGCGCGTCGGCTCGTCGGGACGGCGTTGTCGTGCGGCGGGCGATCAGTCATGTCAGGGGTGCTCCTGCGAGGATGCGACGGAAGCGCCGGGCGGGTTACCGGTGCTCTTCTCGACGTCGAGTGCCTGCTGGAGGAGCACTACGGCGGCGACCTGGTCAACAATGCTACGAGACGATCGCTGCGATCGGCCCGAACCGCGCAATGCGCTGTGCGCGCTGACGGTGCTCAGCCGCTCGTCGACGAGACGGACGGGGTGCCCCGCAGCGGCCAGAGCCTCGGCGAATCCGCGAGCGTCGGCCGTCGAAGCCGTCTCCCGTCCGCTGAGGGCGACCGGCAGGCCGACGACGAGCTCCACCGCGTCGTACTCCGCCGCGAGCGCGCTGATGCGCGCCACGTCGCCCTCACCGCGCGGCACCGTCTCGACCGGTACCGCGAGCAGTCCGTCTCGGTCGCACCGTGCGACGCCGATGCGGGCGGTGCCCACGTCGACGCCGAGGCGCACGCCCGGGCGGAATCCGCTCACAGGCCGCTCGCCGCGTCGCGGACGGCACGGAGGGCCGCGGGCAGCGCCGCGGCGTCCGTTCCGCCGCCCTGCGCCACATCGTCACGTCCGCCACCGCCGCCACCGAGAGCGGATGCCGCGGCCTTGGCGAGCACGCCGGCTTTGGCACCGGCAGCGCGTGCGACGTCATTGGTCGCGACGACCACCACCGGCCGCTCCCCCACGACCGCGCCGAGCGCGACGATCGCCGCCACGTCGGCCCCGAGCCGATCGCGTACCTGCAGCGCGAGGGTGCGCACGTCGTCCGCCGACCCCGCTGACCCCAGCGACTCGGCGACGATCTGGAACGGCCCCGCGGCAGCGGCCGCCGACACGAGCTGCGGCAGCCGGTCGGCGAGGGCGCGGGCCTCGAACTGTGCGATCCGCTTCTCGGCGGCCTTCAGGCTCGCGGCCAGCTCGGCCACGCGCGCGGCGAGCTGGTCGCGCGGCGTCTTCAGCGAGCTCGTGAGCTGCGAGACGATGGCGCGTTCGGCGGCGAGCTCGCGGAAGGCATCCTGGCCGACGAGGGCCTCGACGCGCCTGTTCGACGCACCCACCGACGACTCGCCGATGAGATTGATGAGACCGACCTCGGCGCTCGACGACACATGCGTCCCCGCGCAGAGCTCGCGCGACCACGGGCCACCGATGTCGACCATGCGGACGGTCTCGCCGTACTTCTCGCCGAACAGCGCCATCGCGCCCGCGGCCTTCGCCTCGTCGAGCGACATGATCCGGGTCGTGACCTCGAGGTTGTCGCGGACGGCGTTGTTGGCGATCTCCTCGATCTCGGTGCGCGTCTCGGGCGAGAGGGCCTGACCCCACGAGAAGTCGAAGCGCAGGTAGCCGGCGCGGTTGAGCGAGCCGGCCTGTGTCGCGCTCTTGCCGAGCGTGTCACGCAGTGCCGCGTGCACGAGGTGCGTCGCGGAGTGGGCCTGCTGCGCAGCGCGGCGGTTCGCGGCATCCACCACCGTCGTGGCGGCTTCACCCACGGCCACTTCGCCGGTCGTGACCTCGACGGTGTGGCTGACGAGACCGGGCACCGGCTTCTGCACGTCGAGGACCTCGAGCTCGTAGCCCGGGCCCACGATGACGCCCTTGTCGGCGACCTGTCCGCCGGATTCGGCGTACAGGGCCGTCTCGGCCAGGATGACCTCCGCGATCTGGCCCTGACTCGCGCGGTCGACGGAGACACCGCCGACCAGGATGCCGAGCACCCGGCTGCCGGTCTCGAGCTCGGTGTAGCCCGTGAACACCGTCTCACCCTGAGCGCGGAAGTCGCGGTAGACGCTCGTGTCGGCGAGCTGTCCCTTGCGGGACCGCGCGTCGGCCTTGGCACGCTCGCGCTGCTCCTGCATGAGCGAGTCGAAGGCCCCCCGGTCGACGCTGAGACCCGCCTCCTCGACAATCTCGAGCGTCAGGTCGATGGGGAACCCGTAGGTGTCGTGCAGCAGGAACGCCTGTGCACCGCTCAGCTCGCCCGCGCCGGCCTGCTTGGCCTGTGCGACGGACTCGTCGAGCAGCTCGGACCCCGCGGCCAGCGTGCGCAGGAAGGTCGCCTCCTCGGCGAGGGCGTACTGCGAGAGTCGCGCGTAGTCGGTCTCGACGATCGGGTAGGCCTCTTTCATCGCGTCGCGGGACGCGGCGAAGAGCTCAGCGAAGCTCGGTCCCTCGACGCCCAGCAGGCGCATCGATCGAATGGCCCGACGCATCAGACGACGCAGGATGTAGCCCCGGCCGTCGTTCGACGGCGTGACGCCGTCGGAGAGCAGCATGAGCGACGACCGCACGTGATCCGCGATGACACGGAAGCGCACGTCGTCCTCGTGGTCGGCGCCGTACGTCTTGCCCGACAGCTCGACCGCCTTGTCGAGCACGGGACGCACCTGATCGGTCTCGTACATGTTGTCGACGCCCTGCTTGATGAAGGCGACCCGCTCGAGTCCCATGCCGGTATCGATGTTCTTGTTCGGCAGCTCGCCGACGATCGTGAAGTCGTACTTCGAGCGCACGTCGGCGATCTCGTACTGCATGAACACGAGGTTCCAGATCTCGACGTACCGGTCGTCGTCGGTCGCCGGGCCGCCGTCGATGCCGTACGCGGGGCCGCGGTCGAAGAAGATCTCGGAGCACGGACCCGCGGGACCGGGCAGCCCGGTGCTCCAGTAGTTGGTGTCCTTGCCGAGACGCTGGATGCGCTCATCGGGCAGCGTCGAGTGCTTCAGCCACAGCTCACGGGCCTCGTCGTCCTCTTCGTAGACCGTGACCCAGAGATCCTTCGGATCGAACCCGAGGCCGCCCTCCGACTCGGGGCTGGTCAGCAGTTCCCACGCGAACGAGATGGCGCCCTCTTTGAAGTAGTCGCCGAAGGACCAGTTGCCGAGCATCTGGAAGAACGTGCCGTGACGAGGGGTCTTGCCGACCTCCTCGATGTCGTTGGTGCGGATGCACTTCTGCACGTCCGCGGCGCGCGGGTAGGGAGCAGGCACATCGCCCGAGAGGTACGGGATGAAGGGGACCATGCCCGCGACGGTGAACAGCAGCGCGGGGTCATCGGTGACGAGCGATGCGGAGGGCACGATCGTGTGCCCCTTCTTCTCGAAGTAGTCCAGGTAGCGCTGGGCGATCTCGGCGGTCTTCATCGGGTTCCTTCGGCAGGCAGGCATCGGCGTCGCGCCCCGGGGCGCGACGCCGCAATCGGGTCGGGTATCAGTCTGAGGAGTCGGCGGCGCTCTTGGCCTTGGCGACGGCGTCCCGCGCCGCGTCCGCGACGTCGGAGGCGGCGTCTGCGGCCGAGTCGAGGGCGTCGGATGCCGCGCCCTTCACGTCCGCCGCGAGACCCTCGATGCGGGCCTCCTGCTCGCGGTAGGCATCGCCGATCCGGTCGGCGAACTCGGAGATCCGCGCATCGACTTCGGCGAGCATCTCGTGACCGCGCGGATCCTTGTTGACCACGTGCGCGGCGACGAAACCGCCGGCGACGCCCAAAACGAACCACAGCGCGTTCTTCATGGCATCCATGTTAGGTGCAAAGCACGAAGGGCGCCGGGAGAACCCGACGCCCTTCGCGGCAGTGCTGAGACTCAGCGAGCCGTGCGACTCAGCGCGCGGCGTAGTACTCGACGACGAGCTGGACGTCACACGTGACGGGCACCTCGGCGCGCTTCGGGCGACGCACGAGGCGCGCCTGCAGCTTGTCGAGCTCGACCTCGAGGTAGCCCGGGACCGGGGGCAGGACGTCGGCGTGACCACCGGCGGCTGCAACCTGGAAGGGCTCGAGCGACTCGCTCTTCTCCTTGACGTGGATGAGCTGACCCGGCTTCACGCGGAACGACGGGCGGTCGACGAGCTGGCCGTCGACGAGGATGTGACGGTGCACGACCAGCTGGCGGGCCTGTGCGGTCGTGCGGGCGAAACCGGCACGAACGACCAGCGCGTCCAGACGCATCTCGAGCTGCTCGACCAGGTTCTCACCGGTCAGACCGTCCTTGCGGCGGGCCTCGTTGAACTGGATGCGCAGCTGCTTCTCGCGGATGCCGTACTGCTCGCGCAGACGCTGCTTCTCGCGCAGACGGACGGCGTAGTCGCTGTCGGCCTTGCGCTTGGTGCGGCCGTGCTCGCCCGGAGCGTAGGGACGCTTCTCGAGGTAGCGGGCGGCCTTCGGGGTCAGCGCGACGCCGAGGGCGCGCGACAGACGGACCTTGCGGCGGTCCTGAGACTTCGTGGTCACGAAGCTCTCCTTCCGATGACGTGGTCGCGACGTTCACGACTCACGGACGTATCTCCGCCTCCTCGCCCGTCTCGGACTGCACGCCGGGGCACGCCGAGAGGTCTTGATCAGAAGAGAGGGATGCCCGAAAACTGGGCTTCGAGCCGGTCGAGTCTATCAGACGGTGCCCGCGTCGACCGCGGTGACGAGATCGAGGATGCCGGCCGGATAGAACGGGGTCGCATCCCGACGCAGGTCGTCGATGCGATACCAGCCGACCGTGGTGTCGCCGTCGAGCACGGGGAGACGCTCTCCGTGCGGCAGAGCCTCGAGCGAGGCGCTGCGGACGGCGAAGACATGAGCGATCTCGTGGCCGCTCTTGCGGCCGTCGTCGAAGATGTTCTCGCTCACCGTGAGCAGCCGCAGCTGCTCGACGTCGGCGGCCAGTTCCTCGCGCAGCTCCCGGCGCATGGCCGCAGCCGCGGTCTCGCCGTACTCGATGCCGCCGCCGGGAGCCCGGAGGAAGGGCCCTGACCCGGGTGCGCCGGGGTACTCCTCAGCCAGGACGTACCCGTCGGAGACGACGAGGGCCACGGAGATCGCCCGGATGCGGTGCGGCGAAGCCAGCTCGTCCGCGTAGGCGGTCACCGCACGCCCGTAGGCGGGCAGGTGCGGGGCGAGGGCGCGCAACGCGGTCCGGAGCGCGGGCGCGGGCTTCTGATCGCTGAACAGTGCGAGCGCCTCGAACGCCCGGGCGGCGTCGGCGAGCGCATCGGTGTCGGGAAAGCGATGCAGCAGTGCCAGAGCACCCGAGGGATCGCCGATGTTGCGAAGCGAGCTCGCCAACTGGATGACGCACGCCGAGCGCCGCTCACCGGTCAACCCCGCCTCGAGCGCCGCCCGATACAGCGGGATCGCCTCGGCCTCCTCGCCGAGGAAATCGTGCAGCGAGCCCCGCTCGTAGCTGCGGACCGCCTCGTCTGCGTCCGCCGCGAGCTCGTCGAGCTCGGCCCACAGAGCTGCGGTGCTCTTGCCTGCGGCAGCACCCCAGAACGCATCGAACGGATCGGCGCTGTGGGCGTCGGTGGCGCCGGCTGCTGTGCTGTGGGCGACGCTGTCACCGGCGACGAATGCAGCGAGGAGGTGACGTACGCGCGACTGCAGGTCGCGGAGCTCGGGGTCGACTTCCCGGCTCGCCGCGAATCGGACCAGCCCGCGCAGGGCCGGGCCGGCATCGCTGGTCTCCCCCGCCATCAGATGATCGACGAGATCGGATGCCGCCATGGTCCGCACCCGCCCGGTCTCGTGTTCGCCCCACGCGGGCTCGGCGACGCGGGTGCAGTCCGCCGCGATGATCACGTGCCGGCGGCGGCGGGCGTTCGCCGCCGCCCATTCGGCGCCGGCGTCGAAGACGGCCCCGGCGCGATACCCGGTCTCCTCCAGCAGCTCGCGCACGCCCGCGGCGACGGCGTCCTCACCGGGATCGATGAGGCCGCCGGGGAGTTCGCCCAGCACGCGCTGCGGGCCCACCCGATACTGATCGAACAACACGACCGTGTCATCGGCCGTGACCGCGACCACCGTGACGGTGTCGCCGACCTCGACGACGTCCCAGTCGCTCTCGCTGCCGTCGGGCAGCCGGTAGCGGTCGCGACGCACGCGCACGTATCCGTCGAAGGCGGGCGAGGAGCCCAGCAGCGTCCACGGGGGCACAGGGTCGGCCACGGGTCAGTCCCCCAGGATCTTCCGCAGCTTCTCGACGCGCGCACCGATCTCGCGCTCGACGCCGCGATTGGTCGGCTCGTAGTACCGCTTGCCGCGAAGCTCGTCGGGAAGGTACTGCTGCGTGGCGACTCCGACCTCCAGGTCGTGGGGATAGACGTACCCCTTGCCGTGTCCGAGCCGCTTCGCACCCGCGTAGTGGGCGTCGCGCAGGTGCTTGGGCACGCGACCGAAGCCGCCGGCGCGGACGTCGGAGATCGCAGCGTTGATGGCGTTGTAGGCGGCGTTCGACTTGGCGGTCGTGGCGAGATACGCCGTCGCCTCGGCGAGCGGGATACGGCCTTCGGGCATCCCGATGAAGGCGACCGCGTCGGCGGCGGCGACGGCGATCGTCAGCGCCTGCGGGTCGGCCAAGCCGATGTCCTCGGAGGCCGAGATGACGAGACGCCGGGCGATGAAGCGCGGGTCCTCGCCCGCCTCGATCATCCGGGCGAGGTAGTGCATCGCGGCGTCGACATCCGACCCGCGTATCGACTTGATGAAGGCGCTGATGACGTCGTAGTGCTCATCGCCCTGCCGGTCGTAGCGCAGGAGCGCACGGTCGACCGCCTGCGCGACGTGGTCCGCCGTGATCACCGGCGCGTCGTCGTCATCGCCGGGCTCGGCCATCGTGGCCGCGGCCTCGAGCGAGGTCAGCGCGCGCCGGGCATCGCCCGAGGCCAGCCGGATGAGGGCGGTCCGCGCGTCGTCGGCGAGGACGATCGAGCCGGCGAGTCCGCGGGCATCGGTGACGGCGCGGTCGATGAGCCCGCCGAGGTCGTCATCGCTGAGCGGCTGGAGAGTGAGCAGCAGTGAACGCGACAGCAGCGGCGCGACGACGGAGAACGACGGGTTCTCGGTCGTCGCCGCGATGAGCAGCACCCAGCCGTTCTCGACGCCCGGGAGAAGAGCGTCCTGCTGCGCCTTGGTGAAGCGGTGGATCTCGTCGAGGAACAGGATCGTCGAGATGCCGTAGAGGTCGCGCTGCGTCATCGCCTCCTGCATGACCTCGCGGACATCCTTGACCCCGGCGGTCACGGCCGAGAGCTCGACGAACCGGCGCCCCGACGAGCGCGCGATCGCCTGAGCGAGCGTCGTCTTGCCCGTCCCCGGCGGCCCCCAGAGGATGACGGAGACCGCTCCCGCTCGGTTGCCGTCGGGCGAGGCGAGGGCGACCAGGGGCGAGCCGGGCCGCAGCAGATGCCCTTGGCCGGCGACCTCGTCGAGCGAGGTGGGTCGCATCCGCACGGCGAGCGGCGTCTGCCCGGAGAAGAGCGCGCTCGAATCGGTCATCCCCTCAGGCTAGTCGCGCGCGGGGACACCGGGATTTTGTCGCGGTACCGACGCGCGCCGTAGGCTTGAGCGGCCCGGAACGGGGCACGGAGGAGGCAACGTGGCAGGTCGCGGCAAGAACCGGGACGATCGCGCGGCGCAGGAACGCGCCCGCCTGTACGCTGCGCGGCGCGAGTACCACGAGGGTCTGGCGGGGCGCCGGACCCGCGACAACATCGTCGCCGCCGTCGCCGGCGGCGTCCTGATCCTCGCCGCGATCGGTGCTCAGGTCGCGTATTTCACCGCCGGCCCCGGAGCCCCGGCACCCGCCGAGACCCCGGCCCCGACTCCGACCGAGACGATGCCGGGATCGCCGACGCCGACACCGTCGGATTCCACTCCGGCAACGATCCCGACTCCCTGACCCCCTCCGTACTAGGCTGTCCCCCGACCTGACCCCCATGCGGCGCGAGCCGCGACGAGGTGCCTTCCGTGACTTCCACCCCTGACTCCACGATCACCCCCGCCGACGACGCCCCGTGGGGTCGCGTCGATGACGACGGCACCGTCTCGGTGCGCGAGGGGGATCAGTGGCGCGTCGTCGGCCAGTATCCCGACGGCACGCCGGAAGAGGCGCTCGCCTACTTCCAGCGCAAGTTCTCCGACCTCGCCGGCGAGGTGACGCTCATCGAGGTGCGTCACCGCCGTGGCGGAGCCTCCGCCGCCGATCTCCGCTCGACCGTCAGCACGCTCCGCTCGCGCATCGCGGGGGCAGCGGCCGTCGGCAACCTGGCCGCGCTCGAGGCGCGCCTGGTCGCCCTCGAGGGCGAGCTCGACGCGGCTTCCGAGTCGGAGGCCGCCGAAGCGAAGCAGGCTCTCGACGCCGCGATCACCGAGCGCACGGGGCTCGTCGAGGCGATCGAGGCGATCGCCGCACGCGACCCGAAGTCGATCCAGTGGAAGCAGACGTCCGCCGAGGTGAACGATCTCTTCGAGCGATGGCAGCGCCATCAGGCCGACGGCCCGCGCCTGCCCCGCGGCACCGGCCAGCAGCTGTGGAAGCGGTTCCGCGACGCCCGCTCGACCATCGACAAGCACCGCCGCGAGTTCTACGCGAGCCTCGACGAGACCCACAAGAGCGCACGCGACGCCAAGCAGCGGCTCATCGAGCGCGCCGAGGCCCTCGCCCCGCGCGGCGAGGACGGCATCGGCGCGTACCGCGACCTGCTGGAGCAGTGGAAGCAGTCGGGCCGCGCGGGCAAGAAGGCCGACGACGCGCTCTGGGCACGCTTCAAGGCCGCGGGCGACGCCCTCTACGGTGCCCGCGCCGAGCGGGAGCAGGCCGACGCCGAGGCATCCCAGGAGAAGATCGTCGCCAAGCGCGCGCTGCTCGACGAAGCCGCTGCCGTCAACGCCGAGAAGGACACGGCGGCCGCGCGGGCGCTGCTGACCGGCATCCAGCGCCGCTGGGACGAGATCGGTCGCATCTTCCCCCGCGACAAGGAGCGCGCCCTCGACGACGAGCTCCGCAAGGTCGAGCAGGCGGTGCGCGCACGCGAAGACGCCGACTGGAAGAACAACAACCCCGAGACCAAGGCACGCCAGGGCGACATGCTGTCGCAGCTCCACGACGCGATCGCCAAGCTCGAGGCCGAGGTCGCCGAGGCCGAGGCTTCGGGGGACAAGCGCGCCATCGCACAGGCGAAGGAAGCGCTCAGCGCACGCAAGGCCTGGCTCAGCGCTCTCGGCGGCTGACTCTCGTCTCCGGCTAAGGGCCTGTGGAGGCGACGCTCTCCACAGGCCCTTAGCTCGTTAGCACCGCCATTCCCACGTTGGCGCGAGACTGACGCAATGGTCTCACCATACGTCTACGCCCCGGGCACTCGCCTCTCCCTCGCCGAGCTGGGCGCCGCCCGACTGGACGGCGACGTCGTCGAGGTCGGCGAAGCCTTCATGCCCGCCGATGCCGTCGAAAGCCCTGAGATCCGGGCCGCGTCGCTCCGCCCCCTCGTCGCGCAGGGTCTCGCTCTCACACACGAGTCCGCCGCGTGGGTTCACGGCGCGCTGTCCGAACCTCCGCTGCGGCACAGCGTGCAGCGATGCACCGAGCGCCGCCGGAATCACGTGCTCGATCCTCGGCTCCGCTACCGCGACCTTCAGCTCCCCGCGAGCGAGACGGTTCGCCTCGGCGGCATGCCGGTGTCGAACCGCGTTCGCACCCTGTGCGACCTCCTGCGCGCCGACGCAGCGGCAGGCGATGGACCGCGTGCCGGCGCCGTCGCGATGATCGGGATGTTCCCCGACATCCTCGCCGACGCCCGGGTGGCGTTGGCGTGCGGCGGGCCGCTGCCGCACAAGCGCCGGGCGCTCGCGTGGTTGGAGAGCTGGACGGTTAGGACGACGTGACGCGGTAGACGTCGTAGACCGCGTCGATGCGCCGCACCGCGTTCAGCACACGGTCGAGATGCACGGTGTCACCCATCTCGAACACGAACCTGCTGAGTGCGAGCCGATCATTGTTGGTCTGAACCGACGCCGAGAGGATGTTGACGTGGTGCTCGCTGAGCACGCGCGTCACGTCGCTGAGGAGCCCGGCGCGATCCAACGCCTCGACCTGGATCTGGACGAGGAAGAGACTCTTCGTCGTCGGCGCCCACGACACCTCGATGAGGCGCTCCGGATCGCGCATGAGCGACTCGACGTTCGTGCAGTCGGAGCGGTGCACGGACACGCCGCTTCCCCGCGTGACGAAGCCGACGATCTCATCGCCCGGAACGGGTGTGCAGCATTTGGCCAGCTTGACGAGGATGTCGGGCGCGCCGCGGACGAGGACTCCGGAGTCGCTGTCTCGCTTCTGCCGGGATCGTCCCACGGCCGGCAGCTGGATCGGCCCGGTGGAGGTGTCCTCCTCCGCTCGGACGAGCGCGGTGACCTTCTCGATCACCGACTGCGTCGAGACATGCCCCTCGCCCACCGCCGCGTACAGCGCCGTGACGTCCTCGTAGCGGAGCTGGTGGGCGACCTCGCTGAACGCGTCCTGCCCCATGAGGCGCTGGAGCGGCAGATTCTGACGCCGCATCGCCCGCGCGATCGCGTCCTTGCCCTGCTCGACGGCCTCCTCACGCCGCTCCTTGGTGAACCAGCCGCGGATCTTGTTGCGCGCTCGTGTGCTCTTGACGAAGGTGAGCCAGTCCTGGCTCGGGCCGGCATCGGGGTTCTTCGAGGTGAAGACCTCGACGACGTCGCCGCTGGAGAGCGTCGACTCGAGCGGCACGAGACGCCCGTTGACCTTGGCGCCCATCGTGCGGTGGCCGATCTCGGTGTGCACGGCGTAGGCGAAGTCGACCGGGGTGGCACCCGCGGGCAGGCCGATGACCCGCCCCTTCGGAGTGAAGACGTAGACCTCTTTCGCACCGATCTCGAAACGCAGCGAGTCGAGGAACTCCCCCGGGTCGGCCGTCTCGGCCTGCCAGTCGGAGATGTGGGCGAGCCACGCCATGTCGTTGTCGACCGCTTTGGCGTCGGCCTTGCCGCCCGCCATCCGCTCCTTGTACTTCCAGTGCGCCGCGACACCGAACTCGGCCTGCTGGTGCATCTCGTGGGTGCGGATCTGGATCTCGACCGTGCGCCCGCCCGGACCGATGACGGTCGTGTGGAGGGACTGGTAGAGATTGAACTTCGGCGTCGCGATGTAGTCCTTGAAACGCCCGGGAAGGGGAGTCCACCGCGCGTGGATCGAACCGAGCACCGCGTAGCAGTCGCGGACCGTCGTCACCAGAACGCGGATGCCGATCAGGTCGTAGATGTCGTCGAACTCGCGACCCCGGACGACCATCTTCTGGTACACCGAGTACAGCTGCTTCGGACGGCCCATCACGCGGCCGCGGATGCGCAGTTCACGGAGGTCGCTCTCGACCGCATCGATGACCGTCTGCAGATACTGCTCGCGCTGGGGTGTGCGCTGGGTGACCAGGCTGTCGATCTCGGCGTAGAGCTTCGGGTGGAGCACCGCGAACGACAGGTCTTCGAGCTCGCTCTTGATGGCCTGGATGCCGAGCCGGTGTGCGAGCGGCGCGTAGATCTCGAGCGTCTCCGTCGCCTTCTTCGCCGCTTTCTCCGGCGGAACGAAACCCCACGTCCGGGCATTGTGCAACCGGTCGGCGAGCTTGATCAGGAGCACGCGGATGTCGCGCGACATCGCGACGATCATCTTGCGGACCGTCTCGGCCTGCGCGGCGTCGCCGTACTTGACCTTGTCGAGCTTCGTCACGCCGTCGACGAGCATCGCGACCTCGTCGCCGAACTCGGCCGTCAGCTGGTCGAGACCGTACGAGGTGTCTTCGACGGTGTCGTGCAGGAGCGCGGCCGCGATGGCCCGGGGGCCGAGGCCGAGCTCCGCCAGGATCTGCGCGACGGCGAGCGGGTGCGTGATGTACGGCTCGCCGCTCTGGCGCTTCTGCTGCGCGTGGGCCCGCGAGGCGGTCTGGTAGGCGCGATCGATGATCGCGATGTCGCCTTTGGGGTGGTGCGCGCGCACCGTCCGAACGAGCTGCTCGAGCCCTTCGCGGGGCGCCGCTCGCGAGAAGATGCGCGGAACGAGGCGGCGGAGCGAACTCTGGGCAGGGGGCGGGGTGATCTCGGTCATGCCCTCACCTCCGCCATGCAGACATCGATTCTACGCGCCCTCGCGGCGCTCAGGCCTCGACCGAGGCTCGCTCGCGCGACTCGCGCACCCGAGCGTCATTCGCCTTGATACCGGGCTCGCCCTCGCGCAGCAGCGCGAACAGCGGCACGGCGACGAACAGCGTCGAGTAGGCGGCGACCAGCGTGCCGACGAAGATCGACAGCGAGATGTCGGTGAGCGTCTGGGCACCGAGCCAAAGCGCGCCGATGAAGAGGATCGCTCCGGTCGGGAGGGCCGCGACGATCGTGGTGTTGATCGAGCGCACGAGCGTCTGGTTTGCCGCCAGGTTGACCGATTCGCCGAACGTCCGCCCGGACTTCTCGCCGTCCTCGAACGTGTTCTCGCGGACCTTGTCGAAGACGACCGTGGTGTCGTACAGCGAGTACGACAGGATCGTCAGGAAGCCGATCACGGCGGCGGGAGAGATCTCGAACCCGAAGAGCGAGTAGACGCCCACGGTGACCACGAGCACGTCGACGAGGCCGATGATCGCGGCGACGGACATCTTCCAGGTGCGGAAGTACAGCGCCAGGATCAGGAACGTCAGGGCGAGGAAGATCGCCAGGCCCCACAGCGACTGACGGGTGACGTCCTGACCCCAGCTCGGCCCGATGAACGACGAGCTCACCTCGGCGGCGGGGACGTCGTAGGCCTCGGCGAGGCGCGCGGTGACATCACGGGTCTCGGCATCCGACATCTGGTCGGTCTGCACGCGCACGGCGTCCTCGCCGATCGTGGTGACCTTCGTCGTCGCTCCGGGAACGACGTCCTGGACGGCGGCGGTCGCCAACAGCTGGTCGGTGTTCGAGACGTTCGTCACCGTGAACTGCGACCCGCCCGTGAACTCGATGGAGAACTGCGGGGGCTTCACGACGAGGACGAGGACCGAGCCGAGCACGAGGGCTGCGGCGATGATGAACCACAGCGTGCGACGGGCGACGAAGGGGAACGACAGCTTCCCCGTGTAGAGGTCGTTTCCGAACCGGTTGAAGAATCGCATCAGTGCTTGTCCCCCGTCGCGTCGCGCTTCTCGCCTGCGGCCTGCTCGGCGCGCTTGCGTTCCGCGATCGTCTGTCGCCGTTCGGCCTCGCCGCGCGACTTGGCGGCTCGGCGACCGGCCGCGGTCTTCGCGCCGGCAGCGACCGGGGCGCGGAACTGCGCACGCCCGCGGTAGACCGCGCCGAGCGCATCGGGGTCGAGACCCGACAACTTGTGACCCGACCCGAAGAACCGCGTGCGCACGAGCAGCTGCAGCACGGGGTGGGTGAAGAGGATGAAGATCAGGATGTCGATCGCGGTCGTCAGCCCCAGCGTGAACGCGAAGCCCTTCACCGTCGAGTCGGCGAGGATGTACAGCACCACGGCGGCGAGGATGTTGATCGACTTCGAGATGAAGATCGTCCGCTTCGCGCGGGACCAGCCGTCCTCGACGGCACCGGTGATCGACTTGCCGTCACGCAGCTCGTCTCTAATCCGCTCGAAGTACACGATGAACGAGTCGGCTGTGAAGCCGATCGTGACGATCAGGCCGGCCACACCCGCCAACGACAGGCGGAAGCCCATGCGCCACGCGAGAATAGTCAGTGCCGCGTAGGTGAGCACAGCCATGACGACCAGCGAGGCGATGATGACCGTTCCGAGTGCCCGGTAGACGACGAGTGAGTACACCGCGACCAGCGCGAGACCGATGAGACCCGCGATGAGTCCGATCTGCAGCTGCTGCGAACCGAGGGTCGCGGAGATCGTGTTCGTGCTCTGCACCTCGAAGCTCAGCGGCAGAGCGCCGAACTTGAGCTGGTCGGCGAGGATCTTCGAGCTGTCCTGGTCGAACGAGCCCGTGATCGACGGCTTGCCGGTGAGGATGACGGCGTCCATCGAGGGCGCCGAGAGCACGTCGCCGTCGAGGACGAAGGCGAACTGGTTGAGCGGCGACTGCTGCCCGTAGAGCCGCTGGCTGATCTTGCCGAATGTCTCGGTGCCCTGCTGGTCGAACGTGATGTTCACGGCCCAGCGACCGGTGCTCTGCTCGAGGCCGTTGGTGGCGTTGTCGATCGACGACCCGTCGAGCTCGACCGGCCCGAGGATGTACTTCGCCGTCCCCGTGCGATCGCACGTGATCAGCGGCTGATCGGCCGGCGCGTCGGCCGGGTCGTTCGCCGGATCGGTGCAGTCGTAGGCGAGGAACTGCGCCTGCAGCGCCTCGGTGATCCACGCGGGGTCGCTGCCGTTGGAGGGCGTCGTCGATGGCGTGGCCGGCAGGTTGGGGTCGGGCGTGGGATACGGCGTCTCGTTGCCGTCGTCACCGACGAAGCTGGTTGCGGGAGTGCCGGTGTAGAGCACGGCGCGCAGCTGGAGCTGTGCCGAGGCGTCGATGCGCTCCCGCGTCTCGTCGTCGACCTCGCCCGGCAGCTGCACCACGATCTGGTTGCCGGCCTGCGTGGCGATGTCCGCCTCGACCAGTCCCGACGCGTCGACGCGCTGGCGGATGATGGAGGCAGCCTGCTGCATCTGCTCGCTCGAGGGCACCGCTCCGTCGGACTGCGCCTGGAGGACGATCTGCGTCCCGCCCTGGAGATCCAGCGCGAGCTCGGGAGCCCACGAGCTCGCCTTGAACACATAGACGCCGAGGGCGTTGATGCCGAACAGGAGCGCCGTCAGGACCACGAGTCCGGTCAGCGCGCGCCAGGCACGGCGCACAGGTGTGGAAGTCGCCACGGGGAGGTCAGCTTTCGTCGAGCGAGCGCCGGGTCAGCGGCGGTTCAGGCGCGGGGCTTGTCGTCGCGGTCGGCCGCACCCTCGGAGGCGGCGTCGGCGCGATCGCGCGCGGCGTCGTCGCTGACCGAGGTGATGAGCCCCTGCTCGACGTCGGCGACGTACTCCTCGTGGTGCTCTTCGGCCTCGATGTACTCGTCCTCGGTGAGCGTGCCCTCGGCGGGGTCGACGACGCGGAGGATCGCCTGGCTGTGGACCTCGACCTCGACGCCGGGCGCGAGCTCGACGCGGGCCGACTTCGAGAGGTCTTCGCCGTCGTACTCGACGATCGTCCCGTAGAACCCGCCCTGCAGCAGCACCTTCGCGCCGGGGAGGAGCTGACGCGACTTCTCGGCCTGCTCCGCCTTCATCCGCTGGGCGCGACGACGCTGGCTCCAGAACATGAAGACGATGAGCAGCGCGAGGATGATCAGCAGCCCGTACTCGGCGAAGAACTGCACCGCCGGGTTCGCGGGAGGAGCGTCGGCCGGGGTGGTGGCGAAGAAGAGCATGGAGGTGGGAGCACCTTTCACGGGTAGGCACGCGAAGAATGCGCACCCTCGGGATTCGTCGGCGAGAAGCCTTCAGCGATTATAGGTCATCGATCTCCAGCGCCCCGTCGGCACGGGGAACGCCGAGATGGCGGTAGGCCGAGGGCGTGGCCACGCGGCCACGCGGCGAGCGGCCCACGAAGCCGATGCGGACGAGGTACGGCTCGACGACCGACTCGATCGTCTCCGCTTCCTCCCCCACGGTCACCGCGAGCGTGTTCAGCCCGACCGGTCCCCCGCCGAAGCGGCGGACGAGGGCGTCCAGCACGGCGCGGTCCAGGCGATCGAGCCCGATGGCGTCGACGTCGTAGAGGTCGAGCGCGGCCGCGACATCCGCCTCCGTCGCGCCCGCCGCCGTGTTGCCGTGCACGACCACGAAATCTCGGACGCGGCGCAGCAGGCGGTTCGCGATACGAGGCGTGCCGCGGGAGCGGCGCGCGATCTCGGACCGCGCGATGGGCGGGACGTCGACGGCGAGGACGCTCGCCGACCGCTGGATGACTCGTTCGAGCTCTTCGGGCTCGTAGTACTCCATGTGGGCGGTGAAACCGAAACGGTCGCGAAGCGGATTCGGCAGCAGTCCCGACCGGGTGGTCGCACCCACGAGCGTGAAGGGGGCGAGTTCGAGCGGGATGCTGGTGGCACCGGCTCCCTTGCCGACCATGATGTCGATGCGGAAGTCCTCCATCGCGAGGTACAGCATCTCCTCGGCCGAGCGCGCCATTCGATGGATCTCGTCGATGAAGAGCACCTCGCCGGGCACGAGGCTCGACAAGAGGGCTGCGAGGTCGCCCGCGTGCTGGATGGCGGGACCGCTCGACATCCGCAGGGGACGGCCGCTCTCGTGGGCGACGATCATCGCGAGCGTCGTCTTGCCGAGCCCGGGAGGGCCCGACAGCAGGATGTGGTCGGCGGGTCGGTCCTGCATCGCGGCGGCTTGCAGCAGGAGCTCGAGCTGCCCGCGCACCTTCTGCTGCCCGACGAATTCGGCGAGCGACGTCGGCCGCAGGGCCCCCTCGACCGCGAGCTCGGTCTCGTCCGCGGCCAGTTCGTGCGCGTCAGACACCGGTCTGCTCCGGTCGCGCGGGGCCGAGCTGCGCCAGCGCGAGCTTCAGCAGGGCGGGCACGGTCGCCGGGGCGGCGGCATCCGCCGTCACCTGCGCGACGGCCTCCGTCGCGACGCGCTCGCTCCAGCCGAGGGCGACCAGCGCCGCCACGACCTGACCGCTGAGCGTTCCGGCGCCGGCGGGAACGGATGCCGGCTGCCCGGAGGGCAACGCCTGGAGCTTGCCCGCGAGCTGCACCACGATGAGCTTCGCGGTCTTGGGTCCGATCCCCGAGACACGGCGGAAGGGAGCGTCGTCCTCGGCGGTGACGGCCTCGGCGATCTGCGCGACGCTGAGCGCCGACAGGACGCCGAGCGCGGACTTCGGGCCGACGCCGGTCACCCCGATGAGCAGGAGGAAGACCCCGAGCTGCTCGCGCGTCTCGAAACCGAAGAGCGAGAGGGCGTCTTCGCGGACGACGAGGTTCGTGTGCAGCACGATCTCATCACCGACATGGAACGAGCGCGGGATGTCGGGGGTCACGGCGACCGAGAACCCGACCCCGCCGACGTCGATGACGACGCTGTCGGACTCGAGGTGCAGCACGCTGCCGCGCAGGGAGGAGATCATGATCCGAGCCTAGGCGGCGCTTCGCAGGTATGTTCGAGCGACACGCGTGACGCCCGGCCGCACGGCCGCCTCAGCGGCGTGACAGGCGTTCCGCATCCGCCCAGGCCCGCTGGGCGGGAGTGAGCGCTGCGGCGCCGGTCCCGGTCCCGGTGCCACCGGGACCGCGGCGCCAGGCATGACAGATCGCGAGGGCCAGGGCGTCGGCGGCATCCGCCGGCTGCGGCAGGGAGTCCAGACGCAGCACGCGGGCGACCATCGTCTGCACCTGCAGCTTCTCGGCCGAGCCGTATCCGGTGATGGCGGCCTTCACCTCGGAGGGGGTGTGGGTCGCCGCATCGAGGCCGCTCTCGGCGGCGACGAGGAGGGCGATGCCGCTGGCTTGCGCGGTTCCCATCACGCTGGTGCGGTTGTGCTGCGCGAAGACGCGCTCGACCGCGACGACGTGCGGCCGATGCTCCGCGATGACGGCCCGGAGCCCCGCGGCGATCGTCGCGAGCCGGCGTTCGATGGGCAGATCGACGGCCGAGCGGACGACTCCGACGTGCACGAGGGCAGCGGATCGG
The DNA here is from genome assembly GCF_005491085.2 of Microbacterium sp. SGAir0570. Taxonomy (NCBI): domain Bacteria; kingdom Bacillati; phylum Actinomycetota; class Actinomycetes; order Micrococcales; family Microbacteriaceae; genus Microbacterium; species Microbacterium sp. SGAir0570. Next base: position 1,431,751 of record NZ_CP027929.1, on the reverse strand, counting down.
TCGCGAGCGACGTCGACGACACCGACACCGCATCGGGTGAGGCCCGGGTCGACACCGAGAACGCGCAGAGAGGTCACTCCCCCACGCTACGTCCGTCGCGGCGACCCGGCGCGACGACAGCCCGCGAAACGCGCAGTTCCCGACACCCCACGCAGAACGAGCTGCGGTGGATGCCGGGAACTGCGCGCGATGCCGGAGCTCTTACTCGTCGTCGTTCTCGAGCTCGGCCTGCACCTCGGGCGTCAGGTCGAAGTTCGTGTAGACGTTCTGCACGTCGTCGCTGTCTTCGAGGGCGTCGATGAGACGGAACACCTTGCGGGCGGTGTCGGCGTCGACCTCCACCTTGAGCGAGGGCACGAACTCGACGTCGGCGGAGTCGTACTCGATGCCGGCGTCCTGCAGGGCGCTGCGCACCGACACGAGGTCGGAGGCCTCGGTGATGACGCCGAAGCCGTCGCCGTGCGGCTCGACCTCTTCCGCTCCCGCCTCGAGCACCGCGAGCATGACGTCGTCCTCGGTCGTGCCCGCGGACGGCACGACGATGACGCCCTTGCGGCTGAAGTTGTACGCGACGCTGCCCGGGTCGGCCAGCGTTCCGCCGTTACGGCTGAGAGCGGTGCGAACCTCGGCGGCGGCGCGGTTCTTGTTGTCGGTCAGACACTCGATGAGGAACGCGACGCCGTTGGGCCCGTAGCCCTCGTACATGATCGAGGAGTACTCGACGGCTTCGCCGCCGATCCCGGCGCCGCGCTTGATCGCGCGGTCGATGTTGTCTTTCGGGACCGAGGTCTTCTTGGCCTTCAGGACGGCGTCGAAGAGCGTGGGGTTGCCCTGCAGATCGGGACCGCCGAGCTTGGCAGCGACCTCGATGTTCTTGATGAGCTTGGCCCACGACTTGGCACGGCGCGCGTCGACGACGGCTTTCTTGTGCTTGGTCGTGGCCCATTTGGAGTGACCGGACATGCGCTCGATCTTACCGGGCGGATGCGCGCGCCTCGCGGACGCGCGCGAGGAACCTCTCGTGGAAGCGACGCTCGCCCGAGACCTCCGGGTGGAACGCGGTGGCGAGCAGTCGCCCCTGCTCGACCGCGACGACCCCGCCCTCCGGCAGGGTCGCGAGCGGCCGCACCCCCGGCCCGAGTTCGGTGACGAGAGGCGCTCGGATGAACGCCGCGCGCACCGGCGCGTCCCAGCCGGCGACGGCGAGCGCCGTCTCGAACGATTCGGTCTGACCGCCGAAGGCGTTCCGTCGCACGGTCACGTCGAGCCCGCCGAAGGTCTCCTGCCCGGCGATCGCCCCGTCGACGCGGTCGGCGAGCAGGATGAGCCCGGCGCACGTGCCGTAGACCGGCATGCCCGCCGTGATCGCGTCGCGGATGGGCTGCTGCATCCCGAACGCGCGTGCCAGCTTGTCGATGACGCTCGACTCGCCGCCCGGCAGGACGAGTCCCTCGATCGTCGCGAGGTCGTCCGGGCGGCGGACGAGGGATGCCGCCGCACCGAGCTCCTCGAGCACGCGCAGGTGTTCGCGGACGTCCCCCTGCAGGGCGAGGACTCCGACGCGCGGCGGCGTTCCCTCGCTCACCGGATCACCAGCCGCGGTCGGCGAGACGGTGCGGAGCAGGCAGATCGGAGACGTTGATGCCGACCATCGCCTCACCCAGGCCGCGCGAGGCCTCGGCGACGATGGCGGGGTCATCGTGGAAGGTCGTCGCCTTCACGATCGCCGCGGCACGGCGCGCGGGGTCGCCCGACTTGAAGATGCCCGATCCGACGAACACGCCGTCGGCGCCGAGCTGCATCATCATGGCGGCGTCGGCGGGGGTGGCGACACCGCCCGCGGTGAAGAGCACGACGGGCAGGGCGCCGCTGGCCGCGACCTCGGCGACGAGGTCGTACGGCGCCTGGAGCTCCTTCGCCGCGACGTACAGCTCGTCGGGGCTCTTCGCCTGCAGAGCACGGATCTCGGCGGTGATGGTGCGGATGTGGCGCGTCGCCTCCGAGACGTCGCCCGTGCCGGCCTCACCCTTGGACCGGATCATCGCGGCCCCCTCCGTGATGCGGCGCAGCGCCTCGCCGAGATTGGTCGCACCGCAGACGAACGGGACGGTGAATCCCCACTTGTCGATGTGATGCGTGTAGTCGGCCGGCGAGAGCACCTCGGACTCGTCGATGTAGTCGACGCCGAGCTCCTGCAGCACGCGCGCCTCGACGAAGTGTCCGATGCGGGCCTTGGCCATCACGGGGATCGACACCGATGCGATGATCTCGTCGATCAGGTCGGGGTCGCCCATGCGGGCGACGCCGCCCTGGGCCCGGATGTCGGCGGGGACACGCTCGAGCGCCATGACGGCCACCGCGCCGGCATCCTCGGCGATCCGCGCTTGATCGGCCGTGACGACGTCCATGATGACGCCGCCCTTCAGCATCTCGGCGAGCCCGCGCTTGACGCGCGAGGATCCGGTGACGGTCTGGTCGTTCGACACGATGGAGCTCCGATCTGGGCCGCCTGGTCGGGGATCTTGTTCGGCCTAGGCCAAAAGTTAGCATGGCATCCGACATAAGATCGTCCCGATGACTTCAAGCGACACGATCTCCGGGCACACGGCGGGCGACATCGCCGACAGCGTCCGGATGCTGCTCGAGCGCGGCGCCCTGCGCGCTGACGACGTCCTGCCGCCCGTGCGCGCACTGGCCGAGCATCTCGGCGTCAACCGCAACACCGTCGTCGCCGCATACCGGCTGCTGGCGCAGGCCGGGGTCGTCGTTGCTCGCGGCCGCGGCGGAACGCGCATCGCCGAGGTCTCCCCCGTCGCCGCCGAGGGGGTCGCCGCCGACACGGTGCTGCGCGACGTCGGGTCGGGAAACCCCGATCCCGCTGTCATCCCCGACCCGAGCGGCGTGCTCGCCCGGGTCGCCGGGCGCCCCGTCCTGTACGGCGAGCCGGTCATCGACGCCGGCCTCGCCGAGTGGGCCACACGCTGGTTCGCCGCGGACTCGGCGAGCGAGGCCGACATCCACCTCACCGTCACGGGCGGCGCCGTCGACGCCGTCGAACGACTCCTGGCGCAGGCGCTCACCCGCGATGATGCGGTCGCGCTCGAAGACCCCTGCTTCCTCGCCAGCATCCATACCGTCCGGCTCGCCGGCTACCGTGCGGTCCCCGTTCCCGTCGACAGCGAGGGCATGACGGTGGACGGTCTGCGCGCGGCCCTGGACGCCGGTGCCCGAGCCGTCGTCATCACCCCGCGAGCCCAGAACCCCACCGGCTCGAGCCTGTCGGCCGAGCGCGCCGCGGCGCTGCGCGAGGTGCTGGCCGATCACCCCTACGTCCTGGTGATCGAGGACGACCACTTCTCGCTCTTGTCGACCCAGCCCTATCGCTCGGTCATCGGCGAGAACCACGAGCGCTGGGCGCGCGTGCGCTCGGTGTCGAAGTTCCTCGGGCCCGACATGTGTCTCGCGGTCACGGCATCCGATCCCACGACAGCCGAACGTCTCGCGCTGCGCCTCGGCTCGGGCACGACGTGGGTCAGCCATCTGCTGCAGCGACTGGCCCACGCTCTCCTCTCCGACGGCACCGCCGCGGCTGAGATCGCCGCCGCTCGAATCCACTACGCCGACCGCAACGCCGCCTTCGCCGCGGAGCTCACGCGCGCGGGCCTGCCCTGCGCACCCGGCGACGGGCTCAGTCTCTGGGTCGAGGTGCCCGGCACTGCTCGTTCCGTCGCCGACGCCCTAATGCGCCGCGGGTGGCTGGCGCGCACCGGCGACGAGTTCCGGCTGGCAGAGGACGCCCCGTCGCGGCACCTGCGCCTGACCGTGCACGATCTGAACGACGCCGACGCCGCGCAGCTCGCGCGGGACCTCGTCGCATCCGCCCTCCCCTCTCGAAAGGCATGACCCCATGAAGGTGCTCTCGATCCAGTCGGCCGTCGCATACGGACACGTCGGCAACTCCGCCGCGGTGTTCCCGCTGCAGCGCATCGGCGTGGAGGTGATGCCGGTCTACACGGTGAACTTCTCCAACCACACCGGCTACGGCGTCTGGGGCGGTCCGATGATCAGTCCCGACGATGTCCGCGCCGTCATCGCGGGCGTCGAGGATCGCGGCGCCTTCCCGCAGATCGACGTCGTCCTGTCGGGGTACCAGGGCGGCCAAGGAATAGCCGACGTCATCCTCGACACCGTCGCGCGCGTCAAGGCGGCGAACCCGGATGCCGTCTACGCGTGCGACCCGGTCATGGGCAACGCGAAGTCGGGATGCTTCGTGGCACCGGCCATCCCCGTTCTGCTGCGCGAGCGCGTCGTGCCGGCCGCCGACATCATCACGCCGAACCAATTCGAGCTCGGCTTCCTGACCGAGACCGAGCCCACCGATCTCGACTCGACGCTCGCGTCCGTCGACGCCGCCCGCGCGATGGGGCCGCGCACGGTGCTCGTGACGAGCGTCGAGCGCCCGGAACGCCCCGAGGGAACGATCGAGATGCTCGCCGCGGACGACGCCGGAGCGTGGATCGTCCGCACTCCCCACATCCCCATGAAGGCGAACGGATCGGGTGACGTGACGGCGGCCCTGTTCACAGCTCACTACCGCAGCACCGGCTCCGCAGCCGAGGCGCTGGCCCGTACGACCTCGAGCGTGTTCGACCTGCTCACGCGCACACACGAGTCGGGCGAGCGCGAGCTCCAGCTCGTGGAGAGCCAGGAGGCCTACGCGCACCCGCGGATGCAGTTCACGGTCGAGCGGGTGCGCTGACCGGCGCCGTTACTGTCCGCTGGACTCGGTCCACGCCTGCTCCCACTGCGGAGCGTCATCGGGGCAGAGGAACCGGGTGCCGAAGACCATGATGCTCACAGCACCCTCGCGGGACGCGTCGTCGATGGCGAGACTCTGGATGAGCGGGGACGACGCGACGTGCATCTGGTAGACGTTCTGATCGACCTGGTGACCGTTGAGGATCGAGGTCTCGCACGCGTCCAGAGCGAGGGCGAGCGTCACGGTCTCGGCCTGCTCCGACCACTGACCGCCGTTCGCCTCGACGTGCGCGCGCTGCTGCGCGACGAGCTCCTGCTGCTCGGGCGTCTTCGCGGTGAGCGTGGTCTGACCCACGGGCTGCTGCTGCGCCGCGATGAACGTGTCGCGCTCGGCCAGGGCATCGGCGGTCGCGGATCCGTCGCCACCGGCGTCGGGGGTCGCCGCTGCGCTCTCGTCCGGCACTGTCGTCGTCGTCGGAGTCGCCTCGGTCGGGTTCGCGTCTCCCGCGGGCGTGCACCCCGTCAAGGCGAGGGCCCCGACAACAGCCAGTGCGGCGAGAGTCGCGGTGCGGGGACGGGCGGTGATCGACATGGTGCCTCCTCAGTGAGCGCTCAGGCTATCGTCATCGCGCCACCCGGCACCCGGGCTTGCGTTCGAGGCCGAGCGTGAGGAAGTGTGCGGTCAGGTCGTCGGCCACGCGGCGGCGACGGCCTCGCGCACCTCGCCGAGCAGCTGCGGGAGCGCCTTCGTCTTCGCGATGATCGGGAAGAAGTTGGCATCGGTCGCCCACCGTGGCACGACGTGCTGGTGCAGGTGCCCGTCGACCCCGGCACCCGCGACAGCGCCCTGATTCATTCCGAGGTTGAAACCGTCGCACCGCGACACCTCTCGGAGCACCCGCATGGCCGTCTGCGTCAGCGCGCCGATCTCGGCGACCTCCTCGGGCGTCGCGAGATCGTACGTCGGGATGTGCCGGTACGGGCAGACGAGCAGGTGACCGGAGTTGTACGGGAAGAGGTTCAGCAGCACGTAGGCCGTGCGGCCGCGCGCGACGATGAGCCCGTCGGCATCCGATTTGCCGGGCGCAGCGCAGAACGGGCACTCGTCACGCAGCGGTTCGGGGCCCGCCTGGATGTACGCCATCCGGTGAGGGGTCCACAGGCGCTGGAACTCGTCGGGCACCCCGGCCAGGTGCGCGGCGTCCTCGACCGGGCGCGGGGCGTCCGACGAGCCGGTCACGCGAGCTGCTCCGCCGTGTCGCTCAGGTGCTCCGCGGTGTCGACGAGTGTACGGTTGGCGATGGCCGCGAGGATGCGCTCGACGGCCTCGTCCACGGGCACGCCGTTGGTCTGCGATCCGTCACGGAAGCGGAACGAGACCGTGCCTGCTGCGCGGTCCTGCTCGCCGGCGATGAGCTGGAGCGGCACCTTCTGCGTGGTGTGAGTGCGGATCTTCTTCTGCATGCGGTCGTCGGAGCGATCGAGCTCGGCGCGGACGCCGGCCTTGCGCAGCCGCGAGACGATCTCCCGCAGGTACGGCGCGTAATCGTCGGCGACCGGGATCGCCACGACCTGCACCGGCGCGAGCCAGACGGGGAAGGCACCCGCGTAGTGCTCGAGGAGGATCGCGAAGAACCGCTCGATCGACCCGAAGAGTGCGCGGTGGATCATGACGGGGCGATGCTTCTCGCCGTCGGGACCGGTGTACTCGAGCTCGAAGCGCTCGGGCTGGTTGAAGTCGAGCTGGATGGTCGACATCTGCCAGGTGCGGCCGATCGCGTCGCGGGCCTGAACCGAGATCTTCGGGCCGTAGAACGCCGCGCCGCCCGGATCCGGGACGAGCTCGAGGCCGGAGCCCTCGGCGACGCGGCGCAGGGTCTCGGTCGCCTGCTGCCAGAGGGCATCGTCGCCGATGAACTTCGGGTTGCCCTCCTCCTTCGTCGACAGCTCGAGATAGAAGTCGTTGAGTCCGTAGTCGCGCAGCGTCTGCAGCACGAACTCGAGGCTGCGGACGAGCTCGTCCTCGACCTGATCGGGGGTGACGTAGATGTGGGTGTCGTCCTGGGTCATCCCCCGCACGCGGGTGAGGCCCGAGAGGGTGCCGCTCTTCTCGTAGCGGTAGACCGAACCGAACTCGCTCAGGCGCAGCGGCAGCTCACGGTAGCTGCGCCCCCGCGAGCGGAAGATCAGGTTGTGGAACGGGCAGTTCATGGGCTTGAGGTAGTACTCCTGCCCCTGGCGGGTCACGTTGCCCTCGGCGTCGACGATCTCATCGAGCTTCATCGGCGGGTACATGCCGTCGGCGTACCACTGCAGGTGCCCGCTCGTCATGAACAGGTCGCCCTTGGTGATGTGCGGGGTGTTGACGACCTCGTAGTCGTTGGCGAGCAGCTGCTCGCGCATGTAGCGCTCGATCTCGTACCGGATGATGCCGCCCTTGGGGTGGAACACCGACAGACCGGGTCCGATCTCATCCGGGAACGAGAACAGGTCGAGCTCGACCCCGAGCTTCCGGTGATCGCGGCGAGCCGCCTCGGCCAGCCGCTCCTGGTAGGCGCGCAGCTCGTCCTTCGACGGCCATGCGGTGCCGTAGATGCGCTGCAGCTGGGGGTTCTTCTCGGAGCCGCGCCAGTAGGCGGCGGCGACGCGGGTGAGGTCCCAGCCGTTGCCGACCATCCGGGTGCCGGGCACGTGGGGTCCGCGGCACAGGTCCTTCCAGGCGGTCGAGCCGTCGCGGGTGACGTTGTCGTAGATCGTCAGTTCGCCGGCGCCGATCTCGGCCGAGGCCCCTTCGGCCGCGTCGGCGCCCGAGCCGGGACCACCGGCGAGGTCGACGAGCTCGAGCTTGAACGGCTCGTCGGCGAGCTCGGCGCGCGCCTCGTCGGCGGTGACGACCCGCCGGACGAACCGCTGGTTCTCGCGGACGATCCGCTCCATCTCCTTCTTGATCGACTTGAGGTCCTCCGGAGTGAAGGGCTCGTCGACGCCGAAGTCGTAGTAGAAGCCGTCCTCGATGGGCGGCCCGATGCCCAGGTTCGACTGCGGCCGGATGCGCTGCACGGCCTGGGCCAGCACGTGCGCGGTCGAGTGGCGGAGGATCGCGAGGCCGTCGGGGCTCGACACGGTGATCGGCTCGACGGCATCCGTCTCGCTGACCACGGTGGCGAGATCCTTCAGCTCTCCGTTCACGCGCAGGGCGACGACGGAGCGGTCGGGGAAGAGGGCGAAGCCGTCGGCGGGGTACGACACGTCCGACGGGGAAACGACGTCAGTCAAGGGAACATCTCCAGATGGGTGGCTCGGATCAAGGCTACTCAGCTTCGGACGCTCGCCGCGTCCCGCCCGCTCAGGCCGAGAGCGTTCGGCCGGCGGCGACGAAGCGGGTGAGCACGCGGGCTCCGATCCGGCGACGTTCCATGCGTCGATCCTAGTCGTGGGCGTCGATGGCTTCGGGGCGACGCACGAGGGCGCATGATGGATGCCGTGAAGCTCGCCATCGCCGGAGCCGCACTGCTGCTCGTGGCGGCGGGCGCGGTGGTCGGCGGCATCCTGCCTCCCGACGATCTCGCCGGCATCGCCGAGCGTGTCGCGCCGATCCTCGCCTTCGTCGTGGCCGTCACGATCGTGGCGGAGCTGGCGGCGAAAGCCGGCGTGTTCGACGTCGCTGCGGGGTGGCTCGCCCGCGCCTCACGGGGCCGGACGACGCTGTTGTGGCTCCTCGTCGTGGCGCTGGCCGTCGTTGCGACGGCTTTCCTGTCGCTCGATACGACCGCTGTGCTGCTCACACCGGTCGTCGTCGCCGTCGCGCGCGCCAACGGGCTGCCGCCGCTCCCCTTCGCCTTCACGACGGTGTGGCTCGCGAACACCGCGTCACTCGTGCTGCCGGTCTCCAACCTGACGAACCTGTTGGCTCTCGGCCGGCTGCCCGAGGGCGGGCCCGTCGCGTTCCTCGCGCTCATGGGGCCTTCGGCGGCCGTCGCGATCGCGGTGACGGTGAGCCTGCTGTTCGCCATCCACCGGCGCTCGCTCGTCGGGCGGTTCGACCCGGCCCCGGTGCCGCGCGTCACCGACCGGGTGCAGCTGGGCGTCGCATCCGTCGTCGTCGTCGCACTCATGCCGGCCCTCGTCAGCGGGCTGGAGCCGTGGATTCCGGCGACGATCGCCGCGGTTCTGCTCATCGGCCTCTTCGCATGGCGCTCGCCCCGCGGACTGTCGCTTCGGCTCATCCCCTGGCAGTTGCTCGTGTTCGCCGCGGGGCTGTTCACCGCGATGGCTGCGCTCGAGTCGCTCGGGTCGGCGGCGGTGGTCTCGGTGATCGCCGGCGAGGCCGGCGGCCCCTTCGAGCTGTGGCGCATGGCGGGCACCGCCCTGGTCGCGGCGAACACCGTCGACAACCTGCCCGCGTACCTGCTGCTCGAGTCGGCGGCGGGAACCCCGGAGCGCCTGGGCGCGCTGCTCGTCGGCGTCAATGCGGGACCGCTCATCACCCCCTGGGCGTCGCTCGCGACGCTGCTCTGGCACGAGCGGCTGCACGCCGTGGGCGTCGACGTCCCCTGGCGGCGTTTCGTCCTCTGGGGACTCGTCGCCGCGCCCCTCGTCGTCGGGCTGTCGGTCCTCCCGCTCGCTCTTCGCTGAGCCTCCCGCACCGGCGGCACCGGTCAGACGTGCTTGAGCGCCTCGCGCCTGCTCAGGCCGGCCACGCCCCGCTCATCGACGAACCATCGCACCCACGCGGCATCGACGCGCGCCCGATCGCGCAGCGCCCATCCGATCGCCTTGCGGATGAAGAAGTCCGCATCGCCGAGGTTCGGGACGACGACATCCGTGAAGAGCTGCTCGTCGAACTCCGAGCGACGGGTCAGTTGCGACAGGATCGCGATCCTGCGTATCCAGAGGTTCTCGTCCCGAGCCCACGCGCGGACGACGGGCGCCATCTCGTCGGCGTGCTCGATGAGCAGCTCGCGCACGAGCCCGCTGAGCTCGTCGGTGATGTCCCACCACCGCCCGGTGCGCACCATGTGCTCGATGAGCGGCACCGTCGGCAGGGTTCCCGACAGCGGTGGCAGCGCGAGGAGCGCCATCGCCGCATAGCGCTCCTCGCGGTGGCGGGCCTCGTCCCACAGCTGCAGCGAGGCAGCGCGCAGCACCGCGGCATCCTGCTCTCCGGCGCCGAGCGTACGGGTGACCCGGCGCACCTCGGGGAGGCGGATCCCGAGGAACGGTATCGCAGACTTCATGTACGCCTGCTGCGCGGCGGCTCGTTCCGGCTGCGCCGCAGCGCGGAGCGCGGCGCGGATGTCGTCGACGAGGGTCACGTCAGGGTGAGGTCGACCTGGATCTCACCGGCGAGGCGCTCGAGGTCCGCCACGATGTCGGCCGCGTCGAACTCGGCGGGCAGGCGCACGACCAGGGTCGCCTCGAAAAGCGTGCCACCGGCCATCGGAGCGTCGAGGGTACGGGTGGTCAGGGCGTCGATGCTCAGCGCATGAGCGCCGATCGCGTCGCTGACTTCGCGGACGATGCCGGGACGGTCGTTGCCCAGCACCGTGAATCGAAGTACCTGGCCGCTCGCGACGACCGGCGGCAGCGGCTGGTGGGTCGTGATGCGCAGCAGCCCGTCCAGCCGCTCGAGGGCGTCGACGAGGCCGGCCTCACGGTCAGCGGGAACGTCCACCAGCACGATGCCCGCGAAGGCCCCGGCCAGCTCCGCGAGTTCGCTGCGCTCCCAGTTGCCGCCGTGCGCGGCGACGGTGTCGGCGAGTGTGCGGACGAGTCCGACCCGATCGTCTCCGACGACCGTGAGCACGAGCTGAGACATGGCGCCGAGCCTAACCGGCAGCGCTGACCAGCGTCCCGCGAAACGACAAAACCCCCGGTGAGACCGGGGGTTTTACTCGGTGCGCGATACTGGGATCGAACCAGTGACCTCTTCCGTGTCAGGGAAGCGCGCTACCGCTGCGCCAATCGCGCCTATACAGGCTGTTCAGTTATGAGGCGAGGTGGCGACGGGATTCGAACCCGTGTAAACGGCTTTGCAGGCCGGTGCCTAGCCGCTCGGCCACGCCACCGTGTGTGGTTCTGACCCACGTGCCGGATCCCCCTCACGGGAGATCCTCGCACTCGAGCGGATGACGAGATTCGAACTCGCGACCCTCACCTTGGCAAGGTGATGCGCTACCACTGCGCTACATCCGCATTTCGTTCCGGATCGCTCCGGCACTTGTTAAACATTAGCCGACGATCGCACGAGTGCAAAACCGGCGACGCCCCGCGCGTGTCTCGCTTCCGCGTTCGGGAACCGTCGCGGCATCCGGTATGCTCGTGTCTCGGCCCTCACGGGCCAGATGGGCGATTGGCGCAGTTGGTTAGCGCGCTTCCTTCACACGGAAGAGGTCGTGGGTTCGAGTCCCGCATCGCCCACCATCCCCGCCCCGGTCGCCTCGACCGGGGCGCTTTTCGTTGTCGTGTGCTCTGCGCCCGCCGAGCACGCACCGTCGCGACGAGAACGCACCGCGCATGGTGCGCGCTCGCCGCAGCGGTGCGTCCTCGCGGTGCACGAGATCCGCGCCGGGTCAGAAGGCGCCCGAGACGCCCAGCAGCGAGCCCACCGTGAAGGTCGCGATCAGCGCGAGAGCCCCGCCGGCGACGACCCGCACAACGGGACGCAACGGCGGACTGTCGCCCAGGCGCGCGCTCAGATACCCGGTGAGAGCGAGAGCGATGAGCACCGCCACGAAGGTGACGGGAACCCGGATGTCGGCGGGCGGCAGGAGGATCGCGAGAAGCGGCAGCAGCGCACCGACGGTGAACGCGAGCGCGCTGGCGCCGGCCGCCGCCCACGGGCTCACGACCTCGTCCTCGGTCAGCCCCAGCTCGGCCTCGAGGTGCGCGGCGACGACATCGTGCTCCGTCAGCTCCTCGGCAACCCGCCGCGCAGTCTCGGGCGAGAGCCCGCGCTGTTCGTACAGCCCCGCGAGCTCGACGAGCTCAGCCGCGGGGTCTTCGGCGAGCTCGCGGCGCTCCTTGGTGATCATGGCGCGCTGGCTGTCGCTCTGGCTGCTGACCGATACATACTCGCCGAGCGCCATCGAGATCGCGCCGCCCACGAGTCCCGCAACGCCGGCGGCGAAGATCGGCGCCGTCTCCGTCGTCGCCCCCGCGACGCCGACGACCAGGGCGGCGGTCGAGACGATGCCGTCGTTCGCGCCCAGGACGCCCGCGCGCAGCCAGTTCAGCCGCCCCGACATGGATGACGCGTGAGGCTCGCCCGGGTGCGCCCCCGGTACCTCCGGGAACGATTCGCTCATGTCGCCATGAAACCACCCCCGCCTCGATCACGGCAGCCCCCCACGCACCGAGGACGCACTGCCGCTGCGAGAGCGCATGGTTCCCGGTACGTTCTCGCTGAGAGGGTGCACTCTCGGCGCGGGACTAGCGCAGGTCAGCGGGCGGTCCGCCACCCGTAGCGCTGCGAGAGCGACTGGGCGACCCGAGCGTAGGTGGTGCGATCGAGGGCTCCGGCGGTGCGGCGGATGCCGCTCGCGGGGACGAGGTAGATCTGGTCGACGTCGAGCCACGACGGGCGCCGCTCGCGGTCCCAATCCCCCGTCCCGAGCGGGATGTGGTCGCGCTCGCCGTCGTGCGGCTTGCTCGTGAGCTTCATGGCCCAGCTGCGGCCGCCGTCGGCGCGCGCGAGCACGAGCAGCGGGCGATCTTTGCCGCGCGCGGCATCCTCCGCATACGGAACCCACGCCCAGACGATCTCGCCGGGATCGGGCTGCCCGTCGGGCGTCGGCTCGTAGGCGAGCCGCAGGCCGACGGCATCGGGGAGAGCGACCTCGACGACGGATGCCGCGCCGGCGACCCCGCCGCCCGGCGCGGAGGGCCTGCTCGGGCGAGCCGGTGAGACGGTCGCCGACCGCGGACGCGCTGTGGCCGGCCGACCCGAGCCACCCGCCGTCCGACGCGGTCGCAGCAGATCCCACACACGCGAAAGCACACCCATGCGCCCAAACCTACCCAGCCCGCGAGGCGCGCCCCGCCTCATCCTCCGCCTCACCTGGCAGCTCGCGCCCCTTCACCTCCCGCGAAGCGGCGCCGCCTGCCAACCGAGCGCCCACGAGAAACAGGGCGGGGCACCGCGGAGTGATCCGCGATGCCCCGCCCGAGTCAGAGCCGAGGCCTGATCAGACCTTGGCGTCGGAGAGGGTGTACCCGACCTCGCCGTGCATGACCGTGTCGATGCCGGCGATCTCGTCCTCGTTCTTCACGCGGAAGCCGATCGTCTTCTCGATCGCGAACCCGATGATGAAGGCCAGCACGAAGGAGTAGACGAGAACGGCGAGGGCCGCGATCGCCTGGACGATCAGCTGGCTGGCGTCGCCGCCCATGAACAGGCCCGTGCCGTTGGCGAAGAAGCCGAGGTAGAGCGTTCCGATGAGGCCGCCGACGAGGTGGATGCCCACGACGTCGAGCGAGTCGTCGAAGCCGAGCTTGTACTTGAGCTCGATGGCCAGCGCGCAGGCGGCACCGGCGATGAGGCCCAGCACGATCGCCCAGATGGGGTCGACCGAGGCGCACGCGGGGGTGATGGCGACGAGACCCGCGACCGCACCCGATGCGGCACCGACGGAGGTGGGCTTGCCGTCCTTGATCTTCTCGACGAGGAGCCAGGCCAGCAGAGCGGCGGCGGGAGCAGCGATCGTGTTGATGAAGGCGAGCGCGGCGGTGCCGTCGGCGGCGAGCTCGGAGCCCGCGTTGAAGCCGAACCAGCCGAACCACAGCAGACCGGCGCCGAGGAGCACGAACGGCGGGTTGTGGGGAACGTGGACGCCCTTCTGGAAGCCGACGCGCTTGCCGAGGACCAGAGCGAGGGCGAGAGCGGCAGCACCGGCGTTGATGTGCACCGCGGTGCCACCGGCGAAGTCGATCGCTCCGACACCGAAGACGTCCTGCAGCCCCTTGGTGATCCAGCCGCCGTATTCGAACGAGCCGTCATCGGCGAGGCCGAAGTTGAAGACCCAGCTCGCGACCGGGAAGTAGACCACGGTCGCCCAGACACCGGCGAACAGCATCCACGCGCCGAACTTGGCACGGTCGGCGATCGCTCCGGAGACGAGCGCGACGGTGAGGATCGCGAAGGTGGCCTGGAAGCACACGAATGCCATGGGCGGGAAGGCGGCGTCGTCGGGGGTCTCGAGCAGGCTGCTCAGACCGATCGCGCTCCAGTCGATCGACCACGGGGCGACGGTTCCCTCAGCGCCGGGGAAGGCGATGGCGTAGCCGAAGAGCACCCAGAGGACGCCGATGAGTCCGAGGGCGCCGAAGCTCATCATCATCATGCTGATGACGCTCTTGGCCTTGACGAGACCGCCGTAGAAGAATGCGAGTCCTGGCGTCATCAGCAGGACGAATGCGGCCGCGATGAGTATGAATGCGGTGTTGCCTTGATCCATCTCGAAGGGAACCTCTCTGCAGGGACGCAGGTGTAGCGTCGGGTCCCCTCAGTGTCGAGGCACCCAGTTTCCCCCGACGGCGCAGTCGTGTTTCCGAACGGTTACGCGAGCGCTCCCCCGGTAAACATCAGGTTTCCTGGCGCCGCGCGAGCCCTGCGCAGGTGCTCAGAAGTGGGTGAGAGCCACGAGGCGCGAGATGGCGCGCAGGTACTTCTTGCGGTATCCGCCGCCGAGCATCTCGTCGCCGAAGACCTCGTCGAGAGGCCGGCCCGTGGCGCGGATCGGGATCTGCGCGTCGTAGGCGCGGTCGACGAACGCGACGAAGCGGAGGGCGGCCGACTGATCGGTCAACTGCGTGACGTCGCGCAGACCGATCGTGGAGATGTCATCGACGAGGCGGATGTAACGCGACGGGTGGACGGTCGCGAGGTGCGCGATGACGTCGGCGAAGGGGTCGTCCGAGACGAGACCGGATGCCGCGGCTTCCGCGATCGCCGCCTCGTACTTCTCGGGCGCGAGCGCGACGGCGTGCCCGTCGACGGCACGCTGCCGGTAGTCGGTGCCGTCGATCCGGATGGTCTGGAAGCTCGCCGACATCGCGTGGATCTCGCGCAGGAAGTCCTGAGCGGCGAAACGCCCCTCGCCCAGCGCGTTGGGCGGCGTGTTCGAGGTCGCCGCCAGACGCGTGCCCGATGCGACGAGCTCGCCGAGGAGCCGGGTCATCACCATCGTGTCGCCCGGGTCGTCGAGCTCGAACTCGTCGATGCACAGCAGGTCGGCGCCGCGCAGCAGCTGCACCGTGTTCTGGTACCCGACGGCTCCCACGAGGGCGGTGTACTCGATGAACGAGCCGAAGTACTTCCGGCGTGCCGGCATCGCGTGGTAGATCGCGGCGAGCAGGTGGGTCTTGCCGACGCCGAAGCCGCCGTCGAGGTACACCCCGGGCTTCGTCTCGGGCGCCTTCTTCGCGCGGCGGAACAGTCCCCCGCGGGCGGCCGGCGCCCCACCGCCGGCGAAGGTCTCGAGGAGGTCTTTCGCCTCCTGCTGCGACGGGTACTGCGGGTCGGCCCGGTACGAATCGAACGTCGCCTCGTCGAACTGCGGCGGCGGCACCAGGGCGGCGAGCATCTCGGTGCCGCTCACCTCGGGACGGCGGTCGCTGAGGCGCAGGATTCCGGCGGATGTGCTCGTCACGGATCAACCCTAACCGCGTGAAAGGATGACGCCGTGCGTGTGACCGAGATGCTTCCGGGAACCGGCGAGAGCGCCGATCCCACGACGGATGCCGGACGGGTGTGGCTCGCAGGGCGCTACCGGCGAGCGCCCGGCGGATACGTCCGCGTGAACATGGTCACCACCCTGACCGGGTCGGCCTCCGGCGGCGACGGGACGAGCGAGACGATCACGAGCCCGACCGATCGCAGCATCCTCGGCATCATCCGCCGGGACGCCGACGTCGTCGTCGTGGGCGCGGAGACCGTCCGCGCGGAGGGCTATGTCGTTCCGCGTACGGCGGCCCTCGCCATCGTCTCGCGGTCGGGGCGTCTCGACGGCCACCGCCTGACCGACGCCGAGGCGGGGCGGGTCGTCCTGGTCGTTCCCGACGGCGCCCGTCCCGAAGCGCCCGCCGGCGTCACCGTTGTCACCGCCGGCAGCGGGCCCGACCTGTCCCCCGCCGACGTGCTCGCCGTCCTGTCGGCCCGCGGGTGGGAGCGCGTGGTCTGCGAGGGCGGACCGACCCTCGCTGCGCAGTTCATCGCCGCGGGCGTGGCCGACGAGATCTGCCTCACGGTCGCGCCGCGCATCGGACCGGTCCGGCATCCCGTCCTGCCGGTTGCGGACGAGGTGCCGACCGCCGTCGCGGGTGCGCTGATGGATGCCGCGGGCTTCAGCTATCTGCGGCTGAGCGTCGGCGCTCGAGCCAGTCGCGGATGACCGAGGTCCAACGCTCCGGATCGTAGTTCCACAGCTTCGTGTGCCGGGCCGTCCGGAACACCTCCAGCTCGACCAGATCGGGACGCGCCTCTGCCAGCTGATACGACGCGTCCGCCGGGACGAAGCCGTCGTCGTCGCTGTGCAGGATGAGGATCGGATGCCGAAGCTCGGCCCTACGGGCGACCACATCGAGCCGGTCGAACGGGATCGGGGTGTTCAACCCGACGACCCGCGACCCCCACGCGCTGTCGAGCGCGCGCACGGCGGTGCTCGCGACGGGGGCGGGGATGCGCAGCAGGTGCGCCTGGTAGTCGAGCACGATGCGCCAGTCGATCGCCGGCGACTCGAGCAAGACTCCGGCGATGATGTCGCGATGGGCCGAGTTCAGGGCGACCTGGAGGGCGATCGCGCCGCCCATCGACCACCCCATGAGGAAGATGCGGCGCGCGCCGCGGCGGCGGGCCGCTCCGATCGCGGCATCCACATCGCGCCATTCGGTCGCACCGAGCATGTACGTGCCCGATCGGCTGCGCGGCGCCTCGCCGTCGTTGCGGTACGACACCAGCAGGGACGACACACCGGCGGCGTGGAACACCGGCACCGCACGCAGCGTCTCGGCCCGTGTCGTGCCGCGCCCGTGAATCTGGATGACCCACGTGTCGCTCGGCTCCCCCGCCGCGTCCGCGGCCGGGAAGAACCATGCGGGGCAGGGTCCGAGCGGAGACCCGACGAGCTCGGAGTGGTAGGGCAGGTGCAGCTCTGCCGGATCGGAGTAGTACCACCCGCTGAATGCCGCGGCGGCTGACAGCCGGTCGTCCGTTCCGATCTGCGTGAGCAGCTTGCGCTTGACCGACGTCTCGTCGAGCGCCAGCACGGCACCGACCTTCACGTACGAGGCGGTGCCCGTCGTGAACAGTCCGTACCGCCCCGGCAGCTCGGTGTCGGGAGTGCGCGAGAGGGTGAGCGTCTGCGCGGCGACGTCGACCGCGAGCAGCTGCGTGTCGGGCACCCGCCCGGCGGGCGTCACGACCTTACGGGCTACGCGCATCGAAACGGTGCCGAGCGCGGCCAACGAGATCCCGAGGGCTCCGGCCAATGCCGCGATCGTCGTCTTCGCGGCGGTGGCTGCTGCGGGAGATGCGCCCGCAGCCCCGGCGCGCCTGGAACCCATCATCGAAGCCTCACTCTAGTCTGTCGACGTGGCCGATTCCCGTCCTCCCGCCGACGCGACGGCATTCGTCGTCGCACGCGAGGCGGTGCTGGCGATGACCTTCCGCGACGACCTCGTGGTCCGCGAGATCCCTGCCCCGACCGGCCTCGCGCCCGACGCCCTCGCGCTTGCGGGCGATGTGCGACCCGAGGATCACGCCGTCGACTCCCCCTACGGCACCGGCCGCATCGTCGTCCTCCACGACGACGACGAGCCGGATGCCTGGGGCGGGGCGTGGCGCATCGTCGCATTCGCCCAGGCGCCGCTCGAACCCGAGATCGGCGTCGATCCGCTTCTCGCCGAGGTCGCCTGGTCGTGGCTCATCGACGCGCTCGATCATCGCGGCGCCTCGTTCCACTCCATCTCGGGGACCGCGACGAAGACGCTCTCGCGCGGTTTCGGAAGTCTCGCCGATGAGGGCGACGGTGCGCAGATCGAACTGCGCGCTTCGTGGACCCCCGTCGGCGACATCACCGCCCACATCGACGCCTGGGCGGAACTGACCTGCATGCTGGCCGGCCTTCCTCCGGGGTCGGAGGGCGTCGCCGTCTTCGGAGCACGCCGGGGGAACCGTGGCTGAATACACCGTCATCGCCGATGACGCCGGACTCGAACGCGCCGCGCAGCTGCTCGCGGCCGGCGACGGACCCGTCGCCGTAGACGTCGAGCGAGCGTCGGGCTTCCGCTACTCGCAACGGGCCTATCTCATCCAGGTCTTCCGCCGTGGAGCCGGCGTGCATCTGTTCGATCCCCCGGCGATCACGACCTTCGCCCCTCTCCAGTCCGCCATCGGCGACGTCGAGTGGGTGCTGCATGCCGCGAGCCAGGACCTGCCTTCGCTCCGCGAGGCAGGGCTCGACCCGACGTCGATCTTCGACACCGAGCTCGCCGCACGCCTGCTCGGGCACGCCCGCGTCGGGCTCGGCGCCGTCGTCGAGGACACCCTGGGCATCGTCCTCGCCAAGGCGCACTCGGCGGCCGATTGGTCGACGCGCCCGCTGCCGCAGTCGTGGCTCGAGTATGCAGCCCTCGACGTGGAGCACCTCATCGACGTGCGCGATGCGCTCGCAGGCGAGCTCGAGGCGCAGGGCAAGGTCGAGTTCGCCGCACAGGAGTTCCAAGCCGTGCTCGACCGGCCGGTCAAGCCACCGCGCGAAGACCCCTGGCGCCGACTCAGCGGCCTGCACACGATTCGGGGCCGCCGCGCGCTCGCGGTTGCGCGAGCACTGTGGACCGCGCGCGAGGAGTACGCCCGCGAGCAGGACATCGCCCCCGGCCGGCTCGTCCCCGACCGCGCGCTCGTCGCGGCGCTCGCCGCCGACCCCAAGACGAAGCAGGACCTGGCGAAGGTCAAGGACTTCACCGGCCGCGCGAGCCGCTCGCAGCTCGACCGCTGGTGGGCGGCCTTCGAGGCCGGCCGGGCCGAGCAGTCGCTGCCGCCGGACCGGCTGCCGGGCGACGGCCTGCCGCCCGTGCGGGCCTGGGTCGACCGCAACCCTCCCGCCGACGCCCGCCTGAAGGCTGCCAAGCCGCTCGTCGAGCAGCGCGCGGAGGAGTTGTCGATGCCGACGGAGAACCTGCTCACTCCTGAGCTGCTGCGCCGCGTGGCATGGGCACCGCCCGCGGAGATCTCGGCCGAGGCGGTCGGGACGGCACTCGCGGAGCTCGGCGCGCGGCCGTGGCAGATTGAGCAGACTGCACAGCTGATCGCTCAAGCCTTTGTGGATTCCGTGAACGGGGATGCCGCACCTTCCTCGGCCGGTTCGTAGGTTCGACCCAACCGATTTTCCCGGCCTCCGCAGCTCTCTAGGCTGGGGAAGATCCCATCTTCTGGAGGCAAAGTGGCCGAGATCTCGGACGTCTACTTCATCGACGGCATGCGCACCCCGTTCGGGCGCGCCGGCGAGAAGGGCATGTACTGGAACACCCGAGCGGACGACCTCGTCGTCAAAGCGATCCGGGGCGTGATCGAACGCAACCCCGATGTGCCGCTCGACCGGATCGATGACGTGGCGATCGCCGCAACGACCCAGCAGGGCGACCAGGGCCTGACCCTCGGCCGCACCGCAGCGATCCTCGCCGGCCTCCCGCAGAGCGTGCCGGGCTTCGCGATCGACCGCATGTGCGCGGGTGCGATGACGAGCGTCACCACGATGGCCGGCTCGATCGGCATCGGCATGTACGACCTCGCCCTCGCGGGCGGCGTCGAGCACATGGGTCGACACCCCCTCGGCGGCGGCGACACCGATCCCAACCCGCGCTTCCTCACCGAGAAGCTCGTCAGCGCAGACGCCCTGAACATGGGAATCACCGCCGAGCGGCTGCACGACCGCTTCCCGGTCCTCACGAAGGAGCGCGCCGACCGGTTCGGAATGCGCAGCCAGCACAAGGCTCAGGCCGCGTACGAGGCGGGCAAGCTGCAGCCTGATCTCGTTCCCGTCGCGGTGAAGTCCGCGGACGGTGCCTGGGGCCTCGCGACCGAGGACGAGGGCCGCCGGCCCGAGACCACGATGGAGGGCCTCGCTCAGCTGAAGACGCCCTTCCGCCCGCACGGGCGCGTCACCGCGGGCACGTCCTCACCTCTCACCGACGGCGCGACCATCAGCCTCCTCGCCGGCTCGCGCGCGGTGAAGGAGCTCGGCCTCACTCCGAAGATGCGGATGGTCTCGTTCGGCTTCGCCGGCGTCCAGCCCGAGGTGATGGGCATCGGCCCCATCCCCTCAACCGAGAAGGCGCTCGCCAAGGCCGGCCTGACGATCGACGACATCGGCCTGTTCGAGCTCAACGAGGCGTTCGCGGTGCAGGTGCTGTCGCTTCTCGACCACTTCGGCATCGACGACGACGATCCGCGCGTCAACCCGTGGGGCGGCGCCATCGCGGTCGGTCACCCCCTGGCGGCATCCGGTGTGCGTCTGATGATCCAGCTCGCCGCTCAGTTCGCCGAGCGTCCGGACGTCCGCTACGGACTGACGGCCATGTGCGTCGGCCTCGGCCAGGGCGGTTCCGTGATCTGGGAGAACCCGCACTACACCGGCAAGAAGAAGACCGCGAAGAAGTGAGGCGCGCCGACATGACCTACGACGACATCGACTTCTCCCCCCTCGACGCCCTGACCGGCGACGAGGTCGTCACCCACTCGCTCGTGCGTGATGTCCGGCTCCCCTCGGGCCGCACGCTCGCGCTCATCACCCTCGACAACGGCCGCGACCACACCCGACCGAACACGCTCGGTCCGGCGACGCTCGCCGAGCTGGGCGGCGTCCTCGATACGCTCGCCGCGCGTGCGGCAGCGGGCGAGATCGATGCCGTCGGCATCACCGGCAAGCAGTACATCCTGGCCGCGGGAGCCGACCTCTCCGATGTCTCACGGTTGCCCTCGAAGGAGATCGCGAAGCTCGTCGCGCAGCGCGGGCACCAGGTGCTCGGGCGCCTGTCGCAGCTGGGTGTCCCCTCCTTCGCTTTCGTGAACGGCCTCGCCCTCGGCGGCGGTCTCGAGATCGCGCTGAACAGCACCTACCGGACCGTGGATGCCTCCGCGGCGGCCATCGCCCTGCCCGAGGTCTTCCTCGGTCTCATCCCGGGCTGGGGCGGCGCCTACCTGCTGCCGAACCTAATCGGCATCGAGAACGCGCTCGAAGTGGTCATCAGCAATCCGCTCAAGCAGAACCGCGTGCTCAAGCCTCAGCAGGCGTTCGACCTGGGCATCATGGACGCGATCTTCCCCGCGGTGAGCTACCTCGAGGACTCCCTCGCCTGGGCTGACCGCGTACTGTCGGGTGCCGTCTCGGTCACGCGCAAGAACGAGCCCGGCAAGCTCGAGCGCCTGACGAAGTGGCCGATCGCCGTCAAGGTCGCTCGCGGGATGCTCGAGTCCAAGATCGGCACCGTGCCGAAGGCGCCCTACCTGGCGCTCGAGCTGCTCGAGAAGGCCCGTAGCGGATCGCGCGAAGAAGGCTTCGCCCGCGAGGACGACGCTCTCGCCGAGCTCATCTCGGGCGACCAGTTCGCCGCGTCGATGTACGCCTTCGACCTCGTGCAGAAGCGCGCGAAGCGGCCCGTCGGCGCTCCAGACAAGTCGCTGGCGAAGAAGGTGACGAAGGTCGGCGTCATCGGTGCGGGCCTCATGGCCAGCCAGTTCGCGCTGCTCTTCGTCCGCAGGCTCCAGGTGCCCGTGCTCATCACCGACCTCGATCAGGCGCGCGTCGACAAGGGGCTCGCCTACATCCGCGAGGAGATCGGCAAGCTCGAGGCGAAGGGCCGCATCGATTCCGACACGGCGGGCAAGCTCCGCTCGCTCGTCCACGGCACCGTCGACAAGAGCGAGTACGCCGACTGCGACTTCGTCATCGAGGCGGTCTTCGAAGAGGTCGGCGTCAAGCAGCAGGTCTTCGGCGAGATCGAGAAGATCATCGCCGACGACGCGATCCTCGCGACGAACACCTCGTCACTGTCGGTGGCGGAGATCGGCGCGAAGCTCGCTCACCCCGAGCGTCTGGTCGGTTTCCACTTCTTCAACCCCGTCGCGGTCATGCCGCTGATCGAGGTCGTGAAGACGCCGCAGACGACGGATGCTGCCCTGTCGACCGCCTTCGTGGTCGCGAAGGGGCTCGGAAAGAACGCCGTCCTGACGGCCGACGCGCCCGGCTTCGTCGTGAACCGGCTGCTGGCGAAGGTCATGGGCGAGGCGGCGCGCGCCGTCTACGAGGGCACGCCGGTCGCCGATGTCGAGAAGGCATTCTCGCCGCTCGGGCTGCCGATGGGGCCCTTCCAGCTCATCGACCTCGTCGGCTGGAAGGTCGCCGCACACGTGCAGGACACGATGACCTCGGCGTTCCCCGACCGCTTCTACGCGAACGAGAACTTCCATCAGCTCGCGGAGCTCTCCGAGGTCGTCGAGAAGGACAAGGGAGGGCGCGTCACCGGATTCACCAAGGCCGCGGAGAAGATCGCGAAGAAGGCGACGGGTTCGTCGCCGGTCGCGGCCGAGACGATCCTTCAGCGCGTGCAGGACGGCCTGGCACAGGAGATCAAGCTCATGCTCGACGAAGGCGTCGTCCCCGAGGTGCAGGACATCGACCTGTGCCTCATCCTGGGCGCCGGCTGGCCGTTCATCGATGGCGGGGCCTCGCCCTACCTCGATCGGGAGGGCGCGTCGGAGCGGGCGTTCGGCGACACGTTCCACCACCCGCCCATTCGCGGGATCGCGAATCGCTGACACCTCGCGCCGCATCACGACGAGGACCCCGTGGCACGAAGCCGCGGGGTCCTCGTCGTGTCACGCCGGCAAGCCGCCCTGCGCGCTCTGCACGCGAAGGTCTCGCTCGAGGATGTCGCGCTGCTCGATCACGATGCGCCGCAACGAGGCCGGCGCTTCGGGATGCGAGTCGAGCCACGCCGTCGCTTCCGTGAGGTCATCCGCCGCGGGGAACAGCCCGCGCACGAGGCGCCGCGCGATCTCGATGCTGCGGGTCGCCCAGACCCGTTCGATGCGCGAGAAGTAGTCCGCGTCGAAGGCCGCGATGAGATCGCGTCGCCCTCCGGCGCGAACACCCGCGATCGTGGCGTCGAGCTCGTCGTTCGACAGGGTCTCGTCCGTCCAGGCCTCGACCCAGGCGGCCTCGCGCACCGCCGCCTCCGGCAGTGCCGCGCGGGCAGCGCGGTGGGCTCGTCTGCCCTTCGCGGTGTCGTCTCGCATCAGCTCGGCGTCGATCTCGGCGGGGCTGGCCTCGCCCGTCGCGGCGAGCGCGAAGAGCCAGCTCCACCGCAGGTCGGCATCGAGAACGAGACCGTCGGGGAGTCGCCCCGCGCCGGCGAGCAGCTGGCGCAACGATGCCGCACGCCCCGCATCCACCGCGGCGGAGGCCCCCAGGGCACGTGCCCACACCAGTTGCGCATCGCTGCCGGGGCGGGCTTCGTGCAGGGACTGCCAGACGGTTTCCAGCCAGCGCGCGGCGAGCGTCTCCCGCTGCGCGGGCGCTGCGTAGTGGGCGATCGCGTAGTCGGCGTGAGCGACCGCGTCGCCGAGCAGACCGATGTGGGTGTCGGCTGCAGGGTGCACTCTGACGATCTCGAGGTAGCGCGCGACGTCGAGACGACCGTCGCGCACCGCGTTCCAGAGCGCAGCCCATGCGACCGACCGAGCGAGGGGGTCGCCGATCGTCGACAGCGATCGCTCGAGCGCGGCCGTCGTCTCTTCGTCGAGGCGGACCTTCGCATAGGTTCGGTCGTCGTCGTTCGGGATGATCAGGCTTCGGGTATCCCCGGGCAGCGGCGTCCGAGCGTCGACGAGATCGAGGTCGACTCCATCCTCGCGCCGCAGCGCCCCCTCCGTCTCCACGTAGCGTCCCATCGTCACGCGATGGGGTCGTGGATCTGTCTGGACGACGGTGACGCCGTCCGGCCCATCGCGTTCGACCGACAGATCCGACATCCCGGTGGTCTCGAGCCACGCGCCGCTCCACGCGCGCAGATCGCGTCCGGAGGTGTGCTCGAGCGCGTCCAGCAGATCAGCGAGCGTGGTGTTCCCGTAGGCGTTGGCGGCGAAGTACTGACGCGCACCGGCGAAGAACGCCTCCTCCCCCACGTACGCGACGAGCTGCTTGAGCACGGACGCTCCCTTGGCGTACGTGATCCCGTCGAAGTTGAGCTTGGCGGCCTGCAGGTCGGGGATGTCGGCCACGATCGGATGCGTCGTCGGCAGCTGGTCCTGCTCGTACGCCCAGCCTTTGCGCCTGCTCGCGAAGCTCACCCAGGCATCCGGATAGAGCCCGGTCGCGACCGACGCGTGCGAACCCATGAAGTCGGCGAAGGATTCCTTCAGCCACAGGTCGTCCCACCAGCGCATGGTCACGAGGTCGCCGAACCACATGTGCGCCATCTCGTGGAGGATCGTGTTGGCGCGCGCCTCGCGCTGCGCCGACGTCGCCGCCCCGCGGAAGACGTAGGCCTCGGTGAAAGTGACGAGCCCCGGGTTCTCCATCGCGCCGAGGTTGTACTCGGGAACGAAGATCTGGTCGTACTTGCCCCACGGGTAACCGAGCCCGAACGCCTCCCCGAAGTATGCGAGCCCGCGGCGAGTGATGTCGATGACTTCCTCAGCGTCGAGGTGAGGCGCAAGCGAGGCGCGGCAGAGCACGCCCAGCTCGACGGGCCCCTCCGGCCCGTCCCACACGGCGTCGACGCGGTGGTACGGCCCCGCGGCGACGGCGGTGATGTAGCTGGAGATCGGGAGGGTCTCGGCGAAGGCGACCTCGACGCCGCCGTCGATGTCGCGGCGGACGGCCTCCGCACCGTTGGACAGCACCCGCCACCCCCGCGGCGCCGCGACCCGCATCCGCCAGCGCGCCTTCAGATCGGGCTGCTCGAAGCACGGGTAGACACGCCTGGCGTCGGCCGGTTCGTACTGCGTGTACAGGTAGACGCCACCGTCGACCGGGTCGACGAAACGGTGCAGGCCCTCGCCCGAGCGACTGTAGAGGCCGCGTGCCTCGATCGAGACCGTGTTCCGTTCGGCGAGGCGGTCGATGCGGATGCGGGCGCCGTCCCAGTCCACGGGCCGGCTCTCTCCGTTCACGGTGACCGCGTCGACGCTCGAACCGAGGAAGTCGACCCAGGTCTCTCCCCCGACGGTCGCATCGAACGAGAGGACCGCGCGGGTGCCGAAGGTCGTCTCGTCGGCCCGCGGCGCGTCGCGGACATCGAGGAGAACATCGACGGTGTGGAGCCGGATCTCGGCTGCACGCCGCTGAGCATCGGAACGGGAGAGGTTGTCGCCGGTCATCCCTCCATGCTTTCACGCGAGCGTGGGCCGGACGGCCTGAGAAGTCGCGCTGTAGAGTCTGAACATGTTCAGCACACCGTCGCCGACCGGATCGAAACGAGACCGCACGCGTGCCCTGATCGTCGAGACCGCGCTCCGTTCGTTCCGCGAGCGTGGCTACGACGCGACCACCATCCGTCATATCGCCTCGGAGGCCGGCGTCTCGGTCGGCACGACGAACTACCACTTCGCGTCGAAGAACGAGCTCGTGCAGGAGTTCTACCTCCAGGTGCAGCTGGCGCACCGAGCTGCCGCCCTCCCCCGACTCGCGTCCGAGCGTGACCTCACGACCCGACTCGCGATCGTCTTCCACACGGGCCTCGATCAGTTGACGCCGACTCATGGCCATGCGCCCGAGTTCCTGACGGCCGCGGTGTCCCCCCGCTCGTCGATCAACCCGCTGTCGCCCGAGTCGGATGCCTCGCTCACGATCGTGGAGGAACTGTTCCGCACCGCCGTCGACGGCGCCGACCACAAGCTCCCGAAGGACATCGCCGAGGCGCTACCCGGGGCGCTCGTTCTCGCGCATCTGCTGCTTGCGATGTACTGGGTCTACGACCAGTCCGACGACCAGGCGAAGACGCGGCGCTTGCTCGACAGGGGCTTGGCGCTTCTCGCGATGGCGCTCCCGCTCGTCCGCCTCCCGATGCTGCGACGGCCGCTGCGGGAGCTCCTCGACCTCATCGCGGAGACACGATCGTGACGGGCACCGACCCCGAACCGCCGCTCGCGTCCCGTCGAGACTCGCCGCGCACGGATGCCGAACCTCTCGCGTTCACCCGCGCCGAGTTCCTGAAGGGCGCCGCCCGCGCGTGGGGCGCGACGACGCTGCTGCTCATCGTCTCGTGGGCGGTGGTGACGGGCGGCTTCAGCTTGGTCGTGGGCACCGTGATGATCGTGATCGCCTCCGTCCCCGCCGTCGTGATCGGTTCGCCCGGCGCATACGCGCTCGGCCGCTTCCTGCGACGTTCGCCGCGTATCGGCGTACACCTGATCGCTTTCGCGGCGTACGGCGCGTTGGTCGGCGTCGTCACCACGGCGGGCGCCCTCATCACGTTGATGGGCGGATCGGCCGACGGCTGGGCGGGATCGATCGCTCTCCTCGTCAACGTGCCTCTCAGCGCGATGGGGCTGGCAGGAGCATGGTTCATCACCGCGCGGCGAGCACTGCGCCTCGACTCCGAGGGATTCGGCGACGGTGTGCCGGCGTCGGATGCGGATGCCGCGACCGAGGACGCTCTCGACGAGCGCTACCGCATCATCGACCCCGATCGGAGACGACGTCAGCGGCCTCGAGACTGACGCTCGCCGTCCGCGGCCTCCGCACGGTCCGGTGCGTCAGCGGAATCCGACCAGTCCGACTCCGCGTCCGCGCTGGGGCGAGCGATCGGGATGCGGGTGCCGAGGACCTGCGCGACGACGTCGTGCGCGATCTTCGCGGCCGTGATGCCCGCGTCTTCGAGGATCTCGTCGCGCTCCGCGTGGTCGATGAACTCGTCGGGCAGCCCCAGCTCGTCGACGGCGGTGTCGATGCCGGCCTCGCGCAGCACCTGGCGGATGCGGGTGCCGATGCCGCCGACACGGATCCCGTCCTCGATCGTGATGACGAGCCGGTGTTCGGCGGCGAGGTCGACGACCGAGCGCGCGACCGGCACCACCCAGCGCGGATCGATGACGGTCGCGCCGATTCCCTGTGCTCGCAGGCGCTCGGCGACATCGACGCCGAGACGCGCCATCGGACCGATACCGACGATGAGCACGTCGTCGGACTCGCCCCGCACCAGCACGTCGGTCCCGTCGTCCAGACGCTCCACGGCCGGCAGCTCGTCACCGACCGAGCCCTTCGGGTAGCGGACGATCGTGGGGGCGTCTTCGATCTGGACCGCTTCGCGGAACACCTCGCGCAGACGCTCGGCGTCGCGGGGCGCGGCGATGCGGACGCCGGGCACGAGCTGGAGCATCGCGAGGTCCCAGATACCGTGGTGACTGGGACCGTCGGGCCCGGTGACGCCGGCCCGGTCGAGCACGAATGTCACGCCGGCACGGTGCAGCGCGACATCCATCATCATCTGGTCGAACGCGCGGTTCATGAACGTGGCGTAGATCGCGACGACCGGATGCAGGCCGCCGAAGGCGAGGCCGGCGGATGCCGCGACGGCGTGCTGCTCCGCGATGCCGACGTCGAGGACGCGATCGGGGAACCGTTGCGCAAACGGCAGAAGTCCGGTCGGACGCAGCATCGCGGCGGTGATCGCCACGACATCAGAGCGGCGTTCCCCCGCCGACACGAGCTCTTCGGCGAACACGTCGGTCCAGCTGATCGTGCTGCCCGAGGAGACCGGCCGGCCCGTCGCGGGGTCGATCTTGCCCACCGCGTGGAACTGATCCGCCTCATCGAGGCGCGCGGGCGCGTAGCCGCGGCCCTTCTCGGTGATCGCGTGCACGATGACCGGCGCGCCGTACGACTTCGCGAGCCGCAGCGTCTCGATCATGGCCTCGAGATCGTGCCCGTCGACGGGCCCGAGGTACTTGATGTCGAGGTTCGAGTACAGCGCCTCGTTGTTCACGAAGCGGGACAGGAACCCGTGAGTACCCCCGCGGAGTCCGCGGTAGACGGCCCGCGCCGCCGGCCCGAGGCGGCCGAACAGCGACGCCGAACCCTCGTGGAGCGACCGGTACCCCTCGGTCGTGCGCACCTTGTTCAGGAAGCGCGCCATCCCGCCGATCGTGGGAGCGTACGAGCGACCGTTGTCGTTGACGACGATCACCAGGTTGCGATCGTTGTCGTCGGAGATGTTGTTGAGCGCCTCCCACGTCATGCCGCCGGTCAGCGACCCGTCGCCCACGACTGCGACGACGTGCCGGTCGGTGCGACCGGTGCGGGCGAAGGCTCGCGAGATGCCGTCCGCCCAGCTGAGCGAGCTCGACGCGTGCGACGACTCGACGACGTCGTGCTCGCTCTCACTGCGCTGCGGGTACCCCGCCAGGCCGCCGCGTGAGCGCAGCCGCGAGAAGTCCTGCCGCCCGGTCACGAGCTTATGGACGTAGGACTGGTGTCCGGTGTCGAACACCACCGGATCGTTGGGAGAGTCGAAGACCCGGTGGATCGCGAGCGTGAGCTCGACGACGCCGAGGTTGGGGCCGAGGTGCCCGCCGCTGCGCGCGACGTTCTCGACGAGGAACGAGCGGATCTCGCTCGCGAGAGCCTCGAGCTGCGGAAGCGAGAGGGCGTCCAGATCGCGCGGGTGCGAGATCGAGGAGAGCAGTGACATCGCGCTCCTCCTTCCATCGGTGCCGGTAAGTCTAACGAGCAGGATGCACGAGAGGCCGGAGCTGGACGCTCCGGCCTCTCGTGGACTATGCGGCTGGTTGGCTCAGACGAGCGAGCGCAGCACGTACTGCAGGATGCCGCCGTTGCGGTAGTAGTCCGCCTCACCGGGGGTGTCGATGCGCACGACCGCGTCGAACTCGACCGTCTCCTTGCCCTCGGGCGAGAACTCGCTCGGCTCGGCGACGACCTTGACGGTCTTGGGGGTGACGCCCTCGTTCAGCTGCTGGAGACCCGTGATCGAGATGATCTCGGTGCCGTCGAGTCCGAGCGACTTCCAGCTCTCGCCAGCGGGGAACTGCAGCGGCACGACGCCCATACCGATCAGGTTCGAGCGGTGGATGCGCTCGAAGCTTTCCGTGATGACGGCCTTCACGCCGAGCAGGTTCGTGCCCTTCGCGGCCCAGTCACGCGACGATCCCGAGCCGTACTCCTTGCCGCCGAAGATGACGAGCGGCGTGCCCTGCGCCTGGTAGTTCTGGCTCGCGTCGTAGATGAACGACTGCGGGCCGCCCTCCTGGGTGAAGTCACGCGTGTAGCCGCCCTCGACGACCTTGCCGTCGTTGACCGCCGCCGTGAGCTCGTTCTTCAGGCGGATGTTGGCGAAGGTTCCGCGGATCATGACCTCGTGGTTGCCTCGACGCGAGCCGTAGGAGTTGAAGTCCTTCTGCGCGACACCGTGCTCGGTGAGGTACTGCGCGGCGGGGGTGCCGGCCTTGATGTTTCCGGCCGGGCTGATGTGGTCGGTCGTGACCGAGTCGCCCAACGTCGCCATGACGCGCGCACCGGTGATGTCGCTGACCGGGGTCAGCTCCATCTGCATGCCGTCGAAGTACGGCGCCTTGCGGACGTAGGTCGAGTTCTCGTCCCACTCGAACACCGGACCGGTCGGCGTGGGCAGGTTCTTCCAGCGCTCGTCACCGTCGAACACGGTGGCGTACTGCTTGATGAACTGCTCGCGCGAGATCGACGAGTCGATGATCTCCTGGACCTCGTCCGGGGCGGGCCAGATGTCCTTCAGGAAGACGTCGTTGCCGTCGGAGTCCTTGCCGAGCGGGTCGGTCTCGAAGTCGAAGTTCATCGACCCGGCCAGGGCGTACGCGACGACCAGGGGCGGCGAGGCGAGGTAGTTCATCTTGACGTCGGGGCTGATGCGGCCCTCGAAGTTGCGGTTGCCCGAGAGCACTGCCGTGACCGCGAGGTCGTTGTCGTTGATCGCGGCCGAGACCTCTTCGATCAGCGGGCCCGAGTTTCCGATGCAGATCGTGCAGCCGTATCCGACGGTGTAGAAGCCGAGGCTCTCGAGGTCCTTGTCGAGGCCCGACTTCTCGTAGTAGTCGGTGACGACCTTCGAGCCCGGTCCCAGCGTCGTCTTGACCCACGGCTTGCGCGTGAGACCGCGCTCCGAGGCCTTGCGCGCCAGCAGACCCGCCGCGATCATGACCGACGGGTTCGAGGTGTTGGTGCACGAGGTGATCGCCGCGAGGGTGACGGCGCCGTTGTCGAGCATGTAGCTCTCGCCCGACGGCTGCGTGACCTTGACGGGGTTGGACGCCGCGTGCGGCGCGCCGCTGGACAGCAGGCCCGCGTGGGCGTGGTCGTGCTGGTGCGAGACGGTGTCGTCGGAGAGCGTCTCGTGCTCGACACCGGGAGCGGTGCCCGGGTCGGACGCCGGGAAGGTGCCCTCGACCTCGACGGGCTCGTCGGCTGCGGTCGCGTAGTTGAGGATGTCCTTCGCGAACTGCTCCTTCGACTCCGACAGGAGGATGCGGTCCTGCGGACGCTTCGGGCCGGCGATCGAGGGGACGACCGTCGAGAGGTCGAGCTCCATGTACTCGCTGTAGCTCGGCTCGTTCGCGGGGTCGTGCCAGAGCGACTGCTCCTTCGCGTACGCCTCGACGAGCGCGACGGTCTGCTCGTCGCGGCCAGTCAGACGCAGGTAGTCGAGCGTGACGTCGTCGATGGGGAACATCGCAGCGGTCGAGCCGAACTCCGGGCTCATGTTGCCGATCGTGGCGCGGTTGGCGAGCGGGACGGACCCGACGCCGGCGCCGTAGAACTCGACGAACTTGCCGACCACGCCGTGCTTGCGCAACATGTCGGTGATCGTCAGCACGACGTCGGTGGCGGTGACGCCCGCGGGGATCTCGCCGGTGAGCTTGAAACCGACGACGCGCGGGATGAGCATCGACACGGGCTGACCGAGCATCGCGGCCTCGGCCTCGATGCCGCCGACGCCCCAGCCCAGGACGCCGAGGCCGTTGACCATCGTGGTGTGGGAGTCGGTGCCGACGCAGGTGTCGGGGTATGCGCGGAGCACGCCGTCGACGTTGCGGTCGTAGATGACCTTCGCGAGGTGCTCGATGTTCACCTGGTGGACGATGCCGGTGCCCGGGGGGACGACCTTGAAGTCGTCGAATGCGCCCTGACCCCAACGGAGGAACTGATAACGCTCGCCGTTGCGCTCGTACTCGATCTCGACGTTGCGCTCGAGGGCGTTCTCGCTGCCGAACAGGTCGGCGATGACCGAGTGGTCGATGACCATCTCGGCGGGCGAGAGCGGGTTGATGCGGTTCGGGTCACCGCCGAGCGCGGTCACCGCCTCGCGCATGGTGGCGAGGTCGACGATGCAGGGCACGCCCGTGAAGTCCTGCATCACGACGCGGGCGGGCGTGAACTGGATCTCGGTGTCGGGCTCCGCCGATGCGTCCCACGAGCCCAGCGCACGGATCTGCTCCTGCGTCACGTTCGCGCCGTCCTCGGTGCGCAGGAGGTTCTCGAGCAGCACCTTGAGGCTGAAGGGAAGACGGTCGTAACCCTCGACCGTGGCGATCCGGAAGATCTCGTAGTCGGTACTGCCGACCGTCAGGGTGCTCTTGGCTCCGAAGCTGTCAACAGTGGACACGTCTGCTCTCCTTCATCGGCGGGCCGCGCGCTCGCGCGCACTGTCCCATCATCCCCTCGCCGCACCGGTCGATCTAGTGAGGCGACCCTTAGTCGGATCGGGGGAAATTTATCTTGACGTCAAGATAAATATATCACTCGGCGGGCCTCTTATAGAGCGCCCGCACGGCGAGCCAGGTGACAGCCGCGAGCGGGGCGAACAACGGAAGCCCCATGACGAGCTTCAGGGTTCCGAGGGCGGCGACCTCGTCAGCGAAGTACAGCGGCAGCTGCACCGCGAGCCTCAGGTAGAACAGGGCCGCCCATGCGATCGCGAGCCAGAAGTAGACGCGACGCTTGCGCTTATCGCGACGCCACGCGATTCCTTCGTTCATCAGGAATCCCGCCGCGAGCCCGATGAGCGACCACCCGATGAGAGCAGAGACGAGGAAGGCCGTGCCGTACGCGGCGTTGGTGATCAGCCCGGGGATGAAGTTGTCCTGACCGCGCCCTGTCCACAGCGCGAGGCCCGCGGCGACGGCGGTTGCGATGAGGCCGCCGAAAGCCGCCCCGGCAGGCCCCCGCTGGATCAGGCGGAGCAGCGTGAAGACGGCGGCGACCCCGACCGAGAGTCCGAGCGACAACCAGAGGTTCGCTTCGCGCGTCTCGGGGTCCGTCGTCAGCGTGAACACCACGATGAAGACCAGACCGGGCAGGACGGCTTCGACGATTCCGCGGAATCCGCCCATCGCCCGCCAGACGACTCCCCCGGTCGAGGCGTTCGTCTCCGGATCGAAGCCCGCCCTGCGCGCGGCCTCGCCGAGGGCGGCGCCCAGCACACCCGACGTCGATCCCGCCGGCTCCGGCGGAGTCAGGTCGTCGGGACGCTCGGTCGCCGCCTCGGGACGCTCGTCGCCGTTCACGCTGAGCCGGGGGTCGCCGGCATCTTCAGCGGGATGAGGTCGCGCGGCGGCATGGGCGACCCGCCGCGCACGACCACGAGCGACCGGAACAGATCCTCGACCTGCGCGGCCGCCTCGACGTCGTTGGTGGCGGCCCCGCCGATGACACCGCGGAGGAACCAGCGCGGACCGTCGACGCCGACGAATCGCGCGAGACGCTTGCCGCTGCCGTCAGCTCCCGCGATCACGGGAACCTCTGCGAGCAGCTCCGGCCCGAGGGGGCCCTCGCGCTCTTCGACGCGGCCGCCCTGCTGTCGCACCTGCTGACGGATCTGCTCGCGTGTCTCGTCCCACAGCCCCGTCGAGCGGGGCGCCGCGAACGGCTGCACCTGCAGCGTGGACCCGGCGTAATCCAGACCGACCGCCACGATGCGCTTGGTCTGTTCCTCGACCTCGAGGCGCAGGTTGAGACCCTCGCGGGGCAGCACCTTGATGCCGCCGAGGTCGATGTAGGGACGGACCGGGTTGGCCTCGGACTCGTCGAACGGTCCGGCTGTGGCGCGGTCGGCGGGCGCGGACTTCGCGTCGTCGCTCATGCGGATACTCCTGTCTGCTGGTAGCCGGTCGAGCCGAACCCACCTTCGCCGCGAACGCTCTCGGGCAGCGTGTCGACGGGGATGAAGCGGGCGCGGGTCACCGGCATGACGATCACCTGTGCGATGCGGTCACCGGGCGCGATGTCGTACGCCTCGGACGTGTCGGTGTTCAGGAGGGTGACCTTGATCTCGCCGCGGTAGCCGGCGTCGACCGTTCCGGGAGAATTCACCACGGTGATGCCGTGCTTCGCGGCGAGGCCGCTGCGCGGGACGACGAAGGCGGCGAAGCCTTCGGGCAGGGCGATGCGAACGCCGGTGCCCACAAGTGCGCGTTGTCCGGGCTCGAGATGCACCGTCTCGGTGGAGACGAGATCTGCTCCGGCATCCCCCGGGTGGGCATACACGGGAACGTCGACGGCGATAATGGGGACGTCCACGGATTCGGTCACCCCACGAGGCTAATGCACAGTTCCGCCCCCGCCACCCCGCCCGCTACGAGCTATCGCGAGCGCCTGAGCCCATCGCTCTGGCTGCTGGTGAGCGCGGCCGTCTGCGGCCCGATGGTCGCCCTCGTGCTCGCCCCGCTCGACTCGATCGTCGGGCTCGTCGCGGGGATCGTCGTCGGCGCACTCGTCGTCGCGGGCCTCATCGCCCTGTCGCCGGTCGTCGAGGTGTCCGGCGGACGCCTGCGCGTCGGCCGCGCGAGCATCGAGCTCGAGTATCTCGGTCAGATGGAGGCGCTGACGGGCGACGATGCACGGCAGGCGCGCGGACCGGGTCTATCACCGAGCTCGTGGCACCTGCTGCGGGGCGGCATCGACGGTGTGGTCCGCGTCGCGATCGACGACGATGACGATCCGGTCACTCACTGGGTGTTCTCCTCCCGGACGCCGTCCCGGGTCGTCGCGGTGGTCGAGAGCGCTCGCGCCGACGCCGCCTCACGCGCCCGACGCTCCTAGGCCGTCACACCGCTTCGCGCAAAAGACAGACCCTCGACGCCGGGGCGTCGAGGGTCAGCGAGAGTCGTGACGGTCAGGCGGCGCACTCGGTGCAGATCGCGCCGACCTTGGTCTCGTGGTCGATCTGAGTGCGGTGCTTCACGAGGAAGCACTCCATGCACGTGAACTCGTCCTCCTGCGGGGGAAGGACGACGACATCCAGCTCGAGGTCCGAGAGGTCAGCCCCCGGCAGCTCGAAGCCCGACGGGTTGTCGGCGTCCTCGTTGTCGATCGAGCCCGACGACTTGTCGGGCACGCGCTCCTTCAGGGCCTCGATCGACTCGCTGTCGTCCTCGGTCTTGCGGGGTGCGTCGTAATCCGTAGCCATGTCGAAAGGCCTCTACTTCCAGGTGTTGCCGGTTGCCGCGCCGAGTGGGGCGGCGATAGTTTGCATGACCGGCGCGTATTTCGCAAAACGTCGCGGAAGATCCTTCCGGGAACGGCTGCTGACGACCGGTTCGCCCCCCGAAACCGACGGCGCGCCCCGGATATTCCCACGGTCCCCGGATGCCTGTGACACCATGACGGCACACGTATCGCTGGGAGGGTTCTGCGCATGGAACAGCTCAAGGTCATCGGGACCGAGGAGGGCATCCTCGTCCTCGCAACCGAGTCCGGGGAGCGCTTCGCGTTGCCGGTGAACGAGACGCTGCGCGCCCAGTTGCGCCGCGCCCGTCCGGCTGACGAACCGCGGGCTCCCCGCCCCAGCCCTCGCGAGATCCAGTCGCACATCCGCGCCGGCATGAGCGCCGCGGATGTCGCCACGCTCCTCGGCATCCGGGTCGAGGACGTCGCCCGATACGAGCGGCCGATCATCGCGGAGCGCGAGCACATCGTCGGACAGGCCCTCGCGGTGCCGGTCCTCATCGCGGGCGAGCTCGAACCGGACGCCCAGCCGACCTTCGGCACCGCGGTTCGCACGAAGCTCGCCGAGGCGGGCGCGACCGGTGAGCGCTGGAGCAGCTGGCGCGAACCCGACGGCTGGATCGTCAAGCTCGAGTTCACCGTGGGCGAGGTCGAGCACGACGCCCGGTGGTCTTTCGACCCGCGACGCTCGTCGCTCGCGCCCCTCAACTCCGACGCGACCCAGCTGTCGCGGCAGGGATCGCTGCCCGAGGGGCTGATCCCGCGGTTGCGAGCCCTCGACACGCCGCAGGCCAAGGACGAGTCGCGGTTCGACAGCGGAGCGTTCGGCCCCCGGCATCATCCCGCCGCCGAGCCGGAGGCGGCCGCGTCCGCCCCGCTCCGCAGCACGACTGCGAAGGACGCGGCGATCAAGCGCGCTCCCGAGCCGGTCGTGACGTCGTCCGAGACCGCCGACCTCCTCGAGGCACTCCGCCGCCGTCGCGGACAGCGCGAGCCCATGCCCGGCGAGGACCGCGGGCAGGACACGCGCGAACGGACACCGGTCGCGCTCTTCGACGCGCTCGAGCCCGGCTACCGCGAACCCGCTGAGCCCACCCCCGAGCCCGAGGCGCCCCAGGCGGAGCCGGCGAGCGAGGACACGACCCCGGAGACCCGCCGCCGCGGCGGCCGCACCTCGATGCCGTCGTGGGACGAGATCGTCTTCGGCGCGCGCAGCGAAGACGCCTGAACACCCACGCGGCGCGCCGCACGCGGGCTCTCAGGCGAACACGCCGAAACGGATGAGGGGAACGATCCGCTCCTGGTCGGTGAGCGACCCGTGCTGTCCGACCATCCGCTGCGGCTTCTTGTCGGCCAGCCGGTCGTCGTAGTACGCCACACTCGACCGAGCGGCGACGAGAACGTCTCCGATGCGCGGCGCCACCTCGGGGTGAACCGTCCCGAAGAGTCCGGCGTCGACGGCTTCGGCCCGGGTCATCACCCACGAACGATCCGATTCCGACTCGCGCCAGCGGGAGGCCACGCGTTCGGCGGCGCCGGCTGACGCGTAGAGGTGAAGCATCCGCGGTTCGCCGCCGATGACATCGACCTCATCGAGCAGGTCGTCGCCTTCCCGCAGCAGGACGTGCCGGTGCGCGGGGACGTCGATCATGCCGTGATCCGCCGTCAGCACAGCACCGATGCCCGGCCCCAGCTGACGATCCCACCGGCGCAGCTCGGCGTCGAGCGACTCCAGCTCCGCCGCCCACCGGTCGCCCTCCCAGCCGTGCCCGTGGCCGATGACGTCGAGCTCCGGGATGTAGACGTAGACGAGAGCTCCCTCGTGGGCTCCGGCGAGGGCCTCGGCCCGCGCAAGCCGTTCACCGACCCCCGAAGCCGACACGAATTCCGCCCCCCGCACGGTCGCCGTGGTGAACCCGGTCGCGGCGTACTGAGCACGGCTCACGACGAAGCAGCGTCGGCCCGCTGCGGCCTCTCGCTCGAACACGGGCTGCGAACGCTGCCAGGAGAGCGGGTCGAGGCCATCGTCCTCCCAGCCGGTGAGCTGGTTCGGGGTCGAGGCCGTGCCGGGCACCCTCACCCGGTATCCGACGATGCCGTGCTCCCCCGGCGGCACAGCTGTGAAAAGACTGCTCAGGGCGGCGGCCGTCGTCGCGGGGAACACCGTGCGGGCGGCATCCCGCTTGGTCATGCGCTCGGAGAGGAAGCGAGCGTAGGCGGCGCGCTGCGCGAGGTTGCCGCGTCCCAGCCCGTCGGCGACGATGACGATGGCCGACCGTGCCGGAGCGAACCAGTCGGACCGGCCCGACAGCGAGGTCAGCAGCTGCGGCAGCACACCGGTGAGGCTCCGGGCCGTGGGCGGGTCGGTCGGTAGGCTTGAGGGCATCGCGGACAGTCTGACACAGACCGCATCCGCCCTCCCATCCCCGATCGAGGTCCGAACAGCTTCATGGCCGCATCCCGCACCGCTTCACCCGTCCCCGACCAGCCGGAGCGCATCGAGGACGTCGACGTCTCAGCGGAGATGCAGGGATCGTTCCTCGAATACGCGTACTCGGTCATCTACTCGCGCGCTCTCCCCGACGCTCGCGACGGCCTGAAGCCGGTGCAGCGGCGCATCCTCTTCCAGATGGCCGACATGGGCCTTCGCCCCGACAAGGGCCACGTCAAGAGCGCCCGTGTCGTCGGTGAAGTGATGGGAAAGCTGCACCCGCACGGCGATTCGGCGATCTACGACGCGCTCGTCCGCCTCGCGCAGGACTTCGCTCTGCGGGTGCCCCTGGTCGACGGTCACGGCAACTTCGGCTCGCTCGACGACGGCCCCGCGGCAGCGCGGTACACCGAGGCGCGGCTCGCGCCGTCTGCTCTCGCCCTCACCGAGAACCTCGACGAGGACGTCGTCGACTTCATCCCGAATTACGACGGTCAGTTCCAGCAGCCGGCGGTCCTGCCCGCCGCATACCCCAACCTGCTGGTCAACGGCACGACCGGCATCGCGGTCGGTATGGCGACGAACATGGCGCCGCACAATCTCATCGAGGTCGCCGCGGCAGCCGTGCACCTTCTCGAGAATCCCGATGCGACGCTCGACGAGCTCATGGAGTTCGTTCCGGGCCCCGACCTGCCCGGCGGCGGCGTGATCGTGGGTCTGGACGGCATCAAGGATGCCTACACCAACGGGCGCGGCACCTTCCGCACCCGCGCGAAGGTGTCGGTGGAGTCGCTGGGTCCGCGCCGCACCGGCCTCGTCGTCACCGAGCTGCCCTACATGGTCGGTCCCGAGCGGATCATCGAGAAGATCAAAGATGCGGTCAACGCCAAGAAGCTGACCGGCATCTCTGATGTCCAGGACTTCACCGATCGCAACCACGGGCTGCGTCTCGTCATCACGATCAAGACCGGATTCGACCCCAACGCGGTGCTCGAGCAGCTCTACCGGTTGACCCCGCTGGAGGACTCCTTCGGCATCAACAACGTCGCGCTCGTCGAGGGACAGCCCCAGACCCTCGGGCTCAAGGAGCTCCTCCGGGTGTATCTCGACCACCGCATCGAGGTGGTCACGCGACGCAGCCGTTACCGGCTGGCCCGGAAGCAGGAGCGCCTGCACCTCGTCGAGGGACTGCTGATCGCGATTCTCGACATCGACGAGGTCATCCAGGTCATCCGCACCTCGGATGACGGCGAGCAGGCGAGGACGCGACTGATCGACGTCTTCGATCTCTCGCAGCCGCAAGCCGAGTACATCCTCGAACTGCGTCTGCGCCGCCTGACGAAGTTCTCCCGTATCGAGCTGGAGACCGAGCGCGACCAGCTGAAGGCCGAGATCGCACACCTCGAGGAGCTCCTCGCGAGCGACGTGCTACTGCGAGCCCAGGTGGCCCGCGAACTCGAGGCGGCGGCCGAGACCTACGGCACGCCCCGTCGCACGCTGCTGCTCAACGGCGGCCCCGTGACCGCGCGCTCGGGCAAGAAGGCCGCCGCCGACCTGCAGATCGCCGACGCGCCCTGCCGCGTCTTCCTCTCGGCGACCGGCCGGATGGTCCGAGCAGAGCTCGGCGAAGACCTGCTCAGCAGCGGCATCGTTCCGCCCGCCCGGCGCAGCAAGCACGACGCCATCCGCTCCGCCGTCGACGCGACGGTCCGCGGTGACCTCGGCGCAGTCACCAGCACCGGACGCCTCGTGCGCTTCTCCCCCGTCGACCTGCCATCGGTACCGGGCAACAGCGTTCAGCTCGCGGCGGGCTCGAAGGCCGACCAGTATCTCGGGCTCGGAGCCGGTGAGCACGTCGTGGCGATCGTGCCGTTGACCGGTGAACCGCCCATCGCCCTCGGCACGGCGCAGGGCGTCGTCAAGCGCGTCGCGGCGACCGAGCTGGCGGCTGGCAAACCCGACGCCGAGATCATCTCGCTCAAGCCCGGCGACCGCGTCGTCGGCGCCGCCCCGGCACCCGACGGCTCCGAACTGGTCTTCGTCACCTCCGACGCCCAGCTGCTGCGATTCGATGCGGCGGCGGTGCGTCCGCAGGGCCGCGCAGCCGGCGGAATGGCGGGGGTCCGTGTCGCGGACGGTGAGCGCGTCATCGCGTTCACCGCGGTCGCGGCATCCGATGACACGGTCGTCGTGACGATCGCGGGCTCGACGCAGTCCCTCGCCGGGGCCGATGCCGGCAGCGGCAAGGTGTCGGCGTTCTCGGAGTTCCCCGCGAAGGGACGAGCGACCGGCGGAGTCCGGGCTCAGCGGTTCCTGCGCGGCGAGGACACGCTGACCGTCGCGTGGGTGGGCGACTCCCCGCGCGCGGTCGGCCCCGACGGTGCGACGCGGAGCCTGCCCGAGGCCGGCGCCAAGCGCGATGCCTCCGGCCAGCCGCTCGACGGCGTCATCGGCGCGATCGGCACCGTCGTCGCCTGAGCCTGCCGCCCCCGAGCCTCGGAGAATGACGTCGACCTCGGACGGTTGACCGGAATTCCTCCGAGGCTCGCGTCGTCCTCCGAGTTTCGGAGGGGCAGCCGCGACGCGGGTCAGGCGTCGATGGACTCGCGCGAGAGCCGATCGCTCGAGGTGACGATGAAGTCGCGGCGCGGGGCGACCTCATTGCCCATGAGCAGCTCGAAGACCGCGTTGGCGGCATCTGCATCCTCGACGCGGACACGGCGCAGCGTGCGGCCGGCGCGATCCATCGTGGTCGTCGCCAGCTGATCGGCATCCATCTCGCCGAGGCCCTTGTAGCGCTGCACCGGCTCCTGCCACTTGCGCCCCGACTTGCGGAGCTTTGCGAGCAGTCCGTGCAGTTCGGCCTCCGAATAGGTGTAGATCGTCTCGTTCGGCTTCGAACCGGGATTCACGACGACCACACGATGCAGCGGAGGCACGGCGGCGAACACGCGGCCCTCCTCGATCAGCGGTCGCATGTAGCGGAAGAAGAGGGTCAGCAGCAGCGTGCGGATGTGCGCGCCGTCGACGTCGGCATCGCTCATCAGGATGACCTTGCCGTAGCGGGCCGCGCTCAGGTCGAACGAGCGCCCGGAACCGGCACCGATCACCTGGATGATCGCGGCGCACTCGGCGTTGGAGAGCATGTCGCTCACCGAGGCCTTCTGGACGTTCAGGATCTTGCCGCGGATCGGGAGGAGCGCCTGATACTCGCTGTTGCGGGCGTGCTTGGCCGTACCGAGGGCCGAGTCGCCCTCGACGATGAACAGCTCGGATTCGGCCACGTCGTTGCTGCGGCAGTCCGCCAGCTTCGCCGGCAGCGACGACGACTCGAGGGCCGTCTTGCGGCGCTGCGTCTCTTTGTGCGTGCGCGCCGAGATGCGCGCCTTCATCTCGGAGACGACCTTCTCGAGCAGCTGCCCGGTCTGCGCCTTGTCGTCGCGCTTCGTGGAGGAGAAGAGCGCCCCCATCTCGCGATTGACCACCGAGGCGACGATCTGGCGCACGGCCGGTGTTCCGAGGATCTCCTTGGTCTGGCCCTCGAACTGGGGCTCGGGGAGCCGGACCGTCAGCACCGCCGTGAGGCCGGCGAGGATGTCGTCCTTCTCGAGCTTGTCGTTTCCGACCTTCAGCCGTCGCGCGTTCTGCTCGACCTGGCTGCGGATGACCTTCATGAGCCCCTGCTCGAAGCCCTGCTGGTGCGTTCCGCCCTTCGGGGTGGCGATGATGTTCACGAACGACCGGGTGACGGTCTCATAGCTCGTCCCCCACCGCAGCGCGATGTCGACCTCGCAGGAGCGCTCGACTTCGGTCGGCACCATGGCGCCGTTGGCCTGCAGCACGGGCACGGTCTCGGTGAACGTTCCCGAGCCGGTCAGGCGCCACGTGTCGGTGATCGGCGCGTCGGGGGCCAGGAACTCCGCGAACTCCGAGATGCCGCCGTCGAAGCGGTAGCTCGTCTCGACCCGCTCCTCGCCGCGCTCGTCGACGATGACGATCTCGAGGCCGGGGACGAGGAAGGCGGTCTGACGTGCACGCTGCACGAGCTCTTCGAGGTGGAACGCGGCATCCTTCGTGAAGATCTGCCGGTCGGCCCAGTAGCGGATGCGGGTTCCGGTGGTGCCTCGGGGCGCCTTGCCGACCACGCGCAGCTCTGAGGAACGCTCGAACGGCGTGAACTCCGAGTCGGGAGCGTCGCCCGCGAACAGACCGGGCTCGCCGCGGTGGAACGACATCGCGTAGGTCTTGCCCCCACGGTCGACCTCGACGTCGAGACGCTCGGAGAGGGCGTTGACGACGGAGGCTCCGACGCCGTGGAGTCCACCCGACGCGGCGTACGAGCCGCCACCGAACTTTCCGCCGGCGTGCAGCTTGGTGAAAACGACCTCGACACCGGTCAAACCGGTGCGGGGCTCGACATCGACAGGGATGCCGCGCGCGCGGTCGCGAACCTCGACGCTGCCGTCGGCGTGGAGGACGATGTCGATGCGCGAGCCGTAACCGCCCAGAGCCTCGTCGACGGAGTTGTCGATGATCTCCCAGAGGCAGTGCATGAGGCCGCGCGAGTCGGTCGAGCCGATGTACATGCCAGGGCGCTTGCGGACGGCCTCCAGCCCTTCGAGCACCTGGAGGTGATGGGCGGAATACTCAGCAGTCACGATCTCCAAGCGTATCCGCGCGCACCGACACGACGGGGAGGACACACACCCTCGGGAGCGACTCGGGCCCGAGTGCGGGCGGTGAGCGTACGCGCTGAGCGAAATGATCGTCAAATGGGGCATACCCCCGGCTGGTCGTGGTTGTATCGAGGGACTCAGTTGCACGACCCGATCGACCGAGGAGGCACCCATCATGACCACGAACACTTCCGAGAGCACCGCCGTCCTCGACCACCGCCTGACCGCGGCCGATCGCTGCGACTCGTGCGGCGCCCAGGCTTACATCGCCGCAGAGGTGAACGGCAGCGAACTGCTCTTCTGCGCCCACCACGGACGCAAGTACGAAGAGAAGCTGCGCGCCGTCGCCACCAGCTGGCACGACGAGACCTCGCGCCTCGTCGCCGCCGGCTGAGGACGGCTCCACGACGAAAGCCCCGAGCATCGCGCTCGGGGCTTTCGCGTTCCCCGGCACCGCGGGGTGCCGGGTCGCGGGTCAGAAGCCGACGGCTGCCTGATAGACGGGGAGCAGACCGGTACGCACGCCCGAGGCGGACGGCTTGGGCTGGAACACGCTCGAGTTGTGGTTCCCCTCGATCACGACGGGGCCGTTCGGCGTGATCGCCAGGTCCCACCCGACGTAGGGTGCTTCCGGCGTCCGGCGCGCCAGCTGCTCGGTGAGGGCGAGCACCTGGTCGAACAACGGCACCGTGAAGCCGACGATAGGGGTGCCGGTGACCGGGTGCTCACGATAGACGTTCGAGTTCTTGTCGACGCCCGGATACAGCGCGACGCCGTGCTCGTCGAGCATCGTGAACATGCCGCCCGAGGCGAAGTTGTCGATGACGTCGCCGTTCCCGATGCGCAGGACGCCGGCCAGAAGGCGGACGTGGCCGTCGGGGGTGAGGAACGTGATCATCCTCACCGTGTTGACGCTGTCGGGGTAGAGCGAGGCCATCTCGGGGTGCTGGACGATGAACTCGTCGACGATCGACTGGCCGGCCGCGGTCGCCTCGGCCCGGAACGCGGCGGCATCCGTCACGTTCTCGTGCAGGGTGATCCCCCCACCGCCGTGCCCGTCGAGCGGCTTGGCCAGCACCTTCGGGTGACGCGCCAGGAACGCGCCGAGCTCGGCGTCGTCGACATCCCGGAGGTCGAGCGTCTCGCGGCCGAGCAGATCGGCGTACTCGCGCGCGAAGCGCCGCTTGTCTTCGAGCTTCGCGCGCCCCTCGGGCGTATTGTGCATTCGGGTGATCCGGAACGACTTCGGGTGCGTCATCCAGGTCGCGCGCTCGCGGGCGTTCAGCAGACGGATGTCCCACACCGCGTAATCGCGGAAGCCCATGTCGTACTTGACCGAGCACCACAGCATGTCGGCGATGATGAGCGGCAGCGGTGCTCTCGACACCTTCTGCACCTGGCGCCCGAACTCGATGAGATTGCCGACCCGGATG
Source organism: Microbacterium sp. SGAir0570 (assembly GCF_005491085.2). Classification (NCBI taxonomy): domain Bacteria; kingdom Bacillati; phylum Actinomycetota; class Actinomycetes; order Micrococcales; family Microbacteriaceae; genus Microbacterium; species Microbacterium sp. SGAir0570. The sequence goes on along the minus strand of NZ_CP027929.1, from coordinate 1,388,961 downwards.
TTGCGGGCTCGGTCCAGGAGGTAGCCCAGCCGGACGCGTGATCGACCCATTGCTCGTTCTCTCCGTGTTCTCGGTGTTCCGGTTGCGGATCCGCGGGCGCTCAGAAGCGCATCGCGGCGCGGTAGCGCGGCAGCAGCCCGCGCCGGATGCCCGACACCGACGGCTTGGACTGGAACACGCCCGTGTTGTGGTTGCCCTCGATCACCACCGGGCGCTCCGGCGTGATGGCGATGTCCCAGCCGATGTACGGCATCTCGGGAACACGGCGGGCAAGGCGATCGACGAGCTCGAGGACCTGCGGGTACAGCGGGACCTGGTACCCCGTGATCGCGACTCCCGTGATCGGGTGCGTCTCGAAGGGACGGCCCTCTTCGTCGCTGGCGGCGTGAAGCGCCCGGCCCTCATCGTCGAGCATGGTGTACATGCCACCGTTGGAGAAGTTGTCGATGACGCCGCCGTTGCCGACTTTCAGAACCGCGGCGAGGACGTGCACGACATCGTCGGGATCGCGATAGGTCACTACTCGCAGCGAGTTGACGCTGCCGGGATACAGGCGCGCCATCTCGGGATGCTGCACCAGCACCTCCTCGACCAGCGTCTCGCCCGACGCGAGGAGTTCCTCGCGGAGGCTCGCGACGTCGCCGATCGACGCGACCTCCCGCATCGTGATGCCGTTGCCGCCGACTCCCCCGGGGTTCTTCGTGATGACGCGCTCGCGCCCGTCGAGGAAGGCTGCCAGCGCCGCGGTGTCGGATGAGGCGACATCGAGCCACGCGCGCCCGAGCTCGTCGCCGAACCGGCGAGCGAACTGGAGCTTGTCGTCGAAGACGCCGCGCACGGAGTTGTCGTTGAGGCGTCGTGAGAGGTGGAACGACTTGGGGTCGGTCATGTAGGTGCGGCGCTCGCGAGCCCTGAGGATCCGGAAGTCCCACTCGGAGTAGTTCTCGAACGTCGTCTCGTAGCGGACGGCGCACCACGCCATGTCGGCCGCGACCCACCAGACCGGCGCCTTCGAGAGGGCGGCGGACTGCCGGGCGAACTGCAGTACCCGCTCGCGATCGAACGAGACGACGCGGCGGACGAAGAAACGCGCGCGCCGGTAGACCCGGTTCACCGCTCCCACGTCAGACCTCGCGGATGACGCCGAGCGGCGTCGACTCGTGACCCTGGCCCAGCGGGTTGTCGCGCAGGATCCGCACGAGCCGCTGCTCTCCGGCCTTGTCGAGCGTCGAGCCGAGGATGTTGCCGCCGATGTCGTTGATGTCGACGACCGCTACCTCGGCGATGCCGCCCAACCGGGACTTGATCCGCGCGGCGACGCCCTTCGGATCGGTCGGCCCCAGGACGACCGCCTTGTTGTACGGCGGGATGGTGCCCGACGTCGGGCCGTCGATCGCGCGCGCCTTGTCTCCCGCGACGCGGTAGAAGTCGCCGCGTCGACCGAAGATCTTCGTCACGGCGCTGACAGCCGCGGCGAACAGGATGCGCGGTGTACCGCACTCGCGGAGGGCCATCTCCATCGTCTCCGGCATCCCCAGACCAATTCCGTAGGGCGTGCGGGTGACGTACTTCGACAGGAACCTCGCGAGCGGGCGGACGCGGATCTCGTCGAGCGTGTACGAACGGCCCTGCGTGATCGCGACGATCTTCTCGGTGACGAACAGCAGGTCCCCCGGCTGGACGGCCGAGGCGGCGTACTCCGAGATGACGGCGTCGAGATCGTCGCCGGGCATCACTACGCGGGTACGGATCGGGATCCGCGCGTAGGACGTGCCGTCGACGACGACCTCGAGAGCCTTGCCCTCGTTCGCGGCGCCGGTCACTCGAGGTAGTCCCGGAGCGACTGCGACCGCGACGGGTGGCGCAGCTTGGCCATCGTCTTCGATTCGATCTGACGGATGCGCTCGCGCGTGACACCGAACGTGTCGCCGATCTGGTCGAGGGTCTTCGGCTGACCGTCGCCGAGGCCGAAGCGCATGCGGATGACGCCTGCCTCGCGCTCGCTGAGCGAGTCCAGAAGCGACTCGAGCTGGCGCTGCAGCATCGTGAAGCCGACGGCGTCGGCCGGGACGACCGCCTCGGTGTCTTCGATGAGGTCTCCGAACTCGCTGTCGCCGTCCTCGCCGAGCGGGGTGTGCAGCGAGATCGGTTCGCGGCCGTACTTCTGGACCTCGATGACCTTCTCGGGGGTCATGTCGAGCTCGCGGCTGAGCTCCTCGGGCGTGGGCTCGCGGCCCAGGTCCTGCAGCATCTGACGCTGCACGCGGGCGAGCTTGTTGATGACCTCGACCATGTGCACCGGGATGCGGATCGTGCGGGCCTGGTCGGCCATGGCGCGCGTGATCGCCTGGCGGATCCACCAGGTCGCGTAGGTCGAGAACTTGAAGCCCTTGGTGTAGTCGAACTTCTCGACGGCGCGGATCAGACCGAGGTTGCCCTCCTGGATAAGGTCCAGGAACTGCATGCCACGGCCCGTGTAGCGCTTGGCGAGCGAGACGACGAGTCGCAGGTTGGCGCCGAGCAGGTGACTCTTGGCACGCTGTCCGTCACGCGCGACCCACTGCAGGTCGAGTCCCAGCTGGTTGGACTTCTCGGCGGCCGACATGTGCGACAGCTTCTCTTCGGCGAAGAGTCCGGCTTCGATGCGCATCGCCAGCTCGACCTCTTCGGCCGCGTTGAGCAGAGGCACCTTGCCGATCTGCTTGAGGTAGTCCTTGACCGGGTCGGCCGTGGCGCCGGTGATCTGCGTCGAGTAGACGGGGACGTCTTCCTCGTCGCTCGAGGAGATGACGATCGCGCCGGTGGGCAGAGCCTCGGTGACGGCCGGCTTCTTCGGCTCGTCGTCGTCCTCGTCGTCGTCGGCCTTGGCAGCGTCGCCCGCGGGGGCGGCGTCGTCGTCCGCGGGGGCGGCGTCGTCGTCCGAGGCGTCGTCGGCGTCGACCTCGACGTCGACCTCGACGTCCTCGTCGTCCATCTCTTCGTCGTCGTCGGCCTTGGCTTTGGAGGCCTTCGCGGGCGCGGCCTTCTTGGTCGCGGCCTTCTTGGCGGGCGCCTTCTTCGCAGCGCTCTTGGGCGCAGCCTTCGCGGCGGTGGCGGGCGCGTCCTCGACGAGTTCGGTGTCCTCGCTCGCGCGGGTGCGGGTGGTCTTCGTGCCTGACGTCACGGTTAGCCTCTCACCGGTGCGAACGCACCGGATTCTCGGACACTAGTAAGACCCTTGTCAAGTCCCCCGCCACTCGAGCGAACGAGGAGCACAGGATCGACAACGGGTCAGGTCCTTCATTGTCTCATATCTCGTGCGCTGTTCCTGCGCAAGCATTCATTCCTATGAGAACGCCGACCGGGCGTGACGCATTCCCTCCATCGGGAATCGCGGTGCGCAACGGGCCGATGTCAGGAGCGTCCGCGCTTGTCGTCGTCGCCCGGTGGTCGCGAGGCGAGGAATCGTTCGAGCTCGGCGGCCAGCTCATCCGCGCTCGGAAGATCACCCGTATGGATGATGGGCTGCCCGAGAGCCGACGCCGCCATGTAGGAGTCGTACCGCTCCTCGAGCGTGTGCAGCATCGTCGTCAGCTCTTCGCTGCCCGAGACCTGGTCCTCGACCTTCTCGAGGTAGTCGCGGTTCTCGTTGCGGAGCGTGTCGCTGTCGAAGACGAGCCCGGTCGCGACACTCAAACTGTCGAGGCCGGCGATGGCCGCAGCGGGGTACTCGGTGTCACCGAGGTAATGAGGAACCAGCAGCGCGAAGCCCGCGACGCGCGCATCCGCCTCGGCGAGACGGAGCTCGAGCAGATGTCCCGCGGTGGCCGGGATCTGCGTGCGCGGCTGCCAGACCGAGTGAGCCGCGGTCAGCTCCGATCGGGTACCGCTGACCGTCGCCCCGATGGGACGGGTGTGCGGCACCGGCATCGGAATGGCATGCACCCACGTGATCGAGGCGACCTGCATGCCCTCTGCCAGCCCCACAACCGTCTCAGCGAAGGCTTCCCAGGCGAAGTCCGGCTCGTAGCCCGCGAGCAGCACGAACGGCTGACCCAGCGAGTCGTGCGCGAGCGACAGCTCGAGACGCGGCGCACGGTAGTCGGTCAGGTGGTCCTCGTCGAAGGTCACGATCGGCCGACGCGCGCGGTAGTCGAACAGGACGTCGTTGTCGAAGGCGACGATCGGCGTCGGGTCGAGCTCTCCGCGGAAGTACTCCACGATGCGGGAGACCGCGCCGCCGGCATCCGTGAACCCGGTCAGCGCGATGACGAGCGGCAGCCCCGCGGGGACGGGCGGGGACCCGGCGGCACGTGCGTAGAGCGGTCCGGACAGCGGCATGCTCCAACTCTACGAGGCGCTTCATGCCCCGTAGGCGGCTCGCCCCTCGCTGACAGCGAACGCCGCCGGCTCGCGAACCTAGGATGGGAGGATGCCGTTCCCCGAGATCGCGCACACCAGCGCGCCCGTCACCGAGTCCGACGCCGACGCCCTGGTCCTCGCTCTGCCACCGCTCGACGAGCACGCAGACGTCGCCGGCTGGCCGGGCATCGCCGAGATGCTGGCAGCCGTCGGATTCACCGGCGCACGAGGATCGGTGCACCGCGTGTTCCTGCCCGCCGTGTCGTCGACGCCCGTCGTCGTCGTCGGAACCGGAAGCGACCCCGACGTCCACGCGCTGCGTGATGCCGTCGGCACCGCGGTTCGCGTGACCACCGGGTTCGCCTCGCTCGCCGTCGCCGCACCGCTCGCGCCCGCCGAGACCTGGGGCGCCCTCGCCGAGGGCGCCGTCATGGGCGGTTACCGCTTCGCGGGATACAAGGGCGGCACGCCGAAGTCGCGAGCAGAGCGCGTCACGATCCACTCGTCCGCCTCGCCCTCCGCCGAGGAGATCGCCCGGGTCAACGCGCTCGGACGATCGCTCGCGCTGGTGAAGGACCTGGTCAGCACGCCCGCCGAGTGGCTCTCTCCCGCCGACTTGGCGGAGCGCGCGATCGAGGCCGTCGCCGGCCTGCCCGTCGAGGTCGAGGTGCTCGACGAGGCGGAGCTCGAACGGCAGGGCTTCGGCGGAGTGCTCGGTGTCGGGCAGGGCTCGGACCGGCCGCCGCGCGTCGTGCGGGTGGAGTACTCCCCCGCCGATGCCGCACGCCACGTCGCTCTGGTCGGCAAGGGCATCACGTTCGACACGGGAGGCCTCTCACTGAAGCCGGCCGCGAGCATGGTCGGGATGAAGTACGACATGGCCGGTGCCGCGACGGTGCTCGCCGTCGTCCAGGCCGCGGCTGCGCTCGCTCTCCCTGTGCGGGTCTCGGCATGGCTGTGCGTGGCCGACAACATGCCTTCCGGCCGCGCGACGCGTCCGGGTGATGTGCTCCGGATGCTGGACGGGACGACCGTCGAGGTCCTGAACACCGACGCGGAAGGTCGCCTCGTCCTCGCGGACGGCCTCGTCGCCGCCAGCCGGACACGACCCGACGCGATCGTCGACGTGGCGACCCTGACGGGGGCGATCATCGTCGCGCTCGGAAACCGTCACACCGGCGTCATGGGAGACGACCACGCCGTCGCCGACTACCTGGCGGCCGCCGAGCGAGCGGGCGAAGCCGCCTGGCAGCTGCCTTTGCCGGCGCACATGGAGGACGAGCTCGACTCCCCCATCGCCGACATGCAGAACGCGAAGATCGGCGACCCCTCCGGCGGCTCGCTCTTCGCAGGGCTGTTCCTCCAGCGCTTCGTCGGTCGCGCCGGCGACGAGGACGACGCGCCCCGCATCCCCTGGATCCACCTCGACATCGCGGGGTCCGGCACGACCAAGGCCGCGTTCGGCGGCACCGACAAGGGGCCGACCGCAGCCACCGTCCGCTCGCTCGTCGAGTACCTGCGGGGTTCGCAGCGATGACCGATCACAGCGTCGATCTCGTCGTCCTCGGCGGCGGCAGCGGAGGCTACGCGGCCGCGCTCCGCGCGGCTGAGCTCGGTTCCTCGGTGGTGCTCGTCGAGAAGGACAAGGTCGGCGGAACCTGCCTGCACCGGGGCTGCATCCCGACCAAGGCACTCCTGCACTCCGCGGAGGTCGCGGACAACGTCCGCGGCTCGGAGCACGTCGGCGTCCGCGCTGCGTTCGAGGGCATCGACGTCGCGGGGGTCCATGCGTATCGCGACGGCATCGTCGCCAAGAAGCACAAGGGTCTCGAGGGTCTGATCGCGGCACGGAAGATCACCGTCGTGCACGGCGAGGGCAGGCTCGAGGCGGACGGTGACGTGACCGTGGGCGGCGACCGTTACCGCGGCACCGACGTCGTGCTGGCGACCGGTTCGTACAGCCGCTCGCTGCCGGGGCTCGAGCTCGACGACCGGATCATCACGAGCGAGGGCGCCCTGGCGCTCCCCGCTGTGCCGCGTCACGCCGTCATCCTCGGTGGTGGTGTCATCGGCGTCGAGTTCGCGAGCATCTGGCGCTCCTTCGGCGCGGACGTGACGATCATCGAGGCGCTCGATCGATTGCTGCCGGCGGAGGATGCCGCGATGAGCAAGACGATCCAGCGCGCGTTCCGCAAGCGCGGGATCGACGCGCGCACGGGAGTACGCTTCAGCGCCGCGGAGTCGCACGCGGACGGCGTCCGGGTGTCGCTCGAAGACGGCACCACGCTGGAGGCCGACGTACTGCTCGTCGCGGTCGGCCGCGGTCCCGCGACGGCGGGCCTCGGCTTCGAGGACGCCGGTGTCGAGCTCGATCGCGGCTTCGTCCGCGTCGACGAGCGGCTGCGCACCACGCGCGACCGCGTGTGGGCCGTCGGCGACATCGTCCCCGGGCTGCAGCTCGCCCATCGCAGCTTCCAGCAGGGCATCTTCGTCGCCGAGGAGATCGCGGGCCTGCGCCCCACCGTCGTTCCCGACAGTCTCGTTCCGCGCGTGACCTACAGCAGTCCCGAGGTCGCCTCCGTCGGGCTGACCGAGGAGCAGGCCCGCGCCGCGCACGGCGACGCGATCGCCGTGCGCGAGTACAACCTCGCCGGAAACGGGAAGAGCGAGATCCTCGGGACGGCCGGGCTGGTCAAGGTCGTCCGACGCCTCGACGGCCCGATCCTCGGTGTGCATCTCGCGGGCGACCGCGTCGGCGAGCTCATCACCGAAGGCCAACTCGCCGTGGGCTGGGAAGCCCACCCCGAGGACATCGCACCATTCATCCACGCCCATCCGACTCAGAGCGAAGCTCTCGGAGAAGCATTCCTGGCGCTGGCGGGCAAACCGCTGCATGCGCTCTGACCGGTCGACCGATGCAGATCAGTAAGCTAGAAGAACATCGGCATTTCTTGAAGGAGACAGATTCATGAGCACTTCCGTGGTCCTCCCCGCGCTCGGAGAGAGCGTCACCGAGGGAACGGTCACCCGCTGGCTCAAGAAGGTCGGTGACACCATCCAGGAAGACGAGGGTCTTCTCGAGATCTCCACCGACAAGGTGGACACCGAGATTCCGTCGCCCGTGAGCGGCGTCATCGAAGAGATCCTCGTGCAGGAGGACGAGACCGTCGAGGTCGGCGCCATCCTGGCGAAGATCGGCGATGGCTCGGGTGCGCCCTCCAGCGACGCCCCCACCGAGCAGGCGCCGGCCGAAGAGGCCCCCGCCCCCGCGCAGGAGGCCCCGGCTGCCGAGGCGCCCGCGGAGTCCGCGCCGCAGCAGTCCGAGCCCGCGCCCGCAGCATCCGGCGACGCGAAGGATGTCGTCCTCCCCGAGCTCGGCGAGAGCGTCACCGAGGGAACCGTCACCCGCTGGCTCAAGCAGATCGGCGACGACGTCGCCGTCGATGAGCCGCTCCTCGAGATCTCGACCGACAAGGTCGACACCGAGATCCCCGCTCCCTTCGCGGGCACTCTCGTCGAGATCCTCGTCCAGGAGGACGAGACCGTCGAGGTCGGCTCCGCGCTCGCGCGCATCGGTTCGGGTGCTCCCGCTCCGGCTGCCGAGGCGCCCGCCGCTCCCGAGCCGGCTGCCGAGAAGCCGGCCGCACCGGCCGAGGCCCCCGCGCAGCAGTCCGCTCCTGCCCCCGCCCAGCAGTCCGCTCCTGCCCCCGCGCAGCAGTCCGCGCCCGCTCCCGCGCAGCAGTCCGCGCCCGCCGCCGCACCGGCAGCTGAGGCCGCCCCCGCAGCCGACAACGACGGCGTCACGTACGTGACCCCGCTCGTGCGCCGCCTCGCGCAGCAGCAGGGTGTCGACCTCTCGTCGATCAAGGGCAGCGGCGTCGGCGGTCGCATCCGCAAGGAGGACGTCCTCAAGGCCGCGGAAGCCGCGTCGGCGAAGCCCGCCGCAGCGGAGGCACCCGCCGCGCCCGCTCAGGTCGAGGTCTCGGAGCTCCGCGGCACGCGCGCACCGATGTCGCGCCTGCGCAAGGTGCTCGCCAAGCGCGCCGTCGAGTCGATGCAGCAGACCGCTCAGCTGACGACCGTCGTCGAGGTGGACGTCACCAAGCTGTCGGCGTTCCGCGACAAGGTGAAGGTCGACTTCAACGAGAAGACCGGGGCCAAGCTGTCGTTCCTGCCCTTCTTCGCTCTCGCCGCGGCGGAGGCGCTCCAGACCTTCCCGATCGTGAACTCGACGGTCGACGGAGAAGAGATCGTCTACCCGGCCACCGAGAACATCTCGATCGCGGTCGACACCGAGCGCGGGCTGCTCACGCCCGTGCTGCGCGACGCCGGTTCGAAGAACCTCGCCCAGATCGCACAGGACATCGCTGACCTCGCCGCACGCACGCGCGACAACAAGCTGAAGCCCGACGAGCTCGCCGGCGGCACGTTCACGATCACCAACACCGGTTCGCGCGGAGCGCTCTTCGACACCCCCGTGGTGTTCCTCCCGCAGTCGGCGATCCTCGGCACCGGCATCGTCTACAAGCGCCCCGGCGTCGTGACGGTGGACGGGAAGGACGCGATCTCGGTGCGCTCGTACGTCTACCTCGCGCTTTCGTACGACCACCGCACGATCGACGGCGCCGACGCGGCGCGCTTCCTGAGCGCCATGAAGGCACGCCTCGAGGGTGCCCAGTTCGAGGGGAACCTCGGCTACTGATCAGCTGAGTCCACCTCATCACGGCTGGTCCGCGACGTCGTATACGTCGCGGACCAGCCGTTTCTCGTCATGGGTGACGACGACCACGATCTGAGAGGGGCGTTCCCCCGAGGGGTCGTCGACGCGCACCACTTCCACTCCGCCGAGATCGTCGAGCAGGCGCACCTCACGCGGCGCGTCGGCGGTCGCGATGCCTTCCGGCAAGGCTGCATCCGGTCGTTCGAGAACCGCGGCGCGGCACGCCGGATCGTCGCTGCGCAAGCAATCCGCAAGGTCGTCGACGACCCGGAGATCAGGGGCGGTCGGCGGTGTCTCGACACGCGACGACGGCGACGACCGATCATCCCCCGGGGCGTCCCCGCCGGCCGACGGATCCGGGGAGCCGGCTTCCGCCCGGGGCTGCTCCTCCGCTTCCGAGGCCGGCACGTCCGCAGCGGATCCTTCATCGCCGCCCGCGCCATATGGCAGAGAGAGGCCGATGGCGACTGTCGCACCGACCGCGGCCAGCGCGACCCACATCACGCGTCGCCGGCCGGCGGACGCGGCCTCGCCACTCCGCTCGGGTCGTCGTCGCTGCCGCGAGAGAAGACCGGTCGCATGCTGCAGTGCCGCACGGGTCCCGGCGATCGCGGTGCTCACGCGCCCCATCAGCTCGCCGTCGACGAGCCCCGCCGCCGCGCTTCGCGCCACGACCGCGGCATCCGCCGAGGGGCTCTCTCCGGCAGCACCGACCGACGGGCGATGTAGGCCCATCGGCGGCGCGATGACGAACGGCTCCGGAGAGGCCACCGCGAACAGGTCGTCCTCGAGACCGGGCGCCGCGAACGGCAGTGTGATCCGGTCCGCCAGGGCGTCACCGACCCGCTGGCGGATATCGGGGGACAGCGTCGCGTCGGGGATGCGACCGAGCACGGTGCGCGACGACATCTCCCATCCCCGCGCTCCCGTGGGGACGAGCACAGGGCGTCCATCGCTCGTCGACCACCACTCCCCCGTGCGCCATTCCGACCGCGCCGCATCCACCGCGCCGCGCAGGACGCTGACGACCAGGGTCACCGCTTGACCGGATGTGAGGTCGAACGCTGCGTCTGCGCCGCACAGGCGCGCACGGAGGAGCGGCAGGATCACGAGCGTCTCGTCCGCGACCCGATCGACGTCGTCGGGAGCGAGAAGGTGACCGCCGGAGCGCGCTGACCACATCTCGTGAGGCACGCGCGTCGCTGCGACCCGGTACACAGCTCCGTGGGGCGACGCCAGGATCTCACCGGGGAAGGGAGCGTCAGGGGGCGCCACACGCCGCAGCGGCGCGGGAACATCGGCGGACGGCGTGTGATTCATCGTGTCAGCGTCGCTCCCGCTCGTCCCCCTCTCACCGGCATCGAGTCGATCTGTGCACGGTCACCGCGCAGGGGCGGTTGTGGAGGCGGAACGACGCGGCCGAAAAGGTAGGCTGTGAGCATGTCGTCCCGCAGCACCGCACCCGAGAAGCGCCCCGGATTCTTCTCCCAGCTCCGCTCCCTCTTCACCTTCACGAAGGAGTACTACAGCTGGCTGCCGTGGCTGCTCATCGGCATCGTGGTCGCCGGTGTGGGCCTGGGCGTGCTCGTCGGGTTCCTGATTCCGCCGGGAGCGATCTGGAGCGTCATCCTGTGGGGCGTCACGGGCCTGCTCTTCGGCATCCTCGGCGCCATGATCACGATGACGCGTCTGGCGACGCGGGCGATGTACAAGCGCATCGACGGGATGCCGGGCGCGACGGGACACATCATCTCGACCAACCTGGGGCGCAAGTGGCAGGCCTCGGAGATGCCGGTCGGCGTCAACCCGAAGACGCAGGAGGCTGTGTACCGCGCGGTGGGTCGTGGCGGTGTCGTCATCATCGGCGAGGGCGCCCGCGGGCGTCTGACGCGACTGATCAACGACGAGCGCAGCAAGGTCAAGCGCGTCGCTTCGGGTGTTCCGATCCATGTCCTCTACGTCGGCCACGGCGAGGACGACGTTCCCATCGCCAAGCTCGCCCCGACGATCAAGGCTCTGCCGAAGGCGATCGACCGCACCACGATGGCAGCCGTCATCAAGCGCATCGAGTCGGTCTCGCAGTCGGTGACGTCGCTGCCGATCCCGAAGGGCGTCGACCCCATGAAGGCCCGCGCCCAGCGACCCCGCTGATCCGTCCGGAGGCGCGGACCCGCTCCGTCAGACGCGGACGAGGATCGTGCCCGCTGCCTTGTCGTGCAGCCCCCGCTGATCGGGATCGAACACGACGGCGGGGATGACGAGGATGAGGAGCAGCGTCCGGACGATCGGACGCCAGAGGCCGGTCCAGCCACCGTGCAGGAGCTCGAGGCGCAAGCCGACGATGCGGTGTCCCGGGCTTCCACCGATCAGGGGGATGAAAATGACCTGCAGCGCCGCGAAGACCGTGAGCGGCGCGAACTGCGTCACCCCCGCCTCTCCGGGAAGAGCGAACTGGTCGAACCCGAGGAACGCGGTCGCGAGCAGGGTCGCCGCCGCGTAGTCGATAGCGAGCGCCGCGAGACGCCGTCCCAGGCGGCCGACGCTGCCGGGCCCGTGCTCGGGACGCCCCAGCCGCTCGCCGGGATAGGTGTTCTCGCGCAGGGATTCGGGCACCCGTCCAGCCTAAACGGGGCCGGCCGCGTAACATCCCGGAAACATCCGAGATACTGCCGGGCAACTGGATGCCGATAGGTTCGAAGAGGTCTGGATGACTCCAGGCTGTTCCTCACCCGATCTTGGAGACTCCATGTTCAAAGATTCTTCCGAGGTGCTCAAGTTCATCCAGGACGAGGACGTCAAGTTCCTCGACATCCGTTTCACGGACCTTCCTGGCGTGCAGCAGCACTTCAACATCCCGGCCTCGACCGTCGACGAGGAGTTCTTCACGGTCGGTCAGCTGTTCGACGGCTCGTCGATCCGCGGCTTCGCGAACATCCACGAGTCGGACATGCAGCTGATCCCGGACGTGTCGACGGCCTACGTCGACCCGTTCCGCGAGGCGAAGACGCTGATCATGATCTTCGACATCTACAACCCGCGCAACGGCGAGATCTACGCCAAGGACCCGCGGCAGGTCGCGAAGAAGGCTGAGAAGTACCTCGCCTCGACCGGCATCGCCGACACCGCGTTCTTCGCCCCCGAGGCCGAGTTCTACATCTTCGACGACGTCCGCTACGAGGTGAAGCAGAACTCGAGCTTCTACTCCGTCGACTCCGAAGAGGGCGCGTGGAACACGGGCCGTGTCGAAGAGGGCGGCAACCTCGCCAACAAGACCGCTTACAAGGGCGGCTACTTCCCCGTCTCGCCGGTCGACAAGACGGCCGACCTGCGCGACGACATCTCGCTGAAGCTCATCGAGTCGGGCCTCGTGCTCGAGCGCGCGCACCACGAGGTCGGCACCGGTGGACAGCAGGAGATCAACTACCGCTTCGACACCATGGTGCACTCGGCGGACGACATCCTGAAGTTCAAGTACATCGTCAAGAACACCGCCGAGATGTGGGGCAAGGTCGCGACCTTCATGCCCAAGCCGCTCTTCGGCGACAACGGCTCGGGCATGCACACCCACCAGTCGCTGTGGCTGAACGGCGAGCCCCTCTTCTACGACGAGAAGGGCTACGGCGGTCTCTCCGACATCGCCCGCTGGTACATCGGCGGCCTGCTCAAGCACGCTCCCGCGGTCCTGGCGTTCACCAACCCGACGCTCAACTCGTACAAGCGTCTGGTCAAGGGCTACGAGGCTCCGGTCAACCTGGTGTACTCGGCCGGCAACCGTTCGGCGGCCGTCCGCATCCCGATCACGGGTACCAACCCCAAGGCCAAGCGCATCGAGTTCCGAGCCCCCGACGCCTCGGGCAACCCGTACCTCGCGTTCGCCGCGCAGATGATGGCGGGCCTCGACGGCATCAAGAACCGCATCGAGCCCCACGAGCCCGTCGACAAGGACCTCTACGAGCTGCCGCCCGAGGAGGCCAAGAACATCCCGCAGGTTCCGAACTCGCTGCTGGACTCCCTCGAGGCGCTGCGCAACGACCACGAGTTCCTGCTGGCCGGCGGCGTCTTCACGCCCGAGCTGATCGAGACCTGGATCGAGTACAAGATCGAGAACGAGATCCAGCCGATCAACGCCCGTCCTCACCCCTACGAGTACGAGCTGTACTTCGGCGTCTGATTCCGAGGGGGCTTAGGGACCGCACTCCCGGTTCCGAGGCCAGCAATCTACTGAGCCCCAGACAGCAGCTGCTGTCTGGGGCTCAGTCTATCTGGACGTTTACGGACGGTTACGGGAAGTAAACGGACAGGTTCTCAGACAGCGCGGATGACCGCTTCCGCGCACGCGCAATGACGGCAAGAGGCACGGGCGAGGCGCGGCGGGCCCGCAGCGTGTGGTTCGCTGGTTGGATGGCCACCGTGATCGCCCCATCTGACGACGACGAACCCTTCGACGAGGGCGAAGAAGAGGCCTCCGCCGACGAGTGCGCCGTGCCGACCGACGACACTTCGGGAGAGACCCCGCAGCACACGCGCAGCCGTTTCACGATTCGTGGCGACGACGGCGAGCCGCTGGACCCGAAGGATCTGACCGCGTTCAAGGGTGCACTCCCCTCGGGGTCGCTGGGACGAATCTTCGACGACGACTTCATGCGGTCTCTGATCAGCCCGTTCATGCAGCAGATCTCGACGCTGAAGCGCAGCGACTCCGTGACACGGCTCCTCGGCCAGACGTCCGACTCCGGTGTCTTCGGGTCCGCCTGGCTGAAGGTCACGGGCCTCACTAGCGACGCCTCCTTCGTGCCAGAAATGAATGCTGCGACATCGCAGTTGATCTCCTCCGCGATCGACGCCTCCACGTGGGTGAAGGACTACCAGGGGCTCGCCGGCGCCGCATGGATGGAGAGCATTCCGGCACTCACCGACACCGGCTGGATGAAAGACTTGCCCGGACTCACCGGGGTCGGGTCGTTCACCGGCAATCTGTTCACGGACGCGCAGTCGCAGGCGATACTCCCGGCGATCGCGATGCCGGATTTCGGTTTGCAGATCGGCTTGCCGTCGTTCATCACCGGCTTCGATGTCGAACCGCTTCTCAGGTCGCTGAGGCTGCAGCGGGTTCCGTCAAACTGGGTGGACATCGACCTCGATCCCGACGATGCGGAAGAGTCCATCCGCGCGGTGCTCGCCGACGGCATCCCGCTCGGCTGGGTGCCAAGCGAACGGGTCGTGCAGCTCCTGCTGGATGCGCCCGATGCGCGTGCGCGTCGACGGATCATCTCCAACAACTGGCGTGGCATCCTGAACGACTGCGACGACGTGCTCGGCGGGCTGCCGGCACCCCGCGCACTGAGGTACGCCGACAAGCTTCGTCGAGCCACCGCTGCGCTGCGCGACGCTCACACCGACGCCGCGCAGGCGCTCGCGACCAACATCCTCGACACGCTCGTCGGCCACTTCATCGCCCCCGCGCTCGGGGTGCCGCGAAGCACGTTGGTGAACCCGACGTGGAATCACAAGTTGCTCGCGGACGGGTGGCGCCTCGCGCTGTCGTTGCTGCCGCTTGAGACGGTCATGCGTGGCCAGTTCGACGTCGACCACACCGGCACGGGCTTCCGCCGCAACGCCACCGTTCACGCCGTGACCGAGCGGCAGTACAACCGCATCAACGCCACCATCGCGATCATGCTCGCGACCTCGGTGCTGGCCTGCGCGGTGAGGGACACCAGCGCCTTCGACTGACCCGCTGAACTCTCCGCCGACGGGCCACCGTGCCACGGGGGGGGTGGTGGGTCACGTCGGCGCGACCGCGGTCGGCCAGATGCAACCGCTTGCCGTCAGGCGCGGGGCCAGCGCAAACCTGTTGTTCGCGAACGCCGACTAGCGCCCCGCGCCGGGTTTCGCTGCGGGAGCTCGCCGATCTCGGCTCGACCGCCGACGCCGAACGCGAGAGGGCGCGGTACGCGCGCTGCTCGAGCGGGAGGCCATCCAAGCGAACCTCGGATGCGAACTTGCCGGCCACCGGTCGGGCGCCCTGTTCCCAGCGATGTCGGGCGACCGACGAACCAAGGAGATCCTCGAGCTCGAGGCGAAGCGCGAGCAGAGTGCCGACGAACTCCACGCCTCTCGATCATCGTCGGAGGCCGCGAGGAGGTTGTCGACTCAGACGGCAAGCCCCGGCTGACCGCCGCCGGTGGAACGTCATTTGGTACCGGCACCTGCGGATCGAATGAGTCGGTGAGCTCAACGAGTCGATCGCGGCGCAGCAACTGAAGGTCGCCGGTATGAAGGACCGAGAAATGAAGTCCACGCTGTGCGTCCATCTTGGGTCCGATCAGCGCCGGCTGGAGACGCTGCTGGCCATCCCCCGGCTCGAGGCCGAGCAGACGTGGGCGGACTGCTACACGCCGACATTCCAGCACACCTCGGGAGGCGACATCTTCGAGACGCGGCCCTGCCCGAATTGGCCCACGCACGCGGCCCGGGTGGGACGGGTGCGGGAGACCCTGCGATCGGTGGCAGAGCGGAAGTCACCGACGGTACTGGAACCGCCCAAGCCGCAGCCGCTCGCGACGCTGCCAGGCGAGCTCCCGATCGCCGGGGTCATTGAGCGACTCTCTGAGCTTCGAGCCGAGCATCCAGACGCCGTGGTTAGGAAGGGCCGATCCAGCCGCTGGGAGATTAGGCCCGGGGACGAACCCGAACGGTGAAGCCGCGGCGCCGGATTGGACGGGAGAAGCGGGTCCGTGGTCCGAAATCGTCACCTAAACTGCGGGGCTCCACATGATTGGAGTTCAGATGATGGCCACCACAAGCAATTCCTCGACGTCCGCATGCCGGGCCGCGAGTTCTCTCTGGAGGGTGATGCCGCGTTGCTGTTTCAGGCGAAGGCGAGGCTCGGGCAGCCTTTCGACTTCGATGTCCCGGGTTGGGACGGGCCGATCCGCGTCGACTTCCACGGCCTGCGCATGACAGCCCGACGGGTACCGGTCCCCGATTCGCCGACAGCGGTGGAGGCCGCGTAGACGCCGGACTGCTCGGACGCCGACGACTCAATCGTCCTCGTCGGCGTCCGCCGGTTCCCACCCGAGCTCGCGCGCGAGCGTCGCCAGCACCAGGTCGCCCGATCTGCCCTCGTAAGGCGACTCGTTGCCGATCGACAGCGCCTCCGCCGTCACGATCGCCGCGTCGCGCTCGCCGACGCGGCTGACGGTGCGGTCATAGACGCGGCCCGCCTCGTAGGCGACCATCGGGGCGTTGTGGTGGGCGCAGCGCGGGCCGCACAGCTCGTCCTCCTCGTCAACCGCCCGCGAGAGCGCCTTCCGGAATTCCGCCGGCTCCCACGCTTCGGAGGTGCGCAGCCATTCCATCACCGTCGAGTGGTCGGGGATGCGGGCGTCGCAGGACTTTCGGAGCTCCCGGTCGGCTGAGCCGGCCGCCTTTTCGGCGACGTCCGCCGGCGTCGCAGTCATCGGGTTCAGGCCGAACACGATCCGGAACACGACGTCGGTGACCGCGCTCAGGGGCAGGTCGGAGCGTTCGTCGAACGCCTCGCCGAGCGTCTCCGGCTCGTCGAGGCCGCGCTGGATGTAGGAGACGAACTTGTTTAGCCCGTGCGTTGCCGCCTTCTCGCGGTTCATCCCTTGGATGCGCTTGTACGCGGAGATCGCGTCCCGCGCTGCCATCCAGGCCATCCGGTAGATCTGCCCGAGCGCGAAGGAGTCGGCCGCGTTCGCCGCGTGGGTGCGCAGGCGCTCCTGGTGCTGCGCGGCGGGGTCGGGCAGGTCGTGGACCGCGAGCTCGTGGGAAAGGTAGCGGATCGCTTCCTCCGCTACCAGCCGGCGCGAGAGGTCCCTAGCCTCGACGCGTTCCGTCGACCAGAGCCGCTTAAGCGACAGCCCGCGACGGAGATCCGCCGCGAAGGTCTCGAGCCGGCGGGCGAGCGGGCCTTCGCCGGGCGCGGCGAAATGGGCGCGGTCCGCATAGAGACCGTTTCCGAGGGTTGCCAGCTCGTCCTCGTCCCACACGAAGGCATTCGTGGGAGACGACGGATGAACCACCAGAAGATCGGAGCGCCAGGCGTCGACGAAGAACTCCCGAGCGGTTTCAGAGTTCGGTGCGATCGATCCGTCGCCGTAGCGGACGGGATGAATGAGACCTGACGGTTGGCCGGCGGCGTGGACCACTGCCAGAGCTGCGACGCGCGTCGCCACGGGTGCCTGGTCCAGCGCGTACCCGCCGTCGTCCTCGATCGCTCCCTGGTACCTCGTCTCGATTGCCAGGCGGCGCGCGGCATCGAGATCCGTCGCGCTGGCACCCCGAAGTTCTTCCGCCGCACGGGCGCTGGCTTCGCGTTCGGCCTTGCGCTCGCGGTTTGCGCGGGCGGCTGGATCAAGGACTCCCGCGGCGCGCTCTTCGAGCGTTCCGTTGCAGGCACGGCACCGGACGTCGTTTCCCCGGCGCGCCGCAGTGAGGGTCTGACGAGAGCTCAGGGTGAGCGGCTCACCGCAATCTGCACAGTCGAACTCCGGCGCGGTGGCGATAACGCCGGCCGCCGCCGCGTAGTACGGCGTGCCCGACCACGAGGCGTAGTCGAGATCGGAGACAGCTCGGGCCCAGATGATGTCGCCAGTGTCGGCGGAGATTCCCTCGTGCTCCCAGTACCGCTCCCCCAAGGCCCTCAGCGCATCCGGCGCATCCGGATTAGCGGCCAAGACGAGAGCGAAATCGGCGGGCAGAACGGTCTCCGGCATGACTGGATCGTATCCGCGCGAACAGACACACACGGCCGGTGCCGCGCCGGTCGGTCCCTTTCCCTCGGAGGTCAGCCTCGTCCGTGGCCGTCGGCGCTGATCGCCTCAACTGTCTTCACCAGTCGCTCGAAGTCCCTCGGGACGGGCGGCCGGCGGCGTAGTCGCAAGGCATCACGGCTAAAGGAGACCCGGAACTTCGCGGGCAGCCACTCCTTGATGGCGCTTGGCGTCCCCGTCCGCGATTCCCGCCCCCGCGGTGTTATTCGTGCAGCTCCCCGGCCGGGCAACTCGGCACGACACGTTCTACGGCCGGTACTCAATGATGTCGGCCCCTCGAGTGCCGTCGGCGTCAGCCCACTCGCGCGGCGCAGTCCAACGCTCGTGAGCGAAGACGTCAGGTACTGCGACTCGCGTCGCGGTAGCCGATGTCATGCGACGACTCGCGAGTCGTCGCAGGGACCTGAGGGACTCGAATCCCTGACCCCCTGCATGCCATGCACGTGCGCTACTAGCTGTGGCACAGGCCCGGATGGTCTCGCCTCGTACCACAAAGCCCGGAATCTGGCCCTTCGACCTCACTCCGGTGGTGACGAGTGCCAGCACGCGCCATCAGTCCTCGGAGGTTCTGGATGGTACTCGAGGGCTCTCGGCTTATCTGAACCGTCCAGTAAATGACCACAACCCTATTTCCTTGACGCAGCGTTGAGGGAGCTGGCCGGCAGGTCGGAGCCCCTTCGACGGGGGCTGAACTCGACCGACCCCAGGGCTGCCGTGGCGGACGTCGCGAGGTCATTCACCCAGCGTCGAGTTTCGCTCGAGCCATTGGATCGAAATACGGATGCGCTGGGCGAGGTACATTCCTAGAAGCCGCTCGAGCTGTGCCTCGGACACATGTGAGCCCGCGCCGATCCTTCCGTCAGCCAAGACCGGCAGACCACTCCCGAGCCAGTGGCCGGGCGGCGTGCCGGCCTCGGCGTAGTAGCGGGTTAGCGGGGTGGAGAGCGGTCGATCGCCGTCACGGCAGCGACGGCGCCGAGGAGGTAGTTGTACCCGTCCCCCGCGCTCATCACGCGCATCGAAACCGACACCGTCACGCCCTCTTTTCTGTCAAAGAGGTGGACGAGCCGGGCCCGCTCAGCGGGCCCGGCTCTGGATCTGCAGGACGTGTGGACGCTCAGGACCGGGGGACGCTCAGGACCGGGCGCGGCTGTTGGCACAACCTCTCGTGCTGTGGGTGGCGGCGGTAAGCCGTTCGCCCATTCCCTACGGCTGCCTATGCCACTTTGCTGTGATGCTTCATCTCGCACCAGGCGGTGAGCCGGTGGGATTCGCCAGTGTCGGGGTGCGCACCGCCGCGATGGCGGCGGGAGAAGGGGTTGCGTCAGCCAGGTCACTCAATCAGGCTGGGCTCCCAGATCCGCAATCCATCATGGGTGAACGCAAGGTACCCGCGGATGCGTTCGTTCTCATGGCGGCCACGAACGACGCCAGCACGCTGCGGCACAAAAAACGCCGTCATGCCGGAGATTTCAGCGTAACCGGCCTGTGGTCCATGAATCTGGGCGACCCGACCGTCGATGAGACGCAAGCGGGAAGTATCCGCCCAGAAGTCCAGCGCGGGGTCCCATTTCCCCAACTCGGAGTGATGGACAAGTGACGCCATCCCTTCTCCCTCGCCATACCAGTCGACTGAGCGGGTTCGGGTGCCTTCGTTCCTTGCCATGTCGGCGCTCCTGCGCGCGTGCTTGGACGCATCGGCAACCGACGCGGGCAGGTCGGCGAGCGCGTCGAGCGCGTAGGCGACGAACGAGCAGTACTCTGCGTCGAGGCAGGGATTGGAGGCGCGCCAGTAGGCGAGCACCTCCTTTACTCGTTCGTGTGAGATAGCCGGCGTCTTCAACCTAACCGCGCGCCACCAGGCGAGGGCGTCGGAGGATGAATACCCGTCCATCATCAGGTTCTCGTCGAGCAGCGAAACAACCCGATCCACGTCCTTCTTCGGTAAGGCCCGCCAATTCCGGTCCGCGCGGGCGAGGTAGGTCCACACCAGTTGGCGCCGCACGACAGGGAGCGGCACGGCGCCCTTCTGCAGGAGGGAATCCAGCAGTTGCAAAGACGTGGCGTAGTCTCCGTAGATGCGGTTCAACTTCGCACGCTCCGTCTGTTCGAAACTGCTGGGCTTCTTCGGGTCACCGCGGTAGCGGAGTGTGGAGATCAGATCCTCGGCCTTCTCCACGCTCGACACCACTAGCCGGTGCGGAGCGGAACCAAGATACTTCGCCAGTGTGCCTCCACGAATGGCGTACTCCACGATCTTGACGCGCATTTGGATCTCACTAATGAACCCATGCGTCTGCGTACTAGGTGCCAGCTCGCGAGAGATCGCGAACTCCGACGCCGCCGCTTCCGCCCATGGCGATATGTCATCCAGGGGCACGTTTCGACCTATGCCGTCGTACACCCGCGAACGATAGACCATGCCCAGGATGTGGTGCAGGGTCGAGCTGTCCGGCGAGAGCGCGCTGGCCCGCTTCGCGTATCCCTCCGCAGTCTCGAAATCGTTCATCCGCAAGGCGTAGTAGCGGGCGGTATGAGCCTGGATGTGGGCGTTCTCGGGCTGGAGCCCAGCCAGGTAAGCAAGCAGCTGGGACGCCCCGTCTCGGGACGGGATCTTTTCAATGAGCCGCGCGAAGCTCTCTTTGCCGGCACCTGATTGGGCCGCGTCATCGTCGCGTTCAACGAACACACTGTCGATTAGGAGCTGCATGGCGTCATCGTCACCTCCCTCAAGGCAGAAGTCAGCGAATAGCTTGCCCCAACTCGACAGCGCCTGAAGCCACCGCACCTCGTCACCACCACCGAGCTGACGAAGAATCTCCGCGGCGACCAGCGGGTGCGTGGTCCGCCACTCGCCATCGGGCGAACGCCACAACAGGCTTCGTAGCGCGGGCACGAGCATCCGCGCGAAGCCACCGGCCCTCGACGGCGGCAGACCGACCAGGCGAGCCAGGGCGTACTCGGGCACGGCGGCTTGGCCGAACAAGTGGGCGATGCTACAGACAAGCATGACGTGCCTCTGCGAACCTTCGACACCAGCCAGGCGTCCGCCTACGAAAGCATTGATGCCGTGGAAGTCTTCCTCAAACGCAACGAGCCCGAAGAAGAAGGCGTTACGACGGTGATCGTGGTAGCTGGCGAGAGTCTGCAACGCGTGCCGGGCGGCGTACTCCTTTGAGCTGTACGCGTCGACGAAGTCATCCGCCTCCAGGTCGTCGAGGACATCGGGGAGGTACGGCGAAGAGGACTTTTCCGAGGGCGGACTGTAGGCCCGGGATACCGCGAGGACCACGGCCGGCAACGAAACCGCGTGCAGTTCGTCCATCAGCGCCACAACCTGGTCGTCGCGAACCGCAGGCGCTTCGGCGACGACGAGGACAGCCCGGTTGGTCTGCCGGCTGACCGCTTCGATGCGGCGGACAGTTTCCCCTTCCCGGAACCGGCTTAGAGATAGGACTGGGAACTGCTCACGCAGGTTGAACCCGATGCGACGGGCCAGCGTGGTACCGCCAGCCCCTGGAGCATGGAACAAGTTAAGGCGAAGCGTTGCACGATTGCCGAGCATGCCGCGGAGTTGCTTCTCGATGCTGGCAGCCTGCGAACGCGTGACATCAGCATTGTTTGCAAGGGCTGCCAGCGAGATCTCGCCGCCGCGCAGGAAGTCAAGGGTTGCCGCTTCCGCACCAGTGGTGTCCGGCTCCGACGCCCAATAGATGGTCGCATCTTCGCTGATCCACCCTGCGTCGGTCGCTGAGACTTCCACCGGCCCCTCATGTCCCGGCAGCACGTGCGAGGCCGCCGATCGTTCGTTCGGGACCACGGCAACCAAAGCGGCTGCAAGATCGGCGGGGGCCAAATCCAGCCGGAAATCCTCGTCACCAATGGACCGTCCGTGGCCGAGTATTCCGACGTTGATGCGGTCGCCGAACTCGGTGACGAGATCATCGACGAGCGCGAACCGCCACGCATCCCATGCGACGTCACCGTCGTCGGCGACGAGGACGGTCGTGCGCCGACCCCCGATAGCCGAGGCGAAGGTGGAGAGCATCGAGCGCCACGGCCGGCGAAGTGTCCGATTCCACCGTTGCAGTTCCTCCACCGCGTCATCGAAACCTCGCACGCTGACCCACGCGGTCGAACTCACACCGAACGGCGGAGGGTTCTGCGGCGAGCCCAGGTGTATCGCACGACGTGCTTCTAGTGCCGGACGTGTGCGGGCGAGGAGACCGGAAACTTCCGACTCAGGATCCAGATCGACGACCAAGGACACTGGGAGACCGCTGTCGATGGCCGCCTCGGCGTGTGCCGAGTGCGGTGGCGCAAGGAGAATGAAACGCTCCGTCGCCGCTGGCAGAGGCAGGCCCGCCGCCAACAGGTCCATCCCGGTCTGTTCAACCGGGACACTGATACTGGCGTCTCCATCCCACGCAAGTATCAAGGCGACGGTGGCATCGCGCGCGTTCGCGATGGCCACTTCCTGTCCACCGTCCTCGTCGGTGTCGGACTTCCCCTCGATGAGGTCGGAGATGCCGCGGACGAGGAAGTAGTCGGGATTGAGCTCGGCACGGTCGATCGCGCCGACGACGGCGGAGCCCTCCATCTCAAGCGCCAGCGAATCACCGCCCATCGCCTTGATCCGCTGCACTTCGGATGACTTGATGTCCGCGACGACTTTCTCGCCGCTGGCCAACGCGCCGACGAAGATCTTGTACCCCACGGGCTCATGCAGTGCACGGAACTTGCGTGCGATGCCCACTAGGTGGGCAGCAGGTACGCGTGTGTCGGAACGTGATTGAAACTTGCCTGCCTCGACCTTGCCGGTCTCATAGGCGTACACCTTGTCGGCGATGACGACGTCGCCGATCTTCACGTCCTTGATGCCACCGGCAATACCAACGAAAGCCACGAGAGCGGGTCTGTACTTCTCGACGGCTTTGAGGGTGGCCATCGCGGCGGGCGTGAGTCCCATTCCGACCTCGACCAGCGCAGCGCTGAAGCTGCGCCCACTGATCTCCAGGCGACCACGGATCGCCGGGTCATTGAAGAGGGGATCGGGCACGGCCTCGTTGATAAGTTCCTTCAGGCAGTCCCATTCCACCGGAACCGCACACAACAACAGAACGTCAACGCCATCCATCTGCAACAGAAGCCCCCACCCCGTATCTGTTCGTGGCGTTCATCGCCATCGAAGTCGCGATGAGCCTACAGCCTTCGGGCGTCGCCTTCGCGATGGGTTCGCATCGCTCAACACTTACTGCTCAAGGTCACCATGGAATGGTCAGCGCGGCTTACCCCTCTTGCCCGGCGCGACTTCGCCGGTGCGTCCTGGCGAATCGCTAGGCCAACACGCCACTCCCTCGAGGCGCTGCGCAACGACCACGAGTTCCTGCTGGCCGGCGGCGTCTTCACGCCCGAGCTGATCGAGACCTGGATCGAGTACAAGATCGAGAACGAGATCCAGCCGATCAACGCCCGTCCTCACCCTTACGAGTACGAGCTGTACTTCGGCGTCTGACGCCTCGGCTGCGACGAGCCCCGTCGCCCACTCTGCACGAGTCGGGCGGCGGGGTTCCGTCGTCGGTGCGCGCTTGCATCGCGGGCATCAGCGGAGCCATCCTTTTCGGGTGAATCTCTCCGACATCCCCGGACCGTTCTTCCACGGTACGAAGGCGTCGCTCCGCGTCGGCGACCTGCTCACCCCCGGCTTTCCGTCGAACTACCGCCCGGAGATCACGATGAACCACGTGTACTTCACGGCAGTGAAGAACGGCGCCGGTCTCGCGGCCGAGATCGCGCCCGTTCCGGGCGAGCCCCACGTCTATGTCGTCGAACCCACCGGCGAGTTCGAGGACGACCCGAACGTCACCGACAAGAAGTTCCCCGGCAACCCCACGCGGTCGTACCGCTCCGCCGCTCCCCTGCGCGTCGTCGGCGAAGTCACCGACTGGACCCGCCTGTCGGCCGAGGCGCTGCAGACGTGGCGGGAGCGCATAGATCGGATGGCGGCCGAACGCGCCGAGATCATCAACTGACGAGCCTCACTCGGCCAACCGCACGACCTCGGCGATGACCCGCGGGTGCGCGAGGATCCGGAAATGTCCTCCGGTCTCCAGTCGGACGTTGCGCGCGCCGTCGAGCTCGCTTCCGCCCGGGATGTGAGGGTCGAACTCGCCGTAGACCGACACGATGCGCGCGTTGGGTGCGACTTCGCGCGCCAGCGCCAGGATCCCGGGCGCGCTCGGCGAGAACGCACGCAGCGCGGGCACGAGCATGAGTCGGCCGTACACGGACCCCGCGAACGGGCTCGCGACGGCCACCATGCCCCGGACGCGGCTGCCGACAGCGGCATCCACCATGACCTGCTTGCCGACGAGCCCGCCCTTGCTGTGCGCGACGATCACGACGTCGTCGAGGTCGTGCTGCTGCAGGTACTCCGCGACGTGGCGGGCAGCACGCGGCACCGGCCAGCGGTTCCGCCCCAATGCGGTGATGACGTGCACCGGATGCCCGCGATCGTGCAGCTCGGTGATGAGCGGCTGGAGGAACCGCCACGTCTCGTAGACGCCGGGCAGCACCACGATGGGTCTACCTTCTCCCGACACGAAGTCGCCGGGATCCGTCCGCGAGAAGAAGGCTCGAACCTGCCACACGGCGGCGTAGGCGTAGTCCGCGACCCACCAGACGGCATTCCTCACGGGGCGGAAGGTCACGGGCCCTCCCCCGGCTCGCTCGACGCGGCGACGGCGAGGATGCCGCGAGCGACGGGCTCCGCCGCGGTGCGCTCCACGTGGTGGCCTTTCCCCGGCACGACCAGGACGCTGCCCCGTGCCGCTCGGCCGGCGAGGCGCTCGACCCACGCGTCCCCGGCGATCGGGTCGCGGCCGCCGCGCACGACAAGGGTCGGGACCTCGGCCACCGCCACGCGGTCCTCGATGGGATAGGCGAGCATATGGCGGACCTGCGCGAAGAACCAGCGCGGGCGGGTGCGGAAGTAGTCGAGCGTGACGCGGGCGTTCACCCGGGGCGGCTCGAGCAGTCCATCGCGGGAGAGTGCCAGGGCCTGCGCGCCGAGCGTGCGGTGGTGATCATCGACGACCGGGCCGATCAGGGCGAGCCCACTCACCAGATCCGGATGCCGCGACGCCGTCTCCACCGCCCACTGCGCTCCCATCGAGTGCCCGACGATCACGGCCGGTCGGCCGACCACGCGGCGGAGCAGTTCCGCAAGCGCATCGGCCATCATGGCGACCGGCACGTTCCGGTCCGGCACCGGCAGGCCCGCGAAGCCGGGCAGATCGATGCTGTGCACGGCTGCAGTCTGCGCGAGCAGCGGGTGCAGCCGCAGGAACGACCGATGCGACATCCCCACACCGTGGAGAAGCACGATAGCCGGGAAGGACGCCACCGCGTCCGAGCTCCAGACGCGGAACTCCAGTCCATCGAGGGAAAAGCGACGTTGCGAAGGTTCAACACGCGCCGCGCGGGGCAGCGTCGCGGTCGTCATCACTCCGTCAGGCTATGAGACGCATCGACCGTGAGCAGGCGGCTTGACTTCGTGTCAACCACCGTGACCGGATGCCGCCGCCACGGTGGACTGCTGTCATGACCGACGCATCCCGTGACCAGCAGCCCATCGCCGACCCCGCCGCGCAGGACACCGATCGCGATGACACCTCGATCGTGCCCGACCTCGACGCCGATCCCGTCGAGGCGGAGGAGGACCGGATTCCGGACGCCGAGCACTGACGCTCAGTGCGTGCCGGCGCCTCCGGCGTGCTGCAGTTCGCCGTTGCGGAGGCGCCGGAGCACGGTCAGCACCCCGACGATGACGAGGCCGACGAGCAGCCCGGCGACGGCCGAGACGGCGGTCTCACCGATCCAGACGACGACACCGCCCGCAGCTTCGAGAAGGTGCTCCACCCCGTGCAGAAGGTCGAGGGTGAAAGTCACACCCACCTCGCCGAGGTTCGCGAGCACGAGGTGTCCGCCGACCCACAGCATCGCGACCGTTCCCACGACGCTGATCACGCGGAACACGGCGGGCATCGACCGGACGATCCGCATGCCGGTGTGCCGGACGCGTGACGACGGGTTCTTCGCCATCCGCAGCCCGATGTCGTCGATCTTCACCAACAGGGCGACGGCGCCGTAGACGATCCCCGTCATGAGCAGGGCGATCACCGCGAGGACCGCCAGGGTCTGCCAGATACCCATCCTCTCGTCGAGATTCGACAATGAGATGAGCATGATCTCGGCCGACAGGATGAGGTCGGTGCGGACGGCGCCGAGCACGAGCTTCTTCTCGTCGCGCGGACCGTCGTCGTCCGCTCCGTGATGCACACCGAACCACTCCAGCACCTTCTCGGCTCCCTCGTAGCAGAGGAACATGCCGCCCAGGATGAGGAGGAAGGGCAGCACGGCCGGCGCGAACGCGGTCAGCAGCAGCGCCACCGGGATGATGATGAGGAACTTGTTCGCGATCGACCCGAGCGCGATCTTCGCCACGACGGGCAGCTCTCTGGCGGGGGTGATCCCCTGGACGTACTGCGGCGTCACGGCGGCATCGTCGATCACGACACCCGCCGACTTCGCGGAGGCGCGCAGAGCCGCGCTCAGGATGTCGTCGACGACAGCCAGCAGACCAACCGACATGTTTCCCCTTAGCCGTAGAAGAGCTTCTCGAACACGCGGCGGGCTTGACGCGCAGCGCGCATCCAATCCTCCTCCACGATGGTCGCCGATCGCGCCGGATACTCCAGCAAACGACCGATTCCGTCCAGTCGTCCGCGATCGGTCGGCAGGACGTCGCTCGTCTGTCCCGACAGCAGGGTGTTCGCCGACCGGAGCCGACTGGCCAGCCGCCACGCCGCCGCGAGCTTCTCCGCGGCATCGCGCGGGATGAGCTCGGCTTCGACGGCCGCCTCGAGGGCCGCGATGGTCGAGGTCGTGCGCAGGCCCGGCACCCGGTGGGCGTGCTCGAGCTGGATGAGCTGCACGAGCCACTCGACGTCGCTCAGACCGCCGGGACCGAGCTTGAGATGCCGAGAGCGGTCCTGTCCCTGCGGCAGTCGCTCGCTCTCGACCCGGGCCTTGATGCGCCGGATCTCGCGGAGACCTTGAGGATCGGGGGCCACCGGATAGCGCAGGTCATCGGCCAGCGCGAGGAAGCGATCGATGAGCGTCACGCTGCCCGCGACGCCACGTGCGCGCAGAAGGGCCTGCGCCTCCCACGACAGGGACCAGCGCCGGTAATACTCAGCGTACGACTCCAGCGAACGCACGAGCGGGCCGTTCCGCCCTTCGGGTCGCAGCCCCGCGTCGAGCTCGAGCGGCAGGCGATGATCCTCGGAGTATCGGCGCACACCCTGAACGAGCTGGAGGGCGAGTTCCTGAGCGCGCTGCGCCGGCACGCCGTTCGCGTCGAAGACGTAGATGATGTCGGCGTCCGAGCCGAACCCGAGCTCGGAACCCCCGAAACGCCCCATCGCGATGACGGAGAAATCTAGGCGGTCGTCTTCGGGCGGTACGACCTCGCGCCGCACGGCGCGCAGTGTCGCCTGGATCGTGACCTCCGTGACGGTGGTCAGGCCTTCGGCGAGCTCTTCGATCGACAGCTCGCCGACGACGGCCGCCATCGCGAGGCGCAGCAGCTCTCGCCGGCGGAGGGCCCGGACCGCCGACATCGCGTCGTCGATCGAGGCATGCCGGGTCTGAATGGCCCGCGCCTCTTCCTGAAGCACGAATCCGGGTCGGGGCCGCAGTTGATCGGGCGAATCGAGCCAGGCGATCGACTCGGGGATCCACTCCATCAGTTCACCGACGTAGCGCGAGCCCGAGAGCAGCCGGGTGAGACTCTCGGCGGCTCCCGACGAGTCGCGCAGCATCCGAAGGAACCACGGCGTGTTCCCCAGTCGCTCGCTGATGCGCCGGAACGCCAGCAGCCCGTAGTCGGGATCGACTCCGTCGGCGAACCAGCGGATCATGACCGGCATGAGGTGCCGCTGGATGACGGCCTTCCGGCTGAGGCCGCTCGTCAGCGCCCCGATGTGCCGCAGCGCGCCCGCGGGGTCACGGAACCCGATGGCGGCGAGCCGCGCCCTCGCTGCCTCGGGCGAGAGCGTCTGCTCGTCAGCGGGCAGCGCCGCGACCGCCGAGAGCAGCGGCCGGTAGAACAGCCGCACGTGGATCTCGCGCACCTCGCGCTTGATCTCCTCCCACACCGCGACGACCCGGTCGCCGCCGTCGCCGATACGCGACGACCGAGCGAGTGTGCGCAGCGCCGCCCCGTCTTCGGGCATGAGGTGGGTCCGGCGCAGTTCGCGCAGCTGCAGCCTGTGCTCCATGACGCGCAGACGCCGGTAGTCGAGCGCGAAGCGCGACGCATCTTCGCGTCCGATGTATCCCTCCGACACGAGCGCGTCCAGCGCGTCGAGAGTCGAGCGCTCCCGGATACGGTCGTCGGTCGCGCCGTGCACGAGCTGCAGCAGCTGGACGGTGAACTCGACATCGCGGATGCCGCCCGGCCCGAGCTTGAGCTGCCGCGCGACCTCGGCCGGAGGGATGTGGTCGGTCACCCGCTCCCGCATCTTCTGCACGCTCTCGACGAAGTTCTCGCGGGCCGCGCTCGCCCACACCATCGGTTGCACGGCGTCGACGTACTGCTCGCCGAGCTGCACGTCGCCGGCCAGCGGACGGGCTTTGAGCAGGGCTTGGAACTCCCAGCTCTTGGCCCAGCGGTCGTAGTAGGCGATGTGCGAGTCGAGGGTGCGCACGAGTGCGCCCTGCTTCCCTTCCGGGCGCAGGTTCGGATCGACTTCCCACAGCGGCGGCTCGATCTCCACTTCCGAGATGCCGCGCATCGTCTGGATTGCCAGCCGCGTGGCGATCTCCACGGCCTGCGACTCCGAGACGGTGTCTTCGTCAGCCGATCCTCCGACGAAGATGACGTCGACGTCACTGACGTAGTTCAGCTCGCGCGCCCCGGACTTGCCCATTCCGATGATGGCGAGGCGCGTCGCGGCGACCGCGTCGCGCTCGAAACGACCGGCACCCGGGACACCCGCGACGAGCCTGCTGCGTGCCACGGCGAGGGAGGCCTCGAGGGCCGCACCGGCGGCGTCCGCGAGCGCGGCGGCGACCGCGTGCAGGATGATCGTCGGATCGGATGCCGCGAGGTCGAACCGGGCGATACGCGCCAGCATTCGGCGGTACCGCACCCGCAGTGCGACCCAGGCGTCATCACCGGAGGACGCCGCGAAGCCGTCCTCGGCGCCGACGGCATCCAGCATCTGCACGATCAACTCGTCGCGTGTCGGGAGCCCGTCGCCCTCGGAGGCGAGATCGGCGAGCTCCTCGGGATGCCGCAGATAGAAGTCGGCCAGCCCGACTGACGCGCCGAGAACGGACCACACCGCCGCAGGCCGCCGTCTCAGCGCGTCGGTGACGATCTCGGCATCCCGCCGCGCGATGCGCAGCAGCGCCGCCACCGCTCCGTCGGGGTCCGCCGCCAGCTCCGCCGATCCGACGAGCTCCTCACGCTCGATGCCGGTCAGCTCGGTGAGCTCGGCGAGGTCGGCGTCCGCGCGCGCGAGGTCATCGAAGCCCGCCCGGGCCAGCCCCGTCAGCCCGGTCGAACGAGGGGACCGGGTCATGGCCTCAGAGCATCTCCAGGTTGCTCTTGAGCTCGAACGGCGTCACCTGTGCGCGGTAGTTCTGCCACTCACGACGCTTGTTCAGCAGCACGTAGTTGAAGACCTGCTCGCCCAGCGTCTCGGCGACGAGCTCGGACTCCTCCATGTACTCGAGGGCGTGGTCGAGGCTCGCGGGCAGGGGCGCGTAGCCGAGGGCACGCCGCTCGGAGTCGGTGAGCGACCACACGTTGTCCTCGGCCTCGGCGGGAAGCTCGTAGCCCTCTTCGATGCCCTTCAGGCCCGCTGCGAGCAGCAGTGCATAGGCGAGGTACGGGTTGGCCGCCGAGTCGAGCGCGCGGTACTCCACACGCGACGACTGGCTCTTGTTCGGTTTGTACATCGGCACGCGCACGAGCGCCGAGCGGTTGTTGTGGCCCCACGTGATGAAGCTCGGGGCCTCGTCGCCGCCCCACAGACGCTTGTACGAGTTGACGAACTGGTTGGTGACCGCGGAGATCTCGTTCGCGTGGCGCAGGAGACCGGCGATGAACTGTCGACCGGTCTGCGAGAGCTGGTACTGCGCGCCCTCCTCGTAGAACGCGTTCACGTCGCCTTCGAAGAGCGACATGTGGGTGTGCATACCGCTGCCCGGGTGGCCGCTGAGGGGCTTCGGCATGAAGGTCGCGTAGACGCCCTGCTCGATCGCCACCTCCTTGATGACGGTCCGGAAGGTCATGATGTTGTCGGCCGTCGCGAGGGCGTCGGCGTAGCGCAGGTCGATCTCGTTCTGGCCCGGACCGCCCTCGTGGTGGCTGTACTCGACGGAGATGCCGAGGTCTTCCAGCATCCGCACCGAGCGCCGGCGGAAGTCGTGGGCCGTGCCGCCGGGGACGTTGTCGAAGTAGCCGGCGGAATCGACCGGCTCGGGACCGTCGGGCCCGTACGACGACGACTTCAGCAGGTAGAACTCGATCTCGGGGTGCGTGTAGAACGTGAATCCGGCATCGGCGGCCTTCGCGAGGGTTCGCTTGAGAACGTTGCGAGGGTCGGCGACCGCGGGCTGGCCGTCGGGCGTCGTGATGTCGCAGAACATCCGAGCGGTGGGGTCGATCTCACCGCGCCAGGGCAGAAGCTGGAACGTCGTCGGATCCGGGTGGGCGAGCAGGTCGGACTCATAGCTGCGCGTCAGCCCCTCGATGGCCGAACCGTCGAACCCGAGCCCCTCGGCGAACGCGCCCTCGACCTCGGCCGGCGCGATCGCCACCGACTTCAGGGTGCCGATCACATCGGTGAACCAGAGCCGCACGAACTTGACGCCGCGCTCCTCGATCGTTCGCAGTACGAAGTCCCGCTGCTTGTCCATCGCGTCCTCTCCGAGACAGGGTCGGATCCCAGACTACTGGCGGCGAGCGCCCTCCGACGGCGGCGTGCCCCAGTCGTCCTCGTGAGCCTCGTCCTCGCGCCACGCCTGCGCCCGCTGCGCCATGATCTGCGGCGCCCGGGCCGCCTCTTCTGCCGAGGTGAACGGACCGGCACGATCGGCGCCAGGCGACTGCTTGCCGCGCTCGACCTCGTGCGTCGTGAGGTTGTACCAGTACTCGCCGTCGCTCTCGGGCATGGTCGCTCCAGACTGCGCCTGCGGTGGCGCTCGGTCCGAGCCTAATCCGCGCGGCTCGTGCTCGATAGGCTGAGCCGTATGAGTGCGAGTGCGACGCGGGCCGTCGGAGTGGACATCGGGGGAACCGGGATCAAGGGAGCCGTCGTCGACCTGTCGACCGGCGAGCTCCTGACCGACCGCATCAAGGTCGCCACCCCGAAGGGCGCCGAGCCCGAAGACGTCCTGGATGCCGTCAAGGTCGTGCTCGACCGACTGGAGGTGACCGACGCGGGCGACGTGCCGCTCGGCGTCGCCTTCCCCGCGATCGTGAAGAACGGCCGCACCCTGTCGGCGGCCAACGTCGCCGACACCTGGATCGATTTCGAGGCCGAGAGCTTCTTCGAGAAGGGGCTCGGCCGTCAGATCCACTTCGCCAACGACGCGGATGTCGCCGGGGTCGCCGAGCTGCGTTACGGCGCCGCACGCGGCCAGGACGGGCTCGTCATCCTGACGACCCTCGGCACCGGCATCGGCTCGGCCATGATCTACAACGGCGTCCTGATCCCCAATTCCGAGCTCGGCCACGTCCACCGGGCGAAGCACGGCAAGGACGCCGAGGCGTGGGCCGCATACTCCGCGATGGAGCGCGACCAGCTCGACTGGCCCGAGTGGGCCGAGCGGCTGCAGTGGTACTACAGCCACATCGAGTTCCTCTTCTCCCCCGACCTGTTCGTCGTGGGCGGCGGAGTGTCCAAGCACGCCGACAAGTTCCTGCCGCTGCTCGACCTGAAGACGCCGATCGTGCCTGCCGTGCACCGCAACAACGCCGGCATCATCGGCGCAGCGGCTCTCGCGCTCGCGGGCGAACGCCCCGGTGTCCTCGACGAGACGACGGAAGACCTCGCCGGCACGACCGCCCACTGACCCGCGCGGCCGGTTTGCGGCGGCCCCTACGGCGTCGGGCGCACGTCGGCGGATCGAGCGCAGTTCGAGCCGCGCGCGATTCGTGGAGATGCGCCCCACCTCAGGCGGGCGAGGCGAATGGGCCGGCCTGTACGCCGGCCCCGAACCACCAAGATGAGACCATCGCCGGCGGGCCCCTTGGGCCCGCCTCTGCCGCTGCCACACCGTTCGCATGACTCCCGCGGATGTGATTCAGCTTCTTGCCCTCCTGCCCCGAGCCGGCGATAGCCTCGCAGAGGGTGCCAAGCGTCTGCGCGTGGGGTAGCGGCATTCCGTGGCACTCGGCACCGCTGATTCGCCCGCCAGGTGAGCCAACGGCCGGTGGCGGGCTCATGACTGCTGACGCTCAGCTAGCCTTTCGTAGACTCGCGGGATGAACCGCGTCCTTCTCCCGTCGACAGTGGCGCTCACCCTGCTGCTCGCCGGATGCGCCGTCTCGTCGCCCGAGGTGGAAGCCACTCGTGCGGCCACCCCACCCCCAGCACCAACTGCTCTCCCCACCCCGACCGAGATCGTTGAAACGCCCGTCGCTGACGAGGCCGACGCGATGAAGGATGTTTGGGAGGATGCGACGCCGGAGCAGCAGACGTGGGCGCTGCAGCAGATCGAGGCCGCGGCCGCCGAAGGCGACCCCACCACAGCCATCGTGAAACGGGCCGCGGAGATGGGCTTCACCGTCACACCTGAAGCTGTCGACGAGTTCCTCGCATGGCTTGCGACGCAGCCGACAAACTAGACGGAAACGACCCACCCTAGTAGCTCAGCCGCCGCGGAGGCCGGGCAACTCGTTCGCTGCTGAGGCGGGCTCGATCTACGGGATGTCGATCTCGTAGCTGCATCCGCCGCAGACGTACCCGCCTTCGACCGTGCGTAGACCTCGCAGCGCGGTTCCGAGCCGATGTCGAAGTGTCCGTCTCCGTCTCCGATCAAGACTCACCCGAATCAGTCCGCGCCCCGGATTCGCGAGGCTGGCGCGCCAGTCTGCGCCGGTGAGCGATCGCACCGACCACTGTGACACCCCACGCCCCGCCGAGCAGTAGGCCGCCGACGGCGAGAGCGACGTGCATCACCGCGCCGTCACCCATCGCGCTGACAAGCCACACGACCCCAAGCGCGAGCCAGACGATGGCGAGCATCACAGCCATGGAGAACGGTGGCCCGGCGTAGTAAGCCCACTGCCGCCGGAGGAATTTCGCGACTGGACTCGGTGGGTCGCGACGGATGTCTCGGGGATCAATAAGATCCCAGCGCTGGCGAAGGTCCGCAGCTTCGCGTTCCAACTCCTCGCTACGAGCGAGCGGTGCATCGTTGAGGGCGCCGGTCGGCTGCACGAGTTCTCGGAGCTCGCCGTAGATGACGGCTAGACGTCGCTCCGCCCTCTCCCGCCCGCTCAGCTCCCCCGACGCATCCACGGGAGCGAGCCTATCGACTGCCGATGTCGGCGTAGCATGTCAGCCTCTCGGCCGGAGGAATGGGGAACCCGACCACGAGGTCACCGCTCGAGCCAGAGGTGCAGCTCGACGTGCAGATGTCCGGGATCTGCGGCCGCAACCAGGACACACGCGACCCCGAACCCGTTGTCGCCGAACCGGGCGCCGCGGCGCGAGGCCGTGACGACGTTGTCGCGCGCCCGCCGGGATCTGGGCCGGCTACTCCGAGTCGCGCGAGACGCGGCCGCTCGCCGCCGCTCCACGCCGCATCCCCGGCGCAGAGGCATGGGTGGCGGAGGGCCTGCGTCGTCGCGGCATCCCCACGCAGAGTGCGCCGCCAGGACTGGACGCCCATCCTGCGCCCCATGACCACAGGGACGTAGCGTCATATCCTCGCGAACCGATAGCGTTCGGCTCATGAGTGCACAGGGGGACGTGTCGCGACGAAATGTGTTGGCCCTCGCAGGAGCCAGCACGATCACCGCGGCGGGCGCAGTGACCGTAGGGCTGATCTCGCCCGACGCCCGTGCGTGGGCGCGTCCCACCATCTATGCGGCGATCGGTGTTCCTGCCGCGGTCGCATCGCCCCCGCCAGCGGAGTACCGAATTGATGCGTTCGTCTCATCGAGGATCGCCCACAAGCCGTGGACGCCCGCCGACGGTGCTCGCCCCGTCGGGTTCGAGACCTACACCTGGACCGGCGTCATCACAGGCACATTCCCCACCGACTCCGAGTCCACACTCAAAGTCACGCCAGGAATCGCGCCGGAAGGCAGCCTGCAGTTCTCTGTCGCCTACAACGACATCCCCCTGAACGTCACCGACTCCGCCCACGCGATCTTCACCGTCCCGAACGTGCCGGAGACGAGCTTCCGCGGGAACCGACCCATCGTCGGCACCTCACTCGAGGCTCCACAGGTTGGAGGCGAATGGACCGAGATCATCGAACCCGCCCCGAACGTGTTCCGGGCCACCTCCGGCACCGTCGCCGAGGACAGTTCCCTCATTTCGGTCGAACTGCAGATCACGGGGATGGACGAGAGCTACGCACTGTCAGCGATCGAACTGGACTACGAACTCGACACATATACCGTTCCCGACCTGCCAGACCTCGCGAACGGGACGAACACGTTTACTCTCGAGAACCGCTATCCACGTCAGCCCCTCACGAGCGTGACCTTCAACTTCAACACCCCAGCCGGCGTCCGACGGGTCTACCTCCTGGCATGACGAGCGTGCGACGGCAGGCACGTCAGGGCTTGAAACCGCTACCCCTGGTGATTGCGCCCGTGGCCGGAACTGCGACGGCGCTGGCTC
This sequence comes from Microbacterium sp. SGAir0570, assembly GCF_005491085.2. Lineage (NCBI taxonomy): Bacteria > Bacillati > Actinomycetota > Actinomycetes > Micrococcales > Microbacteriaceae > Microbacterium > Microbacterium sp. SGAir0570. The sequence goes on along the minus strand of NZ_CP027929.1, from coordinate 1,354,162 downwards.
GGCGGCCAGCCGAAACGCCCGACGCATCGAGTCCGCATCAGCGAAGCCGCTGTGTTGCGCGACATCCTCGATCGTGAGGCCCTCCGCTCCAGGGTCCCGCAAGATCTCCTGCGCGCGCGCAACGCGAGCCAGACGGATCTCGCGCGCCGGGGACGTTCCCCGGGCCCGAAACACCCGCTGGACCTGACGCACCGACGAAGCAAGATCCCTCGCGAGGCTGACGCTCGTCAGCCCACCGTCCCGGCAGTGCGACGAGATCACTCTCATCGCCACTTCGAACAGCGCATCCTGCATGACCTCATTTTGCACCGCTCCTCGAATTGGCGGGCGCCGCGGTTACGGACGCGCTGCGCGAGATCCCCGGCGCTGAGGCGTGGGTAGCTGAGGGTCACCGTCGTCGCGGAATCCCCCGGCACTCGGCGCCGCTGATCCGCCCGTAAACGAGCAAACGGCGCGACCCTCACGTAGCCCCGACACGGCACCATAGGCTGGCCGCAAGCCCATTAGCGCATCCAACCGAGAGGAACCCACGATGACTACGAAGAAGGCTCGTCAGCTCGACCACGACGACCTCGGCTCCACCCTCACTCGAACCGACAAGAACGGCAGCACCACGATGGGCGTCTTCGAGAGCGCGGGCCTCGGCTCGTTCGGCATCCGCGTTCAGTACGGCGAGTACAGCGTCATCCTGCAGCCCGACGATGTCGTCGATCTGACCTGACCCCCTAGGTCACCACAAAACGGCCCATAGACTCCGCGCGGTCGGAAGGTCAGATCCCCTCCCGGCGGAAAGGACCATGATGGACCATACGGTCGCGCTCATCGCGCTTCTGGTCTTCGTCGCAGTCGTCAAGAGCTGACCGCGCAACGAACGAATCACCCCCGGCGTCCACCCACCCGAAGATGAGGGGCGCCGGGGGCGTTTCTGGACACGTGGGTGTCGGCGGTGGCAGCGACCGCGACCGTCGCAGCAGTGGTTGTCGCGCTCGTCACCTCTAAGAACGCGACTGGTCTGGCCCGGGAAGCGAACGCCATCGCATGGGCTGCGATACAAGCGCAACGCGAATCGGTCGCCTCTGAGTTCGGGTGGCGGCGTGCGGCCGCGCGGCGAGAAGCGGGAAGCCGGTTGATCGTCTGGCTACCGAGGTACATCGCTCTGGACGATGAGAGGCAACGGCGCGCGAGCTTCGGAGGCCAGGATCGCCGGCTATCTGAGGACGAGGTGCAAGTTCTCCACCCCGGCGGGATGGCAACTCAGCTGGAAGCGGCCGGCTACGCGCATATGACCGAACTGCTCGCACATCTTTCAGTCTGGGTGTCAAACACGCCCATCTCGTCGCCGGACCCGGAGGAGCTGTGGGCCGGCGACGACCGCCTCACCAAGATGACGTGGCAGCTCAGAACCGCCGTGGACCGGTGGGAGCGCGATCCAGATCCGGAAGCCACCCTCTACCGAGCATTCCGGGTGCTCGACGCCGAGGCGGACGCGAAGTGGCCGACAGCCGGCGCTTGGGACTGGGCAGCCACCCATTTCCAGAACGCTGAGAGCCGCTCACGGTGGCTGATCTGCGGCTACTGGTCTACGCGAAAGCGCCTCGGCGTCCGCCACCCGAGTGGGAAGGTCGCGGGGGTGATTGTTCCGCTGCTCTCAAGCGGGCCGTCGGTTACTCGTCGACCCTTGCCACCGCGACAAGTCTGGACGGGCTCCGTCTAGCGTGATCAGTAACTCGTCGGCGACCGTGCGAACCGCCCACGGAAGCGGGCTCTCGAGCATCGGTTGCTCCGCACCGGTCTCGTCCTGATAGATCCAACCCAACCCTTCGGTCTCGATGCGAGCTACATCATCGGGCACCACTGGATCCAAGTGGGCACCCCCAGATTTGTTTGCGAGTGTCAGCGTGATCATCTTCCGCGACCATTGCTCCGAGTCGAAGACGAGCACCAATTCCGTCCACCAAGACTCGAAGTGGGTCCACCGCGTGCTCCAGTCCCCGGGGTTAAGGAAGAGGGACTGGTGCGTTGGCGGCCCTTCGGCGCGTATGACGGTGCCGACGAGGCTCTGACTGTACGCGACTTCACCGCGTCGGATCTGACTGCCGATCTCCTCGAGGCGACGGTTCTCTTCCTCAGCGTTGTAGGCGCCGCTGAACCAACGTATCTCTGTCAGCACGCCAGCTTGGATAAGCATGGCGTGTGAGGTGCGCGTCTGGTGTACGAGGTTGCGCACATTCACGGCGACCATCTTGGCGAAGTGCAGCCGTCCGGAATCGAACTGCTCGGCGCTCGCTTCGATGAACTCGATCTGCTCGCGGATGTTGGCGATCACGCTCAGCGCATCTCTCGGGGTCCCCATGCCCGAGACACTGCCCAGAGCCTCAGACGTCCGAGGCTGCTATCTCGATGACCAGTTGACGCAATTCGGCCCTCTTCGCGGACCCGAACTCCGCGCCCGTAGAGGTCTCCCACCATCCCTCCGGTGAATCCCTCTCCTCCGCGTCAATCCCGGAAACGATCTGATCCAACCGAGCGAGCGCGGCTTCTACGCTCATCATGCGATCGTCGCGGGGTCGCGCCATGTGTCGCCGAAGTAGCGGCCGCCGGTGCCGTGCATCTGAGCGTGCTTGGCAGCGAACTGTGCCTCGGCGTCAGCGAACGATCGGCCGGAGACGGTGAGGTCCTCGAGCACGAAGTCGTAGACGATGAAGTCCGCGGCCTGGTGCAGCGCGGCCGCGGTGAGCGGTCCGCCGGAGAGGAACCACTGCACCAGGCTCGTGATGTCGACGGGCCGGGACGCGTCCTGTCCGCGGCCGGCCGCCGATACCCGCATCAGCCCGGGCGACGGCGAGGTCGTGCGGTTCGGAACCGGCACCCCAGACACCCTGCTTGCCGGAACGTTCTGCCCTTCCTGGACGGCGACGGCGAAGGTGCTGCTGTTCTGACCGATGCGGGCGAAGTGCGGGGTCTGCCCGCTCTGCCCGGCGCCGGTGACGCGCATCGACATCGAGATGTAGAACATGTGCGCCTTGTTCGCGAGGATCCACGCCTGCATCTGCGGGGACATCAGCAGCTGGTAGACATGCGCGGTGACGTCGGCGGTGCGCGAGGACGCGATGTACAGGCCGCCCTTGCTGGTGCGTTCGACGACGCCCTCGCCGACGCCGATCGAGTTCGCGACGGAGATCTGGGTCTGGGAGAGCTGCCCGACGCCCATCGTCTCCGCCGCGATCGTCTCGACGAGGTTCGGAAACGCGCCGATTCCGGTCGGCCGCGGGTTCGCGGGGTGGGTCGGATCGAAGTAGATCAGCGACCCCTTCGGCGCGACCCGGTTGTCCGGCGGCGGGACGGGGATCGCGGTGTTCGGCACGAGCGTGGGGATGGTGATTGCGTTGAAGTCGACCATGGTGGTGTCCCCTCTCAGTGAACGTTCGCGAGCATCGCGATGACGGCGCCGGGGTTGGTGCCGTCCTTGAAGGTGAGACGCAGCTCGATCCGGCACCGCGGGTTGAAGGTGCGGACGCTGCGGACGATCGTCGCCGTGGTGCTGCCTCCGAGGCCGTCGCCCTGGTCGGCGATGACTCCCCACGCGCCGGCGGATGCCGGGAGCGAGTCGATCGGAGCGTTCGGCTTCCCGAAGCCGCGCTTCTCGGCGACGTAAGTCGCGGTCTGGAGCTCGGTGAAAGGCACGTTCTGAGGCTCGGAGTACTGCGGGCCGAATGTGTGCTCGATCACGTCGAGGAGACGCGCCTCGATGCTCCACTCGGTGGCGCCGCCGACGACGCCGCGGACGTTGATGGTGAAGGTGACCCAGTCCCCGTCGACCTGGAAGTTGACGTGGTTCTGGGGGAAGATCAGGCCGGTTGCGATACGGCGAGTCGGTGAAGACGGTGCAGGGCCGTCTCGGGCACAAGTCCGCCACGGAGACCCTGGACACCTACGGCCACATGTGGGCAGACTCCGACGACCGCACGCGCGAGGCCGTGGACAGCGTTCTCGGCGCTCGTGCGGACTCTTCGCGGACCGCGGACGACTCGAACGCCTGAAAGAGCAGGTCAGGGCGGATAAGGCGAATGGGCCGGCCTGTACGCCGGGTTCTGTCCTGGGGCGTGAGCCCCGTGGACGGCCATCTCTCTCGGCGACACGTTGCCGTGCCGCTCCAGCGGTCTACCCGGGGACTCGGCGGACCGCGTCAACATCCCCTGTCTGACCTTGCTCCGGACGAGGTTTACCGTGCGAGTCGTGTCACCACGACCCCGGTGGTCTCTTACACCACCCTTTCACCCTTACCGGCGCGAACGCCGGCGGTCTGCTTTCTGTGGCACTGTCTCGCGGATCACTCCGGGTGGGTGTTACCCACCGTCCTGTCCTGTGGAGCCCGGACGTTCCTCGGTGCGGTTGCCCGCCACGCGACCGTCCAGCCGACCCATTCGCCCGTCGAGTCTACCGGCGGGCCGCCTTCGCCCGTCGTCAGCTCTTGTCGGCGGATGCCGCGATGCGCACGTCCAGCAGGAAGTCGAGGGGCAACGAGCCGAAGAGCAGCCGCCCGGCGGCATCTGCGGCCTCGCGAACGGCTGCCGCAGCGGCCTCGGCGTGTTCAACCGGGGTGTGCACGATGATCTCGTCGTGCAGGAAGAACGCCAGGTGCGCCCGCCCCGTCACGGGGTGGTCTCCGACGCTCGGAAACGACACCAGGCGCTGCCGCAGGTCGGCGAGCCAGGCGAGCGCCCACTCGGCGGCGGTTCCTTGGACGACGAAATTGCGCGTGAAGCGGCCGCGCTCGCGGGCCCGTGACCGGGCGAGCGTCTTGATGGCGTCGGATGCCTCGGGCTCGGCGGCATCCGCTTGGAGGTCTCGCCACCCGGCTGACGGGGCCGGGCTGGTGCGCCCGAGGAGCGTGCGCACCGAGCCGCCCTCCTCACCCACGCGCGCCGCGTCGTCGACGAGGGCCATCGCCCGCGGGTAGGCGCGGCGCAGCGACGGGACGAGCCGGCCGCTGTCACCCGTCGTCGCCCCGTACATCGCACCGAGCAGCGCCATCTTCGCCTCCTGGCGCGTCGGGACGGTACCGCGTGCCACGATGCCCTCGTACAGGTCGCGCCCCCGCGCGGCGTCTGCGAGAGCGAGGTCTCCGGACATCGCCGCGAGGATGCGCGGCTCGAGCTGAGCGACGTCCGCGACCACCAGCTGCCACCCCGGGTCGGCTCGTACCGCCGGCCGCAGCATCCGCGGCAGCTGCAGCGCTCCCCCGCCCGATGACGCCCAGCGCCCCGTGACGACTCCTCCCGGCACGTAGACCGGACGGAACCGATCGGTCGCGATCCACTCGTCCATCCACGCCCAGCCGTTGGCGCTCAGCAGCCGCATCGCGCGCTTGTAGGCCAGGAGCGGCTCGATGACCGGGTGGTCGTGACGTCGGAGCTCCCACTTGCTCGTCGACTCAACGAGCACACCCACCCGGTGCAGCGAGCGCAGCAGTCGCGGCTGCGAGTCGAGGCTCGCCGTCGGATCGCCGAGGGCGGCCCGCACCTGGTCGGCCAGGTCGCGTACGAGACTCGGCAGCTCACCCGGTCGCGGACGTGGACCGAGCGCGTCGGCGAGGATCGCGTCGTGCACCTCGCGGCTCCACGGGACGCCGGCGGTATGCAGTTCGACGGCGACGAGCGCTCCAGCGGACTCCGCAGCCGTCAGCAGGCGCAGTCGGCCGGGGTCGGTCGCGCTCTCGATCGCCCGGGTCTGACGCGCGAACTCCGCCAGCGTCGCGTCGAGGTCGTGCGGGAGCGCGTCGGCGGCCGGCTCGAGCGAGAAGAGGACGTCGCGGTCAGACACCGGGTCGTCCGGCGCAGCATCCCAGACGGTCGCCGCCCGCAGCTTCGCGCCGTCCGTGACGAGCGAACTGTCGCGAAGAATCGCATGGCACAGGCGCACATCGTGGCACCGCGCGACACGCACCCCCGCGGCGAGGATGTCGTGGTACCAGGCCGTCGTATCCGACCAGATCCATCGTGCGTCGGGATCGGCTGCGATCTCACCCGCCAGCTCGCCAGCGTTGACACGACCGCGCTCGATCACCGCGCCGGCGGCATCCACGACCGCGATGTCGATGTCGCCGTCACCGCGGCGGCCGACCGCGCGCCAGCGGGCGCGCACGGCCGTCATCGACGGATCACAGACCGGATTCGTCGGTGCGGACGAGGATGCAGCCGCACTCGGGGCACGTGACGACCTCGTCGGCAGCAGCCTGTCCGATCGCCTTGAGGTCGGTTCCGGAGAGCTCCATGTGGCATCCGCCGCACGTGCGGCGCTGCAGGAGACCGGCGCCCGGCGTCCGCTCGGCGAGCGATTCGTAGCGCGCGAGGAGATCTGCCGGCACCTTGGCAGCGACCGCGGCGCGGTCACGGGTGGCGGCGTCGAGGCGCGCCTGGGCGTCCGCGACAGCGGCCTTGCCCTCGGCGCTCAACCGACCCCCCTCGTCGTTGACCTCGGCGATCAGGGCCTGCTGCGCGGACACCGCGGCCTCTGCGGCCTCCAGGCGCTCCATGGCCTCGAGCTGCGCGTCTTCGAGCTCGCTCTTTCGACGTGAGAGCGAAGCGATCTCGTGCTCCAGGCCCTGGGCATCTTTCGGGTTCGACGTCGCGGCCAGTCGCTCGGCGTCGCGCGCGGCCCGCGCGTCGACCACTGCGACGTCCGAGGCGATGCGCTTGAGCTCGGCCTCGATGTCGTCGCGCTTGCCGAGAAGGCCCGTCAGCTCGACGGAGAGCTCCTGGCGGCGTACGAGCAGCTCGTTGACACGCGCAGCCTGAGCCGGATTGCGCTTCGCGGCCTCCGCTCCGCGCGCCTGCGCGTCGAGGCGGGCGATGTCCAGCAGCAGCAGCTGATCTGCGGGGGTGGCTTTCATGTGGGCCCAGAGAGACTCGAACTCCCGACTCCCTCGGTGTAAACGAGGTGCTCTAACCAACTGAGCTATAGGCCCCTGGTCTCAGTGTACGAGAGCGCCGACCCCTCCGAGCGTGAGTAGGCTGTCGTGCGGTGCTTGTGCGCGCCCGACAACGCCCGCGCCCTGCCCGTGGTGATTACCTGGCACGATCTGCCATACGAGAAAGGTCGCCCGTGACTGTCAACGATCAAGACCCCTACTCCCAGGACGCCCTGGACAGCGACCCGGAAGAGACCGGTGAATGGCAGGAGTCGCTGCGCCAGCTGGTCGATGCGAAGGGCTCGGGTCGCGGTCGCGAGATCATGCTGAGCCTCCTGCAGGCATCGCACGAGCTGCAGCTGAACGTCCCGCAGGTGCCGGTGACGGACTACATCAACACCATCGCGCCCGAGAACGAGCCGGAGTTCCCCGGTGACGAAGAACTCGAGCGTCGCTACCGTCGCTGGATCCGCTGGAACGCCGCCGTCACCGTGCACCGCGCTCAGCGCCCCGGCATCGGTGTGGGCGGACACATCTCCACCTACGCATCGTCGGCCTCGCTCTACGAAGTCGGCTTCAACCACTTCTTCCGCGGCCCGGACCACCCGTCCGGCGGCGACCAGATCTTCATCCAGGGCCACGCCTCCCCCGGCATCTACGCCCGCTCGTACCTCGAGGGACGCCTCAGCGAGAGCCAGCTCGACGGCTTCCGTCAGGAGGCGTCGAAGGCGCCCGACGGCATCCCGTCGTACCCGCACCCGCGTCTCATGCCGGACTACTGGCAGTTCCCGACGGTCTCGATGGGTCTCGGCCCGATCAACGCCATCTACCAGGCGATGAACAACAAGTACCTCACCAACCGGGGCATCAAGGACCTCTCCGATTCGCACGTCTGGGCCTTCCTCGGCGACGGCGAGATGGACGAGGTCGAGAGCCGCGGTCAGCTGCAGGTCGCCGCCAACGAGGGTCTTGACAACCTCACGTTCGTCATCAACTGCAACCTCCAGCGCCTCGACGGCCCGGTCCGCGGAAACGGCAAGATCGTCCAGGAGCTCGAGGCGTACTTCCGCGGCGCGGGCTGGAACGTCATCAAGGTCGTCTGGGGTCGCGGCTGGGACGAGCTGCTGTCGCAGGATGACGAGGGCGCGCTCGTGCGTCTGATGAACACCACGCCCGACGGCGACTTCCAGACCTACCGCGCCGAGGACGGCGCGTTCATCCGCGAGCACTTCTTCGGTCGCGACGAGCGCACCGCGGCTCTCGTGAAGGACTGGTCGGACGACGACATCTGGGGCAAGCTGCGCCGCGGTGGTCTGGATTACCAGAAGGTCTACGCCGCCTACAAGCAGGCGATGGAGCACAAGGGCCAGCCGACCGTCATCCTCGCGAAGACGATCAAGGGCTACGGTCTCGGTCACCACTTCGAGGGCCGCAACGCGACCCACCAGATGAAGAAGATGACGCTCGAGAACCTGAAGCACTTCCGCGACTCGATGCGCATCCCGATCACCGACGCGCAGCTCGAGGAGAACCCGTACCTCCCGCCCTACTACCACCCGGGCGCCGAGGACGAGACGATCCGCTACATGCTCGAGCGTCGCCGCGAGCTCGGTGGGTTCCTGCCCCAGCGCCGCACGAACCACGCGCCGCTGACGCTGCCCGGCGACGAGTCATACGCTCTGCCGAAGAAGGGCTCGGGCACGCAGGAGATCGCCACCACGATGGCGTTCGTCCGCCTGCTCAAGGACCTGCTGCGTGCGAAGGACTTCGGTCACCGCATCGTGCCGATCATCCCCGACGAGGCGCGCACGTTCGGCATGGACGCGTACTTCCCGACGGCGAAGATCTACAACCCGCACGGGCAGAACTACACCTCGGTCGACCGCGAGCTGCTGCTGGCGTACAAGGAGAGCCCGCAGGGCCAGATCCTGCACGTCGGCATCAACGAGGCCGGCGCCGTCGCGGCCTTCACCGCGATCGGAACGTCGTACGCGACGCACGGCGAGCCGCTCATCCCGGTGTACGTCTTCTACTCGATGTTCGGATTCCAGCGCACCGGCGACGCCCAGTGGGCTGCGGGCGACCAGATGGCCCGCGGGTTCATCATGGGCGCGACCGCCGGCCGCACGACGCTGACCGGTGAGGGCCTGCAGCACGCCGACGGTCACTCGCACCTGCTCGCGTCGACCAACCCTGCCACCGTGTCGTACGACCCGGCCTACGGGTACGAGATCGCCCACATCGTGCGTTCGGGTCTCGAGCGCATGTACGGCGGGAACCACCCCGACCCGAACGTCATGTACTACATCACGCTCTACAACGAGCCGCTGGTGCAGCCGAAGGAGCCCGAGGATGTCGACGTCGACGGCATCATCCGCGGCATCCACCGCGTAAGCGTCGGCGAGGGCGACGGGCCGCGCGCCCAGCTGCTCGCGTCGGGCGTCGGCGTGCCGTGGGCCTACGAGGCGCAGAAGCTCCTCAAGGACGACTGGGGCGTGATCGCCGACGTCTGGTCGGTCACGAGCTGGACCGAGCTGCGTCGTGACGGTCTCGCCGTCGACGAGCACAACTTCCTGCACCCGACCGACGAGCCCCGCACGGCCTTCGTCACGCAGAAGCTCAACGACTCCGAGGGTCCGGTCGTCGCGGTCAGCGACTTCATGCACGCCGTGCAGGACCAGATCCGCCCGTGGGTGCCGCGTCGCTTCGCGACGCTGGGCGCGGAGGGCTTCGGCTTCTCCGACACCCGCCCGGCCGCTCGACGGTTCTTCAAGATCGACGGGCCGTCGATCGTGGTGCGGACGCTCCAGGCTCTGGCCGAGGACGGCGTGGTGGACCGCGGCCTGTCGGCGCAGGCGATCGAGCGTTACCGCCTGCACGACGTGACGGCGGGCACGAGCGGAAACGCGGGCGGCGAGAGCTGACCCTTCGGTGACCGACGACAGCTCGAAGGCGGAGACACTCGCGTGGCTCCGCCGGATCTCGGGTGATCTGGCCACGGCCACGATCAATCGGCTCGAGGAGACGCTGCCCTGGTACGCCGAGATGCCGCCTGCGCGCCGGTCCTCTGTGGGACTGGTCGCGCAGGCGGGCATCACCTCGTTCATCCAGTGGTACGAGGACCCCACCTCGACCCCGCGCATCGCGGCCGACATCTTCGCCGCCGCTCCGCGCGAGCTGTTGCGCAGCGTCAGCCTGACGCAGACGCTGCAGCTCGTGCGGGTGACCGTCGAGGTCACCGAGGAGCGGGTCGCCCATCGCGGCGACGATGTGCGCGAAGCGATCTTGAAGTACTCGCGCGATGTCGCCTTCGCCGCTGCGGACGTGTACGCGCGCGCGGCCGAGGCGCGCGGGCTCTGGGACGCCCGTCTCGAGGCCCTCGTCGTCGACTCGATCCTCACGGGCGAGACCGACGAGGAGCTGCCGAGCCGGATCGCCGCGCTCGGCTGGCACGGTCACGGCGCCGTCGCGGTCCTCGTCGGCACGGCTCCCCCGCAGTTCGACGTCGATCAGCTGCGTCGCGCCGCCCGGAAGATGGGCGTCGACGTCCTCGTCGGGGTTCAGGGCCTGCGCCTGGTGCTCGTGATCGGGCGCGCCGACCTGCCGGGCCGGGTCGAGCCGGTGTCCGAGCTGACCTTCCTCGAGATCGCGGCGCGGCTCGAACCCGGGTTCGGCCCTGGCCACCTGGTGCTCGGCCCCACCGTGCCCGCCCTGGTCGACGCGAGCCAGAGCGCCCGCGCGGCGCTCGCAGGGTTCGCGGTCGCCGGCGCCTGGCGTCACGCACCGCGCCCCGTCGAGGCCGACGACCTGCTCCCCGAACGCGCGCTGGCCGGCGATCCGGTCGCAAAGGCGACCCTGGTCGAGCGGATCTACCGTCCGCTCCTCGCCCACTCGGCGGATCTCGTCGCCACCCTGTGGAGCTATCTCGACAACGGTCGCTCCCTCGAGGCGACCGCCCGCGAGCTCTTCGTGCATCCGAACACCGTCCGGTACCGGCTGAAGCGCGTCTCCGACGTCATCGGATGGGATGCCACGGGGCCGCGCGAGGCGCTCATTCTGCAGACCGCGCTCATTCTCGGCTCGATCGGCAACGATCTCACGAGGCGCCGCGCGCCGCAGTCGCGCCGGAGCTGACGACGACGCGCTGCCGCTGACCGCTACTCACGACCCGTCGACTGTACGGTCGACACAAAGGTTCGCCGCATTGTTGTGACATCGTCGCCAGCGGTCGGCCGACTGAACTTGGAAGGATGTAAAAGTGATCATCGCCGTGTTCCCCGGGCAGGGGTCTCAGTCCCCCGGCTTCCTCGCCCCGTGGCTCGAGCTGGACGGCGCGCGCGAGCGCCTCGAGCGCTTCTCCGAGCTCGCCGAGGTCGACCTCGTCGCAGCCGGCACCGAGTGGGATGCCGACCGCATCCGCGACACCGCCGTGGCGCAGCCGCTCATCGTCGCCGCGAGCCTGCTGTCGTACGACGCACTCGTGCGCGACGGCGCTCGCCCCGCGGGCGTCGCCGGTCACTCGGTCGGCGAGATCGCGGCACTCGCCGCTGGCGGCGTGCTCGGCGACGACGACGCGATGCGTCTGGTCGGACTCCGCGGCCGCGCCATGGCGGATGCCGCGACTCGGGAGCAGACCGGCATGAGCGCCGTCCTCGGCGGCGACCAGGATGCCGTGGTGGCGCGTCTCGACGAGCTCGATCTGACTCCCGCCAACTACAACGGCGGCGGTCAGATCGTCGCCGCCGGCGCGCTGGACGCCCTCGCAGCCCTGGCCGCTGAGCCCGTGTCCGCGACCCGTGTCATCCCCCTGCAGGTCGCCGGCGCGTTCCACACGCGGTACATGGCGCCGGCCGTCGACACGCTCGCCGCAGCGGCATCCGCCACCTCGGTGAACGACCCCGACCTCACGCTGTGGTCGAACCGCGACGGCGCCGTCGTGACCGCAGGCCGCGACGCGCTCGACCGCCTGGTCGCCCAGGTCGCCTCCCCCGTGCGCTGGGACCTGTGCATGGCGTCGTTCGCCGAGCACGGCGTGAGCGGCATCATCGAGTTCGCTCCCGCCGGCACCCTCGTGGGTCTCGCGAAGCGCGCTCTGCGCGGTGTGCCCTCGGTCGCCGTGAAGACCCCCGACGACCTCGTCGCCGCATCCGCTCTCATCTCCGGAGGTGCCGCATGACCGCCGCCATTCGCCAGGCCACCGGCCCCGCTCACACGCGTATCTACGCCTACGGGGCGGCTCGCGGCCAGAACGCGGTGCCGAACGACGATCTCGTCGGTCCGATCGATTCGAGCGACGAGTGGATCCGCCAGCGCACCGGCATCGTCACGCGCGTCCGCGCCGATAAGGACACCACCGTGATCGACCTCGCCGCGGATGCGGTCGCCGAGGCGATCCAGCGCAGCGGGGTGCCCGCCGACCAGGTCGACGCCGTCATCGTCTCGACGATCTCGAACCCGAAGCAGACGCCGTCGGTCTCGGCGATCGTCGCCGACCGCGTCGGGGCGAACCCCGCGGCGGCCTACGACGTCAACGCGGCGTGCGCCGGCTTCTCGTACGGGGTGACCCAGGCCGACGCGCTCGTGCGCGCGGGGGCAGCACGCTACGTCGCCGTCGTCGGCGCCGAGAAGCTCAGCGACATCGTCGATCCCACCGACCGCACGATCTCGTTCCTCCTCGGCGACGGCGCCGGTGCCGCCATCATCGGCCCGAGCGACACCCCGGGCATCGGCCCGACGGTGTGGGGCTCGGACGGCTCGAAAGCCGACGCTGTGGGGATGAACCACACGCTCGTGGAGTTCCGCAACGGGACCGCGCCGTGGCCCACCCTCCGCCAGGAGGGCCCGACGGTCTTCCGTTGGGCGGTCTGGGAGATGGTCAAGGTCGCACGGCGCGCGATCGAGGAGGCCGGCATCCAGGCGGGCGACCTCGCCGCGTTCATCCCGCACCAGGCCAACATGCGCATCATCGACGAGTTCGCCAAGCAGCTCGGCCTGCCCGAGACCGTCGCGATCGGCCGCGACATCGAGACCACCGGCAACACGTCGGCGGCGTCGATCCCTCTCGCGACCCACCGCCTGCTCGAGGAGAACCCCGAGCTCAGCGGCGGTCTGGCCCTCCAGATCGGCTTCGGAGCGGGACTCGTCTTCGGCGCGCAGGTGGTCGTCCTTCCCTGATCGGGCGGGCCCCCGCACCTAGACTGAACAGCGGCCCGCGTCCGGGTCGGTCCAGAGATAACAAGGAGAAACCCCATGGCATTCAGCAACGACGAGGTCCTCGCAGGACTCGCCGAGCTCATCACCGACGAGACCGGCATCTCGGCCGACGAGGTCGCCCTCGAGAAGTCGTTCACCGACGACCTCGACATCGACTCGATCTCGATGATGACGATCGTCGTCAACGCCGAGGAGAAGTTCGGCGTCACCATCCCCGACGAAGAGGTCAAGAACCTCAAGACCGTCGGCGACGCCGTCACCTACATCACGTCCAACCAGGCGTAACCCCCACCGGCGGGGGCACACGCCCCCGCCGGGGTTCCACCGAGGAGATCCATGAGCACCCCGCGTATCGTCGTCACCGGAATCGGAGCGTCGTCGCCCCTGGGCGGCACCGCACCCGAGAGCTGGGATGGCCTGCTGGCCGGCCGTTCCGGCTCGCGCACACTCGAGCACGAGTGGGTCGAGAAGTACCAGATCCCGGTCCACTTCGCCGCCGAGGCGATCGTGCGCCCCGATACGGTGCTGGAGCGCCCCGTTTCCAAGCGCCTCGATCCCGCATCGCAGTTCGCGATGGTCGCCGCGATGGAGGCATGGGCGGATGCCGGTAGCCCCGACGTCGACCCCGAGCGTCTCGGTGTCGACTTCGCAACCGGCATCGGCGGCGTGTGGACCCTGCTCGACGCGTGGGACACGCTCCGCGAGAAGGGACCGCGGCGCGTCCTGCCGATGACGGTTCCGATGCTGATGCCGAACGCGGCCGCCGGCAACCTTTCGCTGCACTTCCGTGCCCGCGCCTTCGCGCGGACCGTGGCCAGCGCCTGCGCCTCGAGCACCGAGTCGATCGTCAACGCGATCGAGCACCTGCAGGACGGTCTGGCCGACATCGTCATCGCGGGCGGCACCGAGTCGGCGATCCACCCCATCACGATGGCGTCGTTCGCGTCGATGCAGGCCCTGTCGCGTCGCAACGACGACCCGGCGACGGCCTCGCGACCGACGAGCGTCGACCGTGACGGCTTCGTCATGGGTGAGGGCGCCGGTGTGCTGATCCTCGAGACCGAGGAGCACGCCAAGGCTCGCGGCGCGAAGATCTACGCGTACGCCGTGGGCGGCGGCGTCACGGCCGACTCGTACCACATCACGGCCAACGACCCCGAGGGTGCCGGCGCATCGCGCGCGGTTCGCGCGGCTCTCGAGCAGGCCGATGCCTCCCCCGACGACGTCGCGCACATCAACGCGCATGCGACCTCGACCCCGGTCGGCGATCCCAACGAGTACCAGGCCCTGCGCAGCGTGTTCGGCGACCGCATCGACGAGATCCCGGTCTCGGCGACGAAGGCGTCCACCGGCCACCTGCTCGGCGGCACCGGAGCGCTCGAGGCGATCTTCACGATCCTCGCCCTGCGCGAGCGCATCGCGCCGCCGACGATCAACATCACCGAGCAGGATCCCGCCGTGCCGTTCCGAGTCTCGGGCGAGACCCAGAGCCTCGGCGACGGTGATCTGCTGGCGATCAGCAACTCGTTCGGCTTCGGCGGTCACAACGCCGTCGTCGCGTTCCGATCGGCCTGAGCGGCCGTAGACGACGAAACAGACCCCCGCGGACGGCGTTCCGCGGGGGTCTGTTCTTCTTTCGGGTCAGCCGTCCCGTACGTGCTCCCGTTCCCCGGGATCGTTCCACCGGGGCTCGGTACGAACGCACGGGCCGGCTGGGTCTGTGTTCGACTCGGGATCAGCCCACCTTGTGCAGCCACACCACGGCGGCATCGTCGCCGGCGTGGCGGAAGGGCTCGAGCTCCTCGTCCCAGGCTGCACCCAACGCGACGTCGAGCTCGCGCTGCAGCTCGCGCACATCGCCCGCCGCGATCTCCATCGCGTAGCGGATGCGGTCCTCGCCGATCACGACGTTGCCCGATGCATCGGTCTGGGCGTAGTGGATGCCGAGACTCGGGGTATGCATCCACCGACCCCCGTCGCTGCGCGGCGTCGGGTCCTCCGACACCTCGAATCGCAGGTGCTCCCAGCCGCGTATGGCCGTCGCGAGGGCCGCGCCGGTTCCGGCGGGTCCCTCCCAATAGAACTCCGCGCGACGGCTGCCGTCGAGCACCGGCTGGTCTTCCCAGTCGAAGCTGACCGCGCGTCCGAGCGCACGTCCTGCCGCCCACTCGAGGTGCGGGCACAACGCGCGTGGCGCGGAGTGGATGAAGATCACTCCACGCGCCTGTGGTGTCGCCATGACTTCTCCGTTTCATCAGGTACGTCTTCCCCTACGACCTGAGTCCGGATGCCGGCGAGTGTTCGGTTATGGCGTCGATTATGGCGCACGAACCTGAAGAATCACAACCGTGTCACGATTTCGCGCATCATCCGATGTCAAGCGCCTTCCTCGTGTCGTGTCCGGCCGTCAGGGTGGATGTCACACACCGAGGAAAGGATGCCGCATGTCCGACAGCACTCCCCACCACCGCGACGCCGATGACGCTCACGCCGACGGTGCCGCGCCGACGGATGCCGCCAGCGATGAGGTGAAGGCCGACGCCGCTCGCGCGGGCTCCGACCTCGGCGACACCGATCTCACGGCGGGCGACGACAACACCGACTTTCCGCAGGATCCCGCGATCACACACCCCTGACGTCACACGCCTCTGTGCATGCGAATGGCCGCCCGCGGGCGGCCATTCGTGCGTAGGGCGGGTGGGACTTGAACCCACGATCGTCGGGTTATGAGCCCGCTGCCTTGACCAGCTTGGCCACCGCCCCTCGTCGTATCGAGCCTAGCGCGAGCCGCGTCGGGCCGATGCGATCGCTCAGTCGTCGAGGCGCTTGCCCTTGCTCCCGCGCGGAATCGGGAGCTGCTGACTGTCGAGCACGACCTGCGGATGATTGCGCGCCAGGGAGGTCACGCCGTACACCGCGATCGCGCCGGCGATGACGAAACCGACGAACGCCGGCCACGGCGCCGTTGCGGCCTCACGCAGGATGGCGATGCCGATGATGACGGCGACGATCGGGTCGATGACCGTGAGCCCGGCGATGACGAGATCGGGAGGCCCGACGGAGTAAGCGGTTTGGACGAAGTACGCACCGACCGCGGTCGCGGTGATCAGGCCGACGAGGCACAGGAGCGTCAACCACTCGAAGTCGCCGTTCTGGATGCGCGAGATAACGACCTTCGCGAGCGTCGCGACGAAGCCGTAGATGATTCCCGAGGCCGCGATGTAGAAGAGCGGCTTCGCGCCCTTGCGCACCAGCATCCACACGGCCCCCGAGATCAGGAGCACCCCCGCGAGCAGCGCCAGGATGGTGATGAGCTGGGCCTGATCGATCGGCTCCTCGGTCGCGACGAGCGCGGCCACCGTGACGAAGGCGAGGATGCCTCCGACGCACAGGATGATGGAGCGGACCGAGCGCTTGGTCGGCTTGACGCCGGTGATGCGCGCGTTCAGGAGTGTCGTGATGACGAGAGATATCGCACCGAGCGGCTGAACGAGGATGAGCGGCGCGAAAGTCAGCGCTGCGAGCTGACACACGATGGCGAGCCCGAGCATGATCGTCCCCGCCACCCACGACGGACGCTTGAGCAGACTCAGCAGCTGCGAGCCGTTGAGACCCGAGCTACCAGACGAGTTCGTGAGACGCTCGACCTTCTGCACACCCCGGTGCTGGTAGAGCGCTCCGAAGGACATGAACACGGCGCCGAGCAGCGCGAGCGGGATTCCGATGAGGATTCTGGGTTCGCGGAAGACTCCGATCAGCTGATCGGTGACGTCATCGAGGGACGCGACAAACGGAATCACCATTCGACCATAACCGCGAAGCGCGCTCGATTAGGCTCGCAACGTGCCCGTTCTTCCGATTCGCATCATGGGCGACCCCGTGCTGCACGCCCCCGCCGAACCCGTCGCCGAGATCACGGACGAGATCCGCCAGCTCGTCGCCGACATGTACGACACCATGGACGCCGCCCCCGGAGTGGGGCTGGCGGCTCCCCAGGTCGGCGTCGGCCTGCGCATCTACGTCTACACGTATCAGGACGATGACGGCCAGCCGTGGCGTGGTGAGATCATCAACCCCGAGCTCTGGATGCGTCCGCTCGAGCCCGGTGCGCCCGACCCCGACGACGAGTCGGAAGGGTGCCTCTCCTTCCCCGGCGAACGCTTCCCGCTGCGCCGTTCCGACGAGGTGCTCGTCACGGGCACCGACCTCTCCGGCTCCCCCGTCGAGATCCGCGTCGACGGCTGGCGAGCGCGCATCATGCAGCACGAGTTCGACCATCTCGACGGCATCCTCTACATCGATCGCCTCGACGACTCCGACTGGAAGACGACGCAGAAGATCGCGAAGAAGCGCGGCTGGGGCCGTCCGGGCAACGCCTGGACGCCGGGCGTGGACGACCTGGACGCCTGATCTCGTGAGGCAGGCCGCCGACCCCCGGGGGTACGACATCGACGCTCTGCGCCGGCGGCTCGTCCCCGAGCGCGACGGCGAACGCTCGACGAGCATCCCCGAGCTCGCCGACGCCGACCCCGACCTGTGCGCGATAGCCCTGGCTCTGCCGGACGGCTCGGTCCGCTCGTCGGTCGACGGGGACGTCCCGTTCAGCATCCAGTCGGCCGTCAAGCCGTTCCTGTTCGCGCTCGCGCTGGCTGACACCGACGGCGCAGCCCTGGACCGGGTCGGCATCGAGCCGACGGGCGAGGCGTTCGACGCGATCAAGCTCGAAAGCGGCACGGGACGCCCGCCCAATCCGATGGTGAACGCCGGCGCCATCCTGACCTGCGCGCTCGTCGATGGAGATGATCCCGACGAGCGCACAGCTCGCATCATCGGCGGGCTCTCAGCGTTCGCCGGTCGCCCACTCGAGGTGGACGACGGCGTCGCGCACAGCGAGCATCTGCTCGGAGACCGCAATCACGCCCTCGCCCACCTGATGCGCGATGAGGGCACACTGACGATCACGGCGGACGAGGCTGTCGCCGTCTACGCGCGCGCATGCGCCGTCCTCGTCGATGCCGAGAGCCTCGCCGTGATGGGCGCGACGCTCGCCCTGGGCGGCGTCAATCCCGCGACCGGCCATCGCGTGGTCTCCTCCCGGATCGCGCGCGACGTCGTCGCCGTGATGGCCACGTGCGGTGTCTACGACGGATCGGGACGGTGGATGCGTGGAGTCGGGGTCCCCGCGAAATCGAGTGTCTCCGGCGCCATCGTCCTGTCAGCACCGGGCACCCTGGGCGCCGCGATCGTGAGCCCGCCTCTCGATGAGCGCGGGACGAGCGTGCGCGGTCGCATCGGCGCCGAGGCCCTGAGCGCAGACCTCGGGCTGCACGTCTTCGGCTGATCCATCGCCCGCGCACGTCTTCGGATGGCACACCGCGCCGCGTGATTTCCGAGGACCGGGCACCGACTGCCGGGGGAGCCGACGCGCGGGCACATGAGTAAAGGCCCGGGGTGGAAGCCCGGGCCTTCGGTGAGAGCCGCGGTAGATAACGCGGGTCTCTCGCTCCCCGGCTTGGACTCGAACCAAGAACCTATCGGTTAACAGCCGATTGCTCTGCCAATTGAGCTACCGAGGATCAGTCGCCCGCTCGCGCTGGGCAACCCGTCTATATTAGCAAAGCTCCGGGGGTGCTCACGACATGAACCGACCCCCGGGCGGGTCGCGCTGCTCAGGAAGCCCGAGACCGGCCGCCCGGCGTCCACACGACGTCCGACGCCGTGGGCCCGTAGCCCACCGGACGTCCCCCGTGGAGAACGAGAGCCGCGGCATCCAGCTCGTCCGCGGTCTCGACGTCGTTCGTCGCGATGACGATCGCCATCCCCGTGTCGTCACGGCGCGACAGCAACGCCTCGCGAGCCGCGATCCGCACCTCGATGTCGAGGTTGGCGTACGGGTCGTCGCCGATGAAGACCTTCGGGTCGAGCACGAGGGCGCGAGCCAGTGCGACGCGCTGGCGCATCCCGGCGCTCAGCTCGTACGGGTACTGCGACGCCGCCCCGAGCGGCAGGTGCAGCTCGTCGAGGAGAGAGGCGACTCGAAGGGAGAGCGCGCGCTGGCTCACGCGACGGTCGCGCGAGGTGATCGGCTCGGCGATCACCTCGGCCACCGTCAGCCGAGCCGGGAGCGACGCGCCCGCGGCCTGGGGCATGTGCCCGGCGTAGTAGGTCAGCATGCGCCGGGAACGGCCACCCTTGCGCACCGAGAGGCCCGCGACCTCAGCGGCCCCACCGACGACGCCGACATCCGACGGCGCGGTGCCGGCGAGGATCGACAGGAGCGTCGATTTACCCGACCCGGTCGCGCCCATCACAGCGAGGGCCTCCCCGGCCCGCACCGTGACGCTGACGCCCTCGACGACCCGATCGGAATCACCCGTCCGCGCGATCGAGAGATCGTCGCAGCGCACCGCGATTTCCGCGTCGGGTCGTCGGGACATGCGCATCATCCTGCCGTTTTCATCGTTCGACCGCTACTCACCGCAGACGGCGGCTATTCCGATTCCATGAGCTGCCGCAGCCGCAGGTCGAGGTCGCGGATGGCGACGCCGATCGAACGGAACTCGGGTGAGCCCGGTTCGAGACGCTGCTGCGCGCTCCTGAGCTCGGCCTTCTCGCGCTCGAGTGCCCGCTGACGCAGCTTGCGCAGCGACTCCATCGCCGTCGTCTGCGCGATGCGCTCCGTGCCCGCGGGGAAGTCCGCCGTGAGCAGCTCGATGGCGAGTGTGCGGTACGGCTCGCGAGTGGCGTCCACTGCGGCCGAGGTCCAGCCGGGCCGTGTGAGGTCGGGCTGCATCGACACGGCCTGCCGGACAGCCTCGAGAGCCGGATGCGGCATGGGCAGGCCGAGCGCGATGTCGACGGCCTGCTTGTCGAGCAGGTGCCCGTACTGCAGCACGCCCATGAGAGCGCGCTTCTCGAGCTCGAGCGCAGGCGGCAGGGAGGCGAGGGTGACCCGGACCGACGCGGGCGGAGCTTCGGCGCCCCGGCCGGGCGGGTCTGCGGGGGCGGCGCGTCCCGCGGGCGCCTCCCCGCGGGCACGCTCCCCCGGGCCCGAGGGGCCGGCAGCACGACGCGCGGCGCGCTCGACTTCCGGCTGCACTTCGGAGAGGTCGAGCCCGAGTTTTCCGGCCAGCACGCGCGTGTATCCCGGGCGCAGGGCGGTGTCGCGGATGTCGGCGACGATGGGCGCCGCCGCGCGCAGGGCGCCGATGCGTCCCTCGACGGTGGACAGATCGAACGTCGACAGACGCTGATCCATGACGAACTCGAACATCGGCGCTTTGGCTTCGACGAGAGCGCGAACGGCCGCATCGCCGCGGTTCAGCCGAAGGTCGCAGGGGTCCAGCCCCTCGGGGGCGACCGCGACATACGTCTGCGCCGCGAAGCGCTTCTCGTCGCCGAAAGCCCGCAGCGCGGCCTTCTGACCGGCGGCATCCGGGTCGAATGTGAAGACCACCTCACCCGAGCTGCCCTCGCTGTCGCCCATGACGCGACGCAGCACCGTGATGTGGTCGGTGCCGAACGCGGTGCCGCACGATGCGATGGCTCCGGTCACCCCGGCGAGGTGGCAGGCCATGACGTCGGTGTAGCCCTCGACGACGACGACGCGGTGCTCCCTCGAGATCGACTTCTTGGCCAGGTCGAGGCCGTAG
Organism: Microbacterium sp. SGAir0570; assembly: GCF_005491085.2. Classification (NCBI taxonomy): domain Bacteria; kingdom Bacillati; phylum Actinomycetota; class Actinomycetes; order Micrococcales; family Microbacteriaceae; genus Microbacterium; species Microbacterium sp. SGAir0570. The sequence continues at coordinate 1,333,387 of NZ_CP027929.1, read as the reverse complement.
AGGACCTGCGCCTTCTTGTAGATGGGCGTCTCGGGCGTGTTGAGGTACTTCGGTCCCTGGTCGTCGTCGTACAGACGGCGAGCGCCGAAACCGATCGTCTGACCGGCGACATCGCGGATGGGCCAGACCACCCGACCCCGGAACCGGTCGTAGACGCCGCGCTGACCCTTCGAGACCAGTCCCCCGGTGACCAGCTCCTCGTCGGTGAACCCCTGCGACCGCAGGGCGTCGCGGAGCGCCGACCAGCCCTGGGGCGCGTATCCGACCCCGAAGTGCGCAGCGGCACCGGCGTCGAAACCTCGTTCGCCGAGGAACTGCCGGGCCGCCTGCGCGTCGGGGGCCGCCAGCTGCGACCGGTAGAACTCGGCAGCCGCGGTGTGGGCGGCGTACAGCCGGGAACGACCGCTCGTCTCGGGGGCGGCCGCGCCGTCCTCGTAGTGCAGCTGGTACCCGATGCGCGCAGCCAGACGCTCGACAGCCTCGGTGAACGACAAGTGGTCCATCGCACGCAGGAACGAGTAGACATCGCCCGACTCGCCGCAGCCGAAGCAGTGGTAGTACCCGACCTGGGGCCGCACGTGGAAGCTCGGGCTGCGCTCGTCGTGGAACGGGCACAGGCCCTTCAGCGAGCCGACGCCGGCGGACTTCAGGGCGACACGTTCGCCGACGATGTCGCCGATGTTCGTGCGCGCCTTGACCTCTTCGATGTCGGTCTGCCGGATCCGTGCCATCAGAGCCCTTCGATGGGCTCGGGCAGCGCGAAGTGGCTGGGCGCCGTCGCGCGCGGATCGGACGACCACAGACCCAGCTCGCGAAGGTCGACCGGACCCACCAGGCGGCCGTGCCACTCGATCGCGAAGCGGTCGGTGAGCGTCGCCACCTGGTCGACGATGACACGTCGGCGGGCCGCGTCCGTCACCGCGGCGGCGAAGTCCTCGGCGTGCAGTGCGTCGAGGTGCTCGGGACGCTCCCAGAGGGCGTCGGCAAGCCGGCGCAGCACGCGACGCTGCTCCTTGTAGAGGCCCTTGCGCCCCTCGATAGAGACGACGAACGCACCGATGACGCCCTTGAGCACGGCCATCTCGACCTCGATGACGCGCGGGACGATGACACGACCGCGGAAGCGCGTCAGGACGGGGATGTCGTAGTGCTCACGCGTGGCAGCGGTGGCCGCACGCGCGAAGCGACCGATGAGATCGGATGTCAGGTTCTTGAGCCGGGCCATCGCCGCCCGCGAACCGTCGTACGAGTCCAGCCACTCGGGAAGCAGCGTCAGGCGATACAGCGCGTCGCCGAGCTCGTCCTTCGTGAAGCCGTAGCCGACCCAGCTCTGGATCGCGGTGAGCAGTGCCTCGCGCTCTCGGGGGTCGGCGAGTCGCGCCGGGTCGAGGTAGCCGTTCAGCACCGCGTCCTCGAAATCGTGCACCGAGTACGCGATGTCGTCGGAGAGGTCCATCACCTCGGCCTCGATGCAGCGCAGGCGACCGGGGGCGCCCTCGCGCATCCACTGGAACACCGCCTCGTCCTCGGGGTATACGCCGAACTTCTGCCGTCCGCCCGGGTCCGGGATGGCGTGCTCGACGGTCCACGGGTACTTGCAGGTCGCGTCGAGACTCGCCCGCGTGAGGTTGAGGCCCGCGCTCTGCCCGAACGCGTCGACCACCTTCGGCTCGAGACGCGAGAGGATGCGCAGCGACTGCGCGTTGCCCTCGAAGCCGCCGATGTCCTCGGCCCAGTCGTTGAGGGCCCGCTCACCGTTGTGGCCGAAGGGCGGGTGGCCGAGGTCGTGGCAGAGGCAGGCGGTGTCGACGACGTCGGGCGAGAGCTCCAGCGCGATCGCGAGCTCGCGTCCGACCTGCGCGACCTCGAGCGAGTGCGTCAATCGATTGCGGGCGAAGTCGGCGGGGCTCGCCGGGCTCAGCACCTGTGTCTTCGCGGCGAGCCGGCGCAGGGCACCCGAATGCAGCACGCGGGCGCGATCGCGCGCGAAGCTGTCGCGGCGGGAGCGGTGCTCCTCCCGGTGGAAGCGGGCGGCATCGTGGTCGTCGTAGCCGGAGGGACGTCCCGCCGAGACGCCGACGCCGCTCGTGACCTCAGCCCCCACTGTTCTCGATCTCCGCTGCGGCGATGGTCGACGACTCCGCCGCGTCGACGTCGCGCGAATCGAGCCAGCGGTCCGGTAGCGCCGGACGCTTCGGTGTTCCCGCTCGCCCGCGCTGGCCTTCCGCAGCCGAGCCGGGGTAGGGCGCCGACCAGTCGAGCGTCTCGAGGATGTCGTCGATCTCGGCGAGACTCGACGCGGTCGCCAGGCGCGCACGCGTGTCGCCGCCCACCGGGTAGCCCTTGAAGTACCACGCGACGTGCTTGCGGATGTCGCGGCATCCGCGGCCCTCGTCCTCGAAGAACTCCACCAGCAGCTCGGCGTGGCGTCGGAACGCCGTCGCGACGAACCCGAGGGTGGCATCGACCTCGGGGCCGGCCGAGCCGGGCTCGCCCAGAGCGCGCGCGAGGTCGCCGAAGAGCCAGGGACGCCCGAGGCACCCGCGTCCGACGACGACGCCGTCGCAGCCGGTCTCCGCCATCATCCGGACGGCGTCCTCGGCGGACCAGATGTCGCCGTTGCCGAGGACGGGAACGCTGGTGACCGCCTCTTTCAGCGCGGCGATGGCCGACCAATCGGCGTGGCCGGAGTAGAACTCCGCAGCCGTGCGGGCGTGGAGCGCGACGGCGGACACACCGGCATCCTCGGCGATGCGGCCGGCGTCGAGGTAGGTCAGGTGGTCGGAGTCGATGCCCTTTCGCATCTTGACCGTCAGCGGGACGTCACCGGCCGCGCGGGCGGCGCGCGTGACGATGTCGCGGAAGAGATCGAGCTTCCAGGGCAGTGCCGCTCCCCCGCCCTTGCGGGTCACCTTGGGGACGGGGCACCCGAAGTTCAGGTCGATGTGATCGGCACGGTCCTCTTCGACCAGAAGCCGCACGGCGGCCTCGGTCGTCGCGGGGTCCACGCCGTAGAGCTGGATGGAGCGCGGCTTCTCGGACTCGTGATGCGTGATCAGCCGCATCGTGGTGGCGTTGCGCTCGACGAGTGCGCGGGTCGTGATCATCTCGCTGACGTAGAGACCCGCGCCGTATTCGCGGCAGAGCCGACGGAAGGCGGTGTTCGTGATCCCGGCCATCGGGGCCAGGACGACGGGCGCATCCAGGGCGATCGGGCCGATCCGCAGGCGCGGGGAGGCGGACAGGACGGTACTCACCAGATCATTCTCCCAGAAGGACGGATGCCGGAAGGCGGCCGGGCGTAGCCTGGGGACGTGACCGAAGCGACCACCGACATCCGTTCGATTCCGTTCTCCTCCGCCGACGGCACCCCCACCACGCTCGACGACCTCGGCGACGGCGTTCTGCTCGTCGTCAACGTCGCCTCCAAGTGCGGTCTCACGCCCCAGTACGAGCAGCTCGAGCAGCTGCAGCGCACGTACGGCGAGCGCGGCCTGCAGGTGATCGGATTCCCCTGCAACCAGTTCATGGGTCAGGAGCCCGGCTCGATGGACGAGATCCTCGACTACTGCGCGATGACCTGGGGAGTGAGCTTCCCCATCATGGACAAGATCCGGGTCAACGGCTCGCACGCCGCACCGCTCTACAAGGCGCTGAAGAAGATCCGCAACGAGGAGGGCGCACGCGGCCCGGTGATGTGGAACTTCGAGAAGTTCGTGATCACGCCCGGCGGCGAGGTGCACCGCTTCCGGCCGCAGACCAAGCCCGACGCGCCGGAGATCGTCGCGGTGATCGAGGCGAACCTGCCGCGCTGACTCGCCGGCGCTCGCGGACGGGGCTCAGCTCGCGGTCTCGACGCCGTTGCGCTCCGCCCACACCTGTCGGGCGATCTGGGCGAAAGCCTCGGCGGGCTGCGCCCCCGAAACGCCGTAGCGACCGTCGATGACGAAGAACGGCACCCCGTTGATGCCGTACGCGCGCGCCTGATCCTGGTCGGCGCGGACGGCCGGCAGGTGCTCCCCCGATTCGAGCGCCGCCCGGATGGCGTCGCGGTCGAGACCGACCTCAGCCGCGAGCTCGACCAGCTCGTCGATGCGGCCCACATGGCGACCCTCGGTGAAGTAGGCCGCCATCAGGCGCTCGGCCATCTCGTGCTGACGCCCCTCCGCCTTCGCGGCGTGCAGCAGCTCGTGCGCCTTGACGGTGTTCGTGTGCTGGAGGATGTCGAAGTGGTAGTCCAGGCCCGCATCCTTCGCGACGCCGGTGACGTTCTCGAGCATCTGCTCCACCTGCTCGCGCGGCATCCCCTTGTGGCTCGACAGGAAGTCGAGCTCGTCGCCTTCGAAGTCGACGGGGGTGTCGGGCGAGAGCTCGAACGAATGGAAGGTCACCTCCACGCGCGGAGCGTCTTCGTCATCCGCCGTGGCCGCCAGGCCCGACTCGAGGTTGCGCTTGCCGATGTAGCACCACGGGCAGGCGATGTCGCTCCACACGTCGATCTTGATTGCGTCCGTCACACCGGGTGCAACGTCCCGGCGCGCGCGAGCTATTCCCGCGACCGCGTCACGCGGTCGGAGCGTCGACGGCGCCGCCGAAGCGGCGGTCGCGCGAGAGATAGAGCTGGATCGCGCCCCACAGGTCCGATCGCGAGAAGTCGGGCCACAGGGTGTCGAGGAACACCATCTCGGCGTACGCCGCCTCCCACAGGAGGAAGTTCGAGGTCCGCTGCTCCCCGCTCGAGCGGATGAACAGATCGACGTCGGGCATGTCGGGCACGTAGAGGTGCCGGCGCAGGGCCTTCTCCGTGATCGCGGAGGGCTTCATCCGGCCCGCGGCGATCTGCTCGCCCATCGCGCGCATGGCGTCGATGATCTCGTGACGCCCGCCGTAGTTGACGCACATCGTGAGCGTGAGCACGTGGTTGTCGCGAGTGAGCTGCTCGGCGTACTGGAGCTCGGAGATGACCGATCCCCACAGGCGCGGCTTTCGCCCTGCCCACCGCACGCGCACGCCCCATTCGTTGAGCTGGTCGCGACGGCGATGGAGGACGTCGCGGTTGTACCCCATCAGGAAGCGCACCTCGTCGGGCGACCGAGACCAGTTCTCGGTCGAGAACGCGTACACGCTCAAGTGTTTGACCCCGGCCTGGATGGCGCCGGCGACGACGTCGAGCAGCACCTCCTCGCCGGCGCGGTGGCCCTCGATGCGCGTGAGGCCACGGCGATTGGCCCAGCGTCCGTTGCCGTCCATGACGATCGCGACGTGATTCGGAACGCCGCCCCGCGGGAACGCCGGCGGGCACACCCCGGTCCAGTCGAGGGGGCGATAGGGAACCGCGTCGCGGTGCGTGTACGGCTTGGGACTCATCGGTTCGAGCCTAGGCGGTCGAGCCGTGCGGCATCACAGGTGTCAGCGCGCCGCGCCGATGTGGCCGAGCGATCGGATGCCGCGCTCGAGGTGCCACTGGGCATAGGCCGCGATCAGCCCCGATGCGGCGTTGGCTGTGCCGGGGCTGCCCGCATCGACGGTCTCCCACTCTCCGGCGATGAGGGCGCGCAGGCGCGCTCCGGTTTCGGGGGCGATGCGGGCCGACCCCGCGGGCGCGCACGCGTCGCACACCGATCCGCCGAGGGGCGCGACGAAACCGTCGTGGGGGCCTGGACGCCCGCAGCGCGCGCAGGCGTCGAGCGACGGCGCCCAGCCCGAGAGCGCCATGGCTCTGAGGAGGTACGAGTCGAGCACGGCGCGGCTGTCGTGGTCGCCGCGCGCGAGGGCGCGAAGCCCACCGACGAGAAGCAGATACTGCTGCGGCGTGGTCTCGGCCTCGTTCAGACGATCGGCGGCCTCGACCATCGCGGACGCCGAGGTGTAGCGGTCGTAGTCCGTCGCGATGTCGGCACCGTAGGAGCCGAGCGACTCGGCCTGCTGCACGATGTCGAGCGAGCGCCCTTTGTACATCTGGACGTCGGCGACCATGAACGGCTCCAGTCGCGCACCGAACCGGGACGACGTGCGCCGCACGCCTTTCGCGACGCCGCGCAGCTTGCCGTGCCGCCGGCTGAGCATCGTGACGATGCGATCCGCCTCGCCCAGCTTGTGGGTGCGCAGGATCACGACCTCGTCGCGGTAGGTGGGCACTCTTCAATTATCGCGCCGACCGACGACAATGGTTCCGTGGCGCAGTCTCAGTTCGTGATCCCGCTCTGGGCGGATCTGACCGCCGTCGGGCTCGGCGGGGTCCAGGGCGCCCTTTTCGCTTCCGGATTCGTCGGCAAACAGCGGCTCGATCCACTCGGGGTCGTGATCATCGGCATCCTGATCGGGATGGGCGGCGGTCTCATTCGCGATCTGCTCCTGGGCGTGCAGCCTGTCACGCTGCAGAGCAACTGGTATCTCATCACCGCGACCTCGGCCGCGCTGGTCGGCATGCTGCTGTCGAACCTGTTCCAACGGCTCAACGCCGTCATCATCGGTCTCGACGCCGTCGTCATCGGCATGTTCGGGGCGTTCGGGACGAGCAAGGCCCTCGTGCTCGGGCTGCCGATCGTCCCCGCGATCTTCATCGGCTCCTGCGCCGCCGTCGGCGGCAGCATGCTGCGCGACGTCATCCTCGGACTCCCCGTCGCCATCATGCACGTCGGCTCGCTCTATGCGATCGCGGCCGCCGCCGGGTGCGCGGTGCTCGCCGGAGCGTCGGCGCTGGGCGCGCCCATTGTGGCCGCTGCCATCGTGGGCATCGCGGTGACCACCGTCATCCGCCTGCTCGCGGTCGTCTTCGACATCTCTCTGCCCGAGCAGCGCGCCCTGCACCGGCGCAAGGTCGCGGCGGAGACGGCGTCGATCCCGATCGTCAAGCCGTGAGACCGCGGGGGCGGCGAACGCACCCCGCGAAACGACGAAGGCCCCGCCGAAGCGGGGCCTTGATCGAAGAACGGCTTACTTGGAGCCGAAGTTCTTGAAGCGCTGGTTGAACTTCTCGACGCGGCCGGCCGAGTCCATGATGCGCTGCTTGCCCGTGTAGAACGGGTGCGAGGCGGACGAGATCTCGACGTCGATGACCGGGTAGGTCTCGCCGTCCAGCTCGATCGTCTTGTCGCTCGAGACCGTCGAACGGGTCAGGAACGTCTCGCCGGAGCCGAGGTCGCGGAAAACGACGGCGCGGTACTCAGGGTGAATGTCAGTCTTCATGGGATTCCTTACGTGGTGCCCTGGATTTTGCCAGGGCGAGGGAAGTCTGCGATGCGTCTGCAGCAAAGAGCGATCCTACCAGGTTCAGGATGAGGCCCGAGCCGCGTAGCGTCCGCGCTCCTCGCTGAGCGCAATGGACAGCCCGAACGTCTCGGTGAGGTTCTCGGCGGTGAGCGTCTCGGCCAGCGGACCGGCGGCGACGACGCCGCCCTCGCGCAACAGGAGCACGTGGGTGAACCCGACCGGGATCTCCTCGACGTGGTGCGTCACCATGATCATCGCGGGCGTGGTGGGCGCCTGGGCGTAACCGCCGAGGAGAGCGAGCAGTTCCTCGCGGGCGCCGAGGTCGAGGCTCGCCGTCGGCTCGTCGAGGAGCAGCAGCTCGGGGTCGGTCATGACGGCGCGGGCGATCTGGACGCGCTTCTGCTCGCCGTCCGAGAGCGTGCCGAAGGTCCGCTCGGCGAGTCCGTCGAGCTTCCACTCGGCGAGCACGCGCATCGCGCGTCGCTCGTCGATGTCCTCGTACTCCTCACGCCACCGCCCGGTCACGGCGTACGCCGCCGTGAGGACCACGTCGAGCACGGTCTCTTCGGCCGGGATGCGCCGGGCCATCGCCGACGAGGCGAATCCGATGCGCGGGCGCAGCTCGAACACGTCGGTCCGCCCGAGGCGCTCCCCCAGGATCTCGACGCTTCCCGAGGTGGGGTGGAGGAGGCTCGCCGCGAGCTGCAGCACCGTCGTCTTGCCCGCGCCGTTGGGCCCGAGCACCACCCAGCGCTGATCATCGGAAACCGACCAGTCGACCCGGTCGATGATGTTCCGGGCGTTTCGGCGGACGACGACGTCGGAGAACTCCAGGACCTGCGGCATGGGTTCAGCCTAGCGGCCGAGCCCCGCCACTCTCGCGTACAACGCGGCGGTCTCGTCGGCGATCGCCGACCAGCTGAACGAGCTGGCGGCACGCTCGCGGCCCGCGGCGCCGTAGCGTCGCGCCGTGTCGGGATCCGAGACGACCTCGGTGAGCGTGGCCGCCAGATCGGCGACGAACTTCTCGGGATCCAGCGGGGTACCGGTGCCGTCGTCGGACTGCTCGATCGGCACGAGGCGCCCGGTCTCGCCGTCGACGACGACTTCCGGGATGCCGCCGGTCGCGGTCCCGACAACGGCGGCCCCGCACGCCATTGCCTCGAGGTTGACGATGCCGAGCGGCTCGTAGACCGACGGGCAGACGAAGGTCGTGGCTGCCGTCAGGATCGCGCAGAGCTCGTCGCGCGGGAGGAACTCCTCGATCCAGACGACCCCGGAGCGCTCGGCCTGCAGCTCGCGCACGAGGCCCTGCACCTCGGCCATGATCTCCGGCGTGTCGGGCGCTCCCGCGCAGAGGACGACCTGCACGTCGACGGGAAGCAGGCGCGCGGCCCGCAGAAAGTACGGCAGGCCCTTCTGCCGCGTGATGCGTCCGACGAAGACCACGGAGGGGCGGGTGGGGTCGATGCCGTGGCGTTCGAGGACGGCGGGATCGTCGACGGGCCGCCACGACTCGACGTCGATGCCGTTGTAGATCACCGACACCTTCTCGGGATCGAGATCGGGATAGCTGCGCAGGATGTCGCGGCGCATTCCGTCGCTCACGGCGATGACGGCCGCCGCGTTCTCGTAAGCGGTCTTCTCGATGTAGCTCGACACGGCGTAGCCCCCGCCGAGCTGCTCGGCCTTCCACGGCCGCAGCGGCTCGAGCGAGTGAGCCGTGACGACGTGCGGGATGCCGTGGAGGAGCGAGGCGAGGTGCCCGGCGAAGTTGGCGTACCAGGTGTGGCTGTGCACGACGTCCGCGCCGGCGACGTCTCCGACGATCTCGAGGTCGGTCCCGAGCGTCTGGAGCGCGGCGTTGGCGTCGCTCAGCCCGACGGGGGTCGCGTAGGAGGTCGTGTCCGGCTCGTCCCGGTCTGCTCCGAAGGCACGGACCTGCACCTCCATCGTCTCGCGCAGGGCGCGGACGAGCTCGGTGACGTGCACCCCCGCTCCGCCATAGATCGCGGGAGGATACTCCTTCGAGACGATGTCTACACGCATGGGTCGAACGCTAGTACAGGAGCGTTCGACGGGCCTAGTGTGGTGCCATGCCAGCAGCGCCCAAGGTCTTCGGAATCGTTCTCGCGGGCGGGGAGGGTAAGCGCCTGATGCCGTTGACGGTGGATCGCGCCAAGCCCGCGGTCCCGTTCGGCGGCCAGTACCGCCTGATCGACTTCGCGATCTCGAACCTCATCAACTCGGGCCTGCGCCAGGTCGTCGTCCTGACCCAGTACAAGTCGCACAGCCTCGACCGTCACGTCTCGCAGACCTGGCGGATGTCGGCGCTGCTCGACTCGTACGTCGCCTCGGTTCCCGCCCAGCAGCGCCTGGGCAAGCGGTGGTTCTCGGGCTCGGCCGATGCGATCCTCCAGTCGCTGAACCTCATCAACGATGAGAAGCCCGACATCGTCGTCGTGATCGGAGCCGATCACGTCTACCGCATGGACTTCCGTCAGATGCTCGACGCCCACCTCGCCTCGGGCGCCCGGGCGACGGTGGCCGGCATCCGCCAGCCGATCGGCCTGGCCAACCAGTTCGGCGTCATCGACGTCGACCCCGCCGACGAGACCCGGATCCGCGCCTTCCTCGAGAAGCCCCAGGACCCCACCGGGCTGCCCGACTCGCCGCATGAGGTGCTGGCCTCGATGGGCAACTACATCTTCGACACCGACGCCCTCATCGAGGCGGTCGAGGCCGACGGCGAGCTGCCGACGTCGAACCACGACATGGGCGGCGACATCGTCCCCTACTTCGTCGACCGCGGCGAGGCCGCCGTCTACGACTTCAAGCGCAACGACGTGCCCGGGTCGACCCCGCGCGACCGCAACTACTGGCGCGACGTCGGCACGATCGAGTCGTTCTTCGACGCCCACATGGACCTCATCTCGACGTTGCCGATCTTCAACCTGTACAACACCGACTGGCAGATCCACTCGCAGGCAGTGAACTCGCCGCCCGCGAAGTTCGTGCGCGACAGCGTCGGGCGCATGGGCAACGCGATCGACTCGATCGTCTCTCTCGGCTCCGTGCTGTCGGGCACCCATCTCGAGCGCAGCGTCGTCGGCCCGTGGACGCTCTCCGGAGGCGGTGCGACGATCACCGACTCGGTGCTGTTCGACTACGTCAGCGTCGGCGCCGGGGCGCGTGTGCACCGGGCGATCCTCGACAAGAACGTCGTGCTCGAAGACGGCGCCACGGTCGGTGTCGACCGCGAACGCGACCTCGCCCGCGGCTTCACCGTGACCGACACCGGCATCACCGTCGTCGGCAAGAACGCGCGCGTCGAACGCTGACGCGCGTTCCCGCTAGCGTGGTGGTCATGCCCCACGCGCGTTTCCTCGTCGTCTTCGATGCCGACTCGACCCTCTTGCGCAACGAGGTCATCGAACTCATCGCCGACGAAGCGGGACGCGGGGCGGAGGTCGCCGCTGCGACGGAGGCGGCGATGCGCGGCGAGGTCGATTTCGCGTCGAGTCTGCGTTCACGCGTCGCGCAGCTCGCGGGTGTTCCGCTCACGGCCTTCGAGCGGGTGCGGTCGCGCGTCGAGCCGACACCGGGCGCGCGTGAGCTCATCGCGGCGATCCACGAGCGCGGCGGCGCAGCCGCCGTCGTCTCCGGGGGCTTCCACGAGGTGCTCGACCACATCGCTCCCGGCCTGGGGGTCGACCTGTGGCGCGCCAATCGGCTCGGGTCCGACGGCGCGACGCTCGACGGCACGGTCGCGGGCGACATCGTCGACGCGGAGGCCAAAGCGGCGTCGCTGCGCGAATGGGCGCGCGGTCACGACGTCCCCCTCGCCCGGACCATCGCCATCGGTGACGGGGCGAACGACCTGCGGATGATGGCGGCTGCCGGCCTCGGCATCGCCTTCAACGCCAAGCCCGCGGTGCGCCGCCAGGCGGACCTCGTGGTCGGCCCGGTCGACCTGCGAGAGGTCATCGCGCTCCTCCCCTGACGCGAGGCTGTCGCCTGTCCGGGCCGAGCGCTACGGTCGGGTCATGCACGTGATCCTCATCCCGGGCCTCTGGCTCGACGCCTCGTCCTGGGACGACGTCGTCCCCGCCCTCCGCGATGCGGGGCATCACCCGAACGCCCTCACGATGCCCGGCGTCGGCGACACCGCCGGAGCGGTCTCGGCGACCCTCCGCGACTGGGTCGACGCGGTGGTCGCCCGCATCGACGACCTCCCCGGCCAGCTCGCCCTCGTGGGGCACAGCGGCGGCGGGAACGTCGCGTGGGCGGCCGCCGACCGGCGCCCCGATCGCATCGCGCGGGTCGTCCTCGTCGACACCCTCCCGCCCGCGCCCGGCGCTGAGATCTCGGCGTTCCCGGTCGTCGACGGCGTCGTGCCGTTTCCCGGTTGGGAGTTCTTCGACGAGCCGGATGTCGCCGACCTCGACGACGGCACGCGCTCCCGGTGGGCGGCCCGCACGCACCCGGTTCCGGCAGCGGTGCCGACCGATGCGGTCGATCTCGACGACGCACGCCGTCACGGCATCCCGGTGACCGTCCTGTCGGGCTCGGCCGACGAACCCGGAATCCGCGAGATGCTGGCGGCCTGGCCACCCTTCCTCGCTGAGTTCGAGGCGCTCGAGGACGTCACGGTCGTCGAGCTCGGCTCAGGCCACTGGCCCCAGTTCTCGCAGCCCGATCGACTCGCGCGCAAGATCGTCGCCGCGCTCTCCTGACGCTCGGCGCCGCGTCAGTGCCCCATTCCGAGACCGCCGTCGACCGGGATGACGGCACCGGAGATATAGGCCGCGTCATCCGAGGCGAGCCAGGCCACGGCCCCGGCGACCTCGGCGGATGAGCCGTAACGACTCGCCGGAATGCTGCGCTTGTACTCCGCCTGCGTCTCTTCGGGAAGAGCCGCGGTCATGTCCGTCTCGATGAATCCCGGGGCGACGACGTTCGCCGTGATGCCGCGGGCGCCGAGCTCGCGGGTGAGCGAACGGGCGAATCCCACGAGTGCCGCCTTCGACGACGAGTAGTTGATCTGTCCTGCTGAGCCGAACAGGCCGACGACGCTCGAGATGAGGATGACGCGACCCCATTTGGCCCGCAGCATGCCCTTCGATGCCCGCTTGACGACGCGGAACGCGCCGCCGAGGTTGGTCGCGACGACCGAGTCGAAGTCATCCTCGGTCATACGGAGCAGGAGCGTGTCCTTCGTGATGCCGGCATTCGCGACGACGACCTCGACCGGACCGAGCTCGTTCTCGACCTGAGTGAACGCGGCGTCGATCGATGCAGCGTCCGTCACGTCCGCCCGGACGGTCAGCGCACCCTCGGGTCCCTCACCCGAACGGGCCGTCACCGCGACGCGGTGGCCGTCGGCGATGAAGCGCTCCGCGATCGCGCGGCCGATGCCGCGATTGCCTCCGGTGACGAGAACGACTCGGGACGTGGACATACGACTCTCCTGTGTCTGCGGCGGGAACCTCGCAAGCCTAACCGCAGCGCGCCCGACGGCCGCGAACGATAAGCTGGCGGCCCGACGTCGACGAGGAGCAGATGTGAGCGACCAGCCCCAGCCGCAGCAGCCGTACCCCGCGCCCGGGCAGCCCGCCTCCGGCGCGCCCACCCCGCCCCCGGCGCCGCCGTACGCCAACCCGCCGCAGCAGGCGTACCAGCCCGCGGGCTACCCCGCGCCCGCCTACGGCTACGGCGGCGGCTACCCCCAGCAGAAGACGAACACGCTCGCGATCGTGTCGATGATCGCCTCGATCGTGGGCTTCATCTGGCTCCTGCCCGTCATCGGGTCGATCGCCGGCGTCATCATGGGCCACATCTCGCTGTCCCAGATCAAGCGGACGAACGAGAAGGGCCGCGGCATGGCGATCGCGGGCCTCATCGTCGGCTACGCCGGGCTCGCCCTGGCGGTCATCGGCATCATCGCCTTCGCCGCCTTCATCGGCTGGGCCATCGAGCAGGACAGCTACAGCACCTACTCGTCGAGCTTCTGAGACCGGCCTCCCCCGGCCCCGCGGGCGTATCCTTGATGCACCGTGAAGCATCAGCCCGCCACCCCGTCGGCGACCTCGCTCCCGCGAGCCCCGCACGACGACTCGAACCGTCGCATGACGAAGTACTTCATCATGATGGCGGTACGCGTGGTGTGCTTCGTCCTCATGGTCGTCATCACCCCCTACGGCTGGCACACGGCGGCCTTCGCGGTCGGAGCGGTGTTCCTGCCGTACATCGCCGTCGTGATCGCGAATGTGGGAGACGATGCGCGGGAGCCCGCTGCCGTCTCGCCCCTCGCAGCGCTCCCCGAGCACCCCGACGAAACCACGCGCGAGCCGCAGGCGCCTGCGAAACCGACCGTCATCGAGATCCGGGAGTCACGGCCGGAGTGAACGACATCGAGTGCTCCCGCGCCGGATGCCGCGCGTCGGCACGGTGGCGGGTCATCTGGCGCAACCCCCGCATCCACGCCGCCGACCGGCGGAAGATCTGGGTGGCGTGCGACGACCACGTCGCATACCTGCGCGAGTTCGTCGCGGCGCGGGACTTCCCCGTCAGCGTGGAGCGTCTCGTCGTGGACACGACCGAGGCGGGCGCATCATGAGAGGTAAGACCGCCCTGCGTTGGACCGGCTATGTCGCCGTCGCCATCGCCTTCGCGATCGCCTGCGCCTACCTGTCGAACTGGCAGTTCACGCGCAACGAGGAGCGGAGCGCGCAGCTCGAGCTCGTCGAGCGGAACTACGACGCCGATCCCGCGGCGCTATCGGAGATCCTCCCGTCCGGGACCGAGTTCGATCCGGCCGACGAGTGGCACCCCGTGGAGCTCATCGGCGAGTACCGGGCCGACGACCAGGTGCTGGTGCGCAACCGCCCCCACGGAGGCACCTCCGCCTTCGAGGTGCTCGTGCCGTTCGAGACGACGGACGGGCGGATCTTCATCGTCGATCGCGGCTGGGTACCCCCGGCATCCGACAGCCCCGAACCCGCCGCGATCGCCGCACCGCCCTCGGGCACGGTGACGGTGGTCGCTCGCCTCAAGCCCGCCGAGGCGGCGCCCACCTCGGGGCGGTCGGCCCCCGACGGTCAGGTCCCGACGATCAACGTCGACCTCGTCGCCGACGAAGCCCGCCTGACCGGCGATGTCGTGACATCGGCATACGGGCTCCTCGTCTCGGAGGATCCCGCGCCGGCCGACGGTCTCGGTGCCATGCCGATCCCGTCCGAGGACCCGGGACCGCACCTGTCGTACGCGATCCAGTGGATCCTGTTCGCGATCATGGGCTTCGTCTTCATCTGGTACATGATCCGCACCGAGCGCCGGCACCGACGTGAGGACGAAGAGGATGCTGCGGCCGCCGCGCTCGCAGCGCCCGAGGCAGCCGAATCACCGGCACCCGCGGCCACGGCATCCGGCTCGGGTGAGGCGTCCGTCGTCCCGGCGAGCCTCCGGCGCCGCCGCGACGTGAAGCGCGACCGCGACATGGAGGACGAGGACGCGATCCTCGACTCGACGCGCAGCTGATCGCGCCCCGGGCCGTCAGGCCAGGGTGATGAGCTCGAGGTAGTCGCGTCCCCAGATGTCCTCGACGCCGTCGGGAAGGATCAGCACACGCTCGGGATTGAGCGCCTCGACGGCTCCCTCATCGTGCGACACCAAGACGACGGCGCCCTCGTAGTGAGCGAGCGCGCCGAGGATCTCGTCGCGTGACGCGGGATCGAGGTTGTTGGTCGGCTCGTCGAGCAGCAGCATGTTGGCCGACGAGACGACGAGGGTCGCCAGCGACAGACGGGTCTTCTCGCCGCCGGAGAGCACCCCGGCGGGCTTGAGCACGTCGTCCCCGGTGAACAGGAACGATCCGAGCACCTTGCGCGCCTCGGTCTCGGTGATGTCGGGCGCGGCAGACATCATGTTCTGGAGCACCGACCGCGCCACATCGAGGTTCTCGTGCTCCTGCGCGTAATAGCCGATGCGAAGGCCGTGCCCGGGCTCGAGCACGCCCGTGTCGGGCTGGTCCACGCCCGCGAGGATGCGCAGCAGCGTCGTCTTGCCGGCACCGTTGAGACCGAGGACGACGACCTTCGACCCGCGGTCGATGGCGAGATCGACGTCGGTGAAGATCTCCAGCGAACCGTACGACTTCGACAGCCCCGACGCCATGAGGGGCGTCTTCCCGCAGGGGGCGGGCTTGGGGAAGCGCAGCTTCGCGACGCGATCTTCCTGGCGAACCTCGTCGAGACCCGAGAGGAGCTTCTCGGCGCGCGCCACCATCTGATGCGCGGCTGCTGCCTTGCTCGCCTTCGCGCCGAAACGGGCCGCCTGCTGCTGCAGGGCGGTCGCCTTCTTCTCGGCGTTGGCGCGCTCCTTCTTGCGACGCTCCTCATCCGCGACGCGCTGGCGCAGGTAGTTTTTCCAGTTCATGTTGTAGACGTCGATGACCTGACGCATGGCGTCGAGGTAGAAGACGCGATTCACGGTCTCGCCGACGAGTTCGACGTCGTGGCTGATGACGATCAGGCCGCCCTTGTACCCCTTCAGGAACTCCCGCAGCCACACGACGCTGTCGGCATCGAGGTGGTTCGTCGGCTCGTCGAGGATCATCGTCTGCGCGTCCGAGAACAGGATGCGGGCCAGCTCGATGCGCCGCCGCTGCCCACCGGAGAGTGTCTTCAGCGGCTGATCGAGGATGCGGTCGGGCAGCGACAGATTATGGGCGATCGATGCGGCCTCGGCCTCGGCCGCGTAACCGCCGAGCGCTTCGAACCGCTCCATGAGATTGCCGTACCGGCGCATGGCCTTGGCCGCCGCGGCTTCGTCATCCGAACCCATCTCGAGCGACGCGCTCTGCATCTCCACCGCGATCGTGCCGAGGCCGCGGGCGTCGAGGATGCGCGTGCGTGCGAGCATCTCCGGGTCACCCGAGCGCGGGTCCTGCGGCAGGTAGCCGAGCTCGCCCGAGCGTTCGACCTTGCCGTCGCTGGGCAGCAGGTCGCCGGCGAGCACCTTGGTCAGAGTGGTCTTGCCGGCGCCGTTGCGACCGACGAGTCCGATCTTGTCTCCGTCGGAGACGCGGAAGGACACGTCCGACATCAGCGTGCGCGCGCCCACGCGGATTTCGAGGTCGTGCACGGCGAGCACAGCGATCGTCCAATCGTCAGGAACAGGGAGGGGCGGCCGAACGGCCAGCCTCTCATCCTACTCGGTGTCGGCGCGGCCGTTCCTCGAGCTGCCGAGAACCACGCGGTGCGGCACCTTCAGTCCGGCTGCAGCGGATTGGCGGGATGCGCGCCGCGGACGTAAAGTAAGCCTGCCCTTACTCACCTCTCCTCTGGAGGACACTGTGCCCCGCATCCGCACAGCCGCCGCAGCCCTCATCGCAGCCACGCTGCTCCTCGCCGGCTGCGGTTCCACCGCGGCTCCCGACTCGGCGCCCGCCGCTTCGAGCGACGCGTCGTCCGACGCTTTCCCCGTCACCATCGATCACGCGTTCGGACAGACGACGATCGAGAGCAAGCCCACGAGGGTCGCGACCGTCTCGTGGGGAAACCAGGAGGCCGCGCTCGCTCTGGGCGTCGTGCCCGTCGGCATGCCCGCGGTGACCTGGGGCGACGATGACGGCGACGGCATCCTCCCCTGGGTGAAGGACAAGCTCGACGAGCTCGGCGGCGAGACGCCCGTCCTCTTCGACGAGGCCGAGGGCATCGACTTCGAGGCCGTCGCCGACACCCAGCCCGACGTCATCCTCGCCGCCTACTCGGGGCTGACGCAGGACGACTACGACACCCTGAGCAAGATCGCCCCGGTGGTGGCGTACCCCGACATCGCCTGGGGCACCAGCTGGCAGGAGCTCACCGTCATGAACGGCACGGCCCTCGGGCTCAAGGACGAGGCGGAGACCCTCGTCGACGACCTGACCGCACACCTGAACGATCTGACGGGCGCGTACCCCGACATCGCCGGCAAGACGACGCTGTTCAGCTCGTTCGACGCGACCGACCTGAGCCAGATCGGCTTCTACTCGACGGCCGACCCGCGCCCGCTCTTCCTCGAGGACCTGGGGCTGACCCCGGCGGCGACCGTCGCCGAGCAGTCGAAGGGCACCGACCAGTTCTGGATCACCAACAGCACCGAAGAGATCGAGCGATTCGCCGACCTGCAGGTGCTCGTGACCTACGGCGATGACACCACGCTCGCGGCGATGCAGGCCGACCCGCTGCTCTCGCGGATCCCCGCCGTTGCGTCGGGAGCCGTCGTCGTGCTGCCCGCGGCGAACGACCCGCTCGCTGCCGCCGCCAACCCCAGCCCCCTTTCGATCACCGATCCGCTGACCTCGGAGTACGTCGACATGATCGGTGCGGCTGCCGCGAAGGCGAGCTCGTGATCGCAGTCGACCTGCTCCGGATGCCGTGAGCGTTCCGACCATGACGACGGCCCCCGCCGCCGTGAACGCGCCCCTGCGGCGCGACTCGCGGCGGCGGCGGGTCGTCTGGCTCGTCATCCTGGCGCTGCTCGTCCTGGTGGCGGCCATCGTCTCGGTGACGTTCGGAACGCGTGCCGTCTCCTTCGACGACATCATCGCGGGCCTCACCGGGAGCATCGAGAGCACCTCGGCGGCCGCCGTCTCCAAGCGCGTTCCGCGCACGGTGCTCGCGTTGGTCGTGGGCGCGGCCCTCGCCGTGTCGGGCGCCGTCATGCAGGGTGTCACGCGCAACCCCCTCGCGGACCCGCAGATCCTCGGCATCAACGGCGGCGCATCGCTGGCCGTCGTCATCGGGCTCGCCTTCTTCGGCGTGTCCAGCGCGTTCGGCTACATCTGGCTCGCCATGCTGGGCGCGGCCATCGCAGCCGTCTTCGTCTACACGATCGGGTCCCTGGGCCGCGGCGGCGCGAGCCCTCTCAAACTCGCTCTCGCGGGGGCGGCGACGGCGGTCGCCTTCAGCTCGCTGATCAGCGCCATCCTCCTCCCCCGCATCGACGTGATGAGCGTCTTCCGGTTCTGGCAGATCGGCGGTGTCGGCGGTGCCACCGTCGAGAAGATCCTCCTCGTACTCCCCTTCCTCGCGGTCGGAATGGTCATCTGCCTCGCGGCCAGCGCCGCACTCAACTCGCTCGCGCTCGGAGACGAGCTCGCGGCGGGGCTCGGCGAGCGCGTTCGCACGGCGCGCCTGGTCGCCGCACTCGGTGCCGTCATCCTCTGCGGCGCCGCGACCGCCGTCGCCGGCCCCATCGGCTTCGTCGGGCTGATCGTGCCGCACATCTGCCGCCTGCTCGTCGGTCCCGACCACCGCTGGCTCCTCCCCGTCTCGGCGCTCGTCGGCGGGGGGCTTCTCATCGTCGCCGACGTCGTCGGCCGTGTGATCGCGCGCCCTCAGGAAGTCGAGGTCGGAATCGTGACCGCGCTCATCGG
Source organism: Microbacterium sp. SGAir0570 (assembly GCF_005491085.2). Lineage (NCBI taxonomy): Bacteria > Bacillati > Actinomycetota > Actinomycetes > Micrococcales > Microbacteriaceae > Microbacterium > Microbacterium sp. SGAir0570. The sequence continues at coordinate 1,314,753 of NZ_CP027929.1, read as the reverse complement.
AGCCCCGTTCTTCATCGCGATCGTCCGCCGACAGAAGATGCGCGCTCTGTGACCGCCGCAGCCACCCGTGCGACCATCGACGTCGTCGTCGCCGGTCGCACGCGGCGCGCCTGGCGCAGACGGGTCGTCGTCGGCTCGCTGCTGACAGCTGTCGTCGTCATGTACGCGGTCTCGCTCATGGTCGGTCAGACCTTCTACACCCCTGCCGAGGTCTGGGGCGTCATCACCGGCCAGACCGTTCCCGGTGCCTCGTTCACCGTCGGCGAGCTACGACTGCCCCGGGCAACCGTCGCACTCCTCACGGGTCTCTGCTTCGGAATGGGCGGCGCCGTGTTCCAGACGATGCTGCGCAATCCGCTCGCCAGCCCCGACATCATCGGCGTCAACGCCGGCGCGAGTGCCGCGGCGGTCGTCGGTATCGTCTTCCTGTCGCTCAGCGAGGCGGGCATCTCGCTGCTGGCCACCGTCGCCGCACTGGCGACTGCGCTGATGATCTACCTGCTCGCGTTCAAGGACGGGGGTGCCGGGGCTCGCTTCATCCTCATCGGGATCGGTGTCGCGGCGATCTTCAACAGCGTCGTGTCCTACGTGCTCTCGCGCGCGGCGGAATGGGATCTTCAGGCCGCGATGCGGTGGATCACGGGCAACCTCAACGGAGCGTCGTGGGGTCAGGCGGTCCCGCTGGCGCTCACGATGGTCGTGGTCGTTCCCGTTCTGCTGTGGCTGACTCGCGACCTCGAGCTCATGCGCCTCGGCGACGACACGGCGGCAGCTCTCGGTGTCCCCGTCGAACGCCGCCGCGTCCTGCTCATCGTCGCCTCCGTCGCGCTCCTGGCCTTCGCCACCGCAGCGGCCGGCCCGATCTCGTTCGTCGCGTTCCTCTCGGGCCCGATCGCCGCACGGATGATGGGGCCCGTCGGATCCCCGGTTCTCGCCGCGGGTCTGTTCGGGTCGCTCCTCGTCCTGGTCGCCGACCTCACGGCGCAGTATCTGCTGGGCATCCGCCTGCCCGTCGGCGTCGTCACCGGGGTGCTGGGTGCTCCCTATCTCATCTTCCTGCTCATCCGCAGCAGCCGCTCAGGAGGCTCACTATGACCGCGGACCGCTCTCTCGAAGCGCGTGGCGTCCGTCTCGGCTACGGTGACCGCGTCATCGTCGACGAGCTCGACCTCACGGTCCCCGGAGGCCGTATCACCGCGATCGTCGGCGCCAACGCATGCGGCAAATCGACGCTGCTGAAATCGATGGCCCGGCTCCTCACCCCGCGGTCCGGAAGCGTGCTGCTCGACGGGAAGGACATCCACCGGCTGCCGACGAAGCGGGTGGCTCGTGATCTCGGTCTGCTGCCGCAGTCGCCGATCGCTCCCGAGGGCATCACGGTCTCCGATCTCGTGAGCCGCGGCCGGACGCCCCACCATGGCCCGCTGGCCCGCTGGACCCGGGCCGACGACGAGGCGGTAGCCCAGGCGCTCGATGCGACCGACACGGCCGCCATCGCCGATCGCTCCGTCGACGAGCTATCGGGCGGCCAGCGGCAGCGTGTGTGGATCGCCATGGCGCTGGCCCAGCAGACCGATGTGCTCCTGCTCGACGAACCGACGACGTTCCTCGACGTGAGTCACCAGATCGACGTGCTCGACCTGCTCACCGACCTCAATCGCGGTCGCGGCACGACGATCGTCATGGTTCTGCACGACCTGAACCTCGCGGCGCGGTACGCCGACTACCTCGTCGCGATGGCCGGCGGGCACCTCTACGGCGCCGGCGACCCCGGAGAGGTCCTGACCGCCGAGACCGTGCGCGCGGTGTTCGGGCTCGACAGCCGCGTCATCCCCGACCCGCTCACGGGGCGGCCGCTCGTGCTCCCCATCGGGCGTCACCATGTGCCCGCAGAGCTGATTGGAAAACCATGACTCGCCCCGCACTCGACTTCTTCCGCGTCTCCGTCGCGGCCATCACCGACCTGACCCCCAGCTTCCGGCGCTTCACCTTCCGCAGCGACGACCTGGCGGAGTACGGCGACCCCGGCTTCGACCAGCGCGTGAAGATCCTGTTCCCCACCGAGACCGCGTCCATCGACACCATGCCGACGGGCCCGGACTGGTACGAGGGCTGGCGCGCACTCGCCCCCGACGCCCGCCCCGTGATGCGGACGTACACGACGCGCGCTGTCCGGCCCGAGCTGCGCGAAGTCGACATCGACATGGTCGCGCACGATGTCATCGGCCCGGCCTCGGCATGGATCGCGGATGCGCGCGTCGGCGACGAAGTGCTCATCCTGGCGCCGACGACCGCGCACACCGGGGTGAGCTACGGAATCGATTTCGTTCCGCCCGCCGACACCGACGCTATCCTGCTCGCCGGCGACGAGACGGCCGCCCCGGCGATCGCGGTGATCCTCGAACAGCTCCCGGCCGACGCGCGCGGCACTGTCGTGCTCGAGCTCCCGACGAGCGGCGACCTCGACTATCTGCCGCACCACCCCGGGTTCGAGCGCCGGATCGCGGCGCGGGCCGACGAGGGCCAGCGCCACAGCCACCTGATCTCGACGGTGGAGCAGACCGCCGCACGGCTGGCACCGGCCGGCATCGGCGCCGAGGTCGAGGAGATCGACATCGACGCCGACATCCTCTGGGAGGTGCCCCGCACGGCCAAGGGAGGGGCCGCCCTCAAGCGCGCTCCCCTCTACGCCTGGCTCGCCGGCGAGGCGTCGGCGATCAAGACGCTTCGACGCCACCTGGTCGGCACCGTCGGCGTGGATCGCCGCGCCGTCGCGTTCATGGGCTACTGGCGGCTCGGGCGCTCCGAGAACTGACGACGCACGCAGGACGACTCGCCGGTATCTGCGGGTGCGAGGCGCCCGGCATCCGCATTCCCTGGCGAGTCGACGACGCGGCGGACGCCTCAGCCGCGGGCCAGCACCGTCTGACGCGCGAACGCGCCGACGCGGCCGACGGCGTCATGCAGGACGTCGGGCCCGCAGCCGAAATTGAGCCGCACGTGCCCGACGCCCTCGGCTCCGAAGAACGGGCCATGGTGAAGGGCGACCCGGGCGCCTTCTCGGATCGGGTCGGCCGGGTCATCGCCCCAGCCGTACGCCGACACGTCGATCCACGCGAGGAACCCCGCGTCGGGGACGCGATAGCGCGCAAGCGGAAGGTGCTCGGCCAACAGCTCCCCCAGCAGCCGCCGGTTCTGATCCAGGCGCACGAGGAGGCTGTCGAGCCACGCATCCGATTCGGGCGAGAACGCGGCGATCGTCGACAGCGCGCCGAACAGGCCGGTGCGCCATTCGACCTCCCAGGGCAACCCGCGTACGACGTCTGCATTCCCCTCGGACGCGGTGACGATCACCGCACACTTCAGTCCGGCGAGGTTGTACGCCTTCGATGCGCTCGTCACCGCGTATCCGACGGCGGCGGCCTCGGGCGACGCTGTGAGGAAGGGGACGAAGGCGACCTCGCCGCCCGTGAGGGGTCCGTGGATCTCGTCGCTGATCACGACGGCGCCGTATCGGTGCGCCAGAGCAGCGAGTGCTCGCAGGGACTCGACCGAGTGCACGGTTCCCGTCGGGTTGTGGGGGTTGCAGAGCAGAACAGCTCGCGCGCCGCCGATGAGGGCCCGCTCGATGCCGTGGAGATCGAGCTCCCAGCCCGAGCCGGTGTCGGTCAGCGGCACCTCTTCGACGATGGCCCCCGCCTCGGCGACCGTATCGAAGAACGGCGGGTACACCGGGGGGTGGACCACGACCCGGTCACCGGGAGCGACCGTGGCGCGCAGGAGCTCGACGACGCCCATCATGACGTCCCCGGTCCAGCGGACCCGGCTCGGGTCGACCGTCCATCCCCATCGGCGGTGGGCGAACCCAACGAAGGCCTCGGCGATACCGGGCTGCGGCGGCGTGTAACCGGTGTCGCCGATCTCCACGGCTTCGCGCAGCGCACTCGTGATCGGCTCCGCGAGCGCGAAATCGGTCTCGGCGACGAACATCGGGATGACGTCGTGCGGGTACGATCGCCATTTCGTGCTCGACCGTCGCCGCAGCGTCTCGAGCGGGAGGGCGTCGAGGGGCTGGGTGCTCATCCGGCGAGCCTAGCTGCGCCGCCAGGCGTCGCGCCGGTAGGTGTCGCCGCATGACGAAAGCCCCGGATCCGCCGTCGGGCGGTCACGGGGGCTCGTCTTCAGGAGTCGTCAGATCGCGAAGCCGAGAGCGCGCATCATGTCGCGGCCATCGTCCGTGATCCGCTCGGGACCCCACGGCGGCATCCACACCCAGTTGATGCGGAAGCGATCCACGACGTTGTCGAGAGCCTGAGCCGTCTGCTCCTCCAGGACGTCGGTCAGCGGGCAGCCCGCCGACGTCAGCGTCATGTGGATGATGAGAGCGTCGTTCTCGTCGTCCCACGCGAGGTCGTAGATGAGACCCAGGTCGACGACGTTGATCCCCAACTCGGGATCCATGACGTCCTTGAGAGCCTCGGTGACCTCGTCGTATTTCTCGGGCGCGAGTGTTGCGGTCATGTAACGATCCTACGCGTCGACGGGGGTGTCGGCGTCGAGGAAGCGGTCGTAGCCCTCTTCCTCGAGTCGGTCGGCGAGCTCGGGCCCGCCCTCTTCGACGATCCGGCCCTTGACCATGACGTGAACGAACTGCGGCTGGATGTACCGCAGGATGCGCGTGTAGTGCGTGATCAGCAGCACACCCAGGTCGGTGTCGGCCTTCGCACGGTTCACGCCTTCGGAGACGATCTTCAGCGCGTCCACGTCGAGGCCGGAATCGGTCTCGTCGAGCACCGCGATCTTCGGCTTGAGAAGCTCGAGCTGGAGGATCTCGTGACGCTTCTTCTCACCGCCCGAGAATCCCTCGTTGACGTTGCGCTGCGCGAACTTCGGGTCCATGCGCAGGTTGGCCATCGCCTGCTTGACGTCCTTGGTCCACGAGCGGATCGCGGGCGCCTCGCCCGCGACGGCCGTCTTGGCCGTGCGGAGGAAGTTGGTGACCGTGATGCCGGGCACCTCGACCGGGTACTGCATGGCGAGGAAGAGGCCGGCACGGGCCCGCTCGTCGACCGACATCTCGAGGACGTCTTCGCCGTCGAGCGTGATCGAGCCGCCGGTCACGGTGTACTTGGGGTGTCCGGCGATCGCGTAGGCGAGCGTCGACTTGCCGGAGCCGTTGGGCCCCATGATCGCGTGGGTCTCGCCGGTGCGCACCGTGAGGGTGACGCCGTTGAGGATCGGGGTGGCCCCCGCCTCGGTCTCGACCGTCACGTGCAGGTCGCGGATCTCGAGAACAGACATGTCGGGTTCCTTACTTCACTTCACATCGCGGGTCACGGCGGGATCGATGAGGATGTCGTCCCCCTCGATCGTGACCTCGTAAACGGGGACCGGCTCGTACGCCGGAAGATTCAGGGGCTGACCGGTGCGCAAGGAGAACGCCGAGCCGTGCGCCCAGCACTCCAGTGTGTCGCCCTCCACGAAGCCCTCGGCGAGCGAGATGTCGCCGTGCGTGCAGGTGTCTCCGATCGCGTGCACCTCGCCGTTGGCGTCGAGGACGACCGCCATCGGCACCTTGTCGACGACGACGCGCACCGCGGTGTCCTGCTCCAGCTCGCTGAGCTTGAGCACCTTCTGAGCGGTCACGCGTCGGCTCCCGCCGCCAGCTCGGCCTCGATGGCCTCCAGCAGCTCGTCCGCGAGCTCGTCGACGCCCATCTTCTGGACGATCTCGGCGAGGAATCCGAGCACGACCAGGCGGCGAGCCTCGGCCTCGGGGATGCCCCGCGCCTGCAGGTAGAACAGCTGCTGATCGTCGAACCGGCCGGTCGCGCTGGCGTGGCCTGCACCCTGGATGTCGCCCGTCTCGATCTCGAGGTTCGGGATCGAGTCGGCACGCGCACCGTCGGTGAGGACCAGGTTGCGGTTCGCCTCGTAGGAGTCGGTCCCCACGGCGTCGGGGCCGATGAGCACATCGCCGATCCAGACGCTGTGGGCGCTCTCGCCCTGCAGCGCGCCCTTGTACAACACATCGCCCACCGTCTGCGGGCCCTTGTGGTGCAGGTACACCTGGCTCTCGAGGTGCTGGCCGGAGTCGGCGAACGACAGACCGTACATCCGCCCCTCGGCCCCTGCGCCGGCAAGCTCGAGCGACGGGTTGACGCGGACCACCGCGCCGCCGAGGCTCACCACGACGTGCGTGAGCGAGGCGTCGCGGTCGACGCGGGCCTGATGCGCCGCGGCATGGACCGCGTCGTCGTCCCAGCGCTGCAGCGAGACCACCGTCAGCGCTGAGCCGTCGCGAGCGATGATCTCGACGTTCTGCGCGTGGGCGGCCGTCCCCTCGTGGCGGAGGATGACGGTGCCGCGCGCGTTCGGCATGGCCTCGATCACCACGTGCGCGTGGGCCAGGCCGCCGTTGCCGCGAAGGCTGACCACGACCGGCTCGGCCAGCTCGACGCCCGCGGGGATCCGCAGCAGCGGCGCCTCGGCCTCCTGCGACCACGCGATGGCGCTCGGCAGGTCCTCGGGACGGAAGACCTCGCCGCGGGGCGCATCGCCCACGCGGAGCCGAGACTGCTCGACCTCGGCGGGCGCGCTCACCTCGACCGACACGACGCCCGTCGGACCGGCCTCGTCGACCAGCAGCGGGGCCAACCGGTCGATGGGGGTGTGCTTCCAGTTGACCTCGCGGCCCGTCGGGGCGCCGAAATCGGCCGGGTCGTACGACGACGGCCGCTCGGACCGCGTCTGGACGGGAACGAATGCCGCTGCAGGGTCGATGTGGCCCTTCTCGCCGGTGGCGGGGGCCTGGGTGACGCTCGTCATATCAGCCGACGCTGCCTTCCATGCCCATCTCGATGAGCTTGTTGAGTTCGAGGGCGTATTCCATCGGGAGCTCGCGCGCGATCGGCTCGATGAAGCCGCGCACGATCATGGCCATCGCCTCGTCCTCGGGCATGCCGCGGCTCATGAGGTAGAACAGCTGCTCCTCGGACACCTTGGAGACGGTGGCCTCATGCCCGAGCTGGACGTCATCGACGCGGATGTCGATCGCAGGGTACGTGTCGGACCGCGAGATCGTGTCGACGAGCAGGGCGTCGCAGCGCACGGTGTTGGCCGAGTGGTGCGCGTTCGCGTCGACCCGGACCTCTCCGCGGTAGCCGGCCCGCCCGCCGCCGCGCGCGATCGACTTCGAGACGATCGACGACTGCGTGTAGGGCGCCATGTGGATCATCTTGGCGCCGGCGTCCTGGTGCTGACCGGGACCGGCGAAGGCGACCGACAGGGTCTCGCCCTTCGCGTGCTCCCCCATCAGGTAGATCGACGGGTACTTCATCGTCACCTTGGAGCCGATGTTGCCGTCGACCCACTCCATGGTCGCGCCCTCGTGGGCGACGGCGCGCTTGGTGACGAGGTTGTACACGTTGTTGGACCAGTTCTGGATCGTCGTGTAGCGAACGCGGGCGTTCTTCTTCACGATGATCTCCACGACCGCCGAGTGGAGCGAGTCGCTCTTGTAGATCGGCGCGGTGCACCCCTCGATGTAGTGGACGTAGCTGTCCTCATCGGCGATGATCAGGGTCCGCTCGAACTGCCCCATGTTCTCGGTGTTGATGCGGAAGTAGGCCTGCAGCGGGATCTCGACGTGGACGCCCTTGGGAACGTAGACGAACGAGCCGCCCGACCACACCGCCGTGTTCAGCGCCGCGAACTTGTTGTCGCCCGCCGGGATGACGGTGCCGAAGTACTCCTCGAAGAACTCGGGGTGCTCGCGGAGAGCCGTGTCGGTGTCCATGAAGATGACGCCCTGCGCCTCGAGATCCTCACGGATCTGGTGGTACACGACCTCGGACTCGTACTGGGCCGCGACACCGGCGACAAGACGCTGACGCTCGGCCTCGGGGATGCCGAGCTTCTCGTAGGTCTCGCGGATCTCCTCGGGGAGGTCCTCCCACGACTGCGCCTGCTTCTCGGTCGAGCGCACGAAGTACTTGATGTTGTCGAAGTCGATATCGCTGAGGTCGGCGCCCCACGTGGGCATCGGCTTGCGGCCGAACAGCTGGTAGCCCTTCAGACGGGTCTTCAGCATCCACTCCGGCTCGTTCTTGAGGGCCGAGATCCCGCGGACGACGTCCTCGTTGATGCCGCGCTGCGCGACAGCGCCCGCGGCATCCGTGTCGTGCCAGCCGAACTCGTACACCCCCAGGCCTTCGAGTTCCGGTCGGTCGATCAGCACATCCGACATGACTTTCCTCCTCTTCGCACCGCAACGGTGTCATCCGTCCCGGCATTCCCGACTCCGACGGGAGTCACGTGGACGGGGATGCCGATTCGCGGGCCTGATGGACGCGGATGCCGCGCCTAGACTATGAGGGACGACGTGCACACGCGCCGCCATCCCGAACACACCCGATTCTACAGGCAACGCCCCCATCCGCGGGCCTGCCCGGAACGTACGAGGCGCGAATCGAGCGCCCCCGGAGGACTCCGATGTCATTGGTCCGAACCCGCCCCGGACTCGTCGCGACGATCATGCCCACCGCCATCACGCGATGGACGCGCGTCATGGCATGGCTGCTCGTCATCACGAACATCGGCATCGTCGGCACCGGCGGCCTCGTCCGGCTCACCGGATCGGGCATGGGGTGCGAGACGTGGCCGTACTGCACGGAGGGTTCGCTCACCCCGACACCCGAGATGGGCATCCACGGTCTCATCGAGTTCGGCAACCGCACCCTGACCGGCGTGCTCGTCATCGTCGCGCTCCTGGCCTTCCTGTCCGTCATCCGCCTGCGCGCCACGCGACGCGAGCTGCCGGTGCTGAGCTTCCTCGTCGGCCTCGGGATCATCGTGCAGGCCGTCGTCGGTGGCATCACGGTGTGGCTGCACCTGCACCCGAGCATCGTGGGGCTCCACTACCTCATCTCCGCGGCCCTCGTCGCCCTCGCGACCGCATTCCTCGTGCGCGTCTACGCCACTCCCGGCCCGCGCGTGCGCATCGTGCCCCGCGCGTACGCCATCACGACGCACGTGACTACTCTCGCGGTGACCGTGACGGTCGTCGTCGGCATCCTCCTCACCGGGGCCGGACCGCATGCCGGCGACGACGCGGCCGCCCGCAACGGTCTCGACCCGATCTTCTGGCAGCACGTGCACAGCTGGCCCGCCTACATCACCCTCGTGCTGACGCTCGTGCTGGTCTCCGGCGCGGTGCGCCTCCCCCGCACGACCGGGCTGCAGCGATGGACGGGCCTCCTGCTCGGCGTCGAGCTGCTGCAGATCGCGGTCGGCCTCTGGCAGGCGCGTACGGGCCTGCCAATCGCGCTCGTGAACATCCACATGGTGCTCGCCGTGGCCCTCGTGTCCGCGATGGTCGCCGTCGTGATGTCTCTCAAGGCCCCGCTGGCCAGCGCGGCGCCCGCGGCCGCCCGAGAGGTCGCGCACACAGAAGCCTCATAGGCTTCGGAAGGGGCACGCAGAGGTCGATCCCCCAGAGTGTTCGAGGCCGCCGACAGCGGTCGCGACACGAAGGAGCACCATGAGCGTTCACCCCCGCATTGTCCGCAGCATCCCGTTCTGGATTCTCGTTGCCGGATCGGTTGCCGCGATCGGCGGTGGCACCTATGTCCTGGTCGAGAAGCTCAGCCACATGGAGGCGACCATTCTCGACAATACCGCCACGGGTGTCGACGTCTACGTCGGCCAGATCTGGGGCGTCTTCGGCGGCATCCTGCTGGGTGCCGGTGTCGTCGGTCTGGCACTCGCCCTCGCCACCGCGGCGCTGAGCTCGGTCCTCTCCGCTGCTGCGCGCGGCGCCGGCGCGCAGCAGGAGCACCACACTGCGGTGCCCGCCGCAGCCGAGCCCGTCGTCGCGGCGCCCGTGGCGTCGGAGACCGCCATCTCGGAGCCCGCGGCCTCGGAGACGCCCGTCTCGACGGAGACGACCGCGGTTCGCGCCGCCGACACCTCGGCGCCCGACCCGGCGACGACCTCGACGCTGGAATCGCCGGCCGGCGACGCGCAGCAGCGCTGACCACCGCCGCACTCGTTCAGGACGGCCGTCCTCCTCACCGCCCGGGCTCACCGGGAGTCAGGAGGGCGGCCGTTCTGCACGCTCTGCTCAGTTCTCAGCGCACCCCTGCCGACCCCGAAGACGCTGCCGGGCCCCCGGTCCGGGCAACGTCACCTGGCAGCGGACGCCCCAACCCACGCCTCGAAGGGGACCAACTGCCCAGCGAGCCCAACCCAGCGAGCGCCCCTGGCAACACACGCCCCAACCCACTCCCCGAAGGGGCACCAACTGCCCAGCGAGCCCAACCCAGCGAGCTCACCTGGCAGCACACGCCCCAACCCACTCCCCGAAGGGGCACCAACTGCCCAGCGAGCCCCGCAGGGCGGGCGGGCGCCGGTGTCAGAAGGGCAGCAGCGGGTCGACCGCGATGGCGACGAAGACGAGCGTCAGGTAGGTGATCGACGCGTGGAACACGCGCATCGGGCGAGCCTGCTCGCCACGGACGGCGCGGTTGTACAGGCGGTGCGACTCGTACAGGAACCACCCGCCGAAGACGATCGCCGACACGCTGTAGACAAGCCCCATGGGCGCGACCGGGATGAGCAGCAGCGAGCACGCCACTGTTGCCCACGCGTAGAGGATGACCTGCAGACCGACCTGAGAGCCGTTGCGGGTGGCGCCGAGCATGGGGACGTCGACCTCGTCGTAGTCGTTCTTGTACTTCATCGACAGCGGCCAGTAGTGCGGCGGGGTCCAGAGGAAGACGAGGACGAAGAGGATCAGCGCCGCCCAGGAGAGCGAGCCGGTCACGGCGGACCAGCCGATCACGACCGGGAAGCACCCCGCAATGCCGCCCCAGACGATGTTCTGCTCGGTGCGGCGCTTGAGGATCATCGTGTAGATGACGACGTAGAAGAAGATCGCGAAGACGCTGAGGGATGCCGCGACCCAGTTCGTCGTGACGGCGAGCCAGACGGTGGATGCCACGGCGAGGGTCCACGCGAAGATGAGCGCACCCCGAGCCGACACCTCGCCCGTCACGATGGGGCGATTCTCCGTGCGCTTCATGTGCGCATCGATGTCGCGATCGAGGTACATGTTGAACGCGGCAGCGGATCCCGCGCTCATCGCTCCCCCGACCACGGTCGCCAGGACCAGCCACAGGTTCGGCAGGCCACCGGCGGCGAGGATCATGACCGGGACGGTCGTCACGAGCAGCAGCTCGAGCACGCGGGGCTTCGTCAGCGCGACGTAGGCGCGCACCGTGGCACCGAAGGACGTGCCGCGAGAAGTGTCGACAGAGGCCGAACCCGCAGTCGTCGTGATGTCCATCGCTCCCCGCATCTCACCCGCTGTGAACCTGTCCAGTCTAGGGCATCCCCCGAGCGGGGCCTCCGGGAGGCGGCTGCTGCACGCCGTCACAAGACGACGTCCGCGCCCCGGGCGCCTGACGTGATCGCTATGCTGAAGACATACGCGCGCCGGCGCCGAAACCCTCCCTTCCTGACTGCGGAGCGGCATGCGCAGGCGCTGCCTCTCGAGAAAGGCGACCGAGTGTCGGAACTTCGTTGGGACGAGATCGATCGGCGCGCGGTGGACACCGCCCGCGTCCTGGCCGCGGATGCGGTGGAGAAGGTGGGCAACGGCCACCCGGGGACGGCCATGAGCCTCGCCCCGGCCGCCTACCTGCTGTATCAGCGCGTGCTGCGGCACGACCCCACCGACACCGACTGGCTCGGGCGCGACCGCTTCATCCTGTCGGCGGGTCACTCGTCGCTCACGCAGTACGTCCAGCTCTACCTGGGCGGGTTCGGGCTCGAGCTCGACGACCTGAAGGCACTGCGCACGTGGGGCTCGCTGACTCCGGGACACCCCGAGTACGGCCACACCAAGGGCGTTGAAATCACGACCGGTCCCCTCGGTCAGGGTCTGGCGACGTCCGTCGGCTTCGCCTACGCGGCTCGCTACGAACGCGGCCTCTTCGACCCGGAGGCGCCGGCTGGCACCTCCCCCTTCGATCACTTCATCTACGTCATCGCCAGCGACGGCGACATCCAGGAGGGCATCACGGCCGAGGCCGGCTCGCTCGCCGGACACCAGCAGCTCGGCAACCTGATCGCGATCTACGACGCGAACCAGATCTCGATCGAGGACGACACGAACGTCGCCTTCACCGAGGACGTCGCCGCACGGTACGAGGCCTACGGCTGGCACGTCCAGACGGTCGACTGGAAGAGCACCGGCGAGTACGTCGAGGACGTCGCCGCGCTCTATGACGCGATCGAGGCCGCGAAGGGCGAGACCGACAAGCCCTCGCTCATCGTCCTCAAGACGATCATCGGCTGGCCGGCGCCCGGCAAGCAGAACACCGGCAAGATCCACGGCTCGGCGCTCGGCGCCGATGAGCTCGCCGCCACCAAGAAGGTCCTCGGGTTCGATCCCGAGAAGAGCTTCGAGGTCGCCGACGACGTCATCGCCCACACCCGCGCCCTCGCCGAGCGTGCCGCCGCGGAGCGCGCCGAATGGCAGAAGTCGTTCGACGCGTGGGCCGAGGCCAACCCCGAGCGCAAGGCCCTGCTCGACCGCCTCGAATCGGGCGAGCTTCCGGCCGACGTCAGCGTCCCCGCATTCGAAGCGGGCAAGGCGGTCTCGACCCGCGCGGCGAGTGGACAGGTCATCAACGCCCTCGCCGAGCAGCTCCCCGAGCTCTGGGGCGGCTCCGCCGACCTCGCCGAGTCGAACCTGACGACGATCAAGTCGGGCAAGAGCTTCATCCCCACCGAGTGGTCCACGCACGAGTGGTCGGGCGACCCCTACGGTCGTGTCCTGCACTTCGGCATCCGCGAGCACGCGATGGGCGCCATCGTCAACGGCATCGTCCTGCACGGCAAGACGCGCGCCTTCGGCGGCACGTTCCTCATCTTCAGCGACTACATGCGCCCCGCGGTGCGTCTGGCCGCCCTGATGAACATCCCCTCGATCTACGTGTGGACGCACGACTCGATCGCCCTCGGTGAGGACGGCCCCACCCACCAGCCGATCGAGCAGATCTCGTCGCTGCGGCTGATCCCCAACTTCACGGTGGTCCGTCCGGCCGACGCGAACGAGACCGCCGCGGCGTGGCACGAGCTGCTGCGTCGTCAGGCCGGACCCGCCGGAATCGCCCTGACCCGTCAGAACATCCCGGTCTTCCCCCGCGGCGAAGACGGCTTCGCGACCACCGACGGCGTGGCGAAGGGCGCTTACGTGCTCGTCGACGCCGAGGGCGGCCAGCCGGACGTCATCATCGTCGCCACCGGTTCCGAGGTTCAGCTGGCCGTGGAGGCTCGCGAGGCTCTCGCGGCGGACGGCATCCAGGCGCGCGTCGTCTCCGCCCCGTCGCTGGAGTGGTTCGCCGAGCAGGACGAGGCTTACCGCGAGTCTGTCCTGCCCTCCGCCGTTCGAGCGCGCGTGTCGGTCGAAGCCGGCGCCACCCCGCTGTGGCGCTCGATCGTCGGCGACACGGGACGCTCGGTCGGCATCGACCACTTCGGTGCATCGGCCGACTACCAGACCCTGTTCGAGAAGTTCGGAATCACCACCGAGGCCGTCGTCGCGGCCGCCCGCGCAACCGTTGAGGAGAACAACGCATGAGCACGCCCATCCAGGACCTCTCCGACGCCGGCGTCAGCATCTGGCTCGACGACCTGTCGCGCCAGCGCATCACGACCGGCAACCTGCAGGAACTCATCGACACGCGCAACGTCGTCGGCGTGACCACGAACCCCTCGATCTTCCAGGCCGCCATCAGCGCCGGCGTCGGATACGAGGAGGCCATCGAAGCCCAGGCCAAGGCCGGAGCATCGACCGACGACACGATCTTCGAGCTGACGACGACGGACGTCCGCAACGCGTCCGACATCTTCCGCCCGATCTTCGACAGGACCGGCGGCGTCGACGGCCGCGTGTCGATCGAGGTCTCCCCCGACCTCGCACACGACACCGACGCGACGATCGCCGAGGCGAAGAAGCTCGCCGCCGCGGTCGACCGACCGAACGTCCTCATCAAGATCCCCGCGACCAAGGCGGGCCTGCCCGCGATCACCGAGGTGATCGCGGCCGGCATCAGCGTCAACGTCACGCTGATCTTCTCGCTCGAGCGCTACAGCGAGGTCATCGACGCCTACCTCGCCGGTCTCGAACGAGCCCGCGAGGCGGGCATCGACCTCGGCGGCATCCACTCCGTCGCGTCGTTCTTCGTCTCCCGCGTGGACACCGAGGTCGACAAGCGTCTCTCCGCGATCGGATCGGATGCCGCCAACGAGCTGAAGTCGCTCGCCGGTGTCGCCAATGCGCGCCTGGCGTACGAGCTGTTCGAGAAGAAGTTCGCCGAGCAGCGCGCGCAGGACCTCGTCGCCGCCGGCGCGAACCTGCAGCGTCCGCTGTGGGCGTCCACCGGCGTGAAGGATCCCGCACTGCCGGACACCCTCTACGTCACCGAGCTCGTCGCTCCCGGCACGGTCAACACGATGCCCGAGAAGACCCTCGAGGCGACCTTCGACCACGGCGTGATCTCGGGCGACACCGTCACCGGCGCGTACGAAGCGGCTCACAAGGTGTTCGACGACCTCGCGGCCGTCGGCATCGACCTCGACGACGTCACGCAGCTGCTCGAGGACGAGGGCGTCGAGAAGTTCATCGCGTCCTGGCACGACCTGCAGGGCACGGTGACGGCGGCTCTGGAGAGCGCCCGTTGAGCTTCGAGATCCACGTCTCGGGGCACGTCTCCGACGTCGTCGAGCAGACGCTGCCCCGGCTCGTGGCCGATCTGGTGGCGAGCGGCATCACCGCGGGTGACGCGACCCTCTGGGGTCCGGATGCCGCCGACGAGGCGTCTCGTCGACTCGGCTGGGTGCAGGCCGTAGCGGTGTCGCGCCCCCTCGTCGCCGAGATCGAGGCGCTGCGCGCGGAGCTGCTCTCCCGCGGCATCACGCGCGTCGTGCTCGCCGGGATGGGCGGTTCGTCGCTCGCGCCCGAGGTGATCGCGCGCACTCATGGGGTGCCGCTCACGATCCTCGACTCCACCGCCCCCGGGCAGGTCCTGGCGGCCATCGATGGCGACGCCGAGACGGGCGGTCTCGCCGAGACCGTCCTCGTCGTCTCGTCCAAGTCCGGATCGACCGTCGAGACCGACGCTGCCCGGCGGGCCTTCGCCGCGGCGTGGAGCGACCTCGGCATCGACCCCGCCGACCGGATCGTCGTCGTCACCGACCCGGGCTCGCCGCTCGAGGCCGAGGCGCGCGCGGCGGGACACCGCGTGTTCACCGCCGACCCGACGGTGGGAGGGCGGTACTCCGCGCTCACCGCGTTCGGGCTCGTGCCGGCCGGCCTGGCCGGAGCCGACATCGGTCAGCTGCTCGACGAAGCAGACGCGACCCTGCTCGAAGTGGCGGTCGACGACCGTCGCAACCCCGCTCTCGTGCTCGCTGCGGCGATCGCGGGTGGAGAACCGCGCCGCGACAAGCTGGCTCTCACCAGCGACGGAACCCACATCGTGGGACTCCCCGACTGGATCGAGCAGCTGGTCGCCGAGTCGACCGGGAAGGCCGGCACCGGCATCCTGCCCGTCGTCGCCACCCCGCTCTCCCCCGAGCTCGACCTCCTGCCCGATGACCTGCAGGTCGTGCGGCTCGTCGGCGACGCGGTCCATTTCCAGATCCTCGAGCAGCACCCGGGCGAGGTGCTCGTCAGCGGCTCGCTCGGCGCCCAGTTCCTGGTCTGGGAATACGCCACGGCGATCGCCGGTCGCCTGCTCGGGATCAACCCGTTCGACCAGCCCGACGTCGAAGCGGCGAAGTCCGCCGCGCGCGCTCTGCTCGACGACGCCCAGCCCACCGCCTCCGCGCCGCTGTTCGTCGAGAACGGCGTCGAGGTGCGGGTGTCCGATCCGTCGCTCGCTGCGGATCACACGCTCGCCGGCGTTCTCGCGAACCTGTGGCGGAGCGTGCCGGCCGACGGTTACGTCGCCGTTCAGGCCTACGTCGATCGCACGGCGGTGCCGCAGCTGGCCGGCGTGCGCGAACTGATCGCGGCGGACTCCGGCCGCCCGACCACGTTCGGATGGGGACCGCGGTTCCTGCACTCCACCGGCCAGTATCACAAGGGAGGCCCCGCCAACGGCGTCTTCCTCCAGATCACCGAACGCACCGACGTCGACCTCGAGATCCCGGGGCGCCCGTTCACGTTCGGACGACTGATCGAGGCGCAGGCCTCCGGCGACGCCGCAGTCCTCGCCGGGCGCGGCCGGCCGGTCGTGACACTCACCCTGACGGACCCCGCGACCGAGGTCCTCACCCTTTTCGAAGCCGCCCAGTAGGAAGACCCCTCCCATGACCGTGGAGATCTCGCGCGCCCACAACCCCCTGCGCGATCCCGACGACCGCCGCATGAACCGCATCGCCGGGCCGAGCGCCCTGGTGATCTTCGGTGTCACCGGCGACCTGTCGCGCAAGAAGCTCATGCCCGCCGTGTACGACCTCGCCAATCGCGGATTGCTTCCCCCGGGGTTCGCCCTCGTCGGGTTCGCCCGCCGCGACTGGGAGGACCAGGACTTCGCCGAGGTCGTGCACGCCGCGGTGAAGCAGCACGCCCGTACCCCGTTCCGCGAGGAGACGTGGAAGCAGCTCCTCCAGGGCATCCGCTTCGTCTCGGGCGAGTTCGGCGACGCCGACGCCTTCCGCCGGTTGCGCGAGACGGTCGAGAAGCTCGACGTCGATCGCGGGACGATGGGGAACCACGCGTTCTACCTGTCGATCCCTCCGAAGGACTTCCCGATCGTCGCGAAGCAGCTGAAGGACTCAGGTCTGGTCGACGAGCACGCCGACGCCGACACCTGGCGACGCGTCGTCATCGAGAAGCCGTTCGGCAGCGACCTGAAGACGGCCCGCGAGCTCAATGCGGCGCTGGAGGTGGCCTTCCCGGCGGATTCGATCTTCCGGATCGACCACTACCTCGGCAAGGAGACGGTGCAGAACATCCTCGCGCTGCGCTTCGCGAACGAGATGTTCGAGCCGATCTGGAACGCGAACTACGTCGACCACGTGCAGATCACGATGGCCGAGGACATCGGCGTCGGCGGTCGTGCGGGGTACTACGACGGCATCGGCGCAGCGCGTGACGTCATCCAGAACCACCTCCTCCAGCTCCTCGCCCTCACTGCGATGGAGGAGCCCATCTCGATGGAGGCGAACCACCTCCGCGCAGAGAAGGAGAAGGTGCTCGCCGCCGTCCAGCTCCCCGACGACCTGTCGACGGCGACCGCCCGCGGGCAGTACGCCGGTGGCTGGCAGGGCGGCGAGGAGGTGACCGGCTTCCTCGACGAGGACGGGATGGACCCCGAGTCGACGACCGAGACGTACGCCGCCATCAAGGTCGACATCGCCACGCGTCGCTGGGCCGGTGTGCCGTTCTATCTGCGGACGGGCAAGCGTCTGGGTCGCCGCGTGACCGAGATCGCCGTCGTGTTCAAGCGTGCTCCGCAGCACCTGTTCCTGCGCAATCAGACGACCGAGCTCGGGCAGAACGCCCTTGTCATCCGGGTTCAGCCGGACGAAGGCGTCACGATCCGGTTCGGGTCGAAGGTGCCCGGCGCGGCCACCGAGGTGCGCGACGTCACGATGGACTTCGGCTACGGTCACGCGTTCACCGAGTCGAGCCCGGAGGCGTACGAGCGCCTCATCCTCGACGTCCTCCTCGGCGACCCGCCGCTGTTCCCCCGCCACGAAGAGGTGGAGCTGTCGTGGCGCATCCTCGACCCCGTGGAGGAGTTCTGGGCGAAGCAGGGCGGTCCGCTCGAGCAGTACGCCCCCGGCTCCTGGGGTCCCACTTCCGCAGATGAACTGCTGGCCCGCGACGGCCGCGTCTGGAGGCGTCCATGATCGTCGATCTGCCCGACACGACGGTGTCGAAGATCGCCCGCGAACTCGTCAACGTGCGCGAGGAGGGTGGCGCCGTCGCTCTCGGGCGAGTGCTGACCCTCGTCATCGCCACCTCGCACGGACTCGAAGAGGACGCGATCGAGGCGGCCAATGATGCATCGCGCGAGCACCCGATGCGCGTGATCGTGCTGATCACCAATCGCGAGGGTGAATCGAAGCTCGATGCGCAGATCCGGGTCGGCGGAGACGCCGGGGCGAGCGAGGTCATCGTCCTGCGCGCCAGTGGCGGAGCCGCGAGCAACGACGAGGCGCTCGTGACGGGCCTGCTGCTCCCCGACGCCCCCGTCGTGGCATGGTGGCCCGACCACCCGCCGGCAGACCCCTCGCAGTCTCCCATCGGCCGCATCGCGCAGCGCCGCATCACCGACGCCGCCACCCTGCCGTATGACAGCGGACGGCTCGCCGCCCTCGGCACCGGCTACGCCCCCGGCGACACCGACCTCGCGTGGACCCGCCTCACCCATTGGCGCGAGCAGCTCGCCGCCGTGCTCGACCAGCCGCCCTACGACCCCGTCACCGAGGTCGAGGTCGTCGGAAGCGGCAGCTCTCCGTCGACGGGGCTGCTCGCGGCGTGGCTGTGCCTCATGCTGGACGTGCCGGTGAACTGGCAGTACGCCCCCCGCGAGGAATGGGAGCACGGCATCCGCAGCGTGCGGCTGAAGCGTCCGAGCGGCGACGTCCTGCTCGAGCGCACCACGACCATCGACGCGACCCTGACGCAGCCGGGCCAGCCCTCGCACGACCTCGTCCTCCCCCGTCGGACGCTTCGCGAGTGCCTCGCCGAGGAGCTTCGCCGCCTGGGGCCCGACGTCCTCTACGGGCGCGTCATCACCGACGGTTGGGCGAGACTCCACCGATCGCCGGCGGGAGACGCCTGACATGCCCACCGCCGAGAAACGCGTCGTCATCAGTCCTGACGTCGACACCCTGACCGGCTCCATCGCGTCACGCTTCCTCGATCGCGTGGCGAAGTGGGGCGCGGACGGGCGGACCGTCAACGTCGGGCTCGCGGGCGGCGGGATCATCGGCGATGTGCTCGAGCGGCTGGGTTCCCACCCGGATCGTGACGGCGTCGACTGGTCGCGCGTGCACTTCTGGTGGGTCGACGAACGCTTCGTTCCGCGCGACAGCGACGACCGGAACGAAGCCGTCGCCCGCCGGGCGTTCCTCGATGCGATCGCCGTGCCCGCCGAGAACGTGCACCCCATCGCCGCATCCGACGAGGTCCCGGATGCCGAGGCCGCGGCTACGGCGTACGCGGCAGAGCTCGCCTCAGCCGGTTCGGACGAGGCGGCCTGGCCCGTATTCGACATCTGCTTCCTCGGCGTCGGCCCCGACGGCCATATCGCCTCGCTGTTCCCGGACCGCGGTGAGATCCGCATCACCGACAGCCCTGTGTCAGCCGTACACGACTCCCCCAAGCCCCCGTCCGACCGCGTGACCCTCACACGTCCCGTGATCAACGGGTCCAAGCGTGTGTGGATGGTGCTGGCCGGACCCGACAAGTCGGCGGCACTCGGGCTCGCCCTCGCCGGCGCCAGCTATCACAGCGTGCCCGCCGCAGGCGCCAAGGGCACTCGTCGCACGATCCTGTTCACCGACGAAGCGACCGCCGCTCAGGTGCCGCCGGAGCTGATCGACGACCAGTACTGACGTCGCCGACCCGGATGAACGAAAGAGAGCGGATGCCGTGGCATCCGCTCTCTTCTTCGTTCGTCGCGTCGTGCGTCTCGCGTCAGTTCAGCCCACGACGCTCGCGAAGCTGCTGCAGGGCCTCATCGAGGAGCTGCTCGGCTTCTTCGTCAGTGCGACGCTCCTTCACGTAGGCGAGGTGCGTCTTGTACGGCTCGGTCTTGGCGACAGCCGGCGGGTTCGCCTTGTCGCGGCCGGCCGGCAGCCCCGAGTGGGGCGAGTCGATCGTCTCGGGGATCTCTTCCTCGGCGATACCGGCAGCGAAATAGCGCACGGTTTCGTTACCGAGAGCATCCCAGTACGAAATCGCCACGCGATCAGCGTGGTGACCGTGGTCCTGCTCGCCCATGGGCCCCGCGCCGACGCGGGTGCCGCGGATCGCGTTCCCTCCCGTGGCCATCAGAGCACCGTGAACTTCGTGATGAGGCCGAGGGCGACGATGGAGAGGAACCACGCCAGCGCGAGCACGATCGTGAAACGGTTGAGGTTGCGCTCGGCGAGCCCCGACGAGCCCATAGCGGAACTCATCCCGCCGCCGAACATGTCGGACAGGCCGCCGCCACGCCCCTTGTGGAGCAGGATCAGCAACGTCAGGAGCAGGCTGGTGATGCCCAGAAGCACCTGCAGCACGAACTCGAGGATCTGCACGGTGGTCGTCACCTTTCCGGCGATCGTTCCGATCGCACGAGGATCAAGTATATCCAGCAGCCGCGCGGATACGCGTACGGCCCGGCGACCGGTAGGTCGCCGGGCCGTACGACGTCACACGCCGACGTGCTTCTGGTAGCGGATGATCGCGGCGAACTCGTCCGCGACCAGGCTCGCGCCGCCGACGAGGGCGCCGTCGACATCGGGCTCGCGCATGAATCCGGCGATGTTCGCCGACTTCACCGAACCGCCGTACAGGATGCGGGTGCGTGCCGCCGCGTCAGCCCCGAGCACGGAGCCGACGACCTCACGCAGCTTCGCGCATACGTCCTGCGCCTGCTGCGGCGTCGCCGCCTGCCCCGAGCCGATGGCCCACACCGGCTCGTAGGCGACCACGATGTCGGCATCCGCCGCCACGCCCGCGAGGGCCGCTTCGAGCTGCGCCACCGGAACAGCCGAAGCGCCGTGCTTCTCGAGGTCTTCCGCCGTCTCCCCCACGCAGATGACCGGCGAGAGGCCGTGACGGAGTGCCGCCTGGACCTTCGCCGCGACGACCTCATCGGTCTCGGCGTGGTACTCGCGACGCTCGGAGTGACCGATGATCACATACCGGCAGTCGAGCTGCTTGAGGAACGCTCCCGAGATCTCACCGGTGTACGCACCGGAGTCCTTCGTCGAGAGGTCCTGAGCGCCGAGCGCGAACGCGATCTTGTCGGCGTCGAGCAGCGTCTGCACCGTCCGCAGATCGGTGAAGGGCGGGAAGACCGCCACCTCGACCGAGTCGTCGTCGTGCTTGGCGTCCTTCAGCGTCCAGTGGAGCTTCTGCACGAACGCGACCGCCTGCAGGTGGTCGAGATTCATCTTCCAGTTGCCCGCGATGAGGGGCATACGGTTCATGCCCATCCGAGCACCTCCAGACCGGGCAGCTTCTTGCCCTCCAGGAACTCCAGCGACGCACCGCCACCGGTCGAAATGTGGCCGAACGACGAGTCGGAGAATCCGAGCTGGCGCACCGCCGCCGCGGAGTCTCCGCCGCCGACGACCGACAGGCCGTCGACTTCGGTGAGCGCCTGGGCGACAGCGCGGGTGCCCGCGGCGAACGCCGGCATCTCGAACACGCCCATGGGCCCGTTCCAGAAGACGGTACGGGAGCTGCGGATCGCGTCTGCGAAAAGCTCCGCCGTCTTCGGGCCGATGTCCAGGCCCATGCCGTCGGCACCGAAGGCGGTGTCCTCCAGAGCATCGGCCGCGGCGACGACGTGGTCGGCGTCGGCGGCGAAACCGGAGGCCATGACGGCGTCGACGGGGAGAACGAGCTCGACGCCGCGCTCCTTCGCCGTGGCGATGTAGCCCTTCACGGTTTCGAGCTGGTCGCTCTCGAGCAGGCTCTTGCCGACCTTGTGCCCGAGCGCAGCGAGGAACGTGAACAGCATCCCGCCGCCGACGAGGATCTTGTCGGCGCGCGGAAGCAGGTGCTCGATGACACCCAGCTTGTCGCTCACCTTCGAACCGCCGAGCACCACCGCGTACGGACGCTCCGGGTTCTCAGTGAGGCGGTCGAGGACGTCGACCTCCTTCTCGATGAGGAACCCGGCCGCCGAGGGCAGGATCTCTGCGAGATCGTAGACCGACGCCTGCTTGCGGTGCACGACACCGAAGCCGTCCGAGACGAGCACGTCGCCGAGGGCGGCGAGCTGCTCGGCGAAGGCGCGACGCTGGGTCTCGTCCTTCGCGGTCTCCCCTGCGTTGAAGCGGAGGTTCTCGATCACCGCCACGTCGCCGTCGCCGAGGGACGACACGACCTGCTGCGCCGACTCGCCCACGGTGTCGCCGGCGAAGGCGACGGGCTTGCCGAGCAGCTCGGACAGCCGCTGCGCGACGGGCTCGAGCGAGTACTTCGGGTCGGGGGAACCGTCGGGACGACCGAGGTGCGAGCAGGCGATGACGCGCGCGCCCTGGCCGATGAGGTGGTCGATGGTGGGCAGCGCCGCACGCACACGGCCATCGTCCGTGATGACTCCGTCCTTCAGGGGGACGTTGAAGTCAACACGGACGATGACGCGCTTGCCTGCGAGCGGGCCCAGCGAATCGAGGGTTCGCAGAGCCATGGTCGTCAGAGCTTGCTGGCGACGAGCTCGGTGAGGTCGACGAGGCGGTTGGAGTAGCCCCACTCGTTGTCGTACCAGCCGACGACCTTGACCTGGTTGCCGATGACGCGGGTCAGGCCTGCGTCGAAGATGCAGGAGTGGGCGTCGGTGACGATGTCGCTCGAGACGATCTCGTCCTCGGTGTACTTCAGGATGCCCTTGAGCGGTCCCTCGGCAGCAGCCTTGTATGCGGCCTTGATCTCGTCGACCGTGACCTCGCGCTCGAGCTCGACCGTGAGGTCGGTGGCCGAACCGGTGGGAACGGGCACGCGCAGGGCGAAGCCGTCGAGCTTGCCCTTGAGCTCGGGGAGGACGAGGCCGATGGCCTTGGCCGCACCCGTCGAGGTGGGGACGATGTTCAGGGCGGCGGCGCGTGCGCGGCGGAGGTCGCTGTGCGGGCCGTCCTGCAGGTTCTGGTCGGCGGTGTACGCGTGGACCGTCGTCATGAGGCCCTTGACGATGCCGAATTCGTCGTTGAGAACCTTCGCCAGCGGCGCGAGGCAGTTGGTGGTGCACGACGCGTTCGAGATGACGTTGTGGTTCTCGGGGTCGTACAGGTCCTCGTTGGCGCCGATGACGAACGTGCCGTCCTCGCCCTTCGCGGGAGCCGAGATCAGAACCTTCTTGGCGCCGCCCGCGATGTGCTTCTTGGCGTCCTCGGCGTTCGTGAAGCGACCCGTCGACTCGATGACGATGTCGACGCCCAGCTCACCCCAGGGCAGGTTGGCGGGGTCGCGCTCTTCGAAGACCTTGATGGTCTTGCCGCCGACCGTGATCGAGTCCTCCGAGTACGTGACCTCGGCGTCCAGGCGACCCAGGATCGAGTCGTACTTGAGCAGGTGGGCGAGAGTCTTGTTGTCGGTGAGGTCGTTCACCGCCACGATCTCGAGGTCCGCGCCCTGAGCGAGGGCGGCGCGGAGGTAGTTGCGTCCGATGCGGCCGAAGCCGTTGATGCCGATCTTGACAGACACGATGTCTCCCGTTTCTTGTCGCGCCGGAAAAGCCCGTGCTGGCTGACCGAAACGCGATCTGATGAAAAAGAAGAGGATGCCGGGTTCGGCTCCCGTTGCCGGGAGGAGCCCGGCATCCTCACCTGTTTATGACCCTACTACGCGAGCAGGCCGGCCGTCTTCTCCCGAGCCGTCACAAAGCGCTCGGCGACGTTCTGCCAGTTCGCGATGTTCCACGCCGCCTTGACGTAGTCCGCCTTGACGTTGAGGTAGTCGAGGTAGAAGGCGTGCTCCCACATGTCGAGCTGGAAGATGGGGATGGTTCCCTGGGCGGTGTTCGACTGCTGGTCGAACAGCTGCTGGATGATCAGCTGGGCGCCGATCGGGTCCCAGCTGAGCACGGCCCAGCCGGAGCCCTGGATGCCGGTGGCGGCAGCCGTGAAGTGCGCCTGGAACTTGTCGAAGCCCCCGAAGAACTCGTCGATCGCCGCACGGAGCTCGCCCTCGGGCTCGCCACCGCCCTCGGGCGAGAGGTTCGTCCAGAAGATGGAGTGGTTGACGTGCCCGCCGAGGTTGAACGCGAGGTCCTTCTCGAGCTTGTTGACGTTCGCGAGGTTGCCGGTCTCACGGGCCTCCGCGAGCTGCTCGAGAGCGGTGTTGGCGCCGTTCACGTACGTCTGGTGGTGCTTGGAGTGATGAAGCTCCATGATCTTGCCGCTGATGTGCGGCTCGAGAGCCGCGTAATCATAGGGGAGCTCGGGAAGGGTGTACTTCGTCATTCTCTATCTCCTGTCAGCACCGCGCAGCGCGCGGCTCGTGCTGTCGAAGGCGCGCGACCGCACGCCTCGTGGACGTTTCTCATCCTATTGAGGGGCAACGCGTCGCACACCCCGTTGCTTCCCGTTCGGAACGCGGTGTAACGCGGAAGAGGTCGCTCAGTCGGAAAGACCCGCGGGGACGGCCGACTCGGTGTCGGGCAGACCCTCGGCGGCGGCCTTCTTGTCGGCCATCGCGAGAAGGCGGCGGATGCGGCCCGCGACGGCGTCTTTGGTGAGGGGCGGATCGGCGTGGTGCCCGAGCTCGTCGAGGCTCGCGTCCCGGTGCGCGAGGCGCAGGTCTCCGGCCTGCTTGAGGTGGTCGGGCACCTCGTCCCCCAGGATCTCGAGAGCGCGCTCGACCCGGGCACAGGCTGCGACGGCCGCCTGGGCCGAACGACGCAGGTTCGCATCGTCGAAGTTCACGAGACGGTTCACGCCGGCGCGCACCTCGCGGCGCTGACGCATCTGATCCCAGGTGTCGGCCGTGCGCGTGGCGCCCATCTCGGCCAGCGTCTGACGAATCGCCTCGCCGTCGCGGACGACGACGCGCGGGATCCCGCGCACCTCGCGTGCCTTGGCGGCGATGCCCAGACGGTGGGCGGCGCCGACGAGGGCCATGGCGGCTTCCGGCGACGGGCACGAGATCTCGAGAGCCGCCGAACGCCCGGGGTCCGACAGCGAGCCGGCCGCGAGGAACGCTCCGCGCCACAGCGCGGCCAGATCGGGACGCGATCCCGTCGTCAGCCGGTTGGGAAGGCCGCGGACGGGACGTCGACGCTGGTCGAGCAGGCCCGTCTGGCGAGCCAGGGTCTCCCCGCCCTCGCGGACACGAACGGCGAACGTCGCGCCGTCGCGTCCGCCGGATGCCTGGATGCGGGCGAGCTCGGGGCGCACACCGTAGATCTCGACGAGCTCGCGGGCGACGCGGCGCGCCAGAATCTCCGAGTCGACCTCGGCCTCGACGGCCACACGGCCCGCGATGGAGTGCAGACCGCCCGCAAAGCGCAGGATCGCGGTCACCTCGGCCACCCGGGCGGCGGGTCGAGGGTCGCGCATCGCAGCCAACTCGGTCTTGACGTCAGCGGTCAGCGGCACGGCGCTCCTTCGGGAGGGGGTTCGGGGGACGAAGGGATAGCCTACTCGCGACCGAGGTCGCGGTGCTTGAGTCGCACCGCCACACCCGGGAGGCCCGACAACCGCTGAGCGAGTTCGCGTGCTGTCACGACGGAGCGGTGCTTGCCGCCGGTGCACCCCACGGCGACCACCGAATGACGCTTGTTCTCCTCCTGGTACCCGCGCAGAACCGGGGCGAGGGCCGCAGCGTACGCGTCGATGAACTCGCGCGCATTATCGTGCGAGAGCACCTCCTCGCGCACCGCGTCGTCCTCGCCGGTGAGTGCCTTGAGCTCGGGGTTCCAGAAGGGGTTCGGGAGGAAGCGCATGTCGGCCACGAGGTCCGCGTCCGGCGGCAGCCCGTACTTGAACCCGAAGCTCATGACGGTGACCGTGTGCCGCGCCGCGCCGTCGTCGGCGAAGAGATCGGCGATGTAGGTGGCGAGCTGGTGGATGTTGTCGCGAGAGGTGTCGACGATCACGTCCGCACTCTCGCGAATGGGGGCGAGTCGCTCGCGCTCGCGGCGGATGCCGTCGACGAGTGTGCCGTCGCCCTGCAGCGGGTGCGGCCGCCGCACGGACTCGAACCGGCGCACGAGCACCTCGTCGGCGGCATCCAGGAACAGGATCCGCAGAGCGCGGCCGTGTCGCAGCGCGCGGGTGATGTCGGGCAGCGCCGCGAACAGCTCGCCACCGCGCACGTCGACGACCGCCGCGACTCGCGGCAGCGCGTTGCCCGCGAGCTCACTGAGCTCCAGCAGCGGGCGCAGCATCTGCGGCGGAAGGTTGTCGACGACGTACCAGCCGAGGTCTTCGAGGGCGTTGGCGGCCGTCGTGCGTCCGGCCCCGGACATACCCGTGACGATGAGAATCTCGCCCGCCGGAACCTCGTCGGTCACCGTCACCACCCCTGTCTTTTCGCCGGTGTCCAGCCTATCCGTCCGCGAGGTGCCGGTGGATCGCCTCCGCGAGGCGGGGACCGATTCCCGGCAGCTCCTGGATCTCCTCGGGGGTGGCCTGCTTGAGCTTCGACACGGACCCGAAATGGCGCAGCAGCGCCTTGATGCGGGCCGCTCCCAGGCCGGGGACTTCGGAGAGCACCGAGGTGATGTCGCGTTTGCGCCGCTTGCGCTGGTGGACGATCGCGAAGCGATGCGCCTCGTCACGCAGTCGCTGCAGCAGATAGAGCGATTCCGAGGTACGAGGCAGGATGACCGGGTACTCCTCCCCCGGCAGCCAGATCTCCTCGAGCCGCTTGGCGATGCCGCAGAGCGCGATCTCCGTGTGCCCGGCGTCTGCGAGCGCCCGGGCTGCGGCCTCGACCTGAGGCTTGCCGCCGTCGACCACGAGCAGCTGCGGACGGTAGGCGAACCGCGGACGCTTGCGTGCCGTGACGACCTCACCGTCGGCCGTCGCGTCGGGAACCGGCTCGTCCTCCTCGTCGGGCCGGTCGAGGTAGGCGAGACGTCGCGTGAGCACCTGATACATCGAGTCGGTGTCGTCGGTGGTCTCGTTGACGCCGAAGATCCGGTACTGATCCTTGCGCGGCAGGCCGTCCTCGAACACCACGAGCGAAGCGACCACGTTCGTGCCCGACAGATGAGACACGTCGTAGCACTCGATCCGCAGCGGAGCCTCGTTCAGGCCCAGCGCTTCCTGCAGATCCGTCAGCGCTTGGCTGCGGGCGACGTAGTCGCTCGTGCGACGCGTCTTGTGGAGCATCAACGCCTGCTGGGCATTGATGCTGGCGGTCTTCATGAGGTCGGCCTTCCGCCCGCGCTGTGCGACCTGGATCGTCACGCGCCTCCCGCGGCGCGTCTGGAGCCACTGCTCCAGCTCCCCGGCGTCGCCCGGGAGGGTCGGGACGAACACATGGCGCGGGATGTCGGCGGCAGCGGCATCCCCGTACGTCCGCTGCAGCACCTGATCGACCAGATCGGCACCCGAGATGTCGATCTCCTTCTCGATGGTCGTCGCCCGGACACCGCGGATGCGGCCGCCACGCACGACGAAGTGCTGGACGGCGGCGGCGAGCTCGTCCTCGGCGATGCCGAAGAGGTCGGCATCCATGTCGTCCTCGAGCACGAGCGCGCTCTTGTTCAGGACGGCATCGATCGCCTGCAGCTTGTCGCGGTAAACGGCGGCCGACTCGTAGTCCATCGCGGCGGCCGACTCGCGCATGCGCGTCGTGAGCTCGCGGGCGAACCGCTGATCGCCGCCCGACATGAAGGCGACGAAATCGTCGACCATCGCGCGGTGCTCTTCGATCGTGACCTTCATCGAGCAGGGACCGCCGCACCGGCCGATCTGACCGGGGAAGCACGGACGCCCCGACGCCATGGCCTTCTTGTACGACGAATCGCTGCAGGTGCGGATCGGGAAGACCTTGATCATCAGGTCGATGGTCTCGTGCACCGCCCAGACCTTGGGGTACGGGCCAAAGTACTTCGCGCCGGGGATCCGGCGGTTGCGCGTCACGATCACGCGGGGCGCTTCATCGGCGAGGGTGATCGCCATGAACGGATAGGACTTGTCGTCGCGGTAGCGGACGTTGAACGGCGGATCGAACTCCTTGATCCACATGTACTCCAGCTGGAGCGAGTCGACGTCGGTCGCCACCACCGTCCACTCGACGGATGCCGCTGTCGTGACCATGCGCCGCGTGCGCTCGTGGAGCGTGTGCAGCGGCGCGAAGTAGTTCGACAGGCGCGCCCGCAGGTTCTTCGCCTTGCCGACGTACAGCACCCGCCCGTCCGCGTCGCGGAAGCGGTAGACGCCCGGATCGGTCGGAATCTCGCCCGCTTTGGGCCGGTAGGGAAGGACGTTCGCCACGTCAGCCCGCCTTGCGCGCCGCCGGGGCCCCCAGGATCTCGGCGAGGAACTGGCCGGTGTGACTCTCGGCAACACCCGCGACCTGCTCGGGCGTGCCGGTCGCCACGATCGTGCCGCCGCCGGCTCCACCTTCGGGACCGAGGTCGATGATCCAGTCGGAGGCCTTGATCACGTCGAGGTTGTGCTCGATCGTGATGACGGTGTTGCCCTTGTCGACGAGGCCGTTGAGGACCTCGAGGAGCTTGCGGACGTCTTCGAAATGCAGACCGGTCGTGGGCTCGTCGAGCACGTAGATGCTTCGGCCGTTCGAGCGGCGCTGGAGCTCCGTCGCGAGCTTGACACGCTGCGCCTCCCCGCCCGACAGCGTCGTGGCCGACTGACCGAGCCGGACGTAACCGAGCCCGACGTCGACGAGAGTCTTCAGGTAGCGGTGGATCGCCTGGATCGGCTCGAAGAACTCTGCCGCCTCCGAGATGGGCATCTCGAGGACCTCGGCGATGTTCTTGCCCTTGTAATGCACGGCCAGGGTGTCGCGGTTGTAGCGCTTGCCGTGGCACACCTCGCAGTCGACGTAGACGTCGGGCAGGAAGTTCATCTCGATCTTCAGCGTGCCGTCGCCCGAGCACGCCTCGCAGCGGCCCCCCTTGACGTTGAACGAGAAACGGCCGGGCAGGTACCCGCGCACCTTCGCCTCGGGCGTCTCGCTGAACAGGGTGCGGATGCGGTCGAAGACGCCCGTATAGGTGGCCGGGTTCGAGCGCGGTGTCCGGCCGATCGGCGCCTGGTCGACGTGGACGACCTTGTCGAGGTTGTCGAGTCCGGTGACACGCGTGTGCTTGCCCGCGACGCGTCGCGCGCCGTTCAGACGAGTCGCGAGCACTTCGTAGAGGATGCCGTTGACCAGCGTGGACTTGCCCGAGCCGCTCACACCCGTGACGGAGGTCAGCACGCCGAGCGGGAACTCGGCCGTGACGTTCTTCAGGTTGTTGGCACGAGCGCCGACGACGGTCAGCATCCGCTTCTTGTCGATCTTGCGACGCTTGGTCGGCGTCTCGAGCGAGCGCCGCCCCGACAGGTAGTCGCCGGTCATCGAGTTCTCGTCGGCGAGCAGAGCATCATAGGGGCCGGAGTGCACGACGTTGCCGCCCTCGACACCGGCGCGCGGGCCGATGTCGACCACCCAGTCGGCTGCGGCGATCGTCTCTTCGTCGTGCTCGACGACGATGAGCGTATTGCCGAGGTTCTTGAGCTTGACGAGGGTGTCGATCAATCGCCGGTTGTCGCGCTGGTGGAGTCCGATCGACGGCTCATCGAGGACGTAGAGCACCCCGGTGAGGCCCGAACCGATCTGCGTCGCGAGTCGGATGCGCTGCGCCTCGCCGCCCGAGAGCGACCCGGCTGCGCGGCCCAGGCTCAGGTAGTTCAGCCCGACCTCGATGAGGAAGTCGAGGCGAGCGCGGATCTCACGCAGCACCGCCGCGGCGATCTTGGCCTCGCGCTCCGTGAGCTCGAGCTGGTTGAAGTACGTCTGCGCCTCGGCGAGGCTCAGCCGAGCGACGTCGGCGATGGAGCGCTCGTGGACGAGGACGGCGAGCACCTCCGGCTTGAGCCGGTCGCCGTCGCATGCGGGGCACGGGACCTCGCGCAGGTACTCGGCCCAGCGCTGACGCTGCGTGTCGGTCTCGGCTTGAAGATACTGACGCTCGATGTACGGGATGACGCCCTCGAACCCGGAGGCGTAACGCATCTCGCGCCCGTAGCGGTTCTTCCACTTGACGGTGACCTTGTAGTTCTCTCCGCGGAGCACCGCATCCTGCACGTCGCCGGGGAGGTCGCGCCACGGAGTCTTGAGCGAGAACTTCAGGTCGGATGCGAGCCCCTCGAGGAGGCGCTCGTAGTACTGGAAGAGCCCCTTGCCCTGCGTCGTCCACGGCAGCAGGACGCCCTCGGCGATGGAGAGCTCCTCGTCGCCCAGCATGAGCTCCGGGTCGACCGACATCCGGGTGCCGAGACCGGAGCACGTGGGGCACGCACCGAAGGGTGCGTTGAACGAGAACGTGCGCGGCTCGATCTCGGTGAGCTGCAGGGCGTGCCCATTGGGGCAGGCGAGCTTCTCACTGAAGCTCTGCCACGCGGCGTCGCCCTCTTCGTCGACGAAGTTGATCTTGATGACGCCTCCGGCCAACGCGAGCGCGGTCTCGACGGAGTCGGTGACGCGTCCGAGCAGGTCGGGGCCGGCCACGAGCCGGTCGACCACCACCGCGATGTCGTGCTTGTAGCTCTTCTTCAGCGTCGGCGGCTCGGCGAGCGAGACGACGTCGCCGTCGACGACGGCGCGGGCGTAGCCCTTCGCGCTCAGCTCCTTGAAGAGGTCGACGAACTCGCCCTTCTTCTGCGTCACCACGGGCGCCACGACCTGGTAACGGGTGCGCTCGGGGAGCTCCATCAGCTGGTCGGCGATCTGCTGGACCGTCTGACGCTGGATCCGCTCACCGCACTCGGGGCAGTGCGGAACGCCGATGCGAGCCCAGAGCAGGCGCATGTAGTCGTGGATCTCGGTGATCGTGCCGACGGTCGACCGGGGGTTGCGGTTCGTCGACTTCTGATCGATCGAGACCGCCGGGCTGAGGCCCTCGATGAAGTCGACGTCGGGACGGTCGACCTGACCGAGGAACTGGCGCGCGTAGGCGCTCAGCGACTCGACGTAGCGGCGCTGACCCTCGGCGAAGATCGTGTCGAAGGCGAGGCTCGACTTTCCCGAGCCGGAGAGGCCGGTGAAGACGACGAGACTGTCGCGCGGAATGTCGAGATCGACGTCCTTGAGGTTGTGGACGCGGGCTCCGCGGACGCTGAGTTTCGATGAGGAAGCGACGGGGACGATGGGCACCGCACAAGTCTAGGTGGGGCCTCCGACACTGGCTCCGAGGTTCGCCCTGGGCTCACTCGCGACGGAGAGAGGCGGGCTCTCGAGGGACCCGCCGCCCCGCGAAGGGCCGGAGACCGTCCCGCAGAGCGGTCACGTCGTCGACGGTCATCCCGACCGCCGCCATGACCTGTTCGGGTACGCGCACGGCATCCGCCCGCAGCGCGCGGCCGTCGGCGGTGAGGCCGATCTCGAGCACACGCTCGTCGCCTCTGCGTCGCTCACGCGTGACGAGCCCCTGGGCTTCGAGGCGTTTGACGAGCGGGGACAGCGTCGCCGGCTCCATCGCGAGGTCGGCCGCGAGCTCACCCAACGCCTGCGGAGACGCCTCCCAGAGGGCGAGCATGACGAGGTACTGCGGATGGGTCAGACCGAGGGGCTCGAGGATCGGGCGATAGATGGCCACGACGTTGCGGGCGGCGGTGACCAGCGCGAAGCAGAGCTGGTTGTCGAGCTTCAACATGTCGTCGGCGGAGTCCACGCTCGCATCCTATACGTCCTAATCGTTAGTACACTGATGATCATGACCGACCACGACCACCGCCCTCCCCTCCGCACCCGCGTCCGCGAGGCGGGCGGCTGGTACGCCTACGTCAACTCGCGCCTCATCCGCGCGGCCGGCCCCGCGTCGGTCGGCCCCTACGACACCGAACCCGAACCGGAGCGCACCGGACGCGCGTGCCCGCTGTGCGGCCACCCCATGACCGAGCACGATGTCGACCGGACCGGCCCGAAGCCGCTTCTGCACTGCCCCCGCTGAGACCCAGACACGGCCGAGGCGTCAGGCGTGCCCGGCGCGCTCCATCGCGCGCAGTTCTTTCTTCAGATCCTGAACCTCGTCGCGGAGGCGCCCGGCCAGCTCGAACTTGAGTTCCGCTGCGGCGGCGAGCATCTGCTGCGACAGGTCTTCGATCGTCGCCTCGAGCTGCTGAGCCCCTTCTGCGGCGATTCCCTCACGTCGCAGCTGCGGTGTCGGGCTCTTGCCCTTGCCCGACTTGTTGCGAGCAGTCGCCTTGCCGTTCAGCAGATCGCGGGTATCGGACGCCTCGCGAGCGAGCGCATCGGTGATGTCGGCGATCTTCTTGCGCAGCGGCTGCGGATCGATGCCGTTCTCGAGGTTGTAGGCGATCTGCTTCTCACGTCGGCGCTCGGTCTCCTCGATGGCCGCGGCCATCGAGTCGGTGATCTTGTCGGCGTACATGTGCACCTGACCCGAGACGTTTCGTGCCGCACGTCCGATGGTCTGGATCAGCGAGGTTCCTGAGCGCAGGAACCCCTCCTTGTCGGCGTCGAGGATCGCGACGAGGGACACCTCCGGCAGGTCGAGTCCCTCGCGCAGCAGGTTGATGCCGACGAGGACGTCGTAGGCACCCTGGCGCAGCTCGGTCAGGAGCTCGACGCGCCGCAGCGTGTCGACGTCGGAGTGCAGGTAACGCACGCGCACGCCGTGCTCGCCGAGGAAGTCGGTCAGCTCCTCGGCCATCTTCTTCGTGAGCGTTGTGACGAGCACCCGCTCGTCGCGCTCCACCCGGAGTCGGATCTCCTCGAGCAGATCGTCGATCTGACCCTTCGACGGCTTGATGATGATCTCGGGGTCGACGAGGCCCGTCGGACGGATGATCTGCTCGACGACGCCGTCGGCGATGCCCATCTCGTAGCGCCCCGGCGTCGCGGAGAGGTAGACGGTCTGCCCGACGCGCTCCTTGAACTCGTCGAAGCGGAGCGGGCGGTTGTCCATCGCACTCGGCAGACGGAAACCGTGGTCGACGAGGGTGCGCTTACGGGAGGCATCCCCCTCGTACATCGCTCCGATCTGGGGAACGGTCACGTGCGACTCGTCGATCACGAGAAGGAAGTCGTCGGGGAAGAAGTCGAGCAGCGTGTGCGGTGGCTCTCCGGGGGAACGACCGTCGAGATGCCGCGAGTAGTTCTCGATGCCCGAGCAGAACCCGAGCTGCTGCAACATCTCGAGATCGAACGTCGTCCGCATCCGCAGTCGCTGCGCCTCGAGCAGCTTTCCCTGGCTCTCGAACTCCTTCAGGCGCTCGGCCAGCTCGTGCTCGATGGTGCCGATGGCGCGCTGCACCGTATCGGTGCCCGCGACGTAGTGGGAGGCCGGGAACACCGGAACGCTGTCCATCTTCTGCACGATGTCGCCCGTCAGAGGATGCAGCATGTAGAGCGCTTCGATCTCGTCGCCGAAGAGTTCGATGCGGATCGCGTATTCCTCGTACACGGGGATGATCTCGATGGTGTCGCCCCGCACCCGGAAGTTGCCGCGCGAGAAGTCCACGTCGTTGCGGTTGTACTGCATTGCGATGAACTTGCGGATCAGGGCGTCGCGGTCGTAACGCTCCCCCACCTGCAGCGCGACCATGGCGCGCAGGTACTCCTCCGGCGCGCCGAGGCCGTAGATGCACGAGACGGTGCTGACGACGACGACGTCGCGGCGGCTCAGCAGCGAGTTGGTGGTCGAGTGGCGCAACCGCTCGACTTCGGCGTTGATCGAGGAGTCCTTCTCGATGAAGGTGTCGGTCTGCGGGACGTAGGCCTCGGGCTGGTAGTAGTCGTAGTAGCTGACGAAGTACTCGACCGCGTTGTTCGGCATGAGATCGCGGAACTCGTTCGCCAGCTGCGCGGCGAGCGTCTTGTTGTGCGCCATGACGAGCGTCGGCCGTTGCACCTGCTCGATGAGCCACGCCGTCGTCGCGGACTTCCCCGTACCGGTGGCGCCCAGCAGCACGACGTCCGTCTCACCCGCGTTGATCCTGCCCGCGAGCTCGGCGATCGCCTGGGGCTGGTCACCGCTCGGGACGTATTCGCTGATGACCTCGAAGGGCCTCACTGAGCGCGTGGTCTGCATGATTCCAGCGTAGGCGGGGCCACCGACACCGGGCCCGGTCTTCGCTCAGAGCGTGCACTCGTGCTAGCCGGTGGCCTCCGCCGTCAGCCGGTCCCACAGGGCGTCGACCTGCCGGAGCGTTTCGTCGAGGTCGCCCGCGGTGTCGATGACGACGTCCGCGATCGCGAGGCGCTCGTCATCCGGAACCTGAGCCGCGATCCTGCGGTCGGCCTCCTCGGCCGTCATCCCCCGCAGGTGCTGCAGCCGCTCGCGGCGCACGGGGGCGGGCGCGTGCGCGACGACGATCGCGTCCCACGGGTCGTCGACGCGGGCCTCGACGAGCAGCGGCACGTCGTACACGACGACTCTCCTGCGCTCCTGCCCGAGCGCCTCGTCGAAGCGACGCTGCGATTCCGCGCGCACCGCCGGGTGCACGATCTCGTTCAGCGTCGTCCGCGCCTCCGAGTCGGCGAAGACGATGGACGCCAGCGCGGCGCGGTCGAGCTCGCCAGCCGCCGTGATCACTGCCGGCCCGAACGCCGCGCGAATGGCCTCCAGGACGGGCGAACCCGCTCGCTGGACGTCTCGGACGATCGCATCGGCATCGACGACGACGGCACCGTGCTCCGTCAGTCGCCGTGCGATCGTGCTCTTGCCGGATGCGATCCCGCCGGTCAATGCGATCAGAGGCATACACCCGAGGATGCCATGGGCGCTAGACCCGGCGCGAGGTCGCGCGATCGATACGATAGAACCCTGACAACCCGCAGAAGGTGGGATCACCGTGGAACGTACCGCCGTCATCGTCGAAGACCAGGCCGACATCCGCAGCCTGCTTTCGGCGATCCTCGAGTCGAGCGGGTTCACCGTGCACGCCACCGAGAACGGGCTCGACGCGGTCGAGCTGATCCGAACCGTCGCCCCCGACGTCACGACGCTCGACGTCAACATCCCGGGGATCGACGGGTTCGAGGTCGCGCGCCGCGTCCGCGCGTTCAGCGACACCTACATCATCTTCATCTCGGCGTTCGTCGAGCCCGGCGATGCGGAACGAGGGCGAGCAGCCGGTGGCGACGAGTACCTCGGCAAGCCCTTCCGTCCGCGAGACCTCAAGGCACGCCTCGCCGCGATTCCGTCTCGACGGCGCCGCGACGAGGCGCCCGTCGACGACATCGTCCCTGCCGGGCTGGCGACGTCCGCGCCGGCCGGGTCCGCTTACGGTGACCTCTCCGTCGACGAAGGCGGATTCCGCGTCGCCGGCGCACCCGTCGACCTCGCGCCCACCGAATCGGCGGTGCTGCGCGACCTGGTCGTCGCGCATGGGCGCACACGGACGAAGCACGAGCTCGCCCTCTCCCTGCGCTCCCGCTCGCGCGCCGATGCCCCCGATGCCGATGAGGTCCGGGCGGTAGAGCGCAGCGTCGAGTCGCTGCGGCAGACGCTCGCCGCCGCGGCCGCCTCCACGCTGATCCTCTCGGACCAGGGCATCGGTTATCGCCTCGCGCCTTCCTGAGCCGACCCGTTCACGCGATCAGGAAGGCTCCGCGAGAAGCACGGCCGACGCCACCCCGGATGACGCGCGGGTCGCCGTCGTCGCGGCGACCTCGATGAGAGCGTCCCCGTCGTAGCCCACCACGTCGCTCAGGGCGACTCCGATCCCGATCGCGGGCAGCACTCCCCCCTCGACCGATGCGAGCGCCTCGAAAAGCGAGCGGTACAGCGCCATGGCCTGTCGCCGCGCGTCGGCCGCCGAGCTCACGACCGTGACGACGCCGATCCGCTCGGAGCCGACCTCGCCGACGACAGCGAGCGTCGGCGCGTTGGTCGTCATGGTGTCGCGCCACGTCTGCACGACCTCGTCGCCGACATCGAGGCCGAAAGCCGTCGCGATGTATTCGAGCCCGTCGAGCTCGATCACCCAGACCGCCATCAGCTCCCGCCGGGCTCGCGCGCGTTGAACGCTCACGGCGACAGCGCGGCGGAAGCCGGCGACCGAGACGATCTCGCCGGGGCCGGCATCCCGCCCCTCCGGCGAATCGGAGCCGCGGACACCGGCCCGGCCGGCACGCAGCACGGACGCACTCACGACTGCCGTGATGGAGAGGACGACGGTGAGGATGCTGGTCGGCACAGAGCCCACCCACAGCTGAAACGTCTCGCCGTAGCCGAACATCGACACGACGAGGATGCGCGCGAGATAGAACGCGGCCTGCACACCGAACACGAGACCCAGCGGGAGCGCCGTGCGGGATGCCCCGAGCGCGCCGCGGAAGCACTCCACCGAGGCAGCGGCCGCGGCGGCGCTCAGGGCGGCGAACATCACGAGGGAGCCGGACCAGTCGTCGCCGCCCAGTGCGAACTCGACGGACGCGGCGATCGCGGCGACGATGCCGGCGACCGCCACCAGCACGCCGGCCCCGCGTACCGTCCGCCGATTGTAGGCACGGCATCCGAGCCACATGAGCCCCGTGCCCACCACCGAAGCCGTGTTGCCGCACACGACGGCCCACGCGGTCTCAGGAGCGCTGGCCCACACGACATAGAACATCGTCGTCAGCACGGCGCAGAGGAACCCGACCGCCCAGAAGCGGCCGCTCTGCTCGGGACGCCGGACCAGCGTGTCGAAGACGAAGAGCACCGCGCACGCCAAGACCACGGTCGCGGTGATCACGGATACGGAGAACTGGTCGATCATGACGGCGCCGCCCCCGGTCGACGGGCCGGAAGCGTCACCGAGAACGTCGACCCCACCCCCAGGACGCTGCTCACCGTGATGTCGCCGCCGTGCCTGCGGACGATGTCGCGGCTGATGGCGAGCCCGAGTCCGTTTCCGGTGACGGTGGAGTCCCGCACAGCGGCTCCACGGTAGTAGCGCTGGAACACCGAACCGAGGTCCTCCTCGTTGAGGCCCACACCCGAGTCCTGGACTGCGATGAGCGCCCACTGATCGCCCACCGAGGTCGCCACT
The DNA here is from genome assembly GCF_005491085.2 of Microbacterium sp. SGAir0570. NCBI lineage: Bacteria > Bacillati > Actinomycetota > Actinomycetes > Micrococcales > Microbacteriaceae > Microbacterium > Microbacterium sp. SGAir0570. The sequence continues at coordinate 1,277,830 of NZ_CP027929.1, read as the reverse complement.
GACACGCGTCCGCGCGGGCGGTTGTACTTCACAGCGTTGGAGAGCAGGTTGTCGAGCACCTGACGGATGCGGACCGGGTCGGCGTACGCGCGGGCGGGTTCGACGCGGGACACATCGATCGTGATCCCGCGCTCGCCCGCGCTGACGAGGATGGACTCCACCGCGGCGTTGACGATCTCGACGAGATCGATGTCGGCCGGAGACACCGTCAGCTGGGCAGCGGACTTGTGCTGGCTCGACGCAGCGAGCACGTCGCCCACGAGACGCAGCAGCTGATCCGCATTCCGGTCGGCCACGCGCAGGTTCTCGAGCGCCGCCTCGGGCACCCCAGGAGTGTCGATCGCGAGTTCGAGGTACCCGAGGATCGAGGTGAGGGGCGTGCGCAGCTCGTGCGACACCGACGAGACCAATGCGTCCCGTTCTCGCAGCGCGTCGGTCTCGGCGGTGACGTCACGCGTGACGACGACGGCTCCGGAGTCGCGTCCGTCCGGCTCGATGATGCGCCGTGCCGACACGCTCAGGACGCGGCGGTCATCGTCGCGTCCGACCTGGATGCGCGCGTCGGTGAACGCCTCGCCGCGCCGCACTCGGGCGAGCGGATGATCCTGCGGGTCGAGGGGCGTCGAGCCGTCCGCCGCATACACGTCGGGCTGTCCGCTCGTGCGGGATCCCCGTTGCAGCCGGGCGTGCGCATCGTTGATGATCGAGGCCGAGCCGTCCGTTTCGATGCGAGCAACGCCGAAGTCCACGCGGTCGAGAGCTTCCGTGAGCACCTGCTCGTGCCGGCGAGCTCGCTCGAGGGATTGCGTCAGCACCGTCGCCTGACGGTCGAGGAGGAGACGCTGAGCAGCGGCCCGCCTGCTGCTGAGATACGTGGAGGTGCTCACCGCGATCAGCAGCAGCGGCAGCAGAAGAAACCCGAACGAGGACGGCGACGCATGGATGACGGCCTCCGTCACTCCGTACGCGGTCAGAGCGAGGACGATGCCCCCGATCCAGCCGACGGTGCCGAACCCGGCGGCGAGCCAGATCACGGGGAACACCCACAGCAGCCCGAATCCCCCGGTCGGTTCGGCGACCCGCATGACCCCGATCGCCGCGACGTCGCCGAGTGGGATCATCGCGAGCCACAGCGGACGGAGGTGACCCCAGGGGACGATGATCGCGGCGCCGGTGAGCATGAACACGGCGGTGACCGCGAGGAAGAAGAGAGCGGTGTCACCGCGGAATCCGATGACGAGACCGGCGATCGCGACGACGAGCACCACGGACGTGGTGACGATCTGATTGAGCATCGCCGATCGCGTGCGGTCGCCGTCGCCGAGGACGGCATCGACCCATCGCGGGGGCGCGGGGAGAACATATGTCGCCCGCGTGCGCTGCGGCGTGTCCGTCTCCATGATCTGAAACTATCGCGTCCCGGAGCAGCCCGGGCACGCGGCGGGCTGATGATCCCGACTGCGCATGAAACGGCGGAAGGGCCGGAGCACGAGGCTCCGACCCTTCCGTCGTGTCAGTGTGAACTCAGCGGCCCGACAGCTTCTCGCGCAGAGCGGCGAGAGCCTCGTCGTCGGCAAGGGTGCCACCGCCGGTGCTCGCGGACTGGACGTCCGACGAGAACGACGAGCCGTTGTCGGCGGGAGCCGCAGCCTCGGCCTCGAGAGCCTTGACGACGGCGGCCTTGTGAGCCTCCCAGCGACCCTGAGCTGCCGCGTACTCGGCCTCCCAGGCAAGACGCTGCTCGTCGAAGCCTTCCTTCCACTGGTTGGTCTCCGGGTCGAAGCCCTCGGGGTACTTGTACTCCCCGTTCTCGTCGTACTCGGTGACCATGCCGTAGAGGGCCGGGTCGAACTCGGTGCCGTAGGGGTCGACCGACTCGTTCGCCTGCTTGAGCGACAGCGAGATGCGGCGACGCTCGAGGTCGATGTCGATGATCTTGACGAAGACCTCTTCGCCGACCGACACGACCTGCTCGGCGAGCTCGACGTGCTTGCCCGACAGCTCGGAGATGTGCACGAGGCCCTCGATGCCGTCTGCGACGCGCACGAACGCACCGAACGGAACGAGCTTGGTGACCTTGCCCGGAGCGACCTGGCCGATCGCGTGGGTGCGGGCGAAGACCTGCCACGGGTCCTCCTGCGTCGCCTTCAGCGACAGCGAGACGCGCTCGCGGTCGAGGTCGACCTCGAGGATCTCGACGGTGACCTCCTGGCCCACCTCGACAACCTCGGAGGCGTGCTCGATGTGCTTCCACGAGAGCTCGGAGACGTGCACGAGGCCGTCCACGCCGCCGAGGTCGACGAACGCACCGAAGTTGACGATCGACGAGACGACGCCCTTGCGGACCTGGCCCTTGTGCAGGTTGTTGAGGAACGTGGTGCGCGACTCGGACTGCGTCTGCTCGAGCAGGGCGCGGCGCGAGAGCACGACGTTGTTGCGGTTCTTGTCGAGCTCGAGGATCTTGGCCTCGATCTCCTGGCCGAGGTACGGCGTGAGGTCGCGGACGCGACGCAGCTCGATGAGCGATGCCGGCAGGAAGCCGCGCAGGCCGATGTCGACGATCAGACCGCCCTTGACGACCTCGATCACGGAGCCGGTGACGACACCGTCGTTCTCCTTGATCTTCTCGACGTCGCCCCAAGCGCGCTCGTACTGCGCACGCTTCTTGGAGAGGATGAGGCGACCTTCCTTGTCCTCCTTCTGGAGAACGAGGGCTTCGACCTCGTCGCCGACCTTGACGACCTCGTTGGGGTCGACGTCGTGCTTGATGGAAAGCTCACGCGAGGGGATGACGCCCTCGGTCTTGTAGCCGACGTCGAGGAGGACCTCGTCGCGGTCGATCTTCACCACGGTGCCTTCGATGAGGTCACCGTCGTTGAAGAACTTCAGAGTCTTCTCGACCGCGGCCAGGAAGTCCTCAGCAGATCCGATGTCGTTGATAGCGACCTGCTTGGTGGCCGGGGCGGTCGTTGCGTTAGTCATGTAGTGGGTTGTCCTTGTTGGGTCAGGGTGTCGGGCCGCGGATCCGGGCGTCATCTCGACGATGACGGGCTCGACCGCGGCGGATGGTTGTGGATGATGCGTCGTGAACGCATGGCGACAAGGCCACACGAGTGACGATCCAGAGTATCAGAGCGCGCCCGCGCGATTCCAGTCCCCCAGCGCATCCCCGGCTCCCGGCGACATCCGGCCCGAGGCTCTGCTCGACGGTCAGCGCAAGGGATCGACGACGCCGCCGACGTAGAGCCACCGACCGCGTATCCGCGTGAACCGGCTGACCTCGTGGAGTTCTCCCGAGTCCGTGCCGGAGCGCCACCGCGCCGTGAACTCGACGGTGCCCTCGGTGTCGTCGGGGCCGCCGGCCGCGCGGACGACCGTGAGCCCGGTCCATTGCTCGGGCCCGTCCGACTCGATGTCGTCCGGGCGCGTCACGGGATGCCAGGTGCGCGCCAGGTGGGCGCCGTCGTGGACGGCGAACGCGGTGTAGCGCGAACGCATCAGCTGTTCCGCGGTCTGCGCCGCCCGACCGTCGAGAACGGGGCCGCAGCACGACCCGAACGACCCGCCGCCGCAAGGGCAGGGGTCTGTGGCAGCCGGCCGCCGTCTCAGCGCCGCTTCACCGAACGACATGCCCACCCCGGTTCCGCATGCCTCCAGGCTACGAGACCGCCCCTGTGGACAGTTCGCACGCCCGCCGGGCCGGCCTCGGTACGTTCAGGACATGTTCGTCCGACGCCGTCATGTTGCCGCTCTCGTCGCCGCTCTCCTTCTGACGAACGGATGCGGCTCCCCCGCGTCGCCGCCCGCCTCACCGATGACCACGACGACCGCCTCCCCCGCCGACAGCGACGCCGCCGCTTTCGCGGCCGCCGAGGAGACCTACCGCGCCTACGTCGAAGCCCTCAACGCTGTCGACCTCGCCGACCCGTCGACCTTCGAGCCCGTCTACGCCCTCACCACCGGCGAGATACTCGAGTCTGATCGAAAGGCTCTCAGCGGCTACAACGCATCCGGAGTCACGATGAGCGGGCGGACGGAGGTGAAAGAGGTCGTCCCTCACTCTGTTGACGGCGATGTCGCGGAGCTTTACGTCTGCATCGACGTCTCGTCCGTAACTCTCACCAATGCCGACGGCGAAAGCATGGTTCCCCCTGATCGCGAACCAATACAAGCGATGCTGGTGACGGCCGAAAGGGACCCACAGCTCGACACTGGCGCGCTGCTGATCGATGTTGTCAGCACCCTCGAGGGGCCGACGTGCGACTGACGTCCTCCGTCTTGATCATCGTGAGTTTGACCGGCATCGCCACGCCCCCGGACGAACCACCCCGCGGCACAATCGGCAGCTGGTCAGCGAGCACAAGTCGAAGTGAAGTACACGTGGGAGCAACTGTTGAGCGGCCTGGCACTGCGCCGTCCGACTCGGGCAGCGATCCTCGTGTACCTCAGCCAGGCCCGCCGCGAGACTGCGGAGCACTCAACCGATGCGACGACTTCACGGTGTCGCTCCTGCCGCAGGCGACGATCGCCGACGTCGCATCCTTCGCTCCGCAACCCGCTGCGCTCAGCAGCCAGCCGGCCGGCTTCGCCGTTGCCGGGCTTCCCGTGGACTTCGAGATCGCGGCACCGCAGCACATCGCCACCGGAACCCTCTTCGAGCTTCCGGTGACCGTTCGCTTCACGGCGGAGGACATCGTCATCGCGCCCGGCGACGGATCGACTCTCAGCGTCGCGGGCAACGCTCGGACGCCTGCGAGCCACGTCTACCGCTCGCGCGGCAGATTCGTCGCGACCGCCACGGTGCGCTATCGAGCGGAGGTCGATCTCGGCCGCGGATGGCGACCGGTCGCGGGTCTCCTCGACATTCCGACCGCGGGGTATCCGATCGAGGTGCTGGAGGCTCGTGGGACGCTCGTCGACCGCGCCTGCAACGAGCCGCCGTCGGGCCCCGGGTGCTGAAGCGGCAGGATGCTGCGAGGCGGGCATCCCGTGCCAGGATGATGCGATGAGCGACCGCCTCATGCTGCTCGACAGCGCATCCCTCTACTTCCGCGCGTTCTACGGCGTGCCCGACACCGTGAAGGATTCCGATGGCCGGCCCGTCAACGCGGCCCGCGGTTTCCTCGACATGATCGCGAAGCTCGTGGCGGCCTACGAGCCGACCCACCTGATCGCCTGCTGGGACGACGACTGGCGCCCGCAATGGCGGGTCGACCTGATCCCGACCTACAAGACGCATCGCGTCGCAGAGGCGGTCGAGTCCGGCCCCGATGTCGAGGTCGTGCCCGACCCGCTCGAGGCGCAGATCCCCACGATCCGCGAGAGCCTCGGCGTGCTCGGCATCCCGGTCGTGGGCGCGCCTCACCACGAGGCCGACGATGTCATCGGCACCCTCGCCACGCGGGCGACCATGCCCGTCGACGTCGTCACCGGCGACCGCGACCTCATCCAGCTGGTCGACGACGACCAGGGCGTCCGGGTCGTCTACACCGGACGCGGGATGAGCAACCTCGACGTGCTGACCGGAGAGAGCGTGCTGGCGAAGTACGCCGTGCGCCCCGAACAGTACGCCGACTTCGCGACGATGCGCGGCGACGCCTCCGACGGGCTTCCCGGCGTCGCGGGGGTGGGCGAGAAGACAGCGGCGACCCTGCTGGCCGCTCACGGCGACCTCGCCGGCATCCTGGCAGCTGCCGGACGGGGCGAGGGCATGACGGCCGGCGTGCGGGCGAAGCTGGCCGCGGCGGCCGACTATCTCGCGGTGGCGCCTCAGGTCGTCCGGGTCGTGCGCGACCTGGACCTCGGCGCTGTCGACAGCCGCATCCGTGCCGCCGATCCCGACGCCGTCGCAGAGGTCGCCGAGCGCCGCGGGCTGGGCGGCTCGCTCGCACGCGCGGCATCCGCGCTGCGCAGCCGCGCCTGACCCCTCCACGCCCTTTCAGGAGCGGGGACGACCGGCCCACTCCCGCAGCCGGTCGAGCGACCAGGTCGTGACGATGCGGTCGGCGGGGACGCCCAGCCGCTCCGCGCGCTCGGCCCCGTAGTCGATGAGCGACAGCTGCCCCGGCGCATGCGCATCCGAGTCGATCGAGAAGAGGCAGCCGGCGGCGATCGCCTGCTCGATGAGATTGTCGGGCGGATCCTGCCGCTCCGGCCGGGAGTTGATCTCGACGGCCACGCCATGCTCGGCGCACGCGTCGAAGACGGGTTCGGGATCGAACTCCGATTGCGGCCGCGTGCCGCGCTCCCCTTCGACGAGCCTGCCGGTCACATGACCGAGCACGTCGACACGAGGATCGGATGTCGCCGCCACCAGCCGCCGGGTCATCGCGCCCCGGGCCATCCGCAGCTTCGAGTGCGCCGAGGCGACGACGATGTCGAGTCGCCTCAGCAGGGCGTCCTCCTGATCGAGGGAGCCGTCGTCGAGGATGTCGACTTCGATGCCGCTGAGCAGCGTGAACCCGTCGCCGCTCATCCCGGCGACGACGTCGAGCTGGTCGCGCAGGCGTTCCGGCGACAGGCCGCGGGCCACGCGCAGGCGAGGCGAGTGATCCGTCAGGGCGAGGTACTCGTGCCCGAGGGTGCGCGCCGCGGCCACCATCTCGGCGATCGGGGTGGAGCCATCGGACCAGTCCGAATGGCAGTGCAGGTCGCCCCGCAGCCGGCGGCGCAGCTCGCCGGCGACGACGACACCGCGCCGTTCGCGCAGATCCGCGAGGTAGGCCGGCACGCCGCCTGCCCGCGCCTCGACGATGACCGCGAGGGTCCGTTCGCCGATGCCGGGGCGGCGGCGCAGCGCGGTGGTGTCGTCGAGCTGATCGTCGGACAGGCTCCGGATCGCGTCGGCCGCAGCTCGGAACGCCTTGGATTTGTACTTCGACGAACGCTCGCGCTCGAGCAGCTCGGCGATCTCGGTCAAGGCGTCGATGGGATCCATGAGCGTGTCTGGGGCCCGTGCCGGAGCACGGGCCCTGCGTCCTCCCCGTTCAGCCGGAGGTGACCGCCGTACGGCGGACGACCACCGGGGCCGAGGCCAGGCGGTGTACCGCGAAGCCGAAGATGATCGACAGGATACCGACGCCCATCGCGAAGGCGGCGACGCCGAACGAGACCACGGAGGTGAACAGAGATGCGCGAAGGAACGAGGCGTTCATCATCGTCGCGCGGACGGGGTCGTCCTTGTCCAACTCGGCATAGGTCTTGCCGCCGGAGGCGTCGAGCGCGTGATGCTGGATGATGTCCGCCTGCACGTAGGCGGTGAACGGTCCGGCGACGGTCTGCCCCTGGAAAGCAGCGGCGTCGTCGGGGACGGTGATGTTCTCGGCGCGCAGCTGCCCCGACACGATCGACCAGACGACGATTCCGCCGATGATCAGGACGACTCCGCCGAGCATCCCCAGGATGCCTAGGAGCTTCACGAGACCGGTACGGCGGACGGGGGCCTCCACCGTATCGGCGGTGGGGGTGGTGTGGGACATCAGTTCCTCCTCGGGTGCGTTGCGCCTCACGCTATTCACCCGGCCTCACGGCGCCGCCCACACGGTGCCGTGAATAAAGGATGTGGTCTGACCTCAGCTCGCGGAGGCCGCGATCCACCGCTCGAGGGTCTTCGACGCATCCCCCGAATCGATGGCCCGCACCGCGGCCTCGGAGGCCTCGGCCAGTCGCTCGAGAATCGGACGCTGCACCTGAGCGGCATCCCGCCACAGCCGGTAGGCCACGATTCCCGCCGCCGCGTTCAGAACGACGATGTCGCGCACCGGGCCACTCTCCCCGTCGAGCACGCGCCGGACGACCGCGGCGTTGTGCTGCGGCTCACCGCCGATCAGATCCTCGATGCGCGCGAGGGGCAGGCCGAGATCGCGCGGGTCCAGATCGTGCTCGTGGATATCGCCGAGACTGACCTCCCAGATCCGGCTGTGCCCCGTCGTGGTCAGCTCGTCGAGGCCGTCGTCGCCGCGGAAGACCAGGGCAGTCGCACCGCGCGTTCGGAAGACGCCCGTGATGAGCGGCACCCGGTCGAGGTGCGCGACGCCCACGGCGTTCGCCTCAGCGCGAGCCGGGTTGCAGAGCGGCCCGAGGAAGTTGAAGACGGTGGGGATGCCGAGCTCCGCGCGCGCCGCCCCGGCGTGACGGAAGCCGGGGTGAAAGGCCGACGCGAAGGCGAAGGTGATCCCCGCCTCCTCCAGCACGCGTGCGACATGGTCGGGGTCGAGCGACAGGTCGATGCCGAGCGCGCCGAGCACGTCCGACGAGCCGGACTTCGAGCTCGCGGCTTTGTTGCCGTGCTTGACGACGGGCACGCCGGTGGCCGCCGCGACGATCGACGCCATCGTCGACACGTTCACCGTGCCGAAGCGGTCGCCTCCGGTGCCGACGATGTCGAGCGCGTCGGTGGGGACCGCCAGCGGCAGGGCGGCCTCGAGGATCGCATCGCGGAACCCCACGATCTCGTCGACCGTCTCGCCCTTCGCGCGCAGCGCCACCAGGAAGCCTCCGAGCTGAGCGTCGGATGCCCGGCCGGCCATCACCTCGCGCATGGCCCACGTCGCCGCCGACACGCTGAGATCCCGCTTCTCGAGAAGATCGGTCAGGATGTCGCGCCACGCGTGCTGAGCCATGACACACGATCCTATCGGCCACTTGCCGGGCGACTTTGAGCTCATTCTTAGGTATACCTAACCGCGACGCGATCCGATCAGACCTTCAGCGATGCAGAAACCACCCCGCAGATCGGCCATAATGGATGCCGTGACGACCACTCCAGCGACGTATTCCCAGGCCCTGCGCTCGGTCAAGCGGCCGGACCCGGTCGCTGTGGGCACCATCGTGTGGCTCGGCAGCGAGGTGATGTTCTTCGCGGGCCTCTTCGCGATCTACTTCACTCTGCGCAACACCTCTCCCGAGCTGTGGGCCGACCGCACCGAACTGCTGAACATCCCGTTCGCCGCGGTCAACACCCTCATCCTCGTGTTGTCGTCGGTGACGGCGCAGATCGGTGTCCACAACGCCGAACACTTCCGCCCCTACCGCTCGGGCTCCATCTGGAACCTCCGCAAGTGGGGAATGGTGGAGTGGTTCTTCCTGACCTTCCTCATGGGCGCGATCTTCGTCTCCGGCCAGGTGTGGGAGTACGCCACCCTCGTCGCGGAAGGCATGCCCATCCAGGCCGACTCCTACGCGTCAGCCTTCTACATCACCACCGGCTTCCACGCCCTCCACGTCACCGGTGGTCTCGTGGCGTTCCTCCTCGTCATCGGGCGCGCCTTCGCCGTCAAGAACTTCGGCCGGAAAGAGATGACGTCCGCCATCGTCGTGTCGTACTACTGGCACTTCGTCGACGTGGTGTGGCTCGTCCTGTTCGCCGTCATCTACTTCCTGAAGTAACCCGGAGCTGATTCACCCATGGCATCCAAGAACCCGCGCCGCAACGGCGGACGTCGCAGCAAGTGGGCTGCCGCCGCACTGATCGGCATCGGACTGCTCGTCACCGGCGGAGGCTACGCCGGCGCCACCGCCGCGATGGCCGCGGGAGACACGACGCAGACGACATCCACGCTCACGGTCGAGGACGGCAAGAAGCTGTTCCAGGCCAACTGCGCCACCTGCCACGGCCTCGACCTTCAGGGCACGAACGACGGCCCCTCGCTCTACGGCGTGGGCGAGCTGTCGGTCGAGTTCCAGGTCGCCACCGGCCGCATGCCGCTTCAGATGCAGGGCCCCCAGGCTCCGCAGAAGCCCGTGCAGTTCACGCAGGAGCAGATCGAGGCGATGGCCGCCTGGGTGCAGTCCGAGGCCCCCGGCCCGACCTACCCCGAGTCCGAGGTGCTCGACGGCGAAGGCGACGTCTCGCACGGCGCCGAGCTCTTCCGCATCAACTGCGCAATGTGCCACAACGTCGCCGGCGCCGGCGGTGCGCTCACGGAGGGCAAGTACGCCCCGCCGCTGACGACCACCTCGCCGCTGCACATGTACGCCGCCATGGTCACGGGCCCGCAGAACATGCCCGTCTTCAACGACATGACCCTCACCACCGAGGAGAAGCGCGACATCATCAGCTACCTGATGATGCGCCCGACCGAGAACTCGCCCGGCGGATTCTCGCTCGGTTCGCTCGGCCCCGTCTCGGAGGGTCTGTTCATCTGGATCTTCGGCATCGGCTCGCTCGTCGCTATCTCGGTGTGGATCACCGCGAAGTCGAACTGAGAACCGTGACGATCGAAGCAACGCACAAGGAGCAAAATGGCTGACGAGAAGGCGCCCGAGCAGGTTCCTGCTTCCCCGGTGCCCTCATCGGGGCTCGCCGTAGCGGTGTCCGACCCGGTGCACAACCCCGGGCTCGCACCTCACCGCAAGCGCATGACCGACAAGGACCCCGCGGCCATGACGCGCGCGGTCCGCACCGTGTACACCCTCTTCTACCTGTCCGCCGCGGCGAGCATCTGGGCCATCGCGGCGTACCTGCTCTTCCCGATCGAGAGCGGGCTGATCAGCGACATCCGCCGGAACAACCTGTTCATCGGTCTCGGCATCGCCACGGCTCTCCTCGCCATCGGTATCGGCGCGATCCACTGGTCGAAGGCCGTGATGAACGACACCGAGTTCATCGAGGAGCGTCACTCGACGCGCGGCAGCGAGAAGACCCGTGCCGCAGCAGTGCAGGTGTTCGCCGACGCGAACAACGAGTCCGGCTTCGGCCGCCGCACGATGGTGCGCAACTCGCTCTTCGTCGCACTCGCGGCATCCGTCCTGCCCGGCATCACGCTGTTCCGCGGCCTCGCGCCGCACAGCTCGCCCGAGCACCCGCACGCGGGTGACCCGGTGCACCTGCTCAAGCACACGATGTGGGAAGAGGGCATGCGCCTGGCGCACGACCCGACCGGCAAGCCCATCCGCGCCGCCGACCTCACGCTCGGCTCCGCTGTGCACGTCATCCCCGAGTCCCTCGCGACGCTCGCGCACCACGACGGCTACCTCGAGGAGAAGGCCAAGGCCATCGTCCTCCTCATGCGTCTGCTCCCCGAGCAGCTGAACGAGGCGGATGACCGCAAGGACTGGTCGTACGACGGCATCGTCGCGTACTCCAAGGTGTGCACGCACGTCGGATGCCCCGTCGCCCTCTACGAGCAGCAGACCCACCACCTGCTGTGCCCGTGCCACCAGTCGCAGTTCGACGTCACCAACGCGGCCGCCGTCATCTTCGGCCCCGCAGCACGTCCGCTGCCCCAGCTCCCGATCACCGTCGACGACGAGGGCTACCTGATCGCACGCAGCGACTTCACCGAACCCGTCGGCCCGAGCTTCTGGGAGCGTCATTGAGCACCTCCACCCACCCCACGGAGAACGTCACGACCGCGCCCGCGGTTCACGCTGACGGCCCTGCGCGTCCCTCGGACAAGCCGCTCGGCGGCAAGTTCGTCGGCGGCGTCGCGAACTACCTCGACGAGCGCACGAGCATCTCGGGCCTCGTCAAGGAGCTGGGCCGGAAGATCTTCCCCGACCACTGGTCGTTCATGCTCGGCGAGATCGCGCTGTGGTCGTTCGTCGTCGTCCTGCTCTCGGGAACGTTCCTGACGTTCTTCTTCGAGGCGTCGATGGCTGAGACGCACTACTACGGCGCCTACGCGCCGATGCGCGGCCTCGAGATGTCGGCCGCCATGGCGTCGACCCTCGAGATCTCCTTTGACATCCGCGGCGGCCTGCTGGTGCGCCAGCTCCACCACTGGGCCGCGCTCGTGTTCGTCGCCGGAATCGGCGTTCACATGCTGCGTGTGTTCTTCACCGGCGCGTTCCGCAAGCCGCGCGAGCTCAACTGGGTGATCGGCTTCATCCTCTTCATCCTCGCGATGGCGGAGGGCTTCACCGGCTACTCGCTCCCCGACGACGTTCTGTCGGGCAACGGTCTGCGCATCATCGACGGCATGATCAAGGGCATCCCGCTGATCGGCACCTGGACGTCGTTCCTGCTGTTCGGCGGAGAGTTCCCGGGCACCGAGATCGTCGGGCGCCTGTACGCGCTGCACATCCTGCTGCTGCCGGCGATCCTGGTCGCGCTCCTCGCCCTGCACCTCATGCTCATGATTGTGAACAAGCACACGCAGTTCGCCGGGCCCGCCCGGACGAACAACAACGTCGTGGGCTACCCGATGATGCCGGTCTACATGTCGAAGATGGGTGGCTTCTTCTTCAGCACCTTCGGCGTCCTCGTGCTCATCGCCGCGCTGTTCACGATCAACCCGATCTGGAACTACGGCCCGTACGACCCCTCCCCCGTGTCGGCTGGTACGCAGCCCGACTGGTACATCGGCTTCGCCGACGGCGCGCTGCGCCTCGTCCCGCCGCACTGGGAGTTCGTCCTGTTCGACCGCACCTGGTCGTTCAACATCCTGGTTCCGCTGGTCGGACTCGGTCTGTTCATCGTCATCGTCATGCTCTACCCCTTCATCGAGGCGTGGGTCACCGGCGACAAGCGTGAGCACCACATCGCGGAGCGTCCTCGCAACGCGGCCACGCGCACCGCGATCGGTGCCGCCGGTGTGACCTTCTACGCCGTGCTGTGGGCTGCTGCGTCGTCCGACATCATCGCGACCCACTTCCATCTGACGATGGAGGGCGTGATTCACACGCTGCAGGCGCTCCTGATCCTCGGACCCGTCATCGCGTACTTCGTCACGAAGCGCATCTGCATCGCGCTCCAGAAGAAGGACCGCGAGATCGCTCTGCACGGTTACGAGTCGGGTCGCATCGTGCGCCTGCCCGGTGGCGAGTACATCGAGGTGCACCAGCCTGTCGACGAGTACGAGCTCGTCAAGCTGGTCGACTACACCACGAACGCTCCCCTGGTTGTGCGTCCGAACGACAAGGGCCAGATCCCGTGGCACGAGAACCTGCGGGCCGGCCTCTCGCGCTGGTTCTTCGAGGACCGTCTCGCACCGCTCACGCAGGCCGAGATCGAGGCTGCCCGGGCACACGCCCACCACGACCTCGAGCACATCGCTGAGGAAGAGGTCGCCGAGATCCAGGGCGCCCACGAGCGCGCCGGCGTGCCGAACGCTCCGCACCAGCCGATCGACGAAGGCAAAGGTGTAGAGACGGCCAACCGCCCCTCGAACATCATCGTCCCCGACGAGGATGCCGACGGCGGAGAGTCGCCCAAGAAGAGCTGACAACGGACCTGTCCGGATTACGGCGGGGTGTGACCGATCGGTCGCACCCCGCCGTTGTTCTGTCTGCGTAGCGTGATCACCATGACAGACGCGCTCTCCTATTTCACCGCCAAGCTCGAGCATGAGACGGATGCCTCCGACGTGTACGCAGCGCAGCGAGGGGGCGACCGCTTCGTTCTCGTCGACGTCCGCAGCGATGAGGCGTGGGCTCAAGGCCACGCGGTCGGCGCCATACACCTCCCCCACCAGGAGATCACCGCGCGCGCGGCCGCCGAGCTCGATCGAGACGTCGACGTCGTCGTCTACTGCTGGAGTCCCGGATGCAACGGCGGAACCCGCGCCGCCATCGAGTTCGCCAAGCTCGGCTACCGCGTCCGGGAGATGATCGGCGGGTTCGAGTACTGGGCGCGCGAGGGCTACCCGGTGGAAAACGCTCACGGTCCCCTCACCCGCACGTACGACCCCCTGGTCGCCGTCGTACGCTCCTAAGGCGTCCTTGCGGCACCTGCCGACCTCCGCGCTGGGGCCTGCTGGTCCCCGCCGCCGCAGCTGCGTGTACCGCGATGCAATGGATCGGAACAGACACCCCGCTCTGACCGTGCCCGACGTGGGGTGTCTGTCGTAATCCATTGCATCCCGGCGCTCCGGCCCGCAGAACCTGCAGCGAGAGGTTCCTACCAGGCGCAGCCCGCCCGCTCGTGATGCGGGGGCCGCAATGCAAGAGATCAGCGCCCACGCGCCGAGCCCCGGAGCTCAGAGGCGGCGTGTTGCTGCAGAGACCTTGCATCCCGGCCCAATGATGAGCACGAGACGTCATCTGCACGGGTCGCCCGGACACGCGGCTCGACGGACCAGGCGCGCGGAACGCCTGCCTGGCGCGCCGGCAATGCTTCAACCGCCTCGCGTGCCCCGAAAGGCGTTGAGGTGCCCAGGCGGCAGGACCACGCACAGTCCTCGGCCGACGCTACGAAGGCCTCGGGGCGCGGGCGCACATGACAGCGCGACCCACGGGCGGACGCAGCGGGCGCACGAAGGATGCCGCCGCGACGGCGTCAACGACGACGGCCACCGCACCGGAGTGCGATGGCCGTCGTAGACGTTCGGGGTCAGCGCGCGAAGTAACCGCGGTAGTACTCGTACACCCATCCGACGATGGCGACGATGAAGATTGCGAATCCGATCGGCAGAAGGAACTGGCCGACCGCGAGTCCGATGATGAACACCGACGCCGCGAACGCCAGCACGAGCGGCCACCAAGACCATGGGCTGAACTCGCCGACCTCGGGGTCGCCGTCGTCGATGTCAGCGGTGAGCGAATCCTCTGGCAGCACGCCGCCCTGAGCCTTGTGCACGCGCGAGACGTAGAACGCGATCATCGCGCCCATGAAGCCGGTGAACAGGAGGGCGGTCGAGCCGACCCACTCGATACGGTGCCACCAGACACCCTGATCGGTGTGGGCGACGAGGTTCCACACGGTGTACGTGATGAACACCGCGAAGAAGAACCACGTGAGCACCCACCACAGGTTGATGTTGGTCTTCACGGCTTACTTCACCTCTCCATCGGCGACATCCACAACCGGTGCATCGGGGGCGTCCTTCGCGGGGCCCACGCCGACCGGGATGGCGGCCTCGGGGTGGTTCAGGTCGAACGCCGGACGCTCGCTGCGGATGCGCGGGATCGACGTGAAGTTGTGCCGCGGCGGCGGGCAGCTCGTCGCCCACTCGAGCGACGCTCCGTAGCCCCACGGGTCGTTGACCGTGACCTTGGGAGCCGTGCGCGAAGTGATCCAGACGTTCAGGAAGAACGGGATCATAGACGCGCCCAGGATGATCGCACCGATCGTCGAGACCTGGTTCTGCCAGGTCCAGCCGTCCGCAGCGGAGTAGTCGGCGTAGCGACGCACCATGCCGTCGACGCCCAGCCAGTGCTGGATGAGGAAGGTCATGTGGAAGCCGATGAACAGCATCCAGAAGTGCACCATGCCGAGGCGCTCGTTGAGCATCCGTCCGGTCCACTTCGGCCACCAGAAGTAGAAGCCCGCGAACATCGCGAACACGACCGTGCCGAACACGACGTAGTGGAAGTGCGCAACCACGAAGTACGAGTCGGACAGGTGGAAGTCGAGCGGCGGCGACGCGAGGATCACACCGGTGAGACCACCGAAGACGAACGACACGAGGAAGCCGAGGGTGAAGACCATGGGCGTCTCGAACGTGACGGAACCCCGCCACATCGTGCCGATCCAGTTGAAGATCTTCACACCCGTCGGAACCGCGATGAGCATCGTCATCAACGCGAAGAAGGGCAGGAGCACTGCGCCCGTGACGTACATGTGGTGCGCCCAGACGGCCACCGAGAGCGCGGCGATCGCGATGGTCGCGTAGATCAGCGTCTTGTATCCGAAGATCGGCTTGCGGCTGAACACCGGAAGGATCTCCGAGACGATGCCGAAGAACGGCAGCGCGATGATGTACACCTCGGGGTGGCCGAAGAACCAGAACAGGTGCTGCCAGAGCAGCACGCCGCCGTTCGCCGGGTCGTAGATGTGCGATCCGAGAACGCGGTCGGATGCCGCCGCGAAGATCGCCGCCGCGAGCACCGGGAACGCCATCAGGATCAGGATGCTCGTGACCAGCGTGTTCCACGAGAAGATCGACATCCGCCACATCGTGAGGCCGGGCGCACGCATCGTGATGATCGTGGTGATGAAGTTCACGGCGCCGAGAATGGTGCCGAAACCGCTCATGCCGAGGCCGAGCATCCAGAGGTTTCCGCCGGCACCCGGCGAGAATGTCGCGTTGGCCAAAGGCTGATACGCGAACCATCCGAACGAGGCGGCACCCTGCGGGGTGAGGAAGCCCGAGATCGCGATGATCGATCCGAACAGGAACAGCCAGAAGGCGAACGCGTTCAAACGCGGGAAGGCGACGTCGGGCGCACCCAGCTGCAGGGGCAGGATCGCGTTGGCGAAGCCGGCGAACAGCGGCGTCGCGAACATCAGCAGCATGATCGTGCCGTGCATGGTGAAGAGCTGGTTGTACTGCTCCTTCGTCGGCACGATCTGCATGCCGGGCTCGAAGAGCTCAGCACGGATGATGAGCGCCATCACGCCGCCGAGGAGGAAGAACATCACCGAGGCGATGAGGTACATGTACCCGATCGTCTTGTGGTCGGTGGAGGTGATCCACTTGACGATGATGTTGCCCTTCTGCTCGACGCGAGATGCGCTGAGCAGTGCCGCCTGGCGCGGCGGCAGGGTCGTGGGGCGGCCTGCGGGCTGTTCGCCCTGGAGCGGAAGTGTCGTGGCCATCAGTGGCTTCCCTCGCCGGAGTCGTCGGTGACCGCGCCCGTTCCCGGAGCGTTCTGGAGGCGGTCGTATGCCTTATTGATGTCACCGGTCTGGCCGCTGACGCGCAGCGACTCGAGGTAGTCCTCGTACTCCTGCTCGGAGACGACCTTGACGTTGAACAACATCATCGAGTGGTACTCACCGCACAGCTCGGCGCACTTGCCGGCGTACGTTCCCTCGCGGGTGGGGACGAAGGACCACGAGTTGGTGTCGCGGTGCGGGTACATGTCCTTCTTGTAGAGGAAGTCGATGACCCAGAACGAGTGGATGACGTCGCGCGACTGGAGGTTGATCTTGACCTCCTTGTTCACCGGCAGCACGAGCGTCGGCAGCGCTGCCTGGTCGACGTTGCCCTCGGCGTCGGGCTGCGCCTGCACGCCCATCGTCCAGACGGCGTCGGCGTTGTCGGAATCCTCGCCGTTGTACTGGAAGTCCCACGCCCACTGCTTGCCGATCGCGGTGATCGACACGTCGGGGTCGTCGTACTGCGTCTCGAGGATCGACTGGTCGCGCGCCGTGAAGGCGAAGAAGCCGATCACGAGGATCAGCGGCACGATCGTGTAGAAGATCTCGATCGGCATGTTGTAGCGCAGCTGGACGGGCAGGCCCGTCTGGCCGCGACGGCGGCGGTACGCGATGGCGGCGAAGGCCATGAGGCCCCACGTCAGAACACCGACGGCGAGGAGGACGATCCAGGAGTTCACCCAGAGCCCCGACACCATCTCGGTGCGGTTGGTCGCCTGCGTACCGTCATCGGTGAAGCCGGGAAGGTAGCCGTTCAGCTCCGTCGGTGTACAAGCTGCGAGGGAGACTGCCGTGACGATCCCGAGCGGGATCACGGCCCAGCGGAGGCGGCGTTTGAAGCGCACAGTGCACCTTTCCGGGACGAATGGTTCGACCTTCAGTCTAGGGCAAGCTTTCACCCTATTCAGGCCATCCATTCAGGATGTCGGAGACGAGGAGTGTCGCGGGCAGGGCTCAGTGGAAGCTGTCGCCGCACGCGCACGAGCCCGCCGCGTTGGGGTTGTCGATCGTGAAGCCCTGCTCCGAGATCGTGTCCTTGAAGTCGATCGTGGCTCCGTCGAGGTAGGGCACCGACATGTCGTCGACGATGACCTCGACCCCGTCGAAGTCGACGGCCTTGTCACCGTCGAGGAAGCGCTCGTCGAAGTAGAGCTGGTAGATCAGTCCGCTGCATCCGCCGGGCTGAACGGCGACGCGCAGTCGCAGGTCGTCGCGGTTCTCCTGCGAGAGGAGGCTCTTCACCTTGAGCGCCGCCTCATCGGTCAGCGAGACGCCGTGGGCACGGACGGTGTCGGACGTGGCGATGTCGGTCATGATTCTCCCGAGGTCTCGGGCCGCAGGACATGCGGCCGGTGCCACGATTCTACGCGTGAGCACCGGCCGCGGGTCGGCCCGAGACGACGTCGTGATCGTCAGCGCGAACCGGCATCCAACCGTTCGAGCAGCAGGGCCTCGGAGACGAGGGCGTGCCGGAAGGTGTCGAGGTGGAGCGATTCGTTCGGGCTGTGCGCACGCGCGTGCGGGTCCTCGACCCCGGTGACGAGGATCTGCGCCGCCGGGTACTCGCGCACCAGGTCGGCGATGAAAGGGATCGATCCGCCGACGCCGATGTCCACAGGCTCGACGCCGTACCCCTCCGCGAGAGCTGCCCGCGCGTGCGCGACCGCCTCGCCCGTGGTGTCGACGAGGAAGGGATTGCCGGTCTCGATGTCTCGGAAGGTCAGTTCCGCGCCGAACGGCGCGTGGGCTCGCAGATGCGCCTCGATGGCCCGGTACGCGTCCTCAGCGGACTGTCCCGGCGCCACACGCGCAGAGAGGACGACCGAGACCTCGGGGCTGAGCGTGTTCGACGCGTTGCGAACGCTCGGGGCATCGATGCCCGTCACGGTGATGGAGGGCTTGTTCCAGATGCGCGAGAGGATCGTCCCCGATCCGATCGGCGAGACCCCCGACGGGAGACCGGCCTCGGAACGGAGCGTCTCCTCCGAGTACTCCGGCGTCTCCGCGTCGCGCGCGGTCAGACCCTCGACGGCGACGCCGCCCTCATCGTCCCAGAGCGTCGCGAGCAGCTTCACGGTCGCCAGCATGGCGTCGGGGACCGCTCCCCCGAACATGCCCGAGTGCGATGCGTGCTCGAGTGTGCGGACCGTCATGGTGAAGCGGGCGTTTCCACGCAGCGACACGGTGAGCGCGGGCGTCTTCGCATCCCAGTTGCCCGAGTCGGCCACGACGATGACGTCAGCGCGCAGCGCGTCGGCGTTCTGGGACAGGAACGCGGCGAAGGATGCCGAGCCGGCCTCCTCTTCGCCCTCGATGAAGAGGTTCACGCCGAGATCGAAGTCCTGGCCTGCCGCCTCGACGAGCGCGCGCAGGGCACCGATGTGCGCCATGACCCCGGCCTTGTCGTCGGCGGCACCGCGCCCGTAGAGCCGACCGTCTCGGACGGTGGGCTCGAAGGGAGCGGACTCCCACAGGGCCTCGTCGCCGACCGGCTGGACGTCGTGGTGGGCGTAGAGCAGGATCGTCGGCCGTCCGTTCCGAGCGGCTCGGGTCGCCAGCACCGCCGGCATCCCCTCTTCGCCCGTCTCGGGCACCGTCGCGGTCGCGACCTCGACTCGATCGAAGATGCCGAGCCCGCGCGCCAGCTCGGCGACGGCCTCGGCGCTGCGCTCGACCTCGGCCCGGTCGAACCCGGGGAAGGCGACCGACGGGATCCGCACGAGGGCGCCGAGATCGGCGAGGGCGGCGGGGACGGCGGACAGGGCGGCGTCGCGCACAGCGGCGGACCGAGGAGATTCGGAGGTCATGCGGGTAATCTTAAGAGGCACGTTCGTCGCAGAACCCGAGGATCCCCGTGGCCAAAACTCCCGCTGCCCCCGCTCCGGACGACGCCGACCAGGCGTCGACGGGCACCGGCAAGAACCGTCCCACTCCCAGCCGCGCCGCCCAGGAGGCGGCTCGCAAGCGCCCGCTGGTGCCCGACACCAAGGAGGCGAAGGCGCGTGCCCGTGCCGAGCTCGCCGAGCGCCGCGATAAGGCGCGGATCGGCATGGCCAACGGCGACGAGCGGTACCTCCCGGTGCGCGACAAGGGTCCGCAGCGGCGATTCGTCCGCGACTACATCGATGCGGGCTGGCACCTCGGAGAGCTCGTGATGGGCGCGATGGTGCTGGTCATCATCGTCACTTTCCTCGGGTCGAACGCCGTGACCTTCTACGCGTTCATCGCGCTGTGGGCATTCATCCTGCTCGTCATCGGCGACATGGTCATCACCAGCATCCGGGTGAAGAAGGCCGCCCGCGCGAAGTTCGGTGCCGAGCGGATGGAGAAGGGGCTCGGCTGGTACGGCGCGATGCGTTCCATCCAGATGCGCTTCATGCGGCTTCCGAAGCCTCAGGTCAAGCGCGGTCAGCGCCCCGCCTGAGCTCGACGAGCCCGCGATTGATCTGCCGCGCCCACAGCGGGCCGCGGTAGATGAACGCGGTGTACCCCTGAACCAGGTCGGCACCCGCCGCCAGCCGTTCCTGCACGTCGGCGGCGGTCTCGACTCCCCCGGCTGCGATGACGCAGAACTCCCGCGGCACCGCCGAACGCACCAGACGCAGGACCTCGAGAGCGCGGCGACGCAGCGGCGCACCCGAGAGCCCGCCGGCGCCGATCCGCTCGATCGTCGCCTCGTCGGCGAGGAGTCCGTCGCGCGAGATCGTCGTGTTCGTGGCGATGAGACCGGCCAGGCCGGCATCCACAGCCATCTCGGCGATGGCGGTCACTTCGTCGTCGGCCAGGTCGGGCGCGATCTTCACCAGCAGCGGCGTCGCTCCCGCCGCGTCGCGCACGGCCTCGAGCAGGGGACGCAGCGTCTCGACCGCCTGCAGCCCGCGCAGGCCGGGAGTGTTGGGTGACGAGACGTTGACCACGAGGTAGTCGGCCTCCGGCGCGACCAGCCGTGTGCTCTCGACGTAGTCGGCGGTCGCGTTCTCGACGTCGACGACGCGGCTCTTGCCGATGTTCGCGCCGACGACGGCGTGAGTGTTTCCTCGTCGGAGACGCCGCAGACGGGATGCCGCCGCGCTCGCGCCGCGGTTGTTGAAGCCCATCCGGTTGATGAGCGCGCGGTCCTGGATCAGACGGAACAGGCGGGGGCGGGGGTTGCCGTCCTGCGGCTTCGCGGTGACCGTGCCGACTTCGACGTGGCCGAAACCGAGCGCTCCGAGGCCGCGCACCATGACTGCGTTCTTGTCGAATCCGGCTGCAACACCGAACGGCGAGTCGAACACGAGACCGAGGGCTTCGGTGCGCAGAGACGGGTCAGGGCGGGTGAGCGCCCGGGCCACGATCGAGAACGGCGGGATGCCCAGCAGGCGGATGACCGGCACCACGAGGTGGTGCGCGGTCTCGGGCTCCATGCGCGAGAAGACGGTGCGGAAGATGAACGGATACATCGCCGTCCAGCCTAGAGCGAGGTCGAGCCCTCCGATGTCCGCGCGGCGACGTGGTCGGCGCGCAGCTGTTCGATCGCGGCCTCGAAGTCCTCGAGGGTGTCGAACGCCTGGTAGACGCTCGCGAACCGCAGGTAGGCGATCTCGTCGAGGTTGCGGAGAGGTCCGAGGATCGCGAGGCCGATCTCGTTCGTGTCGATCTGCGACGAACCGGTCTGACGCACGGCCTCTTCGACCGCCTGTGCGAGCACGGCGAGGTCGGCCTCGGTCACCGGCCTGCCCTGGCAGGCCTTACGTACGCCAGACATCACCTTCTCGCGGCTGAACGGCTCGATGACGCCCGACCGCTTGATGACGTTGAGGCTCGCCGTCTCGATCGTGGAGAAACGGCCGCCGCACTTCGGGCACTGACGCCGGCGGCGGATGCTGAGACCGTCATCGCTCGTGCGGGAGTCGATGACGCGGGAATCGGGATTGCGGCAGAACGGGCAATGCATGACGAGCCCAGATTACGCGTCGAACCGCGCCGACACGGCTTCGCCGTGCGCGGGAAGCTGCTCGGAGTCGGACAGGGCGAGGATGCCGTCGTGCACGGCACGCAGGGCTTCCCGGTCGTAGGAGATGACCTGCTGCGATCGCAGGAAGGTCGCCGCGCCCAGCCCCGCAGCATAACGCGCCTGTCCCCCGGTCGGCAGGACATGATTGCTGCCGGCCAGGTAGTCGCCGAGGCTCACCGGCGTGTGCGAGCCGACGAACACCGCACCGGCGTTGACGTACTCATCGGGGCGCGGGTCGCGCAGGTGCAGCTCGAGGTGCTCGGGCGCGTAAGCGTTCGAGAACGCCGCTGCGGCCGGGATGTCGTCGACGAGGACGATGGCGGACTGCGGACCTTCCAGAGCGATCGCGACACGCTCGGCATGGCGGGTCGCGGCTGCGCGGGCTGCGACCCGCTCCGCGACGGCCTCGGCCAGGCCGGGCGAGTCGGTGACCAGGACGGCGGCAGCCTGCTCGTCGTGCTCGGCCTGGCTGACGAGATCAGCGGCTACGAGGTCGGCGTCCGCCTCCCCGTCGGCGACGATGAGGATCTCGGTGGCACCCGCCTCCGAGTCGGTGCCGACCACACCGGCGACGACGCGTTTCGCGAGCGCTACGAAGTTGTTCCCCGGTCCCGAGATGACATCGACGGGGTCGAGCCCGAGCGAGCCGACGCCGTACGCGAAGGCGCCGATCGCCCCCGCGCCTCCCATCGCGTAGACCTCCGAGATGCCGAGAAGGCGCGCGGCCGCGAGGATCACGGGGTGGATGCGTCCGTCGTGGTCGCGCTGCGGTGGAGATGCCAGCGCGACCGTCTGCACGCCCGCGACCTGCGCGGGGACGACGTTCATCACGACACTGGAGGGATAGACCGCCTTGCCCCCGGGGACGTAGACCCCGACGCGACGCACGGGACGCCACCGCTGCTCGACCCGCGCCCCCGGACCGAGCTCGGTCACGCGGTCCGGCGGGATCTGGGCAGCGGAGGCCAGCCGCACGCGGCGGATGGACTCCTCGATCGCAGCCCTGACCGCCGGCGAGATGGCCGCCAGCGCCTCATCCAGGTGCTCGGCGGGAACCCGCACGGAGTGACCTTCCACACCGTCGAAGCGTGCCGCCTGCTCACGGAGCGATGCTTCTCCGCGAGCGGCGACGTCATGGACGATCTCGGCTGCGGTGGCCAGGGCGAGCCCACGGGCGGCCTCTGCCCGGGGAACGGCGGCGAGCAACTCGGCGGGCGTCAGACGACGGCCGCGAAGATCGATGGTGCGCATCGTTCCAGGCTAGCGCCCGGTCACGGCGGACTCAGCCGCGCGTGACATCGCTGGTGTCGTGGAGATAGCCGACGCGACCGTCCTCGTGACGGACCACGAAGACCTCGCCGCGGTCCTCGATGACGAGGGCCCACGCCGTCGGACCGATCCGGAAGAGCGGCGAACCCATCTCGTCGAGGACATCGCGCTCGTCCGGGGCGAGCGCCCAGAACGCCTGGGGTGCGGCGACGGGCTCGATGACCGTCGTCGCACCGGTGTCGAACGGCTCCGCGGCGTCGGCCGGTGCCGACTCGGACACACCGGAAGACACCGGAGCCTCTGCCGCAACGGCGTTGCCGGCCGGAGCGGCGTAGCCGGTGTACGCGGGGTTGCCGGCGCCAGCTGCATACGCCGATCCGCCGTGCGACGCACCGGTGTGCGGGGCGGGCCGGGCGGATGCCGGCCGGGCGACGACCGGACGCGTCGCGCGCGCCACCCGGTGCGCAGGCGATTCGGGCCGGTGCGCGAAATCGTCGCCGAGGACGGGAAGGTGGGGCGCGACGACGGTGAGCACGACACCCGCCAGAGCCAGGATCACCTCGACCCACACGACCCAGCTCGCGAGGAACACGCCCGACTGAGCGAGACCCGCGAACGAGCTCCAGATGATCCCGAGCCACACGGTGGCGGAGACCGAGAACGCGACCGACGCGAACTGGTCGATGCCGAGAGAGCCGACACGGCGGATGCCCTGCGGGGAGAAGCGGCGCAGCAGCACCAGGAAGACCGCGACCGTGGGCACGCCGATCGTGAGGATCCAGTCGATCCCCGCACCCCACACCGACACCCCGGCTCCGAACCGGCCGTACACGGGGAAGAACGAGCAGATGAACGCGACGGCCCAGACGCCGGCGAGGGCGACCTCGCGGATCGAGAGCGGACCCACCCCGTACTGCGGCGGCGCCTCCCCCGACGTGCCCGCGGCGGACTGCGCGCCGCGCTCGTCCGATCCGGGAGCAGCCGTGGTGTGTCCGGGCGCGGCGGAGGCGTGCTCGGACGATGCCGGCGTCTCCGCTGCGCCGTCGGCGGCAGCGTGCTCGGCAGGAGCGTCCTCCGCGGCGGTGTGCTCCGCGGCGGCGTGCTCGGCGGACTCGTCGATCACGACGGGCTCGACGGCGGACTCGTCGATCACGACCACCGCATCCGGTGCGGGCGCGAACGCGTCCGAAGCGGCGTCGGTCTGCGTGCCGTCGACCTCGTCGGCGGCCGTGGTCTCGTGTGCCGACTCGGCAGCGCCGGGCGCTGCGTCCTCGGGACGGCCGTCGTCGGAGTGGATGTTCTTCTCGTCGGTCACGATGTTCCCTTCGTCGCGGCGGTTGCGCTGCGGTGGAATCCTACCCGGCTCAACCCAGACACTGAGGTCCCAGAAGTCCCTTGAGTTCACCGTAGAGATCGGGGGTGACGCGCACCGGATGCGGTACCTCGAAGACCTTCGCGGTACCGGCTCTGTGAAGCTTGAGCGAGACCTCGGTCTCGCCACTGTGGCGCCGCAGGACGGCCGCCAGCTCGCCGATCGTCGATTCCGTCGCCCGCTGCTCCGGAAGCAGCAGCACGAGCGGCCCCGCGGCATCGAACGAACCGAGGTCGGGAGAGAAGGCCGACTGACCGTGGAGGTTCAGCCCATCGTCGCGACGCGACACCCGTCCTCGGACGACGAGGATCGAGTCGGCCACCAGCATGCTCTGGAACTCCGTGTAGGTCTTTCCCATGAACATCACGGTCACCTCACCGTCGAAGTCCTCGACGGTGATCATGCCGTAGGGATTGCCGCTCTGCTTCGCCACGCGATGCTGCACGCTCGTCACGAGCCCGGCGACGGTGACCTGATCGCCGTCCTGGACGTCTTCCGAAGCGAGCAGGTCGTGGATCGACGTCGACGCGTGCTTGGCCAGCGGTATCTCGAGTCCGGCCAACGGGTGGTCGGACACGTAGAGCCCGAGCATCTCGCGCTCGAAGGCGAGTTTGTCCTTCTTCGTCCACTCGGGGCGTTCGGGCACCTTGGCCGGCATCACCTCTTCGGCCTCGTCGTACAGGCTGTCGAAGTCGAATCCGATCGCACCGGTGGCGGCCTTGCGCTTGGCGTCGACCGCCGCTTCGACCGCATCCTCGTGGATCTCCATGAGTGCGCGGCGGGTCGATCCGAGCGAGTCGAAGGCCCCAGCCTTGATGAGGGACTCGACGGTGCGCTTGTTGGCGACGTGGAGCGGGACCTTCGTGAGGAAGTCGTGGAAGCTGACGTAGTTGTCGTCGGCGCGCGAGGCGATGATGCCGTCGACGACGTTCGCACCGACGTTGCGGACCGCGCCCAGGCCGAATCGGATGTCTTCACCGACGGCGGCGAAGTATCGGATCGACTCGCCGACGTCGGGCGGCAGTACCTTGATGCCCATGCGGCGGCACTCGTTCAGGTACACCGCCATCTTGTCTTTCGAGTCGCCGACGCTCGTGAGCAGGGCGGCCATGTACTCGGCGGGATAGTGAGCCTTGAGGTAGGCCGTCCAATACGAGACGAGCCCATAGGCGGCCGAGTGCGCTTTGTTGAAGGCGTAGTCGGAGAACGGGAGCAGGATGTCCCAGAGCGCCTGGATCGCGCCCTCGCCGAAGCCGCGCTCCTTCATACCGCCCGAGAAGCCCTCGTACTGCTTGTCGAGCTCGGACTTCTTCTTCTTACCCATCGCGCGGCGGAGGATGTCTGCTTGTCCGAGCGAGAAGCCGGCGACCTTCTGAGCGATCGCCATGACCTGCTCCTGGTAGATGATCAGGCCGTAGGTCGTGTCGAGGATGTCGCGCAGCGGCTCTTCGAGCTCGGGGTGGATCGGCGTGATCGGCTGCAGGCCGTTCTTCCGCAGCGCGTAGTTCGTGTGCGAGTTCGCGCCCATGGGTCCCGGGCGGTACAGCGCGATGACAGCCGAGATGTCCTCGAAGTTGTCGGGCTTCATCAGGCGGAGCAGCGATCGCATCGGCCCGCCATCGAGCTGGAACACCCCGAGCGTGTCGCCGCGGGTGAGCAGATCGTAGGCCGGGCGGTCGTCGAGGGCGAGATGCTCGAGGTCGAGCTCCTCACCCCGGTTCATGCGGATGTTGTCGAGCGCATCCGAGATGATCGTGAGGTTACGCAGCCCCAGGAAGTCCATCTTGATCAGACCGAGCGTCTCGCACGACGGGTAGTCGAACTGCGTGACGATCTGACCGTCCTGCTCGCGACGCATGATCGGGATGATGTCGAGGAGCGGTTCCGACGACATGATGACGCCGGCCGCATGCACGCCCCACTGCCGCTTCAGGCCTTCGAGCCCGAGAGCGCGGTCGAACACGGTCTTCGCCTCGGGATCGGTGTCGATCAGGGCGCGGAACTCGCTGGCCTCCTTGAACCGTGGGTGGTCCTTGTTGAACATGCCGTCGAGCGGCATGTCCTTGCCCATCACGGCCGGCGGCATCGCCTTGGTGAGCTTCTCGCCCATGCTGAAGGGGAAACCGAGCACGCGCCCGGCATCCTTCAGCGCCTGCTTCGACTTGATCGTGCCGTAGGTGACGATCTGCGCGACACGCTCGGAGCCGTACTTCTCGGTCACGTACTCGATGACCTCGCCGCGACGACGGTCGTCGAAGTCGACGTCGAAGTCGGGCATGCTGACGCGGTCGGGATTGAGGAATCGCTCGAAGATGAGACCGTGCTCGAGCGGATCGAGGTCGGTGATGCGCATCGCGTACGCCACCATCGAGCCGGCGCCCGACCCGCGCCCGGGGCCGACGCGGATGCCGTTGTCCTTCGCCCAGTTGATGAAGTCGGCGACGACGAGGAAGTAGCCCGGGAAGCCCATCTGCAGGATGATGCCCGTCTCGTACTCGGCCTGCTTGCGCACCTTGTCGGGGATGCCGCCGGGGTATCGGTAGTGCAGCCCGGCCTCGACCTCTTTGACGAGCCAGCTGTCTTCGGTCTCGCCGTCGGGCACCGGGAACCGCGGCATGTAGTTGGCCGAGGTGTTGAACTCGACCTCGCAACGCTCGGCGATGAGCAGGGTGTTGTCGCACGCCTCGGGGTGGTCGCGGAAGAGCTGCCGCATCTCCTGCGCGGTCTTGATGTAATAGCCGTCGCCGTCGAACTTGAAGCGGTTCGGGTCGTCGAGCGTCGATCCGGACTGCACGCAGAGCAGCGCGGCGTGAGCATCGGCCTCGTGCTGATGCGTGTAGTGGGAGTCGTTGGTCGCGACCAGCGGGATGTCGAGGTCTTTCGCCAGCCGCAGCAGGTCGGTCATCACCCGACGCTCGATCGACAGGCCGTGGTCCATGATCTCGGCGAAGTAGTTCTCCTTGCCGAAAATGTCCTGGAACTCCGCCGCCGCGGCGCGAGCGGCGTCGTACTGGCCGAGACGGAGCCGGGTCTGCACCTCCCCCGAGGGACATCCCGTCGTCGCGATGAGCCCCTTGCCATAGGTCTGCAGCAGCTCGCGGTCCATGCGCGGCTTGAAGTAGTAGCCCTCCATGCTCGACAGCGAGCTCAGCCGGAAGAGGTTGTGCATGCCCTCGGTGCTCTGGCTCCACATCGTCATGTGGGTGTAGGCGCCGGAACCCGACACATCGTCGCTCTTCTGCTCGGGCGACCCCCAGGCCACGCGCGACTTGTCGCTGCGGTGCGTTCCCGGAGTCACGTACGCCTCGAGACCGATGATCGGTTTGACCCCCGCCGCCTGGGCGGCGCGGTAGAACTCGAAGGCGGCGAACGTGTTGCCGTGGTCGGTCACCGCGATCGCCGGCATGCCGTAGTCGGCCGCCGCCTGGGTCATGGCCGCGATCTTGGCTGCACCGTCGAGCATCGAGTACTCGCTGTGCACGTGCAGATGAACGAAGGAGTCGGATGCCACCAGACGAGTCTACGTTCGGGCTCGGACACCGGTCCTAGGCTGGGCCCATGGCCACTCCCGACTTCGTCCTCGATCTGCGCGAGAAGATCGGCACCGCTCCGCTGCCGCTCGTAGGGGTGACCGCCGTGGTGTTCCGCGACGAGAAGGTGCTCTTGGGCAAGCGAGCCGACAACGGCAGCTGGCAACCCGTGTCGGGCATCGTCGATCCCGGCGAGGAGCCCGCCGACGCGGCGGTGCGTGAATGCCTCGAAGAGGCCGGGGTCGTCGTCCGCGCGGAACGGCTCGCGCTCGTGCACCAGGTCCCCCGCATCGTCTATGCCAACGGCGACCAGGTCGACTACCTCGACCTGGTGTTCCGCTGCTCATGGGTCTCGGGCGACCCGCATCCCGCCGACGGCGAGCTGACCGAGGTCGGGTTCTACGACCTCGGTCAGATGACCGACGTGGCGCCCGAGCACGTCCGCAAGATCGCCCTGGCGGTCGCGGAGGACGACCCGGCGACCTTCCGGGGCGGGCGGTGACCTCGCGCGTCGCCCTGGGCGACCTGCTCGACGCCCTCGCGCGCGATCAGGGCGATCCGGGCGGTGGCGCCGCCAGCGGCGTCATCACCGCCGTCGCGGCCGCGCTCGCGCAGATGGTCAGCCGCTACAGCTCCGCAGAACCCGCCGCCGCCGGTATCGACGCGCGGCTCGCCCGCCTTCGCGACGCGGCCGTCGCCGCAGCGGAACGCGACGGGCGGGCGTCGGGTGCCCTCGGCGCCTCGCTCCGTCCGGTCTCGGAGGACGACCGCGGCAACCGCGACCGGCGCATCGTCGAGGCGGCGGCCGGCGCCATCGAGACGTCCGCTGCTCTCGGCGAGATCGCTCTGGGCGTCTGGGCGGAGGTGCGCCTCCTCGCCGACGTGGGCAATCGCCACCTCATGTCGGATGTCGCGGTCGCCGCCGACGCCGTTGCGGCCGGACTCGGCGGCGCGGCGACGAACCTGATCGGCGGCCTCGCCCTCGTCGCGGCGCACGGCGACCCGGGACCCGTCGAAGCCGCTCACGGCGATCTGCGCGATCGGCTCCTCGCGGCACGCCGTGAGGCCCGCGGCCTCGCCGACCGCCTCGCCGAGGAGTGACCGCACGAGGGCCGGCGCACGCCAGCCGGCGGGTCAGTCGCCCCTGAGCGTCTCGAGAGCCCGCGCGAGGTCGGCCGGGTAAGGCGACGTGAAGCTCGACCACTCCCCCGACACCGGATGGTCGAAGGCGAGCCGATGCGCGTGCAGCCACTGGCGGGTCAGCCCGAGGCGAGCCGACAGCGTCGGGTCGCCTCCGTAGAGCGGGTCCCCGACGCACGGATGCCGGTGCGCGGCCATATGCACGCGGATCTGATGCGTACGTCCCGTCTCGAGGTGAATCTCGAGCAGCGAGGCACCCGGGAACGCTTCGAGCGTCTCGTAATGGGTGACCGAGTCCTTGCCCGCCGGGGTGACGGCGAACTTCCACGAGTGCGAGGGATGGCGTCCGATCGGAGCGTCGATCGTGCCGGCGAGCGGGTCGGGGTGCCCCTGGACCACGGCGTGGTAGATCTTCTCGACCTCGCGCTCCTTGAATGCGCGCTTGAGGGCGATGTAGGCCCGCTCGCTCTTCGCGACCACCATGAGTCCGCTCGTGCCGACATCGAGCCGGTGAACGACGCCCTGGCGCTCGGCGGCGCCGGTGGTGGCGATGCGGTAGCCGGCGGCGGCAAGCGCCCCGAGCACGGTCGGCCCGTCCCACCCCAGCGAGGGGTGTGCAGCGACACCGGCGGGCTTGTCGACGACGACGATGTCGTCATCGTCGTACACGATGCCGAGGTCCGGTACAGCGACCGGGACGATCTGCGCCTCGGCACGCTCTTCCCAGAACACATCGAGCCATGCGCCTGCGACGAGCTTGTCGGATTTCGCGAGCGTGCGTCCGTCGAGTGTCACCCCGCCCGCGGTCGCCACCTCTGCGGCGAAGGTGCGCGAGAATCCGAGCAGCTTGGCCAGTGCGGCGTCGACACGGACACCGTCGAGTCCATCGGGAACGGGCAGTGCGCGCTGGGGCATCTCAGCGATCCGTGACCGTGGCAGTCGGCTCGTCCGCCGCGTCGTCGGTGTTGCGGCGCTCGCGCGAACCGTCGAAGCGGATGCCGACGACGACGAGTACGGCGACGGAGATCATCATCGTCACGATGAACATGTCGGCGACGTTGTAGATCGCCGAGGGGAACCACAGCCACATCCACGGGGTATGGATGAAGTCGATGACGTGCCCGACGAGGAATCCGGGTTCACGCAGCAGGCGGTCGGTGAGGTTCCCGAGCACGCCTCCCAGGAGCAGACCGAGGACGATGGCCCACGACCGCGCACGGACCCGGCGGACCGTGAGCACGATCACGACGACGGCGACGGCCGCGAGCGCGAGCGTGAAGAGCCAGGTCACGCCTGTGCCGAGCGAGAACGCGGCGCCGGGGTTCTTCGTCAGATAGAGCTGGAAGAACTCGCCGAGGACGGGAACCTCCCGCTGATACGGCAGGTTCTCAAGGGCGAGGTACTTCGTGAACTGGTCGGCGGCCAGCACCACTGCCGCGAGAATCGCGACGAGGGCACCGGCCGCCGGACCGTTCAGACGCTTGCGCGACGCCAAGGATTACGCGCCGGCCGAGACGCCGGTCGTGTCGAGGTCGCGGAGCTTGCTCTCGATGAAGCCCCGGAGCTGACCACGGTAGTCCTTCTCGAACTGCTGCAGCTCGGAGATGCGACCCTCGAGCGACACGCGCTCGGCCTCGAGGCGCGCCACCTCATCGCGGCCACGGGCCTCTGCCTCGGAGATGATCGACGCGGCCTGGGCCTGCGCGTCGGCGATGAGCTTGTCGCGCTGGGCCTTGCCCTCGGCGACGTGCTCGTCGTGCAGGCGCTGCGCCAGCTCGATGATGCCGGCGGATGCGGCGGCCGGAGCCATGTCGCCGGCCGGGGCAGGCTGCTCGACGGCCGGAACCGGCGCGGGCACCTCCTCGACGACGGCGTCGTCGGTGGAAGCGGCGGCGGGGGTCTCACCCGACTCGTAAGCGGCGAGCTTCGCCTTGAGCTCTTCGTTCTCGGCGATCGTCTTGCGCCATTCCACGACGATCTCGTCGAGGAAGTCGTCGACCTCGTCGGGGTCGAATCCTTCCTTGAAACGCACGTGCTGGAACTGCTTGGTGACGACGTCTTCAGGGGTCAAAGCCATGGTGTTGTCCTCTTTCAGGGCTCACGACGCGGGCCGGTCAGCCGGCACCCGCCGCAGCGGGCCGTACCCACCCAGCATAGTCCGACGCCTTCGCGGCCGCGACGATCCCGCCGCGACCGCCTCAGGCGAAGGCGATCACGCGGGTGATCGACAGCAGGATGAAGCACGCCAGCATGGTGAGCGGGAATGCCAGATCGATTGCGATGACGCCGAGCCTGATCGGAGGGATGACGCGGCGCAGTGTCTTGATCGGGGGGTCCGTGATCGTGTAGACGACCTCGGCGAGCACGAGGGTGAATCCCCTCGGGCGCCACTCCCGGTTGAACAGGGGGATGTACTCCAGGATCAGTCGGACGAACAGAACGAGGATGTACAGCAGGAGAGCGAAGTAGACGAGTGCGGCGAGCAGCCGTACGACATCCACGTCAGGTCACTGCGCGAACGGCGCCGCCTCAGGCTCAGCCTGAGCCACAGCGCCGTCGCCGGAGACGGCGATGTTCTCGGGCGAGAGCAGGAACACCTTGCTCGTCACGCGCTCGATGCGGCCGTAGAGGCCGAGGGACAGACCGCTCGCGAAGTCGATGAGCCGGCGCGCGTCGGCGTCGCTCATCTGCGAGAGGTTGATGATCACCGGCACGCCTTCGCGGAAGTTCTCGGCGATGACCTGCGCGTCGCGGTACTGCTTGGGGTGGACGGTCAGGATCTCGCTGACGGTGCCCGTGGTGGGCTGACGCACGACCGCCGGCCGGTGCAGGGGGGTCACCGGCGCGGCCGGCTTCTCGACAGGCTTGTCACGGCGGGCCTGCTGCTCGGCCTGCGGCTCTTCGTACATTTCTTCCTCATCTGCAAGGCCCAGGTAAACCATGGTCTTCTTCAGCGGGTTCGACATCGCATCCTCCGTTTGCTCGTCTGTTCCGAGGCTATCCGCGGTCCGGGCGCGGTCCCGTGATTGCCGATCCGATCCGCAGGTGTGTCGCACCGGCGGAGATCGCTTCGACGAAATCGCCGGTCATCCCGGCGGAGATCCAGGTCGCGTCGGGCGCGACGGAGCGCAAGACGTCCGACGCCTGCGCGAGACGGGCGAAGGCCGATGCGGGCTCCTCGCCGAGCGGGGCGACGGCCATGACGCCGCGAACGCACAGGCTCGGGCAGTGCTCCACGATGTGCGCTGTCAGGGACTCGACACCGGCAGGCGCGACGCCGCCACGACCGGGGTCGTCGGTCAGATTCACCTGCACCAGCACGTCGAGCGGCTCCCCCTCGAGATCGGCGCTGTGCAGCGCGTCCGCGATGCGCGAGCGATCGACGGAATGGACCGCATCCGCCGCCGCTCGCACCGCGCGCGCCTTGTTCGTCTGCGCCTGACCGATGAAGTGCCAGCGCATCCCATCGAGCGCCGGAAGCGCTGCGCGCTTGGCGCTGAGCTCCTGCTGCCGGTTCTCCCCTACGTCGCGCACGCCGAGGTCATGGAGCTGAGAGATGAGCTCGGGCGGGTGGAACTTGGTCACGACGATGCGGGTCACCTCGTCGGGCGCGCGACCCGACGCCCGCATCGCAGCGGCGATGCGGGCGTCGACGTCGGCGAGCCGTTCGGCCAGGTCCGGCATGGGGCGATCGGCCTACTTCAGGAAGTCCGGGATGTCGAGGTCGTCATCGCCGAAGACCGAGTCGTATGACTCGCTCTTGGCCGACACCGGCACCGTCTCCTTGGCCTCGCGGCGCTCGGCGGGCTCGGATGCCGCGGCCTCCTCGGCCGGGATCTCGGGGAGGACCGGCGGCGCCGACGGACGCGCGGCCGCGATCGGCTCGATGCGAGCCTGCGGCTCGCCGCCGTCGAACCCTGCCGCGATGACCGTCACGCGCACCTCGTCGCCGAGCGTGTCGTCGATGACCGTACCGAAGATGATGTTCGCCTCGGGGTGCGCGGCCTCCTTGACGAGCTGAGCCGCATCGTTGATCTCGAAGATCCCGAGGTTCGAGCCACCCTGGATCGAGAGCAGCACACCGTGGGCTCCCTCGATCGAGGCTTCGAGCAGAGGCGATTCGACGGCGAGCTCGGCGGCCTTGATCGCGCGATCGGCGCCGCGGGCGGAGCCGATGCCCATGAGCGCCGAACCGGCTCCCTGCATGACCGACTTGACGTCGGCGAAGTCGAGGTTGATGAGACCCGGGGTCGTGATGAGGTCGGTGATGCCCTGGACACCGGCGAGGAGCACCTGGTCGGCGGTCGCGAAGGCCTCGACCATCGAGATGCCGCGATCGCTGATCTCGAGCAGGCGGTCGTTCGGGACGACGATGAGGGTGTCGACTTCTTCCTTGAGCTTCGACACGCCGGCCTCGGCCTGGCTCTGGCGCCGACGACCCTCGAAGGAGAAGGGCTTCGTGACGACACCGATCGTCAGCGCGCCGATCGACTTCGCGATGCGCGCCACGACGGGCGCGCCACCGGTGCCGGTCCCACCACCCTCGCCGGCGGTGACGAACACCATGTCGGCACCCGCGAGCGCCTCCTCGATCTCTTCGGCGTGGTCTTCAGCCGCGCGACGTCCGACCTCGGGGTCGGCGCCGGCACCGAGCCCGCGCGTCAGCTCACGGCCGACGTCGAGCTTGACGTCCGCGTCGCTCATGAGGAGCGCCTGCGCGTCGGTGTTCACCGCGATGAACTCGACACCCCGCAGCCCCAGCTCGATCATCCGGTTGACGGCATTGACGCCGCCACCGCCCACACCGACGACCTTGATCACCGCGAGGTAGTTCTGGTTCTGGCTCATGCCGGCCTCCATCTCGTCCCGAACCCTGCTCGTAAACCTTCAACCTCACGTAGAGGTTTAAAGAATTGCCGGGTATGCAATTCCTGAGTTGAAGCTACGCACTCATGGACTCACCCGGCGGACGTGAGCGGCGTGTCGCGACATCCCGCGTTTCTCGGCTTCGAACAAGGGCGCGCAGACCGTCGTGGCGCCTGGCCCGCGCGGAGCCGATCGGCGGCGGCTCAGCGGACGACGGCCGCCTGCGGCGACGAGACGTCGTAGCCGGAGGCATCCGCTCGCGCGTTCATCAGCGCTTCGAGCGCCTGGACCTTCTTGCCGGAATCAGACGGCCCGCCCCAGACGACCGAACGGCCGTCGGCGAGCGTCAGGGTCACGTCGTTGGGCGTTGTCGCCGATATGACGGTCACCTGGGACCGCAGCGAATCCGGCAGGGATCGGAACACCTGGCCTGCAGCGGCGAAGGTGCTGGAGGACAGACCGCCCTCGACCTCGAGGAGCGGCTGTCCCGCGGGCGGCTCGGGGGTCGTCGAGAGGGCGACCCCGGCCGCGTCGACGAGCGTGTAGCCGGCCTCGCCCTGCACGGCGCCCACCGGCGTCCGCTCGACGATGCGCACCACCAGCTCATGCGGGGGCCTGGCCTCGAGACTGTAGGACTCGACCAACGGGAACGAGACCAGCGCCGCCTTGACGGCGCTCTCGTCGACGAGGGGCATCGGCGTGCCCACCTGACCCGCCAGCGCCGTCTCCACGGCCGCCGCATCGAGCTGCGAGGTGCCGACGATCGTGATGCGCTCGACGGCGAACAACGGGCTGTAGGCGGCACCGATCGACCCGAGGACGAGCGCGACCAGCACGCCCGCGGAGACCAGCCAGATGCGTCTGCGCCGACGTTGGCGTGCCGTGAAGCGCCGCACCTCGCGGCGGAGCGCACGCCGACGCGCACGCGCGGCGCCCCAGAGGTCGCGCGCCGTGAGCGGGCGATCCGCGGCGTCGGCGTCCGCGGCATCCGGAGGCGGCGTCGTGGGCTCCGCTCGCGCCGGAGGGTCGAACGGGATGATCGGGGCGATTCCGTAGTCGCGGCCGCGCTGGTGCCATAGTTCCTCGACGGGCTCGGTCCGCGTCGAGTCCGGTGAGGCGACCGCGGTCACATCGCCCGCGTCCTGCCCCGCAGGGGCGCGACGCTTCGCGGATGCGCCTGCGCCGTCCTGCCCGCCGGCGGGCCGTGACGAGGGCGGCAGCGGACTCGGGCGGCGCACCGGCTAGTCCTCCGCCCGGGCGAGAGCGTCGAGCACCTGCGGGATGATCAGGTTCACGTTCCCGCAGCCCAGAGTGACGATGAAGTCGCCGTCGCGCGCGACACCGGCCGTGTAGTCCGCCGCTTCCTGCCAGTCGGCGACGAAGTGCACGCGGCCGGCGTCGGCGAACGCGCCGCTGACGAGCTCGCCGGTGACGCCGGGAACCGGGTCTTCGCGGGCCCCGTAGACGTCGAGGACGACGGTGTGGTCGGCGTGCGTCTCGAGGACGTCGGCGAACTCGCGGAACATCTCCTGGGTCCGCGAGTACGTGTGCGGCTGGTGAAGGGCGATGATGCGCCCGTCCCCCACGACCGTCCGTGCTGCGGAGAGCGCCGCCGCCACCTCGGTCGGGTGATGGGCGTAGTCGTCGTACACACTGACACCGCGCGTGACCCCGTGGAGCTCGAAGCGCCGCGCCGTGCCCCCGAAGCCCTCGACAGCGCGCAGCGCGCGCTCGAGCTCGTACCCGAGGGCGGTCAGCACCGCCACGGCTCCCGCGGCGTTGATCGCGTTGTGGGCGCCCGGCACCGAGAGGCGCCCGTGGACCGTCTCGTCGCCTACGGTGAGCGAGAACGACACCGGACCGTCGGTCACGATGTCCGAGACCCGCACGTCCGCGTCGGCGGCCTCGCCGAACGTGATGACCCGCCGGTGCGTGAGTGCCGCCGCGACGCGGCCCGCACCGGGGTCGTCGGCCGAGATGACGACGGCTTCGCGGGCACCGTCGGCGAAGCGGACGAACCCGTCGTAGAACGCGTCGCGCGTCTGCCAGTGGTCCAGGTGATCCGGATCGACGTTGGTGATGAGCGCGATCGAGGTGTCGTAGAGCAGGAAGGTGCCGTCGGACTCGTCCGCTTCGATCACGAAGACATCGTCGTCGCCGGTCGCGCTCGAGACGCCCAGATCAGCGATGACGCCGCCGTTGACGAAGGTCGGACGGGTGCCGAGACCGCGCAGCGCCGTGACGATCATGCCGGTGGAGGTCGTCTTGCCGTGTGCTCCGGCCACCGAGACGAGCCGGCGGCCGCCGATGAGCCAGTGCAGCGCCTGCGAACGGTGGATGACGTGCAGCCCGCGCTCCTTGGCGAGGAGAAACTCCGGGTTCTCGGGCCAGATCGCTCCCGTGTGGACGACCGTGTCGGCGTCGTCAGGCAGGTGTGCCGCGTCGTGTCCGACGTGGACATCGGCTCCGCGGGCCGCGAGCGCGCGCATCGCGGGGCTGTCGGCACGGTCGGAGCCCGAGACGCGGATGCCGCGGTCGAGGAACATCCCGGCGAGGCCGGACATGCCCGATCCACCGATGCCGATGAAGTGCGCGGCGGTGATGTCGGCGGGGATCGGGAGGCTCAAGTCGGGTCTGATCATGACCCGTCAAGTCTAGGTCGCCCGGCTGAGAGGACCGCCCGCCACGCCCTCAGCGTCGCTGCGCCGCGTCGAGGAGTTCCACGACGTTGGCCGCCCCGTCGCGTATGCCGATCGACGCGGCAGCGCGCCGCATCCGGTCGAGCTCGTCACGGTCTCTCAGCAGGGGAACGACCTCCGAGCGCACGCGGTCGGGCGTGAAGTCGGCGTCGTCGATGATGCGCGCAGCACCGGCTCGAACCGCTCCCGCGGCGTTCAGCGCCTGCTCGCCGTTGCCCACGGCATAGGGGACGTAAACCGCCGGTATGCCGAGCGCGCTGACCTCGCTCACGGTCGCCGCCCCCGAACGCGAGACCACGACGTCCGCGAGAGCGAACGCGAGATCCATCCGATCGAGGTACGGGACGACCCGGTAGTCGGGCGACGGCGCCTCGGACACCTCGTTGCGCTCCCCCGCGGCGTGCAGCACCTGCCAGCCGGCGTCGACGATGTCCCGCCACGAACCCGTGAGCGCCTCGTTGAGCCGGCGTGCCCCCAGCGAGCCGCCGAAGACCAGGACGACCGGGCGCGCCGGGTCGAGACCGAAGGCGGCCGCGGCTTCGTCGCGCCGCGCTGAGCGATCGAGGTCGACGATCTCGCGGCGGAGCGGCATCCCGACCACCTGAGCACCGCGAAGCGGCGTCCCTTCGAACACGGTGCCGGTCGCGGCGGCCTTCCGCGCTCCGAGGACGTTAGCGAGGCCGGGACGCGCGTTCGCCTCGTGGACGACGTAGGGAACGCCCTCCCGGCGTGCGGCGACGTAGGCCGGGGCGGCCGCGTAGCCGCCGAATCCCGCGACGACGTCGACGCCGCGTTCGCGGATGGAGGTGCGGACCTGCGCGACCGCCCGCAGCCAGCGGGCGGGGAACCGGACCGCGGCACCGTTCGGACGACGCGGGAACGGCACCTTGTCGACGATGAGGAGTTCGTACCCGCGCTCGGGGACCAGACGCGACTCGAGGCCCTCGCGCGTACCCAGCACGAGAACGGTGTCGTCGGGACGTCGGGCGCGGAGTTCGTCGGCGACGGAGAGCAACGGGTTCACGTGTCCCGCTGTTCCGCCGCCCGCCAGAAGGTAGGTGGTCACCGGAACGAGCCTACCGGCGGGCGGACCCTGCCCGAGCGGGCACCGGCCGCGCCGGGCGCGCCCCCGAGGCCACGTCGAGCGCGGGCACGCGCACCGGCAGCGTTCGCGCGAACGACAGCAGCACTCCCGTGGCGAGCAGTCCGGAGACGAGCGAGGTGCCGCCCTGAGACATGAACGGCAGCGGGACGCCGAGGACCGGGAAGACGCGCAGCACGACGCCGATGTTGATGAGAGCCTGGCCCACGATCCAGATCGTGATGCCGCCCGCGACGATGCGCACGAACGGGTCGTTGGTCTTTCGGATGATGTGGAAGGCGCCGACGGCGTAGAGGGCGAACAGACCGAGCACGACGGCGCAGCCGATGAGCCCGAGCTCCTCCCCCACGATCGCGAAGATGTAGTCGTTCGCCGCGGCCGGCAGCCACTGGTACTTCTCGCGGGAGTTGCCCAGACCGAGCCCGAAGATCCCACCGCTCGCGAGGGCCCAGACGCCGTGGAGCGGCTGGTAGCACGAGCCCGCGTCGGCGAAGTAGCAGTCGGTCGAATCGACGTTGAGGAAGCTCATGATGCGAGCCATGCGGTTGGGGCTCGTCACCGCGAACACCGCGGCGGCCGCCACGACGAGGATCAGGGGGATCACGAACAGGCGCAGCTTGACGCCGGAGAAGAACAGGCAGCCGAGAAGTATCGCCATGAGGATCATCGCCGTCCCCAGGTCGTGTCCGCCCATGACGGTGCCGATCACGAGCGTGCCGACGGGCACCACCGGGATGAACACATGCTGCCACTTCGACAGGAGCGTCTGCTTGCGGTACAGCACGAACCCCAGCCAGATCGCGAGCGCGAGCTTGAGGAACTCCGACGGCTGCGCCTGGAACCCGAACAGGGAGATCCAGTTCGTGTTCCCGTCGTTGTGGACGCCCAGGCCCGGGACGAAGACGAGCAGCTGCAACGCGATGCCGAGGCCGAGCGCCGGCCACGCGATGCGCTTCCAGAACCGCAGCGGCATCCGGCCCGCGATGAACATGAGCGGGATGCCGAGGAGCGCGAAAACCGCCTGCTTGAGAACCGTCTCGAACGGACTCGCGTTCGCCGTCGCCATCGTGGCCGAGAGGACCATCACGAGACCGAAGCCGGTCAGGATGAGAGCGGTCGACGCGAGCAGCAGGAACTCGCTGGGGACCGGGGCGAAGACGCGCCCCAGTGACACGCGTGCGGCGAACCCGCTGCGCGCCGGGCCGTCGTCAGCGAGGTTCGTCGGTGGCGGCGTCGGGCGGCTCGGCGTCGTGGTCACCGTCTCCCCTTCCGATCCGTTCGCGCACGGCGTCCGCGAAGCGGCGACCGCGGTCTGCGTAGGAGGCGAACTGATCGAACGAGGCGGCTGCGGGAGCGAGGAGGACGACGTCTCCGGCACCCGCGACCTCGGCCGCCAGTTCGACGACCCGTGCCATGACATCCTCAGTCTGAGTCGCCTCGACCTCGATCACCGGAACCGCCGGGGCGTGTCGCGCGAACGCGGCGAGCACGGCCGTGCGGTCCTCACCGATGACGATGGCGGCCTTCGTCGCCGCGCCGCGCCCGGCGACGAGCGCGGAGATGTCGACACCCTTGAGAAGGCCGCCCACGACCCAGATCGCGCCCGGGAAGGCGGCAAGCGACGACGCCGCGGCGTGCGGGTTGGTCGCCTTGGAGTCGTCGACCCAGGTCACGCCCGCCACCCGGGCGACGACTTGGATCCGGTGGGGATCGAGGCGGAACGCCAGGACGGCGGCGCGGATGGCGGCCGGCTCGACGTCCAGGGATCGTGCGAGCGCGGCAGCGGCCAGGATGTTCGCGACGATGTGCGGAGCCGCGAGGTCTCGCGCCGCGAGCTCGGCGACCGTCGTCAGTTCGAGAGCCGAAGCGCGCCGATCCTCGTGGAAGGCGCGGTCGACGAGGATGCCGTCGACGACGCCGAGATCGCTCGGGCCGGGCACGCCCAGGTCGAAGCCGATGGCGCGGCAGCCCTCGACGACCTCGGCCTCCTCGACCATCTCACGCGTGGCGACATCCGCCTTGTTGTAGACGCAGGCGACGCGGGTGTTCTCGTACACCGCGGCCTTGGCGTCGCGATAGGCGGCGAACGAGCCGTGCCACTCGAGGTGGTCGTCCGCCAGGTTCAGGCAGACACTCGCGTGCGGCGAGAGCCGATCGGGGCCTTCGGCCAGTCCCAGGTACCAGAGCTGGTGACTCGACACCTCGACGACCAGGACGTCGAAACCTCCCGGATCGCGGACCGCGTCGAGCACCGGCACGCCGATGTTGCCGCAGGGCGCGGCACGCAGTCCCCCGGCGGCGAGCATCGCGGCCGTGAGCTGCGTCGTGGTGGTCTTGCCGTTCGTGCCCGTGATGAGCACCCAGTCGGCTGGGCGTCCGTCGGGGCGGACGACCTTGTCGCGCACGCGCCATGCCAGTTCGATGTCGCCCCACACGGCGATGCCGCTCTCGCGCGCCCATCGGATGACGGGATGATGCGGCGGGAACCCCGGCGAGGCGACGACGACGTCGGGCGCGTGAGCCGCCACCGCGTCGGGGACGCTCTGCAGCGAGCCATCGTGCAGCGCGACGCCGATGACCGGCAGGAGCCGCGCGTATTCGGCATCCGCTCCCTCTGTCGCCACGAGGACGTCAGCGCCGAGTTCGGCGAGGGTGTCGGCCACCGAGAAACCAGTGACCGAGAGTCCGAGGACCACGACGCGGAGGCCGCGCCAGTCGGCGTTCCAGCTCGTCAGATCGTGCAGGCGCGCGGTCATACCGCCGCCAGCCAGGCCACGTAGAAGAGACCGACGCCGCCGACGGCGAGCATCCCGGCGATGATCCACATCCGCACGACGATCGTCACCTCGGGCCACCCGCGCATCTCGAGATGGTGGTGGAACGGGCTCATGAGGAAGAGGCGCTTACCGCCGGTCGCCTTGAAGTAGTACCGCTGGAGGATCACCGAGCCGGGGGCGATGATGAAGACGCCGGCGATGATGACCGCGAGCAGCTCGGTGCGCGAGAGCACGGCCATGGCGACGATGACGCCGCCGATCGCCATCGATCCGACGTCGCCCATGAAGATCTTGGCCTTCGGCGCGTTCCACCAGAGGAACCCGACGAGCGCGCCCACGAAGGACGCAGAGATGATCGTGAGGTCCATCGGATCGTTCGTCGTGTAGCACGCGGCCTCGTATGCCGGCACGAGCGCGCCGCTGGCGCACCGCTGCTGGAACTGCCAGAACGTCACGAGGCTGTACGCGGACACCGTGAAGATGCCCGCGCCGGTCGCGAGCCCGTCGAGACCATCGGTCAGGTTGGTGGCGTTGGACCACGCGACGGCTTGGAAGGAGATCCACGCGAGGTACAGGAGCCAGCCGGCGACACCGCCCAGCGCCATGAACGACAGCCAGTCGATGTCGCGGAACAGCGAGATGAAGGGGCGTCCGACCGGCTCACCGCCGTCGTTGGGCACGAGCAGGGCGAGGACTCCGAACGAGACGGCCACGATGACCTGTCCGGCGACCTTCCGCCATCCGGAGAGCCCGAGGCTTCGCTGCGAGCGGACCTTCATGTAGTCGTCGATGAATCCGACGATTCCCAGCCCGACCATCATCCAGATGACGAGCAGACCCGACATCGACGGCGGCGCGCCACCGGTCAGCGTGCCGACGAGGTAGCCGA
This sequence comes from Microbacterium sp. SGAir0570, assembly GCF_005491085.2. Taxonomy (NCBI): domain Bacteria; kingdom Bacillati; phylum Actinomycetota; class Actinomycetes; order Micrococcales; family Microbacteriaceae; genus Microbacterium; species Microbacterium sp. SGAir0570. The sequence continues at coordinate 1,236,647 of NZ_CP027929.1, read as the reverse complement.
CGATCGTGCCGATGATGAAGATGATGCCGCCCATCGTGGGCGTCCCGCGCTTGGCGTGGTGGCTCGGGTTGGTCGCGTCGTCGGGCGTGCGGATGACCTGACCCCAGCCCAGCTTCTCGAAGAGCCGGATGAACAGGGGGGTCAGGAAGAGTGTGAACGCGAGGGAGATCGTCGCGGCCGTCAGCAGGGATCTCACGAGAAGAATTCTCCCAGACGATCACCGAGGTGCCGCAGTCCGGCGGAGTTCGACGACTTCACGAGCACGCGGTCACCGGCGCGCAGCTCCTCGATCAGGTAGTCGTAGGCGGCGTCGGCGTCCGCGAAGAACACCGCCTCGCCGTCCCAAGACCCCTCGCCGACGGCGGCGAGGTAGAGCCGACGCGCTTCGGCGCCGACGACGACGATCCGCTCGATCCGCAGACGGACCGCCTGCAGGCCGACCCGGTCGTGCTCATCGCCCGCGAACTCGCCGAGCTCGCTCATCGCGCCCAGCACCGCGACCTTGCGCTCGCCCGGCTGCGTGATCTGCGCGAGGGTGCGCAGCGCTGCGGCCATCGAGTCGGGGCTCGCGTTGTAGGCGTCGTTGATGATCCGCACCGAGTCCGACCCGAGCGGCTGCATCCGCCAGCGTTCGGCGATCTCGACGGTCTCGAGTCGCTCGACGGCATCCTCGAGCGCGACACCCAGCTCGAGAGCGGCGGTGATGGCAGCCAGCGCGTTCATGACGTGGTGCTCGCCGAGCACCCGGAGCCGCAACGGCATGCGCTGATCTCCGACGACGACGACGCAGGTCGTCCCCGACGCGTCCACCTCGACGTCGTCCGCTCGCACCTCGGCTGCGGCGCCCCGTCCGAACCAGCGGACGCGCACGCCGCGCGCTTCGGCGACTGCCGCCATCGTCGCGACGCGCGCGTCGTCGGCGTTGAGGACGGCCACGCCGCCGGGGCGGACCGCCTCGACCAGCTCCGTCTTGGCCTTCAGCGTCGCCTCGACGCCGCCGAAGCCGCCGGCGTGGGCCATGCCGACCATGAGCACCACCCCGACGTCCGGGGTCACGAGGCCCGCAAGACGCCTGATCTGACCCGAGCCGTCGGCACCGAACTCGCTGACGAGGTAGCGGGTGTCGTCGGCGACGCGGAGCATGGTCAAGGGAGCACCCACGGAGTTGTTGAACGATGCCCGCGGCGCGACCGTCGGACCCTCGCCCTCGAGGATGCGCGCGAGGAGGTTCTTCGTCGTGGTCTTGCCGTTGGAGCCGGTGATCCCCACGACACGGAGATCACCCGTCGCGCGCACGCGTCCGACCACCTCGCGAGCGAGGTCGGCCAGTGCCGTCACCGCGTCGGCGACGACGATCTGCGTGATGTCGGCATCGACGAGGTGCTCGACGATCGCGAGCGCGGCTCCGGCTTCGGCGGCCGCCGGCACGAAGAGATGGCCGTCGGTGGCCTCGCCCGGCTTGGCCACGAAGACGTCGCCCGGGCCGATGTTCCGCGAGTCCGTGTCGACCGTCCCCCCGACTCGGGTGTCGGGAGAGTCGCCGCCGGCGACGTGGAGGGTGCCGGAGAGCACCCGGGCGATATCGGACAACGGAAGGGAGATCATGTTCAATCCTCGGACGCGCTCACGCGCATCACTGGGTCACGGGGAGCAGTGGCGTCTGCGAGTCGGACGGCATGATCCGGTAGTGCTTGAGCACCTGGGTCATGGCCTTCTGGAACGCCGGCCGGTTGGCTGCCGACAGACGCAGGGTCTTCGGCTCGTCGAATGCCGTCAGGACAACATACTTCGGATCGTCGGCGGGTGCGTAGCCGACCAGCGACGTGTAGTACAGGTTGTCCTTATATGCACCGGTGTTCGGGTCGACCTTCTGAGCGGTACCGGTCTTGCCCGCCATCCGGTATCCGGGGATCGCGATGTCATCGGCGAGCGTGCCCTGAGCGAAGACGTTCTCGAGCATCTCGCTGACCTGGGTCGCGGTGCTCTCTTTGATGACGCGCACCGGCTCCGGCAGATCGGGCTTGGTGACCGTGCCGTCGGACGCCGTGCAGGACTCGACGAGGCTCAGCGGCTCACGCACACCGCCGTTGGCGATCGTCTGGTAGACCGATGCCACCTGCGGAGCCGTGACGGTGAACGCCTGACCGAACGTCGTCGTGTAGTAGGTCTGGTTGTCCCACTGGTCGGTCGGGATGTAGGTGCCCTTCGGCTCCCCCGACCAGTTGAGCGCCGTTCCCTCACCGACACCGAACTTCTTCAGGTACTCGAGCCGGGTCTCCGGGTCGACCTGCGAGCCGAACTGCGACAGAGCGACGTTCGACGAGGTGACGAGTCCTCCGGTGAGGGTCAGGTTCTGGGCTTCGTGGTGCTCCGAGTCGTTGACGACGGCGCCGTTGGGGAACTCCATCCGGTCGGGTGACCATGCGGTGGAGAGCGGCGTCAGGCCGGCCGCCTCGATCGCGGTCGCCGCCGTGACGGGCTTGAACGTCGAGCCCGGCTCGTACGAGTCGCGGAAGAGGCGGCTGCCCCGGTCCGCGGGATCGGATGCCGCGATGTCGTTGAGGTCGACGCTGGGATATTCGGCGGCGGCGCGGATCTTGCCGGTTGCGACCTCCACGACGAGGATCGACCCGCTCTCCGCCCCGAGGTTCTGGGTCTGCTCGGCGATCAGCTGCTGCATGTACCACTGCAGGTCGCGATCGATCGTGAGCTGCAGCGTCCCGCCGTTGACCGGGGCCGGGTCCTCGACCTCGGTGCCGGGGATGACGACGCCGTCGAGACCCCGCATGTAGCGGATCTTCCCGTCGCTGCTCTGCAGACACGAGTTCTGCAGGGCTTCCATCCCCTCGAGAGGCGTCTCGTCCGAGCCGACGAAGCCGATGACGTTGCCCGCGACGGCACCGTCGGGGTAGGTGCGATGCGGGTGAGGGTCGAAGCCGACGAAGGGCAGCTTGAGGTCGGCGAGGGCACGATACTGCTCGGTGGAGATCCCCCGCTCGAGGTAGGCGAAACGCGAGTCCGGGTCGGCGGCGACAGCGGTCGTGACGATGCTCTCGACCTCGGCGGCGTCCTGCCCGGTGACAGCGGCGATCTCGGCTGCCAGCTCGGGCCACGTGACCGTGATGGTCTGTCCGTCGTCGCTCTTGCGCTTGATTCCCTCGACCGCCAGCTTCGGGTCGATCTTCGCGTCGTAGACGGAGGTCGTCGTGGCCAGCGTCGCGCCGTTGGCGTCGGTGATGTCGCCGCGCGTGCCGAACAGGTCGGTCCCGGCCTCCATCGCGAGGTTGCGTGCGTCCGCCTCGTGCTCGTCGGCATTCACGACCTGGATGTCGACGAGCCGGACGATGAACGAGACGACGACGATCAGGACGACGAGGAGTGCGACGACCGTACGGCGGCGCGGACTGCGGGTGGCTCGTGTCGTCATGGTTCTCAGTGTGTGCTCGGGGCGGGCAATCCGTCTGCGATGGGCGGGGGTGTCGCATGATCGGCGCCCACCAGCTCGTCCGTGCTCGTGCCGCTCTCGAGGCTCGCGGCAGGGTCGGTCACCAGCGGAACCCCGGCGACGAGCGAGTTCGCCACGGCGGCGCGACCGAGGGCGTCGACGTTCGAGTGCGATCCGGCCGCACTCGCCGAGCCCAGCACGGCGCCGTCGCTGAGCCGCAAGTAGCTCGGCGATTCGGCGATGACCATACCCAGTGCCGTCGCATTCGCCGCGAGGTACTGGGGCGAGGCGAGCCCGGCGAGGTCATCCTGGATGATCTGCTTCTGCCAGGTGAGCTGACGCTGCTGCTGCGAGAGCGCCGAGATCTCGTATGAGGTCTGCGTGGTGAGGATCGACAGCCCCATCTGGACTGCACCGATGAGAACGGCACCCGACACGGCGATGATGCCGTAGAGCATGCGGGGGCGGCGGCGGCGCGCGGCGCCGGTGACCAGCCGCAGATCGCGCTGGCGTTCGCGCTCACCCTCGCGCGGGAGCCGGCCGGGGACGCTCGCGAAGAAGTCGTCGCCGAGCGGTGAGGGGATGCGGGCGGTGTTGTCGGCGGTCACGAGGCCTCCCTCATCCGTTCCGCCGCGCGCAGCCGAACCGGCGTCGCGCGGGGATTGCGTTCACGTTCTTCCTCGGATGCCAGCTCCGCGCCTCGGACCAGCAGTCGGAACCGCGGCGCGTGCTCGGGCAGCTCGACCGGCAGACCGCTGGGCGCGGTCGAGGACGATGCCTCGGCCAGCACGCGCTTGACCGCGCGGTCCTCGAGCGACTGGTAGGACATCACGACGATGCGTCCGCCCACGGCGAGGGCCTCGAGCGCGGCGGGAAGCGCGCGCTCGAGCACCGCCAGCTCGGCGTTCACCTCGATGCGCAGCGCCTGGAACACGCGCTTGGCGGGGTGTCCCGCACGATCGCGCTGCACGGCGACCGGCGTCGCGGCGATGAGCACGTCGACGAGCTCGCCGGAACGGGTGAGCGGAGCACGGCCGCGGGCTTCGATGATCGCTCGCGCGTACCGCCCGGCCAGCTTCTCCTCGCCGTAGCGCTCGAAGATGCGACGCAGGTTGCCCTCGCTGTATGTCGCGAGGATGTCGGCTGCGGTCGTTCCCGCGGTCTGATCCATCCGCATGTCGAGGGGCGCGTCCTGCGCGTACGCGAATCCGCGGTCCGCTTCGTCGAGCTGCAGCGATGACACGCCCAGGTCGAACAGGATGCCGTCGACGCGGCGGATGCCGAGGGAGTCGAGCGCCTCGCGGATGCCGTCGTACACGGTGTGCACGAGGGCGACGCGGTCGCCGAACCGGGCGAGGCGCTCCCCCGCGATGCGGAGTGCGTCGGTGTCGCGGTCGAGCCCGACCAGCCGCACGCCCGGGAACCTCTCGAGAAGCGCCTCGGAGTGACCGCCCATGCCCTCGGTGGCATCGACGACGACGGCGCCCTCGCGCTGCAGGGCGGGGGCGAGCAGCTCGACGCAGCGGTCGAGCAGGACGGGGGTGTGGATGTCGTCGTTCGTCATGATCGTGGCGGGACGGCCCCGGAGCCCTGATCCCCCTCCGCTGCGACCTGACACCGGGGAAGTGCGTCAGGGCCAGCGGCTGAGGATCACGGCCACGGGTCAGAAGAGTCCGGGGATCACCTCCTGCTCCATGTCGGAGTAGGCGTCTTCGTTGCCGGCGGCGTAGGCGTTCCAGGCGTCGGCATCCCAGATCTCGGCGTGCGCGCCGACACCGGTCATCACCAGTTCGCGCCCCAGCCCGGCGTAGGTGCGCAGGTGCGGTGGGACGGTGATGCGGTTCTGGCTGTCGGGCTTCTCCGCGCTCGCGCCGGACAGGAACATGCGCTGGAAGTCACGGGCCTGCTTGTTCGTCAGGGGCGCTTCGCGGATGCGCTCGTACACGCGCTCGAACTCCACGGTGCTGAACACGTAGAGGCACCGCTCCTGGCCGCGCGTCACGACGACACCGGGGCCGAGGTCGTCGCGGAATTTGGCGGGGAGGATGACGCGGCCCTTCTCGTCGAGCTTGGGGGTGTGCGTGCCGAGAAGCATGGTGCTCCACCACCCCCTCCCGGCCCGTCGGTGCGCACCACTTTACTCCACTTTCCTCCACTTCACTATGGCAATGACGCCTGTTCCTCCCCCGGAGCACAAAAAAGAGCACCGACCCGAAGGTCGGTGCTCTGAAGGTGAAGCGGGATACGTCAGCGTTCGCCGTTGCGACGATCCCATCGGTCGTTCATGCGATCCATGAAACTCGACGACCGGGCAGCAGGCTTTCGCGTGCCGGTCGTGGCAGTGGGACGGCTTGCGGTCCCGTTGCGAGAGGGCGTCAGCGCCAGGACGACGCCGCCGACCATCACGAGGAAGGCGACGACGCCGATTGCGATGATGCTGCTCGAGACACCGGCGATCAGCCCGCCGAGGCCGAGGAGGACGAGGACCGCTCCGTAGACGATGTTGCGGTAGCTGAGGGACTGACCTTCGCGCGGAGCACTGACGACGTCTGCTTCATTGCGCATGAGATGGCGTTCCATCTCGTCGAGCAGCCGCTGCTCCTGTTCTGACAGTGGCATGCATCCCCCTCTGTTCGGGTACCGGTGCGCCCGATTCTACGCGCGCTGATGAGAACTAGGCTAGGCCTGTGACGAGCTCCACCGACCCGATCTCGACCGTTTCCCAGCGACTGGAAAGCTTCGCATCGGATCGGCGGGCCGAGGTCGCCGATCTCGGGGCCGAAGCGGCCGATTTCGTCGACCGCGCCCTTGCCACCGTCGCCGGCGGCAAGCGATTGCGCGCCCGGTTCCTGACGGCGGGTCACGCGGCAGCCGGCGCCTCCGCCGTACGCACCGACATCGCGGGTGTCGCCGCTTCGCTCGAGATCTTCCACGCGGCAGCCCTGGTGCACGACGATCTCGTCGACAACTCCGACACGCGGCGCGGCCGCCCCGCCGCTCACCGGGCTCTTGAGGACGGACACCGAGGTTCCGAATGGCAGGGCGACGCCGACGCCTTCGGGCGCGCCGCGGCGATCCTGCTCGGCGATCTGCTGATCGCCTGGAGCGATGACCTCCTCGAAGACGCCATCGACGGGCATCCCTACGCCTCGGACGTGCGCCGCCAATACGCGACGATGCGCCGTGACGTCACCGTCGGACAGTACCTGGACGTCGCCGAAGAGGCGGCCTGGGCCACGGCGCCCGACGCAGAGCACGCCGCGCGCGCTCTGCGCGTCGCCTCGTACAAGTCGGCCCGGTACAGCGTGCAGCAGCCGCTTCTGATCGGCGCGGCGCTCGGCGGCGCCACCCCGCCGCAACGCGAGGCCCTCGCCGATTTCGGTCATGCCGTCGGGCTCGCCTTCCAACTGCGCGACGACGTCCTCGGAGTCTTCGGCGACGCGGCGGTGACGGGAAAGCCCTCCGGCGATGATCTCCGCGAGGGCAAGCGGACCGTTCTCATCGCGTACGCCCGCGAAGCGATGGATGACGCCGGTCGGGCGGAACTCGACGAGGCACTCGGCGACCGGACGCTCGATGAGGCGACGATCGCGCGACTGCAGAAGGTCATCGAGGACAGCGGCGCGGTCCGGCGCCTCGAGAGCGAGATCGATCGCCTTTCCGCCGCGGCCGATGCCGCGCTCGAGAACGCACCCATCGGGGAGCCGGAGGTCGCCGCGCTCCGCGAGATCGCCGACGCGGCGATCCGGCGGTCTGCCTGACCCGCGCCTGAGCGGCAAACGCCCCGACGGCCTCAGGCGAGGGTCTGAGCGACCCTGCGCACCTCGCTCTTGCGTCCGGCGCGCAGCGCGGCGATGGGCGCTGCGCCGATCGAGTCCTCCGTGGCGAAGAGCCAGTCGATCGCCTCGTCGTCCGAGAACCCGGCGTCGTGAAGCACGGTGATGGTGCCGCGAAGCGACGAGAGCGGCGCGCCGTCGAGGAAGAACGCCTCCGGAATGCGGAGCGTGCCGTCGCGACGCGACCCGATGAGGTGATTCTCATCCAGGAGACGACGGACGCGGCTGAGCGTCTCGCCCGTCAGGTCGACCACCTCGGGCATCGTCAGCCAGGACAGGGGAACGACGGGGTATTCGGGAGTGCTCACCCCTTCACTATCTCACCTCCCACCGGAGCCGCGGGGCGTCTGTTCAGGCACTTTCACACCAGTCACAGTCGTCACTTCGGTTGACACCTCTCACAGCGACATGTCAGCGTTTCGGAGACCTCCGAGAAGGGACCCTCCGTGCGCCGCGACTCGATCTCTCCCCCGCACCGTCCGCGCCCCCGCCTGCGCGGCGCCGTCGCGCCCGCCGTCGTCGGGTCCATCGCACTGAGCCTGACGGCGCAGCCTGCCGCCGCGGCGCCGATGGCCGAAACCGCGCATCGGGATGCTGCGCCCGGCGCCTCGTTCCGGGCCGTGCCCGCGACCGCCGGCGCGCCGCGTCCGCTTTCCGCTCGGCCCGCCGAGCACACGGTGGCCCTCGGCGACACCATCAGCCGGATCGCGTCCGCCTACGGGCTTCGCACGGTCGATCTCCTCGCCTGGAACGGCCTCGACTGGTCGTCCGTCATCCGCCCCGGTGACCGCATTCGACTCAGTGCGGACTCCCCCGGCTCCGCGGCACCCGCGGTGACGCCCGGCACGCAGAACGCATCCGAGGGAAGCACCCACACCGTCTCCGCCGGCGACACCCCGTGGTCGATCGCTCGGACGCACGGCATCGGCGTCGGTGCGCTGCTCGCCGCGAACGGGCTCGACGACGGCGCCGTGATCTTCCCCGGGCAGACGCTCGCGATCCCCTCGTCGGCCGGCGCGGCCCCGGCTGCCACCCCCGCAGCGGCGACTCCCGCGACCACGATCGCGGCCGCGGCCGCGGCCCACACCGTCGCCGCCGGCGACACCCTCTCGGCGATCGCGAGCGCTCACGGCCTGGGCCTCGATGCGCTGCTCGCCGCGAACGGGCTCGACCGCTCGTCGATCATCTACCCGGGACAGCAACTCGTGATCCCCGGGGCCGTGGCCACGCCGGCCGTCGCGACCGTCGCGCTCCCGGACCTCGGTCTCGACGCAGAGCAGATCGCGAATGCACGGCTCATCATCCAGGTCGGCCGAGAACGCGGCGTGCCCGATCGCGGGATCGCGATCGCCCTCGCGACGGCGATGGTCGAGTCGTGGATCCGCAACCTCGACTGGGGCGACCGGGATTCTCTCGGCCTCTTCCAGCAGCGTCCGAGCACCGGCTGGGGAACCCCCGATCAGGTCCGCGACCCGGCGCGATCGATCGCGGCCTTCTACGGCGGTGCCGCCGACCCCAACGGCACCGCGACCCGGGGGCTGCTTGATGTTCCGGGCTGGGAGGGCCTCTCCTTCACCGACGCCGCACAGGCGGTGCAGATCTCCGCGTACCCCGACCGCTACGGCGAATGGGAACAGCAGGCATACCGCTGGCTCGACGCGCTCGGCTGACTCCGAAGCATCGGGAAGCATGTCGCAGACGTCCGGGGGTGAGCCGTTGCCCGGGCTCGCAGCATCCGCTCCGTAGAATCGCTCCGTGAGCATGAGCCAGCAGACCGACCCGCTGATCGGCCGACTGGTCGACCAGCGGTACCGCGTCCGTGCTCGCATCGCCCGAGGGGGGATGGCGACGGTGTACGTCGCGACCGACCTCAGACTCGAGCGCCGCGTGGCCCTGAAGGTCATGCACGGGCATCTGTCGGACGACTCGGTCTTCCAGAGCCGGTTCATCCAGGAGGCGCGCTCCGCCGCCCGGCTCGCCGACCCGCATGTCGTGAACGTCTTCGACCAGGGTCAGGACGGCGAGATGGCCTACCTGGTCATGGAGTACCTGCCGGGCATCACCCTGCGCGAGCTGCTGCGCGAGCAGAGGCGGCTGACCATTCCCCAGACGATCACGATCATGGACGCGATCCTCTCGGGTCTCGCCGCCGCGCACCGCGCCGGGATCGTGCACCGCGACGTCAAGCCCGAGAACGTGCTGCTTGCCGAGGACGGGCGCATCAAGATCGGCGACTTCGGACTCGCGAGAGCGACGACGGCGAACACGGCGACCGGGCAGATGCTCCTGGGCACGATCGCCTACCTCGCGCCGGAGCTCGTGACACGGGGCACCGCCGATGCCCGCAGCGACATCTACGCCCTCGGCATCATGCTCTACGAGATGCTCGCCGGCGAGCAGCCCTACAAGGGCGAGCAGCCGATGCAGATCGCCTACCAGCACGCGACCGACTCGGTGCCCCGCCCGAGCGCGAAGAACCCCGGCGTCCCGGAACAGCTCGACGAGCTGGTGCTGTGGGCGACCGAGCGCGAACCCGACGAGCGTCCGCTCGACGCGAAGGTCATGCTCGAGCGTCTGCGCGAGATCGAGCGCGAGCTCGGCGTGTTCCCTCAGGTGGTGCGCACCGCCCCCTCCGGCGCGCCGGCGGTCGTCATCGACGACGACGGCGAAGGATCGGGCGAGCTCACGAAGGTCATGCCCGGCACCTTCACGGCACCTCCGGTGACCACCGACGTCGACAACGCGACGCGACTGCGCCGCCTCACCCGCCGAAACCGGGCGAAGGGCGCCTGGCTCGTCACCATCGTCCTGCTGCTCGCGGCTCTCGCCGGCGGCACCGGATGGTGGTTCGGCTCCGGGCCGGGATCGCTCGTCGCCGTACCCGACGTACGCGGCACGACCTTCGCCGAAGCGCAGAGCGCCATCGCGGCACAGGGCCTGCAGGCCCAGGAGGCCGGCGAGAACAGCCTCGACGTCGCAGAGGGTCTTGCGATCCGCACCGACCCCGACCCCGGCGCACGGCTCGACCGCGACGCGATCGTGACCGTGGTCATCTCGCGCGGACCGGCGGAGGTGTCGATCCCGGCCCTCGCCGGCCAGACCGAGCAGGCGGCTCGAGAGATCTTGCGGCAGAACATCGTCGCCGTGTCGAACGATGCCGATGCGGAATTCGATCCGGATGTCGCCGACGGCACCGTCATCCGCGTCTCGGCGACCCCGGCCGGAGGCGGCGATCCCGTGGACTGCTCAGACGGCTGCACGCTCCGCCAGGGAGACTCGGCCAGCCTGCTCGTGTCGCGCGGGGCCGTGCCGGACGTCTCGGGCCAGAGCGTCGACCGGGCGACCGCCACCCTCACCGACGTCGGCCTCGAGGTGTCGGGCGACACCCGCGCGCAGTCGAGCGATCGCATCGCCAAGGGCGATGTCATCGGCATCGACGACCGCGGCGAAGAAGGCAATTGGCGGCCGGGTGACACCGTGACCCTCATCGTCTCGAGCGGGCCCCCGCTTTTCGACGTGCCGAGCGTCGTCGGCCAGACGCGCGATGCAGCCGCCAAGACGCTGCGCGACGCGGGTTTCGAGGTCAGCTTCTCGGCCCTGTGGAACATCTGGCCTGACGGGCTGACCAAAGTCACCGCCCAGGACCCCGCCGGCGGTAGCAAGCACGTGCGCGGCACGACCATCACCCTGCAGATCACCGCGACCGGCTGAGCCTGTCGTCCTTTCCCGGCCCCGCGGCCGCGAGGACGCGCATCCGCACGGTGTCGACGGCTCCGAACCGTGCAGTTGCGCATCTTCGCCGTCGACGCCCCCTCAGGCGAGAGCTCTGCGGATGCGGGCGGCCAGCGCGCCGGCGCCGTCGTCGAGATCGGCGGACCCGACGAGGATGACGCGGTAGCCGGCATCCTCGAGAAGCTGCACGCGCGTGAGGTCCTCGAGCCAGCGTCGCCGCGACGAGCGATGCTCGTCCCCCTGATACTCGAGCAGCACACGCTGCTCGGGCCAGCCGAGGTCGGCATGCCGCACGCCCGCAGCTGTGCGAACGGCGACCTGCACCTGCGGTTCGGGAATCCCCGCGTCGACCAGCGCGACACGCAGGAGCGTTTCCTGGGGCGAGTCCACCGGCGAGCGGGCGCGGTCGAGCGCCGATCGCAGCGACCGGGCTCCGCGCGCGCTTCCTCGGGCGACGACGGCCGCCTCCAGTTCGGCGCGCGTCGTGAGAGGACGCGTGCGACCTCGCTCACCCCGCCGACCGCTGAGGAGGAAGTCGGCCGTCGCGACGAGCCATCGCCCGGCCAGGGGCTGCCGACCGGCCGCGAGCCGGCACCACGTCTCGGTCGGCGACAGGACGGGCACACCGTCGACGTCTCGGCATTCGAGGATGAGTCCCGTTCGAGATCCGATCACGCCGGGTCGCCGCATCGCTGCTCCCCCGCCCGCCGAGATCACCTCGAGCATCGGCGGCGTCGAGGTCCGGGGCAACGGCATCCCCCACAAAGCCGCGGCCGTGCGCCCGGAGAACAGCTGCTCCGGACCGAGCGCGGGGAGGAGCAGGCGGCAGCGCCCGACCGTGTCGTCATCGTCCCCGGCATCGAGCGCCGCGTAGATCCCGTGATGCGGATGCCGCAGGTCGGCCGCCCGTAACCTGCCGCGGCTCACGCCGAACGCCCGCGCCTCGTTCGTGGCGAACGCTTGTCGGGCGATGTCTTGTGGCAGCGAAGCTCGACGGTTCACCCGCCCACGATCCCCCGTCGATCCCGCTGATCCCGCGCTCTCCACAGCCCGAAACGGCGAGAGCGCACATCCGCACGGTGGGGAGGTCCCCCAACCGTGCAGATGTGCGCTCTCGCGGGCTCCGGTGAGCCGGAGCTCAGCGCTTCTCGAGCTCCTCGGCGACCAAGAAGGCCAGTTCGAGGCTCTGCATGTGGTTCAAGCGCGGGTCGCACAGGCTCTCGTAGCGCGTGGCGAGCGTCGCCTCGTCGATCATCTCCGAGCCGCCGAGGCACTCGGTGACGTCGTCACCCGTGAGCTCGACGTGGATGCCGCCGGGGAACGTCCCCACGGCACGGTGCGCCTCGAAGAAGCCGCGGACCTCGTCGACGACGTCGTCGAAGCGACGCGTCTTGTAGCCGGTGGGCGTCGTGATGCCGTTGCCGTGCATCGGGTCGGTGACCCACAGCGGCGTCGCGCCCGAGTCCTTCACGGCCTCGAGCAGCGGCGGCAGGGCGTCGCGGATCTTGCCGGCGCCCATGCGCGTGATGAAGGTCAGACGCCCCGGCTCGCGCTCGGGATCGAGCTTGTCGATCAGCGCGAGCGCGGTATCGGTCGACGTCGTGGGGCCGAGCTTCACGCCGATCGGGTTGCGGATCTTCGAGAAGTAGTCGACGTGGGCACCGTCGAGCTCGCGGGTACGCTCACCGATCCAGAGGAAGTGCGACGACGTGTTGTACGGCGTGTTCGTCCGCGAGTCGATGCGCGTCATCGGACGTTCGTAGTCCATCAGCAGGCCTTCGTGACCCGTGTAGAACTCCACGCCGCGCAGCTCGTCGAAGTTGGCCCCGGCCGCCTCCATGAACTTGATGGCGCGGTCGATCTCACCCGCGAGGCCCTCGTAGCGGGCGTTCGCCGGGTTGGATGCGAAGCCCTTGTTCCACGAGTGCACCTCGCGGAGGTCGGCGAACCCGCCCTGCGTGAACGCCCGGATGAGATTCAGCGTCGATGCAGCCGTGTGGTAGCCCTTGAGCAGGCGAGCGGGGTCGGGCTGGCGCGAGGCGGCGGTGAAGTCGTAGCCGTTGACGATGTCGCCGCGGTAAGCGGGCAGCGTGACGTCGCCGCGCGTCTCGGTGTCGCTCGAGCGGGGCTTGGCGAACTGACCGGCCATACGGCCCATCTTCACGACGGGCATCGAGGCGCCATAGGTCAGCACGACCGCCATCTGCAGCACCGTCTTGATGCGGTTGCGGATCTTCTCCGCGGTCGCGCCGGCGAAGGTCTCGGCGCAGTCACCGCCCTGGAGGAGGAAGGCTTCTCCGGATGCCGCGCGCGCGAGGCGCTCGCGGAGGATGTCCACCTCACCGGCGAAGACGAGGGGCGGGAGCGTCGCGATCTCGGCCGACACCGCAGCCACGGCGTCGGGGTCGTTCCACGCCGGCTGCTGCTTGATGGGAAGATCGCGCCACGTGTCGAGTGAATCCAGCGTAGGCACGTGCCAAGTCTAGTGCTCGGCCGCGACCTCCCCGGCCGTGTGACGCTCAGGCCTGCTGCTGCGCCGCGCGTTCCTTGACCGACGACGCGTAGACGTCCTCGTACTGCTGCTCACCCAGGCGCTGCAACGCCACCATGATCTCGTCCGTCACCGAGCGCAGCACGTAGCGGTCGCCTTCCATCCCCTGGAAGCGCGAGAAGTCGAGCGGTTCGCCGATGACCATTCCCACTCGTCCGACACGCGGGATGCTGCGTCCGATCGGCATGACCGCATCGGTGTCGACCATCACGACGGGGATGACGGGGACGCGGGCCTCGAGCGCCATACGCGCCAGGCCGGTGCGCCCGCGGTAGAGCTTGCCGTCCGGGCTCCGTGTGCCCTCCGGGTAGATCCCGAGCAGATCACCGCGGCCGAGCACCTGGAGTCCGGTGTTGAGCGAGGCCTCGGAGGCCTTGCCTCCCGTGCGGTCGATGGCGATCTGACCGGTCGCCTTCATGAACATCCGGGTGGCCCAGCCCTTGAGGCCCGTGCCGGTGAAGTAGTCGCTCTTTGCGAGGAACGACATCGGCCGGTCGATCATGAGCGGCAGGAAGATCGAGTCGCTGACCGACAGGTGGTTGCTGGCGAAGATCGCGGCACCGGATGCCGGGACGTTGCGGCGCCCCACGATCCACGGCCGGAAGATCGCCTTGACGACGGGTCCGATGAAGATGTACTTCATCAGCCAGTAGAACACCGGTCACCGCCCCCCGGCCAGGTCGGCCACGCCGATCAGACCCGCGTCGTTGCCGAGGGTGGCGATGGCGAAGTCGGCCGGAGCCGCGTTCTCACCGCCGGGAAGGGCTCCCCGGTAGGCGGTCCGGACCGGCGCCAGGAGCGTTTCGCCCAGCTGCGCGACACCCCCGCCGATGACGAAGATCTCGGGATCGAGCGTCGCCTGGAATCCACCCGCCGTCTCGCCGAGCGCCGTCGCGACCCGGTGGAGGGCCGCGAGCGCGCCGGGATCGTCGGCGAGGATCAGGCGGGAGATCGCGTCGCCCGGGATCGAGCCGTGCTCGTCTCGCACCTGCGCGAGACCGGCCCCGAGCTCGGGGTCGTCGGCGATCGCGATCGCCTCGCGCTGCAGTGCTCTTCCCGAGGCGTACTGCTCGAGGCATCCCTGCAGGCCGCAGCCGCACAGCCGGCCGCCGCGCTCGAATCGCACGTGACCCAGCTCTCCCGCCGCGCCGCGCCCGCCGATGAGGAGCTGCCCGTCGATGATGACCGCTCCCCCGACACCCGTGCCGAGCGTGAGCATGACCATGTTCGAGCTGCCGCGGCCGGCGCCGAAACGGTACTCGGCCCAGCCGGCTGCGTTCGCGTCGTTCTCGAGCACGACGGCGACACCGACGCGCGCCTCGAGCTCGGCACGCAACGGGTGCTCCACCCAGTCGATGTTGGGTGCGTGACGCATGATCGAACGCGTGCGATCGAGGAAGCCGGCCGCGGCGACCCCTACTGCGGTCACCTCGTGGGACGCGCGGAAATGCCGCACCATGTCGGCGACGGCGTCCGCCAGCGCGTCGGTGTCGGCGGGCGTGTCGACGCGGATGCGGTCGACGATCGTCCCGTCGGCGGAGACGACACCTCCGGCGATCTTGGTTCCGCCGATGTCGATGCCGATGTTGAGCACGCGTGGTCCTTTCCGTCGGCCGTCCGCCGGCGACCCGGAAAGTCTAATGGGGCGCCGCCTCGCCGCGCGGGCTCGGCGACCGGGTGGCAGATAGAGTGTGTTTACCCTGCCAGACGCTTCCGGTACCGAAGGAGTTGCCGCCCATGAGCGCCGTCCAGTTCGAAGTCCCCGCCGTCGTTCCAGCCGATCCTGACGCGAACATCACCGATCTCCTCGTCGACCGGGTCGCCGCCACCCCGTCGCGAGCCCTCTTCGCCGTGCCGCACGACGGCGCCTGGCGAGACATCTCCGCGGCCGAGTTCCAACGCGAGGTGATCGCGCTCGCGAAGGGGCTCGTCGCGGCGGGCGTCGAACCCGGCGACAAGGTCGCGTTCGTGGCGCGCACCACGTACGACTGGACGCTCGTCGACTTCGCGATCTTCTTCGCCGGCGCCGTGATGGTCCCCGTCTACGAGACGAGCTCGGCGTCGCAGATCGCCTGGATCCTCAGCGATTCGGGTGCGACCTTCGCGATCGCGGAGTCCGCCGACCACGCCGCACGCATCGACGAGATCCGTGCGACGGTCCCCCTCGTCCGCGAGGTGTGGGTCATGGCCTCGGGAGACCTCGACCGGCTGCGCTCGGGCGGTGCAGACGTGCCCGACGAGGAGATCGAGCGACGGCGCAACCTCGCCGTGGGCTCGGACATCGCGACGCTCATCTACACCTCGGGATCGACCGGACGACCCAAGGGCTGCGTCCTGACGCACAGCAACTTCGTCGAGCTGGCCCGCAACTCCGGCGAAGCGCTCAAAGAGGTCGTCAACCACCCCGGTGGAGCATCGACGCTGCTGTTCATCACGACCGCCCACGTCTTCGCGCGCTTCATCTCGATCCTCAACGTGCACGCCGGGGTCAAAACCGGGCATCAGCCCGACACCAAGCAGCTGCTGCCCGCTCTCGGAACGTTCCAGCCGACCTTCCTGCTCGCCGTGCCCCGCGTGTTCGAGAAGGTCTACAACTCCGCCGAGCAGAAGGCCGAGGCCGGGGGCAAGGGCAAGATCTTCCGTGCCGCGGCACAGGTCGCGATCGACCACTCGCGCCTGCAGCAGGAGGGGAAGAGCATTCCGCTCCTGACCAAGCTGAAGTTCCGCCTCTTCGACAAGCTCGTCTACGGCAAACTCCGCGCCGCCATGGGCGGTCGCGTCACCTACGCCGTCTCGGGATCCGCTCCCCTGGGTCCGCGCCTCGGCCACTTCTTCCACAGCCTCGGGGTCACGATCCTCGAAGGGTACGGCCTCACCGAGACGACGGCTCCGGCCACGGTCAACCTCGCGACGAAGTCCAAGATCGGCACCGTCGGGCCGGTCCTGCCCGGTGTCGGCGTCCGCCTTGGCGAGGACGGCGAGGTCGAGGTGCGCGGCATCAACGTCTTCGCCGAGTACTGGCGCAATCCCGAGGCCACCGAGGCCGCGTTCAACGACGGCTGGTTCAAGACGGGCGACATCGGATCGTTCGACGATGACGGCTTCCTCACGATCACCGGCCGCAAGAAGGAGATCATCGTCACCGCCGGCGGCAAGAACGTCGCACCGGCCGTGCTCGAAGACCCCATCCGCGCCAACCCGATCGTCGGACAGGTGGTCGTCGTGGGCGATCAGAAGCCCTTCATCTCCGCGCTCGTCACGCTCGACCCGGAGATGCTGCCGACCTGGCTGACGAACAACGGCCTCTCGGGCGACATGTCGCTCGCCGACGCGGCGAAGAACAGCCAGGTCCGCGCGGAGGTCCAGCGCGCGATCGACGAGGCCAACCGCAACGTCTCTCGTGCCGAGTCGATCCGCAAGTTCACGATCCTCGACACCGAATGGACCGAGGCGAGCGGTCACCTGACGCCGAAGATGAGCATCAAGCGCAATGTCATCCTCACCGACTTCTCGGGTGAGATCTCGGCCATCTACGACGAGCCGGTCAAGACGAGCAACGTGCCGCTCGGATGACCGGATGACGCGGAAGCGGGGCCCGGCTGGTGGATCACCGGCCGGGCCCCGCTTCCGCGTGAGGGGTCAGAACCAGGACGACTCGCGTACCTCGCGCATCGCGATCCGCCGTTCGGCGGGCGAGAGCCGGTCGAGGTACAGGATGCCGTCGAGGTGGTCGCACTCGTGCTGCAGCGCCTGAGCCATGAGCCCTTCGCCCTCGAGGACGATCTCGTCGCCGTCGAGATCGATGCCCACGGCGCGTGCGTACGGGTGCCGGAGGGTGTCATGCCAGAGGTTGGGCACGGACAGGCAGCCCTCGCCGATGAGCGACGGCTCGCCGGAGACCTCGACCAGTCGCGGGTTGAGGATGTAGCCGATGACGCCGTCGACGTTGTAGCTGAACGCGCGCAGCCCGACCCCGATCTGCGGCGCCGCCACGCCGGCTCGGCCGGGCAGCTCCACCGTGTCGAGGAGATCCTGCACGAGCGAGCGCACACCGTCGTCGATCGCCTGGATGGGCGCCGCCGCCGACTTCAGGACGGGGTCGCCGAAGAACCGGATCGCGCGAACCGCCATGTCAGGCCGCCGCCCCGAGACGCAGCCCCTCGACCACGCTGGCGGCGAGCTTGCGCGCCGCCTCACGCGTCGCCGGGTCGAGGTCCCGGAACGACACCGCGCTTCCCGCTGCGAGGTGCGGGTCGTACGGCACGCGCAGCACCGAGCGGACGCGCGTGGCGAAGTGGGTCTCCAGCTCCTCCGCGCGGACCATCGGCGTGCCCGGACGCGACGTGTTGAGCACGACCACCGCGTTCTTCACTGCGTCGGCGAAACCGTTGGACTCGAGCCAGGTCAGTGTCTCGGAGGCCAGCCGCGCCTCGTCGACCGAGAGACCGGCGACGACGACGATCTGGTCGGAGAGCCCGAGCGTCGCCCCCATCACCGAGTGCACGATCCCCGTGCCCGTGTCGGTGAGCACGATCGAGTAGTAGTGCGCGGCGATCGCGGCGATTTCCTCGTAGTCGTGGTCGCTGAAGGCCTCCGAGATGTGCGGGTCGGCGTCGGACGCCAGAACGTCGAGCCGCGTCTCGTCGCGGGCCACGATGGCGGAGAGATCGTTGAAGCCGACGACCTCGCCACGCGCGCGCGCCAGATCGCGCACCGTCTTGCCGCTCGTACGGCCGATACGGTCGGCGAGCGTGCCGCGGTCGGGATTCGCGTCGATCGCGATCACGCGGTCGTCACGGGCATCGGCGAGCGCCATCCCGAGCAGGGTGGTCACGGTCGTCTTGCCGACGCCGCCCTTGCGCGAGAGAACCGGGACGAACTTGGCCCCGCCGGTGAGCGGCGCGGTGATCCGACGATCGAGCTCCTTGCGCGAGCGTGCCCGCTTGCCGTCGCCGAGGTTGATGCGATGACCCGAGACGCTGTACACGAGGCGCTGCCAGCGGCCTTCCGGCTCGGCCCGCACGATCTGCGCCGGGTCGAGCAGACGCTCGGCCGTCAGCAGGTCTGCCGATTCGCGCCCGGGCTCGAGATCGCCGAGGCGCCGCGACTGCAGGACCGGCTCGGTCGGACGCGCGATCTGCACCCGCTCGGCGGCATGACGAACCTGCTCGGCGACCTGGTGGGCCTGCCGGCGGGTGGTCGGCACGGTGCCGGTGATCGGCGTGGTCGTCGGCACGACCGTCGCGACGACGACACCGGTGTCGCGCGCTTCCGCGGCCCCGGACGTCGCGGTGTCGGCACCCCGGGCGTGATCGCTGTCGTCACCGGCCGTGACGTCCTCTGCGGCAGCATCCGTCACACCCTCGGACGTGGCCGGAGCGTCGGCGGTCGTCGTGTCGACCTCCGCTGGGAGGTCGATCTCGGGGTCGTCTTCATCGTCGATCACGGCGGTGACCACCTCATCGACAGGCTCCCCGGCATCCTCGTCGCCGGACACGTCGCGGTCGTCGTCCTCATCAGCGAGCTCGGATGCCTCGGTGGAAGCAACCTCGTCCGCGCCGTCGCCCTCGAACTCTTCGTCTTCGGTGCCGGCATGGTCGCCCGGCTCTGCCCGGAGCGCGGGAGCTTCCTCGTTCTCCGGGTTCGCCTCACCGCCTGCATCCGCCTCGTCGTCGGCGGCGGCCGTCGCGGCATCCCTCGACTCGTCGTCGTCCGAATCGACCGGCGCGATGCCGAGGGGGATGTCGCCGGTCGTCAGCTGCTCGTCGCCGACCTCGCCGTCGATGACGTCGTCGTCATCGAGGTCGTCTTCCGCGACGGGGAGCGCGACGTCGACCTGTGCGGTGCCGCCGATGATCCCGATGGCCGTCGTATGGATACTCTCGCTGTCGGCGAGGACCGCGGGATCGGTCTCGTCGGGCTGGTTCTCGTTGCGCTCAGGCATGTTGTGCTGCGTCCACTCCAAGGTCTCGAGCTCGCGCCCGACCCCTTAGGCTACCCGCCGGGCCGGACGACGACCAAAAGGTCGCCCGCCTCGACCGCCGCCGTCGGCCCGACGACGAGCCGCTCGACCACGCCCGCGACCGGCGCCGTGATCGCCGCCTCCATCTTCATCGCTTCGATCGACGCGACGGGAGCTCCCGCCCCGACGGCATCGCCGACGGCGACCTTGAGCGTCACGACGCCCGAGAACGGGGCGGCGACCTGACCGGGGACCGAAGTGTCGGCCTTCTCGGCCTGACGAGCCTCGACGCTGATGCTGCGGTCGCGCACGAACACCGGCCGCAGCTGACCGTTGAGCGTGGCCATGACCGTGCGCATGCCTTTGTCGTCGACCTCACCGATGGCCTCGAGTCCGACGTACAGCTGCACACCCTTCTCGATCTCGACGACGTGCTCGGCGCCGGGGACCAGCCCATACAGGTAGTCCGCCGTGTCGAGCACACTCAGGTCGCCGTAGGTGTCGCGCACCCGGTCGAACTCCTGTGTCGGCGCAGGGAAGAGCAACGAGTTCAGCGTGCGTCGCCGTGTCGCGGAATCGGCGTCGAGAGCCGCTTCCTGCGCCGCCGAGAGATCTGCAGCCGCGGGACGCACGGTGCGCCCTGCGAGGACCTTCGACCGGAACGGTTCGGGCCATCCTCCCGGCAGGTCGCCGAGTTCGCCTGCCATGAAGCCGACGACGGACTCCGGGATGTCGTATGCGCCCGGGTCGGCGGCGAAGGCGGCTGGATCGGCTTTCACCGCCGCCAGATGCAGCGCGAGGTCGCCCACGACCTTCGACGACGGGGTGACCTTGGGAACCCGGCCGAGGATCTCGTTCGCCGCGGCGTACATGTCCTCGATGAGTTCGAAATCGTCGGCGAGCCCCAGCGCGATGGCCTGCTGCCGCAGGTTCGAGAGCTGTCCGCCCGGGATCTCATGGCGGTAGACGCGTCCGGTGGGGCCGGGCAGACCCGACTCGAACGGACGGTACATGTGACGCACCGCCTCCCAGTAGGGCTCGAGGTCCGACACGGCGCCGAGATCGAGACCGGTGTCGCGCTCGGTGTGCGCGAGTGCTGCCACGAGCGCGGACAGCGAGGGCTGACTGGTCGTGCCCGCCATCGGCGCGGACGCCGCATCGACGGCATCCGCACCCGCGGCGCTCGCGGCCAGGAGCGTCGCGAGCTGTCCGCCCGCGGTGTCGTGCGTGTGCACGTGCACGGGCAGATCGAACCGTTCGCGCAGCGCCGCGACCAGGCGCGACGCCGCAGCCGGCCGCAGCAGGCCGGCCATGTCCTTGATGGCGAGCACGTGCGCGCCCGCATCGACGATCTCCTCGGCGAGACGGAGGTAGTAGTCGAGGGTGTAGAGGTCTTCGGCCGGGTCGAGCAGATCCCCCGTGTAGCAGAGCGCGACCTCGGCGATCGTCGTCCCGGTCTCGAGGACGGCGTCGATCGCCGGCCGCATCTGCGCGACGTCGTTGAGGGCGTCGAATATCCGGAAGATGTCGACGCCGGCATCCGCCGCCTCCCGCACGAAGGCCTGCGTCACCGCCGTCGGGTACGGGGTGTAGCCGACGGTGTTGCGGCCGCGCAGCAGCATCTGGAGAGCGACGTTGGGCAGGGCCTCTCGCAGCTTGTCGAGTCGTTCCCACGGGTCCTCGCCGAGGAAGCGCAGAGCCACGTCGTAGGTCGCCCCGCCCCACGCCTCCACGGACAGCAGCTGCGGGGTGAGCCGCGCGACGGCGGGAGCGACCGCGACGAGATCCTTCGTCCGGACGCGTGTGGCGAGAAGCGACTGGTGCGCGTCGCGGAAGGTCGTCTCGGTCACGGCGAGCGAGGTCTGCCCGCGCAGGGTCTGCGCGAACCCCGCGGGGCCGAGTTCGCGCAGGCGTTGGCGCGAGCCCGCGGGCGGCGGTGTCGCGAGGTCGAGCCGGGGCAGCTTGGTCCGCGGATCGACGCTCGTCGGAGCAGAGCCGTGCGGGCGGTTGACGGTCGTGTCGGCGAGCCACCCGAGGATCTTCGATCCGCGGTCCTTCGACATCCGGCCCTCGAGCAGCTCGGGTCGCTCGTCGATGAAGGAGGTGCTGAGGTCGCCTCGCGCGAACGACGGGTCGTCGAGCACCTGCTGCAGGAACGGGATGTTGGTGGAGACGCCTCGGATGCGGAACTCCGCGAGGGCACGGCGCGAGCGCACGACCGCGGCACCGAAGTCGCGCCCCCGGCACGTGAGCTTGGCGAGCATCGAGTCGAAGTGCGGGCTCACCTGGGAGCCGGCGGCGGTCGTGCCGCCGTCGAGACGGATGCCGGCTCCGCCCGGCGACCGGTAGGTGGTGATCTTCCCCGTGTCGGGGCGGAACCCCTGAGCCGGATCCTCGGTCGTGATGCGGCACTGCAGGGCCGCGCCGCGCAGCTGGATGCGGTCTTGCGTGAGGCCGAGCTGCGCGAGGGTCTCCCCCGCCGCGATCCGCATCTGGGACTGGACCAGGTCGACGTCGGTGACCTCCTCGGTCACCGTGTGCTCGACCTGGATGCGCGGGTTCATCTCGATGAACACGATCTCGCCCGCCCGGGGCCCGTCCGTCTCGAGCAGGAACTCGACGGTGCCGGCGTTCACGTAGCCGATGGAGGTCGCGAAGGCGATCGCGTGCCGGTGCAGGTCTGCCCGCGTCTCGTCGTCGAGGTTGGGGGCCGGCGCGATCTCGATGACCTTCTGATGACGTCGCTGCACCGAGCAGTCGCGTTCGAACAGGTGCACCGTCTCACCCGTGGCGTCGGCGAGCACCTGGACCTCGACGTGGCGCGGACGGCGGACGGCCTGTTCCAGGAAGACACGCGCGTCGCCGAACGCGCTGCCGGCCTCGCGCATCGCCTCCGACAGTGCCGGTGCGAGCTCGCCGGGTGCGCCGACGCGTCGCATCCCGCGTCCGCCGCCGCCGGCGACCGCCTTGACGAAGACCGGGAAGCCGATGTCCTCCGCCTGGGCGACGAGAGCGTCGATGTCGTCGGAGGCCTCGGTCGATCGCAGCACCGGCACTCCGGCGGCGACAGCATGGCTCTTGGCCGTGACCTTGTTGCCTGCCATCTCGAGCACGCGCGCGGACGGACCGATGAAGGCGATGCCCGCGTCGGCGGCGCGAGCGGCGAGCTCGGGGTTCTCGGACAGGAAGCCGTATCCCGGGTAGATCGCGTCCGCTCCGCTCTCGCGCGCGACGCGGATGATCTCGTCGACGTCGAGATAGGCCCGGACGGGGTGCCCTTTCACCCCGATCTCGTAGGCCTCGTCGGCCTTCAGACGGTGGAGCGAGTAGCGGTCCTCGTGCGGATAGACGGCCACGGTGCGCGCCCCCAGCTCGAAGGCGGCGCGGAAGGCGCGGATGGCGATCTCACCGCGATTCGCGACAAGGATCTTGCGGAACATGCTCACCTCGCTGGAATGAGTCGCACGGCGACGGCGCCGCGCGGGGGCTCGAATACCCTCACAGCCTAGGGGACGGTAACGTAGAGCCTCGTGCACGTACTTTCCGTCAGCTCGCTCAAGGGCGGGGTCGGCAAGACCACGGTCACCTTGGGGCTCGCATCCGCCGCGTTCGCCCGCGGTGTCCGGACGTTGGTCGTCGATCTCGATCCGCAGTCCGACGTGTCGACGGGGATGGACATCCAGGTCGCCGGCCGTCTCAACGTCGCCGACGTCCTCGCCAATCCCAAGGAGAAGGTGGTCCGTCAGGCCATCACCTCGAGCGGGTGGGCGAAGGTGCATCCCGGCACCATCGATGTCCTGATCGGCAGCCCGTCCGCCATCAACTTCGACGGTCCGCACCCGAGCGTGCGCGACGTCTGGAAGCTGGAAGAGGCCTTGGCGACCATCGAGGCCGACTACGACCTCGTCCTCATCGACTGCGCCCCCTCGCTCAACGCGCTCACCCGCACGGCGTGGGCGGCCAGCGATCGCGTCATCGTCGTGACCGAGCCCGGCCTGTTCTCCGTGGCTGCCGCCGACCGCGCGCTGCGCGCCATCGAAGAGATCCGCCGAGGACTCTCCCCCCGCCTGCAGCCCCTCGGTATCGTGGTCAATCGGGTGCGCCCGCAGTCGATCGAGCATCAATTCCGCATCAAGGAACTGCGCGACATGTTCGGTCCCCTGGTGCTCTCGCCCCAGCTTCCCGAGCGCACGTCGCTGCAGCAGGCGCAGGGCGCCGCGAAGCCGCTGCACATCTGGCCCGGAGACTCCGCGCAGGAGCTCGCCTCCGACTTCGACGCGCTGCTGGACCGCGTGCTGCGCACCGGCCGGATCCCGGTCGCGGGCGAGGCCCCCACGGCCGCGCCGAGCTGACCGGCCGTCACCACACGAAAGAAACCCCGGCCGCACCGCAGGTGCGCCGGGGTTCTGTGTATCTCGGGGACGGCTCAGGCGCTGCGTGCCGAGCGTCGCGCAGCGAGCTCGTCGACGGGGTCCGGCGCCTGGGGGTCGAACTCGACGAGTGTGGACTCGACCTCACGGAGGACCTTTCCGACCGCGATGCCGAACACCCCCTGACCGCGGCTGACGAGGTCGATGACCTCGTCGTTCGACGTGCAGAGGTAGACCGACGCGCCGTCGCTCATCAGGGTCGTCCCCGCGAGGTCGCGGATGCCCGCGGCGCGGAGCTGGTCGACCGCCACACGGATCTGCTGCAACGAGATGCCCGTGTCGAGCAGACGCTTGACGAGCTTCAGCACGAGGATGTCGCGGAAACCGTAGAGACGCTGCGAACCCGAGCCGCTGGCACCGCGGACGGTGGGGACGACCAGTTCGGTACGAGCCCAGTAGTCGAGCTGACGGTACGTGATGCCGGCGGCGCGAGCGGCCTGCGCTCCGCGATACCCGGCCTCGTCGTCCATCTCGGGGAGACCGTCGGTGAAGAGGAGGTCGGTCGTGAACCGCATCTCGCCGAGCGAATCATGCGCGGTCATCTGGTCCTCCTGCCGGACGGTCGGGTTTCTTCCACGCTAGATGAGGGATGCCGCCGCGGCAACGACATCCGCTCCGAGCCCGCGGCGTGTCGCGCGTGGCTCACCGGACCAGTCGGTCGATGGCCGTCTGGACGAACGCCGAACGGACGTCGTCGAGCCGACGTACCAGCTCGGGCGCGAGCTCATGGGCACGTCCGCGAGACGACGAATCGGTGCGGCGCAGCAGCGGCGCGAGCGCGGTCTCGACCAGCGCGACGTCGCGTTCAGCCGCCTGCCGCACGGTGCGGAGGTGGCGCGGGCCGATGCCGTGGCGATCGAGCGCGACGAGCGTGCGCAGCAGGACGAGCGCTCGCTCGTCGTACGTGTCGGCGGCCGGCAGCAGACCCGCTGACACCGCATCGCCGAGCAGCGCTGCCGTGGCCTCGGCCTGATCGATCAGCTCGTCGCGTCGATAGCGCCGATGCTGGACGATCGACGCCGGCAGCGCGGGCGGGAGCCCCTCGGCCCCCGGCGTGTCGAGGTACTCGCGGATACGCGCCAGCGGCATGTAGTGATCGCGTTGCAACGTCAGCGCAGTACGCAGCCGCTCGACGTCCGCCGGTGAGAACTTCCGGTACCCCGAGCCGGTGCGCGTGGGGGTGACGATCCCCTGGTCTTCGAGATACCGCAGCTTGCTCGAGCTCAGCGCCGGAAACTCCGGACTGAGCCGCGCAAGGACCTGGCCGATGCTCAGGTGACCCGCTGCCGTGGACCGACCGCGGGCTGCGGGGGCCGCACTCACGCGCCGGTCGCCGGAGCGCGGTCGAGCGGTGAGACGAAGAAGTTCAGGCGGAACTTGCCGACGCGCAGCTCGGCTCCATCGGAGAGCACGGCGCGGTCGACGCGCTCACCGTTGACGTAGGTGCCGTTGAGCGAGCGCTGGTCGACGATCTCGAAAGCCGACCCCGTACGGGTGATCTCCGCGTGCCGCCGCGAGACGGTGACGTCGTCGAAGAAGATGTCGGCCTCGGGGTGGCGGCCGACGGTCGTCACGTCGGTGTCCAGCAGATACCGTGCCCCCGCGGTGGGGCCGGAACGAACCAGAAGCAGGGCCGCCCGCTCGGGCAGCGCCTGGATGGCGTCACGCTCCACAGCGGTGAGGTCAGCCCCGAACGGCACGAACGACAGATCCAGGTCGTGCCCGAACGTCTGCGTCGTGTCCGAGGAACCGCTGTGCGGCGCGCGGTCGGGTCCGCGTCGGATGTCGTCGACGTCTCGATCCTTTTCGTCCACAGTGTCCTCCTCTTCCGGGCCAGCCTAACGGATCGACGACGAGTCGCGAACGCGAATACCCGGGCCTCTCACCACCTTCATATGGCCGACGATTAGGCTCGGGGCGATGTCTGCACGCACTCCTTCTCTTCGTATGCGCCTGCTCGTGGGCTTCGGCATCGTGCTCGGCCTCGCCGCGGCCTCCCCCGCGTCGCCCGCCCTCGCGCACGACGAGCTGCTGGCCTCCGATCCGGCAGCCGATTCGGCCGTGGCCGAGCTGCCCGACGAGGTGACGCTCACCTTCAGCGGCGTGCTCATCGCCGAGGAGGGGGTCAACGCGATCTCGGTGACCGACGCGGCGGGAACGGAACTCGCCGAGGGGACGCCCGCGCTCGACGGTACGACGGCCACCCAGGCCATCGACGGAGACAGCCAGGGCCCGATCACCGTGCGCTGGCGGGTGGTCTCGAGCGACGGCCACCCGGTCTCGGGCGAGTTCTCGTTCACGGCGGGCGACCCGGCGGCCGCGCCGACGGCACCCGCCGGTGGAACCACCGAGACGGCACCGGCCGAGGGCCTGCCCGCGGTGTTCTGGATCGTCGTCGCGGTCGTCGTGGTCGCCGGTGTGATCGCCCTCGTCATCGCCCTCGTCGCGGCGTCTCGGCGGCGCACCGAGGACTAGGCTGGGAGCATGCCTCACTACAACGTCGTCATCCTCGGCGCGGGCCCCGGCGGGTATGTCGCAGCTGTCCGCGCTGCGCAGCTCGGACAGTCCGTCGCGATCATCGAAGAGAAGTACTGGGGAGGCGTCTGCCTCAACGTCGGCTGCATCCCCTCCAAGGCTCTGCTGAAGAACGCCGACCTTGCCCACACCTTCAAGCACAAGGCCGATCTCTTCGGGATCAGCGGGGATGTGAACTTCGACTTCGGCACCGCGTTCGACCGCAGCCGCAAGGTGGCCGAGACGCACGTCAAGGGCATCCACTTCCTGATGAAGAAGAACAAGGTCACCGAGTACGAGGGACGCGGGTCGTTCCTCGACGCGAAGTCGATCCAGGTGACCAAGGCCGACGGCTCGCAGGAGACCGTCACGTTCGACAACGTCATCATCGCCACCGGCTCGACCGTGCGACTCCTCCCCGGTGTGCAGCTCAGCGACAACGTCGTGACCTACGAGGAGCAGATCCTCACCCGTGACCTGCCGAACTCGATCGTCATCGTCGGCGCCGGCGCGATCGGCATGGAGTTCGCCTTCGTCATGTCGAACTACGGCGTGAAGGTCACGATCATCGAGTTCCTCGACCGCGCCCTCCCCAACGAGGACGTCGAGGTCTCGAAGGAGATCCAGAAGCAGTACAAGAAGTACGGCATCGACATCCTCACCTCGACCAAGGTCGAGCAGATCGTCGACTCGGGCGACAAAGTCACCGTCTCGTACTCGGCCAACGCCGACGGCGCGAAGGGGCAGATCGAGGCCGACAAGGTCCTCATGTCGATCGGCTTCGCTCCCCGGGTCGAGGGCTTCGGTCTCGAGAACACCGGCGTGAAGCTCACCGAGCGCGGCGCGATCGACATCGACGACCACATGCGGACGAACGTCGAGGGCATCTACGCGATCGGCGACGTCACCGCCAAGCTGCAGCTCGCGCACGTCGCCGAGGCGCAGGGTGTCGTCGCGGCGGAGACCATCGGCGGCGCCGAGACGCAGACGCTCGGCGACTACCGCAACATGCCGCGTGCGACGTTCTGCTCGCCGCAGGTGGCATCGTTCGGCCTGACCGAGCAGCAGGCGCGCGACGCGGGCTACGACGTCAAGGTCGCGAAGTTCCCGTTCTCGGCGAACGGCAAGGCCAACGGCCTGGGCGAGCCCGTCGGTTTCGTCAAGCTCATCGCCGACGCCGAGCACCTGGAGCTCCTCGGTGGGCACCTCATCGGCCCCGACGTCTCGGAGCTGCTGCCGGAGCTGACCCTGGCTCAGAAGTGGGACCTCACTGCGCTCGAGGCCGCGCGCAACGTCCACACGCACCCGACCCTGTCGGAAGGTCTTCAGGAGGCGTTCCACGGTCTCGCGGGTCACATGATCAACCTCTGACGCTCGCGTCGCCAGAAGACGAACGCACCGCTCGGCCTCGGCCGGCGGTGCGTTCGTCTTTGCGGCTGATCGAACCCGGGATGCTCAGCGTCCGAGGGCGCGTCCGAGCTTGGATTCGGATGCCGCGGGCGCTCCCCCGGCGGATGCGACCAGCTCGTCGGCAGCTGCGAAGAGCTCGGCGACACCGGCCGCGCTGGCGGGCGCCGCGGGGCCCAGCTCGAGCTCCCACTCCCGCCATGAGCTCGTTCGTCCCGACCGTTCGTCCGTGGCCGTCACCCGATCGTCGACGAACTCCGCGACCAGATCGCCCGCGGCGTCGAGCAGGGCGAAGGCGGTGCGCGAGTTCCGGATGCGGGCGATGACCTCGAAGGGCGGCTGCGCCACCTCGGCGAGCTCGGCGACGATGGCGTCCGGCACGTCGGGCGGGGCCGCCTCATCGGCGTCGTCGAGGGGCCAATGAGTCTCGAGCTTGCCCTCGGGCGTGGACCGCTTCACGTGCCACCCCTCGTCGGGGCCGCCCGTGCGTCGCCGCAGCGCGGTCAGCGCGGCGGCGAGTCGTCCGTCGGCAGTGTCGAGGTAGCGCGCGTCGAGTTCACGGGGCTCGGCTGCGCCGACGGTCGCGACGCCGGGGAGGAGCGACCAGTCGGGAACGCTCGCCTCGTCGCCGACGTCGTACTTCCGCTCGACCTCGAGCGAGCTGCGCGGCTCAGTCGTCACTGGTGACGCGGTCGTCGCGCTCGTCGGTCGAGGGGTCGATGTCGCCCTCGGCTTCGACGAAGTGGAACTCCGACGACGTCGGTCCGTCGCCCTCGCCGGTGTTCTCCGGCTCGCCGGAGCGTTCGTAGACCACCTGGGTCTCGCTGTAGGGAAGGATGAGCCGGTCTGACGCGTCGTCGTCCAGCGGAAGGGTCTGCCCGTCGAGGGGACCACCGTGCAGTCGTGCAATAGCCATGTTCTGACCTCCTGTCTCCCGACGATACCCGCGCTGTCCGGACCGGCCGATACGCTTGCGCCATGCGTGCTCGGCGACTACGAAAGCTCCCCTCGGCGTGAAGCCGTTCGTGCTGCTCGCCACCCGGGCCGAAGACGTGCCCGCCGACGAAGAGTACGAGCTCTTCCTACGCCACACCGGGCTCGAACCTGCCTCGCTCCGGCGCGTGCGACTCGAGTCGGAACCGATGCCCGAGATAGACCTCGACGACATCTCGGGCATCTTCGTCGGCGGTGGCCCGTTCAACGCGTCTGATCCGTATGAGCAGAAATCCGCCGTTCAGCGCCGGGTCGAGGCCGAGTTCGCCGACCTTCTGGCACGGGTCGTCGCACAGGACGCCGCGTTCCTCGGTGCGTGCTACGGAATCGGCACGGTGGGTGCGTTTCTCGGGGCGACGATCGACCGACGGTTCGGCGAGCCCATCAGCGTCGTCGACGTCGAGCTGACGGATGCCGGGCGGCGCGATCCGCTCCTGGCGGGGATGCCGCCGACGTTCGCCGGCTTCGTCGGACACAAGGAAGCGATCTCGGCCCTTCCTCCCCGTGCCGTCCTGCTTGCTTCCTCCGAGGCATGCCCCGTGCAGATGTTCCGGGTCGGCGAGAACGTCTACGCGACGCAGTTCCATCCAGAACTCGACCTCGCCGGCATCACCACTCGCATCCACGCCTACGCCGACTACGGCTACTTCGCGCCTGACGAGCTCGACCTCACCCTGAGCGCCGTGAGCCGCAGCCCGGTCACCCACACGGGGTCGATCCTCCGCGCGTTCGTCGAGCGCTACGCGCGCTAGGTCGCTAGTCTCATGCCGTGATCCATTTGGTGGCTCGGCGTCTTCGCCCCGATCATCGCGAGCGCGTCACCGAGTGGTTGCGCGAGATCGACGGCCCTCGGCGCGCGGAGGCGCTGGAGTCGCTCGCGGCTGAGGGGGTCGAGCACGAGACCGCTATGATCATCGATACGACGGATGGTCCGGTCATCGTCTACGCCATGCAGACCGACGACCTCGCGCGCTCGCAGGCGGTCGCAGATGCGTCGCCTCGTGCGATCGACGCGGAGCACCGTGCGGTAATGCGCGCGGCCGCGGGCGGGCGGGTTGGGAGCGAGGTCGTCCTGGACCTGCGCGCAGGACTGCGCCCTCCTCGGACGAGCTCCGTCGGCGACTGAGGCCGGCGAGTCAGCCGCCCGCTTTCGCGCGTTCCTCGGCCTCGAGCTCGCGCGCCTTCTCGAGCTCCCGGGCGGCGGCGGAGACGGCGTCCTCCGCGCGCTGCACGCGACGCTGCAGGAAGGTGGTGGCGCCGAAGCGCGCCCGAACGCGGTCTTCCTCTTCGCGCACGCCCGTGACGATGTAGGCGGTCGCGATGAGGATGACCTGCGATGACAGGTTGAGCCACAGCAGCAGCGCGATCAGTGAGGCGAACGACGCCAGCAGCGGGTTCGAGGTGGCACCACCGACGAACAGGCCCGACAGTTGCTGCAGCACCGTCAGCCCGGCGGCGCCGAGCAGCGCGCCGCTCCACAGTGCACGCTTTCGAACCTTCACCCCGGACAGGACCCGGAAGAGCACGGCGACAGCGACCGCGTCGAGGGTGAACACCACCACCAGCGACACGGCCCAGCCGCCGAGTTGCACGAGCGGGTTCTCGTGGGAGAAACCGAGGAGGTCGGCGAGCAGTCCGACCCCGGCCGTCCCGAGGAACGTCACGCCGGCAGCGGCGACGAGCGCCCCGCCGATGCCGATCGCGAGTGCGAGGTTGCGCAGCAGGACCCAGACGAAAAGCACATCATCGGTCAGTTGATCCGCGATCGCGCGCATGGCGGTACGGAGCGAACCGATCGCACCGATCGCCGCACCGACCAGACCGACGGTGGCGATGACACCCGCGATGGTCAGGCCGGCCGGGGCCTGGATGTCGTCGAGCTTGATGAGGCCGTTCTTTCCGACGAGTCCCGGGATGACACGGTTCACGGCGTCGATGAGCGCCTGCCACGCGACGGGGTCACCGGCAAGCCAGAGCGCCGCGACGGAGAACCCCAACAGCACGCCGGCGAACACGCTGAACAGGGTGCGATAGGTGACGCTGTCGGCGAGCACCGGTCCACGGTGCTCGCTGTACAGCAGGAACGCGCGCACCGGTTTGCGCTGCAGCGCCCACGCGATCGAGCGGGAGATGAACGTGGACTCGGCCATGCCGCCACGATAGCGCGGCGCTCACCCTCGCCCCCGTGCACTTGACACGCCTCAGATCCCGGCCCAGACACCCCCGACGACTGCCCATGCGCCGAGCAGCATGAAGGGGCCGAACGGTATCCGGGTATGCCGGTCGCCGCGGCGGGCGGCGATGACGACGACGGCGACGAGACCGCCGCAGAAGAACGCGAGCGCGGTCGCGACGAGCGGCGCCACCCAGTCGTGCGTGCCCGTGAGCAGCCCGATCGCCGCCGCGAGCTTGACGTCTCCCCCGCCCAGCGCCCGACCGCCCCGGTGCAGGAGGTAGTAGACGACGAACAGCACGACTCCGGCGCCCGCCGCGCCGGCGATCGGCCCCATCGAAGCCTGTTCGATGGCGGAGAGCACCGCGAGGCTCGCGGCCGCGCCCGTCAATCCGAGGACGAGGCGGTTCGGAAGCCGGTGCGTCGCGATGTCGACCGCCGCCAGCGCGACACTCAGCGCGGCACAGGCAGCCACGACCACGATCGTCGCGATCGCCAGCGGCGTCACGCGTCGAGGACCTCGAGTATCACCCGGACGACGCCGTCGGATCCGATCGATTCGGCGCGGCGGATCGCTTGCTTCAACGGGAGGACGTAACCGCCGCGCCCGGCATCCGGAAAGATCGAGGTCTCCCACGTGGAATCGCCGATCGTCGCCCGCACCCGAACGGACCCGAACCCCCGCGGCATCCGCGGGATCTCTCGGATGTCGGCGCTGGGCTCTTCCGGCACCGCCGCGAAGTACCAATCCTGGGTGCGGGCCTCCCAGCGGAACACCTCCGCGTCGAATTCCATCTTCACGCGATCAGCGTAGGCCGCCCCCGAAGCGAGCGTGGCGGGGTGTCCACAGGAGACACCCCGCCACGCCGCTCGCACGGTCACCAGTGCGGGTGGATGTCTGCTCGGAGGAGCTCGTCGTAAACCTCCGCGACCGCGTCGGAGAAGCCGGTCAGATCGGTGCCGTCATCGAGCAGCGCCGCCGCGGCTGCGTTCGCGCGGGCCTGCTCGGTCGTCCGGGCTCCCGGGATGACGCTCGTGACGCCCGGACGCGACGCGATCCACGCGAGCGTCGCCGCGGGCAGGGTGATGCCTTCGGGAAGGGCAGCCGCAAGCCGCCGGGCCGCCTTGACGCCGGTCTCGAAGTCCACCCCCGAGAAGGTCTCGCCGCGGTCGAAAGCCTCGCCGTTGCGGTTATACGACCGGTGGTCGTTCGCCGCGAACTCGGTGTGCTCGGTGTAACGGCCGCTCAGCAGCCCCGACGCGAGCGGGACGCGCGCGAAGATCGCGACGCCGGCGGCTCGGGCTGCCGGGAGCACCTCGTCGAGCGGCTTCAACCGGAACGGGTTGAGGATGATCTGGATGTTCGTGACGTTCGGCCGCGCGATCGCGGCGAGCGCCTGCGCCGCGGTCTCGACCGAGACCCCGTAAGCGGCGATCGCTCCGTCTTGAACCAACTCGTCGAGCGCGTCGTAGGTGTCGTCCGACTCGATGACGGCCGACGGCGGGCAGTGCAGCTGCACGAGGTCGAGCGTGTCGACGCCGAGGTTGCGGCGCGACCGCTCCGTCCAGGCACGGAAGTTCTCGCGGTTGTAGTTCTCGGGCACCTGCGCCTCGCGGCGCCCCATCTTGGTTGCGACGGTGATGCCGTGGCCGGGTCGGCCGGCGAGGAATCGGCCGATGGTCGTCTCGCTGCGGCCATCGCCGTAGACGTCGGCGGTGTCGAAGAGGGTCACGCCGGCATCGGCGGACGCTTCCAAGACGGCCAGAGCCTGGCCGTCGTCGACCTCGCCCCAGTCGGCACCGAGCTGCCAGGTGCCGAGGCCGATGGCCGAGACGGAACGGGTGGTCGAAGCGAGGCTGCGCTGCTGCATGGCTACAGCGTAGGCGCAGGGCCGGACACCTCGGTCCGGCCCTGCGCTCCGCGGATCGCCGTCAGGCGCCGTGCGCCGCCTTCGCCTTCCCGCTGCCCTTCTTCGCGGGTGCGTCGGGGGTCTGCGCATCGACGGGAGTCGCCGGGAGGGCGGCGTCCGCGGCGACGACGGCCGCGGCACGGGTGGCGCGCACATCGGCGAACGAGGTGCCGTAGTACGCGGCTTCCATGAGCGTCTTCATGTCGTCGATCATCGGCATCCGCGGGTTCGCGGGGGCGCACTGATCCTCGTAAGCGGCCATCGCGAGACTGTGCAGGTTGTCGAGGAAGCGGGCCTCGTCGACGCCCTGCGCCTGGAACGAGCGCTCGATGCCGACGCGGTCACGCAGATCCTCCACCGCGCGGGCGTAGCTCTCGACACCTTCTTCCGGCGTCGCGGCGGGAAGCCCGAGGTGCTGCGCGATCTGCTGGAAGCGCTCAGGAGCGATGTACCGCTCGTACTTGGGCCAGCTCGTGAGCTTCGTCGGGACGGTGCCGTTGTACCGGATCACGTGCGGCAGGTAGACCGCGTTGGTCCGTCCGTGCACGAGCTTGTACGTGGCGCCGGTGACGTGCGCCATCGCGTGCACGATCCCGAGGAACGCGTTGCCGAAGGCCATACCGGCTATCGATGCAGCGTTGTGCATCTTCTCGCGAGCCTTCCGATCCGAGCTGTCGGTCGATCCCGGTTGCGCCTTCGTGCTGCGCTCGATGTTCTCGAAGATGAGCTTGATCGCGTGCAGGCAGAGCCCGTCGGTGTAGTCGTTGGCGTACACCGACACGTAGGCCTCGGTCGCGTGCGTCAGAGCGTCGAAGCCGGCGTCGGCCACGAGGAAACCCGGAAGCACGCGCGTCAGCTCAGGATCGATGATGGCGACGGACGGTGTCAGCGCGTAGTCGGCCAGCGGATACTTCATCCCGGTGGCGTCGTCGGTGATGACGGCGAATGGAGTCATCTCCGAGCCCGTTCCCGACGTGGTGGGGACGCAGACCAGCTTGGCCTTCTTGCCCATCTCGGGGAAGGTGAACGCGCGCTTGCGCACGTCGAAGAACTTCTCCCGCATGTCGGAGAATTCGATCTCGGGGTTCTCGTACAGCAGCCACATCACCTTCGCGGCATCCATCGGTGACCCGCCACCGAGCGCGATGATCGTGTCGGGCTGGAACTGGCGCAGCTGCTCCGCGCCCGCCACGACCTCCGAGACCTTCGGCTCGGGCCGGACCTGGTTCAGCAACTGCACCTGGACACGGTTCTCACGCCGGTTCAGGACATCGGTGATGCGGTCGACGTAGCCGAGCGAGGTCATGGTCTCATCGGTGATGATGCTGACCCGCTCGACTCCCCTCATGTCGGCCAGGTACCGGATCGCGTGCGGCTCGAAGTAGGTCTTCGCCGGGACCTTGAACCACTGCAGGTTGTTGTTGCGCCGTCCGACGCGCTTGACGTTCACCAGGTTCACCGCCGAGACGTTGTTGGAGACGGAGTTGTGACCGTACGAGCCGCAGCCGAGGGTCAGCGAGGGCAGGAAGGCGTTGTAGATGTCGCCGATGCCGCCGAGAGCCGACGGCGAGTTCTCGATGATGCGGACCGCCTTGACGACCTCCGCGAAGCGGGCGATCACCTCCGCGTCGTTCGAGTGGATCGCGCCGGAGTGACCGAGCCCGTCGAACGCCACCATCTGCCGCGAGAGCTCGATTCCCTCATCCGGAGTCTCGGCACGGAGCACGGCGAGGACGGGGGCGAGCTTTTCGCGCGTGAGCGGCTCGTGCGGGCCGACGCCTGCAACGTCGGCCAGGAGGATGGACGTGTCCGCGGGGACCGTGAAGCCCGCCTGCTCGGCGATCCAGACCGGCGATTGACCGACGACCCGCGCGTTGAGCTTCGCGTCGGCGCAGTTGGCGCTGTCGGCGGTGACACCGAAGATGAACTCCTCGAGCATCGCCTTCTCCTCGCTGCTCACCCGGTACGCGTGCAGGCGGGCGAACTCCTCGAGCGCCTCTTCCGCGATGGGCCCATCCAGGACGACCGCCTGCTCGCTCGCGCACACCATGCCCATGTCGAACGACTTCGAGAGCACGATGTCGTTGACGGCGCGGCCGACGTCGGCGGTGCGTTCGATGAAGGCGGGAACGTTGCCCGCGCCGACACCGAGGGCGGGCTTGCCGCACGAGTACGCGGCTCGGACCATCGCGTTGCCGCCGGTGGCGAGGATGAGGGCGACGCCCGGGTGGTTCATCAGCTCGCCGGACGCCTCCATCGACGGCTCTTCGATCCACTGGATGCAGTCGGCGGGGGCACCGGCCGCGACCGCGGCGTCGCGGACGATGCGGGCGGCCTCCGACGAGCAGCGCTGCGCCGACGGGTGGAAGCCGAAGACGATCGGGTTGCGCGTCTTGAGTGCGATGAGCGACTTGAAGATCGCGGTCGAGGTCGGGTTCGTCACCGGAGTCAGCGCGCAGACCACTCCGACCGGATCGGCGATCTCGGTGATCCCCGTGAGCTCGTCGTGCGCGATGACGCCGACGGTCTTCTGATCGATGATCGAGTGGGTGACGTGTTCGCAGGCGAACATGTTCTTCACGGCCTTGTCCTCGAAGAGGCCGCGCCCGGTCTCCTCGACCGCCATGACAGCGAGCTCGCCGTGGTGGTGCAACGCCGCCACCGACGCCTTGCGGACGATGTGGTCGACCTGTTCCTGGGTGAAGTGCGCGTACTCGTCGAGGGCACGCTGTGCCCGGGTGACGAGGGCGTCGACGGCGATGGACATCGTGAGCCTTCCCGGCGCGGACGGTCTCCGCGTCTGTGTCCGAATCCGGGATGGAGGGACCTCGACCCCGTGTCCCCAGTGTGGCTCATGTGGTCTGACCACAAGAGTCCCCGGGCCGGAACAAATCGAATACGGGTTTTCCCGCTGCCCCGCACTGCCTCGGGCGCTCTACCCGCGCAGACTGGGCCCCGTGGCGCAACTCCCGGTCTACTTCTTCTCCTCGACCTCGAACCTCATCCGTCGCTTCGCGCGTAACCTGCACGACTCGGACGGACGGCCGGTGCGGGACCTGTCCGAGCGGACGGTGCGTGCGAGCGAGGCACCGGGACCCTGGGTCCTGCTGACACCGTCGTACAAGGCGGGCAATGATGCTCACGCGACTCTGCCGGCAGCAGTCCGCGCCTTCCTCCGCTCCCCCGCCAACCGCCGGCGCCTCGTCGGGATCATCGGCTCCGGCAACCGCAACTTCGGAGACCACTACCAGGCGGCGGCCCGCGAGCTCGCCCGGGCGTCGGGACGTCCGGTCGTGTTCGAGTTCGAGCTCGCCGGCACCCCGGAGGACGTGCTGGAGTGCGCTCGTATCCTCGCCGCTTTCGATGCGCGCTTCGGGAGCGACCCCACCGCGCAGCATCCATGAGTCGTATCGCGTCTTTCGACGACATTGCACGAAGCATCGCCCCACGGGCGTCCGAAATCGCGTAGCATTCGAGAGTCGGTGCGTCACGGCGCGCCTCTCCGTCGGTTCGCTCCGACGTGCACTTCGTTTCATTCCGCCGTCGATCTCACGCACCCGGGCCGTGCTCTCGGCCCCGCGACCGCACCTATCTGGACCGGTCGCCCACACCGGCGAGTATCTGCTCGCCCCCATACACTCCGCAGCGGCCCGGCCGCAGCGGTATCCGGATCATCACAGCGGTGGTCCCAGAACACAGAAGGAAAATGACGACATGGCCACTGGCACCGTCAAATGGTTCAACTCGGAGAAGGGGTTCGGCTTCATCGCTCCGGACGACGGCACCGCGGACGTGTTCGCGCACTTCAGCGCCATCGCCGGCACTGGACACCGCAACCTGTTCGAGAACCAGAAGGTCGAGTTCGACGTGGAGCAGGGCCAGAAGGGCCTGCAGGCGACGAACATCCGCGCTCTCTGAGCGTTCGACGCAGTGAAGGGGTCGGTCCGATCGGACCGGCCCCTTCCGCGTTTCTAGCGGGCTCCGCTGTCCGCGGGTCGATCGACTCGATGCGCGGCGCCGGCCACGAGTGACTCGAGGGGCCCGCGGCCGCGACTGAGAGCCCAGGTCGTACACGCGGCGAGAAGGGCCGCGACGCATCCGATCCAGAACCAGCCGCTGGCGGCGGGGTCGCCGTCCCACGACGCGAGACCCGGCGCGAGCGCGAGCGGCGAGATCAGGACGGCGAAAGAGACGACGTGCGCCGTGTACGCCGTGAGGGGCATCGATCCGACGGCGGCCAGCGGCACGAGCAGCGCCCGGAACGGACGCGCGGCGAGCAGGCAGGCGCCGACGACGGCGAAGGCGAATCCGCCCGACCCGATGATCTCCCATGTCCCTCCCGAGTGCGGCGTCACACCCCACGCCTGAGACAGCGCGGCTCCCAGATCGACCTCGCTCAGCTGTTCGAGATAGCTGCGCGCGTCGGGACGCATCGACGAGGATGATCCCGGCAACAGCGACGACACTCCCGAAGACGACAGCGCGGATGACGACGAGACGCTCCCCGATCCCGTGAGCCACCCGCGGACAGTTCCGTTGAACGCGTCGCCCAGGCCGTAGCCGAAGGCGGCGAGCCCGACTCCGGACCCGAGCAGCACCGCCGCGGTCCGCGGCCGGTCGAGTCGCAGCCGCCCGAGCGCCATCCCGGCGAGGACCAGGGGCAGCCACACGGTCAGCGGATACGAGCCGCTGAGGAGGAAGTCGACCGCGGTGCCGCCGATTCCCTGCGGGATGCCGGCGCCCGAGAGCGTCACCGCACGCAGGAGCGCGACGACGGTCGGCCCCGCCACGGCGATCGCGGCCGCGGTGAGCGCGAGGGTTCGGCGACGCAGGCCCAGGAACGGGATGAGGATCAGGAAGAGGATGCCGTAGATGGGCAGGATGACGGCGATCCCGCTGCCGAGCATTTCCAGCGCCAGCCCGAGGGCGAGAACGACGAGGGCGCGGCCGGCCATGCGCAGACGCGCGGACCGCAGTGCCTCTCCCCGGGGACGCTGTCCGCGTCCGGTCGCGAGAGCGACGGAGATGCCGGCGACCACGGCGAAGAGGATGGAAGATCGTCCCTGGACGATCGCCGCGAGGTCGGGGCCGTCGGGACCGGCGACCATCCACACGATCCCGGTATGCGCGCCGATCATGCCGAAGATCGCGAGGCCGCGCGCCACATCGACGCCCATGAGACGGGGCGGGCGGCCGAAGTCGTGCCAACGGTCGCGGAAGGAACGGCGGGTCGACTCGAGGGCTCGAGCGATCGGGGTGGTCGGCAGGGACACGGCAGGCTCTCCTCGGCGACGGGCCGGATGATGACACGGGCGCGTGCGGCAGATACCGCGCGGCCGGTCGACGGTAGATCGTGGCCCTGTGCGCGAATTAAGCGCGCTGGTCGCGTGCGGCGATCAGGCGGGGCTCGTCGGAATCCGAATCCCGAATCGCGTGCCCACGCTCGAGCTGGTGACCGAGACCTCGTAGCCCGAGGCTGTCGCGAGCGCCTGCACGATTGCGAGACCGAGCCCGACCGTGGTCCCGCGTGTCTGCGACCGGCTCCCCGCCTGGGTGAAGCGATCGAAGATGGTGGGCAGCGCCTCGGGGTCGATTCCCGGTCCGTCGTCCTCGACGACCACTTCGACGGAGGTCGACGTCGTCTCGATGGACACGGTCACACTGGTTCCGTCCGGAGTGTGGTGCCCCGCGTTGGCGACGAGATTCAACAGCATCTGCCGGATCGCGCCCTCATCCCCGACCACCGTGACGTCCTCGTCGGGCAGAGCGATGCGCCAGACGTGCCCGGGATAGGCGAACCTCGCGTCGGAAGCGGTCTCCGCCACGATCATCGACAGTTCGACGTCGTCGCGCGCGACCACCGGGTCGGCGTCGAGACGCGCGAGCAAGAGCAGGTCGTCGATGAGCGCGCTCATCCGCGACGCCTCCGACCCGATGCGCTGGAGGACGCCCTGCGTCTCGAGGGGGTCGGCGCCGGCATCGGGTTGCGCGTAGAAGTCGGCGTAGCCGCGGATGGAGGCGAGGGGGTTGCGCAGCTCGTGGCTCGCCTCGGCGATGAAGCGACGCATCGACTCCTCGGCGCGGTGACGTGCGTTGAGCGAGAGCTCGACGTGGTCGAGGAGGCGATTGAGCGCGTCGGCGACGCGGTCGGTTTCGGACCCCAGATGCCGCACGTCACGGGGAACCCGGCGTTGCGGGGCGATCTCGCCGGATGAGAGCGGTGTGGCCGCCACCTCATCGGCGATCTCGGCGACCCGCTCGAGCGGGTCGAGCTGCTGCCGGGTCCACCGCCAGCCGAACACGGCGGCGAACGCCGCGATCGCGATCCCGACGACCGCGAGCCAGAGGGCGTAGGTGCGGACGACCGTCTCGGTGTCGGTGAGGCCCACACCGCTGACGATGGTGAGCTCCTGCCCGTCCGCCGCCTCGACATCGGAGGCCGTCACGAGGTACCCGCCGTCGTCGGCGACGTCCATCATCGTGGTGTAGCCGCTCTCCGCCATCCCGTCACGAACGTGGGTGAGTTCGCGCTCTGTCATCGGACGGTAGGTGTAGTCACGGGTGAAGAACGCCGACACCGCGACCTCCCCGTCCTGGATGACGAAGAAGAACCCGTCGGAGGGAACTGCGAGTGACACGTCGTCGAACGTCGGAACGCTTCCGCTCGCGTCCACGGCCGTGAGAGTCTGCCCGATGGCTGTGTCGTTCGCGAGGTACAGCGTCGACTCGGCCTGGGTGACGAGACTCTGCCGCAGGATGGCTACGGAGACGACGCCGAAGACGGTGACGGACGCCAGAAGGAGCCCGGAGATCATCGCGACCGAGCGCCCACGCAGGGTGCGCAGGCCTCCCAGCCGCGCAGGCGTCACGATGAAGCCGGAGCGGTCGGAGCTGCACGCAGGATGTAGCCGACGCGACGCAGCGTGTGGATCATGGGCTCACGCCCGTGATCGATCTTCTTGCGCAGATAAGAGATGTAGATCTCCACGATGTTCGACTCCCGTCCGAAGTCATACTCCCAGACGCGATCGAGGATCTGCTCCTTGCTGAGGACCCGGTCGGCGTTGAGCATCAGGAAGCGCAGCAGCGAGAACTCCGTCGCCGTCAGCCGGATCTGCTCCCCTGCCCGCGTGACCTCGTGGTTGTCCTCGTTCAGCCTCAAATCGCCGACCTCGAGCATCGGCGTCGGAGCGCCCTGCATGAGCATGGGGCTGCGCCGCAGCAGTCCGCGAAGGCGCACGACGACCTCTTCGACACTGAAGGGCTTGGCCACGTAGTCGTCGCCACCGGCAGCGATGCCGGTGATGCGATTGGCGACGGTTCCGTTGGCCGTCAGGAAGAGGACCATGGTCTCGCTCAGCTCGCTCCGGAGCGTACGCAGCACCTCGACTCCGTCGATGTCGGGCAGCACGACATCGAGGACCATCAGATGCGGCCTCATGCGACGCGCGGTCTCGATGGCGCTCGCCCCCGTCGCGGCGACCTCCACCTGCCAGCCCTGCCGAGACAGCACCGCTCCGAGCAGATGGCGGAGGTTCGGCTCATCATCGACGACGAGCACGCGGATCGCGGGATCGGACAGCGGGGACGACGAGAGCGACATGTCTTCATGCTCCCGTGCGACGATATGCGCCCGTTAAGAGAACCCGCGACAAATCTCAGGCGAGCACGAGGTCGAGCTCGGGGTGGCCGGCGAACACGTCCAGCACCAGGTCGAAGTAGGTCTTCCCGGCGCCCCGATCGAGATCGTCCAGCGCGGCGCGTGCCGGCGCCGCCGCGTACACGTCTGGGCGCTCGAGCTTCGCGGCCAGGTAGGCCCGGGTGAGCGGGACGCCCAGTGCCTGCCGCGAGGCGGTCGCATCAGCCCACACGACGCGGGCGGACGACGCGCGGGCGAGGACGCCGAACCCGCCGTAGAGCAGGTCGTCGAGGGCGTCCAGGCTCTCCCCGAGATTCCAGTCCTCGTCGGGCATGAAGACGCGGTTGAGCTCCGCGTAGAGCGAGGGGATGTCGCGGACGCGCGCCCCCTCGATGCGCAGGTCGACGGCAGCGGACGGCGGACGATTCACACGCCGAGGCTAGCCGCACATGACGATGACGCGCCCGCGAGGCGAGGCCGAAACAGGCGGGCCACGGCGAGGACCGTTCTGCTAGCGTGCGTGAGAGCGCTCCCTGGGAGCGCTCTCAGACGAGCGAAGGAGCTTGAATGGAAGCAATGAGACAGCGTCACAGGAGACGCGTGACGTCCGTGATCACGACGGGTTTGCTCGTGGGGGCAGCGATGACCACGGCCCCGCTGGCCGCTGCGGCGGCGCCGGCCGAGCTACTCCGGAACGGGGACTTCTCGACGGGTCATGAGCCCTGGTGGTCGGCCGGCGTCGACGGCTTCGACACCGCGACCGGCGCCTTCTGCGCCGGGGTGCCCGACACCGAGAACCCCTGGGATGTGCTGATCGGTCAGAGCGACCTCGCTCTGGTCGACGGGGCCGCCTACACGCTGACGGCGCGAGTTCGCGCCGATGCGACCGCCACGGTCGTCGCTCAGGTCGCCCCCACCGTCCCGGACGCCGCTTACACGACGTACCTCGCGCAGAGCACCCAGCTGACCGACGACTGGCAGCTGATCCGCGCGGAGTTCACAGCACGCGACCTGGGACAGGGCACCGTGTCGGAGCTGCAGTTCCGCCTCGGCGCGAACGGCGCCACGCGATTCTGCGTCGATGACGTGAGTCTCGTCGCCCACGACGCCCCGACTCCCCCGGTCACCCCGATCGGCGACGACGAGCTGCTCCCGAATCCTACGCTGGACGACAGCACGAACCCGTGGTGGACGAGCGGCCCCGTGTCGCTGTCGAACCCCGGCCAGCGGATGTGTGCGACGGTGACCGAGCAGACGCCGAATCTGTGGGACGTTCTCCTCGGCCACAACGACATCTTCCTGCCCGGTGAGACGGACTTTCGCCTGAGCTTCACCGCATCCGCTTCGTCCATCGCGACCGCCTCGGCGAAGGTCGGGACCTACACAGGCGCATCGCCGACCGACTGGCTCGAGCAGTCCTTCACACTGGACACCCAGCCGCAGTCGTTCGACATCGCGTTCACGACGACGCCCGCCGCCGACTACCACCTCGGCCAGGTGCAGTTCCGACTCGGCGCGGTGCCCGCCGGCACCGAGATCTGCTTCGACGAGATATCACTCCGGGGCACCGTCTACTCGTACACTGCCGATCCGGGCCCCGCCGTCAAGGTCAATCAGGTCGGGTACCTACCCCAGGGCCCCAAGCGCGCGACCGTCGTGTCCGACGCCGCCGCGCCGCTGCCGTGGACCCTCGAAGCGTCGGACGGATCCGTTCTCGCCATGGGCGAGACCGAGCCGGCCGGCTTCGACGCGAGCGCCGGGGCGTCCGTCCACCGGATCGACTTCAGCGACGTCACCGAGGAAGCGGTCGATGTGCGGCTCCGGGTCGGCACGGACATCAGCCATCCCTTCGCGATCTCCGCCGACGTCTTCCAGTCGTTGCGCGCCGACTCGATGCGCTTCTTTTACACGAACCGCTCCGGCATCGACATCGACGGCGACATCGCGGGCGCGGAGTACGCTCGCCCCGCCGGTCATATCGGCGCCTCGCCCAATCAGGGTGACGACAATGTCGGGTGCCGCGAGCCGCAGCCGTGGTCGGACGGCTGGACCTGCAGCGATCGTCATGACGTCCGCGGCGGCTGGTACGACGCGGGCGACCACGGCAAGTACGTCGTCAACGGCGGCATCGCGGTAGCCCAGGTCCTCTCGACCTACGAGCGGGCCGTCGCCGCCGGCACGGCGGACGCGCTGGGCGATTCGACCCTCGCGGTTCCCGAGCGGGGCAACGGCGTCCCGGACATCCTCGACGAGGCGCGGTGGCAGATGGAGTTCCTGCTGCGGATGCAGGTGCCCTCCGGCGACCCGCTCGCCGGAATGGCCTGGCACAAGGTGCACGACCGAGCGTGGACGGGACTGCCGCTCATGCCGCACGACGACCCGCAGGAACGACTGCTGCACCGGCCGTCGACGGCGGCGACGCTGAACTTGGCGGCGACCGCAGCGCAGGCATCCCGCCTGTATGAGCCGTTCGACGCCTCGTTCGCGCAGCGGCTGCTCGAAGCGGCCGAGCGTGCGTACGACGCCGCCCTCGCACACCCCGACCTGCTCGCGCCGGAAGAGGACGGCACGGGCGGCGGCACCTACGCCGATGACGAGGTGACCGACGAGTTCTACTGGGCGGCGGCGGAGCTCTACATCACGACCGGCAGCGACCACTACCGCGCAGAGGTGGAGGGCAACCCGCTGCATCAGGCCGACGTGTTCGAGCCCGGCGGCTTCTACTGGGGCGAAGTCGCGGCCCTCGGACGAATGCAGCTCGCTCGATTCGCAACGGACCTGCCCGACATCGACCGCATCCGCGCGTCGGTGATCGATGCGGCCGAGCGTCTGATCGCCGATCAGCGGGCACAGCCGTTCGGCCAGCCGTACGCGCCGGATGAGGGACTGTACGACTGGGGCTCGAACTCATCGGTGCTGAACAATCAGGTCGTCCTGGGGACGGCGTTCGATCTGACCCAGCGCCCGCGGTACGCCGATGCGGTCGTCGAGGGCTTCGACTACCTGCTCGGGCGCAACGTGCTCGGTCAGTCGTACATCACCGGGTACGGGACGAAC
Source organism: Microbacterium sp. SGAir0570 (assembly GCF_005491085.2). Classification (NCBI taxonomy): domain Bacteria; kingdom Bacillati; phylum Actinomycetota; class Actinomycetes; order Micrococcales; family Microbacteriaceae; genus Microbacterium; species Microbacterium sp. SGAir0570. The sequence continues at coordinate 1,192,998 of NZ_CP027929.1, read as the reverse complement.
GACGCACGCAACCAGCACAGCCGCTGGTACGCCAATGCCCTCGACCCGGCGCTCCCGAATCCTCCGGTGGGCACGGTCGCCGGCGGACCGAACTCGTCGATCCAGGACCCGGTGGCAGGAGCCTGGCTGCAGGGCTGCGCGCCGCAGGCGTGCTACGTCGACAACATCGGGGCCTGGTCGGTCAACGAGATCACCGTCAACTGGAACTCGGCCCTCGCCTGGGTCTCCTCCTTCGTCGCCGACCTCGGAGACGGCTTCGTCGCCGTCTCGCCGCGCGCCGTCGACGACGTCGCCTCGGGGCCCGCCGGTGGCAGGATCGCCGTGCATCCGCTCGCCAACGACGTCGCCGGCGATGCCGACATTCCGCTCGTGGCGGCGTCGCTCGCGCTCATCGATGCCGACGGCGCGCCGACGACGACCGTCGTCGTCGAAGGCCAGGGGCGATACGAGCTGAACGGGGACGTCGTGTCGTTCATCGCGGATGTCGCGTTCGAGCGAACGGCCGACCCGGTGAGCTACCGCGTCGCAGATGCCCGCGGCACCGAGGTGACCGCGACCATCACGGCGACCGTCACCGCGAGTCCGGCATCCGAAGAGCCCAGCGGCTCCGGTGCTGCGGGCTCCGCGGCACCGAGCGCGACCGGCGGCATCCTTGCACGGTCGGGTATGGACCCGCTTCCGCTGTGGGTGCTGACCGGCGTCGCCGCGGCTCTCACGGCGGCGGGAGTCTGCTTGCTGCGGCGGCGGCTCGACTGACACCGCACGGGGCGCTCGGAGCCAGGTCCCGAGCGCCCCGTCGCGTCCGTGTTAGCTTTCGAACAGCGCGACCATCATCCGGAACGAGGACATGACCGACACTCCCCCCGCCCGCCGGGCAGCCCGGGTGACGCTGCGGGAGGTCGCGGAGCGCGCCGGCGTCTCACGTTCCGCCGTCTCGTTCGTGATGAACGGTCGCACCGACCAACGCCTCTCCGACGACGTCTTCGATCGGGTTCGACGCGCCGCAGACGAGCTCGGCTACCGCCCGAACATCACCGCGCAGACGCTGCGCACCGGGCGCTCGGGCACGGTCGCGCTGGTCTCCGACTTCGTCAGCAGCACCTCGTTCGCGAACTCGATGGTGCGCGGCGCGATGCAGGAGCTCCGGGAGCACGACACCCTGTTGTTCACCGTCGACACCCAGGGCGACGCCGACCTGGAGGACCAGCTGCTCCACAGTCTTCTCGGCCGCAACATCGACGGGGTCATCTACGCCTCGATGTTCACGCGGACCGTCACCTTGCCGCGAGTGCTGGAGGGCGTGCCGACGGTCCTGCTGAACTGCGTGACGGTGGACGGGTCGATCGACGCCGTCGTGCCCGACGAGATCGCCGCGGGCCGCGATGCCGCGCGGATGCTGCTGGATCACGGCCACCGCGACGGGATCTGGTTCCTCGGAGCCCTGCCGGCGGGCTCGCGAGGCGGAGCCGCCTGGCCCGAGTGGGACCCGATCGCGCTGACCGAGCGGCTGGCGGGGATCGACCAGGTGCTGACCGCGGCCGGAACGACCCTCGCCGGTGTCACCGCGATCGACGACGACTGGGATGTCGCGAACGGTCGACGAGCGGTGTCGCGGATGCTCGCGGAGGCCCGGGACGCGCCGACCGCGCTCGTGTGCGCGAACGACGCGCTCGCCGTCGGTGCCTATCAGGCGCTGCATCACGCCGGGCTCAGCGTCCCCGCCGACGTGTCGGTGATCGGGTTCGACGGCAGCCCCTACGCCCGCGCCGTCGAGCCCGAGCTCACGTCGATCGCGCTCCCCCACATCGAGCTGGGGCGGCAGGCGGCGGCGATGCTCGCGGCCCCCGGCGATTCGCCGCGGATCGAACGCGTGCCGATGCCGATCCGGGTCGGCGGGTCGGTCGGGGGACCTCCCTCCCTGTAGCGGCTCAGCGCCGTCGCGTCAGCGGAAGCCGCCCGGTGCGAACAGGTCGGGGCGTTCGGCCTTCAGATGTGCCAGGAGCTGTCCGTAGCCCGTCATGGCCGAGGTCGCTGTGAAGGCCGTCCGCCGGCCGCACTTCGCGAGAACCCCGCTGTACCGATGAGCCACGTGCGGGCGCAGCCGGGTGATGTCCGCCAGCTCGACCCGGATCGGCGGCAGGAAACCCCGCGAGACGAAGACCACCTGGGGGGCGACCTCGAGCCGCATCCGGCTCATCCCGTGCGCCAGCCACACGAGCGCCGCGCCGATGAGCAGAGCGCCCAGCCCGACGATCCGCCTCGCGGGCGAGTCCTCCGGACGGGAGAGCGGACCGACGAGATTGATGACGCCGATGATCGCCATCATGCAACCCCCGACGCGCACCATGACCCGCCGCCAACGCTGCGTCGATACGACGAAGAGCACCGTGGCGCGTTCTTGACGCCACGCCGCAGCGACGTCGGACGATCTCGCCAGTACGGCGCTCGCGCCCGCGATCGCCAGCATGACGACAGCGACGGCGAAGCCGATCACGGAGAACAGAGCATCCATGGGCGACGGGCCTCTCGTCAGGATCGGGCGACGCTCGACGGTATCGCATCAGCCGATCCGCTCGACGCGGACGTCGTCGATGTTCAACCAGGTGCCGCCTGCGGCCTCCGAGGAGAACCCGAACTCGAGGGTTCCGTTGGTGACCGGCACCTCGAGCGACACCCGCGTCCAGTCGTTCGGGCTCACCGGCAGTGCCGCCTGACGCTCGGGTACGCCGGAGTTCTTCGCGTAGAGGTACGCGGAACTCTGGCCACCACTGTTGAGCGTCCACGCGGAGACGCGATAGAGCCCCGACGGGAGCCCGCCGAGCGTCTGATAGATCGACGCGGTATAGGCGGTCGACTTCCAGAACGTGAGCTTGAGCGCACCGACGACCGCCGGGTCCTGAGTGAAGACCGCGTTGGCGTGCGCGCCTCCTGGCGACCACACACCCCAGCCGGTCGGCTCGTTCGTGTAACCGTCCTGCTCGAAGCCGCCGTTGACGGCGAGGTTCGTCGGAGGCGTCTCGCCGAACACGTCGAGGGTCGGCAGAGCCGCGCCGCTCCAGTCGAACAGCGTCTGGTTGTCCCACGGGTTGGAGAGGACACCCGGGTCGTCGTTGTCGATCTTCCCGGCCTCGGTCCCCCAGTTGGCGCCCGGGACGGGAAGCCAGCCGGGCTCCCACCAGATGAGTCCGCGCCCTCGCCCGTCGGGCACCGCGCGCACGATGTCGCGGAGGTCACGGAGGAAGGCGGTCTGACCGACGACGCTCGCGGGGTAGCCGCCGGTCGCCGCCTCTGCCGTGTAGAACGAGTTCCCGAGGCCGTCGCCGTCGCCGAGCGTCCAGCCGTACGCGGTCTCGACGATGAGGACGTCTTTGTCGTACCGCGCGCTGATGTCGTTGAGATTGACGGCGAGCTGCCCCATGGTGCCGTGCCAGAACGGGTAGTAAGACAGCCCGATGATGTCGAACGGAACACCCTGCGCCGTGATCGCATCGAACCACCAGCGATACAGCGCGTTGTCGCCGCCGTGATCCAGGTGCAGGACGATCTCGATGTCCTCCCCCGTCCGGAGCGACGCATCGACGCCCGCGATCCCCGCTTTCAGCAGGCCCGCGAGCTGGGTGAAGTCCGAGACGCCATTGCCGACCCGCCCGTGATCCCAGAGGATGCCGCCGGGGATCTCGTTGCCCATCTGGACCATGTCGGGCAGCACCCCGGCCGCTCGCATCGCGTCGATGACGTCTTCGGTGCATGCGCGAACGGTCGACACCAGTTGCGAGTAGGTCAGACCGCGCCATGCCTTCGGTACGGTCTGCGTGCCGGGGTCGGCCCACCAGTCGCTGAGGTGGAAGTCGAGCAGGATGTCCATCCCCGCGGCCTTCGCTCGCTGCGCCGTCGAGATCGTCGTGGCCAGGTCGTTCGTGCCGCCACCGTACGGTTCGCCGGTGACGGTGTACGGATCGACCCAGAGGCGCAGCCGAGCGAGATTCATGCCGGCATCGCCCATGATGTCGATCGGGTCGCCCACGACTCCGCCGCGGGAGAACGTCCCGCCGAGCGACTCGACCTCGTGGATCATCCCGAGATCTCCGCCCATCACGAAGCCGTCGGGTTCGACGGCCGCGGCCCTCGTCGCGGGCAGCGCCGCCCCGACGAGGACGAGCGCCGCCGCCGTGATGAGCGCCGATGCTCGCCGCCGTGCTCTGTGCGTCATGTGTCTTCCTCTCTCATCGGTCGGAGCGGATCCGCCGTCGCCCCCAGTGCGCTCAACGAGGCGAGAGCGCATCCGCCCTCGTCGAACAGCGTCTGATTGGCCCACCCGTTGCCGGGCTCGGCCACGTCGTTGCCGTAAGCCATGCCCGCCGTCGACGCCCAGGATGTTCCCGGAACGGGCAGCCAGGCGGGCTCCCAGTACACGACTCCCCGGCCACGGCCACCGGGCACGTCGCGGACGACCCGGGCCAGGTCGTGGAGGTACCGCGACTGGCCCTCGACCGACGCCGGGTAGACCGCCGCCGGTGAGCTCGCATCGAACATCGACGTCCCCGCCGGGTTGTCAGGTCGGTACGCGTAGGCGGTCTCGACGACGATGACGTCCTTTTCGTAGCGTTGGACGAGCTGGTGCAGGTTACCGCTCAGGTCGGCGAGCGATCCGTGCCACAACGGGTAGTAGGACAGCCCGATCGCGTCGAAGTCGACGGCTCGCGCCGTGATCTCGTCGAACCATCGACGGTAGAGGTCGGCGGCGCCTCCCGCATCGAGGTGGAGCACGATGCGCGAACGGTCGTCGGCGGCACGAACGGCGCTCGAGCCCGCGTGCAGCAAGCGGGCGAGACGGTCGTACTGCTCTCGCGCCTCGTCGGTGGGCACCGCCTCGAAGGCTCGGTTCACGAGGTCGTACCGCGGTGTCCGGCCGAGCGGCCACAGCATCCCGTTCGTCGTCTCGTTGCCGACCTGGACCCACTCCGGGCTGCCGGCATTCGCGCTCACGGCCGAGATGACCTCGGTGGTGTGGGCAGCCACGGCCTCGCACAGGCCGTCGAGGTCGAGTGCCTGCCACGAGCGGGGAAGCGACTGCTTCTTCGGATCGGCCCAGAAGTCGCTGTAGTGGAGATCGATCATGAGGCCGAGGCCGGCGTCGCGCGCACGCTCGGCCAGGCGCACGGTCGTGGCGAGATCGTTCGTGCCGCCCTGATACGGGCGTCCCTCCGCGTCGGTCGGATCCACCCACACGCGAAGCCGCGCGAGATTGACCCCGTGGTCGGCGAGGATCCGGAAGAGGTCCCTCGCGCCCGCGGCATCCGAGAACCACCCCCCGAGCGCCTCGACCTCTGCGGTCATCGATACGTCGGCACCCCGGATCTGCGGTGGTGTCGTCATCATTCCTTCTCTCCTCCCTGAGCGAGCCCCGCGACCAGGTAGCGCTGGAGCACCATGTAAAGCACCGTGATCGGCACCGCGACGAGGATGGCCCCTGCCGCGAACGTCGTGAAGTCGTTCCGGGTCTGATCCGAGATCAGTTGGAACAGTCCTATCGCGACGGTGTAGTTCTGCGGGCTGCTTATCAACAGGCGCGGCAGGATGAAGTCCATCCAGGGGACCGCGAACTGGGTGACCGCGACGAACGTCAGCATCGGGGTCATCAGCGGCAGCAGGATGCGCGTGAAGATCTGCAGATGCGACGCGCCGTCGAGCACCGCCGCCTCGTCGAGGCTGGTCGAGATCCCGTCGAGATAACCCTTGAGAAGCCAGATGTTGTAGGGCACCGCGGCGGCGACGCTCGCGATGATCAGACCCGCGAGGCTGTCGAGCAGTCCGAAATTCAGGTACAGGATGTAGATCGCGATGGCGGTCATGAACGTCGGGAAGATCTGGATGACGAGCATGACCAGCAGGCCGGTGCGCCGGCCCGAGAATCGGAGTCGCGCGAAGACGTAGGCGGCGATCGCCGACAGCAGCACGCTGAGCACCATGTTCGATACCGCGACGATGAGGGAGTTGCCGTACCAGGTCGCGAACGGCGTCTCGGCGAACAACCGGATGTAGTTGGCGAACGTCGGATCGGCGGGGATCGCCGACGCCTGGGCGAGCGAGCGTCCCGAGCCGAGCGATGATCCGACGATCCACGCCAGCGGGTAAAGCACGATGACCGCGACGACGACGAGCTCGACGTGGATGAGGACGGTGATGAGACGGCTTCGGGTTCTATGCATCGGTGAAGGCCTTCGAGCGACGCAGGCTCCAGACGGAGAAGCTCCCGACGATGACGAAGATCAGGATCGACATCACCGAAGCGATGTCGTACAGACCGTTGTCGAGGGTGAGTTTGTAGAGCCAGGTGATGAGGATGTCGGTGCTGCCGGCGTACCGGTAGTCGGGGTTGGCCGGACCACCCTGCGTGAGGAAGTAGATGACCCCGAAGTTGTTGAAGTTGGCGACGAATGACAGCACGATGAGCGGCGCCGTGGCCCGCAGGACGATCGGCAGGGTGATGTAGCGCACCTGCTGCGCGGCGGAGGCGCCGTCGATGCGGGCGGCTTCGTAGTAGCTCGACGAGATGTTCGTCAGTGCACCGCTGACGAGTGCCATGAAGTATGGAAAGCCGAGCCAGAGGTTGACCAGCAGCGCGATGATCCGGGCGAGCCACGGATTGGCCGGGTCGGTCAGCCACATGACCCGCTCGGACGTCACGCCCCAGTCGACCAGGGCCTGACTGATCGGCCCGAACTGGCCGTTGAACATCGAGCGGAAGACGAGTGCCGAGATCATCGCCGGCACGGCCCACGGCAGGAAGAAGATGCTTCGCCACACGCGGGGGAAGCGGACGCGCCGACTCGAGACGAGGACCGCCTGCAAGAACCCGAACACGTAGGTCGTCGCCGTCGCCAGCGCCGCCCATGCGATCGTCCAGCCGAGCACGCCGAAGAACGTCGCTCCCCAGGCGCCCGCGCCGAGCAGCTGCCGGAAGTTCGCCAGCCCGACCCACTCCACGAGCTGCATCGGCGGCAGATTGTCTTTGCTGTAGTCCGTGAAGGCGATGAGGATGCCGAAGACGACCGGCAGCGCGGTGACGAACAGCAGCAGCACGACGGTCGGCGCGAGCACAAGATACGGGAATGAGCGCTGCCGCGCGTCGCGGACCCAGGCCCGGACAGCCACGCGTTCGCCGGTCTCAAGGAAACGGCGTCGCGTGTTCGCGGCATCGCGCACCGCCCACACCGCGAGGGCGAGGAGCAGCGAGAGGACGAGCACCGCGATGATCCCGTTGATCATCAGGATGATCGAGTGGTCACCCGCGGACAGCCCGGCCACGGTCATGGCCCGCGGCTGCGTGCCCAGCGTCACAAGGCCCCAGAGACCGCGGACGAAGAATCCGCCGTGCGTCCGAGGCGTGTACTCACCGATATCCGCGTAATGCCCCGTCGTGAGCTCGACAGCGACGGCGAGCGCAGCCACGACGGCGAGCGCGATCCCTTTCACCCACTCGCGGTTGAGCACCTGCCCGAGACCGGGCACGAGGGCGGAGGCGAGTCCGATCGACCAGGGCGCCGTCGGGCTCGCTCCGCGATGATGCGGGGTCACTCCCCCAGCCCGGTCAGATCGGCGTACCCCGAGACGGCCTGCCGCTGGGCGGCGGGGGCGTCGAGCACGCCGTCCCACACGCTGGAGACGAGGGTGTTCCCGACGGTCCAGAGCTTGTCGCCGACATCGGAGACGAGGTCCGATCGCTCGGCCTGCGCGAGGATGCCACCGGCGTGCTCGTCGTCGGCGAGGCCGGGAATGGCCTCGGTGTTCTCGCTCGTCAGCGCGGGGATGCCACCCGTCGTCTCATAGAGTGCGGCGGCGGCCTCGTCCGAGGCGAGGAACGCGGCGAAGACCCGCGCGGCACCGGGGTGGGCCGAATAGCCCGACACGACACCCACGCCGAGCCCAGCGAGCGTCGCGGGCTCCTCGCCTCCCTCGACGGCGGGCAATGTTGTCACGCCGAACTCGAACCCCTCGGACTCTCCTGCCGCGGTGAAATCGCCGATCGACCAGGGTCCCGTGATCACGTACGGGGTCTCTCCCTTGGCGAACTCCATCTCGATCGAGTCCCAGGTCGCGTCGGCGGCGTTCACCTGCCAGAGGTCGCGAAGACCGCCGTAGTAGGCCAGCGCGGTGGTCAGTGCGGGGTCGTCGAGGCCGGGAGCCGCGGGGTCGCCCGTGAGATGCCACCCCAGCGAGGTCAGCACCGGATAGGCGTAGTAGAGCTCGCCGCTGAGCCAGCGCACGGTCCAGCGATTCGTCCGGGGGTCGTTGTAGCTCGCCGCGAGTTCGCGGATCTGCTCCCAGGTCTGCGCCGGTTCGCTCGAACCCGTGAGCTGTTCCAGGAGGGTCTTGTTGTAGAACAGCGCGATCGACTCGGTCGACACCGGCACGCCGTACAGGTCGCCGTCGCGGCTGACGACGCCGGCGAAGGTCTCGCCGACGCGCTGCGTGATCTCGCTGTCGTACTCACCCAGCGGCGCGGCGACACCCGAGTCGATCGCCCCCGGGAGATCGGTGAAGTTCGTGAAGTACACATCCGCGCCGGTGCCGGCCTCGCCGTCGAGTTCCATCTTGGCGACGGCATCGACCTTCGACACCGTCGTGAGCTCGATGCGAATGTCGGGATGTACCGCGGTGAAGGCCTCCACCAGCGCTTCGCCGTACTCGGGGTACTCCACCCAGACCTTCAGCGGCGCCTCTCCGCTGGCGACGTCGGGCTCGATCTCATATGCCCGCGCCTCGGCATCCCAGGTCAGGGTCGCTTCCTCGTCGGGCGGCGCGCTGGAGCACCCGGCGGTGGCCGCGAGCGAGAGGACGATGGCCGCTCCCACCGTGGTACGGGCAGTGGCTGCTGTGCTTCGGATGGTCATGCAAACTCCCTCGTTGCCGTGACTGTGACCGGTCCCAGTCAACTGTCGCCGTCCATCTGAGTCCATGACAGTAGTGGCGGGATCGCCCCCGCGTGCGGTCTCTCCCTGGGGAGGAGTCGGTGTCCGACGGAGCTCGCGATCATCCGCCGCCATGTACGTGCTCGCCTGCGAACGCGACCCCTTCTCGGGTACTCCGCGACATGCTCCTGACCGAACCGGAGACGTTCACGGCGTTGAGCTACGCCGCGCTGAGCCACCGGATCGGAGTGGAGCCGTGACGACTGCCCGACCCGACGCCGCTTGTGCCGGTCGCATCGACCGCAGTGCGGCTGGCACAGTGGGGGGATGAGCACGTTGGAAAGCGACATCATCGACGAGCGGGCGCTGAGGTCCGCGATCGCAGGTGCGCCGTTCTCCGGGGTCATCAGCGTCGACTCGGGCGACGCTCCGGTATGGCGGAGCGCGCACGGACTGGCTGACCGCGCGAACGGGACGCCGGCGAGCGAGGCCACACGATTTGCGATCGCATCCGGAAGCAAGGCGTTCACCGCGCTTGCGATCATGCGGCTCGTGGAAGAGGGCGATCTCGCGCTCGACACAGCGGTCCGAGACCTGCTCGGTGACGACCTTCCGCTCATCGACCACGCCGTCACCGTCGAGCATCTCCTCGGCCACACGTCGGGGATCGGCGACTACATCGATGAGGACGACGATCTCGATGTGTCGGACTTCTTCCTCGGAGTGCCCGTGCACACGCTGACGACGGCGGAAGCGTTCCTTCCCCTGCTCGACGGCATCCCGCCCCGGGCCGCTCCCGGCGAGACCTTCTCTTACTGCAACAGCGGGTACGTCCTGCTGGCGATCATCATCGAGCGGGTGACGAGGTGCGGGTTCCACGAGGTCGTGCATGACCTCGTCATCGCCCCGGCCGGCCTCACCGACACCGATTTCCCCCGTACCGACGAGCTCGGCGCGGATCATGCCCGCGGCTACGTCTTCGACGAGGGACTGCGGGTCAACACGCTGCACCTGCCCGTCCGCGCCGGCGGCGACGGCGGCGCTTCGACCACAACCGCCGACGTGCACCGGTTCTGGCGAGCGTTCTTCGACGGACGCATCGTCTCCCCCGCGTCCGTGGCTCTCATAACGGCGCCACGTTCCCGGGTCGAAGACGAGGAGATGAGATACGGCCTGGGTTTCTGGCTGACCGAGACGGGGGCCGGCGTCGTGCTGGAGGGCTGCGACGTGGGAGCGTCGTTCCGTTCCGTGCATCACCCGCCGACCTCGACGACGGCGACCGTGATGAGCAACACGGCCGACGGCGCGTGGCCCGTCGCGCGCGTGCTGGCCGATGCGATGGCCGCGCTCGACGATCGGTAGGCCGCTCAGCCTGCCGGGACGGCTTCGTTCTCGTCGTCTTCGATGACCGGCGGTGCTGCCGCGATGTGCGTGATGGGACGCCACACCAACAAGAGGGTGAGCGCAGCACCCACGAACGCGAACCACCAAGGACCCGTCGGCCCCCAGACCTGCGCGATCACCCCGCCGAGCGCCTGACCGATGACGAGGCCGCCGAAGACACCGACCATGTTCACCGAGGCGATGCGTCCCTGCAGCTCGTGTGGAACCAGGCGCTGGCGGACCGTGGTCGAGATGGTCGCCCAGACGAACGCGTAGGCGCCGAACGCGATCATGATGACGAACGCCACGACGCCGGACGTCGTCAGGGCGAACGCGAGGTGCATGAGGACCTCCGCAGTAAGGCACACCCTCATCAGCGCGGCGAACGAGAAGCGTCGTTCCAGCCTTCCGAACAGCAGCGTCGCCGCCAGTCCCCCGATGGCCGAGGCCGTGGTCAGCGCGCCGTACCCGACGGGACCCATTTGCAGGTAGTCGGTGGCGTACAGCACGAGCACACCCCAGGGCGCGGCCCACGTCACGTTGAAAGTGAGGATGATGATCACGAGCGTCCGCACAGGTGGGTTGCACCACAACCAGCGGATGCCGCTCAGGATGTCGGCGTGCACCGCGGTCCGCTCACGCGCTGCATCCACTGGTTCGACTCTCTTCGTCGCCGTGATTCGCGAGATGAGGACGATCGCGAGCGCGACGCACAGCCCCTGGACGGCGAACGGCCAGAACGACCCGATGGCGAACAGGAAGGCACCGAGGGGCGGGCCGCCGAGCTGGTTCGCCACGAGGAACCCGGCCTGCAGCCGCGCGTTGCCGATCCCGAGGTCGCTCTTGCGCACCATCATCGGCAGCAGGGTGCTGCTGGTCGTGTCGACGAACACCTCGGCGGTGCCGTAGAGGAAGGCCACGATCAGCACCATCCAGATGCTGGCGAGTCCGGTGATGAGGAAGACGCACAGACCGATCAGCACGAGAGCCCGGATGCCGTTGGCCACCATGATCAGGATGCGCCGGTCGACCCGGTCGGCGATCGCGCCGGCGTGGAGTCCGAACAGCAGCCACGGCAGGAACTGCATGACGGCACCGGAGGCCACCAGGATGGGCGAATCGGTCATCGACGCGATCAGGAGCGGCGCGGCTGCGAGGGCGATGCCGTCGCCGATGTTGCTCGTCAGCGACGAAGCGAACAGCCACCGGAAGTCACGGCCGAGGCGCCGCGGCGCGACCCACTCTGCGATACCCACCGCACGAGCCTAGAGCGCACCTCGGACACGTAGGCTTGCCCGATGTCCGGAGACCGCCGCACGACCCCCGATGCCTTCGTCCGTGTGCGCGGAGCGAACGAGAACAACCTCCGGAACGTCGACGTCGACGTTCCGCGCGACGCGATCGTCGCGTTCACCGGGGTGTCGGGCTCAGGCAAGTCGTCGCTCGCGTTCGGGACGATCTTCACTGAGGCGCAACGCAGGTATCTCGAGTCCGTGGCCCCTTACGCCCGGCGCTTGATCCAGCAGGGCCACAATCCGCACGTCGAGTCGATCACGGGGCTTCCGCCGGCCGTCGCCCTGCAGCAGCGTCGCGGTGCGCCCAGCTCGCGCTCGAGCGTCGGCACCGTGACGACGCTGTCGAACTCGCTGCGGATGCTGTTCTCGCGCGCCGGCACGTTCCCCGACGGGTTCACCGACCGGCTCGACTCCGACGCCTTCTCCCCCAACACCGCCGCCGGCGCGTGCCCGGAGTGCCACGGCATCGGCGTCGCGCACACGGTCACCGAGGAGACCCTCGTGCCCGATCCCTCCCTCAGCATCCGCGACGGCGCGATCGCCGCGTGGCCGGGCGCGTGGCAGGCGAAGAACCTCCGCGACATCACCATCGCCCTCGGCTACGACGTCGACCGCCCGTGGCGCGACCTCGACCCCGCCGACCGCGAGTGGATCCTGTTCACCGACGAGCAGCCCATCGTCGAGATCGCGCCGCAGCGCGACCGCGTGGCCAAGCCCTACAAGGGCACGTTCTGGAGCGCGAAGAAGTACGTCTTCCACACCCTCGCCGATTCGAACAGCGCGAAGATGCGTGAGCGGGTGCTGCGGTTCGTCCGCACGGGCATCTGCCCGCTGTGCGGCGGGTCGGGTCTGCGGCGCGAGGCGCTCGCGGTCACCTTCGCCGGCCGCACCATCGCCGAGCTGAACGCCCTGCCGATGAGCGAGCTCGCCGACATCCTGCGTCCCACCACGGAGCTGACGGATGCCGCACCCGCGCTCACGACGTCATCGTCGGGCGAGCGCACGGATGTTGCCGTCGCGATCACCACCGACCTCGTCGCCCGCATCGAGGTGCTCATCGACCTGGGGCTCGGCTACCTCGGGCTCGGTCGCGTGACCACCACCCTCTCCCCCGGCGAGATGCAGCGCCTGCGCCTGGCGACGCAGCTGCGCTCGGGCCTGTTCGGGGTGGTCTACGTGCTCGACGAGCCATCGGCCGGGCTGCATCCCGCCGACGCCGAGCCGCTGCTCGATGTGCTGGAGCAGCTGGCGGCATCGGGGAACTCGGTGTTCGTCGTCGAGCACAACATGGACGTCGTCCGAGGTGCGGACTGGATCGTCGATGTCGGCCCCGGAGCGGGCGAGGGCGGCGGCGAGGTGCTCTATAGCGGAGCCGTCGATGGGCTCGCCGAGGTCACCGCATCAATGACGCGGCCCTTCTTGTTCCCCGGCACCGAGGGTGGCGCCGTGGAGTCGCGCTTCTTGCGCTCCCCCACCGACTGGCTGACGCTCGAGGGCGCGTCGCTGCACAACCTCGCGAACGTCGACGCGGCGTTCCCGCTCGGGACGTTCGTCGCGGTCACAGGGGTGTCGGGGTCGGGCAAGTCGTCGCTCGTCGGCGGAGTGCTCCACGACGTGGTGCGGCGTCATCTGCGCGGGGATGAGACGGCGGACCAGTCGCACGACGAGACGACGGATGCCACAGAGCCGGGCGAGGCGGGCCCGGTCGAGGCGCTGCCGGACGGGCAGGCCGAGGTCCCGGCGGTGCGAGCGGTCACCGGCCTCGATCACATCGACCGTCTGGTGCGCGTCGATCAGAAGCCGATCGGACGTACGCCGCGCTCGAACCTGGCGACGTACACGGGCCTGTTCGATGCGGTGCGCGCGGTCTTCGCCGGCACCGACCTCGCACACGAGCGCGGGTACACCGCCGGCCGCTTCTCGTTCAACGTCGCGGGAGGCCGCTGCGAGACCTGCCTCGGCGAGGGTTACGTCTCGGTCGAGCTGCTGTTCCTGCCCGGCAGCTACGGAAAGTGCCCGACGTGCGACGGCGCTCGGTACAACGCCGAGACGCTCGAGGTCACCTACCGCGGCAAGAACATCGCCGACGTGCTCGCCCTCACCGTCGATGACGCTGCCGGCTTCCTCGAGCCGGTGCCCGCGGCATCCCGGAGCCTGCGCACTCTGCGCGATGTCGGCCTCGGCTACCTGCGACTCGGTCAGCCGGCCACCGAGCTGTCGGGCGGCGAGGCCCAGCGCATCAAGCTCGCGACCGAGCTGCAGCGCGCCCGTCGCGGTCACACCCTCTACCTGCTCGACGAGCCCACCACCGGACTGCATCCCGCCGATGTGCGCCTGCTGCTCGCGCAGCTGCACACACTCGTGGACGCCGGCAACACGGTGGTCGCGGTCGAACACGACATGGATGTCGTCGCCTCAGCCGACTGGGTCATCGACCTCGGCCCGTCCGGCGGCGACGCCGGCGGGCGCATCATGGCTGCGGCCGCGCCCGCCGAGCTCGTCCGGCATCCCTCCAGCCGGACGGCGCCGTATCTCGCTCGGGTCCTCTCGAACGTCATTTCCGCACCAGCCGAATAGCACGCGGAAGCCGAAAACCGGAAACCGCTTGTAATTAAGGCGAACGCCCGTGTTACTATCGCCACGTATGTAGCCAGATGTGGCAATAGGCCGCACGTGGGGGGTCATCGGTTTCACCAAGCGTGGCAGTTTCGTCGAGTTCTGATGGCTCTTCGTAACCCGCTCACACGCGTCTGATCGCCTGCATTGCCGCCGGGATCCCGGCCACGGGAAGGGGGTGGAATCGATGACTTTGGAACAGCTCGAAGCGCTTGACGCGAGTTCGGAGGCGGCGGAAATGGCCGCCAGCCTCGGCAGCCAGTCCTGCTGACAGATAAGCGGGCGGACGCGACCGCGTCCGCCCGCTCCGCTTCCCCTCGACGAGGAGGTCTTCGTGAACGCATTGACCCGCGTGCTCCATGCCCCGAACACCGCGGCATCGATCGGCGTCCCGGCATGGTTCGACGACGTGGCCGTCGATAACTTCCTGGACAGTGAGTTGGTGGCCGTCACGGACGACGACGCGTGCCACGTCGGCTTCTCGCTCGCGCCCGAGCACCCGACCGCCACATGCTTCGTCGCGATCCCCGACGGACATGACGCGCCCGGCTGGGTGGCATCCGCCTTGACGGAAGCCGCGGCCGGGGCCCGGATGCGCGGGGCCGACCGGTTCGAAGCCTGGGTTCCGGCGTGGAACGCGGCAATCGTGCACGCAGCCGCACAGTCGATGACCCGGGAGGGCGTCCTGGAGAAGGCCGTCTTCGCTTACGGCGAGCGCTGGGATCTGATCCTCTACTCCGTCCCCGGCGGTGGACGATGACGCTCGACGCGCTCGACAATCCCGGCGATCTCGATGTCTCGGTGGAGCGCAGCTTCGAGCAGTCGCTGATCCGCAATGCGCCGCGACTGCTTCACCGGCTGACCGAGCAATGCACACTCCACAGCGCCGAGATCGAGTTGGCGCAGTCTCTCCGGCTCGCACGGAATCTCGAACGGCTCGCGAGCGTTCCGGCTCGGCGCCAGAGCCACCCCGCAACGGTGTACACCTTTCTGCCGCGCAACAATCTTCTGTATTCGATCGCCCTGTACTGCCTGATCCCTCTCTCCCTCGGGCTCCCGGTGCAGGCGCGACCGCCCGCGGCGCTCTCGGGTCTGGTCACCGAGCTCTGGCAGCTGACCGGGCTCGACCGCTTCGGAAGCGCCCACCTTCGCGACGAATCGCAGCGGGATTTCACCTCGCGTTCCTCAGCCGAGGACGTGCTGATCTTCACGGGACGAAGCGAGAACGGCCGCCGTGTCGAGGCGCAGACGTCGCATCGGGCCTTCATCGGATTCGGGTCCTCGCTGAATCCGGCCATCGTGATGCCCGGGGCGGATCTTTCGAAAGCCAGCGACGACCTCGTCTTCGCGCGCCTGTACAACTCCGGCGCCGACTGCCTGGCTCCGGACTCGGTCTTCGTACACGAGTCGGTGTACGCGGAGTTCCACGAGCGGCTGACCGCCCGGTTGACGCTGCTCGAGATGACCGATCGCAGATCCGCCGGCACGATCGCGCATGCTCCGAGCCCAGACGAACGAACCGCGACGCAGGGGCGACAGTTCCTCGCCGAGATGGCGGATCGGACGACATGGTCGGGTCCTGACTGCGACTCGCCCGATTTCGTTCCGACAACCGTGACGACGAGCGACCTCGCCGAGGCCTCGCATACCGAGCTCTTCTCCCCCGTCTTCAACGTCGTGACGTTCTCATCGTGGGAGCGTCTCCTCGAGACCTTCGCCGCTGCACCCTACGCGGGCAGTGAGATGTACCTCAGCCTCTACGGCGGCGCCGGGGGGCCGGTGCCGGACGCCTACCGGCTGTGCCCGTCGTCTACGCCGTTTCACCACGAGGCGGCATTGCGGCCCTTCGGCGGCTACGGTGCGGACGCGACCTGGCTCACGGTCGACGGGATGACGACAGGCAGACCCGTCAGTGTGTTCCACACGCTGAGGAGGGAACTGTGCGCGTGACCATGGTCGCCACGGGGGCCGTCTCCGCCGCGCACTTGCCGATGTACCTCTCCTGGCTACGTCGCCGGGAGGCGCACGGTCTCGAACGCATCGTGATGACCCGCTCCGCCTCGCAATTCGTGAGTCCCCTGTCGCTGCGCAGCATCGCCCGGGTTCCGGTGATACAGGACGACTGGGAGTCGTTCTCGACCGCCGACCTGCACCATGTCGAACTGGGCGAGTCGAGCGATGTGATCCTCGTCTACCCGGCGACCGTGAACTATCTGATGCGCGTCAGCCTGCTCGCCTTCGACACCCCGTCGGTGGCCGCTATCGCGACGGGCGAATGCACGACGGTTCTCTGCCCGTCGCTACCACCGCGGATCGTCGCGCATCCGTTGTACACGGCAGCGCGGCAGCGGATCGAGTCCGTGCCTCGGTATCGGATGGTCGAGCCGGTCGTCGGGGAGAGCCTCGCGAGCGCGGCACCCGGATCCGTGCCGCCGCCGCTCTGGGAGTTGTGGCCCGAACTGGAAGGGATGGTGACTCAGCCATGACATACCTCGACGACCTCGCAGACCCCGTGATGACCGCTCCCATCACTCTCTGGCGCCCCGAGGGGCAGGACTTCCCGATCGACCCGCGGTTCTTCGGCCCTCTGGGACAGCGATCGCCGGATCCGACGTCGGATTGGGGCATCTGGCGTGTCATACGCGGGCGCCGCCCGCTGCCCGCTCAGGGCTTCAAGATCCATCTCGCCCCGTGCTTCGACGAGTTCGACGAGGTCCTCGCCATCGCCGAGCGGGTCGCGCAGGAGTTCGAGCTCACACTGAAGCACGTCGCGCGACGCGAGTTCCTGTGGGCGCTGTACTCCAAGAACGCCCCACGGGCGAATGCCGGTAAGGCGATCGTGCTCTACCCGCGACCCGAGGACCTGGCCAGATGCCTCGTGTCGCTCCGGAGGGCGCTCGGTCCGCGTTCCGGGCCTCCTGTCGCCGGCGACCACTCCCTCAGCGACACGATCATCCACTGCAGATTCGGCGCGTTCGAGTTCTCGGATGCGACGGAGTTCAACGAATGGGGACAGGCGCTGATCGAGGGGCCCGACGGGACGCTGCGGCCTGATGCCCGCGCTGTGGTGCCGGTAGCGGCCGATAAGGATCAGCTGTTCGAGCTGACCGGTC
The DNA here is from genome assembly GCF_005491085.2 of Microbacterium sp. SGAir0570. Taxonomy (NCBI): domain Bacteria; kingdom Bacillati; phylum Actinomycetota; class Actinomycetes; order Micrococcales; family Microbacteriaceae; genus Microbacterium; species Microbacterium sp. SGAir0570. Next base: position 1,175,679 of record NZ_CP027929.1, on the reverse strand, counting down.
TCCGCTTCGACGCTGAGCCTCATGCACTCCCGGACAGGTATCGCGTGCGCGCTGCCGTCGCGGTGCACGCGGGCGGCGGGACCTACCTCGCCGACGACCTCGCAACGGGTGACAGAGTGGTCATCAAACGCGGCATCCGTTTCATCGGCCTCGACGGCCATGGCACCGACGCGGCGCAGCGGATCCGCGACGAGGCGGCGACTCTTCGGTCGATGGCCGACAGCCCCGAGCTGGATGGTCGCGTCCCGCGGCTCGTCGACACCTTCGAGATCGGCACGAGCAGTTTCCTGGTCGAGACCAGGGTCGACGGAGTCACGCTTTTCGAATGGGTGGCCTCGAACAGCCCGGTGTACGCGGGCATCGACCGGGGTACCGACGAGTACCAGGGTCTTGCCGCGACGTATTCCCTGCGCGTAGCGACGATCGGCGATCGATTGCGCGAACTCGTCGTCGATCTGTCGCGAGCAGGCATCACGCACAACGACCTCCAGCCCGCGAACGTGCTCGTCACGGATGCGGGAGTCGCTCTCGTCGACTTCGAAGCGGCGAGCCGCGGGGGGCCGTCGGGTGTCCGCGGCGTGCCGTGGGTGTACGGAACCCGGCGCGAATACTCGACCGGGAGCGATGTCGACGCAGTCGACCGGCTCATGGCCTATGCCTACTGGCCCCCGGTGGTCTCGGCGCACCTCGACCCCGACTGGAGATCGAGGTTCACGGCAGGCGTGCAACGTTACTTCTCCGGCCATGCGCCGATATCGCACGCGACGACCGGCGGTCACGCCGGGTCTCCGGCCACGCCGCCCGCGGCTGCGGACATCTATCGGGCTTACGCGAGAGCATGCCGCCATTACCTGGATACCGGAATCGGTCTACCGCATCCGTTGCGCTCGCCGCGAGGAAATCTCGACAACCGCCCCGTCGCGAGCCTCGGATCGGGCCTCCTCAGCCTGCTCTTCCTCCCCCGCGACGACGACGAGGTGCGCTCGGCGCAAGAACGGCTGATCGACGTCCTCGCAGGGGGCCCGTCTCGGCCGTTGCGTGTCTCCGACCTCGGACTCATCGGCGGAGTCGGCCTGCTCCCCGCAGCTCTCCGACGCCACGGCGAGAGAGACACCGCAGCGCAGTGGTCGGAGGCCTACCTGGACCGCCTCGAGGCCACTGAGGTGGATGCGCTCAGCTCGCGGTTGGACACGGGACTGTCGGGCATCCTGACCGCCATTCTCCTCGGCACCGAGGGGCGACCGTCGGGTCGTGCCGCGGCCGTCGCGGACCGCGTCGGGAAGGAGCTCGAGACCCGAGCCCGACATCTGCTGCGCAACGACCTCGGGCGGTCGCCCGACGCCGAGCAGCGTGGCTTGATGGGCGGTGGCCCGGGGATCGCCCTCGCGCTTTCCCTGTGGGCCCGGTCGCACGGGGGCGATGCCGGTCTCTCGTACGACCTCATCGACAGCGAGCGGCGCCGATATCAGGTCGTCAATCGTGCGCTCTACTTCGTGGACGGAGACAAAAAGTTCCGTCCGTACCTCGACCGGGGCAACGCCGGGCTGCTCGTCGCCGCGTCGGCGGTCCTCCCGGCGAACGAACTGGCGAATCCGCGTTGGCAGCGGATCGCCGCCGGGCTCAGGACCGCCCTTGGCGTCGCGCCGGGCCTCATGACCGGAGCCGCCGGGCTGCTGTTCGCCGCGAGTGTCGTCAACGCGCGTCTCGGACACCTTCCGGGCCGGATCGACTCGGCTGGGCTGTTCGCCGACCTCCGATCGATGCTCGTGCAGACGCCCCATGGCCCGTTGACACCGGGGGGCCTCGGCCGCCGGGTCGCCCTCGACGGGGCGACGGGAGCGGGCGGGGTCGCGGTCGCGGTCGCGACTCACCGCGGCGATCTCTCGCTCGCCGGTCTGATCGACAACCGAACCCACTATGGAGAGCGCGCACATGCCCCTGTCACTACCCACTGAGCGCCGACTCGATGGTCGCCGTGTGACCGCGATCGACCCGTCGCTCCCGGCATCCCAGCTGCTCGACTCGATGAGGGAGCGGTGGGACCGACATGAGGTGATCCTCGTCGACTCCGCGTCAGCGCCCGTCGGCGAGGCCCGGCTCGACGTCGACGGGTCGGATGTGGCGCTGCTTCAGCGCACCAGCGGAACCACGGGCGTGCCGAGGATGTTCGCATTCGCGCGTGCAGGCGTCCGAGAGCACGCCGCCGCTACGGCTCGCGCGATGGACGTGCGGCCGGGATGCCGCGTAGCCATGGCGATTCGCGCGGGTACGGCGTACTACACAAGCGTCGTGCTGATGTCGCTGTTCAACGACACCGCGCTGGTCGTCTTCGACCCGCTCGACATCGACTCGGCGATCCGGGCCATCCTGGAGCGTCGCATCGACACCTTCGACGCCGGTGTGCGCTTCTGGCAGACCATCGCGGTGAAAGCACGGCGCGACCCCGCCGTCCTCGATGCCCTCGCCGACCTCTCCGTGCGCGGGGTCGGCGGCGATCCGCTCCCTCGCTCCGTCGAAGCGCACTACCGAGACAACGGGATACCGCTGGCCAACGGGTACGGACTCACCCAGGCCGGTCCGAATGTCGCGATCGGGTTGCACGCCTCGGCGACGGAGGGCAGCTGCGGCCGACCGCTGGACGGCGTCGAGTGCACCATCCGCGACGGCGAGCTCGTGATCCGGTCACCGTTCGCCGCCCTCGGAGAGGTCGTGAATCACCGGATCGTGGATCCGCCCGAAAGGGACGACGACGGCTGGCTGCGCACGGGCGACGGAGCTCAGATCATCGACGGTGAGATCGTTCCCCTCGGCCGGTTGCGCGATCAGGCGGGAACGGCGTCATGACATCCGCACCGGCACGGGCCGTCATCACGGCGACCAGCGTGAGCTCGCCACGAAGCGAGCGGTTCGATGTCGGCCTTGCCGACGTGGGCGACGATGTCGCATGGGATCCGGATGCCGCCGCGCATGAGCTCCGCGACGCATGCATCAGCAACGCGCTCAACGCGGCTCAGGCCAAGGGCTACGTCATCGGTCGCAGGGTCGTCGTCATCGTCGGCGCGCAGTGCATCGGGGCGGACCCGGCCACCTCGCGCTACTACCCGGAGAGTCCCGAGCGGCATGTGAAGGCACTGCTCCCCGGGTCCGAGGTCACGTCGCTGGTGCTCTCGCATGCGTGCGCTTCGACCGGTGTCGCCGCCGGCGTGGCCGCCGATCTCTGCCGTGCGGGGGCAGCCGACACGGTCGTGGTGTGCTCATCCTCCATCGACGGGTCGCTCGAAGAGGACACGTTCCGAGACGCACGGGCATGGGCGCCCGAGGTGCGCCCCTTCGATCAGGCCGCAGCCGGCACACGCGTCTACGGTTTCGCCGGCGCGTTGATCGTCCAGGCCGCCCCGACTCCCCTCGGTGATGACCCGGTCATCACCGGCTGGCACGCACGCAGCATCGGCGGCAAGACCGTCTCGGACCCCGACGAGGAATACCTCGTGATGAGCGAATCCGCACGAAAGGCGGGCCGAGCGCCCACCCTCGTGATCGCGCACGCGACGGGCACGAAGCAGGGCGATCAGGCCGAACTGCAGGCGATCGCACGGTATGCCGAGACGTACGGCCTGGCGGTCGACGTGCTCGCCAACAAAGGCGCCGTGGGTCACGCGGTGTTCGCCGCGGGTGTCGCGTCGATCGTCACCGCCGTGCGCGTTCTCTCCGGTGTACCTGTCGGGGGCAGTTTCGGACTTCGCGAGCCGCTCGCCGCTCCCGGCAGCATCCGGCTTCTCGCGGAGGCGGAGGGCGAAGCCCGCCTCGATCTGTCCGACCGGCACCGGGCGGCATTGGTCAACGGATTCGGATTCTCGGGCAGCAATGTCGCTTTGATCATCGAAACAGAAGGAGAGAACCATGACTGACTCGGAACTGTACGACTTCGTGCGCATCGAGGCCGGCCGGATCAACGAGGAGAGCTACGCGGATGTCGTCGTCTCCGACGACACCGTCCTCGCCGACGACCTCGACATCGACTCGCTCGCGATGCTCGAGCTGTGCATCCGTGTCGAAGAGGTGTTCGGGGTGGCTGTGGCCGACGAAGTGGCCGCGGAGATCAAGACCGTGGGAGACCTGCGTCGGTTCCTCGACTCCGCCGAGACGGTCAGCGCTTAGCGGCAGCGGAGGAACCGGCGTGGAGCCCGACACCAGCTGGCGAAGCCATCTGCACGGCAAGTGGACGTATCTGCGGCGATCTGCCGAGGCGGGATCGTCGCAGGACTACAGCAGATTCGACATCCACCGACTGTCCGACGGCGATCCGGTCGGACGCATCGATTCGCGGCAGACATTCCCCCGCGTGTTCCAGATCGGCATCGAGCTGGATGATCGGGCGCTCTCGAGCGGCGCGGGGCTGGACGCCGCCATCACGTTGGGTGCATGGCTGTTCGACTTCCGCGAGGCGTACGCGCTTGCGGTGATCACCTCGGTCGAGAACAGGCCGCTCGACAGTTTGTTCCGCCTGGGGGTCGCGCGCCAGACGGCAGTCTCGCCGTCGTATCTCGGTCAGGGGTCGCTGTCGCGCACCGCGCGATGGGGCATGGTCACGAAAGAGGATTTCGAGCCGGCCAACACCCTCCTGTCGCGCATTCGGGAGCGGTATCCCCCGCTCCCCTCCCGCGCGATGGCGAGCGAGCCGGCATGACGGTCCTCATCGTCGGCGGCGGCAGAGGCATCGGCGCGTCCCTCGTGAGTGCACTCGACCGCCGCGGCGTCGAGGGCGTGTTCACCTATCGATCGAGCAGAGCTCGCGCGACACGCCTGGCCGCAAGATGCTCGGGCTGGCAGGCGCGGCAGCTCGACCTCCTCGACGAGCCCGAGCCCAGGCCCGCCGGGATCCTGGCAGCGCTGGGCGGGAAGATCTCGACAGTGCTCCTGTGCGCTGCGGCGGGCCTCGAGAGCGAGCCCGATGCGACCGGAGCTCGGACCGTCAACGCCACGGCGCCCGCGAACCTGGTCCGCGGCATCGCGGACACGAACCGCGTTCCGTTCGGAGTGGTCTACGTGACATCCACGGACGCCCACAACCATCTGCCGGATCGACCCGACGACGAGGAGCCCGATATGTACGAGCTGACGGCACGCACCAAACGAGAGGGAGAGTCGTTGCTGGCTTCCGTCGCGGACGCATCGAGCACATGCCGTTCGTTCACCGCGGTCGTGGCCGACCTCGTCGTGCCTTCGACCGCCCACACCATCTACCGCCGGCGAGATCCCGACCTTGTCGATCGCTTGGTCTCGGCCGGCCGGTGGGTCGATCTCGCCGCTGTCACCGACCGGTTGGTCGACGCGACACTGATGTCCGAACGCGGCGAACGCCTGCCGCGCGTCATCCGGGTGCAGCATGACGCTTGATCTCGACGCACCGCGCGCCGCGTTCCCCGGCACGCCTTCCGGATCGGGCGCCTACTTTCTGCCGTCGATCGGCGAGTACCCCGTCTACGACGACGCCGCCTATCAGTTCATGATGGACGATGAGCCTCGGGTGCGCGCTTTCGAGGAGACTCTGACCGACGCCGTCTCCGCAGACTCGGTCGTCGTCGAGCTGGGCTGCGGCCGGCAAGCCCCGTGGGCACGCCTCGCGGCACGGCTCGGCGCGCCGAGTGGTCGCCGTCGAGCAGCTGGACCACGTCCGCGAGGCCCTGACCGCCGAACTGGCGAACGACCCCCGATATGCATCGATCGATGTTCTCTCCTACGACGAATATGTCGAATCGGAGATCCGCCCCACGATCCTCGTGAGCGAGATCGTCGGTGCCATCGGCAGCTCCGAAGGGGCTGAGCAGGTGGTGGGCCGAGAGATCCGACGTATCGGCGACCCCGGGATGCTCGTCGTCCCGCAGGGCTGGATCACGAGCGTGAGCGCGTTCAGCTGGCGGCGGATGCTGAGGGGCGCCGAGCCCGTGTTCGCGCGCGAAGCCCATCGTTATCGCCGTGCGCTCGCGGAGACCGTCGGCTGCGGCGACGTGCGGCTGTGCGTCGTGGGGCGGCAGGTCCAGCTTGGCCTGCTGTCCCGCCCTACCACCGTGGAGACAGCGAATTTCAGCGGGAGCTTCTCGGAAGTCGCATCCGCTCCGGCCGAGGTGGCGGTGTCGCGTCCGGGGACGCTGGACTCACTGCTGTTGTCGGTGGCGGTGAAGATCGGGACGCACTCCGTCGACAGCCTGAGCTCTCGGTCGAGCTGGTTGCCCGTCGTGGTTCCCCTCGGCAGCACGGAGCTACCGGTACGTGAGGGCGACACGGTCGACGTGCGGATGCACCGGAGGCTCGAGACGAATCCGGTGTGCCCCGACTACATCGTCGACTGGCGTCTCCGACGCGACGGCGAAGAGATCGCTCACGGAACCGCCGAATTGCCCTGGCGACCCGACCCGCACGCCACGAGCAGCGCCCTGCACGTCAGCCTGACGAACAGCGACTCCCCTCTGATCGGAGACAGCCATGACCACTGAGCACACCGTCGCGGCGAATGTCTCGCTGGATTACCCGTCATGGCACGTGACGATGGGCGAGATCGTCCTCGCCGCGTGCCATCTGCACAGCCCCGACCTCGAAGACGATTTCGATGTCTGGTTCGACTGCGGCCCGCTCCTCGACTGGATCTCCGTCGAGTACCCGCGACGCCGATACAGCCCGGGCTACCGCGTCGTGCCCACCGAGCTCATGAACGCGGACGCGTGCCGGGCCTTCGGGCTGCTGGCGAAAGCGGGGTTCGACGGCAGTGCGTTCGCGGTGGGAGCCACCGACCCCACCCTCGTGCATGTCGCCGCCAGCGCCCACGACGGCGAGCGTACTGCGCTCATCATCCGCGTCCGGAGAACGCCCTCGGGCACCTGGGACGTCACTTCCTCGGCTTTGTCGGGACACCCCGCGTGACGTCGGAACTCGCTTGGGGTCCGGCGGCGGCGGCGCTGCGCGACCTGGGCGACCTGCACGTGTTCGGCCTGCCGCTCGACGCACCGGGCCTCCTCGACGCTTGCACTCGCGAAGAGCGGTCGGTCTTCAGCGACGAGCGCACCGCCGCGTTCGCCGCGTTCGGGCGCGCGACTCTCCAGCCCGACGCGTTGACGGTGCTCAGCCTCGAGACCGGGCCCTCGTTCGTCAACGCGCTCCTCGGGCTGTCCGAAGCAGCGTCAGGTCGCGTGCCCCTGCTGGTCGTCGTCGAGGCGGCCGCACCGGAGCGGCGGGGGTGGGGCGCGTTCCAGGATCTGCCGATAGAGGACATCTGCCGATCCCTGAAGATGCCGACGAGGACGATCGAGAACTCAGCCGATCTCATCGCGGGGATCACCGCCGCTTCGCGGCAGGCGTTCCGCCACCGCTCGCCGGCGGTCGCGGTGGTGCGCACGCGCACGGGGTCGGACGAGGAGCACGGAGACGGGACCCGGCGCCGGTGGTCTCGCGATCGGAGCGTTTCGATCCCGGCAACACGGGAATCGATGTCCGCTCTGCGGGCGGTCGACGAGCTTCGGGATGCCGCGGCCCAACGCGCGCGGATCGCGGTGATCGTCGGCGGGGGCGCGAAGCGGGCGCACGTCCGCGGCGGGGATCTCGACGCCTTCGCGGCTCAGCTCGGCGCGTCGACGCTGGTGACCGCTTCGGGCCGAGGCGCGATCGACGAGTCGAGCGAGAGCTTCGTCGGCCTGGCCGGGCTCTATGCGACGCCGGAAGGCCTCGATGCGCTCGCGGCGGCAGATGTCGTCGTGTCGCTCGGATCAGCGCTCGAGGAAACCGTGCGCGAGAGGTGGGCGCCGAAACAGGGCGCCACGCTCCTCCTGGTCGACGAGTCCGAGGTCAGCTGCCCGGCCCACGACGGCCGGAGGATCGACGTCACGTCCGACGCAGCGGCGTTCTTGGCGCTCGCCCGCGACGGGCTCGTGGCCTCCGCAGCTCCGCCCCCGCTCCGCGGGGCCCGGCCGATCAGGCAGCAGGGCGTGTCCGAGATGGCCGCGACATGGGCTCAGATCGAGGGCATCATGGTCGATGGACACTTCGACATCGTCTGCATCGAGAACGGCCTCACGGACATGTGGGGTTACGACCCGCGCTTCCTCACGGTTCCGCCGTCGACGTCACTCGTCGTCGCTGCCGAGCAAGCGGCCATGGGTGCCGCGCTCTGCGGCTCGCTCGGCGCGAAGCGCTCGCAGAAGGCCCTCGTGATCTGCGGCGATGCGACCCTCCGCATGCATCTGGCGGCCGTGACGGACGCGGTGGAGAACCACCGGCCCATCGCTTACGTCGTGTCGAGCAACTCCGGAATGGGCTGGCCTTCTCTGTCGAGGACCGACCCCGAGCTCACGACGTTCGCGTGGAACCGTCGTCTGCCCGCCGTGCTGTCGTCACTCGGCGTCGATGTGATCACACCCGCAGAACTCCGGTCACAGAAGCACCTCTCGGCACCCGCTGCGACATTTTTCGACGTCCATCCTGCGGCACCGCCCTGGGAGTCATGACGCTCCGGCGCCGATATCGACCCAGCCGAGATTCGCCACCGCGTTCACCGCGAGCAGGAACCCCACAATGCCGATGATCCAGGCTGTCGTCGCCTGAGCGTTGCGCGTGAGCCACCGATCGAGCCGCGTGAGCGGTCCTTCGAGCGCATCGTGCGCAACCATCCGCCCGACCAGGAGGACGAGGGCCGGCAGGATCATGACGACGCAGTATCCCGCGATCGTCACCACCGACAGGCCCGGGCCGACGCCTGTGGCCGCCACGATGCCGATCGCGGCGAGATAGGGAACCATCGTGGCGAGTTCGAGCACGACCGCTACGAGTGCCAGACTCACCAGACCGAGCGTCGCCCCGCGCGTGCGCCCGTCCTCCATGATCCGGTTCCGCCAGTTCAGAATCCTTCCGCCACCGGCCGCCGCGCGCTCCGCCGCGCGAGCACGCGCCTTCTTCGTGTCCATCAGCCAGCTCACCGCCATCAGCACGATGCCTAGCACGAGGACCGCGATCAGGAAGCCAGGCGAATCCCATACGGCTCGCGTTCGCGTGACGATCGCGGAGAGACCGAGATACAGCAGAACTCCCACGAGGAAGTAGGCCGCAGCGACGGTCGCGAGGTATCCGACGACGCGACCTGCGCGGACCCGTCCCGGAGCTGTGAGAAGCCACACGGGAATCAGCAGCGTGCCGAAGCTCGTCGAGTCGACGAGCGCAAGGACGACGAGGGTTCCGAGGGTGCCGACATCCATCAGGACGGCCCGAGCTGGAGCCTGCGTTCGCACACCGCGGTCGAAGCGCCTCCCTCGGCACGGTGGGTCGCGACTTCTTCACCGTCGACGATGATGCGACATTCGATCCACGTGGCCCCCGGTCCCGCGTCGACCTCGATCCGACTTCCGCGGAACGGGAACGCCACATCCGTCGGCACGCTGAATTCGTGCTCGAACGGCAGCTCGACCGAGTCCTCCGCGAAGCTCTGACTGTCGCGGGGCGCGTCGACGGTCACCAAGATCTCGCCGGACTTCGCGGCGTCGCTCGTCACGATCGCGGTCACCACGATGTCGGTGCCGGTGCCCTCGGACCCATCGCCCCCGGCAGGCGGGGCGGGCGTCGCCGGACCGGTCGCCGTGAGTCCTTCGATGGTGTCGTCGATCACGCCGCATCCGGACGCTGCCACCGTCAGCCCGCCGACCATCGCAACCGCCAGGATCGTCTTCCGGAGTGCCTTCATCGCGTCGCTCCCCTGCCTTGGTCATCATCGCCGGCATTACTAAGTCGTTCGCACCAGTTAATCATGGCATGAACGGGCATCCATCTCGCTCTAGCGTTACCTGTGTGCCATAAATAAGCTGACCGCATGGCTTACTCGCATCGATCAGCTGCCATCTCAGGAGCGGTCGGCGCGAGTCTGGACGATCTGCTCGGCCCCGCATCCGAGCGCTACCTGGCGAGCCGATTCCGACACGTCGCGCGAGCATTCACCGGCTCTGCGACGCGCTCCGGCGATCAGCAGCTCGCCCTCGAAGGCCGCGCCGCCCTGGAGTATCCCGAGACCTGGACGGTCAAAACGGGAAGATCACCCGCGCCGCATTTCAGCTCCATCGATGCGATCGTCCTGACTGCGGCACTGTGCTCGCACCCGGCACCGATCGACGGTTCCTCGTCGCCCACGCCCCCGGGCTTACGCAGCGTCAGTCTTCGTGCGGGGACGACGGCGGATGTCGAACTCGAGAGCGTTCCCGTCTCGGGCACGCTCGGCGCGCTGGGTTCCACGGCGGGCGTCGAAGCACGGCTCACCCTGGGCGCAATGCGCACCGTCGCGCACCTGGATCGTCCGCCTGCGCTGATTCAGGCGACACCGTCGGACGGAAGCCCCCTCTCCGTCGAGCTCGCCGCCGACTGCGCCGTGGAGCACGTGTGGAAGTCCCGGTTGACACGCATCGAGGCGGGGCGCTCGGTCGAGTTCCAGCACGAGATCGCGTCCGACTGTCCCCCCGCCCGAAGAGTCGTCACCGTGCTCGACCTCCTGCGCCTCTCCGCGCAGCAGGCGCAGGCGCTGATCTACTGCAGCGACGGACTGGATCGGGCGTCTGCCAACTCCATCTGGATGCGGAGCGCGTCGTTCGACGTCGGCGAGCGTCGACAGCTGCACGGACCGCTCTTTCTGGAGGTCAGTATCGCCCGAACCCAACGGATAGACCGCGCGTCCGTGCGGTGGAACGTGTTCGACGTCGTCGCGCGCGGCACCGGAGGCCTCCAGGCTGCAGCCTCGCTCGCCTACTCTCGTTAGGCGGGCCGGAATGCTGCCTCGACGGCGGCGACGGCGGCATCGCGATCCGCCGGGGGCACCATCGCGTCTACCGCAAAGAGCCACATATCGCGGAGACCGGCGAGCAGGTCGTCACGTGAACTCATCGCCTGCGACATGAGCTGCACACCGGTGAAGAAGCCGATGAGCGTCTTCGCGAGGGTCTCGGGAGACAGCCCGCTCGTGAGCTCGCCTCGTTCCAGCGCAGGTGCGAGCATCGCACTCGTCATCTCGACCCAGTTGAGGTAGAAGTTGCCGGCCGGCGCGCCGAGGGCGCCTTCTTCCATCGCGAGCCGGATTCCGGCCCGCACGACGGCATCGTGACGCAGCTGGTCCGCCATGGCGCGCGACACCGCGACCAGCCTCTCGAAGACGCCGGGCGAGGTGTCGACGGCATCCGTCAACAACGGGAGCGAGCGCGCGTGCTGCTCGTTGATGACCGCGAGCGCGATCTGCTCCTTCGATTTGAAGTGGAAGTACATCGACCCCTGGGAGATCCCCGATTCCTCGACGATCATCGAGAGACTGGCTTTGCCGTATCCCTCGCGGTCGAACACGTTCGCGGCCCCCTCGACCACCGCGCGCTGGGTCTCCTGCGACCGACTCTGCTGCGGCGTCCGCCGAACAGCCGTCGAGACCTCGCGGTTTGCTTCATCCTTGCGCACGAGAGCCCATTATCCTCTGGCCGATCCGCGGCCGGTGCTCACACGTTCAGCGCGCCGACCGCCCGTGCTGGACGTACCACGACAGCGCGGCATCGGTGAGGTGAACATCGCGGCTTCCCGCATCGGGCACGAGATCGCGGAGGCGCTCGGACGAGAGAAAGTAGTCGTGGGCGAACTGCGCGACCTTGCGCGCTGGGATACCGCGCGCCTCGAGTGCCGCACCGGCATCGGCGGCGCTCAGCGACCGGGAGGGAAGTCTCCCCCACTCGGCGAGGATCGGCGAGAGGAGGTCTCTCACGGCGACGGGCCGATCCGGCACGACATGCACCACCGCACCCGCTCCACCTTCCAGGCGATGCCGCACGGCAGCGACGGCTGCCCGGGCGACGAGGCCGGCAGATGCCACCGACAATCGGGCGGCACCGTCTTCGATCCATGCTCCGAGCGCGGCGTGGGCGGAGAGCAGCCGCAGAAGAAAGTGCCCGTCCCCCACTCCGGTGATGAACAGGGGGCGCAGCACGGACGCGCCTGAAGCGGATGCGACCGCGTCGCCTCGCGCTCGCGTCGCGCTGAGCTCGGACTCCGGGTGAACCGGATACTGCCCCTCCCTGCCGCCTGAGAATGCGAGTGCACCGTAGATTCCCGCCGTGCTGACGTGCACGAGGGGGATGCCGAGCGACGTCGTCGCCTCGGCGGTATGCGTCACGCCGTCGACGTTCACGCCGCGCTGCTCCCGTGCATCATCTCCGACGTGACTCGCCGCATTGATCGCAGCGATCGACCCGGAGATCGCCTTGCGGAGAGATTCCGCCCCGTCGGCGATATCGACGACGCGACTCCTGTGATCGGATCGCAATTCGGCGTTCCGGCCTCGACTGAGGATGAGCGGGTCGAATCCCGCATGCGCGAGCTCTTCCGCCACATGACGACCGACGAATCCCGTCCCGCCGATGACCGCGACTGAATTCGCCATAGCTTCCCCCACCACGACTCGAACCCCCTCAGAACATACAAGCAGCTATCCGCTCAGTTCGGCGAGACCGTCATGAGGCGGCACGGTCACGTCCACGTTCCCGCGAGCGGTTCTGTCATCATCGGCGGCGCTCGAATATCCATGCACGGCGAAGATCACCTTCGAGTTCCTGCCGCCCCTGACCGTCGACGGATGCCGCCCACGCCGGCGTATCGGGCGCGCAGCGGCAAAGTTCACACCGGTAGCCGACTACGTAGCATGAACGGCCCTTCGCGTCCCGGCTCATGCCCCTGTCATATGCATCGTTGGCAGTGGTCATACATTCATCTCTGTACCATGTAGGCAGTTCTCACCAGGCCCTGCGACCCCACTCGCGGCGAGTGTCATGGTGGGGGAACCCAATTCCGGTCGGAGGTGTCAGCCCCCATATGGGCAAGCAACAGCGGAGCGGGGAGACCCGTGAAGCACTGCTCGAATCCGGGAGCCGGGTCTTCGCGACCATACCGTTCGATAAGGCCCGCATCGCGGATGTGATCGAACCACTCGGAGTCACGCAGGGTGCCTTCTACTTCCACTTCGAGAACAAGCACGAGCTCGCGCTCGAGATCATCCGACGTGAGCACGCGATGATGGTCGACCTGAGCGAGCGGGTCCTCAGCTCCGCGGGAGGCGGTCTCGCCGGCCTGCACGAGGTGTCGACAGGGCTGGCGGAACTGGTGCGCGCGGATGTCACGGTGCAGGCGGGGCTTCGCCTCACTTCCCACACTCCTGAGGAGTTCCCGGAGTTCCTGGGCGCGTCGTTCACCATGTGGAACGACGCCATCGGGAAGTTCCTTCTGCGCGCACAGGGGGCAGGCGAGGTCCGCTCCGACGTCGAGATCGAAGCCGCCTCCCGGTTCGTGGTGGCCACCTTCGTCGGCGTGCAGGAGATCTCCGCCATCGCCACGCGCTGGGCCGACCTCGAGGAGCGTATTCGCGAGGTCAGCTCGCTTGCGATCCGGGGGATCGCCACCGACGAGGGATACGAGGCCTTCACTGCGTCGCTCTCGCCGACAGCCGCGCGATGATCTGACGGCGTTCATCGCTCTTTGAACAATCGGAACAGGTCCGCTTCGCGCACAGTGAGAGTCCCGAGGAAAACGCCCGCGAGCGCCGTACCGAAGCTCGCGACCAGCGACGGCAGCATGGCGGCCGGGACCCAGGCGACGTCCTCCGGGGCGAGAGCTCCTGCACTGAGGTAGATGACTGCTCCTGCGAAGACGGCGCCGGCCAGAGACCACACGACGGCTTCGAGGATCGCTGTCGAGGTCATCGCGCCGCGTGACTGGCCGGCGTGCAGTGCCGAAGCGTGCTCCAGGCGACGGGCGCGTACGGCGGCGAACCCGATGAGCAGCCCCGCGGCCGCGGCGACCGCGGGCGCCCATCGGGTGAGGCGGTCGTCGAACATCGCTGTGCCTGTGAAGCTCGTGCCCATGCTGCGGTTCAGCTGAGTCAGCGACACCTCGGTCCCGGTGCTTGCCTCGGACGCGAGCGCCTGGCGGAGGAGGCCATCGTCGTCGGGGCCCTGAGGCCAGGCGCGCATCCAGCACTCGTCGAAGACCCCGGCACCCTCGACGGGCATGACAATCGCGTACTCCAGGCGAGCGTCACGTCCGTCGTCGGGGTAGGCGAAGATGCCGGCCACTTTGAGGTCCCGGCCATCCGTGGCGAGGGTCGAACCGGTGGCGACCCCGAGGGACTCCGCGAGAGGCTCCGAGACCCAAGCACCCTCGGAGGCGGACTTCACGTCGAGCAGGCTTGCAAACCCGGCTGTCACCTCGTACACAGGGAACCCGGCGCCGGCGAGTGCGTCCAGTGGCAGGTCTTCGGCCTGACGCAATGCACCGGAGGCCTGCACGCTCCGGTACCAGTCGAGCGATTCGCAACGGGCGCGGTCGACGCTGTCCTCCGCGACCAGCATGCGGGTCGCCCCGCCGCCGGTGATGAACGTACGGGCCTGGTTCTGCAGCCCGTGGACGGCCGCGACGTCCGCCCCCGCGGCGAGCCCCGCCGTCAGCGCGAGCAGGAGACCGAGAAGCGGCACGTGCGCGGTCCCGGAGACGACGTTCCGCAGGACCTCGGAGGCGATGCTGCGCATCTTCATGCGGCCACCCCCCTCGTGGGGGCGTAGTCCTCGAGCTGGATGACGCGGTTGCACGCATCCCGTGTGCCCGGGTCGTGCGTGGCAATGAGGACGATGGCGCCCTCCTGCGCGACCGCACCGAGGGTCTGGTTCACGGTCTCCGAGGTTCGGAGGTCCAGCTGCGCCGTCGGCTCGTCGACAAGGAGCAGGGAGGGCCTGGTCGCGACGGCGCGGGCAAGCATCAGGCGCTGCGCCTCCCCTCCGGAGAGCTCTCGGAAGGAGCGGTCGGCGACGGCGGTCAGCTTGAACGACGCGAGTATCGGACGAGCGAGCTCGACGGCCTCGCCGCGCGTGCTTCCCGCGGCGAGGAACGGGAAGACGACATGGTCGATCGCCTTCCGGTGCGCGACGCCGTGCGGGTTCTGGAACACCCAGCTGGTGCGCGTGATGCGCACGCGTTCGACCCGACCCATCGATGGCGTCTCCCACCCGGCGAAGATGGATAGGAGCGTGGACTTGCCACTCCCGGAAGGACCGCACAGTCCCACCACGTCGCCCGGGCGCGCCTCGAAATCGAGGCTCTCGAACAGCAGCGGTGTGCCGGGGAAGCCGTGCCCGAGCCCGATGGCGCGCACCGCACGCCCGTCATTCACAGTGCACCCCTTCCAGCGCGGTCCCGATCGCGACGCTCTCCGGCACTTCGCCTTCGAACGCGACCACGGCCGCGCCGAGGGAGGAGCCCAGAAGTTCTGTCTTCACGGTGCCGGCGCTTGTCTTGACGCAGCTGCTGTCACCGTCGTAGATCAGCGCGCCGGCGGGAATGGAATAGGCGTCGATCGGCGACGCGAGCGCGATGGTCGCGGTGACAGTCGCCCCGGGATCTTCGGCGAGGCCGGAGATCAGCCGCTCATCGCCGGCGAGCTGGGCGAGGAAGGCCGGGTCGGAGGCGGTTCCCTGCGCATCGAGAGGGCCCCGCACCGACCCGATCTTGATCGTCCGGTCGCCGGGCGTGAGGTTGTCGGGGACAGACTGCACCGTCACGCGTTCGAGGGCCCCGCGGGATGTTGCGATGGCACTCCCTTGCGAGACGGCGTCGCCGACTTTCACGGCGCATGCGATGCCGGTCAGCTGCGGCGACGGCAGCCAGATGAACTCCGCGCGCTCAGCGAACCGCTCGCCCTCCTCGACTCCGGCTCTTACCCTCAGGTGTTGCAGAGCCCGTCCGGTGCGGCTGCCGAACTCCCCATCCACGGTTTCCGCGTCGAGGTGGCCCAGGCGGATGAGCTCGGTCTGCAGCGCGGCCACGTCGGCGCCGTCGTCCCCGACGGACAGGTCGCGGTAGAGCGGGACCGTAGTGTGCATTGCGATGAGGGGGCGCTCGTCGACGTGCGCGACGACGGTGCCCGAGGTAACCTCCCCCCCGTCGCGGCACCAGGACGCTGTCAGCGTGCCCGACGTCTGGATGGCGAGGGTCTGGTCGGCGCCGCTGACGAGCTTGACCTGCACGCGCCGACTGTCGTCGAAGGTCTGCGCGACCACCGGCGCCGATGTCTCTTCACTGCCTGCACGCAGCAGCTCGGGTTCCGGGACTGGTCGGAGCGCGTACCCGAGGGAACCTGCCGCGCCGATAACCACCAGTGTGGTCACAGCGATCAGTGAGGCCGTCCGGCGGGACGTCACTGCTCCTCCTCCTCGAATGCGACGGCGTAGCCGCCTGCTGAGAAGCACTCCTGCACGGTGGCGTCGTTCGGGTCGTACTCCGCTTCCTCGAAGCGGTTCTCGAGGTCCTCGGCGAGGTCGGTGGTCGTGTACGTGGCCTCGACGACCTGGTTGCGCTTGAAGCAGGCCACGACGATCTCCTCGCCGTTGCTGAGCAGGTCGGGGTTGCCCTGCTGCGCTCGGTACAGGGCCTCGATCGGCGCGAGCTCGTCGGCACACTCCCCGGCGGTGTCGATGTACTTCTGCGCTTCCTCAGCGGACATCTCCGGGGGCGTGATCTGGATGATGCCGGAGGCGAGGCGCTTGTGCTCCTCCTCGTAGCCGGCGTTGACCATGCACTCGGTGTACATGCGATGCGCCTCGTCATACTGAGCCTGCGTGATGCCGCCGGTGTCGATGGCGCTCGTGAGTACGTCGATGACGTACGGGTTCTCCTCGCCTTCGAGGTACTGCTCCAGGAGCTCCTCGAAGCTACCCGCCAGACGCTCGCCTTCCGGAGCAGCCTGACCTTCGCCGTCCACTCCGGAGGTACAGGCGACCAGCGCCGAGCCTGCGAGGACGAGTGCCACCATGCCGGTGACGACCCGCGTTGATGCTGTGGTTGTTCGCATGAGAACGCTCCGATTCCTCTGAATTGCCGTGGTGTTACCGGTCTACCCACGGCGGGTCTCGGTACGGTTAGCGCTCTCCTAACCTGGCCCTAACCGCCTCCGGGAAGACTGCGTATGTACCTGAGGAAGGGAGCACGCGATGCGAATACTGTTGGTCGAAGACAACGTCGACCTGTCCGCAGCGATCACCATGTCTCTCGCCCGCGACGGATATACGATCACCCCCGCGTACGACGGCGTCCAGGCACTGGACCGCCTCATCGACTACGAATTCGACGCCGTCATCCTCGACCGCGACCTCCCGCGCATGAGCGGAGACAGCGTCTGCCGCGAGATCCGCACCTCCGGTCAGGACATCCCCATCATCATGCTCACCGCGCTGACCACCGTGCGCGATCGCGTCACCGGGCTCGACCTCGGCGCAGACGACTACCTCACCAAGCCATTCGCGTACGAGGAGCTCGCCGCCCGCCTGCGGGCGCTCCGCAGGCGCGGAACCGCGCCCATCTCGGATGAGATCACCGTCGGCGCGCTCACCGTCGATCGAGTCCGCGGTAACGTCATCTTCGACGGCCGGAGCATCCGTGTCTCCCCCAAGGAATTCGCCGTCATCGAGGCACTCGCCCGCGCCGACGGACGGCACCTGACCGTCGAACGCCTACTCGACGTCGCCTGGGACGCCCCCGACGACATCTCCCGCAGCGTCGTGAAAGTGACGATGCACTCGCTGCGCCGCAAGCTCGCTCCCGACCTCATCGTCCATGACCCCGGTTTCGGGTATCGACTGGAGACAAGCTGATGTCCCGCAGGAGCTCTCTCGCCGCGCGCATCGCCGTGCGGTCCGCAGCGATCTTCACCGCGATCTCGGTTCTGGTCTTCGTCGCGGTCTGGGCGTCCCTGACCTCTGTCGCCTCCTCGAGCATCACCGTCGTCCCCGAAAACGGAGCCTCCTCCGCCCCGGAGGTCGTGGAAGCCGTGTTCCGACTCACCAACCAGGCGAAGACGATGACCATGACCGTCACCGGCTCCGCACTCGCCCTGATCACCGCCCTCGGCACCTTCCTCACCTATCGCGCAGCGCGGGCCTCCCTGCGCCGCGTCTCCGACATCACCCAGCACACCCGGCGCATCACCGCCAGCACTTTGGACGAGCGTCTCGCCCTCCGCGGGCCTGATGACGAGATCAAGGACCTCGCCGACACGATCGACGACACCCTCAGCCAGCTCAGTGACGCCTTCGCCCAGCAGGAGCGGTTCGCCGCGAACGCCTCCCACGAGTTGCGCACCCCACTCGCCGTCGTACGGACGTCCCTGGAGTCGATCGGCGCCCGCATTGCCCATGACGAGGATGTCGACCGGTCCCTCCGGAACGTAACCCGCATGGACGAGACGATCGACGCCCTCCTTCTGCTCGCTCAGACCCGGCGCCTCCCCGAAGACAGGCGCTACCCGGTGGACGTCGCAGGGGTGGTCCGCATCCTCGCCGACGACCTCGCCCCGGCTTTCGCGGCCCGTGGCGTCAGCTTCGAGGTGAAAGCTGACCAGGTCGCCATCGTCGACGGGGATCAGACACTGCTCACCCAGGCCGTGCACAATCTGATGCGAAACGCCGCTCAGTACGCCCCAGCCGACGGGCATGCGACCTTCGAAGTCACCGCGTCGCCCACGGCCGTGACCGCCCGCTTCGCGAATGATGGATGCGCTTACACGGACGAAGAGGTCGCACAGTTGCTCGAGCCGTTCAGCCGCGGCGCCCAGACACGCGCTGGCGACGTCACCGGGCACGGACTCGGGCTGTCGATCGTTGCGAGCATCGCACGTCAGCATGGCGGTACCTTCGAACTGGAACCGCGCCAGGAAGGCGGCCTCGTCGGCACCCTTCGCCTCCCGCCGGCAACAGAGGAGGCCGGGGATGCGACCCCCGGCCTCCGTTCAGCTCAGCCCACTCAGGCGATCACCTGAACGAGTTGTAGGCGTAGCTACCCGTGTCCACGCCACAGGCTGCCCACGCGTATCCGCCGCTGGTCGTCCAGCCCGAGGTGGCCGTCTTGCAGCCGTGTTTGGCGAAGGACAGCCCCTGTGTGCCGCCCCACACATCGTGCTCCGCGCTGGCGTTGAAGGGACCGGCGAACCACGTGCCGCTCTGTCCTGCGTAAGCCGGGGCGGCGCTCAGCGCACCGCCGACGGCCAGAGACGCCGCGAGGACGACCGCGCGCCGTCCCATCGAGAAGGACCCGGGGCACATGCGATTCATCGACCAGACCCCCAGCGACCTTCATTCCGGCGTATCGGTACTTTCCGAACGTCCGCCCATTGCTTCTTCCATGAGGCCAGTTGCGCTGACAATCCGGTCGCCGATGCGATCTGCGGTGAAGTCTGACCGAACCGACTCGGTGTACGCCTCCGGGTCCTCGATCCATTGGTGGGTTGCGGTCGAGATCTTCGCGGCTGCCGCGACCACTGAAGACATATCACCGGGCACGACCTTCTGTACCGCCTCGATGATCACGGTCGCCACGACGGAAGCGCCGGGCTCGCCTGTTGCGGTCATCTTGATCAATAGCTCACGCTTTTCGGCCTTCTCTCGGTCGCTCATGCGCTGCCCAAGGAGGCGACGCATCGCGTCCTCGGTGTACCAACGTCGGAAGTGTTCCGCGACCTCAACCCGGCGGATTTTACGTTCACGCCTCAGACGCTCGTCGTACTGCTCACGACTCAGATCGTTCGACTCCTTCAATGCGGCCGCGGAGTCCTGCCATGCACGCAATGCAGACTGCTGGGCGGCTTCGGCGCGGTCCGCGGACTTCAGAGCGTCAGCCCGGGCGGCCCAAGCGATGATGGCTGATGCTCCCGCGGCGAATGCGGATACAGCAGCGAGGACTATTGCGCCTACATCGGTCATGCACCGAACTGTAGTGGGCACGCGATGAACGCTCTGCTCACCGCGGCCCTCGAGCTGCACGCCGCCGGTCTCTCTGCCGTCCCGGTCGCCGCCGACGGCACGAAGCGCCCCCGCATCGCGTGGAAAGAGCACACCACCACCGCGGCCGACGAGGCAGGGCTGCGCGGCTCGTTCGACAACGAGATCCCGCAGGGCATCGGCCTCGTCACCGGGTACGGCGACGTCGAACTGCTTGAGGTCGAGGGCGTCGCGATGCCGCTCATGGGTGAGGTGCTCGAGCTGCTCGACGGCACCGGGCTGCGGCCGCTGCACGACCGGCTCGTCACCGGCTGGTCGGAGCAGTCCCCGTCGGGCGGTCTGCATCTGCTGTACCGCGTCGAGGGCGGCGCGGTACCCGGCAACCAGAAGGTGGCTCAGCGGCCGAGCGAGGGGGCAACCGGCCGCGAGCCGCTCGCGGAGACCCGCGGCACCGGCGGGTACGTCGTCGTCGCTCCGCCCGCCGGCGACGTGCACCCGACCGGCCGCGCGTGGGTTCGCATCGCCGGCGGCCCACGACGATGCCAACGGTCACGGCCGAGGAACGCGAGCAGCTGCACGCCGTCGTGCACGCCGCCCTCGACAGCATGCCCGAGCAGCTCCCGGCGACACCCTCCGGGCCCGTCGACGCGAAGTGGTCGACCGCGTACACGACCGCAGCCGGCGACATCACCCCGGGCGACGACTTCGAGGCCAAGACGGACTGGGCGGAGATCCTGCTCGGCTGGACGCACGTGTTCACGCGTGGCGCGACCCGGTACTGGCGGCGCCCGGGGAAGAACGACGGCATCAGCGCGACGACCGGGCACGCCGGCGACCGCGATCGCCTGTTCGTGTTCACCTCGTCGACGGACTTCGAGCCCGAGGTGCCGTACACCAAGTTCGGCGCGTACACGCTGCTGCAGCACCGGGGCGACCACGGCGCCGCGGCGAAGGCCCTCGCCGACGCCGGCCACGGGTACCGGGCGCCGCGCGAGCTCGCGCCGGCGACGCGCACGACGTCGACGGGCACGCAGCTCGCCGTGCTCGGGTCGACGGCGCCCGCGTCCGCGCCTGCCGCGGTGATCGGTTCGGACAGCGCCGACCTGACCGACGACGGCAACGCGCGGCTGCTGGTGTCGGAGTACTCCGGCACGATGCGGTACGTCCCCGACGCGGGGAAGTGGGTCACGTGGGAGGGCACCCGGTGGGCGTGGCATCCCGACGACGGGCCGGCCATCGAAGCCGCCCGCGACG
Organism: Microbacterium sp. SGAir0570; assembly: GCF_005491085.2. NCBI lineage: Bacteria > Bacillati > Actinomycetota > Actinomycetes > Micrococcales > Microbacteriaceae > Microbacterium > Microbacterium sp. SGAir0570. The sequence goes on along the minus strand of NZ_CP027929.1, from coordinate 1,154,617 downwards.
TCATTCGGCGGATCCCGACCGACAACGCGCAGCTCGCCGCGCACCGGCTGAAGTCGATGCGTGCCCGGGCGATCGGTGACGCGGTGCGCCTGGCCCGGTCGGCGCCGCCGATGCGGATCGCGGCCGCACAGTTCGACCGGCACCCGTGGCAGCTGAACACCCCGGGCGGTGTCGTCGACCTCCGCACCGGTGCGTTCGCCGCGTCGACGCCGGCACTGTTCCACTCGAAGCAGACGACGGTGACGCCCGAGGCGATGCCCACCCCGCTGTGGGACCAATTCCTGAAGACGACCTTCCAGTCGAACGCGCTGCTCGAGCGGTACCTGCAGCGCCTCGCCGGGCTGACGTTCATCGGCGAAGTACTCGAGCACGTGCTGCCGTTCCTCCACGGCCCGGGCGGCAACGGCAAGACCGTGTTCGCCGAGGTGCTGTCGACGATCGCGGGCGACTACGCGACCGAGGCGCCGCAGGGGTTCCTCATCGCCGGCCGCGACAAGCACGAGACCGAGCTCGCGAACCTGCAGGGCCGGCGGATGGTCGTCGGGTCCGAGGTCAACGAGAACACCCGGTTCGACGAGGCGAAGGTCAAGCTCCTGTCGGGTGGCGACAAGATCACGGCCCGGTTCATGCGGCAGGACTTCTTGACGTTCGTGCCGTCCCACACGTTCTGGCTGCTCGGCAACAGCCAGCCGAAGGTCGAGACCGGCGGGGATTCGTTCTTCCGCCGCATCCGGCTGATCCCGTTCACTCACACCGTGCCCGAGCAGGACCGCATCGAAGGGCTACAGCAGCGCCTCGTCGACGAAGAGGGCCCCGGGATCCTGCACTGGATCATCAAGGGCGCCGTGCAGTACGCCGAGGGCGGCCTGCCCACACCTCCCGAAGTCCTCGCCGCGACCGAGACCTACCGGGCCGAGGAGGACCACCTCGGCCGGTTCATCGAGGACCGGTGCCACGTCGGCGGCGGCGACATGGTCCGCGTCGAGATGTCCGAGCTCCGCAAGGCGTACGACGCATGGTGCCGTGAGCGGCACGAGGACGCGCTCACGTCGCAGACGTTCGGCCGTCAGCTGAAGCAACGGTTCAGCGTCGGGTCGGCGAAGTCCAATGGCCGCCGGTTCTACACCAACGTCACCGTGTACGCCCCCGAGTCGCCGACCGAGGACGAGCCGGCCGGTCAGCAGAGCTGGTGGGACAAGTGACCGCCACGGCCCCGCTGTACGCCCGCTGCGGGTGGTGCGGTGCGGACGTGCTGCAGGTGCGGTGGGACTACCAAGCCGACCTCCTCATCGGTGACCCGCGCCTGGACCCTGTCGCGCTCGATCAGCAGCAGGTGACCGCGTGCATCATCGGTGGGATCCCGCTGTGGCAGCTGCAGCAGCGCCTCACCGGGCAGTGGATCACCTCGGCCCGGTCGTTCTACTGGCCGCGGCGCCCCGTCGACGGGCACGTCGCCCCCGAACATCACTGCTCCCGCGTGTGGGACGCCGAGCGACTGCAGCTCGCCCCCGACGCCGGCACCACCTACCCCGACACTCCCCCGTTCTGAGAAAACACACCATGCCTGTCACCCGCACCTACACCCACACCCTCGCCGCTGCCGAGGTCAACGATCGCGGCAACGTCGACACCCTCGTCCGCGGCAGCCGCCTCGAGGTCGCCAAGGTGGAGCTGTCACCCACCGAGGCACGTGAGCTCGCGGCGGAGCTCATCGCGGCCGCCGATGCCGGCGACGCATACACCGCCGAGAAGGCGGCCGGCTGATGCGCTCCGGTGAACTGTTCGCAGGCGTCGGCGGCCTCGGCCTCGGTCCGAAGCGGATCCAGATGTCCCGTCAGCACCCGTGGCGGGCCGACGACCCCGACGCCGTCGTCTACTCGCCTTCGCCCGTGGCGCGTCGGCGACGCTCCGCCCGCTCCGCTCGCCGCCGCGTGCCCCAATGTCCTGGCATCAACAGCAGCAGTAGGTCTGGCAGGACGTGCAACAGCGCGGCGAACACCCCCTCAGAGTCTCGCGCGCTTGAGGCAGAAGCAAGGGAGACACCGGAGCTATTCGCACTCCACACCGAGATCGCGCCGAAGCGCAAGAGAGGGGCAACCCGATGAAGGCCATCACCGTCAAGCAGCCGTGGGCGTCCGCGATCATCCACGGCGGGAAGGACGTCGAGAATCGCACGACGAACATCGTCGGCTTGTACCGCGGCCCGCTCGCCATCATCGCGGGGAAGCAGTACGACGAAGACGCCGTGCTCTGGCACGGCGACCAGCCGTTCGCGGTCGACGAGGACGGATCGTGGCGCAGTCCCGCCGGCGCAGTCATCGGTCTCGTGGATCTCGTCGACGTCCACCGTGGCGCGCTCTCCCCGAACGGGAAGTGCCGGTCGCTGTCGGGCGTCCACTCGATCGACCACACGTCGCCGTGGCGCGAGCGCAACGTCTACCACCTGGTGCTGAACAACCCGCGGCCCCTGCCGACGCCGATCCCGATCACCGGGTTCCCCGGATGCCGCGCGCTCCCCGCCGACGTCGTGCTGCAGATCGCGGAGCAGCTGTCATGACCACCTACGAGATCCCCGTCAACGCGATTTATCCCGAGGCCGAGGCGCGCGAGTGGCGGCGCGCGTTCGAGTGGCACCTCGACCAGATTCCCCCGCTCATCGAAACGATGGGCGTGCTCGCCGCGCCCGGGGTCGGCGTCTCGCGCGGCGGGTCACGGTTCGACAAGGTGCAGATCACCGGCGGCGGGTACTACAACAACGTCCTCATCCGCGACGTCCGGGTCGAGAGCAGCGGCCGCATCGTCGACGCCGGCACCACGGGCGACCAGGCGCAGCTGTGGGCCGAGCTCGTCGAGTACTCCCGTGCCGTGACCGCGTGGATCAACCACGAGATCCCCGCACCGTACGCGCCCGACCTCCCCGACATCGCGCACGACCGCCGCCAGTGGGTCGCGCCGCGGCCGCCAGCAGACACGTGGCTCGCGCGCAGCCTCGCGCTTACCCTCGTCGGCTGGCTCATCGACCACACCGACCAGGTGCAGCAGCTCGAACAGCTCACCGAGCACCAAGAGGCAATGTTCGCGCGGATCCGGCGCACGAAGGGCCGGTACCGGGGCGCGAGCACCGTCCGCCGCGCGCGCCCCCGCCTCTGCGCCACCTGCGGCGAACGCGCCGTGATCGTCGACTGGATCGACGCCGGCAACGGATCACCGAAGCCCATCCAGTCCGGCATCTGCCGGGTCTGCGGCAAGACCTACACGATCGGGGTTGACTAGTGGCTGCCGCCCGAACGAAGTCTCTCAGCCTCTCGCAGCTCCTCATCGAAGCGCTCGAGCAGCTTGTCCGCCGGAACCGTTCCCGCGTACCAGTCGACCATCACGAGATGGAACGCTCTAGCTGCCTCGGGTGCGTTACGCCTGGACTTACCCGCCGCTCGCGTGTTCACCTTCCAGAGATGACGTCGGTCAGCTTCATCGCACTCGAGCATGAGACGTGTCACGGCCGCCGTGCGGGCGCTGTATGCCGCCAGGAACGCGGGGTCGTCGTCCATGATGAGAGCGGCCGCGCCTGCCGATGTCGTCTCGATGACGTCGATCATCGCGGTCCGTCGACGTTCTTCCTGCGCGCGTTTTGCTCGCGAGCGCTCGGCCAGAGACTCCCGTATCCACGGCACCACCGACGAACCAATCAGCGCGATCACGGCGCCCAACACAACTGCCCAACCGGAATCCATGCCCGAACTCTACTTCCGTGGCGACCCTGACCTACCGGGAAGCAGCGAGGGTCGTGCGTCGGTCGACTCGCACCATCAAACGGTGGCGGCTCAACGGGATGCCGATGGGGTGGGAGGACCGGAACGGGCAGCGGATGCGGGTGGTCGACCAGGACGTGCTGCAGGCGTGGTTCCGGCAGCGGCTCGACAACTGGCCCACCCACCAATGGCGGATGCGACGCAGGGCCGCGGAGCTCGCCGCCGAGGACGACTAGCACCACACCTCCGAAGCGATGTGAGACGCATGTGAGACGGGGCGCTCCCGTGAAACGAAGAAGGGCCGGAATCCCGCAGGATTCCGGCCCTTTCTGTCGGGATGACAGGATTTGAACCTGCGACCCCTTGACCCCCAGTCAAGTGCGCTACCAAGCTGCGCCACATCCCGGTCCGCTGTCCGCACGCGGACAACTCCCCTATCCTAACCGGTCCTGAGCCCGCTCGCGAACCGGCGCACCCGGGCGCGTTGCGGGGCTTGTACGACGACCGCTCGTTGCCCGCTGTCCGAGGCGGGCAGTACGTTCTGGCCATGAGCGAGACGACGATCGTGCCGGTGACGCCCGGCAGCTTCAGCGATGCCCAGCACGCGATGAGCGGCGGCGGCGATGGGCACGAGTGTCAGTGCCAGTGGTGGACGATGACGAACGCCGACTTCCAGCGCACCGATATCGACGGCCGTGCCTCAGCCTTCCGAAGCGAAGTGGATGCCGCGCCCTCCCCCGGACTCATCGCCTACGTCGACGGTGATGCCGCCGGCTGGGTGCGTGTCGGCCCGCGTACCCGTCAGATCCGCTTGAGCAAGACACGCGCCTACGCCGGCGCGACCGAAGAGCCCTGGGACGACGCGGATGTCTGGGCCGTCAGCTGCTTCGCGGTGCGCAAGGAGCATCGCGGCTCGGGCCTCAACGCGGCGCTTCTCCATGCCGCGATCGCCTTCGCCCGCGAGAACGGCGCACGCGTGGTCGAGGCGTACCCCGTTGACCCGAATGCGGGGCGAAAGGTGACGTCCAACGAGCTGTACCACGGCGCTCTGTCCACGTTCCTCAGCGCGGGCTTCCGCGAGGTCGCGCGCCCCAAGCCGCACGTCGCCGTCGTCTCGCTCGACCTCGCCGACACCCACGAGACGGGCACCGGAGAGCACCCGTGACGCTTCGGCGAGAATGGAACGCATGACCGCATCCGATGCCCCCGTCCGCGTGGACTCGTGGCTGTGGGCGGTCCGCATCTACAAGACCCGCTCAGCGGCGACCACGGCCTGCCGCGCCGGTCACGTCCGGGTCAACGGGGAGAAGGTCAAAGCGTCGCAGTCGGTGAAGCCCGGCGACGAGCTACGAGTGCGGATCGCGGGTTTCGACCGCATCCTCGTCGTCCGACAGACTCTCACCAAGCGCGTCGGTGCGCCCGTTGCCGCCACCGCGTTGGAAGACCGCACTCCCCCGCGCGAGCCGATGGCGATGCTCGCCGTCCGCGACCGCGGCGCCGGCCGACCGACGAAACGCGAACGCCGCGAGATCGACCGACTGCGCGGAGTCGACTGATCCACGCCTCGGGCACGCGATCACTGATCGCCTCGACAACTAGCCCGCGACACTCACCGCGCGGCGCGGCGGCGCGCCACCTGCACGACGACGCACAGCACGAGCGTCACCACTCCCCAGATGGCGCACGCGGGCGGCAGCACGCGGTACGCGAGGTGCTGCGCAGTCCACTCCGTCGTGAGCGGTCCGTACGCGGCAAGACCGATCAGCCACGCCGCGACAAGCGCGACCGGCAGCGACACCCACCAGACCACCCGCACGGCGCCGGGCAGCACCCGCCGCACCGGAGCCGACGACCGTTTCCGCAACCAGAACGCCCCCGCCACCGCGAGCCCGAGCAGGCCGAGCGCGCTCGATGCGTACTGGAACCACCGGTAGCCGTGGAACGGTCCCCAGCGTTCGGCCAGCGCGGGTAAGAGCTCGACGCCCCAGCGCCCCTCGTGGGTGAAGGCGTCCCAGGCGATGTGGCTCAGCACGCCGAGAGCGAGCGACACCACGACCAGCAGAACCGTGACCGCGACCGACCGGCCGCGCCCCGACCCCGGCACGACCGTTCGCAGCGCGTCGCCACCCCTGGAATCCCACGCCGGCGGCAGCCGTCTCGACAGCCAGTCCGGCGCGAGTTCACGCACCGCCGGGCGCAGCAGCAGCCACCACGCGAGCAGCAGCACGCCCGCGATCACGACCGTCAGCCACGGGTACGCGTGCGTCTGCGCATAGCTGATGCCGATCCCGCGCGCGAACAACGGCAGATCCGGAGCCATCGCCCCGACAGCCAGCGCCGCCGGCACGAGCGGTGTGCGAACGACCGCCAGCGCGACGACGGCGTGGCTCGGGGTGAACGGCATCCGGTCGGGTCAGTCCTCGACGAAGACGCCCGCGAGCGTCTTCTTGCCTCGCCGCAACACGGCCACACCGCCCGGCAGGTCGCCGACGACGACGGCCGACTCGTCGTCGACCTTCGCACCGTTGATCGAGACGCCGCCCTGCGCGATGGCCCGACGGGCCTCCGACAGGCTGCCCACGAGCCCGGTGTCGACGAGCAGCTGCACGACCGAGGCACCGGCCGACGCCGTGGCGTGCGGAAGCTCCTGCAGAGCCGAGCGCAGCGTGGCAGCGTCGAGAGCGGTCAGGTCGCCCTGGCCGAACAGCGCATCGGATGCCGCGATGACCTTGGCCGTCGCATCCACTCCGTGCACCGTCGCGGTGACCTCGAACGCCAGACGCTTCTGCGCGGCACGGCGGAACGGCTCGTCGGCGACGAGGCGCTCGTACTCGGCGATCTCAGCGCTGCTGAGGAAGGTGAACACCTTCAGGCGCTCGACGACATCGGCATCCGCGGTCGAGAGCCAGAACTGGTAGAACGCGTACGGGCTCGTAAGCTCGGCGTCGATCCAGATGGCGTTGCCCTCGCTCTTGCCGAACTTCGTGCCGTCGCTGTTGGTGATCAGCGGCGTGCCGAACGCGTGCACCGAGGTGCCCTCGACGCGGTGGATGAGGTCGGTGCCGCTGGTGAGGTTTCCCCATTGGTCCGATCCACCCGTCTGCAGCGTGCAGCCGTACTGGCGGTAGAGCTCGAGGAAGTCGAGACCCTGCAGGATCTGGTAGCTGAACTCGGTGTAGCTGATGCCGGCATCCGAGTTCAGACGGGCGGCGACGGCATCCTTCTTCAGCATCGTGCCGACGCGGTAGTGCTTGCCGATCTCGCGCAGGAAGTCGATGGCCGACAGCGGCGCCGTCCAGTCGAGGTTGTTGACCATGCGGGCGGCGTTCTCGCCCTCGAAGCTGAGGTACTTCTCGATCTGACCGCGCAGACGGTCGACCCACTCGGCGACGGTCTCGCGCGAGTTGAGCGTGCGCTCGGCGGTCGGGCGCGGGTCGCCGATGAGGCCCGTCGAGCCGCCGACGAGACCGAGGGGCTTGTGACCGGCCAGCTGCAGACGGCGGAGCGTGAGCAGCTGCACGAGGTGACCGAGGTGCAGGGATGCCGCCGTCGGGTCGAAGCCGCAGTAATACGTGATCGGGTCTCCGCCGAGCGCCTCTCGCAGCGCTTCCTGGTCGGTGGACACATGCACGAGACCGCGCCACACCAACTCGTCCCACACGTTCTCGAACGCGGGATCGAGCGCCACGGGGGCGGTCGTCAGGGCTTCATCAGACACGCGCTTCAGGTTATCAGCGGCGCACGGCGCGACCCGCCTCGACGGCGCTCAGGCGGCGGTGCCCCACCAGATGAGGAAGGCCGCGCCGAGGGCGACGACCCAGCTGACGAGGCTTCCGACGAGGAAGTACTCGGCGCGGTCTCCTCCGTCGTGGTCGCGCGAGATCTCGGGGAAGCGGACGATGCCCTTCGCCGCGAGCACGGCGGCCAGCAGCGTGAACGCCCCGGTGAGGGTGAGCGCGAAGACGAGCACGCGCTCGAGGGGGCCGATGATGCGCCCGCCCTTCAGCTCGTTCGCCGCTTCGGCGGCCACGACACCGCCCCGCAGCGACGCCCGCACGATGACGTTTCCCGACTCGACGAGGAACACCAACGCGCCCGCCAGCGCGATGGCGAGGTCGAAGCTCACGACGCCCAGCGGCGAGTCGATCGGCCAGATCCTCTCGAGCGGCCCCTGGCCATCGCGCACCCCGATGAGGGCGACCGCCACGGCCACGACGACCGCCAGGAGCGCCGCGGGCCACAGTCCCCACCGGGTGGGCTCGCGCGTCGAGGTGACCGCCGCCCATCCGGCTGCGACCGCGACGGCCGCGAACCACCAGGCCGCGGCGCCCGCCCAGGCGGCGAGGGGCAGCAGCGCGGCGCCGAGAACCACGAGCACGATCCCGAGCTTCGCGCCCGACAGCCGCTTGCGGGCGAGGTCGAGCGCGCCGACACCGAGGAGGATGAGCCCCGCGCCGATCACGACGAGCGCTCCGTCAGCGCCGCGTAGCCGGCGACGACCGCGGGGGCTCCCGACGAGGCGAGCAGTTGCGACACCGCCGACTGCGTGATGCCCTCCTCCTTCGCGAGGGCGCCCTGGGTGCGTCCGAGGCAGCGGCCGTAGGTCAGGCGCCGGGCGCGCTCCGACATGCCCCCGACGATCTCGTCGCGGGCGAGCGCGTAGGCGTTGGCGAAGCGGATTCGGTCGGCCATGGCGACATCCTCGTCCTCCCCTCCGACAATGCGGGTGCGGGCGCGCGGAACCGCGCGGTCCTGCATCGCGTGCACCTGTTCGATCGCCTCTCGCGCGCGCCACCAGCCCGGCCCGTCGGAGATGTCCGCACTCTCGGATGCGACCGACCCCACGTCGCCGATGCCCAGCCCGAAGCGCAGCGACGCCTCATCGGGCAGGACCAGCTGGAGAAGCAGAAGCCAGGCCAGCGCGTCATCGAGCTCGTCGAAGACCGCCTGGAACTCGTCGGCGAACGTGGCACGCATCGGCGAAGCGGCGACGGGGAGCGCGCGATCGATCTCGGCCATCGCGGCTTCGATCCGCGTCTGGGTGCTGCTGCGATCCACGAGCAGGCGGGAACCGACGATGTCGGCGATCACGGCGATCGACATGTCGATCAGGTTATCACTTATATTTCAGAGATATAAGTCATTCGCTCATGTTCGAGGGATATCAGTCCGAGGCTGATATCAGAGCTGCCACACCCGCACGGCCTGCTGAGCGCGAGCGATCAATGCAGCACGCTGCTCGTCGACCCGCACCGGAGCGGTTCCGCCGATACCGTCACGGCTCGCGACAGATCCCTCGGGCGAGAGAACCTCTCGAACCTCCGGAGCCAGGTGCTGTGACACCGAGGCGAGGTGGTCGTCGGTCGCCTCGTGGAGTTCGATGCCCCGCTCCTCGCAGAGCCGCACGAGCGAGCCCGAGATCTCGTGCGCCTCGCGGAACGGCACACCGCGCTTGACGAGCCACTCGGCGACATCGGTCGCGAGCGAGAACCCCTGCGGCGCGAGCTCGGCCATCCGGTCGACGTCGAAGCGAAGCGTCGCGACCATGCCGGCGAATGCGGGCAGGACGACCTCGAGCGTCTCGATCGAGTCGAAGACCGGCTCCTTGTCCTCCTGCAGGTCGCGGTTGTACGCGAGCGGCAGCGCCTTGAGGGTCGCGAGCAGACCCGAGAGGTTGCCGATCACGCGGCCGGCCTTGCCCCGGGCGAGCTCGGCGATGTCGGGGTTCTTCTTCTGCGGCATGATGCTCGACCCCGTCGAGTAGCCGTCGTCGAGCGTGACGAAGCCGAACTCGCGGGTGTTCCAGATGATGATGTCTTCGGCGAACCGCGAGATGTCGACACCGATCATGGCCGCGATGAAGGCGAACTCGGCCACGACGTCCCGCGACGACGTGCCGTCGATCGAGTTGTCGGCGGGCCGGTCGAGCCCGAGCTCCGTGGCCACGAGCTGCGGGTCGAGCCCGAGGGTCGCGCCGGCGAGCGCTCCCCCGCCGTAGGGCGAGACCCGGGCGCGCGCCGACCAGTCGCGCAGGCGCTCGAGGTCGCGCAGCAGCGGCCAGGCGTGGGCCTGCAGGTGGTGGGCGAGCAGCACCGGCTGCGCGTGCTGCAGGTGGGTGCGGCCGGGCATGATCGCGCGGGAGTGGGTCTCGGCCTGGCCGACGATGGCGTCGATCACCCGCAGGATGTCGCGGGCGACGACCTCGGCGTGATCGAGCAGGTACAGGCGCACGAGCGTGGCGATCTGGTCGTTGCGGCTGCGTCCGGCGCGCAGCTTGCCGCCGAGCTCCGGCCCGACGGTCGCGATGAGGGCGGCTTCGAGAGCGCCGTGCACGTCTTCGTCGCCGGGGGCAGGCTGCAGCGAGCCGTCGCGCACGGCGGCGAGCACCGAGTCGAGCCCCGCGTGCATGCGGCTCTCCTCGTCGGGCGTGAGATACCCGGCCGCGGCGAGCGCCTTTGCGTGAGCGTGCGATCCGGCGATGTCGTACCCCGCGAGCGCCCAGTCGAAATGCGTCGATCGGCTCAGGCGGGCCAGCTCGGGCGCGGGGCCCGAGGCGAAGCGGGCTCCCCAGAGAGCCCCGGAGTTCGTGCCGCCTGACGTGTCTGCGCTCATCGCTCCAGCCTATCGGGGCGGCATCGCCGCGCTCGGCGCGTCCGCGCGACCGCGGACCGTTACCCGGGCGAGCGCGTCGATCCCGGCCTCGAGGGGACCGCGTCCCACGAGGAGCGCCCAGACGGTGCACCCGAGGATGATGCCGAGGGTCATCGGCCAGAACGGCTCAAGGGCCCGGTATGCATCGAGTTCGAACACGCCGGGCTCGGCGGCAGGCCGGGTGAGCGCCCACACGACGATCTGCGCCGAGTAGGCGGTGAGCGGCATCGAGCCGACCGCCCGCAGTGGCAACGCGATCCATGTGAGAGGCGTGCGACACACGAGGACGCACACGCCGATGACGAGGAGGGCGAAGCCGCCGGATCCGATGACCTCGAACAGCCCGGATGAGTGGGCTTCCCCGGTCCACGGTGTCTCACCGAAGACCTCGGAGCGTCCCCACACGATGTCGAGGGCGGCGCCGACCGCCGTCAGGGCGAGCCCGGCGAGCGCGAGGAGCCACGGCGTCGCGCGCGAGCGCAGGTCGAGGCGCGCCGCCCCCATGCCCGCGAGGACGAACGCCATCCAGGTCAGGAACGGGTAGTGCCACCCGACGGCGTTCGAGACGTCGACGCCCTCGGGTGTCGACCAGAACGACAGGCCGTCGATCGCCGCTTGCGGGAACGGCGCGACGAGCCCGACGACCGCGGCGGCGATGAGCAACGTGCGCGCCCGCAGCGGCAGGACGGCGGCGGCGATCACGAACAGCAGCGCGTAGGCGGGAAGGATGACGTACACCGGCACCGCGAGGAACAGCAGCAGCACGCCGATCACCCATATCGCCCCGGCGCGCACGAGCAGGCGCAGACGAGCCGTCTCGAGTCGTGGGCCGCGCAGCGGAACCGGGCCGCCGCTGACGAGCCCGATCGAGACACCCGCGAGCGTCGCGAACAGGATGGACGACCGCCCGTGGACGATCCCCTCGTACGAGGAGGGGATCGTCCAGTCGAAGTCGGGGATGGCGAGCAGGTGCGCCGCGAGCATGCCGATCACGGCGAGCCCGCGAGCGAGGTCGATACCGTCGATGCGCGAGGGCGCGAACAGCGAGCGGCGCCGCAGCATCTCGCTCATCCCCGGCACCGGCCGCTCCTCACCGTGCCGTGGTCACTGCTGACGCAGCAGCCAGACCAGCAGCGCCTTCTGCGCGTGCAGGCGGTTCTCGGCCTCGTCCCAGACGACGCTGTGCGAACCGTCGATGACGTCGGCGTCGACCTCGTAGCCCCGGTCGGCGGGCAGGCAGTGCATGAAGATCGCGCCGTCGGCGGCAGCATCCATCGTCTGCTGCGTCACCTTGTACGCACCCAGATCGCGGATGCGTGCGATCTTCTCCTCTTCCTTGCCCATCGACACCCAGGTGTCGGTCACGATGACGTCGGCGCCGGATGCCGCTTCGAGCGGGTCGACGAGGATCGTGACCGATCCGCCCGTCTGGGCCGCGATGCGCTGCGCGTCGGCCACGACGTCTTCACGGGGACCGTAGCCCTCGGGCGAGGCGACACGGACGTGCATGCCCGCGGTCACGCCGGCGAGCACGTACGAGTGGCCCATGTTCGACTGCCCGTCGCCGAAGAACGACAGGGTGAGCCCGGCGAGGTCGCCCTTGTGCTCACGGATGGTCAGCAGGTCGGCGAGCAGCTGGCAGGGGTGGAAGTCGTCGCTCAGCGCGTTGACGACCGGCACGCGGGTGCCGCGAGCCATCTCCTCGAGACCCGCCTGCGCGTACGTGCGCCAGACGATCGCGGCGACCTGCCGCTCGAGCACGCGTGCGGTGTCGGAGGGGGTCTCCTTGCCGCCGAGCTGGCTGTTGGCCGTGGAGATGATCAGCGGCGAGCCACCGAGGTCGGCGATGCCGACGGCGAACGAGACGCGCGTGCGGGTCGACGACTTGTCGAAGATGACCGCAACGGTCTGCGGGCCCTCGAGGGGCTTGAGCTTCCAGCGGTCCTTCTTCAGCGACAGCGCGAGGTCGAGGACCTCGGCCTGCTCGGCCGGGCTCAGGTCGTCGTCGCGGAGCAGGTGGCGGGTCATGCGGATTCCTCCGTGGTCGTGGTCTCGAGAAGCAGGGCCGACTCGACGGTGCGCAGCGCGGCGGTGAACAGCTCGGCGAACTCGTCGATCTCGACGTCGCCGATGGTGAGCGGCGGAGCGATCCGCACGGTGCGGTCGTTCGCCGCATTGACGATCAGGCCGTGCTCCTGCGCCGCCGCGACGACGGCGCCGGCGACCGGATGCCGCAGCCCGACGCCCAGCAGCAGGCCCTGGCCGCGCACGCCCTCGATGAGCGACGATTCGATCGTCTCGAGCACCTGGCGCAGGCGTGCGCCGTGGGTCGCTGCGGCGTCGACGAGCCCGCCGTTCTCGATCTCGCCGAGGACGGCCGAGGCGACGGCGGTGCCCAGCGGGTTGCCACCGAAGGTCGAGCCGTGCGTGCCCGGGTAGAACAGGTCGCTCGCACTCGCGAAGGTGATGAGAGCGCCGATCGGGAACCCGCCGCCGATGCCCTTGGCGACCGTGATCGCGTCGGGCTCGATACCGGCGTGCTGGAATGCGAACCATGCGCCGGTGCGTCCGGCGCCGGTCTGGATCTCGTCGATGATCAGCAGCGCACCGTGACGCTTCGTGATCTCACGCGCCGCCGCGAGGTAGCCCTCGGGCAGCGGGATGACCCCGGCCTCGCCCTTGATGGGCTCGACGAACAGCGCCGCGACACGATCGTCCATCGCGGCTTCGAGGGCCTCGACCGTCGAGTCGATGCTCTCGACACCGGGGACCATCGGCTCGAACGGTTGCTGCATCTGCGGCTTGCCGGTCAGGGCGAGGGTGCCCATCGTGCGGCCGTGGAACGCGTCCTTCAGCGCGAGGATGCGGGGGCGCTCGGCGCCGCCGTGCAGTCGCGCGAGCTTGAACGCCGCCTCGTTCGCCTCGGCGCCGGAGTTGCCGAAGTAGACGCGTCCGGCGTCGCCGGTGCCCGCGAGACGCTTCAGCTGCGCGGCGAGGGCGAGCTGCGGCGGTGTCGCGAAGTAGTTCGAGACGTGCGAGAGCGTCGCCGCCTGCCGCGAGACCGCCTCGACGAACACCGGGTGAGCGTGTCCGAGCGAGTTGACCGCGATGCCCGCGAGGAAGTCGAGGTAGCGCTTGCCGTCGACATCCCACACGTACGCTCCTTCGCCGCGCTCGAGCAGCGCGAGGCGCGCACCGGCGCTGCGGACGAGGTCGCGATCGACATCGTCCGCCCATGTGGGCGTTGTCTGCTGGATCGTCGGGTTCGTCATCCCGCCACCACTTCCGTACCGATTCCCTGTGCTGTGAAGACTTCGACCAGCACCGAGTGGGGCTGGCGTCCGTCGATGATCGCCGCGGTGTCCACTCCCCCGTCGACCGCGTCGAGGCATGCCTGCATCTTCGGGATCATCCCCGACTCGAGCTTCGGCAGCATCGCGCGCAGGTCGGTCGCCGTCAGGTGCGAGACGAGCGAGTCGCGGTTGGGCCAGTCGGCGTAGAGGCCCGGCACGTCGGTGAGGACGACGAGCTTCGTCGCGCCGAGCGCCGTCGCGAGCGCCGCGGCCGCGGCATCCGCGTTGACGTTGAGCGAGTGCCCGGGGTTGTCGAGGTCGGGCGCGATCGAGGAGATGACCGGGATGCGGCCGGCGTCGAGCTGGTCGTGCACCGGCTGCGGGTCGACCTCGACGACATCGCCGACGTGCCCGAGGTCGTGCTCGGTGCCGTCGATCACGACGCCGCGCCGGCGACCGCCGAACAGACCGGCATCCTCGCCCGACAGGCCCGTGGCGAACGGACCGTACGCGTTGATGCGGGCGACGAGCTGCGGGTTGATCTGCCCGGTCAGCACCATCCGGACGACGTCGATCGCCTCGGTGCTGGTGACCCGGTAGCCGCCCTTGAACTCGCTCTCGATCGAGAGCCGGTTGAGCATCTTCGAGATCTGCGGGCCACCGCCGTGCACGACGACGGGCTTCACGCCGACGAAGCGCAGGTAGGCGATGTCTTGCGCGAACGACTCCTGCAACTCCTCGGAAACCATCGCATTGCCGCCGTACTTGATGACGATGATCTGATCGCGGAAGCGCTGCAGCCACGGCAGCGACTCGATGAGGACGCCCGCTTTGGCCGCCGCCTCTTCGGGGGTCGTGTACTGGAGGTCGATGTCGTTCATGAGGAGTAAGCGCTGTTCTCGTGGACGTAGTCGTGCGTGAGATCGTTCGTGAGGATCGTCGCCGTCGCGTCGCCCGACTTCAGGTCGATGAGAATATGCGTCGCGCGGGGCGTCAGATCGACCTCCTCACGCGGGCGGTCGGGGCCGCCGGCCGTGCACACGCGCACGCCGTTGAACGAGACGTCGACGTCGTAGGGGTCGAAGGCCGCATTCGTCGTGCCGATCGCGGCGAGCACCCGGCCCCAGTTCGGGTCGTTGCCGAAGATCGCGGCCTTGAAGAGGTTGTTGCGGGCGACGGAGCGTCCGACGACGACGGCGTCGTCCTCGGATGCGGCACCGACGACCTCGATCGTGATGTCGTGACTCGCCCCCTCGGCGTCGCCCTGCAGCTGCTCGGCGAGGTCGTGGCAGACCTCGGCGAGCGCGGCGGCGAAGTCGGCGGCATCCGGCGTCACGCCCGACGCGCCGCTGACCATGAGGGTCACCTGGTCGTTGGTCGACATGCACCCGTCGGAATCGAGCCGGTCGAAACTCGTTCGGGTGGCCGAGCGCAACGCGGCATCCGCCTCCGCCGCGTCGAGGACGGCGTCGGTGGTGATCACGACGAGCATCGTCGCGAGGCCGGGCGCGAGCATCCCCGCGCCCTTCGCCATAGCCCCGATGATCCAGCCGCCGCGCGAGACGACGGCACGCTTGGGCCGGGAGTCGGTGGTCATGATCGCGAGCGAGGCGTCCTCGCCGCCCTCGGGGCTGAGCGAGCCGATCGCCACCGTGGTGCCCTCGAGCACCTTGGCGCGGAACACCTCGTCGCCCGTTCCGATGAGACCGGTCGAGCACACGAGCACGTCGCCGGCGCCGACATCCAGCAGCTCGCCCGCCTTCTCGGCGGTCTGGTGCGTCGTCTGGAAGCCGAAGCTGCCCGTGAAGCAGTTCGCTCCGCCGGAGTTGAGGACGACGGCTTCGACGACACCGTCGGCGATCGCCTGCTGCGACCACAGGATCGGGTTCGCCTTGGCGCGGTTCGAGGTGAACACCGCGGCACCGACCTTGAGGGGGCCGCGGTTGACGACGACGGCGACGTCGGGCTTTCCGGTCGACTTCAGGCCCGCGGCGACACCGGCGGCTTCGAATCCCTGGGGGGCGGTGACGCTCACGGGGCGACTCCGTTCACGCTCAGGCCCGTGGTCTCGGCGAGACCGAGGGCGATGTTCATCGACTGGATGGCGGCACCCGCGGTGCCTTTGGCGAGGTTGTCGACCGCGGTCACGACGACCACGCGGCCCGCGGCCCGGTCGATCGCGAGACCCATGAGGGCGGTGTTCGCACCGGTGACGTCGGCTGTCCGAGGGAAGGAGCCTTCGGGCAGCAGCTGCACGAAGGGCTCGTCGGCGTAGGCGCTCTCCCACGCCTCGCGGATCTGAGCGTCCGAGACGCCATCCGCGATCGGAGCGGTCGAGGTGGCCAGGATGCCGCGCGACATCGGCACCAGGACGGGGGTGAACGAGATGCGGATGTCGCCTGCCGCGCCCGCTCCCCGCAGCGCCTGCCGGATCTCGGGGATGTGGCGGTGCGATCCGCCGATCGCGTAGGGGTTCGCCGACCCGAGGATCTCGGCGGCGAGGAGGTTCGTCTTCAGGCTCTTGCCCGCGCCCGACGGACCGACGGCCAGCACGCTCACGATGTCACCCGGGTCGATGACGCCGGCTGCGACACCCGGGGCGAGGCTCAGCGCCACGGTCGAGGCGTTGCACCCGGGAGCGGCGATGCGCGAGGCTCCGACGAGCTTGTCGCGCTGCTTGACGGTGTCGCTCGCGCCTCCGACGAGGAGCTCGGGCACACCGTAGGTCCAGGGCTCGTGGAAGTCGCCGCCGTAGAAGGCATCCCAGTCGTCCGACGACGTCAGCCGGTGGTCGGCGCCCGCGTCGATCACGAGGGCGGTGTCGGCGAGCGCCTCGGTGTACTGGCCGGACTGGCCGTGCGGGAGGGCCAGGAACACGATGTCGTGCCCCGCCAGCACCTCCGGCGTCGAGGGCTGGAGCGTGAGATGACGCAGCGAGCGGAGGTGCGGCTGGTGATCGATGAGCGGCTGACCGGCGTTGGAGTGCGCGGTGACGGTGCGGATCTCGACCTCGGGGTGAGCGGCGAGCAGGCGCAGGATCTCGCCTCCCGCGTATCCGGATGCGCCGGAGACGGCGACGGAGAGGGGCATGACTTCCACCTTATTGTCTGGGATGACGTCGCCTTCGCGGCGACGGGGACCGGCGGCGGCGACACCACGCGCTCGACCGCGGATGCGGGAGCGTGCAGGGTCGCCTAGCGTCGGCGGTCGCCCAGACGTCGGCGCGCGCGAAGCACCGTGATGGTGCGCTGCGAAGCCGAAGACATGCGCCGACAGTAGCGCTCGCGCGCCGCATCCGCCAAATCCCCCGTATCCGAGTGGAGTTGACCCCATGCAGTTTGCGGTGCAAAGTGGTTTGCATGAAGCACGATTCGATGGATGACGAGCAGCAGGCCGACCCGGCGGCGATGCTCGCTCTCATGCAGGACCAGCGTCGGCGCACCGCGCACTGGGTCAACCGCAACTACGCGGTGATGCTCATCACGTGGGCGGCGGCGTGGATCATCGGGTTCGGAGCGATCTGGAGCGCGGCGGTCGGCGGCGGGAACCCCTTCTTCCGCATTCCGACCACACCCGCGTGGATCGTCTTCGGCGTGGTGCTCATCACGGGCATCGTGGTCTCCGCCGTCGCCGGCATCCGCTCCGGTGCAGGCGTGCGGGGGCCCTCACGCCTTGCCGGCGCGATGTACGGCTGGGCGTGGACGCTGTCGATGTTCGGGGCCGGGCTCCTCATCGGCGCTGTGCAGCGCACCGGCGCGGATGCCACCGTGATGGCGGTGCTCTCCCCCGCGATCTTCGTCCTGCTCGTCGGTGTGCTCTACCTGGCGGGCGGGGCGCTGTGGCGCTCCCCCGTGCAGTACGCGCTCGGCATCGTCATGATCGCCACCGCGATCGTCGCCTCGTACGCGGGCACGCCGACCAACTACCTCGTGTACGCGACCGTCGGCCCGCTCGCGATGCTCGTCGTCGCGACCCTGATGCTACGCGGCGTCATTCCGGCGGAAGGCACCCGATGACCGAGCTCGACCCGGTCATCCACGCCCCGGCCCGCCTGCGCATCGTCACGGCGCTGAACGAGGCCCTCGCCGACGGCGACGAGGTGACGTTCCCCGTGCTGCAGAAACTGCTGGGGATGACCGCCGGCAACCTCACCACCCACCTCGCAAAGCTCGAGGCGGCGGGCTACGTCGAGACCGCGAAGGCGTTCGCCGGACGCAAGCCCGTGACCTACGTCGCCCTCACTCCCGCCGGGCGCGCGGCGTTCCGCACCTATCGCAGCCATCTGCTCGATCTCCTCGGAGGAGGATCATGACCGCCCTCATCAGCACCCGCGACCTCGTGAAGCGGTTCGGCGACGTCACCGCGCTGGCCGGAGTGACGCTCGACATCCACGCCGGCGAATGCGTCGGACTCCTCGGCCCGAACGGCGCGGGCAAGACCACGCTCCTGTCGCTCGTCGAGGGCCTGCGCACCCCGACCAGCGGCGAGGTGCGCCTGTTCGGCGGCGACCCGCGCGACGCGTCGTCGCGCGTGCGGCTCGGTTCGACTCCGCAGGCGACGGCGCTGCCGGACGCGCTCCGGGTGAGCGAGGTCCTCGATTTCGTCGCGTCGCACTTCCCGCATCCCGCGCCCCGCTCCCGCCTCGTCGACGAGTTCGACCTCGGCCCCCTGCTGCGTCAGCAGTGCGGCGGCCTGTCGGGCGGCCAGCAGCGGCGGGTCGCGGTCGCGCTGGCCTTCGCCGGTGACCCCGACCTCGTGCTGCTCGACGAGCCCACGACGGGTCTCGACGTCGACGCCCGGCGAGCGCTGTGGGATGCCGTCCGCGCCCGGCACGCCGCCGGGTGCGCCGTCGTGGTCACGAGCCACCACCTCGAGGAGATCGAACAGCTCGCACACCGCGTCGTCGTCATCGATGACGGCGTCGTCCGCACCGACGACACGCTCGCGGCCGTCGTGTCGAACGTCTCGCGACGCCGCGTCACCCTGCGCGGGGTCTCGGCCGACGACATCCGGCGCCTCGACCCCGAGGCATCCGTCACCACCACGGACGACGCCGTGACGGCCGTCGTCGGCGACTCCGACGCTCTCGTCCGCTCGCTCGTCGCCGCCGATCTGCCGTTCCGAGATCTGGCGGTGCGCGGAGCGACCCTCGAAGAGGCGTTC
Source organism: Microbacterium sp. SGAir0570 (assembly GCF_005491085.2). Taxonomy (NCBI): domain Bacteria; kingdom Bacillati; phylum Actinomycetota; class Actinomycetes; order Micrococcales; family Microbacteriaceae; genus Microbacterium; species Microbacterium sp. SGAir0570. Next base: position 1,135,761 of record NZ_CP027929.1, on the reverse strand, counting down.
CTCACCCTGACCGCCACGTCCGCGCACACCGAGAAGGCCGCCTGATGTCCTCGCTCTCGCTCACCCTCACCGCGACCAAGTACAACCTCATCGAGACCGCACGGGTTCCGATCGCGGTCATCGGGTCCGTCGTCTTCCCCACCCTCGCGTTCTGCCTCTTCGTGCTGCCGCAGCGCGCGATCGTGGCCGACAGCACCGTCGCGACGGCCGCGGTCTGCTCGATGGTGGTGTTCGCCTTCATGTCGTCCGGGCTGTTCTCCGTGGGCCTCGAACTCGCCGAGCAGCGCTCGAAGCCGTGGACCCCCTACCTGCGCACGCTCCCCGGCAGCCCGATGGCCCGCATCGGCGCCCTGATCCTCGCGACCCTCGCGATCGCGACCGTGGCGATGCTGCCGCTGCTCATCGTCGGCGCGGTCTTCACGAGTGCGCGCCCCGAGCCGGTGAGACTGCTCGCGGCGATCGTCCTCGTCATCGCGACGGCGCTGCCGCCGATGCTCATCGGCGCGATCATCGGGATCACGACGGGCCCGAAGGCAGCCATCGCCGTCACGCAGGTCGCCCTGTTCCTGCTCGCCTTCGGCGGCGGCCTCTTCCTGCCTCCGGAGCTCTTCCCCTCCTGGCTCGACACCGCCTCGTCGGTCCTGCCGATCCGTCAGGCCCGCGAGATCGTCGTCGGGGTCGCGACGGGCACCGAGGTGCCGCTCTGGGCGATCCTCGGCATCATCGCGTGGACGGTCACGCTGGGAGCCCTCGTCGTGTGGCTGTACCGACGCGACGAGGGCCGCCGTTACCGCTGAGCCGACCGGGACTCGCGTCCGCCCCGGGGCCGCTCAGGTGGGGAACGACTTGATGCGCACGAGCAAGTTGGGGCCGGTCCGCTCGAGCGTGCGTCCGCCGACCAGAACCCCGACGACCGCGACGACGGCGCCGAAGAGGACACCGACCGCCAGCGCGATCCAGCCCCACATCGCATCTCCCGTCACCGCGTTGACGATCGCCGGCACGATGGCCGGCAGCGACAGCGCGATCACCGCGGCCCACACGACGAAGACCAGCAGGCCCACGATGGAGTTCTGACCCGGCGTGCTCTTGAACGGGCTGTCACCGGGCGCGGGCACCGGGGTCACGATGAGCGCCGACGACACAGCGCAGGCGCCGTACCCGGCGAGCAGCACGCCGAGGGCCGCGCCGAGCACGGCGGGAAGGTGCGCCGCGTCACCGGAGACGAGCGCGGTCGCGATCGCGATGACCACGATGAGCGGGATGCCGACGCAGGCGGCACCGAGCAGACGGCCCAGCCGGTCGGCGCGCCCGGAGATGCCCGTGGCGAGGGTGGTCCCGAAAGCGGTGCCGTCGAACGACACATCGGCGTAGCCCACCGCCGCCATGACGAGTGCGGCGAGCACCGGCGAGATGAGGAACATGAAGCCGTCGGTTCCGCCCGTGAAGGCGAACAGCACCGGGAACAGCGGGATGACGATGAGCTGCCGCAGGTACCGGGGATCGCGCAGCCATCCCGAGAGGGATCGCGCCCACGTCGCGCCGACGCCACCGGTCGGCATGACGCCGAACAGGCCGAGCTTGCCGGCGGCGACGGCTCGGGTCGCGCGCTGGCGCGGCGACGACACGGCCGTCTCGATGACGCGCTCCCATACGATCCACAGCACGACGAGGGTCACGAGGGCGATCGCGGTGCTGGCGAGCGCCGGAAGCCATTGGCCTGCCGCGACGCTCGGCGCGACCGACCAGGCGGCACCCAGCGGTGTCCAGGCGAGGATGCCCGCCGCCTGCTGGATCCGCGCCCACAGGTCGCCGCCCGCCTGGTCGAGCAGAGCCATGATGCCGGTGAGGATGGGGCCGGTGAGGATGAGCACGACGAGCACGACAGTGCCGATGATCTCGCGTGAACGGCGACCGCCCATGCCACCGGACAGCTCGCCCATGAGGCGTGACGCCAGCACGCAGGTCAGGACGCCGAGCAGCACCGTCGGCACGGCGACGACCGCCGCGAGCGGCCAGCGCACCCACACGATGAGCGTGGCGAGGGCGGCTACGGTGGTGACGATTCCCGGGATGCCGGTGAGGCCGGTGCCCGCGAGAGCGAGCATGACCTGACGACGGGTCAGCGGGAACGGTGCGAGACGCACGGCGTCGACGGTGCTGTCGAGCCCGGCGATGAGGATCGGGCCGATGAGCCAGCCGAGGATCAGCGCCGAGCCGCCGAGGACGGCGACGACCGACGCGACCTCGAGATTCTCGAAGATCGACAGCGCGATGAGCGCGGCGACGAGCCCGCCGAGGATGCTGAGGCCCCAGAGCGATCCGAGGATGAAGCCAACGAGCTGCCAGGGTCGACGGGCGAGCGTGTTGCCGAGAACGCGGTAACGCAGCTTCAGGACTGTCGCAACCACTGCGGTCCCTCCGACTGGTGGCGTCCGCCGACGAGCGAGACGAAGCGGTCCTGCAGGCTCTCGCCGGCACGCACCTCGTCGATCGTGCCGGCCGCGAGCACCCGGCCTGCGGCGATGACGGCGACGTGGTCGCACATGCGCTGGACGAGATCCATCGAGTGGCTCGAGACGATCACCGAGCCGCCCGAGCTGGTGTAGCTGCGCAGAACGTCCTCGATGTTCGCGGCCGACACCGGGTCGACCGACTCGAAGGGCTCATCGAGAACGAGCAGGCGCGGGGCGTGCACGAGGGCGCACGCGAGCGCGACCTTCTTGGTCATACCCGCGGAGTAGTCCGCGACGATCGTCCCGGCTGCGCCGCGCAGGTCCATGAGGTCGAGCAGGTCCGACACGCGTGGTGCGATCTCGGGCCGGGGCAGCCCGAACATCATCGCGGTATAGGTGATGAGCTGCTCCCCCGTCAGCCGGTCGAAGAGCCGCACGCCGTCGGCGAGGTTGCCGATCGTACGCTTGGCGGCCACCGGGTCGCGCCAGACGTCGATCCCGTGGACGCGCGCGGTACCGGCATCCGGGCGCAGCAGTCCCGTGGCCATGGAGAGGCTCGTCGTCTTGCCCGCGCCGTTCGGCCCGACGAGACCGTAGAACGAGCCGGACGGGACGACGAGGTCGATGCCGTCGACGGCGACCTTCTCACCGAACCTCTTGACCAGGCCGAGCAGTTCGAGGGCGGGGGCGGCGCCGGCCGCCGGAGACGATGGGGTGACGCTGGCTGGGATCTCGCTCACGGCCCCGACACTATCGGCAAGCGGAGGGCGGTGTCAGACACGGATGCCAGAGTGAGGGGATGCTGCGCACTCTGGCCGTGTCGGGATACCGCTCGCTTCGCGACGTCGTCGTGCCGCTCGGCGACCTCACGGTCGTCACCGGCCCCAACGGCTCGGGCAAGTCGAACCTCTACCGGGCGCTGCGCCTGCTCGCCGCGGCGGCGCAGGGCGACATCGTCGGCGCACTCGCCCGGGAAGGCGGGCTGCCGTCGGTGCTCTGGGCCGGGCCCGAGAACGGCGGAGACCAAGGAACCGTGCGCCGAGGGCCGATCGCGGTGCAGCTCGGCTACGCCTCGGATGAGCTGGGGTACCTCATCGATCTGGGAATCCCGCAGGGCGACCAGAACAGCCCGTTCGCTCGCGACCCCGAGATCAAGCGCGAACAGGTGTTCGCCGGCGTCGTCGCCAAGCCCTCGACCCTGCTGATCGACCGCACGCGGCAGCTCACCCGCGTGCGCGATGACTCCTGGACGATGCTCGACCAGCAGCTCGCGCCGTACGAGAGCATCGTCACCGACCTCGCCGAGGGCGACACCGCCCCCGAGCTGTTGACGCTCCGGCGCGGGATGACCGCCTGGCGCTTCTACGACCACTTCCGCGTCGACCTCGACGCCCCCGCCCGACAGCCGCAGGTCGGCACCCGCAGTCACACCCTCGCGCACGACGGGGCGAATCTCGCTGCGACCTGGGCGACGATCGTCGAGGCCGGGCACGGCGATGCCCTCGCCCGCGCGGTCGACCAGGCGTTCCCGGGCAGCCGGGTGCGTGTCGTGACCTCCGACGGCCTGTTCCGCCTGACGATCGAGCAGCCCGGGCTGCTGCGTCCGCTCGATGCGGCCGAGCTCTCCGACGGCACGCTCCGCTACCTCCTGCTGTGCGCCGCGCTGCTGCCGGCACGACCCGCACCGCTCCTGGTGCTGAACGAGCCCGAGGCGAGCCTGCATCCCTCGCTGCTGGCGCCCCTCGCGTCGCTCGTGCGAACGGCATCCGAGCGCACACAGGTCATCACGGTGTCGCACGCCGACGCGCTCGTCGACGCTCTGCCCGAACCGTCCCGCGTCGAACTGCAACGGTCGAACGCCGAGACGACCGTCCGCGGTCAGGGTCTGCTCGACGTTCCGGCCTGGAACTGGGGTTCGCGCTGAGCCCCTCGCTGTCGGTCGGCCGGCCGAGACGACGAGTCGGGCGCAGTTCCGGACGCGCGACACGGTTGGAGCCGCGCGCGACGCCCGGAACTGCGCCCGATACGCAGGTCAGTCGCGGATGACGGCGCCGAAGCGCTCGGCCGCGACGGCGACGCCCGCGAGCTTGGCCTCGCTCGCCTCGGCCGCGGTCAGGGTGCGGTCATCGGCGCGGAAGCGCAGCGCGAAGGTCAGACTCTTCGAGCCTTCGAGAACGCCCGAGCCGCGGTAGTCGTCGACGAGTCGGAGCGATTCGAGAAGCGAGCCGGCTCCCTCCGACAGCGCCGAGGCAAGAGCACCCGCTGTCACGGAGTCGGGGACGACGAGCGAGACGTCCTGCGTGGCCGCGGGGTAGCCCGACAGCGACGCGACGACGACCCGCTCTCCCGCGCTCGCCAGAACCGCGTCGAGATCGACCTCGGCGACGAGGACCCGGCCCGACAGGTCGGCCGCGGCCGAGACCTCGGGATGCAGCTCCCCGGCGTAACCGACCTCGACACCGCCGACGGTGAGCGCGGCGGCGCGACCCGGATGCAGCGCGGCGCGCCGGGTCTGCGAGATCTCGATGTCGACGCCGGCGGCCGAGCCGATCGCTGCGACGGCGGCGAACACGTCGCTGAGATCGGCCGTGACGGCGGCCTGGCCCGGCTTCTTCGGCGACGCATTGCCGGCGACGAGCACCGCGACGTGACGCGGCTGCGGCGGGATCGACGCGTGGAGCTCCGCGAGTGTGGCGTCGTCGGGACGCACAGCGAGCGGCGGAACCGTCGCGGTGCCGTACTGCGTGCCGGGCTCGGGGAGGAAGACCGCGCCGACCTCGAAGAGGGCGAGATCCGTCAGGCCACGTGAGACGTTGCGGTGGGCGACCTGCAGCAGGCCCGGCACGAGCGAGCGGCGCAGGTAGGGGGCCTGCCCGTCGAGCGGGTTGGCGATCTTGACCGAGGGCAGTTCCTCGCCCGAGGCGGAGCCGTGCAGGTCGTTGCTGTCGCGCGTCGTGAACGGGAACGACGGGGTCTCGACGAAGCCCGCGGCCGCCAGTGCGTTCGACACGCGACGACGGCCCTTCTGGGCATCCGTCAGTCCGCGACCGGACGGTGCCGTTGGGAGGACCGAAGGAACGCGGTCGAGCCCGTGGATGCGCGCGACCTCTTCGGCCAGCGTCCACTTGTCGGTGAGGTCGGGACGCCACGACGGCGGAATGACCTCCCAACCGGCATCCGTGTCCGACACCTCTGCGCCGATCGTCTCGAGGGCTGCGACGACCTCGTCGTCGGTGTAGTCGATGCCGATGAGGCCTGCGACGAAGCCGCGCGGCAGGTCGATCGCCTCGAGGAACACCTCTCCGAACAGAGCGCCGCCGACCGGCTCGAGCGTGCCGCCGGCGAGCTCGACCATGAGGTCGGCGACGCGGCGGGCGGCCACGAAGGGCAGCAGCGGGTCGACACCGCGCTCGAAGCGCCGCGAGGCCTCGCTCGGCAGCTTGTGACGACGAGCGGTGCGGGCGATCGTGACGGTGTCGAAGATCGCGGCCTCGATCAGCACGTTGCGCGTCGCATCCGTCATCTCGGTCGTGCCGCCGCCCATGACGCCGGCGAGGCCGATGGGGCCCGACTCGTCGGTGATGAGAAGGTCTTCGCCGTCGAGCGTGCGTTCCTTGCCGTCGAGCGTCGTGAGCTTCTCCCCCGGCGTCGCGCGCCGCACCGTGATGCCGCCGCTGAGCTTGTCGAGGTCGTAGCCGTGGATCGGGTTGCCGAGCTCCACCATGACGTAGTTGGTGATGTCGATGAGGATGCCGAGCGAGCGGATGCCGGCGAGCGTGAGACGCGCGACCATCCACGGCGGCGTCGGCCGCGACGGGTCGACCCCCGAGACGACGCGCACCGCGAACTCGGTCGCACCGACGCGGCCGCGGATCGGCGCCCGGTCGTCGACCGCGACGTCGAAGCCCGTCGCGGGGTGCTCGAGCTCGTCGAACTCGCGCAGGCCGGGGTCGCGGAATGCCGCACCGGTCGCGTGCGAGTACTCGCGGGCGATGCCGCGCACCGACAGCGCGTAGCCGCGGTCGGGGGTGACGTTGACGTCGATGGCAGCGTCGTCGAGGCCGAGCAGCGCGATCGCGTCGGCACCGACCGGCGCATCCTCGTCGCTGTCGAGACCGAGCTCGGTCAGGCGCAGGATGCCCGAGTGCTCGTCGCCGAGGCCCAGCTCCTTCGCCGAGGCGATCATGCCGTCCGAGACGTGTCCGTACGTCTTGCGCGCCGCGATCGGGAACGGGCCGGGCAGCACGGCGCCGGGAAGGGTGACGACGACCTTGTCGCCCTCGAAGAAGTTCGAGGCGCCGCAGACTATGCCGCGGATGCCGCCGTTGGCCTCACCCACGTCTACCTGGCACCAGCGGATCGTCTTGCCGTTGGACTGCGGCTCGGGCTCGAACGAGACCACGCGGCCGACGACGATCGGACCGGTGAGGTCGAACCCGTGGACGTCCTCCTCTTCGAAGCCGACCGACACGAGCGCCGCGAGGATGTCCTCGGGCGCGGCATCCGCCGGCACATCGACGTACTCACGCAACCACGAGAGCGGAACGCGCATCAGACCACCATCCCGAACTGCTCGCTGAAACGCACATCACCCTCGGCCATGTCGCGCATGTCCTTCACGTCGGAGCGGAACATCAGCGTCCGCTCGATGCCCATGCCGAAGGCGAACCCGGAGTAGACCTCGGGGTCGATGCCTGCGGCGCGGAGCACATTGGGGTTCACCATGCCGCAGCCGCCCCACTCGATCCAGCGCGCACCGCCGGCGAAGGTCGGGTGCCACAGGTCGAGTTCGGCGCTCGGCTCGGTGAACGGGAAGTAGTTGGTGCGGAAACGGGTCTTGGCCTCGGGACCGAAGAGCTCGCGTGCCGCGTGGTCGAGGGTGCCCTTGAGGTGGGCCATCGTGATGCCCTTGTCGACGACGAGGCCCTCGAACTGCGTGAACACGGGCAGGTGGGTCGCGTCGTACTCGTCGGTGCGGAACACCCGGCCCGGCGAGAGGACGTAGATGGGGATGTCGCGCTCGAGCATGGACCGCATCTGCACGGGGCTCGTCTGCGTGCGCATGACGAGGTGACGCGCGACGGGATCCACGAAGAACGTGTCCTGCATCTGGCGGGCGGGGTGGTCGACGTCGAAGTTGAGCGAGTCGAAGTTGAACCACTCGTGCTCGAGCTCGGGACCCTCCGCGATCTCCCAGCCCATCCCGACGAAGAGATCGGCGACCTCCTCCTGCAGGAGCGAGATCGGATGCCGCGCCCCGACGCGTCCGCGCGGGGCGATGGCGGTGACATCGAGCGCCTCCGCCTCGAGCTTCGCGGCCGTCTCGGCGGCGGCGAGCTCGTCCTCGCGGGCAGCGAGCGCCTGGGTGACGCGACCGCGCGCCTGGCCAACGAGCTTGCCGAACTCGGCCTTCTTCTCGTTGGGCACCGACCGCAGCTGCGCGTTGAGTCGCGCAAGCGGCGACCCCTCGGCGGTGTGGGCGTTGCGGACGGACTTCAGCTCTGCGGTCGAGGTCGCGTCGGCGATGGCGGCGAGGGCCGCATCCACCGCCGCGGCGACCGCGTCAGGGGTGATCTCGGGTGCGTCGGACACGGGAGTCGAGTCTACCGGCGACGGGCCCCTCCGCTTTCGCGTGAGGGGCCCGTCGGGGTCGTGCTGGGGAAGTCAGGCGCTGCCCGAGCTATTGGAGTCGTGCTTGCCGATCCCCTTCTGCATCGCGATGAGCTCGGTGTCCGTCGTCGGAGGCACCGGGTGGTGCAGTGGATCGACGGCCGATGCCCCACCGCCCGCGGTGCCCGGGGTGCGAGGCGAACGCGAGAGCCGCTTCTCGAGGAAGCTCGCGAACCACGACAGCAGCAGGCACATCACGATGTAGATCGCGCCGATGACGATGCCGGCCTGCAGGATCGGGCGCCCCGGCTGCGATGTCAGCTGCTTGGCGTAGTACAGCAGCTCGGGGTAGGTGATGATGAAGCCGAGCGCGGTGTCCTTCAGCGTCACGACGAGCTGCGCGACGATGACGGGCAGCATGGCGCGGACCGCCTGCGGCAGCAGGACGAGGCGCATGACGCCGCTCTTGCGGAGCCCGATCGCGTAGCCGGCTTCCTTCTGCCCGCGTGGCAGCGACTCGATGCCGGCGCGCAGGGCCTCCGCCAGCACGGAGCCGTTGTACGCGACGAGGGCGATGACGACGGCCCAGTACGGCTCCATGCGGATGCCGAGCGTCGGCAGGCCGTAGTACATCAGCATCATGAAGATCAGCACCGGTACGGCCCGGAACGCCTCGATGACGACGCCGAAGGGAATCCGCACCCACGCGTGATCCGACAGGCGTCCGATCGCGAGGACGAAGCCGAGCGCCAGGGCACCGACGGCCGCGAGCCCGAAGGCGGCGAGCGTGTTGCCGAGCGCCTTGAGGATGCCGAGCCACACGTTGCTGAAGGTGAAGATGTACCACTTGTCGGCGGAGAACTGACCGCTCACCGCGAAGCGGAAGACCACGAATCCGATCGCCGCGGCGACCAGGAGGACGGTGACGATGCCGAGGATGCGGTTGCGCAGGATCGCGCGGGGCCCCGGAACGTCGTACAGGACGGAAGTCATCGCGCGATCCTCCACTTGTTCTCGAGTCGTCGCTGCACGGCGCTGAGGACCAGCACCAGGGCGACGAAGACGACGGCGACCCAGAGGAGCACGGTCAGGGCGTTCTCGCCGCGCTCGCTCAGATTGGCTCGGATGGCGCCGAGCTCGACCACGGAGAAGCCGGCGGCGACCGTGGTGTTCTTCAGCAGCGCGATGAACACGCTCATCATCGGCGGCACGACCGACCGGAAGGCCTGCGGCATGACCACGAGGGTCATGACCTGACCGAACGTGAGGCCGATCGCGCGGGCCGCTTCGGCCTGGCCGACCGGCACGGTGTTGATGCCGGCACGGATGACCTCGGCGACGTAGGTCGCGGTGTAGATGCCCAGCGCCCATATGCCGAGCACCGTGAAGCCGGGGTTCGGCAGATCGAGCTGCGGGTAGCCGAACGCGAAGAAGAAGAAGACGAGCGTCAGCGGGGTGTTGCGGATGGTGTTGACGTAGACCGTGCCGAAAGCGCGCGCCACCGGAATCGGCGAGACGCGCATGGCGCCGATCAGCGTGCCGAGGACCAGGGCGATCGCTCCGCCGGCGAAGAACAGCAACAGGGTGTTGCCGAGCGCCTCGCCCCAGAGGTCGAGGTTGTCGGTGATGACGCCCACATCGTCTCCTTGGATGGTGCGGGGTGGGGACGCGTGCGCCCCCACCCCGTGGTCATGGTGTCAGTGCGAATCAGTACGCGTCGACCGCGGGCTGCTCGACCGTGATCCCGGACTGACCGAGGTTCTTGTCGAAGATGCCCTGCCACACGTCGCCGCCGTCGGTGAGCAGCTCGTTGATGTGCGCGCGGAACGCGTCGTCGCCCTTGCGCAGGCCGACGCCGTACTTCTCCTCGCTGAAGGGCTCGCCCACGACCTTGATCTCGTCGGGGTACTGCGCCGCGTAGCCGATCAGGATCGCCTGGTCGGTCGTGACGGCGTCGACGGTGCCGTTGATGAGCGCGTCGACGCATGCCGAGTAGAGGTCGAACTCCTCGGTGGGAACCTCAGGGTAGTTCGTCTTGATGTTCTGGATGGGCGTCGATCCGGTCGCCGAGCACACGCGCGTGTTCTCGTTCAGGTCGTCCTCGCTCGCGATGTCGCTGTCCGCGGCGACGAGCAGGCCCTGGCCCGTGATGAAGTACGGACCGGCGAAGTCGATCTGCTGCTTGCGCGAGTCGGTGATCGAGTACGTGCCGACGTAGTAGTCGACGTCGCCGTTGACGATGGCCTGCTCGCGGTTGGCCGAGGCGATCGCCTTGAACTCGATCTTGTCCTCGTCGTAGCCGAGGGATGCCGCGATCCAGCGTGCGATGTCGACGTCGAAGCCGCTGCGCTCGTTGGACGTCGCGTCGAGGAAGCCGAGACCGGGCTGGTCCTCCTTGACACCGACGATCACCTTGTCACGCGACTGGATCGCGTCGAACGTCGGGCTGCCCTCGAGCGAGACGTCGGAGGCGACCTCCCACAGGGCCTCGTTGCTGTCTCCGCCGTCACCGGTGGCGGCACCGCCGGGCGAGGTGGGCGAGCCGCTGTTGCAGCCGGTCAGAGCGATCGCAGCGATGGCGATACCGGCGAAAGCGCCGGTGATTCGTGTCTTGCGCATGTGGTCCTCCTGGTTGGGGCATCCGCGCCCGGTGCAGAGCGCGGAAGTCGGTGGTCTCAGTGGGTGATGAGCTTGGAGAGGAAGTCCTTCGCGCGGTCGCTCTTGGGCGCCGTGAAGAACTGCTCGGGAACGGCTTCTTCGACGATCTGCCCGTCGGCCATGAACACGACCCGGTCGGCCGCCTTGCGGGCGAAGCCCATCTCGTGGGTGACGACGATCATCGTCATGCCGTCCTGCGCGAGACCGACCATGACGTCGAGGACCTCGTTGATCATCTCGGGGTCGAGCGCGCTGGTGGGCTCGTCGAAGAGCATCACCTTCGGCTTCATCGCGAGCGCACGGGCGATCGCGACTCGCTGCTGCTGACCGCCCGACAGCTGCGCCGGCAGCTTGTCGGCCTGGTGTCCCACGCCGACGCGATCGAGCAGCTCGCGGGCGAGCTTCTCGGCCTCGGCCTTCTTCATGCCCTTGACCTTGATCGGCCCGAGCGTGACGTTCTCGAGGATCGTCAGGTGAGCGAAGAGGTTGAACGACTGGAAGACCATTCCGACGTCGGCGCGGAGCGCCGCGAGAGCCTTGCCCTCGGACGGCAGCTTCTCGCCGTCGATGGTGATCGTGCCCTCGCTGATCGTCTCGAGGCGATTGATCGTGCGGCAGAGCGTCGACTTGCCCGAGCCCGACGGACCGATGACCACGACGACCTCACCGCGGTTGACGGTCAGGTCGATGTCCTTGAGGGCCTGGAACGAGCCGTAGTGCTTCTGCACGCCCTCGATCACCACGAGCGGGTCGCCGCGGCGCACCGAGATGTTCGACGTCGGGGGCGCCGGGTTTTCGGGAGTCGTCATAAGAGTTCACACTAAGAGCACTCCCCCGCTCGGAGCAGCCGCGAACGGTCCGAGTCACCGATCTGTAACAGAATCGGAATACACGGCGCGTCTTGCCTGCCCCCGTCGACTCGCCACGACCTGCGGATGCTGCGGGGGCCGGACCCGCCGTTCCTGGCGAGTCGACCCAACAGAGACGGGGCTCAGCCGGCGCGCTGGGCGAACGCGGTCTCGTAGAGGCACACGCTCGCGGCGGTCGCGAGGTTCAGCGACTCGGCGGCGCCGTAGATCGGCAGGCGCAGCGCGAGGTCGGCGCGCGCGAGGGCCTCGTCGGCGAGCCCGCGCGCCTCGTTGCCGAAGAGCCACGCCGTCGGCTCGGCGAGGTTAGCGCGGTGGTCGAGGAATTCCTCACCCTTCACGTCGGCCGCAACGACCCGCAGGCCCGCGCCGTGCGCCTGCTCGACGGCAGCGTCGAGCTCGACGCCGAGCGCGATCGGAAGGTGGAACAGCGACCCGGTGGTCGAGCGGACCACCTTCGGGTTGTACGGGTCGACGGTCCGCCCCGTCAGCACGACGGCGTCCGCGCCGGCGGCATCCGCGGCCCGGATGATCGTCCCGAGGTTGCCGGGATCGCGCACCTCCTCACAGATCGCGACGAGTCGGGGGCGTGCGGCGAAGATGTCGTGCAGTGACGACGGCGACTGATGGGCGACGGCCACGATGCCCTGCGGCGTGACGGTGTCGGCCATCGCCTCGAGCACGGCCTCGCTCGCCGAGACGACGGCCACGCCGGCCTTCTCAGCGCTCGCGGCCAGCTCGGGATGCCGATCGATCGCGTTCGGCGTCGCGAAGATCTCGACGAGAGTCTCGGCGCGGTAGGCCAAGGCCTCGCGCGCGGCCTGAGGGCCCTCGAGCAGGAACAGGCCGGTCTCCTGACGAGCGCTGCGCTTGGTCAGCTTGGCGACGGCGCGAACGCGGGGCGAGCGAGGGTTCTCGAGCACGTTTTTAGCATACGGCGAAGGGGCGCCCTCCTCTCGGAGGACGCCCCTTCGTGGATGCGTGGAACGCGAAGACCCGATCAGGCCTTGGGAGCGTTGACGTCGGCCGGCAGAGCGCCCTTGGCCGTCGCCACGAGCGACGCGAAGACGGCGGGCTCGTTCACGGCGAGCTCGGCGAGCATACGACGGTCGACCTGCACACCCGCGAGGCCGAGGCCCTGGATGAAGCGGTTGTACGTGATGCCGTTCTGACGGGCAGCGGCGTTGATGCGCTGGATCCACAGACGACGGAAGTCGCCCTTGCGCTTGCGACGGTCGCGGTACGCGTAGACGAGCGAGTGGGTGACCTGCTCCTTCGCCTTGCGGTACAGGCGCGAACGCTGTCCGCGGTAACCGGAGGCGCGCTCGAGGATGACGCGACGCTTCTTGTGGGCGTTTACTGCCCGCTTGACTCTAGCCATTTCGTTTGTTTCCTATTCGTGCGCAGCAGCGCTCAGATGCCGAGGAGCTTCTTGGCGACCTTCGCGTCGCCGGGAGCCAGGATCTTGTCGGCCGACAGACGGCGCGTGCGCTTGGTGGGCTTGCCTTCGAAGTTGTGGCGGAGGTTCGCCTGCTGCTTCTTGATCTTTCCGCTGCCGGTGACCTTGAAGCGCTTCTTGGCACCCGAGTGGGTCTTCTGCTTCGGCATGTCTCTTCCTTCGTTGTGTATCCCGCGAGGCGGGAGTCTGGGGGCTACTCCGCCGAGGCGGGAGCGGCGTCTTCGGTCTCGGGCGCGTCGCCGGAGCGGGCCTGACGTGCTGCCTCCTTGTTGGCGGCACGCTGGGCGTTCTGCTCGGTCTTCACCTCGGACTTGTTCTTGTGCGGCGCGATGACCATCACCATGTTGCGGCCGTCGATCGTCGGGTTCGACTCGACGGTGCCCAGCTCGGCGACATCCTCGGCGAACTTGCGGAGCAGGCGCACGCCCTGCTCGGGACGAGACTGCTCGCGGCCGCGGAACAGGATCATCGCCTTGACCTTGTCGCCCGCCTGGAGGAAGCCCTCGGCGCGCTTGAGCTTGGTGATGTAGTCGTGCGCCTCGATCTTCAGACGGAACCGGACCTCCTTGAGGACCGTGTTCGCCTGATTGCGACGCGCTTCCTTGGCCTTCTGAGCCGCTTCGTACTTGAACTTGCCGTAGTCCATGATCTTGACCACGGGCGGCTTCGAGTTCGGGGCGACCTCGACGAGGTCGAGTTCGGCCTCCTGCGCCAGACGCAGGGCGACCTCGATACGGACGACGCCGACCTGCTCTCCAGCGGGGCCGACGAGGCGAACCTCGGGGACGCGGATGCGGTCGTTGGTGCGGGGATCGCTGATGTGCGGAACTCCTGTTCGTGCGGTGGTGGCCACCGGGACGCGAGGACGCGACCCGGGCGGAAGAGCATCGCATCCACCCCGCACGACGCACGTGCGTCGGCATTCGTGTTCCGCACCCTGGCTACTCCGGCCGTTGTGACACGGACGGAGCGGAGTGCATGACCCGGTAGCCTGGAACGGCAAGCGCGGGTGGGATGTGATCCTCTTTCGATCCGGAGTAGAACACTCCGGTGCCCGCACAGTCTAGCAGAGAGCGACACGTGGACACGAACCCCGCCGACAACAGCACCTTCACCGACGACGAGGCTCGTCGCCAGCGGTGGGAGGAGCAGGAGCGCGCCGCCTCCGCCGCGACCCGCGACATCGCCGACGTTCCCGCCGTCGAGGTCATCACCACCGCCGCCGTCCACCTCATGAGCGCCGCCGCGGTCAAGGTCGGACTCGCCGACGACCCCGCCACGCAGCTCGATCTCGACGAGGCCCGCAAGCTCATCAACGCCCTCGCCGGGCTCATCACCGCCGGCGCACCCGAGATCAGCGACATGCACGCGCGTTCGCTGCGCGACGGCCTGCGCTCGCTGCAGCTGGCCTTCCGCGAGGCGTCGACGATCCCCGACCCGATCGGCAAGGGCCCCGGCGAGAAGTTCACCGGCCCGGTCAACTGACGTCGTTCCGGGCTCGGGCCGCGCCCGGGTCCGGGACCTCCGTCAGGACGCGCGCACCAGCTTGACCGTCAGCGAGTCGACGAGCACCGCGATGCGATCGTCGGCAGCCCACCGCGAAGCGAGCCGCGACAGCACGGCGTCGAGCTCGGCGGCATCCAGTCCGTCGATGAGATGGAGCCGAACGACCAGCTCGGGTCCGCGCATCCGCGCGTCGGGATCCCCCGCCGCGACCGAGAGGTCGAGCACCGCGAGTTCTCCCCCGATGCTCGCCTGCAGTGCGGTGAAGACCTCGGGTGAGGTCGGTGCGGGCTCCCACGGCAGACCCTGACCGATCGCCCAGACGGCAGGTCGCCGCAGCACGAACTCCGTCTCGGAGCCCGGATCGATCACGATCAGGTCGGTGTCATCGGATGCCGCGGCCATGGCCGTGCGCACACCGTCGGCCGGGACCGGCCGAGCGACGGAATCCCACCGCGCCAGCGCCGCAACCGAGGTGAAGACCGGCAGGACCCGACGACCGTCGGGGGCCGCAACCGTGACGATCGACAGCTCCTGCGTCTTGTCGACACGGAGCCCGGCGGGTCCGATCCCCTCGTCGCCCTTCTCGGGGACGAGCGGGATCAGCAGCCGCGCCGTGCGGTACGCCTCGACGACCGCCACCGCGTCACCAGCGCCGACGCGGAACGCCTCCAGCGCGGCGAGCAGCGCGGGATCGGCGGAGCCATCGTCGCCGGCGTGCGGGTTCGACTCGAAGCTGCGCCCCTCCCAGGGGACGCCCGCCGAATCGGCGGCGTGGCCGCAGCCGTCCTCAGTCTCCGGCGACATCCAGCGCCTCGGCCAGCGTGAACGCGCCGGCGTAGAGTGCCTTGCCGACGATCGCGCCCTCGACACCGAGCGGCACGAGCTCGCGGAGCGCGGCGATGTCATCGAGGCTCGAGATCCCACCGGATGCGACCACGGGCTTGGGCGTCCGCGAGGTGATCTCGCGCAGCAGCTCGATGTTGGGCCCCTGCAGGGTGCCGTCCTTGGTCACGTCGGTGACGACGTAACGGCTGCAGCCGGCATCCTCGAGGCGCTCCAGGACGTCCCAGAGGTCGCCGCCGTCTCGCGTCCAGCCGCGGGCGGCGAGCGTCGTGCCGCGGACGTCGAGTCCCACCGCGATCGCGTCGCCGTAGCGTCCGATCACGTCGGCCGCCCACTCCGGGTTCTCGAGCGCCGCAGTGCCGAGGTTGATGCGGGTCGCTCCGCTCTCGAGGGCCGCCTCGAGCGTCGCGTCGTCGCGGATGCCACCCGAGAGCTCGATCTGCACGCCCTTGACCTGCTTGATGACCTTGCGCAGCACGGCGGCGTTGTTGCCTCGGCCGAAGGCGGCGTCGAGGTCGACGAGATGGATCCACTGCGCGCCCTGCTTGGCCCAGGCGAGGGCCGCGTCGACGGGGTCGCCATAGGTCGTCTCGCTGCCGGCTTCGCCCTGGGTCAGGCGCACGGCCTTCCCGTCGGCGACGTCGACCGCGGGCAGGAGGATCAGTTCGGGGGTGGACGCGAAGTCGTTCATCACATTCCAGGGGTGGGTCGGGATGCGCGCTCGTCCACGCGAGCGCACCAGAGGGAGACTAGTGGCGCGGCAGGGCGCCGATCCAATTGGCGAGGAGACGGATGCCGGCGGCCCCCGACTTCTCGGGGTGGAACTGCGTCGCAGACAGCGGCCCGTTCTCGACCGCGGCGAGGAACGGTGCGCCGTAGTCGCACCACGTCAGCACGGGCTCGGCGAAGGGCTTCATGACCTCGAGGCTCCAGTCCTGGGCGCCGTAGGAGTGCACGAAGTAGAAGCGCTCGTCCTCCAGCCCGTCGAACAGCGTCGACCCCGCCCCGGCACGGACGGTGTTCCAGCCCATGTGGGGCAGCACGGGCGCCTGCAGCTCGGTGACGGTGCCCGGCCACTGTCCGAGCCCCTCGGTGTCATCGCCGCGCTCCACGCCGTTGCCGAACATGATCTGCATCCCGACGCAGATGCCCAGCACCGGACGTCCCCCGGCCAGGCGCCGCTCGATGATCTCGTCGCCGCGGCTCTCGCGCAGGGCGGCCATGACGGCGCTGAAAGCACCGACTCCCGGAACGAGAAGCCCGTCGGCGTCGCGGATCAGGCCGCGGTCCGACGTCAACCGCGCATCTGCCCCCGCGGCGGAAAGAGCCTTGACCGCCGAGTGGACGTTGCCCGACCCGTAGTCGAGCACGGCGACGAGCGGCGCGCGTTCGGTCCGGTCACCCTCGGTCATAGGGCGCCCTTCGTGCTGGGGATGCCGTGCACGAGCGGATCGAGCGCCTTCGCCTGCCGGAAAGCTCGGGCGAACGCCTTGTACTCCGCTTCGGCGATGTGGTGCGGATCACGTCCGCCGAGGACGCGGACGTGCACCGTCAGCCCGGCGTTGAACGCGATGGCCTCGAACGTGTGCCGCACGAGCGAACCGGTGAAGTGCCCGCCGATGAGGTGGAACTCGTAACCGTCCGGCTCCCCCGAGTGCACGAGGTACGGACGCCCCGAGATGTCGACGACCGCCTGCGCGAGCGCCTCGTCGAGGGGGACGAGTGCATCACCGTAGCGGGAGATGCCCGACTTGTCGCCCAGCGCGGAACGCAGCGCCTGTCCGAGCACGATCGCCACATCCTCCACCGTGTGGTGCGCGTCGATGTGCGTATCGCCCGTCGCGCGCACGGTCAGGTCGGTGAGCGAGTGCTTCGCGAACGCCGTCAGCAGGTGGTCGAAGAACGGCACGGTCGTCTCGATCGTGCTGATCCCGGTGCCGTCGAGGTTGAGCTCGAGCTCGACGCTCGACTCGCTCGTGGCGCGACGGATGCTGGCCGTTCGGGGGCTGGTCATGCCTCCGAGTCTATCGAGGCCAGTGCTTCGAGGAACGCGGTCGTCTCGTCTTCCGTGCCGGCGCTCACACGCAGGCTGTGCGGGATGCCCACGTCGCGGACGAGGATGCCGCGGTCGTACAGAGCCTGCCAGGTCGCCCGCGGGTCGTCGACGCCGTCGAACAGCACGAAGTTCGTCCAGCTCTCGAACGCGTGATAGCCGAGGGCGTCGAGCGTCGCCGACATCCGGTCGCGCTGCGCGACGATCTCGTCGACCATCCGGAGCATCGTCGTCGAGTGGGAGAGGGCGGCTGTCGCCGCCGCCTGCGTCAGCGCGCTCAAGTGGTACGGCAGCCGGACGAGCCGGAGCGCGTCGATGAGCGTGGGGTCGGCGGCGAGGTAGCCGACGCGGGCGCCGGCGAAGGCGAAGGCCTTGCTCATCGTGCGCGACACGACGAGCCGGTTGCGCTCACCGAGAAGCGTCAGAGCGGAGGAGCTTTCGCGCGGTGCGAACTCCTGGTAGGCCTCGTCGACGATCACGATGCCGTCGGTGGCCCCGTACACCGCCTCGATGACGTCGAGCCCGAGGGGTGTGCCGGTGGGGTTGTTGGGCGCACACAGGAAGACGACGTCCGGGCGGAGCTCGGCGACCTGGGCTGCGGCGGAGGTGGGATCGAGCGTGAAGTCGGGTCCGCGTGTCCCCGTGACGTACTGGGCGCCGGTCGCGCGCGTCAGCAGGGGGTACATAGAGTACGTGGGGCCGAAGCCCATCGCGGTGCGTCCCGGGCCTCCGAAGGCCTGGAGGAGGTGCTGCAGGACCTCGTTCGATCCGTTCGCTGCCCAGATGCGATCGGGGGTCAGGCCGTGGCCGAGGTACTCGGCGAACGACTCGCGGAGGTGCGTGAACTCGCGGTCGGGATAGCGGTTGACGTCGCGCAGGGCGCGGGCTACGGCATCCAGGATGTCGTCGGCGACCTCTTCGGGAACGGGATGCGTGTTCTCGTTGACGTTCAGCGCGACCGGAAGCGGCGCCTGCGGGGCGCCGTACGGGGTGAGGCCTCGCAGATCGTCTCTGAGGGGCAGATCATCCAGACTCGGGCTCATCCCACCCATGCTAGGCCGCGCGCGCCACTGTTGCCGCCGGAGTCAGCTCGCGGCGTACTCGGCCGGGATCGCAAGCGTCTGGCCGGCCTCGAGCTGGCCCGAGCCGAGAGCGTTCAGCCGGATGATCGCATCGACGACATCGCGGGGGTCGGCGGCGGGCGCCACCTCTTCGGCGATGGACCAGAGCGATTCGCCGGACATCACGGTCACGGTCGTGAACGAGCCGGCGGGGGCGCCGACCTCGCTCGAGGCGAGCGCGCCTCCCCCCGAGAGCACGGCTGCCGTGATGGCGACGACCGCCGGAAGGGCGGCGATCGTGGCGACGACGCGGCGTCCGCGGCGCGTCAGACGCAGGCGGGTACGGGGGGCCGGTGCGAAGCGGGCATCGATCGTGGTCATGGCATCTCCTCGGGAGCGGTAGGAAGATTCGCCCGCGCCTCTCGGCCGGGAGAGACGGGTGCGAACTTCGGTTCCGAACGTATCTTCGATATTGTGTGGTGTCAACCACCCACCGAAATCGGAGACCGATCGAAGAGACACGCGGAGCGTTCCGCGATGTCGCCGTCGTATCGGGCTACCTTTTCGACAGCGAGAGCCCACCATGAACCTCCGACATCGGGTCGGGGGCGGGGCGCGACGACAGGAGACCGGCGGTATGAGCGAGAAGCCGCAGACGCGACGACGCAAGAATCTGAGCGACAAGCAGCTCGCGATCCTCGAGGTGATCCAGAACGCGATCGCCCGCAACGGCTACCCGCCGAGCATGCGCGAGATCGGCGACGCGGTCGGCCTCAAGTCGCTGTCCAGCGTCACCCACCAGCTGAACCAGCTCGAGCTCAGCGGCTACCTGCGGCGCGACCCCGGCAAGACCCGCGCGATGGAGGTGCTCATCGATCTCCCGGGCACCGCCGGCGAGAACCCGGCCGACGCCGCGCCCGCCCTCGGCGACGCCGCCCTCGTGCCGCTCGTGGGCCGCATCGCGGCAGGCGTGCCGATCACCGCCGACCAGCAGGTCGAGGAGATCTTCCCGCTGCCGCGCCAGCTCGTCGGCAAGGGCGAGCTGTTCATGCTCAAGGTCGTCGGCGACTCGATGATCGACGCGGCCATCTGCGACGGCGACTGGGTCGTCGTGCGGGCGCAGGCAACCGCCGACAACGGCGAGATCGTCGCGGCCATGCTCGACGGCGAGGCGACGGTGAAGACGCTCCGCCAGCGCGACGGCCACACGTGGCTCCTCCCCCGCAACTCGGCGTTCGAGCCGATCCTCGGCGACGACGCGACGGTGCTCGGTAAGGTCGTGGCGGTTCTGCGCACGGTCTGAGGCGCCCCGGGACGGCATCCGCTCCCCACCGTCTCCCCGGACGAGGTCGGGAAGCCAGGCCTCGCGTAGCGTGGCTGTATGTCGCAGCAGCTTCCCTATGGTTCCTGGCCGTCTCCCCTGACCGCGGCATGGGCCAGCGCGTCATCATTGCGCCTCGACGGCGCGAGCTTCGTCGGTGATGAGATCTGGTGGGGCGAGTCGCTGCCCGACGAGGCCGGTCGCGTCGCGGTCATGCGCCGCCGCGGCGACGGCACCGCGCAGGTCGTCCTCCCCGCGCCCTGGAACGCACGCTCGCGCGTGCACGAGTACGGCGGCGGCGCCTGGACGGTGTCGGATGACGGCGAGCTGTTCTTCGTCGACAAGTCCGACCAGCGCATCCGGAGCCTTCGCCCGGGCGGCGATCCCCGACCGCTCACTCCGGAGGAGACCGGGACGCACTACGGGGGCCTCCGCTGGCAACGCGGCGTCCTCCTCGCGGTTCGCGAACGCGAACGACCCGGCGGCACGCCCGAGCGCCACATCGTCCGCATCGAGCGCGCTGACAGCGCCGAGGTTCCCGACGCCTCGAGCGTGACCGAGCTCGCCGGCGGCAGCGACTTCGTCGCCCAGCCGGCGCTGTCGCCCGATGGCTCGCGCCTCGCCTGGGTGGCCTGGGATCACCCCGACATGCCCTGGGACCGCACGCGCATCCGCGTCGCCGACCTGGACGCCGCCCGCGGCATCCGTGACGTCGCGGGCGGCGCCACCGCCGCGCTGCAGCCCGAGTGGACCGACGACGGCGCGCTGTTCTTCGCCGACGAGCCGACCGGACGCTGGAATGTCTACCGCGTCGACCCCGCGACCGACGCCCCGCCCACGGCCGTCTCGCCCGCCGACGCCGACACGGGTGGTGGCCTGTGGGTGCTCGGCACCCGCTGGTACGCGCCGCTCGATGACGGCCGCCTGGTGGCCGTGCGCACCCACGGATCGGACCAGCTCGTGATCGTGGACCGCGACGGCGGCGCCATCCCGCTTCCCTTCCCCGCCACCGCACGCGTGCAGATCGAAGACGTCCGCGGCAGCCGCGCCCTCGTCAGCGGGGCGATGCCGGGAGGGGCGGGCCTGTGGCTCGTCGACCTGGACACCGGCGAGACGAGCGCGGTCCGCGGCGGTGCTCCGGACGTCGACGCATCGTGGATCCCGCACGCCCGGCAGCTGACGACGGAGGGCCCGCACGGCCTGGTGCATGCCTTCGCCTACCCGCCGACCAACCCCGACGTCACCGCGCCGGCCGACGAACTGCCCCCGTACCTGGTCTGGGTGCACGGCGGGCCGACCTCGCACGTGGGCGGCGCGGCCGACAGCAAGGTGGCCTACTTCACGAGCCGCGGCATCGGCGTCCTCGACGTCAACTACGGCGGCTCGACGGGATACGGCCGTTCCTACCGCGAACGGCTGAAGGGACAGTGGGGTGTCGTCGACGTCGACGACGTCGCCGCGGCCGCACGCGGTCTCGCCGACGAGGGTCTCGCGGATCCGTCACGGCTGGCGATCGAGGGAGGATCCGCCGGCGGCTGGACCGTGCTCGCGGCGCTCGTCGGAACGGATGTCTTCGGGGCGGGCGTCTCGCGCTACGGTGTCGGCGATGCGCGTGCTCTGGCCGCCGAGACGCACGACTTCGAGGCGCGGTACCTCGACGGTCTCATCGGCCCCCTCCCCGAAGCCGAGCCGGTCTACATCGAGCGATCGCCGCTGAGCCGGCCCGAGCGGTTCCGGGTGCCGCTGCTGCTCCTGCAGGGCGACGAGGACGCCGTCGTGCCGCCGGCGCAGGCCGAGGCCATCCGCGACGCGCTCGTGGCGCACGGTGTGCCCCACGCCTACGTGCTGTACGCGGGCGAGGGACACGGGTTCCGGCGCACCGAGACGATCGTGAACGCGCTCGAGAGCGAGCTGGCGTTCCTCGGCCGGGTCTTCGGCTTCGACACCCCCGGCGTCGCACCGCTCGCGCTCGATTGAGCCCCGCGACGCCCGGTGCTGATACATCCGTCAGGCCGGTGGTGCTGGTGAGGCCTTCCACGCGCGCGGAGGACTCACCGACACCACCGACCCTGCAGGTGTATCGCCGCGCGCCGATTCAGACGGCGTAGGGCGCAAGCTCGGCTGCGAGACGCTCCGAGACATGCGCGTGCACGGCGGTCCCGTCCTGCTCGTGCGACGTCTCGACGATGTGGCCGCTCTCGTGCACGGCCGAGATCAGGTCGCCGCGGTCGTACGGCACGAGCGCGCGCACCTCGACGGCCGGCAGCGGCAGCGCGTCCTCGATGGCGGCGCGGAGCTCATCGATGCCCTCGCCGGTGCGCGAGGACACGAAGTGCGCCGTCGGCTCGAGCCCGCGCAGCAGCAGCCGAGCATCGTCGTCGACGAGGTCGGCCTTGTTGAACACGACGAGCTCGCGCGTCGCACGAGCGCCCACGTCGCCCATCACATCGCGGACGGTCGCGAGCTGTGCCGCAGGATCGGGATGCGACCCGTCCACGACGTGCACGATGACGTCCGCACCCGACACCTCCTCGAGCGTCGACCGGAAGGCCTCGACGAGCTGATGAGGCAGATTGCGCACGAAGCCGACGGTGTCGGTGAGCGTGAAGACGCGGCCGTCGGCGGCCTCGGCCCGGCGCACGGTGGCATCCAGCGTCGCGAACAGGGCGTTCTCGACGAGGACGCCGGCGCTCGTCAGCCGGTTGAGCAGGCTCGACTTGCCGGCGTTGGTGTAGCCGGCGATCGCAACCGAGGGGATCGTGTTTCGCCGGCGCTCCGCCCGCTTGGCCTCGCGCGACGGCGCGAACTCGCGGATCTGCTTGCGCAGCTGCGCCATACGGGTGCGGATGCGGCGACGGTCGAGCTCGATCTTCGTCTCACCCGGTCCGCGCGAGCCCATGCCCGCGCCGCCGGCGCCGACCCGGCCACCGGCCTGACGGCTCATCGACTCGCCCCAGCCTCGCAGGCGCGGAAGCAGGTACTCGAGCTGGGCGAGCTCGACCTGGGCCTTGCCCTCACGGCTCTTCGCGTGCTGGCTGAAGATGTCGAGGATGACCGTCGTGCGGTCGATGACCTTGACCTTCGCGACGTCCTCGAGGGCACGCCGCTGACTCGGCGCCAGCTCGGTGTCGGCGATCACGGTGTCGGCTCCGACCGCGGCGACGAGGTCGCGCAGCTCGGCGGCCTTGCCGCGTCCGATGTAGGTCGCGGGGTCCGGATGCGGCCGCCGCTGGAGCACGCCGTCGAGCACGACCGCGCCGGCGGTCTCGGCCAGCGCCGCGAGCTCGCGCAGCGAGTTCTCCGCGTCCTCCTGCGACCCCTGGGGGTAGACGCCGACGAGCACGACGTTCTCGAGTCGCAGCTGGCGGTATTCGACCTCGGTGACATCCTCGAGCTCGGTGGACAGGCCGGGGACGCGACGCAGCGCGGCACGCTCCTCGCGGTCCCACTGGTCGCCGTCGGTGTCTCCGTACGCGACGGTCGCCTCGTCCTGCAGCGCCTGGGCGCCGCCGAAGACGCGGATCGACGAACGCGTCTCCGCGCTCGCGAGCACGCGCTCGACCGGGTCCACCGCGATGTCGTCGTCGCCGTCGGGGGTGGTGATATGCGTCATAACTCTCTTCCCGGGATGCCCGTGCCCGGGCATCCGTGAATTCTAGTCTCCCGCCGGTACGTCCGGCTCCGATACGCTCGGATGCATGGGGAGCGATCATTACTTCAGCGCGTCCCCGTCCAGCGAGCAGAACCTCCGCCGCATCCGCGTGACCCTCGCGGGCCGTGCCGTGGAGGTCACGACCGCGGGCGGGGTGTTCAGCCCTGACCACGTGGATTCGGGCACAGGGGTTCTTCTGGCCAATACTCCGCCGGCACCGTCCGGCGGGGATTTCCTCGACCTCGGCTGCGGCTGGGGGCCGATCTCGCTGTCGCTGGCTCTGGAGTCGCCTCACGCCACGGTGTGGGCCGTCGACGTGAACGAACGGGCACTCGACCTGGTGCGACGCAACGCCGCTGATCTGGGACTCGACAACGTCAACGCCGTCCTGCCCGACGATGTTCCCGACGACGTCGTATTCCGGACCATCCGCTCCAATCCGCCGATCCGCGTGGGCAAGAACGAGCTCCACGGGATGCTGCAGCGGTGGATCCCGCGTCTGGCCGAACGCAGCGACGCGTGGCTCGTCGTGCAGCGCAACCTCGGTTCCGACTCGCTGCAGCGGTGGCTCGCCGCCACGTTCGACGACGGCTACGGCGTCTCGCGCGCGGCGACCGGCCGCGGATTCCGCGTGCTTCGGGTGCGCCGGCACGGCACTCCCCCGACGGGCGCGATCGAACTGCCCTGATGACGGGCCGGGCGTCCGGACGCCGTGGCGCTCGGATCAGTCTGCGAGGGTGACCTGCCCCGAGAACACCAGCGTCGCGGGGCCCGAGAGCAGAACGTGCTCGCCATCGGCCTGCCGCACGATCCGCACGCCCAGCGTTCCGCCCGGCACGTCGACGGTCCAGCGGTCGGGCGCGGCCGCCCCGGCCCAGTGGCGCACCGCGAGAGCGGATGCCGCCACCCCTGTGCCGCACGAGAGGGTCTCTCCCACGCCGCGCTCGTAGACGCGCATCCGGATGGCCCCGACTCCGTTCTGCACGAGCGGCTCGGCCGGGACGACGAACTCGACGTTCGCGCCGGCCGACGGACGGGGCTCGAGGGTCGGCTGCACCGTCAGGTCGAGCCCGTCGAGTTCGTCCTCGCCCGCGAGCGCGACGACGACGTGCGGGTTGCCGACGTCGATCCCTTGACCGGGGCGGGCGACTCCGAGCCCGCGTGCCCGGACGAGCACGTCGCCGTCGTCGGCGCGCCAGAGCCCGAGGTCGACTTCGAAGCCGTTGTCGGCGCGAGTGATCGTCTTGACGCCCGCGCGCGTGCCGATACGGAGTCCGGCCTCGACCGACGCGAGACCCGCGTCGGCGAGGTAGCGGGCGAAGACCCGCGTTCCGTTGCCGCACATCTCGGCCTTCGACCCGTCGGCGTTGCGGTAGTCCATGAACCATTCGGCCCCGGCGGCAGCGGCATCCGCTCCCTCGGGGATCGCGGACGAGCGGACGACCCGCAGCAGCCCGTCGGCGCCGATACCGACGTGGCGGTCGCACAGGGCGGCGATCTGCGCGTCGCTGAGGTCGAGCGCACCGTCCGGGTCGGCCAGGATCACGAAGTCGTTGCCGGTGCCGTGGCCCTTGGTGAACGCGAGAGTCGCCATGAGCCCAGCTTAGGCGGGGCCGCCCGGGCCATCGACGACGAGGCGCTTGCCCGCCGACCACACGGTGAACGGCTCGTACCCGAGCTCGTCGTAGAAGCCGCGCACGGCCTCGTTCTCGGGCCGCACCATGAGCTGCACCTTCGGGCACCCCATGGCCTCCAGCAGGCGCTCGGCCTCCGCGACGAGCATGCGCCCGACGCCGAGTCCGCGGTGCGAGGGGGCCGAGGCCAGGTAGTAGAGCCAGCCGCGGTGACCGTCGTACCCGGCCATCACGCTGCCGACGACGGCTTCGGTCGTCCCGTCGTCAGGCTGATCGACCGCTACGAGGAACAGCTCGGGCTGAACCGTCAGCTTGCGCCTGATGTCGGCGCGCGGGTCGTTCCACGGTCGCGTGAGACCGGCCGCGTGCCACAGCTGGACGACCGAGTCCTCGTCGGCGAGCGCGAATGCGCGCACGGTGATGCTCATCGTTCCTCCCCTGTCGACCGGGGCGCTCCGTCACCCGGCGCGGCCGCCCCGTCGACGACGGACGCCGCGTCGACCTCGCGGGCGTCGACCCACCGCACCTCGTCGTAGCGCTTGAACCAAGAGACCTGCCGGCGCGCGTAGCGCCGCGTGAGGGCCTGCGTCTGCGCGATGGCCTCTTCCTCGCTCAGGTCCCCGCGCAGCTGCGCGAGGGCCTGCGCGTAGCCGATGGCGCGCCCCGCCGTCACTCCGCGCTCGAGGCCCTGCCGCCGCAGCGCCTCGACCTCGTCGAGCAGCCCGGCGGCCCACATGCCCTCGACACGCGCGTCGAGCAACGGGACCAGCTCCTCGCGCGGCACCGCGGTGCCGATGATCCGGGTCCGGGGCGACCAGAACACCGGTGCCTCGGGCAGCGCTCCGCCGTGGGTACGTCCGCCCTGAGCCAGCACCTCGAGCGCGCGCACGACCCTGCGGCCGTTCCGCGGATCGATGCGATCGGCCGCGGCCGGGTCGGCGGCACGCAGGCGCGCGAACAGCGGCCCCGCGCCGAGGCGTTCGAGTTCGTCCTCAAGGCTCGCGCGCAGCCGTTCGTCGCGCGGAGGGAAACGGAAGTCGAACAGCACGCTCGATGCGTACAGGCCGGAGCCACCGACGAGGATCGCGTCCGCGCCCCGGCCGTGGATCGCATCGATCGTGCGTCGCGCGAGCTCCTGGTACCACGCGACCGCGGCCTCCTCCGCGACGGCGAGCGCATCGAACAGATGGTGCGGGATGCCGCGGCGATCCGCCTCGGGGATCTTCGCCGTGCCGATGTCCATGCCGCGATACAGCTGCATCGCATCGACGTTGACGATCTCGGCGCGGCGTCCGCGGGCGGCGAGCTCTTCGGCGAGATCGAGGGAGAGACCGGTCTTGCCGGTGCCGGTCGCACCGAGGATCGCCCACAGGATCGGCGGCCCGGCATCCTCGCCGTCGCGGTGGCCGGGGGCCCGGCCCGGAGCTGCGGTCACACGCCGACGCGCAGGGACGGCAGACCCAGCGAGACGGAGCGCGGGCCGCCATCCGACGTGGCCGGAGCCGGCACACCGCACGACTCGGCCAGCGAACGGTCCCACGCGTCACCGGCCCGGGTGCGGCGGACACGCAGCGGTGAGCCGTCGGTGCTGTCGGCGAGCAGATGGAACGGCGCGGCATGCGTGACGGTCACCGTCACGACATCCCCCGGCCGCGGCGTCTCGGAGCCGTCGGGCACCTCGAAGTGCACCAGGCGGTTGTCCTCCGCGCGGCCGGTGAGTCGGTGCGTCTCGGCGCCCTTCTTGCCTTCAGCCGACGAGACCAGCACCTGGACCTCACGACCGAGCTGCTTCTGATTCTCCTCGAGGGCGATCCGGTCCTGCAGTGCGACGAGGCGTTCGTAGCGCTCCTGCACGACCGCCTTCGGCACCTGGTCAGGCATGGTCGCGGCGGGTGTGCCTTCTCGGATGGAGTACTGGAAGGTGAACGCGCTCGCGAAGCGGGACTGCTCGACAACCCGCAGGGTGTCTTCGAAGTCGGCGTCGGTCTCGCCGGGGAACCCGACGATGATGTCGGTCGAGATCGCCGCGTGCGGAATGCGCTCGCGCACACGATCGAGGATGCCGAGGAACTTCGAGCTGCGGTACGACCGGCGCATCGCTTTCAGGATGCTGTCGGAGCCCGACTGCAGCGGCATGTGCAGTTGCGGCATGACCGCCGGGGTCTCGGCCATCGCGTCGATGACGTCGTCGGTAAACGCCGCCGGATGCGGGCTCGTGAAGCGGATGCGCTCGAGGCCGGGGATCTCCCCCGCCGCGCGCAGGAGCTTGCCGAACGCCTGGCGGTCGCCGAACTCGACGCCGTAGCTGTTCACGTTCTGGCCGAGGAGGGTGACCTCGATCGCCCCGTCGTCGACCAGCAGACGGATCTCGTTCAGGATGTCGCCGGGACGACGGTCCTTCTCCTTGCCGCGCAGGTGCGGCACGATGCAGAACGTGCACGTGTTGTTGCACCCGACCGAGATGGACACCCAGCCGCTGTAGACCGAGTCGCGTTTCGTCGGGAGAGTCGAGGGGAAGGTCTCGAGCGATTCGAGGATCTCGAGCTCGGCCTCGCCGTTGTGCCGCGCGCGCTCGAGCAGGCCCGGAAGAGCCCCCATGTTGTGGGTCCCGAACACGACATCGACCCAGGGCGCCTTCTGCTGCACCGCGGCCTGATCCATCTGCGCGAGGCAGCCTCCGACGGCGATCTGCATACCGTCGCGCTTGTCCTTGCGCGACTTCAGGTGCCCGAGGGTGCCGTACAGCTTGCCGGCTGCGTTGTCGCGCACCGCGCAGGTGTTGATGACGATGACGTCGGCCTCGGTACCGGGATCAGCCGGGAGGTATCCGGCGCTCTCGAGCGAACCCGACAGGCGCTCGGAGTCGTGGACGTTCATCTGGCAGCCGAAGGTGCGCACCTCGTACGTGCGCGCGCGGCCGTCGGCGGTGCGCGCCGCGAGCGACGGCGCGATGAGAGTGGGTGCGCTCGAGGGAGTCGACATGATTCCCTCATTCTACGATCGGCTGTCCGGAGTCCCGCCGATTCACCTGTGCGCGCTTGTCCGCCCCCGGGCCATCTGCACACCGCGGAAGCGAACTCAGAACCAGCTCAGTAGCCGCTCCGCGATTGCTCATTGGCACCGCTCTCACGGGCTGGCTAGGTTGAGCAGGGACAGCGTGAAACCGGGGGGAGCATCACGGGACCATGATGGACGATCGATTCGGATGGCCGACGTCGGGAAAGACGGGCAGAACGGCCTCCTCCACAGCGCAGCGCGACGTCCTCATCGGGGCAGGCAGAGATGCGCGCGCCTTGACGGACGCGTTGATCCGAGGCGCATCGACCGTGCTGGTCGGTCCTCTCGGGTCGGGCAAGACCTTCCTGATGCAACACGTCGCCGAGGCGCTCGCCGCCCGGTCGGTGTCGCCGGTGATCCTCCGAGGAGCAACCGCACTCGCAGACGTCGAGTACGGGGTCGTGAACGCCTCATCCGACCCCCGGG
Organism: Microbacterium sp. SGAir0570; assembly: GCF_005491085.2. Classification (NCBI taxonomy): domain Bacteria; kingdom Bacillati; phylum Actinomycetota; class Actinomycetes; order Micrococcales; family Microbacteriaceae; genus Microbacterium; species Microbacterium sp. SGAir0570. The sequence goes on along the minus strand of NZ_CP027929.1, from coordinate 1,107,159 downwards.
CATCCGAGCTGCGGCAGGGCACGCTCGAGCGCAGGGTCGTGCTCATGGTCGACGACGCACAGCATCTCGATTCCGCGTCCGCCGAGGCCGTCGCGCGTGCGGTCCATCGCGGGCAGGCGGCGATGCTCGTGGCGCTCTCCGAGCCGCGGATCCCCTCTCGCGAGCTCGACACGGCGGGTCACCTTCTTGCCGATCTGTGGCTCGATGGGACGGCCGAACGGCTGGACCTCGGCGGTTTCACCCCGGAGGAGGGATCGCGCCTGTTCGCCGAGTTCACGTCGAACCAGACTTTCGACGGTGTGACCCGCGCAGCGATCATCTGGCAGGCCGACGGTTCTCGCCTATTGCTTCGAGCCCTCGCCGATCACGCTGTCGACGCCGTCTCCCGCGGCGAAGATCCGATACGCGCGATCGACGACGCCCCGCCCAGCAGCAAACTCGCCGCAGCTCTGAGCGCACACATCCGCGACGTCGATGACGCCGCCCTCCAAGCACTCGTCCTGGTCGGCCACGCGCCGGGCATCACCTTCGGCGACGCGGCGAGATTCGTCCCGACAACCGTCCTCCATCATCTGCGAAGCGCAGGCATCGTGCAGGATGACCGCAGCCTCGCACACCGCCTGACCGCCAATCGCGCGGTCGCGCGCGCGGCCGCGCGCGCGACCGGTGCGAGCCGAGCCGAGGCAATCGTCCGCGAAGCGACCGACCGCATGATCGAGGATGGCGGTCAATGGTGGAATGGACCGCTGGCGAGGCTGATCGCCGAGCGATGGATACGCGAGTCGGGCAGTGCCGCTCGCCTCGCCGACGTGTCCGCCGATCTGATCGTCCGCGTACTCGCCGATGCCGCACGCCTCGCCAACGACGAGGGTGATGCCGGGTCGGCCGCAGCATACGCCGCCTGGGCGGGCGAGCACGCCTCCACGCCGGTCCTCGCGCTCGAAGAGGATCTTGCTCACCTCGTGCTCGGGGCGAAGCGCACCAGTCACCTCAACCTGCACGCGCTCCCCTCCCATGGCCAACGGAGGACGCTCACCGCCGCGGTGACGCTCGCACTGCAATTCGACAGCTCCCCCCGCCCGCAGACCGACGCCGTCGTGGCGGCAGAGTTCACCGTCGACAGCGCGCTCGCCGATGCACGCGACGCCATCAGCAGGATGGAGATCGAACGAGCCGACGGCGTTCTCCGGTCCGTCCGGGAGCACCCGGATCTCGACCACGCCGACCGGATCGACATGGAGCTGCTGGCCGCGAGTGTGTCAGCGTACCTGGGCCGCGAACAGGACATGCGACGTCAGCTGCGGTCGGTCGAGTGGCTGCTGCGCAGCGGCGGACGCCGCGGCTCGGCCGCAGAACTGCTCGCTGCTCGCTGCCGGGACCTCGCCGCGCGAACGACGGCCGGGGTCGACGACACCGACGTGCTCGTGCAGCTGGACGCCGAGCGTCGCCTCGCAGTGCACACCGGTGACACGAGTCTCGCGCTGGCAGGCGTCGCCTCCGTGCTCACGCTCCTCCGGCGGGGGCACGTGCTGGAGGCACGCATCGAGCTTCTCGCGGCTCTCCGACGCAGCCCGATCAACGGGGGCGAGGGGCAGGGCCTCATCGTCCTCGAGACCGCGCTCGGACTCGCCCTGTACGGGCACGTCAGCGAGGCGCGACACCTCATGGACGCGTTGGCACCGCTCGAAACCCCGAGCCCGTTGTTCGCGCACATGGAGCACGCGACGCGCGCCACGATCGAGCTCGCCGAGGGACGATGGGATGACGCTCGACGGTCGGCTGCCCAAGCGTGGGTCATCAGCGGCCGCACCGATGCCGTCATGCTTCAGACCCGGACGCTGCACCGTCTCGTCGTGGTCGGGCATCCGGACGCCGGCGCGGCGCTGCACGATCTGCGTGCGCTCGTCAGCGACATTCCGTCCGATGCTGCACGGATGATTCTGGCGAGCGCCGAGCAAGCCGCTCGGAGCAACGAGATGACAGTCCCGGCGGCGCTCCTTCACCTGCGACTCGACCTCTGCCCGCCGCAGCTCCTCCCCGACCTGGCCACGCACGGATCTCCCGATTCCGCGGAATCACAGAGCACACTCACCCCGCGCGAGCTCGAGATCGCCGAGCTCGTGCACCGGGGCCTCTCGAACCGGCAGATCGCGAACGCCCTCTTCCTGTCGGTGCGGACGGTCGAGTCCCACATCTATCAAGCGCGCTCCAAGATCGGGGCTCGAAGTCGCCAAGATCTCGCGGCCCTCATCGCTGCGGACGACCGGGACCACCAGAACTTCCGCCGAACGTGGGGGTGAACCGCCGAAACCACGATCCTCGCGCTTCCCGCCGAGCCGGACCCAGCTTCGTGTCGCCCTCAGGTCAGCTCTGACAGCGCCTGACGGGCGGCGTCGAGTGCCACCGAACCCCGAAAACCACGCCGGGCCAGCTGCCCGTGCAGGCGCCGCAGGGCGACATCGTGGTCGAGATCCGACATGCCGCGGGCGCGCTGCCGAGCGAAATCGAGCGCGCGCTCGGCCTCGTCGTCGGGTAGCGACGCCATGGCGATGTCGATGACCTCGCGGTCGAGGCCGCGGCGGGACAGAGTCTGCGCGATCGCGGTGGCGCCCTGCGCCTTGCGCCCGAGCGCCCCATCGAGCAGCTGCTCCGCCAGCCGACTGTCATCGAGATAGCCGTTGTCGAGGAAAGCGGCGATGACCGCCTCCGCCTCAGCGTCGGCGAGATCCGCCTCGCGCAAGACGTCGCGAGCTTCGCGCACGGACAGTGACCTGCCCCGCAGGCGTTTGAGCAGTGCGCGCTCGGCACGTGCGCGCACGTCGGATTCTTCAGCGGGCCTCACCGCTGCCGGCTCGCGAGGAGCCGATCGAGTTGCGGGCGACGGATCGGAGGCGACTGTTCGCGGCTCGGTGGTCCAGGTGGTGTGCCAGCTCTGGCCGCTCTCCGGGGCCGCCGCGCTACGCGGGCGAACCTCTGACCGAGCGGCATCCGCTTGCCCGAAGAGCGGGATGACGGGGGCGAGGCGCTCGGCCTCGCCCCCGCCGTGATCCGTCCTGCTCACGCCGGGCGGCGCGCCGCGAGCTCGTCGGCCTCGGGCGTCGCGGTCGCGGCGGGCTGACCGATGCCGAGCTTCTGCTTGATCTTGTTCTCGATGTCTGCGGCGATGTCGACGTTCTTGATCAGGAAGTTGCGCGCGTTCTCCTTGCCCTGACCGAGCTGCTCGCCGTCGTACGTGTACCAGGCACCCGACTTCTTGACGATGCCGTGTTCGACGCCGAAGTCGATCAGGCTGCCTTCACGGGAGATACCGACCCCATAGAGGATGTCGAACTCGGCCTGCTTGAACGGCGGCGCCATCTTGTTCTTCACGACCTTGACGCGCGTGCGGTTGCCGACGGCCTCGGTACCGTCCTTGAGCGTCTCGATACGGCGGATGTCGAGGCGGACGGAAGCGTAGAACTTCAGCGCCTTACCACCGGCCGTCGTCTCGGGCGAGCCGAAGAAGACGCCGATCTTCTCGCGCAGCTGGTTGATGAAGATGGCCGTCGTCTTGGTCTGGTTCAGGCCACCCGTGAGCTTGCGGAGGGCCTGCGACATGAGGCGCGCCTGCAGGCCGACGTGGGAGTCGCCCATCTCGCCCTTGATCTCGGCCTCGGGAACGAGCGCCGCGACGGAGTCGATGACCACAAGGTCGATCGCGCCGGACCGGATCAGCATGTCGGCGATCTCGAGCGCCTGCTCACCCGTGTCGGGCTGGGAGACCAGCAGCGCGTCGATGTCGACGCCCAGCTTCTGCGCGTAGGAGGGGTCGAGCGCGTGCTCGGCGTCGATGAACGCGGCGATACCGCCCGCGCGCTGCGCGTTGGCGATGGCGTGCAGGGTCAGCGTCGTCTTACCGGACGACTCCGGACCGTAGATCTCGATGATCCGGCCGCGCGGGAGCCCCCCGATGCCGAGGGCCACGTCGAGGGCGATCGATCCGGTGGGCACAACCTCGACGGGTGCGCGCTCGTCGGAGCCGAGGCGCATGACCGAGCCCTTTCCGAACTGACGGTCGATCTGGGCGAGGGCCGATTCGAGGGCCTTCTCGCGGTCAGCGGGTGATGGCATGGCGTGCTCCTTATGCTCGCGTTTCCGACGCCTGTAGGCTGTCGCGCTCCCGGCAGGGCGCCGGGATGCTGCGACAAGGCATGGTGTGTGTCTCTCGACGCTGTCCACGGTACGGAGGGCCTCCGACATCGGTCGACGACCGGCCCGTATCCGGGGAACCTCGACGGGAGGAACCACCTGTGCAGGACACTACGCTCGTTTCGAACAGATATTCGACGACACGCCGAAAGATCACGACCGACGTCGAACACACGAGGACCGAGATGCCCGCGACGGGGAGTCAGCGCTCTCGCGGATCCAATCGACCGACGCCGTAACGCCGGGACTCCGGCACGTCTGCCTCGACGCACAACGCCAACCAGACGGCACGCGGTGACTCGCCCGCATCGAGAGCCTGGCGCGCGGTGCGATCGCCGAGCGGTCCCAGAGCGAGGTCGTCGATCAGCGCCGGACCGCGACCGCCGAACTCCGCCGCGACGGCGCGATCGAACTCACTGCGACGCATGGGAGGGAGCGCTGGTCAGTGCAGCGAGAGCTCGGGGGCGACGAGATCGCCGTCGAGTCCCGCGATGTCGTCGGGAACGACATCCGACAGAACCGGGAGTCCTTCGAGGACGGAGATGCGGTCGCCGACTTCGCGCATGATGCTCGAGATCGGAACGTCGAGCGCTTCGGCGACGGAAGCGAGGATCTCGCTCGAGGCCTCTTTCTGGCCGCGCTCCACTTCGCTCAGGTACCCCAGTGCGACACTCGCACGGCTGGCGACCTGTCGCAGCGTACGACCCTTCTGCAGGCGGAGGTCACGCAGAACGTCGCCGATCTCCTGTCGAACCAAGATCATCTCGGACCCCCTCCTTCGTCGTGGTGCTCGCTCGTCCCGGGTGGACAACGGTATCTCATCAGCACGTCACCCTAGCCCGCTCCCGCTGTGGGTCGCATGAGAGTTGACACGCGCTGCTCACGATGACAAGAACGACGGCCGTGCCGTGCGTATTCCGTCACAACGCGTCGAGCGCCAATCGGATCGCACGAGCCGTGGCCTCCGCGCGGATCTGGGCCCGATCGCCCTCGAGCTGCAGGCTCTCGATGCGCACGCCCAGCGCGGTGGCGACAGCGATGTGCACCGTCCCGACAGGCTGTCCGTCCGGAGACCCCGGGCCCGCGATGCCGGTGGTCGCGATGCCGACATCCGCCGCCGCATCCCGGGGGCCGAGCGCCACCCGAGCCCCCTCGGCCATCTGGCGCGCGACCCGAGGGTGGACCGCACCGTGAGCTTCCAGAAGCGCGCCGTCGACATGCAGCAGCCGTTGCTTCAGCTCCGTCGCATAAGCGACCACTCCCCCGCGCAGCACAGCCGATGCCCCCGAGACGGCCACGAGCTCCGCGACGACGAGCCCGCCCGTCAGCGACTCGGCGACGGCGAGCGTCCAGCCGAGTTCGCCCAGTCGGTCGATGAGCCGCTCCGCATCCGTGCGCCGGCCGGTCGAGACGAGGGTCGACTCCAGTTCGTCGGGCAGGTCGTGCACGTGCTCGCGTGCCGTCACGATGCCGCTCCGCTTCGCCGAGCACCGCGGACGGCCGTGATGACGTAGTCGATCCCGCTCGCGACGGTCAGCAGTACCGCGATCCACATCGCGATCGTGTTGACGATGTGGATGCCGTCGCCGAAGACCGTCCACAGCGGAAGGAGGGCGAGCGCGAGAGCGACGGCCTGCGCGACCGTCTTCAGCTTGCCCATCCACGCGGCGGCCACGACATGATCGCCTGCCACGATGAGCCGGTGCACGGTGACCCCGAGCTCACGCACGAGCACGACGATCGTGACGACCCAGGGCAGCTCTCCGAGCAGCGACAATCCGATGAACGCAAGGCCCGTGAGGACCTTGTCAGCGATCGGGTCGAGCAGCTTCCCGAGGTCGGTGACGATGCGGTACTTGCGTGCGAGGTACCCGTCGATGCCGTCCGTCGCGATCGCGACGATGAAGAGCACACCGGCCCACCACCGCAGGGCCCCGTCGGATCCGCCGTCGACGAGAAGCAGCCACAGGAAGACGGGCGCGCACAGAATGCGCACGATCGTGATCGCGTTGGGCAGTTGCCTGGGGATCGCCACGGAGCCGAGCCTATCCGTCAGTCGCGCCCGGTGAGACCCCAGGCGTCCTCGGAGGCGTCGTCACCGTCGACGACCTCGAGCCCCTCGAACTGCGCTTCGACCGGGTCGACGGGCGCAGCGGCCGAAGCCGCAGCCGGCGCGGGCGGGTCTTCTCCCCGCAGACGCGCGAGGACGGCCGGAAGCTGGTCGGGAGTGACGAGGACATCGCGCGCCTTCGACCCTTCCGAGGGGCCGACGATCTCGCGCGACTCGAGGAGGTCCATGAGGCGCCCGGCCTTGGCGAACCCGACGCGCAGCTTGCGCTGCAGCATCGAGGTCGAGCCGAACTGCGTCGACACGATCTGCTCGGCGGCGGCGAGCAGAAGCTCGAGGTCGTCGCCGATGTCGGCGTCGATCTCCTTCTTCTCGGCGACGGCGGCCACGTCGGAGCGGTACTCCGGCTGCGCCTGGCCCTTGACGTGGGCGACGACCTTCTCGATCTCGGACTCGGCGACCCAGGCCCCCTGAACGCGGATGGCCTTCGACGTCCCCATCGGCAGGAACAGGGCGTCGCCCTGACCGATCAGACGGTCGGCGCCCGGCTGGTCGAGGATGACTCGCGAGTCCGTGACGCTCGTGACGGCGAATGCCAGTCGCGACGGCACATTGGCCTTGATGAGCCCGGTCACGACGTCGACCGACGGCCGCTGGGTCGCGAGCACCAAGTGGATGCCGCTCGCTCGCGCGAGCTGGGTGATGCGGACGATCGAGTCCTCGACGTCGCGCGGAGCGACCATCATCAGGTCGGCGAGCTCGTCGACGACGACCAGGAGGTAGGGGTACGGCTTCAGTACGCGCTCGCTGCCGGCCGGCAGCTGGATCTCACCCGCGACGACCGCCTTGTTGAAGTCGTCGATGTGACGGAACCCGAACGACGCGAGGTCGTCGTACCGCATGTCCATCTCCTTCACGACCCACTGCAGCGCCTCGGCAGCCTTCTTGGGGTTCGTGATGATGGGGGTGATCAGGTGGGGAACGCCGGCGTAGCTCGTGAGCTCGACGCGCTTCGGGTCGATGAGGACCATCCGGACGTCGCTGGGCTTCGCCCGCATCAGCAGGCTCGTGATCATCGAGTTCACGAAGCTCGACTTACCCGACCCCGTCGACCCTGCCACCAGCAGGTGGGGCATCTTGGCGAGGTTGGCCACGACGAATCCGCCACCGACGTCCTTGCCGACCCCGATCGTCATCGGGTGCGTCGACGAGGTCGCCGCGTTGGAGCGCAGCACGTCGCCGAGCGTGACGATCTCGCGGTCGGTGTTGGGGATCTCGACGCCGATCGCGCTCTTCCCGGGGATGGGCGCGAGGATGCGCACCTCGTTCGAGGCGACGGCGTATGCGATGTTGTTCGTCAGCGCCGTGATCTTCTCGACCTTGGTGCCGGGCCCGACCTCGATCTCGTACTGCGTGACTGTCGGCCCACGTGAGAACCCGGTGACCTTGGCGTCGATCGAGAACTGCTCGAAGACGCCGGTGATGGCACGCACGATGGCGTCGTTCGCCTCAGACCGCGTCTTGGCGGGTGTGCCTGCGCCGAGCGCCGCGACGGCGGGCAAGCGGTACGGCGTCGCCGGGGGCTGGCCGTGGAAGTCGCCGCCGAGGCCGGTGAGCCCGGGCAGCTCGTCGATCTCACCGGTGTCGTGGTCGTCGCGCACGGCAGTGTCGGCCGGGCGCCCCGAACGCGCCGCGGTGGCGGCCCGCTCGATGACGCCGGGGTCGATGATCTCGGTCGGCGCATCGGGAAGCGGGGGCGGGGTGGCCACAGCCTGCTCGAACCCGCCGGCGACGGAACCGGCTACCGATGGTCCGAGGAGCTCGGTGAGATCCTGCGATGCGCTGCTGTCGTCGGGATCCTCCTCGCGCCCGCTCTTGTTGCGACGCCACCAGGGCAGCGCGTCGTCGTCGTCGGCATCCTCGTCCGCAGCCGGCGCCGCCTTCTTGCCCTTCTTGGGCGAGAACGCAACCGTGGGGGCTTCGCCGTCGGGGTCGGCGACGGGACGCTCGGCCCCGAACATCCAGGCGTACAGGTCTCCGAGGCGACTGCCGATACGGTTCGGCGGCGTCTTGGTGAGGATGAGGATGCTGAGAACCGTCACGAGCCCCAGGACGGCAGCGGCGCCGTATGCCGTCAGGATGGTGAGCGGCTCACCGACGGCCCATCCGAACAGACCGCCTGACGCGCTCAGCTGAAGCGCGCCGGCCTTCGGCTCGGGACGCGCACCGAAGACGTGGCAGAAGCCCGCAACGGAGAGGATGAACAGCCCGAATCCGATGCCGATGCGCCCGTTGTCGTTCACCGAAGCGGGATGCCGGAACAGCCACCCCGCGAGGAAGAGAAGAAGCACCGGCATGATGAACGCCTCACGACCGATGAGGAAGCCCACCGTGTACGCGCTGACGAGCGTTCCGGCCTCGGTCCCGATGAGGAACCACTCGACCGCGGCGCCGGCGATCGCGAGGAGCACGAGCAGGAACGGCAGCCCGTCGCGGCGCTGGTCCTTCTCGAGCGTCTCGGGACCGAACGCGCGGAACATCCCGCCCGTCGCGTGGGCGAGGCCCATCCATGCACGCGCGATGACCGGCGGCCGCTCGGACTCGTCCACGTACCGCTTGGGTGTCGGTTCGCTCTTCCGGGCGCGCGAGGTCGAGGTCTTCGCCGGTGCGCGGCGTCCGGAGGGCGCGTTCGTGCTCCTGGCCATTCCTCCACGGTACGCGGGGGTTCCCCCATTACCGCGGAACGACGCGGGTCAGGCCTCGATGACGACGGGCACGATCATGGGACGCCGACGCAGCGACTGGTTGACCCAGCGGCCGATCGTGCGGCGGACGACCTGCGACAGCGCGTGGTTGTCGCGCGTTCCCGACTGCACGGCCTCCGCGAGTGCCGCCGCGATCTTCGGTTTGACGCTCTCGAACACCGCATCGTCCTCGGCGACACCGCGAGCGTGGATGTCCGGGCCACTCACCACGCGTCCCGTCTTGCCGTCCACGACGACGATGACCGAGATGAAGCCCTCTTCACCCAGAATCCGGCGGTCCTTCAGATCGGCGTCGGTGATCTCGCCCACGGTCGAGCCGTCGACGTACACGAATCCGATGTCGAGCTGGCCGACGACCTCCGCGACGCCGTCCTTCAGGTCGACGACGGTGCCGTTCTCGGCGAGGATCGTGCGCTCCTGCGGAACGCCGGTGTCCTGCGCGAGCTTGGCGTTGGCCATGAGGTGGCGGTATTCGCCGTGCACCGGCAGCACGTTGCGGGGCTTGAGGATGTTGTAGCAGTAGAGCAGCTCGCCGGCCGCGGCGTGACCCGAAACGTGCACCTTGGCGTTGCCCTTGTGCACGACGTTGGCGCCCAGCTTGGTCAGCCCGTCGATGACGCGGTAGATCGCGTTCTCGTTGCCGGGGATCTGGCTCGACGCGAGGATGACGGTGTCACCCGGCCCCGGCTCGATCGCGTGCTCGAGGTTGGCCATGCGCGAGAGCACCGCCATCGGCTCGCCCTGCGAACCGGTGGACATGTAGACGATGCGGTCGTCGGGCAGGTCCTTGGCCTTCTTGTAGTCGATGAGCACGCCGTCCGGGACGTTGAGGTACCCGAGGTTCTCGGCGATGGTCATGTTGCGGACCATGCTGCGGCCGAGGAAGGCGACGCGGCGACCGTTCGCGGCGGCGGCATCCACGACCTGCTGCACGCGGTGGACGTGGCTCGAGAAGCTCGCGACGATGACGCGGCGCGGCGACTTGCTGATGACCTGGTCGAGCACGGGCCCGATGCCGCGCTCGGTCGGCGTGAAGCCGGGGACGTCCGCGTTGGTGGAGTCGACGAGGAACAGGTCGACCCCCTCTTCTCCCAACCGGGCGAAAGCGCGCAGGTCGGTGATGCGGCCGTCGAGCGGGAGCTGGTCCATCTTGAAGTCGCCGGTGGCGAGGACGAGTCCCGCGGGGGTGCGGACTGCGACGGCGAGCGCATCGGGGATCGAATGGTTGACCGCGATGAACTCGAGGTCGAACGGGCCGACCTGCTCCTCCTGCCCCTCGGCGACCGTGAGGGTGAAGGGGCGGATGCGGTGCTCCTTGAGCTTCGCCTCGATGAGGGCGAGCGTCAGACCCGAGCCGATGAGGGGGATGTCGCCCTTGAGCTTGAGCAGGTAGGGAACGGCGCCGATGTGGTCCTCGTGGCCGTGGGTCAGCACGACGCCGACGATGTCGTCGAGGCGATGCCTGATCGGCTCGAAATCGGGCAGGATCAGGTCGACGCCGGGCTGGTGCTCCTCGGGGAAGAGCACGCCGCAGTCGACCACGAGGAGCTTGCCCTCGTACTCGAAGACGGTCATGTTGCGGCCGACCTCGCCGAGACCGCCGAGCGGGTAGACCCGCAGCGTTCCGGGTTCGAGAGCGGGCGGGCTGAAGACGTTCGTGGGCATTGGCACGCTTCCTCGGGACGCCGACGTGCGCGGCATCCTCATTGTTTTCGTCTAGCGGGTCGTCCCGTGCACCTTGGGCAGCGCACCGCCGGCGGCGGCATTACGGTCGGGACGGAAGTTGGAGAAGTCGGCGCCGGGGACACCCGAGACGAGGGCGAGCTCATCCTCGATGATCGCAGCCTCCCACTCTTCGGGGCCGACGAGGGGCAGGCGCACGCGCGGGCTCGAGATGCGTCCCAGGCCGTGCAGGATGTACTTCGCGCTCACGGTGCCGGGGACGTGCGTCATGACCGCGCGCACGAGCGGCTCGAGGCTCTTGTGCGCCTCGGTCGCGGCCGCGAGGTCTCCCCGGTTCACCGCGTCGACGATCGTGCGGTACGGCGTGGCGGTGATGTTCGCCGTGACGCCGATGAGGCCGCTCGCGCCGATCGAGAGGTGGGGCAGGACGTTGGCGTCGTCGCCGGAGAAGTACATGAGGTCGGTCTGATTGAGCACGCGGCTGACCTCGCTGAAGTCGCCCTTCGCGTCCTTGACGGCCAGGATGTTGGGGTGCTTCGCGAGGCGCAGGATCGTCTCGTACTTGATCGGCACGCCGGTGCGACCCGGGATGTCGTAGAGGATGACGGGCAGATCGGTCGCATCGGCGACGAGGCGGAAGTGCGTCAGGATGCCGGCCTGCGTGGGCTTGTTGTAGTACGGCGTGACGATCATGATGCCGTCGGCGCCGGCCTTCTCGCTGGCCTTGTAGAGCTCGATCGCGTGCGCGGTCTCGTTCGAGCCGCCTCCCGTGATGATCTTGGCGCGGCCGGCCGAGACCGACTTTCCGACCTCGACGAGGCGGAGCTTCTCGGGGTCGGTGAGCGTGCTCGTCTCCCCCGTCGTGCCCGTCACGACGATGCCGTCTGCGCCGGCCGTGATGACGTCGTCGATGTGCTTCTCGACGGCGGGCCAATCGACTTCACCGTCGGCGGTCATGGGAGTGACCAGCGCGACGAGGACCTGTCCGAAGGGATTGCCCGAGTGCGTCATGGTCTCAGGGTATCGGTTCCGCCTTTGCATCGCGTATGGCCGACGGACCGACTCCCGGTCGCCGATACGTTCGCAGGATCGGAGGTGCTGGTGGCGTTGCGGAGACGCTGCCGGGCAACACCAGCCCCGAGGATCCGACGAATGTATCGAACGTCCGTCAGCCGCGCCGGCGGATCGCGTCCAGACGGGCGAGGACGGCTCGCTCGACGCGGGGCCAGTCGAAGACGACCAGGGCATAGTCGAAGCGCAAGGTCTCGTAGCCGATCGCCGCCGCTTCCGCGTCGCGCACGAGATCCTTGTGACGCAGCGACGCACCCTCGTGGTTGACACGGCCGTCCACCTCGATGATGAGGCACCCCGCGACCAGGAAGTCGACCCGCCCCACACCCCGGATGAGCACCTGGCTCTCGACGGTGATGCCGAGCCGCGAGAGGCGCAGCCGCAGGAGGGACTCCAGCCCGCTGTCGGCATCGGGACGGGCGAGATCCACCAGGTATCGGAAGCGGGCCGGAAGCGTCGCGCGCACCTCGGCGCGGTCCGCGCGCGTGAGCAGCCCGAGCCGCCACGCCGACTCGAAGGCCACGAAGAACCCCTCCGCGCCGAGGCACGACGCCGCCTGCTCGAGCGCGTCGACGAGCGAGACGGCACCGAATGCCGCTGCCTCCCCATCGTGATGCGTGACGCAACGGCATCCGTCATGCGGGTGCACGCGGCCGGCCCGACCGACGCGAACGTGCAGGCGTTCCTCCGGCTCGAGCACCCACACGCCGCGCCGTCGCAACGCGGACGCACAGCACACCTCGCCGCCGTGCGCGGCGGCGACGACGACATCCGGCTCGGCATCGGGCGTCGCGTAGACGCCGTGACGAACCCTGACGAGCGCGCCCTTCTCCACGGCTCGCGTCAGCTGCAGTCGCGTGACCCCTCGCGTGGTCAACCACCGCGACCGTACGCATCCGCCCATCGCGCGGATCCTCGTGGCCAGCTCGTGCGCACTCATGCACCGACGTTCGCCGAGAATGCGATCTCATCAGCCCGGCCACCGGCCATCTGGGGACGAGCCAGACCCGCAGCGGCCTGGGGAGGAGCCCAGAGCGTTCGCGAGTCCGATACAACCGTCGGATTTGCGGTGCACGATGCGCCTCCAACGCCGGCCCAGGCGACACCAGCCCCGTCGGTCCGACGGATGTATCGCCACCCGGGCCACCCGAGCCGCATGGGCCACCTCGGTCGGGCGCTCTAGGGTGGCGGCATGGCTTGGACGACCCGAAGCACCCGCACGACGTACGAGAACCGCTGGATTTCGGTGCGGGAGGACGAGGTCATCGGGCCGGCGGGCGACGGCATCTACGGCGTCGTCGAGATGCGGCATCCGGCCGTCTTCGTCGTGGCGATCGACGATCACGACCGGGTGTGCTTCGTGGAGGTCGACCGCTACACGACCGGGCTGTCGCTCGAGGTGCCGGCTGGCGGGAGCGACGGCGAAGACCTGCTCGACGCCGCGAAGCGGGAACTCCTCGAAGAGACGGGGCTCACCGCCGACGCGTGGGAGCCCATCGGCCGGATGAATGCGCTGAACGGCATCGCCGTGGCACCCGAGCACGTCTTTCTCGCGCGCGGCCTCGCGCCGGCCGAGGATGCCACGACGTCTCAGCTCGAAGAAGGCATCGAGCGTGTCGTCTGGATCCCGTTCGCCGAGGCGCTGCGCCAGGTCGCCGAGGGACGGATCGACGACGGCGAGACGGTCGCCGCCCTCGCCTACGCGGGCATCCGCCTGGGCAGATTCGTCTGAGTCGAGGTCGGGCCGCCGCCCTCCGAGGCCAGTGAGCGACGCGTCAGGGAGCGACGCGTCCGTTGGCGTTGAACGCGGCGTGCGTCAGCGGCATGAGCTCACGCCAGAAGGTCTCCATCTTCTCGGCGCACATCTCGATCTCGCGCTGCGGGAAGGAGGGGAAGTGCGTTCCCTCGACCTTGGTCCGCAGCGACAGGAAGTTCATGAGCGAACGGGCGTTGACCGTGACGTACATCGACGAGTAGATGTTCAACGGCAGGACGATGCGTGCGACCTCGCGAGCGACGCCGGCGTCCAGCATGCGCCGGTAGGCCTCGTACGCCTGGATCGACGCCTGTCGCGTGCTCTCGTCCACCACCGCGAACTGCTCGTCGGTGCCGGGCAGGAACTCGTACGCGCCGGGCTTGCCGACCTGGTTGAGGTTGCGCTCGCGGCCGGGGACGTAGAACACCGGACGCAGCTCGCGGTAGCGGCCCGATTCCTCGTTGTACGAGGCCATGCGGTGCCGCATGAACTCGCGGAACACGAAGATGGGCGCCTGCACGTAGAAGGTCATCGAGTTGTGCTCGAAGGGCGAGCCGTGGCGGTCGCGCATGAGGTAGTTGATGAGGCCACGGTCGCGTCCGGATGCCTCGGTGCCTGCGGCGGCGGCATCCAGGGTCTGCTCCCCCTGCGTCGACACGCGAGCCGCGAACAAGACGTCCGAGTCGGCGGCGCTCGAGCGGATGAGCTCGACCGTCACATCGCTGCGGAACTCGATTTCGGGACTGGTCGGGGTCTGCTCGGCGTCGCTCACAGCTTCAGATTACCCCCGGCGCCCGAGTGCTCCCGGCCGCTCGCGACGGTCTACTGTGGGCTGTTGTGGAACTCATGGCGGTGGCGGTCGTCCTGGCCTGCCTGTTAGCGGTAACAGGTGGGATCGGAGTCTTCGTGCGGTGGCGCGCCTCGCGCCCCTACCCCATCCCCCGTTTCGATGTCGTCGACCCGCGTCGACTCGGCGCTGATCCCGACGCGCTGGGCCGGACCGCCACGCTCCTGCAGTTCAGCACCGAGACCTGTCATCGCTGCCCGGCCGTGCACCGCACACTCGCGGAGATGGCTCGCGACTGCGACGACGTCGTCCATCTCGACGTCGACGTGACCGATCGCCCCGACATCGCGCGTCGCTTCCGGATCGCGCAGACGCCCACCACGCTCATCCTCGACGGGCGAGGCGTCGTGCGCACGCGTTTCGGCGGTGCACCTCGACGGGATGTCGTGCAGCTCGAGATCCTGAGGCTGCGGGCCGACTCCGCCTCGGTCTGAGCTGGCGGGCGGAAACTGTCAAGACGTTCCGGCGAAGCCCCCGCCGACCTAGGCTCGACGCAAGCGCACCCCGCGCCGTCTCGAAGCGGCACGTCATCTGCCGCCTGTGAAGAGGAGAGTCATGAGCGTCACGAGCGAAGCAACCACCAGCTGGAAGGGCAGCCTCACGGAGGGATCCGGTCAGATCGCCCTGGAGAGCTCGAACCAGGGACCCTTCGAGGTCAACTGGAAGGCGCGCAGCGAAGGCTCGAGCGCGGTGACGACGCCCGAGGAGCTGATCGCCGCCGCGCACTCCCCGTGCTTCTCGATGGCCCTCTCCCACGCGCTGGCCGAGAACGGCACGCCGCCCGAGTCGGTCGAGACCACGGCATCGGTCACCTTCATCCCGGGCACGGGCATCACCGGTTCTCACCTCAATGTCAACGCCGTCGTCCCGGGACTGTCTGCCGAGGACTTCGATCGGCTGGCGCAGGAGGCCAAGAGCGGATGCCCCGTTTCGGCCGCCCTCGCCGGCATCGAGATCACCCTCGAGGCCACGCTTGGCTGATCAGGGCTCCGCGGGCCGCGTCGTCGTCGCGGGCGCGTCCGGTCTGATCGGACGCGCCCTCGTCGACGCGCTGCACGAGGACGGGATCGAGGTCACGCGCCTCGTCCGCCGCTCCCCCATCGCGGCCGACGAAGTCCAGTGGTTCCCCGGGGAGCGTCCGCTCGATCCCGGCGTCCTCGACGGCGCTCGCGCGGTGGTGGGCCTCAACGGCGCGAGCATCGGCCGGTTCCCGTGGACGCGTTCCTACAAGCACGAGCTGGTGTGGTCGCGACTGCTTCCGACGGAGACCCTCGCGAGGGCCGTCCGCGCCCTCGGATCGGATGCTCCGGCGTTCCTGTCGTCCTCGGCTGTCGGCTATTACCCCACGCGTCCCGGCGTCCGGATGACCGAGACCGCACCCCGCGGCGATTCCTTCCTCGCGGACCTGTGCGGTGAGTGGGAGGCGGCCGCACTGACCGCTCGTGAGCAGGCGCGCGTGGTCCTCCTGCGTACGGCGCCGGTCGTGCATCCCGAAGGCGTGCTGAAGCCGCTCATGCTGCTGACCCGGGCGGGTCTGTCGGGTCCGATCGGTCGAGGCACGCAGGTGTGGCCCTGGATCTCGCTCGTCGACGAGGTCGCCGCCATCCGCCACCTCATCGACGCCGACGTCGCCGGTCCCGTCAACCTCACCGGACCGACGCGCGCGACGGCCAACGACCTGGGCTTCGCCCTCGCTATGAGGATGAACCGCCCGTATCTGGTCCGCGCTCCCGAGTGGGGGCTGCGGCTCGTGCTCGGGCGCGACGCCACCGAGGCGCTGCTGACCAACGACACCGACGTGGCTCCCGCCGTGCTGCAGAAGTCGGGCTTCGTGTTCACGCACGAGCGCGTCGAGGACGCCGTCCGCGCCGTCGTCCCGCCCCGCTGAGTCAGACGCGCCGCTCGGCGCGCTCGAGAGAGATCGCCGTGCGCACCGCCTGCCGGGCGCGGCGCCGGTCGCCGGCGCCGTCGTAGGCGAGCCCGAGCCGGAACCAGGCGCGCCAGTCCTCGGGCGCGTCCTCGACGGCCTCGCGGTACCGCGGGAAGAGAGCGTCGGCCTCAGCGCGATCGGGCCGGCCGCTCGGCGACAGGTCGAGGCTCTCCTCCGGCAGCGCCGACTCCTGCTCGAGGCGTCGGCCGAGCCGGGACGCGCCCGCACCGAACGCCAACTCGCGCCAGAGCGCCCAGGCCGCGATGACCGGCAGCACGATGAGCGCGACGCCCATCACGACACCCACGGGCTCGCCGGTCATGACCAGGAGCACGGCGCGCTGCGCGACGAAGACGATGTACAGCGCGAGCAGCGCCGCCATGATCAGCGTCAGGATGCGGGTGCTCATGCTCCGGTGACGCGCGCGACCTGGCCGGGGACGTCGCCCTCGTCGGCCGGGCCCTTCGGCGCCGGTGCCGACGGCGGGCGGATGCCGATGTCGATGAAGCTGTCAAGACCGACGGTGATCCCCCGGGCCCCCCGCGCTGCGTCGAGCGCGATGCGGATACCGGGCTCGTACGCGCGCGCCGGATCGATCGTGTCGTGCACGATCGACAGCGCCTCACCCGGTCCCGAGAGGATGGTCTCCTGACGGGCGACGACGCCCGGCCGACGCAGCGAGTGGATCGGGACGCTCGCGACCTTCTGTCCGCGGGCGCGCTGATCGGCGTGCGGCGACTCCACCGGGCCGACCCCGGCGCGGGCCGCGGCGATGAGCTCGGCCGTGCGGACCGCGGTGCCACTGGGCGAGTCGACCTTCGTCTCGCGATGGGCCTCGATGATCTCGATCGACGGGAAGAGCGCAGCCGCTGCCGCGGCGAGAGCGCTGCCGACGACGGACCCGAGCGAGAAGTTGGGGATGAAGACCACACCGACACCGGCGGCCTCGACCGCGGGCCGGACCTGGGCGATGCGCTCCTGGGACCACCCCGATGTGCCGACGAGCACGTTGATGCCGCGCTCGACGGCCGCCCGGACCACATCCGTGGACACGGCGGGGGTCGACGCGTCGACGACGAGGTCGGCGCCGTCGAGCTCGTCGAGACTGCTGCGACTGGTCAGGACCGCGCAGATCTCGAAGCCATCGGATGCCTCGATGACGTCTCGGATGATGCCGCCGAGCTTCCCGGTGCCGCCCACGAGGGCCACGCGCGTGGTCATGACCACCAGCCTACGCGGGCGCGAACTGCACGAACGTGTCCCAGGCGAGCTTGACGACCAGGATCGACAGGACGACGAGGAACACGATGCGCACGAAACCGCTGCCGTTCTTCGTCGCCATGCGCGCGCCGATGAACCCGCCGGTCATGTTCGCCGCGGCCATCACGACGGCCAGGAGCAGCAGGATCTCACCATGCACCCCGTAGACGAGGAGCGCTGCGAGGTTCGTGGTGAGGTTGGCGATCTTCGCGTTGACGCTCGCCTGCAGGAAGCCGTACCCGAGCACGGCGACGAGGAGGATGACGAAGAACGAACCGGTGCCGGGACCGAGGATGCCGTCGTAGAAGCCCACGACGAGTCCGATGAGTGCCGAGCGCCATACGATCGCCGCCCGGGATTCGTGGCGCGGCTCGTGATGCAGGCCCATCTTGGGCTTGAGCAGCGTGTAGATCGCGACCGCGACGACGGCGACGAGAACGATCGGAGTCAGGAGCTCCCGCGGGACGTAGCGCGACAGCGCCGCCCCCACGGCCGATCCGCCGAAAGCTCCGGCCACGAGCGGCACGAGCAGCACGAGCTGCACCCGGATGCGCCGCAGGTAGACCCAGCTCGCCGAGAGCGTGCCCGCGAAGGACGACAGCTTGTTCGTTCCGAGGATGAACGGCGTGGCGACATCCTTCGGCACGCCGATCACGAGCGCGGGAAGCTGAATCAGCCCTCCCCCGCCGACGACCGCGTCGACCCATCCAGCCACCCCGGCCGCCACGACGAGGAAGATCAGCGCGGAGACGGAGACGGGAAGCCAGTCGGCGAGCAGAGGACCATCGAGCACCGATCGATTCTCCGGTTCGGTGAGCGCCAGGTCCAATCGGCGGGAGCCGGTCTCGCGCCGCGACTCAGCCGCGCATGTCGCTGAAGAACGCCGTCTTCGCTCGGGTGTAGTCGTCGTAATCGGCCTTGCCCGCGTTCGCGGCCGACAGCCGACGCTTGAGATCCTGATAGCGAGCGCGGAGCACGGGGTCGGAGCACAGCGCGTCGCGGAATCGCACGGTCTCGCGCG
Source organism: Microbacterium sp. SGAir0570 (assembly GCF_005491085.2). Lineage (NCBI taxonomy): Bacteria > Bacillati > Actinomycetota > Actinomycetes > Micrococcales > Microbacteriaceae > Microbacterium > Microbacterium sp. SGAir0570. The sequence continues at coordinate 1,088,570 of NZ_CP027929.1, read as the reverse complement.
CCCACGGCGAATCCGAGCGGCGCACGTGCAGGATCACGTCGGCGCCGGACGCGACGTAGAGCCGCTTCTCCCAGACGTCGGCGGGGATGTCATCGGCGCCCCGAGGGATGTCGCGGCTGACGCCCGGCGAGTCGGGGCGCGACCCCCACGCGCGGCGGAAGCCCGCAGGGACCAGTCGAGCGCTCAGGTCGTCCTCGGAGGGCAGCGGAAGGATGCTGCGCGGGGTTGCCGGACTCGTCGGCCATCGGCTCAGACGGGCAGGATGTCGGGAAGGCCTGTGCGCAGCTCGACCGGGAGGTGCGAGAGGTCGTTGTGCGACACCATCGTCCAAGGGCGGCCGGGACGCTGCGCGAGCACAGTCAGCCCGCAGTGCGCCTGGTTGATCGTGAGCCAGCGCCAGTCGGGCGCCTGCAGCACCTCTCGGACGAACCAGGCGATGACGAAGTTGTGCGTGATCAGCAGCTCGTGGGTGTCGGGCTTGCGGGCAAGGAACTCGCCGACGGCATCCGCCATCTGCGCCGCGCCCGCCTCGGTCTCGGCCTCCGTGTACGACCCGAAGAACGGCTCGTAGACGGCAGGCGTTTCGGGCGTCATACCGGTCGGGACACAGTCGAACAGCAGCGAGGAGGCCTGCGGCGAGAGCGAGGGCAGGCGCTTGGCGACGGCGCGGGCGGTCTCTTGCGCGCGCTCGAGGGGCGAGTGCCACACCGCGTCGAGCGGCACGCCGGAGATGCGATCGGCCAGCAGCTCGGCTTGACGGCGCCCACGGGGAGACAGCGGACCGTCTTCGAGACCGTGCTCGGCGTCCTGATGCTCTCCGTGGCGCACGAGGTAGAGATACTGCGTCACAGAAGCTCGATTCGAAACGATGAACAGGGCGCCATCCACCCTACGTCACCCCTCCGACAGCCGGACCGAGGGATCACGGATCGGCTCACTCCACGGCGCGCGCGATCTCGGCGAGATGCGAGCGGCCGAGCCGGGCGCCGACACCCTGCACCAGCTGGTCGACGTGCGCGGGCCGGCTCGCGTTGACGATCGGCGCGGTGACGACGCGCTGCGCGAGAAGCCACGAGACCGCGATCGCCGCCGTCGAGACCGACAGCTCCTCCGAGATGCGGTCGAGCGCCTTCAGCGTCCGGGCGCCGCGACGGTTCATCCATGCGGCGAGCTGCGAGCCGCGCACCGATGACGACAGACCGGCACGATCGCGATGACGCCCGGTGAGGTAACCGTGCTCGAGAGCCTGCGAGGGTGTGACGGCGAGCCCCTGCGCTCCGGCGATCAAGCGCAGGTCGCCGTCGAAATCGGAGCGGTGCAAGAGGTTGTACGCAACGTCGAGGGCGGCGAAACGCGGGTAGCCCGCGGACGACAGGATGCGGGCTTCGACGAGCTGCATCGCGGTGTAGCCGGCGGCTCCCAGAGAGCGGACCTTGCCGCTGTCGACGAGCCACTCCGCCGTCGCGAGCGTGTCTTCGAGCGCCGTGACGCCGTCGGTCGCGGCATCCAGGTAGAGCACATCGATGCGCTCGATGCCGAGGCGTCCGAGCGAAGCCTCCACCGACCGCACGAGATTGACCGGCCCGAGGCCGGGGTTGTCCGGGTTGCCCCCGACCCGCACCGTGACGACGATCTCGTCGCGGTTGCCCCGGCTGGCCAGCCAGCGCCCGATGATGTGCTCGCTGCGGCCCGACGCGTAGCCGTCCGAGGTGTGCAGAGCGTTTCCGCCACGCTGCACGTAGGCGTCGAGCACGGCATGGCTCGCCGCGAGATCGATGGTCCAGCCGAACTCGGAGCCGCCGAGGATCAGAGGGAAGATCCGCAGGCCGGTCTCGCCGAGATCGACGCGGATGTCGGCCCCGAGGGGCTTGCCGTGGACGGGGATCGGGCTGGAGGGATGCACGGCGGGTGCGGCGGGCACCGCGGTCTCGGCGGGCGCACCAGCGGGTGCCGCCTGAGCCACCCGGTCCCCCGACATCACACACCTCCGGTCGACACCGAGGAATCACGGGGCGCGGCTCCTCGGCGCGCACTTCGAGAGTAGGACACCCGGCAGCAGTGGGCGCGCATTGCCGCGAACGGGCCGTGAATTCCACATAACTGTTTCATCACGGTCTCCCGGATACGACGGATGCCCGCCCCCGAGACGGGGACGGGCATCCGGGCGATCAGCGGATCAGCCTTCGGCGGGAGCCTCCGGGCCCTCGCTCGCTGCGGCCGAGCCGTCCTGGTCAGCGGTCTCTTCGAGAACGGGCTCGAGGGAGAGCTTGCCGCGGTCGTCGATCTTCGTGATGCGAACGAGGATCTTCTGGCCGACACCGAGGACATCCTCGACGTTCTCCACGCGCTTGCCGCCGGCGAGCTTGCGGACCTCGCTGACGTGCAGCAGTCCGTCCTTGCCGGGCAGGAGCGAGATGAACGCGCCGAACGTCGCGATCTTCACGACGGTTCCGAGGAACTGCTCGCCGACCTCCGGGTTGGTGGGGTTGGCGATCGCGTTCACGCGGGCACGGGCGGCCTCGGCCGAGGGGCCGTCGGTGGCGCCGATGTAGACGGTGCCGTCCTCCTCGATCGAGATGTCGGCGCCGGTCTCGTCCTGGATCGAGTTGATCGTCTTGCCCTTGGGGCCGATCAGCTCGCCGATCTTGTCGACCGGGATCTGGACGCTGATGACGCGCGGAGCGGTGGGCGCCATCTCGTCGGGGCTGTCGATCGCGGCGTTGAGGACACCGAGGATCGTCAGACGAGCCTCCTTGGCCTGGGTCAGCGCTGCCGAGAGCACCGACGACGGGATGCCGTCGAGCTTCGTGTCGAGCTGGATGGCCGTGACGAACTCGCTCGTGCCGGCGACCTTGAAGTCCATGTCGCCGAGCGCGTCCTCGGCGCCCAGGATGTCGGTCAGCGCCGCGTAGCGGGTCTCACCGTCGACCTGGTCGGAGACGAGACCCATCGCGATGCCCGCGACCGGGGCGCGCAGGGGCACACCGGCGTTCAGCAGCGACAGGGTCGAGGCGCACACCGAGCCCATCGAGGTCGAGCCGTTCGACCCGAGGGCCTCGGAGACCTGACGGATCGCGTACGGGAACTCCTCGCGGCTGGGCAGCACCGGCACGAGGGCGCGCTCGGCGAGGAAGCCGTGCCCGATCTCGCGACGCTTCGGGCTGCCGACGCGTCCGGTCTCACCGGTCGAGTAGGGCGGGAAGTTGTAGTGGTGCAGGTAGCGCTTGCTCGTCGTGGGCGACAGCGAGTCGATCTGCTGCTCCATCTTCAGCATGTTCAGCGTGGTGACACCCAGGATCTGGGTCTCGCCGCGCTGGAAGATCGCCGAGCCGTGGACGCGCGGGATGACCTGCACCTCGGCGTCGAGCGGACGGATGTCGGCCAGGCCGCGACCGTCGATGCGGACGCCCTCGCTGAGGATGCGGCCGCGGACGATCTTCTTGGTGACCGACTTGTACGCAGCGGAGAACTCCGCGAGCGCGGATGCCGGGAGCTGCTCGGCCTCGACGGCAGCGGCGACCTCGCCCTTGACGCGCTCCTTGATGGCGTCGTCGGCGTTCTGGCGCTCCTGCTTGTCGGCGATCTGGTAGACGCTCGTCAGCTCGCCGTAGGCACGCTCGGCGACGAAGTCGTAGACCTCGGGGGCGTACGGCGGGAAGACGGGGTAGACACCCGGCTCACGCGACGCGGAGGCCGCCATCGAAGCCTGCGCCTCGACGAGCTGCTTGATGAAGGGCTTCGCGGCCTCGAGGCCCTGTGCGACGACCTCTTCGCTCGGCTTGACGGCGCCGCCCTTGATGAGGTTCCAGCTGCCCTCGGTCGCCTCGGCCTCGACCATCATGATGGCCACTTCGCCGTCGGGGAGGACCCGGCCGGCGACGGTGAGGTCGAACACGGCCTCTTCGACGACCTTCTGGTTCGGGAAGACGACCCACTGGTCCTCGTGCTCCCCGTGACCGGGAACGAGTGCCAGGCGGACACCGGCGATCGGGCCGGAGAACGGCAGCCCCGAGATCTGCGTCGAAGCGGACGCCGCGTTGATCGCGAGCGCGTCGTAGTACTCGCCGGGCGCGATCGAGAGGACCGTGATGACGATCTGGACCTCGTTGCGCAGGCCGTCGACGAACGACGGGCGCAGCGGACGGTCGATCAGACGGCAGACGAGGATCGCCTCGGTCGAGGGGCGTCCCTCGCGACGGAAGAACGAGCCGGGGATCTTGCCGGCGGCGTACGAACGCTCTTCGACGTCGACGGTGAGCGGGAAGAAGTCGAAGCCTTCGCGCGGGTGCTTGCCGGCGCTGGTGGCCGAGAGGAGCATCGTCTCCTCGTCGAGGTAGGCGGCAACGGCGCCCTGCGCCTGCTGTGCCAGGCGTCCGGTCTCGAACCGGACGGTGCGGGTGCCGAAGCGGCCGTTATCGAGGACGGCTTCGGCTGCGGTGATTTCTGGACCTTCCAAGAGGTCCCTCCTTCTTTGTTTAGACTCGCACGCGCGTTTCGCGCACGAGATCGTGCGAAGGAGCGGGGCAGATATGGGCGCGCGGACGAAACCGCGAGAACCGCCTGCGCTGGTCACCAGTCGAAGATCACCATCTCCGCGACCGGGATTCGATCGGGATGGGAACCCACCACAGGGGACCAGCTTCCTGCCGGATCCGCTCCATGAGCTCAGTGTTGAATTGAGCGGGTGCCGGACGGCAACCTGCCCCAGCCTACCAGCGAGACCCTCGCCTGCGTATCGTGGCCTCATGAGCGAAGCAGACAAGCCCGCGGGCGCGGCATCCGACGATGTCAAGCGCAAGTTCCGCGAGGCGCTCGAGAAGAAGAACGCCCAGCACCGCACGGGAGAGGCGCACCTCGACGGCGATTCGTCGGTGCACGCGTCGCACGGTGCGATGACCAAGCGGGAGTTCCGCCGCAAGAGCGGGTGAGACCGAACGACCACCCGCGACGGGGCTCGGATGCTGACGCGTCCGGGCCCCGGGTGCGTTCTTCGAGCTCTTCGGGGGGCTGTGGAGAGTGACGTACCGATGTCGGAGGTCCGTGACATCATTCGAACATGTATTCGAATGGCGGGCTGAGCGGCGGGATGGGCACCGACGGCGACGTCACTGCGCTCGCGGCTTTGGTGGCGGATGCCGAGGTGGCGGCGGATGCTGCGCGGTCGGCGCAGATCCGGGAGGTTCGGGTGCTCGCGGCCGCTGGGGTTCTCGCGGAGAAGCAGGCCGCTGGGGCGTCGGAGAGGGTCAAGGCGCGTGAGATGGCGTTGCGCGGGATCGCCGCCGAGCTGGCTGGGGTGTTCGCGGCGACCGACCGGACCGTGCAGCGCCGCATCGACGAGGCGCGCGATCTGGTGGAGAACTACCCGGTGACGATGGCGGCGTGGGAGGACGGGCGGATCGTCCGCGGGCATGTGCGGGTCATCCAGGAGACGGGATGCCTGGTGCCCGCGGAGGAGCGGGCGGAGTTCGAACGGGTCGCGGTCAAGCGGTGCGAGGGCGAGACCCCGAACCGAGTGCGGGACGCGTTGCGGATGATCGCGGAACGGATGCACCCGCGGAGTTTCACGGAGCGGCATGAAGAGGCCGCGGCGGGGCGGTGCGTGCGGGTGCAGGCCGGCGCGGACGGAATGTCGGATCTCATCGCGACCCTGCCGACCGTCATCGCCGACGGGATCGTGGATCGGCTGACCCGGCAGGCGCGGGAGATCATCAACGTGCGGCATCAGGCCGACGCGGCGGGCGTTGACGCGAGCGGGGCTGACGCTCGAGCCGACGCGCTTGGCGCTCGAGCCGACGCGGCGTCCGGTGGCGCTGGCGCTCGAGCCGACGCGCTTGGCGCTCGAGCCGACGCGCTTGACGCACGAGCCGGCGCGCGAGCCGACGCCAACGATGGCGGTCGCGATGCCGACACGACGATTTGCGACGGGTCGTCGTTCGTCGACGATGCCCGCACGATCGACCAGGTCCGCGCCGACGTGCTCAGCGACCTCCTCCTCGCCGGCACACCCGCCCTCGACCCCACCGGCACGGGAGACGGCAACGGAACCCTCGGAGCCATCCGGGCACACGTGCAGGTCGCGGTCTCCGCGCTCACCCTCATGGGGCAAGACGACGGGCCCGCGGATCTCGCTGGCCGCTCCCCCATCGATGCCGCAACCGCACGGGAGCTGGCGGGCAACGCCACCTCGTGGGACCGGCTCCTCACCCACCCCGTCACCGGGACCGTGCTGGAGTGCGACACCTACCGGCCCACCGCCGCCATGGTGCGACTGCTGCGGGCCCGCGACCGGCACTGCCGGTTCCCCGGATGCCGGCAACCCGCCATCCGCTGTGAGGTCGACCACACCATCGCCGCATCCGAGGGCGGGCCAACGCACGTGTGCAACCTCGCGAACCTCTGCAAACGACACCACGACGTCAAACACCACACCCGCTGGCGAGTCCAACAGCTTCCGGGTGGTCGGCTCGTCTGGACCTCACCCACCGGACGGGTCTACCGCCACGACGCACCACCACCCCTCGTCGCCTTCACGACCACAGACCCACCCGACCCGGGGGCCGCGCCATTCTGAGCGGTCGAGTTCCAGCTTCTCCTCGCCGGGCGCGTTGCCCTGCGCGCGCCGCCGACCCGGTTTGTCCTGCCGTCGGGAACGCCGGTGGCCGCGGCATCCGATTGCTCGGATCCGCGGCCGCCGGACAAGGGGAACGGTCAGCGCGTCGCGGCCTCGCGACGGAGGCGAGCGCGCTCCTCCTTGGCCGCCGCCTCCTCGAGAGCGGCGTCACCGAGGCCCTGCGTGTTGACGGCACCGGTGTCGTCCGACATCCCGTCGTGACCATGACCGGAGAGCATCGCCTCGTCGAACGGGCGCTCTCCGCTGAGGACGGCGCGTGCCTGGTCGCGGTCGAACTCGCGGGTCCAGGTTCCGATGAGGATCGTGGCGACGGCGTTGCCCGTGAAGTTGGTCAGCGCGCGACCTTCCGACATGAAGCGGTCGATACCGACGATCACGCCGACGCCGTTGACGAGGTCGGGGCGGTACGCCTGCAGACCGCCGGCGAGGGTTGCCAGTCCCGCACCGGTGACTCCGGCCGCACCCTTCGAGGCGATGATCATGAAGACCAGCAGGCCGATCTGCTCGGGGATCGACATGGGGGCGCCCATACCCGCGGCGATGAACAGCGACGCCATCGTGAGATAGATGGCCGTCCCATCGAGGTTGAAGGAGTATCCCGTGGGGACGGTGATGCCCACGACCGGCTTCGAGACGCCGACGTGCTCCATCTTCGCGATCAGGCGGGGCAGCGCCGACTCGCTCGACGACGTCCCGACGATCAGCAGGTACTCGCGTGCGAGGTACTTCATCAGGCTGAAGATGTTGATCCGCGCCACGGCGTAGAGCAGCGTGCCGAGTACCGCGACGATGAAGACGATGCACGTGATGTAGAACGCGATCATCAGCACGCCGAGGCTCACGATGGCGGCGACACCGGTCTTGCCCACCACCGCGGCGATCGCCCCGAAGGCGCCGATCGGAGCGAGCCACAGGATCATGCCGAGGATGCGGAAGACGAGCGTCTGCAGGTTCTTCACGGCGCTCATGATCGGCGCGCCCTTCTCACCGAGTCCCTGAAGCGCGAATCCGACCAGCAGCGCGATGAACAGCACCTGGAGCACGCTCTCACCGGTGAACGCCGAGAAGAACGTGGTGGGGATGATGCCGAGCAGGAAGTCGGTCGTCGACTTCGCCTCGGCCGCCGTCCCGGCGTCGTAGACCGCGCTCTGCATGTTGAGCCCCTCACCCGGGTGGATGATGTTGCCCACGATGAGACCGATCGCCAGGGCGAACGTCGACATCACCATGAAGTAGAGCAGCGCGAGACCACCGATGCGTCCGACCGTCGCGGCCTTGGCGATCGAGCCGACGCCCACCACGATCGTGCAGAAGATGATCGGCGCGATCATCATCTTGATGAGATTGACGAAGCCCTTCCCGAGCGGTTCGAGGCCGACCGCGAAGGTGGGCCACACGAGACCGACGATCGCGCCCAGCACGACCGCCAGGATGACCGAGACGTAGAGCCAGGTGTGCTTGTCCCAGGCCTGCTTGCCCTTCCGGGCGTTGTACCCCGGCAGGCGGAAAGATGATGTGAGAGCCATGGTCTCCTCCAGCTGAACAGTCGTTGTCCGATGCCGACGTCTCTGTCGGTGCGCTCTCAGCGTCGGACTGTTCCGCTCGCACGCCGATTTATGGTCGTATTGGTCGCGGCCCGCGACCCGGGCGCACCCGACGATGAAGACGAGAGCGAGAGCGGCATGACGACGCGTACCCGCAGCGCCGCCTCGCTGGTGTTCGTGGCGATCGCCGTGGCCGTGGCGGTCCTCACCCTGGCGATCGCCGGCATCCTCATCGCCGACGGGCAGCGGTCGGCGCGGTCCGAGGCGGAGCGCGTCACCCAGGCCGTCGCGCAGACCGTCGCCGACTCGGCGCAGGTCGCCGACCTCCTCGCCACCGGCGACCGCGACCTCGCGTCCGCAGCACTGCAGCCCCAGGTCGAACAGGTCATCGTCGATGCGCGCGTCGACTTCGTCACGATCATGGATCCCGGCGGCATACGGATCACGCATCGCGACCCCGAGCGGATCGGCGAGCGCTATCTCGGCTCCATCCCCACCGCACCCCGGGCCCTCACCGAGGAGTTCACGGGCACCCTCGGCCCCTCGATCCGCACGATCGTGCCCGTGGAGAGCGACGGCTCCGTCGTCGGGTGGGTCTCGGTCGGCGTGACGATCGGCAGCATCGCGGCGACTCTGGGGCCCCGCATCCTCGTCGTCATCGGCATCGCGGCCGCGCTTCTCGCAGCCGGTCTCGTCGGAGCCGTCGTCGCACGTCGGGCGACGCGGCAGGTCACCGGAGACCTGCCCGCCGGCGCCATCCGCGACGCCGTCTCGTCGTTCGAGTCGCTCCGCACCCTCGGCGAAGCCCTGCGGGCGCAGACTCATGAGCACGGCAACCGCATGCACACCGCCATCGCCCTGCTCGAGCTGGGTCGCACCCCCGAAGCGATCGAGATCCTCGCCGAGACCTCGCGGCAGAGCCAGGTGCTGGTCGACGAGGTCGCCGCCCGCCGCGACGGTGACCCGACCGTCGGGGCGCTGCTGCTCGGCAAGGCCTCGCAGGCCAAGGAACGCGGCATCCGGTGGCGCTCCCGCATCGAACCCGACGCGCCTCGCTCGGTGCTCTCGCCGGTCGACGCCGTCTCGGTCGTCGGTAATCTCATCGACAATGCGCTCGACGCCGCCGCCGCCGGACCCGAACCGCGCTGGGTGGAGATCAGGATGACGCGCACCGAGGAGGACGAGCTCGAGATCGCCGTCTCCGACTCGGGAACCGGCGTTCCTCCCGAGCTTCGGCGCCGGATCTTCGAGCACGGCTTCTCGACCAAGCCCGCCGCCGCCGAGGGTCGCGGTGTAGGCCTCGCCCTCGTCGCGGCGATCGTCGACGACGCCGGCGGTACCCTCGCCCTCGACCACCACCCGACGACGTTCCGCGTCATCCTGCCGAGGAGGCAAGCATGATCGGCGTGCTGCTCGTCGACGACGAAGCCCTCACCCTCGACCTGCACCGTCACTACATCGACCGGCTCGACGGGTTCGGTGTCGTGGCCGAATGCAGCGGGGCGCGCGCGGCGCTGCGGGCACTCCTCGACAGTCCCACCGCCGACGAGATCGACCTCGTGCTGCTGGACATGACGATGCCGGACGGCTCAGGACTCGATGTCCTCCGTCATCTGCGAGCACGAGCGCGCGATGTCGACGTCATCGCGATCACCTCCGTGCGCGATGCGGACGTGGTGCGCCAGGTCGTCGGCCTCGGCGCGGTGCAGTACCTCGTGAAGCCGTTCACCTTCGCCGACTTCCAGGAACGGATGTCGCAGTACGCCCGATTCCGCGCACGCGCGAGCGAGACCACGGGCGCAGCGACCCAGGCCGAGATCGACGCACTGCTCGGAGCGCTGCGACCGGTCACCGCGCCGATCCCGAAGGGCCTGGCCCCCGAAACGCTCGAGCGCGTGTCGAACCGGCTCCGCGACGCGGGCGCCCTGTCGGCCCGCGAGGCTGCGGAGGCGCTCGGGATGTCGCGGGTCGCCGCCCGTCGATACCTCGAACACCTCGCCGACGCCGGCCGCGCCGAGCGCGCCCAGCGCTACGGCACCCCCGGCCGTCCCGAGGCCGAGTACCGCTGGCGCGCGTGACCCCCGCCCGCTCCGCCGAGAACGCACCCGTGCCGTGAACGCGTACCGCCGAAGGTGCGTTGTCGCGGGAACGGTACGCGCTCGTCGGGTCGGGGCGGGGCGGGGCGGCGCGGGCTACTGCTGCGGGGAGGGCGAGCGGCGCGAGTCCATGGGGCCGATGCGCACGTAGGCGGGGAGCTTGGGGGCGACACCGTCGCCGGCGGTACGACCGCGCAGGCGCCGCCACACCCACGGCAGAGCATCGCGCCGCAGCCATGTCCCGGGCACAACCGGGTCGTCATCGAGGTGGAAGGCCTCGTCGAGACCGGCCAGCGCCTCGGCATGGGGCACCCCGAGCGCTTCCGCGGCGCGATAAGCCACGAGCCGGTGCCCGCGCGAGCGCAGGTGCACCTTGTCGTCGGCCCACAGTTCCAGGCGGGCGAGCTCCGGCACCGCCTCGAGATCGACCAGGATCGCGCCCGTCGTCGCTGCGATCGTCCGCAACCGCGCGTTGTAGGCGGCGAACCGGCGGGCGAAGATGCCCGCGGCGGCCCGGCCGGGAAGGAACACGGTGGCGAGCAGCACGTCGGCGCCGGACTCCCGCAACCGCCGGACGGCGATCTCGACCTCGTCGGCGACGCTCGCGACGTCGACCCGTGCCTGCACGAGATCATTGGCTCCGATGAGCACCGAGACGAGGTCGGGTCGCAGCGCCAGACACGCCGGCACCTGCTCGTCGACGAGGTGACGCACCCGTCTGCTGCGCACGGCGAGGTTCGCGTACTGGAAGGCGCCCGTTCCCCCGCCGACGCGCGGCGCCGCCGAGGCGAGCAGCTGCGCGAGGCGGTCGGCCCAGCCCCGGTGCATGCCCGCGGGCATTCGAGAGGTGTCGCAGAGCCCCTCCGTGATCGAATCGCCCAGCGCGACGTAGCGCCGCCAGAGCGGTGGTCCGTCTGCGGCGGCGGGCAGCTCGGCTCGCGGCCACACCCGCGCGCGCCGCGCGCGGTCGAGCGCATGCAGCTCACCCGCACGCTCGTAGTGGCCGAGCAGGGCGTCGCCGAGGCTCTCCCAGGTCCGCGCGGCGACGGCCTCCCGCGCGGCGGCACCGAACGCTCGCCGTTTGGCGGCGTCACCCGCCAGGTCGGCGACCCGGCTGCGGAGGTCGTCGGGGTCACCGGGCCGGTAGAGCCACCCGTCGACACTGCTGCGGACGAGATCCAGGGGTCCCCCGCGTCCGGTCGCGACGACCGGCACACCGCTCGCCTGCGCCTCCTGGATGGTCTGTCCGAACGTCTCGCTCTCACCCGGGTGCACGAACACGTCGAAGCTCGCCATCGCCGTCGCCAGCTCATCACCCTGCAGATGCCCGAGGAACACGGCATCCGGCAGCAGGCGCTCGAGCCCGGCCCGTGACGGACCGTCGCCCACGATGACCAGTCGCACTCCGGGCAGCGAGCTCAGCGCGGCGAGGTCCTCGATCTGCTTCTCGGGTGCGAGCCGCCCGACGTAGCCGACCACGACCTCGCCGCTCGTCGCCCCCGGCACGGTCCGGGCCCGCCACGCTTCGTCGCGCCGATGCGGTGCGAAGCGGATGCCGTCGACCCCGCGGCCCCAGATCGCGACACGATCCACCCCGAGGCCGACGAGCTGGCGTCGCGCCGCATCGGCGGGAGCGAGCGTCAGCGTCGCGCGGCGATGCAGTCGCCGCACGTGTGCCGCCGTGAGCGCGGTGGCGTGCGGCAGGCCGTAGCGCTCGGTGTAGGCGATGACGTCGGTCTGGTAGACGGCGACGCTCGGCACACCGAGACCGTCGGCTGCGAGCAGCCCCTGCCACCCGAGGAGGAACGGCGAAGCCAGGTGCACGACGTCGGGTCGGAACGAACGAAGGGCGCGGGTGACCGATGCCACCGGCGGAGCGGCGACGCGCACCGCCGGATAGCGGGGCATCGGGATCGACCTGACCGACCGGCCCGGAACAGCAAGCGGATGCCGGCGGCCCGCACCCGGCGCGACGACGAAGGCTTCATGCCCGCGACGCTCGAGATGCTCGAGCACCCGCAGCACAGAACCGGTCACCCCGTTCATGTGGGGGAGGAAGGACTCGGTGACCACCGCGACTCTCACGAGACCAGGGTGTCGCCCGGGACGCATTCGCGCGCGCGGATGCGGCAGGTATCGCGCACTGTTCACGCGTTCCTCGGCGGCCGGTCACCTCGCGGATGCCTGACCGTCGCCGTTCCCGCACCGTTCATCCCCGGCTGATAGAGATGCCACGTGCTGGCCGACCTGCTGAACGCGATCTCCGGCGGGCCGTGGCTCCTCGTCGCGGTCTTCGTGCTCGTCCTGCTCGACTCGGTGCTGGTCGTCGTTCCCGGGGAGATCGCGGTGACGGCGGCGGGAGCACTCGCGGCGTCGACCGGCGATCCCCCCGTGGCGGCCGTCGTCGGTGTCGCCGCGGCGGCGGCGTTCTGCGGGGATGCGCTCTGCTACGCCGTGGGGCGTCGGATCGGCCTCCGCCGCTGGCGGTGGATGCGGCATCCGCGCGTGCAGCGCGCGTTCGCGTGGGCGGGGGCTCGGCTGCAGCGGGGAACGGCGACGGTCGTCTTCACCGCCCGCTTCATCCCCTTCGCGCGCCTCGCGGTCAACCTCACCGCGGGCGCGACGCGCGTGTCTGCCGCGCGCTTCCTCACCGTCGCCGCGGTCGCGGCCACGACCTGGGCCGCCTATCAGAGCATCATCGGAGCGGCGATCGGCGCGCTTCTTCCCGATGCTCCGCTTCTCGCGGTCGTCCTGTCGGTCGTCGCGGCGCTCGCGCTGGGCGTCGTGATCGATCTGATCACGGCCGCCGTCGCGCGGCGCCGCGAGCGGGTCACTCCCCCGCGAGACCGCCCAGCAGATGACCGAACGACTTGCCCTCGCCCAGGTACGAGGCCGGGTCGAACGGATCCGCGTCGGTGACGGGCGTGCGTGCCACGACGGCCGCCGCCAGCTCACGCGCCCCGCGCTCGACCCTGGCGCTCAGCGGAGCGACCTCGTCGGCCTTGCTCCCCCAGTCGCTCGATGCCGCGAACACGCCGGTCGAGACCGGGGCCGCGTGCAGGTAGGCGAACAGCGGGCGGATGGCGTAGTCGATCGCCAGCGAGTGCCGTGCCGTACCCGCGTTGGCCCCGATGAGCACCGGCTTCCCGGTGAGCGAGTCGGGATCGAGTACGTCGATGAACGACTTGAACAGTCCCGAGTAGCTCGTCGAGAAGATCGGCGTCACGGCGATGAGCGCGTCGGCCGAGACGACCGAGTTGATCGCCGACTCGAGCGCGGGCGGCGCGAAGCCGGTCAGGAGGTTGTTGGTGATGTCGTGCGCGAGATCGCGCAGCTCGATGACGTCGGCGGTCGCGGTGATGTCGGATGCCGCGAGCTCCGCGATCGTGGCGGTCGCCAGCCGATCGGCCAGCATCCGCGTCGACGACGGGTTCGACAGCCCCGCCGACACGACGGCGATCCGGCGCGCGCTCATCGTGCCGCCGCCACGCCGAAGGCCGAACCTGCGGGCGCCGGGGCGTCCTGGTAGGGCGAAGGGCCGCTGAGGTTGTCGCCGCGGTTGGCGCGGGGCCGCGCCTCGCGAGCGGGGCCGTCACCGTACACCTCACGGACGCGCGCAGCGTGCGTCGGGGCGTCGGGCACCGCGGCGCCGCGGCCCTGCGCGAGCTCCTTGCGCAGCACGGGCACGACCTCGCCGCCCAGGATGTCGAGCTGCTCGAGGACCGTCTTCAGCGGCAGCCCCGCGTGGTCGATGAGGAACAGCTGACGCTGGTAGTCGCCGAACGTCTCGCGCATGGCGGCGTATCGGTCGATGACCTGCTGCGGCGATCCCACCGTCAGCGGGGTCATCTCGCTGAAGTCCTCGAGCGAGGGGCCGTGGCCGTAGACGGGCGCGTTGTCGAAGTACGGACGGAACTGCCGGACGGCATCCTGCGAGTTGGCGCTCATGAAAACCTGGCCGCCGAGACCGACGATCGCCTGCTCGGGGGTGCCGTGGCCGTAGTGAGCGAAGCGCTGACGGTACAGGTCGATCAGGCGCTGGTAGTGCTCCTTGGGCCAGAAGATGTTGTTCGCGAAGAAGCCGTCGCCGTAGTAGGCGGCCTGCTCGGCGATCTCGGGGGTGCGGATCGAGCCGTGCCAGACGAACGGCGCGACGCCGTCGAGCGGGCGGGGCGTCGAGGTGAAGCCCTGCAGCGGGGTGCGGAACTTGCCCTCCCAGTCGACGACGTCCTCCCGCCACAGCTTGTGCAGCAGGGCGTAGTTCTCGATCGCGAGCGGCAGACCCTGACGGATGTCCTTGCCGAACCACGGGTACACCGGGCCGGTGTTGCCACGGCCCATGATGAGGTCGACGCGGCCGCCCGACAGGTGCTGCAGCATCGCGTAGTCCTCGGCGATCTTCACCGGGTCGTTCGTCGTGATGAGCGTCGTGGCGGTGGAGAGGATGAGGCGCTCGGTCTGCGCCGCGATGTAGGCGAGCGTCGTGGTGGGCGAGGACGACCAGAACGGCGGGTTGTGGTGCTCTCCGATCGCGTAGACGTCGAGCCCGACCTCCTCGGCGTGCTTGGCGATGGTCACGGCTGCGCGGATCTTCTCCGCCTCGCTCGGGGTGTGGCCGGTCGTCGGGTCTGCCGTGATGTCGCTTACGGAGAAGATGCCGAACTGCATCCCCGACCAGCCGGTGTGTTCGCTCGTGTGCGTGTTCACGTCGGTCCGCCTTCCCGGATGCCGCGGCATCCGTTTCATGCAAATGAATATAAACCATGCAACGCCGTCGCGCTCGGACTATTCCCGCGGGATAGTGTTTCATCCACGATGACGCATCCCGCCACCGGCACGACCGGAACGCGCCCGAAGCGGCGCGTGCCCTTCTGGGACAACGCCCGCTTCGCCTGCATCGTGCTGGTGGTGCTGGGACACGCCGTCCAGCGCCTGACGTACGACTCCGACATCGCGATGGCGATGTACCTCGTGATCTACGCGTTCCACATGCCCGCGTTCGCGATCATCTCGGGCTACTTCTCGAAGTCCGATCCGCCGTCGCGGCGACAGATGGCCCGCGTCATCACCGACATCATCGTGCCGTACGCGATCTTCGAGGGCCTCTGGACGCTCACGAAGTTCCTCGTCGAAGGACACGCGAACCCCAACCCGACGCAGCCCTCGTGGACGCTGTGGTTCCTGCTGGCACTGGGCATCTTCCGCCTCGTGCTGCCCTACCTCGCGCTCCTGCGGTGGCCGCTGCTGTGGGCCGTCGCGATCTCGATCGTCTCGGGCTACCTCCCCAACATCGACTCGACCCTGTCGCTGTCGCGCACCCTCGGCTTCCTGCCCTTCTTCGTCCTGGGCTGGTGGCTGCGCGACCGCGACGTGGTCGACAGGTTCGACCTGCTGCGACGCAATGCCGCGACCGTGACGGCGGCCATCGCGACGCTCGGGCTCGCCGGCTGGGCGGCGTGGGCCTTCATCGGCACGTGGCGCGACATCAACCTCGGCAAGTGGATGTTCTACGACGCGAGCTACTCCGACGCGGGCAGCTCCGAGTGGTGGGCGGGAGCGGTGCGGATCGCCCTCGTCCTCGTGGCGCTGGCCCTCACGGCATCCTTCTTCGCCCTCATCCCCCGCGGCTCGCACCGCTGGACCCGCCTCGGGCAGTACACGATGTACGTCTACCTGCTGCACTCGTTCGTGCTGTACCCGTTCCGGGAATCGGGCGTGCTGCGCGATGCCGAGCCGACGTGGGTATGGCTGCCGCTCGTCGTCGTCGCGTCGGTTCTCATCGCGCTCGGACTCGCCACAGCACCGGTGCGACGCTTGTTCCGACGGCTCGTCGAGCCGCGCCCCGCATGGCTGTTCCGCGACCCGGAGCTCGCCGGACGCGAGGGCCGGCGCAACGATCCGACGGGCTCGCGTCGTCCGCGAGAGCCCGGCGCGGTCATCCCGCGCAACAATCGAGCGGATGCCGCAGACGGCTCGTAACCTCGCTGCATGAGCGAGCTCTCCCTCCCCGTTCTCGACTTCTCGCAGCTCGACGGCGACGCCGACCACATCGCCCGCTTCCGCGACGAGCTGCGCGCCGCGACGCACGACGTCGGCTTCTTCTACCTCACCGGCACCGGCATCCCCGAGGGGCTCGAGGACCGCCTGCACCGCGTCGCGCGGGAGTTCTTCGCCCTGCCCGAGGACGACAAGCTCGCGATCGAGAACGTCAACAGCCCGCACTTCCGCGGCTACACGCGCGTGGGCGGCGAGCTCACCCAGGGCCGGGTCGACTGGCGCGAGCAGATCGACATCGGCCCCGAGCGGCCCGCGGTGACCGATCCCGAGGCCCCCGACTACGCGCGCCTCATCGGGCCGAACCTCTGGCCCGCGGCGCAGCCCGAGCTGCGTGAGGTCGCCGATGCGTGGGTCGCCCACCTCTCGGAGGTCGCGCGGCGCCTGCTCCGCGCCTGGGCCGAAGCGCTCGGCGCGCCCTCGACGTACTTCGACGACCACTTCGGCGAACCCCAGACGCTGCTGAAGATCGTCCGCTACCCCGGCAAGGACGACCCGACACCGCAGCAGGGCGTCGGGGCGCACAAGGACTCGGGCGCCCTGACGCTGCTGTGGGTCGAGCCCGGCAAGGGCGGGCTGCAGGTGCAGCGCGAGGGCGAATGGGTCGACGCTCCACCGGTGCCGGGAGCCTTCGTCGTCAACATCGGCGAACTGCTCGAGTACGCGACCGACGGCTATCTCATCGCGACGAACCACCGCGTCGTGTCGCCGCGGTACCCCGACGACCGCATCTCGGTGCCGTTCTTCTTCAACCCCGCCCTCGACGCCAGATTCCCGCTCATCGAGCTGCCCGCAGAGCTCGCCGCCGAGGCGAAGGGCGTCACGAAGGACCCGAGCAACCCCATCCACGGGGTCCACGGCGAGAACGCACTGAAGTCGCGCCTGCGGGCCCACCCCGACGTCGCCGAGCGCTGGCACGCCGATCTGCTCGCCGCGGCCCGCCGCTGAGCACACCCCGCCGAACACCCGCCGCTGAGCACGCACCGTCTCCGCGACGACGTACCAGATGGCGTACGTTCTCGCGGTGAAGGTACGTTCTCGCGGCGCCGGCTCGGGAAAAGCCGAAGGCCGCCCCACACCTGGGACGGCCTTCGCAAGAATGTTTTGCGCGATTGTGCGCGGAGTCGCTCTCCTTAGCGGCGGAGACCGAGGCGCTCGATCAGCGTACGGTAACGCTGGATGTCGAGCTCCTGGAGGTAGCCGAGCAGTCGACGGCGCTGACCGACGAGCAGGAAGAGCCCACGGCGCGAGTGGTGGTCGTGCTTGTGGGTCTTGAGGTGCTCGGTGAGGTCCTTGATGCGCTGCGACATGAGCGCGACCTGCACCTCGGGGGATCCGGTGTCACCGGGGTGCGTCGCGTACTCTTCGATGATCGCCTTCTTGACGTCTGCTTCGAGTGCCATAGATGGGATCCCCTTCCTTCTCATTGCGCGGCGCCCGTCACCCGATGTGCGAGCTCTCTTTATCCGCGGCCGATCGAACGGCAACCGCTCCACTGTACCAGTCATCTAGGCTCGTCTGATGCGCCTGCGTCGGGATCACCTCATCGATCTGCGGCCGTTGACCACCTCCCCCGCCTTCGCGCGCATGTGGGTCGGCTCGACCCTCGCGGGTCTCGGGGGGCAACTGACGATCGTCGCGATCATGCTCCACATGTACGACCTGACGGCGTCGACGTTCGCCGTCGCGATGATCGCTGTCGCCGGGCTCGTGCCGATGATCATCGCCGGCCTCTACGGGGGCATGCTCGCCGACGCGTTCGACCGGCGGCGGGTCGCCCTCATCGCGGCATCCGTGACGTTCGCCTCGACGGCCGTCCTGATGGTCCTGACCTGGAGCGGTGGCGAGACGGTCGCGTGGCTGTACGCCATCGCGGTCGTGAACTCCGCGGCCAATTCGGTCGTCATGGCGGCACGGCAGGCGATCGTGCCGCGGCTGATCCCCCGCGAGCTGCTGCCCGCAGCCTCGGCGCTCGGGGGCATCACGATGGGCATCATGGTCTCGGTCGGGCCGGCCGCGGCCGGGCTGCTCGTGGCCTTCACCGGCTACGGCTGGACCTACACGATCGACCTCGTGCTGATGAGCGCCCTCTTCCTCGGCCTCTGGTCGTTGCCCAGCATTCGCCCGGAGGGCGCCGTCGTGCGCCCGGGGCTGCGCTCGCTCGCCGACGGCTGGCGATTCATCAAGCGGGCGAAGAACATCCGGCTGCAGTTCATCCTCGACATCATCGCGATGACCTTCGGGCAGCCCACCGCGCTCTTCCCGGCCATCGGGGCCGTCCTCCTCGGTGGCGGCGCGATCACCACGGGCCTGCTGACGGCCGCCATCGCCGTCGGAGCGTTCTTCTCGAGCCTGTTCTCGGGACCGATCGCGCGCTACCCGATGCACGGGCGCGGAATCGAGCGGGCGATCATCGCCTACGGCATCACGATCGCCCTGTTCGGCGGCGTCCTGCTCGCGGGCTCGCTGGGCGTGCTCTCCCCCGGAAACGTGGGCGAAGACTCCGCGAACGTCGCGCTCATCGCCCTCGCGGCGATCGCCCTGGCCGGGTCGGGCGCTGCCGACAACGTCAGCTCGATCTACCGGAACACAATGGTGCAGGCCGCCGTCCCCGACGCGATCCGGGGCCGCCTGCAGGGCCTGTTCATCGTCGTCGTGGCGGGCGGTCCGCGTCTGGGCGCGCTGTACGCCGGCACCCTCGCGACGGTCACGGCGCTGTGGTTCCCGCCGCTGCTCGGCGGGTTCATCATCGTCGGGCTGGTGGCGCTGCTCGTTCGCCTGGCCCCCGCGTTCCGTTCCTACGATGCGGCACACCCGACGCCCTGAGCCGGCCGAACCGGGGCCGATGACACGACGAGGGGCGGATGCCGCGGCATCCGCCCCTCGTGGGTATCCGGGCGATCAGGCCTGGATGGAGCCCTGCAGGTCGAGCTCGATCGTGACGTCCTTGCCGACGAGCACGCCGCCGGTCTCGAGCGCCGCGTTCCAGGTGAGGCCGAACTCCTCGCGGTTGATGACGGTCTTCGCCGTCGCGCCGGCCTTGTAGTTGCCCCACGGGTCGGTGCCGAAGCCACCGAACTCGACCTCGAAGGTCACCGGCTTGGTGACGTCCTTGATGGTGAGGTCGCCGTCGA
The DNA here is from genome assembly GCF_005491085.2 of Microbacterium sp. SGAir0570. Taxonomy (NCBI): domain Bacteria; kingdom Bacillati; phylum Actinomycetota; class Actinomycetes; order Micrococcales; family Microbacteriaceae; genus Microbacterium; species Microbacterium sp. SGAir0570. The sequence goes on along the minus strand of NZ_CP027929.1, from coordinate 1,069,111 downwards.
CGAGGAAGTCGCCGCCCTGCTGACGCACACCGGTCGAGACGAACGTGATGTTCGGGTACTTCTCGACGTCGAAGAAGTCGGCGCTGCGGAGGTGGTTGTCACGCCCCTCGTCCTTGGTGTTGATCGAGGCGACGTCGACCTTGGCGTCGAGCGTCAGCTCGAGCGGGTTCTCGGGGGCGACGATGGTCGCCTCGGCGACGGCGAAGGTGCCGCGCACCTTCGAGATCATCATGTGGCGGACGCTGAAGCCCACCTCGCTGTGGGAGGCGTCGAGCACCCAGGTGCCAGCCTTGTAACCGGGGATGTCGGTGGTCGTGGTCATGATCGTCCTTCGTCGTAGGTGTCCGGGAGGGGTCCGGCGTACAGGGGCGGCAACGCGACCCTCGCACAGCCTATTCCCGCGAATGTAAATTTTCGGTGGCCGAACGGCGACGGGCGGATGCCGCGTCGCGCAGCATCCGCCCGTCGAGAGGTATTCGCCCGCTCAGCCGACCGCGAGCAGGTCGATGATGAAGATCAGGGTCTTGCCGCCGAGAAAGTGGCCGCCGGCGGGGCCGTACGCCAGGCGCGGCGGGATCACGAGCTCGCGGCGTCCGCCGACCTTCATGCCCGGGATGCCGTCCTGCCAGCCCTGGATGAGTCCGCGCAGCGGGAACTGGATGCTCTCACCGCGGTTCCACGACGAGTCGAACTCCTCGCCGGAGGTGTACTCGACGCCGACGTAGTGGACGGTGACGGTGTCGCCGGGCTTGGCCTCGGCGCCGTCGCCGACGATCAGGTCGCGAACGACGAGGTCATCGGGCGCGGGACCCTCGGGGGCGTCGATCTCGGGCTTGGTGCGGTCGTCAGTCATGGTGTCCATCCAACCCGAGGGCGCGGGCCGGTGCAACGCGGCGCCCGTCCGAGCGCGCCTCTTGACGCGGCGCGGCGGCGGGAGGATCATGAGGGCAGGCCAACTCAGCGCCCGGGAGACATGCAGGCATCGCCGCAGCACCGGGCGCTGAGTCTTTCACCGGGCGGCGCCGTCCCGGTCCCGCGTCACGGGCGCAACAGCGTCTGGCGCAGGCGCGTGGCCCGGGCGAGATGCTCGCGCTCGTCGGCGAGGGCCCGATCGTCACGGCCGGTCAGCGCCCGCTGCCGCGCCGCAGCCAGACGCGTGGCCTCGGCGATGAAGGCGCGCATCGTCTCGCTGCGGTCACCGGGGAGGGTCCGCGCCCAGGCCAGCGCGCGCCGCCGGCCTCCCCCGGTGGCGAGGAGGTCGACCTCGACGGGGGTGAACCATCCCGCTGCCGCGTAGTCGTGGAGGCGCTCCCGCGTGAGCCGCGCCTCCTCGCGTCGCAGCAGCAGGACACCGAGCACGAATCCGATGAACAGGGGCACCTGCAGCGTGACGTAGAGAGCGAAGAAGTCGGCGAAGGCGGCCGAACCGTTCCAGAGCGCGTGCAGCAGGATCGCGACGGCGAGACCGGCCGCCCACGGCCCGAAGACGGCGCTGCCGCGCGCGCCGCGGCGCACCGCGAGTCCGACCGCGAACCCCGTGGCGGCGGTGAACATGACGTGCGCGAAGGGCGAGAGGATGCCGCGCAGCACGAAGGTCACCGACACCTGCGCGATACCGCCGGTGATCAGGCTGTCGGCGAAGTAGAGGATGTTCTCGGTGAAGGCGAAGCCGGCACCGATCATCGCGCCGTAGACCACGCCGTCGACGGGGCCGTCGAAGTACCGGCGGCCGATGCGGAGCATGAGGAGGACGCCGAGCCCCTTCGCGATCTCCTCCACGATCGGCGCCTGCACGACACTCCCCATCGCCTGCGCGAGCGGGTCGCGCGCGGGACCGGCCACGATCGTCACCAGCAGGTCGACGCCCAGCGCGATGACCACCGAGGCGACGGCTCCCCACCCGAGGGCGAGCCACAGCAGCCGCGGCGGCTCGGGCTCCCACCGATCGACGATGCGGACGGCCCAGAGCACGCCGAGCAGCGGAAGCAGGGCCAGCACCGCACCCACGATCGCCGCGAACCACCCCAGAAAGGAGACCAGGTAGGCGACGAGTCCGAGCAGCAGCAGCACGAGGACGGCGCCCACCCAGAGGGCGGCCCATCCCCCGGGGCGTGCCCGCACCGGCACGACGGGCGGCGACGTCGGTGCGGCCGGGATGGGACCGGGATGACCGGGCTGCGGCTGCGACAGGGGCGACGGGAACGACACGCCCCCACCCTAAGGCGCGAGCGGGCTCCGCCCGATGATGAGCAGCCCGCGCCGCGACCGAGTCGCGAGCCGGGTAGCCTGACAGTATGCGCTTTGCCCACGTGATGACCGCGGGGGCCGACGATCCCCGCCTCGTGCTCGTCGACGACGACCGGGCCACCTTCGTCGGCGACCTGTTCGCCGGCGCACCCGAGCGTCTGCAGCAGCTCATCGAGCTCGGTGACGACGGGCTCGCCCGCGTCGCCGATGCCTCGACGGGCGACGACGTCGCGTGGCACGGCATCGACGGTTCGGCGTTCGCGTCGGCCGTCCTGGCCCCGCCGATCGTCCTCGCCGTCGGCCTGAACTACGCGGCGCACTCGAGCGAGCTGGGCCTGAAGGCCGACACCGCACCCACCGTCTTCACCCTGTGGCCGAACTCGCTCACCGCTCACGAGGCCATCACGTCGTGGCCGCGGAGCCTCAGCGAGTCCGTCGACTACGAGGCCGAGCTCGGCGTCATCATCGGAACGGCGGCGAAGGATGTGACCGCCGACGCCGCCCTCGACCATGTCTGGGGCTACACCGTGGTCAACGACATCACCGCGCGCGACATCCAGTTCTCCGAGGCGCAGTGGTCGCGCTGCAAGTCGTTCGACGGGTTCACCCCGACGGGGCCGTACGTGGTGACCGCCGATGAGATCGCCGACCCGCAGGACCTCCACATCTGGGCGGTCGTCGACGGACAGACGGTGCAGGACGCCTCGACGGGGCAGATGATCCGATCGGTGGCCACGCTCGTCGCGCACCTCTCGACCGCGGCGACGCTGCTGCCCGGCACGCTCATCTCGACCGGCAGCCCGGGCGGAGCGGGCTACTCGCGCGACCCGCAGATCTTCCTGCGCGACCGCTCCGTCGTGACCGTCGGGATCGACGGGATCGGCGAGCTGCGGACGCACTGCCGCATCACGGACTGACCGCGCACCCGCAGCTCCCGCCGACCCGGAGTCCCACCTCGACGCGCACGCTTCGGCGCGCTGACCCGTCGCCCGGATCGTTCAGCAGCAGGTGGGCGGCGATGCGCCCCATGAGTTCCATCGGCTGACGCACGGTGGTGAGCGGGGGCGACGACATCCCCGCCGCCTGGATGCCGTCGAAGCCCGCGAGCCGGACGTCGTGCGGCACCTGCACGCCGCGGGCGTGCAGCACGTCGAGCGCAGCGAGCGCGATCTGATCGGTCGCGCACAGGACCGCGTCAGGCAGCGTGCCCGCGTGCGCCCGTGAGCTGAGCCCCGGGAAAACCGGCGCGCGCTCGAGCTCGACGGTGTCGATGATCTCCGCGCTCGCGCCGGGATGGGCCGCGACGGCCTCGAAGAAGGCAGCGCGGCGCTCGTCGGTGTCGAAGCCCGCGGGCGCGTCGATCCACCCGAAGGTGGAGACGCCGTGGACCTCGACGAAATGCTCGACGAGCATCCGCTCCCCGCCCGCGTTGTCGGCGAGGACGTGGTGCGCGTCGCCGAGCGGCGAGCTGAGCACGGCGACCGGAAGCGTCGACGACACCGAGCCGAGGGATGCCGTCACCGTCGGCCCCGGGAGGATCGCGAGGCCGTCGACCTGGCCCGCCGTGTCGGCGATCTCGGATGCTCCCAGGCCCCCGGTGCTGAGCAGCACCGCGGTGCCGGCCCGTTTGCACTCGAGCACGAAGCCGCGCTGGATCTCGTCGACGTAGAGCGGGAAGGTGCGCGGAGCACTCCGGCGGACGTCCTCGTCGGCGTCCCAGGCGATCAGGTCGACGTCGAGGTCGAGCTCGGCGAGATCGGTGAGCCCGGGTGGCGGCGTCGGCCCGGCGGACGGCGCGCCCGCGGACAGCCCCGTCTCGACGGGCGGCGCCGATTCGACCAGCAGGTCGAACAGGTGCAGCCCGAGCACACCGGTGCGGCCGCGTGCGAGGTTCCGGGCCGATCCGCTCGGGACGTATCCGAGCTCGCGCGCGACACGCAGCACCGTGTCACGCGTCTCGGTGCGCACCTTGTCGGGGCGCCGGAACGCGAAGGAGACCGTCGCGATCGACACCCCGGCCCGTTCCGCGACGTCGTACACCGTGGGCCGTCCGACCACCATGACTACCTCGATTCCCCGGGGAGTCTACCGACGCGCCTCACGCCGGCACGATCGACAGCCCGGTCCCCCGCGGGAAGATCGGCTCGTCCGTGTCGCCCGGGACGTCGGTCCGGGAGCGGCGCACGGCCTCCATCGATCGCGGGATCTCGACCGGCAGCGTTCCCCGCGGCGGCACGGCGCCGGTGAGAGCGGCGAGCACCGCGGCATCCGAGCTGCCGTAGTCGGCGACGATCGCCGAGGCGATGGGGACGAAGGGGGTGAGCACGGCGGGCCTGTCGAGACCGACGACCAGCACCAGCGGGGCGTGGGCGGCGACACGGCCCAACCGCGACACGAGTCCGGGCCCGAAGTCGAGAGAACCCTGGTGGAACCACTTCTCGAGGAACAGGTCGTCGCGGGGCTCGAAGGGCGCTCCGACACGGACGATCGCGACGTCGGCATCCTCGGGCCGCTCGACGCGGTCGCCGTACGCGGCGAGTGCGCTGTCGCCGACGTTCTCGGCGTAGATCCTCAGCCGGGGCTCCGAGCGGATGGGCAGCACGTCGTCGCGGTTCTGCAGGACGGTCAGCGACTCCGCCTGCGCGCGGGTCCCGAGCTCGCGGAAATCGGCGTTGCCGACGATGCGCTCGGCCGCGTCCTCGTCGACGTACGGGTCGTCGAAGAGGCCCAGCCGGAACTTCACGAGCAGGATGCGGCGGGCGGACACGTCGATGCGCTCGAGGGGCACGGTGCCGGACTCGACGAGGTCGACCAGCAGCTCCGTGCACTCCTCGCCGCCGAACTGGTCGACACCGGCATCCAGCAGCCGCAGCATCCGCTCGGTGGGGTCGAGATCCTCGACGCCCCACGCCCGCGCCGGCAGCACCTGATCGCCGACGTGATTGTCGTTGACGAGCTCCCAGTCCGTGACGACGACGCCGTCGTAGCCGAGCTCGTCGCGCAGGAGGTCCGTCACGATCTGACGGTTGTAGGCGAACCCCACCTCGGCGATCGGCACCCCGTTCCGCTCGAGTCCGACGGGCATGCCGTAGTACGGCATCATGCCGGCCGTGCCGCGCCGGATCGCCTCGCGGAAGGGCTCGAGGTGGTAGTCGAACATGCCGCCCGGGTACACCTGCTCGCGGCCGTACGGGAAGTGCGCGTCCTCGCCGTCGAGCTGAGGCCCGCCGCCCGGGAAGTGCTTCGTCGTGCAGGCGACGCTCTCGGTACCGAGCTCGTCGCCCTGGAAGCCCCGGAGGTAGGCGGCGGTGATCTGCGAGACCCGTTCGGCATCGAAGCCGAAGGTCTGCGCCTGCCGCCCCCATCGCGCCTCCGTGGGCAGGTCGATCTGCGGATGCAGCGCGGCTCGGATGCCGACCGCGCAGTACTCGCGTCGGGCGACGTCGGCGAACTGCTCGATGACCTCGAGGTCGTCGAGAGCGGCGAGACCCAGCGGCTCGGGCCACTGCGAGAACGGTCCCGCCGAGAAGGCGACCCCGGTGTTCTCGACGAAGGCGTGCCGCGGATCCGTGCTGATCGTGACCGGGACGCCGTGCGGCGTGCGCTCGGCGAGACGCTGGAGGTTGTTGTTCCAGCGCGCGCCCTCGCGGGCGGTCCGGATGGCGTGCACGTTGAAGTGCGTCATGTTCTTGCCGACCACGACATCGGTCGTGGGCGACTTCGAGATGGCCCCCGGCGTCTCGAGGAGCTCGCCGTCGGGGCCGATCTCGATGACGGTCTGGAACATGAGGCCGATCTTCTCGGCCGGCGACATCCGGCCGAGAAGATCGTCGGTGCGTTCCTCGGGGGTCAGGCGCGGGTCCTCGTACGGGTCGAGGATGCCGTTGCCGTTGAGGTCGCGGAAGCGGGTTCCGTCGGGGGCGGTGTGGAATTCGGGTCGCATGAGGGACTTTCGATCGTGGGGGGACGGATGCGGCGACGCGGAGGTCCGCGCGAGGGTCACTTCAGGCCGGTGGTGGCAACGCCCCGGATGAACCAGCGCTGCAGGAACACGAACAGCACGATGATGGGCGCGATGACGAGCACCGAGCCGGCCAGGAGCAGTCCGTAGTTGGTCGCGTTCTGCCCCGTGGAGTAGAGCGACAGCGCCACGGGGAGCGTGTACATCTCCTCGGTCTGGGCGGCCACCAGGGGCCACAGGAAGTTGTTCCATGAGGCGAGGAACGTCAGGATGCCGAGGGTCGCGAGCGGCGGCCCGCACAGCGGCATCACGATGCGCGAGAAGATGCGCCACTCCCCCGCCCCGTCGAGGCGCGCCGCCTCCAGCAGCGCGTCGGGAATGCCCATGATGAACTGCCGCATGAGGAACACGCCGATGGGGGCGGTGATGAAGGGCAGGATGAGCGCGGGATAGGTGTTGACGAGCCCGAGCGAGGAGACCATCACGAACAGGGGCACGAAGGTGACGACTCCCGGCACCATGAGCGTCACCATGACGAGGACGAAGAGCGCCTTCTTGCCGGGGAACTCCATCTTCGCCAGGGCATAGCCCACCATCGAGCAGAACACGATGTTGCCGAGGACGGTGACGACCGCGACGATGAGGCTGTTGGCGAAGAAGTGGCCGAAGTCCAAAGGCCCGAACCACTGCGCGAAGTTCTCGCCCGTCGGGTTCTCCGGGAACCACGTGGGCGGACGGCGCAGGATCTCGCCCTGCGTCTTGACCGATCCCAGCACCATCCACAGGAACGGGATGAGCCAGAGGGCGAGTCCGACCGTCAGGACGGTGTAGGTGATCGCGCGCGGGCCGAACCGACGGCGACGGCGCCGGGGAGCGGGCGGTGGCGTGACGGTGTCCACCACGGGAGCGGGGATGGTTGTCATCGGGTCAGTCCTTCGAACGGAGCAGCCGGAACTGCAGCAGGCTCAGCAGCGCGATGGCCAGGAACAGGACGTAGCTGGCGGCTGACGCCAGGCCGTATTCGCCGAAGCCGAACTGCTGGAAGGTGTAGTACGCGACCGACAGGGTGGAGTCGAGCGGCCCGCCCTTGGTCATGACGAACGCCTCCTCGAAGAACTGCAGGTAGCCGACGGAGATGAGCACCGCGCCGAGGAGGATCGTCGGCCGCAGCAGCGGAAGGGTGACCGAGGTCAGACGCCGCCAGGCTGATGCGCCGTCCATCGTCGCGGCCTCGTTGACGTCCTGAGGCACGGCCTGCAGGCCCGCGAGGAAGATGACCATGAGCGTGCCGACGTTGCGCCACACCGCCATCATGATCAGCGACGGCAGAGCGAAAGCGGGATCGTTCAGCCAGTTGGGACCGTCGATGCCGACGAGGGCGAGGGCCGAGTTGAGAAGGCCGTCGGGCTGGAGGATGTACCGCCAGACGACCGCGACCGCCACGATGCTCGTGACCACCGGTGCGTAGAAGCCGACCCGGAAGAACGCGACGATGCGCCCGCCGCCGCTGTTGAGTGCCAGGGCGAGGGCGAGGGCCAGCACCATCGTGACCGGGATGCCCACCACGACGAAGATCGCGGTGACCCCGAGGGAGGTGAGGAAGCGCGGGTCGCCGAAGAGCGTCGCGAACTGTTGGAACCAGACGAAGTTCACCGCGAAGGGCGAAGTGATGTCACGCGCCGTGAAGTCCGTGAACGACATCGCGAACGAGCCGACGATCGGGAACAGCATGAAGACGGCGAAGACCGCGACGAAGGGCAGGCAGAACGCCCAGGCGATGAGGGCCTGGCGCTTGCGCTGCCTCGCGTGCAGCCCGCCGGGGCGGGAGGCCCCGCGGCCGGAGTCGACTCCGGCCGCGGGGAGGGTGGTGGTGGACATCGAGGTCACTCGAGTCCGATCGCGTCGGCGTCGGCCTGCAGCTTCTGCAGCACCGCGGGAACGTCGGCGCCGCCGCGGCGCAGCTGCTCGAGGGCCTGGTCGCCCTTCGCGGCGACCTGCACCCAGCTGGTCGTCACGGGCGGAGCCTTGGCGGTCTGGAGCTGTTCGCCGAAGGTCGTCAGGCTCGCGTCGTCTGCCAGCGCAGGAGCGTCCCACGCCGCCTGGAGAGCGGGCAGGTCACCCGTCGTCTCGTAGAAGGCCGCCTGGGTCTCCGGCTCGCTGAGCCAGCGGACGAGCTTCCACGCCGATTCGGCGTTCTTGCTCTGGTTGAACACGACGAGGTTGGCGCCGCCGCTGAACGAGACCGACCCGGTGTCGGCGGGCAGGACCGCTGTGGCGTACTTCGAGGCGAAGTCGGGGCCGCCCAGCAGCTCGAGCTGACCACGCAGGAACGGGCCCTCGACGACCATCGGGGTGGTCCCGGCCACGAACTCGGCCTCCGTGGCTCCGGCCGAGATGTCGGCGTTCGCGTCGGCGAGGCCCGTGTCGAAGAAGCTCTTGTAGTACTCCAGCCCCGTGGTCATCTCGGGGGTGTCGAGCGTCCAGGCGTCACCGTCGGTGAGCTCGGCACCGGCAGACCACGGCATCCACATCGCGCCCTGGAACGAGTCGTTACCGCCCGGCATCCGGATGCCGTACTCGGCGCCGGCCTTGTCCTTCATGTCGGCGGCGAGCTGCTGCAGTTCGTCCCACGTGGTGGGAGCCTGCGTCCAGCCCGCCTGCTGCGCGAGATCGGTCCGGTAGTAGAGCACCCGCGTGTCGACGTACCAGGGCACGCCGGCGGCGCGGTCGTCGAACTCCGTCGTGCTGAGGGCACCGGGGAAGAAGCCGTCGGTCGCGATCTCGGCCGGGACGGTGGCGAACGCGTCGCCGAAGTCGGCCATCCACGTCGAGCCGACCATGGCGACATCGGGGGTGTTCCCGCCGGCGATCGCCGTCTGGAACTTGTTGTGCGCCGCGTCCCACGGAATGGCGGTGACGTCGATCTTCACGTCCGGGTTCGCTTCCTGGAACTTCTCGACGAACGCGGGCAGCGCTTCGCCCTCGGCACCCATCGCCCACACGCTGATCGTGCCCGTCGCCGGGCTGTCGTCGATCGTGGTGACCTCAGCAGGTCCGGCAGCCGACTCGTCCGCCCGGCCGCAGCCGGTCAGGATGAGCGACACCGCGGCCAGGGTGGCGATGCCACCTGCCACTGTCTTGAACTTCACGTCTTCCTCCTTGAATCGCGGGATCGCCGCGGCGATCAAAGCGCTTAACCTCTGCGCCGTCGTCGAGTTTAAGCGCTTTGAGCGCCAAGACGCAATCGCGCCCGGGAGTCCTGAGCCGGGCATGAGGAAGCCCCCGCGGATCGGATCCGCGGGGGCTTTCGGTGTTGGCGTCGGCTCAGTACCGCGCGGAAGAGCAGGGCTGGGTCTGACCCCAGACCGTCACGGTGTCGGCCCCTTCCACGACGCAGGTCTGGTAGATCTCGTTCGCCATGTTGCCGAAGACGGTGAACAGCACGATCGCCACGACGACGCCGATGACCATGAGCACGGAGCTGATGATGATCGCGGCGAGCGCGAACCCGTTCTTGTGCCCCGCCTTCTTGCTCTGGACGAGCGCGACGATGCCAAGGACGAGGGCGACGAGCTGCGCGAAGAACGACAGGACGAAGGCGACGATACCGAGGGTCTTGCCCGGGATCGGTGCGTTGGGGTTGCCGTATGAGGCGTCGGAGGATGACGTCGGGTACGCCGGTGGCTGGTAGGCCGGAGGCTGCGGCGCGGACGGGTTGTTCGGGTCGGTCATGGGATCCCCCGGTCGGTCGGTAAGAGGTGGACTTCTCGACGTTAGCGAGAGCCGACCCCCCGGCACAAAGGGGTGGTCAGCCCGACACGCTCTCCTCAGCGTCGGCGAGGACGATCGGGATGGCCGCCGTCACGGCCTGCAGCCCCGACAGCCGCGCGGGCGAGAGCTGCTTGTCGACCTCCTCGCGCGACATCAACCCCGCCTCGACGACGAGGTCGCCCACGTTGCGGTGGGTCAGCAGTGCCGTCTTGGCGAGGGCCGCCGCCGCCGCGTAGCCGATGAAGGGGGTGAGCGCCGTGACCACGCCGACCGACGAACCGACCATCGCGCCCAGCCGCTCGCGGTTGGCGGTGATGCCGTCGACGCAGTTGACGCGCAGTGTGCGCATGGCCCGCCGCATCCACGTGATCGACTGGAAGATCGAGTGGGCGATGATCGGTTCGAATGCGTTGAGCTGCAGCTGTCCACCCTCGACCGCCATCGTCACCGTCAGGTCGGCGCCGGCGACGGCGAACGCGACCTGGTTGACCACTTCCGGGATCACCGGGTTCACCTTGCCGGGCATGATGCTCGACCCCGCCTGGCGCGCCGGGAGATTGATCTCGCCCAGGCCCGCCTGGGGGCCGCTCGAGAGCAGGCGCAGGTCGTTGCTGATCTTCGAGAGCTTGATGGCGTTGCGCTTGAGCGACGAGGAGAACGACATGAACGCGCCGGTGTCGCTCGTCGATTCGACGAGGTCGACGGCGCTGGAGAGGTCGAGGCCGGTGATCTCGCGCAGGTGGCGGACGACCGCGGGACGGTATTCCGGATGCGTCGTGATGCCCGTGCCGATGGCGGTCGCACCCATGTTGATCTCGTAGAGGAGCGACGCGTTCTCGCCGAGGCGGGAGTGGTCCTCACCCAGGGTCGTCGCGAAGCCGTGGAACTCCTGTCCGAGCGTCATCGGAACGGCATCCTGAAGCTGCGTGCGCCCGACCTTGAGCACGTCGTGGAACTCGACGGCCTTCGCCAGGAACGATTCGCGCAGCAGCGCCAGCTCGTCGAGCAGCCCCTGCAGGTCGAGGGCGAGACCGACCTTGATCGCCGTCGGGTAGACGTCGTTGGTGGACTGGCTGCGGTTCGTGTGGTCGATCGGCGAGAGGAAGCCGTAATCGCCCTTGGGGCGGCCGGCCAGCTCGAGGGCGATATTGGTGATGACCTCGTTGGCGTTCATGTTCGTCGAGGTGCCGGCACCGCCCTGGACGACGCCGACCACGAACTGGTCGTGGTACTCGCCGTCGATGACGAGCTGCGCGGCCCGGTCGATCAAGTCGGCGCGCTCGGCGTCGAGCACGCCGATCTCCCGGTTCGCACGCGCCGAGGCCTGCTTGACCATCGCGAGGGCCCGGACCAGGTCGCGATAGACGGAGATCGGCCGCTGCGAGATCGGGAAGTTCTCGAGTGCGCGAGCGGTGTGCACGCCCCAGTAGGCGTCGGCGGGGATTTCGAGCGAACCGAGCGAATCGGTCTCGGTGCGGGTGGCGGGAGTGGACGACATCATGCACGGGTCCTTGTGGGTCTCACGGCGATGGGAGGGACGATCCCAGCCTAGTCAGCGCTTGCGGGAAAACGCCTCGAGACGCTCCTGCGGCGAAAGCCGCGCCATCTCGGCGACCCACTCGGCGGAGAAGTATTCGCCCGTCGGAGCGTCGACGACGGGCACGACGGTGTGGGTGATCACGTCGTCGTAGACGTGCACCAGCTGGAACGCCTGGCCGGCGTCCATTCCGTTGACCGCCTGCGGCGGGCGCTGGAGGTTCATCGTGTAGCAGGTGGCCGACGCGACCGAGACCGGAACGCCCGCGAATGTCCCGGAGGTGGAGTAGTGCAGGTGACCGGCGAGGATGCCGCGCACGTCGGTCCCCGCGATGGTCTCCGCCAGCGCCTCCTGATGACGCAGCTCGAGGATGTCGAAGAACGGCACGTGGCTCGGCAGCGGCGGATGGTGCATCGCGAGGATCGTGCCGTGGGGCGCGGGCTCGGACAGGATCCCGCGCAGCCAGTCGCGCTGATCCGCATCGATGTCACCGTGGTGCCAGCCCGGGACCGTGGAGTCGAGGGCGACGAGCCGCAGTCCCGACAGGTCCCACACCCCGGTCAGCGGCTCCTGGGACGACGGTCCGCCGAACAGGCCCATGCGCATCGCGTCGCGTTCGTCGTGATTGCCGGCCACCCACACGATCGGCGCCGCCAGCCGTTCCGCCACGGGTTCGACCGCGTCGCGGAGGCGGCGATACGCGTCCGGCTCGCCGAGGTCGGTGAGGTCACCGGTGAAGACCAGCGCGTCGGGTCGGACGCCGGTGCGCTCGACGGCCGCGAGGGTGGCGTCGAGGTTCGCCTCGACGTCGTAGCGCCCGCCGAGCGCAGCGCCACCCGCCAGCAGGTGCGTGTCGCTGATATGGACGAGGACGTGACCGGCGGGCTCATGACGACCGAAACGCACGGATGCCGCACGGTCGCGAGGCTGTGTGGAACCGTCCGACGGCGCTGCTGAAGTCATGGCCACAGCCTATGCCGGGGGTCCTACCGCCCCGCCACGATGAGGACGATGCCCCCGAGGACGGCGAGCCCGCAGAGTGCGAAGGCGCCGTAGGCGGCCACGAGCGCGACCCTCTTCTGGGCCGCCGTCAGCGGGTTCTTCTTCGCCGCCTTGGCCGCGGCCTTCGCGTGGCGGCGCGCCTGCTTCTCGCTGATGACCGCGATCGCGTCGGTGAACTCCGCGGGAGTCACGACCGGCACGCGGCCCGCACGAACCAGCATCCGCAAGCCGAACGCGTAGAAGCCGACGACGAGCACGGCGCCGGTGATGGCCGCCGCGAACACCTGGACGAAGGCGAACCAGTCGATCGAGACGTTCATCGCTCGCCCTCCGTCTGCTCCGAGCCCGACTTCCTCGCCGCGGCCGCCGCCTTCGCGCGCCGCTGCCGCCGCGTGGGCGGCGGATCGGCCGGCACCTCGACGGCGAGACCGGAATCGGCGACCTCGCTCATCGCGTTGCCCGCGTGCACCTCGTTGCGACGCGAGCGGAGGAACAGCGCGAGGACGATCGCGACGGCGGCGATCGCATCGATGACGATGCCCACCGGCCCGAACCACACCACGAGCAGAGCGGCGACGGCGCCCACGGCCCCCGAGGCGGGAAGGGTCAGCAGCCAGCCGACCGCGATGCGGCCCACCGTGGCCCAGCGGACCGTCGAGCCGCGGCGTCCGAGTCCGGAGCCGATCACCGAGCCCGACGCGACCTGCGTCGTCGACAGCGCGAAGCCGAGGGCGCTCGAGGCGAGGATCGTCGACGCGGTCGACGCCTCGGCCGAGAACCCCTGGGCGGGCTTGACGTCGGTGAGCCCCTTGCCGAGAGTGCGGATGATGCGCCATCCCCCCATGTAGGTGCCGAGCGCGATCGTGACGGCGCACGCCACGATGACCCACAGCTGGGGCTCGGCGTGCTCGGCGCTCTGCCAGCCGGCCGCGATGAGGGCGAGGGTGATGACGCCCATGGTCTTCTGCGCGTCATTGGTGCCGTGCGCGAGCGCGACGAGAGAGGAGGTGAAGATCTGCCCCCAGCGGAAGCCGTCGCGACCATCGGGCTTGCCGTCGTGGCGACGGGTCACGGCGTAGGCGACCTTCGTCACGGTGAACGCGATGACACCGGCCGTCACGGGCGCGATCAGCGCGGGCAGGATGATCTTGCTCAGCACGACGCCGAAGTCGATCGCCATCGCCCCGACACCCACGAGGGTCGCGCCGATGAGCCCGCCGAAGAGGGCGTGGGACGAACTCGACGGGAGTCCCAGCAGCCACGTCAGCATGTTCCACGTGATCGCGCCGATCAGCCCCGCGAAGATCAGCGGCAGCAGCGCGGTGGCGGCGAGCTGATCCTCGTGGATGATCCCGTGCGAGACGGTCTTGGCGACCTCCGTCGACAGGAATGCTCCGACGAGATTGAGGCCGGCGGCCAGGAGGACGGCGACCTTGGGCTTGAGCGCCCCCGTCGCGATCGGCGTCGCCATCGCGTTGGCGGTGTCGTGGAAGCCGTTGGTGAAGTCGAAGAAGAGTGCCAGTCCGATGACCAGCAGAAGAATGAGTACAGCGGTTTCCACTGTGCGCTCTCTGTGCGTGCGGGCCCGCGAACACGGGTCCTCGAGTACGGATCGGGATGCCGCGGCAGCGGCGGGCGCGAACGAAGAGTTCACCGTCTGTTCAGGGTCCGGCAACCGGACCATCGAATCCTGCCACACCATCGCCGTCACCGTGAATCCGAGCGGCCGGATCGGGCGGTCACGGCGCTAGCGTGGAACGGTGACCGACACCCGCGACATCCTCAGCCCCTCTTCCTCCGACGCTCCCGCGGCCCCTGTCGCGGCCGTGCGCGAGCACCGCCGCACCCACCACGGCGACGAGTTCGTCGACCGGTACGAGTGGCTGCGCGAGAAGGACGACGCCGAGGTGATCGCGCACCTCGAGGCGGAGAACGCGTACACCGACGCCCGCACGGCGCACCTGAGCGGGCTGCGCGAGCGGATCTTCGAGGAGATCAAGGGCCGCACGCTCGAGACCGACCTCTCTGTTCCGAGCCGCCGCGGCGACTGGTGGTACTACAGCCGCACCGTCGAAGGCAGCCAGTACGGCATCCACTGCCGCGCTCCCCTCGCGTCGCCCGACGACTGGACGCCTCCGCAGCTCGAGCCCGGCGTCGATGTCGCCGGCGAGCAGGTGCTTCTCGACGGCAACGTCGAGGCCGAAGGCGCGGAGTTCTTCTCGCTCGGGAGCTTCGAGGTCTCCGCCGACGGTTCCCTGCTGCTCTACGGCGTCGACACCGAGGGCGACGAGCGATACACGCTGCGCCTTCGCGACATCGCCACCGGCGAGAACCTGCCCGACGAGATCACCGGGACCTTCGCGGGAGCCTCGCTGTCACCGGACGGCCGATTCGTCGTCTACTCCACGGTGGATGACGCGTGGCGACCGGACTCGGTCTGGCTGCACGAGATCGGCACCGACACGGCATCCGACGAGCGTCTGTTCCACGAGCCCGACGAGCGCTACTGGGTGGGTGCGGGCTTCACGCGCAGCGACCGCTACCTCGTGATCGAGGTCGGCTCGTCGATCACGAGCGAGGAGTTCCTCGTGCCGGCGGACGACCTGCGGGCCGAACCCCGGTCGGTGTGGCCGCGGCGCGAGGGCGTGGAGTACTCCGTCTCGCACGCGGTCGTGGCCGGCGAGGACGTGCTCTATGTTCTGCACAACGAGGACGCGCTCGACTTCGAGCTCGTCCGGGTCTCGGCCGCCGACCCGACGGGTGCGCGCGAGGTCGTGCTCCCCCACGAGCCGGGACGCCGCCTCGAAGGGCTCTCGACCTTCCGCGACTGGGCGCTGCTCGGCTACCGGCGCGACGGACTGCAGCGTCTGGGCATCTTCGACTACGGTTCGGGCTCGGTCACCGAGCTCGAGTTCGACGAGCCGCTCTACACCGTGGGCTCCGGCGGCAACCCCGAGTGGGCGCCGCCCGTGCTGCGTCTGGGCTACGGCTCGTTCGTCACCCCCGGCACCGTCTACGACTACGTCGTCGCCACCGGCGAGCTGCTGCTGCGCAAGCGCCAGCCGGTGCTGGGCGGATACGACCCCGCGGACTACGAGCAGCGACGGGTGTGGGCGACGGCCGACGACGGGACACTCATCCCGGTCTCGGTCGTGTGGAAGCGGTCGTTCGGCGACCCCGCCGAGAGCGAGGGCGGACAGCCGCGCGCGCTGCACCTGTACGGCTACGGATCGTACGAGCACTCGATCGACCCGGCGATGTCGGTGGCGCGCCTGTCGCTCCTCGACCGCGGCGTCGTGTTCGCCGTCGCCCACGTGCGAGGCGGCGGCGAGATGGGGCGCCAGTGGTACGAGGACGGCAAGCTGCTGCACAAGCGCAACACGTTCACCGACTTCGTCGCCGTCGCCCGCCACCTCGTCGAGACCGGCTACACCACACCCGATCGGATGACCGCCGAGGGCGGGTCGGCCGGCGGGCTCCTCATGGGCGCCGTCGCGAACCTCGCCCCCGAGCTGTTCTCGGGCGTCCTCGCCGCCGTGCCGTTCGTCGACGCGCTCACGACGATCCTCGACCCGTCGCTGCCCCTGACCGTGATCGAGTGGGACGAATGGGGCGACCCGCTGCACGACCCCGACGTGTATGCCTACATGAAGTCGTACTCGCCGTACGAGAACGTCCGCGCGGACGCCACCTACCCCCGCATCCTCGCGGTCACCTCACTCAATGACACTCGTGTGATGTACGTCGAGCCCGCGAAGTGGGTCGCCCGGCTGCGGGAGGTCGGGGCCGACGCGTTGCTGAAGTGCGAGATGGTGGCCGGCCACGGTGGGGTGAGCGGCCGGTACAACTCGTGGCGCGAGCGCGCGTTCGAGCTCGCGTGGCTGCTCGACGTCGTCGGCCTGGCCGACCAGCCGGCCTGAGACCACCCGAGGGGCGCTGTCAGAGCTGGCGGCGCCCCTCGAACGCACGGCCGAGGGTGACCTCGTCGGCGTACTCGAGGTCGCCTCCGACGGGGAGGCCCGATGCCAGCCGCGTCACGCGGATCTCGAGAGCGGTCAGCAGGCGACTGAGGTAGGTCGCGGTGGCCTCTCCCTCGAGGTTCGGGTTGGTCGCGAGGATGACCTCCTGCACGGTGCCGTCGGCCAGACGCTGCATGAGCTGCGCGATGCGGAGGTCGTCGGGGCCGATGCCGCCGATGGGACTGATCGCGCCGCCGAGCACGTGGTACAGGCCTCGGAACTCGCGGGTGCGCTCGATCGCCGCGACGTCCTTGGCGTCTTCGACGACGCAGATGAACGTGCCGTCACGCCGCGGGTCTCGGCAGATCGCGCAGCGGTCGTGCTCGGACACGTTGCCGCAGACCTCGCAGAAGCGCACGCGCTCGCGCAGCTCGCCGAGCAGGTGCGAGAGCTTGGAGACGTCGAAGGTGGGAGTCTGCAGGATGTGGAACGCGATGCGCTGCGCCGACTTCGGTCCGATGCCGGGCAGGCGACCGAACTCGTCGATGAGGTCCTGGACGATGCCGTCGTACATGGCTTAGCCGAATCTCGTGGGTGAGGTGAAGGGTTCTTCGCGGACGAAGGTGGCCCCGAGCATCTGGCGGACGACCGCTTCGCCGTAGCGCTCGATACCGCCCCGCGCGGGCACGGCGTTCGAGCCGCCGCTCGACGGCGCGGGGGCGGCGACTGCGGACCCCGGCGATGTCTGTGCGGGGCCTGTCGTCGCCGGAGCGGGGGTCGTGGACCGTTCGACGGCGACCGGCGCCCGCGGGGGCAGCGGCGCATATTCGTCGACGGGAGGCGGCGGGTAGTCGCGGTCCTCCTCGTCGATGGGTGGCAGGGGCTCGGGGTACGGGTCGACGTCACCGTCGTGGGGAGCCGTGAGCGTGCGCACGGGGGCGGCGACGGCATCCTCCGGCTCGTCGTCCACAGCGAACTGCGGTGCCGGGTCGCCCTGCGGGATCGGCGCGACGGCCCACTCGGTGACGGGGCCGGCGGAGGACGCGGAGCCGGAAGGTGACGCTGATGCGGCCGGACGGGCACCCGCCGACGCCGAGGGAGCGCCCGCGGCGCGTTGACCGCCGGGGGCCGGCTGCGACGGCGGGGCCGCCGCGGGCTGCCGGTTATCCCCCGCGGGCTGCTGTCGCGGTGCGCCGCCCGACTGACCGCCCGGTTGCGGGGCCGGCGGGCCGCCCGGTGCCGGGCCGCCGCCGGGGTCGGAGTCGTGACGGGCGACGTACTTCACGCGGACGCCGAGGACGCCCAGGATCGCGCCCCGCAGGTCTTCGCTCGGTCCCTTGCCTGCGTTGAGCTTCTTGAACTGCAGGACGTCGGACTGGCTCTGGAACGACAGCGTCAGCACGCCCGTCTCGGAGAACGCGACAGGTGTGGCGACGGAGGCGATCATCCACGAGGTGCGGCTGATCGACTCGAGACGCTGCAGCACCTCGGGCCATGCGTCGCGCATCTGCGCGAGCGTGACGGTCGACGGATCGCGTGGTTCGGCGGAGCTCGCGGCCGCGGGACGCTGCGTATCGGGCGCGGGGGCTCCCGACGCGGCGGCCGGCGCGGTGGGGGCGGCGGACGGCGCGGACGCGGCGCGCTCGGGCTGCGCAGGGGCCGAAACCTGAGCCGGAGCGGGCGTGACGATGCGCGGCGGGGCTGCGGGCGCGGCCGCGGGAGACGAGGCGTGCGACGCGGGAGCGGCGGCGACCGGGGCCTGGTCGGCTGCCGGAACACTGTGCTGCGCGGCGGCGAGGACGCGCGCCACGAGCAGCTCGAGCTGAAGCCGCGGCGACGTCGCTCCCGACATCTCGTCGAGGGCGGTGACCACGAGGTCGGCCGTGCGCGAGAGGCGGTCGGTGCCGAAGAGCGAGGCCTGCCGCCCCATCCGCTCGAGCTCTTCCGCGGACACGCCGCGCAGCACGGCGGACGCGCCCTGGCCGGTGGCCGAGACGATGATGAGGTCGCGCAGCCGCTCGAGCAGGTCGTCGACGAACCGGCGAGGGTCCTGCCCCGTCTGGATCACCCGGTCGATCGCCGCGAAGGCCGCGGCGGCGTCGACGGCTCCGAACGCTCCGACGACCTCGTCGAGCAGCTCCGCGTGGGTGTAGCCGAGGAGGGCGACCGCGCGCTCGTAGGCGACCGCGCCGTCGTCGGAGCCGGCGATCAGCTGGTCGAGCAACGAGAGCGTGTCGCGGGGCGACCCGCCCCCGGCTCGCACGACGAGCGGCAGCACGCCGGCCTCGACCTGCACGCCCTCCTGGGCGCACAGCTGCTCGACGTACTCGAGCATCGCGGCAGGCGCCACGAGCCGGAACGGGTAGTGGTGGGTGCGCGAGCGGATCGTGCCGATGACCTTCTCGGGCTCGGTCGTCGCGAAGATGAACTTCACGTGGGCCGGCGGTTCTTCGACGAGCTTGAGCAGGGCGTTGAAGCCCTGCGCCGTGACCATGTGCGCCTCATCGAGGATGAAGATCTTGAAGCGGTCGCGGGCCGGGGCGAAGACGGCGCGCTCACGAAGGTCGCGGGCGTCGTCGACACCGTTGTGGGAGGCCGCGTCGATCTCGACGACGTCGAGCGAGCCGCCCCCGCCTCGGCTCAGTTCGACGCAGCTGTCGCACGTGCCGCACGGCGTGTCGGTGGGGCCCTGAGCGCAGTTGAGGCAGCGGGCGAGGATGCGGGCCGAGGTCGTCTTGCCGCATCCGCGAGGACCCGAGAAGAGGTACGCGTGACCGACGCGGTCGGAGCGGAGCGCCGTCATCAGGGGTTCGGTCACCTGCGACTGGCCGATCATCTCGCCGAACGCTTCGGGACGGTAGCGGCGGTAGAGGGCGGTGGTCACCCAGACAGACTACGGCGTACCGCTGACACCGGCCCCGTCGGCATCCCCACGTCGGGAACAGCGCGCGCCAGCGCGCGGTTGCACGGGGCATGGGAGCAGCGCGCGTCGATGTCGTCGTCATCGGCGCGGGGCAAGCGGGTCTCTCCGCCGCCTACCATCTGCGGCGGCGCGGGTTCGTCCCTCTCTCCCCCGGCGAGACCCCCTCCGACGCGTCGGTGCGATCCTTCGTCGTCCTCGACGCCGAGGACGCCCCTGGCGGCGCCTGGCAGCATCGCTGGGAATCGCTGCGCATGGAGACCGTCAACGGCATCCACGAGCTGCCCGGTTTCGCGGTGCCGCCGGCCGACCCGGCAGCTCCGGCCCGCACCGTGCTGCCCGCATACTTCGACGACTACGAGCGACGCTTCGGCCTCGGGGTGCATCGCCCCGTGGAGGTGCGGCGCGTCGAACGCGAGGACGCCGATCCGCGCGGCCGGCTGCGCGTGGTCACCGGCACCGGCTCGTGGTCGGCCCGCTGGGTCGTCAACGCCACGGGGACCTGGCGCCGCCCGTTCTGGCCGCACTACCCGGGAGCCGAGACCTTCGCGGGGCGTCAGCTCCACGTGCACGACTACGTCTCGGCCCACGAGTTCGCGGGCCAGCGGGTCGTCATCGTCGGCGCCGGCATCTCGGCCATCCAGCTGCTCGACGAGATCTCCCGCGTCGCCGACACCTTCTGGGTGACGCGCGACGAGCTGCGGTGGGATGCCGGCGGGTTCGACACCGCCGCGCGCATCGCGGCCATCGCCGGGGTCGAGGAGCGCGTGCGGCAGGGGCTCCCGCCCGGCAGCGTCATCTCGGTCACCGGCCTGCACTGGAACCGCTGGGCCGAGTCGGCTCAGCAGCGCGGCGTGCTCGTGCGGCATCCGATGTTCGAGCGGATCGAGCCGACCGGCGTGCGCATGCCGGACGGCCGGGTCGAGCCCGCCGATGCGATCCTGTGGGCGACCGGCTTCCGCGCCGACATCCCGCACCTGACCCCGCTGGGCCTGCGGACCGCTGCGGGCGGCATCCGGGTCGCGAACGGGCGCGCGATCGACGAACCGCGGCTGTTCCTCATCGGCTATGGGCCGTCGCAGTCGACGGTCGGCGCCAACCGCGCGGGCCGCGACGCCGTGCGGGCGATCATATCCGAGCTCGCGGCGGCCCCTGCGCCGGATCCCGAACCCGCCGCGGCGGCGGTTCCCTGAGCCGGCCGGCCAGGGCCCGCCGCCGTCGTCAGGAGTCGGAGCCCACCTGCTGGTCGGCGAAGGTCTGCGCGTAGTCCTCGACGACGGGAACCTCACCGGTGATGATCGGAACGTCCGTCGTCACCGTCGGAATCGACGTCGTCACCGTCGCGTCGGGGATCGAGGCCGACAGCAGCGAACCGTCCTCGCGTCGCGACTGAGCGAGCTGGCGCAGCGACGGGCGGCCGGACAGGAGCGGTCCCTGACCGGCGAGCGGGATGCGGACGGTGTCGCCGCCCGCGACCCGGAACTCTCGACCGCGCACCGAGAAGTCCACCGGGTCGCCCGGCCCCGCGGCGACGGTCATCGCGTCGGCGGTCAGCGTGATGTCCAGGCGCGTGCCCTGCCAGTGCAGGGTGTACTCCAGCGAGGGCCAGTCGCGCGGCAGGCGCGGGTCGAAGCTCAGGGCTCCGTAGTGATCGCGCATGCCGCCGAATCCGGACACGAGAGCGGTCCACACGCCACCGGCGGAGGCGACGTGCACGCCGTCGGAGGCGTTGCTGTGGAGGTCGCCGAGATCGACGTAGATCGACTCGAGGAAGTACTCCAGCGCGAGGTCCTGGTATCCGACCTCGGCCGCGAGAATCGACTGCACGACACCGGACAGGGTCGAGTCGCCGGTCGTGAGCGGGTCGTAGTACTCGAAGTCGGCCAGCTTCTCCTCGTCGGTGAAGTGGTTGCCCTGGAGGAACAGCGCCAGCACCACGTCGGCCTGCTTGAGCACCTGGTAGCGGTAGATCACAAGCGGGTGGAAGTGCAGCAGCAGGGGCCGCTGGCTGTCGGGGGTGTTCTCCAGGTCCCACACCTCGCGGTCGAGGAACACCGCGTCCTGCGGGTGGATGCGCAGCGATTCGCTGAACGGGATGAGCAGTGCCTCGGCAGCCCGCTCCCACCCGTCGGCCTCTGCGGGGTCGAGATCGAGACGCTCGATGAGCGCGCGGTACGCCTCGGGCGCCTCCTCGGCCATGTCGCGCACGGTCCGCGCGGCGAACCGCAGGTTGAACCGCGCCATGACGTTCGTGAAGAGGTTGTCGTTGACGACCGTCGTGTATTCGTCGGGTCCGGTGACGCCGTGGATGTGGAACGACTCTGCGGATCCGTCCTCGCCGAAGCGCCAGAACCCGAGCGTCGACCACAGCCGAGCGGTCTCGACGGCGATGTCGACGGCCTCGCGGTAGAGGAAGTCCACGTCGCCCGTAGCCCGCACGTACTTCGCGAGGGCGAAGCTGACGTCGGCGTTGATGTGGTATTGCGCGGTGCCGGCGGCGTAGTAGGCCGAAGCCTCTTCGCCGTTGATCGTGCGCCACGGGAACAGGGCGCCGGCCTCGTTGAGCTGACGGGCCCGGCGGCGCGCGGCGGGGAGCATGAGGTAGCGCATGCGCAGCGCGTTCCGGGCCCACAGCGGAGTCGTGTAGGCCAGGAAGGGCAGGACGTAGACCTCGGTGTCCCAGAAGTAGTGGCCGCTGTATCCCGACCCGCTGACACCCTTGGCGGGCACGCCCTGTCCATCGGCTCGGGCGGCCGCCTGCGCGAGCTGGAACAGGCACCAGCGGGTCGCCTGCTGCAGGTCCTCGTGGCCGCCGATGCGCACGTCGGAACGACGCCAGAAGTCGGCGCACCACGCCGCCTGCCGCTCGAACTGAACGGCGACGCCCTCCTCTCGGACCCGGTCGAGCACGCGGCGGCCCCGCTCGACGAGCTCGCGCGCCGGCACGCCTCGCGACGTGTGGTAGCTCACGAGCTTGGTGACGGTGATGGGGACGCCCTGCCGGGCGTTCACCCGGTAGACGTTCTTGGCGATGTCGGGCTCGATGAGCCGGCGAGACGAGTACTCGTTCTCGGTCTCGACGAGGTGGTCGGCGACGACCGACACCGTCATGCCCGAGTTGGTGGACTTGTACGACAGGACCGACCGGCCGTCCTCGTCCTGCCAGTACTCCTGCGGCTGGAGGACCCGCTCCTCGATCTTCTCGGTCTTGCGCGGATCGAAGCCCGCGGCGGCGCGGCCCGGCGCCGACCCCCCGTAGACGTCCTCGCCGTCCTGACGGTTGACGATCTGGCTGCTCACCGAGACCGGGGCGTCGGAGTTGAGCACCGTGATGGTCAGCCGCATGATCGCCAGGTGCCTCTGCTCGAACGAGACGAGGCGCTCGAAGTCGACCTGCACCTCCTTGCCGCTCGGGGTGACCCACAGCAGCTTCCGGGTGAGCACGCCGGTGCGCATGTCGAGAACCCGCTCGTAATCGCGGATGTCGGCGACGTCGAGCGAAAGGGGCTCGTCGTCGACGTAGACGCGCATCACCTTCGCGTCGGGCGCGTTGATGATCGTCTGACCGACCTCGGCGAAGCCGAAGGCCTTCTCGGCGTGGCGGATCGGGAAGATCTCGTGGAAGCCGTTGATGAACGTGCCGTGCTCGTGCGCGTAGCGTCCCTCGGGGTGGTTGCCGCGCAGCCCGAGGTAGCCGTTGCCGACCGCGAAGAGCGTCTCGGTCACGCCGATGTCCTCGACCGAGAACCTCTTCTCGACGAGACGCCAGGGGTCGACGGGGAAGCGATCGCGATCGATCATGAGGGCCTTCCGGAGGACGGGCCCCGCCGCTGGAGGCGGGCGATGCGGGCGGGTGTTGACGTGGGGTCAGACGAACGCGTCGAGATCGTCGACGACGACGTGGGCTCCGAGCGCGCGGAGCGCGTCGGCGCCGGCGCCGCGATCGACGCCGACCACGAGAGCGTAGCCTGCCGCGACTGCCGACTCGACACCCGAGTGGGCGTCCTCGATCGCGACGGAACGGGCCGGATCGACGCCGAGCATGCGCGCGCCCTCCGCGAAGACGTCGGGCGCGGGCTTGGAGGGCAGGTGGCGCTCCTCGGCGATGACGCCGTCCATGACGACGGGGAACCTCTCCAGAAGCCCCGCGACGGCGAGGACCTCGCGCGCGTTCTTCGAGCTGGACACCACGGCGATCGGGACCCCGGCGGCCTGGAGCTTGTCGACCAGGGCCAGCGATCCGGGGTACGGCGCGATTCCCTCGGCTCGCAGGACGCGCTCGAACACGGCGTTCTTGCGGTTGCCGATGCCGCAGATCGTGTCGGCCGACGGGTCGTCGCCGGGGTCGCCCCACGGCACCTCGACGTCGCGCGAACGCAGCAGGCTCGCGACGCCGTCGTAGCGCTTCTTGCCGTCGAGATGGCGGAAGTAGTCGTCCGCGGTGTACTCCGGCGTGATCCCCCAGGCCGTGAACAGCTCGGTGAACATGGCCTGCCAGGCGTGCATGTGCACGTCGGCGGTCGGGGTGAGCACGCCGTCGAGGTCGAACAGGACGCCGTCGTAGGTGGTCAGGTCGGGAAGCTGAGCCGAGGTCACGGAACCAGCGTAATGAGGTCCGGCGGTCACGCCGTCACGGCGATGGTCTGCCGCGCGATCTCCAGCTCCTCGTTCGTCGGGACGACGAGCACCTCGACCCGGGAGGAATCCGTGGAGATCCGGCGGATGCCGCGCCCGCGCTGCTCGTTTCGGGCCGGATCGATCTCGACACCGGCGAACCCGAGCGTCTCGAGGGCTGCGGCGCGCACCAGCGGGGAGTTCTCCCCCACGCCGGCGGTGAAGGAGATGACGTCGACGCCGCCGAGCTCCGCGAGGTACGCACCGGCGTAGGCGCGCAGCCGGTGCGCGTAGACCTCGAACGCCAGTGTGGCCGCCTCATCGCCGCGCTCGACCCCGTCCTCGATGTCGCGCATGTCGGAGACCCCCGCAAGGCCCAGCATGCCGCTGCGCTTGTTCAAGAGGTCGTCGAGCTGAGGGATGGTCATCTCGGCGCGGCGGGCCAGGTGGAAGATGACGGCCGGGTCGATGTCGCCCGACCGCGTGCCCATGACCAGGCCCTCCAGCGGCGTCATCCCCATCGACGTGTCGACCGAGCGACCGCCGTCGATCGCCGTGACGGATGCGCCGTTGCCCAGGTGGAAGACGATCTGGCGCAGCTCGGCGAGCGGACGGCCGAGGTGAGCCGCGGCGGCCTCGGAGACGAACTTGTGGGACGTGCCGTGGAACCCGTAGCGGCGGACGCGATGCGCCTCGGCGAGCGCCGCGTCGATCGCGTAGGTGTAGGCGGCGGGCGGCATCGTCTGGTGGAAGGCGGTGTCGAACACCGCGACGTGCGGCAGGTCGGCGAAGGCGGCCTTGGCCGCACGGATGCCCTGCAGCGCGCCGGGGTTGTGGAGGGGCGCGAGCACCGAGAGCTCGTCGATGTTGATCTCGACGAGGGGCGTGATGAGCGTCGGCTCGAAGAACCGCGCGCCGCCGTGGACGACGCGATGGCCGACGGCGACGGGCGCGTGCTGCTCGAGTGACGGGCCGTTCTCGGCGAACGCGTCGAGCATGAGCTGGAAGCCCGCGGTGTGGTCGGCGATCGGAAGCTCGCGCTCGAAGGTGGCGTCGGTGGCGGTGACCGCGGCCTCCCCGCCAGCGGCGGGCGGGAAGAACACGGTGTGCTTGACCCGGCCCTGCTCCTGCCCGATGCGCTCGACAAGACCCGACGCGTGAGGGAGCCCGGTCTCGGCATCGATCAGCTGGTACTTGAACGACGACGAGCCGCTGTTGATGACGAGCACGATGCTCATGCGGATGCCCCTCCCTGGGCCTGGATCGCGGTGATGGCGATCGTGTTGACGATGTCTTCGACGAGGGCTCCGCGGGAGAGGTCGTTGATCGGCTTGTTCAGACCCTGCAGAACGGGACCGATCGCGACGGCGCCGGCGGAGCGCTGGACCGCCTTGTAGGTGTTGTTGCCGGTGTTCAGGTCGGGGAAGACGAACACCGTCGCCTTGCCCGCCACGGAGGATCCGGGCATCTTCTTGGCCGCGACGGCGGCGTCGGTCGCGGCGTCGTACTGGATCGGTCCTTCGACCAGCAGCTCGGGGGCGCGCTCGCGAACGAGCGCGGTGGCCGCGCGCACCTTATCGACGTCGGCGCCCGAACCCGACTCCCCCGTCGAGTACGACAGCATCGCCACGCGCGGGTCGATGCCGAACTGGCGCGCCGTCTCGGCCGACGAGACGGCGATGTCGGCGAGCTGCTCGCTCGTGGGGTCGGGGATGACGGCGCAGTCGCCATAGACGAGGACGCGGTCGGCGAGCGCCATGAGAAAGACGCTCGAGACGACCGAGACGCCGGGCTTGGTCTTGATGATCTCGAACGCGGGACGGATCGTGTGCGCCGTCGTGTGCGCGGCTCCCGAGACCATGCCGTCGGCGAGACCGAGGTGCACCATGAGCGTGCCGAAGTACGACACGTCGGTGACCGTGTCGGCCGCCTGGCCGTACGTCATCCCCTTGTGAGCGCGCAGGCGCTCGTATTCGCGGGCGAACTTGTCGACGTGGACGGCGTCGAAGGGCGAGAGGATCTCGGCTCCGCGCAGGTCGAGACCGAGCTCCAGCGCTCGCGAGCGCACCTCGATCTCCTCGCCCAGCAGCGTGATGTCGGCGATGCCACGGGCGAGGACGATCGACGCGGCGTGCAGCACGCGGTCGTCGTCGGCTTCGGGCAGGACGATGCGGCGGCGGTCCGTGCGCGCCCGCTCGACCAGGCCGTACGCGAACATCAGCGGGGTCACGACGGTGGACCGCGCGAGCCCGAGCGCCTCGGTCAGCTCATTGGTGTCGATGTGCCGCTCGAACAGGGCCGCGGCCGCCTCGTAGTGCCGGCGCGAATCGGCCGCGAGGCGCCCACGCGTGCCCATGATGCGGGCGGCGGTCTCGTAGGTGTCGAGATCTGTGGCGATGATCGGGAGCGTCTCGCCGACGCCGTCGATCAGCCGGTCGACCGCCTCGGGCAGCGGGAACCCGCCGTTGATGACGATCGCCGAGAGCGAGGGGAACGTGCCCGACCCGTGCGCGAGCAGGGTCGCGAGCAGCACCTCGGCCCGGTCGGAGGGGATGACCACGACCGAGCGCTCGCTGAGCCGCGGGAGCACGTTGACCATCGACATCGCGCCGATGACGACCCCGAGCACCTCGCGCCCCAGGAGGTCGGCGTCGCCCTTGACGAGCGAGCCCTCGACCGCGGCCAGGACGGTGCTCACCGACGGCGAGACGAGGAAGCGGTCCTCCGGCACGGCCCAGACCGGGACGTTCTGCGGCACCGCGCCGCGCACGGCCTCGATGATCTCGTCGAGACGATCGCCGTCCGCACGGTTGGCGACGACGGCGAATAGCTCGGCGCGGTCGCCGCGCAGCTCCGACACCGCCAGCGAGGCGATCTGCCCCATCTCGTCAGGGGTGCGCGCGGGGGCGGACCCGAGCTTCTCGCCGCCGCCCTGTCCCGCCCGTCCGCCGAGGACCAGCAGCACCGGCGCGCCGAGGTTCACCGCGATGCGGCCGTTGTAGCTCAGCTCGGCGGGGGAACCGACATCCGTGTAGTCGCTGCCCATGATGACGACGGCGTCGCACTTGGCCTCGACCGACTTGTACCGCTCCACGATGCGAGAGAGCGCCCCGTCGGGGTCGCGCCGCATGTCGTCGTAGGTGACGCCGATGCACTCGTCGTACGCGAGGTCGACGCCGTCGTGGTCGAGCAGCATCTCGAGGACGTAGTCGCGTTCCTCCGTCGACCGGGCGATCGGCCGGAAGACGCCGACGCGCGGCGCGACGCGGCTGAACGCCTCGAGCACCCCCAGCGCGATGATCGACTTCGCGGAATGGCCTTCTGCGGACGTGATGTAGATGCTCTGAGCCACGGGTTCAGCCTAAGAGGGAGAGGCCTGACCACGAGCCGTGAATATCGCCACGGTCGTGGCGGCGGATGCCGCAGGCCACGACGGTGGGGGAAAAATAAGACTCTCCGCGAACCCGGCAGAGCCCGGTTACCCTTGCTACGTTTCCGTCCTGGGGGAGTTGGCCTGGATGCCGCCTCGCGGAGAGCTGTCACCAGTCTAACCCGGAACCTGAGTCCTCCCGTCACCGGGGCCGGTTAGGCTCTCGCCAGACGGGCGCGACGCGGCGGGGCACGCGACGCCGAGAACGAGGGGATCGCATGACCAACCACGGCACCCAGGCAGCTTTCGGTCCCGACCGGTTCGCCGCCACCACCGATGCCATCTCGGCGAGTATCGCCCGCGTCATCGACGGAAAGCCCGAGGCGGTGCGCTCCGCGCTCGTCTGCCTCCTGGCCGAGGGGCATCTCCTCATCGAGGACGTGCCCGGCGTCGGCAAGACGATGCTCGCGCGTGCGCTCGCCGCGACGGTGGACGCCACGGTGCGCCGCATCCAGTTCACCCCCGACCTGCTGCCCGGCGACGTCACGGGCGTGAGCGTCTTCAATCAGGCCGATCGCGAGTTCGAGTTCAAGCAGGGGGCGATCTTCGCCCACATCGTCATCGCCGACGAGATCAACCGCTCCTCCCCCAAGACGCAGTCCGCGCTGCTGGAGGCGATGGAGGAGCGCCAGGTGACGGTCGACGGGCGCACCCATGCGCTGCCCGCGCCGTTCCTGGTGGTCGCGACGCAGAACCCCCTCGAGATGGAGGGCACCTACGCCCTGCCGGAGGCGCAGCGCGACCGCTTCATGATGCGCATCTCGATGGGCTATCCCGACGCCGGATCCGAGGCTCGGATGCTGCGCGAGCGCGACACCGTCAACCCGTTGTCGTCGCTCGCCCCGGTCATCACGGCGCGCGAGGTGCAGGATCTCATCGCCTGGGCGCGCAGCCTGCATGTCTCGCCCTCCGTCGAGGAGTACGCCGTCGCGATCGCCCGCGCTACCCGCGATCACCGCGACCTGCGCCTGGGGGCCAGTCCCCGCGCCACTCTGCAGCTCGTCCGTGCCGCGAAGGTGTGGGCAGCCCTCGACGGCCGCCCCTTCGTCATCCCGGACGACATCGTCGCGCTGCTTCAGCCGGTCTTCGCCCACCGCCTCATCCCGGCGCGGACGACCGGCGCGTCCCGCGGCCGCAGCGGTGCCGAAGTCGTCGAAGCGGCGTTGGCCGACATCGCCGCGACGGTGCCGGTGCCGCTGCCGGTCCGCTGAGTCCGCCATGACCGGTTCTTCCCGTCCGGCTCACCGCCGGCATCGGCTGGGCCCCGCCCTCCGACGGGCCTGGCCGCTGACGGCCCGCGGTTGCGGCGCGCTGCTGATCGCCGTCGCCGCCATCGTCTGCGCGCACGCCTTCGGCGTCGTGGAGCTCGTATACGTCGGCGTGCTGCTGATCGCGGCCGTCGCACTGGGCTGGGTGTCGCTGTGGTTCGTCCACAGGTACGGCGACGTGTCGCGTTCGTTCTCCCCCGACGTCGCCGCCGTCGGGAGCGAGAGCGTCGTGACCGTGCACGCGACGGCCCGCGGCGGGGTCTCCGGCGCGATCGCCCGGTGGACCGACATGTTGCCGAACGGCGTGGAGGGAGACGCATCCGGCATCCTCACCGGTGCGGCCGCTCTCGACCGCATCCGGCTGACCTACCGCATCCGGGGCACCCGGCGCGGCATCCGCGACGTCGGTCCCTTCGCCCTCGTCGTGACCGATCCCTTTGGGTTCACCCGCCGGAGCGTCCGCATGGGCCGGGCTGAGCCGATCACCGTCGCGCCGGCGACCGTGATGCTTCCCCCGCTGACGGAATACCCCGGCGAGGCGGGCGGCAGCCTCCACACCGCGACGCACCAGCTGGGCGAGGGCGCCGACAACCTCATCCCCCGGGCCTATGCGCCGGGCGACTCGATGCGGCGGATCAACTGGCGCGCGAGCGCGCACCACGACGAGCTGATGGTGCGTCAGGAGGAGCAGGAGTCCACTCCCGAGGCCACCGTCGTGCTCGACCGGGCGGCGTCCCGCTGGGCCCCCGCCGCGTCGCGACCCGGCGAAGACCCGGCGTTCGAGGCCGCCGTGACGGCGGCGATCTCGGCCGTCGCACGCCTGGCCCGGGAGGGCTACGACGTCACGGTCATCGACTCGGAGGGACATCCGGTGGGCGCGCCCGTTCCGGCCGGCGATTCCGTCGCGGTCGAGCAGCTGGCCCTCGACCTGGCCACGATCGTCGCCGGCTCCGACGATCGACTGGCGGCGCTCCCCCGCCTGTTCGCAGGCACCGTCGCGGGACCGGTGGTCGTCGTCTCCGCACGCGTGACGACGGCCGACGCCGATGCGTTGGCGCCGCTCGTGGCGCACAGCGCGCTTCCCGTGCTGCTGGCGGCCGAATCCTCGGAACAGGCGCTCGCACGGGCGTCCGCTGCCGGCTGGCGGGCCGGCGTCCTGACTCCCGACGGCGACCTCACCGAGAGCTGGCGAGCCGCGACCGAACGGGGGACCGCTCGTGCCGCGTACTGATCCGTCGCGCCGGTGGCGGCATCGTCCGACGATGCCCTCGCGAGCCGAGCTGAGCCGCACCGGCGACACGCCCCTGGCGGCCGTCCTCCTCCTCTCGATCGTCGCCGCGATCCTCCCGCTGCTGCGCGTGGTCGCCGCGGGCACGTGGCTCGTCGTCGCGGTCGCCGTGGCGGCCGCCCTGCTGCTCGTCGGCGTCGGACTGCGGCGGCTGCACACGCCCGCCGTCGTGGTCACCCTCGCCGAGCTGGTGACGGCGGGTGCACTCGTCACCGCCGTCTACTTCGGCGACACCGCGCTGCTCCTCGTCATCCCGACCCCCGGAACCTTCGCCGAGGTGCCGTCCCTCATCGCCGGCGCGAGCGGGCAGATCGTCAACGGAGTCGCGCCCCTCACTGCGGACCGCCCGCTCGCGGTCCTCGCCGTGACGGCGGTCGCAGCTCTCACGATCCTGCTCGACCACACCGTCATCACGGCACGGATGCCGCTGCTGGCGGCCATCGCCCTCGTCGCGGTACGGCTGATTCCCGCACTGTCGGTGCCTGCGCCCGTCGACCTGATCGCGTTCGTCGTCTTCGCGGCCGCGGTGCTCCTGCTCATCCGGACCGAGACCCGCTCGCGCGAGCGTGCGCTGGCCCGATCGGCCGCAGCCGCCAGCGCCGCCGAGGCGCGACAGCGCGGCGAGGCCGAACCACGGCGCCGCCTGCCACGCTCGGGTGCCGTGCTCGCAGCAGGCCTCGCGGTGACGGCGATCGTGGCGACCGTCATCGTGGTGCCCGAGCTCCCCCGCCCCGCGCCGCGCGTCGGAATCGGAACGGGCCCCGCCACCACCATCAACGCCAGCCTCGAGCTCGGCGACGATCTGCGGCGCCCCACCGACGTCGAGGTGCTCACGACCCGCACCAACGCGCCCAGCATGCCCTACCTGCGTGCCGCGACGCTCTCGAGCTTCGACGGACGCGTCTGGGAACCCGACCGCGACGAGACCACCCCCCTCACTCCCGAGGCGCTCGGTCCGGTCGTCGCCGACCCCGACGTGCGGGTGACCGAGTACCAGACGACCGTCAGCATCACGCAGCTCTCGTCCGCATGGCTGCCGGTACCCGGCCCGGCCGTGCGCGTGGACGACCTCTCCGGCGGCTGGGAGGCGATGCCCTCCAACCGCACGGTGGTCGCCGCGGACACCGACACGCAGGGACAGGAGTACGTCACGACGACCCATGTCGTGCGTCCGACCCTCGAGCAGATCCAGGCGGCCGGGACGACCATCGACGGCCTCCCCGACACCGTCACCCAGCTGCCCGCCGACATGCCCGCCGCGATCGAGCGGACGGCGCGCGAGGTCACCGCGGGGGCCGAGAACGATTACGACCGGCTCGCCGCCCTCCAGCGCTGGTTCCGCAGCGCGGAGTTCACCTACTCGCTCGATGCTCCGGTCTCCGACGGGTTCGACGGATCGGGCGTCGACGCGATCGCGGACTTCCTCGAGGTGCGCAGCGGCTACTGCGTGCACTTCGCCTCCGCGTTCGCGGTGATGGCGCGGACGCTCGACATGCCGTCCCGCATCGTCGTCGGATACCTGCCCGGAACGCTGACCGGCCGCGTCGTCGATGGCGAGAGCGTCGCGACGGTGCTGAGCTCGCAGCTGCACGCCTGGCCCGAGGTGTACTTCGCCGGCATCGGCTGGGTGCCGTTCGAGCCGACGAACAGCCTCGGCACCCCCGCCAGCTATACGCGCTCGGCGCAGCCGCTGCCGGACGACGGCGGGCAGGACGTGCCCCCCGCGCCCGCGCCGCAGCAGACGGCGACGGTCGCGCCCGACGGCGGCCCCACTCCGACGCCGACCGCCTCGACGGGGACGAGCGCGGGCTCCGAAACCTCGCCCCTCGCGCTCGCGCTGCCCTACGGCGGAGTCGTCCTCGGCTTCGCGGCGCTCGTGCTGCTGCCTGCCCTCCTCGGTGCCGCGCGGCGGCGGTGGCAGACGACGGCTGCCGAACGCGGCGATGTGCTCGCGGCGTGGCGGATCGTCCGCGAGAGCGCCCGCGACATCGGCGTGCGCATCGACGACGCCGAGAGCCCCCGCGCGCTCGGCATCCGCCTGGCGGCCGTGCCGACGGTTCCCGTCGACCGCATCGACGCGCTCGTCGCGGCGGTCGAACGGACGAGCTACGACGTTCCCGACGGCGACCGCGACGCCGCGATCGGCCGCGCCGCGGCATCCGACGCCCTGGCCGTCCGCCGAGGGCTGCTCGCATCCGTCTCGACGCCGCGGCGCATCGGCGCCGTGCTGCTCCCCCGATTCCTCGTTCGCGCCTGATCTCCGCGGGCGCCACGCATGCCGATGGGGCGCACATCCCGACATCGAGCGCAGAAGAAGCTGCGCCGGATGCCGAGAAGTGCGCCCCGTCGCGGTGGGCGCGAGCGTCAGGCCCGGGCGGGGGCCTCTACCTCGTCGGCGCTGTCGTCGGCGAACGGGTCGCCCGAACGCTCGGCGTCGTACAGCTCGCGGTCGAGGATGCCCTCGCGCTTGGCCACGATCGTCGGCACGAGCGCCTGGCCCGCGACGTTGACGGCCGTGCGGCCCATGTCGAGGATCGGGTCGATCGCCAGCAGCAGGCCGACACCCTCGAGCGGCAGGCCCAGGGTCGTGAGGGTCAGCGTGAGCATGACGGTCGCACCCGTCGTGCCCGCCGTCGCGGCGGAACCGACGACAGAGACGACCACGATCAGCAGGTACTGCACCGCGTTCAGCTCGAGGCCGAAGAACTGCGCGACGAAGATCGCGGCGATCGCCGGGTAGATCGCAGCGCAGCCGTCCATCTTCGTCGTCGCCCCGAACGGCACGGCGAACGAGGCGTACTCGCGCGGAACGCCGAGGTTGCGCTCGGTGACCCGCTGCGTGAGCGGCAGGGTGCCGATCGAGGAGCGCGAGACGAAGGCGAGCTGCACGGCGGGCCACACGCCCGAGAAGTACTGCCGCACCGACAGGCCGTGGGTCTTCAGCAGCACGGGATAGACGACGAAGAGCACGAGAGCGAGGCCGATGTAGATGGCGACGGCGAACCAGAGGAGCGTCGTGAGCTTCTCCCAGCCGTAGGTGACGACGGCCGACCCGATCAGGCCGAGGGTGCCGATCGGAGCGATGCGGATGATCCACCAGAGCACCCGCTGGACGACCTTCAGCGCCGACTCGGTGAACGACACGAACGCCTCGGCGCGCTTGCCGAGCTTGAGGGCGGCGATGCCGATCGCGACCGAGATGACGATGATCTGGAGCACGTTGTAGCCGACGCTCGAGCTCGCGGCGCCCGTCTCGGGGTTGATCGAGGTCGACACCGACAGACCGAGGAAGTTCTGCGGGATGAGCCCCGTGAGGAAGCTCCACCAGGAGCCGACGCTCGAGGGGACGTCGGGCGTGAGCTGGCCGGCGTCGACGCGCGCGCCCGGCTGGATCGTGACACCCAGCACGATGCCGATCGTCACGGCGATCAGCGCGGTGATCCCGAACCACAGCAGGGTCTGACCCGCCAGACGCGCGGCGTTGGTGACGTTGCGCAGCTGCGTGATCGAGGCGACGATCGCGAGGAAGATCAGCGGCACGACCGCCGTGCGCAGCAGTGTGACGTAGCCGCTGCCGATCGTCGACAGCGTTGCGGCGAGGCCGTTCGGGTTGCCCTCGGCATCGGGCCCGAGCTGGCGTGCCAGCAGGCCGAGGAGGACGCCCGCGACGAGCGCGATCGTGATCTGGAAGCCGAACGAGCGGTAGAAGGGCTTCTTCCGCTTCGCCGGCGCGGCGTTCTTCGAGGTGGCAGAACTCATGGTGGTGCTCCTGAGAGGGATGACGTCGCGATGGCGACCCACCGACGCTAAACCCGAATCGGGGTCGCCGGGGCCGTATGACCTTCCATGACACCCGCCGGCCTGCTCGCGCCGTCGCTTTCGGGACACGGGCGCTCTGATGTCTGCCGGAGTCGGCAGCGGGGCGGTCGGGTTTGCCGCCGCCACCCCAGAATGAGCGCATGATCCGTGATCTCGACCGCCTCCTCGCCCCGCCGACGCCCACCGCCGCGCTCGCCCTCGAGGCGGTGAGCCGGTGGTCGTCGGCCGTGCTCGTCGACCACGGCATCCGGTCGTGGGCCTGGGCGCGGCTGCGCGCCGAAGCGCTCGGGCTCGACCACGACCCCGAACTGCTGTTCGTCGCCGCGATGCTCCACGACCTCGGCGTGACACCCGCGTTCGACGCGCACGAGATGGCGTTCGAGTCGGCCGGCGGCGCGGCCGCGTGGCTCTTCGCGGCCGGTGCGGGGTGGCCCGCGGCGCGCCGCGAACGCGCGCGCGAGGTCATCGAGCGGCACATGTGGCTGAGCGTCGACCCGGCGCTCGACCCCGAGGGTCATCTGCTGGAGGTCGCGACGAGCCTCGACGTCTCGGGAGTCGCGCCGGAGCTATGGGATGCCGAGACCCTGCGGGCCGTCACGCGAAGGCATCCACGCCGGGACTTCGCCGCGCAGTTCGCGGGGTGCATCCACGCACAGGCGCGCCGCAAGCCCGGCACTCCTGCGGCCCGGCTCGACGCGTCACAGCGCATCGCCGAGGGCGGGCGGGTGTGGGACGACATCCTGGCATGACGAAGGGCGCCACCCTCGCGGAGTGGCGCCCTTCGTTTCGGCGGAAGTGACAGGATTTGAACCTGCGAGGCGAGTTACCCCGCCTACATGGATTCCAGCCATGCTCCTTAGGCCGCTCGGACACACTTCCGTCGACAAGTTTATCAGTCCCCGGCGTGGACTCCCGCCGCGTCGGTCTCGGACCGCGGAGCTAGGCTCGTGGCGTGACTGATTCCTCTCTCGTCCTGGTCGCCAACGCGGGTGACAGCAGCATCAGCGTGTTCCGTCTCGATGGCGACGCCCTCGAACGGCTCTTCGTCGCCGACGGCCTCACCGGCACCGGCACCTTCGCGATCGACCGCGAGCGCGGCCTCGTCTACGCGGGAGTCAAGGGTGCGACCTCCGACGAGCCCGCGGCGATCGTCACGCTCTCCCTCGACCGCGCCACGGGCGAGCTCACCCCCCGCTCGCGCTTCGCGCTTCCGGACGGCTCGGTCAGCTACATCGCTCTCGCCCGCGGGGGCACGGCGCTCCTCGCCGCCTCGTACGGCGGCGACTACGGGTTCGTCGCCCCGATCTCCGACGGCGCGATCGGCGAGCCGACCGGCCGCGTCGAGTTCTCCAAGCTGCACTCGGTGCTGCACTCCTCCGACGGGCGCTTCGCCTACTTCGTCTCACTCGGCGACGATCTCGTCGGGCAGTTCGAGCTCGGCGACGACCTGACGCTGACTCCGGTCGGCCCGGGCACCGCCGCGGCGCCCGCCGGCAGCGGACCCCGCCACCTGGTGCTCAACAGCGCCGAGGACGCCGTCTACGTCATGACCGAGTACTCCGGCGAGGTGCTGCACTACGTGCGCGACGCGGCGACGGGCGGCCTGGAGCTGCGCTCCCGGGCCAACGCAGTCGACCCCGCAGCCGGACTCGTGCGCGGTGAGATCGGCGGCGACCCGGTCGCCAACCACGCCGTCTGGGGCGCCGACATCCACTTCGGCGCGGACGAGCGGTACCTCTGGATCTCGGAGCGTTCGACGAGCACGCTGGGCGCCGCGCCCGTCGCCGAGGACGGCACCGTGCAGGACGTCGGGTCCTTCATCCCCACCGAGCCGCAGCCGCGCGGCTTCGCCCTCTCCCCCGCCGGCGACCGCCTGATCGCGGCGGGTGAGAAGTCGCGCACGGTCTCGCTCTACGCCGTCGACGGCGCCGAGCTGACGTTGCTCGAGCAGGCCGAGACCGGCGCGGGCGCGAACTGGGTCCGCTTCGCCTGACCCGCGGCGCCCCGGGTACCGTGGGTGAGGTGGCTCTCTCCTCTCGCACCGCTCCCCGTACCCCGCGCCCGAGCATCCAGCTCGAGGTCGTCGGAACCGAACGCCTCTCCGCGCACCTGGTGCGCGTGACCCTCGGCGGCGACGGCTTCGCGGGGTTCCAGAACCGGCCCGAGACCGACAAGTACGTCAAGCTGAAGTTCACGACTCCCGCTCCCGAATCCGCACCCGTCACGCGGACGTACACCGTCCGGCGGGTGGATGCCGTCGCCGGCACCCTCTCGATCGACTTCGTCGTGCACGGTGACGAGGGCCTCGCCGGGCCGTGGGCGGCGCGCGCGCAGGTCGGCGACCAGATCGAGCTGATGGGACCGGGCGGCGGCTACGCCCCGGATGCCGCCGCCGATTTCCATCTCTTCGCCGGAGACCTCTCGGCCGTTCCGGCGATCGCCGCCGCACTGGAGGCGCTGCCGTCGGATGCGGCCGGACACGCGTTCGTCGAAGTGGAATCCGACGACGCGATCCTGCCCCTCGACGCGCCTGCGGGTGTCGAGGTGGAGTGGGTCGTCGACCCTGCCCACGACCCCGAGGCTCTCGCCGCCGTCGTGCGGCAGTACGACTGGCCGGCGGGCGACGTTCAGGTCTTCGCGCACGGTGAGCGCGAGTCGATGAAGGCTCTGCGGCGCGTGCTCTTCGACGAGCGCGGACTCGAGCGCGGCCGTGTCTCCCTGTCGGGCTACTGGGCCCGGGGCCGCAACGAGGACCGGTTCCAGGCGGAGAAGCGCGAGCCCATCGGCCAGATCCTCTGACCTTCCCGGTCTCTGCAATCGTGCGGGAATGCCGGGACCGGCTCCGGCGGTTCACTCCCCCATGACAACTGTGGGAATCATCGGAGCAGGACACATCGGAAGCGCTCTCGCCGAGGGCCTGGTCGAACGCGGCTACGACATCGTGATCGCCAACTCGCGCGGGCCGGAGACGCTCGGCGACCTTGTCGCGCGGCTCGGCGAGCGCGCACGGGCGGCGACCGCGCAGGAAGCGGCCGAGGCGGCGGATTGGGCCGTCGTGACGGTGCCGCTGAAGGCGCTCGAGGACGTCCCCGCCGAACCGCTCGCGGGCAAGATCGTGCTCGACACGAACAACTACTACTGGGAGCGCGACGGCCGCATCGCCGAGCTCGAGGAGAAGCGCACCACGACGTCCGAGATGGCGCAGCGTCATTTCGCCGAGTCGAAGGTCGTCAAGGCGTTCAACCACATCCCCGCCGCCGACATCAACACCGACGGCTCCCCCGCGGGAACCCCGGACCGGCGCGCGCTCGCGACGGCGAGCGACCACCCGGATGCCGTCGGCCACGTCACGGCGCTCTACGACGCGTTCGGCTTCGACACCGTCGACATCGGTTCGCTCGCTGAGAGCTGGCGCGTCGAGCGCGACCAGCCCGCTTACGTCGTGCGGCAGAACGCCGACGAGCTGCGCGCAAACCTCGCCCGCGCTCAGCGCTGAACGAAGCGCGGCAACGCCTCCGCGGGCCTGTTCGAGCGGGTCACCATCCCATCGAACCGGGAACCCCCTTGAACGGGCCTGCGAGGTTCGACGTCACCCAGCCGCCGTAGAACCCGCCGGGCTGTGGCACGACGACCTCGCCGTCGACCGTGCACCGGTCCATCCCGCCCGCGTAGACGGCGACGCGACCGACGAGCTCCTCATACCCCGGCGACGGGTTCGGATAACCCCACGCGGCGCGCTCGCGCACCGCCGTGCCGCGGACGACGTCGAAGTACTCGGCGGCACCCTTGAACTCGCAGAACGAGCTGCCAGCCGCAGGTATCAGCGAGCCGGGCACGAACGCCGCGGCCGGCAGGTAGTACACGGGCGGATGGCTCGTCTCGAGCACCCGCACGACGTCGTCGGTGTCGACGATCGTGACGGCGGCGAAATCGATCGTGACGCGCGCGTGGACGCGTTCGAGACGGGGCGGTCGCGGGTAGTCCCAGACGGACTCCTGTCCGGGACCGACGGGATCGGGGGTGGGGCGGCGCATGCCCGACAGGTTACGCGCGAGGAGCGACATCCCGGCTGCGAGGACGCCCATCGCCGTGTGACCGCAGCGAGCGGATGCCGCGGGCGATGAGACGCCACCCGATGAGCAGGACGAGCAGCGTCAGCGTCGCGACGACCACGAACGGCAGTGCCGTCCCCTGGCCCGACAGCGCGCGCAGCAGCATCCCGCCGACGACCGTGACCGCCCAGACGACCAGACCCGTCGGCACGATCCCGGTCGGCGATCGCCAGGCGCGCACGGCAACCCACGCCACCAGCAGGCCGGCGAGGAACGGCCACGAGGTGTGCCAGAGGCCCGCGAGCACATCGGAGTCATGGCTCGCCCGGCCGGTCGCCGCGAACGCCACCACGAGGACGGCATCGAGCAGGAGAGCGGGGACGAACGAACGCATCATGCCCCCATCCTCCCCCGCGGCGTCGGTGTCGGCTGCCCTCGATAGCGTGGTGGGCGTGCGACTGCTCCTCCT
The DNA here is from genome assembly GCF_005491085.2 of Microbacterium sp. SGAir0570. Lineage (NCBI taxonomy): Bacteria > Bacillati > Actinomycetota > Actinomycetes > Micrococcales > Microbacteriaceae > Microbacterium > Microbacterium sp. SGAir0570. Next base: position 1,030,774 of record NZ_CP027929.1, on the reverse strand, counting down.
CTCCCTGCATCCCGGTGCACTGCGCTCGTTCCTCGACGACGGCCAGCGTCCGGGCCCGATCGTCTACGTCGACGACGCCCAGGCCGCGTTCCGTGACGCGCCGTTCGTCGCGGCCGAACTCGAGGCGGTGCGCTCGTGCGGCCTCGAGTTGGTCGAGACGACCCTGCGGCATACCGCCCCCGACGATGCGGAGCGCCTGCTCTCCGACGCCGGGGCGGTGTACGTCGCAGGCGGAAGCACCTTCGCTCTGCTCGAAGCGCTGCGACTGTCCGGGAACGACCTCGTCCTCGTCGACCATGTTCGACGAGGGCTCCCGTACATCGGGCTCAGTGCCGGATCGATCGTGGCGGGACCCGACGTGACACCCGCATCGCTGATGGACGATCCTGCCGACGGTCCCGCCCTCACGAGCCACGAGGGCCTCGGACTGGTCGACGTGACGGTGATCCCGCACGCCGACGGAGCGCTGCCGCCCTACCCGCCCGAGCTGATCAGCCGCATCGTCGACACCTACGGATCGGATTTTGCGATCCTCCCGCTGCGAGACGATCAGGCGCTGCTGATCGAGGATGCCGGTTCGCGGGTGATCGCCTCGCGCTGAATCCGTGCGTCCCATGCTTCGCCCAGCATCCGCTTCTTCCTAGACTCGGAAGGCGTCCGCCGCGCCTGCTCCGGACGAGAGAACAGATCCGAGGCCCATGTCTTCTCCCGATGCGACGGCGGCGACGGCCGCATTCCGCGCCGCCCGCGACTTCCTGCTCGACAACGCGCACTCGCCCGAGGCGGCCCACGCCGGGTTCAGCTGGCCCGACGTCGGCGACCACTTCAACTGGGCCGTCGACTGGTTCGACGCCATCGCCACGGGCAACGACCGCATCGCCCTGCACGTCGTCGACGAGGACGGCAGCGAGACGCGGGTCACGTACGACGAGATGCGTCGTCGCTCGAACCGCGTCGCCAACTGGCTCACCGGCCTCGGCGTCGGGCACGGAGATGCCGTCATGCTCATGCTCGGCAACCGTGTCGAGCTGTGGGAGGCGATGCTGGCGATCCTCAAGATCGGTGCCGTCATCCTGCCGACCTCCGTCGTACTGGGCGCCGACGACCTCCTCGAGCGCGTCGAACGCGCCGACATCCGCGCCATCCTGGCCGACCCGGTCGACGCCGCCAAGTTCGACGCGATCGCGGGCGGCTTCGAGCGCGTCGTCGTGGGCGGCGAGCGTCCGGGATGGCACTCGTTCGCGGATGCGGCCGACGCCGACGACGCGGCACCCGGTGTCGTCGTGGCCTCCGATGATCCGGCCATCGTCTACTTCACCTCCGGCACCACGTCGCGGCCCAAGATGGTCGTGCACACGCACGTGAGCTATCCGGTGGGGCACCTCTCGACCACGTACTGGATCGGCGTGCGCCCCGGCGACGTGCACATGACGATCAGCGCTCCCGGGTGGGGCAAGCACGCGTGGAGCCTGTTCTTCGCGCCGTGGATCGCCGAGGCGACGATCTTCGTCTACAACTACGCCCGGTTCGACGCCGCGCGCCTCGTCGAGCAGCTCGACCGCAACGCGGTCAACACCTTCTGCGCCCCGCCGACGGTCTGGCGCATGCTCATCCAGGCCGACCTCGAGAAGCGGCCCCGCGCACTGCGCGAGCTGCTCTCGGCCGGCGAGCCCCTCAACCCCGAGGTGATCGACACGATCCAGCGCTGGTGGGGGCTGCAGATCCGCGACGGGTACGGGCAGACCGAACTGACGGCGGTCATCGGCAATACGCCGGGCGTCGCCGTCAAGCCCGGCGCGATGGGCCGACCGCTCCCGGGCAACGACATCGTGCTGATCGACCCGCTCACCGGGCGCATCGGAGACGAGGGCGAGATCTGCCTGCCGACCGCGCCGATCCGTCCGCTCAATCTCATGCCCGGCTACCTCGGCGAGCCCGAGCGCACCGCCCGGGTCGACCACGACGGCTACTACCACACGAGCGATGTCGCCGTCCGGGATGCCGCCGGACAGCTCACGTTCGTCGGGCGCACCGACGACGTGTTCAAGGCCAGCGACTTCAAGGTGTCGCCGTTCGAGGTCGAGTCGATCCTGCTGACGCACCCGGCCGTGGCCGAGGCGGGCGTCGTCGGGGCGCCCGACGCCGTGCGTCTCAACATCGTCAAGGCGTACGTGTCGCTCGCGGCATCCTGGGAGGCGTCGGCCGAGACCGCGCGGGCGATCCTGGCGCACGCCCGCGAGCACATGCCTCCGTACATGCGGGTGCGCCGCGTGGAGTTCTTCGAGCTGCCGAAGACAATCTCGGGCAAGATCCGCCGGGTCGAGCTGCGCGAGCGCGAAGTGGCCGCCGCGGATGCCGGCGAGCGCGTGATGACCGAGTGGCGCGAGTCGGACTTCCCCGACCTCAAAAGCTGAGGCGCGGCTCGCCTGTCGCTCAGGCGAGCCATCCGCAACCCCTGGCATGCGCACAGGCGGCGGGAGAAGACTGAGGGTGTCCGGACAGCCTCAGCAGAAGGAGCCCTCGTGCCGCAGAACGTCGCCGAACAGATCGTCGCCCAGCTGATGGATGCGGGGGTGAAGCGGATCTACGGCATCGTCGGCGACTCGCTCAACCCGATCGTCGACGCGGTACGACGAACCGGAGGTGCGGCGTCGGGCGGGATCGACTGGATCCACGTCCGCCACGAGGAGGCCGCCGCGTTCGCCGCCGCCGCGGACGCCGAGCTCACGGGCGAGCTGGCGGTGTGCGCGGGCAGCTGCGGCCCCGGCAATCTGCATCTGATCAACGGACTGTTCGATGCGCAGCGGTCGGGTGTGCCGGTGCTCGCGATCGCCAGCCACATCCCGAGCCTGCAGATCGGTTCGGGGTACTTCCAGGAGACGCATCCCGAGCGCCTCTTCACCGAGTGCAGCGACTACTGCGAGATGATCCTGACGCCCGAGCAGTCGCCGCGCGTCGTGAACTCCGCGATCCGTCACGCCACCGCGGGGTCGTCCGTCTCGGTGATCGTGCTGCCCGGCGATCTCGCCGAGCTGCACTCGACGGGCGAGTTCCCGCCGTTCGTCGCCGCTCGCCCCGGTCGCATCGCGCCCGACGAGCGGAGCGTCGCCGAGCTCGCCGCCGCCATCGACAAGGCCGAGAAGATCGCGATCTTCGCCGGCGAGGGCGTCCGCGACGCGCGCGAGGAGGTCATCGCGTTCGCCGAGCACCTGCAGGCGCCGATGGGGCACTCGCTGCGCGGCAAGCAGTGGATCCAGTACGACAACCGCTTCGACGTCGGCATGTCGGGCCTGCTCGGCTACGGCGCGATCGACCACGCGATGCACGAGGTCGATCTCCTCCTGATGGTCGGCACCGACTTCCCGTACGAGCAGTTCCTCCCCGACGGCGCCAAGACGGTCATCGCGCAGATCGACATCGACGCGCAGAGGCTCGGGCGCCGAGCGGGGGTCACGCATCCCGTCCACGGCGATGTCGGCCTCACCCTCGCGGCGCTGCGCGCGCGGACCGCCGCGAAGACCGACGACGCGTTCCTCCAGCACACGCTGAAGCGGTATCGGAAGGCGATGAAGGATTCGGTCGCGGCGTACACCGACTCGGATGCGCAGCCGATCCATCCCGAGCGTGCCATGTCGGTCATCGACCGGGTCGCGGCATCCGATGCGGTCTTCACCGCCGACACCGGCATGGGCAACGTCTGGCAGGCCCGCTACGTCACTCCCGGGCCCGAGCGGCGTCTGCTGGCGTCGTGGCGGCACGGGTCGATGGCCAACGCCCTCCCCCACGCCTTCGGCGCGCAGATGGCGTACCCCGATCGGCAGGTCATCGCGATCGCGGGAGACGGCGGACTCTCGATGCTGCTCGGTGAGCTCATCACGGTGGCCGCCTACGACCTGCCGCTGAACGTGTTCGTGTTCAACAACTCCACGCTCGGGATGGTCAAGGCCGAGATGCTCGTCGCCGGCTTCCCCGACTTCGGCGTCGACGTGCCGATGGTCGACTTCGCCGCCGTCGGGCGGGCGCTCGGGTTCCACGCGCAGCGGGTGACCGATCCGGCCGATCTCGAGGCGGCCGCCGCCGCGGCGCTCGCGCACCGGGGGCCGTCCATCGTCGACATCGTCACCGACCCCGATGCCCTCTCGATGCCGGCATCGATCACGGCGGAGCAGGTCGCGGGCTTCGGGATGTCGATGGCGAAGATGGTGCTCGGGGCGAAGGACTCCGGCGGCATCGGCGCGGTGCTCGAGACGGCGAAGTCGAACATCAAGCACATCCGGAGTCTCTGACACCCCGTCGGCCCGCATCCGGCGCGCCCGCGCCCGCCGATACATTCGTCGGACTCGCGGGGCTGGTGTGCCCTCGGCGCCCGCTCGAGACGACGCCAGCCCCGCCGGTCCGACGGGTGTATCGCCTCCATCACCGGATGGGTCAGGCGAGGAACTCCCACGGGTCGAACGACTCGATCGGGATGACGCGGACGCGCGGCAGCGGCGCATCGAATGCATGGACGTCGTACTCGAGGTCGAAGAACTCGACGCCCGGGATGGCCGTGAGCTCGCTGCTGCGGAACTCCGAGAACGCCAGCACTCCCACGCGACGACCGGGCACGGTGAGCGCCGCCACCTCGCCGACGAAGTCGCGGTCGTGGCTGACGAGCACGACATCGTCCTCGCGTTCCTTCAGCGCCGCGAGCGTGCGCTGGATGGCGATGTCGACGACCTTCTCGTCGGCGTCGCCCGACAGCGGCACCGGCTTGTAGTCGAGGGCGAGCAGCGCCTGGACGAACGACATCGGCAGGTGGTTGCTGGCGTTGAGGAAGAACAGGCCGCGAGCGGGCTGCTGCCATTGATCGTCGACGAACTGCAGCAGGCGGTCCCAGCGGGGTCGTTCGTCCGGGAGCGGACGACGCCCGAGGATCGACTGACCGAGCGTCGCGTCGATGTTCTCGCCGTCGACGAGCAGCCATGTCACGCGTTCGGTCATGAGGTCCCCTGTCTGCGAATGTCTCCCGTGAACGCTATCAAGCCCGTTCAGTCCGCTGCCCCCAGGGGGACCCGCGTCAGGCGGTCGTCGCCGGCCGCCGCATTCCCCCGGCCGTCGGTGTTGTTCGTGAGCAGCCAGAGCTCGTCACCCGCCACGACGGCATCGCGGACGCGGCCGAGCTCACCCTGCCAGAGCGCGACCGGCTCGCCGGTGAGAGCGCCCGCCTCGACGTCGATCTGCCATACGCGCTCGCCGCGCAGGCCCGCGACGAAGAGGGTGTTCCCCCGCGCCGCGACGCCGCTCGGGCTCGCCTCCTCGGGCGTCCAGGTGATGAGGGGCGCGATGAAGCGCTCGTCGTCCGATGCGCCCTCGACGACCGGCCAGCCGTAGTTGCCGCCGGCTTCGATGCGGTTGATCTCGTCGAAGCGATCCTGTCCGAACTCGCTCGCCCACATCGTGCCGTCCTGCGTCCACGCGAGACCCTGCACGTTGCGGTGGCCGAGGGAGTACACCTCAGACCCGGAAGGGTTGCCCGGGGCGGGCTCCCCTTCCGGCGTCAGCCGCAGGATCTTCCCCGCCAGCGAACCGGGCTCCTGCGCCGCCTCGGGCCGTCCGGCGTCTCCCGTGGCGACGTAGAGCATGCCGTCGGGCCCGAAGGCGATGCGCCCGCCGTTGTGGACGCGATCACGCGGGATGCCGTCGATCACGACCTCCGCACCGCCGAGCCGGCGGTTCCCCGCCTCACCGTCGAGCCCCACGCGCACGACGCGATTGTCATCGGCCGTCGTCATGTAGGCGTACAGCAGCGTGCGGTCCTCGTCCTCATGCACCGCGATGCCGAGGAGGCCGCCCTCGCCGACCGCGGCCGTGAGGTCGATCTCGCCCACGACGCGCGCGAGCCCGTCCGCGTCGACCTCGAGGACAGCGCCGTCGTCGCGCTGGCTCACGAGCTGGGTCCCGTCGTCGAGGACGACGACCGACCACGGCACCTCCAGCTGAGTGACGACGTCGCGGGGCTCGCCCGCGGCGTGCCACCAGGCGACGGCATCCGCCTGTTCCGTCGGGGTCTCGCTCGGGGTCGGCGCGGTCGCGCCGCCGCTCGGGCGCGGTTCGGCCGCGCCGGTGCAGGCGGACAGCAGCAGCGTCGAGGCGAGGAGCGCCCCGGCCAGGGCCTTCGGCCCCCGAGGACGCGGATGGATGCCGTGGCTCGTCGAGCGCTTCATCGTTCCAGGCTACGGGCCGGCGAGGATGGCGGCGGCGTCCTGTGCCCACCCGAGCGCCGCTTCGGGGTGTGCGAGCGTCGTGGCGTCGTCGGCGCGCGCGAGCACCGTGATGACGACGGGCGCGCCGCCCTCCCGCTCGAGGTACCACGAGCCGGCGAGTACGCCGACCGAGCTCCCGCCCTTGAAGGCGACGTACGTCCATTCGTCGCCGAACGCGAGACCGGGATTGGCGGACAGGATCTCGCGCACCGGCGCCCCCGCCGGCGTCTGCGCCCGGTCCTGCAGCGCAACGTGTGCGGCCGCGAGATCATCGGGCGCCGCGAACCAGTCGATCCCGTCGGGCCAGCCCGGCTGCGCATCGGAGGCGGTCGCGACATCGGGGACGCCGGCGGGCAGCCGCTCCAGCACCGAGCGACGGGCATCGGGGTCGCCCGCAGCGGTCCACAGCGCCCGCAGATCGGCGTCGCCGAAGAGGAGCCAGAAGAACTCGCGCGTCGTGGCGAACGGGAGGTTCGCCTCGGCGTCGGAGTGCCCCATCGAGACCATCGCCGCTTCGACCGCATCACGACCGACGGCGCGGGTGAGCATGTCGGTGGCGGTGTTGTCGCTGATGGCGATCATCTTGTCGGCGGCCTCCCGCACGGTCACCTTTGTGCCGTCGGGACGGTCCTGCAGCTCGCCGCTGGGGAGACTGCGCACCGCCGCGTCGACGACCAGCTCGTCGTCCCAGGCGAGCCGTCCGGCCGCGACGGCGTCGACGACGGCGCCGAGTACCCACAGCTTGAAGATGGAGCCGATGGGTCCGGCGGCCTGGTCACCGCCCTCGTAGAGCACCTCGCCCCCGACCTCCCGGACCTGCACGCCTGCGGTGAAGGCGGCGTCGTCGATCTGCCGGGTGAGCTCGTCCCAGGACGCCGCGGGCGTGCGCTCAGGCTGCGGCGGGCTGAACAGGAGCATCTGGATGCGAGCGTCGGGGGTGACCGAGATCGACATGTCGTAGGTCACCTGAGCGGACTCGATGGTCACGCGGGCCTGGGTCTCGACGCCGTCGTACCCGACCGCCGTCCACGGGGCCGCGGCCTGCATCTGCGCGAACACGTCCTGCAGCTGCGCGGGCGGGAGCTGCTCCAGAGCGGCGGCGTCGAAGTGCGTCTCGATGTCTTCGATGTCGGTGGCCGCGTCGGCGTTGATCTCGTCCATCACCCAGCGGACCTGGTCGCCGACCGGTGTGCCGGGGATCTCGACGGGTGCGGCCGGCGAGGCGGGCGTCCCCTCCGGCACGGGCTCGGCAGAGCAGGAGGCGAGCGCTGCGGCGGTCGCCGCGGCGACGGCGACGGCGACCGGTCCGCGTCGGCGGGAGCGGGTGGATGGACGAGCAACATGCGTATCGATGGGGAGACTCACCTATCCAGCTTCTCGACGCACGGGTGTCACCGCCTCCCCCTGCGGGAGGAGATCGTGGCCACCCGAACCGGCTCGGCCCTGCGGGTAGCGTGAAAGGGTGGACCCGATCGTCGCGACCTTCCTAATCCTTGCCGCAGCGATCATCGCGTTCCTGTCGGCGCGGGTGCCGCTCGAGGTCGTGGCCGTGGGTGTCGCGCTCGCGCTGTGGGCCACGGGGGTGCTCACCCTCCCCCAGGCGTTCGCCGGTTTCGGCGATCCCACGGTGCTGTTCATCGCGAGCCTGTTCATCGTCGCGACGGCCCTCGAGACGAGCGGCGTCACCCGGATGGTCGGTGCCGTGATCCTCGCGCGCGCCGGTACGCGGCGTGGCCGCATCCTGATCTGGGTCGGCGGCATCGTCGCGATCCTCACCGCGCTGATCAGCATCAACGGCGCCGTCGCCGCGCTCATCCCCGTCGCCGCCGTGATCGCCCGGCGGTCGGGCCTGTCGCCGTCGCAGCTCATGCTGCCGATGGCCTTCATCGCGTCGTCTGCGTCGCTGCTCACCCTGACCGGAACACCCGTCAACGTCGTGGTGTCCGAGCTCGCGGCCGAGGCGGGCCGCCCGTTCGGCTTCTTCGAGTTCGCGCTCGTCGGGCTCCCGCTCGTCGCGGCCACGATCGCGATCGTCGTGCTGCTCGGCCCGCGGCTGCTGCCGCATCACGGACCGGACCCCGCCCCCGAACATCACACGGAGCGCGAGGCCGAGACTCTCTCGCTCGTCCCCGAGGCCGTGCGCACGGGGGCTGTGCGCACGCAGCGGCGCAGTCGCCTGCACCGCGGCTCGCGGCGCACGCTCGCCGTCACCGCCGTGATGGTCGCGCTGCTGGCCACGGGCGCGATCCCGCCCGCGGTCGCCGGCCTCCTCGCCGCCGGCTCCCTCATCGTGCTGCGGGTCGTGAAGCTGCCCGACCTCTATCACGGCGTCTCGTGGACGACCCTCGTCCTCATCGCGGGCATGATCCCCCTGTCCGTGGCGTTCCTCGAGACCGGCGCGGCCGACGTCGTGGCCGACGCCCTGCTCGCCGTCGTCGGCCAGGCCGACCCGCACCTGGCGCTCATCGTGGTCTGCGTCGTGGTCGTCGTGCTCGGACAGTTCATCTCGAACGTCGCCACCGTCTTGATCGTCGCGCCGGTCGCGACCTCGATCGCGCTCACCCTCGATGTCAGCGCGCTCCCGTTCCTCATGGCACTGACGGTCGCGGGGGCGTCGTCGTTCCTCACCCCGGTCGCCACTCCCGTCAACCTCATGGTGATGGCGCCGGGCGGGTACCGGTTCGGCGACTACTGGCGGCTCGGGCTGCCGCTCACCGTCCTGTTCCTCCTCGCGGCGGTGTTCTACGTCCCACTCATCTGGCGGTTCTGAGCGCGGGGCGGCCGTGGTCAGGACGGCGGCAGGACCAGCTCCCTGCCGGTGTCCCAGTCCTCGGTCCAGCCGAGCTCGGTGAACAGGCCGTCCAGGAGCATCGCGGTGAAGCCCCACACGAGGAACTCTCCGGCATCGTGGCGGACGACGAAGCCCGGTCCCCGCCATTCGGCGCCGTCTCGGCGCAGGACCGTGACGCCGCGGTTCGCCGGCGCGAGCAGATCAGCGACCGGGGCGCGGAACACGGCCGCGGATTCCGCCACATCCACCACGCGCACGGGTGATGGACGACGCCACCAGGCCAGGACGGGCGTCACGAGGTGGTGGGAGTACTCCAGCGGAACCGGCGGAAGGGCGCCGAGCACCTCGACCCCGCCGGTGTCGATGCCGGTCTCCTCGCGCGCCTCCCGCAGCGCCGCCGCAACCGTGTCGGCGTCACCGGGGTCCACCCGGCCGCCCGGCAGAGCCACCTGCCCGGGATGCGATCGGAGCGTCGCCGCGCGGGCGAGGAGCAGGACATCGAGATCGCGCGAGACAGCGGCATCGGGCGCATGATCGCTCGGATGGTCATCGAGCATGCCGAAGAGCACGAGCACGGCGGCGGCGCGTGCGCCGGGCGCGGCCGGGGTCCCCGTCAGCCGGCCCGCACCGAACCCGGCCCGTCCGGCACGCGCGGCGAGCGCGGCGAGCTGTTCGCGCGCGCCCGTTCCCGGCGTCTCGAGGGGCATTCCTCCAGGCTACCCAGCCCTCAGTCGCGGCGGCCGAACACGCCGCCGAGCAGGACGTGCAGCAGCGGCAGTGCCGAGAGCCCCATGAGCACCGTGCCCGCCGTCTCGTCGTCGGGACGCATCAGGACTCCCGCCACGAGCAGACCGGCGAAGAGGATTCCCGAGACGGCGCGCCGTCCGAGCCGTTCCAGGCGCGACATCCGCCGTTCGAGCCGCCCGCTGTCGAAGCCGAGGTTGCCGTCTTCGAGATGCGTGATGAGGCCGTCGAGCCGCTGCGGGAGGCGCATCGTGATATCGGCGAACGCCATCGCGCGTCGCGCGGTGTCGCGCATGAGATCGCCGCGTTCCTCGCGGAGCAGCCGAGCCGCGTAGGGCTCCACCGCGTCCCAGAGGTTGAACGCGGGATCGATCGAGGTGCACACGCCCGACGTGAGCGAGGCCGCCCGGATGACGAGCAGGAAGTTCTCGGGCAGCTGGAACGGCAGCGCACGGGCGAGCTCGCCGAACTCCCCCGCGAAGTCGCGGAACTCCCGCGGGTCGACCTGCTTCAGCTCGGCGAATCCCATGCCTCCGAAGCGCGCGAACAGCTGGGTCATCGCGCGCTCGAGCTCGCGGACGTCGGCGGAGGGCAGCAGCGCGCCGACCTGCGACATCCCGGCGACGAGTCCGCGGCCGTCGCGGGCCGCGGCAGCGACGAGAACCGTGCGCAGCGCGTCGCGCGCCGAGGGTGAGATCTCGCCCATCATCCCGAAGTCGATGAACGTCAGCACCCAGTCCGGCTCGCCCTCGCGGCGCCGATCGGACGGCACCGGCGTGACGAAGACGTTGCCCGGGTGAGGGTCGGCGTGGAAGAAGCCGAAACCGAAGAACTGGTCGAACATCACGGAGGCGAACACGCTCGCCACCTCGTGAGGGTCGATGCCCGCGCGGCGAAGACCATCGACGTCGGTGACCTTGATCGCGGTGACGTCGGCGAGCGTCAGGACCCGCGCGGTCGACCGCTCCCACGCGATCTCGGGGACGGCGACTCGGGGGTTGCCGGCGAACTTCTCGCGGAAGCGCTCGGCGTTGGCCGCCTCGTGCCGATAGTCGATCTCCTCGAGGCTCGTGACGGCGAACTCCTCGACGAGAGCCGGCATGTCCGCTCGCCGCGAGACGATGCGGATGCGGCGCAGCCAGCGCGCGATACGGCGGAGCGCGGCGAGGTCGACGTCGACGATGGTCTGGATGCCGGGTCGCTGGACCTTCACGACGACGTCGGTGAAGCCGGCGTCGGCGGCCTGCTCGGCGGCGAGCCGGGCGCGATGGGCCTGACCGAGGGAGGCCGCGGCGACCGGCTGCTCGTCGAACGACGCGTAGGCGTCGCGCAGCGGCATCCCCAGCTCTGCTTCCGCCGCCGCGCGGATCTGGTCGAAGGGAACCGGGGGCACCTCGTCCTGCAGGCCGGCCAGTTCGGTCGTGATCTCCGGTGGCAGGACGTCGAGCCGGGATGACATGAACTGCCCGACCTTGATCATCAGCCCGCCGAGCTCGACGGCGAGCGCGTGGAAGCGGCGCGCGAGGCGGCGCAGACGGGCCGTTCGCCCCCGTTCGGAGAGCCGCTCGAGACCGAAGCGCGGCAGGACGATCTCGAACCACCACGTCTGCACGAGCGCCCGCGCGGCGAAGCGCAGGATGCGGCGATAACGCGCACGCGCGCGGGCATCACCCGGCACCGCGGGGGTGCCGGGCGATGCGACGCGATGCGGTTCGGCCGAGGCCACCCGCGTCAGGCCTGCGCGAGCAGGGCGTACAGCTTGCGGCGCGCGTCGTCGAGGATCTCCACGGCCTGCTGGACCTGCTCGGGCGAACCGCTGCGGCCGACCTGGGCGGCGGCCTGGGCGAGCTCGACGCCCGCCTTGGGCAGCGCGGTCACGCGGCTGTGGTCGCGGCTCGTGGACTCCCACGGAGCGGACTTCTCGCCCGCCTCGCCCGCCGCCTCGCGGCCGGCCTCGGTGAGCGAGTAGGTCTTGCGTCCGTTGGACTCCTGGGCGCTGACGAGGCCCTCGTCGGCGAGCAGCTGGAGGGTGGGGTACACCGATCCCGCGCTGGGCTTCCACGACCCGCCGCTGCGCTCTTCGATCTCGTGGATGATCTGGTAGCCGTGCATGGGCTGCTCGGCGAGGAGGGCGAGCACGGCGGCACGGACGTCGCCGCGTCCGACCCGGGTGTTCACCTTCTGCTCGAAGGTCGACTTCAACTGGTCGAATGCCTCGAACACGTTGTTCCCGAGATCGGAGACGTTGAACCCGCCTCGTCCCCCGAAGATGTTGTCACGGCCGCCGAAACCGCCGGTGGGGAATGTTCCGCTCATGCTGACCTCCCGGTCGTCGATACGTTAGCGATACCTGACGATATATCGTTATCGCCCCCGGCGACAGGGCTCGCACGGAACACTCAGCCTTCACGCGGGGCGACCGACGATGTCGTCCGCGTTCGCGGCGATCCACTCCATGAGCGGCATCATGCGCTCCATCAGCTCGACACCGCGTTCGGTCAGCGCGTACTCCACGCGAGGCGGCACCTCGGGGTACGCGGTGCGGCTCACGATGCCGTCGGCCTCGAGCGTACGCAGTGTGGACGCGAGCATCTTCTCGCTGATGCCCGCCACGGAGCGCCGGAGCTCACCCCATCGGGCGGTGCCGTCGGTCAGTGCGAGCAGCACGAGCACGCCCCATTTGCTCATGACATGGTCGAGCACGACCCGCGTCGGGCAGTTCTCGGTGAAGACCTGATCGGAGGACGCCCGGATCTGCGCGAAACTCACTGCCATGTAGGTAGCTTACCGAAAAGTGGGTACCCATCTGACGGAATGCAAGGATGCCCGGCGGCGGTTGTCACCGGCAACACCCGACCGAAAGGACCACCGATGACCATCCTCATCACCGGAGCGAGCGGACAGCTCGGCCACCTCGTCGTCGACGCGCTGCTCGCCCGCGGCGTCTCCCCCGACACCGTCGTCGCCGGGGCTCGCGACCTCGCCAAGCTCGCCGACCTCGCCGACCGCGGTGTCGCCACCGCCCGCGTCGACTACGACGACCCCGCCTCGCTGCGCGACGCGCTCGCGGGCGTCGACAGCGTGCTGCTGATCTCGGCGTCGGAGCCGGGCAAGCGGCTCGCGGGCCACAAGAACGTCATCGACGCGGCAGCGGCGGCAGGGGTGTCGAAGCTCGTCTACACCAGCGCCCCGAAGGCGACGACCTTCGAGTGGCCCTTGGGCGCCGAGCACAAGGCGACCGAGGAGGCGATCGCGGCGAGCGGCATTCCGGCTGTCGTGGTGCGCAACAACTGGTACATCGAGAACTACGTGCCCGACGTCCAGCGCGCCGCCGAGAGCGGTGTCATCGCGGCATCCGTCGGCGACGGGCTGATCGCACCGGCCTCGCGCGCCGACTTCGCCGAGGGCGCCGCCGTCGTGCTCATCGAGGACGGTCACCTCGGCGAGGTGTACGAGTTCGCGGGCGACACCCGCATCGGGTACGACGCCATCGCGGCCGCGGTATCCGAGGTGCTCGGTCGCGATGTCGCCTACGCGCGCGTGTCGACGGAGGATCACATCGCGGCCCTCGAGAGCGCCGGTCTCGACGCCGGGACCGCCCAGTTCGTCGCGGGGATCGACACCGGCATCCGCGAAGGCGTTCTCGATGTGGACGACCACACCCTCTCGCGCCTCATCGGACGACCGACGACGTCGTTCGCGGACGGGCTTCGCGCCGCACTCGCCTGACCCGCAAGATGCCGACGCACTCCGCCCCTCCGGGGGCCGGGGCGCGTCGGCATCTGCTCCGCTCAGTTCAGAGGGCGCGTCGAGGGCGGGATGACACCGTTGGCGTAGAGCTGCTGGGCCACATCCTGCAGCGCCGTGAGAGCGACCCGCTGGGTCGTCGGACCGTACGAGATGCGGGCGACGCCGAGATCCTCGTACTCCTTCGCGGTGAGCGCGCCGGGCAGCCCGATGACGCTGAGCTTGCGCTCTCCGAGCCCCTCGACGAGGCGCCGGGTGATGTCGGCGTCGAGGATCCCCGGGACGAAGACCAGATCGGCGCCGGCGTCGAGATACGCGCGACCGCGCTCGATGGCGTCGGCGATCGATTCCTCGGTCGAACGGTCGCCCGCGCGCACGAAGGCGTCGGTGCGGGCGTTGAGGGCGAACGGGACCCCTTCGGCCTCCCCCGCCCGGACGATGGCCTCGACCGCGCGGACCGAGTCCGCGAGAGGCTGCAGGCGGTCTTCGACGTTGGCTCCCACGATGCCCACGCCGATGGCCCGGCGCGTCGTCTCACCGGGGTCGCCGAAGCCGGCGTCGAGGTCGGCCGACACCGGGACGTCGCCCGCTACCGAGACGATGCGGCCCACCATGTCCAGCACGATCTCGAGCGGGATGTCGGTCCCGTCCTCGTACCCGAACGACGCGGCGATCGAGTGACCGGCGGTGGCGATCGCGCGTGTCTCGGGCAGAGCCAGGATGGCTTCGGCCGACACCACGTCCCACACGTTCACCACCCGGAGGATCTCGGGCGCAGCATGGAGTGCGGACAGGGTCTGGGCTCGCTCAGCGGGGGTGCTCATGCCGATCACGCTAACCGCGCGCGGCGCACACGGGGCACATGTTGCGCGATTCGACGACACGTGTCATCGGGCCGCGCCTCAGCCCTGGCGCCCTTTGAACCGCGGGTTGAGCTTGTTGATGACGTACACGCGGCCACGGCGACGCACGACCTGCGCGCCGGGCTGATTCTTCAGCGACTTGATGGATGCGCGAACCTTCACGACGACCTCCTATTGAGAACTCTTATCAACAACAAGGTACGGTGGAGGACCGATCGCCACAACTCGAGCCGGAGAGAACACCGTGACCACTCATCTCGCCGTCACCGGCGTCTGCAGCGCCGAACGCCGTCGTTACGCCCGTCTGTGCGTCATCGCCGGTCGCCACCGCGCCCTCCGCGTCGTCGACCTCGCCAGCGACGCCGACCCGGTCCACGTCCACGCCACCGTCCACGGCATGCCCTCGCTCTGCGTGCTGGATGCCCGCCATGCGATCGACGACCTGCGCGACGAGGCACCGCTGCGTCGGGCCGTCCCGCACGGAGACGGGCGAGCAGACGTCGGAGCACGCGCGCGGCTGGCGGCGCAGCTGATCGAGGCGGCGAGCGCCGTCGTGATCGTCAACTGGGAGCGGATGCCGACGGCCGACCTGTCGATCCTCATGGCACTCGCGTCGCACCTGGCACCGACCGCCCGCATCCGACTCAGCCGCGGCGTCGTCGACGACCTCTCCGCACTGGGCTTCGGCACCACCCTTCCACTGCGCGACGCGGGCGATCGCGCCGGATGGACGCGTGCCCTCAACGGCGAGCACGATCCGTTCCTCACCGATCGGCGCGTTGCGACGATGCGCTACGAGCAGTTGCGCCCGTTCCACCCCGGCCGGCTCGTGCTGGCTCTCGATCTGCTCGATTCCGGCTCGTGCGGACTGGTCCTGCGATCGGTCGGGGTCTGCCGTCTCGCGACGCGGCCGAATGTTCCCGCGCGGTGGGAGCAGGCCGGCTCGGCCATGTGGATCGACCCCATCGAGGCCGGCCACGGACTCGACGACGTCGGCCAGGACATCGCTCTGACCGGCATCGACCTCAACACCGTCGCCGTGCGGCACGTCCTGGATGCCGCCGTGCTCGACGACGCGGAGCTGTCGGCGGGTCCGACGGCCTGGCGACGGCTGTCCGACCCCCTGCCCGAATGGAACGTGGCGGTCGGGTCCGAAGACCCGACCGCCGACTGAGCCGCTGGGTGCGGTTCAGATCCGTCCGCGGCGGTGCGCGCGCCGGCGGATCGCCGTGAGAAGCGCGCCGCCCGCGAGGAGCGCGAGAGCGATCCCGGTCACCGTCGCGGTCATCGAGGCCTCGCCGCCCGTCGCAGCGAGATCGCGCCGCGCGCCGGCCCCGGCCGCTGCGCCCGCCGCCTCGGGGCCGGTCGCGCCGGCGCCGCCGGACGGAGCACCGCCCGCACCCCCACCGGTGCCGCCGCCTGCTCCGCCTCCGGCGCCGGGGTCCGAGCCCCCGCCCGACCCCTCGCCGGGGTTCTCGGGCTCGACGGCGGCGGTCACGGTGAACAGCGACACGCGCGAGTCGTCGACGGCGCCGAAGGGATCGCTCGTGCGGACGTACCATCCGCGCTCGCCCTCCTCCGCGAGCGGCCAGGCGGCCGAGAGGATCGAGCCGCTCGCGACATCCGAGAACGTCGCGATCTCCGTGCCGCCGAGGACCTCCGCCGAGAAGGCGTCGGTGCCGAGGATGCGCGTGCCCGGCTCGATGCGCAGCTGATCGTACGTGAGCGCGAACTCCTGCTGCGAGTAGTCGCCTGCTCCCGCCGGGCCGAGGAGGCTCGGCTCGTCGGAGTTGTAGACGTCGAGTGACGGCGAGTAGGTGCGCACGAGCATCTGCCGCCCCTCGTTGTCGAAGTGCAGGAGGCGGAGGAAGCCGAGACCGCCCTCCGGGAGGCCCTGGTAGTCGAACAGCATCGAGTACACGGTGCGGTCCGAGATGCCGTCGCCGTCGTCGTCGAACGCGTCCTCGCGCAGGAATGCGTCGTGGTAGTGCCCGGAGAAGACCATGCGGACGTTCGGGTTGGTCGCGACGACCTCGTCCATGACCCGCTGCGGGATCGCGCCGAGCCCGCCGGTGGTGAGGATGAACTCGTGCTGCGCGATGATCGCGACGCGATCGGGGTACTGCGCGAGCACCTCGTTCATCCACGCGATCGACTGATCGCCGGGGAGCCATCCGGTGTACAGCATCAGGAAGTCGATGCCGCCCGCCGAGATGAGGTCGTAGTGACCGCGGTTGTCCTCGAAGCTGCCGCCGTACCAGGGGTTGCCGGCGTAGCGATCCTCGCCGAAGTACGCACCGTAGTTCGAGTAGTCCTCGAGGTGGTGTCCCACATCGTGGTTGCCGGCCAGGACGCCGTAGGGCAAGGCCGCCTCGTCGAGGCGGCGGTACTCGGGATCGGCCCGCTCCCACTGCTCCATCACGTCGTAATCGTCGATGATGTCGCCGGTGTGGAAGAGGTACTGCAAGTTCAGCTCGTCGCGCCGTTCCAGCAGGTACGAGTGGATCGCCTGCTGGTGCCGGTACGGCTCGCCCGGGAGGGTGTTCTCGTTGTAGTACTGCGTGTCCGACTCCCACGCCAGGGTGAAGTCGTACTCGCTGCGCGGAACATCGGCGGCGTTGTGCGGCGCGACCGGAGTCGTCCGGTCCGAGCGGTCCGCGCCCGCGAAGCCTTCGGAGTGCTGCACGAGCATCCGCACCACCCGTCCCGCGCCGTCCGAGGCGGCGAACGCGTAGTCGTCGACAGAGACGACGGCATCGAGCGAGAACGACTCGTCGTCGGCCGCGCTCACGTGGCGGTCGACCTCGTCCCACCCCGACCCGTCGGCTCGCTGGACGTAGAGGATGACGGTCGCTCCCGCGTCGGCGTGACCCGACCAGGTCGAGCGGACGTCGGAACCGGCGTCGGCGTCGGTCACCGCGACGTCGAACGACTGGTACGGGAACGCCCGGTCGCTCGTGATCTCCTCCGAGAGGCCGTCGACGGCCGCGAGAGTGCGCAGCTCGTCGGTCGTCAGCTGTTCCGCCTCGGCGCGGTCGACGGCTCGTGCGTCCTGCACGGTGCCGGACTGCGCGCTGACGTCGCCGTCGGACAGATCGAGCCGGCGTCCCTCGAGGAAGCTCACGTCGAGGACGTCGCCCGTCGGATCCTCGACCTTCGCCTGCAGCGTCACGTCGCCCGCGGGCACCTCGGCCCCTTCGGCGGGCGCGAGAGCCCCGGCACTCGGCTGCTCGTCGTACGTCGTGAAGGTCGCCGTCCACGTGTCGGTGTTGCCGGCCTGATCGGTCGCGGTGATCTCGACGCGGTGCTCCCCCGCGGCCAGGTCGACAGACGAGGTCTCGTGAGGCAGGGCGATCTCAGCGCCGTCGAGCCGGGCGACGGTGCTCGCGACGCCCGATCCCGCGTCGACGATCTCGGCATCGATGACGATCGGTCCCTGATAGGCGGTGCCGTCGACGATCTGCGAGGTGACGACGGGAGCGGTGTTGTCGACCGTCACCGTCCGCGAGACGGTCGTCTCGCCGTCGGTGGCCGCCACCACGGCGGCACCGTCGGCGCCGGCGGTGGTGTCCCAGGAAGCCGAGAGCGCGGCGAACGCATCGTCGGGCAGCGCGAAGCGCGCCTCGTAGTAGTCGAGCTTCCCGGTGGCGGCTCCCGCCTCGGTGACGCTGTCGCCCATCCGCAGGACTGCGGCAGGATCGTCGTAGCCGAGGGGCGTGAGCGTCCGGCCGTCGGGGAGCACCAGGCGCAGGGCGCGGATCTCGAAGTCGTCGTTGTTCTCGGCGAGGTCGATCTCGGGCGCCTTCTTCGTACCCGCCCACACGCTCACGACGAGCTCGTCACCGCGGACGACGTACTCGAGCGGCACGGGCGTGACGATCGTCTCCCATCCCTGCGTGCCGATCTCGAAGATGTTGAGGACATCGTCACCGATGCGCACGCCGTTCTTGAAGTAGTAATTGACGTTCGTCGTGTCGAAGACGAAACGCGGCTCGTCCTCGAGGGTGGGGGTGGTCTCCACGGCCGCGCCGTCGATCGTCAGCTCGATCGGGCTCGGGTACGCGTCGCCCCCGGCGACGATCTCCGTCGTTCCCGAGACGAACCGCCCGTCCTCGAGATTGAGTCGGACCGGGTTGGTGTCGACCCCGGCCACAGGAACGCGACGAGTCTGCGTCGACGTGGTGTTCGTGCCGTCGCTCGCGGTGATCGTGTATTCGTACCAGCTCTTGCCGATGAGGTCGGCGGCGTTGACCACGAACGTCACCGTTCCGTCGCCCGCGTCGAGGAGGTTGATGCGCGCCGGAGCGGGATCGACGTCGTTGGCGAGCTGCAGCGTCACGGTCCGCGCCAGGACGTCATCGGTCACGGTCGCGGTGATCGCGAAGTCGGTGCCCGGCTGGATCTCGGCGGCGGTGCCGTCGACGATCGTCGGCGCCTGCGTGTCGGGCGCCACGATCATGAGCCCGCCGGGAACCTGGTCTGGCTGCACGGCACCCGGCGACGCCGGGGCGAGGTCGACGATCCGCTGCGTCGCGACATCCGCTCCGACGGTGTAACGGATCCCCTGGTCGGCGACGGTGTCATCGGCGCCGTCGAGGTTGTACAGCGCGGTGCTGACGTGTCGGCCGCTGTTGGTCTCGATCGCGACGCCCCGAGGCGAGCCGTTCGCCATCCCGGCCGAAGAGATCTCGACGAGGCTCTCCCCCGCGACGAGCCGCGAGCCGAAGTGGTCGTTGAAGTCGGCGGCGGTCAGGGCGTCGTTGGCGCCGTTCTTGATCCACAGCACAAGCGTCTCGCCGGCCGGGATCACGACGTCACCGGGAACGGCCGGCCAGACGCTCGACGAGCCCTCGACGGGGTAGAGGTAATCGATCGTGTAGTCGGAGAAGTCGATCGGATCACTCGAGGCGTTGTAGACCTCGATGAACTCGAAGGCGTCGGAGCCCGCGACGTTGGCCGAGTCGGGCAGCAGCTCGGTGATCTGCAGCGGTGCGGTGACGACGCTCGGGTCGGGCTTCGGGTCGAACCCCGGCTGTCCTCCCGGCTCCTCTCCCGCGGGCGGGGTGATGGCTTCGGGTGCGACGACGCCGGGCGTCGCCGCAGCCGGCTCGGCGAGGATGTCCGTGCCGCCGTCGACGCGCTCAGCGGGCAGACGGAAGTGCGCCGACTGTCCGGCGGCGGCCGCCGTGCGGCCGTAGGTCGACCAGCCCACGATCCCGTCGTTCTGCAGGATGCGGATGCCGCGCGGCGCGCCGTTGGCCATTCCGGCCTGCCCCGTCACGCGCACGACGGGGGTGCCGGCATCGGCGCCCCAGTGCGCGCGGAACTCGTCGATCGAGCGGGCGAAGGAGTCGACGCTCCCCGCGGTGTAGCTGAGCCAGAACACGACGGTCCCCCCGGCGGGGATCACGACCGGGTCGGCCACGGCGAGCGGAACGTCGCGGGAGCGGTCGGCACCGTCGACATACGTGTACGCGAACGAGACGCCCGCAGCCGCCAGGTCGACGTCGGCGGCACCGCGATTGTGGACCTCGAAGAACTCGTAGTCGTCGACGCCGACGTTGTCGGGGGCGATCTCGGTCACGACGAGCGAGCCGGATGCCGCGTCGGCCACTGTCGGCACGAGAGCGGTGGGAGCCGCGAGCGCGGGCGCTGCGAGCGCGAGCGAGAGGGCTCCCGCGGCGAGCGTCGCCGTCGTCGCGATGGTGAGAAAACGGGCGCGTGGGCGCTCAGCGGGCATGACAAGCCACCTTCGGTGCAAGAGGGATGCCGCCGACGGTAGGGGCCGTGCGCGAGCACGGAGTGAACGCTCCCGTCCCGCGAGGTGTCCGCGCGGTGACGCGCTGCGTCATCTCGGTGTGCTAATCGCGCGTGGCGTTCACCGCATGTTCACGGATCGGTGGTGCGCTGGACGCGTGTCGAATTTCGCCGCCGTGTTCGCGGTGTTCCTCCGCCTCGGGCTGACGTCCTTCGGCGGCCCGATCGCGCACCTCGGGTACTTCCGCGACGAGTTCGTGACCCGGCGGCGCTGGATCGGCGATCGGAGCTACGGCGAAATCGTGGCCCTGTGCCAGTTCCTGCCCGGACCCGCGTCGAGCCAGGTGGGGTTCGCGATCGGCCTGAGCCGCGCGGGACTCTCGGGCGCCGTCGCGGCCTTCGCCGCATTCACGCTGCCCTCCGCCGCGCTCATGGTCTGGGCGGCGAGCGGCATCGGGGCCGTGACCGGCCCCGTCGCGACCGGAGTCATCGACGGGCTCAAGGTGGTCGCGGTCGCCGTCGTCGCGCACGCCGTCTGGGGCATGGCGCGCAGCCTCGCGCCCGACCGGCCCCGCGGGACGATAGCGATCGCGGCGGCCGTCGGGGTCGCGCTGGTGGGCGGGCCCGTCGCGCAGCTCGGGGCGATCGCCCTCGGCGCACTCGCGGGGGTTCTGTGGCTCAGCGAGAGGTCCTCCGACTCGGATGACGCCGGCGGGGACGACGCGCTTCCGAGCGCGGGCACCCGCGTCGGGATCGCTGCGCTCGTGATCCTGGTCGCGCTCCTCGTCGTGAGCCCGATCGCCGCCCGGATCACGGGAGACGGCTCGATCGCGTTGTTCGACGCTTTCCTGCGCTCCGGCGCGCTCGTCTTCGGCGGCGGCCACGTCGTCCTCCCCCTCCTCGAGAGCGCCGTCGTCGGGCCAGGCTGGGTCGACGCCGAGACGTTCCTCGCCGGCTACGGCGCCGCGCAGGCGCTGCCGGGACCGCTTTTCGCCTTCGCCGCCTATCTCGGAGCGCTCGCGAGCGTCGGCCCGGGAGGCGTGGCCGGGGCCACGATCGCGCTCGTCGCCATCTTCCTGCCCGGCTTCCTGCTGCTCCTCGGAACGCTGCCCGTCTGGGCTGCCCTGCGGCGCCGGTCGTGGGCGCGTGGCGTGGTCCGGGGAGCGAGCGCCGCGGTCGTCGGCATCCTCGGCGCCGCCCTTTACGACCCGGTCTTCACGACGTCGATCACCCGGGTCGACCAGTTCGCACTCGCTCTGGTCTGCTTCGGGCTGCTGACGCTCTGGCGCTGCCCCGCCTGGGTGGTCGTGGCGCTGGGAGCCGGCGTCGGTGCGGCCGCCGGAGCGATGATCAGCGGCTGACGAGCGACGGTGCGGAGCGGACTCCGCGCGGCGTACCGGCACCATCAACCGCGCGTTCGCGCCGCTCGATGGCGAGGTTGACGACACCGAACGCGAGCACGAGCACCGCCGCGATCGTCGGCAGCAGCATGGCGAGCCGCACCTCGCCGGCCTCGGCGATGGCGCCCGTCACGGCCGACGCGAGCGCCTGCGCCAGCGTCAGCGCCGATCCGAGGAGCGTCATCGTCGTCGCCGACCGGCCGACGGGGCTGCGGTGCCCCGCGATGCTGAACAGCGTCACGAGGGTCGGCCCGACCCCGAGCCCCATCAGCAGCAGCATCACGATGACCGCCCCGAGCGAGTCCGAGGCGGCGTAACCGCCGGCCGAGACCGCGAGGACGGCTGCGAAGACGAGCCAGCGGCGGCGCAGCGCGAACCGCGAGGGCAGGAGCACGACCGCGAGAGCGAGGGCCGCCGAGCCGATCCCCATCAGCCCGTACAGGAGTCCTGCCTCGACGTCGTCGCCCGCGGTCTGCGCGAAGGCGGTGAGCGAGGTCAGTGTCGAGCCGAAGAAGAGCCCCACGCCGAACGTGGCCGCGACCAGCACGAGGATGCGTCCGCGCAGCACCTGCGAGATCGGCGCCCGCTCCTCGCTCTCGCCCGGATCGAGGGCCGTCGCCGCGATCTGCCCGCTGGGGTGAAGGGCGAAAGCGGTGACGAAGACGAGACTGAGGGCTGCGGCGATCGCGATCGGGGCCCAGGGGGCGATGACGGCCGCGAGGATGCCGACGAGGAACGGACCGATGACGAAGGCCGTCTCGTCGGCCGCCGATTCGTACGACATCACGCGCGAGAGCGTCCGCGGTCGATGCTCGGCGTCGAGTCGCGCCCGGATGATGCCCATCAGCCGACTGCGCGACATGGCCGCGGCCTGCGGAGCGCTCAGTCCGATGGCCGCCGCGGCGGTCAGGATGAGCGGGTCGGGTGATCCGGCCGTGACGACGACGGGGAAGATCCCGAGCAGGATGCCGTTGAGGATCCCGAGCGGAACGAGCACCCGCCGCTGCCCGAACCGGTCGACGGCGTCGCCGATGACCGGACCGGCGATGACGACGCCGATGCCGACGGCGGCCGAGGTGAGCCCGCCGAGCCCGACCGAGCCGGTCGCGGAGACGACGAGGGTGAGGACGCCCACGACCATCATCGCGAAAGGAAGCCGGGCGATGAAGGCGATCGGGAAGAGCGCCCAGCCCGTGTGATGGATCAGGGAACGATCATTCGACGTCATACATGCCTCCGAGCAGTCAGCTCGTTCTCACGTGCCGCCTTGCTCCGTCAGCAGGTAGTTGCATCGCTTCATCCGGGCCGGCGCCGCGGACCCCTCGATTCTACCGGCGGAACAGCTCCTCGGCGACGAGTGAGAGGTCATTCAGGTCGGAGACCCCCGCGAGCTCGCGCGCCGAGTGCATCGAAAGGATCGGGATTCCGACGTCGACGGTGCGGATGCCGAGCCGCGTGGCGGTGATCGGCCCGATGGTCGACCCGCAGGGCACGCTGTTGTTCGACACGAACTCCTGGCTGGCGACGCCCGCCGCCTCGCACCAGCCGTTCCATGCGGCCGCGCCGACGCCGTCGGTCGCGTACCGCTGGTTGGCGTTGATCTTCAGGATCGGCCCCGATCCCAGCACCGGCAGGACGACGGGGTCGTGCTTGTGGGCGTAGTTCGGGTGCACCGAGTGGCCGACGTCGCTCGAGACGCACCAGGATGCCGCCATCGCGCGCATCCCCTCTTCGCGATCGGCCCCGAGGCCGAGCTGGATGCGCTCGATGACGTCGGCGAGGAAGGGACCGGCAGCACCCGAGCGGGTGGCCGAACCGACCTCTTCGTGGTCGAAGACGGCGAGCATCGCGATGTGCCCGGCGTCGAAGCCTTCGGCGGCTCGCTCCAGGGCGACGACTCCGGCATGGACGGAGGCGAGGTCGTCGAGCCGGCCGGAGGCGAAGAAGACGTCGCCCGCGCCGAACACCGAGCCTCGGGCGGCATCGGCGGTCACGACGTCGTAGCCGCGGATGCGGGCGGCGTCCACGCCCGCATCTCGGGCGAGCTCCCCCAGCAGGTCGGCGGACTCGGCGGACCCTAGTCCCCAGACCGGCTGGGTCTGCGTCTGCTTGTCGAGCGCGAGATGATCGTTCGCCTCGCGGTCGAGGTGGATCGCGAGCTGGGGAAGGCGGAGCAGCGGCCCCGTCGCGGTGAGCACCGAGGTGCCGTCGTCGAGCACGAGGCGCCCGGCCAGGCGCAGTTCGCGATCGAGCCACGAGTTGAGCAGCGGCCCGCCGTAGACCTCGACACCGGCCTGCAGCCAGCCGAGACGCCCGGTGGTGGGGCGGGGCTTGAGTTTGAACGCCGGCGAGTCGCTGTGCGCTCCGAACACCCGGACGGGCGTCACCGCCGTCGCCGCTTCCGGCACGATCCACGCGAGCACGGCGCCGTCGCGCACCACGAGATAGCGCCCGCCCGGCTGATCGGGCCAGGGCTCGTCCTCGGCCAGCGCGGTGAACCCCGCGGCGACGAGGCGACGGGCCACCTCGGCGGCGGCGTGGAAACTCGACGGCGACGACGCGACGAAGTCGGCGAGGTCGGCGGCGTGGGAGCGGGCGGCGGCGGTGACGGCGGACACGGTGACTCCTGGATCGTTGGGGGCCTCCGTCGATCGTAGGCGCACCCGCCGTCGCACCCGCGGCTCAGCCGTTGGCATCGGTGCGCATCGGCGGGCACTCCGCGCCCGGCGCGGTGGCCAGTTCGAAATGCCAGGGCTCGTTGCCGTAGGTCTGACAGATGCCGAACTCCGAGCCGTACGAGATGAGCCAGTACTGCGCGTCGACCGGCCCGATGTCGATGGCGTCCCCGCTGACGTGGCGCGACTGCTCGGGGGTGGCGACGTAGGCGCGCGCGGTTTCCTCCCCCACCGACGCGATGCGGTCGTCGAGGAGCCACTGCTGATACGCCGCGCTGCGCCATCCGCTCGTCACACCGAGGCGGATGCCCTCGTCCGCGGCACGCGCCTCGGCGGCGCGCATCGCCGCGAGCAGCTCCGGGTCGAGTCGCGAGATCGCCGGAAGGTCGTCGTCCCACAGGCTCACCTGCACGCCATCCTCGATGAACCCGTCGTCCGCCGACGGCGAGAACGCCGGGCCCGGGAACACCGGCGGCATCGGGGGCAGCTGCACGCCCGACGCACCGGCGAGCGCACCGATGGCGGACGCGGCGAGGGCGACCGCACCCGCGACCGCGACCGCGCCGAGCGCGAGACGGCGACGGCGGACACGACGGGATGTCCGCGCTCGCGGGCGCGGCGGCACGAATGTCACCCGCCGTCCGGGCTCGGTCGTCGGCAGCGCGAGCGGGCGGGTCGGAACCGGGGCGGAGGAAGTGCTCATGCTCCCAGTGGACGAGAGCGGATGTTGCACCGGTGTCGCCGATTCCTCATACGCCCGCGATACCTGCGCCCGCCTATCCTGAGGCCATGCGTGTGCTGATCGTCGAGGACGAGCTCTTCCTCGCCGAGGCGATCCGCGACGGGCTGCGCCTCGAGGCCATCTCCGCCGACCTCGCCGCCGACGGCGACATCGCACTCGAGCAGCTGGCCATCACCGGGTACGACGTCGTCGTGCTCGACCGTGACATCCCCGGCCCGAACGGCGACGAGATCGCCCGCCTCCTCTCGCAGCGCCCCCTGGCTCCCCGCATCCTCATGCTGACGGCGGCCGACCGGCTGGACGACAAGGCGTCGGGCTTCGAATCCGGCGCCGACGACTACCTGACCAAGCCGTTCGCGATGCGCGAGCTCGTGCTGCGGCTGCGCGCGCTGGCTCGACGTTCGCCCAGCTCCGCTCCCCCGGTCCGCGAGTTCGGCGGCGTGCGACTCGATCCCTTTCGGCGCGAGGTCTACCGCGACGGAAGATACGTCGCGCTGACGCGGAAGCAGTTCGCCGTGCTCGAGGTTCTCGTCGGCGCCGCCGGCGGCGTCATCAGTGCCGAGACGCTGCTCGAACGGGCGTGGGACGAGAACGCCGACCCGTTCACGAACGCGGT
Organism: Microbacterium sp. SGAir0570; assembly: GCF_005491085.2. Taxonomy (NCBI): domain Bacteria; kingdom Bacillati; phylum Actinomycetota; class Actinomycetes; order Micrococcales; family Microbacteriaceae; genus Microbacterium; species Microbacterium sp. SGAir0570. The sequence continues at coordinate 1,005,194 of NZ_CP027929.1, read as the reverse complement.
CCGCATCACGATCTCGACGCTGCGCAAACGGCTCGGCGAGCCCTGGGTCATCGAGACCGTTCCCGGCGTCGGATACCGGATGTCGGACCCCGCGCCGTGATCGTCCGTCGCCGAGGACTCTCCTTACGGGTCTCGCTCACCCTCAGCTACGCCGGGTTCCTCGTCGTCGCCGGCGCGGTGCTCTTCGGCGTCGGCTTGCTGGCCCTGCGGTTCGTGCCGAGCGGCGACCTGTTCAGTCAGTCGACGGGCGGGTGGGCACCGGGTCGCGGTGACCTCACCGACGTCTTCGTGAAGTACGCCTGGTGGGCCCTCGCGGCGCTCGTCGTCGTCGGCCTCGTCGGCGGATGGTTCCTCTCGGGGTGGATGCTCGCCCCGCTCGGGCGGATCACCGAGGTCGTCGGCCTGGCCGATGCGGGAACGCTTCACCGCCGGATCGCGCTGCGCGGACGACGGAACGAGCTCACCGACCTCGCCGATGCCTTCGACGACATGCTCGACCGGATCGAGAGAGCGGTCGCCGAGGAATCGCGGTTCGCGGCGAACGCGTCGCACGAGCTGCGCACCCCGCACGCCGTCATCCGGACGATCGTCGAGGTCGCGCGAGCCGATCCGGAGGAGCGCGACGTCGACCTCGTCCTGAGCAGGATCGCCGAGACGAACGAGCGGGCGATCGCGACGACGGAGGCACTGCTCGACCTGGCACGCGCCGGCCGCACCGGCCTGGCCTTCGAGCCGGTCGACCTCGCCGCCGTGACGGAACGCGTCGCCGCGGACGCGCGAACCCCCGGCGCCCCGGCGACGCACCGGCCGTCGCCGACCATCCGGGTGGAGCCGGGGCCGGCGGTCGCCCACGGCAATGCGGCCCTGCTCGGGCAGCTCGTATCGAACCTCGTCACCAACGCGATGGTCCACAACCTCTCCGACGGCGGCGAGGTCGCGGTGCGGACGCGCACGGCGCCGGACGGGTGGGCGCTGCTCGAGATAGCGAACACCGGGCCCCACCTGGATGCCGCTCGCGTCTCGACGCTCACGGAGCCGTTCGTCCGGGCGGGCGACCGCACCCGCCCGGCATCCGACCGCGGCGTCGGTCTCGGCTTGACCATCGTCGCGACCATCGTCCGCAGCCACCGCGGCGATCTGCGCATCACGGCGCGCGAAGGCGGCGGCCTGCTCGTCCGGGTCGCGCTGCCGAGCGCGTGAGCGGCCTCAGGCCGTCTCGGCCCGGCTCTGGCACTCGATGCACGCGGGAGCGTAGGGAACCGCTTCCAGGCGTGCGGGCGCGATCGCACGACCGCATCCGACGCACTGACCGTACGAGCCCGCACGGACGCGGCCCAGCGCCTCGCTGATCAGCGTGATCGTCGCGCGGTGCGATGCGGCGGCCTGATAGGCCACCGGGTCGACCGAGGGAACGGCACGCGGCTCGATATCCGCCAGCAGCTCGCGGCGTTCCGCGAGGAGCGCTTCCAGGCGCGTCCGGACGTCGCTCGACGCCGCTTCGGCCGTCTTTTCCATTTTTCTTCCGTTCTGCTTTTTGTGGTGCACGAAAAGCCCCGATCTCGAGCCCGCAGGGGCGAGATGACGGGGCATTGACCACCCACCATAGCCAGTGCGCACAAAAAAGCAAGTCACTGCAAATCGCCCTCGACGGTCGATTTGACTTCTTTATTTTCCGGGCTATGGTCGGGAGTCACACGCCAGCCACAAGGGGAAGCGAGTTCTTATGTCGACCAAAACACCACGCTCACGCGGCGACAAAAAGGCGCCGCAATTGTCACTCAAGGAAAAACGCGCCGCCAGACGCGAGAAGCAGGAGGACGGCGCGTTCCTCAAACCGCGGAAGGGCTCGGCCCGCTGACTCCGCGCGTGCGCATGCGGGATAGCCCGTGGCACATCTCGAATCGATTCGATAGACTGACCGACGGCGGCGCTCCGGCGCCGCCGTTGTCGTGCCCGCATCTTCTCGAAGGCCACCGCGATGTCCCGCAACCTCACCACCGGCAGCCCCTGGCGCGTCATCCTCGCGTTCTCGGTGCCCCTTCTGATCGGCAACGTGGTGCAGCAGATGTACCACATCGTCGACGCGGTCGTGGTGGGCCGCTGGCTCGGCGTCGACGCACTCGCTGCGGTCGGCGCCACCGGCTCGATGCTCTTCCTCCTCATCGGCTTCGCGTGGGGACTGACCTCGGGGTTCGCGATCCCCACGGCGCAGGCCTTCGGCGCCGGCGACCACGCCGCAGTGCGCCGCTCGGTCGCGGCCGGTGCCACGCTGACCGCCATCACGAGCGTCGCGCTCACCGTCGTGGCGCCGTTCCTCTCGCGCCCGCTGCTTCAGCTGCTGCAGACGCCCCCGGAACTGCTCGACGACGCGACGACGTTCGCGGTCGTCAGCTTCCTGGGTGCCGGGGCGACGATGTTCTTCAACTATCTCGCCGCCATCATCCGCGCGATCGGCGACTCACGCACCCCGCTGATCTTCCTGACGGTCGCGTGCGTCTTCAACGTCGTGCTCGTGGTGCTGATGGTCGGACCGCTCGGGTGGGGGGTCGGCGGGGCCGCCCTCGCGACGGTGGTGTCGCAGGCGCTCTCGGTGGTGCTGTGCCTCGATTACATCCGCCGGCGCATCCCCGTTCTGCGCATGCGGCGCTCCGACTGGCGCATCACGCGTACCGATCTCGCCCTGCACCTGCGACTCGGGCTGCCGATGGGATTCCAGGCGTCGATCATCGCGATCGGCACGCTCGCGGTGCAGGTCCGTCTCAACGAGCTCGGTGCCGACGCCGTCGCCGCCTACACGACCGCCTCCCGCGTCGACGGCATCGCGGTCGCTCTGCTGCAGTCGCTCGGACTCGCCGTCTCGATGTTCGTCGCGCAGAACTACGGCGGCGGCCGTCCCGACCGCATCCGCCAAGGCGTCGCGCAGGCGACATGGATGGCAGTGATCGGCGCCGTCGCCCTCGGCGTGGTGCTGATCACCTCGGGGGCCTCGCTCGTGCGCCTGTTCGTCGGCGACGGCTCGGATGAGGTCGTCTCCCTCGCCGCGCTCATGCTGATCATCAACGGGGCGACCTACAGCGCCCTCGGCGTCCTGTTCGTCCTTCGCGGGGCCCTGCAGGGGCTCGGGCACACCCTCGTGCCGACCATCACCGGGATCGTCGAGCTGTTCATGCGCGCCGGAGCCGCCGTCGTGCTCGGCGCGCTGCTCGGGTTCGCGGGAGTGGCCTGGAGCAATCCGCTCGCGTGGCTCGGCGCAACCGTCATCCTGATCCCCGCTTACCTGCGGGCCCGGCGCGAACTCGCGGGCATGCCCGTCGCCCGCGCGGATCACATCACCGCAGCGACGACGCCGGTACCGGTCGTGGGCCCCGCGAGCGGATCGATGGTCGTCGACGCGGTGGTCACGCAGCCGGTGCCCGTCGTTCCGGTCGCGCGGCGCCGACGTCGTGCGCTCGTCTCGGCGTTGCGCCGCGGACGCGGCTGACCGGGCGCCGCCCCGCGATCAGCTCGCCGACGAGCCGGGCCGGGATGCCCGGCGGGGAGCCCGCTTGGCGGGCGCGGATGCCGCAGCTGAAGCCGGAGCCGAAACGGCCTCGGCCGGCGCCTCGACGGCGGGCTCGGCGGCAGTCCGACCAGTCGTCTTCGTCGCGGGCTCCGCGACGGGCTCGACAGCAGGGTCGACCGTCGGCTCGTTCGCGGGCTCAGCCGCGGCCTTTTGGTTGCGCGACGCGCGCTTCGGCCGGACAGGAGCCTCGGAGTCGGCATCGTCCGAGGCGGTCTTCGATGCGGTTGCTCGGCTGCGCGACGCGCGCTTCGGTCGCGCGGGCGTCTCGGCCTCGGTCTCCGTCTCGACCGTCGTCGGAGCGGCACCGTCGTCCGGGCCGGACACGGATTCCGCGCGGACGCTCGGCTCCGTCGGATCGGCGTCTTCGGCCGCAGGCTTCGCCGCGGCGCGAGAGGTCGTCGTCCGGGGGGCCCGGGTCTTCGCCGCGGGAGCCTTCGCGGGGGTCTTCGCATCAGCCTTCGCGGTGGTCTTCTTCGCGGCTGTCCGCCTCTTCGCCGCTCCGCCGTCGGACACCGCCTCGTCCTCGGCCGGGGCGGCATCCACCGAGCCGGTCGCCTCGTCGGGTGTCGTGCGCTCCGTCGCGGCAGGCATCGGCGCGGGGTCGACCGCTCCCCCGCCGGCGCCTACAGCATCGGAATCCTCCGACGACGACGACGCGGCGTTGCCCCGCGCGGCCGACGAGACCGCGTCGAGCGCGGCATCCAGAGCTGCGCCCAGCGTCAGCTGCTCGATCATCGGACGACGGCCGCGGGATGTCGACCCGCTCGCGCTCTCCGACGGAGCGGTCGCCCGCGAGGTCTCGACGCGGGAGTCCGCACCGTCCTCCGGCCCGGTCGGCGCCTCCGGCGCGGTCGGTGTCGCCTGCGCGAACGACTCGGACTCCGCGCCTGCGCTCTTGGCACGCGACGGCTTGCGCCTCGAGCGTCCCGGTTCGGCATCGCCTCGCCCCTTCGCGGACGCGTCGGCAGCGGTGTCGTCCGAGCCCTTCGAGCCCCCCGCGGTCTTCGGGCGCAGCGACATCCCGCCCGGCTTCGACTCGATCGTGAACAGCCCCACCGCTCGCACGAGATCCGACAGCTTCGCGTAGCCCCAGTTGCGGGGGTCGAAGTCGGGCTGCTGCTTGCGCATGAGCTGACCCACCGTGCCGAGATCGGACCAGCCGTCGTCGGCGGAGGCGGTCTCGGCGGCGCTGCGCAGCAGGGCCACGAGGCGCGCGTCGCCGCGCAACGCCGCAGACGTCCAGCGCTCCGCGGTGGTCGAGCGTGCGGCATCCGGCTCGTCGACGACACCGAGCACCTCGAGGTAGGTGAACTGATCGCACGCGTTGCGGAAGGCCTCGGGAGTCTTCCGCTCACCGAAGCCGTAGACGGTGACCCCTTCCTCGCGGATGCGCGAGGCCAGACGCGTGAAGTCGCTGTCGCTCGAGACGATGCAGAACCCCTGGAACCGGCGCGTGTACAGCAGGTCCATCGCATCGATGATCAGCGCGCTGTCGGTCGCATTCTTGCCGGTCGTGTTGTCGAACTGCTGCATCGGCTGGATGACGTGCTCGCTCGCGGCATCCTTCCACCCGCGCAACTGCGACTTGGTCCAGTCGCCGTAGACGCGCTTGACCGAGGCGGTGCCGTAGGTCGCGATCTCGGCGAGCACACCGCCGATCCGCGATGGCGAGACGTTGTCGGCATCGACGAGGACGGCGAGGAGGTCGCTCTGCTGAGGCATACCCCCAGCATGTCATTGACGAGGCGGCGCAGCACTGTCAAGCCGCTGCCGGCGCTCCCCCGGCAGCCGTAGCGTGAGGTCTGATGACACGCGAAGCCCGGCCCCCGCTGCACCGTCCGACCGTCTCGGTCGTGATCCCGGTGAAGGACGACGCCGTGATGCTGCGGCGGTGTCTGCGCGCTCTCGCCGAGCAGTCCGACCCACCCGACGAGATCGTCGTCGTCGACAACGGCTCGCGCGATGATTCCGCCGACGTCGCCCGCGCCGCCGGTGCCCGCGTCGTCGAATGCGCCGCCGCCGGCATCCCCGCCGCCGCGGCGACGGGCTACGACCACGCGCTCGGCGATCTCGTGCTGCGCCTGGACGCCGACTCGCTGCCGTCGCCCAGCTGGATCGCCGGCCTCTGCCGCGACTTCGCCCGCCGCCCTGATGTCGCCGTGCTCACGGGAGGCGCCCGTTTCATCGACGGACCGCGGATGCTGCGCCGCCCCCTCGCGGCGACCTACCTCGGTCTCTACGCGCTGCTGGGGTTCGCCGCGCTCGGCCACCTGCCGCTGTTCGGCTCCAATCTCGCCTTCCGGCGCACCGCGTGGCGGAGCGTCAGTACAGAGGTGCACCGCGGCGACGCCGAGGTGCACGACGACTTCGACCTGGCGTTCCACCTGGGCGGACGGCACCGCATCGCGTACTCGCGACGCGCCGACATGGGGATCTCGATGCGGCCCTTCGACGACGGGCGCGCCTTCCGTACCCGGGTCGCCCGCGGCTTCCACACCGTCGTCGCGCACTGGCCCGACGAGCTGCCGCACCGCCGCGTCGCCCGCCGACTGCGGCGCACCAGACGCCGCCGCATGACCCGCGCCGCGGAGGCTCGACGATGACGCGCGCATCGCGCGGGAGCACCGTCGCCCGCCTCTTCGACCCCGGCGAGATGCATCCGCACGACCTTCACGTCGCGACCTGGAACATCCGCCGACGCATCGACGGTCCGACGTGGCCGCCGAATGACCGCTGGACGGTGCGCGGTCGGCGACTGGCCACCGTGCTGCACGCCGACCCGCCCGCGATCCTCGGCACGCAGGAGGCGATGCCCGACCAGGCCGACCTCGTGCGCGCCTCGCTCGGCACGTCCTACCGCTTCGTCGGTCATGGCCGGAACGCCGACGGCCGCGGCGAGGGATGCCCGATCTTCTTCGACACCGAGCGTCTCGAACTGACCGGCCACGCTCAGCTCGCACTGTCGGAGACGCCCGCCGTCGCCGGATCGGCATCATGGGGCAATCCGGTGCCCCGAGTCGTCGTCCGGGCTTCGTTCCTCGATCGCGTCACGGGCAGCGTGCTGACCGTGTTCAACACGCACCTCGACGTCTTCTCGGCGCGATCGCGCCTGCGCTCGGCCTGGCTGCTGCACGACCTCGCCGCAAAGACGCCGGGTCCGGTCGTCGTCATGGGCGATCTGAACGCCGGGCCCGGCTCGGCGCCGGTGGCGGCGCTCCTCAGCGGAGACCTGGTCGACGCGTGCCACGCCGCCGAGATGCGCACGACTGCGCTCTGGGACACCTACGGCGGCTACCACCCGCCGCGCGTCCGCAAGGGGCCGATCGACTGGATCGCCGTCGACCGGGGCACCCGCGTCACCCGCGCCGCGATCGACACCCGGACGATCGACGGCGCGGCGCCGTCCGACCACCTCGGCGTGCATGTGCTCCTCCGGTTGGGAGAGGATGCCTCATGAGCCGCCCCGTCATGATCGAGAACTTCCTCCGCCCGCCTCGAACGATGAGCGCCGTGGTCGCGGACGCGGTGCGGCTCTGCGGGCTGCTCAGCATCGTCGTCGCCGCACTGTGGTTCGAGCTCACGGATGCCGGCATCCTCGCCTTCGCGCTTCCCGCGCTCGTCGCACCGCGTTTCGTCGGGGTCCGCCCCTCGTTCGACATCGCGTGCGGCGTCACGGTGCTCATCGCTGCGTGGAGCAACGTCGTCGATCTGTACCGCAGCGTCCCGTCGTGGGACATCCCGGTGCACCTCGTGTGCACGGGCGTGCTCGCGGCCCTCGCCTACATCGCGGCGGCTCGCGTCGGGATCGTGCCGCTCCCCGGCGCTGCGGGCTTCCGGCGGCGTACCGGCCTCATCGTCACGACGGCGTTCGGTCTCGCCTTCGCGGCGCTCTGGGAGATCGTGGAGTGGGTCGGGAAGGCCTTCGTCGACTCCATCCTCGTGACCTACGACGACACGATCGGCGACATGGCCGTGGGCGGGGTCGGTGCGCTGATCGCCGGCATCCTCGTGGCGCGCGTGCGGCTGACGGCCGAGCGTCCGCGCGGCACGGGCGGCGACGTCGACCGCGAGGATGCCGCCGGCGTCACACCCTCCCGGTGAGGATGAAGTTCCAGTACACCCACGGCAGCACGCGCCGGTCGAAGAACCACGACAGCGCGCTCTCGCGATACATCCGCCGGAAGAACGGGATCGTCGGCATGAGCTCGCCGGACGGACCGAACTCGGCCCACACGACACTCGACCGCGACACCGTCATCGGGCACACGCCGTAGCCGTCGTACCGCGCGCGGGGCTCGCCTCCTCCGGCGACGGCCGCGAGGTTCTTCGCGAGCACCATGGTCTGCTTGCGAAGCGCTCCCCCGCTCTTCGAGTTCGTCGTCCCGGCGGCGTCGCCGATGGCCCACACGTTGCCGAAGCGAGTGTGGCGCAGCGTCTCGGGGTCGACGTCGACGAACCCGTCGGCGTCGCCGGCTGCTGCCAGCCCGGACTCCCGGATCCAGTCGGGAGCCGACTGCGGCGGCACGACGTTGACGAGATCGAACCGGATGCGTTCGATGCCGGAGGGCGAGGCGATCACGACCTCGGACGCCGCGGCATCCAGCTCGATCAACGCGCTCTCGGTGCGCAGCTCGATGCCGTAACGGTCGATCGCCCGCTGGATCTCGCGATCGAAGGCCGGGATGCCGAACACGGTGGTCTCCGGCACGACGAGGACGACCCGGATGTCGTCGAGCACACCCGTGCGCTGCCAGTAGTCGCACGCCTGGTACATCGGCTTCTGCGAGGCGCCCGCGCACGAGGCGGGACCCGCGGGCTGCGTGAAGACGACGGTGCCTCGCCGGAGGTCGCGCAGGCGCAACGAGGTGCGGGCCGCGAGATCGCCCTCGTAGTGGGTGGTCACGTCGCCCGTGCCGATCGATTCGGCCAGACCCGGGACGCTCGCCCAGTCCTTCTGCATCCCGGGGCTCAGCACGAGATGGTCGTAGCCGACCTCTCCGCCCGAGGCCAGACGCACCGTCGACCGGTGCGGATCGACCGAGGTCACGGCATCCTGGATCCATCGGACACCGTCGGGGATGACACTGCCCTGCGGCCGAACCGTCTCGCTGATGCGCGCGGTGCCGCCGGCGACGTGCGAGAACAGCGGCTGGTACTCGTGGGTGTCCTTCGGCTCGATCAGCGCGATGTCATCGACACCCTGCCGTTGCAGTCGGGCTGCGGCCGAGACGCCGCCGTTGCCGCCGCCCACCACCACGACCCGGTGATGCACGGGGTGCCGTCGTGTCGCTCGAGGATCAGATGCTGCGTCTGCCGTCGCCATGCGACCACGCTAGGTGTCGCGCCCGGAACGGCGAGGGTGCTTGCGTCGCGCGACGGCGGGGTCTAGGCGTGGTGCGGATGCCGCCGAGAACGCACCCGCGACGCGAGCACGCTCACTGCATGGTGCGTGCTCGGAGCGGAGGTGCGTTCTCGGCGAGAGCAGGGCCGGGCTAGAGGGTCTCGGTGATGTAGATCAGGATGAAGATCGCGAGGATGCCGACGGCGAGGATCGCCATCGCGAGAGCCAGGCGCCGGTTGCGCACGGGCGCGTCGGCCGATGACCGGGCGGCGACGACCATCATCGCCCAGCCGATCACGGCGAAGAGGATGCCGATGGCGGGCAGCGCCGTCTGCAGCTGGAACGCCAGCACGTAGAGGACGATCGCTACCGCGGCCAGGACGCCCGCGGGCACGAGCCACCGCGAGGCCGATCCGTGTCGGAAGCTGGCCTGATTGGTCAGATCGGTGGGATCGGGCCGGGGGTGGCGGTCCGGCATCTGCTCGGGTCCGTGGGGCTCGTTGCGCTTGTCGACCATGTCGTCCTCCCGTTCGCCCCCACGGTACGTGCCCCCGCACGCCCCGCCCGACCCCCTTGCGCATCTCCCGCCGAGCACGCACCATCCCGGCGACAGTGCACGGTGTGCGGTGCGTGCTCGGCGCGACGGTGCGTGCTCGGCGCCGGCAGGTCAGCCGGCGAGGGCGACCATCTCGGCGCTGCGATCCCAGAGCTCGCGGGCGAGATCGGGGTCGGTCGCGTTGCGGTGCGACCGGGTCGGGCGGTCGTTCTCGTAGTACGCGCCGGGCACCCAATCGCGATTCGGGACTCCGTCGGCAAGGAAGACCAGGCGCGCGCCGCCCTCGTCGGTCGTGGTGAGCAGCCGCCGCGCGAGCGGGTTGTGGTAGACCCATCGGAGCGGACCGGGCACGTTCGCGGCGAACTGCGTCGCGACCACGCCGGGGTGGAAGGCGGCCGCCGAGATGCCCTGATCGCCGAAGCGGGTCTGCAGTTCGCGCGTGAACAGGATGTCGGCGAGCTTGGCGTTGCCGTAGGCGATGCGCCCCGAGTAGCGCTTCGCCGCGTTCAGGTCGGTCGCGTCGAACCGCGAGAACAGGCGAGCCGCCACGCTGGCCGTCTGGACGACGGATGCTTCGCTCTCGATGAGCCGCTCCAGCAACAGGTTCGTCAGCAGGAAGCCGGCGAGGTGATTGACCTGAAAGGTCTGCTCGTAGCCGTCGACGGTGAGGGCGCGCGGACCGAAGATGCCGCCGGCGTTGTTGGCGAGCACGTCGATGCGCGGATAGGCCTCGAGCAGTTCGTCGGCCAGACGCCGCACCTGAGCGAGCTCGGCGTAGTCGGCCAGGTGGTACGGCGCGTCGAGCTCGCTCGCGAGAGCCCGGGTCTTCTCCGGCGAGCGCCCGACGAGCACGACGCGGTGCCCTTCTCGCGCGAGACGCCGCGCGGCGGCCGCCCCGATTCCGTCGCTGGCTCCCGTGATGACGATCGTGCGCATGCCCGCAGTCTCGCAGGCTGCGGGCGCCTGGCGGGAGTGCTGGCGCATCCGACCCCGGTGTGTCAACGACTTCTCGCCCGGCACCGCCGGGCGACAGTATCGCGGCAACCGAAGCACAACGGAAGGAGCCGGGATGGCTCAGGAACTGTCGAAGGGCGACCGCGTGAGCTGGGACACCTCTCAGGGGCGGACGCAGGGGAAGATCGTCGAGAAGAAGGAGAAGGACTTCCAGTTCGCGGGTCAGAAGTTCACGGCATCCGCCGACGAGCCGGCCTTCATCGTCGAGTCGGAGAAGAGCGGCGATCAGGCGGCGCACAAGCGTTCGGCGCTGCGCAAGCTCAGCAGCTGAGCGGCAGCCACCCCGCGTCCGCTCACGCATACGACGAGAGGCCCCTCCGCCGAACGGAGGGGCCTCTCGTCGTATGCGTGAGCGCCGGGGTCAGTTCTCGATGTCGCCGCGCCAGGCACCGGTCTCGGTGCCGCGCGACTCGATGAACTCCTTGAAGCGCGTGAGGTCCTTCTTCACGGCGTGGTCGTCGATGCCGATGGCGGCACCGACCGATTCGACGAAGCCCTCGGGCTTCCAGTCCAGCTGGACCGTGACGCGCGTCTCGTTGTCGCTGAGCTTGTGGAAGGTCACGACGCCGGCGTGCTCGTCCTTGCCGCCGACGCTGTTCCAGGCGACGCGCTCGTCGGGGTGCTGTTCGGTGATCTTGGCGGTGAACTCGCGCTCGGCCCCGCCGATCTTCACCTTCCAGTGGGTCGTGCCGTCGTCGAGCTGGGTGACCGACTCGACGAAGCTCAGGAAGTGCGGGAACGACTCGAACTGCGTCCACTGGTTGTAGGCGACGGAGACGGGAACGTCGACGTCGATGGTCTCGATGATGCGAGCCATGGGCGGCTCCTTTCGTTTCGATTGCGGGGCTGCCTTCATGCTTCGCCGTCGCCGGCGCCGTCGCGAGCGACTTGCGACCTCGGCGGTCGGCTGGTAGGCCCGGCGGTCGGGGTCAGTCGAGCCCGCGCACCGACACGCCGAGCCACTCGGCGAGGTCGCTGATCTCCGCCTCGACCATCTCGCGCTCTTCGCTTTCCCAGGGCACGAGCTCGTGCAGCGCCGCGACGACGAGGTTCTCCTTCGCTTTGTCGAGGGCCGCGTCGAGAAGACCGATGAACCGGTCGCCGCACAGGATCGGATGCGCGAAGTAGCCGTACACGCGCTGCGCCTTCGGCACGAACTGCTCGAGCTTGTAGGTGAAGTCGAACGCCTCGATCAGTCGCGGCCGGTCGAACAGCATCCCGTCGTACGGGTTGAGGATCGCCACCCTCCCCCCGGGGTCGTCGTCGATGGCCTCGAGCGCCCGCGGGTCGACTCGCCACTTCCACGCGCTCCCCTCGACGACGGCCGGCTCACCGGCCAGCCCCACCCCCGACCACGACGACTTCTGCCGCGCGAGTCCCGCTCCCTGCAGCCGTCGCTCGTCGAGCATCGCGCCGGCCTCGTCGTAGGTCAGGTCGTCGGGCTCGGGGCCGCGTGCCCGCTCGGCGACGTCCCAGCGGCGCAGTCGGCCGGCACGCCCGACGACCGCGACCTCGCCGAGTCGTTCGAGCAGATCGAGCATCCGCGGCACCTGGTTGTCGCTGTACCAGCCGCTGTCGTTGCCGGCGGGCACAGCAGCCGTGTCGGGGATGTCGGCAGCCAGCAGCGGTCCGTCAGCGCGCAGGCGCGCCAGCACGTCGGCCCGGAAAGCGCTGTTGGCCTCGAGCCACGCCGCGGTGCTCTCGCGCACGGGACGCATCCGCATCCGCACCCGCATCGCCGGAAGCATGCTCGCGGGGTGGAACGAGCCGGCGTACTCGAAGAGCTGCCGGTCGTCTTCGACGGCTTTCGTCAGCTGCCCGGGCTCGTAGCCCCAGCCGATCCTCGTCCACGGGATCGCCTGCTCGCTTGGCGCGATGACGGCCGTCGGATCGATCTTGATCGCCCCGATCTGCTCGGCCACCTCGACGACGTCGCCGGGCCGGTCGGCCTCGAGCAGCTGCGCCCGCACGATGATGCGACGGGCTTGCTCACGGGTGAGCCGGTGCGGTTCCATGCCACGACGCTACCGCCGACCTCCGACGCGCCCGCGACCTCCGTCAGAAGCGGGCGACCCACTCGGGAACGGTCACCGTCGCCGGCCCGAGCACGACGTCGTCGAACAGGCGCAGGTCGTCATGGGCATCGAGATTCAGCAGAGCGGTGCGAGCCCCGGCTTCCGCCGCAACCGCGACGAGGGATGCCGCGGGCGTGACCGCCCCCGACGTGCCGATCACCCAGAACTGCTCGCACAGCGCCACCGCGTCGAAGATGTCGTCGAGCCCGTACACCGCCTCGCCGAACCAGACCACGTCGGGGCGGAGCGCCCGGGCCCCGCATGAGGGACAGCGCGGCCCTCCGGCGAGGTCGCCGTGCCACGGCATCCGCTCTCCGCACGCCTCGCAGAGCGCCGACCCGAGCTCGCCGTGGATGTGGCTGACGCGCGTCGACCCGGCCCGCTCGTGCAGGTCGTCGATGTTTTGCGTGACGATGAGCACATCGCCCGGCCGCCGTGCTTCGAGGCCGGCGAGGGCGAGATGCGCCGCGTTGGGCTCCGCGGCGGCCGCCGCGCGACGACGCTCGTCGTAGAACGCGTGGACGAGAGCCGGGTCGGCCGCATAGCCCTCGGGAGTCGCGACATCCTCGATGCGGTGGTCCTCCCAGAGCCCGTCGACGGCCCGGAACGTGCGGATGCCCGACTCGGCGGAGATGCCGGCGCCGGTGAGGACGACGATCCGCGCCACGGTCAGCGCCGCGCCGACAGGTCGGGGGCGAGGGCCTCGCGCTCATCGAAGACGAAGCACTCGCCGTTCCAGTGCGCGCCGCCCTCGTGCTCGAAGTAGCCGAGGATCCCGCCTTCGAGCTGGTAGGCGTCGACCCCCTCCTCGCGCAGGACGATCGCGGCCTTCTCGCAGCGGATGCCGCCCGTGCAGAAGCTGACGACCGTTTTGCCCTCGAGCTGATCGCGGTGCGCGGACGCGGCATCCGGGAACTGCGTGAAGCGCTCGATCCGCCAGTCGACGGCTCCCGCGAACGTGCCGTAGTCGACCTCAAAGGCGTTCCGGGTGTCGAGAAGAACGACCTCGCGCCCGGCGTCGTCGTGGCCCTGGTCGAGCCAGCGCCGCAGGTCATCGGGCGACACGCTGGGCGCGCGCTCGGCGGCGGGCCGGATGGCGGGACGGTCCATGCGGATGATCTCGCGTTTCACCTTCACCAGCATCCGGCCGAACGGCTGGTCGCCCGACCAGCTCTCCTTCGCCGTCAGCGCCGCGAAGCGGGCGTCGGCGCGCAGGTCGTCGAGGAAGCCCCGAACAGCGGTCTCGGCACCGGCGAGGAAGAGGTTGATGCCCTCCTCGGCCAGCAGGATCGTGCCCTTGAGTCCCGCTCCCAGGGCACGCTCGCGCAGCACGTCACGCAACTCGGCGGGGTCGGCGATGTGCGTGAACAGGTACGCCGAGACGTTGAGAACGGATGCCACGCCTCCAGCCTACGAAACCCGCGGCCGGGCGCGGATCGGGCGCAGTCCCCGGCATCCGCCACAGAACGATCTGCGCGGGATGCTGAGAACTGCGCCCGAAGCCGAACCCCGATCGGGGCCGAGGTCAGTTCACCTCGGAGGGGTGCGCGCTCACACGGCCCGACCCGTCGCCCGGGTCGAGGGCCGAGATCGCGTCGACCTGAGCCGTCGTGAGCTCGAAGTCGAACAGTGACGCGTTCTCGACCATGCGCTCGCGGCTGACCGTCTTGGGGAAGACGATGAAGCCACGCTGCAGGTGCCAGCGAAGCACGACCTGAGCGGGGCTCTTCCCGTGCGCGGCAGCCGCCTCGGCGACCGGCTCGGCGCCGAAGAGATCGTACTTGCCCTGGCCGAGGGGACCCCACGACTCGATGCGCACGCCCTTGTCGGTCGCCCAGTCGACGACCTCCTTCTGCTGGTAGGCCGGGTGCAGCTCGATCTGGTTCACAGCGGGGAGCACGCCGGTCTCGGCGTGGATCTTCTCGAGGTGCTCGACGAGGTGGTTCGAGACGCCGATCGAGCGGGTGTGGCCCGCGTCGCGCAGCTCGATGAGCTTCTGCCACGCATTGACGTAGTTGCCGTTGGCGGGAGCCGGCCAGTGCACGAGGTACAGGTCGACGTGATCGAGTCCGAGCTTCTCGAGGCTCTCCGAGAGGGCCTTGCGGGGCTCGTCCCCGCCCTGACGGTCGTTCCAGAGCTTCGTGGTGATGAACAGCTCGTCACGCGGGATGCCGCTGGCCGCGATGGCCCGGCCGACGCCCTCCTCGTTGCCGTAGATCGCAGCGGTGTCGATGTGGCGGTAGCCCGCCTCGAAGGCCTCGGAGACGAGACGCTCGGTCTCGGCCGGGTCGACCTTGAAGACGCCGTAGCCGAGCTGCGGGATCTCGAAGCCGGAGTTGAGGGACACGTTCGGAACGTGGATCTGATCTGCCATGCCTCCACCCTACGAGCGTGCTCCGACTGCGTCGTCGGGATTGACGCGGGGCGCCCCGAGGGGCAAGGAGGTACTCAGCCCGCGAGCGCGTGCAGCGCATCGCCGGTGAGGCGCTGCGTCGTCCACTCCGACATCGGCTCGGCACCGATCGAGCGGTAGAACGCGATAGAGGGGGCGTTCCAGTCGAGGACGGTCCACTCGAGCCGCGAGTATCCGCGCTCGACGCAGACTTCGGCGAGCGACGCGATCAGCGCCTTGCCGTAGCCGCTGCCCCGCTGCGATTCGTCGACGAAGAGGTCTTCGAGCCAGATGCCATGGCGCCCCGTCCAGGTCGAATAGGTGAGGAACCAGATCGCGATCCCCACGATGTCGCCCTCGCGCTCGACCACGTGGCAGAAGGCGCGAGGCTCTGTCCCGAACAGCGTCTCGGTCAGCATCTCGGCGGTGTTCTCGACGGCATCCGGCTCACGCTCGTAGACGGCGAGGGCGTGGATGCAGGCCAGGATGCCGGTCTCGTCACCGGGGCGGGCGGCGCGCAGCACGGCGCCGCCGGGAAGGTCGCGCGGGGTCATCCCGTCAGCGTATCGAGGGCGTCAGCCGACGAGCGGACCGCCGTGCCGCCAGTACCCGAGGAACGAGATGCGCTCCCTCGGGATGCCGACCTCGGTGGTGAGGAAGCGACGGATGCCGGTGACGACGCCCGATTCGCCGGCGAGCCACACCGCGAACCCCGGATCGGCGGCCGCGGTGGCGCCGTGTGTTTCGGCCCACGACCGCACAGCGAGGGCGAGGCCGTCGTCGCCGGCGCGGTGCTCGACACGCGTCACGAGCGCGCGATCGGCGAGCGCGTCGGTGACGAGGTCGTCGGCGGCGTCCGCCACGCCCGCGATCACGTGCGGCTGCGTCTCCTCGGGCAGCGAGTCGACGATGTTCCGCAGGGCGGGGAAGGCCGTCTCGTCGCCCACGAGGAGGAACCGGCTCGCCTCGCCGGGCGTCCAGTGGATGCCGTATCCCGTCCACCCCATCCGCACGTCGGGTCCCGTGATGACGAGGGGGTCGCCGGGTCGGGCGGCCAGGGCCCATGCCGAGGCGGGCCCGATGGGCTCGTGCAGGAAGAAGTCGACGTCGATCTCCCGCTGGGCGACGCGGATCGCCGACGGCGTATAGGTGCGCAGCACGTTGCGGTCGTCCTCGTCGAGCGCCTTCCACCGCGCATACCAGTCGGAGGGGTGCGGGGTCGGCTCGTCGAGCAGGCCGAACTCGGCGAGGCCCGGGTGCGGGCGCCCCGACATCGGCAACACGATCTTGATGCGCTGGTCGAGGCCCCACGGTGCGAAGTTCGCCAGTGCCTCGCCGCGAAGGGTGATGCGGATGAAGCCGGGGCTGAGCCGGGCCACGGCGGCGACCTCGACGACGAAGGCACTGTAGGCCCAGAGACGCTCGCCGCTCACGGCGTCTCCTCCCCCGTCACAGCCCCGGGCCGACGTGCGCGGAGCGGCACGACGAGCGGACCGCCCGTGACCGGATCGTCGACGACGATGTTCGCGAGGCCGAAGACCTCCTCCACCCGCTGGCTCGTGATCACCTCCGCCGGTGGTCCCTCCGCGAGGATGCGCCCGTCGCGCATCGCGACGATGCGGCTCGCATACCGGGCGGCATGGTTCAGATCGTGGAGCACCGCGACGATCGTCCGGCCCCGCTCGTTCAGCTCGGCGAACAGCTCCATCAGCTCGACCTGGTGGGCCACGTCGAGGAACGTCGTCGGCTCGTCGAGCAGCAGCAGGTCGGTCTGCTGTGCCAGGACCATCGCGACCCACACCCGCTGCCGCTGGCCCCCCGACAATGCCTCGACGGGGCGCGAGGCGAGCTGCGTCGTGCCGGTCGCCGCCAGCGCCTCGTCGACGGCCACGTCGTCGGCGGCGGACCACTGCCGGAACACGGTCTGGTACGGGTAGCGCCCGCGTCCGACCAGCTCGCGCACCGTGATGCCCTCCGGGGCGATCGCCGACTGCGGCAGCAGGCCCAGCCGCCGAGCGACCTCCTTCGCGGGCATCTCCGTGATCGCGCGGCCGTCGAGCACGATGCTCCCCGCGCGAGGGGCGAGCAGACGCGACAGGCCGCGCAGAAGCGTGGACTTGCCGCAGGCATTGGGACCGATGATGACGGTGAACGACCCGGGCTCGATCCGCACCGACAGATCGCGGACGATATCCGCACCGTCGTAGGCGAGGGTCACGGACTCGGCGGCGAGCGATGTCGCCGGGGGGAACGGGTCAGGCACGGCGGCGGACCTCCAGCACGATCATGAGGACGAGGTAGGCGCCGCCGAGCGAGACGGTGACGACGCCGACGGGAAGCGGTGCGGGCAGCAGATGCTGCGCGATGAGGTCGGAGGCGATCAGCAGCACGGCCCCCATGAGGGCCGAGAGTCCGAGCGACAGGTGGGGCGTGCGCGCGATGAGGCGCGCCACCTGCGGCGCCGCCAGAGCGACGAAGGCGATCGGACCGCCGACGGTCGTCGCCGCCGCGACCAGCACGACCCCGACCAGCAGGGCGAGCGTGCGGACGAGATGCGGCCGGGCGCCCGTCGCCGCCGCGAGGTCGTCGCCGAGCTCGAGCTGACGCAGCCGCGGCACGAGCGCGAAGGATGCGACGACGAACGGCGCTGCGCACGCCAGTGCGCCGGCCACCGCCGGAGCCGTGACGCCGTTGAGACTGCCTGCGCCCCAGGCGGAGGCGAACATCGCCGTCTCGAGCTCGATCTGCAGCAGCATCCAGGTGTTGAGCGACGCGAGCATCGCCGAGACGCCGATGCCGACGACGATGAGGCGGAACCCCTGCAGGCCGCCGCGCCAGGCGAGCGCCCAGATCGCCACGGCGGTGGCGAGGGCACCGATCAACGAGCCGCCCACGAGCACCGGCCAGCTCGACGACACCAGGACCAGCGCGGCGAGCATGCCCGTGAAGGCACCGCTGGAAAGCCCCAGGATGTCGGGACTCGCCAGCGGATTGCGCGTGACGGTCTGGAACAGCGACCCGGCGATCCCGAGGATCGCCCCCACCCCGAGCGCCGCCACTGCCCGTGGCAGCCGCCATTCGCGGACCACGGTCTGCACGAGCGCATCGTCACCCGCGCCCGCCAGCGCCGCGACGACATCGCCCGGCGCGACGGGGAAGGTGCCGGCGCCGAGGGCGACGACCAGCAGCACCGCCGCGACGACGAGGGCAGCGATCCCGACGACCACGCTGCGCAGGCGCAGCACCACGTGCAGGCCGCCGACTCGCGGGCTCAGCATCCGCGGCCCGCCGCTCACAGGGCGCTCGCCCGGCGTCGGCGCGCGAGCGCGATGAGGATGGGAGCCCCGACGAACGCCGTGACGATGCCGACCGGCAGTTCCGCGGGCGCGATGAGCACGCGCCCCACGACATCCGCCGCCAGCACGACGACGGGTGCCAGCAGTGCGCTGACGGCGAGGATCACCCGATGATCGGCACCGAACAGCCAGCGGGCAATGTGCGGCACCATGAGCCCGACGAACGAGATCGGTCCCGCGAGTGCTGTCGCCGCGCCTGCCAGCAGGGTCACCGCGATGATCACGCCGATCCGGATACCGGCGATGTTCGCACCCTGCGCACGAGCGACATCATCGCCCAGTGCGACGGCGTTGAGCCCGGCGCCGAGCACGAGCGCCAGCACGAGCCCGACGGCGATGAAGGGAGCGACCGCCACGATCGTGTCCCAGCCGCGACCCAGCAGCGACCCGGCGTTCCAGCTGCGCATCGCGTCGAACGCATCGGGGTCGCTCAGCACGATGCCCGTCGTGATGCCCGACAGCACCGCGCCGAGGGCGACGCCCGCGAGCGTGAGCCGGATCGGGCCCGCGGCTCCGCGTCCGCCCGAACCGATGACATAGACGGCGACGGTGACGGCGAGCGCTCCGACGAACGCGAACCACACCGTCCCCGACGCCGCGCGCACGCCGAGCACCGCCATCCCGAGCGCCACGGCGAGGGCCGCACCGGCGTTGACGCCGAGGATGCCGGGATCGGCGAGCGGATTACGCGTGAAGGCCTGCATCAGCGCACCGGCGACTCCGAGCGCCGCGCCCGCGAGAAGTCCCACGACCGTCCGCGGGATCCGGAGCTCGGCCACGACGAACGTCGCCTCGGGTGAGCCCTCGCCCCGCAGCACCGCGGCGACGGTGCCCGGCGACAGCGGATTCGCCCCGACGGCGAGGGATGCCGCGACGACGAGTACCAGGGCCAGGGCGATCGCGGCCGCCGCCGCGGCGCGTCCGGCTCTCGAGGTCACCGCCCGTCGAGGAAGCGCTCGATGTCGGTCAGCACGCTCTGAGCGCCGCGGGGGCCGACGCCGGCCACCCAGGTGCTCGTGTCGACGAGGGTCACCGACGGGAAGGCATCCGCGTTCTGGGTGATCGCCGCCGGGATCGCGGACGCATCGGTCGTGTCGGATGCCGTGACGAACACCGCGTCGGCGCGGGCGTCGAGGATGTTCTCGGGCGAGATGTCGGCCTGCAGGCCGTCGGCCCAGTCGTGCTCGGGCGTCGCGTAGCCGACGCACTCGAGCAGGCTGCCCGCGAACGACACGGGTCCGTACAGACTGAGCGTCGTCTCGTCGCGCGGCCGGATGACCTGTGCCGTCTTGCCCGCGAGGTCGTGGGCAGCCCCGATCTCGGCGCAGCGGTCGTCGACGGCGGCGATCTGCGCGGCGACCTCGTCCTCGCGTCCGAGCGCCTGGCCGATCAGCTCGGCGTTGTCACGCCACGGATCGGCCTGCGTCGCGATGAAGACCGTCGGAGCGATCGCCGACAGCTGGTCGTACAGCTTCGAGTGGCGCGCCTCGGTTCCGAGGATGAGGTCGGGCTTGAGCGCGGCGATCGCCTCGAGGTCGGGCTCGGGCACCGTGCCGACCGGTTCGACTCCGTCGACCTCGAGGTACGCCGGGATTCCCGCGACGTTGCTCGCGACCGCGGCCCCCACCGGCGTGATGCCGACGGAGACCGCGGTGTCGAGTTCGAGGGGCTCGAGGGTCACGACGCGCTGGGGCTGCTCGGGGACCTCGGTGACGCCGCGGGCATGCTCGACGGCGCGAGGGGCGACGCTGGCCTCCGAAGAGGTGTCGGCCGCGGAGGGCTGCGCCGCGCATCCGGCGACGACGAGCGCCGCGGCGGCCGAGATGGCGACGGCGCTCAGGGCGCGCCGGACAGGACGAGACAGCATGTGGGGCCTTTCCTCGGGTCGATCTCGCGGCGAGCGCGATGAGGCAAGGCAACCCTAACAAAAGCCGTCAGTCGGCTGTGAGCGCCGCCTCGATCGGGGTGTCGCCGCCCGTGAACTCGATCATCCGCCCGACCGTCGCGGGCTCGGACAGGACGGCGGCGATGACCGCCGCGACATCGCCACGCGGAACGGACTCCTTGCCTGAACCACCGACCGTGATGCTGCCGGTCGGCTCGTCGAGCGTCAGAGCGCTCGGCGCGACGATCGTCCAGTCCAGTCCGCTCTCGCGCAGGTGGGCGTCGGCCTCCGCCTTCGCCTCGGCGTAGGCGTAGAAGGAGTCGTCCTCGGGCACGCCGTGATCCGGCCCCGCGCCGAAGTACGACACCATGACGTAGCGGCGGATGCCGGCCGCCGCGGCGGCGTCGATCGAGCGGATGGCCGCGTCGCGGTCGACCGCCCAGGTGCGGGCGGCATCCCCTCCCCCGGCTCCCGCGGCCCAGACGACCGCGTCGTTGCCGCTGAGCAGGTTCGTCAGCTGCTCGACGTCGAACGACTCGACGTCGGCGACGAGCGGCGTGGCGCCGGTCGCGGCGACATCCGCCTCGTGGTCGCGGTTGCGGATGACGGCCGTGACGGTGTCGCCGCGCTCGGCGAGGATCGGCTCCAGGCGCAGCGCGACCTTGCCGTGGCCTCCGATGATCAGGATGCGGGACATGGGTGTTCCTTTCGTCGGGGGATGTGGATCGGATGCGGCTGCGGCGGCCCCGTCGGCCGGCGCGTCAGCCGCGGAAGTCGTCGGGGTCGATGTCGTCGAGGAACTCGCGGAACTCCGCGACGCGCTGCTCGGCCGCCTCGGGAGTCTCGGCTCCCTCCGGCGCTTCGCTCACGGTGTCGGGGATGCCCGCCTCGGCGAGCACGTCATCGGCGACGAAGATCGGCGCCCCGGCGCGCGAGGCGAGTGCGATCGCGTCGGAGGGACGGGCATCGACGACCCGCGATCCGGTGAGGGCCGTGACCGTCACCTCCGCATAGAACGTGCCGTCGTCGATGCGGGTGACCTCGACCCGGTCGACGGTCGCATCGGTCGCGTCGAGCAGGCGGATCATGAGGTCGTGCGCGAGCGGCCGCGGCGGCGAGACCCCTTCGACAGCGACGAGGATCGATGTCGCCTCCTGCGAACCGATCCAGACCGGCAGCACCCGATCCGACAGGGCATCGACGGGCTTGAGCAGGATGACGTGCTGTTGAGCGGGATCGAGCGCGACCCCGAGAACGCGGACCTGGACCATGACACCTCCCGGGGTCGGTTTCGCCCAGCCTATGCACGAGGGAATGCGAACGGGGCCGCGGGCGTTGCGGCTTGACATGCAGCGTTTCGGCACTCTTTCGTTCGGTCACTACGGTCCCCTCGGCGGCGGTCGCGAGCTCACCGCCGGTGCCTCGCTGCGTCAGGCGATCGACCTCGCGCAGGGAATGGACGACCTCGGCGCCGTGGGCGCCTACTTCCGCGTGCACCACTTCGCACGGCAGCAGGCGTCGCCGATGCCGCTGCTGGCCGCGATCGCCGCGACGACGAAGAATATCGAGATCGGCACCGGCGTCATCGACATGCGATACGAGAACCCGCTGTATCTCGCCGAGGAGGCGGCGGCGGTCGACCTCATCTCCGACGGACGGCTCGCCCTCGGCGTCAGCCGCGGGTCACCCG
This sequence comes from Microbacterium sp. SGAir0570, assembly GCF_005491085.2. NCBI lineage: Bacteria > Bacillati > Actinomycetota > Actinomycetes > Micrococcales > Microbacteriaceae > Microbacterium > Microbacterium sp. SGAir0570. The sequence goes on along the minus strand of NZ_CP027929.1, from coordinate 983,323 downwards.
AGACCGTCGTCCGCGGGTACGAGGCGTTCGGGTACACCGGCTCGCAGGATCCCCGCGGCGCCGACATCGCTCGCGACCACTTCGACACCTTCCTCCGCGCCATCGAGGGCGAGGGGCTCGCCGAGCGCGACCCGAACAGCCCGTTCGGAGGCGGGAACGGCAAGCAGCGGATCGAGCCGCACTCCCCCGGCCTGCGCTCGCGCATCTGGTGGGGCGCCGGAACGACCGAGACAGCGGAGTGGGCCGGCCGAATGGGCGTGAACCTGATGTCGTCGACACTCCTCACCGAGGCCGACGGCACGCCGTTCGACATCCTCCAGGCCCGACAGCTCGACGCGTTCCGCGCCGCGTGGCGCGAAGCCGGGCATCCCGGTGAGCCCCGCACGTCGGTCAGCCGATCGGTCTTCCCGATCACGACCGCCGAAGACGAGCTGTACTTCGGCGGCAGCAACGACCAGGACGGCATCGGCTACATCGACGGCATGCGCTCGACCTTCGGCAAGACCTACGCCGCGGCGCCCGACGTGCTCGTCGAGCAGTTGATGCAGGATGCCGCGGTCATGAGCGCCGACACCCTCATGCTGACGATCCCCTCGCAGCTGGGCGTCGAGTTCAACCTGCGCATCGTCGAGTCGTTCGCGAAGTACGTCGCTCCCGCCCTCGGGTGGAAGTCGGGCGCGCTGCAGCCGCGATGATCGCGGCGGAACACGGCTCGGGCGTCCCGCTCATCGCGGTGCACGGGTTCGGAGTCGATCACCGCATCTTGCTTCCCTTGGAGGACTGGGTAGCCGATCGCCCATGGCGGCGCATCTATCTCGATCTGCCCTGGGCGGAGGGCGCGACCGATCAGGGTGTCAGCACGCCTCGGGAGGTCGCCGACGCTGTCCGCGACGAGGTTGAAACCATCGCCGCGGGCGGGCCCTTCGCCATCGTCGGCAACTCGTTCGGCGCGATGGTCGCCCGTCACGTGGCGCATGCGCTTCGGCCTCAGTGCCGCGGGCTGGCGACCCTCGCCGGCGTGTTCGAGCTCGACCATGACAAGAGGCGACTACCTCCGCGCGAGATCGTCATGGCGAACGAGTCCGTGCTCTCCCGAGCGGGTTCGTTTCGGGACGACTTCGCGGAGATGGCGGTGCTGCAGACCGCCGAAGCGCTGAGCGCGTTCGAGAGGTTCGTGCTGCCCGGCATCCGGGGAGCCGACACGGAGGTCCTCGACCGGATCACCTCGTCGTACTCTGCTGGATACGCTCCCGAACGCACCGACCTCCCGTTCACGGCGCCGAGCCTGCACGTCTTCGGGCGTCAAGACCACGTCGTCGGTTTCGAAGACGGGCTCGGTACCGCCGGCCATTACGTCCGCGGCACCTTCGTCGTCGTCGACGGGGCGGGACACAACGTCCATCTCGAGCACCCGGACGCTGTCGCCCCGCTCGTTCGTGACTGGCTTCTGCGAGCGGAACACCACGCCCTCTGACTGCAGGCGCTCGCGCCCCGTCCGACTAGCGTGGATGGGGTGCACGATGAAGAGACACACAGCCTCGCGACTTCCCGGACCGCCCCTCGGGTGGACACCATCGAGCTCGTCCGTATCGACCCGGCGGGAGCCGACCGCGAGGAACTGATCGCGTTCATGACCGGCGAGGTGTTCCCGTTCCACGTCGGAATCCGACCGACGCGCGCTCAGGTCGAGGAGGGCATCGCCGCGGGGCGGTTCCGCGACGACGACAACGACTCGTTCTGGATCGACCATGTCGAACACGGCCGCATCGGATTCTTCCGCCTCGAGGAGATCAGCGACGGCGCACCGCTGTTCGATCTCCGGCTGGCGTCGGTGTGGCGGGGCCGCGGCCTCGCGAAAGACGTGCTGGCGACGGCGGCAGACCACGTTTTCACGACCATGCCCGAGGTCGACCGCTTCGAGGGGCAGACCCGCGAAGACAACCGTGCGATGCGCCGCGTCTTCGATGCATGCGGCTGGGTGCAGGAGGCCTACTACCGCGAGGGGTGGCCCGTCGAGGGTTCCGAGCCGCTGGGGTCGGTGGCGTACAGCATCCTCCGCCGCGACTGGGAGACCGGCGAGGTCACGCCCCTGCGCTGGTCTTAGCTCGCGCCGAGTACGCACCATCGCGCCGAGAACGCACCGTGCGGGGTATGTTCTCGCGGCAACGGTGCGTTCTCGGTGATGTGCAGGGCGCCGCACCCGGACAATGGACGGATGACGCAACGCCGCCGCACGATCATTCACCGCGGCGGCGTCTCGCTCGCGGTGACCGAGACCGGAGGGACCGGCCCTGCGGTCCTGCTGCTGCACGGGCTGGCAGGCAGCTCGCGCGAGCTCATGCCCACGGCGGATGCGCTCACCGACGGGCACCGGGTGCTCCTGCTCGACCAGCGCGGTCACGGCCGCAGCACGCGGCGACCCGACGACCTCTCCCGCGACGCCTTCGTTGCGGATGTCGTCGCCGTGCTCGAGCGGTTCGCGCCGGGTGAGCGAGTGGCACTGGTCGGGCAGTCGATGGGCGCGCACACCGCGTTGCTCACCGCGAGCCGGCATCCCGACCTGGTCAGTCGGCTGATCCTGCTGGAGGGGCATCCGGCCGGGAGCACCGATCCACAGGATGCCGCCGACCTCGGCGCCTTCTTCGCCTCGTGGCCGATCCCATTCGCCGATGCGGCCGCCGCGCGGGCCTTCCTCGGTGACTCGCCGCTCACCGAGGCCTGGGTCGCGGACCTTGAGCAGACGCCCTCGGGGTTGCGGCCCCGCTTCGACGCCGACGTCATGCAGGCCGTGATCGCCGCGGTGCACGAACCACGGTGGGCGGAGTGGGAGGACCTCGCGGTGCCGACGACGGCGGTGTTCGCCCATCGCGGCATGTTCTCCCCCGAGCAGCAGGCCGAGCTCGCCGCGCGGCGCCCGGGCACCCGCATCCTGCCGCTCCCCGACGGCAGCCACGACGCGCACCTCGATGCGTTCCCGTCGTGGCTCGCCGCGCTCCGGGACGCACTCGCCTGACGGATCCCGTGCGAGAACGCACCATCGCGCCGAAAGCACACCGTCGCGGGTGCGTTCTCGCGGCGGGGGTACGTGCTCGCGGCTCGCACGGGCCCGCAAGAGTACAACCACGGCGGGAGTGGGCGAAAGAGCCGCGGTGATCCCGACCGCGCAGTCATAACCTGTCGTCCGCCCCGGGTGCCCGACCGGCGCCTGTTCCTGCACAGAAAGAAGAAGCACCATGCTCTGGACGATCCTCGGCCTCATCCTCGTCGGACTGATCGCCGGCTTCATCGCGCGCGCCGTCATCCCCGGCAAGCAGAACATCGGCATCCTGATGACCATCGTGCTCGGCATCGTCGGCTCGTTCGTCGGCGGATTCCTCGGATTCCTCATCTTCAACCACAGCCCTGAGGGCGGCTTCCTGCAGCCGTCCGGCATCATCGGCTCGATCATCGGTGCCATCATCGTGCTCGGCATCTACGTCGCCGTCTCGCGCCGCGGCTCGACTCGTACGCGCTGACACAGCTGCACACAGGCACCGCGCCAACTCCTCAGATCCGAGCCTCAACGCCCCTCACGGGGCCCGAGACACCGCCTCACGTCGGATTCTGAGGAGTTGGCGCTTCGTCGTCACCGGGCCGGAATATCAGCCCGACCCCACCGCTTGAACCCACCATGAGCACGATCGGAAACAGCGACCTCTCCGTCTTCCCCCTCGCCCTCGGCGGCAACGTCTTCGGCTGGACCGCCGACCGCGACGCGTCGTTCGCGATCCTCGACGCGTTCGTCGAAGGCGGCGGCAACTTCATCGACACCGCCGATTCCTACAGCGCCTGGGCGCCCGGCCACAGCGGGGGCGAGAGCGAGACGATCATCGGCGAATGGCTCGCAGCACGCAGCCGCCCCGAGGTCGTCGTGGCGACGAAGGTCAGCCAGCATCCGGACTTCCGCGGGCTCTCCGCCTCGAACGTCCGCGCCGCCGCCGAGGCTTCGCTGAAGCGGCTGGGCGTCGACGCGATCGACCTCTACTACGCACACTTCGACGACGAGGAGACCCCTCTCGACGAGACGGTCGGCGCGTTCGGCCAGCTCGTCGCCGACGGCCTGGTTCGCCACATCGCCGTGTCGAACTACACCACGGAGCGCATCGAGGAGTGGCTGCGCATCGCCGACGAGACCGGCGTCGCCCGCCCCGTCGCCATCCAGCCGCACTACAACCTCGTGCACCGCAACGAGGTCGAAGAGACCATCGTGCCGATCGCCGAGCGCGAGAACCTCAGCCTCATCCCCTACTTCGCCCTCGCGAAGGGCTTCCTGACCGGCAAGTACCGGTCGACGGATGCCTCGGCCCACAACACCCCGCGCGCCGAGGGCGCCGCCGTGTACGCGACGCCGCAGGGCCTGCAGATCATCGACACCCTCGAGCGCGTCGGCGCCGCACACGACGTCTCGATCGCCTCGGCCGCGCTCGCATGGCTGCGTTCGCAGCCGACCGTGGTCGCGCCGATCGCGAGCGCCTCGCGCCTCGAGCAGGTGCAGGGCCTGCTCGACGGCGGGCGCGTCGAGCTCACGGCCGACGAGATCGCCGAGCTCACCCGCGTGTCGACCTGGACCCCGGAGGCCTGAGCCGCGGCATCCGCAACTCGGACAACCACGCGAACCTCGGAGCCCCGCGCAGGCAGGCTCCGAGGTTCGTCGTTTTCTCCGAGGTTTGCGCCACACACACCTAGGACGCGCCAGCAAACCCACGAAATTCACGGTGTGGTAAGACCACAGACGGTTTTCCGTGTTTAATGAGTCCTATGAGCACCGCGACCGTCGGATACAGCGCCATCTCGAGCTACTCCCGCGTGGAGATCCTGCACCTCATCCAGGAGCAGCCCCGCCGGACGATCCTCGAACTGCAAGAGGCCACCGACCTGCACCCGAACACCATCCGCGAGCACCTGGCCCGACTGATCTCCGACGGCTTCATCGTCGCCGAGAAGGAGCACCGCACCACCCGCGGACGCCCCCGCGTGCTCTACAGCGCCGCCGACGGAGACGCGACCCGCAGCGCCATCCAGCGCCGCAAGGTGCGGGATGCCGCGCAGCGCGGCGACCTCATGCGCCGCGTCCTCACCGTCGACGTCCCCGACGTGCTCGAGACCCGCGCACTGCACCAGCTCGACGCCCTCGTCGAGGAGCTCGAGGACGAAGGCTTCGACCCGATCATCGACGACTCCGCGCTGACGGTCGACCTGACCCCCTGCGCACACGCCACGGCGCAGGCCGATCATCGCGAGGTGCTCTGCAGCGTTCACCTGAGCCTGCTGCAGGGCGTGCTCACCGAGGCGGGCGGACCCCTCGCCGTCGACGGCATGCGGTCCTCGTGCGACCCGTCGGTGTGCATCATCCAGCTGCTGCACGCCGCGACCGCCCACGACTGAGCCCGGCGGAGTCGACACCCGGACCTCGTCCGGCCTCAGCCCCGGGCGGCCGCGATCACCAGCGCCGCGGTCGAGCGGGCCAGCTGGGTGTCGTGACCGCGCTCGCGCAGCCGCATCGCCAGGTCGCCGCTGACGACGAGGAGCAGCCGCTCCGCGAGCTCGGCCGCGGCGGCCCCGGCGATCGGACGAGCGAGCTCGGTCAGCCGCGCCCGCATGCCCTCCGTGTCGGCGCGAACGGCGGATGCCACCTCCGGCGGCGGATCGGCATATTCGGCGGCCGCGCCGAGGAAGGCGCACCAGCGCGACCCGCGCGGCTCGTCGCGGAACGCCGCGAGCGCGTCGAACACCGCGAGCAGCCGCTCCTCGTCGTCGGCGCCGCGCTCGACGGCGGCGTCCCACGTTTCGATCCAAGCCCGCTGCCGCCGCTCGAGCGCCGCCGCGAGCAGCGCCTCTTTGCTCGCGTACCCCCGGTAGAGCGTCGCCGCCGACACGCCCGCGCGTGCCAGCACGGCGTCGATCGGAGTCGCGGCGATGCCCTGAGTGAAGAAGAGATCCTCGGCGGCATCGAGGATCCGCTCCTGCGTCCGCGGCCGCATTCCCATGCCAGCACTCTATGCTCGGTAAAGTGAAACGGTCGTTCTTGTTTCGGCAGTGGGGTCTCGTCGCCTCCGGAGTCGCGCTAATCGCGGCGACCTACGGCCTCGTGCGCCTCGCCTTCGGACTCCACCTGCCCGAGATGAGCGCCGACCTCGGCATCGACACCGCCGCGGCCGGCCTCGTCTCGGCGGCGGGGTCGATCGTCTACGCCCTCGCCGCGCTCGTCGGCTTCCTCGCCGCCGAGCGACATCCACGCCTCCTCGTCGTCGCGGCGATCCTCACGGCGGGCGGCGGTGCCGTCGGGATCGCGGCGGCGACGGATGCGGCGACCTTCGCCCCCGCTGCGGCGATCTCCTCCGCCGGCGCTGGGCTCGCCTCGCCCGCCCTCGTGCGCCTGGTGGCGCGTACGTTCGCCGAGCGCGAGTCGAGCACGCCGCAGGCGATCGTCAACGCCGGGACCGGCCCGGGCCTCGTCATCGCAGGCTTCATCGCCCTCGCCCTCACCCCCGACTGGCGCCTGTGCTGGCTGATCGCGGCAGTCGCGACCGTGACGGCGGGGATCGCCGTCCTCATCGCCGATCGCCGACGGAACAGCGCGCCGGGAGACGAAGGCGCGAGCCGGCCTCCCCTTCTTCCGCCGGGAGCGTGGTGGACGGCGCATCGCTCGGCGATCGCGGCATCCGTCCTTCTCGGAATCGGCGCGTCGGCGATCTGGAACTACGGCCGCACCGTCCTGGTCGACGCGGGCGGGTCGCAGACGCAGTCGGTGCTGGCGTGGATCGTGCTCGGATGCGGCGGCGCCGCCGTCATCGCGACATCGCGGCTCGTGTCCGGCCTGCACCCCCGGGCACTCTGGCTGATCGGCGCGGGGCTCATCGCCGGGTCGACACTCGCGGTGGGCGCCACCCCGACGAACACGGCGCTCGCCCTCGGTGCGTGCGCCGTGTTCGGGTGGGCGTACGTCACCGCTTCAGGAGCGCTCATCGGGTGGACGACGCGGATCGATGCCGTACACGCGGCCGCCGGCACAGCACTGCTGTTCGTGACCTTCATGGTCGGACAGGCCATAGGCGCGGCAGCGATCGGCGCACTGCTCCCCCGCGGCGGACCGGCGCTCGTCTTCGCCGCAGCCGCCGCGACGTGCCTGACCGGTGGTGCGGTCCTGATCTCACCGCGCCACCGCGAAGCGACCCCACCCCGCGCCTGAGCGGCGATCTCGGCCTACCCGCCGATCGCGTTCATCCCGCGGGCGGGCTGCAGGAAGCCCGGGTCGTCGATCGCGTGACCGGCCTTCTTGCCGGCGATGCAGTTTCGGAGCACACGATCGATCCGCTCGGCTCGCGCCTCGGGCGGCGTCTCGGAGCGCAGCACCGGCAGCAGGTCGTACTCGTCGATCGAGAAGAGGCAGTTGCGCAGCTGGCCGTCGGCGGTCAGCCGCATCCTGTCGCACGCGCCGCAGAACGGGGCGGTCACCGATGCGATGACGCCGACCGTGTGCGGGCCGCCGTCGAGCCGCCACCGCTCCGCGGGCGCGCCGCCACGCCCCGGGACGGGCTCGAGGCTCCAGCGCGCCGCGAGCGCTTCGAGGATCTCCTCGCGCGTGACCATGCTCGACCGGTCCCACGTGTGGCCGGCATCCAGCGGCATCTGCTCGATGAATCGCATCTGCGCGTCGTGCGCCACGGCGAAGGCCACAAGGTCGGCGAGCTCGTCGTCGTTGACACCGCGCATCGCGACCGCGTTGATCTTCAGCGGCCGGAGCCCGGACGCCTGGGCCGCGCGCACCCCGTCGAGCACCTCGTCGAGGCGGTCACGACGGGTGAGGTTTCGGAACCGCTCCCGGTCGAGGGTGTCGAGCGAGATGTTCAGGCGAGCGAGCCCCGCGGCGACGAGGTCGGGCAGCACCTCGGGCAACCGGATGCCGTTCGTGGTCATGGCGATCTCGATCGGGCCGTCGGGCGACGCGATGGCCGCGAGCCGCCGCACGATCTCGACGATGTCGGTGCGCAGCAGCGGTTCCCCGCCGGTGAGACGGAAGGTCGTGATGCCCGCGGCTGCGGCGACGGTCGCGACCTCGACGATCTCATCCAGGGTGAGGATGCTCTGCCGCGCGAGCCATTCGTTGCCCTGCTCGGGCATGCAGTACGTGCAGCGCAGCGAGCAGCGGTCGGTCAGCGAGATGCGCAGGTCGCGGTGAACCCGGGCGAATCTGTCGACGAGCGGCTCCCCCATGGGTCGAGCGTAAGCGGCTCCGGAGCATCCGAGGGCCGGCCGCGGCCGATCGGAGCCGCGTGTTGTGGTCTGACAGCACCTTGCTTAGTGGTCTGACCACGCGTAGCATTATTCCCGGCCGCCCCTGAGACCGGGGAAAACCACACTCGATACCTTCAGCCTGTCGAAACCCTCGCCTCCCGAAAGGCACGCCCCGATGGACTTCCTCGATCCGCTCCTGCTGGCACGCTGGCAGTTCGGTCTGACGACGCTGTACCACTACCTCTTCGTGCCGCTGACCCTCGGGATGGCTCTCGTGGTGGCGATCTTCCAGACGGTGTGGCACCGCACCGGCAACGTGAAGTGGCTGCACCTGACCCGCCTGTTCGGCAAGATCTTCCTCATCAACTTCGCCATGGGCGTCGTGACCGGCATCGTCCAGGAGTTCCAGTTCGGCATGAACTGGTCGGCCTACTCCCGTTTCGTCGGCGACATCTTCGGCGCACCGCTGGCCTTCGAGGGTCTCCTCGCCTTCTTCTTCGAGGCGACCTTCATCGGCTTGTGGATCTTCGGCTGGGACAAGCTGCCCAAGGCGCTGCACTTGTTCTCGATCTGGATGGTCGTGCTCGGGTCGACCCTGTCGGCCTACTTCATCCTCGCCGCCAACGCGTTCATGCAGAACCCGGTCGGATACCAGATCGCCGCCGACGGCGGCCGGGCCGAACTGATCGACTTCGGCGCGGTCCTGACCAACCCGATCGTGCTGGCCGCTTTCCCGCACACGATCTTCGCCGCCTGGATGTTCGCCGCTGCCGTGGTCATCGCGGTCGCCGCCTGGCACCTCTCGCGCGCGCAGCACGTCGAGACGATGCGTCCCGCCCTCCGCTTCGGCATGTGGGGCATGATCGTCTCGTTCGTCGGGGTCGCACTCTCGGGAGATCAGCTGAGCCTCGTGATGGTGGCGACGCAGCCCATGAAGATGGCCGCGGCCGAAGCCATGTTCAACAGTGCCTGCGGGGCTGACGCGTCCTTCTCGATCTTCTCCATCGGAACCCCCGACGGCACCGAAGAGGTCTGGTCGCTGCGCGTGCCGTACCTGCTGTCGTTCCTGTCGACCCATAGCTTCGACGGGTGCGTCGAAGGCCTCAATGACCTGCAGGCGCAGTACACCGAGACCTTCGGGGCGGGCGTCGACTACCGCCCCATCGTGTGGGTCACCTACTGGTCGTTCCGCTGGATGATCGGCTTCGGGGGCATCGCGACCCTCATCTCGGTCGCCGGCCTCTGGGTCACGCGCAAGAAGGCTCAGCGCCCCGTCGCCCGGTGGATGTGGAAGGTCGCCATCTGGTCCGCTCCCCTCCCCCTTCTCGGCAGCCTCGTCGGCTGGGTCTTCACCGAGATGGGCCGCCAGCCCTGGATCGTCTTCAGCCTCATGCTGACCGAGGACGGCGTCTCACCGAACGTGCCCGGTTGGACGGTCCTCATCTCGCTGATCGCGTTCACCGCGGTGTACGCCTCGCTCGCCGTCGTCGAGTTCGGCCTCATCCGCAAGGCCGCGCAGAAGGGCCCCGACCCGCTGCCCGAGCCGGGCTCAACCGACGCCGAGAACCACTCGGCGTCCCACACCCAGACCACCGTCTACTGAGGAGCACGTCATGGATCTCGCATACGTCTGGTTCTTCATCGTCGGAGTGCTCTTCGTGGGCTACTTCGTCCTCGACGGGTTCGACTTCGGTGTCGGGATGTCGCTGCCCTTCCTCGGGAAGGACAACGTCTCGCGGCGCCAGATCATCAACACCATCGGCCCGGTCTGGGACCTCAACGAGACCTGGGTGATCGTGGCGGGCGCGTGCCTGTTCGCAGCGTTCCCGGAGTGGTACGCGACCCTGTTCAGCGGGTTCTACCTGCCGCTGCTCCTGATCCTCATCGCCCTGATCCTGCGCGGGGTCTCGTTCGAGTACCGCCACCAGCGCGATGACGCCACCTGGCGCAAGCGCTTCGATCTCATGATCGTGGTGGGCTCGGCACTCCCCGCCTTCCTCTGGGGCGTCGCGGTCGCCAACATCGTGCAGGGCGTTCCGATCGACGCAGACAAGGAGTTCACCGGCACCCTGTTCACGCTGCTGAACCCCTACGGCCTGCTCGGCGGCGTCGTCACGCTGCTGCTGTTCTTCACCCACGGGGTCTACTTCGTCGCCCTCAAGACCGACGGGGACGTGCGCGAGCAGGCCCGTCACCTGGCGACGAAGTCGGGACTGCTGACCCTGGTCGCCGCGGCCGTCTTCCTCGCCTGGACCGTGCTGTCGGCGATGCAGGCGCAGGCGCCGCTGCTGCCGCTCGTGTTCGTGACGGCCGCCCTGGCCGCCGTCATGCTGATCGGAGCCATCCTCGCCAATGCCCGGGGTCGCGAGGGGTGGGCCTTCGCGGGAGGCGCCGGCACCGTGATGTTCGCCGTGCTGACCCTCTGGCTCTCGCTCTTCCCGAATGTGATGCCGTCGTCGACCGACCCCGCGTGGAACCTGACGATCGAGAACGCGTCGTCGACCGACTACACGCTGACGATCATGACCTGGGCAGCCGTGATCTTCCTGCCCCTCGTGCTGCTCTACCAGGGCTGGACGTACTGGGTCTTCCGCAAGCGCGTCACGCGGGCCCGTATCGAAGAGGCCGAGCTCGTCGCCCACTGACCGGATGACGGGATGCCTCGGATCCGCGCGATCGCGCCGGGCCCGAGGCATCCCGGTCCCGGGTAAGGCAGGATCGAAGGGTGAGCATGGACGACCCCGAGGCGCCCGCGCGCTCGAGCGGGCGGCCCGTCGATCCGCGGCTGCTGCGCTATGCCCGCGCCTCGCGCGTCTTCTTCGTCGCGATCGGGGCGATCGGCCTCGCCCAGACCATCGTGATCGTCGGCTCCGCGTGGCTGACCACGCAGGCCATCGTCGGCGCCATCGGCGGGATGCCGATCGCCGACCTCATGCGAACCCTCGCCGCTCTCGCGGCCGTCGTCGCCGCGCGCGCCGGGCTCCTCTGGCTGCGCGAAGCCGTCTCTGCTCGCGCCGCTGCCCGGGTGCGCAGCGAGTTGCGCGGCGCACTCACCTCCGCCGTCGGTCGCCTCGGCCCCGGATGGCTCGCGAGCCGCAACTCCGCTCAACTCGCCGTCACGGCAGGCCGCGGCCTCGACGCGCTGGACGCCTACTTCGGCCGTTACCTGCCGCAGCTCGTCCTGACGGTCATCGCGACCCCGGTGCTCATCGCCGTCATCTGGTGGAGCGACTGGATCTCCGGGCTCACGGTCCTGCTGACGATGCCGCTGATCCCGCTGTTCATGGTGCTGATCGGCCTGGCGACCCGCGCCGTCCAGCGCGCGCAATGGCAGACGCTCCGCCAGCTCGCCGCCCGCTTCGCCGACACCGTCCGGGGCCTGTCGACGCTCACCGTGTTCGGGCGGCAGCACCGCGCAGCGACGTCGATCGAACGCGTGACGGAGAACTACCGCATCGAGACGATGCGCGTCCTGCGGGTGTCGTTCCTGTCGGGCTTCGCGTTGGAGTTCCTCGCGTCGATCTCCGTCGCGATCGTGGCGGTGTCGATCGGCTTCCGGCTCATCGACGGCTCGCTCGGCCTATCGGTCGGGCTCTTCGTGCTGCTGCTCGCCCCCGAGGCGTATCTTCCGCTCCGTCAGGTCGGCGTGCAGTTCCACGCCGCCGCAGAGGGGGTCGCCGCCACCGACGACGTCTTCGAGGTCCTCGACGCCGCGAGGGCGCTGCCGCAGCAGGCTGCCGCGATCCCGGCGCCGACGGATGCCGCGACGACCGCGGCGGCGGAGCGCGGCGTCCTCCGCGCCCGTGAGCTTCGGGTGCAGCGCGGCGACTCGCTGCTCGCACCGGTGTCGTTCACGGCGAGGCCGGGCACGATCACGCTCCTGTCGGGGCCGAGCGGCGCCGGCAAGTCCAGCGTCTTCGCCGCACTGCGCGGCGTGGCCCCCTTCGAGGGCGACCTGACGCTCGACGGAGCGCAGGTTCCGCCGCCGGCGTCGTGGCTCGCCTGGGCCGGACAGGATCCGGGCCTCATCGCCGGCACTGTCGCCGAGAACGTCACTCTCGGCGCTTCGGCAGACCGCACCGCGGGGGCCGCGGACGAGCGTGCCATCTCGCGCGCGCTGGTGGCTGCCGGCGCCGCCGACCTCGACCCGGCGCTCGAGCTCGGCGTCCGCGGCGCGGGCCTCTCCGGCGGTCAGGCGCAGCGGGTCGCGGTCGCGCGCGCCCTCTTCCGGCACGAGAGCGTCGGTGCGCCGGTGATCGCCCTCGACGAGCCGAGCGCGGCTCTCGACGCCGAGACCGAGGCCGCCCTGTGGCAGAGCCTGCGCCGCGTCGCGGATGACGGCGCGACCGTCCTGCTCGTCTCGCACCGGGAGACGGCCCGCTCCATCGCCGACGTGCTGGTGGACGTGCGACCCCGATCCGAGGTGACGGCATGACGACGACCGCCGACGTGCTCCGGGGCGCGATGCCGCCACCGAGACGGTTCTGGCGCGCGCTCGCGACCGGCTTCGCGACGGAGGCCTCGGCCGTCGCGCTCCTCGCGTGCAGCGCATGGCTCATCGTCCGCGCGAGCGAGCAGCCCGCGGTGATGTACGTGATGGCCGCCGTGGTCGGGGTACGGGCGTTCGCGATCTCGCGGGCCGTCTTCCGCTACCTCGAGCGCCTCACGTCGCACGACGCGGCGCTGCGCCAGCTCGCCACGACGCGCACCGACCTCGTCCGGCGTCTCATTCCGCTGGCGCCCGACGGGCTCGGCCGCATCCGCCGGGGATCCGCCCTGTCCGCCCTCGTCGACGATGTCGATGACCTGCAGAATCTGCCGCTGCGGGTCGTCGAGCCGCTCGTGGCATCGGCCACGGTCGCCCTCGCCGCCGTGATCTTCGTCATGACCGTCTCGTGGCCCGCCGGGCTCACCCTGCTCGGCTGCCTCGTCGTCGCCGCGGCGGCGGCCACCGGCTGGGGCTGGGTGGCAGGCGCCCGCGCGGAGCGCACGATCGCGCCGCTCCGCGCCCGGCTCGCCGACGCCGTCGCCGACCACCTCGGCAGCCTCGACGTCCTGCTGGCGTACGGAGCCGAGGCGCAGAGCCGGCGCCGTATCGAGGCAGCCGACGCCGACCTCCGCCGTGCGGTCGTCCGCCGAGCCGGGGCGCAGGCCGGAAGCGCGGCCATCGTCTCACTCGCCGCCGGCGCCGCGTCGATCCTCGCGGTCATGGTCACCGCTCCGGATGTCGCCGCGCTCGGCGGTCCGTGGTTGGCCGTCGCCGTCCTCGTGCCGATGGCCGTGTTCGAGGTCTTCCAGACGGTTCCGCTCGCAGCGGCATCCTGGCGTCAGGTGCGCGCGTCGGCAGAACGCATCGCCGAGACCGTGCCGAGCGGCATCCCCGCCGGCCTCGTCGACAGCAGCGTCGCTCCCACGGGTGTCGCGCCCGCGCTCGGCGACGGCCTGCACCTCCGCGACGTGTCGGTGACGTGGCCCGGCGCCGAGCGTCCCGCTCTCACGGGCGTCGACCTCGATGTCCGCCCGGGCGAGCGTCTGCTCGTCGTCGGCTCGAGCGGTGCGGGCAAGTCGACGCTCGCCCATGCCCTCGTCCGGTTCCTCGACGTCGACGGGAGCTACCGCGTCGGGCGCACCGACGTGCGGGACCTCTCCCCCGACGACGTGCGTCTGACGGTCGGACTGTGCGAGCAGCAGCCGATGCTCTTCGACGAGGACATCCGCCAGAACCTCCTGTTCGCCCGCGACACCGCGACCGACGCCGAGCTGGAGGCCGTGCTCGAGCGCGTCGGGCTGGGCGGCTGGCTGCGCGAGCGCGGCGGTCTCGACGCTCGCGTCGGCGAGCACGGCGCCCTCGTCTCGGGCGGCCAGGCGCAGCGCATCGCGCTCGCTCGTGCACTGCTGCACGGCTTCCCCGTGCTCGTGCTCGACGAGCCGACGGCCGGGGTCGACCCCGCGGCATCCGACGCGCTGATGCGCGATCTGCTCTCGGCCGTCGACGAGGAACGTGCCGTCGTGCTCATCTCGCACGTGCGGGTGCCGAGCTCGCTCGTCGACCGCACGGTCCGCATCTCCGACGGGCGTCTGATCACGGGCTGACGCGCGCCCCCACCCCGCGAGGTCCCAGTTCGGCCGGGAAACCTAGCGGCAGACCCGGCCCGTGTGGGACTTCGCTCGCCGTGGCCCGCCGCGACCGCCCCTGCGCAACCCGAGGTCCCCATTGAGCCGGAAATCCAGCCGGCAGACCCGGCCCAACTGGGACCTCGGCGGCGCCGCGCGACCGGGCCTCAGCGCCCGAGATCGATGCCGAACGCCTGCGCGCCGGGAGAGGAGGGCAGGCGCTCGAAGCCCAGGCGGTCGTAGAAGGCGAGCGCGCCGGCGTTGGCGGCCGACGCGACCAGGTGCAGACGGGTGATGCCCGACGCCCGCAGCTGCTCCGACACCCGGTCGATCAGCCGTCGCCCCCACCCCTGTCCCTGCGCCCCGGGCAGCAGGTCGATGTGCAGGTGCGCCGGATACGCCTCGGCGAGCGGCTCGGCTCCGGGACGTCGGCCGTAGGCGTACCGCAGCGTGCCCGCCTGCCGCGAGGTGTCGTCGGGCGCGGGCTCCGGCCAGCGACCGGCGAACCGCGGCCACCACTCGGCGCGAAACCACTCCTCGAAGGCATCGGTATCGGGCGTCGCGACGACATAACCGATCGCGCGGTCGTCGTCATCGGCCACGACGAAGGAGAGATCCGGATGCCGCTCGGCGTAGGGCAGCACGTAGATCGCTCCCCAGATGTCGTCGTCGTCGAAGATCCCCGCGGCATCGGAGCCGTGGTCGGCGGTTCGCAGACAGATCTCGCTCAGCGCGGCGTCATCGCCGGGCCGGACGGCACGCATGTGGGGCATGCCCCCATCGTGCCACTCAGCCCCACGTGATCGCGGCGGTCGGCAGTGAGAGCGTCACCGATGCGCCCGCACGAAGGTCCGCGGCCAGATCCACCGGGATGTCGACCGCCAGCGGCGGATCGGCGACGAGCACCCGCACCCCGCCGACGGTGGGTTCGAGCCGGACCACGGGGGCCCGCCACGCGACACGGCCGTCGTCCGACGACGCGGCCTCCGGCCGCACGAGCCCGTCGCCGGCCCCGATCTCCTCGAGCCGGACGTCGCCCGGACGGAACAGCGCGGCGACCGATCCGCCGCCCTCACCCGGCCGCGCGATCGCGAGGGCACCGGCCCGCCAGACCGCTCCGTCGCCATGACCGACCACGTCCCCGACGACGCGGTTCACTCCCGCGATCGCCGCACCGAACGCCGTCGCCGGGCTCCGCAGCACCTCTCGGACCGAGCCGCTCTGCGTCACGGTTCCCTCCTCGAGCACGACGAGCCGATCGGCCACCGCCGCGGCATCGAGGGCGTCGTGGCTGACGATGACGGCCGTCGTCCCGGCGGCCCGCAGCTGCTCGCCGAGCATCGTCCGCAGCGACGCGGCGGTCGCCGGGTCGAGCGCCGTGAACGGTTCGTCGAGCAGGACGACGCGGGGCCGCGCGGCGAGCGCGCGGACGAGGGCGACCCGTTGCTGCTGACCGCCGGACAGCTCTCGGGGGTACCGGCCGCCGACGCCGGCGAGACCGACGCGTTCGAGCCAGTCGTCGGCGGTGACGCGCGCCCGGCGCGCCGGCTCGCCGCGAGAGCGGAGCCCGAAGGCGACGTTCTCGCGCACCGAGAGGTGCGGGAAGAGCCCCGGGTCCTGTCGCAGCAGCACGATGCCGCGACGCTGCGGCGCCACGCGGCGGCCGGGACCGGCGACCTCGTCGTCGTCGACACGGATCGACCCCTCGTCGAGCGGGACGAGGCCGGCGATCGCCTCGAGCACCGTCGTCTTGCCCGCGCCGCTCGGCCCCATGACCGCGACGACCTCGCCCGGTTCGGCGACGAGCTCGGCGGCCACGGTGATGCCCGGGCGCTGCACCCGGACGCGGGCGGTGAGCCGCGCGCTCATCGGGCGCCGCCCGGCCGCCAGGCGCGCACGAGCAGGAGCGCCGCGATCGCGGTGATCAGCAGCAGGAGCGACAGCGCGACAGCCGTTCCCTGCGACACCCCCGCACCGTTGAACGCCGTGTAGATCGCCAGCGGCATCGTCTGCGTGACGCCGGGCGCGTTGCCCGCGAAGAGGGCGGTGGCGCCGAACTCGCCGAGGGCGCGCGCGAAGCACAGCACGGTTCCTGCGATGAGGCCGGGGGCGGCGAGCGGCAGGGTGACCCGGAACAGGATGCGCCACCGTCCCGCACCGAGAGCGGCGGCGGTCTGCTCGTAACCGGCTCCCGTGGCCCGCAGGGAGCCTTCGAGCGCGAGGACGAGGAAGGGCAGGGCGACGAAGGTCTGCGCGATGACGACGGCCGTGGTCGTGAAGGGGATGCGGATGCCGGCTTCGCCGAGCATCGCGCCCAGCCAGCCGGTCCGCCCGAACAGGAACAGCAGTGCGACGCCGCCGACCATGGGCGGCAGCACGAGCGGGACCGTCACGACGGCGCGCAGCACCGCCGCACCGCGGGCGCCTGCTCGGGCGATCGTCAGGGCGAGCGGAACGCCGAGCACGATGCACGCAGCGGTGGCCGCGAGCGCGGTCTGCAGCGAGAGCGCGAGCGCCGCGCCGGCCTCGGGCGAGGTGACGTCGGCCCACACCGTCGCGGGGTCGACGCGCCCCACCAGCGCGACGAGCGGGACCACGAGCAGCGCGAGCCCGACGACGGCCGGCACGAGCAGGACACGCGGCACATACCCCGACGCGTCGCGGCGCGTCGACCGGTGACCGCCTGCCCGGCCGCCGCTCACGGCGCCCCGAACCCGAGACGGCGGAGCACCGCCTGGCCGTCCGCAGACAGTACGTAGGCGACGAACTGCTCGGCGGCCTCGGGCGCACGGGCGCCGGCCAGCGCGGCGATCGGATAGCGGTTGACCACCTCGTCGACGCCGGGAGTGTCGACGATCTCGACGTCGTCGGTCAGGGCGGCATCCGTGACGTAGACGAGCCCCGCATCGGCTTCGCCGCCGGCGACCTTCGTCAATACGGCCGTGACGTTCTGCTCGTAGCTGTCGACGCTCGCCGTGACACCGGCGTCGCTGAGAAGCGTCTCCGACGCCGCCCCGCACGGCACCGCCTGTGCGCACAGCACGACGGTGCGGTCGGCGTCCGCGAGGTCGGCGAGGCCGGCGACCGCGCCGGGGTTGCCGGCGGGCACGACGAGGGTGAGGCGGTTCGTCGCGAAGATCTGCGGGTCGGCCGCGAGCCCGGCCGCGACGACCTTCTGCATGTTCGCCTCGTCGGCCGAGGCGAACACGTCGGCGGGGGCGCCCTCGGTCAGCTGCGTCGCGAGCGTCGACGACCCGTCGTAGCTGATGGGCGAGATGGCGACCGTCGGATGCCGCTGCTCGAACCGCACAGCCAGCTCGTCGAAGCCCGCCTTCAGCGACGCCGCGGCGAACACGGTGACCTCGCCTGAGATGTCGGGGGCCGCGGACCCGGACTCCGACTCCGCGACGCCGGGCGCGGCATCCGTCCCCGCGTCGGGGCCGCCGCCCGCGGCGCATCCGGCCAGGAGGAGTAGGGCGGCGGCGAGGGCGGCGAGGCTCGTTCGTCGGGTGCGCACGGCTCAGTCCTTCGGGGTCTCGACGACGACGGTGGTGGCCTTGACGACGGCGACGGCGAGAGACCCGGGCTCGAGCTCGAGCTCGCGCGCCGCCTCGGCCGACATCAGCGACACGATCCGGTGCGGTCCGGACTGCACGTCGACCTGCGCCATCACGCCGTCGATCTGCACGCGGGTGACGAGGCCGACGAATCGGTTGCGGGCGCTCGAAAGCCGGTCCGACGGGTCGGCTGCGGCCGAAGCCAGCTCGACCGCGTGGGCGGCGAGCGCGTCGCCCGGCACCCGTGCGGGGCTTTCATCGGTGACCGGGAGGACGCCGTGGTCGATCCAGCGGCGCACGGTGTCGTCACTGACGCCGAGCAGGCGCGCCGCCTCCGAGATTCGGTATGCCGTCATGCGCTGAACTTACCCGCATTTGCGGACCGACGGGGCCGAATCCGCCGCATTCACGGATGCGTGTGACGCCTCGCCTCCCGTCCGCCCGGGTTGCCCCCGCGCGCGTCTAGCCTGATCCCATGACCGTCCCGCCTCTTGTCGCCGCCACCGGGCCTCTGTCGGATCGCGAGCGCGAGCGCACCGCGAGGCACGCCGTCCTCGCGGGCCTCGGCGACCAGGGGCAGCGGCGACTCGCGGCCTCCCACGTCGCCGTCGTCGGCGCAGGAGGCCTCGGCTCGCCGGTGATCCTCGCCCTCGCAGCTGCCGGAGTCGGGACGATCACCGTCATCGACGACGACGAGGTCGAGTACGCCAACCTCCAGCGCCAGGTCATCCACCGGGTCGACGACGTCGGTTCGCCGAAGGTCGCCTCCGCCGTGCGCGCCGCCGCCGCGCTCTCCCCCGAGACCCGGATCGAGACGCGTCGGGAGCGGCTGGATGCCGCCAACGCGTCGCGGCTGCTGGCGGGGAGCGACCTCGTCATCGACGGCACCGACACGTTCGAGACCCGCACCGTCGTGGCCGCCGCGTGCGCTTCGCTCGGGCTGCCGCTCGTCTGGGGCGTGATCCAGGAGTTCCACGCGCAGGTCACCGTCTTCTGGACCGCGCCACCCGAAGGCGTACCGGCGATCGGCCTCGACGATCTCTACCCGGCCGGCAGCGCCGACGACCTGCCGACGTGCGCCGAGGTCGGCGTGCTCGGCTCGCTCTGCATGACGGTGGGCGGGATGCTCGCGACCGAGGCGATCAAGCTCATCACCGGAGTGGGCGAACCGCTCCTGGGCCGGCTCGTCGTCGTCGACGCCCTCACCGGCACCCAGAGCGAGGTGCCGCTGCGCGCGGCGTCGAGTGCGCTATCGCAGGCCCCCGTTCCGCCGACCCCACCCGAGCGGACGTGGACGGCGGCGCCCGAGGTCGACCTCGAGCAGCTCCGAGCGCTGCAGTCCGCCGGTGCGGTGGTGCTCGATGTACGCGAGCCCCACGAGACGGCGACCGGCGTGCTTCCCGGATCGGTGGTGTTGCCGCTGGGAGAACTGCTCGCGGCCCCTGACCGCGTCGACGCCGAGCGGGTCGTGGTCGTGTGCGCGCACGGCATCCGAGCCCATCGCGCGGCCGATGCCCTCCGGGGCCGCGGTGTCGCGGCATCCGTGCTCGCGGGCGGGCTCGCGCGGTGGCAGTCGTGAGCGGCGGGCTGCGCACCGTCGAGGAGCAGCTCGCCGACGTCCTCGCCGCCGTCCGCCCGCTGCCGACCCGCACGGTCGGGCTCGCCGATGCCGCCGGCTGCGTCCTCCGCGAGGCCGCCGTCGCCCGCGGGGGCATCCCCGACTTCGACAACTCGGCGATGGACGGTTTCGCCGTGCGCTTCGACGACGTCGCGGGCGCGTCGCCCGAGCACCCCGTCGATCTGGCGGTCGTCGCCGACCTGCCGGCCGGCTCCGCCGACGATCCGTCCCTGAGCCCCGGGCAGGCCGCGCGCATCATGACGGGCGCCCCGGTGCCGACGGACGCCGACACGATCGTGCCGTTCGAAGACACCGCGGGGGGCCTCGACGATTCGCTGACGACCGCGCGCGTGCTCGCGGCCCCCGCCCGGCGGGGCGTGTTCCTCCGGCGCGCGCACGACGACATCCGCCCAGGCGATACGGTGCTGGACTCCGGTGTGCCGCTCGGCCCTCGGCAGCTCGCCGCCCTCGCTGCCGCCGACATCGCACGGGTCACGGTCTCGGAGGCACCGCACGTCGTCGTCATCTCGACCGGCAGCGAACTGGTCGAGCCCGGTCTTCCCCGCTCCCGCGGGCAGATTCCCGAGTCCAACGGCCTGCTGCTCGAGACGCTCGTCCGTCAGGCGGGCGGCGACGTCGTCCGCCGTGTGCACGTCGACGACGGCGGCAGCGCGTTCCGTCGCGAGATCGCCGCAGCGACGACCGGAGGATCCCGCGCGGATGTCGTCATCACCTCGGGAGGGGTGAGCGCGGGCGCTTACGAGGTCGTCAAGACCGAGCTCGGCGACGCACTGCGCTTCTCGCGGGTGGCGATGCAGCCGGGCAAGCCGCAGGCCTTCGGGGTCCTGCCGTCGGGAACCCTCGTCTTCGGCCTGCCGGGCAATCCGGTGAGCGCGGCGGTGTCATTCGACGTGTTCGTGCGCCCCGCCCTGCTCGCCCTCCAGTGCCGCTCAGACCTCCACCGGCCCGCGTTGCGTCTTCCCGCTGCCGAATCCTGGCACACACCGCCGGGGCGCCGGCAGTACCTTCCCGCAGTCATCGACCGCAGCGATCCCGCCCGGTGGCGCGTGCGCCCGGCGACACCGGGCGGCTCGGGCTCGCACCTGGCGGGCGCCCTCGCCCTCGCCGAGGCGTACGCGGTCGTCCCGGCCGAGACGGCCGTCGTCGAGCCCGGCGACCTCGTCGAGGTCCTGCTGCTGGAAGGATGAGGGCATGAGCTTCACTCACCTCGACGACGCCGGTCACGCTCGCATGGTCGACGTCACCGCGAAGCAGCCGACCGTCCGCGCTGCGACGGCTCGCGGGTTCGTCCGCTGCTCGCCCGAGGTCGTCGCATCCCTCCGCGACGGCACGGTGCCGAAGGGCGACGTCCTCGCCGTCGCGCGCATCGCCGGCATCCAGGCAGCCAAGCGCACGCCGGAGCTTCTCCCCCTCGCCCATGTGATCGGGGTGCACGGGGTCGTCGTCGACCTCGACATCACCGACGCGGGCATCGAGATCGAGGCGACCGCGCGCACCGCCGACCGCACCGGCGTCGAGATGGAGGCGCTCACCTCGGTCTCGGTCGCCGCCCTCGCCGTCGTCGACATGGTGAAGGGCATCGATAAGGCGACCTCGATCGAGAACATCCGCATCACCGCGAAGTCCGGCGGCCGCAGCGGCGACTGGCAGCGCCCCGGCGAGGGCGCCTGATGGCGCGCGTCCGCTACTTCGCCGCGGCTGCCGAGCGCGCGGGACGGAGCGAGGAGGTTCGCTCCGAGAACAGCCTCGGCGCTCTGCGCGACGCACTGTCGCGGGAGCATCCCGGGCTGGCGGCGATCCTGCCGAAATGCGCCGTCCTGGTCGACGGCGCACGCGCCGCCGACTCCAGCGAGATCGGCCCCGACGTCACCGTCGACATCCTCCCGCCCTTCGCCGGCGGCTGAGTCACCCGCCGTCCGAGAGGATCAGCCGCCGATCCCCTTCCACGCCGTCGTGCCGTCCGCCTCGATCTGCTGCTTCCAGATCGGCAGCTCGCGCTTGATCGCCTCGATCAGCTCGCGGCACACCTCGAATGCGTCGCCCCGGTGCGCCGTGCCCACCGCGATGACGACGGCGGCATCCCCCACCGCGAGGTCGCCGATGCGGTGACTGACCGCCACGATGCCGTCGCGGTCGCCGAGCGCGGCCGCAGCGATGGCCCGCAGTGTCGTCTCGGCGTCGGGGTGAGCCTCGTAGTGCAGCGCCGAGACCGCGCCGGCGGCATCCGGGTCGTGATCGCGCACGGTCCCGACGAAGCTCGTCACGGCCCCGATGGCGGGGGAATCGACGGCCGCGAGATGCTGGGAGACGTCGAGGGGCTCCGCGGTGATGCGGGCGATGCGGATCTCGCCCATCAGTGATCGTGCCCGTCGAGCTGGGCGACGACGTGCCCGGCGATCCCCGTCACCACGTCGATACCGGATGCCACGGCGCGTGGCGACCCCGGCAGGTTCACGATGAGCGTTCGCCCGGCCACCCCTGCTCGCCCGCGCGAGAGGACGGCCGTGGGCGTCTCGGCTACCCCGCGCCGGCGCAGCTCTTCGGCCACGCCGGGCAGCTCGCGCTCGATGACCTCGCCGGTGCCCTCGGGAGTCTCGTCGCGCGGCGCCACGCCGGTTCCGCCGGTCGTCACGATCAGACGCGCTCCGCCTGCGATCGCGGCCCGCAGCGCCCCGGCCACCGAGGCGGCACCGTCGGCGACGACGGCGGCGTCGGCGCAGTCCCATCCCGCGGCGCGCAAGGCCTCGACGGCGACGGGACCGGCCGCATCCGGACGCTCACCCCGGGCCGAGCGATCGGACACGGTGATGACGGCGGCGGAACGGCTCACGACCCCACCCTAGGGGCGTCCGTCCCCGCTCGCGCCGTGTCGTCGTCGGCGTGGGTGTTCTCGACGGCGATCCGCCCTTCCTCGACCTTTCCTTCCGCCATCTCGGTGATGCGCGTCGCCATCGCGGTGAAGATGAGCCCGTGGAACGGCAGAACGCCGAGCCAGTACAGTCGCCCGGCCAGACCGCGCGGGAAGAAGATCGCGCGCTGCTCGTACCGGGCACCGCCCTCGCGCGGCGCGACCTTCAGCTCGAGCCAGGCCTCCCCCGGCACCCGCATCTCGGCACGCAGACGCAGCAGGCGCCCCTCCTCGACGGCCTCGACACGCCAGAAGTCGATCGCATCCCCCACCCGCACCTTGCCCCGGCTGCGGCGCCCGCGCGCGAGGCCGATGCCGCCGACCAGGCGGTCCATCCAGCCGCGGATCTCCCACAGCGCGCGCGCCGAGTACCAGCCGTTCGTGCCGCCGATGCCGGCGATCACTTCCCACAGTCGCTCGGGCGAGGCGCTCGTGTCGGCGGAGCGCTCGTCGGTGAAGACGGTCCGGCCTGCCCACTCGGGGTCGCTCGGCAGCGGATCGCTCGGCGCGCCGAGCACGTCGGCGTCCTGCCAGCTCGTCTCGACCTCGTCGGCATCCACCCGGCCGAGCGCCAGCCGCACGCTCGTCCGGTACGAGGTCAGGCCTCCCTCGGGCTGCGGGATGATGTCGTCGATGTCGTGGTCGTCCATGACGCACTCGTTCTGGAGCGACGCGATGAGCGGGCGTGCGATGGCGCGTGGCACGGGCGTCACGAGGTTCACCCAGTGCGAGGCGAGCCCGGGTGTGAGCACCGGCAGGGCCGCGATCGCCCGCTGCCGCAGGCCCGCCTCGAGGGCGTATCCGTTCATCATCTGCCCGTAGCGCAGCACGTCGGGACCGCCGATGTCGACGGCGCGGTTCAGCTCGGGATCCACGCGCGCCGCGCCGAGCAGGTAATGCAGCACGTCGCGGACCGCGATCGGCTGGATGCGGTTTCGCACCCACTTGGGCGCCGGCATGTACGGCAGCACGTCGGTGAGGTGACGCACCATCTCGAACGACGCCGACCCCGACCCGATGACGACGCCCGCCTGCAGCACGAGGGTCGGCACGCCGGACTCCAGCAGGATCTCGCCGACCTCCACGCGCGAGCGCAGGTGCGGCGACAACTCGGCATCGGAGGGGTGGAGGCCGCCGAGATAGACGATGCGCTTCACGGATGCCGCCGCCGCGGCATCGGCGACCGTGCGGGCGGCCCGTTCGTCGGCCTCCTCGAAGCCTGCCCCCGCCCCCATCGAGTGGATCAGGTAGTAGACGACGTCCACGTCGGACACGGCCTCGGCGACGGCATCCGCGTCGTCGGCCGAGCCGCCCACGATCTCGACGGCGTCGCCCCACGGAAAGCTCGCGACGCGTTCGGGCGTGCGCGCCAGCACGCGCACGCGGTATCCCGCCGCGACGAGACGTGGCACGAGCCGTCCGCCGATGTATCCGGTGGCGCCGAGGACGAGGGCTCGCGGCGCCGATCCGTCCGGTCGGGGCTGCGCCTGCAGCTCGGGCTCGTGTCCGGTAGGTGCGGTCAGCTCGGTCATGATCAGACGGTAGGCGCGGACCGGTCCCGACCGACACGACTTGACATGCGACGGATCGCCCGTTGCCGCCCGGGCACTGTGTCCGCGTCGCCTCACGCGCGCGCGATAGGCGGCGATGCGCCGGATCGCAACGCCCCCGCGCGAGATTGCGCCCGCCCCGGCACCGGGGTCTACGCTCCCGTGAGCGAAGGACAGTCGTCTGGCGACCCGAGCCCGGCGACGCTGCCGGAGGAGAACCGAATATGTCACGCACGCGCACGAAGCGGCCCGCCCGCCGACGTCTCGAGGTCGACGACGTCATCGTCGTCGAACGCAAGAAGGTCCGAACCGCCATCTCGGGCACCGTCGTCGGCAACTTCATGGAATGGTTCGACTTCGGCATCTACGGCTACCTCGCCGTGACGCTCACCGTCGTCTTCGCCGAGGACATCCCCGACCCGTGGGGCCTGCTGGTGACCCTCCTCGGCTTCGCCGTGTCGTTCCTCGTGCGTCCCCTGGGCGGGATCGTGCTCGGCCCCCTCGGCGACCGGATCGGGCGGCAGAAGGTCCTGTTCCTGACGATGGCGATGATGGCGACCGCGACCGCGCTCATCGGCCTGCTGCCGACCTCGGCGCAGATCGGCATCTGGGCGGTCGTGCCCCTGTATGTGCTGAAGATGGTGCAGGGCTTCTCGACCGGCGGCGAGTACGCCGGGGCCTCGACGTACGTGACCGAGTTCTCACCCGACCGCTCGCGGGGCTTCTGGGCCTCGTGGCTCGACGTCGGCTCGTACGTCGGCTTCGCCGCCGGCGCCACGGTCGTCGCGCTGACCACCCTCATCACGCAGGGACTCTGGGGCCCCGACGCGATGGTCGACGGCGGCTGGCGCATCCCGTTCCTCGTCGCCATCCCGCTCGGCATCGTCGCCATCTGGTTCCGCCTGCGCATCCCGGAGACCCCGGCGTTCGAGCAGGAGTCGGAGTCGGCCGCGGCGCCCAGCAAGGACGACCCGATGGCTCGTCACGGCATCGGCGGCATCCTGCGCCACCACTGGCGGACGATCCTCGTCGCCGTGGCGATCGTCGCGGCGACCAACACGGCCGGCTACGCGCTGACCAGCTACATGCCGACCTACCTCGAGAAGGAGGTCGGACTCTCGAACCTCTCCGCCGCGGTGGCGACGGTTCCCGTGCTCGTGGTGATGTCGGCGACCCTGCCCTTCGTCGGCCGGCTCAGCGACCGCTTCGGCCGGCGGCGCATCTACGCATTCGCGATCGGAGCGTCGCTCGTCCTGACGGTGCCGGCGTTCGCGATCATGCAGATCGGCGAGCTGTGGGCGGTCTTCATCGCGCTGGGCATCATCGCGGTGCCGGTGGCGCTGTTCGTCGCGATCTCGGCGAGCGCCCTGCCGGCACTGTTCCCCACCGCCACCCGCTTCGGCGCGATGGGCATCGCCTACAACCTGGCCGTGTCGCTCTTCGGCGGCACGACCCCGCTGTTCAGCCAGGCGCTCATCGAGTGGACGGGCAACACGTACATGCCGGCGTTCTACATCATGTTCTTCTCGGCTCTCGCCGCCGTCGCGCTCTTCGCGATGCGCGAGACGGCCCAGCGGCCCCTCCTCGGCTCCGTGCCGACGGTCGAGACGATCGCCGAGGCCGAGGCTCTCGTCGCCGGGCAGGACGACGATCCGCGCATCGACACCTCGACGATGCCGCTCGACATCGTCCGCCCCTGAGGCGCCGTCGGCCCGGGCGCGTCCTCAGCGCCGCCCGGTGCCGAAGATGCCCCGGATGACGCCGGTCAGCACCTCCTGGGCCGCACGCGAGCCGAGGATCTGCTCCGCCGGCGTCTTCCGGCGCGACCGCGTGTTCGAGGTCATGCTGCGCAGCATCCGGTCGTATTCGCGACGCTCTTTCGCCTCGTCGGCCGCGGCCTGCTTGCGGATGGCTGCGAGCTGCTTCGCGTAGGCGGCGTCGGCCTTGGCGCGCAGCTTCGCGGCGTCCTGCTCGGCCTTGCGGCGCGCGGCCTCGGCCTCGGCCGCGTCGAGCGCCGCCTGGGCCGCGTTCATGCGGGCTGTGAGGATCTCGCGCGCCGACTCGCGGTCGATCGCCTCGGCGTAGCGCGGCCGGATCTCGGATGCCGACACGCGGGCCTCGACCTCCGCTGCCGTCGCCGGCGACATCGCGGCCTGCGGCGCGCGGAGCCGCGTCCAGGCGACGGGCGTGGGCGCGCCCTTCTCGTTCATCACCGTGACGATCGCCTCGCCGGTGCCGAGCTCCTGGAGGACCCGCTCGAGGTCGTAGCCCGAGCGCGGGTAGGTGCGCACGCTCGCGCGCAGGGCGGTGACGTCGTCGGGCGTGAAGGCCCGCAGCGCGTGCTGCACGCGCGAGCCCAGCTGCGCCAGAACGTCGGACGGCACGTCCTTGGGCGTCTGCGTGACGAAGAAGACGCCGACGCCCTTCGAGCGGATCAGGCGGACGGTCTGGACGACGGCGGCGAGGAAGTCCTTCGACGCGTCGCGAAACAGCAGATGCGCCTCGTCGAAGAAGAACACGAGCCCCGGTTTGTCGGCATCGCCGACCTCGGGGAGCACCTCGAACAGCTCGGCCAGCAGGTACATGAGGAACGTCGAGTAGAGCACCGGCCGGTCGGCCACACCGGGTACCTCGAGCAGGGTGATGACGCCCTCGCCCGCGTCGGTGGTGCGCAGAAGGTCGCGGACGTCGAACTCCGGTTCGCCGAAGAAGACGTCGGCCCCGGCATCGGCGAAGGTGATGAGCTCGCGGAGGATGACACCGGCCGTGGCTTTCGAGAGACCGCCGAGCTCGGCGAGCTCGGCTTTGCCGTCATCGCTCGTGAGGTAGGTCAGCACCGCGCGCAGGTCGGCGAGGTCGACGAGCGCCAGGCCGTTGGCGTCGGCGTAGTGGAAGACGAGACCGAGGCTCGACTCCTGCGTCGCGTTGAGCCCGAGCACGCGGCTCAGCAGCAGCGGACCGAAGCCCGAGACGGTCGCGCGCACGGGCGTTCCCGCTCCGCGGTCGCCGAGCGCGAGGAACTCCGTCGCGAAAGAGCGCGGCGTCCACTCCTGCCCGATGGCGCCCGTCCGGGAGAGCAGCTTCTCGCTCGTCTCCCCCGGCTCGGCCAGTCCCGACAGGTCGCCCTTGATGTCGGCGGCGAACACCGGCACACCGTTCGCCGCGAGCTGCTCCGCGAGAACCTGCAGGGTGCGCGTCTTGCCCGTGCCGGTGGCGCCGGCCACGAGACCGTGACGGTTCGTCATCGCGAGCGGGATGCGGACCGGCGCATCGCGCAGCGGCTCGCCGTTCAGGAGAGCCCCGAGCTCGAGGGCGGGCCCGTCGAACGCGTAGCCCCGGCGGATGTCGTCGACCTCGGATCCGTCGAGAGGACCCGCCGCATCGGCGGGCTCGGGTTCCCCCGCCGACTCCGACGGCTCGGGTGGCGGGACCGCAGCCGCCGGCTCGGCTTTCCCGTCCGGACCCGACGACTCGGGTCGCCCGGCCGCAGCACGGGCGGCATCCGCTTCGGCGGCGGCCAGGGCGGCGCGCGCCCGTGCGGCGACGAGGGCTGCCTCGGCGGCCTCCGCCTCGGCGCGTAGCCGGGCGAGATCGGCCGCAGCGACCGCGGCAGCGGAAGGAACGGCCGGATCGTCGGGCGAGACGCTCATGGCGGTGAGCCTAGCCCCGCCGCTCCTGAACCGCGCGTCGCTCCCGTTCGAGCTGCTCGGTGAACATCGCGGCCACCACGAGGGCGACGCCCGCCCCCACCAGCATCCCCCCGACCGTGTCGGAGAGCCAGTGCGCGTGCACGACCGTGCGGCTGAGCGCCATCAGCACCGTCCACACGACCCCGATGATCGCGACCCAGATGCGCGGAAAGAGGATGACGGCGACGACGGCGATCGTGGCCGCATTGGCTGTATGCCCGGACGGGAATGAGCCGGCATCCGTCGTGACGAGGATGTCTTCGGGTCGCGACCTGTCCACGAGGTTCTTGATCAGCTGCACCACGAGCGCGCTCAACGCCGATGCCACCAGGAAGTAACCCGCAGCCCAGGGCCGGCGCAGCACGATCAGCGCCACGGCGACCGCGATCGGGATCGCGAACACCCCCACCCACGTCCCGCCGATCCGGTTCATCACGAGCCCGAACACGAGTCCGACCGCCCCCGGATCGGCCGGCAGCGTCTCGTTCCACCACCGATCGACGGCGAAGGGCTGGCCCAGCTGCGTGAACAGCCACCACCCCAGCAGCGCGCCCGCCACCATCAGGACGATTCCGATGGCGGCACGGCGCGGCCAGAGTCGGCGGGGGTCGGTCGGCGGGGCGTCGTTCATCGGTCCATTGTGTCGGCGATGGCCGATTCGGCTCCGCCCCTTGCGCCGGAAGCGCCGATCAGGGAGAGAGCTGCGGAACGCTGCGCGGGCGCACGACGAGCCACAGCGAGAGGACCGCCAGCACGGCGCACCCCGCCATCACCGAGGCCATCGTCGTGGCAGTGATGCCCGAGCCGCCCGAGATCCACGCTGCGAGCGGCGAGATGAAGCCGGCGACGCCGAAGTTGACGGCGCCGATCAGCGATGCCGCGGTTCCGGCGGCGCGGCCGTGACGGTCGAGAGCGAGCACCTGCACGCAGGGGAAGGTGAAGCCGCACGCCGTGATGAAGAAGAACAGCGGCACGACCGTGCCCCACAGGCCCAGCCCCAGCTGGTCGGTGACGATGATGGCGACCCCCGCGACGACGAGCACGGCGGTCGAGACCGCCATGACCCACTGCGGGCCGAAGCGGGCGGCGAGCCGCGACGCCGTCTGCACGCCCAGGACGACGCCGAGCGAGTTGACGGCGAACAGGACGCCGTACTGCTGCGGATCGAAGCCGTAGGTCTGCTGGAAGAGGAACGACGACGACGACAGGTACGAGAACAGTCCGCTGAAGGTCATGCCGCCGATGATCAGCACACCGATGAAGATGCGATCGCTCAGGACGCTGCGGTAGCGCTGCCACACCGTGGCGGAACCGCTGTCGCGGCGGCGCGCCTTGGGCAGGGTCTCGGGCACGAGGAAGAGCGAGGCGATCAGCATCACCGCGCCGTACGCGGCGAGCACGACGAAGATGCCGCGCCAGGGCATGACCGTCAGCAGGCCCGAGCCGACGAGCGGGGCGGCGACCGGGGCGACACCGGAGACCAGGGCGAGTCGGCTCAGCATCACCACGAGCCGGCGTCCACCGAACAGGTCGCGGACGATCGCCATCGCGACGACACCGCCCGCGGCCGCGCCGATGCCCATGAAGACCCGAGCCGCACTCAGCAGCTCGAGGGTCGGGGCGATGGCGGCGGCCGTGCTCGAGAGCACGTGGAGCGCGGTCACGCACAGCAGCGGGACGCGGCGCCCCAGCTTGTCGCTGAGCGGGCCGACGATGAGCTGCCCCAGCGCGAAGCCGACCATCGTTCCGGTGAGCGTGAGCTGAATCGCCGCCGCCGTCGTCTGGAAGTCGGCTTCCAGCGCGGGGAAGGCGGGAAGGTAGAGATCGATCGTGAAGGGCCCGAGCGCCGTCAGCGCGCCGAGCAGGATGATGTAGATGACGCGGCGCGAGGTCGGGATCGCGTCACCCGGATGCAGCATGATGGGCGCCGTAGCGGGGTTCGAGCCCAGCGTGCGGATCGCCCCGGTGGCGGAGGAGGAATGATGGGGAGGAGTTTCGGGCACGTCTTCTTCGTTTCGTGGCAGCAGCGTTTTCGAGCGACCTTCTATCGTAACCCGCGCCCGGTTCGCGTCGTTCGCGCCTCTCAGCCGATTCACCATTCACGCGCATAGGCTGGCTCCGCGCCGCGCGCGCTCCGACACTCCCCTTGCCCCCGAACCGAGGTCACAGCAATGACTCCGTCCGCCGACAAGCGAACGAGCGGCAATCCTGCCGCCCAGGCCCAGATCAACCTCACCGTCAAGCAGCAGCGCGAGCAGCAGAAGCAGGCCAAGCTCGCCGAGTACCAGAAGCAGCTGGCGAAGCGACGTCGCAGCAAGCTGACCTGGTGGGTCGTCGGCTCGACCGCCGCGGTCGCCGTGGTGGGTCTCATCGCCGCGTCGGTGGTCCTCGCGCCTCGGCCCGTCACGTACGAGGCGGGCAACAGCACGGGTCGCGAGATCCCCGGCGTCGAGACGTTCCAGAACATCACGACTCACGTCGAGGGCACCGTCGAGTACCCGCAGAACCCGCCGGCCGGCGGCGAGCACAACCCGTACTGGCTCAACTGCGGCGTCTACACCGAGCCGCAGGCGAACGAGAACGCCGTCCACTCGATGGAGCACGGCGCCGTCTGGATCACGTACGACCCGGCCCAGGTCTCGGATGCCGACATCGAGACCCTCGAGGGCTACATGCCGAGCACGTACGCGCTGCTGACGCCCTACCCCGACATGGACACCCCCATCGCCGTGAGCGCCTGGAACGCGCAGCTGAAGGTCGACTCGGCCGATGACGAGCGCATCCGCGACTTTTTCACCGAGTACTGGCGCAGCCAGAACGTCCCCGAGCCGAACGCGATCTGCTCGGGCGCGATCGACGGGCCCGGCAAGGCGTGACCGACGACCTCGCGGTGGAGACCGAGTCGCAGGGCTCGGTCCCGCCGCCCACCGGCCTGCGCTGGTGGGCGGTGCTCCTCATCGTCCTCGCGGTCGCGGGGGCGGCGTTCGCCGTCGGGCGCTTCTCCGCCTTCGGCACCTCCCCGTCGGTTCCCGGCAACTCCTCCCCCGAGGCCGGCTTCGCCCGCGACATGCAGGTGCACCACACGCAGGCGATCGAGATGGCGATGACGATCTATCGCAAGACCGAGGACGAGGGCATCCGCACGCTCGCGTTCGACATCGCCACGGCCCAGGCCGGCCAGCGCGGAGAGTTCTACGACTGGCTCGTCCAGTGGGGGCTGCCGCAGGCATCCACCGCTCCCCTCATGCAGTGGATGGTCGGGCACCCCGCTCACAGCCACGGGACTCAGGCGCAGCAGCCGAGCGACGAAGAGCTCCGCGCCGAGATGGGCATGGCCACGCCCGCTCAGCTGGCGCAGCTGGATGCCGAGACCGGCGTCGCCGCCGACTGCACGTTCCTCGGCCTGATGATCCGCCACCACCAGGGGGCCATCCCCATGGCCCAGGCCCTCGTCGACCTCGGCAGCGACCCGCGGGCCGTTCAGGTCGCCGGCGGCGTCATCGAGACGCAGAGCGCCGAGATCGACCTGATGCGCTCGATCCAGCAAAGACTGGGGTGCGAGGGCTGACAGCCCCCGCACCCCAGCGGCATCCGCTCCTCCCGATCAGCCCTTCGTCGCACCTGCCAGCAGGCCGCGCACGAAGAAGCGCTGCAGCGCGAAGAACACGATCAGCGGCACGATGATCGAGATGAAGGTTCCCGCCGACTGCAGGAACCAGCGGTTGCCCCACGTGCCCGACAGCGAGTTGAGCGCCTGCGTGATCGGCAGAGCTCCCGGCGACGCGAAGATCGTCGCGACCAGCAGGTCGTTCCACACCCACAGGAACTGGAAGATCGCGAACGACGCGATCGCCGGAGCTGCCAGCGGGACGATGATGCGGAAGAAGACCTGCCCGTGGCCGGCGCCGTCGACCCGCGCCGCCTCGATGATCTCTCCCGGGATCTCGGCGATGAAGTTGTGCAGCATGAACGTCGCCAGCGGCAGGGCGAAGATCGCGTGGGCGATCCAGACGCGGGCGAAGCTGTACTGCACCTCGTTGAGACCGAACCCGGGGAAGATCGGCACGTCGTTGATGGTCAGCCCCTCCGAGAAGAGGCTGAGCAGCGGTACGAGCGCCATCTGCAGCGGCACGATCTGCAGCGCGAAGACGAACACGAACAGCGCGCTGCGGCCCTTGAAGTCGATCCACGCGAACGCGTAGGCGGCAAGGGCGGCCATCACGATCGGGAACACCGTCGCGGGGATGGTGATCGCGAGCGAGTTGATGAACGCCGAGGCGAGCGTCGTCGACGTTCCTCCGGCCGTCAGCGCCTCGGCGTAGTTGTCGAGGGTGAACTCCGGGTTGGCGAAGACGGTCCACCAGCCGGTGGACTGGGTGTCGGCACCGGGCCGGAACGAGGTCACGAACAGGCCGAACGTCGGGATCGTCCAGAAGACGGCGATGATGACGGCCGCGATGGTCGCGCCCTTCGACGTCAGCTTCTTGTGGGCGATCGCCTCGTTGCGGCGTGTGTCGCGCGCCACCTGGCGCTTGGTGCGGGTGTCGACGGGCGCGGCCGGGGCTGCAACGGTCATCAGCGGATCTCCCTCTGCTTGGCCATCGATCGGGCGTTGTAGATGATCAGCGGCAGGACGAACAGGAACAGCACGACGGCGAGCGCGGACGAGTGCCCGTAGCTCTGGAACCGCTGCTGCTGGTTGACCATCTCGAAGCCGAGCACGGTCGTCTCATCGCGGCCGCCGGTCATGACCGCCACGATGTCGTACACCTTCAGCGATGCGATCGTGATGGTCGTGAGCACCACGATCAGCGACGAGCGGATGCCGGGCACCGTGACATTGCGGAACCGCTGCCAGGCGTTCGTCCCGTCCAGCTGCGCCGCCTCGAGCTGCTCGGTCGGCACCGCCTTGATCGCGGCGGAGAGGATCACCATGGCGAATCCGGTCTGGGTCCAGATGAAGACCACCAGGAGCATGAGGGTGTTGATGACCGGCTTGATGGCGAGCCACTGGATCGGATCGCCGCCGAACGCCGTGACGATCGCGTTGAGCAGGCCGACCTGCTCCCCCTGCCGTGCGTCGTACATGAACTTCCAGATGATGCCGGCGCCGACGAACGAGATCGCGACCGGCATGAACACGAGGACCTTGAGCACCTTCTCGCCGCGGGCGCGGTCGATGAACACCGCGTAGGCGAGTCCGATGGCGACCGAGATCGTCGGAGCGAGGAGCGCCCACAGGATCGTGTTGACGACCGAGGCCGTGCCCGTCGGGTTCGTGAACACCCAGAAGTAGTTCTCGAGGCCCACGAACTGCTCGCCCGACTTGTCGTAGAACGACTTGAAGATCGTGGCGATGGCCGGGTAGATCAGTCCGAGCGCCAGCATGATGCTGGCCGGGGCCATGAAGAGGATGAGCTGGAACAGGTAGCCCGCGCCCTGACGCGACCGGAAGTCCGCGAAGAAGAGCAGCGCACCGACGAGCAGCGCGATCGCGACGACGTAGAGGACGGCGTTGGCGTAGGGGCGCAGCAGCAGGAACGCGAGCACCGGGATGACCAGGCACGCGACGAGCCGCATGATGAAGTAGCCGCGACCCGGCCGGGGCGCGTACTCGATGAGCACCAGGATGATGCCCACGACGAGCCCGAAGACGGCCAGGATCACGGGGATCTGGATGAGCGGGTTCATCGCGCCCAGCCAGAGGAAGAAGCTGTTGAGTGAGAACCCGATCGTGATGCGCGCCGATTCCTCGCTCGATCCGGTGAAGATCAGCAGCA
Organism: Microbacterium sp. SGAir0570; assembly: GCF_005491085.2. Taxonomy (NCBI): domain Bacteria; kingdom Bacillati; phylum Actinomycetota; class Actinomycetes; order Micrococcales; family Microbacteriaceae; genus Microbacterium; species Microbacterium sp. SGAir0570. Next base: position 949,812 of record NZ_CP027929.1, on the reverse strand, counting down.
GCAGGATGGCGACGATCAGGGCGAAGCCGACGGCGACGACGATCCGGGTGATCGACCTCCCCTTCGGATCGGTGGCATGGGTGGTGGTGGGAGGTTCGGTGTCGACAGGTCTGTCGACGGTCGTCTGCGACATGTGGATCCCCTTCTGAGTACAGCGGCGTACCCGGGCGGTACGGACGGGAGGAGCGGGGCCGGGCTTGTGCAGCCCGACCCCGCTCGGCTCAACCGATCGTCAGGCGACGATCAGTTCTCGTAACCGGCCTGGATGTCGGACAGGACCGTCTCGGTGTCCTTGCCGTCGATCCAGTCGACCATGCCCTTCCAGAACGAGCCCGAGCCCACCGTGGACGGCATCAGGTCGGATGCGTCGAAGCGGAAGACCGTGGTCTCGTCCTGCAGCGTCGTCATGGCTTCCTGGAGGAACTCGCTCGAGGCGAGCGAGGGGTCGGCGTTCTTGTTCGCCGAGATCACGCCGCCGAGCTTGACGCGCGCGTCAGCGAACTCGGGAGAGGCCATGAACTCGAGAACCTTCTGCGTCGACTCGTCGTCCGAGAACGCCGCGACGAACTCGCCGCCGCCCTCGACCTGGAGCTCGCCCTCGGTGTACCCCGGGGTCAGGAAGGCGTAGACGTCACCGTCGGGAGCGACCTCGGGGGTCGCGCCGTCGGCGGTCTGCACGTCGAGGAAGTTCGCCGACAGGAACGAGGCCTGGTGCGTGAGCGCGCAGTCGCCGCTCGCGACGGCCGCGGCGACGTCGCCGAACGCGGTCGAGTTGATGCTCTTCACGTCGCCGTAGCCCGCGTTGACGTACTCGGGGTTGAGCAGGATCTCGCCCACCGCGTCGAACGCCGACTTGATCTGAGGATCGGTGAACTTCACGTCACCGGCGACCCACTGGTCGTAGACCTCGGGACCGGCCTGACGCAGGACGAGGTCCTCGACCCAGTCGGTTCCCGGCCAGCCGGAGGCGGCGTCGGAGGCGAAGCCGGCGCACCAGGCGGGCCCGCCGGTCGTCTCGACGATCTTGTCAGTGAGGGCGATCATCTCGTCCCACGTCTTGGGCACTTCGACGCCCCACTCGGCGAACTGCTTGGGCGAGTACCAGACGTAGCCCTTCAGGTTCGCGAGCATCGGTGCCGCGTAGAAGGTGTCGTCGAACGTTCCGTACTTCTTCCAGTCCGGCGACCAGTTCTCGTCGACCGCGCTCTCGACGGCCTCGGATGCGGGCAGCACCTTGCCGGTCTCGACGAGCGTCTTCAGCAGACCGGGCTGCGGGACGATCGCGATGTCGGGGGCGTCGCCACCGGTCACCTTGGTGACGATGTTGCCCTCGAAGGACTTGTCGCCGGTGTACTCGACCTTGATACCGGTGTCCTCGGTGAACTGTGCGAACGACTCGTTGAGCGCGTCAGCCTCACCACCGGTGATTCCGCCCGAGATGCGGACGGTCGTCTTCGCGTCGCCGCCGCCGTCGCCGCCGCCTTCGCCGCCACCTTCGGCGCACCCAGCCAGCACCAGTGCTGCCGCGCCCATGAGAGCGACGGGGGCAAGAAGACGGTATCGCTGTGACAATGCCATGTACTTCTCCTCTATCGGGATCATCGTTCACCCAGAGGAGCCTTGTCCGCATCCATTGGGGAACCGATTCCAGGACAACCTACTGTCCTGCGGAGTCCGGCACAACCAGCGGAATATCACGGAATGACAACCATCACCTGTGGTAATGCACCTGTTCGTGGGAGCGCTCACACGGGACGGGCCTGGAACCGGTTCCCGGTCGCGCGGGAAAGCGCTACGCTCTGGTGGGAGTCCCCCGGCAGGTCTCCCGAACGGACGAGGAGGTCCCATGAGCACCATCGCCGACGTCGCCACCCGAGCAGGTGTGTCCAAGGCGACGGCGAGCCGAGCCCTCTCCGGCCGGGGATACGTGTCGGAGGAGACCCGCCAGCGGGTCGCCGCGGCGGCCCAGGAGCTGTCGTACGTCGCCCATTCCTCTGCCATGAGCCTCGCGACCGGTCGCACCCAGACGGTCGGCGTCGTCATGCCGCATGTCAGCCGCTGGTTCTTCGGGGAAGTCCTCGAGGGCATCCAGGCGGCACTTCTCGAGCACGGCCTCGACCTCACCCTGTACGACGCCCGACCGGGAACCGAGACCCGGCGGCGGGTGTTCGAGGACTTCCTGGCCCGTCGACGCTTCGACGGTGTCATCGCGGTAGGCCTCGAACCGGCCGAGAGCGAGCTCGACGCACTGCTGGCGCTGGGCAAGCCCGTCGTCAGCGTCATCGGCACCGAGGGCGACACGAGCCTCGTCACGCTCGACGACGCGCACGCCACCGCTCTCGCGACGGCGCACCTCGTCGAGCTCGGGCACCGCCGCATCGCGTTCCTCGGCGGCACCGATGCGACCCGCTGGCCGCACGTCGAGTCCGAGCGCTACGCCGGCTATGAGTCGGAGATGCGCCGCGCCGGCCTCGCGGCGGAGATCTCCCGCGTGCCCGCGGAGCTCTCGATGCCCGCGGGCTACGCCGCCGCCGTCGACCTCCTGAGCGACCCGGCATCCCGGCCCACCGGCATCGTGGCGGCCTGCGACGACGTCGCGATCGGCGCGATCATCGCGGCCCGCCGCCTCGGCATCCTCGTCCCCTCCGCCCTGAGCGTGGTCGGCATCGACGACCACGTGAACGCCGAGATGTTCGCCCTGACGACGCTGCGACAGGTGCCCCACGAGCAGGGCCGGGCCGCCGTCGAACTGCTCCTGCGCCACATCGAGGACCCCGAAGCCGACACGGTGACCATGCGCATCAAGCCGCGGATGGTGGTGCGGGGGACGACGGCGGGAGCCCCCGGACACAGCTCCGTCGCCGTCCGGGACTCGACCCTCTCCCGCCGCGACTGAGTTCGGCGCGTCGGGCCCGGCACGACCGGGAGATACGACGACGGCCCCGGATGCAGCATCCGGGGCCGTCGTGCTGCTCTCGAGTGAGAGCGGGGAATTACTTGAGGGTGACCGTCGCGCCGGCCTCTTCGAGAGCGGCCTTCGCCTTCTCGGCGGTCTCCTTGTTCGCGCCCTCGAGGACGGCCTTGGGAGCACCGTCGACGACAGCCTTGGCCTCGCCCAGGCCCAGCGAGGTGAGCTCGCGGACCGTCTTGATGACCTGGATCTTCTTGTCGCCGGCAGCCTCGAGGATGACGTCGAACGAGTCCTTCTCCTCCTCGGCCTCAGCGGCACCAGCGCCACCAGCGGCGCCGGCGACGGCGACGGGGGCAGCAGCGGTGACGTCGAACTTCTCCTCGAACGCCTTCACGAACTCGCTGAGCTCGACGAGGGTCAGGCCGGCGAACTGCTCGAGCAGCTCCTCGGTGGAAAGCTTCGCCATGATGTATCTCCTAGATAGATGGGGTTGGTGTAAGAGCTCGCCTGTCGCTCACGCGGCGTCGGCGGTCTCCAGCTTTTCGCGAAGCGCGTCGATGGTGGCGGCAGCCTTGCCCATCGTCGCCTTCATCATGCCCGCGGCCTTGGCCAGCAGAACCTCGCGGCTCTCGAGCGAGGCGTACTTGTTGACCTCGTCGGCGGTGAGGGCGTTGCCCTCGAAGATGCCGCCCTTGATGACGAGGAGCGGGTTGGCCTTGGCGAAGTCACGCAGAGCCTTGGCGGTGGCGACGAAGTCGCCGTGCACGAACGCCACGGCCGAGGGACCCTTGAGGTCCTCGTCGAGCGACGTGATCCCCGCGTTGTTCGCGGCGATCTTGGTCAGCGTGTTCTTCACCACGGCGTAGTTCGCGTCCTGACGGATGCTGTTGCGCAGCTGCTTGAGCTGGGCCACCGTCAGACCGCGGTACTCGGTCAGCAGAACGGCAGTCGAGTCCTCGAATGACTTCGTGAGCTCGGCGACCGATGCGTCCTTCTGCACCATGGTCACTCCTTGATGTGTGCCTGACGCCCCGCGGTGGCGGAGCGCCGGCCTCGACCAGCCCCGGACATGACAAAAGCTCCGGCGCAGAGGCACGGAGCTCGGTTCCCGAAGGAGAAGTTCAGTGTCACCTGCGCGGGCCCCTGCAGTGCAGAGCTTCGATCACGAGTGCGCTCACGCGCACACCGATGACCAGCGGTCTTTGGCTTACCCCCCACCATACCCCCATACCCCCCATCCCCCAAATCCCCCCGCCCCGCCGCCGAGTGCACGGCATCCCGCCCACTGCACGGCACCGCAACGCAGGGTGCCCGTGCACTCGGCGCGAGCTCGTTCACTCGGCGCCGGCCGCGGGTTCTGCACATGTGGGGGGGGTGGGGTGGGGGTGTCCACACATGGGTGGGGGGAATGGGGGTGGTGGGGGGTGGGGGGTGAGCATGGGCGGGATGCGCAGACGACGAGGACCGGATGAGGTGCGGGCATTGCTCCACCGCCGACGCGACCTCGAAGCCGGTGAGAGCGAACGCTCGATCGAGCGTTCTGTGCGCGACGGCGTCCGGGTGCACGTGCGACGCGGCTGGTACGTCGACCGCGCCGCGTTCGACGAGCTCTACACCGAAGACGCGCACCTGCTCCATGTCATGGCGGTCGCGCACGAGGTCCGAGGCCACGCGGCCGTCTCGCACGAGTCCGCCGCGGTCCTGCACGGCCTCGACCTCTATCGCGTCCGGCCGACCCGCGTCCACCTCACGACGGCCCCGGGCGCCCGGGTCTCCAGCAGTCCCGATGCATTCCGCCACTGCACGCCTCTCGATGCGCACGACGTCGTCGAGGTCAACGGCATCCGCTGCACCTCCCTCGCGCGGACGGTCTTCGACGTCGCGCGCACCATGACTCCCGAGGCGGCACTCGTCATCGCCGACCGAGCCGAACCGATCTGGTGCGACCACACGGGCTGCTCTCCCGACGACTGGCGGATGGCCATGGCCGCTCGGATCGCCGAGGCGGGGGCGGCGCGAGGGATCAGGCGGGCTCGATGGGTGGCGGGCTTCGCCGACGGCCGGGCCGAGTCGACCCTGGAGAGCGTGAGCCGGTTCCGGCTGCACCAGCTCGGCTTTCGGTCGGTCCGGCTGCAAGTGCCGATCGCCGGCCCGCGCGGTGCGGGCTGGTACCGCGTCGACTTCGGCCTCGACGACGCCGATGCCTGGGGCGAATGCGACGGCGTCGGCAAGTACCTCGACCCGGAGCTCCGGTCCGCGGGCTCGGCGGAGAGGACAGTCCTCGATGAGAAGCGCCGCGAAGACTGGATCCGGGGCACGACCGGACGCCGCCTCGTGCGCTGGGAGGCTCGACACGTCATCTCCCCGTCGGCCTTCGCCGCCCACCTCAGGGCATTCAACATCCACCCTCCCCTCTGAGTGCACGGCTTGCCGCCGGGTGAACGAGACATCCTCGCGCGGATGCCGTGCAGTGGATGGGATGCCGTGCACTCGACCCCTACGCGAGGGGAGGGCACGCCGAGGGGCAAGGGCAGAGAGGTGGGGTGGGCGGGGTTAGGGTCTAAGGCGTGTCTCCCGAACTCGCTGCTCGCATCGTCGCGGATTCGCGCGACCGCGTGGCGTGGATCCGGGCTCGCTCGCGGGGCATCACGGCAACGGATGTCGCGACGCTGACGAGCCCGAAGGCGATCGCGCGCGCAGCCGACGCCAAGCTCATGGGCTCGGGATTCTCCGGCAACGCGTACACCGACCACGGCCGCCGCCGCGAGCCGGAGATCGCCGCGTGGGTCGCCGCGACGCACGGCATCCAGCCCTCCTCCGCGCTGTTCCACGCCGTGGTCGAGAAGCGTCACCTCGCCACTCCCGACGGGGTGATGGTGGATGCCGATGGCCGTGTCACCCTCGCTGAGATCAAGACCACGAACAAGAGCTGGCGGTCGATCCCTCGCACCTATCTGCGTCAGGTGTGGTGGCAGCAGCACGTCCTCGGCGCCGAGCGCACGCTCGTGGTGTGGGAGCAGCACGACGGTTTCGTCCCCATCGACGATGAGCCCCGCTGCGCGTGGGTCGACCGCGATGAGCGAGAGATCCGACTGCTCGTGAACCTCGCCACCGAGCTCATCGACGAGCTGTACCGCCGCACCATGCTGCGACGCGCGGCCGAGGCGCCCCGCGTCGCAGCGGCGCATCCGCGCGAGCCGTACCGCGCCCTCGCCCTGAGCGACTGACTCGACCCGCACGCCCGGCGCACACAGCCCCGCGGTCACCGCCCCGCGGTCACCGCAGCGGCGTGACGACTTTCGCTTCGGCGTCCCACAGGCGCAGCCCCGTCAGCTCACCCTCGATGGTCGACGCACCGACGATGCCGAGTGCGCGGCCGACCTGTTCGGCCGTCATCCGGCGAGCGAGCGTCATGTGCGGCGTCCACCGGTCCTTCGCCGTGACGGCATCTCGAGCCGGCGGGGGTCCGACGAGGTCGACGATGTCGGCGTGCAGCCGCAGCAATGCGGCGCTCATGACGACGGGCCGAGCCAGGACGAACCGCTCGCCCGCGGCGAAGACGACCGCTCCCCCGAGCCGGCACTCCACCGGCAGCGCGCCACCCGCTCGCGCGAGCTCGCGCACCGCATCCTCCGGGAGGTCGTCTCGAACCGCGAGCGTCACGTGCGGACGATTCGAGTCGGACGGATGCCGCCCGGCGCTGGGCAGATCGGCGTCGATGAGCCGCTGCCAGTCCGCCCGGACGGCGGCATCCACGACGTCGTCCGGAAGCGACTCGATACTGAACATCCCGCCATCCTTCCGCCTCACGCGTCGCACCGGGAATAGTTGACGTAGCTCAACGATTGAACATATAGTTGACCGATCTCAACGGTTGACTTTCGTCAACCAGTTACGCCGCTCCCGCGGCTATCGAAGTACCGTCCACCGACGATCCGCGCCAGCGCAGCCGCGTCCGTCCGAATCCCAGGAGGACTCATGTCCGCTTCCGCATCCGCTCCACCCGAGGGAAAGAACATGTCGCGCCGCGGCGTGCTCGAGGCCCTCTCGGGCCTCCTGCTCGGCATGTTCGTGTCGATGCTCGCCTCGACCGTCGTCTCGACGTCGCTCCCGGTCATCATCCACGACCTCGAGGGCACCCAGGCCGCCTTCACGTGGGTCGTCACGGCGACCCTGCTGACGACCGCCATCTCGACCCCGATCTGGGGCAAGCTCGCCGACCTCACCAACCGCAAGGTGCTCTACCAGCTCGCGATCGTCATCTTCGTGCTGGCCACCGCCGCTGCCGGCTTCTCGCAGTCCCCCGAGATGCTGATCGCCTTCCGCGCGGTGCAGGGCATCGGCGCCGGCGGCCTCGCCGCCCTCAGCCAGGTGCTGATGGCCGACATCATCAGCCCGCGCGAGCGCGGTCGCTACATGGGCCTCTTCGGCGCCGTCATGGCCGTCGCCACGATCGGCGGCCCGCTGCTCGGCGGCGTCATCACCGATGCCTGGGGCTGGCGCTGGAACTTCTTCGTCGCGCTTCCCGTCGCCGTGGCGGCTCTGCTGATCGTGCAGCGCACGCTCCACATCCCGGCCCACCCGCGCAAGGAGACGCGCATCGACTACCTCGGCATCGTGCTGCTGTCGGCGTCGGTGTCCCTCCTGCTCATCTGGGTGACCCTTGCGGGCGACTCGTTCGAGTGGATGAGCGTCGAGACGCTGCTGATGGTCGGCGGCGCCGTGATCGGCGCGGTGCTCTTCGTCATCACCGAGCTCAAGGTGCGCGAGCCGCTCGTGCCCCTCACGCTCTTCCGCAACCTGACCTTCACCCTCTCGGTGATCGCGTCGATCGCGACGGGCATCGCCATGTTCGGCGCCTCGGTGTTCCTCAGCCAGTACATGCAGCTCGCCCGTGGAGCCACCCCCACCGAGGCCGGCCTCATGACCATCCCGATGATCGGCGGACTTCTCGTCGCCTCGATCGGCGTGGGCGCGCTCATCACGCGGACCGGACGCTGGAAGCCGTTCCTCATCGTCGGCGCGCTGCTGCTGATCGGCGGGGCGAGCCTGCTGTCCACGATCCACTACGACACCGACTTCACCCTCGTCTCGATCTACATGGCGATGCTCGGTGCGGGCATCGGCATGACGATGCAGAACCTCGTGCTCGTCGTGCAGAACACCTCTCGCCCCACCGAGATCGGTGTCGCGAGCTCGGGTGTGACGTTCTTCCGGAGCCTCGGCGGCACGATCGGCGTCTCGGTCATGGGAGCCGCGCTCGCCTCACAGGTCACGACGCTCGTCAGCGATCGGAAGGACGACATCCAGGCCGCGCTGGTGTCGCTCGGCGATCAGGCCCCGACCTGGGCCGCGCAGCTGCAGTCGGGGACGCTCCCCCAGGTCTCGGCGATGCCCGAGGCGCTGCGGATCGTCTTCGAGGACATCTACGCCACCGGCATCTCGCACTCGTTCCTCATCGCCGTGCCGTTCGCGGTCCTGAGCCTCATCGCGATCGTGTTCCTGCCGAACAAGCCGCTGACCACGATGACCACGACCGAGCGCCTGCAGGCGGGCGAGGCGGACTTCGCCACGGTGTCGGTACCCGAGGGCATGAGCGCACTCACGGCGACCGGAGCCGTCCGTACGGATGCCGCCGACGGCGATGCGCCGATCGACGCCGAGACCCGCCGCTCGGCTCGCTAAGGTGATCGGGATGCCCGAGCAAGAGTCCGCCGAGTCCCGGGGGTGCACCGCCCCCGGGGCTCCCGGCCCCTGGGCCGCGGTCTTCGACGACGAGCGCACCGCGGCCGTCCGAGCCCTCGAGCTCGAGTTCGGCGAGCTTTTCACGCACGTCCGGCGCCTCTTCGCCGAGAACGCCGATCGGCTCAGCCCGGGGATGCTTCCCGGCGCATACAAGGTCTTCACGACGATCGCACGCCGCGGCGAGATCACCCTCTCCGCTCTCGCCGAGACCCTGCATTCCGACAAGGGTCAGATCAGCCGAACGGTGCGCGAGCTCGAAGAGCTGCAGCTCGTGCAGCGCACGCCCGACCCCGCCGACGGCCGGTCCAGCCTGCTGTCGGCCACCCCCGACGGCATCCGACGGCTCGACGCCGTCCGCGCCCCGCGCGAGAACTCGCTTCTGAACGCGCTGGAGTCGTGGCACGTCGACGACATCCGGGAGCTCACCCGCCTCCTCCACGCCCTCTCGGCATCCGAGGCGCCCGACTGACCCGCCTCGACTCCGCGCGCCGGCGTTGCACGCGCGCGAGCTTCTCCCCTCGGTGACCGCTCCGTAACACGGTCGAGACAATGTCACGATTGACTGAGGCCGACCGAGCATCATCGCCGCCGACGCCGGCGGCGTGAGGAAGGAGCGACGGATGAGATTCCGGCCGCTGCGCACAGCAACCGCCTCCCAGCCGACGACGCCGGCCGAGACGCCGCCCGAGACCATGCGAGCGGTCGTGTTCGACGAACCCGGTGCACCCGAGGTTCTCCGTGTGACCGATGTTCCCGTGCCCTCGCCCGCCCTGAGCGAGGTGCTCGTGCGAGTGGTGGCCGCCGGTGTGAACCCCATCGACGCCAAGACGCGGCTGGGACGCGGGGTCGCCGGGCTCATCGATCGCTGGCCGAGCACGCTCGGCTTCGACTTCAGCGGCGTCGTGGTCGCGAGCCCGTTCGAGACCCACGACCTGCAGCCGGGCACCGAGGTCTTCGGCATGGTGCCGTTCCCGCGGTCGGGCGGCAGCTACGCCGAGTACGTCGTCGTGCCGTCGCTGTCCGTCGCCCGGAAGCCCGCGAGCCTGTCGCACGTCGAAGCTGCGGGGGTTCCCCTCGCCGCGCTCACCGCGTGGGGGCTGGTCGTCGAGACCGCTCACGCGCACGAGGGGCAGCGGATGCTGATCCACGCCGGGTCGGGAGGCGTCGGCCACTTCGCCGTGCAGCTGGCCGCCTACTTCGGTGCGCAGGTGACCGCCACCGGCTCGGAGCGGAACCTCCCCTGGCTGCGCGAGCTCGGCGCCTCGGTCGCGATCGACTACGCCACGACGTGCTTCGAAGACGTCGTCGGCGAGATGGACGTCGTCATCGACCTCGTGGGCAACGTGCACGACGACACCGGCTCCCGCTCGCTCGGGGTCCTGCGTCCGGGCGGTCTGTATGTGATGGTTCCGACCGGCGGGTGGCCGGGGTACGGCGAAGCCGCCGCTGCCGCGGGCGTTCGGGCGACCGGATACAAGGTCATCCCCGACGGCAGCGTGCTGGCGACCCTCGGGCGGTTGCTCGACTCCGGCGCCATCCAGGTCTTCGTCGACAGCGTGCACGACCTCTCCGATGTCGCAGCCGCCCACGTCGAGGTCGAGCGGGGTCACTCCCGCGGCAAGGTCGTCCTCACGGTCGCCGAGACCTGAGCCCCGCCCCGCCGGGCCGGGCCCGGTGAGATTTCACCGAGCACGCACCCGCGCACCCACCACGTACCGTCATAGCGACACTCTCGCGACGAGCGTGCACTCTCGGCGAACCGAGCTCGAGTCAGACGACGGGTTCGAGCACGCGCCGGGCCTCTGCGACGAGCTCGTCGGCGACGGCGTCGAGGAGCGGGGAGGCGAGGTTCCACTGCTGCCAGTACAGCGGCACGACGATGTCCTCTCCCCCGAGCCGGACCAGCTCGCCCCGTGCCACGTGGGCGCGCGACTGCAGCGTCGGCAGGAGCGCCCACCCGAGGCCGAGCAGCACGGCGGTCGCGAAGTCCTGCGAGGCCGGCACGCGGTGCCGCGGCGGCGCGGCGGAGTCCGCACCCGCACCGCGCAGCCACCGGGTCTGCAGCTCGTCGCGGCGGTCGAAGTCCACGACGGGCGCTGCCGCGAGGCCGGCGCGATCGGGTCCACCACCTCCCCCCTCGGCGAACCATCGACCCGCGAAAGCGGGCGTCGCGACCGCCTCGTACCGCAGCGCGCCGAGCGCCGACACCCGGCATCCCGCCACCGGTGCCCGACGCGAGGTGACGGCGCCCATGACCGTTCCACTCTCGAGGAGACCCGCGGTGAAGTCCTGGTCGTCGCGATGCAGGTCGAACACGACATCCCGAGCGGACGCGACCCGGGCCAGCGGCGGCAGGAACCACGTCGCGAGCGAGTCGGCGTTGACCGCGAGCGGAACGCTCGTCACCTCGTCGTCGATCCCATCGAAGGCATCGCGCTCGAGGAGGGCGAGCTGGCGGGCGTAGCGCACGAAGCGGTGCGCCGCCTCGGTCGCGCGCGCCGGTTTCGACCTCACGAGCAACACCTGCCCGGCGATGCGCTCGAGCGCGCGGATCCGCTGGCTCACCGCGGACGGCGTGATGTGCAGCCGGCGCGCGGCGGCGTCCAGGCTCCCCTCGTCGAGGATCATCGCGAGCGTCTCGACCAGATCGACGGGCACACGCATCTTCAGCTGCGCTTCACCAAGTGAAGTTCCATGAACTGGACTGTAGCGTCCGCCGACCCTAGCGTCGACTCGTGCTCTCCGCTTCCTTCTCGGGCCTCGGCCTCGGCCTGTCGCTCATCGTCGCCATCGGCGCGCAGAACCTGTTCGTGCTGCGGCAGGGCATCCGGCGGGAACACGTCCTGCTCGTCGCAACCATCTGCGCCGTATCCGACGCCGTGCTGATCGGCGCGGGGGTGACCGGCCTCGGCCTGCTGGTGGAAGGCATGCCGTGGCTCGTACCCGTCGTCCGGTGGGCCGGTGCGGCGTTCCTTCTCGCCTACGGCCTCCTGGCTGCCCGCCGCGCCTGGCGTCCGAGCGGACAAGCCCTCGACGCGCACGCGGCGACCGAACGGCCGGCGCCGGCACGCCGCACCACCGTCGTGCTCACGTGCCTCGCGCTGACCTGGCTGAATCCGCACGTCTACCTCGACACCGTCTTCCTGCTCGGGAGCATCGCCGCCACCCACGGCGACGACCGGGTCTGGTTCGCCGTCGGGGCGGTGGCGGCGAGCGTCCTCTGGTTCTTCGCGCTCGCCTTCGGCGCGCGGCTTCTCGGCCGGGTGCTCGCGACCCCGCGGGCGTGGCGGGTGCTCGACGGTTTCGTCGCCGTCGTCATGATCATCCTCGCCGTGAGCCTCGTCTGGCCGTGAGGCAGGATGAGGGGATGCGAAGCGTTCACGTGATCGTCGAAGGCCGCGTTCAGGGCGTCGGGTACCGCTACAGCCTGCTGCTGGAAGCCGACCGGCGCGCAGTGGCGGGCTGGGTGCGCAACCGGACCGACGGTTCGGTCGAGGCCGTCCTGGAGGGCACGGATGATGCTGTCGACGCGGTCCTCGCCTGGATGGCGGAGGGACCTCCCGGAGCACGGGTCGACGCGGCCCGGGTGACCGACGCGCAGCGCGTCGGCTCGACGGGCTTCGAGGTGCGCGACACCCACTGACCGCAGCCGCGCCGCCGCGGTGCCGGCCGTACGTCAGCAGTCCGGCAGCCCGGCCGCGAGCTCGCGCAGCACCTCCGCCGCGTCATCCCGGCGGGCGAGACCCGCCGCCTGCCCCGCCCACAGCGATGACAGCTCAGGATCTCCGCCGGCTGCGGCACGGAAGACTCCCGTCAGCCAGTTCTGCGCAGGGAAGGGAGCGATCACCCCGCTCGCCTCGATGTGGCGCAGGGCGCGATTCGGGATGCCTCGCGCGAGGCGCCCGCTCATCGCACGCGTGAGCACCGTCGAGGTGTCGTCGGCACCGGCGATCGCGGCGCGATGGCCGTCGGATGCGGCCGACTGCCGCGTCCGCAGGAACGCGGTCCCCACCTGCACCCCCGCGGCCCCGAGGGCGAGCGCGGCAGCGACGCCCCGCCGATCGGCGACGCCGCCCGCGGCGACCACCGGCACGGAGACGGCATCCACGACCTGGGGCGTGAGAGCGAAGGTCCCCACGAGGGAATCCTCCGGGGCCGCGAGGAACGACACGCGGTGGCCCGCGGCCTCGGCGCCGCTCGCGACGATGACGTCGACACCGCCGGCCTCGAGCGCACGCGCCTCGGCGACGGTCGTGGCGGTGCCCATCACGCGGATGCCGAGCCGATGCGCATCGGCGACGACGCTCGGTGCCGGCACCCCGAAGACCACGCTGAGCACCGCCGGTCGCGCCTCCCAGACGGCTGCGAGCTGTTCCTCGAGCGGCGGCAGGAAGCGTTCTGGCAGCTCGGGGACGGCCGCGCCCGCGGCGGTGTAGAGCGGTCGCAGCGCGTCGCGCGAGGGCGCGGCGTCCACGCGGTCCGGGGTGACCTCGTCGCCGAGCGGCAGCCAGAGGTTGAGTGCGAAGGGGCGAGCCGTGCGCTCTCGTATCGACGCGACGGTCTCGCGGATCCGCGTGCCGTCGTAACCGTAGAGGCCGAACGATCCGAGCCCGCCGCCCTCGCTCACCGTGGCGGTCAGCTCCGCCGACGACAGGCCCCCGAAGGGGCCGAGCACGATGGGCAGGTCGATTCCGAGCAGATCGGTGAGGGAACTCCGCATGAGCCGACGCTAGCGCGTTGCGCGCGAGGCCGGAACGACGAACGGGGCCTCACCTGAAGGCGAGACCCCGTTCGTGCGAAGCGCGATCAGACGAGCGCGTTGACGTCCAGCGGGATGCCGGGGCCGAACGTGGTCGACACGGCGCCCTTCTGGATGTAGCGGCCCTTGGCGCTCGAGGGCTTCAGGCGGACGATCTCCTCGACCGCCGCGTTGAAGTTCTCTTCGAGCTGCTCGGCCGAGAACGACGCCTTGCCGACGACGAAGTGCACGTTGGCGTGCTTGTCGACACGGAACTCGATCTTTCCGCCCTTGATCTCCTCGACGGCCTTGGCCGGGTTGGGGGTCACGGTGCCGGTCTTGGGGTTGGGCATGAGGCCACGGGGACCGAGGACCTTACCCAGACGTCCGACCTGACCCATGAGCTCGGGCGTCGAGACGGCCGAGTCGAAAGCGGTCCAGCCGCCCGCGACCTTCTCGATGAGCTCGGCGCCGCCGACCTCGTCGGCACCCGCGGCGATGGCGGCCTCGGCGGCCGGGCCCGTCGCGAACACGATGACGCGAGCGGTCTTACCCGTGCCGTGGGGCAGGATGACCGTGCCGCGGACCATCTGGTCCGCCTTGCGCGGGTCGACAGCGAGCTTCAGCGCGACCTCGACGGTCGAGTCGAACTTCTTCGAACCGGTGTCCTTCGCGAGAGCGACGGCCTCGGAGGAGCTGTAGAACTTGTCGCGATCGATCTTCGCCGCGGCTGCTTCGTAAACCTTGGACTTAGCCATTGTGTTCTCCCCCTCAGCTCTCGACCGTGATGCCCATGGAACGGGCGGTGCCGGCGATGATCAGCGAGGCGGCCTCGATGTCGTTGGCGTTCAGGTCGGGCATCTTGGCCTCAGCGATCTCACGGACCTGGTCCTTCGTGAGCTTCGCGACCTTGGTCGTGTGAGGCGTGGCCGAGCCCTTGGCGACTCCGGCGGCCTTCTTGATGAGCTCCGCGGCGGGCGGGGTCTTCAGGATGAAGGTGAAGCTGCGGTCCTCGTAGACGGTGATCTCCACGGGGATGACGTTGCCGCGCTGCGACTCGGTCGCGGCGTTGTACGCCTTGCAGAACTCCATGATGTTGACGCCATGCTGACCGAGCGCGGGGCCGATCGGCGGCGCCGGGTTGGCTGCTCCGGCGTTGATCTGGAGCTTGATCAGGCCGGTCACCTTCTTCTTCGGTGCCATTCGTTTTCCTTTCGTCGAGCGGATGCCGGCGGCATCCCTCTCCCGCACGCCCGGCATCTCCGAGCGGCGGTTGTGTCGCGCGGGCGCGCAGGCGCCCGCAAACTCCCCAAGCTTACCGCATCCTCAGCAGGGCGGACGTCGGCGATCCTGGCCACGAGACGACGAAGCGCCCCGGCCACCGTGCGGCGGAGGGGCGCTCGTCGACGCGGGGTTGCGCTACTGCTTGGTGACCTGGTCGAACGAGAGCTCGACGGGCGTCTCGCGCTCGAAGAGCGACACGAGTACCGTGAGCTTGCCGCTCTCGGGCTTGATCTCGCTGATCGAGCCGGGAAGGCCGGCGAACGAGCCCTCCTTGATCGTGATGGTCTCGCCGATCTCGAAGTCGACCTCGGTGACGACGCTGCGCGTGGGGGCGGCGACGCCCTTCGCGGCGCCGGCCTTGGCGGGGGCCGCCTCCTTGACCTCGACGAGCGACTTCAGCATGTTGAACGCCTCGTCGAAGCGCAGCGGCGTGGGGTTGTGGGCATTGCCCACGAAGCCCGTGACACCGGGGGTGTGGCGGACGACCGACCAGGTGTCTTCGGTGAGCTCCATGCGGACGAGCACGTAGCCGGGGATCCGGACGCGCGTGACCATCTTGCGCTGACCGTTCTTGATCTCGACGACGTCCTCCATCGGGACCTCGACCTGGTAGATGTCCTCTTCGACCTCGAGCGTCGACTTGCGCTGCTCGATGTTGGCCTTCACCTTGCGCTCGAAGCCGGCGTAGGAGTGGATGACGTACCACTTGCCCGGCAGCATGCGCAGCTCGGTGCGGAACGCCTCGTACGGGTCTTCGTCGTCGCCGACGGAGATCTCGATGCCGGCGGCGGCCTCGAACTCCGAGAGGTAGTCGACGGCTTCCTCGGAGACCTCGACGTCGGGCTCGGGACCGTCGTAGGGCTCGACCTCGTCGGCGGCTTCAGCGGCCTGCTCGGCGATCTCCTCCTCGAGGGAGTCGGTCAGCACCTCCGCAGCAGCCTCGGCCTCGGCGGTCTCGTCGATCTCGAGCGCGTCGTTGACGACAGCGTCGGCCTCGGGGTCGTCGATCTCCACACCGTCGAGGTCGGTGTCGTCCTGCTCGGCCTCATCGTCCACGACGTGGACGGCGGTGTGCTCGGCTGCGTCGGAGGCACGCTCCTGACCGGCCAGCACGTTGCCCTCCTGGGCTTCGTCGTCCTCGCTGGACTGCTCGGCGGCCGTAGCCCAATCGACGTCGTCGGGGATGCGTTCTGACACTGCGTTCTCTTCCATCGGTTGTCGGGATGCCTGCGCGGCAGGCATTCGCGGGTCGTGCGGGCTGGGCCCGTCGATCAGCCCGGGACGCCGAAGACGACGGTGGTGATCCAGACGAACAGGACGTCGAGGCCGTAGACGAGCGCCATCATGACGACGACGAATCCGAGGACCACTGCCGTGAACTTCACGAGCTCCTGGCGGGTCGGGGTGACGACCTTGCGGAGTTCGGCGAACACCTGGCGGATGAAGATGATGATCCGCGCGAAGATGTTCGGCCTCTTCTCGCGGGGCGCGCCACCTGCGGCGACGACTTCGCCACCCTCTTGGACCATCGAACCCACCTGATACCTTCCGTGTGCCGGCTGACGCCGACGCGCAGGGCGGACAGGAATCGAACCTGCAACCTGCGGTTTTGGAGACCGCTGCTCTGCCAATTGAGCTACCGCCCTAGAGATCCTTCGGACCCCGGGGTCTACGCCCGCATTCCTCCACGGCCGTCGAGTCTTCGACGCTTGGGCATGGCGAAAGAATGCAGATTTCGACTGCTCCTCTCAGTGTACGTCATGACTGCCGGGGTCGCGAACGTCGGCGCGATTTCGACACCGCCTCCTCCCCTGGAGAGATGCGGAGCCCGTTGCGCACAGGCGAAACTGCATTCGATGTGAATGTCGTAACCCGCTGCCATCATGGGAACATGACATCGGACGGCGACCACGGGCTCGGAGGCGAGCGCGCCTCGGGTGGGTCGCCGCACGCCGACGCGTTCTCGGTGTTCGCCGAGGCGCTCGATCTGGCTCATGCGTCTGATGTGGCGCGAGTTCGGGCGTTGGCGGAGCTGGGGTGGTCGGCGTTGCGTGAGGCGCGTCGTGACGGCGTGCGAGGCATGGCGTCGGACATGGAGCTGCGGTCGGTCGCGGCTGAGGCGGCCGGGATGGCGCGGCTGACGGATCGTCGGCTGCAGGGCGAAATCGATCACGCGATGGCCGTGATCGACGACTACCCGGCTGTGTTCGACGCGTGGGTGCAGCGGCGGATTGAACGCGGACACGTGGATGTGGTCGTGCGGGTCGGTGCGGGGGTGCCGGACGAGGTGCGCGATTCGTTCGCGGAAGCGGCGATCGCGGTGTGCGAGCGGGATGTGCCGTCCCGGGTGCGGGCTGCGCTAAACGCGTTGGCGGCCCAGCTTCACCCGCAGACGTTCACGGAGCGGCACAAGACGGCGGCGGCGGAACGATGCGTGCGCGTGTTCCACGGGTCCGATGGGATGTCGAACCTCGTCGCCAACATCCCGACGGTCATCGCCGCAGGGATGCTCGACCGGCTCACGCAGATGGGACAGTCCGTCAAGGACGCCCGGGTTGAGGGCGCTGACGGTGCGGATGCCGCCGGGGCTGTCGGAGTGCACGCTGACGCGGTTGCCAGCCCGGCGGGAACGGATGCCGCACCGGACGTCCGGACGATGGACCAGCTGCGGACCGACATCCTCGGCGACCTCGTCCTCGGAGGAGCACCCGTGGTCGACCCGACCTACGGCACCGACCGCGCCGGTGCGCTCGGCGCGATCCGAGCCCGGGTGCAAGTCGCCGTCACCGCAGAGACGCTGATGGGGCGCGATGACAACCCCGCCGAAGCCGTCGGCGGTGCGCTGATCGACGCCGACACGGCACGACAGCTCGCCGGGCAGGTATCGGAGTGGGACCGACTCTTCATCGACCCCGTCACCCGCACCCCGGTCGAGATCGACACGTACCGGCCCACCGCATCGATGAAGAAACTCCTCATGGCGCGGGATCAGCACTGCCGGTTCCCCGGATGCCGACGAGCCGCCATCCGCTGCGAGCTCGACCACACCATCGATCACGCCCTCGGCGGGCACACCCACATCTTCAACCTCGCCCACCTCTGCCAACGACACCATTCGATGAAGCAATTCACCAAGTGGGAGGTGAGACAGGTCGGCGGCGGGATCCTCGAATGGACCTCACCCCTCGGGCGGGTCTACCGCGAAGACGTACCCATACCCTCCGTCTGCTTCACTATCGACACAGCCGACCCGCCGCGTTCCCGCGCCGGAGCAGGCAAGCCACCCGGCGGGCCACCGCCGTTCTGAACCCCGGGGGTCGCGACTCCGCGCCCGTACCCCTCCTCCCGTCGGGGTGGCCCGTCAGCCGACGCCGGATATGACGCGCGATTCTGGACGCGAGTCAGAAATGGCCCCTTACCGGGAACTGTTACGCTCGGCTGTCGCGCCGAGGACGCCATCGGTGACGCTCACCCGAAACGAAATCAGGCGGATGAATACCGGACGATCACAGCAGTTCCAGGTCGACCTTCGCGGCATCGTCGACCTCCTGAGTCGACACATCTATTCGGGTCCTCGCGTGTTCCTTCGCGAGCTGATGCAGAACGCCTGCGACGCGATCACCGCTCGCGCCGAGTTCGACGCGAGCACATCCCCGGCAGGGATGCCGCGCGAGTCGAGCGGCATCCGCATCACTCCCCTCAGCGACCGAAGCGACGAGTTCATCGTCCGCGACGACGGCATCGGACTCACCGCCTCAGAGGTGACCGACCTGCTCGCGACCGTCGGGCGCAGCTCGAAGCGCGACATCTTCGACCTCCCCAGGAGCGACTTCCTGGGGCAGTTCGGCATCGGGCTGCTGTCGTGCTTCATGGTGGCCGAGACGATCGTCATCCGATCGCGGAGCGCGCGCGGCGGCGCCGCCGTCGAATGGCAGGGCAACGCCGACGGCACATTCACGGTGCGGACGATTCCCGATGATCTCCCGGTCGGCACGAGCGTGCACCTGCGGCCGCGCCCAGGACAGCGCGATCTCCTCAGCACCCCCGCGACGGTCGAGCTGGCCGAGACTTTCGGGGAGTTCCTCCCCATCCCGGTGCGCGTCGACCTTCCCGGCGGCGGCGAGCAACTGACCACCCGCACGCCTCCCTTCCGTGCCGCCACGACCGGCATCGACGAGGCGGCCCGCTGGGCCTACGGGCGCGACCTGCTCGGCCAGGACCCGTTCGACGCGATCCCGTTGCACGTCCCGGGAACCGACACCGTCGGGACCGCATACGTCCTCCCCTACGCTCCCCCGCCCGGCGCCCGACAGGCCACCCGCGTCTACCTCGGACGGATGCTGCTGAGCGAGAACGCCGACGACATCCTGCCCGACTGGGCCTTCTTCGTCCGGGCCGTGATCGATTCCACGGCGCTCAGCCCGACCGCGAGCCGCGAGGCGCTGGTCGAGGACGATGCCCTCGAGCACACACGTCAGGAACTCGGAGCCGCGATCCGGCGCTGGGTGCTCGACCTCGGGCTGACCGAACCGCAGCGTCTCGCGCAGTTCGTCGCGGTTCACGAAGTCGCGCTCAAGTCTCTCGTGCGTCATGACGACGAGCTCGCCGCCTTCATCGTGCGTTGGCTGAGCGTCGAGACCACGCACGGGCGAATGCGGGTCGGCGACCTGATCGGCCGCTTCCCGCACCTTCGATACGTCGAGACGGTCGACGAGTACCGCCAGATCGCCGGCATCGCCGACCCCCGGCAGCCGCTCGTCAACGGCGGATATCTGTTCGACGCCGAACTGGTGCGCCTGCTCCCGCTCGTCTTCGACGGCGTCACCGTCGAGCACGTCGACCTCGCCGACGAGCTCGACCGGCTCGATCCGCCTCCACTCGACGACCGCGCCCGCGTCCTCGCACTCGAGGAGCGCGCGACCTCCGCCCTCTCGGCTGTCGGATGCAGGGTCGCGGTGCGCTCGCTCGACGCCGCCGAGATCCCCGCGGTCTACCTCGCGGGTGCCGAAGCGCTGCGGGCGATCGACCGCGGCCGAGCCCGATCGGTCGGCAGCCCGCTGTGGGGAAGCGTCATGGACCGCATCGACGCGACAGCCGAGAGGCTGCGCCCGGCCTCCTCCGAGGTGCCGTCCGGGAGTGTCCGTCTCTGCCTGAACTGGCAGAACTCGGTCGTGCGTTCGCTCCTGGACATCCCCGACGACCTCGCCTTCGCGCGCACGGTCCACCTCCTCTACGTTCAGGCGCTCCTCGCCGCCCAGCGCCCCCTCAGCGGCGACGACCGCGCGCTCATGATGGGCGCGCTCCATGCGCTCGTCGAACTCTCCGCGCGCCCGGCGTCCTGACCGCATCCCGCGCCTCGGCCCCCACGAAAGGACAGAATGAGCAGCGACCGTATCCTCGAACTGTTCGAGCAGATCGACCGCACCCCGGTCGGCGTCGAAGAACGAGCCCTCATCAACGAGGCCATCGCCCTCGCCGTCGATGCGGGCGACGAGCCCCTGGAGTACCGGGCGCGGATGCGACTGACCTCGTCCGCCTGCATGAGCGGCGACACCGAGGCGATGCTGACCTCCTTCGCATGGTGCCTCGGAAAGCACGACGATGACCCCGAACGCTTCCCCGCCGACCTCGGCGACGAGACCGCCGACCTCATGTGGCAGTTCAAGTGGATGGCCGACAGCCTGGCCGCGTCTCCGGCGTTCGACCGGGAACAGATCGCCGCCGTGCTCGACGACATGGAGAACCACTACCGCGCTGCCGGGCTCGGTCAGAGCGGCGTCCTCATGGCGCGCTTCGAGAACGCGTGGATGGCCGGCCGCCTCGACGAGGCCGAGCAGCTGCGCACCAAGCTCGAGACGACACCCCGCGACAGCCACAGCCACTGCGAGGCGTGCGTCCGCAGCGTCGTCGCCGGGTACCTCATCGACACCGACCGCGAAGACGAGGCGATCCGCCTCGTCGAAGAGCTCGTCGAGGGCGACTTCTCATGCGGCGAAGAGCCGGAGCACGCGCTCGCCCGGTCGCTCGTTCCGTACCTGCACGCGGGCGAGTACGACAAGGCCCGCCTCGCTCACCTGCGCAGCTATCGCCTCGCGAAGGACAACGCCGACAACCTCGCCATCGTGGCCGACAACATCGTCTTCTGCGCCATCACCGGCAACGAAGCACGGGCACTCTCGCTCGTCGAACGCCACCTCGACTGGCTCGCGCACGACGCGCTCGGCGTCGACGGCCACCTCTCCGCCCTCACCGCCTTCGCGATCGCTCTCGAAGCCGTCAGCGCGGCGGGACACGCCGACACCATCGTTCGCGGCGCCGACTCCGAGCGGCTCCGCGCCTTCTTCGGCGAGAACGACGGCCCGTGGCGCGCCGCCGAGCTCGCGGCGGTGATGCGTTCGGAGGCCGAGCGGATCGCCGGCGAGTTCGATCGCCGCGACGGCACCGACGGTCACCGCCGCCGTCTCGACCGGGCCTGGGCCGTCGGGCAGGAGCGCTACTCGCTCCCCCTCAGCGCCGAGCCCCTGCTCCCCCGCGTCGCCCCCGTGGCCGCGCGCTCGGCCGAAGAGCTCGTTCAGCGAGCCATCGACCTCGGCGATTACGGCGCCTCGGAAGCACTGGCTGCGGCGGATGCGGCGCTCCCCGGCGCGACCCTCGACCAGCGCGCCAAGCTCCACTCGGCGCGCATCGCCGCCCTTGTCGCGCGCGACGACCTCGAAGGCGCCCAGGCCGCTCTGCACGACCGTCTCGACGCCCTCCGCGCCGTCGGTCGCGACGCGGAGGCCCAGGTCGAAGAGCGCGCCGGCCTCGCCCTGTTCGGACGCGGCGCCCCCGGCGACCTCGAGACGCTTCGCGAGGTCCTCGCCGACGGCGAGAGCCTGCCGCCCCGTCTGCACGCGATCGTCGAGGTCGTGGTGGGCATGGCCGTCGCCGAGACCGACCCCGAGACAGCCCGCGGCCTCTTCGACGACGCCCGCGACCGCGAGGCCGCGCTGGGCGACGACGACCTGCGTCGCATCGTCGCGCTCGCACGTGCATCGTTCCAGGGCGCCATCGGTGCATTCGACGAGTGCGACGCGACGATCACCGCCGCGCTCGAGGACCCCGCGCTCGGCGCCGGCGCCCGGGCCCGGCTGCTCGGCCTGCGGGCTCGCATGCGCGGCGGCCAGGAGAGGTTCCTCGACGGTGTGGCCGACGCCGACGAGCTCTGCCGCATCCTCGTCGAGCTCGACGCGCGCAGCGTCCTCGCCGGAGCGTACGTGCTCGCGGCCGCGCTCAACGAGGACGCCGGTGCGCCCGGCGAGGCGGTCGCCCGTTACCGGTTCGCCGAGCGCGCCGCGACCGAGAACGGCGACTCCGTGACCGCGGTGCAGTACCGCCTCGCACGGGCGCTGCTCGCATCCGGCTCCGCCGACGAGGCCGCCGAGCTGCTCGTGAACGTCTACTCCGACGAGACCGACCGCGAGGAGCCCGCGGCGTCGCGCGCCCAGACGCTCATGCTGCTGGCCCGCGCCTTCGAAGACGCCGGCGAACCCGGCCGTGCGGTCGGCGCATGGGAGTTCGCCGCCGAACTGTTCGACGAAGGAGAGGCGCCGGTGGGTCGCGCCAACGCTCTCCTGTCGCACGGGCGTCTGCTGCACCGGTTCGGAGAGTTCGACGACGCCCTCGCCTCGCTCGAGACGGCGGTCGAGATCGCACGCACCGAGCCCGAACAGGCCGGGCTGCTCGCCGAAGCGCGGCACTCGGAGGGTCAGGTCCGCGCCGCGCGAGGCGAGCACGAGGCGCTGACGGCTTTCGATGAGGCCCGCGAGATCGCTTCCGGTCTCGGCGCCCCGTGGCTCGTCGCCGACATCACCGACTCGCGAGCCCGAGCGCTGGCCATGCTCGGGCAGGCGGACGAGGCGGTTGCCACGGCGCTCCAGGCCGCCGACGCGTTCGCGGAGGTCGGCGACACCGGTTCTGCCGGCGCGTCCGAGCTCTTCGCCGCGCGCGTCCTCGCCCAGAACGAGCGCGGCGCCGATGCGGTCCCGCTCTACCGGTCGGTCATGGAGCGTGCCGCCGAGATCCCGCCGCTGCTCCAGGTGGCCGCCGGTGAGCTCGGCGACGTCTACGAAGCGCTCGGCCGCCCCGCCGAAGCCGCCGAGGTGCGCGCGCTCCTCGACGCCTGAGCCCGATCGACACGAAGGGCGCGCCGATCCACTCGGCGCGCCCTTCGTGGTTATCGCGGGCTCCGCGACGGGTCAGGCGCCCGTGCGGATCAGCTTCTTGTTCACGAACTCGTCGGCGGCGAGGAGCCCGAGCTCGCGAGACGTGCCGCTGCGCTTGACCCCGCCGAACGGCAGCCCGGCCTCGTCCGCGAGCACGAGGTTGATGTAGACCATGCCCGCGTCGATCGCATCGGCCACACGCTCAGCCTGCTCGGCATCCGTCGTGAACACGTAGGAACCGAGCCCGAACGGGGTGTCGTTGGCGAGCTCGATCGCCTCGGCCTCATCCGCCACCCGGTAGACGACGCCGACGGGACCGAAGAACTCCTCGCGGTAGGCATCCATCTCCGGCGTCACGCCGGTGAGCACCGTGCCCGGGTAGAAGGCGCCGTCGCGGCGTCCCCCGGTCACGAGGGTCGCCCCCTGCGCCACGGCTCGGTCGACCTGCTCCGCCAGCCGCTCCGCCGCCGTGAGCGACGACAGCGGCCCGAGCACCGTGTCGTCGGCGAACGGGTCGCCGACCTTCGCGTCGGCCAGCGCCGCCGCGAACCGCTCGACGAAGGCGTCGTAGAGCCCGTCGACCACGATGAACCGCTTCGCACCGTTGCACGACTGTCCCACGTTGTCCAGACGCGCCTCGACGGCCGCCGACACCGCCGCATCCAGATCGTCGGTCGAGAGCAGGATGAAGGGGTCTGACCCACCGAGCTCGAGCGCGACCTTCTTCAGGTTGCGACCGGCGATCTCGGCGACCGCCGATCCCGCGCGCTCCGACCCGGTCACCGAGACGCCCTGCACGCGGCGGTCGGCGATCACATCGGCGGCCTGCTCGTTGCTCAGGTACAGGTTCGTGTAGACCCCCGCCGGGAACCCCGCGTCGCGATAGATCGCGTCGATCGCGGCGGCGGACTCGGGGCACTGGGGCGCGTGCTTGAGCAGGATGGTGTTCCCGACCGCGATGTTCGGCGCCGCGAAGCGGGCCACCTGGTAGTACGGGAAGTTCCACGGCATGATCCCGAGCAGCACGCCGAGCGGGCTACGACGGATGACCGCGGCACCCTCCCCCTCGATCGGGATCGGGGTGTCGCCGGTGATCTCGTCGATGTGGTCGGCGTAGTACGCGGTGATGTCGGCGGCGAAATCGACCTCGCCCTCCGCCGCGGCGAGCGGCTTGCCCATCTCGCGCACGATGATCGCGGCCAGCTCGTCTCGGCGCTCACGGTGCAGCTCGGCCACGCGGCGAAGCCGGTCGGCCCGCTCGGCCGGCGCGACGACGCGCGACCAGGTGCGGTACGCCTCGTCCGCGGCGGCCAGGGCCCGCTCGACGTCCTCATCGGTCGCGGGGTCGTACGTCGCCAGCGTCTCGCCGGTGGCGGGGTTGGTCACGGCATACGTGCTCATCGGTTCTCCTTCGTCTCGTCAGTCGGCGGGGATCAGGGTGTACTTCGTCGAGAGGTACTCGTGGATGCCCTCGAGTCCGCCCTCGCGCCCGATTCCCGACTGCTTCACACCGCCGAACGGGGCCGCCGCGTTCGAGACGACCCCGACGTTCAGGCCCATCATGCCGGTCTCGAGGCGATCGATCATCCGGTGGCCGCGCGCGAGATCCTGCGTGAACACGTACGAGACCAGTCCGTACTCGGTGTCGTTGGCCAGGCGCACGGCCTCGTCCTCATCCGCGAAGGTCGCGATCGCCAGGACAGGTCCGAAGATCTCCTCGCGCAGGATGTCGCTGCCCGCGGCGACCTCGGTCACGACCGTGGGCTCGAAGAACGTCCCCTCCCCGTCGATCGCGGAACCGCCCGTGCGCACCGTGGCACCCCGTGCGACGGCGTCCTCGACGAGCGCGCCGGTCTTCGCGACCGCCTTCTCGTCGATGAGCGGCCCGATCTGCACACCGTCCTCGGTTCCGCGACCGATCTTCATCGCCGAGACGCGCTCGGTGAGCCGGTCGGCGAACTCGTCGGCGATCGACTCGTGCACGATGAAGCGGTTGGCCGCGGTGCAGGCCTGCCCGATGTTTCGGAACTTCGCGAGCATCGCGCCCTCCACCGCCTTGTCGAGGTCGGCGTCGTCGAACACGACGAACGGCGCGTTGCCGCCGAGCTCCATCGAGACCCGCAGCACGCCCTCCGCCGCCTGCTCGATGAGCTTGCGCCCGACCGGGGTCGAGCCGGTGAACGAGAGCTTCCGCAGCCGGGGGTCGGCGATGATGGGCGCGGCGACCTCGCTCGAGCGCGTCGCGTTGACGACGTTCACGACGCCCGCCGGGAGGCCCGCCTCCTGCAGGATCTGGACGAACAGCGTCGTGGTGAGTGGCGTGAGCGCCGCGGGCTTGACCACGACGGTGCACCCGGCCGCCAGCGCCGGGGCGATCTTGCGCGTCGCCATCGCGAGCGGGAAGTTCCACGGCGTGATGAAGAACGAGGGGCCGACGGGACGCTGCGAGACGACCATGCGGCCGGTGCCCTCGGGGTTGAGGCCGTATCGGCCCGAGATGCGCACGGCCTCTTCGCTGAACCACCGCAGGAACTCACCGCCGTAGACGACCTCGCCGCGCGCCTCGGCGAGCGGCTTGCCCATCTCGAGCGTCATCAGCAGCGCCAGGTCCTCCTTGCGCTCCTGCACGAGGTCGAACGCGCGGCGCAGGATGTCGCTGCGCACGCGGGGCGCGGTGGCGGCCCACTCCTCCTGCGCGGCGACAGCGGCATCGAGGGCGCGGATGCCGTCTGCCGGCGAGGCGTCGGCGATCTCGATGAGCGTGCGACCGGTCGAGGGGTCGGTGACCGGGAAGGTCGCGCCGCCCTCGGCATCCACCCACTCGCCACCGATGAAGAGGCCGCGTTCGATTCCCGCCAGCAGTCGTGTCTCGTTCTCGTGCGTCATCGCGCCACTCCTCTCGCGCGCCGGCTCGCCGGCGCATCCTTGGTCAAAGTCTCGCCCCGGAAGAACGCGGGGCGCTTCACGGCCTGCCACACCATCACGACGACGCCGACGAGGATGACTCCCACGCCGAGGATGAACACCAGGCCGATGCCGCCGATCTGCGACCCGCTGCCGTACGCGGGATCCATCGTGTCGATGAGCGTCGTCACGAACAGCACCGCCAGGATGACGCCGCCCACGAGCGGGAAGAGGAACGTGAAGAAGACGTTCCGCACCGAGTCGAACCACTGGCGCCGGAAGTACCAGACGCAGGCGAACGCCGTCAGGCCGTAGTAGAAGCAGATCATCATGCCGAGCGCGAGGATGGTGTCCCACAGCACGTTCTCGCTGACGATGCGCATGACGACGTAGAAGCCCGACGCGACGATCGCCGAGACGATGGTGGCGTAGCCGGGCGTGAAGAACCGCGGGCTCACCTTCGCGAAACTCTCGGGGAGGGCACCGTAGTGGCCCATGGCGAGCAGTGTGCGCGCCGGCCCGACGAAGGTCGACTGCAGTGACGACGCCGAGCTGGTGAGCACGGCGAGCGAGACGAGGAACGCGAGCGGGCCGAGGATCGGTCCCGAGAGATGGAAGAAGACGTTCTCCTGGATGTCTTCGTTGCCGAGTCCGAGCTCGCCCGTGCCGACGCCGGCGAACATGATCATCGCGATCGCGAGCAGCAGGTAGAGCGCGACGATCATGACGACCGTGATGGTCGCGGCGCGGCCCGGTGTGCGCTCGGGGTCCTTGGTCTCCTCGTTCATCGTCAGGGTGACGTCCCAGCCCCAGAAGATGAAGATCGACAGCGACAGCCCGGCGGCGAAGGCGCTGAACGTCGGCACGGCGAACGGGTTGAACCACGACCAGTCGAACGCCGTGGCGTCGAAGGCGTTGCCCGAGACCGCCTCGACGATCGCCGCGATGGCGAACAGTACGAGGACGACCACTTGGAAGGCGACGAGCCCGTACTGCAGCTTCTGAGTCGTCTGCATGTCGCGGTAAGAGATGAAGGTCGCCGCGGCGACGAACAGGACGCAGACGAGGACGTTGATCCAGACCACCGAGGCGAGGCTGGCGATCGACTCCTGCCCGGTGAGCTGGGCGATCAACAGGAAGAGGAAGTCGACGGCGACACCCGCGAGGTTCGAGAGCACGAGGATGGTCGCAGCGACCAGCCCCCAACCGGCCATCCACCCGATCCACGGGCCGAAGGCGCGCGTCGCCCATGTGAAGCTGGTGCCGGAGTCGGGCATGCGGTTGTTGAGCTCGCGATACCCGAACGCGACGAGCAGCATCGGGATGAAGCCGACGAGCACGATCGCCGGCACCTGGGTGCCCACGACGGATGCCGTCGGCCCGACCGCCGCGGTGAAGGTGTAGGCCGGGGCGATGCAGGAGATGCCGATGACGACCGCTCCGATGAGGCCGACGGTCCCGGCGCTCAGCCCCTTCCGGGAGATGCCGCCGGTGACGGGGTCGCCCGCGGGCACCCCCGCCTGTTCTGCTCGGGTCATGCGCTCGCTCCTTCGCGGTCGCTGCGGGTGCGGGGCACCACGATCATGGGGGCGGTCACGACGCGCAGCATCCGCGCCGCCGTGGAGCCGAGGAAGAGCCGTCGCGGCTGAGCGAGACGGCTGGAGCCGACGATGACGACCTCACCGGCTTCCCACTCGAGGTGCGACACGGCGTCCTCGATGCCGTCGCCGGCCGCGACCACGGCGGTCACCTCGGCGTCGGACGGAAGCGCCGAACGGACCTCGTCGAGCACCTCCTGCGCGTGGTTCTGACCGACCGTGCGGATGGCGCCGGTGTCGAGGCCCGCAGGCAGGTCGAGGGCGACGAGCGAGAGCAGCCGCACCGGCGCCGCGGTCGCCGCGGCGAGCCGGATGGTCGCCTCGACGAGGAGTTCCGTGCCCTCGCGCTCGCCCACGGCGGCGGTCAGCCGCGTGATGCCGGTCTCGACCGGAACCCGCCGCGCGCCGCGCGGAACCAGGGCGACCGGCACGTCGGACGAGTGCACGAGCTCGGTCGTCGTCGTGCCGAGCCGGTGCCGGCCCCGGTTGCCGCCGTCGGCCGCCCCGACGACGATGAGCGAGGCCCCCAGCTCGTCGGCGGTGTCGATGAGCCCCGCCGCGACCGACTCGCCGTAGCGGACGTGGGCGCGGTGCGACACACCCTCGGGAACCTCCGCGGCGCCCTCCCGCAGCCAGCCGGCGGCCTGCTCGCGCAGCAGCCGCTCATAGCCGGCATCCGGCGGCACGATGCCCGGCTTCTGGGCGGGGAGCACGAGCACGAGGTGGAGCGCGGCCCCGGATGCCGCCCCGAGGCGACTCGCGAAGGCCACGGCATCCCGCCCCGCCTTGGTCGCGGTGTATCCGACGACGATGCGGCCGGCGGACGCCGACCGACTCATGCGCGGTCCGCTTCGAGGATCTCGTCGGCGACGCGGTGGCCCATGCGGATCGCCCCGTCGACGTGCTGGTAGCCGAGTCCGGCGAGGTCGCTGCACGCGACGTGCAGGGGCGCGACGAGCTCGAGCTGCTCAGCGCCGTAACGGGTCAGGCCGCCCAGGTCGAAGCTCGCGGCGTACGCGCCTCGCGTCCACTCCTCGCTGCCCCAGTCGCTCTCGTAGTAGACGATCGGGTTCTTCGCCTCGGGTCCGTAGTAGTGCGACAGCGACTCGAGGATGCGCTCGCGCCGCTCATCCGCCGACAGGCGGAAAAGGTCGTCGGCGTTCTGGTCGGAGACGAACCCGACGAGCGTGCCCCGCTCGTCGCCGTGGTTGGTGTTGTCGTACGCCTCGTGCGACAGCTCGTACGGGCTGAAAGCGGTGCCCGACAGCCCCTGCTCGCGCCAGAACGGCCGGTCGTAGACGGCGTGCACCTTGATGACGAAGCCCATCGAGAAGTGCTGGTGCATCTGATGCTTCAGACGCGGCAGCGGCGGCGAGAACGAGATGCGGTTGTAGAGCACCGGTGCCAGGGCGAGCACGACGTGACGCGCCCGCACCGTGACGTCGTCGGTGCGGACGACCGCGCCCGCGTCGGAGTACTCGATCGAGCGCACCGGCTGAGCGAGCAGGACGTCCTCGCCCAGTCGCTCCGCGAGGCGCAGCGGCACCTGCTGCAGACCTCCGACGACGCGCTTGTCGAGGATGAAGTCCGCGTCGACCAGGTGCGAGTACGACCCCGCCGACGCCGCCATGAGCAGCGACTGCAGCAGCGAGAAGGTGTGCGTCGGCTTGGTGAGCATCGCCGATCCCGTGGCGAACGCGAGGTTGCGCACCGCCTCGTCGTCGTCGGTCTGCTGTCGCAGCCAGGCGTCCCACGAGATGCGGTCCCACTCGGCCGCCTTCTCGTGCGCCCACGGCCGGTCGGGGTCGATCTCGGCGACCATCGCGTCCAGCCGCGCGGTGATCTCGTCGATGACCCGTTCGGTCTCCGGCGCCACCGGGAACATCTCGCCGCGGAAGCGTCGCGCCTGCCCGTCCGGACCGACGTATACGCTGTCGCCGTCGCGGTACCGCGTGTACGTCTCGAGTCCGAGGTCGGCGAGCGTGTCGATCAGCGCGTGCTGGTCGGGCGAGACCCACTGGCCGCCGAGCTCGAGCATGGCGCCGTCGATCTCATCGGTCCACAGACGTCCGCCGACGCGGTCGCGCGCCTCGAGCACGACGACCGACAGCCCGGCCTTCCTCAGGTCGTTCGCGGCGGTCAGTCCGGCCGCGCCGGCTCCGACGATCGCGACGTCGCGGGTGATCTCAGTCATTTCCGACTCCTTCGTTGGCAGAACCCGTGACCGGGGCGACACTCTCCCGGTCGAGCCGACGGGCGCGCAGGTTGCGGCGCACGAGCGGCCAGAACACCAGTAGTACACCGGTGGCGATGAGACTCGTCCACACCTGCGAACGCCCCGACTCGGTCGTGAGCATGACCACCACGACGGCGGCGATCGCGACGATGAGGAAGATGTTGAGCCACGGGTGCAGCCACATCTTCAGCTTGAGCGCGGCCACCTCCTCGGGCGTCATCCGCTGACGCAGACGCAGCTGGGTGAGGGCGATGAAGACGTACACGAAGAGCGCGACGAGGCCGGCCGAGTTCATGATGAAGTCGAAGATGCCCGACCCCGGCGTGAGGAAGTTCACGAGCGTCGCGATGAGCCCGCCGATCGTCGAGGCCAGCAGCGCCATCACCGGAACACCGTTGCGCGAGCGCCGCGCGACGATCTTCGGGGCGAAGCCCTTGTCGGCGAGCGCCGAGAACATCCGTGAGGCCGAGTACAGCCCCGAGTTGAGCACCGAGATGACCGCCGTGAAGATCACGAGCTGCATGATGACGTCGGCACCAGGGATGCCGAAGCGCGACAGCGCGACGGTGAACGGCGCGTTCGCGACATCCGTCGGCGCCGGCAGCTCGTCCCAGGGCACGACGGTGACGATCACGAGCACCGAACCGACGAAGAACAGCAGGATGCGCCAGATGATGGTGCTCGTCGCCTGTCGGATGCCCTTGGCGGGATCGACGGATTCGGCCGACGCCATGACGGCGATCTCGGTGCCGAAGTAGGAGAAGATCACGAGGGCCACCCCGGTGAAGGCGACGCCGATGCCGTTGGGGGCGAACCCGCCGTGCTCCCACAGATTGGGGACGGCGAAGGTCGCCTGCGGCCACAGCCCGAGGGCGAAGAGGATGCCGGCACCCAGGAACACCACGATCGCGAGCACCTTGATGCTGGCGAGCCAGAACTCGACCTCGCCGAACGTGCGGACCGAGATGACGTTCGTCCCGACGAAGACCGCCAGGAGGATCAGCGACCAGCCCCACGAGGGGACGCCGGGGAACCAGGTGTGCATCGTCTCGCCGCCGAGCACCGCCTCGTAGGCGAGCACGCCGACCCAGAAGTACCAGTAGAGCCAGCC
This sequence comes from Microbacterium sp. SGAir0570, assembly GCF_005491085.2. Taxonomy (NCBI): domain Bacteria; kingdom Bacillati; phylum Actinomycetota; class Actinomycetes; order Micrococcales; family Microbacteriaceae; genus Microbacterium; species Microbacterium sp. SGAir0570. Next base: position 919,081 of record NZ_CP027929.1, on the reverse strand, counting down.
GACGAGATAGGCCGCCCAGTCGCCGAGTCCGACGCGGGCGTACTCCATGAACGAGCCGATCGCCGGACGCGACGCCGCCATCTCGCCGAGCATGCGCATCGCGAGGAAGACCAGCAGACCGCCCAGCAGGTAGGACAGGACCGCGGCCGGCCCGACCGTACGGATGACGTTGCCCGACCCCACGAACAGGCTCGCGCCGATGATGCCGCCGAGCGTGATCATCGTGACGTGGCGCGACCGCAGCTTGTTCGAGCGCGCTTTCGTCACCGCCCCGAGCCCCGCGGACGTCTCGGGCGAGACCGGGTTCTTCCAGCCGCTGGAGCTCGGGGCCGCCACGCTCAGACCCGCCCGAGCGCCGCAGCGATGACGTCGAGGCCGTCGTCGAGCAGCTCGTCGCCGATCGACAGCGGCGGAAGGAACCGGATGACGTTGCCGTAGGTGCCGCACGTGAGGACGATGACGCCCTCCGCGATGCACGCCTTCGCGATCGCCGACGTCAGCGCGGCGTCGGGGGCGCCGGTGGCGGGGTCGACGAACTCCGCGGCGATCATCGCGCCGAGCCCGCGCACATCCCCGATGCGGGGGTCGCTCTCGCGCATCGCGTTCAGCCGCGCCGTCAGGCGCGCCCCGATCTGCTGAGCTCGCTCGATCAGGCCGTCGTTCTCGAAGGCGTCGATCGCGGCGAGCGCCGCCGCGCACGCGACCGGGTTGCCACCGTACGTGCCGCCGAGGCCACCGGGGTGCGAGGCGTCCATGAGGTCGGCGCGCCCGGTGACCGCGGCGAGCGGCAGGCCCGCCGCGATGCCCTTCGCGGTCGTGATCAGGTCGGGGACGATGCCGAAGTGCTCGCTGGCGAACATGGCACCGGTGCGAGCGAAGCCGGTCTGGACTTCGTCGGCGATGAACACGACGCCGTTCTCGCGGCACCAGTCGGCGACCGCCGGCAGGAACCCGTCGGCGGGGACGATGAACCCGCCCTCGCCCTGGATGGGCTCGATGATGACGGCGGCGAGGTTGTCGGCTCCGATCTGCTTCTCGATCTGCGAGATCGCGCGGGCTGCGGCATCCGGGCCCGACAGCCCGTCGCGGAACGGGTACGACAGCGGCGCACGGTAGACCTCGGGGGCGAACGGCCCGAATCCGCTCTTGTAGGGCATCGACTTCGCGGTGAGCGCCATCGTGAGGTTCGTCCGGCCGTGGTAGCCGTGGTCGAAGGCGACGACCGCCTGGCGGCCGGTCGCCTTGCGAGCGATCTTCACGGCGTTCTCGACCGCTTCGGCACCCGAGTTGAACAGCGCGGTCTTCTTCTCGTGGTCGCCCGGGGTGAGCCGGTTGAGGGCTTCGGCGACGGCGACGTACGACTCGTACGGCGAGATCATGAAGCAGGTGTGGGTGAACTGCGCGACCTGCGCCTGCACAGCGGCGACGACGGCGGGATGCGCGTTGCCCACCGAGGTCACGGCGATGCCCGAGCCGAGGTCGATGAGCGAGTTCCCGTCGGCGTCGACGACGACTCCGCCGCCCGCGGCGACGGCATGGATCGGCGCGGTGTGGCCGACACCGGCCGGGACGGCGGCTGCCTTGCGGGCCAGCAGTTCCTCGGAGCGAGGTCCGGGGATCGCGGTGACGACGCGGCGCTCCTGCGGGAGGGTCGGGCCGCCGAGGGGGATGGTCGGCGTCGAGGTCGTGGTGCTCATTCCGCGACAGTAGGACGCGCATCGCGCAACCCGCATTCACCGGGTTGTACAGTGATGCCACCTCTTATCGCCAGCATGTACAGGATGCCGATGCCCGCCGCCGCTCCCCCGTCGCCGACGATCCGCGCGCTGCTGGCCCGGCGCGAGCTCGATCTGCGCCTCGCGACGCCGGCCGACGACGCCAACCTCGACGCGCCCGTGCGCTGGGTGCACAGCTCGGATCTCGCCGACCCGACGCCCTTCCTCTCGGAAGACGTGATCCTGCTCACGACGGGCACCCAGTTCGCCGGAGACGACGACGCGGACGCAGAGGCGGAGGCCTATGTCGGCCGCCTGCGGGCGCGCGGTGTCCGAGGGCTCGGCTTCGGCACGGAGGTGGTCCGCGACGGCATCCCCGATGCGCTCCGGACCGCGTGCACGACGGCGGGAATGCCGCTGTTCGAGGTGCCGTACCGCACGCCGTTCATCGCCGTCGCCCGAGCGGCGGCCGAGGCCATCGCGGCACAGGCGTACGCCCGGCGCAGCTGGGCGCTCGACGCGCAGCGCGCCCTCGCGATCGCCGCTCTGCGCCCCGACGGCTTCGACGCGACGCTCGCCGAGCTCGCTCGCCAGCTCGGGGCGTGGGTCGGCCTCTACGACGCCTCGGGCGCGCTGACCCACGAGCACTCGACCGCCGGGTCGTCGGTCGACGACGACCTGCGCCGGGCCGTCGACGCCGAGGCGGCGGCCCTCCTGCGCAGGGGCGGCGGGACAGGTGCGGCGATGCGGCTGGCGGGGCACACCGTGACGCTGCAGACCCTCGGCTCGGCGGGTCAGCGGGGCGTCCTCGTCACCGTCGGCATCGAGCTCGACCAGGATGCCCGGGCTGTCGTCACCGCCGTCGTCGCGATGACGGGCCTCGCTCTCGAGCAGCGCCGGATGACCGCGGGAGCGTGGAGCGGACTGCGAGCGGCGCTCGTCGACCTGCTCGTCGACGGGCATCTCACCCTCGCGCGGAAGGTGGCGACCGATGCCTGGGGCGGCTTCCCCGCCGCGCCATACGTCGTCGCCGTGGCCGATGCTCACGCCCCGACCGGCGCCCGCGAGGTGCTCGACAATCACGCCGCGGGGGGTCGGTTGTTCTACGGTCGCGACGAGGACGGAGTGCTCCTGATCGTCGGGGCGGGCGAACGGCAGGTGCTCGACGACATCGCCGCGCGGCTGTCGTGGCGGCTCGGAACCGCCGCCGCCGCGACCGACGACGACGTGACGGCGGCCCGCGACCGTGCCCGGCTCGCGCGCGACCGCGGGCGTCCGGGTGCCGTCACCGATGTCGTCGATGCCCCGGGCGATCTGCTCGACGATCTCGCGACGGCGCCCTCTCGCGCCCGGGCCGGAGCCGAGCTCGCACCCCTGCGCACCCATGACGCCCGTCACGGCACGGCGCTCGAGGCGACGCTCGTCGCCTGGCTCGATCACGACGGCGCGCATGAGGCGACTGCTCGGGCCCTCGGAGTACACCGGCACACCGTCCGTACGCGCATCGCCCTGGCCCAGCGCCTGCTCGGCCGCGACCTGTCGACCTTCGCCGATCGTGCCGCCGTCTGGACGGCTCTCCGCCTCTCCCCCTGACTGACCCCCCGCCTCTTCCCGTCGACTCGCCACGAATCGCGGATCCGGGCCCCGCCGCATCCACCGTTTCTGGCGAGTCGACGGGATGCGGCGCCGGTCAGGACGGGGCGTGCGACTCCAGGAACGCGTAGAGATCGGTCGTGTCGACGCCCGGGAAGGCGCCCGTCGGCAGCGTCGCCAGCAGGGTGCGCGGCGTCTTCACGTTCGGCCAGGCGGCGGCGCGCCACCGCTCCTCGAGGCCCGCCGGCGCACGTCGGCAGCACACGTCGACCGAGTGCCGCGACACCCCGCGGTGAGGTGTGTCGCGGCCGAGGAACCACTTCGTGTCGTCGAAACGCACGCCGACGCTGACCGAGTGCGCCCCCTCGCTCGAATGCTCGACGCGAGCCGTGCACCAGTAGGTCCCGTTGCCGGTATCGGTGTACTGATAGTACGGGTTGAAGCGGTCGTCGACGTCGAAGACCGCCCGGCTCGTCCACTCCCGGCAGCACAGCTGCCCCTCGATGGCGCCGAGGCGGTCGGTCGGGAAGTCGACGTCGTCGTTCTCGTACGCCTTCGTGATCGTCCCCGACTCGTGAACCTTGAGGAAGTGCACCGCGATGCCGAGGTGCTCGGTCGCGAGGTTCGTGAAGCGGTGCGCGGCGGTCTCGTACGACACCGAGTACGCGTCGCGCAGGTCTTCGATCGAGATCGCCCGCCGCTCCTTCGCCTCGCGCAGGGCGGGCACAGCATCCGCCTCGGGGATCAGCAGTGCGCCGGTGAGGTAGTTGGTCTCCACCCGCTGCCGGAGGAACTCGTCGTAGCTGGCCGGCTCGGTGTGACCGAGGATGCGGCTCGACAGCGCCTGCAGCACGGCGGTCCGCGGATCGGCGGGGGTCGCGGCAGCGAGGCGGCTCGACAGATAGAGCCTCCCGTGGGCGAGGTCGGCGACGCTGCGGGTCGTCTGCGGCAGATCCGCGACGTAGTGGATGCTGAACCCGAGGTGCCCCGCGATGTCGCTCGCGGTGCGCTGCGTCAGCGGCCCGCCCGGGTGCCCGACCGCCGCCAGCAGCTCCCGCGCCTGCTGCTCCAGCTCGGGGAAGTAGTTGTTCTGCGTGCGCATGAGGCGCCGCAGGGCGACGTTCGCGCGCCGCGCCTCCTCGGGGGTCGCGGCGCGTTCGTCGTGCAACCGCTCGATCTCACCCTGCAGTGCGAGAAGGGCGCGCAGCACCTCGTCGGGCACGGCGCGCGGGATGCGGAACGGCGTGACCCCGGCACTCCGGAACGTCGGCCCGGTCATCGCCCGGGCGACCTCGATCTCGAGGGCCGCTCGGGGATCGAGCTCCTCGGACTCGAGAAGCGCGTCGAGCGAGGTGCCGAGGGCGCGGGCGATCGTGCGGAGCAGCGAGAGCTTCGGCTCGCGGCGACCGTTCTCGATCATCGAGAGCTGGCTCGGCGCGCGCCCGACGGCCGCGGCGAGGTCGTCGAGGGTCATCCCTCGCCCGGTGCGGATCTGCCGGATGCGCCGGCCGATCGTGAAGGCGTCCATGTCCTCATCGTCGAGCGCCACCCCTGCGGCGGCGACGGCACCCTTGCGCGTCATGGCGGGATTCTGTCACGAAAGCAGAAGATCGGCCGATCTTCTCCTCGGATCCGACCGTACCGCGCGGGTTAGTTCGCCCACAGTGGTCTCCACGACGGGCAGAGCCGCCCGTTCCGACGAAGGAGACCGAGATGACCACGATTCCCGCTCCGGGTCCGCTGCGGCCCGGCGACCAGGTTCAGACCGCTGCCGAGCTCGAGGAGCTGTGGCAGACCGACCCCCGCTGGGACGGCATCGAGCGCACGTACCGCGCCGCCGACGTCATCCGGCTGCGAGGTTCCGTGCGCGAGGACGCCACGCTCGCCCGCCGCGGTGCCGAGTCGCTGTGGAACCTCCTCCACACCGAGGAGTACGTCCGCGCCCTCGGCGCCTACACGGGCGGCCAGGCCGTCCAGCAGGTGCGCGCCGGCCTGAAGGCGATCTATCTGTCCGGCTGGCAGGTCGCCGCCGACGCGAACCTCGCCGGGCAGACCTACCCCGACCAGAGCCTCTACCCCGCCAACTCCGTGCCGGCCGTCGTGCGGCGCATCACCAACGCGCTGTTGCGGCAGGACCAGATCGAGCACGCCGAGGGCGGCCGCACCCGCGACTGGCTCGCCCCGATCGTCGCCGACGGCGAGGCCGGGTTCGGCGGTCCGCTGAACGCCTACGAGCTCGCGGCATCCCTCATCGCCGCCGGTGCCGCCGGGACTCACTGGGAAGACCAGCTCGCGAGCGAGAAGAAGTGCGGCCACCTCGGCGGCAAAGTGCTGGTGCCGACGGCCCAGCACATCCGCACGCTCAACGCCGCGCGGCTGGCCGGAGATGTCGCGGGCGTGCCCGCGATCGTCATCGCGCGGACCGACGCGCTGGGCGCCGACCTCATCACGAGCGACGTCGACGAGCGCGATCGCCCTTTCCTCACCGGCGAGCGCACGAGCGAGGGCTTCTACCGCACCCGCGCCGGGATCGACCCGGTCATCGCTCGGGGCCTCGCGTTCGCGCCCTTCGCCGACCTGCTGTGGGTCGAGACCGGCGAGCCCGACATCGAGCTGGCGCGCGAGTTCGCCGCGGCCGTTCACGCCGAGCATCCCGGCAAGCTGCTCGCGTACAACTGCTCGCCGAGCTTCAACTGGAAGCGGCACCTCAGCGACGCGCAGATCGCGACGTTCCAGGCGGAGCTGGCCGAACTGGGCTACCGGTTCCAGTTCATCACCCTGGCCGGATTCCACGCCCTCAACCACTCGATGTTCGATCTCGCCCGTGGCTACGCCGACCGCGCGATGAGCGCGTACGTCGAGCTGCAGCAGGCGGAGTTCGACGCCGAGACGCACGGCTACACCGCCACCCGCCACCAGCGTGAAGCAGGCACCGGCTACTTCGACGCCCTCTCGACGGCGCTCAACCCCGACAGCGCCACCCTCGCCTTGGCCGGATCGACCGAGGCATCCCAGTTCTGACCCCCTTCACCCGTCGAGTCGCCAAGAAGTGCCGGTCCGGCACCCCGGCATCCGCATTCTCTGGCGACTCGACGCCCTCAAGACCGGAGACGAGAACATGACCATGACACAGACAGCCACCCAGACCCGGCGACGCACCTGGACGGGCCCCGTCGCGGTGCAGACCCACGAACCCGCGATCGCGGTGCGCGGCGAGATGCACCCGCGCTTCGACGAGATCCTCACGCCCGATGCCCTCGACTTCGTCACGGCACTGCACGACCGGTTCGCGGGGCGACGGCACGACCGCCTCGCCGACCGGATGCGGCGCCGCTTCGAGATCGGCAACGGCGCCGACCCCGCCTTCCGCAGCGACACCGCGCACATCCGCGAGGACGACACGTGGCGCGTCGCGGGCGCGGGGCCGGGCCTCGAGGACCGCCGCGTGGAGATCACGGGACCCACCGACCCCAAGATGACGATCAATGCCCTGAACTCGGGCGCTCGGGTGTGGCTCGCCGATCAGGAGGACGCCACCTCGCCGACCTGGCGCAACGTCATCGGCGGGCAGCTGTCGCTGCGCGACGCGATCCGCGGCGAGCTGGAGCACACCGGCCCCGACGGGCGGCGGTACACCGTCACTGCCGAGCGCACCCCGACGATCGTCATGCGCCCGCGCGGCTGGCATCTCACCGAGAAGCACCTCGCCTTCACCGACCGCACGGGGCGCACCCTCGACGCATCCGGCTCGCTCGTCGACTTCGGCCTGTTCGCGTTCCACAACGCCGTCCGACTCGTCGAGAGCGGCCGTGGGCCGTACTTCTACCTCGCCAAGCTCGAGTCGAGCGAGGAGGCGCAGCTGTGGGACGACGTCTTCTCGTTCACCGAGCGCCGGCTCGGACTGCCTCACGGCACCATCCGCGCGACCGTGCTGATCGAGACGCTGCCTGCGGCCTTCGAGATGGACGAGATCCTCTTCGCCCTCCGCGACCACTGCGCGGGCCTGAACGCCGGACGGTGGGACTACATCTTCTCGATGATCAAGAACTACCGCGGCCGCGGCGCCCGGTTCGTCCTGCCCGACCGCAGCGCGGTCACGATGACGGTGCCGTTCATGCGCGCGTACACCGAGCTGCTCGTGAAGACCTGCCACCGCAGGGGCGCGCACGCGATCGGCGGAATGAGCGCCTTCATCCCCAACCGGCGGAACCCCGAGGTCACGCGCGCCGCCTTCGAGAAGGTCGCCGCCGACAAGCGTCGCGAGGCCGGCGACGGTTTCGACGGCACGTGGGTCGCGCACCCCGACCTCATCCCGATCGCGCGCGCCGAGTTCGACGCCGTGCTCGGCGACCGTCCGAATCAGCTCGAACGCCAGCGCGACGACGTCGCGGTCGCGGCGTCCGAACTCATCGACTGCCACATCGGCCTGCCGATCACGACCGCCGGGGTGCGCGCGAACGTGTCCGTCGCCGTGCGCTACCTCGAGGCCTGGCTGCGCGGGATCGGCGCGGTCGCGATCGACGACCTGATGGAGGATGCCGCCACAGCCGAGATCAGCCGCTCGCAGATCTGGCAGTGGATCCACCAGGACCGCACGACGGATGACGGCACGCCGATCACCCGCGCCTGGGTCGATGCACTGGTCGACGAGGTCCTCGCCGAGGTCGACCGCCGCGACGGCGACCGCTTCGACGACGCCGCGGCCCTGTTCCGCGAGGTCGCGCTCGGCTCGGACTTCCCCGCGTTTTTGACCCTCCCCGCCTACGCGAAGTACCTCTGAGGTCCCTCACCCCCCTCGACCGCCACGAACTGCGGGTCCTGGCCCCGCCGGACCCACGTTTCCTGGCGAGTCGACGGGGTCCGGGCGGGGTCAGGGGGACAGGAGGGGGATCACAGCCGGAGGGGCGGAGCGAGTCTGCAAGTCGGTGCCGACGATGCGCTGACAACCGTCGAGCTCGACGGTCACAGTGCGAGGCGCGCTGACCGCGGCGGCCGTGACGTCCGGGTGGACGACGACGAGACGGGATGCCGTCTCGGCGCACTCCACGCCTGCAGGCGGAGCAGCCGCGGCTTCGAGAACCGCCGCGGCGTCGTCGGCGTCGAGCGAGAAGGCCGCCGCGAACAGGTCCCCATCGCCGACGACGGTCGGCGTGCTGGCCGGGGCTTCGGCGTGATAGACGCACACCAGGGCGCCGGCGACGTCGGCCGGCGGTTGCGTCTCCGTCGGAGCCCACCCGAGGACGTCGAGCGGCGCCACGCCCGCGCGCGTCGCGCAGCCTGCCGCCGTCGCGTCGTGCAGTTCGACGCGCCCCGCGGCTGAGAAGGCTCGGTCGACGATCTCGAGCCGAGCCAGGGCGGCGAATGGTTCGTCCTCCTTGGGTCCGCCGCACGCCGTCAGGGGGAACGATATCGGCACGAAGCGGCCTGCCGCGTCCGTCGCCCAGAGCGCGCGGAAGCCGTACCCGATAGCGGGACAGACCGCTGCCGGCCCCGGATCGCTCGGTGCCGCCATCGCGGCGAGGAATCCCGTGAGGTCGCCCCCGTAGCGCCGCACCTCGTTGCCGGCGAGGACGCCGTCGGCATCCTCACGCGTCACGCCGTCGGCGCACTCCAGCACCGCGACGACCTCGAAGTCCTCAGGGACGAGACCGGCGCCGGGAAGCGGGTTGAGCATGGGGTCCGGGCACGACATCGTGTCGGACACGGTCGCCACCTCGCGGACAGGCGGCGGTCCGAGCGGGATCGACGCGCACCCCGCGAGAAGCAATAGCGTGCCCGAGCCCGTGGCCAGAGCCACCCTTATCCGCATCCCCGCAGCCCTCCCCTGCCCTGTTCTCTCCGTTCCCTCCCACGCTACGACCGCGCCCGCTCCCGCACGTGACGACCCCATAACGATCGTCGACTCGCCACGAACTGTGGGTCCTGGCCTCGCCGGACCCACGTTTCCTGGCGAGTCGACCGGGCTAGGGGCGGGGGGTCAGGGAAGGAGGCCGCGCTCGAGGGCCAGGGTCACGGCGCGGGTTCGGCTGTCGACGCCGAGCTTGTCGTAAACCCGCAACAGGTGCGTCTTGACGGTCGACTCGCCGATCCCGAGCTGCACCGCGATCTGCCTGTTGCCGTGGCCGGCAGCGACGAGGCGCAGCACGTCGGTCTCGCGCGGAGTGAGAGCGGATGCCGCCGGCTCGGGCTGCCGCATCCGTTCCACCAGACGCACCGCGACGGCCGGCGAGAGAGCCGACTGGCCGGCGGCGACCGACCGGATCCCCGCCACGATCTCCTCGCGCGGAGCCGCCTTGAGCAGATATCCGCTGGCTCCGGCTTCGATGGCGGCGAGGATCTGGTCGTCGCTCTCGTAGGTCGTGAGGATGAGCACCCGCGGCCCCGCGGCCGCATCGCGCGCTGCCACGATACGAGCGGTGGCTGCGACGCCGTCGAGCACCGGCATCCGGAGGTCCATGAGGATGACGTCGGGTCGCGCCTCGGCGGCGAGCCGGACGGCCTCGTCGCCGTCGGCCGCCTCCGCGATCACCTCGAAGCCGGGCTCGTCCGCGAGCAGGCCGGCCAGCCCCGCCCGGACGATCGGGTGATCGTCCGCGATGAGCAGACGGATCATGCGCGCACCGCCGCGCCAGCACTCGGCACCGCCGCGGCGGGCGCGGGGAGGCGGACGGAGAGCGTCGTTCCCGCCCCCGGGACGGCCGTGACCTCGACGGTCCCCCCGGCGAGCGCGACCCGATCGCTCATGCCGTCGAGACCGTAGCCGGTGCGCGGGGAGGAGACGTCGAACCCGCGTCCGTCGTCCTCGACGACGAGTCTCAGAGTGCCGTCGTCCCCGCCCGCGAGCGTCACCGTGACCCGCGCGGCTCCCGCGTGCTTGCGCACGTTCGAAAGCGCCTCCTGCAGGCAGCGCAGGACGACCACCTGCGTCTCGCGATCGACCCCCGATGCCGTGTCGACGACGGAGATCTCGAGTCCGGTGTCGGCGCGGAAGCGTTCCGCGAGCCGCTCCACCGCGGCGCCGAGCACGGGGTCACCCGGCACGGCCGCGGTCCGGGCGACGATCGCCCGGGCCTCGCCGAGCGCGTCGCGAGCGGCCACCTCGAGGCGCTCGACAGCCGCGGCGGTACCGTCGACGTCGCCCGCACGCGAGCGCCGCCCGGCCTGTTCGGCGAGCATGACGATTCCCGCGAGAGTCTGCGCGAGGGTGTCGTGGATCTCGCGAGCCAGGTGCTCCCGCTCGTCGGCCGCGCCCTTGTCGCGGCTGAGCGCCTCGACCTGCTGCTGCGCCCGGGAGAGCTCGTCGAGCAGCCGCGCGCGCTCCGTGCCGTAGGCGGCGATCGCCGAGATCCACCACCCCATCGCGATCGAGAACGCGACCGAGAGCACCGCGACGGCAGCGGCCTCCAGCAGCGCGTCGGGCGCGAAACCGAAGCCGCCGGCGTACCCGACGAGCATCCCGGCGCCCACCGAAAGCGACCCCACGACCCCATCACGGCGCAACGGAGCGAAGATCCACACCAGCGGATACACGATGACCTGCATCGTCGCGAGCGAGACCTCACCGAACGTCATCGCCGCGATCGAGACCGTCACGACGGCCAGGAACACCGCGAAGCGGCGGGGATCCTCCGCGCCGGCGGAGGGCCGCGCGATCAGATACGCCGCGAGCAGCAGCACCAGCCCCGCGACCGCCCACGGCAGCCGTTCCGCCTCCCCCGCGGCCGCCAGGATGCCGACGCCGAGGGCGAGCACGACACCGACGGCGACATCCACCCAGTTGCGACTGATCACGAGACCATCCTGCCGCTCAGCGGATCCGCGAGCGGATGCGGGACGCCGCGAGCACCGTGAACGCCACGGCCACGACGGCCAGCACGACGGCCGCGACCCAGACCGGCACCGTCGCCGTGCCCACCTGCAGATCGAGGCCGTAGATGCGACTGAGCTCCTCGACCGCGCCCGGCGCCCCGCTCGCGAGGCGATCGAGCGGATCGGCGGCGAACTCGCGCCGGACGAGCATCGCCGACTGCGCGAACGGGAGGACGCCGACGGCATCCCGCACCGCGTCGGGGAACGAGCCGACCGGGATGTACGCGCCCGCGACGAAGCCGGTCAGGGTTCCCACGAGCGTCGACAGTCCCGAGTACGAGCCGCTCGTGCGGAGGAACGACACCACGAACGCCCAGAGGGCGGTGTACGCGGCGACCGAGAGCACGGTCCACAGCACGATGCGGGTGATCTGCCCGGCGTCGGGGAGCGTCCGCCCGGTGAGCCCGAGGTACGCCAGGGCGACGGCGAGCACGATCAGCGTGGTGATCAATCCGATGATGAACGCCGACCCGAGATAGCCGAGCACGAGCTGCGAGCGGCGCACCGGCGAGACGAGGAAATCGCGGAACCGTCCGGACGCGGCATCCTCGACGAACGTCGAGAGCGCGCCGAGCGGGGTCGTGACGGCGGCGACGGCGACGACCCCGGAGAACATCCACGAGTCGACGAAGTCGCGGGCGGCGTCGGCGTCGAACCCCGGCGTCGCGGCGAGCGAGTCCACCTGCATCTGGCCGAGGAAGAGGGCGTAGAGGAGGAACACCACCAGGGCGCCCGTGAGCGAGAAGAACACCCCGAGCGGGTCTCGGTAGAACAGCCGGAGATTGCGCCCGACGTACGCCTGCACGGTCTTCATCGCGTCGCCTCCCCCGTCGCCGCCTGCCCCGTCAGCGCCAGGAAGACGTCGTCCATGCGTCCATGGCGGAACTCGAAGTCGAGCACCGCGTCGCCCCGTTCGGCGAGGATGCGGCGGGCCTCGGCGGCATCCGCCACCGCGATGCGCTCGTCTCCGTCAGCCGTGACGAGCGACAGGATGCTGGAGCTGTGTCGCGCGCGCAGCTGCGCCGGAGTGCCGTCGGCGACGATGCGCCCGCGGTCGATGATGCAGACCTGGTCGGCCTCTTCGGTCTCCTCGAGGTAGTGGGTCGTGAGGAACACGGTGAGGCCGGCGCGCTCGCGCAGCTCGTGGATCGTGCGCCACACCATCTGCCGACTCGCCGGGTCGAGTCCCGTCGTCGGCTCGTCGAGGAAGACGATCTCCGGGTCATGGAGCAGCGCGCGGGCGATGTCGGCGCGGCGACGCTGCCCGCCCGAGAGCCGCCCGTAGCGCCGGTCGATGAACTCGCCCAGGTCGATGATGTCGGCGAGGCGCTCGATGCGATCGCGGATCGCCGCCGTCGAACCGAGGTAGGGGCGCGCCCGCACAGTCAGGTTCTCACGGACGGTGAGCGCGGAATCCAGGAGCGAGTCCTGGAAGACGACGCCGATCGCGCGGCGGACCGCATCACCGTCGGAGCGCACGTCGTGACCGGCGACCTCGAGCTGCCCGGCATCCGGTTCGATCACGGTCGTGAGAGCGCTGATCGTCGTGGACTTGCCGGCCCCGTTCGTCCCGAGGAACGCGAACACGCCGCCGGCGGGTACGTCGAAGCTCACGTCGTCGACGGCCGTCACGTCGCCGTATCTCTTGGTCAGGCCGCGCACGACGGTCGGTGCGCTCGCTCTCGTGGTCATGCCTCCAGCGTGCCGGTTCCGCCGTCCGTACGGCAGGGGTCATCCGGTCGATCCCCGTCCACCATTCGGTGGACCGCGCCGCTACTCTCGAAGGGTGACCGAACGCGCACCGCTGTCCCGCAAGCTCTCCGCCATCGCCGAGTCGGCGACCCTCAAGGTCGACGCGAAGGCCAAGGCCCTGCAGGCCGCCGGCCGGCCGGTCATTTCGTACGCGGCGGGTGAGCCCGATTTCTCGACGCCGCAGTTCATCGTCGAGGCCGCTCAGCATGCTCTCGCCGACCCCGCCAACTACCGGTACACCCCGGCCGCGGGCCTCCCCGTGCTGCGCGAGGCCATCGCCGCCAAGACGCTGCGCGACTCGGGCCTCGAGGTGCAGCCCTCGCAGGTCATCGTCACCAACGGCGGCAAGCAGTCGGTGTATCAGGCCTTCCAGACCGTCGTGAACCCCGGCGACGAGGTGCTGCTGCCCGCCCCCTACTGGACGACGTACCCCGAAGCGATCGCCCTCGCCGACGGCATCCCGGTCGAGGTCTTCGCCGGCGCGGACCAGGAGTACAAGGTCACCGTCGAGCAGCTCGAGGCCGCGCGCACCGAGCGCACCACCGTGCTCGTCTTCGTCTCGCCCTCGAACCCCACCGGCTCGGTGTACACGCCCGAGGAGACCGCCGCGATCGGCCAGTGGGCGCTCGAGCACGGCATCTGGGTCATCAGCGACGAGATCTACCAGAACCTCGTCTACGAAGGCGCCCGCGCCGTCTCGATCGTCGAGGCCGTGCCCGAGCTCGCGGGTCAGACGATCCTGGTCAACGGTGTCGCCAAGACCTACGCCATGACCGGATGGCGCGTGGGCTGGATGGTCGGTCCCGCCGACGCCATGAAGCTCGCCGGCAACCTGCAGTCGCACCTCAGCTCGAACGTCAACAACGTCGCGCAGCGCGCGGCCCTCGCCGCACTCACCGGGCCGCAGACCGAGGCCGAGGAGATGCGCCTGGCCTTCGACCGTCGGCGCCGCCTGATCGTCGAGGAGCTCGCGAAGATCCCCGGCGTCGAGGTTCCCAACCCCCTCGGGGCGTTCTACGTCTACCCCGACGTCACCGGTCTGCTCGGACGCTCGTGGGGCGGGGTGGAGGCGAACACGAGCCTCGAGCTCGCCGACCTGATCCTCGAGCAGGCCGAGGTCGCCGTCGTACCCGGCGAGGCCTTCGGTCCGTCGGGCTACCTGCGCCTGTCGTACGCGCTCGGCGACGAGCAGCTGCTCGAAGGCATCCAGCGCCTCCAGCGCCTCTTCTCCTGACCCCCTCTCGTTCCCCCGTCGACTCGCCAAGAAACGCGGATCAGGGCACGCCCGCATCCGCCGTTTGTGGCGACTCGACGGGGAGGGGACGGAGCCAGGGGTCCTGCACAGGGGGGGTGAGGGGGCGAGATATCCCCGGGACTAGCAGCGGAACGTCGGCGCGAGCCCTCGGAGACGGATGCTGGTGCGATGCGACGCGCTCCGCTTCCCGCCGCGCTTCCCGTGGGATTCCTCACCGAGACGGCCCGCGAGCTCGGCGTCACGGCCGGCCGCCTGCGGGCTCGTGATCTCGCCCGGCCCCTTCACGGTGCGCGGGCGCGCGAGCCGCTGAACCATCTCGACCTGCTCAGGCTGATCCGCGAGCGGATTCCGCCGCATGCATTCTTCTGCGGACCCACCGCCGCCGCGGCGCACCGGATGCCGCTGCCCGGCCCCCTCCGAGACGCCGCGGCGGCGCGACCGCACGTCGCCGTCGCGCTTCCGGCCAACCGGGTCAGACGCCCCGAGGTGGTCGGTCGTGCATTGGCCGTGGAGCCGGACGACATCGTCGAGGTCGACGGCATCCGACTCACGACGGTCGAACGCACGTGGGTCGACCTCGGCGCCTCCCTCTCGCTGGGCGCTCTCGTGGCCGCGGGCGACGCGCTCATCGCTCGCGGCGGGCCGCGCACGACGGTCGACGCGCTCGAACTCGCTCACGAGAGGGCGGGCCGCAGCCGCGGCGCGGTCCGCCGGGCCGCGGCCTTGCCCCTGCTCGACGACGGCGCGGAATCGCCGCGTGAGTCGGAACTGCGGGTGCTCCTCATACGGGCCGGGCTCCCCCGGCCCGAGACGAATGTCATCCGCGACGGCTGGCGCTTCGTCGCGCGGGTCGATCTGCTGTACCGCGATGCCCGGCTCGTCCTCGAGTACGACGGCGATCATCACCGCGACCTCTCGCAGTGGAGCCGCGACCAGTCACGACGTGCCGAGCTCGAGTCGCTGGGCTACCGCGTCACCGTCGTGACTGCGCGCGACTTCGACGATCCCGGCGCGCTCGTGCGCCGCATCCGCCGTCTCCTGTCCGGGCCGTGACGAACCTCACTCCGTCGACTCGCCACGAACTGCGGATGCCGGCACCCGATGATCCGCATTCTCTGGCGACTCGACGGGTGGGGCGGGGGCGGGGGGCTTACAGCTCGACGCCGACGAGGACGGGCTCGGGTTGCAGGATGAGGCCGAACTCGGCCTGCACACGCTGCTGGACGAACCGCGCGAGCGCGGCGAGCTCCTCGGCCGTCGCACCCCCGCGATTGGTCAGCGCGAGGGCGTGCTTGGTCGACAGACCGGCACGCGAACCGGGCAGCGAGAAGCCCTTGCCGATGCCCGCGTGCTCGATGAGCCAGGCCGCGCTGACCTTCACATCCGGCTCCGCCACCTCGCCCACAGGCGAGACGCCGTAGTACTCGTTCAGCGGGATCACGCGGTCGGACACGGGATCGGGCGCCACCGGCCAGCGCGGACAGGCGTCGGGCAGGGTCCGGGCGAACGCAGCGGTGACCACGGCGTTCTGGAAGAACGACCCGGCGCTCCACGTGTCGGGGTCGCCGTCGTCGAGCACCATCCCCTTGCTGGCCCGCACCGACAACACCGTCTCGCGCACCCACCGCAGCGACACCGTCGCCTCGTGATCGAGCCCGAGCGCGCCGCGCAGCTGCGGCCCGCGGATCGCGAACTCGCCGTGCCCGACACGCTCGAGCTCGAGCGTGATGGAGAGGATGACGGCCGAACGCGCCGCGACCGAGCCGTGGTGGTGCTTGAGCACCGAGGTGCGGAAGCCGAGTCCCAATTCGGGTGCCGGGACGACACTGACCTCGCCGGTCGACTCGTCGAGCAGCTCGACCTCGACGAGGGTCTGCACGACCTCCTGACCGTAGGCGCCGATGTTCTGCACCGGTGCCGCCCCCGCAGTGCCCGGGATGCCCGACATCGCGGCGATCCCGCCGAGGCCGGCCGCGACGGCGTACTCGACGAGGTCGTCCCACGAGTGTCCGGCCTGAACCTTCAGACGCGCGTGGCCCGGATGCGGCGAGGGAAGCTCCTCGATACCCGTCGTGCGGACCGCGACGACGGTGCCGTCGAACGGCTCATCACCCACCAGCAGGTTCGACCCACCACCGACGACGAGCCAGGGTTCACCGGCCGCCCACAGCTCACGCATCGTGGCGACGAGCTCGTCGGCCGTGTGCGCCTCGACCATGCGGTCGGGCACGGCGCCCGCGCGCAGCGTGGTCAGCTCCGCGAGGGGCCGCGGTTCGATCTCGGCCACGGTCACTCGGCGGTGCGCACGCGCACCTGCGCCTTGCCGAGCACGACGGTGCCGTCGTGGCTGACGGTCAGGTCGATGCGCGCGACGCCGTCCTCGACCGCGCCGACCTTGGCAACAACGGTGAGGGTCGCGCCGATCTCGGCGTCGACGACGACGGGGCGCGTGAAGCGCACACCGTACTCGATGATGCGGCCGCTGTCGCCGAGCCAGTCGACGATCGTCTCGACGGCCAGCCCCATCGTCAGCATGCCGTGGGCGAGCACCCCGGGCAGGCCCACGCGGGCGGCGACGTCGTCGCGATAGTGGATCGGGTTGAAGTCGCCCGAAGCGCCGGCGTAGCGCACGAGCGACTCACGGGTCAGCTCGACGGAGCGCTCGGCGACGATGGTTCCGACAATGAGATCGCTCATGTGTCCTCGCCCCCGACCAGCAGCACGGACACGGCCGTCACGACATGGTCGCCGGAGACGTCACGGATGTCCGCCTCGCTCGTGACCATCGCCCCCTTGCCGAACGCACGGATGCCGGTGACGGTGAGCTGCGCGGTGAGTTCATCGCCCGCCACGATCGGTCGCGTGTAACGGAAGCGCTGCTCGGCGTGCACCGTCCGCTCGAGGGCGATGCCCGAGTCGGGCTCACCCAGGAGCTGCTGCAGGGTGAGGTCCTGGATCACCATTGCGAAGGTCGGGGGTGCGACCACATCGGCGTAACCGAGCGCGCGCGCCGCGTCGGGGTCGGTGTGCTGCGGATCGGTCGCGAAGACGGCGCGGGCGAACTCGCGCACCTTCTCGCGACCCACGAGGTACGGGGCGGTCGGCGCGAAGGCGCGGTCGACCAGATCGGGGTTCACGGACACCGTCCGATTCTACCGTTGGCCCTCCGCGGGCTGCGCAGCACGCTTCGCCGCACGCGCCGCACGGTGCGTTTTGACGGCGCGCACCGCCATCTGCGACGCGATGAAGGTGAGGAAGGCGGCGAACAGGACGTTGGCGGTCAGCGGGTTGAGCAGGGTCGCGATCCAGGCGCCCACCGCGGTGGTCATGCAGGCGGCGAGTCCGACGACGAGGGCCGCCAAGAGGTCGACGTTGCGTCGGCGGGCGTTGCCCACCGTGCCCGAGATCGCCGTCGGGATCATCATCAGGAGCGAAGTGCCCTTCGCGATGAGATCGCTCGTGCCGAAGAGGAACATCAGCGCGGGCACGACGATCACGCCGCCGCCGACGCCGAGCAGCCCCGCCATGATGCCGGTGAACAGACCCAGCCCGGCGAGCCCGATGCCAACGCCCCAGCTCAGTTCCAGTACCGCGTCGCGGGAGGGCACGACGATGAAGAGCATCACGATGACCGCGACGAGGAACGCCACGAAGCCCCAGCGCAGCGCGTTCTGCGGAATCTTCGCCAGCAGCCAGCTTCCGATCTGCGCTCCGATCACGGCACCCGCGGCGAGGATGATGGCCGGGATCCAGGCGACCGACCCGGTCAGGGCGTAGGAGATGACGCCGACCGAGGCGGTCGGGACGATCGCGGCAAGAGACGTTCCGGCAGCCAGCCGCTGATCGAACCCGAGCAGCAGCACCAGGAGCGGGACGATGACCGTTCCGCCGCCGACGCCGAACAGCCCCGACAGGAGGCCGGCCGCGAGCCCGACCCCAGCGCAGGCCAGGTAGAACCGCGCACTGCGGCGCGCACCCCGCTCCCCCATCACTGCTCGACGTAATCGTCGATGAGCCAACCGGAACCGCCCGGGACGAGCGTGTAGAGCGCCGAGAAGCTCGCCGGCACGGGATTGTCGAGAGGGGCGCCGGCGGCATCCGCCGTCTGCGTGAAGGTCTCGACCGTCTGGACGTAGATCGTGTCTCCCTCTCGGGTCGTGGAGATGAAGCTCACCTCGTAGTCCTCGACCGAGTTGTTGAACTCGCGTGCCGCCTGGGCGAAGTCCGCGCAGTCGGACAGGCCGCCGCTGGCGAGGAACTCGGGCGTGAGGATCGCCTGGTACGCGGCGCAGTCCATGTCGTCCCAGGCGTCGTCGTACGCGTCGACGATGTCTTCGGCCGCCCGCAGATCGGCCCCCTGGACGGACGTCGCACCGGGGCGATCGCTGCTCGGATCCAGGATCCCCACGATGAAGCGCGGAACGAAAACGGCGGCGAGGATGACGAGCCCGATGAGCACGACGCCGAGCGCGACGAAGACGATCCAGAGCTTCGATCGGCGAGCGGGCGCTGGGTCGGTCTCACCGACGGCGCCGGTCACTGCCGCCGTCGCCGTCGTCGGGTGGGCGCCGGGGTAGACCGGAGCGAACCCTCCCGGCGACGGCGGGATCGGCGGCAGCGCGTCGGTCGGCGACGCCGTGTCGGATGCCGCGAGCCCGTGCTGGCTCTCGGCGAGGGAGGCCTCCGTCACGACCGGCGGTTCTTCGAGCTGGGGCTCGGGCTCCGGCTGGGGCTCGGGCTCGGGCTCCGGTTCGACGGGGGCGTGCGTGTGCTCGGTCCATTGCGAGCCGTCCCACCATCGCAGTGAGCCGTGCCCGTCGTCGTACCAGCCCGGAGGCGTCGAACCGCTCAACTCTGCCTTCTCTCGCGTCGGGCGCAGATCCGCCTCGTTCAGACTACCGATCGGCCGCGACCTGGCTGCCCGTCTCACCGTCGACCGCGGCGATCTCGGCGACCGCCTCCGCCTGCTCGGTCGCGGCCTGCTCGAACTGCGATCGGTAGAGGCGCCAGTAGGCGCCCTGCGCTGCGATCAGCTCGTCGTGCGAGCCCTTCTCGACGATGTCGCCGTGCTCCATCACGAGGATGAGGTCTGCGTCGCGGATGGTTGAGAGCCGGTGTGCGATGACGAACGAGGTGCGGCCCTCGCGCAGTGCCGACATGGCCTGCTGCAGCAGCAGCTCGGTGCGGGTGTCGACCGAGCTGGTCGCCTCGTCGAGAATCAGCACAGCGGGCTGCGCCACGAAGGCCCGTGCGATCGTGATGAGCTGCTTCTCCCCGGCCGAGACGTTCGCGGCATCCTCGTCGAGGACCGTGTCGTAACCGTCGGGCAGCGAATGCACGAAGCGGTCGACGCGCGTCGCGGTTGCTGCCTCGACGATCTCGTCGTCGGTCGCGCTCTCGCGGCCGTAGCGGATGTTGTCGCGGATCGTGCCGGCGAAGAGCCACGGGTCCTGCAGCACCATGCCCGTGCGCGAGCGCACATCGTCGCGCGAAAGCTCGGAGATGTCCTGACCGTCGAGCAGGATGCGGCCGCCGTCGAGCTCGTAGAAGCGCATGAGGAGGTTCACGAGCGTGGTCTTGCCCGCCCCGGTCGGACCGACGATCGCGACCGTCTGCCCCGGCTCGACCCGGAACGTCAGGTCGGTGATGAGGGGCTTGTCGGGTGAGTAGGCGAAGCGGACATGCTCGAACTCGATGACGCCGCGACCGCCGCGCGCCGGCTCGGCGTCGGGCGCATCGGGCTCCTGCTCGTCCTCGTCGAGCAGCTCGAACACGCGCTCGGCCGACGCGGTGCCGGACTGCACGACCGCGGCCATGCCGCCGAGCTCGGACAGCGGCTGGGTGAACTGCTGCGAGTACTGGATGAACGCCTGCACGTCGCCGAGTCGCAGCTGCCCCGACGCGACCATGAGGCCGCCCAGCACCGCGATGCCCACGTACGTGAGGTTTCCGATGAAGGTCATGCCCGGCATGATGAGGCCCGACAGGAACTGCGCCTTGAACGCAGCTTCGAACAGCTCGTCGTTCTCGGCCGCGAACTTCTCGCGCGCATCGCGCTCGCGGCCGTACACCCGGACGAGCGCGTGACCGGAGAACGACTCCTCGACGCGGGCGTTGAGGCGTCCGACCTTGCGCCATTGCACCGCGAACGCCTTCTGCGACCGCGGCCCGATGACGCCGAAGATCACGGCCATGAGCGGCAGCGACACGAGCGCCACGAGCGCCAGCTGCCACGAGATGGAGAACATCATGAAGAGCACGCCGACGACCGTCAGCACGCTCGTGAGGGCGGTCGACAGCGACTGCTGCATCGTCTGGGTGATGTTGTCGATGTCGTTCGTGACCCGCGAGATCAGCTCACCGCGCTGGACCCGGTCGAAGTACGACAGCGGCAGCCGGTTGATCTTCGCCTCGACCGACTCGCGCAGACGCCACATCGTGCGGACCATGATGATGTTGATCACGAAGCCCTGCAGCCAGGTGAGCACGGCCGAGCCGACGTAGATCGCGAGCACGGTGACGACGACCCACTTCAGCCGATCGAAGTCGACGCCCGCGCCCACCTGGAAGTTCTGCATCGCTCCGACGATGTTGGCGACATCCGTCTGCCCCGCGGCGTTGAGCGCCGCGACGACATCCTCCTGGCTCGTGCCTGCGGGGAACTGCGAGCCGAGGTTCGCCGAGACGACGCCCTCGAAGATGAGGTTCGTGGCATCGCCGAGGACGCGCGGAGCGAGGACGGCGAGAACGACGCCGACCGCGCCGAGAACCGTCATGAGCGCGAACACGACCGCGTACGGCCGCAGCAGTCCGATCATCCGCAGGAAGCTCGGCCCGAACTTCGCCGCCTTGCCGGGTGCCACGCTGTCCCAGCTGCCCGAGTTCTGGCGGGCCTGCTCGGCCAACTCGAGCTCGGTGCGCTCGTCGTCGGTGAGGTTGTCGGCGCTCATGCGTCCACTCCCAGCTGCGATTCGACGATCTCTCGATACGTCTCATTGGACTCGAGCAGTTCGTCGTGCGTGCCGAGACCCGCCATCCGGCCGTCGTCGAGCACGAGGATGCGGTCGGCACCGGTCACGGTGGAGATGCGCTGTGCGACGACGATCTTCGTGACCTCCGGCAGTTCGCGCCACAGCGCTTCGCGCAGTCGGGCATCCGTGGTGAGGTCGAGCGCGGAGAACGAGTCGTCGAAGACCAGGACGTCGGGGCGCCGCACGATCGCGCGTGCGATGGCGAGCCGCTGTCGCTGCCCGCCCGAGACGTTCGTGCCGCCCTGGGCGATGCGGGCGTCGAGCCCGCCCTCCATCTCCGCGACGAAGTCGCGCCCCTGCGCGATCTCGAGCGCCCTCCACAGTTCGTCGTCGGTCGCGTCCTCCCGACCGAACCGGAGGTTCGACGCGACCGTGCCGGTGAACAGGAAGGCGCGCTGCGGCACGTAGCCGATGCCGCTCCACAGCAGATCGAGGTCGGCTTTCCGGACATCGACGCCGGCCACGGCGACCGCCCCTCCCGTGACGTCGAACAGACGCGGGATGAGCGACACGAGGGTCGTCTTGCCCGAGCCGGTCGAACCGACCACCGCGACCGTCTCGCCCGGAGCCGCGCGGAACGAGATGCCCTCGAGCACCGGCGCATCGGCGCCCGGGTAGGTGAACGAGACGTCGTCGAATGCAACGGCGCCGGGCTCGGGGAACTCGCGTACCGGCGCCGTGGGCCGCTCGAGGGCATCGTGAGAGGAGAGCACCTCGCCGATGCGGTCGGCCGAGACCGCGGCGCGCGGGATCATGATCGTCATGAACGTCGCCATCAGCACGCCCATGAGGATCTGACCGACGTACTGCATGAATGCGAAGAGCGTGCCGATCTGCACGTTGCCCTGGTCGACCTGGATGCCGCCGAACCAGATGACCCCGACGACCGTGACGTTGAGCACCAGCATGGCGAGCGGGAACATCAGGACGAACAGGGATCCGACCTTGCGGCCGACGATCATGATGTCGGTGTTCGCACCGCGGAAGCGCTGCTCTTCGATGCGCTCGCGGACGAACGCCCGCACGACCCGGACGCCGGTGAGCTGCTCGCGCATGATGCGGTTGACGTTGTCGAGCCGCGTCTGGAACTGCCGGAACAGCGGCACCATGCGCCCGATGATGAGCCCCGCGACGACGAGCAGCAGCGGCACCGCGACCCCGATGAGCCAGCTGAGCCCGACATCCTGCTGCAGCGCCATGATGACGCCGCCGATCGCCAGCATCGGAGCTGTGACGAGCATCGTGGCGCCCATCATCGCGAGCATCTGCACCTGCTGCACGTCGTTCGTGTTGCGGGTGATGAGCGTGCCCGGGCCGAAGCGCGAGACCTCGCGCTCGGAGAAGCCGCTGACCTTCTCGAAGACGTCGCGTCGGATGTCGCGCCCCGCGGCCATCGCGGCGCGGGCGGCGCACAGCGTCGCGATGACCGACGCGACGATCTGCCCGAGCGCGATGACGAGCATGATCGCGCCGCGCGACCAGATGTAGGCGGTGTCGCCGCGGGCGACGCCGTTGTCGATGATGTCCGCGTTCAGACGAGGCAGATAGAGCGAGGCCATCGCCGAGCCGAACTGGAACACCAGCACGCCCAGGAGCAGCCACCGATAGGTGCGCAGATAGCGGAACAGGAGCTTGCCGAGCATGGGTCTCCTTGAGCGAGTCGACCGGACGGTTCATGGTAGCGCCGCGCTCCGACACGCGACCGACCGACGATCCTCACAGCCGCCGCCGATGCCGGATCGGTACCGTCGGTGCCATGACGACCGGCAGCTCCGTGCCCCCGCTATCGATCACCGACGGTCTGCAGAACTTCTCACCCCAGGAGCTGCGGAGCCTTCGCGACGAGTTCCAGCAGTTCCTCCTGGAGTACCGGTTCGGGATGCAGGAGATCGAGACCAAGCTGCAGATCCTGCGCGACGAGTTCCAGCAGCTGCACGACTACAACCCGATCGAGCATCTCTCCAGCCGGCTGAAATCGCCCGACGGCATCGTCGAGAAGGTCGTGCGCAAGGGCGTCGAGCCCGAGTTCGCGTCGATCCGCGAGCACATCACCGACATCGCGGGCGTGCGCGTCACGTGCAGCTTCACGCAGGACGCCTACCGCCTGTTCGACCTGCTCACGGCCCAGGATGACATCGAGGTGCGGACCGTCAAGGACTACATCGCCGAGCCCAAGCCCAACGGCTACAAGAGCCTGCACGCGATCGTGGAGGTGCCCGTCTTCCTGTCCACGGGCCGCATCACCGTCCCCGTCGAGGTGCAGTTCCGCACGATCGCGATGGACTTCTGGGCGAGCCTCGAGCACAAGATCTATTACAAGTTCGCGGCGAACGTGCCGGCCGAGCTGATCGCGGAGCTGAAGGATGCCGCGGAGACGGCGGCCGAGCTCGACGCGAAGATGGAGCGCCTGCACCGGGAGGTGCGGCACCGTCCCCGCGTCGTGCGCATCTGAGCGCGCGACGCGGGGACGCCGGGATCAGTCCTCCGAGACCGTGATCTCGACGGGGATGTTGCCGCGGGTCGCGTTCGAGTACGGGCACACCTGGTGCGCAGCATCGGCGAGCTCCTGAGCGACCTCGCGCTCGACACCGGGCAGCACGACCTCGAGGACGACCGAGAGCGAGAACCCGCCGGCATCCGTCGGGTGGATCTGCACCTGACCGCCGACGGCCGAGTCGGTCACGTCGATCTTCTTGGACCGCGCCACCATCTGGAGGGCGGAGTGGAAGCAGGCGGCGTAACCGGCGGCGAACAGCTGCTCGGGGTTGGAGCCGTTGCCCGAGCCGCCCATCTCCTTCGGGATGGCCATCTCGAGGTCGACGCGGCCGTCCGTGGTGCGGACGTGCCCGTTTCGGCCGGCGCCCGTCGAAAGTGCTTCGGCGGTGTAGAGAGCGCTCATGCGTGCTCCTCCTTCATTTCCTTTTCGGGGGTGGTCTTCGTCGCGCGAGGAGCCGCGCGCAGATCGGTGGCGGTATCGCGCATCCCGTCCGCCAGCTCGGTGAGGGCGGCGATCAGCTGACGGGCTCCGTCGACGGTGACGCCCATCCCCTGCGCGATGCAGGCGGGGACGTGAGCGAGCTCCGTGCGCAGCTCGCGCCCGCGGACGGTGAGCGACACGGTCACGACGCGCTCGTCGGCACTGTCGCGGCCGCGCTCGACCAGACCGTCGCGCGTCATCCGGCGCAGCAGCGGCGAGAGGGTGCCCGAGTCGAGGTCGAGCGCCTCGCCCAGGTCGCTCACGCTGCGCCCGTCGCGGTTCCACAGCAGCACGAGCACGAGGTACTGCGGATAGGTCAACCCGTGCGGCTCGAGCAGGGCGGCATACGCCTTCGTGGTCGCGCGCGACGCGGCATAGAGCGAGAAGCAGACCATGTGCTGCGTCGGTTCCATGTGACGCATCGTACACAACTCAGTTGTGCACAATCAATATGGTCGAGAAGAGCGCCGGCAGCCGGGGCCGCCGACGCCCTCCGAGCGCGGACGTCAGGGCGTGGGCATGCCGCCGTTGACGTTCAGGGTCTCCCCCGCGACGTAGCTCGATTCCGCGGAAGCGAGGAACACGTAGGCGGGCGCGAGCTCCGCCGGCTGGCCCATGCGTCCCAGCGGCGTCTCCTCGCCGAAGCTGTCGATCTTCTCCTGCGGCTGCCCGTCGCTCGGCTGCAGCGGCGTCCAGATCGGCCCGGGCGCCACGGCGTTCACGCGGATGCCCTTCGGTGCGAGCTGCTGCGCCAGGGCCTTGGTGAAGGTGTTGATCGTCGCCTTCGTCGAGGCGTAGTCCACGAGCGTCTCCGACGGCGAGTAGGCCTGGATCGACGTGGTGTTGATGATCGAAGCGCCCGCCGGCAGGTGCGGGAGCGCGGCCTTGGTGATCCAGAACATCGCGTAGACGTTGGTCTTGAAGGTGTCGTCGAACTGCTCGTCGGTCAGATCGGCCAGCTCGTACTGGAAGATCTGCTTGCCGCCGTTGTTGACGAGGATGTCGATGCCGCCCAGCGCCGAGACGGTGTCGGCGACGAGCGAGCGGCAGTACTCCGGGTCGCGCAGGTCGCCCGGGAGCTGCGCCACCGTCACGCCCGCATCCCTCAGAATGCCGGCGATGCGCTTCGCGTCCTCGTCCTCCTCGGGGAGGTAGGAGATGGCCACGTCGGCCCCCTCTCGAGCGAAGGCGATCGCGGTCGCGGCGCCGATGCCCGAGTCGCCGCCCGTGATGAGCGCCTTGCGCCCGGTGAGGCGGCCGCTGCCGCGGTAGCTCTCCTCGCCGAGGTCGGCCTTCGGCGTGAGGTCGGCGTCGAGGCCCGGCTCGTCCATGTGCTGCTTCTCGGGCTCGATGTCCGCGTACAGCTCGGCGGGGTTGGCGAAGGTGTACTGGTCACGGGACATGGTGTCTCCTTCCATCGGTCTTCCTGGGGGTGGTCGTCACTCGGGTCCGTCGATCAGGTGATCGACGCAGATCCGAACGTGTGGATGGGGCGGCCGGTCGCGCCCGGTTCGAGGCGGAGGATGCCGCCCGAGAGGGGATGCCGCTGCAGTTGCTCCTCGGAGAGGTTCTCGCGCGCCGATCCGACGAGGAGGACGTCGAGGTCGGGACCGGCGAACGCGACGGATGTGATGTTGGGCGCGGGCATCGCGATCTCGTCGACGAGTTCGCCGTTCGCACTCCAGCGCGCCACGATGCCCTCGCCGTACAGGCCGTTGAAGAACGAGCCGTCGGTCGCGAGGACCAGCCCGTCGCTCGATCGGCCCACGAGGTACGGCTCGAGCTCGCCGAGGTCGCCGGCGGGGCCGTATGGCGCCCGGTAGACCGTCGAGGTCGCGGTGTCGGTGATGTACATCGTGCGCCCGTCGTCCGACCACTCCATGCCATTGGCGACGCCGTAGCCGCCGCCGAGCACCCGCAGACCGCCGTCGGGGTCGACCGACCAGACGGTCGCGTCGGGGGCGTCGCGCGTGAGCTCCATGGCACCGACGACGAACCGGCCGAACGGATCGACCTTGCCCTCGTTCAGCCGCATCCCGTCGTGGCGGTGACGCAGCGTCGCGAGGTCGCGCTCGATGCGCCCGTCCGGGTCGAGCAGGACGACCCGGTCCTTCAGCGCCGCGATGTAGCCGCCGCCCGCGGCCGGCTGCACCGCCGACAGCGGCGGGGGCAGCTCCACGACGCGGTCGTCACTGCCGTCGACCGCTCCGTCGAGCGGGCCGCGATGCAGCAGTCCCGCGGTGATGTCGACCCACACGACCTCGTCGGCGCGGTGATCCCACCAGATGCTCTCGACGAGCACGGCACGGGTGTCGCGGAACACTCCGATCTCATCTGTCACGGAGTGCCTCCCCGGGGACGACGTCGCGGATGGTGAGCACGGTCGCGATGAACGCGAGGTGGCTGAGGGCCTGCGGGGTGTTGCCCCACGCGGTGCCGTCGTCGGCGTCGATCATCTCGGCGTAGATGCCGACGTCGTTCGCGAGGGCGACGAGCTGGTCGACGAGGTCGAGCGCCTCGTCATGCCTGCCGACGCACGCGAGCGCCTCAGCGCGCCAGAACGCACAGGCGACGAACGTCTTCTCCTCGGCCGATACCCCGCTGTAGCGGTACAGCAGCGGCCCGGCGCCCAGTTCCGCGGAGAGGGCGTCGATCGTCGTCGACATGCGCTCGCCGCGGTCGAAGCCGGTTGGCGCGTGCAGCAGCACGGAGGCGTCGAGCTCCTCGGACCCGGCGTAGAACACGTACGCAGACTTCACCTCCGACCAGCAGTTCTCTTCGATCCAGAGCCGGATGCGTTCGCGCTCGGCCTTCCACCGCTCCGCGCTTCCGGGGATCGCGCCGCTCTCGGCGAGCGCGACCGCGTCGTCGAGAGCTTTCCAGCACCCCATCTTCGACGAGGTGTAGTGCCGCTCCTCCGGCAGCTCCCACATGCCCGAGTCGGGGTTGCGCCACAGGTCGCACGTGCGGTCGGCGACACCCGCCAGCATCCGTGCCGTTCCGATGTCGAGCACGTTGCCCGCATCGACGTACGTTCGGCAGATGGCCATGAGGTCGCCGTAGACGCCGAGCTGGAGCTGCTCGCGGGCGGGGTTGCCCGTCACGACGGGCTGATTGCCGCGCCATCCGGGCACGGGATAGTCCTGGGCATCGGGCACGAGGTCGCCGTTCAGCGTGTACATGACGTGCAGCTCGGGCCCGTGCTCGCGGATGGTGCGCAGCATCCACGACAGCGCCGCATGCGTCTCCTCGCGGAGCCCGAAGCGCACGAGGGCGTGAGCGGTGTAGGCGAGGTCGCGAACCCAGGCGTAGCGGTAGTCCCAGTTCTTGCCGCCCTCGGGATTCTCGGGCAGCGAGGTGGTGGCGGCCGCGGCGATCGCGCCGGTGGGGCTGAAGATGAGCAGCTTGAGGGCGAGCGCGCTGCGCTGGATGCGTTCCTGCCAGGGCCCCTCGTACGAGAAGACCTCGGACCAGTGCCGCCAGTTGTCGATCGTCCGGTCGATGCCGATGTCGACGTTGCGCGGGTCGGGAAGATGCAGGGGCTCGTCGTGCGTCGCGGCGAGCGCGATCAGGTGGCGCGAACCGGCCGAGGTGGTGAACGACCCGGTCAGGCGCGGGCCGCTCGTGCCGTCGGGGTCGGGCGCGTCGGGGCCGTGCTCGAAACCCACGACGACGAGGGCGGTCTTGCCGCTGCGGATGACGTCGCCGTGCTGGGTGCGCTCGATCCAGGGCGATGCCGTCCGCAGCGAGGTGCCGGGATGGATACGCCAGGCCATCGGCACGGTGCCATCGATTCCGTCGATGCGCCTCGCCAGCTCCGCCCACGGCATCCGCCCGGCGACTCCCGAGACCATCGCGTCGGTGACCTTCACGGTTCCGCGGGCGGTGGTGAACGTCGTCTCCAGGACGTTGGTGTCGGGGATGTACCGCCGGGTGGTCTCGAACTCCTCGGTGGGCGCGAGCTCGAGGCACCCGCCCGTCTCACTGTCGAGCAGGCGGGCGAAGACCGGGGTGGAGGTGAGTTCGGGAAGCGGCAACCAGTCGATGCTGCCGTCGAGTCCGATCAGCGCGACGGTGCGACCGTCGCCGATCGGCGCGTACGACTCGATCGCCGCGGTCACATGCCCTCGTCGTTGATGTCGCCCTCGCCGTCCTCACCGAGCTCGGCGATGACCGGGTCGTCTCCCTGGGTCTCGGGCTGGGCGTATCCCGTGGGCAGGTCCTCCGCGGGGATCTCGTCTTCGTCCGAGGGAATGTGCGCCGGGTCGTCGCTCGTGGCGGTGGCGGTGTCGAGTTCGGCGGGGTCGACGCCGGCGTCGAGCGCCTCGTCGATCGCGTCGGTGCGGTCCCACTCTCGCTGCGCGGGGTCGAGGTCGGGATCGGCCACGCTGGTCGCATCGCCGTCGCGCAGCGGCTGGATGCCGGCGTCCTCGGCTGCGGTGGGGCGGGCGAGGTCGTCGTTGAATGCGTTGGACATGACTCCACGATGCGCGGGAGCGATGAATTCGTCGAGCCACTTGCACCGGGCCCGAGGGCGCGGTAACGGCGACCACCACGGGTCGCTCAGGTGGTCACCGGTAGCGTGGAACGCTCCGTCGTCGTCATCCCGGAGGTCACCCATGCCCGTCGCCCGAATGCTGTTGGATGCCGGTCGCGGCGCTCTCATCGGGACCGTCGAGATCATCCCCGGGGTCAGCGGTGGCACCGTCGCGCTGATCGTCGGGGTGTACGAGACGCTCATCGACTCGGCCGGCCACCTCGCCCGCGGTGTCGCCCGCGCCGCCTCCGACGGCGTCCGGGGCCGCGGCCTCACTCGTGCGCGCGAGGAGTTCGCCGCCGTGCGCTGGTCGGTGGTCCTGCCCGTCGGCTTCGGCATGATCGCCGCGGTCCTCGCGGCATCCGCGATCCTCGCACCGATCATCGAGGCCGAGCCCGTCGCCTCGCGCGCCCTCTTCGCGGGACTCATCCTGGCCTCGCTCGTCGTCCCGATCCGGATGGTCGGCGGTCGCTGGCGGATGCGCGAGTACGCCATCGCGGCCGTCGGCGCCGTCGCCGGTTTCCTTCTCACGAGCCTCCCCCAGGTCGATCCCCTCGAACCGCCCCTTCCGGTGGTCGCGCTCGCGGCGGCGTTCGCCGTGTGCGCACTGGTCGTCCCGGGCGTCTCGGGCTCGTTCATCCTGCTGGCCGTCGGTATGTACGCCCCGACGCTGGCCGCCGTGAACGAGCGCGACCTGGTCTATCTGGGTGTGTTCATCCTCGGCGCGATGATCGGTCTCGGGCTGTTCGTGTCGGTGCTGCAGTGGCTGCTGGTCCACCGGCGGCGCGTCATGCTGGCGATGATGACGGGCCTGATGCTCGGTTCGCTCCGCGCCCTGTGGCCATGGCAGGAGGGCGGCACGGTGCAGCCCCCCGGGCCCGATGCCCTGCCGGTGCTGCTCCTCGTCCTCCTCGGCGCGGCGGCGGTGGGCGGCGTGCTCCTCATCGAATCCGCTGTTCTGCGCAGGGCTGCTCGTCGCCTCGAATCGGGCGCCGCGGGCTAGCACACGTCGGCTGGATCCGCCTCCCCCTCGGCTCAGCCGGGCCGGCGTGTGAGCGTGGACTCATGATGTCTTCGATCACCGCCGCTGCACGCACGCTGACCGACGACTCCCCCCAGCTTCTGCTGCGCGGTTACGGGTTCGGCGATCGGATCTGGAGGCGAGTGCGAGCCGGCGCTCGCTCGGCGCCGATGGGCCTTCTCGGCGATCCGACGATCTTCGTCCGGGGCGCCGAGGGCGTCGAGGTGTTCTACGACGAGGACCGGGTGCGGCGTCACGGGGCGATGCCGGGGATCGTGCAGGAGACCCTCTTCGGCCACGGTTCGGTTCACAGCCTCGACGGTCAGGACCACAGGCACCGCAAAGCGACGTTCCTCGACGTCGCCTACGAGGACGAGCAGGTCGAGCGCCTGCGCCCCTTCCTCGCCGCCGAGTGGCAGCGCGAGCTCGACGACTGGTTCGCCGGCGGTGAGCGCTCCGCCTACGACGCGGCTGTGGGCGCCTTCGGGCGTGCCGTCATGCGGTGGGCGGGACTTCCGGGCACTCCCGCCGCGAAGACGCGGTGGGCGGCGCGCCTGGCGCAGATCGTGGACGGCTTCGGCGTCCCCTACTCGCCCGAGTACGTCCTCGCGTGGATCAATCGCCGCTGGTCCGACCGCCACGCTCAGCACCTCATCGAGGCGGTGCGCGACGGCGACCTCCAGCCGAAGCCCGGAACGGCCCTCCACGCGTGGGCCTGGCACCGTGATCGCGCCGGCGTGCTGCTGTCTGCGCGTCTCGCCGGGATCGAGCTGCAGAACAGCATGCGACCCATGATCGCCGTCGCGCGGTTCGTGGCCTTCGCGGCGAAGGAGCTGCACGATCGTCCGGAGTGGCGCGAGCGCATCGCCGCGGAGGCGGCCGATCGCAAGACCCTCGACGGCGGACCGCTCGCCGTCGCGTTCGCCCAGGAGGTCCGCCGCACGGCCCCGTTCGTCCCAATGCTCCCCGCGCGTGCGGTCGCCGACATCGAGCTCGACGGCCAGCGCGTCGCGGCGGGTGGCCGCGTCGTCCTCGACATCCTCGGCACCAACGTCGATGACAGCTCGTGGGAGCGCGCCGACTCGTTCGCGCCCGAGCGCTTCATCGGCGTCGACGACTACGAGGCTCTTCCCGCGTTCGTCCCGCACGGCGGCGCGGATGTCGCCACCGGCCACCGGTGCCCGGGAGAGAAGCTCGCGATCGCCGGGCTCGCGACCGCGATCACGGCGCTGAGCCACCCGGATGTCACGATCCTCGGCTCCGGTCTCGACGTCGACATGCGCCGGCTGCCGACGAAGCCCGCGTCGGGCGGTCGTGTCCGTGCGGCCGGCACCGGCAGCGGTTGCCCGTTCCACCGGCGCTGACGCGACACGACCCGTCCTCGGGCACCGTGTCCCCCGAAAGGCCGACTCGACGGACCGGCCGGGAGGCCCTAGCGTCGATGACGTCGACGATCTTCCCCCCGGATCGTGGAGCGCCCCGCATCCTCGGATGACGGGGCGTTCTGGTTTCCGGTCCGCGTGGGAGTGCCCGGCATCATCCGATCGGATGAAATCCTGCGCGGAACATCAGCGGATACAGAGCCCTTCAAGAGCCCAGTCGCGGGACTTTTAAGTCGTTTGACCGGCTTTTTTGAGCCCGGCCAGGGGCGCAGCCGGTGAGCACGGGCCATCTGCCACCCGAGGCATGATCATCACGTCGGGTGCGATCCAGCGCTGATGGGGAGCAGGGCGGGCCTGCTCGATCCCTCGGCCGCGAGTTAGGTCCTCGTCTCGCGTCCGACCTGCGCCCGGGACTCTGGAGGGGTCCCGGGCGCCTCCTCTTTCCCTGATGCGTTCGTGTTCGGCGCGACGGCCGCCGCGTCAACCTCGCCCCGGATACGACAAAACCCCCGGACGCACCGGGGTTTTCATCTGTAGCAGGAGCGGGGCTTGAACCCGCGACCTCACGATTATGAGTCGTGCGCTCTCACCAACTGAGCTACCCTGCCGCAACGCATCCGAGGATGCTGCGAGCCCCGAGTCAGGATTGAACTGACGACCCCTTCCTTACCATGGAAGTGCTCTGCCACTGAGCTATCGGGGCGTGCCACCCGCAAGCGGGCAACTAGAAGAGGATACCATCTCGGCGGCCTCACTTCGAATCAGGTCAGCGCTTCGTGTGCTCCTCGAGCCAGGCGATGGGATCGGTCTGCGTGGTGCCGCCGAGGAGGACCTCGAGGTGCAGGTGAGCCCCCGTCGACTTGCCGGTGCTGCCGACCTTGCCGATGATCTGGCCGGGCTCGACCGTGTCGCCGACCTTGACCTTGAGCGAGCCGTACTGCATGTGGCCGTACCGGGTCGAGACGAGCTCGCCGTCGATGTTGTGGTCGATGACGACCGTCACTCCGTAGTCGCCGCCCGCCTCGGTCGCGATGCGGACGGTTCCGCCCGCAACGGCGTGGATGTCCGCGCCTGCGCCCGGAGTGAGGTCGACCCCGCGGTGCGGACGCGAGAACTCGGAGAGGTATGAGACGGAGCCGAACTGCGCCGAGATCGGTACACCGACCGGGAACGGCCACTGGATCGCGGCGTTCGGGTCGTTGACCCACGTGCCGGCGAAGTTGGTCACACCCGAGTCTGCGGCGATCTTCGAGACCGAAGTGACGTCGAAGGTGTCGCTGCGGTCGAACGTCACACCGGTGCTGGACGAGGACACGTACGCCTGGATCTCCTCGGGCTCGATCGAGGCCGACGTCCGCGGCACCTCCGCCGTGATGTCACGGCCGGTGTCACCGGACGCGAAGACCGCAGCGGCAGGGCTCGTCAGGCCGACCGCGAGGAGACCGACGGCCGCGACGGCGCTGATCGAGACGGATGCCGCGGCGACGCGCTTGCCGACACGACGCAGGCGCCCCGGGCGGGCGACCGCGACCTCGCGCGTGCGCTGCTGGTGCTCGGCGATCGATTCCTCGGCAACCTGCACCGGCGTCTGAGCAGTGAAGGAGAACAGGCGCGCGGCGAACTCGAACTCGTCGACGTCATGCGCGTCCGAAGGCTTGCGGGTCTCGTCACCGGCGCCCGAGTCGCCGGCCGAGCTCGTCTCGGCGGCATCCGCCGTCTCGGTCTTCGCGGAATCGACTGCGGCAGGACCGAACGACTCCCCCTGGGGGGCAGCGTGCTCGGCCGGACGCGAGCGACGACGACGGGAGGGCGTGACGAGATCCGGGCCGGCGTAGGCGTCGCCGTCGAGGACCGTGAGGACCATCTCGTCGGTCTCGTCGTCGATCTGGGCCTCGGGCTTCGCAACGGGGGCGGTGCTCGCATCGTCGCTCGAAGCCGCGCGGGGCTCGTCGGGCGTCGACGGCGCCTCGTCGATCGTCGCGACGTCGTCGGTCGGAACCGCGGCGACCTTCGCGGCGAGCTCGGCTTCAGCCGCCAGACGCCGCCACTGCGCTCGCGTCAGTCCCGTAGCCCGCGTGAGACCCGTCGCCGCACCGGACGAGGATTCCCCTGCCGAGGGTCGCGAGGACGCGGCCTCGGTGGGGGTGGTCTCAGAAGTCAAATCGCAGGCTCTCGAAAACAGCGCGCGCTGGCGCGGCACAAACTCTCCGGGTGGTGTCCGCCCTCCGGATCGGGTTCCGAAGATAACGAACGGGTAAACACTAACGACTTGCGGCTGGGAATGCGATCCACGCGTCAGCTTTCGTGGAAAACCCGTTCTGCCAGACGACTGTGGAGCGACGGGGACGCGGCGATCGTCATGGTCCGCCCCGGACGCTCTCCGGGCATCCCGGTCACCACTCCCCCGGCCTCGGCGACCAGCAGCGCGCCGGCGGCGTGGTCCCAGGGCTGAAGTCCGCGCTCGACGTAGCCGTCGAGCCGGCCGGCGGCGACGTACGCCAGATCGAGGGATGCCGCCCCGGCGCGGCGGATATCGCGCGCGACGGGCATGATGCGACCCAGCCGCGCGAGATCGCCCGCATGCGTCGCCGGGTCGTAGCCGAAACCGGTCGCCAGGAGCGCGCCCGCGTCGGTCGGCTCGGAGACCGCGAGGCGGGCGTCGCCGAGCCAGGCGCCCTCGCCCGCGGTCGCGTTGAACATCTCGTCGACGGCCGGCGAGAAGACCGCCGCGGCCACCGCCTCCCACTGCTGCGGATCGGGCTCGCCGTCGACGACGGCGATGCTCACCGCGTAGTGCGGGATCCCGTAGGCGTAGTTGACGGTTCCGTCGATGGGGTCGACCACCCAGGTCAAGCCGCTCGCGCCGCGCTCGGCTCCGGACTCCTCGCCGAGGAACCCGTCGTCGGGCCGCGCCTGAGCGATGCGATCGCGAATGAGGAGCTCGACCTCACGATCGGCCTCGGTGACGATGTCGGCGAGCGCGGACTTGGTCGCGGCGATCGCGACGCCCTCGCCGCGGCGTCGACGCGCGAGCGCACCCGCCTCGCGCGCGATCTCGACGGCCAGATCTGTGAGCTCTCGGGCATCCACCATGCGACCCACGCTACGGGGTTCGCGGCCTCCGCAAGGCCGGGAACGTCAGCGCGGGGCGATCGGCTGGTCGGGCAGCGGCGGGGGCGGCGGGTAGTCCTGGTATCCCGGCTGCGCGGGCGCCTGCGTCGGCGGGGTCGTCTGAGCCGCCGTCGGATGTGCCGGAGCCTGCTGCGCGGGGGCATAGCCCTGCGGGTAGGTGGGGCGACCGGTGTAGTAGGCCTGCCAGTCGGGCGATCCATCGCCGAGCACGGGCAAGGGCGTGCGGCCGTCGGCATAGGTCGGCCACGGCGCAGCTGCCGGTGGATGCGGCGGGCGAGGCATCAGCAGTGCGTTCACGAGCGGGACCAGCGCGGTGCCGACCGCCGCGAGGATGGTGAGCGCGACCACGACGCGCCAGTAGATCGGCAGGAAGTCGAACCACTCGCCGCCGACGAGCGGCACGATCAGCATGACGGCGACGATGCCGACGAAGGCGATGGTGACGTAGGTCACGATCGACAGGAACGTCGTGGGGTTGCGCAGGTAGGCCTTCGTGAACAAGCGCAGGTGCAGCAGCGCGAGCTGGAGAATCAGCACGACCAGGAGGAAGCGCATGAAGCGCTCGTATCCCCACCCGAAGCTCTCGGTCGGGGACGGCAGCCAGATCATGACGGCGCCGACCAGCAGCGCGACGACCCAGCTGCCCATGCTCGTGAGCGCGAACCAGGCGGGCCGACGACCCGCCAGGTGCGACTCGAGGATCGCGATGCCCGCAAAACCCGCGAGCAGCAGCACCGTCATGAAGGCGCGCGCGACGATGCCGGTGCCCGAGCCGATCAGAACCCAGACGACGCACACGATCGCCGCGGCGATGAGTGCGCCGATGGCGACCCAGATCGCGGCGCGCAGCAGCTTGCTCGATTCCGGAGATGTGATGGGCTTGCTCATCGACAGGTTTCCTTCCGCGCTGACTCCTCACATCCTGGCATGCACGGGGCTTCTGCGCGGGGCTGAGAGGATTCTGTGGTGAAGCCACCCCGAGAGCCCGGCGTCGACTTCGGCGCACCCGCGACGCAGACCTTCTTCCGCACGCGTCGCGCGTCGGCGATCCTGGTCGCGATCGTCTCGGTGAGCACGACCGTCCAGGTGCTGGCGACGCCGATCACCGCGATGATCGCTGGTCCCGTCGACTGGCCCTTCGACGTATCCATATCGGTCCTGTGCGTCATCCTCGCCCTGGCGTGCGTGGCCCAAGCCTCGGCTGTTCTCCTGAGCGAGCGGTGGCCCCGCACGGCGGTCTTCGCGACGGTCGCCGTCTACCTCGTCCTCCTCGGCGCCTTCGACATACCGAACTGGCTCATCGGCATGTACCTCGTCGTGGCACTCGCGCAGTTCCTTCTGGCCCGCCGGGTCTCGGCCGGTTCGGCCGTCGTGTGCTTGCTCGGCGTCGTGGTCGCCGGCATGGGCGGGCTCTTCACCTGGGCCGTCTTCTACTCGGGCGACGTCAGTACCGCCCTGAGCTTCATGGCGAACGAGTTCTTCCGCTTCTCCGCTCCGGCCCTCGGGGCGACCGCTCTCGGGATCTGGTGGGGCGCCCAGGTGCGTCAGGTGACACTGGCCCGTGAGCAGGCCGAGCTCGCCCGCCAGGAGCACGACGCACGGGTCAACGACGCGCGCGAACGCGAGCGCGCCCGCATCGCGCAAGAGCTGCACGATGTCGCGGGCCAGCACCTCGCCGGGCTCGTGACACTCGCCGATGCCGCCATCTCTCTCGCCCCGGCCCGCCCCGACGAGGCGATCCGCCTGGTCGGTGAGGTGAGGAACGAGGGGCGGTTCGCCGCTGCGAGCCTCGCGGGCGCACTGAGCGACCTGCACACGGAGGCAGCGACCCCGACTGAGACGACGCGTGACCTGCGCCGGGCGGGCGAACTCGTGCAGTTCTGGTCGCGGCGCGGCATGCCGGTGTCGTTCGAGCTGTCGGGCGGGGTGTCGGATCTGCCCGCCGTCGTCTCGACCACGGCGTACCGCGCCCTGCAGGAGGCGCTGACCAATGCGGCCAAGCACGCTCCCGGGGCACCCGTGAGCGTCTCGGTGACCGCCGCCGAGGACGAGCTCATCGTCCGGATCGTCAACCGGGCCCCGAACAGTGACTCGACGCCTGTTCCGGGCCTCGATCTCGGCTGGGGCCTGCGCGGGATGCGCGAGCGCGTCGAGCTGTTGCGGGGCACACTGTTCGCAGGGCCGACGCCGACCGGCGGATGGGAAGTGCGGATCACGATCCCGATCGACCCGGTCGCCTGACAAGGAGAACGGTATGACTCGTGGGGCCGAGCGCATCCGCGTTCTGATCGCCGACGACAATCGTGCTGTGCGTCGCGGGCTGCGACTGCAGCTCGAAGGCGCTCCCGGCATCCAGGTCGTCGGCGAGGTCTCGAACGGCGTCGACGCCGTCCACGTCGCGCGCGCCGAACGCGCCGACGTCGTGCTCATGGACATCCAGATGCCCCAGATGTCGGGGCTGTCCGCGACCCGCCTTCTCGCCCGTCCCGACGACGGGAGCGCGCCCATCGCCGTCATCGTCATGACGAGCTTCGCCGTCGACGGATACGTCAGCGAGGCCCTGGATTCCGGCGCCGTCGGATACCTGCTGAAGAGCCACGACTCGGACCAGCTCGTCGGCGCGATCTACGCCGCGGCTCGGGGCGAGGCTCTCGTGTCATCGCGAGTGACGGCGCCGCTGATCCGCGAGTTCGTCCGCCGCGGCGGGGCCCCCGAAGACCCCGAGGCCGGCGCGCAGCTGACCTCCGCCGAGCGTCGCGTGATCTCCGTTCTCGCCGGCGGCGTCACGAGCAACGAGGGCATCGCCGAGACGCTGCAGGTCTCGGTCCACACCGTGCGATCGCAGCTGCACTCCGCGCTCAAGAAGCTCGATCTCGCGGATCGCACCCAGCTCGCGCTGTGGGGAGCGCGCAACCGGGTCTAGATTTCGTCATCCATCCGGGTGAAACTTCGGCACCGGTTTCTGCCACGCACGAGCAGACCCACCATCATGCTGCCCCGGCCGAGCATGAGGCCGAGGTACGGCTCTGCGCCGCCTGTCGCGGGAAGGATCTCGACGGTGACCGGGTCGGCGGTCGCCACCTGCACGAGCGCGGTCGTGCCGCATCGGGTCTCCGTCACGACGCACTCCGACCCGGCGGGCAGGTCGCTGTACACCTGCTCGTCATCGCCTGCGCCGCTCCCCGCGGCAATGGCAAAGGGGCTTTTGTCCGGTCTTCGCCCGCCGAGCCCGCGGTCCGGCCCGACCGATGATGACCCTGGGCCCGCCGTACCGGGCCGTGGGGGAAGCAGATGGATCCGATCTTCGGGCGTTTCGCGATACGGGATCGGGTGTTCTACGACTCACCCGGCACGGATGCCGCCCGCGCCGGCGCACCGGAAGGCGCGGACGTCTACGCGCCGTCGACGGCGGTCCCGTGGGACGGCTGGCGGCGGGGCCGGCGGCATCCGTGGTCCATCTGGCTGCCGCCCGGGATGCGCCTCGCCGATCAGGGGTGGAAGGTGCATGTCACGGCACTGCCCGACGGGGCCGGCGATGTGCTCGACATCGTGTCGGCGTACTGCCACCGGCACGGCATCCCGTTCAAGCACCTGATCGACGAGCGGGCGCTCGACGCCGTGCTGGCGAAGGATGCCGAGCGGTCGGGCGCCGGGAAGTTCATCACGCTCTATCCGCCCTCGGAGGAGAGCCTGGAGCACTGCCTCGGCACCCTCGACGAAGCAGTCGGCTCCCGGCCCGGCCCGTACATCCTGTCGGACCTGCGCTGGAACGCGGGGCCGCTCTTCGTCCGGTACGGCGCTTTCACCGACCATGAAGTGCTCGTCGACGGCGAGTCCCTGCCGGCGGTGCGCGACCTGCGGAGCGGGCAGTGGGTTCCCGACCGCCGCGAAGCCGGGTTCCACGTTCCGCCCTGGGTCGAGCTGCCGACCTTCCTCCGGCGTCAGCTCGACGCCCTCGGCGACCAGCCGCCGGCGGGATTCCCGGAGATCACCGGGGCGCTGCACTACTCCAACGCCGGCGGTGTCTACCGCGGCTTTCTCGACGGCTCCCCCGTCATCGTGAAGGAGGCCCGGCCGTTCGCCGGCTGGACCCCGGACGGCCGCGATGCCGTCGCGCGGCTCCAGGACGAGGAACGGACCCTGCGAGCCGTCGCCGGCAGAGTGCGCGTGCCGGAGGTGCGGGCATCCCTCGACGCGCACGGTCATCGCTTCCTCGTCCTGGAACAGCTGCCGGGCCAGCCGCTCGATCGGGTGGTGTCGACCAGCAGCCCGCTGACCGCCGCGGTCTCCACCGCCGCGGAGCGCCACGCGTATCGCGACCGGATGCTGCGCGTCGTCGATGCCCTGGGGCGGGAGATCTCCCGTCTCCACGCCGCTGGCCTCACCCACGGGGATCTGCACCCCGCGAACGTCGTGGTCGACGCGGACGGGTCGGTCGGCCTCATCGACTTCGAGATGTCGATGCCGGTCGGCTCCCGTTCCGCCGCCGTACTCGGTGCGGCCGGGTTCACGCTGCCCGATGAGCCCGACCCCGTGCGGCGCGACGCTCACGCACTGGCGTGCATCGAGCTGTACGTCTTCCTGCCGCTCACGAGCGTGCTCGCTCTTCAGCCGGCGAAGGCCGGCGCTCTCGCCGCTGAGGCCGCGGCCGCCTTCGACCTGCCTCGCGCATGGTCCGAGCGCATGGCCGCCGCGCTGCGGCTCGGGTCTCGCGGCGATGGCGCCCCCGGCCAGGCGGGCCGGCATCCCCAGCCCGGTCCGACGATCGAGCGGATCGCCGCGCAGCTGATCGCCGATGCGACGCCGCACCGCCGCGACCGGCTGTGGCCGGGCGATCCCCGTCAGTTCGCGGAGCCCGCGTTCTCGCTCGCCCACGGCGCACTGGGGGTCGCCCTCGCGCTCGACGCCGCCGGTGTCGCTCTGCCGTCCGAGATGCGCGCGTGGGTGTCGCAGTCGATCTCCGCAGTGCGGGACGACCGCCCTCGCGTCGGCCTGATGGACGGCCTCGCGGGCGCGGTGTGGGCGTGCCGCCGCCTGGGGCTCACCGACGAGGCCACGACGCTCGGCGAGCGCCTGCAGAGCGTCGAGCTCGACGTCGGAGCATGGGGCTCCGACCTCGCCTCGGGCCTCGCCGGTATCGGCATCGCCCTCCTCGACGCATCCGGCTCGCCCGACGACCTCGCTCGAGCGATCGACATCGTCGACCGCCTCAGCGAGAGGTGGGGGCTCGACGAGCGGAGCGCGCCGATGACGACGCCGCCCGCATCACGACGGCGCGGCGGCCTC
The DNA here is from genome assembly GCF_005491085.2 of Microbacterium sp. SGAir0570. Taxonomy (NCBI): domain Bacteria; kingdom Bacillati; phylum Actinomycetota; class Actinomycetes; order Micrococcales; family Microbacteriaceae; genus Microbacterium; species Microbacterium sp. SGAir0570. Next base: position 879,531 of record NZ_CP027929.1, on the reverse strand, counting down.
ATGGGCGGCGCGAGCGGAACCGCGCTCCTGGCCGTGCGGCTGTTCGAGCACACCCGAGACCGGCGCTTTCTCGAGATCGCCCGCCACGCTCTCGCCATCGACCTCGGCTCGCTGCGGCGCGACGGGGACGGCTCGCTGCAGGTGGACCAGGGCTGGCGGCTGCTTCCCTATCTCGCCCACGGGTCGGCTGGCATCGGACTCGTCCTCGCGCAGTACCTGGCGCATGAGCCGGACGACGAGCTGGATGATGCACTGCGCGGCATCATCCGAGCAGCGTCGGCCCCCTTCGTCGTGCAGTCGGGAATCTTCGCCGGCCGAGCGGGGCTGGCGCTCTTCCTCCACTCGCTGCACGCGACCGGACATGCGACGCCGGAGACGGTCCGCGCCCGCGACCACCACCTGTCGCGGATGACCCTGCATGCCCTCGATGCCCCGGCCGGCGTCCGCATCGTCGGCGACGGGATGCTGCGCGCCTCGTGCGACCTCGCCACCGGAGCCGCGGGCGTGCTGCTCACCCTCGTCGCGGCATCCGGTCGCGGTCCGATGACCGACCGGCCACTCCTCCCCATACTCCCCCCGGTGCTCGCACCCGTCGGTTCTCCGGCGGCGATCGAACGAAGGAGGTGAGGAAATGGGCTTCATCCTGTCGCTGCAGACGCTCGAGAAGAGCGAGGACGAGCACCGCACGGTCCTGGCCAGCACACTGAGCATCGGCCTGTGCCGGAGCACCGTGTCGACCGCCTGCTGACCGGGCGCGAACCACGCGGATCGCCAAGCAGAAGGGCCCCCGCTCAGCGGGGGCCCTTCTCGATGTGGCGAGTGAGGGATTCGAACCCCCGAATGCAATGCAGTCTGATTTACAGTCAGATCCCTTTGGCCGCTTGGGTAACTCGCCAGTGCGCACCCGCCCGGCTTGTGCAGTCGACCGGAGGCGCGAGAACCCATATTACCCCCTGTGACCGCGTGCTCCGAACCACGGCGAGAGCCGTCAGTCGTCGCCTCCGATGACCCGTTCGACGAAGGCCTCGGTGCGGTGGCGGGTGCCGTCGATCCGGCGATCGACGCTCGCGCGGATCTCGCTGGGCGCGAGCGGTCCGGCGATCCGCACGTTGTCGTGACATCCGAGGTCGGCGCAGATGTACGTGCCGATCGTGTCACCGGCATCGCCGGCGGGCCCGGCCTTGCGCGCACTGAAGAGGGTGACCTGGTCGCCGGGCTGCATGGTGTGGCAGAGGTTGCAGAGCGCGGAGCGCGCACGCGAGCTTCCGGATGCCGCGCGCATGACGACTCCGGCCGGCGCACCCTCGCGCTGCGTGATGACGTATCCCCGCTCGCGCGAGTTCGGATCCCGCCACGCGAGGAAGTCGAGGTGGTCCCAGTCGAGCAGCATGAAGTCGATCGGCATCGCCATGATCCGGCGGTCGTCGACCGTCGCGTTGACGAACGAAGCGCGGACTTGGTCTTCGGTCAGAGCTTGCACGCGTTCCAGCCTACGAAGCGCACGGCATTAGCGGGCCGCGTGCGCGGACGCCCTCCCGCGGTCACTGCGATGCGACCCATGCCTGCCAGTCGGCCTCGGTGAAGTCGGTGCTGTCGACGAAGAATCCGCCGCCGAGGACTGAATCCACTGCCATCGTCCAGGCCGACCCGTCATAGGCATCGGCGTAGGCGTAGAACGACCCCGCGGCGTCGTACGCGAGGTTCGCGTCCTTGCTGCGCAGCGCCTCGTCGGTGAAGGCCCCCATTCCCTGCGCGGCGATGGCGGCCTTCACCTCGGGCCGGAGGTACCCGGGATCGGCGAGACCCGATTTCCATTCGACGAAGCGGGCGAAACCCTCGTGGACCGCCACGGGCGGTGCGATGAACGACCCGGGCGCCGCTGTGTAGTGAAGGCCGTGTGCGAACTCGTGGACGAACACTTGCTCGCGACCCGTCGCGCCGCCCGGGCCCATCACGATGAGCGTTCCGGAGGTGTCGGATCCCGTCGCGATCACGGGGTCGAGGAAGCGCTGCGCGATCTGCGGTCGGAGAGTCGGACGGGCGTAACCGGCGACATCCATGTCCCACGGCGTGCCCTTGCCGTACTGCCAGCGCTGGAAGCGTTCATCGTCGTCGGTGATCGCCGATACGAAGCCGTCCTGCGTCGGCTCGCCGCCGAGGGCGCGGATCGTGTCGAGCGCGATGACGGCCGATCGCTCGGCCGCATCCGCGTTCTGATCGACCAGCTCGGCCTCGTCGCTCATCCCGAAAAGGACGACGTGGTCGCGCTTGGCCACGTGGATCTCACCCTCGTCCCACGGGTTCGGCTCGCGCGCGGGGACGATGGATGTGATCGTGGCGGGCTCGGGCGGTTCCGTCTCTTCGTACCGATCGAACGACCGACTGGGGACGGTACCGGGCTCGAAGGTGACAGTGTAGGCGAAGCCCTGAATGAGGTCGAGACCGGCGTCACGGTCACCGTCGCCTCGCTGCGGCTGCGCCGCGAATGCATACTGAGCGCCGAGGATGACCTCGATGGTTCCGGTCTCGTCGACGTCGAAGTCCGACGGCGCGATCGCCGCGACATCCCACCCGATCTTGGTGGAGTTGTCCCACCACAGCGCGAGCTGCGTCGCCGCGTCACCCGTGGCGTGAGCGAGGAACCGCTCGCGATCCTTATCGCGCATCGCGGCGTTCATCTCGGCGAACGTGGCGCTGGTGGGAGTCGCCAGGTCGTTGTCAGCCCACGGAGCCCACGCGACCGGAACATCGGCCGTCGGCCCCGCCTCGGGCGTCCGCGGCCACAGCACGACACCTGCGGCGGCGGTCATCAGCAGCGCGCCGACGCCGAGGGAGGCGATGACGATCTGCATCGTGCGCGCCGCACGGTTGCGCGGCTTCCGCTCCGGCGCCTCGGTGGCCGGCGCGGGGGTGGTGTCGGTCATCGGGTCTCCGCCTTCGAGATGAGGATGATGCGGCGTTCGGAGTCGGTCGTCAGTTCGCCGCCGACGCCCGTCGAGGCGAGGACGAAGACGTAGTCGGTCCCGCCCGAAGAGATCAGGTACTGCTCGAGGGGTGCCGGAGTGTTGGGATCGTTGTGCCACCCCATCAGATCGTTCAGCGGCGCAGCCTGGCCGACGACGGGGAACCCGGCGGCGAGGGCGTCGATGTCGATGCCGTCGTCGAAGGAGGTCGAGGTGCCGCCGCTCAGGCAGACCGCGGCCAGCACACCCTCGGTGCGCGCGATCTCGGACATCTGCGACAGCACGACGTCGGAGGTGTAGCACGCCTGATCGAGTCGGGCGGGCTCGAAGCTCGTCGTCGCGACGACCTCTCCCTCGTACGCCGCCGCCGATGCCGCGCCGGTCACCCGCCAAGGCCCGATCGCCGTCGGCGTCTCTCCCGGTTTGAACGCCGACGGAACGTCGTCACCGTAGTAGTAGGGCCGGGTCAGCCAGATCTCGCGGGTCGAGGTCGCCGTCTGCGGCGTGCCGTCGACGGTGAAGGTGTAGGTCATGTCGACCACTGCTTTGGCGGTGTCCGCGCCGCTGGGCGACTCGTAGCCGGCGGTGCCGTTGGTTCCATAGAGGATGCCGCGCCGGTCGTACTCGATGGAGAGGTCGAGCACCTCCGCGGCGCGCGCGTCGCCGAACAGGGGCGTCGCCGACCCCGAGATCGCGATGTAGCCGGGCGAGGCGTACTGCGTCCAGCCGGGCTCGTCGGCTGTGGCGGCGGCGAGGAAGCCGTCGACGACATCCGGCGCCTCCGAGGTCGCGGCCGCGTTGGCCGAGACGACGGTCCAGCCGACGAACCCGGCTGCGCCGCCGACGATGAGAAGAGTGGCCGCCAGCAGGATCCAGGTCGCGCGCGTCATCACCTTCTGCCCGGGGTTCTTGGGCGCGGGCGCGGCAGCGGGGGCCGCCGCCGGTGCGGCATCCGGCGCCGTCTGCTCCGCCACGGGGTAGGGCGAGACGTGATCGGTCCATCGCTGGCCGTCCCAATACCTCAGCTGCTGCTGTCCCGATGGGTCGGGATGCCAGCCGGCCGGCGCGGTCGGAACAGAGTCCGGCACGTCGTTCACACGTCCCCCTTGCCCCGGCCGCGAGCACCGCCGGTTCGAGACGATGCTATTGGCATGCGCGAAGTGGCTCGTACACCTGCTTTTCCGCGCCGGATCTGCTAGTCGTGACGGACGCCCTCGGCGTCAGATGAACCAGCCGTTCAGGAATCCGGTCCCCAGCAGCACCTGCCCCCAGCCGAGGACCAGTGCCACCACGGGCCACCCGTATCCCGCGCCGTCACCGCGCGCCGCGATCAGCCCGATGATGCCGAGCACGCCGCCGAGGGCGCCTGCCGCGATCGAGATCGGCAGGGCGATGAACAGCATCCATCCCCAGAGCGGATCCACGGTGTACCCGAGGATGAACACGACACCGACCGGGAGGATGCCGATGCCCGCGAGGATCGTCGCGGCGATTCCCCACCCGCGGCCGCGGCGCCGGGGCCGGTCGGCGGGCTCGCTCGTCATGGCGCGAGCCTAGCGTCCCCCGGCGCGAGGCCACGGGCGCGACCGAGGTCAGCGGACCATGCGGGCTTCCGTGATAGCGGGAGCCATCGGGTCGACCTTCTCCATACCGTCGAAGGCGAAGCCGTTCCGAAGGTAGAAGGCGATCGCTCGTGGATTCTGCTTGGCGACCCACAGAGTCGCGGGTGCTGTCCCGAGCGCCGAGTCCAGGAGCGCCTGGCCCACCCCCGTGCCGTGATGAGCAGCGGAGACATAGATCGCGTAGAGGTGGGTGTCACGCCCGGGCTTCTCGCCACCGTCGGCAGAGCTCGGGCCCGCGAGAGCGAATCCCGCGAGCTGACCGCCATGCTCCGCGACGCGCACCGTGACGGTGGGCGCGGGGTCGTTGAGGATCTGATTCCACATCCGATGTCGCGAGGTGACGTGTTCTGCGTCGAAGAACCCAGCCGGCAGGAGGTGCGCGTACGCCTCTTGCCAGGTGGCGACATGGAGTTCGGCGAGCAGCGCTGCCTCCTCGGCGGCGGGCTCCCGGATCACGAAGCTCATGTACCCCACCCTGGCAGGGATCCTCGCCGTCGTGGCAGGGCGCACGGCGGCTCGGTAGGCTGAGCGGCATGGCAGATTCCTCGTTCGACATCGTCAGCAAGATCGATCGCCAGGAGGCCGACAACGCGCTGAACCAGGCCCGCAAGGAGGTCGAGCAGCGCTACGACTTCAAGGGCACCGACGCCTCCATCGAGTGGTCGGGCGAGTCGATCCTCATCAAGGCGAACTCCGAAGAGCGCGCCAAGGCCGTGCTCGACGTCTTCCAGACGAAGCTCATCAAGCGGGGCATCTCGCTCAAGAGCCTCGACTCGGGCGAGCCCACCGCTTCCGGCCGCGAGTACCGCGTCGTCTCGACGCTGAAGGAGGGCATCTCGTCGGAGGATGCCAAGAAGATCAGCAAGATGATCCGCGACGAGGGCCCGAAGTCGGTCAAGTCGCAGATCCAGGGCGATGAGCTGCGCGTGCAGTCGAAGTCGCGCGACGACCTGCAGGAAGTGCAGCGGATGCTGAAGGCCGCCGACCTCGACGTCGACCTCCAGTTCGTCAACTACCGGTAAGACTAGCCTCTGACCTGGGCTTTTCCGTCAGCTGTCCGTGGATTGTCCGCCGGAGCGAGAACCGAGGCCATGAAGTCCGCCGCCGCGGCTCGCGTCTTGTCCTCCGCAGACGGCCACAAGTGGCTGTAGACGTTCAGGGTGATTGACGGCTGAGAGTGGCCTAGCGCGCGCTGCACCGTGACCACATCGCAGCCGGCCGCGATCAGGCTCGAGGCGTAGGTGTGGCGTAGCGCGTGCAACGTCACGTCCTCGGGCAGACCTGCGGCCTTGCGGATCCGCCGCCACTCCTCACCCGCGTTGTTCCGATGCCACATCTGACCGAGCGGCGTGCGGAACAGCAGTGCATCCGGAGACGACGAGCGGTCGACGAGCGAGAGCACACTCATAAGTCCATCGGGCCCGAACACGTCACGCTCCGAACCGGCCTTCGGAGGAACGATCTTCGCCGTCTTGTGCGTCGATCCCTGCACCTGCTGGCGCACACCGATCGTGCGACGCAGGAAGTTCACATCCTTCACCCGCAGGCCCGCCGCTTCACCGAGGCGTAGGCCGGCGAACGCGCAGACCGCCACGAAGGGCCGGAAGTCGCCAGCCGCATCGAGCGCGGCGGCTACCTGCTCGACGGTGAGCAGTTTCATCGCCGCATCAGAGCGACGCGTGCGGGGCGACTTCGCCCCCTCAGCCGGGTTCGTCGGAATGACCCGATCGAGCGTCGCCGCGCGGAACGCCATCTGCACATAGTTGACCCGCGTACGGATGGTCGACGCCGCCAGCCCGCGCTTACTCTCCCCCGAGATCCACGCCTGCACGTGCGACGGGCGCACCGAGCCGATTGCGCTATCAAGCCATGGCACCGACATGACCGACGTCCGCGCCGCCTCGTGCGTACCATCTGCCCACACCTGGCGACTCATCCACGCCTCAACCCACGCCCGCCACGTCACCTTGCCCGCGCGAGGGTCGGCATACTGACCGGTCACGACCGCGGCCGTCACCTCGTCGATCCAGCGCTCAGCGTCCCGTTTGAGCTCGAAGTGGCGCGCGTGCTCCTTGCCCTGGGCGTCGGTGTACCGGGCCCGCCACCGCCCGTTCGGACGCTTCTTAACGCTCGCCATTGCGGGCTTTCTCCTTGTGCATCTTCGCGAACGGGCCACCACCGGGAACCGGGTGTCTCGACGTCATGCGCCTGCCGACGATGATGTTGGCACGGTCCATATAGTCGGGCTCGAGGTAGCCGGCCATCATGCTCGTGATCTCGTCCACGTCGACGCCTTCCGCGACCATTTCGTCTGCGGCCTCGACGAGCGTGCGTAGCGTCGCTTCATAGTTCTCCGCGGCCTGCCAGAGCGCCATATTGGCTCGCTGCAGGTCGGTCGCGTGGTTGAACAACGTGTACCAGGACGTGTGTGTCGTGAGCGCGTTCAGGTCGAAGCCAAAGATCTTCGCCACCGCCTCAGCCTCGGCAAGACGAAGCGGGCGCTTGCCCTTCTCGACGCTCCACACGGTCGCCTGAGCCCAATCAAAGCCGGCTTCTCGCATCTTGTCCGCAAGCGCCTGCTGACTCATGTCGCCTCGCAGGCGCGCCAGATTGTGCCCCAGTTCCTGATCGCGCGTTCGCTTCTCTTCCACGTAAGACAGCGTATCCAATCTTCGACCACGAAATCCAGTTGCGGACGACAAGATCCTGTGTACTATGAAGCATGGTCGAAGTAGACCACGAGAGGAGATAGCTTCATGCCGGACCAGCTGTTCACCGTCAGAGAGACGGCCCCCAAACTCCGCACGACGGAGGCCGGACTGAGATGGATGCTCCACGCAGGCACTGCGCCTCGGAGTATCAAGATCGGCGGACGCCGCATGTTCCGCGAGTCGGACATCGAACGATTCATCGCCGAGGCGTCATGACGTCGCGCACGCGCCCCGCGGTTCTTGATGGCTACGCACTCGAAGCTTCTGCCTCGCAGCATCCCGCGGTCTTAGCCCGCGTTCACACGGTCATCGTGTCTCTTCTCACCGAGCACGGCGCAATGACTCATGACGAACTGATCGACGCCTACGGCAAGCGGGCGGCATCGAGCGAGAGCGTCCCGTTCGCAACGGATCAGTCAATCCGCACCCGAACATCGGAACTCGTGCATCGCGGACTCGTGAGAGCCGGGGCGGAACCGGGTCGGTCGAGGCACGGTCGTCGAGCTACCCGGTGGGTGCTCGCTTGACCCACGACCCGCCCGAAACGACCTTCACACGAGATCTCGTCGCTACCGACATCTCGACCTCGAAAGCTCCCTACAAAGGGAAAAACCCGGCTGGCCGGCCGGGTTTCAGAACCGCCCCTAACCACTACGAAAGGACCGATCTGTCATGAGTATGACACAGACCACCCCCGCTCGCCAGATGACCATCTGCAAGGAGGCCATGTGCGTCGAGTTCGGGCAGGAACACGAGCCCGACGACTACCACCAGGCATCCCACGTCTCTGTCTACCGCGACTATCACGAGGCCGTCTGCTACGACATCTTCGTCCGGAAGGAAGTCACCCCCGGCAACGCGACGAATCAGGGATGGTACGTCGAGCTTCGAGCCGACGAGTTCTTCGCTGACCTCGCGAGCGTCCGCAAGTTCACGGCTGACCTCGCGGCGGCTGAGGAACTGGCGCAGCGCTGTGAGGGCTACGTCAACTTCGAAGCAGTCTGTGACGCTTTCCCCGGCATGAACGTGGCGGATCTCTTCAAGACCCCGCACGTCCTCTCGCCGGTTACCCGTCACATGATGTGGCGCCTCGAGGAGATCGCCGTGACGCTCAAGGCGGACGAGCATTGAGCCCGGAACTGAGCGCCGTACTGACAGGCGTGCAAGACGTCATCGACCAGCGCGCGACCCTCATGGGGACCGCGCAAGACACGCTGCGCTCTATGGGGCACGCGACACTCGTCATCGACTGCCGCAGCGTCATCCCCAACGGAGAGCGCGTCTACATCGACGAGATCCACAGCATGGACTACGACCAATCGCCGTCGGTTGAGTATCGGGTCAACGTGACGCCGCTTCCCCGGGTGAGCACAATTGACGTGGCTACTTGGCGGTGGGCGCTCACAGGCGAGGAGACGGTCACCCTGCGGGTGTCCCTGGGCACCTGGCAGGTAGTCCTCTCCGATGAGAAACGACACCTTCTCGTACAGCTCGCGCCCGACGAGATCGGCCACCGCCGCTCGATCCCCAAGCTGCGTAACTGGGCCGGAAAGAGCGACCTCCGAGTACGGGCACGCGGCGACCACATGCAGCTCATCGACCCGCTCGGGTACGTCGCCCATGAAGGCACGATCGCAAGCGCGTTCCGGTGGCTGTGCGGCTACGAGAACACCGCTGGTGAGGTCGCAGCATGAGCACACACCAGGTGCGGAGCCAGGGCGGAATCACCCGCAGCCGTCACCGTACGCCCGATCAGGACTACGTATACGAGCGGATCGCAGCGCTCATCAACCGTGGCCACAGCGACCTCTCAACCGCGCGCGCACTCGGCATCTGCAACCGAACGGTGCAGCGATACCGAGAGCGACGCGGGATTCCCAACATGTACGAGAGGACGGCGCAAGCATGACTCACACGTGCGATACCTACCCGTGGTGCGTCGAGACAGACCGAGAGCACAACACCGACGATGACGACCACTACGGCGAGGTTGCGATAGCTCGCGCCGGGAAGAGCTCAGTGCGTGTCTGGGCTGACCAACGCCCCGGTCAGGGCTGGGTCATCCTGCTCGACGACCTCGAGTGGCGTATCAGCGCCCCGAATCTGACGGAACTCGGGAAGGAGGTCGAACGAGAGTTCCGCGACATCCGATCCATCGTCGACCAGATGGAAGCAGCGATCACCGCGTGGCATGCAAATCTTCGCAACCTGGCCGGCTGAGCGCTGCGCACACAACTGAACACCGAAGGGAGGCGCGCGTAGTGGGATCTCGACTTGTCAAGCAACTCATCGCGTACGCCATCGACGTGCCCCTCAAGCCGAATGAGTACCGGCTCATGACGTACATGGCACTGACTGCTCTGGACGACGACACCCCGCCCCGCTACTTCGACTCTCGCGAGGCATCCGCGCTCGCTCTCGGTCGGCGTGTGAGAGACGAGGTACACCCCGATCATCCGGACCACGCTGAGATCCAGCTTGAGCGGAACGCGGCGTTCTCGGCAGTCAAAGAGGCCGTTAGCGGGCTGACCGGCATCGGGGCGATCCGACGCCTGAAGTCAGGTCGAGCGGGCCGGCGAGCAGAATTCGCGGTCGTGATCGACGTCCAGATGAGCATCAACACAGAGGAGTACAGGAGGCGGAGGAAGGGAGACGGCTCGCGACCCAGGGGCAGGGAATCCCTACCCCTCAAGGGCAGGAAATCCATACCCCTCAGGGGTAGGGAATCCCTACCTGCAGGGGTATGAAATTCCTACCCCCTAAGAACAAGGAAGGAACCACTGACTACAAGCATCAGGAAATACATCACCAAACCAACCACCTCACTAGGGCCTGTGGATAACTTCTCGGCCTGATTTCAACATCGACCATGATCTTCTCTTCACCCGGGGGTATGGCCCACCACATACCCCCACAGCCCCCAGTAGCTCAGAGGAAGAGCATCCGCTTTCTAAACGGCCGGCCGCAGGTTCGAATCCTGCCTGAGGGACGCTCGCGTAGGCACTTGCTTGGCAAGTGCTTAGCAAGCCTCACGACGAAAGGAAACACGATGACGAAAGCAAAGACCCCGACCCTCACGCTCGAGAGCCCGAAGACGCTCGCAGCAGCCACCGCAGCCGAAGAACTGAACGCTGCCGCGACACAGCTCGAGAACGCCCAGCAAGCCGCGCTCGCACGGCAGATCACCGGACGCGACCTCAAGAACATCCAGGCCGACTACGACCTCGCCAAACTCCGATCCGACGCCGTACAGGCCGCAGCCGACCGCGAACGAAGCAGCCTCGCGCCCGACGCTGAGATCCACGCAGCCATCACCGGTCTCATGGATGACTCGTCACTCAAGGCCGACGAACTCACCGCAGCATTCGCGCAGCTCGACACCGCCCTGCAGAACATCCGAGACGTGAACAACAAGCGGAACGCCGCGATCCTTGGTTGGGTCAACAAGCTGCGTGACCTCGGCGTACCCGACCAGGGACTCACCATCGACGACGAAGAGGTGAAGATCTACACCTCCGCCACGGCCGGCACGACGATCACCATCGGCGGCAACCAGATCTCAGCACTCCGGAGGCCCGCCGCGTATGTTGCCCACGCCGTCAACCAGCACACCCGCGACGCACGGTCCCAGCTTCTCGACCCCGCAACGCTCACACGCCTTGACCAGCGGGACAGCGAACGCGCTCCCGCTTTCCGCGTCAAGCTCACTCGGCCCCTCGGCGGCAAGCCCGCCGGTCACATCCTCAGCAGTCGTGAGATCAACCCGACGAACCTCGCGCGCACCGTCCGAGACGGTAACGCCGAACTCATCGAGGGCACACTTCCTGAGCTCCCCGCCGAGGCCAGCCGCACCTACCTGCCAGTCGGGTCAGACACCACGCCGCTCGAAGGAACTCCCACACCGCGACAGGCACACGACACCGCACGCGACGATGCCGCAGTGACCCACGCAGTCGACCGCGCATTCTCCTAACCCACAGCGGGGGGTGCGGGGTACTCCCCCTGCACCCCCAAGTACCGCCGGGGATAGCACCACACATCCTGCATGCGCTCAAGTCCCGTTTTTTCGGCCCCAAATGCACTCGTCCGAAGGAGATTACCGTGAACAACGCCCGCTACCGGGACACCACCAGGAGGTGCAGATGACCCAACGAATCGCAGAGGGTTCGATCATCCTCACCCCCGCTGACGTGCGGATCATCTACGCCCCGTTGCGGATCCGCGAGCACCGAGCCCGTGCAGGCAGCACGACACGGCTCGGACAGATCCTCACCGAAATGTCCATCTGCGCTTTCCACCAGCCTGCCGGTTCCGGCAACGAGCCCCGGCAAACGACGGCATCAGAGGAACGTAGCTACTGGACGGTCAGGCAAGTTGCACGAGCAGCGAACCGGGCCGAACGCACCGTGAGGCTCGACTGCCAGGACGGACGGCTACCAGCCACCAAAGCACCCAACTGGCTCATACGAGCAGAAGACGCGAAGAGCTACATCGCCGGAAACCGGACGGACTGAAGGAGAAACCCGAATGGCACTCACCACGCTGAACCAGAAGCTCAACAAGCTCCGCGACACCGCGGCTTCGACTCAAGCGAACCACCGTGAATGGGTAGCCAGCATCCGGGCAGACGAGCGCCTGTCGAGCACCGGCAAGAATGCCGAACTCGCCAAGCGCTACCTCAGCGCGAGCCGCACCCTTAGCGACCTCGACCGGCAGGAGCGCGAAGCTCTCGAGACCACACGCGCCGAACTCGAACGGAAAATCTTCGGCCAGTTCAGCAACGACCCCAGCGCCATCATCGCCTACCGCGACGCCCAGGACCGAGCAACCGCGCTCACCGAGAAGGACCAGGCGAAGGCTCTCACGATGATGCACACCGCCGAGCTCGCCGGAGACACCACCCTGCAGGCGGCGCTCATCAGCCGCGCACTCAGCGCCGGCTGGGACCGTGTCATCAGCCAATACAACAACGACAACCCCAACGCCGCCGGAACCCTCAAAGACCTCGCCGACGTCATCCACTTCCAGACCGACCCGGATGTCCAGTTCAACGCGACCTCCGCGTACAGCCTCATCAAGCCCCAGGAGCTCGGGCGTCACACCGACGCCACCCTCGAACGCATCGCCGCCGAAGAGCAACCCAACGAAGGGCAGATGTGGGGCGGGGCGCTCACCGCATGACCGCGCTGACCGACGTGGGGGCACCCCCTCATCCCTCACTGCCTCGTACCGCCGGGGAGGGCATTAAGGGGTGTGTCAGGTTCAAAACATTTGGGATCCGCAAAACCTTTGACCTGACAGACCGAGAGTTCCCCTCCCCGGCGGTACTGCTGGGTGCCGACTCAGGCCCCTCCCCCACCCGCGAACGAAAGGCGTCAGCGATGTCAGATACGACTCCCGATGGCCGATCGCGACCGCTGAGTCGCGAAGAAGCACAGACCTGGCAGCTCAAGACATTCGCGGGGCGGAACCCCACCGCGAAGGAGACCGCGGTGCGTGAAGCTGCGGCTCGCATCGAAGGAGAACGCAATGGCTGATCGGTCTGTTGCTGTCCGTCTGTCTCTGCTCGCTACGGGCTACATGTCCGGGATGGATCAGGTTGCGCAGAAGACCGCGAAGACGGGGACCGAGCTTGAGAAGCTGGCCCAGAAGAAGCAGGTTCTCACGGACCTGGGTGGCCTGGCCTTGGGGTTCGGCGCTGCCGCGGCTGCTGGTGTGGCGTTGGCGGTATCTCGGTTTGCTGAGTTCGACCAGCAGATGTCGAACGTGCAGGCGGCAACGCATGAGACATCCGCGAATATGGACCTTCTGCGCTCTGCCGCCATTGAAGCTGGGTCATCGACGGTCTATTCAGCGAGCGAGGCGGCCGGCGCGGTGGAAGAGCTCGCGAAGGCTGGCGTGTCGACGGCTGACGTTCTAGCCGGAGCGCTGTCTGGTTCTCTCGATCTTGCGGCGGCCGGTGAGCTGGGGGTGGCTCGCGCCGCAGAAATCACCTCGACCGCGCTGAACCAGTTCGGGCTGTCGGGTGATCAGGCGTCGCACGTGGCGGATGTTCTCGCCGCCGGCGCTGGTAAGGCGATGGGTTCGGTGGAAGATCTGGCGAACGGTCTCAAGTTTGTGGGCCCGGTGGCTGCGGCGATGGGTGTGTCGCTCGAGGAGACGACGGGTGTCCTGGCGATGTTTGCGCAGCAGGGCATCATCGGTGAGCAGGCGGGGACGTCGCTTCGTGGCGTGCTTTCCTCGCTTACGTCCCCGTCTGCCCAGGCGCGCAAGGAGATCGAGCGTCTTGGACTCACAATCTACGACTCGCAGGGTAACTTCCTCGGGCTCGAGAACGCCGCCGGTGAGTTGTCGGAGGCGTACACCAACATGGATGGCGCGTCTCGTGACGCTTCGCTCGGCATCATCTTCGGTCGCGAGACTGTGACCGCGGCGACGGCCCTCTACCGGGCTGGCGCGAAGGGAGTGGACGAGTGGACGGCCGCTGTCGATGACAGTGGCTACGCCGCTAAGACCGCCCGCGACCGCCTAGACAACCTCGCTGGCGACCTCGAGGCGCTGAGCGGGGCGATGGACGCAGCGCTCATCCAGACGGGTTCCGGAGCAAACGACGCCCTCCGCGAGCTGGTGCAGAGCCTGACCGGTCTCGTCGATATGTACAACGACCTGCCCGAACCCGTCCAACAGGCGGTCCTCGCCATCGGCGGTGGAACCGCTGCCATTCTCCTTGCGGGCGGAGCAGCATTCACCACCGTCCCGAAGTTCCTCGAGATGAAGGCAACGATGGATGCCGCGGGCGTGTCCATGAAGGGCGTAGCCGTCGGGGCTGGTGTCGCTGGCCTCGCCCTCGGTGGCTTGTTCATGGTTGTTGGTGAGCTGGCCCGCCGTCACGCTGAAGCGCAGGCCAAAGCTCGCGCTTACGCTGACACGCTCGAGGCCGGTACCGACAAGCTCACGAACGCGTCCCGCGACCTCGCCAAAGAGAACCTCGCAGCTGAGCAGTCGTGGCTGTGGATGTCTCGCGGATCCGCGTATGACGCCGCCGAGAAGCTGGGTCTCTCCCTGGACACGGTCACCGACGCGGCGATGCTCAACGCGGATGCCCTTCGGGAGATCGACGACGTACTCAAGGCGGGTGAGGGATCGCAGGAGGCCGCGCAGCGTCTCGCCGACAGACTCGGCATCTCACTCACAGACGTATCCTCCGCGTCGACATTGGTAGCCGAAGCGATCGCAGGCGAGAACGGATCGATCGAAGAGGCGATCCGCGTGAAGGAGCAGGTCAACTCCGTCACCGACGACCAGGTCGAAGTTACGAAGACAGCGGCGGACGCGTACCTAGAGTCCGCCCAGCAGGTTGGAGGGCTCAACGACCAACTCACCCAGCTCATCGACACGATCAACGAGGCAAACGGTGTCGGGCAGGACGCCATCACCGCCAACCTCGACTATCAGAACGCGATCGCGAAGGTCGACGAGACCATCACGAAAGCCCGCGAGGGCCAGGAAGGCTACGCGCTCACTCTCGACACCGGAACACAAGCCGGTCGCGACAACCTCGACATGCTCGTCGACCTCGCATCCAAGTCACAAGACGCCGCTCAAGCCCAATTCGACGCGACACAGAACACAGACGAGTTCCGCCAGGCGCTCGTCAACGGCCGGGACGATCTGATCCGCCGCGCCCAGGATCTCGGATACAGCGCCGACGAAGCAAACCGCCTCGCTGACCGCATCTACGCGATCCCCACCGAGCGGGAATTCGAAGCACTCGCTAACACAGCGGTAGCTCAGGAACGAGTGGAGAACTTCCTTGCAGCTATCAACGCGATCCCGTCCGGCAAGACCTTCGCGCTGAGCGCAACGGTCGGTGGTCTCGGATCGCTCGCGATCCCTGGACAAGCAACCGGTGGTCCCGTGTACGGACCCGGGACTGCGACATCCGACTCGGTGCTGCGTCGCCTGTCCAATGGTGAGCACGTTGTTACTGCAGCCGAAGTGAACGCCGCTGGCGGCCACGGCGCAGTCGCTGCCTGGCGGTCTGCGGTGCTCGGAGCCGGCGCAGGCAGCCTAACCCGTGAAGCCGTCGGGACCGCCGACAGCCAGGACCAGATCATCGAAACCCGCCGCCCCCGGCCGGCGATCTTCGCGGCCTTCGACAAAGGAGAGGCATAATGAGCCTCCTCATCTTCGACCAGCAAGAACACGAAGTCGTCATCTTCACCGACACGCTGGTCTCCACCGCTGACCGGCGACCTGTCGGATACGCCCACAAGCTGTGGACCTACCCCGACCAGCGAATGGTTCTCGCGATGACCGGGACCGCCGCGGTCGGAGACCTCTGGAACGCTCGCATCCTTGAGCTGATTGACGACGACAGCGACATTGAATCGATCGCAACGCTCGCGCAGTCAGAGCTAACCGCCATACATGGTCAGGTGTCTGCCGTATTCGGCGACCACGGCACATCGACGATCTACATGTGGGGCTTCTCTCGAGGCACGGACGACCTGGTCAGGTACGTCCACCGCTCCAAGCTCGACTACGCCCCCGAACGAGGCAGCGGGCAGGCCTTCGGACACAAACCGCGAGCCGAGACCTTCGAGCCCGACCTACCCGAGACGCCCGAACAGGTGATCGAACTCGCGATCCAGCTGAAACAGGAGAACGACGACAGCCGGAGCTCAGACCCGGTAGCGATCGGTGGCGATCTCATTGCAACGCGTCTCACTCCGACCAGCATCGAGCACCAGCACTGGCACCGATTTCATGACTACGACCGGCTCCACCTGAGCGCGGAGCGGGAGGCATGACGCAGCGGAGCTGCGGTGCTGGAGCACGGATTCCGTCCGGTAGTCCGGCGTGTCGGATGCCGGAGGGACACTATCATTCTCGGGACAGACACAAGGAAGGAGGATCGCGTCAGTGCAGGTGATTCTGAAGTATACCGGCGTTGATGGCGGTCCGATCCTGCGCCTTGTTGACAACCCGACGAACCTTCCTCCGATCGCATTCGAAGAGACGGGACGGGGCCGCATACCCCGCCTCGGCTCCCAAGACCTGCTGCGGCTGGCCGCGTACGCCAAAGAGCATGGTTGGGACGTAGACAAGCTTGAGCTTGCGGACGTGAATCTCGACCCGATCGAGGACGAGAAGGAAGAGTCTCGGATACAACGTCAACTCGTGGGAGCACTCACGGGGCAGGGTGCGAACGCCGCTGTCCAGTTACTACTGTCAAAATATCCCTACCTCACAGTGCTCGGGGTGCACTTCGTAGGCCCCAACCACCGCGGCTTCGTGATCCGCCGCAATGGCGTAACCCAGGCGGAGCAGGGTGCTTCACCGATTGACCTCGTTAGGCCAGCGTGGGAAGCGCTTCGCCTCGCGTAGGCGAGTGGGTGATCCAGCTCGTTCAGCTAGCGGTCATCTACGTCGCCACGGTGCATGTCCCACCGATCCTGCAAGGTTGGTGGCCAGACATCAATCCCATCATCGCGGCCGCCATAGGCCTCATCGTCACTTCTCTGGCGACCACGATCCTGGTGTGTTTCGTGATCATCCCACCGCGTCTTTCGGTCGACTGGCGGACACCGGGGAACGGCATGCCCGTGACCAGGCTGGACCTTCCTCGTGATGGGTTGCAGCGTGGAAATGTGGCGTACGAATTGAGCATCACTGGGGCCGCGCGGAGCTTTGTGGGATGGCTCATCCTCAGAGCCGTCACGCACCGAGGCGACGTCGAGCTACGCATCCATACCCGGGCCGCCCCTCTCTACCTAACCGCCGAGAACTCCACGCCTCTAGTACCTGACGGCAGCAAACGCATCCAAGAAGCTCAGGACGGGGACGGCGTTGTCGCCCGCTTGCTGGACATGCCTGTTAGAGAGACATGGATGTGGAGCATGGTGTACTTCTCTGCTCGCTCGTCAGGTGCCGTACCCAGCGGCACCCCGTTCACGATCACCTATTCCGCGCACTGTCCGAACCGGTTCGTCAGCAGATGTGCAAAGGTTCTCTTGAGGACGCAACGTTCCGCGGACTTGATCAACATTCACGGGTAGGAGACACGTGCCAACTTTCACTTCGTCACAGGTTGGCGTCTACCCGGCGCGGTTGATCACGACCACCTCCCTTCGTGAGATCAGTGACGCCCTCGTGCAGAACCGACCTGTTCACGCGACGCTCGAGCCCGGCTGGGGCGGGCCCGCTCTAGGGACCGACGTTGCGCTCGGCTATCGCAACGTCCCTGCGCCAGTAAGCGATCCGATCCTCCTGCCCGCCGAGAACGGATACCCGGAACGGCTTCACGCACGCTATTACTTCTTCAAGCCAGACAGCACTCTCAGGCGGCAGTTCTCCGATCGTGATCCGGCTGAGTGGCACACGCTGGAAGCAATCGACCTGCTGATCAGCCGCGTGCCTGGAAGCAGCTCGGAGTACCTGTGCCTGATCTCCGCGCGGCAGAGCACGCTTGCCGCCCGCCCCTGGATGAGCCTGCTGAATTGCGTGGGCTCCGTAGATGATAGATTGACGGGCGCTTTCGAGACATCCGTCGTGTCCCTGGAGGACGCCGACGTATTCTTGTGGCTGCTAACCCGTGTGAGGGATCAACCAACGCTCGACAGCGCCACGTCCGTCACCAAGGTTGATCGCATCTATGGGCGCGACAACGCCAAGCGTCTGACTTCACTATCACAAGGCGTGGACTTCGACCGGCCAGCTTTCCTAGTCGCGGTCGCGGAAAAAGACCGCTTAGGACCCGCCCGCATCAAGCTCGCCGACGTCGCGATCGACGCTCGGTTCGAGCTCGATCTGTCAAGTAACGGCGCATTCCGAGTACTTCAGGACGGTACGCACTACAGAGATTCGGTCGGTGATGAGACCCGCTGGCGCGCCGTCCACGACCTCGCGTACAAGCTCATTCCGAAGATTCGCGCGGCCTACCTCGCGGACCACGAGTGGTTCGAATCCAAGCGAGAGAGCGAGATTCGAAAGTCTGTGACGGCGCTTCTCCAGCGGTACACCGCAAGATCTGCTCCCGACGCCAGGGCGGCAGACGACCAGGCGGCAGCACTCAGGTAGTGGTTCTCGTCAGGCTCCCTCGACACTGCTACCGGCGAGCTGACAGAAAGAGCCACTCCTGGCACCGGACGAAGCTCCTTGAGGTCGACGCTTCGTTCCTGGCGTTTCGACTTTCGACCGAGGAGCCGCAAAAGGAGACTTGAGAAGTATGGAAACGATTCGACGCCACACAGCCCGTGCGTTCATCATCGTTGCGCTAGGTTTCGGCACATTTGTAGGTATCAGTCAACTGTTCGGTATTGACGTTAGGATACTAAACCTTCTCGCCGTGCTCTTTGCTGGCGCAGGGACCGTCGGAGTGATGCTCGCCGATGTGTACGGCGGAATACCTTTATGGCGTTCAGAGAAGCCTGAATCCCGCCCGCTGCTGGGAGGTTGGCTACGGATCATTGGCACAGCGCTTCTGCTGGCCTCCGCCGCCTACGCAATAGTCGCGGCGTTCAAAGGTCTCGTGGGATGACGAGGGGGCACGGGGGTCGAGGTCGCTTCCTGTCTTAGCCGTGACGACGAGTCACAGCGTTGCGCCACACCACGGTATTCAACTCCCCCGCCGGGCTCATCCAGTACACGACGACCACCCGATCATTCCACCCATGCGCGACCGCAGGGATCCGCTCCGCAGGCTTGTGAGGCCACGACACCCACGCCCACACCATCGGACGTTTCTCCGCCCACTCGAGCGGCTGCGGCCCATACGCCTGCATCGGGATCGTGCAGGGCGGGATCCGCATGATCGTCTGCTGCGACATATCCGCAGCCCGCCTGTCGATCGCATCCGCGTACCGCTTGTTCGTCCCCACCTGGCCGGGTACCCCTTCCTCCGGCCGAGAGACTGCCATGCTACGCCGACATCGCGTAGCGTTACGCTCGCGTCATGACGTGGTGGGGAAAGAACCTCCGGGTGTGGGCCGGGCCGATGTTCCCGCTGCTCATCATGCAGCTAGTCATCTGCGCCGGCATAGTGATCGTCAACGGCGTGGGCCTGGTCATTCGCGACTTCGACGTCTCGAGGACGGTGTTACTCGTCGCCTTTGGGATGCTGCTCGTCTGGTTGCTTGCCACCCTCGTGGGCGTCATGCGACTGAGAGCAACCGAACGACGCGCCGCAACCAACGCCAGCGAAGTAGGCGAAGAGGGCGGCAGCGTGACATGACGCCTAAGCAAGATGACGGCTTCGACATCGGCTCCGAGCCGCGCTGCGAGGTCTGTGGGACCGTCATGCGTACGCTCGACGGCGGCTACCAGTGCGGCGGGTGCGGGTGGGAAATCGACATCCCGTGGATCGAACGGCCCACCGATAGCGACGGTCTACCCGGAATCTTGGGCGGCTGATGTCTGAGCTCGCTCGTAGTCTCGCCCCATGGAAACTCCAACCTCAGCCGAAGTGATCGAGGCCTTCCGCGCCTTCCTGCAAGAGCGAGCAGATGCAGGAGTCGCTGCCGCCCGCGCCGTCTCCGATGTCCGGTACAAAGATCGCACGGTCACGATCGAGTTCGACGCGGCTGCCGCCGGCTTCGAGCGCGCCGCACTCTTGCAAGCCCTCCCGTTTGACAACTGGGCCGACTTCGCGGGGCAACCAATCGCGTTCGACAACCCGTCCTGCAACCGCATCCGTGCGGCTGTAGACCGCGTGTCTACACGCCTGGCGGACGGCCATGACCTCGGTAGCCGTTCGGCCGCCGAAATCTACCGCGCCGCAACGGGGCGAGCGATGTAACGGTCACATGTAGGGCCGCCACGCGGCAAACTCCGACTGAAGCGCATCAATCGACCGCTCGAACGCGATCGCCAAAGTTGTACAGTCGTCAGATTCCGTGGAGCCGCACTCAGCGTCAGACCACGCAACACCAGCGTCTGCCGCGGCTTCCCCTGCAGCGGTGAGTTCACCAAACAGAGTTGCCACCTCCGCCGGCGGGGTCGTCGCTATGAAGCCTTTCTTTCCTGCCGAGACAGCCAACTCATGTTCGATGGATGTGGTTTGGACCATGAAGCTCGCGGACGTCAGCATGAGCTGGCAATCCATAGCCCCGGCAGCGGCCGCGAGAGAGGAACACCCAGCTTCGTCCCAACCGTCTTGCCAGTCCTCCCAGCCGGCTTGTTGTTGCGCAACGAGCGATGCCCATTGCTCCGGCGTGCTGTCTTCCTTCAC
The DNA here is from genome assembly GCF_005491085.2 of Microbacterium sp. SGAir0570. Taxonomy (NCBI): domain Bacteria; kingdom Bacillati; phylum Actinomycetota; class Actinomycetes; order Micrococcales; family Microbacteriaceae; genus Microbacterium; species Microbacterium sp. SGAir0570. The sequence continues at coordinate 859,004 of NZ_CP027929.1, read as the reverse complement.
CTCAGCTTGCTGGGTGGTTGTCGGGGTCTGTAAGTCAGCCGGAGCAGCGCTCGCGCAACCCGAGAGAGCTGCGACGACGAGTAGAGCGATGGGCAGTGCAACGAGCTTGGACATGGCTTCCCCCGGTGTGATGTCTGAATGAAAGCTAGTCCACTTCTCACCGATAGGCGCACCATCATCACTACTCACGAGGCAACTGTTGACGCCGGAGAACTCGCCCGCATCTTGAACGTCAGCACAGACACGACCTATCGCTGGGCTCGCTCCGGAGTCATACCCGCGCTCAAGATCGGCAACCGGTGGCGGTTCATCGTCAGCGAAGTCCTCGAGAGCGTGCGCCAGCAGGCTGAGCCGCACCCCGACCCCTGGCACCAGTCACCGAGAAGCGCGGCAGCCAAGCAGGGGTGGGAACGCCGATGGGCGAGGGAACGAGGGTCGTCCTAGACGTCGCTGACGTCAGGCAACCTCTGTACAGACGCCAGAGTGGCCTCAATTCGGTCCGCCAGCATCGCAGCGCCTTTCGTTCGCCTCGACCTCAACTCAGGCAGTGCCTCGGTAGCGAGCCGCGCCAGCTCACGATACTGGCCACGTAGGCGTCGATACTCCTGCCCCAAAGACGGCCGGGATCCTCCAGCCCACTCGAGGATGACAGCGTGCCTACCCTCGCTCCGCGCGAAGGACTTACGGGCAATCTCATCCTTCTCCTCATCAGACAGCCATTCGAGATCTGTCCTGCCCTCAGCGATCGATAGCTCAATGTTCCTCTCGACGCGGGGTCGGACATCCCGTTCCTCGCTCGCGACCAAACGGATCCATCGAAGCGGATCGCGCTGGGCCAGCGCCATCGCAACCCGCTTCGCAACAGGCCACGGCACCAACCATCCGTCCGCATCCCGATAGGTATCAGGGTGACCCAGAAGCTCTGAAACGCTGATCCCACTGATGGCAGTCAGCCGTTCGGGATCATTCACCTCAAGGGTCCCACCCGGCTTGTATCCGATGAACGCAACGTCAGATGGCACGGCTTTGAGGACTATCGCCATGGCGGCGTCGCGCTCGTCCTGCACGAATGGGTGATCCACGGCCCGGGACCGACGATCGAGTGAGTCAATGTAGGCGTCGCGCGCGCCCCATGGAATTCGGCACCGCCTGATCGGTGACCAGGCCGCGCGTGCACCCATATCCGGATCCAGGTGCTGCACCTTGACCCGCTGGGGGCTACCTTCCGCGACCTCGAGAAGCTCCACCCGACGCCAGCGCTGCTTCTCAACGTGCCACCACAACCACTCCTCGCCGGCATCGAGGTGCGTCGGGTACTGCTCGGGGATCAGCTGCCCGACCTCGCGTGCTCGTCGTTCGATCTCGTCCCAGTCGCTCATCAGTCCAGGGTGTCCGTGAACCACCACGTAAGCCAAGCTGTCCGCCCAGAGTCCGCCAGAGATCCAATCGAGCCCAAGCGACCACAACGAAGCACAACCGGTAACGTGCAGGTCAGAAGGCATATCCCACTCTCGCCCGTCAAAGGCAACCAGCAGGATGCAGTTCGTCAACTACCGGTAAGGCTCGGCGCCGACAGACCCCACCAGCGCTGCGGCTCAGCGGCGCGGGGCCGTCGACGCGCGCGGGATGAGGGTCGGTAGCGCGCGCACGATCTGCGGCGTCGCGGGATCGGTCGCTAGCAGGATGTCGAGAGCCGACGAGGCGATCTGGTCGAATGGCGTCCGCACCGACGTCAGCGGCACGGGCAGGCGTGACACGAGCGAGATGTCGTTGTACCCGACGATCGAGAGGTCCTTCCCCGTCTCGAGCCCCAGGGATTGCGCGACGCTGAGCACTCCGATCGCGAGATTGTCGTTGGCCGCGAAGATCGCCGTGGGGCGAGAGGTACCGCCCAGGAGCGTCTCGGCGGCCTCCATCCCGTGGTCGAGGCCGTAGCCGACCGCCATCACCCGCTCCTCGGGCAGGTCGACGCCGGCTTCAGCGAGAGCGCGGTTCGCGCCGCTGCGCCGGTCGCGTCCGCTCGAGGTGAACCAGGAGCCCGTGACGACGGCGATGTCGCGGTGTCCGAGGTCGAGCAGGTGCCGCATCGCGAGATAGCCGCCGGTCTCGTCGTCGCCGAGCGAGGCGGGGCTGACCCCGTCGGTCCGCAGCGCGAGCACGTGGGGGATGCCGCGCTCGCGCAGCGACGCCGGAAGCGAGTCGTCGATGCGCGCGGTCGCGAGGACGAGCCCGTCGACGTTCCGGTCGAGCAGGGTCTCGGTCGCGCGGCGCTCCTCGTCACCGTCGTCGCCGCACGTCGCGACGACGGCGAAGTAGCCCCGCTGCCGCGCGGCCCGCTCGACCGCCTCGAACATGAGCGCCATGACCGCGTCGGTGAGTCTGGGCACGAGCACGCCGATGGTGCCCGTGGCGCCACGTCGGAGCCCCGAGGCGAACACGTTGCGGCGATAGCCGAGCTCTTCGGCGATTGCGCGAACGCGTTCGGCCGTCGCCGACCGGGAGGGCGGAGTGCGATCGTCCAGGATGCGGCTCACGGTCGAGATGCTGACACCCGAGGCCGTCGCCACGTCTTTGAGCGTCACGACGTGTCTGATGTTCCGGTCGCCCTCGGCCATGTCCTGCCTCCCTCGCCGAGCCTACCGGTGACACGCACGCCGGCGAGAACCTTCCCGAGAACGTTCCCGAACCGCTTGACATCGATGGCGAGCAGGTCCAAACTGCAAACGTTCCCGCAAACGTTATTGGTTTCGGGATCAGCCAACCGGCACCTCCCGATCTCGACGACGAGACCTCACCCAAGGAGACGACATGGTCCTCGACCTCCGCGGACTCAACCCCGCCCCCGTCACCCCGTTCACCGTCGACGGCGACGTCGACTACGCAGCCATCTCGCGGCTCGGCTCGTGGCTCGGATCGATCGAGGGGGTGAAGAGCCTGGTCGTGCTCGGCCACGCCGGCGAGGGAACATTCCTCACCGAGAAGGAGCAGCTCGACGTCATCCGGGCCTTCCGCGACTCCGTGGAAGACCGGCTGCCGATCATCGCCGGCATCACGAAGGAGGGCAACGCCACCGCCGCGCTCGAGGCGAAGGATGCCGCGGCCGCCGGAGCGCGCGGCGCTCTGGTCTACCCCTCGCACGGCTGGCTGCGTTTCGGATTCCAGCCCGGTGCGCCGCAGACGCGATACCGCGCGATCTGGGAGGAGTCGGGGCTCGAGGAGATCCTCTTCCAGTACCCCGACAACACCAAGGCCTCGTACGACCTCGACACCCAGCTCGAGATCGCAGGCCAGGAGGGCGTGAACCACACCAAGAACGGCGTCCGGAACATGCGTCGGTGGTACACCGAGATCCCGGCACTGCGCGCGGCGTACCCCGACCTGCAGATCCTGTCGTGCCACGACGAGTACCTCCTGCCGACGATGTTCGACGTCGACGGCCTGCTCGTCGGCTACGGGAACATCGCGCCCGAGCTGCTGGTCGACCTGATCGCCGCGGGCAAGGCGCGCGACTACGCCGCTGCCCACGCCATTCACGAGCGCCTGCTCCCGGTGACGAAGGCCGTCTACCACCGCGGCTCGCACATGGAGGGCACCGTCGCCCTGAAGTGGGGCCTGGTCAACCGTGGCATCCTGGACCACGCGACGGTCCGGGAGCCGCTGCTGCCCCTCCCCGCCGGCGCAGACGCCGAGATCGCCGCGGCCTTCGCCTCGGCCGAGCTCGGCAGCGTCACCGTTCCCGCGTAAACCACCACGGGCGGCCGGACCCCGCATCCGGCCGCCCTCCCTCCACCCCGTTCCGCTCCCCGACGCGTCGCAGCGCCGGCTCGAAGTCAATGACGACTGCGCGGCATCCCGCCGCCCTCCGAAGGAGTCTCCATGAGCGACCGCATCACCTCACGTCCCCCCGCCACTCCCGCGACCGGCCACGGCCGGATCTCGACCGAGACGGTGCGGAGCATCGTCGGCAAGAACCCCGTGCGACGAACGTTCTGGCGTCGCCTCGCCCTGATCGGCCCCGCATTCGTGGCGGGAGCCTGGCAGTTCGGTCCGGGAAACCTCACCACCGCGATGAACGCGGGAGCAGGATACGGCTACGCCCTGATCTGGGTGATCATCGTGTCGACGCTGCTGATGGTCTTCTTGACCGACATGAGCGTGCGGCTCGGCATCCGAACGCCCGTCTCGCTCATCTCCTCCATCAAGGACAGCCTCGGCCGGTGGACCGGCGTCGCAGCCGGCATCGGCGTCTTCCTCATCGCCCTCTGCTTCTCGGTGGGAAACGCCGTCGGATCGGGAGTGGGGCTCGCGATGCTGATCCCGGGCAGCTCTCCCGTCATGTGGACGGTGATCTGCACGGTCGCCGTCGCGACCATCCTGCTCATGAAGGGCATCTACGGCATCGTCGAAAAGGCCTTGATCGTCATCGTCGCGATCATGGCGTTCTGCTTCATCGTGTCGGCGTTCGTGTCGAACCCCGACTGGGCCGCTGCCGGCCTCGGGCTGATCCCCGTCGTCCCCGACGGAGCCTGGTTGCTCATCATCGGGCTCGTGGGGACCAACTTCTCCATCAACGCCGCTTTCTTCGCGTCGTACGGGACCAAGGCCCGGGCAAGGTCCGAATCGGAGTACCGCGACATCACGATCGTCGACACGATTCCCGGCATCGTCGCCCCGGGCATCATGACCGCCCTCGTCATCGTCGTGTCCGCGTCCGTGCTGTTCGACACGGGCACCCCGGCTCCCGGAGCCTTCGTCGGTCTCGCGCGCATCTTCGAGCCGGTTGCAGGACCGGTAGGCACCTGGATCTTCGCGCTCGGCTTCTTCGGTTCGGCGTTCTCGTCGATGATCCCCAACTGCATCGCCGGCGGCACCCTGCTCTCCGACGCCCTCGGACGCGGGGCATCGGCTGAAACCATCACCGCTCGGCTGGGCAGCGCGTCCATCCTCGCCTTCGGCATCGCGATCACCGTCGCGTTCGCCGGGACGTCGCCGATCGAGCTGATCGTGCTCGCTCAGGCCCTCACGGTGCTGTTCGCTCCCTTGCTGGCCGCCCTGATCATCATCATGGCGAACAACCGGGCGCTCATGGGCCCGCTTCGAAACCGCTGGTGGCAGAACGTGCTGGGTGTCATCGGCTTCGTCTCGGTGCTCGCCCTCTCGATCCGATTGCTCATCAGCATCATCGCGGGCTGAGCACTCACCGGTCGAGGCCGCTGACGAACGACACCAGTCGGTCAGCGGCCTCGGCGCGTGCGGACGCAGCCGAGAGGAAGACATCGTGCAGGGCGCCGTCGATGCGGGCGATCGTGACGGTGGCGGCGATGCGGGTGGCCGCGCGCGCGATGTCGTCGACGACGAGCACGGAGTCGGTCGAGGTCATCGTGTCGTTCCACCGCAGCGGCGAGGTCGACCGCGCCGAGAGCAGCACGAGAGCCGGGGCGCCGACGTCGACCCCGGCCGCGACACGCGCGTGCCCCGCGATGACGGCGGCGAGCCATGCCGGATGCGTCGGGAAACCCTGCTCGGGTCGCCAGCCGTCGGGAGCGTCGGGAAGGCTGCCGACCTCGCGCTGAGCCCGCGTGTAGAACCCGAGATCGACCACGGGATGGGCGCCACGCGGGTCGAAACGGGCCCGGACCTCGACGAGCGGCGCGACCGCCTGCCGCCCGAGGGGGCCGAGCTGCAGCTCGAGCCAGGGGCTGTTCAGCGCCACGGCCGCGGCGCGTCCCGGGTGACGCGCTGCCCACAGGGTGAGCGTCAGTCCGCCGGTGCTGTGCCCGAGGAGCACGAGCCGCCGGCCCTGACGCGCGGTGTCCATCACAGTGAGCGCGGCCTCGATGTCGTCGTCGTACACGTCGAGCGAGGTGACGTAGCCGCGCGCCTGACCGGGACGGATGCTGCGCCCGTACTTCCGCAGGTCGAGCGCGTGGAACCGCGCGCCGCGGTCGGTGAACAAGCGGGCGAGATCGGTCTGGAAGAAGTAGTCCGACCAGCCGTGGACGTACAGCACGTCGATGTCACGCCACGCTCCGAAGAGGCGGAGGCCCGGATGCGGCATCGCCCGCACGAGCGTCGCGACGACCTCACCCTCGTCATCGGAGCCGAGCGGAAGCGTCGTCTGCTCGAAGCCGGGGCCCAGCAGGTCGGGGCCCCACGTCACGTCATCCGCCCGCATGTCCCCACCCTAGGTCGTGGACATCGACGGATGCCGAGCGTCAGGCGGCGGAACTCTGCTGCGCACCTGAGCCCGAGCCAGCACCGGAGCCGGTGCGACGGGCCTCGCGCTCCTGGGCGCGCTGGAGCGCGCGCTTGCGCTGCTCGCGGGCGTCGTCCTCGAGCTTCGCCGCACGCTGCTCGTCGCGCGTGAGGTTCTCGCCCGTCTCGGGGTCGAACACGTGCAGCGAGTCGGGTGAGAACCACAGCGTCGCCGGATCGCCCGCGCGGATGTTGCTGAGCGAGTCGAGCGCCACGACGAGCTCGGTGCGCAGCCCCTCCCCGTCGAGATCGCGGTCGAGTTCGGCGAGCTTCTCGCGTACCGATTCCTCGACGTCGAACGGGATGTAGGCGTACAGCACCTCGCCGAGCCACTCGGTCATCTCGACGTCGACCTCGGCGCGCACACCACCCTCGAGCGGACGGTCCGAGGTCTCGGCATCCTCGAATGCATCGGGACGCACGCCGACGATGACGAGCTCGCGGTCCCCGATCGCGCGGCGCAGCCGGTCATCGAGCGGAACGTCGAACATCGGCAGCTTGAGAGTGTCACCCTCGACCGTGCCGTGCAGGAAGTTCATCGGCGGCGACCCGATGAAACCGGCGACGAAGAGGTTGACCGGCTGCTCGTACAGGCCGCGCGGGCTGGCCACCTGCTGCAGCTCCCCGCGGCGCAGAACCGCCACCCGGTCGCCGAGCGTCATGGCCTCCGTCTGATCGTGGGTGACGTAGACCGTCGTCGTGCCGAGCGAGCGCTGCAGGCGCGCGATCTCGGTGCGCATCTGCCCGCGCAGCTTGGCGTCGAGGTTCGACAGCGGCTCGTCGAAGAGGAACGCCCGGGCGTTGCGGACGATCGCGCGCCCCATCGCCACCCTCTGACGCTGACCGCCGGAGAGGTTGGCGGGCTTGCGGTCGAGGTGTTCGTCGAGCTCGAGCAGGCTCGACGCGCGCCGGACCCGCTCGTCGATCTCGTCGTCGGGCACGTTGCTCGACTTCAACCGCATCGGAAAGGCGATGTTCTCGTAGACCGTGAGGTGCGGGTACAGCGCGTAGTTCTGGAACACCATCGCGAGATCGCGGTCCTTGGGCGCCTTGTCGTTCACGACGTCGCCGTCGATGAGCATCTCGCCGCTGGTGATGTCCTCGAGCCCCACGATCATCCGCAGGAGCGTCGACTTGCCGCATCCGGAGGGCCCGACGAGGATGACGAACTCGCCGTCGGCGATGTCGAGGTCGACACCCTTGACCGCCGTGAAGCCGTCGTCGTACGTCTTCACGATGTTCTTCAGCGTGATGGAGGCCATGACGTTCCCTTCGAGGTCGACGCGGCGGCGGAGATGCTGGAGGTCATCCCTTGACCGCGCCCTGCGTGAGGCCGGAGACGATCCGGCGCTGGAAGATGACGACGACCACCACGATCGGGATCGTCACGATGATGGCTGCTGCCGAGATCGCGCCGGTGGGCTGCTCGAACTGCGACGCTCCGGTGAAGAACGACAGGGCGGCGGGCACGGGACGCGCGGCGCTGGTCGAGGTGAGCGAGATGCCGTAGACGAAGTCGTTCCAGGCGATGAAGAACGCGATGATCGCGGTCGTGAAGACACCCGGCGCCGCGAGGGGCACGACGGTCTTGCGGAAGGCCTCGAACGGCGTGGCACCGTCGACCTGCGCCGCCTGCTCCAGCTCCCAGGGGATCTGACGGAAGAAGGCCGCGAGGGTCCAGATCGCGATCGGCAGCGTGAGCGAGAGGTAGGGGATGATGAGGCCGAGCCAGGTGTCGTAGAGGCCGATGACCCGCCACAGGTTGAACAGCGGCGTCACGATCGACACGATCGGGAACACCGAGACCGCGAGTGCCGTGACGAGGATGATGCGCTTGCCGCGGAACTCCAGTCGGGCGATCGCGTAGGCGCACAGCGTCGCGAGCACGACGGCGACGAAGGTCGCGATGAGCGAGATCCCCACGGAGTTGCGCAGCGCTGGCAGGAACAGGTCCTGCGCTCCCCCGCCGGGCGCGAGGATCTCGGTGTAGTTCTCGAGCGTCCACTCCTGCGGGAGCAGAGTGCCCGAGAACAGACCCGACGGCGTCTTGAACGACGTCATGAGGATCGAGAAGACGGGGAAGAGCGACCAGACGAGCACCGCGATGATGATCGCGGCCCATCCGATCCGCTGCGGCCAGGTGAGCGTGCGCATCAGGAGTTCCGTCCCGTCGCCAGGTCGACTTTGAAGCCCTTGATGAAGATCGCGGCGATGATCAGGACGCTGAGGAACAGCAGCACCGAGATCGCCGAGCCGAGCCCGATCTCGAGGCGCCCGATCGAGGTGTTGTACGCGAGCAGCGACAGCGCCTCGGTGTCGTTGGCGCCGCCGGTCATGATGTAGATGTTGTCGAAGATGCGGAACGCCTCGAGCGTGCGGAAGAGCACCGCGACCATGATCGCGGCCTTCATGTTCGGCAGGATGACGCGACGCATGACCTCCCATCCGGTGGCCCCGTCGACCTTCGCGGCCTCCTCCAGATCGCCGGGCACCTGGGCGAGGCCCGACAGCAGCAGCAGCGAGATGAACGGCGTCGTCTTCCACACCTCGGAGAAGATGATCACCACGAGGGAGGTGCCCTGCTCGGCGAACCAGTTGAGCTCGGGGTCGAACCCCGGGATCCAGCTCAGCCAGTTGTTGACGTACCCGCCCGAGTTGATGTCGAACGCGTAGAACCAGGCGAAGGCCGCCACGACCGTGATGATGCCGTAAGGCACGAGGATCGCGGTCCGCGCCAGACCGCGGAGCTTCTTGATCGCCCGGTGCATCACGAGCGCGAGGAGGAAGCCGAGAATCAGCTCGAACAGCACGGTCACGACCGTGATGAAAAGGGTGACCCCCATCGACCGCCAGAACGCGGGGTCGCTGAGGACCACCCGGTAGTTCTCGAAAAGGACGAAAGACCGCTCGTCGGGGGCGGTGAGCCGCAGGCTGAACAGCGAATCGAACAGCGCCTGCCCGATGGGATACATCGTGACCAGCAGCATGATGACGAACGCCGGGCCCGCCAGCATCCAGCCCAGTCGCCCCTCCGCACGCGCCCGAGCGGAGCGCCGGGGCCGCGCCGCCGCACTCTCCCGCGTGCTCACAGCAGACGCTCCCCGCGCAGGACGGCGAGGATGAACTCGCTCGACGTTCTCGGAGTGGTGTCGGGGTCCACCGCTGCCGGCGGGTGCCACGTGCGCTGCAGCCCGATGGAGATCTCGTTGTAGTACGGCGTCTGCGGACGCGGCACACCGAGGTCGAGCGACTCGCGGATGGTGTCGGCCATCGGGAACTCCTCCTGCACGCGAGGGTCGTCGTAGGCGGCGGCGTTGGACGGCGGGTTGCCGTCGGTGACGAAGTACTCCGACTGGTTCTCAGGCTGGACGATGCACTCGACGGCCTGCCAGGCGAGGTCGGGGTTCTTGCTGAACGCACCGACGCCGAGGTTGATGCCGCCCACGGGAGGGGCGGCCGGCTCGTCGGCGTCGACGCGCGGGTAGACGGCCCAGCCCAGGTCATCGGCGATGGCGGGATCGGCACCGGTCATCGCCGGCCACACGAACGGCCAGTTGACCATGAACGAGCCCTGCTCGCCCTGGAACAGGTTCATGTTGGCGTTCTCGTCGGCGGTCGGCAGACCCGGCCCGCCGAGCCCGTCGGCACCGATGCGGTGGATGATCTCCGCGGCGGCCCGGCCCGCCTCGCTGTCGAGTCCGAGCTCGAGCTCGTCGGCGGGCGCCTCGGGGTTCTTCAGGATCTCGCCGCCGGCCGACGCGACGAGAGCATTGATCCACACCGTCAGCGACTCGGCCAGCGCGCCCTGGACGCCCAGCCGAAGATCCTGCTCTTCGGCGACGCCGATGATGTCGTCCCAGGTGACCGGCTGCGACATGTCGAGACCGGCGGCGTCGACCACCGACTGCCGATACCAGAGCAGCTGCGTGTTGGCCCAGAACGGCACGGTCACCAGCTCGCCACCCCAGCTTGCCGAGTCGACCGCACCCTGGACGATGCCTTCGGTGTCCTGCAGGTCGCCCGGGACCTCGTCGAGGAAGCCGGGCTCGGCGAGCTCGGGGATGAACGGCGGGTCGAGGCTCATGATGTCGAGCGAGGTGTCGCCGGCCGCCAGACGCCGGGCGAGCTGTTCGCGCTGCGAGGCCGCGTCACGCGGTAGCAGCGATGTCTCGATGCGATAGGCGCCGTCCGCGGCATCCGTGCAGGCCGCGGCGATCCGCGCTTGCCCGCCGTCGTCAGGGTTGATGTACCAGGTGAGCGTGGGCACGCCGTCATCGGGGGCGCAGGCGCCGAGCGTCGCTGCGAGTGCGACCACCGATGCGGCTGCCAGGACCCGGGTCGTGCGCATCGGGCCTCCTCGTTCCGTATCGTCGCGCCCCGGCGCGCTCACGGCACCGGGCGTGCACCCATCATGGCGTCGGAGGAACGCCGCGACCACGGGTTGCCCAACCCGATGCGCTGTAGTACGTCGAGCGGGCGAGGCGAACGGTCAGTCCGCGGCGACCGGGCTCTCGATCTCGGCGGGGTCGTCACCCGCGAACGCGTGCGACTTCGTCTCGAGGAACGCGCAGAGGGTCGACACCATCGCGAGCTCGGTCGACAGGGCGAGCGCCCCACCCGCGCCCAGACGCAGCTCGGTCTCGCGCGCCTCGAACGTGATGCGCCATGTGTTGCCGCCGGGAACGTCGGGCTCGATGTAGGTCACGGTCTGGGCGTTCATCATGGTGATCGCGACGAGCCCGGTGTCGCGGCCGAGGCTGCCGTCCTGCGGAATGACCTTCACCGCGAGCGGGTATCCGAACCGCTGGAACTCCTCGATCCACGCGTCGAGGGTCTGCTTGCTCCGGAAGGTCATCGCCCGGCCTCTTCGCCGCGCGAGATGCTGACCATCTCGTCGCGGTCGACGACCTTCACGCGCGCGCGTTCGGCCGGGGCGCCGAGCGCGATCTCGTGCTCGTCGAGGCGGTGCCAGCCGTCGAGGTCGGTCCAGGCGACGCCACGCTCGGTCAGCAGGTCGAGGACGCCCTGCTCGGACGGGTCGGCCGGCTGCCACCACGATCCCTGGTCGTTGATGACGTGGCGCACGGTCTCCATCGCGTCGGACTTGGTGTGACCGATGAGACCGACGGGTCCGCGCTTGATCCACCCCGTCGCGTACACGCCCGGCACCCGCTCGTTCGAGTCCTCGTGCAGCACCTGACCCTCGTGGTTCGGGATGACGCCGTGCGTCGCATCGAACGGCACACCCGGCAGCGGCGACCCGAAGTAGCCGACCGCGCGGTAGAGCCCCTGGAGTGCGACCTCGCGCAGCTCGCCGGTGCCTTCGACGCCGCCCTGGCCATCGGGACGCGTCCGCTCGTAGACGAGCGCGGCGACACGGCCGTCGGCGTCCTTCTTGACCTCGACGGGCTTGGCGTAGAAGTGCAGGTGCAGGCGGCGCGAGGCCTCTCCCCCGAGGCCGTTCGCACCCGGGCGCTGGCGCCAGGACTGCAGCACGCGGTCGATGACCATCACCTGCTTGTTCGACGCGATCGCCGCCTTCGAGGCCTCGTCGTAGTCGAAGTCCTCGTCGTAGACGACCAGGTCGACGTCGCGCAGGTCGCCGAGCTCGCGCAGCTCGAGCGGGGTGAACTTCACCTGCGCCGGTCCGCGACGCCCGAAGATGTGGACATCGGTCACCGCCGATGAGCGCAGCCCCTCGTAGACGTTGTCGGGGATCTCCGTCACGAGAAGGTCGTCGGCGTGCTTGGCGAGCAGGCGGGCCACGTCGAGCGCGACGTTGCCGTTGCCGATGACGCCGACGGATGCGGCATCCAGCGGCCATTCGCGCGGGAAGTCGGGGTGACCGTCGTACCAGCTGACGAAGTCGGCCGCGCCGTATGAGCCGTCGGCGTCGATGCCGGGGATGTCGAGTGCTGCGTCGCGCACCGCCCCCGTGGCGAAGATGACGGCGTTGTAGTGGTGCTTGAGGTCGTCGAGGGTGAGGTCCTCGCCGAAGCGCACGTTGCCGAACAGCCGGATGTCGCCGCTGTCGATGACATCACGGAGGGCGTTGATGATGCCCTTGATGCGGGGGTGATCGGGCGCGACGCCGTACCGGACGAGCCCATAGGGGGCGGGCAGGTGATCGAACAGGTCGATCGAGACGTCGAACTTGCGCTCGGCCTTCAGCAGCAGATCCGCGGCGTAGATGCCGGCGGGACCGGCTCCGACGATGGCCAGCCTCAGCTTGGTCATGGGTGTTCCTCGTTCCTGGTCGCACCCGAGCGCGGGCGCAGCGGGGTCTGTGTCAGCTGGCGCGGTCGACGACGACCTCGGCGAACCGGGTCAATGCGTCGCGCACGGCGCCGGAGGGAAGCGGCGCGAGGGCCGCGACGGCGTCATCGGCCCACTTCTCGGCGAGCCGGCGCGTCTCGGCCGTGACGGCGTGATCGCGCAGCCGGGCGAGCGGCTCGTCGAGGATCGCGGGGTCGGCGCCTTCGGCGATCTCGGCCACGCCGCGGTCGATCGTGGCGGCGAGCTCACGCGAGGCTTCGTCGTCGGCGCGGGTCAGCAGCAGGTACGGCATCGTCGGCACGCCGGCGCGCAGGTCGGTGCCCGGCACCTTGCCCGTCGCCTCGGGGTCGGCCGACAGGTCGATGACGTCGTCGAGCAGCTGGAAGGCCACGCCGGCCTTCTCGCCGAACGCGAGAAGCGGCTCGGCGAGCTCTTCCGGTCCGCCCGAGAAGAGCACGCCCACCTGAGCTGCGGCGGCGATGAGCGAACCGGTCTTGTCGGCCAGCACCTGGATGTAGAACTCGACCGGATCGTCGCCGGGCTGGGCGCCGATCGTCTCGTGCATCTGACCGAGCACGAGGCGCTCGAACGTGTCGGCCTGCACGCGGATCGCCCGCTCGCCGATGCGGGCCATGAGCTGGCTCGCGCGCGAGAAGAGCAGGTCACCGGTCAGGATCGCGACGTTGTTGCCCCACACCTCGTGCGCACTGGGGACGCCGCGTCGCTTGTCGGCGCCGTCCATGACATCGTCGTGATAGAGCGAACCGAGGTGGGTCAGCTCGAGCGCCGCAGCTCCGGCGATGACGTCCTCGGTCGCACCGTCGCCGAGCTGGGCGGTCAGCAGCGCCAGCATGGGCCGCAGCCGCTTGCCGCCGGCTTCGTAGAGGTAGCGCGTCTTGGCGTCGACGAGAGCGTCGCTGACGGTGAGCTCATCGCCGAGGCGCGTCTCGACGCGCTCGAGCCCGGCTTCGACGGTCGCGAGCAGCTTGCGGGTGCGGGGTCCGGCGAAGATCCGCTCGGTCATCCCGAGGTGCTTCGCCAGCCGCGGCGCGGATGGGCTCGATGTCACCTCTCCAGCCTACCGGCCGGGCGGCGGCGCCGATCCGCGCGAGCCGGTTCAGCCGGCGGGCTTGACAGCGCGATGCAGCGCGACGATGCCGAACGACAGATCGCGGTGGGCGACCTCGTCCCAGCCGGCTTCGCGGATCCACCCGGAAAGGGTGCGCTGGTCGGGCCAGTCGCGGATGGACTCGTTGAGGTAGTCGTAGGCCTCGGCGTTGGAGCTCACCACCCGCGCGACCAGCGGCAGCACCCGGTCGTTGTAGAAGCGGTAGAGCCCTGCGAACGCGCGGGACGGGGGCTGCGAGAACTCGCTGATGAGCAGACGTCCGCCGGGCTTGGCGACGCGCAGCATCTCGGCGAGCGCCTTCTTCGGCTCGTTGACGTTGCGGAGCCCGAACGAGATGGTGACGACGTCGAACTCGGCATCCCCGAACGGCAGGTTCGTGGCATCCGCTTCGACGAACGACAGATTCGGGATGCCGCCGCCCGGCGCCTGCGGTCCGTAGCGACGGACGCCCTCGGCGATCATGCCCGGCGAGAAGTCGGCGGCGACCACCTCGGCGCCGCTGCGCGCGAGCGAGACGGAGCTCGCACCCGTTCCGGCGGCGAGATCGAGGATGCGCTCCCCCGGCTTCGGGTCGATCGCGCGCGTGGCCGCGATCCGCCAGAGGCGGTCCTGTCCGAGGCTGAGGACGTCGTTGGTGCGGTCGTATGCGCCGGCCACCTGGTCGAACATGCCGCTGACGCGCGACGGGTCCTTGCCGAGGTCGGCGCGGTTGGGCTCGCTGGTCACGCCCTCGAGTCTAGGCGCGGCCGTGACCGCCCAGCCCCGCTCCGCGACGTCCCACTTCGGCCGGGTCTGGGCCGGGGTTTCCCGGCCGAAGTGGGACCTCGGCGAGTGGGACGGGAGTCAGGGGGCCGAGGGGGCGGGGAGGGATGCCAGGATGCCGAGCCAGTGGGCGGCCGTGGGCACGTCGAAGGGCGGGCGGTGCGCGGTGACCGCCGCCTCGAGGTCGACAGCGAGAGCCTCGAGCTCGGCGACGATCTCCCGCGGATATCCGTAGGCCACGCGATGCTCCTCCCACTCGTCGCGGTCGTCGATCCAGATACCGCGGGTGGCGGAGTCGACGACATCCAGGTCCATGTCGATCGCGGTGGGCTCGCCGCCCTCGTCCCAGCGGGCGTCCCAGGCGATGTCGATGTAGACGCGGGTGGGATGAGGCGGCGCGTTCATCGTCAGCACCCACTCCCCGACAGGCGGAAGGAGCATGACGCAGGGGTGCGTCGCGACGAAGTCGCGTCCGGGCCGGTTGCTGCCGTCGCCCGGTCGCTGGCCGAACCAGTCGCCGTGCTCGTCGCTACCGAGATAGATGCAGGCGTGCACCCAGTGGGTGCCGCCGTTCCACTTGCGCCAGCGGAAGATCACCGGGGTTCCCGGTACGGGGCGGAGCATCACGCGCCGAGTCTAGGCTGGTCGGGTGAACGATTCTGCGCCCGCCGCCCGGCTGCGCGTGGTCACTCGCGAGATCGAGGCACCCGACGAGCTGCTGGTGTTCGCCGACCCGCAGAACCCCACCGTGTGGTCGCGACGCGGCGACATCCTCGTGGCGCGCGGCACCGCCGCGGCCTTCGGTCCTGCCGACGCGAACCCCGGTCCGCGCGAAGCGGCCGACTGGTGGCGCAGAACGGTCGCCACCGCCGAGATCGACGACGCGGTCGGATTGCCCGGATCGGGCCTCGTCGCCTTCGGCGCCCTGCCGTTCGATCCCCGCCCCGACGACCGCGCCGACGCGACGACCCCGGCGCTGCACTTCGCGGTGCCTCGGGCCGTCGTGGGCCGCCGCGGATCGCGCGCGTGGGTGACCGCGATCACCGCCGACGGCTCGGATCCCGTCGCATCCCTCCCCGCCGCGACCGGGTTCGGCCCGCACTGGTCGGCGACGACCGGCCCCGGAGCGCTGCCTCCCGACGGCTACCAGGAGATCGTGCGCGCGGGCGTCGACGCGATCCTCCAGGGCGACCTCCAGAAGGTCGTCCTCGCTCGCGATCTCGCCGGCACCGTTCCCGCGGACGCCGACCTGCGGCGGCTCGTCCGCGCGCTGTCGTCGGCGTACCCCGACACGTGGGCATTCGCCGTCGACGGCCTCATCGGAGCGAGTCCCGAGACCCTCGTGACGGTGTCGGGCGGAACCGTCACCGCGCGCGTCCTCGCCGGGACGATCGCGCGCGGAGCAGACGCCGACGCCGACACCGCGGCATCGCTGCACCTGGCCACCAGCACGAAGGATCTCGACGAGCACGGCTACGCGGTGCGCAGCGTCCTCGAGGCGCTTCGCCCGTCGACCTCGTCGCTCGTCGCCGGCGAACAGCCGTTCATGCTGAAGCTGCCGAACGTCTGGCACCTGGCGACCGACGTCGAGGGCGAGCTCGCCGGGGATGCCTCAGCCCTCGACCTCGTCGCGGTGCTGCACCCCACGGCGGCCGTCGCCGGCACACCGACCCCCAACGCGCTCGACGAGATCCGCCGCCTCGAACCCTTCAGCCGCGGACGCTACGCCGGTCCCGTCGGCTGGATCGACGCGACCGGCGACGGGGAATGGGCCATCGCGCTGCGATGCGCGCAGTTCCGTCCCGGAGAACGCACCGACGACGGCGCCTCGATGCCCTTCACCGCCTACGCCGGGGCGGGCATCGTGGGCGCGAGCGACCCGGAATCGGAAATGCTCGAGACGCGGGTGAAGTTCCGCCCGATCATCGACGCCCTCGCCTGAGCGGGCGATCGTGCGCCGCTCGCAGCTCAGCGGTACTCAGCGCACCAGCGGGACTTCGATCAGCTGGCGCCCGCCGACGGGCGAGGTCAGCGCCTGATCGAGCGCCGAGCGCGTCGTGATGCGCCGGTACTCCCACCCGTAGGCGAGCGCGAGCTGCTCGAGGCGTGCCTCGTGGGGGGTGAACAGCACCCGGTCAGCAGCCTCCGGCGGCGCGGTTCCGGCGACCTCGAGCCCATCGAAGATCGTTCCGCCGCCGTCGTTGCCGACGATGACCTGGATCCGCGGTTCGTCCTCGGCGCCGGGGAGCAGCAGCGCGCCGACGTCGTGCAGCAGAGACAGGTCGCCGGTGAGCACCCGGGTCACGCCGGCCCGCGCGTCGTCCTGGCTCGCGACCGCGATGCCCACCCCGGTCGCGACGATGCCGTCGATGCCCGCGAGCCCGCGATTGGCGTGCACCGGCACTTTCTTGCCCCCGAGCACGGTGTCGGCCACCCGAACGAGCCTCGACGAGGCGAACAGGAGACGATCGTGCGGCCAGCTGGCCCGCCAGACCGCGTCGACGAGCGACTCGCGGTCGAGCGGCGCCTTGAGCACGGCCATCTCCGCCGAGATGGCGCCGAGGCGCTCCTGCGGCACCGCCGACGCGAGCCCGTCGACGTCGGGCGCCGCGGGGCTCAGGTCGACCGCCTCGTCACGCGATGCGCGCATCCAGGCGCCGAGCCAGGCGCGGTCGGCTGCCCCGGGGGTAACGGACACCGCGGACACCGCTGTCGTCGTGCCGTTGAGGTTGAGGTCTTCGCCCGGACCACGGACGGCCCACACCTCGACCTCCGGGCGCGACAGCAGCCCGGCCACCTCGCGGCTGAGCGTCGGATGCCCGAACACGACGACCCGCTCGACGGCGTCGGCCAGCTCGGGACGCGAGAGCACCGCTCGGTAGCCGTGGACGAGGTTGCGTCCGAAGCGCGCGCCGCTGACGATCTCCGCGACGAGCGGCCAGCCGCCCACGTGGGCGAGTTCCTCCGCCGCCGGACCGGCATCCGCGCCTGCGACGACGAGCGTGTTCGGACCGCGGGTGAGCTCCACGGGTTCGAGGGGCATGGGGGGTTCGGCTTGGCCGATCCCGCCGCCGCCCTGATAGTGCGCCCCCGAGACCGTCGACTCGGCGGCCGCGTCCGCGGCGGCGCGGCGGGTATCGGGGGCGAGGGCGGGCTCGCCATCCACGTCGATGAGCCACGGCGGGAGGGCGCCCGACAGGGGGCTCCGGTACGGCAGGTTGAGGTGCACGGGGCCCGCCGGGCGCGACCGGTCGCCGCGAGTCGCGGCGAGAGCCTCGACCGCGAGGGCGGCGACATCGGCCGACTGCGGCGCGGTCGGGTCGGCGTCGACGTCCTCCGGGGTCGGGGCGTCGGCCTCGAGCCGGACGAAGCCCGAGAACAATCCGGGCTGACGCGTGGCCTGGTTGGCGCCGATGCCGCGCAGCTCGGGCGGGCGGTCGGCGGTCAGCAGCAGCAGGGGCACCCCCGAGTGGTGCGCCTCGAGAACCGCGGGCATGAGGTTCGCGACCGCCGTTCCCGACGTGCAGACGACGGCTGCCGGCATCCGCGTCTCACGCCCGATGCCGAGCGCGGTGAATCCAGCGACGCGCTCGTCGACGCGGACGTGCAGGCGGATCAGGCCGCGCTGCTCCAGTTCGGCCGCCACGAGCGCGAGCGCCTGCGACCGTGACCCCGGGCTGAGGACGACGTGGCGCACTCCCCCGGCGACCAGGGCGCCGAGAAGCGCCGCCGCGGCGTCGGTCGCGGGAGCCCGATCCGCCGGCGTCGGAGCGTGTTCGGCCCCGCTCATCTCAGGCGCGCGGACCGCGTGAGCCGGCCGGTCCTTCGGCGTCGTCGTCGCTCTGCGACGAGCGCGTGGGCGGGATGTCGCGGGGGTCGTCGGCCTCGGCGTCGAGGGCGGCGAGCTCCTCCTCGAGACGGCGGATGCGCTCGTCCTGGTCGCGGACCGTTCCGAGACTGCCCAGGAACTCGGGATCGTCATCCGGCGCACGGCGCACCGGAGCACTGGCTCGGCGCGCACGTCCGACGACGAACCACAGGATGCCGCCCAGCACGGGCAGCAGGACGACGATGAGGATCCACACCGGCTTGCTGACGCCGCGGTGCCGCGTGGCGTCCTGGAGCGCGCAGTCGACGATGCTGTACACCCAGAAGGCGAGTGCCAGCAGCACACCGATGAGCAGGAGCCGCGCCATCCTCCCATCCTAGGCGTCCGGCGGGGTGCTCGGCCCGGACGTAGAATGGCCGGATGAACGCCCGCTCGGCCGTCGTCTACTCGGTGCTGCGGCTCCTCGCCTTCCTGATCCCCTTCGGCATCATGATGCTCTTCCCGATCATGCGCGAGTTCTACTGGCTCGCGGCGATCTTCGCCGCCCTCATCGGCTTGAGCCTGTCGATGATCTTCCTGCGCCGGCCGCTCGACGACGTCGCGACTGGCCTCGCCGAACGGCGCACGCGCCGCCGCTCGGGCGCCCAGGCCGACGCCGAGGCCGAAGACGCCGCATCCTGACGGCGGCTCGCTGCCATCTCAGCCGACGAAGGCCCAGAACAGGAACGCACCGTAAGCAACCGACGTCAACGACGTCAGCGCCAGCGCGACGACCAGCTCACGCGGCTGGCGATACGTCCACACGATGAGGATCGCCGACAGAGCGGGCAGCAGCGCGAACAGGCTCAGCCATGCGATCGGGTAGACCAGCGCGAGCAGAACGGCGATCGCGAACGGCGCCAGAACGAACAGCGTGAAGACGATGCGGGTGGCCGTTCGGCCGATGAGCACCGTGAGCGTGCGCTTGCCCGCGATCCGGTCCTGGTCGATGTCGCGGAGGTTGTTCGCCAGGAGCACGGCGCAGGCGAGCAGCCCCGCACCCACCGCACCGAACCAGCTCTCCTGGGGAACGGATCCGGCCTGGACGAAGGTCGTGCCGACGGTCGCGACGAGCCCGAAGAAGACGAAGACGAACAGCTCGCCGAGACCCGCATAGCCGTACGGGCGCTTGCCTCCCGTGTAGAACCAGGCGGCGACGACGCAGGCCGCTCCGATCAGCAGCATCCACCAGTGACCGGTGCGCACGACGATCGCGATACCGGCGACGGCCGCGAGCCCGAAGAACCCGAGGGCGACGGCGAGCACCGTGCGAGGCTGCGCGAGCTTCCCCCCGGTCAGCCGGGCGGGGCCGACGCGCACGTCGTCGGTGCCGCGGATGCCGTCACTGTAGTCATTGGCGTAGTTGACGCCGATCTGCAGCGCGACGGCGACCACGAGGCAGCACAGCGCGATGACCCAGTGCAGCTGTCGATCGACGAGCATCGCTGCGCCCGTGCCGATGAGCACCGGGGTGATCGCCAGCGGCAGCGTGCGCAGACGCGCGGCGCCGATCCAGTCGCGCGCCGTGGCCGTCCGAGGCGGCGGTGCCGACACGAGGCCGCGCTTGGCGGGGTTGCCGCCGCGCGGTGCAGGGCGGGACGACTTCGGGGAGCGAGACGAACGAGCCACGAGGGATCATCCTAGATCGCGAGCATGCGACGCACCGCCGCACGGTCGGGTTTGCCGCTCGCGAGCACCGGGATCCGATCGACCGTGACGACCCGTGCGGGGCGCGCCGGTTTGCCGAGCCGATCACCGACGGCATCCCGGAGCTCGCCGAGCAGCCCCGGCACGTCGGAACCGACGTCGGCGAGCGCCGCGCTCGGCACGACGACGGCCGAGGCCTGGCCCCATCGCTCATCGGGGATCGCGACGACGACGGCCGACGCGAGTCCGGCATGTTCCCGGACGACGGCCTCGACGCGGTCGAGCGAGACGTTGACTCCGCCGGAGATGATGACGTTGTCGATACGACCGGTCACCCGCAGCACGGCACCGTCGTACTCCCCCGCGTCGCCGGTGCGGTACCAGCGCACACCGTCGTCGACGAGGAAGGATGCCGCCGTTCGGTCCGGCTCGCCGAGGTACCCGTCGGCGAGCATCGGGCCCGACAGCTGCACCTCGCCCGCGACGATCCGCACCCCCACTCCATCGAGCGGGACGCCGTCGTAGACGCATCCGCCGCTCGTCTCCGTCGAGCCGTAGGTGCGGACGATGCGCGCGCCCCTCTCCAAGGCGCGCTGGTGCTGCGCCGCCGGAAGCGCCTGCCCGCCCACGAGGATCGCCTCGTACGCCCGCAGAGCATCGGCGACGGCGGCATCGGTCTCAGCCGCGTCGAGCAGGTCGGACAGCTGCGCCGGCACCAGCGAGGTGAACATGCCCGCACGCTCCCCGCCGATGCTCGAGTGCATCGACGCGGTGACCGCGGCGAACGCGGCGGGCGAGAACGACCCCGCGAGGACGGCCGGCTCATGACCCGAGAGCAGGCTGCGGACCATCACCTGCAGCCCCGCCACGTACCCGGGCGACAGGGCGAGGAGCCAGCGCCCCTCTCCGATCCGCGCCGCGGTCGACACGGCGCTGGCGATCAGCGCCGACCGACTCAGGACCACGCTCTTGGGCACGCCCGTCGATCCCGACGTCGTGACGACCGCGACGGTTCCGGGTGGGGCCTGCGCCGGCACGGTGTGGCCGGCGGGCGCGCCGAGGGCGAGCGCCGGCCCCGCACCGTCGAGGGTCTGCCGCAGGGCCCGGAGCACCGCGCGGGGCTCGGATGCGACCGGAACGAGGTCGACCGCCATGTCAGAGGCGATCCATCTCAGAAGTGGTACGGGTAGGGCGACCAGTCGGGGTCGCGCTTCTGCAGGAAGGCATCGCGTCCCTCGACGGCCTCGTCGGTGCCGTAGGCGAGGCGCGTCGCCTCGCCCGCGAACACCTGCTGACCGACCATCCCGTCGTCGATCGCGTTGAACGCGAACTTCAGCATGCGGATCGCGGTGGGCGACTTGCCGAGGATCGTGCGGGCCATCGCGATCGCCTCGCGCTCGAGCTCGGCGTGCGGGACGACGCGGTTCACCGCGCCCATCTCGTACGCGCGCTGGGCGGAGTACTCCTCGGCGAGGAAGAAGACCTCGCGGGCGATCTTCTGACCGACCTGGCGCGCCATGTACGCCGAGCCGTAGCCGGCGTCGAACGACCCGACATCCGCGTCGGTCTGCTTGAACCGGCCGTGCTCGGCCGAGGCGATGGAGAGGTCGCACACGATGTGGAGCGAGTGCCCGCCGCCGGCGGCCCACCCCGGGATGACCGCGATGACGACCTTCGGCATGAACCGGATGAGGCGCTGCACCTCGAGGATGTGCAGCCGGCCCGCGCGGGCGGGGTCGGCCACGGCGCTCTCGTCGTCGCTGTACTTGTAGCCGTCGCGGCCACGGATGCGCTGGTCGCCTCCCGAGCAGAACGCCCAGCCGCCGTCTTTCGCGCTCGGACCGTTGCCCGTCAGCAGCACGACGCCGATGCGGGGGTCCTGACGGGCGATGTTGAGCGCGCGGTACAGCTCGTCGACCGTGTGCGGGCGGAAGGCGTTGCGCACCTCGGGGCGGTCGAAGGCGATGCGCGCGATGCGCCCGTCGTTCGAGACGTGAGCCGTGATGTCTGTGTACGCGTCGGCCCCGGGGGCGAGCGACCATTCCGCGGGATCGAACAGTTCCGAGACCATGCCGCCAGCCTATGCCGCGGTGGGAGGATGAACGCGTGGACCCCGACTTCCCCCTCCCCTCCTTGGCCGAGCTGCTCGACCGGTCGCACGTCGTGGCGCTGCCGCTGACGACGCGTTTCCGCGGGGTCGACGTGCGAGAGGCACTGCTGCTCGAGGGGCCCGAGGGCTGGACCGAGTTCTCTCCGTTCACCGAGTACGACGACGGCGAGGCCGCGACCTGGCTGGCCGCCGCGCTCGAGTTCGGCTGGACCGCGACGCCTGCGCCGGTCCGCGAGCGCGTCGCGGTCAACGCCACGGTTCCGGCCGTCGCGGCCGAGCGCGTCGCCGAGGTGCTCTCGCGGTACGACGGATGCCGCACCGTCAAGGTCAAGGTCGCGGAGCGCGGCCAGGTGCTCGCCGACGACGTGGCTCGCGTGCGGGCCGTCCGCGAGGCGCTCGGCCCCGAGGGGCGCGTGCGGATCGACGCGAACGGCGCGTGGAACCTCGACGAGGCCGAGCACGCGCTCCACGCCCTGGCGGAGTTCGATCTGGAGTACGTCGAGCAGCCGTGCGCGAGCGTGGCGGAACTCGCCGAGCTGCGCCGCCGCGTGCGCTACATGGGGATCCCGGTCGCGGCCGACGAGAGCGTCCGCAAGGCCGACGACCCGCTCGCCGTGGCACGGGCCGGCGCCGCCGATCTGCTCGTCATCAAGGCGCAGCCGCTCGGCGGCGTCCGGCGCGCGCTCGCCCTGGTGGCAGAGGCAGGTCTACCCGCGGTGGTCTCGAGCGCCCTCGACACGAGCGTCGGCCTGTCGATGGGCGTCGCCCTCGCGGCGGCCCTGCCCGATCTCGAATTCGACTGCGGCCTGGGGACGGCCTCGCTGTTCGCCGCCGACGTCGCGACTCCCGCCCTCCGTCCCATCTCGGGCGAGCTCCCGACCGGACGGGTCTCGGTCGACCGGGATGCCGTCGCCGAGCTCGCCCCGTCCGCGGAGCGGCAGCGGTGGTGGCGTGAGCGTCTCGAGCGCTGCCACGCGGTGCTCGCGCGACAGCACTGACCGCAGATCGCGCAGACCTCAGGCGTCGAGGAGCGCGGTCGCGAGCTGCCCGATGCGTTCGTGCAGCAGCCGCGTCGTCTCCGCTTCGCCGAGCCCTTCGACCGCCGCCCGCTCGCACGTCGCATCGGAGAGATCGACCATGAGCTGCGCGACCTCCGTGATCGGCAGCCGGAAGCGCAGCTCGTAGACCTTCCGGATGTCGTCGACGATCACCCGCACTCGCTCGACGATGCCGTCCTGCAGGCGAAGGTAGGCCTCGGCCATCCGTTTGTCGCGCAACGCCTGCGTGCGCAGCTCCGACACCAGCCGGGGCTCCATGCCCCCGAGCGAGACGTCGACGATCTGCGGAACGAGCAAGGACGGATCGGGCGCCGCGGTGCGATCGAGGGTGCGGACGCGGTCGGCGACCAGGTCGAGCTTCTCGCTCGAGGACCGCTCGACCAGGGCGAGGAAGAGCTCTCCCTTGGAGTCGAAGTTCGAGTAGAAGGCGCCGCGGGAGAACCCGGCACGGTCGCAGACGGCCTCGACGGATGCCGCGTCGAGACCGACCTCGGCGAAGACCTCGGCGGCGGCATCGAGCAGCCGGGCGCGCGTGTTCTCGCGACTGCGGGTGGCTGTGCGTGCCTCGGCGTCCATGGTGCTCCTCGTGTTCACACCGATCGTCCAGCCTGACCGATGCGTGATGAACCTAGGATACATTGGTGTATCGGATACAGCGCTGTATCGAACACCATGACGATCGATCAGACCTGGAGCGCCCGTGTCCACACTCCTGTTCACCCTCGGACGCTGGTCGTTCCGTCACCCCTGGCGCGTGCTCACCGCATGGCTGCTGATCCTCGTCATCGCCGGCGGCGGTGCGGCACTGCTGAACAAGGGCACCGACAACTCCTTCTCGATCCCCGGAACCGAAGCGCAGGAGGGGCTGGAACTGCTGAACCGCACCTTCCCCCAGGCGAGCGGCACGAGCGCGCAGCTGGTCGTCGTCGCCCCCGACGGCGAGAGCGTGCGCGATGAGCCCTTCTCCGGAGAGATCGCCGACACCGTGACGGCGTTCGGAGACCTCGGCGACGACGTCCTGGCCGTGACCGATCCGTTCGACCAGACCGTTTCCGGCCTGGTCTCGGAGGACGATCGGGCCGCGATCGTCCGCGTGCAGTTCGACGGCGAGGCGACCTCGGTCAGCGCCGAGACGAAGCACGCGCTCACCTCGGTCGCCGACCGGATGCGATCGGACCTCCCCGACGGCACGCAGATCGCCCTCGGCGGTGACCTGTTCTCGACCTCGATCCCGGCGTTGTCGATCGTCGAGGTCATCGGCGTGCTCGTCGCACTGTTCGTTCTCATCGTCACGTTCCGCTCGTTCGCGGTGTCGTGGTTCCCCCTGATCAGCGCCCTGATCGGCGTGGCTCTGGCGACGTCGATGATCTTCGTCGCCACCCAGTTCGCGTCGGTGTCGTCGACGACCCCGCTGCTGTCGGTCATGCTCGGCCTCGCCGTCGGCATCGACTACTCGCTGTTCATCGCCGCCCGCCACCAGGACCAGGTGCGGGCAGGCATGGACCCCGAGGAATCCGCCGCCCGTTCGACCGGAACCGCGGGATCATCCGTCGCGTTCGCCGGCATCACGGTGCTCATCGCGCTGATCGGCCTGAGCTTCGCCGGCATCCCGTTCCTCACGACGATGGGCATCGCCGCTGCCGTCGCCGTCGCGATCGCGGTCGTCGTGGCCGTCACCCTCACCCCCGCCCTGCTCGGATTCGCCGGGGCGCGTGTCGCCGGCTGGCCCCGCCGGGCGAAGCGATCGCGGAAGCGGCCGGCCGCACCTCGCCGGTCGTTCTCGGAGCGCTGGGTGCGCGGCGTCACGCGGCATCCCCTTGTCACGACGATCGCGGTCGTCGTGGGGCTCGGCGTCGTCGCGATCCCGTCGGCGAGCCTGACCCTCGCCCTCCCGAACGCGGGCGTGCAGCCGCCATCGAGCGAGGCCCGGCAGGCGTACGACCTCACCGCCGAGCACTTCGGCCCCGGCGCGAACGGCCCGCTGATCATGACGGGCACCATCGTGACCTCGAACGACCCGCTGACCCTGATGCAGGACATCGGCGACGACATCGCGACCATCCCGGGCGTGAAAGAGGTGGCCCTCGCGACCCCCAACGAGACCGCCGACACGGGGCTCGTGCAGATCGTGCCCGAGACCGCACCCGACTCCCCCGAGACCGCCGACCTCGTGCGCGAGCTGCGCGCACAGCACGACCGATTGCTCGACGAGTACGGCGTCGACCTCAAGGTCACCGGGTTCACCGCGGTCGGCATCGACATCTCCGACCGGCTCGGCGAGGCGCTCCTGCCCTTCGGCGTGTTCGTCGTCGGGCTCTCCCTCATCCTGCTGACGATCGTGTTCCGGTCGATCTGGGTGCCGATCAAGGCTGCGCTGGGCTACCTGCTCTCGGTGCTCGCCGCCTTCGGCGTCGTCGCCGCCGTCTTCGAGTGGGGCTGGTTCGCCGACCTGCTCCACGTCACCCGGGAGGGGCCCGTGATCAGCTTCATGCCGATCATCCTCATGGGCGTCCTGTTCGGCCTCGCCATGGACTACGAGGTCTTCCTCGTCTCGCGGATGCGCGAGGACTACGTCCATGCCCGCCGAGACCGGGGTGGCCGCGCGGATCGCCTCACCGCCGTCGGGGCCGTCCGCTCCGGTTTCACCTCATCGGCGCGCGTCGTCACGGCCGCGGCGGTCATCATGTTCGCCGTCTTCGCCGCGTTCGTCCCCGAGGGCGACTCGTCGATCAAGCCGATCGCACTAGGGCTCGCCGTCGGCATCGCCGTCGACGCGTTCCTCATCCGCATGACGCTCGTGCCGGCCGTCATGGCGCTGCTCGGCGAGAAGGCCTGGTGGATGCCGCGCTGGCTCGACCGCATCCTCCCCCACTTCGACATCGAGGGCGAGGCCGTCGAACGCGAGCTGTCGCTGCGCGACTGGCCGGAGCGGAACACCTCCGCCGCCCTGGTCGGCGAGGATGTCGCCGTCCACGCCGACGACGACGGCCGCGCCGCGGTCTTCTCCGACGCGACCTTCCGCGTCGAGCCGGGCGAGTCGCTCGTCGTCTCCCACCCCGATCCCCGTGTCGGCCGGGCCTTCGCCCTCGCCGTCTCCGGGCGTCTGCGCGTCGACGGCGGGCTGCTCCGCGTCGGCGGGCACCTGCTGCCCGAGCGGGCGCCGTGGGTCCGCTCGCACGTCGGCCTCGCGCTGCTCGACGACACGACCGACCCGGTGGCCGAGCTGCGTCGCGCTACCGCCGGCGGCACGGCGATC
Organism: Microbacterium sp. SGAir0570; assembly: GCF_005491085.2. Taxonomy (NCBI): domain Bacteria; kingdom Bacillati; phylum Actinomycetota; class Actinomycetes; order Micrococcales; family Microbacteriaceae; genus Microbacterium; species Microbacterium sp. SGAir0570. The sequence goes on along the minus strand of NZ_CP027929.1, from coordinate 832,643 downwards.
GTCGTCGTCGACGGGCTCGACGCCCTGACCGGCGCCGACCGCGACCAGGCCGCGGCGGTACTCCGCGACGCGGCATCCGACCTCGACGAACGTCACGCGGGCGCCGGCGCCCTCACCGTCGTCGCCGTCGTGCGGCGCGACCTCGGCGTGCTCGACATCCTCGCCGAAGCGCACCGCCCCGCTCCCCACACCCTCCCCCTGCACGACGGTGCACCCGCGGCATCCGCGTCCGAACCGTCGCACCCGAACACCGAGGTGATCTCGTCATGACTCTGCCCATCGAGCGCGCCCGCTCGCGCAAGCCCGTCACCTGGCTCACGATCGTGGGCGTCATCCTGCTGCCCGTCCTCATCGGCGGCGTGCTGGTCGCAGCGCTCTACAACCCCGTCGAACGGCTCGGCAACATGCGGGCGGCCATCGTCAACGACGATCAGGCCGTCGAGATCAACGGTCAGCTCGCACCCCTCGGCCGGCAGTTGACCGCGGGTCTCGTCGCCGGGTCGGATGAGGTCCCGAGCAACCTCGACTGGGTCATCTCGAACGACGAGGACGCCCGGGCCGGGCTCGCCGACGGCACCTACGACGCTGTCGTGACGATCCCGAGCGGCTTCTCGGCGGCGGCCACCTCGACCGCCCCGGGCGGCACGCCGGAGAAGGCGACCATCCGGGTCGACACCGCCCCCGACAGCCTCGTCGTCGACGACGCCATCACGGCCCAGATCACGCAGGCGGCGACGTCGCTGATGGGCTCGCAGCTCTCGACGGTCTACCTCGAGAACGTGTTCCTCGGCTTCACAACGCTGGGGGATCAGCTCGGCGACGCCGCCTCGGGCGCGCGTCAGCTCGCCGACGGCGGACGGCAGGCGGCCGACGGCGCGACGCAGCTCGCCGACGGCGCGGGCCAGTTGGCGAGCGGCGCGGGAACCCTCGCGGACGGGGTCGGCCAGCTCGCGACCGGTGCCTCGCAGCTCTCCGACGGCGCCGCGGCGACCCAGACGGGCCTGACCACCTGGGCGCAGGGGGCACGCACCCTTGCGGGCGGGACCAACGAGTTCGCGACCCAGCTGTCGCAGTCGCTGAACGGGCTGAGCGTTCCCCAGATCCCCGCCGAGGCGGTCGCCGGGGCGCAGTACCTCGCCGAGAACTCCGACCGCATCGCCAGCGGGGTCACGCAGGCGGCCGACGAGCTCGCCGCGGTCTCGGCCAGCTGCGAGGCGAACGGCGGATCCGCGCAGGTCTGCGATGCCCTGCGCGCCGTCTCCGAGCGGACGCAGAGCGCACTCCCCGAGGTCACCGGCGTGATCGGCCAGTCCGGCCAGATCGCCGGACAGGTCTCGGGACTCGCCGCCTCGGCGCCCGAGCTGATCGCCGGCCTGCAGCAGGCCGCGGGCGCGGCGACACAGCTCGCGAACGGCATGACCGAGCTCGCCGACGGCGCCGACGCTCTCGCGGCGGGAGGCGGCCAGCTGGCCTCCGGCGCCTCAGCGCTCGCGACGGGCGCCTCCTCCGCCGCCGATGGCGCCGCGCAGCTCTCGTCCGGCGCCGGCGAGCTGGCCGGCGGTGCGACCGACCTCGCCACCGGTGTCGGCACGGTCGCCGACGGCACGGGCACCCTTGCCGACGGCCTCGACACCGCGACGGCCGCGCTGCCGTCGTACACCGACCAGCAGGCGACCGACCTCGCGAGCGTCGTCGCGGCGCCGGTCGAGGCCGAGGGCCTGGGTGCCGAGCTGTTCGGAGCCTCGGCCATTCCGCTCCTCACGGGCCTGGCGCTGTGGCTCGGCGCGATCGGATCGTTCGTCGCGCTGCAGGCCGTACCCCGCGGCGCGCTGACCTCGCGGCGCCCCTCGTTCGTGTTGACGCTCCGCGCCTTCGCGCCCGCCGCCGTGGTGGGGCTCGTGCAGGGCGTGCTGGTCGCCGTCGTCGTGCAGCTCGCCGCTTCGTACGATCCGTGGACGTGGGCCGCGTTCGCTGGGCTCTCCGCCCTCGCTGGTGTCGCCTTCGCCGCGGTGAACCAGGCTCTCGTGGCGCTGCTCGGCGGAGCGGGCCGATGGGTCGCGGCCGGTGTCGCCGTGCTCGCGGTTGCCACGGGAGTCGTCTCGACCGTGCCGGGCGTGCTCTCGCAGATCGCGGGGCTGCTGCCGACGGCATCCGCCTACCAGGGCCTCCTCGCGGTGCTCACCTCGGCCGGAGGCGTCGGCGCCGCGATCGCGGGACTGCTCGTGTGGACGGCGATCTCGCTCGTGGTCACGGTGATCGTCACCGCCCGCGCGCGCACGACGTCGGTGCGCGCCGTGCTCAGCCCCGCCACCGCCTGACACCGCCCCCCGCCCCGCCTCGCGCGGGGCGGGGCGGGCGCGGGGATTCACTTGGCAGTCCACGCCCCTTCGCGCCACGGGAATGGGCGCGCGCCGCCAACCGAAGCGGGGCCGCACACCACAGCAAGCCACAGGTGGCAGTTCACGCCCCTTCGCGCCGCAGCAATGGGCGCGCGCCGCCAACCGAAGCGAGGCCACGGACCACAGAGCTTCAGTTGGCAGTCCACGCCCCTTCGCGCCAGAGGAATGGGCGCGTGCTGCCGGGCGAGGCCGGGCCCGCGGCCCGGTGAGCTTCGGGCGGCGGGCCTCACCCCACAGGAATGGCCGATCCGCCAGTCGAGGGCGGCCACCACACCAGCGCAAGGTTCAGGCGGCAGTTCGCGCCCCTTCAGGACGCACGAGTGGGCGGATCCTCCCAACCGAAGCGAGGTCCCGCACCACCGGCATGGCACAGGTGGCAGTTCACGCCCCGTCCCGCGACAGGTACGGGCAGAACCCGCCAACCGGAGGCGCAGGCCGGGCGGCGGCCCCGAGGCTCAGCTCAGGCCGCTGTAGGCGTGCAGCCCCTTGAAGAACTGGTTGACGATGATGAAGTTGAACAGCACCGCCGAGAAGCCGACAATCGACAGCCAGGCGCTGCGGTTGCCGCGCCAGCCGCGCGTTGCGCGCGCGTGGATGTAGCCCGCATAGAGCACCCAGATGACGAAGGTCCACACTTCCTTCGTGTCGAAGCCCCAGTACCGGCCCCACGCATCGTTGGCCCAGATCGAACCGGCGATGAGGGTGAAGGTCCAGAAGATGAAGCCGATGATCGCGAACCGGTAGGCGAGCGACTCGAGAGCGTCGGCACTCGGCAGCGTCCGCAGGAAGCGCGCGCCGTCGCGCCGAGGAGCGGATGCCGCATCCCCGGCGTCTGCGCCTGCGCGGGCCAGGGCGCGTGCCTCGCGTCGCGCCTGCATGAGCTGCACGATCGACAGGGCGAACGCCAGCGCGAAGAAGGCCGACGCGAGCGAGGCGACGAAGACGTGGATGACGAGCCAGATCGACTTCAGCGGGTCCGCGAGCGGCACCACCGCGACGTAGAAGTTGAGGACCGATCCGCCCAGCAGCACGACCGCGAGACCGGTGATGAAGGTGCCGAGGAACCGGAGGTCGTACCGGAAGAGCACGACGAGGTAGACCATCACCACGAGGAGCAGCCCGGTGAGGGCGAACTCGTACATGTTCGACCACGGCACCCGCTCGGCCGCGATGCCGCGGAGCACGGTGGCGCCGAGGTGGAAGAGGAACGCGATCCACGTCAGGGTCGTGCCCATGCGCGCCCACAGCAGGCGCGGCCGGTCGGCGGGGCGGGCGTTGAGCGCGAGCTCGGCCTGTGCCTCCGCGGCGCGGATCTCGCCGATCGTCTGCGAGCCGCCGGCACCGACCAGGACCGGAGCGGCGGCCGCCGGGACGGAGTCCTTGGTCTTCAGCGCGAGGTCGGAACGACGAGCCAGATCGACCGCGTAGGCGATGAAGGCCAGCGCGTAGACAGCCACGGCTGTCCAGACGAGCAGGACCGAGACGGCATCCAACGACAGGTCTTCGGGCATGATCCTCAGTTTACGTCGGGCGCTTGCGCGCGGGCGGGGCGGGGACGGCGCGGACGCTCCGCCTCGGGCGGGACCTCGACCTCGTCGCGCCCGAGGGCGGCGAGGTGGCCGCGGGAGATGTCGGCGACCGCCTGCGCGATCGCGGGGTCCTCTCCGCGGGCGAGACCGGCGTACTCGAGGCGGATCGCGCCGTCGGCCGGGGTCGCCTTGACCCACAGGCGCCGGCGCGGCACGAAGAGACCCGCGAGCAGACCGAGGGTCGCAAGAATCGCGAAGACGAGCACGAACGGCGCCCCCACGTCGCGGTGGATCGACAGCGAGACGTAGCGCTTGACCGCTGCCTCGGCGCCCGACGCGCGCTGGTCCTCGAAGGTCACGGTGCCGCGACCGCCGGGAAGGTCGACGGTCTGACCGGGTTCGAGCTCGAGCGACGCGACACCCGAGTCGCCGCCGGCGATCTGCTCCATGCCGGTCGGGTCGAGCGTGTACACCGAGCGGGGCGTGCCGTCGTCGATGCCGAGGTCGCCCTCGTAGACGCGGAAGGTCACGAGCGGATTGGTGAGGTCGCCGTAGGCGGAGGCGATGGCGCCCGTCTCGAGCGTCGCAGCGGTCGGGTAGAAGAAGCCGGCGAACCCCAGCTGCTTCGGCATCCCGTCGGCGATCTTGACGACCCCGATCGAGGTCATGTTGTTGTCCTGCGGCAGGAACGGCACGTCCTCGCTGAACACGACCTCGCCTGCGGCGTCGCGGACGGTGATGGTCGGGGCGTAGCCGTTGCCCATCAGGTATACGCGGTCACCCTCGATCCCGTAGGGGTGGTTGACCCGCACGTCGCCGTCGCGCGGCTCCTGCCCGGGCTCGGTCACCGTGAGGTGGGCGAGGAAGTCACCGGCCATCCCGTGCCCCGGTCCCCCGGTGAACGGGCCGTACGTCACGTCGAACTTGTCGAGGGTCAGCGAGTACGGGGGCATCTGGTCGGTGTCGACGAAGCGGCCCGGGTTGAACGAGGTGTAGCCGAGGCCGAGCGAGTTGACGAACGTGTCGCCCTCGACGATGACGGTCTGGCCCGTGTACGTCAGCCCGCCGCCGATGCCCACCGAGATCAGCACGCCCACGAGCGCCCCGTGGAAGACGAGGTTGCCCGTCTCGCGCAGGTAGCCGCGCTCGGCGGAGACGGATGCCACGGGGCCCGAGTCGTAGCGCTCGACGCGGTAGCCCGACTTGCGCAGCTGTCGCTGAGCCTCGTCGACGGCCGCCGACGCCGCGGCCGCGGCATCCTCGTCCTCTCGCAGAGCGACGCCGACCGTGCGGTGATCGGCCAGCCGGGACAGGCGCACGGGGGTGCGGGGCGGGCGCGACTTCAGTGCCTGCCAGTGGTGCTTGGTGCGGGGGATGACGCATCCGACGAGCGAGACGAACAGCAGGATGTAGATCGCCGAGAACCACACCGAGGTGTAGACGTCGAACAGCTGCAGCGCATCGAGGATCGGATACAGGTCGGGGTTGTCGGTGCGCCACTGCGTCACGCCGTTGGGGTCGGCGCTGCGCTGGGGCACGATCGATCCCGGAATGGCGGCGATCGCGAGCAGGAGCAGCAGTACGAGCGCCGTGCGCATGCTCGTCAGCTGCCGCCAGCCCCACCGCAGCCACCCGACGATCCCGAGCTGGGGCTGCGTGATCGTGCGATCGCCATCCACGCCGCTGTCTTGCGGGGCGTCGGAGTGGTCTCCCGGTCGCAGCGGCGCCGAGGGATCGGCCTGGTCAGAGGAAGGTCGGGACACCGGCCACCACTCCTTGGAAGACGGACATGATCGTGGTCCAGACGCCGGTGACCATCAGCAGGCCGAGGACGACCAGCAGCGCTCCCCCGGCGATGTTCACGACGCGGATGTGCCGGCGCACGAAGGCCACCGAGCGGGTGGCCCAGCTCGCGCCCAGCGCCAGCAGGACGAAGGGGATGCCGAGTCCGAGCGAGTACGCGACGGCGAGAACCCCCGCGCGGGTGGGGTCGGCCTGGCTGAGGGCGATCGAGAGGATCGCGGCGAGGGTCGGACCGATGCAGGGCGCCCAGCCGATGCCCATCGCGATACCGAGCAGGGGCGCCCCGGCGATGCCGAGGTTCTGCCGCAGCTGCGGCCGGTAGATGCGCTGCGCGAAGCCGAACATGCCGACGAACACGAGCCCCAGGACGATCACGACGGCGCCGAGGACGCGCGTGATGACCTCCTGGTACTCGAAGAAGACGCGGCCGACCGTGCCCGCGAAGACGCCCATGGCGAGGAAGACCACGGTGAATCCCGCGATGAACAGTCCGACGCCGAGCAGCAGGCGTCCGCGGCCCGGCGCGGACGTCGGAGAATCCGTCGAGACGCGGACCGATCCCTCGGCATCCTCCGAGCTTCGCGCGATTCTCCGAGTTTCGTCGCGGCCGGCGCCCCGCCCCGCGGGCTCGCGCGGGGTGACTGCACTGCCGAGGAAGCCGAGGTAGCCGGGAACGAGGGGCAGCACGCACGGCGAGAGGAACGACACCAGGCCCGCGAGCACGGCGATCGGCACCGCGAGCCACAGGGCTCCGCCGAAGACGATCTCGCCCGGGTTCACGACGATCCCGCGCCGGCGCCCGCCTTCGCGGCGTCCTCGACGAGGGTGCGCAGGATGCCGGCATCCCGCAGCTGCCCGACGATACGGGCGGCGACCCGCCCCTCGGTGTCGAGCACGAGCGTCGTGGGCGCCGCCTGGACCGATGCGGATGCCGCGAGCGCGAGCTTCAGCTCACCGTCGCCCTGCATGAGGAGAGAGGGGTAGCTGATGCCGTAGTTCTGCTCGAAGGCCGACGCCTGCTCGGGTCCGTCGTAGATGTTGACGCCGAGGAACTCCGCGCCGACCTCCTGCGTGTCGGTGTAGACCTCTTCCAGCAGCGGCGCCTCGGCTCGGCACGGCCCGCACTGGGCGTACCAGAAGTTGAGGACGAGCGGCTTGCCGGCGTAGTCGGCGCTCGAGATCGTCGAGCCGTCGACGGCCGTTCCGGTGAACTCGATCGGGGCGCCGCGCTCGGCCTCGGGGATCTCCGTGGTCGTGCCGTCGCCCGAGATGAACCCCTTGTTGTCGCCGTCGCGGTACTGCCCGGCGAGGTCGTCGTTGGGGCTCGAGCAGGCGGCGAGCCCTGCCGCGAGCCCGAGGGCGAGGACGGCGGCCACGAGGCGGCGCTTCATCAGACGGCTCCTACATCGACGGCACCCGCGGTCGACGCGGGCTCGGCATACGCGACCTCGCGCCACGCGGCGCGCTCTCCCCCGTCGTCGAGCTCGAAGCTCGTGACGCTCGAGAGGGCGCACCGGCGCCGACGGGGGTCATGGCGCAGCGGCTCCCCCGCGATCGCGAGGTGGGTGATCCAGATCGGCAGCTGGTGCGAGACGATCACGACGTCGCCCGAATCCGTCGCGGTCCACAGATCGCGCATCGCGGCATCCATGCGCGCGACGATCTCGAGGTAGGGCTCTCCCCAGCTCGGCGTGGCGGGCGTGCGCAGGTGCCACCAGTTCCAGGGGTTGACGAGGGCGTTGCGCATGCGACGGCCCTCGAAGACGTTGTGCGGCTCGATGACCCGCTCGTCGATGACGGGGTCGAGACCGAAGAGCTCGGTGAACGGCTCCGACGACTCGCGCGTGCGCTGCAGTGGCGACGACATCAAGGCGGTGACGGGCCGGTCGAGCGACGACACGTACTCGGCAGCGGAGCGCGCCATGCGCCGGCCGTCCTCGCTCAGTCCGAAGTGCGGCAGCCGTCCGTAGAGCACGCGCCGGGGGTTGTGGACCTCACCGTGGCGCACGAGATGGAGACGGGCTGCGGGCACGGTCTCCAGTCTACGGCGGCGGCTCCTATGCGGACCCTGAGCGCTCGGGTGCCGTGCCCGGGCCCGAGGAGCGGCCTCGCCGCAGCTCGCGCACACGGGAGACGATGAACCAGACGACGAGCACCGCGACGACGATGATCACGATCGTCTGGAAGATCTCGGCGTACTGCTCGACGATGTGCCAGTTCTCGCCGAGGAGGAAGCCCGCCATCACGAAGATGGAGTTCCAGATGAGACTGCCCGCCGTCGTGAGCAGGCCGAACTTCCACCAGTGCATCCGCGCGACGCCGGCCGGAATCGAGATGAGGCTCCGGAACAGCGGCACCATCCGGCCGAAGAACACCGCGATCGATCCGTGCTTCTCGAACCAGTGGACCGACCGGACCACGTCGTCGCCGGTCACCAGCGGCATCCGATCGGCGATCCGGCGCAGGCGATCCGCGCCCAGCCAGCGGCCGAGGAGATACAGGATGAACGCGCCGGCGACCGATCCGAAGGTGGTCCACAGGATCGCCTCCGCGAGCGTGAACGACCCCCGCGACGCCGCCAGCCCGGCCATCGGGAGCACGACCTCGCTGGGGATCGGCGGGAAGAGGTTGTCCATCCCGACGGCGATCGCAGCGCCGGCCGGCCCGATCGTGTCCATCAGCGACACGGTCCAGTCCGCGAGCGTGGTCAGCCACGACCCGCCCTCATCGGCGGTGGCAGCCGACGCGTGCGCGGAGGCGGTGCGGGTCATGACGGTCATCGGGTGCCTTCGCGCTCGGTGATCGGATGCCCGGCCGGGCCCCGCGGACAGCCTAGGGCCGCGACGTCGGAGATTGCTGGACGCGTAGACTCTCCCCTCGTGAGTGAACGCGTTCTCGTCCAGCAGCTGCAGGCCCGCCCCGACGGCCCCGTTTCGGTGTCCGGATGGGTCGAGACCGTCCGCGATCAGAAGAAGGTGCAGTTCGTCATCCTCCGCGATGAGACCGGTGCCGTGCAGCTGGTCAACCCCGCCACCCGACCGGCGGAGGACGGCAGCGAGCAGGATGCCGCGGCCCTCGCCCTCACCGACCTGATCTCGAACCTCTCGACCGGCACCTTCCTCACGGTCGCGGGCGAGCTCAAGCACGACGAGCGCGTCAAGCTCGGCGGCGTCGAGATCAAGATCGGCGCCCTCGACATCGCGGCCGCGGCCCTCCCCGAGACGCCGATCGCCGCCGACTCCGGCCTCGACAAGCGCATGGACTGGCGATTCCTCGACCTGCGCCAGCGCCGCAACAACCTGATCTTCCGCGTGCAGACGACGCTCGAGCACGCCATGCGCACGTACTGGATCGAGCGCGACTACATCGAGATCCACTCCCCCAAGCTCATGGCCTCGGCATCCGAGTCGGCCGCCGAGCTGTTCGAGGTGCCCTACTTCGAGGACAAGACCGCGTATCTCGCTCAGAGCCCGCAGTTCTTCAAGCAGATGGCGCAGTCCGCGGGCTTCGGGAAGATCTTCGAGATCGGCGACGTCTTCCGCGCCGACCCGTCCTTCACCTCGCGGCACGCGACCGAGTTCACCTCGATCGACGCCGAGATCAGCTGGATCGACTCGCACGAGGACGTCGCCGCGATGCAGGAGGAGCTCCTGCAGTTCGCGTTCCAGGCCGTCAAGGACAAGCACGGCGACGAGATCGCCGAGCTGTTCGGCGTCGAGGTCCAGGTTCCCCAGACCCCGTTCCCGCGGATCCCCCTCGCCGAGGCCCGCGCGATCGTCGCGGCACGCGGATACGACATCCCGCGCACCGACGGCGACCTCGACCCCGAGGGCGAGCGCCAGATCTCGGCGCACGTGCTCGAGACGTACGGACACCAGTTCGTCTTCATCACCGACTATCACCCCGAGATCCGCGCCTTCTACCACATGCGCGACGAGGAGACCGGGCTGACGAAGTCGTACGACCTGCTCTTCAACGGCGTCGAGATCACCACCGGCGCGCAGCGCGAGCACCGCGTCGACGTCCTCATCGAGCAGGCCAAGGAGAAGGGGCTCGATCCCGAGCACCTCGACTTCTACCTCGACTTCTTCCGGTACGGCGCCCCGCCGCACGGCGGATTCGGGATGGGCCTCGCGCGCGTGCTGATGCTGCTGCTCGGCGAGTCGTCGATCCGCGAGGTCACCTACCTCTTCCGCGGCCCCACGCGTCTGGCCCCGTAACACACCACCCCGCACACCCGGCAAGCCTTCAGGCGCCGCCGGCCGACGCCCGTATCGTGGCTTCTCCGCTGACGAGAGGAGCAAGACGTATGTGGGACGGCTGGATGGAGTTCGGCATCGCCGTGCTGGTGGGACTCGCGGTCGCGGCGGTGATCGCGGTGGTCGCTCACGTCGCGCTGCGCATCGCCGCACGACGGCAGCGCTGGCCCGAGGTGCTCGGCCGCCGCTCGCGCACGCCGTTCCGTTCGCTGCTCGTCGCCATCGTGCTGTGGGCGGCGGTGCAGACCGCGTTCCCCGATGAGCTGTGGCGGTCGGTGCTCGGGCAGATCCTGACGATCGCCATCATCGCCGCGAGCGCCTGGCTGCTCGCATCCCTCGTGCTCGTCGTCACCGACGTCGCGCTCGGCCGCTACCGCATCGACGTGCCCGACAATCGCGTCGCCCGCCGCATCCGTACGCAGATGCTGATCGTGCGCCGCCTCGCCGTCGCGATCATCATCGTGATCGGCATCGGGGCGGTGCTGCTCACGTTCGACTCCGTGCGCGCGGTCGGGGCGAGCGTCCTGGCCTCAGCCGGTATCGCGTCGGTGGTCGCGGGCCTTGCTGCGCAGTCCGTGCTCGCGAACGTCTTCGCGGGCCTTCAGATCGTTTTCAGCGACGCTCTGCGGGTCGACGACGTCGTGGTGGCCGACGGCGAGTGGGGCCGCGTCGGCGAGATCACCCTCAGCTACGTCGTCCTCGACCTCTGGGACGACCGTCGTCTCGTCCTGCCGTGCACCTACTTCACGACGACGCCGTTCGAGAACTGGACCCGGCGCGGCTCAGAGCTGCTGGGCGCCGTCGAGATGGACCTCGACTGGAACGTCTCCCCCGCCGCGATGCGCACCCACCTGCACGACGTGCTCGAGAAGACCGACCTCTGGGATCGCCGGACCTCGGTGCTGCAGGTGACCGATGCCGTCGCCGGTTACGTGCGGGTGCGCATCCTCGTCACCGCGAAGGACGCCCCGACCCTCTTCGACCTGCGCTGCCTCGTGCGCGAGGCGATGGTCACGTGGGTGCAGCGCACGATGCCGCAGGCCGTTCCGGTGCAGCGGATCGTGATGTCGGATGCCGCGACCCCGGGCCACGGCAGCGACCACCACATCACGCACGACCCCACACCGACCAACGACGGGCTCTTCACCGGCAGCGCCGAGGCCGAGCGCCGGGCGAGCACGTTCACCAATGCGATCCCGGTGGTCGTGACGGACGACCTCGCCGAGCGCGATCGGCGCGACTGACGCGTGCTCGCGTGCGCCGCCGCGCGCGGCCGAGGCTCGGCTCAGACCTCGAAGTCGACCGAGATGCGGCTCGCGACGACGCCGCGGACGAACGCCGCGACCTCCTGGTGAGCCGGGTGCACCTGGTACTCCTCGAGACCGGCGACATCGTCGAAGTCGGCGACGAGGGCGACGTCGCCGTTCACATCGGCGTAAGCGGTGTTCGGGCCGATGCTCAGGGAGCGGATCGAGGGGACGACACCGACGAGCCCTCGGATGCGGCGCGCCACCTCGATGGCATGCTCGGCTCGGGTCTCGGCGTCTTCGGCGGCGAGCTTCCAGGCGACGACGTGGCGGATGGTCATGCGGACTCCTCGGTCGGGGTCGGGGTTTCGTCGGTCAGCGCGGCGCGCAGCCGGTCGGCGGAAACACGCCAGTGCGCGTGGAGGCGGTCGTCGATCAACACGACGGGGATCTTCTCCCACCACTGCTCGAAGAGCGCCGGGTCATCGAAGATCGACAGCTCGACGACCTCGACCTCCGCGTCGCCGGGCAGGTCGGCCACGACCGTGTCGACGATCTCGCGGGCGACGTCGCAGAGGTGGCAGCCGGGCTTGGAGATGAGCGTCAGCGTGGACATCGGTGGCGCGGCGCTCTCAGCGCTCGAGCTCGAAACCGCGCGACGCCCATTCGCCGGTGCCTCCGGTGACGTTCGTCGCATCGTAGCCGCGCGCCTCGAGGGCGGCGACGACCTGCGCCGATCGTCCGCCGGCCTGGCAGATGACGTCGAAGGCGCCATCGGGCAGCTCGCCGATGCGGTCGCCGAGCTGCGACATCGGGATGCTGATCGCGCCGGGAACACGTCCCGCGGCGAACTCGTGATCCTCGCGCACGTCGATGAGGGGGATGTCGCGGCCCGCGCGGAGCTCGTCGATGGTGATGGATTTCATGCTCGTTCCTCCACGTTCAGCCTAGGCCGCGGCGCGGCGGGGCGGCCGCATCCGGAAAGCACGAAGCGCCCCTCGGCCGGAGCCGAACGGGGCGCTCAGTGACGTCGCCGCGACTTACTTCTTGTTGCGGCGCTGGTGGCGAGTCTTGCGAAGCAGCTTGCGGTGCTTCTTCTTCGCCATGCGCTTGCGGCGCTTCTTGATGACAGAACCCACGGAAAACCTCACTATGTCAGGGTCTGGACGCATCTCGTCTGCGTCCGGGAACAGGCACCTCGCGAAAAATGCCTCGGATCAGTCTAGCCGACGTCGGCGATCGGCCGTTGCACGACGTCGCGCACCGCCGACTCGGGGACGCGATAGCTGCGGCCGAAGCGCACGGCGGGCAGCTCGCCGGAATGCACGAGGCGATACACCGTCATCTTCGACACCCGCATGATCTCGGCCACCTCCGCGACAGTGAGGAAGCGCACATCGGGCAGCTCGGCCATCGTCATCCCTTTCCCCGGATGCGAACACTCTAGGGGTCGGGCGCGACGCGTGTAAACCGGAGTGACGCCTGTTGCTCCGCCGAAGCGAGGGCTCTGGGCTCAGCGTCCGGACCGCTTGCCGAACACGCTCGTGACGGCGTGCTTCGCGGATGCCGCAGCCCGGCCGACCAGCTCGGCCGCAGCGACCGCCTGCTCGGGCAGCGCGGCGACGGGCTCGGCGTCGTAGGCCTCGGACGAGAGGAAGGGGACGAGCCAGTCGTCGACGACATCGAGCGGCTCGGGAGACAGGCTGTAGTAGCGGTGCTGCCCCTCCTCCCGCACGGTGACGAGCTCGGCCCCGCGCAGCACCTTCAGGTGCTTCGAGATCGTCGGCTGGCTGACGCCGAGCTCGCTCACGATCTGCGAGACGCTCGTCCCGGACGAGCGCGGATCGGAGTCCCGATCGAGCAAGAGCCTCAGGATGTCCCGACGGGTACCGTCGGCGATCACGTCGAAGATGTCCGCCATGCCATCAGGTTAGTCGGCGCGCACGCCCGAGTACCATGACATCGGCACCGACCTACCGCGGCGCCGGGAGCAACAGCTGCGATCGTGGGGAGGAACACGCATGGCGGACAGGTCCGTCGGCGCGCTCATCCTCAGCCGCCTCCGCGGCTTCGGGCGCAGCGCGTGGGATGCCGGTCGTGATCTCGCGACCGCCTCCCCGTCACGGTTCGCGGTTCTGATCTTCTCGACGCTGATCCTCGTCTTCACGACGCTGTTCTCCCTGCCGGCGGCATCCGCATCGGGCCGGGCCACGCCGTTCGCCGACGCGCTGTTCACCGCGGTGTCGACGATCTGCGTCGCGGGGCTCGCGACCGTCGACATGGCCACGCACTGGTCGCCGTTCGGCCACGTCCTCATCTACATCGGCGTCAACGTCGGCGCGCTCGGCGTGCTGACCCTCGCGTCGATCCTGGGACTCGTGATCTCCAAGCGCCTCGGCCTGCGCGCGAAGCTCATCGCCGCCGGCGACAGCAATCCGATGCGCGCACACGGCGGTCCCGTCAACGAAGGTCAAGCCGTCCGCCTCGGCGAGGTCGGCTTGCTGCTGCGCACCGTCGCGCTGTCGACGCTCGTCATCGAGGCGGGCCTGGCGATCCTGCTGTACCCCTCGCTGCTTTTCGGCGGCGTCGACCCGCTCACCGCACTGTGGGAGGCGCCGTACTACGCGGCGATGGCCTTCACCAACACCGGCTTCTCGCCGAACGCGGAGGGTCTGCAGCCGTTCGCGCAGGACTACGTCATGCTCACGGTGCTCATGGCCGGGGTGTTCCTGGGCTCCATCGGCTTCCCCGTGATCTTCACGCTCTGGCGCCACCAGTGGCACGTGCGCGCGTGGTCACTGCACGCCAAGCTCACAATCATCACGACGATCATCCTGTTCTTCACGGGCGCCGGAGTCTTCCTGCTCCTCGAGTACGACAACCCGGCGACCTTCGGGTCGATGGAGGCGTGGGACACCACGTTCCAGGCCTTCTTCATCTCGGCGATGACCCGGTCGGGGGGCTTCTCCATCATCGACATCGGCGAGATGCACGGCTCGTCGCTCATCGTCGGATCGATGCTCATGTTCGTCGGCGGCGGCTCGGCCTCGACCGCCGGCGGCATCAAGGTCACGACCCTCGCCGTGCTCGCCCTCGCCGTGTGGTCCGAGGCGAAGGGACGCCCGTCGGTGCAGGTGTTCCGCCGCCGCATCCCCAGCGACGTCCAGCGCGTCGCCCTCTCGGTCGTCGCGTGGAGCGCCACGATCGTCGCGATCGGCACCGTCACGATCGCCCAGATCACGAAAGCTCCCGTCGACGAAGTGCTGTTCGACGTGATCTCCGGCTTCGCGACCGTCGGGCTGTCGACAGGCTTGACGGCCGAACTGCCCGACCCGGCGGTGTACGTCATGGCCCTCGTCATGTTCATGGGACGCGTTGGTACAGTGACTCTCGCTGCAGCGGTGGCCGCGGCATCCCGTTCGCAGTTGTACGCCCTGCCCGTCGAAAGGCCGATCGTTGGTTGAGCAGATCCGAAGCGACGCTCCCGTCCTGGTCATCGGGCTGGGCCGTTTCGGCGCCGCCTGCGCGGGCGAGCTCGACCGCCTCGACCGCGAGGTGCTCGCGATCGACGACAACCTCGAGCTCGTCCAGAAGTGGTCGGAGCGCGTCACGCACGCCGTGCAGACCGACGCCCGCAACCTCGACGCGCTCAAGCAGATCGGGGCGCAGGACTTCCAGGTCGCCGTCGTGGCGGTCGGCTCGTCGATCGAGGCGTCCGTGCTCATCACCGCGAACCTCGTCGATCTGAAGGTGCCGCAGATCTGGGCGAAGGCCGTGTCGCAGTCGCACGGCAAGATCCTCGCCCGCGTCGGCGCCAACCACGTCGTGTATCCCGAGCGCGAGGCCGGCGAGCGCGTCGCGCACCTCGTCAGCGGGCGCATGCTCGACTTCATCCGCTTCGACGACGACTTCGTGCTGGCGAAGATGTACCCGCCGAAGTTCATCCGCGGCGTCGGCCTCAACGAGTCCGGCGTGCGGACGAAGTACCGCGTCACGGTCGTCGGCGTGAAGAGCCCCGGCAAGCCGTTCCGCTACGCCGAGGCGAACACGGTCGTCACCAATCACGACCTCATCATCGTCTCGGGCACGAACTCCGACATCGAGCGCTTCGCCTCGCTCGACCGCTGACCCGGCACCCCCGCGTCGAGGTCCCCATTCGGCCGGTTATGCGGGACGCATACCCGGCCCAAGTGGGACCTCGGATGGCGCTCCGGGGGGCGGGACAGGGCCGGGGGGCCGGGGGCCGGGGGTCAGGCTCCGGCGGCGAGCTCGCGGGCGCGTGCGAGCGCGGCGTCGGTCGCGCGAGCGAAGACGTCGTCGAGGCGGGCCTCCTGCAGCACGGCGATCGCCCGCTCGGTGGTGCCCTTCGGGCTCGTGACGCGCCGCCGCAGCTCGGCCGGGTCCTCCCCCGAGGCGTCGAGCAGGGCGGCCGCACCGATGAACGTCTGCTCGGCCATCACCCGCGCCTCCGCCTCGGCGAAGCCCTTGCCCACCGCAGCCCGCGTGAGTTCCTCGATCAGCAGGAAGACGTAGGCGGGGCCCGAGCCCGAGATCGTCGACAGGGCGTCGATCTGCTCCTCCGGCACCTCGACGACGACGCCGCACGTCTCGAAGAGCGCGCGCACGGTCGCCCGGTGCGCATCGGATGCCGCGGGGCCGGCGGCCAGTCCCGTGACGGCCTTCCCGACGACGGCGGGAGTGTTGGGCATCGATCGGATGACCGCGACGTCCGACCCCAGGATGCCGGCGAACGTGTCGATCGTGACGCCCGCGGCGAGGCTCACCACGACCGCCCCCGCGCGCAGCACCGGCGCGATCTCGCGCAGCAGGTCGGGCACCATCGCGGGCTTGACGCCGATCAGGACCACATCGGCCGCGGCCGCGGCATCCGTGTTGCCCGTGGGTGTGTCTGCGAGCGCGACGCTCGTCACTCCCGGCAGGTCGGCGAGGGCGGCAGCCTTCTCGGCGGTGCGGTTGGTGACGGTCACTCCTCCGGCGGCGCCGGAGGCCACCAGGCCCGAGAGCACCGCACCCCCCATCGAACCGGCTCCGAGGATGGCGATCGGGGGCAGGGCGACGACGTCGGGCATGCGGCCATCTTAAGTCCGGCCGTTTCCCAGCGGAGGGAACGGGCGCGAGGTAGAGTCGAAGCGTCCGCGGGCGCGGAGGCGCTCGCCGCGCAGAGCAGAGCGAAGGATCCCGCCATGCCCCTCTTCGACGGCATCACGCCACGCACCATCGAGACGTCGCGCCTGGCGGTGAACATCCTCGAACGCGCCGCAGACGACCCGGAGACCCCGGCCGACCGCACGCTCGTGCTGCTTCACACGGCTCCCGGGTCGAGCCTGTTCTGGCAGGAGATCATCGAAGACCTGCCGAGCGACGTTCGCCCGATCGCCATCGACCTCCGCGGCTTCGGTGGCACCGAACGGCTCCCGGTCGACGCGACGCGCGGCGTCCGCGACTTCTCCGACGATGTTCGGGCGACGCTCGAGGCTCTGGGCCTCGACGCCGTGCACCTCGTGGGCTGGGGCCTGGGAGCCGCGGTCGCGATGCAGTACGCCCTCGATCACCGGGTGCTCTCGCTCAGCCTTCTCTCGCCCGTCTCGCCCTACGGCTTCGGCGGCACGCGGCTCGACGGCACGCGCCTGACCGACGACGACGCCGGGTGCGGTGCAGGCACGATCAGCCCGACACTCGTCGACCGTCTCACCGCTCGCGACGCCGGCGACGACGAGGGCACCGCCCGTTCGTTCTTCCGCACGTCGTTCGTCTCGCCCGACTACGAGTCCGACAACGAAGACACGTGGGTCGAGGCGATGCTCACGACGTCGACGGCCGAGGGGAACTACCCCGGCGACAGCGTCCCGAGCCAGAACTGGCCGGGCTTCGCCGCAGGTGGGCTCGGCACGCAGAACGCCCTCGCACCGGGGCACTTCGACGTCTCGGCGATCGTCGACCTCGCGGCGGGCTACGACGCGCCTCCGATCCTGTGGGTGCGCGGCGGTGGGGACGTCATCGTCGCGGACGGCTCGTTCGCCGACAGCGGTCACCTCGGTGAGATCGGCGCGATCCCGGGTTGGCCGGGTGTGGAGGCCGCGCCGGCTCAGCAGATGGTCGCGCAGACGCGCGCCGTCTTCGAGCGGTACCGCGAGGCGGGCGGTCAGGTGACCGAGGTCGTCATCGAAGGCGTCGGGCACGCCGTGCACCTCGAACGCCCGGGCAAGGTCCGCACCGCGATCCTCTCGACGATGGGCTACCTCGGCACGCCCATCTCACCGGCTCCCCCGACCGAGGCGATCATCCTCAGCTCCTGGGACTGACCGGCCCTGGCGCCGTCGCAGTCCTAGCCGACCTCACCGCTGCTGCGCGAAGAACGTGCGCAGCAGCGCCGACGAGTCCGCGGACCGCACCCCGGCGACGACCTCCGCGCGCACGGGAAGCCGGCGGTCGCGCACGAGGTCGTACTGCGAACCGGCGGCTCCGGCTTTGTCGTCCCACGCGCCGAAGACGAGTCGCGAGACGTGCGCCTGCAGCATCGCGCCCGCACACATGACGCAGGGCTCGAGCGTCACGGTGAGGGTGCAGCCGGCCAGGTTCCACGACCCGGTCGCGGCCGCCGCGGCGCGCAGCGCGACCACCTCGGCGTGAGCCGTCGGGTCGCCGGTCGCCTCGCGGAGGTTCCGTCCCTCGCCGATCACCGCGCCCGCGGCGTCGGTCACGACCGCGCCCACGGGGATGTCGCCGGCTGCGGCAGCCGCTTCCGCGAGCTGGAGGGCCAGCGTCATGCTGCGGATGTCGTCAGCGGATGCCGTCAGGGTCACGGCACCAGCGTAGAGCCGAGGAGATGCGGACCGTCCGCGTAGGATCATCACATGCGTGTTCACGTCGCCGACCACCCCCTCATCACCCACAAGCTCTCGGTCCTGCGCGACAAGAACACCACCTCGCCGGTGTTCCGCCAGCTCACCGAAGAGCTCGTCACCCTGCTCGCGTACGAGGCCACCCGGAACGTCCGCACCGAGCAGGTCGAGATCGAGACCCCGGTCACCCGGACGACGGGCCTCGCGATCGCCAAGCCGCGTCCCCTCGTCGTGCCGATCCTGCGTGCCGGGCTGGGCATGCTCGAGGGCATGACCAAGCTCCTCCCCACCGCCGAGGTGGGCTTCCTCGGGATGGCGCGCAACGAGGTGACGTTCGAGCCCACCACGTACGCCGAGCGCCTGCCCGACGACCTCAGCGACCGCCAGTGCTTCGTGCTCGACCCGATGCTCGCCACGGGCGGGTCGCTCGGCGCCGCGATCGACTTCATCTTCAAGCGCGGCGCGCAGGACGTCACCGCGATCTGCATCCTCGGCGCTCCCGAGGGGCTCGCCGCCATCGAGAAGCAGGTCGGCGACCGCGACGTGACCCTCGTCCTGGGCTCGCTCGACGAGCGTCTCGACGAGCGCGGCTACATCGTGCCCGGGCTCGGCGACGCGGGCGACCGCCTCTACGGCACCGTCGACTGACCCGCGAGCCGCGCGCTTCAGACCGCCCCGACGAGGCGAGCGAACGCGCTCATCCGCGCGACCCCCTCGGGCGTGCGCGGCAGATCGTCGAGGATGCCGGTGCCGTAGACGATGTACGCCGTGTGCTGCGCCCGTGAGACGGCGACGTTGAGGCGATTCTGCAGCAGCAGGAACTCCAGCCCTCGCGGTGCATCGCGTCCCGAGGATGCCGCGAGCGACACGATCGCCACGGCGGCCTCCTGGCCCTGGAAGCGGTCGACCGTTCCCACCGGCACCTGGGTGTAGCCCGCTGCGGCGAGCGCTTCTTCTACGAGCACCTGCTGGGCGTTGTAGGGGGTGACCACGATGATGTCGCGCTGGTCGAGCGGACGCGGCGCGGCCGTCGGATCGGGCAGCCACGTGCGGCCGAGGAGATCGGCGACCAGGCGCACGACGACCTCCGCCTCCTCGGGCGAGGCGGTCGCATTGCGCCGATGCGCGACCGGTACGGGCACGACGCCCGGAGCTACGCCCTCGAGCACCCGGTCCGCGGTCGAGACGTGCGCGGCGAGACGTCCGTCGTAGGCCAGCACCGAGACCGGCTCGGCGACCTCCGGCCGCATGCGCCGGGTCTCGGCCAGGAAGAACCCGCGGTCGGCGGGAACGACGTGAGCGCCGTCCATGATCCAGCCGAGAGCGGATGTGTCGACCGGCTCGGGGTGTGTGCCCTGGCTGACCTGCGGCAGCTGCTGCGGGTCGCCCAGCAGGAGGAGCCGTGATGCCGCGACGGACACCGCGATCGTCGAGGCGAGCGAGAACTGACCCGCCTCGTCGATCACGAGCAGGTCGAGGCTGCCGCGCGGGATGCGGCCCGCGTGAGTGAGATCCCACGCGGTGCCGCCGATGACGTAGCCGTCGGGACGTGTCGCGGTGAATTCGGCGACGCCGTTCTTCGGGATGACGGTGAAGGCCTCGTCACCGCTCGCCTCGCCCTTCACCGCCTTGGCGATCTTCTCGCGGGGCACGCCCGCCGCCGCGATGCGATCGAGCATGTTCTCGACGACGGCGTGCGACTGCGCGACGACACCGACGCGGAATCCGCGCTCGCCGACCAGACGCGCGACGACGTGCGACCCCACATAGGTCTTGCCCGTTCCGGGAGGGCCCTGGACGGCGAGATAGCTGCGATCGAGGTCGAGGATGGCGCGTGAGATGTCCGCGACGGGGTCGGACCCGTCGCCCGGTAAACCGCCGGAGAACGTTCGCGGCGGGCGGCGCAGCAGCAGGTCGGTTGCGGGATCGGCTGGAAGCTCGGGCGCGGTATGGATCACCCCGTCTGCCCACGCGTCGATCGCCGCCTGCTGGCTGCCCGCGGGCGGCGGCGCCGCGGGGGTCAGCGCGATCGGCAGCTCGGACCACATGTGAGCCCCCGCGGCGAGCTCCTCGATGATCGCGCCGTCATCGAGCACCTCGACGACCCGAACGCGCCGGTCGGCGTGGATGAAGCGCGGCCGCGGTTCGGTCGGGAACGGCGCGGGCGACTCGTAGATCGCGAAGGGCGACGAATCGACGCTCAGCCGCGTGCCCGGCGCGACCTCGCCGCGAAGCTCGAGGATGCGCCGGTCGGTCCGGGCACCCTCGGGGCGATGCCAGTCCTCGAGCACCCGGCTGCGCTCCGACGCGACGGCGACGACGTCACGGGTGTCTTCCCACATCGAGAGCGGTTCGCGCAGACGGAGGAAGTGCGTGGCCCAGAACGACTTCGCCTCGCGCGGGTAGTAGTCGATCGCCGCTGCCCCGAGCCGGAGCGCAACGGCTGCCGGAGCCTCCGCACCGGCGGGGTCGTCGGTGGCAGCGGCATCCGCGAGCCGTGAGAGCGCCGTCGCCCGCGGCGACGGCTCGTAAGCGCGCTCTTCGGGCTCGACGTCGGCCGACGGACGGAGCTGCGCCTCGCGCGCCCGGTCGACGAGCCAGTCGCGCAGCCGCCGCGTCGACACGCAGTCGTAGCGGTTGTAGTCGGCGAGGTCGGCGAGGATCGCGGCGGCGCCGTCGGCGTCACCCGCCTCGGCGAGCGCACGCGCCTCGACGTACCGGACGATCGAGTCGTCGCCCTTCTGGACGTCGCTCGTGCGGACCTCGGCGCCCATGTAGAGCGGCTCAAGCTTCTTGATCGAGTACGAGCGCGAGCCCACCCGAAGCGCCCGGCGGACGATCGGGTACAGGTCGACGAAGACACCGTCGCGCAGCAGTCGGTCGACCTCCGCTTCGCCGACGCCGTAGCGCGCGGCCATCGCGAGGAGATGCGTCGGCTCGTACGGCGCGTAGTGATAGATGTGCATCGCGGGGTGGGCGGCCCGCTGCACGGCGACGAACTCGAGGAAGGTCTGGAACGCCGCCTTCTCCTCGTCGAACGTGTGGGCCCACAGCGCGGAGTACTGCTCGCGCAGGTCGACCCACCCGAACAGGTAGTCGATGCCCCAGTGGCGACCCGCGCCCTCGGTGTAGAGCGGGTCTCCCTCGAAATCGAAGAACAGGTCGCCGAGGTCTGGCCGGGGAAGCGCGCCGAGTGCCCGCGGGAAGACGACCTCATAGGTCGGCAGGGGCGCAGCGCTCGGGCCGTCCTCGGTATCACCCTGGAGCGTGGCCGTGACGCCGCCCGCGGGACTCTCGAGCTGCAGCCGCGCCTGGGTGCGGAGCCCCGTGAACGTGTCCCACGACATCCGGCCCGGCGCCTCGCGCGCTGCCGCGAGCTCGTCGATCGTGGTGACGCCGGAGGCCCGCAGCCGCTCGCGCTGGATCGGCCGCATCCCGGCGACGAGCAGCAGGTCGCGCGCAGCGACGACCTCGAGGTCGCACGTCGCGCAGCGTCCGCAGGCCGCGATCCGCAGATCTCCGCGGTCGTCGCCCCACGCGATGGCATCCCGCGCCGCACCTGCGGCGACATCACGATCGGCGATGAGGGAGCGCAGGCGCTCGCGGCGCAGGGCGAACACGGGCGCGATGTCGGCCCGGGCATGCCGCGACACCGTGCCGTCGCCGAGCAGCAGCTCGACGTGATCGGCCACGCGCGCACCCTCGCGATCGAGCTGGACGGCATACGCTTCGAGCTGCATCAGCGCGGTGACCCGGGCGTGACGGGCGAGCTTGGTGTCCTGCACGACCCACCGGTCGTCCTCGTCGCGCAGCAAAAAGTCGGCGAACCCGACGAAGTCGGTATCGGCGAACGCGGCCTGGTAGATCACCCGCGCATCCGATGCGAGAGCCTCGCGCGTGAGCGCGACCGCCCGCGCCAGGCCCGCGGCATCCGATGACCGCGTCTCGGGGATCTCGGTGACACGATCACCGAACTCGGCGCGGTACGCCGCGAGCTGACGTTCTTCGTGCCGGTCGCCCAGACGGCCGGCCCGTTCGAGCGTCGGGTCGTCGGGCTCGTCGACGGCGGCGACGCGTCCGAGCTTGGCGTCGATCGCGCGCAGCCACGCAAACTCGCACTCGGCCGCGGCCTTGAGGTCGCTCGCGCTCCAGACGATCCGGCCTTCGTCCTCGATGTATCGCATGATCCCCTTCCGTTCAATGACCCTAACCGCGGGGTGCGACACCGCCGACGCCGGTGCCAGACTGAGGAGGGTGAACGAGTCGCTCCCCTTCGCCAGCGCGTACGCCCACGGCTTCGCGCGGATCGCCGCCTGCACCATTCCGGTGTCCATCGCCGATCCCGCCGCCAACGCCGAAGCCGTCATCGCCGAGGCGCACGCGTGCGACGCCGACTCCGTCGCGGTCGCGGTGTTCCCCGAGCTGTGCCTCACCGGCTACGCGATCGACGACCTCGTCCTGCAGGACGCGGTCCTGGATGCCGTCGACGCGGCGATCGAGCGCATCGTCGCGGCATCCGTCGATCTCATGCCGGTGCTGGTGGTCGGTGCCCCGCTCCGCCACCGCAGCCGCCTGTACAACTGCGCCGTCGTCATCCATCGCGGCGAGATCCTCGGTGTCGCCCCCAAGGCCCACCTGCCCACCTACCGCGAGTTCTACGAGCGCCGCTGGTACGCCGCCGGCGAGGAGTGGGACGGCGAGGGCATCCGCATCGGCTCGCGCGAGACCGTGTTCGGAACGAACCTCCTCTTCGACGTCCGCGACGTCCCGGGCCTCGTCCTGCACGCCGAGGTGTGCGAGGACATGTGGGTTCCGGTGCCGCCCTCGTCGCGCGCGGCTCTCGCAGGGGCGACGGTGCTCGTCAACCTGTCGGGCTCCCCCATCACGATCGGCCGGGCCGACGACCGCCGCACGCTCGTGCAGTCGCAGTCGCTGCGATGCCTCGCCGTCTACGCCTACGCGGCGGCAGGTCTCGGCGAATCGACCAACGACGTCTCGTGGGACGGCCAGACCATGATCTACGAGGGCGGCTCGCTCCTCGCCGAGACCGAGCGCTTCCCCGACGGGCCGCGCCGCAGCGTGGCCGACGTCGACCTCGACCGGGTGCGCCAGGACCGGTACCGCCAGGGCACGTTCGACGACAATCGCCGCACGACGGCGACCGACTTCCTCACCGTCGAGACGTTCCTGCACCCGCCCGCCGAGGACATCGGGCTGCGGCGCACGCTCGACCGCTTCCCGTTCGTGCCGGACGACCCGGCGCGCCTCGACCAGGACTGCTACGAGGCGTTCAACATCCAGGTCTCCGGCCTCGAGCAGCGGATGCGGGCCATCGGCGGGCCCCGCCCCGTGATCGGCGTGTCCGGCGGGCTCGACTCCACTCATGCCCTGCTCGTCGTCGCCCGCGCGATGGACCGCATGGGCCGGCCGCGCAGCGACATCCTCGCCTACACGATGCCCGGCTTCGCGACGAGCGACCACACGAAGTCCAATGCCGTCGCGCTCGCCGAGGCGATCGGCGCGACGATCGAGACGATCGACATCCGCCCCGCCGCGAACGAGCTCCTGCGCGGTATCGGACACCCCTACGCCTCCGGCGAGCCCGTGTACGACGTGACGTTCGAGAACGTCCAGGCCGGTGTGCGGACCGACTTCCTGTTCCGGCTCGCCAACCGCCTGAACGGCATCGTCATCGGCACCTCCGACCTCTCCGAGCTCGCGCTCGGCTGGGCCACCTACGGCGTCGGCGACCACATGAGCCACTACGCCGTGAACGTCGGTGTGCCCAAGACGCTCATGCAGCACCTCATCCGCTGGGTGATCGCGCACCGGGAGGGGACGGGAACCGACCTGACCGACGAGGCCGTGGCGGTACTGCAGTCGGTTCTCGACACCGAGATCAGCCCCGAGCTCGTGCCCGCGGGCGAAGACGGCAAGGTGCAGTCCACGGAGTCGACGATCGGCCCCTACGCCCTCCACGACTTCGCGCTGCACCATGTCCTGCGCTACGGGTTC
Source organism: Microbacterium sp. SGAir0570 (assembly GCF_005491085.2). Lineage (NCBI taxonomy): Bacteria > Bacillati > Actinomycetota > Actinomycetes > Micrococcales > Microbacteriaceae > Microbacterium > Microbacterium sp. SGAir0570. Next base: position 808,528 of record NZ_CP027929.1, on the reverse strand, counting down.
CGCCCGTCGAAGATCGCCTTCCTCGCCCAGCACGCCTGGTCGGATGCCGACGCCGGCGACTGGCCGGTCGGCTTCCCGCGCGACAGCCGCTACGCGTACGACCTCGCCGAGATCACGCACTGGCTGCAGGTGTTCATCAAGCGGTTCTTCGGCTTCGCGCAGTTCAAGCGCAGCGCGATCCCCAACGGCCCCAAGGTGGCCGCGGCGGGGTCGCTGTCGCCCCGGGGCGATTGGCGTGCACCGTCGGACGGCAACCCCGAGGCGTGGCTCGCGGAGCTCCGGCGGGCGCTGCCCGACCTCGTCGACTGACGCGTCGGCGACCCGGACGGCCCGGTCAGGCGGTCGGCAGAGTGCCGTAGGCGAGGGTGATGAGCCACCCGTCGCGCGAAATGTCGACGAGGGTGTACTTCATCTTGCGGTCGGGAATCCAGCCGCGGTGCCGGCCCGGGTCGAGCCGGACCTGCTCCGGCGCGACACGGACACCGCGGCCGTCGGCCTCCAGCACCGCCTGCACGTGAACCCAGTGGTCGACGAGGTCGAGGGTGTCGGCCCCGGCGAAGAGCCGGGAGTGCTTGCGCATCCGGGCGAGGTCGGCGGGTTCGGGATGCGCGTCGCGGATGTCGATGCCGACCGGCAGCCCCGGATCGCTGACCGCGACGACCGTCGCCGCACGGAAGCTCGCCGTCGTGATCGCCAGCGGCACCTCGACGCCGTCGCGCGATGCGATGAGGCGCGTGTGATAGCCGAAGCCGCGAGGAGCCTCACGTTCGATGCGGACATCCTTCTCGTCGCAGCCGAGAGCCTGAGCGACGAGCTCACGCGCGATCATCCGCCGCCGGTGGTGCACCGTGATGGCGGGATCCCACCCGAGCCGTGCGGTGATCCCCGCGGGCGTATCGAGAAGTACCGTCTTCATTCCGTCGCTCCCGCCTCTGGATGGTCTGACCTCAGGTCGAGTCTAGCGACCGCACGTGCTCGCACCAGGGCGGGCGACCGGGTCAATCCGGTTCCCGGGCCGCCCGCGCGATCCGCCGACGCGACCTCGCTTAGGCTGGCGGGATGAGCCTCGACAACGGCGACGACAAGCGGCCGTCCTCCGCCCGCATCGCGATCTGGGTCGTGGTGGGCGGCATCGGCGCCTACCTGCTGATCTCCGGCATCCTCGGCATCCTCGCCCGGGGCGGTGCGTGACCGTGCGACGGCTCTTGGTCGTCGCGCACCGCGATGAGCTGATCGGGTTCCCCACCGACATCCCGGGGTTCGACATCCTGCTCACGGGCCCCGGCAAGCTGCTCGCCGCACATGAGCTGACCCGCGCGCTCGACCGCACCACGTACGACGAGATCGTGGTCGTCGGAACCGCGGGAGCGGTGGCCGGCGCTCTCGGCCCCGGCATCTACGAGGTCGGCGACGCCGTCCAGCACGACGTGTTCGACCTGGCGGGGGTTCGCGGCCGGCATCTGTCGATGCCCGAGCGCGTCGAAGCCGGCGGTGCCGGGGTGCGCATCGCGACGGGCGACGTCTTCGTCGACGACGCCGAGGCGGTCGCCCTGATCCAGTCGCTGGGCGCGCAACTGGTCGACATGGAGACCTACGTCTACATCTGGGTCGCCCAGCGCTTCGGCATCCCCATCCGGGTGCTCAAAGCGGTGTCGGACGACGCCCAGGACGGCGCGACAACCGGGTGGGACGACGCCGTCGCGGCGTGCAGTCGCGCCCTGTACGAGCGGATCCGGGCCGACTACGGCGTCTGATCACTGCTGCGCGCGAACAGCCGACGCAGCAGCAGGAACACGACGAGGGCGACGACCGCGACGAGCCCGAGCTTGACCGCGAACACGGCCAGGCGCAGCACGATGTCGACGATCACCCACGCCACGAAGATCGCGGCGATCACTCCGACGACGGTCCAGAAAGTCCTCACGGCGCCAGCCTAGTCGCGCTCACTGAGCGCCTCCTGTCGAATGATGCTCGGGCCCTCACGCGTCGCCTCGACGACGATCTGCGCGGCGAGCTGCTCCTTCATGCCCTCGACGTGGCTGATGACGCCGACGGTGCGGCCGCCCGCGCGCAGCTCGTCGAGGGTGCGCATCGCGAGCTCGAGGGTCTCGGGATCGAGCGACCCGAATCCCTCGTCGACGAAGAGCGTGTCGAGGCGGATGCCGCCGGCACGACCCGTGACGACCTCGGCGAGACCGAGCGCGAGGGCGAGGGAGGCGAGGAAGGTCTCTCCTCCCGACAGCGACTGCGGCGAGCGGAGGCGGCCGGTGTGCGCGTCGAGCACCTCGAGACCGAGGCCGGAGGCTGCACCACGAGCCTGCAGCGCATCGCTGTGGTGGAGGGTGTACCGGCCCGACGACATGTCGCGCAGCCGCAGGTTGGCGGCGGCGACGATCTCTTCGAGTTCGGCGGCGAGCACGAAGGTCTCGAGATCCATCTTGCGGGTGTTGGGCGCACGGCCGGCGACGGTGTCGGCGAGCCGGGTCACGGTCGCCGTCCGCTCGGCGAGACCGGACACCGCGACGAACGCGTCGTCGATGCGCCGGAGGAGATCGCTCATCGTCTCGGCGGCGTTGACGGCGTCGCGGTGCGCGGCGATCGCCTCGCTGCGGGCGCGGTCTCCGGCGGCGACCGCTTCGGCCGCAGCGTCGAGATCGGGCCGCTCGTCGGGCAGCCCCGCGGCGGCGAGCTCGAGCTCGAGCAGGCGGGCGCGCGTGGCCGCGACGTCGGCGGCGTGCTCGGCGACGCGCCGCGTGAGGGAGGTCCGCTCGGATTCGGGGAGCAGCGCCTCGCGCACCTCGCCGACGTCGGCGAACACCGATGCCTCGATGCGCTGCGCGCGGTCGTTCGCGGCACCGGCCGCGGTCGCCTCGCTGTGGGCGAGCGCCCGCCGGCCCTCGATCACCGCTCGCGCGAGGTCGCGCCGCTCGGTCGCCGCCGCGATGCGCTCGGCGACCGTCGCGAACGGCCCCCGTGCGTCGGCCACGTCGCGCTCCAGGCGGGCGAGGGTCGTGGTGGCCACGGCGGAGCGCTCGCGCGCATCGGCCAGCGCGGCCGACAGGCGCGAGCGCTCCTCGGCCGCCTCGGCGTCGAGACGGTCGAGCACGTCGCGCTTCTCGGTCAGGTCGGCGACACGCTCTGCGGCGCGTTCGGCGGATGTCAGCTCGTCCCGGGCCTGAGCGAGCATGCCTGCGAGCTCATCGCTCCCGCGACCGCCCGCACGTGCCGTCGCAGCGGCGTGGTCCGCGCGCAGCAGCGCGGCGCGCTCTCCCGCGCCGCGCGCCTCGGCCGCGGCGGCATCGCGCGCCGACTCCGCGTCGGCCAGATCGTCGTCCGTCACACCGTCGGGCGCCGGGGGCGCGGGATGCGGGTGCTCGAGCGCCCCGCAGACCGGGCAGGCCGCGCCGTCGGCCAGTTCGGCGGCGAGTTCTCCCGCCCGACCGGCCACTCGTCGCCGCAGCAGGTCGGTGACGGCGGCAGCCGCCCCCTCCGCGGCATCACTCGTGCGCAGATAGGCTTCCTCGGCCTCGCGGAGCTCACCCGCGAGGCGTTCCGCCTCACCGGCCGCCTCGGCCTGAGCAGCGAGTTCGCCGACCCGGACACGCTGCTCGTCGCCGCGCGCCGCCGCGAGGGTCGCCGCCGCGAGCTCGGTCGAGAGCCGTTCGCGCTCCGCGGGCAGGAGCGCGTGCTGTGCGTCGAGCAGCGTCGCCTGCTCCTCGAGGAGGGCGATCTCGCCCGCGGTCGCGTCTCGATCCGCGAGGGCGTGCGTCAGCTCGTGCTCGCGCTCGAGCGCGTCCGTCCAGCGGGCGATGTCGCCTGTGAGGGCCTCGACGAGAGCGGCGATGTCGTCGTCGACGCGTCCGCCCGCCTCCGTCCAGCGCCTCTCGGCGCGCCCCACCGCGATGCGGGCCTCCCCCGCCGCTTCGTCGGACCGGTCGGCCTGCTCGAGCGTCGCGCGGAGCGCTTCGGCGGCACGCGCACGCTCGAGTCGGCGTTCACCCGCAGCCACCTCGTCGGCGACCGCGTCGAGGTCGTCCAGGCGCCGGCGCGCTGCGGCGAGATCGTCGAGCACCCGCACCCGCTCGACGAGCTCGGCATAGGTCGCCGCGAGAGCGGTCTGCCGCGACTCCGCCTGCTGGCGGAGCTCGTCGGCCTGTTCCACGCGGTAATCGGCCCGACGGCGTGCTCGTTCGACGACATCGCGTCGGCCGGCGAGGTCGAGCGGCGCCGCCCCGTCCGTCGCCCCGTCATCGCCGATGGCGCCGCTCTGCTGCGTCATGGCCGCTTCGGCGAGCTCGAGAAGCGTACGCACCTGATCGCCCGCGGCGTCGAGCTCGCGCTGCGCGGAGCGCCGACGCTCCTCGAGATCGTCCTTGTACTGCTCGAAGCGCTTCGTGCCGAACAGCGTGCGCAGCAGCTGCTGCCGCTCATCGTTTCGAGCGAGGAGGAATCGTGAGAACTTGTTCTGCGCCAGCAGGATCACCTGCTGGAACTGCTGCGCGTTCAGGCCCAGCACCTCGTCGAGCAGCAGCGCGACCTCGCGGGGTTTCGCAGCCCGGCCCACCCACTCGCCGTCGACGTCCTGCTCGAGCTCGGCGCGCGCGATCTCGGTCGTGAGCTTGTCGCCGCGCTTCGCGGGCCGCTCGTACTCCGGCGCTCGGGTCACGCGCCAGCGCTGCCCGCCGACGGTGAACTCCAGCCGCACCTCGGTGGGGTCGCCCAGGAAGCTGTGGTCGCTGCGGAGACGCCGTTCGCCGTTGTCGTAACGCGGCACCGAGCCGTAGAGCGCGAAGCTCACCCCGTCGAGGATGCTCGACTTGCCCGCGCCGGTGCGGCCCGAGATGAGGAAGACGCCGTCGCGATCGAAGGCGTCGAAGTCGACGGTCTGCTTCTCGCGGAACGGACCGAAGCCGGTCAGCTCCAGGCGATGCAGCTTCACGCCATCGCCTCCACGCGGATCCGCTCGTCGAGGACGTCGGCCAACAGCTCGCGCTCGCGCTCGTCGGCACCGGCCCCCTCGCGGACGTGCACGAGGAACGCTTCGACGAGCTCGGCGTCGCTGCGCGCGGCGCGCACGCGGTCGACGTAGGTGCGCGCGTCGCTCGGCGCGGCATCCGCCGGTACGTGCACGACCTTCGCGCAGAACGGGAAGCGTTCTTGCAGACGGCGCATCGGATCGCGCTCGGGCAGGGTGTCGGTGTACTCGACGCAGACCCACGCATCAGCGTGCTGCTCGTGAGCGGGATCGGCCAGAACGTCGGCGAGGGGGCCGCGCAGGGTGACGACCCGACGCGGAACCGGCAGCTCGAGCCACCGAGCGTCGACGAAGCCGTCGGCGTCGAGCTCGACGAGCCACGAACCCCGGGGCTTGTCGCCCTCGCCGAAGCTGTAGTGCAGCGGCGCGCCCGCGTAGCGCACGGCGGGGGCCAGCTGCTGGCGACCGTGGATGTGCCCCAGAGCCATGTAGTCGACACCCGCGAATGCCGCCAGCGGCACGACGTCGAGGCCGCCCTGCTGGATGTCCCGCTCGAGGTGCGGCGTCGGTTCGACACCCGCGGCGAAGCAGTGGGCGATCGCGACCGACCGCCCGCCGCGCACCGCCAGGTCGTCGCGCACGAGCCCCATCGCGCGATCGATCACGGCTGCCTGCGACCGGGCCTCGGGCCACAGGTGTCGCAGCAGCGCCGGCTCGAGATACGGGATGCCGTAGAAGTGCACCGGCCCGTCGGCATCCGCGATCGTGATCGGAGTGCCCACCGCGGCCGGGTCGGTGAGGACGTGGATGCCCTCGCGCAGCAGCCCCGCCTGGAACCCGAGGCGGGCGGCGGAATCGTGGTTGCCGCTCGTGACGATGACGCGAGCACCGGCGTCGGCGATGCCGCGGAGGGTGTCGGAGAGGAGGGCGTAGCACCCCGCCGCCGGTGCGGCCGAGTCGAAGACATCGCCGGCCACGACGACGACGTCGACCTCGTGCTCGCGGACCTGCGCGGTGAGCTCCTCGAGCACGCCCCGCAGCGCGTCGAGCGTCGAATGACCGTGGAAGGTCCGCCCGATGTGCCAGTCGGAGGTGTGGAGGATCCGCATGCCGACCAGGGTAGGAGGAGGGTCGGACATCGCGGCGATGCCCCGCGGGGAAGCCGCCAGACTCAGGCCCGCGCCGCCCGCCGTCGGGACGCGAGGTCGGCGACGCCCAGCACGAGGGCGAGCGCGAGGAACAGGCCGACCGAGACCATCCCGAGGGCGTAGGCATCGTGATAGACGTCGATCCGCGGCGTCGATCCACCACCGAGGCGGTACACCGTCGAGTAGAACAGCGACAGTGCGACGGCCGTTCCGACGGCGGTGCCGATGCGCTGCACGAGCTGCCCCACGGAGCCGGCCAGACCGCCTTGCTTCACCGGGATGTCGGCGAGGGTGAGGGTCTGGTTCGGCGAGATGACGAGACCGCCGCCGAAGCCGCCGACCGTCAGCACGCCCGCCATCGCGAACTCGACGATCCCGGCCGGCACGAAGTATGCGACGAGAGCGAGCGCGACGACCGCCGCGAGCATGATGACCAGTCCCCCGACCACCAGGGGGCGACCGACGCGCGTCACGATGCGACCGCCGACGTACGAGGCGCCCGCACTGGCGATGGCGAAGCCGATCGACACCATCCCCGCGAACACCGGTTCGAGGCCCACTCCGAGCTGCAGGAAGAGTGTCGTGAGCAGGAACATGGCGGGGAGCGCCATGAAGTACACCGCCTGGATGAGCGTGCCGTTTCGATACGACGAGATGGCGAAGAGCTCGAGCGGGATCAGCGGATGCTTGCCGGATGCCGCGTAGCGTCGCTCCCACCACACGAACATCGCGGCGAAGACCCCGAAGGCCACGAGCGACCACCACCGCTGCGGATCGTCGCCCTGCGCGCCCGTCGTGAGGAGGAACGGGGCCATGAAGGCGATCACGACGAGCGCGAACAGCAGCAGGCCCACCGGGTCGAGCTGCAGGCGGGCCGGCCGCGACTCGCGGGTCCTCGGGAGCAGCCAGATCACACCGGCGAGAACGGCGATCGTCAGCGGGACGTTCATCCAGAAGATGTAGCGCCAGCCGTCCTCGGCCCCGCCCAGCGCGATCATGAGACCACCGAGCGTCGGGCCGAACGCCGTCGAGATGCCGATCGTGGCGCCGAACAGCCCGAAGGCCTTCCCGCGCTCGGCCCCCTGGAACATCTCCTGGGCGAGACCGATGACCTGGGGCATCTGGATGCCGGCCGCCACGCCCTGCACGAGCCGGGCGGCCAGGAGCACCCCCGTATCCGGCGCGAGCGCGCAGACGACGCTCGTGGCGGCGAAGAGCGAGAGCCCGATGACGAACAGCGCCCGTCGCGAGCGCTGATCGCCGATGCGTCCGGCCGGTACGAGGGTCAGCCCGAACGTGAGCACGTAGCCCGACACGATGAGCTGCAGCTCCGTCGAGCCCGCGCCGAAAGCCTTCTCGATCGAGGGCAGCGCGACGTTGACCTTTGTCAGGTCCAGGATCGTCAGCGCCGCAACGGCGACGCAGACCCAGAAGGCCCGCCACCGCTGGTGCACCGACAGCGGGATGCTCGCCGTGTCACTCATCGTAGGTCAGGCTATGCCCGTCGAGAGATGCCGTGCGCGGCCTTGCACTGTCGGCCCGGGCCCCGTAGAGGCCGGGCTCCCGGAGAGGCCCGGGCGCCACCACGACGAATGCCCCGGGACCGTGCCCCGGGGCATTCGCGATGTCATTCGTCAGTCGGCGGCGAGGTCGTCGACGATTCGCGCGATCTCGTCGTCGCCGACGTTCAGGCCGACCTCCGAGACGCGCTGACGCACGTACTTCTCGACCGTCGCGCGGTTCTCGCCCGGGAGATCCGCGCGCAGCTGCGCGACGAGCCCGTCGAGGCGCTCCTGCTCGGTCGTGTCGTGCATTGACAGCGCCGGACCGTCCTGCACGCCCGGAGGCGAGACCGGGGTGTCCTCCTTCGGAGGCGTCACGTCGCCGCCGGTTCCCGCAGATGTCGCCCGCGTGCCGCCGCGACCGGTCTCGGGAGCGTCCTGCGTCGCGGAGTCCGAGACGCTCGAGTCGATCTCGTCGGCCTGACCGCTCATCGCTGCTCCTCCTCGTCTGCCTGCTCGTCGGTGACGAGGTCGGGGTCCAGGCCCTGCTGGATCTCGGCGCTCTCGACGAAACCGTCCGGGCTGTCGCCGTCGGGCATCGGGACGTCGGCGGGGCTGTCCGCGTCGCGGACGGCGTCGTCTTCGGCTTCGCTCGCGGCGAGCGAGGTGGCACCGGCGCCGTCGGGGTCGACGACGCCCTCGGGAAGATCGCGGTTCATGACTGTCTCCTTCGATCGATCGCCCCAGTCTGGCCCCGGCATCCTCTCGCGAGCACCGTCTTGACAGGCGCGCGCCGAGGGACGTATCCCGCCGCCTCGAAACGACGCGGCGGTCAGCTGCGCGGCGTCAGAATGTCCGCGCGCTCGGGGTGCGCCTCGAACCAGTCGGCGACGTACCAGCAGACCGGGCTGATCGTCCGGTCGCCGAGAGTCTCGATGTCGGCCACGGCGCGCTCGACGACCTCCGCCGCATAGCCGTGCCCGCGGAAGGTGGGGATCGTGTAGGCGCGAGTGAGCGCCACGGTGCGCCCGTCGTCGCGGTAGTCGAGCACGCTGACGAGGTCGTCTCCCCGGTGCAGCGCGTAGCGCGAGGCGTCCTTCTCATTCGTGAATGTCAGATCGCTCATGGGCCCACGCTACGCCCGGCCGGCGGCAGCGAGGCCAGCCAGGCGTCGATCTCCGAGCGATCGCGCAGCCGCACGATCCGCTCCCCCGCGGCGATGCGCCCGAGCATGCGCTCGCGCGTGACGGGATGGTTGGTCCACGCGAACCGGATGATGTTCCGCTCCGGGTGCCATCTCAGGAGATTTCGTGCGCGCTCGCGGTTGCCGTGCCACAGCTCCTCGCGCCGCACCACTCGGCGCAGCGTCCGCCCGACGACCTGACGCATCACACGTCGGCGCGGCAGGTCGAGCCACACGACCGTGTCGGCGCCGTCCGGTGAGCCCGGATCGAGCATGTCGCCCAGACGCGACGTCCAGTTGCCGTCCGCGACCCACCCGTCCGGATGCTGCCGCACGAACGCCCGGACCCGGGCGCGGGCCTCGTCGAGGTCGCGCATCCGCCAGTCGGCGTCCCAGAAGACGGCGTCGAGCTCGAGCCGCGGCAGCCCCGTCCGCGCCGAGACACGGTCCGCGAGCACGCTCTTCCCCGAGCCGGAGGTGCCGACGATCCGGATCCGCGTAGCCACGATCGTGCACCGTAGCGAGGATTGAGCAATCTGTCACATTCCGTCATCGAAGGACGCGAGGCACTGGTGTGTTTGACACATCCGGACACGGATCGTCATAATCAACCCCATGACTGACATCGCACGCACTCTGTCCGCCCGGGAGGCGAACGGAACTGCCGACATCATGATGATGTCGCAGCGTGCTGTCATGTGTTGCCGAATGTGCCGCTGACAGGTGAACCCCGCCTGATCCTCCGCCGCTTCTGAACGCGGCCGCGGATCCCCGAGTTCCGATGGCCCGGCCCACAACGCCGACATCCGGATGCTCGCTCACCGGCCCCCGCTGGGCCTCACGCAACGCACACCCGAACCCGCCGCAGGCTCTGACAGCCCGGGTTCACGTTCCGAGGACGAACCTCCCATGTCGAACACCGCTCTTCTCGCCCCCGCCGCCCCCGCTCGTCACCTTCGCGCCGTCGAGACGCCTCCCCCGGCACCCGCCGCCGCGGCCTCGACCGCGCCGCGCGGCTTCGCCCTGTACGTCGGCATCGACGAGGCCAAGGCCGCCGCCGACGGCGTCTCGCTCTCGACGCTCGTCGAGGCCCTGCGCCGTACGCTGAGCGAGCTCGCCCCCCACGCCGAGACCTACGCGACCGTCGCCCTGGCACCGGTCGGCGCCGGAGGACGCGACGTCGACGTCGTCCGCCTCGCGCTGCACGAGCCCAGCGCGGTCGCCCGCACGAAGCAGGAGGTCCCGGCGGAGGACCACGTCCCCGGCGGCGTGACCGTCGACATCTCGCGCAAGCGCGTCTTCATCGACGGCGAGTCCGCCGCCTTCACCTTCAAGGAGTTCGAGCTGCTGCAGTACCTCGTGCTGCGCGAGGGACGCACGATCGAGCGCTCCGAGCTCGTCGAGTCGCTGTGGAACAACGGGTCCGACGAGGAGGCGCCGGGAGAGCGCACGATCGACGTCCACGTCCGCCGTCTGCGTGCAAAGCTCGGGCGCTACGAGGACATCGTGCGCACCGTCCGCGGCGTCGGCTACCGGTTCGACCGCCACGCCGACGTGGTCATCCGCTACGGCCACGGCACGCCGTCGCCCGACCGCTTCTGACGCGCCCCACCCGACCGGGGTGCCGATCGACGCCGCTCACGGCGGGATGTCGGAGGTTCCGACGTAGGGTGTCGGCATGAGCGCGGTGACGACGGGACGGATGCCGGGTCGCCGCCCGGCGATCCGCGGTCTCGATGCCGCGCCGCCGTCGTCGCCCCCGATCGAGACCGAGTACCGGCCGGCTGCGCCGATCGACGTCGCCCGCGCCGTGCGCCACCAGCAGCACGGGGCCCACGATCCCACGATGACCACGTCGGGCGAGGTGATCTGGCGCGTCAGCCGCACGCCGCGCGGGGTCGCGACGCTCGCTCTGCGGGTGGGGCGCTCGCTCGTGAGAGCGGCCGCGTGGGGCCCCGGCGCGGAGTGGGCGATCGAGCAGCTGCCTCGGCTGTGCGGCGGTGACGACGATCCTGAGGGCTTCGACGGGACGCGGCATCCGCTCATCGCCGACATCCACCACCGGCATCCCGACATCCGCCTCGGCGCGACCGACCTCGTCTTCGACGACCTCGCGAGCGCCGTCTTCGAGCAGAAGGTGACGGGGCTGCAGGCGTTCGGTGCCTGGCGTGCGATCGTCACCTGGTACGGCGAGCGCGCCCCCGGTCCCACGCCGCGCCCGATGTTCGCACCTCCCGCGGACTGGCACCTCATCCCGAGCTGGGCGTGGCATCGCGCCGGCCTCGAGCCACCGCAGTCACGCACCGTCGTGCGCGCGGCCCAGCGGCGCGCCTCGATCGAGCGTGCGGTCGCCGGGGCCCACGGCGGCGACGAGCACGAACGCATCCTGACCTCCCTGCCGGGGATCGGTCCGTGGACGTCGGCGGAGACCCGCATCCGCGCCTTCGGCGACCCCGACGCCGTGAGCGTGGGCGACTACCACCTGTGCCACACCGTGGGCTACGCCCTGACGGGCCACCGCGTCGACGACGACGGGATGCTCGAACTGCTCGAGCCGTGGCGGGGCCACCGGCAGCGCGTCATCCGGCTCATCTACGCCGGCGGCGTGTTCGAACCGCGCCGCGGCCCGCGCCTGCATCCCGAAGACCATCGCGACCGCTGAGGCAGCCGCGTCGTAAGCTCGGGGCATGGCGAATCGGGGATGGCAGCGCGGACACACCTACTGGGCACTCGGCGCCGCCCTCGTCTTCGTGCTGGGCATCGTGTTCGGCCTCGTGATGAACAACGTGTGGCTGGGTCTCGTGCTCGCCGCGGCGATCTCGGTGGGATGGCTCATCGCCTACGAGTCGCGCCGGGGACGCAACGAGGGCGTCTACGATCGCGACGACGACGGCGCGCAGCTCTGACCCGCCGCATGAGCCACCTCACCTGACACTTCGCGCCCCATCCATGCACCGGATGCGGCCACAACTGCCAGGTGAAACCCACGCCAGGTGAAATCCACTCGGTGCGCCGAGGTCAGCGGAAGTAGACCGCGAGCGGGTACTCGCCGTCGTCGCGGACCGCGATCGGCGTCTGGAACACGCTCTCGAGCACATCGGGGCGCATGATCTCGCGCGGTGTCCCCGTGCACGCCACCGTTCCCCCGGTGAGGGCGACGATGCGGTCGGCATAGGCGGCGGCGAAGTTGATGTCGTGGATGACGACGACCACGGTCTTGCCCAGTTCATCCGCCGCCCGTCGCAGCTGTCGCATCATCCCGACGGCGTGGCGCATGTCGAGGTTGTTGAGCGGCTCGTCGAGCAGGATGCAGTCGGTGTCCTGAGCGAGCACCATCGCGACGTAGGCGCGCTGGCGCTGCCCGCCGGAGAGCTGATCGAGGTAGCGGTGGGAGAGATCCTCCAGATCGAGGAAGCGCAACGCCTCGTCGACGTGGCGCCGATCGTCGGGGGTGAGGCGTCCTCCGGACTGGGGGAAGCGCCCGAAGCCGACGAGATCGCGCACCGTGAGCCGCGTGACGAAGTGGTTCTCCTGCCGCAGGATCGACACGACGCGCGCCAGCTCGCGGCTCGGGGTGCGCGCGACATCGAGACCGCCGACGGTGACCGTGCCCGTTGTCGGCTCGGTCAGGCGCCCGACGATCGTGAGCAGCGTGGACTTGCCGGCGCCGTTGGGCCCGACGAGGGCGGTCACCCCGCCGGCCGGGATCCGGAGGTCGATGGGACCCAGCACGCGCAGGCCGCCGTAGGACTTCGAGACGTCGGTGAGGGTGATCACAGCGCGCCCTTTCGCAGAAGGTAGACGATGAAGAAGAGCCCGCCGACGAACTCGATGATCACGGTGAGCATGCCCGCCGCGTAGAACACGTGCCGCAGCACGAAGTAGCCGCCGAGGAGCGTCGTCATCCCCAGCAGAGCCGCGAACGGGAGGACGACGGCGTGCCGGGACGATCCGGCGAGCTGATACGCGAGTGTCGCGACGATGAACCCGAAGAAGGTCATCGGCCCGACGAGCGTCGTGGAGACCGAGATGAGCACCGCCACGAGGATCAGCAGGACGGTGACTTCGCGCTTGTAGGCGAGTCCGAGATTGGTGGCGACGTCGCGACCGAGGGTCAGCACGTCGAGACGGCGGCGGCGGCGCCACACCACGACGAGGACGACACCGACGATCGCCGCAGCCCACGGCAGGTACTCGGGGTTCGAGTTGCTCAGGTTGCCGAACAGCCGTGCCGAGAGCAGATCGAAGTCACTCGGCGTCAGCAGCCGCTGCATCACCGTGGAGAGTGAGCCGAACCCGACCCCGAGCACGATGCCGATCAGCAGCATGATGTGCAGGTTTCCCCGCTTGCCGGCGAAGAGCCATCCGTATAGGAGGGTCGCGAAAGCCACCATCAGCACGCTCTGGAGAGCCACCTTGGCGAGTCCGTCGGTCGCCGCAAGCGCAGCTCCCCCGAAGAAGAACACCAGGCCCGTCTGCATCACGACGTAGAGCGCGTCGAACCCCATGATCGAGGGCGTGAGGATGCGGTTGCCCGTCGCCGTGTGGAACAGCACCGTCGCGACCGCCTGGCAGCAGGCCACGATCGCGACCGTCGTAACCGTCGTGACCCGCAGATCCACGGCGAGCCAGTAGCCGCGTTGCGCCGGATCGAGGGGGATGTTCCAGGTCAGCAGCAGGACGGCGGCCGCGACGACCGCGACGGCGAGGACGACGAACCGCAGCCACACCCGTGGTCGCCGCGTCGCAGCATCCGCGGACGACGCGCGCACGGTGCCGCGCACGGCCTCAGCCATCGTTCCCGCGCTGCCGGAGGAGCAGCATGACGAACACGGCCGCGCCGAGGACGCCGAGAATCATCGAGACCGGCACCTCGAACGGCATCCGGATGACGCGGCCGACGATGTCGCAGACGACGATGACAGCCACTCCGCCCAGACACACCCAGGGAAGGTTCGCGCGGAGGTTGTCCCCCCGCCACATCGACACGAGGTTGGGCACGATGAGCCCGAGGAACGGCAGGAAGCCCACGACGACGGTCGTGACCCCGGTCGCGACGGCGACGAGGGCCGTGCCGAGGAGGAGCACCCGGTCGTAGTCGACGCCGAGCGTCGTCGCGACATCCTTTCCGAGGCTCGCCGCCGTCAGCCGGTCGGCGAAGAGCGCGACGAGCACGACGACGACGCCGACGACCCACAGCACCTCGTAGCGGCCACGGACCACGGCGGTGAAGCTTCCCATGAACCAGGTGCCCAGCATCTGCAGGGCATTGGCGCTGACGGCGAGGTAGGTCGTGAAGGACGAGACGACGGCGCCGAGCATGATGCCGATGAGGGGCACGATCAGCGACGAGCGCAGCTGGATGCGGCGCAGGATCGCGAGGAAGACCAGCGTTCCGGCGAACGCCGCGATGCTCGCGACGACCATCCGCACGATCAGCGGCGCGTCGGGCACCAGGAGCACTGTCGCGAGGAGGCCGAGCGCGGCCCACTCCGTGGTCCCGGTGGTGGTCGGCTCGACGAAGCGGTTCTGGGTCAGCAGCTGCATGACGAGGCCGGAGACCGCCATCGCGCAGCCGGCGAGGACCAGGGCGAGCGTGCGCGGGATCCGCGTGATCCACAGCATCTCGGAGCCGACGCCGTCGGAGGTGAGGTCGTAGACGCCCACGAAGAGCGAGAGCACGACGAGACCGGCCACGACGATCATCGCGGCCGGGAGGGCGAGACGCCCGCGCATGCGGGCGGGGACGGTGAGCGCAGTCATGACGGGTTACGGGAGCCCCGCCCGGCGGTACCGGACGGGGCTCCCCGAGATGACGATCAGGCCGCCGCGGCGAACGCCGTCGCGATGTCGGCGTAGAGCGTGGTGTAAGCCTGGATGCCCTCGTCGAGGTAGAAGCTCGGCGCGAGGTACACGATCTGCCCCTTCTGCACGGCGGGAACGTTCTGCAGGGCCTCGGATCCCTCGATGAGCTCCTTCGCCGAGACGTAGCCGTCCTCGCCGAACATGGCGTCGCGATCGAGCACGATCAGCCACTCCGGGTTCGCCGCCGCGATCGCCTCGACGCTGATGTCGTCGCCGTGCGAGGCATTCTCCGCCCCGCGATCGATGCCGGGCACGAGACCGAGCGTGGGGAAGACGGCGCCGACGCCGCGCCCCTCCCCCGGCGCCGCGAACGAGATCTTGCCGCCCGAGGTGAGCAGGCCCACGACCGTGTCGGTGCCGTTGTAGGCCGCCTTCGCGTCTGCGACGGCGGAATCGAGGTCGTCGGCGAGCTTCTTCGCGTCATCCTCGCGGTCGAAGACCTGGCCGAGGATCTCGACCTGGCGCTTCAGTTCGGCGACCTGCTCCTCGCCCTCGCGCGCACTGGTCTCGATCGTCGCGGGCTGGATCGCCGTCAGGTCGTCGTAGATGTCGCGGAAGCGGTAGCCGCCGACGATGAGGTCGGGCTGCGCCGAGATGATGGCCTCGAGGTCGGGCTCGCGGTGCAGCCCGACGTCGAGCACGTCGTCGCCGCCGGACAGGTTGGGCCACAGGTCGTACATCAGCGGCTTCGGTGCCGCCACGAGCTCGATATCCCAGTCGCTCAGTGTCTGGAACGTCGTGTTGTCGAGCGCCACGACGCGTTCGGGGGCGACAGGAACCTCGATCTCGCCGTGGTTGTCGGTCACCGTCACGGTCGCGGCCGAGGTCGCGTCGCCGCCGGGCTCGGCGTCCGGACTGGCCGACGACGCGCACCCGGCGAGGCCGAGGGCTGCGACGAGCGCGATCGAGACGAGTGCGGGACGGCGGAATGCATGGCTCACGTGACGTATCTCCTGGTGCGGTGCGTATCGGATGCTGGTCGACGGGCGACCGGATGCCGGGATCGAGACCCCGACGGCTGTGTAGGTTAGCCTAACCTTCATGTCCGCATCGACCGCAACCCCCTCGTTCCGGATCGCTCGCCGAGCGCTCGACCTGCGCTTCCGCTTCGTCCGCCTGGCAGCCCGACGATGGCTCACTCCGGCCTATGTCCGCGTGCGGCTCGAGGGCGCCGACCTGCGGGACTTCGATTCCCCGGGCTGCGACGACCACGTCCGCGTGTTCTTCCCCGACGTGGCCCCCGAGAGCATCGACGAGATGCGGGCGGCACCGAGCCGCGAGTACACCCCGCTCGCCTGGGACGCCGACGAGGGCTGGCTCGATCTCGAGTTCGCCCTGCACGGTGACGGCGTGGCTGCGGACTGGGCGGCGACGGCGGAGATCGGGTCGACGATCGGCATCGGCGGACCGCGCGGATCCGCGGTGCTCACGGGGCGCCCCGACGGCTGGTTCCTGGCCGGAGACGAGACCGCCGTGCCTGCGATCCGGCGATTCGCCCATCACATGGATGCCGCCGCCGTCGGGCGCGTGCTCATCGAAGTGCCCGACGGTGATCACGAGCTGCCCATCTCCACGCCCCCGGGCGTCGTCGTCGAGCAGGTGCACCGCGGATCGGCATCCGCCGGCGCTGCGCTCGCCGCTCGTCTCGCCGCGCTCGGCGACGGGGACCGACCGGCCGGCGCCGTGTTCGGTTTCGTGGCCGCCGAGCAGTCGATCGTGCGACCGGCTCGAGCGCTGCTCCTCGACCGCTGGCGCCTCGACCCCGAGCGGATCACCGTCAAGGGTTACTGGAAGCGTGGCGAGCCCGAGTATCACGCACCCCACTGAGCCCTCGGAGTCGCTTCACCTGGCACTTCCCGCCCACTCACCACGCGGGATGGGGCCAGAGCTGACAGGCGAAGACCGCCCCGCGCCGCGCCGCCCCGCGCCGCGCCGCTCCGCTAGCATCGCGGGATGGAGGCCGTCTCGACAGCACCGCTGCCGAACGCTTCGCTGCCCCAGGCGATGCGACGTTTCGTCGCGCACGCCTTCCGTCTGCGCGGGCGCGCGAGCCGCAGCGAGTACTGGTGGTGGATGGCGGTCGGGTTCGCCGCCGCCGTGATCTTGCTTCTCGTGATCCCCCGGATGCTGTCGGGGCGCTGGCCGCAGCTCGATCTCGGCCTCCACCCCTTCGGCTGGTGGGGATGGCGCGGCCTCGAGCTCTTCGGACCGATCGCTCCGACCGATCCGCTCTCCGCTCTTCTGGGCGTCTACCTCTGGGCTTCGGCCGTGTGGGTCGCCCTGACGGTCGTCCCCGGTTTCACCGTGGCGGTGCGGCGGCTGCACGACTCCAACCTCTCGGGATGGTGGGTGCTGCTGAACCTGCTGCCGGTGGGCGGCTTCATCCTGCTCCTGCTCGCCCTGCGACGGTCGCGCCCCGAGGGCGCTCGTTTCGACGGGGATGCCGCCCTGTTCGAGCGCGCCGCCGGCGGAGTGCGGACCGAGGTGGTGTGATGCCCTTCCTCTCCGTGCTCCCGATGCTGCTGTCGATCGTCGGCGCCCTGTCGCTCGGTGATTCGAGCGGGCTCGCTGCGGCGACCGCGGTGGCGCTGCTCGCGATCGCGATCGCGGTCGTCTCGGTTTCGGCGACCGCCGCCACGACGGGGCCCGCGGGCTCGCGACGACCACACCCCCGGCGGTCGATCTCACCCTCGACGCTGCTGGCGCAGAGCGACCCGGACGCTCCCGGGAGACGCCGCCCCCGCGCCCCGGGGCTCGCGGCCTCAGCCGCGTAGCCACGTCCGGAACGGCTTTACACCCGCGCGCACCCGCGCCCGAGGCCTCGCGCATCGCGCCGTCCGGCGTCCCCTCGCGGCTGATCCCCCGTGTGTTCAGCTTCGTCGATCGGACTCCTCATGGACCTGTATTCCTTCCCGCCCCTCGCCGCCGCGCTCGACGCGGTGGCCTCGACCCTCGCCGCGCTGACCGCGGCGCTCGAACCCGCGCTCGGCGGCCTCTCCGCCGCGGCATCCGTCATCCTGATCACCGTCGTCGTGCGCACCGCACTCATCCCCGCGGGCGTCGCCCAGGCGCGCGCAGACCGCGCTCGTGCGCGCCTGGCGCCCCGGCTGCGCGAGCTCCAGCAGCGACACCGCACCGATCGCGAGAGACTGCAGCGCGAGACGCTCAAGCTGTACCGCGACGAGAACGTCTCGCCGACGGCGGGCTGTCTGCCGCTGCTCGTGCAGGCCCCCGTCGTGGGACTGCTGTACGGCGTGTTCATCCACCCCACGATCGCGGGGCACGCCAACGGGCTGCTCGCCGAGACGCTCTTCGGGGTCCCCCTCGGGTCGAGCCTCGCGGGCACCGTCGCCTCGGGGGCGCTGCCGCTCACCACCGGCCTCGTGTTCGGCGTCGTCATCGCCTCGATCGCGCTCGTCGGCGAGCTGACGCGGCGCGCCTTCCGGGTGACGGATGCTCCGGCCGCCCTGTCGGGAGTGCTCGGGGTCGCGCAGTTCGCGACCGCCGTCATCGCGGTGTTCGTTCCCCTTGCGGCGGGCCTGTACCTGGTCGTGACGGTCGCCTGGACGCTGGTGCAGCGCCTCATCCTGCGCCGCATCCTTCCGCCCATCGCGGCGTGAACCCGCTCACCTGACAGGAGTGGCCCCCTCCCGCGCGGGGAAGCGGCCACTCCTGTCAAGCGAGGGCCGCGAAACGCGACCCGACGGCGCTCAGGCGCGCGCGGGCAGGTTCTCCTCGAGGAACGCGAAGACCGTCTCGTACCAGACGCGCGCGTTCTGCGGCGAGAGGATCCAGTGGTTCTCGTCGGGGTAGTACAGGAACCGGTGCGGGCTCGTGCCGTCTTCGGCGGCGTGATGCTCGTTGAGGTCGGCCCACAGCCGGAGCCCTTCGCCGATCGGCACGCGGTAGTCGCGGTCGCCGTGGATCACGAGCATCGGCGTCCGGATGTCGGCGACGAAACGATGCGGCGAGTTGGCGATCGCGCCCTCGGGGCTGAAGATGCTCTGCCAGTACGGCGCGAAGTCGGTCGTGCCGGCGAACTGGTCGAACGCCCACAGGCTCGCGTGGGTCACGATCGCGTCGAAGCGGTCGGTGTGCCCCGCCACCCAGTTCGCCATGTAGCCGCCGAACGATCCGCCCATCGCGGCCGTCCGGGTCTGGTCGATGTCATCGCGCGCGACGACCGCGTCGGTGATCGACATGAGGTCGGTGAAGGGCGCAGCACCCCAGGCATCCCAACCCCGGGCGATGAAGTCGAGCCCGTACCCGGTGGACAGGGCAGGGTCGGGCAGCAGCACCGCATAGCCTCGCGCGGCGGCCAGCAGCGGGCTCCAGCGCCAGCTCCACGCGTTCCAGCTGTTGAGCGGTCCGCCGTGGATCCACAGCAGAAGCGGCGCCGGGGTCGCGGCATCCGCTCCCTCGGGCAGCACGAGCCAGCCGCGCACGCGGGCTCCGTCGTCGGCGGTCGTCTCGACCTCGACCATCGAGGCGGTCGTCGCGGGCGACGGGGCCGGGCTCGCAAGGGGTGTCACGGCGCCGTCGGCTGCGATACGGACGGGATGCGGCGGTGTCATCCAGTTCGAGCGGAGCGCGACGACATCTGTCGTCCCGGAGACCGGCTCGACATGCGTGTACGCGAAGTCGTCCTGCGTGATCTGTGTGACCTCGTCGGCGTCACCACCGTCGAGCGGCACCGTGAAGACCGGGCCGCGACCATCGTGGTCGGCAGTCACGACGAGTGCGGAGTCGTCGTCGGCGAAGCGGATGCTGCTCGGCCACCGGTCCCAGCGCGACGCGAGGCGCTGCGCGCCGGAGCCGTCGAGGGCACCGGCCCACAGCTCCTGGTCGGCGGGACCCGCCGGAGTCGACTTCGCCGTGCGGACGTATGCGACCCGCGCGCCGTCGCGGCTGATCGCGGGCATCTCGACATCGACATCGGCCTCGTCACGGACGACGCGCAGCTCGCCCGTCGCGGTGTCGATCGCGACGAGACGGTACCGGGCGTCGCGTCCCTGCGGCTCGGGCACCGAGGCGATGAGGGTAGCGCCGTCGGGCGTCAGCGCCATTCCCGCCGTGCCCGCTACGCGGCCGCGGAGCAGAATGCGCGGTCGCGGCAGGCCCGCGGGGTACGGCTCATCGGCGGCCTCCGGTGCTGCCGTCGCGCCGACGACCTCGTCGACGGCCTGGTCGGCGGTCGCGATGACGGCGGGCGCGTCGGCCAGGTCGTTCAGGTCGAGGGCGAACAGCGCGGGCTCGTGGGGGCCGAGGTCGTGATCCCAGTAGCGCACGGGGTACGTGTCGTGGATGATCGCGGAGACCTTGAGCTTCTTCCGCTCCGCCCGCAGCTTCGCGTCGGCCTCGATCGTGGCGGCGTCGGGAAGCAGCGACGACGCGATGACGATGCGGTCGGAGTCCGTTGCCGTCACGACCGCGGAGACCCCGCCGGCCAGCCGGGTCACCGGACGCGCCTCGCCACCGGCGGCCGGGAGCAGCCAGAGCTGAGCGGGGGCGCCGTCCGCAGCGTCGTTGTCGGGACGTGCCGAGACGAACAGCAGGTCGCCGGAGGAGGTGAACACGGCCCCGGACTCGCCGGTGGTCGAACGGGTCAGCCGGCGCGGCACGCCGGTGCCGTCAGCGGGCACCGACCACAGCGAGCGCTCGTAGCCGGTGCGATCCTTCGTCAGGGTCGCGACCGTCAGCACGACGTGCGAGCCGTCGGGCGAGGTCGCCGCCGCGTCGATGCGGGGAAGGGCGTAGTAGTCGTCGAGAGAGTCGAACGGCGTCGTCATGCCTCCACGCTATCCGGCGCGGACTACATCTCCTCGTGCGTGTCGGGGTCGCCGTCCCAGAGCCGGCCGCGTTCGAGGGCGCTGATCGCCGTGATCTCGTCGCCGGTCAGCAG
The DNA here is from genome assembly GCF_005491085.2 of Microbacterium sp. SGAir0570. Taxonomy (NCBI): domain Bacteria; kingdom Bacillati; phylum Actinomycetota; class Actinomycetes; order Micrococcales; family Microbacteriaceae; genus Microbacterium; species Microbacterium sp. SGAir0570. Next base: position 787,953 of record NZ_CP027929.1, on the reverse strand, counting down.
GAAGTCGAAGACGTCGGCGTTCTCGCGCTGGCGTACCGGGTCGGCCGACTTCGGGATCGGGGTCGACGACAGCTGTGTGTGCCAGCGCAGCACGACCTGGGTGCCCGTGACGCCGTGGGATGCCGCGATGTCGGCGATGACCTGCTCGTTCAGCAGCTCGCTGCGCCGTGCCAGGGGGCTCCAGCTCTCGGTGCGGATGCCGTTGGCGGCATGGAACGCGCGCAGTCCCGCCTGCGGGAAGTAGGGATGCATCTCGACCTGGTTGACCGCTGGGGCCACTCCGGTCTCCTCGATGAGGCGCGCGAGCATCGGCTCGGTGAAGTTCGACACCCCGACCGACCCGACCTGCCCCTCGTCGCGCAGCGCCAGCATTGCCCGGTAGGTCTCGAGCCACTTCCCCTGGCTGGGGTTCGGCCAGTGGATGAGGTAGAGGTCGATCTTCTCGACGCCCAGCCGGCCGAGCGACCCCTCGGCGCTGCGGATCGTCTCGTCGAAGCCGTGGTCGCGCCCCGGCACCTTCGTCGTGATGATCAGCTCGTCGCGGATGCCGCTGCGGCGCACGGCCTCGCCGACCTCCGACTCGTTCTGATAGTTCACCGCCGTGTCGAGCAGGCGGTAGCCGGAGTCGATCGCGGCGGCGATGGCGTCGACGCCCTCCGGGCCGCGCAGGTTGTAGGTGCCGAGCCCGAGCTCGGGAAAGTCGGAGCCGTCGTTGAGCGAGACCGTGGGAATCGTGACCATGCCGCACACGCTACGCCGTCACCGCGGTCTGCGGCGCGGGCTTGCGCAGACCGATCGCGCCGCTCAGCGCGCCAGGAACTCCTCGATCACGGTGAGCACTCCCGCCTCGGTGTGCGAGGGGGCGCTGTAGCGCGCGACCGCCGCGATCTCGGGGTGGGCCTCGGCCATCGCGTACGAATAGCGGGCCTGCTGGAGCAGCTCGAGGTCGTTGAGGTAGTCGCCGAACGCCATCGTGTGCTCGGGCCCGATCCCGAGCGTCTCCTGCAACCGCGACAGCGCCCGTCCCTTGTTGACCCCGGGGTTCATGATGTCGACCCAGTGCTGCCCCGACACCACGACCTGGTGGCTCTCGCGGAGGTCGAACAGCTCCGGTGCGACCGAGTCCTCGGCGAGCGCGAAGTCGTAGACGGCGAGCTTGAGGATCTCATCGTCGACCGACGTCAGGTCGTCGACGATCGCGAGCTCGGCGTAGTACGTGTCGGCCTCGGCGAGGAAGGCGGCGTCCGCGCGCTCGATGTACGCCGACCGTTTGCCGCAGACGACGAGGCCGACATCGAGGTGGTCGAGACCGCGGATGCGACGGACGACGGATGCCGCGAACTCCGCGTCGACGGCATCCGAGCTGACCTCCGCGCCGTCACGCACGACGTACGCGCCGTTCTCGGCGATGTAGTCCAGCTCGACCGGCGCATCGGCGAACTGCCGCCGCAGCGTCGCGAGCTGCCGCCCGCTCGCGGGAGCGAAGACGATGCCCCGGTCGCGGAGCCGCGGCAGCAGCCGCCACAGCCCGTCCGGGATGCGGCCGTCCGCGTCGAGGAGCGTGCCGTCCATGTCGACGGCGATCAGGCGGATGTCGGGAGAGGTCACTCCCCCATCCTCTCCGACGCGACCAGCCGGTGCGGCCGCGCCCTCCCGGGGGATAACCCGAACGCGGGTCTCCGGACCGCTCGCCTGCGCGGCACCGGGCCGCGGTCCTAGCGTGGAGCCATGACCACAGCCGTCGCCAGCACCGCCCCTCCATCCCGCGCCCTGACGTGGGCGCGCCCGCTCGGCGCGCTCGCCCAGCTCGCCGCCCTCGGCTTCGCGGGCACCGCCGCATTCACCGTCATCCTGACGCTCATGGCGGTCGGCATCGGCCTCACCCCGGCGCTCGGCCTCGGCCTGCCGATCCTCGTCGGCTTCGTCTACGCGCTCTGGCTGACCGGCTGGCTCGAGTACGCGCGTGTCGACGGCCTCTACGGATGGGGGCTGCCCCCGCTGTCGGCGCGCAGCAGCGGACGGCCCGGGTTCGGCGGCTGGCTGCGCACGGTCTGGCTGCAGTTCACCGACGGCCGGATGTGGCGCGGGGTCGCTCACGCGGCGATCTCGACCGTGCTGGGTCTCATCGTGCTGAGCCTGGCGAGCCTGCTCGCGTCGGGCGTCGCCCTTCTCTTCGCGCCGCTATACGCCACCAGCGACGTCACGATCGGGTCGACCTGGATCACCGTGCCGCTCGAGGGCGCCGTCGTGGCCGGCGTGCTGATGGTGATCGTGCCGGCAGCCGTGCTCGTGGGCATCGCTCTCCTGCACCGCATCCTCGCCACATCGATCCTCGTCCCCTCTCGCGAGGCCCAGCTCGTCGAAGCAGCACGCACCGCGGGCGTCCAGCGCGAGGGCGCGGTCCGTGCCGGAGAGCTCGAGCGCACCCGCATCGAGCGCGACCTGCACGACGGCGTCCAGCCCCGTCTGGTCTCGGTCGGCATGACGCTGGGACTGGCTCAGCAGAAGATCGACGACGATCCGGCTGCCGCGAAGGAGCTGCTCGCCGAGGCGCACACGTCGACGAAGGCGGCCATCACCGAGCTGCGTCAGCTCGCCCGCGGCATCCATGCCTCGGTGCTCGACGACCGGGGGCTCGACGCGGCGCTGTCGGCGCTCGCCGCCCGCTCGCACGTCCCCGTCAGCCTCGACGTGCGAGTCGATCAGCGCTGCAGCCGTACCGCCGAGGCGGCCGTGTACTTCGCCATCGCGGAATCGCTCACCAACGCCGCCAAGCACTCGCGGGCCGGGGAATGCCGCGTGGTGGTCCGCCATCGCGACGACCACACGCTCTGGGCGCGCGTCGAGGACAACGGCGTCGGAGGCGCCCGGGTCATCCCCGGAGGCGGGCTCGACGGAATCATCAACCGCATCACGGCGGCGGGCGGCACGACGCGTCTCGACAGTCCGGCCGGCGGACCGACCGCTCTGGAGGTGAGCGTCCCGTGCGCATCCTGATCTGCGAGGACTCCACGCTGCTGCGCGAGGGGCTGGTGCGGCTGCTGGCCGACGCGGGCCACGAGGTCGCCGCCGCCCTCCCCGACGCCGACGGCATCTCGGCCGCCGTGACCGAGACCAGTCCCGACCTCTGCATCCTCGACGTCCGGCTGCCGCCCACGTTCACCGACGAGGGCATCCGCGCGGCCCTCGCGCTGCGCGCCGAGAACCCGCGACTGCCGATCCTCGTGCTGAGCCAGTACGTCGAGGAGCGCTACGCGAGCGAGCTCATCACCTCGCAGGGAGCAGCCCTGGGCTACCTCCTGAAGGACCGTGTGGCCGACGTCGGCGAGTTCCTCGCGACGATCGAGCGCATCGGGTCGGGAGCCACGGTGCTCGACCCCGAGGTGGTCGCGCAGCTCCTGACGCGCCGTTCACGCGACGAGCGGATGTCGCGGCTCACCGAACGCGAGCGGACGGTGCTCGCCCTCATCGCCGAAGGCCGCAGCAACCAGGCCATCGCCGGGGCGATGTTCCTGAGCGAGGCGAGCGTCGAGAAGTACATCACCTCCCTTTTCCAGAAGCTCGATCTCGAGCAGGACGAGCACGGCAACCGTCGCGTGCTCGCCGCGCTCGTCCACCTCGAATACGGCGGCTCGCAGCCGCAGAACGGAACAGTCCGATGAGCTCGACCCTGACCCCGCCTCCCGCCACTCCGCCGCAACCTCCGGTCGAGCCGCCGGTCACGGGCGACATGCCGCCGGCCGGGCCGGCACCGTCCCGGGGACCGTCGTCATCCGCCCGGGTGATCGCGGGACTCACGATCGCCGCGGGAGCAGCCCTCGTCCTGTTCACCGCGGGCACGGGTGTCGTGTCGACCATCGTCGGCGGTGGTGCGGCGACCTCGACGATCTCCGCACCGACCGCGGGCGTGAACCTGCTCGAGATGGATGCCGCAGCAGCCGATGTCGAGGTCTCCTTCGGCGACGTCGACGAAGCGACGCTCACCGTGACCGGCACGGGAGGCGCCGAGGCGTGGGAGCTCGCCCGCGAGGGCGACCGCCTCGTGGTCGACTCCGACCGCGACTGGTGGAGCGGATGGCGCCTGTGGGGCGGATCGTCGCGGGCAACCCTCGTCCTGCCCGCAAGCCTCGCCGGGCTCGACGCCCAGCTGAGCGTCGGGGCGGGAGCGCTGCGTGCAGACGGCGAGTTCGGCGCGCTCGCGCTGCGAGCCGACGCCGGATCGGTCGATGCGGCCGGCTCCGCGACGAGTCTCGACGCGCGGGTGTCCGCCGGACGCGTGTCGGTCGACCTCGACGGTGTCCGCGAGGCGACCGTCGACGTCAGCGCCGGCCGGCTGTCGGGAACGCTGTCGGGCACCGCGCCGACGTCGGTGACGATCACCGCCGAGGCCGGCGGCGCCGACCTGACCCTCCCCCGCGGCGGCTACGCCGTCAGCGCGACGCAGGAGGCGGGCTCGGTCGTCAACGGCCTCACCGAGGACCCGTCATCGCGCAACCGCGTCGAGGTCCGGGTGTCGGCGGGCTCGGTCGTCCTGCGCGAGGGACGCTGAGGTCCGACGGGCGATTCTGAACGATCCCTATGCACCGCTGATGAGAAACGCTCACCCGTTGCATCCCGTTATCTGGCCGTTATAAATTCGAGGCACGCAGTTCCCCCGACTGCGCGGTGTGATCTCTGGTGCAAGGGATGACAGGGCCGGTCGACGATTCTGAGTCGGCCGGCCCTTCTCACGTCCGGCGGGCGATCGCGGCAGTCGTAGGCTGGCCGAGTGCGTGCGTTCACCGGTCATCTCCCCGGCTCGCCCGCCTACCGCCGGCTCATCGCCGGGCTGTTCTTCGCAGGCGTGGCGACCTTCGCCCAGCTGTACTCGCCGCAGGCCGTGCTCCCCTTCATCGGCTCGGAGTTCGGGGTCGAGCCGGCGACGGCAGCCCTCGCGGTCTCGGTCTCGACGCTCGGTCTCGCCGTCAGCGTCATCCCCTGGTCGGTCGTGGCCGACCGCATCGGCCGCGTGCCCGCGATGGCGATCGGGGTCATCGCCGCGACGGTGCTCGGCCTGCTCGCCCCCCTCGCCCCCACCCTGCCGCTACTGCTCGGCGCCCGGCTGCTCGAAGGCGCGGCGCTCGGCGCCGTGCCCGCCATCGCGCTGGCGTACCTGTCGGAAGAGGTCGACGCGGCCCACACCGCGACGGCGGCGGGCAGCTACATCGCCGGCACCACGATCGGCGGGCTGCTCGGGCGGCTCGTCGCAGGGCCGTTCGGCGACGTCGGCCTGTGGCGCGGCGGGGTCTTCGCGGTCGCAGCGGTGTGCGCCGCGTCGGCGGCGCTCTTCCTCTGGCTGACGCCGCCGGCACAGGGCTTCGCGCCGCAGCGGCGGACCGGCGCCTCGGGCCCGGCGCTGGTCGCCCGGCTCGTGACGAACCTGCGCGACCGCCGCCAGTTGGCTCTCTACGCGCAGGGGTTCCTGCTCATGGGCGGCTTCGTCGCGGTGTACAACTACCTCGGGTTCCACCTGGTGGCACCGCCGTACTCGCTGCCGCTGTGGGTCGTGAGCTTCCTCTTCCTCGCCTACCTCGCCGGGACCGTCGCCTCGCCGTGGGCCGGATCGCTCGCGGGGCGGCACGGCCGGCTGCCGGTGCTGTTGGCCGCACTGGCGGTCATGGCGATCGGCATCATCGTGACGGCCGTGCCCCACGTGATCGCGGTGCTCGTGGGGCTGCTGGTCCTGACCGCCGGCTTCTTCGGCGCTCACGCGATCGCCTCGGGCTGGGCTCCCGCTGCGGCCGCATCGCAGACGAGAGCTCAGGCCGCATCGCTGTACTACCTCGGCTACTACGGCGGCTCGAGCCTGTTCGGCTGGCTCCTGGGATACGCCTTCCACGATCTCGGGTGGCCCGGCGTCGCCGGATGCACCCTCGCGATGGTCGCGGTCGCCGGTCTGCTCGCGGTGCTCGGGCTCAGGGCGCCGCGTCGGGCTGCCTGACCGCGCCTGCGACCGGGACCACCGTCGCGTCCGCGGGATCGGGCGGCGGCGCGTCGGCGTACGCCCGACTCAGGCGCCGGTACTGCGGTGAGGCGAACGCGAGGATGACGATGAGGAGCATCAGGGCGCTCGCAGCGACGAAGGCCAGGGCGATGCCGCGAGCCTCACCGCCACCGAGCAGCCAGCCGAAGCTGCGTTCTCCGGCGTCGCTGCGCATGAAGGGGATGAGGCCGAACTGCGCGAGCGGTCCGATCAGGTACGCCGAGATCGGAGACGCCGCCGACTCGACCGACGCCGCGAACCCGAAGACGCGGCCCTGGGTGTGGAACGGCACGACGCGCTGGATGACGGTCTGCTCGGCGGCCTCGGCGACGGGCATGAGCATCATGAAGACGAAGATCCCGAGGGCGTACAGCCACCACCACTCGCGGATCGCGAACGTCATGCCGAGCACGGCGACGCCGACGTTGACGAGAAGCAGCGTGCGCACGGGATTGCGTCCGAGGCCGCGAGCGGCCACGAGCGCGCCGCCGAGGATGAATCCGGTGCCGGTGACCGCGAGCACGATGCCCCACGCCTCGACCGTGAAAAGCGTCAGCCCGTACGGATCCATGAGCGCCATGAACACCCCGCCGACGAGGTTGTTGAGGGTCGTGAACAGGATCAGAGCCAGCAGCCCGGGCACCGACCGGATCGCCGGGAGGACACCGCGGAACGTGAAGGCCGGCGTCACGGCCTCGTTCGCCGCGGTGACGCCGCGCTCGGGGATCGAGACGAAGGTCAGGTGGGCGAGGGCGGACGCGGTCGCGACGACCGCGATCACGACGGTCCAGCCCATTCCGAGGAGGCCGATCGAGAGACCCGAGAAGACGCTCGTGACGATGAACGCCACGCCCTGCACCGTTCCGACCAGGCCATTCGCCCGGTCGCGGCGGTCGCTCGGCACGAGCAGGGTGACGGTGGTCGATAGCGCGATGTTGCGCAGGTTCTCGACCACTCCCCCCACGAGGATCAACCCCGCGAAGACCCAGAACCACGGCCCGCCCCAATCGACGAGCACCGACTCCGGGAACAGCAGGTAGATCGCGCCGGCGCCGAGATAGGTCGACAGGGTGATGAGGCTCGAGAGCACCATCACCGCCTTCTTCTTCATGTGGTCGACGAGGGCCCCGAAGACCACCCCGAACACGGCGACGAGCAGCATGTACGACCCACCGATGATGCTGGTCGCCAGCACGTTCTGCGTCGCGAGGTACGCCCAGAACGTCAAGGCGAACCAGAGGAAGCTCGAGGTCACGTTCGCGAGCAGGGTGTTGCCGAGCACCTGGTGGAACGCGCGCATGCGCGAGGTCTCCACGGCACTGAGCGGGGCGGTCATGGGACGAACAGTAGACCCGGACGCCGACACGGAGAAGAGCGGATTCCGGGTCGCCCGTCAGGCTCGCAGCGCGGGGTCGGCGAGCGACCACTTCTGGGCGGTCTGCATCATCCAGAACACCAGGAACAGTGCCAGGGCGACGAGCTCTCCCGCCAGCACGACGGGAAGGTCGAACAGCACCGCCGACACGACAGTGGTGGCGAGGTCGAGCAGAAGCGCGATCGCCACGACGACGTACCCGATCCGCATCCGCTTCGCGGGTGGATGCGCGTCGGAGGGCCGAAGCGCCTCGGCCAGCGCGACGAGGGCGATGATGATGAAGAATCCGAACGCCGCGACGACGTGACCGTAGCGGACGAGCAGCTGCGGCACGAGCGCCCACACGAGGGCGACGCCCGCCAGCACCGCCGCCGCGAGGGCGAGGGTCGGCCCCGTGTCGCGGAGGGCGACGTCGCCGCGTCGCCCCAGCACGAGGCCGATCGCGAGCACGACGGCGCCGATCACGAGATAGGTCGCCAGGGCGTTGTCGAGGTCATCCGTGAACCCGGCGGGGAGGCACGGGGCGGCGCAGTCGACGACGATGCCGAGCACCTCGCCGGCCGAGATCGGCGTGGGGATGATGGCGATGAGCGGAGCCAGGAGCGCCGCGACATCCAGCAGCACCCGCTGCGGCCCCCGCCCGGAGAGGGCGAGCAGACAGGCCGCTGCCGCGACCAGGGCGGCGGAGAAGACGGTGCGGGCGGAGCTGTAGAAGTAGTGGCTGACGCTGGGGAGCACTCCCACGTCGGGGATCGCGAAGAGCACCGCGAGCATGATGGCCACCGGCGCGCCCGCGAGGGTCAGGCGCAGGTAGCGATACGTGCGCTGCGAGGTCGAGACGGCCGGCACGACGCCAGGCTAACGGCGGCGTCGGACGTCCGCCGCATCCGCCCCGGTGACCGGAGCGGATGCGGCGGCGCGGCGCGTCAGGAGACGGCGGCGATCTCGTTGGGAACGTGCGGCAGCTTCACGGTCTGCACGATCTCGCCCGTCGTGAGGTCGACAGCGACGAGTTCGCTGTCCGCCGGGTCGGTGACGTAGGCGATGTCGCCCGCGACCTTGACGGCCGGGTGCGGAGCCTGCCACTCGGCCGGACCCTCCCACGGGTCGACCACGGGCAGGGACTTCGTGATGCCCCCCGTGGCGGGATCGATCCAGTGCAGCGATCCGTCGGTGCCGATCAGCACGGCCTCGCCGGCCGGCCCGCGCGCGATGCCGCGGAAGGTGTACTCGACGCCGGCGGGCAGCGCGACCTTGGTCAGCGACTTCGCCTCGGTGTCGACGAGGGCGATGTTGCGCAGCAGGTAGCCCTCGGCGTCGGGGTCGTCCTTGTAGTCCATGACGACGAGCGGGCTGTCCTCGGCGACGAAGGCGTTGCCGATGCGGCCGTAGGAGTCGGGCGAGGTGACCTTGGTGATCTCTCCGCCGTCGTAGATGATCGCGCCGTTCTCGCAGCCGAACACGACGCGCTCGCCTTCGGCGGTGCCCTCACCGTGGACGCCCGGGCAGTCGGCGTTGGACGCGACCTCGGCGCCGTCCGCATCGAGCACGCGGATGCCGGTGCGCCCGGCCTCTCCGCCGACGGTGGTCAGCAGTGTGCCGTCCTCGAGCTCGACCGAGACGCCGTGGTGCGCTTCGACGCCGGGGATCACCTCGGCGTCGGGCAGCGTGCCGTCGAGCTGTGCGAGGTCGGCGGTGTCGAAGATCGTCGTGTCGCTCGTCGCGTCGTCGTAGAGCACGGTCTTGCCGCCGTGAACGACGACGTGTCCGGCGGCGGCCGCCGGGACGACGAGGTCGGTGAGCTCAGGCTGCTGAACGTCGAGCAGCTGGAAGCCCTCCGACGTGGTGACCATGACGTGACGGCCGTCACCGGCCGAGTTGAGCCGGATGAAGTCCTCGGAGTCGAAGTCTCCGATCACCTCGAGCTCCTCGCCGCCGAGGACGAGCACGCCGCCCTCGTAGCCGAGCGCGACGCGCGGACCGGCGGGCGCGGACGCCTCGGCCGACGCGTCGCCCGACGGGCTGGACGTCGCGGCGGGCGAGGACGAGCATCCCGCCAGCACCAGGGCTGCGGCGCCGGCGAGGGCGCCGAACTGCAGGGTTCTCTTCATGGGGTGGGTTTCCTTTCCAGGGAAATGCCTCATCGGGTGAGGCCGTCGGTGATGCGCTGGAGGTTCTGGCGCATCATGTCGAGGTAGGTGTCTCCGGGTTGCCCCTCCGGGGCGAGCGACTCGGTCAGCAGCGGCACGACGGACACGTCGCGCCCCGCCTCGTCGGCGAGGACGCGCATGAGCCGGTCCGGCTGCGACGAGTCGGCGAAGATGGTGCGGACGCCGGCCGCATCGATCGCATCGACGAGCTCCCGCAGGTCGGAGGCGCTGGGGGCCGCGAGGGTCGTCCCGCCTGGGACGGCCGCGCCGAGGATACGCACGTCGTAACGGCGCGCGAGGTAGCCGAACACGTGATGGTTGGTGACGAGGGCCCGGTGCTCGGCGGGGATGGCCTCCAGGCCGGCGGCCATCTCGGCGTCGACCGTCTCCAGTTCCGCGGCGTATTCGTCGGCGGCATCCGTCACGTTCCGTCCGCCGTCACCGGCGAGGTCGGCGAGGACCGGGGCGAGTGCGTCGACGACACGGACGGTCTGGGTCGGATCGGTCCAGAAGTGCGGGTCGACGGCGTCGGAGTCGAGGTACCCGAGGGTCTCGACGTGGTCACCTGCGACGAACTGAGCCACGCCGTCGGCGGCAGATGCGTCGACGTGGTGCTGCACGCCCTCTTCGAGCCCGAGACCGTTCGAGACGACGAGGTCTGCGCTGCGCATCGCCGCCGCGTCCTGGGCCGAGAGCTCGAACGAGTGCGGATCGGCGTCTCGCGGCATGAAGGTGACGACGTCGAGTTCGTCGCCGGCGAGATTCTGCACGATGTCGCCCAGGATGTTGGTCGTCACGACGACGGTCGGGCGGTCGCTTCCGCCCGCCGAGCAGCCGGCGAGCGAGACCGCTCCGGCGAGGAAGAGGCCGAGAGCCAGCGCGACCCGCTTCATCGGCCCGTCTCCGCGAAGAGAGCGGGCGCATGCTCGGTCGGGAAACTCCGAGCCACCCGGCCGCCGTCAGCGGGATCGAGCTCGAACAGCGTTCGCTCCGCCGGCCCGTTGAGGTAGGTGCGACGCTGATCCGCGACGAGGTCGACGCCTGCCATGAGCGCGGGGTCGGCGACGGACGCCGCCACCAGCGGTTCCGTGCGCGAGAGCTGCCCTCCCGTGGCACCGGAGATGACGATCACCGAGCCGTCGGCGGCGAGTGCGACCACGGTGTCGTCGGCGTCGTCGACCGCCGTCACGCGGACGATGGGCTCGCCGGCGTCGTGTGCCGTCCACGACCGCTCGCGGGTGTCGAGCAGCCAGAACGCCGACGACTCGGTTCGACCGGCCACGGTGGGCCGGCCCTCGCGGTTGGCGAACGACAGGGCGCGGCTCGGCCCGCCCTCGGGATACGGGACGCGCTCGAGAGTCGTTCCCGCGGCATCCGAGACGGCGAGCACAGCACCGTCGGCGCAGCCGACGACGACGCCCACATTGGTCGTGATGGACCCGGCCGGCTCGGTGCAGGGCGTGGTGTCGAGTTCCGTCCCCGAGGCGTCGACACGGCGGATCTCGCCCGCGCGCGCATCGGCGATGAGCGCTCCCCCGGGGATCGGCGCGACGAGGGAGCCGGGGGCATCGAGGTCGAGGCGGAAGCTCTCGACGATGTCGCCCTTCTTCAGCGCGTCGAAGTCGAGCAGCACGGCCTCGCCGCTGCGGTCGTCGCCGTGGTCGCCGCCGTCGAAGTAGACGCCGACCCCGAGGTCGCTGGTCACGGTTCGCGGTGCGCCGGGCCCCCCGAGCTCGCCGAGGATGCGGGACGGAGCCTCGTAGTAGTGGAAGTGGTCGATGTGGTCCCAGGTCCACACGCCGCTGTCGATGATCGACACCTCGCCCTCGCGGCCCGCGAAGAGGAAGCGTCCCTCGCTGTCGAGGGTGTCGGCGGGAGCGATCTCGCCGAGGAGCTCGGACTGCTCGTCGATCAGGTCGAGGTGGTGCACGGCACCGTCGGTTCCGATGCTGGTGAGGTGCAGCGCGGGCTCGGCGAGCTCGCGCGCTCCGGCGATGGCGCCGTGCCCGTCGCCGAGTGCTGTGGCATCGGCGTCGGGAGTCTCGGCGGCCGAGTCCGAGGGAGTGGCCTGGCAGCCGGCGAGGAGGGCTGCACCGGCCGTGAGAGCGATGAGCGAGAGAGGTGCACGAGTTCTCATGCGGTCCTTTCCGGGGTGTTCGGGATGACGGATGACGGCGCGCGGCGTCCGTCCGGGCGGGTCGGAATGCGGATGAGGGCGCGGATGCCGGTCGAGATGGCCCCCGAGCAGATCGCGGTGAAGGCGACGGTGGCCCCGGCGGCGGTGGCGGCGTGCCACGAGACGAGGAGGCCGACGGCGACGGACAGGGTGCCGATGACAGCGGCGAGCATCATCGTGGGGACGATGCGCCGGGTCCACTGGCCGGCCGCGACGGCGGGCCCGAGGAGCATGCCCACCACCAGGAGAGAGCCGACCGCCTGGTAGGCCGAGACCACTGCGAGCGTGACGAGCCCGACGAGGACGATGTGGGCGGCACGGGGCCGGAGACCGAGCAGCTGCGCCTGACGCGGGTCGACGGTCAGCGCGACGAATGACCGGTGCCCGAGCGCCGCGACGGCGACGGTGACGGCGAGGGCGGCCGCGAGGGCGACGAGATCAGCCGACCCGATGGCGAGGATGTCGCCGAAGAGGATCGCGGAGGCATCGGTTGCGAAGCTGCGCGAGGCCGAGATGACGATGATTCCGAGCGAGAGGCTCGCGACGAACAACAGGCCGATGCTCGTGTCGGCGGAAAGACGGCCGCGCCGCTGCAACGCGCCGACACCCAGCGACATCGCTGCCGCGCTGACGGCGGCGCCGGCCATCGGCGGGAAGCCCGTGAGGGTGGCGACGGCCACCCCGGGGAGCATGCCGTGCGCCATCGCCTCGCCGAGGAACGCCATGCCGCGCAGCACGACCCACGTACCGACGATGCCGCAGACGACCGCGACGAGCGTGCCGCCGAGCAGCGCGCGCTGGACGAACGTGACGGCGAAGGGGTCGAAGAGGAGGGACACGGTCGACGACCTTACATGAAAGTGAGAACCGTTTTCATTTGCAATACTGAGTCGATGCCCAGCTTCAGCCCCGCTCCCGTCGCCCGCGGCCCGGTCGTCGCCCTGCGTGAGGTGACCGTCGCCTTCGACGGACACCTCGCCCTCCGCGGGGTGGATCTCGACCTGATGGGCGGTGAGCTCCTCGCGATCGTGGGGGCCAACGGCTCGGGGAAGTCGACGCTCATCGCCATCGCGGCCGGACTCCTCGCCCCCACCTCGGGAACGGTGCGCCGGGACCCCGGCATCCGCGTCGGTCTCGTGCCGCAGACCTCGAACGACGGCGCCCGCCTGCCGCTGACCGTGGCCGACCTGGTCGCGATGGGGCGCTGGCGCGAGCGCGGACCGTTCCTGCCACTGCGCCGCCACGACCGCGCACGCGTCGCCGAGGCGATCGAGACCGTCGGGCTCACGCCGCTCGCCCGGCGGCCGCTCGGACTGCTTTCGGGCGGCCAGCGCCAGCGCGCGCACATCGCGCAGGCTCTCGCCCAGGACGCCGACCTGCTGCTGCTCGACGAACCGATGAGCGGACTGGATGCGGCATCCCGCGACGCCGTGGCATCCGCTCTGGCCGCCGTGGCGCGCACGGGCACGGCCGTCGTCGCCGTCACGCACGATCTGGCCGAGCTCGGCGAGGTCGACGCCGTCTGCCGGCTCGTCGACGGGCGCGTGGTCGAGACTTCTCCCGCCGCGCCGCGTGGACGCGGACACGGCGGCGCGGCTACCGTGAGAGCGTGACCGCTGCTCCCATCGATGCCACCACCACCGCCGCCTGGAACGACCTCGAGTCGCTGAAGAACGGCTTCACCCCCGACCTCCGCGGCTGGTTCGACAGCGACCCCGGACGCGTCGAGCGTCTGAGCCTGCCGCTGGCCGACCTGCACGTCGACCTGTCGAAGAACCTCGTCACCGACGAGATCGTCGCCGCCCTCGTGCGCCTGGCCGAGCAGACCGGCGTCGCCGAGCGCTACGCCGCCATGGTCTCGGGCGAGCACATCAACACCAGCGAAGACCGCGCCGTGCTCCACACGGCGCTGCGACGACCCGCGGACGCCTCACCAGAGCTCGTCGTCGACGGGCAGGACATCGACGCCGACGTGCAGGCCGTGCTCGAGAAGATGTCGGCGTTCGCCGATCGGGTTCGCTCCGGCGAATGGACCGGCATCACCGGCAAGAAGGTGACCCACGTCGTCAACATCGGCATCGGCGGCTCCGACCTCGGGCCGGTCATGATCTCCGAGGCCCTCCGACCCTATGCCACGGCCGGTATCCAGGCACGGTTCGTGTCGAACATCGACCCGTTCGACATCGCGAACAAGACCGCCGACCTCGACCCCGAGACGACGCTGTTCATCGTCGCGTCGAAGACCTTCACGACCCTCGAGACCCTCACCAACGCGCGCCTCGCCCGCGACTGGCTGTGGGCCGGGCTGCAGGAGGCCGGTGCGATCGACGACAGCGAGGCGCAGAAGACGGATGCCGTCGCGCACCACTTCGTCGCCGTCTCGACCGCGCTCGAGAAGGTCGAGGCCTTCGGCATCGACCCGGCCAACGCGTTCGGATTCTGGGACTGGGTCGGCGGCCGCTACTCCGTCGACTCGGCGATCGGCCTGTCGCTCGTGATCGAGCTCGGCCCCGACGCGTTCCGCGAGCTGCTCGCCGGCTTCCACGCGGTCGACGAGCACGTCGCATCCACCCCGCTCGAGAAGAACGTGCCCGTTCTCATGGGCCTGCTCAACGTCTGGTACACCAACTTCCTCGGCGCCCAGACGCACGCCGTGCTGCCCTACGCACAGCAGCTGCACCGCTTCGCGGCCTACCTGCAGCAGCTCACGATGGAGTCGAACGGCAAGTCGGTCCGCTGGGACGGCACCCCCGTCACCTCCGACACCGGCGAGGTCTTCTGGGGCGAGCCCGGCACCAACGGCCAGCACGCGTTCTACCAGCTCATCCACCAGGGCACGCGGCTGATCCCCGCCGACTTCATCGCCTTCGTCAACCCGGCCCATCCGCTCACCGACGGCGGGCGCGACGTGCACGGACTGTTCCTGGCGAACTTCCTGGCCCAGACGAAGGCGCTCGCCTTCGGCAAGACCGCCGAGGAGGTCGAGGCCGAGGGCACGACCGGAGCGCTCGTCGCCGCACGCACGTTCGCGGGCAACCGTCCGACGACGTCGATCTTCGCGCCCGCGCTGACGCCCAAGGTGCTCGGCGAGCTCATCGCGCTCTATGAGCACATCACGTTCACGCAGGGCACGATCTGGGGCATCAACTCGTTCGACCAGTGGGGCGTCGAGCTCGGCAAGCAGCTCGCCCTGCAGATCGCGCCCGCGATCGAGGGCGACGCCGACGCGCTCGCCGCGCAGGATGCCTCGACCCAGGCTCTCCTCGCCTACTACCGCACCCACCGCCACTCCTGACGCCCCCTTTCTCTCTCCCCGTCGACTCGCCAGAGAACGCGGATGCCGGGGCGCCGGCATCCGCAGTTCTCGGCGAGTCGACGGGTAACGGGGCGGGGTCAGGAGGGGGTCGTCAGGGTGTGCATGCGCTCGCCGGCGGCGTTGAAGATGCTGATGACCTCGGCGGGGCGCGTCCCGACCGCGCTGATGGAATGCGGCGTGCGCGTGTCGAACTCCGCCGCCTCGCCCCGCGAGAGGATGAGCTCCTGGTCGTCGAGCACGAGCCGGATGCGTCCGCTCAGCACGTAGAACCACTCGAAGCCGTCGTGGACCCGCGGCGACGGCGCCTCAGCTGACGGCGGGAACGTCACCTTGTAGGTCTGCACGGGCGAGGTCTCGCGCGTCAGCGGTGCGACGACATGGCCGTGCCGCATGGTCGCGGGCCGACGCACCCGGGGATCGGGATGCTCGGCGGGCACGAGGTCGTCGATGCGGATGCCGAGCTGCCGCGTGAGCGGGACGAGAAGCTCGAGGTTCGCCTGACGCTTGCCCGATTCGAGCCGCGAGAGCGTGCTCGTCGACATGCCCGCCCGCTCCGCGAGCTCGTCGAGGGTGAGCCCGCGTTCCTGCCGCGCCGCACGCAGGCGTGGGCCGATCTGATCCAATCCGGTCATGGGTCGAGTTTGCCATTTCTGCAAACGGGTTTGCCAGCGTGCATTCGAAACCGGATGCTGTGGACATGCAGAACCTCGATCAGGACGTCGTCATCGTCGGTGCCGGACCCGCCGGCCTCAGCGCCGCGCAGATGCTCGGGCGGGCTCGCCGCCGCACCCTCATGCTCGACTCGGACTCCCCGCGCAATCGTTTCGCGGAGCACATGCACGCCGTCGTCGGTTTCGACGGCACCTCGCCCTCCGAGCTCCGCCGGCGCGGTCGAGAAGAGGCGGAGCGCTACGGCGTCGCCTTCCGTTCGGCGCGCGTCGCATCGGTGACCGAGATCGACGGCGGCCTCGAGGTCGTCCTCGCCGGAAGCACCGAGCGGATCACGACGCGAGCGCTTCTCGTCGCGACCGGCGTCTCCGACCGCATGCCCGACGTGCCCGGGCTCGCCGAGCGCTGGGGGCGGACCGTGCTGCACTGCCCCTACTGCCACGGCTGGGAGGTGCGCGATCGCCGGATCGGCGTGCTCGCGACGTCGCCGATGAGCCTGCACCAGATCGAGCTCGTACGGCAGTGGAGCCCCGACGTCGTGGCGTTCACAGCGGCAGCGGGTGACCTCGGCGACGACGTCCGGGAGCGGCTCCGTGCCCGCGGCATCCGCACCGTCGCGTCGCCCGTGGTCGCCGTCACCGGCCCGGCGGAAGCGGCGGACGACGCCGACGACGCGGCGATCGGCGATGTCGTGACCGCCGACGGGCAGCGCGTGGCGATCGACGCCATCTTCACCGGCGGACACCTCGAGCCTCACGACGGCTTCCTCGCGGGGCTCGACCTCGCCCGCTCCGACGGACCGGTCGGGTCGTTCATCGCGGTCGACGCGGCGGGGGCGACGAGCCACCCCCTCGTGTGGGCCGCCGGCAACGTCGTCGCACCGATGGCGAACGTGCCCCTGTCGATGGGCGCCGGGTCGATGGCCGGCGCAGCGGTCAACGCCGCTCTCGTCGCGCTCGACGCCGCGGCAGCTGTGGAGCGCCGCCGCGGTCATGCCGCCGACTGGGAGGCGCGATACGCCGAGACGGACCGGGTCTGGTCGGGCCGCGTGAACGAGACGACCTCGACGGTGATCGCCGAGCTCGAGGCGGCGGGCTCGCTCGCTCCGACCACCGCTCTCGATCTGGGGTGCGGCGAGGGCGGTGACGCGCTGTGGCTCGCCTCGCGCGGGTGGTCGGTGACGGGGGTCGACCTCTCGCCGACGGCGGTCGCGCGCGCCCGGGCCGCCGCCCGGAACGCTCAGCTCGACGCGACCTTCGTCGCGGGCGAGATCGACGCGGCGGAGCTCGGGGAGTTCGACCTCGTGACGACGAGCTTCCTGCACTCGTGGGACCCGGAGTTCTCCCGCATCCCGCTCCTGCGCGCCGCCCTCCGCCACGTCGCCCCGGGCGGGCGCCTGCTCGTCGTGTCGCACGCCGGCGGACCGCCGCGCGGGCCCGAGGACGGCGAACCGCACGAGCATCCTCCGTTCGCGACGCCCGCCGAGGAGCGCGCCGCGCTCGAGCTCGACCCCGCCGAGTGGATCGTCGAGCGCGAGGAGGTCGTCGAGCGCCGGGAGATCCACGAGCGCCGGGCCCCCGTCGCTTCCTCGCCCGCCGCTTCCTCGCGCGCCGCGTCCGCCCCCGCGGCGTCCTCGCGCGCCGCATCCCGTCCCCCGCATCTGCTCGACGGCGTCCTCCTCCTCCGCCGCCTCCCCTGACCCCGCAGCACAAAACGTCGACTCGCCAGAATCTGCGGATGCCGGAAGCCCGGCATCCGCGATTCGTGGCGAGTCGACGTGTGGGGAGGGATGGAGGGAGCGGGGGCTACTTCTCCAGGATCAGGAGAGGGGCGCCGGCGGTCGTGGAGCCGAGGCCCACGGGGTCGACCGTCGCGAAGGCGTCGCCGTTGAGGACGATCACCGGCGTGATCAGCGGGTAGCCCGCCTTCTCGATCACGGCACGGTCGAACGTCACGAGGGGCGTGCCCTGCTCGACGCGGTCGCCGGCCTTGACGTGGACCTCGAAGCCCTCGCCCTTCAGGTTGACGGTGTCGATGCCGACGTGGATGAGCAGTTCGGCCCCGTTGTCGAGCTGGAGGCCGAACGCGTGACCGGTCGGCTGAGCCGCCGCGACGGTTCCGGCACCGGGCGAGACGACGGTGTTCCCCGTCGGCTCGATCGCGACACCCGGACCCATGACGCCGCCGCCGAAGACCGGGTCGGGCACCTCGGAGAGGGCGACGACCGTGCCGTCGAGAGGCGACGCGATCTCGAAGGCCGCCGACACCTCGTCGGTGGCGCCGGGCTTGTCGAGGGTCGCGGTGGCGGTTCCCGGAGCGGTCTGCGCGGGGGTCGCCGTCGACGAGCCCGAGGCCGAGCCCGAGGCCGCAGCCGCAGCAGGCGCTGCCGCAGCACCGGCAGCCGTCGCGCCGGCCTTCGCCTCGGCCTTGTCGCGCTGCGCCTCGAACTCGGCGCGCTGCTCGGGCGTGCGGTAGTCGCTGATGATGACGAGGGCCATCGCGACGACGAACGCCGCGAGCACGGCGATGCCGTAGAGGACGACCGAGTCGAAGGCGGGGATCGTCAGGAGCGACGTGAACACGAACGCCTGCGTCTTGACGCCACCTCCGATGCCGATGATGAGACCACCGACGAGGCATCCGACCAGCATCCGGGGGTAGATGCGCTTGAAGCGCAGGTGGATGCCGTAGAGCGAGGGTTCCGAGATGCCGCCGAGCAGACCGGCCGCGAGGGCTCCCGTCGCCGTCTGCCGCATCTGCTTGTCACGGGCACGCCACGAGATCCACAGCACGCCGGCGGTCGCGCCGAAGCAGGCGAAGTTCCACGCACCCATGGGGCCCTGGATGAAGTCGTAGCCGAGGTTCTGGATGTTCAGCAGCATGATCGCGTTGATCGGCCAGTGCAGGCCGAGCGGAACCATGAAGGGGTATGCGAGCGGGATGACGACCGCGAAGATGAACGGCGAGAAGTCGTTGATCGAGCTCAGCAGGTTCGCGAGACCGGCACCCGCGTACACACCGATGGGTCCGATGAGGAACGCCGTGAGCGGGATCATGATCAGCATCGCCAGGAAGGGGACGAAGATCAGCTGGATGTTTTCGGGGATGACCTTGCGCAGCCCCTTCCAGAGCAGCCCGAGCGCACCCGCCATGAGCAGCGGCGGGAACACCTGCGAGCTGTAGTCGAAGATCGTCAGCGGCAGACCGAAGACCGAGACGGTCGTGATGTCCGAACCGAGGAAGTTGATCTGCTGCGCGCCCTCCTGGGTCGCGAGGCCCGAGAACTGCGGCAGCATCACGACGGCCATGATCGCGAAGCCGACCCACGGGTCGGCCCCGACCTTCTTGGCCGCGTTGTAGGCGACCATGAGCGGCAGGAAGATGAAGACGCACTGCCACATCAGGTTGACGAACTGCCACGAGGGGTCGAGGACGACGCCCGGGGCGTTCCAGGCCGGGATGACCCCGAGCGTCGCCATCAGCGCCATGAAGGTGATGAACAGCGATGCGCCCAGCAGTGCGCCGAGGATCGGGCGGAACGAGTCCGACAGGAACTCGAACAGGGAGTCGAGCCAGGCGACCTTGCCGCGCGGGCCCTTCGCGCGCTCGCGCGCCTTGACCGAGTCGATGTCGTCCTCGTCGACAGCGCCACCGCCGGCACCCGACATCGAGGGGAGCGCGTTGATGTCGTTGTAGACGTTCTGGACGGCTCCGCCGATGACGACCTGGTACCGGTTCCCGGCCTGCGGAACGGCGCCCATGACGCCGGGGATGGCCTCGACCGTCGACTGATCGACGTTCGACGAATCACGCAGTTGGAAACGCAGGCGCGTGGCGCAGTGCGTCAGACTCTCGATGTTTCCCGGACCGCCGACTGCGTCGACGATCGATTCAGCGGGGCTTGTCGCCATGGCTTCTCTCCTGTTCTCCGACGGGTGGCCGGAGTTCTTCGCCCGGAACTTTACCCTGAGAATTCGCCGGGAACGAGGGGTTGACCTGTCATGGCCTGACCACACTCGTTTCCGCTCCCCCGGAGGAAGATCTCCGCGCGCGACGGGCGCGGAATCCCTGCACGACCGCGTCGGCGATCACGAAGGCCGCGAGCGGCAGTCCGACGAGGGGAAGGAAGTACCCGATGCCGATCGCGACGGCCGCCACGAGCGCGACACCCCATACCGGCGCGTTCGGAAGGGCCTCGCCGGGGACCGTGCCCATCCGGCGAGCGGGGTCGCGGGTGGGCCGACGCTTCCACCACATCAGGTATCCGAACACGACCATCGTCGCGATCCCTGCGGCGACCACGAAGAGGATGAGCTGGTTCACGATCCCGAACATCGACCCCATATGGAGGTCGACCGCCCACCGCGCGAGCTTCGCCATGAACGGGTAGTCCGCGAAGTCGACCCGGTCCACGACCGCGAGCGTGTCGCCGTCGATCGCGACACCGTCGACCTCCGTCGGGAAGCTGCGCTGGATCTCTTGGACGACCCACGCCTGCCCCGCAGCCGAGGGCGGCCGGATCTCGATGAGGCCGACGTTCACGTTCTCGGTGCGCGCGACCGCGAGCACGTCGTCGAACGTGTCGGGCGACACCGCGGCCGTCGGCGCCGCGACGACGCCGTGGTCCGCGTGCGCGCCCGCGGCGGCGGGGCCGTCGTCGCCGAGCGCCGTCGACAACGTCGGGTTCTGCCACGAGAGCGCGGCCCGGAGTGTCGATACGTTCGCGCCGCCGTAGGTCGACCACGTGATACCCGAGGCCGAGAGGAAGAGCGCCCCGACGACGAGCCACACCCCGAGCGACGCATGCCATCCGAAGAGGCGCCGATACCCGGTGGCACCGCGCTTCGGGCGGAGCAGGTCCTTCTTCACGCGCGCCCTGCGCAGCCGCACGACCCAGAGCGCGAGTCCCGCGACGACGACGATGCCGAGCCACGACGCGGCGAACTCGCTGTAGAGGCGGCCCGGCTCGCCGAGGTGGAGGTTGCGGTGCAGGTCGCTGACCCATGCGCGCAGCGGCAGCGCACCGCTCGTGCCGTAGACCGTCAGGTCGCCACGGATATCCCCCGTGCCCGGGTCAACGAAGACGGCGCGCGTCTCGCTCGGCCCGAGCCCGTCCTGGGCGAACATGACGCGCGTGGTGTCGCCCGCCGCGGGCGCGGGCCGGACGGCCGCCAGCGAGGCGGCGTCGCCGATGTACCCCTCCGCGATGCGCACCTGGTCGCCGATCGAGAGCGTCGCCTCGGTGACCGGCGCGCTGAGCTCGTGGGCGTAGACGACGCGCTCGAGCTGCGGCGTCACGACGTAGATCGCCCCGCTGACCGCGGCGATCAGGATGAAGGGGCCGACCAGGATGCCGGCGAAGAAGTGGATGCGCAGCAGCAGCGGCATCACCCACGCGCGCGGTCGCCGCGGCGGGGCGTGTTCGCGGGACGGGGTGGCGGACGCGCCGCCGGGGTCGGGGGCGCCGCCGGTGGGCGTGCGCGACTCGGTGATGGACATGAGACTCCTCGGTCGTCGGGGTGCCGGCACGCGAAGCAACGTCAGCGCGCACGGCGGATCGCCCCGACGGGCGCCGGGGCGTCAGAGAGCGAGGAGAACGGGAGGACCGCGCCGCGCGGGCGCCGCGACGAGGGCGCGCCGTCGGGGCATGCGGACGCTCGACACGATCGGGCGCACCCGCAGCGGGTTCGGGGCCGGCGGAACAGCATCCCGCGCCGCCGAGCGCAGACGCACGGCGATGCGCCGGGCGAGCCCGAGGAGCGCGGAGAGCAGTCGCTCGCCGCGGTGCAGGAGAAGTGTGGTCGCGACGGCGGCCAGGACGTGGGCGCCGATCATCGCGGCATCCGGTGCCACCGCGGCGAGCGCGCCCGGCGCGGACAGGGATGCCGGGAGCGACATATGTCCCGCATGCAGGCTCATCGGCGTCGTCTGGCTCGCTCCGGCCGTCGAAACCCCCGCTGATCCTGCCAGTGGCACGACGCCGAGCGCGAACATGACGTGGAAGAGCACCTGAGCCGCGGTGACCGCCGCTCCGAGCCGCACCGCGGAGAGCCGACGCCCGACGACGACGAGGCTCACCACCAGCGACAGTGCCCACGGCAGGGCGGCTCCCAGCGCCGAAGGCGGCTCACCTCCCGCCGCCACATGCGACAGCAGAGCGACGAACGTGGCCAGCGTCGCGGACGCGCCGGCTCTCAGCGCGCGCTGGTGGCGAGGGGAGGTCACGTCGCGGTGCTCGGTCGGCCGGTCGGTCGCGGGGTCGTCAGACCCCGACGCGGGAGAAGGCGTCGAGGCTGATGCCCTGATCGAGCACGGTCTTCGACCACTCGCGGGCCGAGTGCAGGGAATGGTCGCGGTAGTTGCCGCACTCGAGGGCGGAGACGCCCGGGATATCGGCCTCGACCGCTTCGTCGGCGATGAAGCGCAGGCTCCCGGTCAGGGCGGCGACGACGTCGGCGACCTCGGGCTCGCCCCACATCAGCAGGTGGAAGCCGGTGCGGCATCCGAAGGGCGAGATGTCGATGACGCCGTCGATGCGGTCGCGGAGAAGGCCCGCGAGCATGTGCTCGATGGTGTGGATGCCGGCGGTCGGGATCTCGCCCGCGTTGGGCTGCACGAATCGCACGTCGAAGTTCGTGATGGTGCCGCCGCCGGGGCCGTGCTCGACGCCGATCCGCCGCACGTACGGGGCGAGCACGGCGGTGTGGTCCAACGTGAAGCTCTCGATCTCGGCCATGATTTCCTCCCTCGGCACGGACGATCGGACGGCCGAAACGGCCCGTCGTTCCGGCCAGATTAACCCGCCGGGCCACCGGGTCGGCCCGCCTCCGCTCTCAGGTTACGTCCAGGGGCTGTCCGGGACTCGTCCAGACTCACCCCGCAGACTCGGGGAGTTTTGTGCGTCCGCCCGAGACGCCCGCCGCCTGCCGCGGTGCCCGCAAACATCGAAGGACCGCCCCTGTTCGCATGACTTCTTCGTCAAGCCAGCCCACCCGCCGCGACCTGCGGCGTTCCACCACCTCCGCCTCCAGCTCGGCATCCCGCCGCTTCGTCCGCCCCGCTGCCCTCACTCTCGGGCTGGCCCTGGGCCTGACCGCGGTGGTGGGAACGACGGCCTCTGCCGCACTGCCCACGGCATCGGGTCCCGCTCCCGTCATGCAGCGCGCCGCGCTCGTCACCGCCGCGGCCACCTCGACCTCGAAGCCGCTGAGCGCGATCGAGCAGGCCACGAGCGACGCCGTCGCCGCGGCCGAGGCATCCGTCGTGGACGCCGCCACGGTGACCGGCGATGTGTCGGCGGCGGCGCTCCCCATCGAGGGCGACACGACGATCGACACGTCGCAGCTGCGCGAGCGCATCGAGGGCCTGAAGGACACCGACGTCATCCCGACGCTGCTCCTGCCCGACCTGACCGACAAGCTGACCGACGCGACCGACGATGTGCAGGCCGAGACGGCCGACCTCCGCGGACGTCTCGAGGCCGCACAGGCGCAGAAGGCCGCCGAAGAGGAAGCCGCGCGGATCGCCGCCGAAGAGGCTGCGGCCGCCGAGGCAGCCGCGAAGGCGAAGGCCGAGGAGGAAGCCGCTGCGGCCGCTGCCGCGCAGCGTTCGAACAGCTCGCGCTCGTCGTCCTCGTCGTCGTCCGCCCCCGCCGCTTCGGCCGTCGCCTCGACCGGAGACAACTCCCCCGGCGCCGCGCAGCAGGCCGCGAGCAACATGCTCGGCGAGTTCGGCTGGGGCCAGGACCAGTTCTCGTGCCTCGTCTCGCTGTGGAACAAGGAGTCGGGCTGGAACTACCAGGCCTACAACAGCGGCAGCGGTGCATACGGCATCCCGCAGGCGCTTCCCGGCAGCAAGATGGCTTCGGCCGGTGGCGACTGGCAGACCAGCGCCGTCACCCAGGTTCGCTGGGGCCTCGGCTACATCTCCGGCCGCTACGGCTCGCCCTGCGGCGCATGGGGCCACTCGCAGTCGACCGGCTGGTACTGATCTCTGCCAGTTCACGAAAGCGCACGTTCGCACGGTCCGCTCACGCGGAAACCGTGCGGACGTGCGCTTTCGCCGTGTGCGGGCTCGGGATGCCGGGTCAGTCCTCGTCGACCGGGTCTTCGGCCGTGGGCTCGAGTGTCGGGGCTTCCTCGATCGGGTCGATGGGCATCTCACCCGGTGCGACGAAGGGCACGTTCCCATTGAGGCTCATAGTGGTTCCTCCCTGTAGTTCGTGAACCGCTCAAGATACGGCGACGCCTCACCGCCGTCAGCCCCGTTGCCTCGCCGCGACGCCGGGTGTACTCGCCCCGTGTCGGTGGTCGGGGGTACCGTCGGTCGCGACGAGGAGGTCACTATGAACACGCTCGGCAACATCACCTTCTACGCAGACAACCCACGCGCGCTCTCGCATTTCTGGGCCGATGTCTTCGGCTATCCGCGCCTCGACTGGCCCGACGACATGCGCCGACAACAGCTCGATGCCGGCCTGACCGATGACGACCTCGACCACCGAGGGCTCGCGGAAGATCCCGAGGGCCGCGGGCCTCGCCTGTACTTCCACCACGCTGACGGCGCGAAGCGGGGGCGCAACCGCCTGCATATCGACGTGTCGGTCGCACCGGCCGACGGTGCTCGCCGCGCAACGGCCGAGGCCCTGGATGCCGAGAAGGATCGCCTGGTCGCGCTGGGGGCGAGTGTCGTCCGGCTGGTGGAACAGCAGTGGGGTGCGTGGCCCGAGCGGTATTGGCAGATGCGAGACCCCGAGGGCAACGAGTTCTGCCTCCAGTGATCGTCCGGCATAGGGTCGGAGACATGGCCCCCCGCATCCTCGCCGTCGTGAACGGCCGCATCGTCCCCGTGTCCGCACCCGCCATCGAGGGCGGGACGGTGATCGTCACCGATGGCGTGATCACCGCCGTGGGCGGCGCCGAGACGCCCGTTCCCGAGGGCGCGGAGGTCGTGGATGCCGCGGGACGCTGGGTCCTGCCCGGGTTCGTCGAGGCCCACGGCCACCTCGGCGTCCACGAGGACGGTGAGGGATGGTCGGGCAACGACACCAACGAGATGACCGACCCCAACGGCGCCCGCTTCCGCGCGCTCGACGGCATCGACATCGACGAGGTCGGGTTCCGCGACGCACTGCGCGGCGGTGTCACCTCCGTCGTCATCAAGCCGGGTTCGGGCAACCCGATCGGCGGGCGCACCGTCGCCATCAAGACCTGGGGCGGACGCACCGTCGACGAGCAGGTGATCGCCGAGAACGTGTCGGTGAAGTCGGCCCTCGGCGAGAACCCCAAGCGCGTGTACGGCGACAAGAAGCAGACCCCCTCCACCCGGCTGGGTGTCGCCTCCGTCCTGCGAGACGCCTTCGTCGGCGCGCAGAACTACGTCGCCAAGCGGGATGCCGCGGCAGCCAAGGGCGAGCCGTTCGAGCGCGATCTCGGCAAGGAGACGCTCGCCGAGGTGCTCGACGGCACGCTGCTGTGGGACCAGCACAGCCACCGGCACGACGACATCGTCACCGCGATCCGTCTGGCCGAGGAGTTCGGTTACCGGCTCGTCGTGAACCACGGCACCGAGGGGCACAAGATCGCCGACGTCCTGGCCGAGAAGGGCATCCCCGTCATCTTCGGGCCCATGCTCACCTCGCGCTCGAAGGTCGAGCTGCGCGACCGGGCGATCGGTGCTCTCGCCCTCATCGCCGCGGCGGGCGTCACAGTCGCGATCACGACCGATCACCCCGTGGTGCCGATCGACCAGATCCGGCTGCAGGCGATCCTCGCGGTGCGCGAGGGACTCCCGGCGGATGTCGCGCTGCAGGCGCTGACCACCAACCCCGCCAGCATCCTGCGCCTCGACGACCGCGTCGGCGCCCTCGAGGCCGGCCGCGACGGCGACCTCGTCCTGTGGTCGGGCGACCCGCTCGCCGTGGAGTCGCGCGTCGAGCACGTGGTCATCGGCGGAACCACGGTGCTCGAGACGACCGACGACGGCGACGTGCACATCGTCGAGCGGTGGGAGCGGTTCGGCCGGTCGAGCTGGCTCCGCTGAGCCGGATCCGGAACCGGTCCCGGGTCCTGAGCCGGTTCCGGGGGCGAACGCAAGCGGTACACGCACCCGCCTGATCGGGTGTGCACTGAGGGGATGTCGAACCTGCCCCTCTGGCTGCTCCTCCTGGTGTTCGCCGCTGCCGCCGCCGTCGTGTGGGTCGCCGGCATCCAGCTCTCGAAGTCGACCGACGTCCTCGACGCGCGCTGGCACATCGGCAGCGCGTTCGGCGGACTGATCGTGCTCGCCGTGGCGACCAACCTCCCCGAGATCGCCATCACGGTCAGCGCCGCCGTCTCGGGCAATCTCGAGGTCGCCGTGGGCAACATCCTCGGCGGCATCGCCCTGCAGACCGTGGTGCTGGTGATCCTCGACCTGTTCGGCAAGCGCGGGCACGGGGTCAGACCGCTGACCTATCGCGCAGCATCCCTCGTCCTCGTGCTCGAGGCCGTGATCGTGGTCGCCGTGCTCGCCGTCGTCATGGCGGGGAGCCAGCTACCCGGTGATCTCGTCGTGGCCCGCCTCACCCCCGACGTCGTGCTCATCGCGGCGCTGTGGCTCGCGGGGCTCTTCCTCGTGCAGCGCGCCGGGAAGCACCTTCCCTGGCATGAGAACGGCACATCGCCCGGTGCGAGCGAGCACCGGCCGGGGCACCGGCGCGCGAAGCCGCAGCATCCGCATCACGCGATGAGCACCCGCGCGGTCGTCGCGATCTTCGCCGTCTCGGCGCTCGCGACGCTCGGAGCCGGTGTCGTGCTCGAACGGGTCGGCGACGCCATCGCCGACGAGATCGGCCTGTCGGGGGTCCTGTTCGGAGCGACCGTCCTCGCACTGGCGACCGCGCTGCCGGAGATCTCCACGGGGCTGCAGGCCATCCGCCAGGGCGATGACAATCTCGCGATGAGCGACATCTTCGGCGGCAATGCGTTCCTGCCCGTGCTGTTCCTCGTGGCCACCCTGATCTCGGGCCAGGCCGTACTGCCGCAGGCGAATGGAGCTGACATCTACCTCACCGCGCTGGCCGCGCTGCTGACGCTCGTCTACGTCGTCGGACTCATCTTCCGGCCCGCGAAGCGCGTGGCCGGGATGGGCGTCGATTCACTGGTCGTGCTCGTCCTCTACGCTGCCGGGGTGGCAGGGCTCTTCGCCGTCGCGGGCTGATCCGGCCGCAGGGTGAGCCCGCAGCCGCAGGGTGTGCGGGTCAGACCTCGTCCGAGCGTGGCGACCGCACCGACCATCCGACCCGCCGCAGGGCATCGGCCAGTCGTGCGGCCTCGGTCGCCGCGACATCCCATGACACGTCCGAGCACACGTCGACCGCCAGCGGGGGCGGGTCGGCGAACTTGGGGATCTGCACCTCGGCCCACACATCCCGCCCCAGTCCCACGCGCGGGAACGCGGTGCCTGCGTTCTCGATGACGCCATCCGACACGAAAGCGATCGTCTCGAGAGCGTCCGGCTTCGCGATCGGCAGGTCGACGACGAGCGTGACCACGAAGGGTCCGCTGGCGGTGTCTCGGCCGTGGGCGTGCACGCGCTCATCCTGACAGACCCACGGCACTGCGAAGGCCGAAAACCGGATGCCGCCGAGGTGGCGCCTCGGCGTTTCCGATGATTACGAAGAGATAACGGAAAACCCTTGCTCGTCGTTACCTCGTCGTTATAGAGTGCTCGCACGGTAGCTGTTTTGCTGTGGCAGCCACCGGCATGTGATTGCAGGAAACTCTTGGTGCAAAGGGACGAGGGCCCGACCGAATGCCTCTTCGGTCGGGCCCTCAACTGCGTCCGTGGGTCGCGCGCCGGCCGCGGATGACGAGCGCTCAGGCGCCGCCGCCACCACCTCCGCCGCCTCCCCCGCCGGCCGATCCGCCGCCGCTGGAGCCACCCGACGTCGACGACGACGAGGACGCGGCCGACGAGAGCGTGCCGATGCCCGCGGAGAAGGACGAGGCGTCGAAGGCACCCGAGCCGGAGTACCAGATCGGCGCACTCACACCCGCTGCGGCGTAGGCCGCCGTCAGGTGCTCGGCCCACTCCTTCTCGCGGCCGAACAGCACGGCGTACGGCAGCAGACGCTCGTAGATCCGCAGGACCTCGCGGGGGTCGTCCGTCGCGACCGGTTCGCGCTCGGCGCCCGTCGGCGACTGCAGCATCCGGATGCGGTCGGCCTCGGCCCACCGGATGAAGAGGTCGAGCCCGAGCAGGTGATCACGAACCTCCGCGCCCGCGGCCGACAACGGATCGCCGGCGACCGCGAACACGACCACGATGAACGACGCCCCCGCCAGCACGATGCCGATGATGGGCAGCGCCGGGTGGACGTATGCGCTCAGCGCGAGCGCCCCGAACAGGATCACCAGTCCCGCCGCGATCGCCCAGGCGGCGACGGGCCAGCCGCGCACTCCCCTCGGCACCGGCTTGTACATGTCGCGCCCGCGGAGGCTGTCCTTCGCCATCTTCAGCGCCCGCTGGGACTCGGACGACAGCCGCGTGTCAGAGGTCCCGAAACGGTAGACCTCACCGCGTCGGTGATTCGGGAACATGCCGCGCAGGAGCCTGCGCCCGTTCTCGTCGGCGGCCCGGGGATCGACGAGCTCCGCCTGCAGCTTCGCGCGCCCCCAGCGGCGGTGGCCGTCGTCGACGATGCGGATGGAACCGAGGAGCGCGAGCTCGAGGATCTCGGCCGGAATCGCCTTCGAGGTCTTCTGCAGCAGCACCGCCGCATCGAGTGCGTCGATGCGGCGCGGCGGTGCATACTCCGCGATGACCGTCGGACGCCCCGGATCGTCGCGGAGGTACCGGCGGCGGTTCCGCAGCGCCCAGCCGGTGGCACCGGCGAGGAGCACCGCTGCCCCGGACTGAAGCCACCCCAGAGGCGAAGCCAGGAACCCGGTGTCGTATACCTCGAACGCGCCCTCGTCGAACCCGACGGCGAAGCTGAGCGTCTCGTGCGGTGCGAGGTCGGTCGCCGAGGCGGTGATCGTGGTTCCGTCCGGTGAGGCGATGATCTCGGGACACGGAGTCGTGCTGTCCTGCTCGCCGATGTAGCAGGCCTGACGCCCCGCGAGCGAGGCCGCGAGGACGGGATCGATGTGCAGCGTCGCGGTCACCTCACGGAACGGCTGCTTCCAGTCGGTGCCGTTGACGTCCCAGTAGAACTCCAGCCCGGTGTCGGCGAAGTCCCACACGACGTTTTCGAGGTCGTAGGTGAAGACGAAGGTGTTCCGCCCGTGCAGGTACCCGGGCTCGCGCGTCAGGATGCCGAGCGTGCCGTCCTCGCTGTCGGTGTCGACGGGACGGGCCTGCCCGTTCTCGTCGGTGACGGAGATGAGCTGCGGATGCAGCGGCTGCCCGTTGTAGGTCTCGGGCAGAAGACGGCGCATGCCGCGGTTCTGATCCGACTCGGGGAACTCGGCGACGAAGGTCTCGACGACCCGCATCCGCGCCGTGCCGTCCTCGTCGCGGGTGAGGGTGTAATCGACGGAAAGCGAATCGAAGACGAACGCGTCGACATCGGCGGATTCGTCTTCGGATGCCGCGGCGGGGGCCGTCAGTCCGAAAAGGCCTGTGATCAGCATGAGGACCACGACCGCGAGTGCCGCCCGGGTGCGACGCATCATGCCGACCAGCTTAGGCGGGCAGTAAAGTTGTCGCCATGAGCGATCGTCGTCGTGCCGTGGCAGCGTGGGAGAGCCTGTTCCGCGCGCAGCACGAGATCTTCGACGACATCAGCAACGACTTCGCCGGCGATGAGCTCACGCAAGCCGAGTACGACGTCCTTCTCACGGTCGTGCGCGGCACCGGTCATCGGGCGCGGCTGCGCGATGTCACGGCCAACATGCTCATCAGCCAGCCGAGCGTGTCGCGCCTGGTCGACCGGATGGTCTCGCGCGGCCTCATCACCAAGTGCGGTGACCCCACGGATGGGCGCGGCGCAATGCTCACGGCGACCCCGGAGGGCGTCTCAGCCTTCCGCCGGCTCGCTGCGGCCCACGGTCGCTCCATCGCCGAGCGGATGTCGGTGCTGTCGACCGAGGAGCTGCAGCAGCTCGAGCAGCTGACGACGAAGCTGCGCCGCCTGCCCTGACGCCCGGCGGAGCGGTCGGGCGGCGTCCCGCGGTGTCGTGGGGCGTCGCGCGGTGTCGTGGGGCGTCGTGCGGTGTCGATTCCTCCCCAGGCGGGACGGTGACCCGATGTTCCTTAATCGAACATAGGTCCGACTCACATGTCGCACCTTGCTGGCATCATGGGAACGTGACAGCGAATGGCGTGGGTGGCGAAGTGGGACGCGAGACCCCCACACCGTCGCAGGCGCTCGCTCTCTCGCGGTACGCGGAGGCGCTCGACCTCTCTCACGCCGCTGACATCGCCCGCACTCGGGCGCTGGCCGATCTGGGCCACGCCGCCCTGCACAACGCGCGCCGCGACGGCGTGCGCGGCATGGCGTCGGATATGGAGCTGCGGTCGGTGGCAGCCGAAGCGGCCGGGATGGCCCGGCTGACCGACCGCCGACTGCAGGGTGAGATCGACCACGCGATGACGGTCATCGACGACTACCCCACTGTGTTCGACGCGTGGGTGCAGCGGCGGATCGAACGCGGACACGTGGATCTGGTGGTGCGCGTCGGCGCGGGGGTGCCGGCTGCGATGCGGGATTCGTTCGCGGAGGCCGCGATCGGGGTGTGTGAGCGGGATGTGCCCTCTCGCGTGCGGGGTGCGCTGGAGACCCTGGCGGCCCGGTTGCATACGCAGACGTTCACAGAGCGGCACAAGACCGCGGTCGCGGAACGGTGCGTGCGCGTGTTCCACGGAACCGACGGAATGTCGAACCTCGTCGCCACCCTTCCGACCGTCATCGCCGCCGGGATACTCGACCGGCTCACGCAGATGGGACAGTCGGTGAAGGACGCCCGGGTCGCGGGCACTGGCGGTGCCGGGGCGGGCGGGGCGGATGCCGCTGGCCGGGGCGCCGGCGCGGATGCCGGGGAGAGTTCGGCGGCGGATGCCGCAGAAGCGGGCGAGCCCGCCGATACCCGGACGATGGACCAGCTGCGCGCGGACATCCTGGGCGACCTCGTTCTCGGCGGCGCGCCCGTGGTCGACCCGACCTACGGGACCGACCGGGCCGGTGGGCTGGGGGCGATCCGGGCACGCGTGCAAGTCGCCGTCGCCGCGGAGACACTGATGGGCAAGGACGAGAACCCCGCCGAAGCCGTCGGGGCCGGGCTCGTCGATGCCGACACCGTCCGACGACTCGCCGGGCAGGTCAGCGAATGGGACCGGCTCTTCATCGACCCGGTCATCCGCACACCGGTCGAGATCGACACCTATCGGCCCACCGCATCGATGAAGAAACTCCTGATGGTGCGGGACCAGCACTGCCGGTTCCCCGGATGCCGGCGCGCCGCGATCCGGTGCGAGATCGACCACACGATCGATTACGCCCTTGGCGGCCACACCCACATCTTCAACCTCGCCCACCTCTGCCAAAGACACCACTCGATGAAGCAGTTCACCAAGTGGGAGGTCAGACAGATCGGAGGCGGGGTTCTCGAATGGACCTCGCCCCTCGGCAGGACCTACCGCGAAGACGTTCCCATGCCGGCCGTCTGCTTCACCATCGACACCGCGAGCCCGCCACGGGATGCCGGAAGCGGCGGGCCACCGACGGACGAACCTCCACCGTTCTGAGTTCGGGGCGTGTGCCCGCGCACGTTCCGAGGCCGGGCACGACGGACTCGCGCGCCGTTGGTCAGCGGTGACGCATCGGCTCAGCCGCGACGCATCGGCGCATCCGCGCATCCGCGCATCCGCGACGCATTCGGCACCGACCCGCACGCGAAGGGCGGCCGCCGCCCCCGAGGGAGCTGCGGCCGCCCGTCGTGCGAACGCGGATCTGCGCGATCAGTTCTCGATCGGCACCACCGGCGCGGCTGCGTCGGTCGTGACCTCGACCTTGCGCGGCTTGGCCTTCTCGCTGACCGGGATGGTGACGGTGAGGACGCCGTTGTTGTACGTCGCGGCGATGCCCTCCGTGTCGACGCCCTGACCGAGGTTCAGCTGACGAAGGAAGCTCGCGGCTTCACGCTCGCGCGTGATCCACTTCACTCCGTCGCCGCTGGTGAGCGTGCGCTCGGCGCGGATCGTCAGCAGCTGGCCGTCCACGTCGATGTCGACCGAGCCCGGGTCGATGCCCGGCAGGTCGGCGGTCATCACGTAGTGGTCGCCGTCACGGTAGAGGTCCATCGGCATGCGACGGGGGCCGCGGCGCGTGTCGAAGAGGCTCGAGGCGATGCGGTCGAGGTCGCGGAACGGGTCGTAAGTAGCCATCGATCTTTCCCTTCTCTGATGCTTCATGTTGAGATCTGGAAGTTGAGCCCTGTCGACTCAACTGCATTCAGATTAGCACTCTCCCCCATCGAGTGCCAAGGGTTCTCGCACGGCGAACAGCGCCCCGGAGACGGGGCGCGCAAGGGCCTCTCAGCACTCGACGACGTTGACGGCGAGCCCGCCCTCGCTCGTCTCCTTGTACTTGTGCGACATGTCGATCCCCGTCTGCCGCATCGTCTCGACGACGGCATCCAGCGAGACGTAGTGCTGCCCGTCGCCCCGCAGCGCGAGGCGCGCAGCAGTGACCGCCGTCGACGCGGCGATCGCGTTGCGTTCGATGCACGGGATCTGCACGAGACCGCCGACCGGGTCGCACGTGAGCCCGAGGTGGTGCTCCATCGCGATCTCCGCCGCGTTCTCGATCTGCGCGTTGCTGCCACCCATGACCGCCGTCAGGCCCCCGGCCGCCATCGCGCACGCGGACCCGACCTCGGCCTGACACCCGCCCTCCGCACCCGAGATCGAGGCGTTCGCCTTGAAAAGCGAGCCGAGCGCCGTCGCGGTCAACAGGAACCGCCGAATCCCGCGCCGACGGTCGAGATCCTCCGAGGCCAGGCGCGACTCCGCCGCGAACCGCCACCAGTACATCGCCACCGCAGGAACAATCCCCGCGGCCCCGTTGGTGGGCGCGGTGACGACGCGTCCGCCCGACGCGTTCTCCTCGTTGACGGCGAGCGCGAACGCACCCAGCCACTCCCCCGGGAGCTCCCGTCCACCCGCGGCTTCGGCCGCCTCGAGCTGCGCGCGCATCGCACCCGCGCGCCGCCGCACGCGCAGCATCCCGGGCAACGTGCCCTCGGCACGCAAGCCCGCATCGACGCACCCCGACATCGCATCCCAGATCGCGTCGAGCCCCGCGGCGACCTCAGCCTCGGGCCGAAGCGCCTCCTCGTTGCGGCGCGCGAGCCCGGCGATGCTCACCCCGTCGCGCTCGCACAGCTCGAGCAGCTCGGCCGCCGTGCTGAACCGGTACGGCCACGCGACATCGCTGCTCGGTCCGCCTCCCGCTCCCCGCGGAGCGGCGTCTGCCCCCGCCCGGCGGATGAAGCCACCCCCGACCGAGAGATACGTGTCCGACGCGACGAGATGCCCGGCGGCATCCCACGCGCTCAGCGTCATCGCGTTCGGATGCTCCGGCAGTCGCGTCCGCGGCTCGAAGGTCACATCGCCTCGCGAGAACGGCACCGGATGCCGGCCCGCGAGCAGCAGAGGTGAGCCGTCCGTCCAGCTCGTCCACGCCGCGCGGACCGCATCGGGATCGACCGTCTCGGGCGCGTGGCCCTGCAACCCCGCGACCACCGCGTCGGGAGTGCCGTGCCCGATGCCGGTCGCTCCGAGCGACCCGTACAGCACGCAGCCGACGCGCACGACCTCGGGCAGCCTGCCGGCGGCCTCGAGCCCGACGGCGAAAGCTCGGGCGGCGCGCAACGGGCCGACCGTGTGGGAGCTCGAGGGTCCTACACCGATGGAGAACAGCTCGAACGCCGAGACGTAAGCGCTCACACCTCCAGGCTACGCCAGCATCTGCCGTACGCACCGGGCGACGTCAAGGGCCTGCCGACGGATACGCCACGCGCCTATCGTCGCGACCGATGACCACCCCATCCCACCCCCGTCTGGCATCGCTCAAGGCAGCCGCGCGCACCGCGGGTGGCGAGGCCTTCGCGGTCTCGCGCCTTCTGCTCGCCGGCAAGGCGGCCCTCGCCGCCGCGATCGCCTGGTACCTCGCGCCGTATGTGCCGTTCGCGCACGACGAGTACTCCTACTACGCGCCGCTCGGCGTGCTCGTGAGCATGTACCCGACGATCGCCGACTCCGCCAAGGCGGGCCTGCAAGCGCTGGGAGGCCTGGCCATCGGCATCGTGATCGGCCTCGCGGGACTGTGGATCGTCTCCGGACCCAGCCCGCGGATCGTCGGCGTGGCGATCGTCGTCGCCGCGGGCGTCGCCGTCGGCGGCATCCGAGCTCTCGGCACCGGCCGAGACTGGATCGCCATCGCGGCGCTGTTCGTTCTGCTGCTGGGCGCGAACGACGCCGGCGGCTTCTCGGTGTCGTACCTCGTGACGATGGCGTTCGGCGTGCTCATCGGGGTGGCCGTCAACCTCGCGCTCGTCCCACCCCTGTACCTCCGGCGGGCCTCCACCCGCCTGTCGCAGCTGCGCGACGCGGTCTCGGACCGGCTCGAGATGCTGGCGACCTCGGTCGCCGCCGGCGAACCCGCCGATTCGGCGGGCCAGCGCTACCTCGGAGAGATCCTCGACGCCGTCTCGGCCGACGTGCGCGAGGCCGCCCGCAGCCGCAAAGCCCATCCGCTCGCTCGGCGCCGCCGCGGCATCGAGGCCGAGAACGACCGTCGCTTGAGAGCGCTCGAGAACACTGTGCGCCAGACGATCGAGCTCGGCGACGGCATCGACGGCCTCCCCCTCACCCCCGACGCCGCGCCGCTGCGCGCCGAGCTCGCCGAGGCCGTACGGGCCACAGCGCAAGCCGTCGCACGACCTCTGGGCGACCCGGCGACGGCAGCCACGGTCGAGGATGCCGAGAAGGCGCTCGCCCGCGTCGTCGCAACGGTGCCCGCGGACGGCGATGGTCGCATCTCGCCGTGGACGCGCACCGCCGTCGATCTCAGCCGGATCATCGAGGCATCCCGCCCGTTCTCGTGAACCGGTGAATCAGCGAGCGGCGATGCCCAGCACCCGCTCGAGGTACGGACCCGAGAACTTACCGGTCGGGTCGACACGCGCCACGAGCTCGCGGAAATCAGCGAGACGCGGGAGCGAATCGCCGATGGGCATCGAGAAGACCTTGCCCCAGTGCGGCCGGGGGTCGAACGGAGCGAGCACGCGCTCCACATTCGCGATCGCCTCGCGGACCGCATCCGGTTCGTTCTTCCACGTGAAGTGGATGCACACACTGTCGCGCCCGAACCCGGGAGAGAGCCAGAGGTCATCGGCGGCGACGGTGCGCAGCTCGGTCACGAGAAGGGCGGGCTCGACCCGGTCGGCGATCGAGCGCACGGCCGCGATCGCCTCGACGGCCACCGCACGGTCGACCCAGTACTCGGTCTGGATCTCGTCGCCGTTGGACGGGGTCGCGTCGATGCGGAAGTGCGGCAGGCGCTCGCACCAATCCCCGGGGATGCCGCCCTGCTCGGTCGTGTTGTCGACTCCGTCGGCCGCGGGCGAGTCCGCCTTGACCCTGACGCGCCGAGCGCTCAGCACGCGTTCCGGCATGTCGGCGGCCGACGCGGCGTCGAGGCGCTCCTTGATCCACACTTCGCCGACATCCGGCGTCTTCCAGCGGGTGAAGACGCTGACGCTGTAGCCCGACGCCGTCACCTCGTCGAAGCGCTCGAAGAGATCGTCCCAGGTGAGCCCGGCATAGGTGTCCTGGCGCACCTGGTAGGTCGGCTCGATCGCGAGCGTCAGCCGGACGACCGGCCCGAGTGCGCCGAGGTGGACGACGCTGCCGGCGAAGTCGGCGTCACCGGCCGAGACCGTGCGCAGCTCGCCGTCCGGAGTGATGAACTCCAGCGCCCGCACCGCCGTCGCGAGCGACCCGTTGCCGTCGCCCGACCCGTGCGTCGACGTCGCCGTCGCACCACCGACGGAGATGTGCGGCAGTGAACCCATGTTGTGCAGCGCCCAGCCGTGATCGGCGAGGTGCCGAGCGACGACGGCATAGCGCGTTCCGGCTCCCACCGTCACGGTCCGCGCATCCTCATCGACGATGATGTCGGCGTCGAGCCCGGTGAGATCGAGCAGGACGCCGGCCGTGTCGGCGAGGTCGTTGAACGAATGCCGTGTGCCCAGCGACCGGATGCGGTCGTGCGCGGCGACCATGCGTCGAGCCTCGTCGATCGTCGTCGGTGCGAGTACAGCTTCGGCGGTGAAGGTGTGTGTTCCGGCCCAGTTCCGTTCGGTCACGCCCCCACGCTACGCGATGACCGCTGAGAATGTGCAGCACCACAACAAAGTCGTCGGCGTGGAACGGAAAACAAAGAAGCCCCCGCAGAGCGGAGGCTTCTCGTTCACTGTCTCAACACAGTGTGCGCCCGAAGGGACTCGAACCCCTAACCTTCTGATCCGTAGTCAGATGCTCTATCCATTGAGCTACGGGCGCAGTGCCTGGGAATCTCTCCCGGGCCGTCGTCAAGCATAGCCCGCTCTCGCGCAAAGAGCGAATCGAGCACGGAACGGCTAGTCGATCACCGGCGCAGCCGCGGAATCCACGGCCTCATCGCGCTCGGCCGCCTGCCGCTGGACATTGCGACGCTGCGAGCGGAGACGCGGGAGGTCGACCATCCGCAGGGCCTGCATGCGCGCCGTGCGCATGCGCTCGTAGTCGGGTTCGAGATCGGGCCGCGCCGCCTCGATGCGAAGCGTGCGGTCGATGTTCCCGGCGACCTCGGCCCACGCGGCCTCCCGCGCATCAGCGATGAGCTTGCGCAGCTCCGCCTCGTCGGCCGCGCGCTCGCGGAGCTCTTTGGCGATGCGCAGCGACTGCTTGCGACGTCGACGCAGATTCGACACGTCCCGGCTGCGGTAGTCGTGCGTCCCGCCCGAGTCGCTGTAGCGGCCGCTCGCGGCCTTGCGTTCGCGATGGGTGCGCTCGGCGTCGGCCTCGGCCTCCTCCGCGAGAGAGATGAGGGCGTCGCGCGCGTCGTCCAGGAAGCGGTCGGCCTCGAAATCGCGCCCGTCGGCGAGGATGTCGACGAGGATGGCGTTCTTGAGCGCGAGGCGGGTCGCCGCGGAGGCGATGTACAGCCCTTCGGCGACGATCTCCGAGCTCTTGGTACGCGCTTGACGGGTGGCCAACGCTGCCCCTCCTCACCTCACCCCAATCCTACGGGGCGCGCGCCTCAGCCGAGCTTGGCGATGATCGCCGCGATCCTCCTCGCGCGGGTCTCCGGCGCCTTCGCGGACTCGACGTTCCCGACATGCGCCTTCCGCGCGCTCGGCGGCAGTCGGTCGAACGCTTCCCCCGCGCCGGCGTCCGTCAGCGCGGCGGCGAGATCGGTCGGCACCTCGACCTCCCGCGGCGCCTCGTCGAGTTCGATGTCGACGACGATCGCATCGCCTCCCGCGAGGCCGCTCTCGCGCCGCCGCTCCGCCGAGAAAGGGATGAGCGCGAGCCCCCGCATCGACCCCACCGTGCTGCGGAAGGCGAAGCCGTTGACGGCGACCGAGACGGCGGGGCGACGACCGCCACCGAGCGCATCCAGGATCGAGAACGGCACCTCGATGCCGGTGTTGTTTCCGAACTGGGACAGCGTCGTCTCGAATCGCACGCTTCTCATTACCACCGCGGCGCCCGAATACACAAGCAGGGTGAGCCGTGAACTCGCTGACCATAGCCTCGCTTCACGGCCTGGGCCTGACTCCCCATCGATATCGACGAACACACAAGATCGGACGCTCCGGGCCCGCCCAGTGGCAAACCGATCTGCCCCTGTCACCGAACAACCGCAGCACCGCGACATCCGTCGCCCAATGGGAGGGAACCCTCATGCGTACATCACCGAACCGCCTCGTGGCGATCATCTTCGGCGCCGTCTACATCCTCGTCGGCCTCCTCGGCTTCACCGTGACCGCGGGCGTCGACTTCATCGCCACCGAGGGTGGCCTGCTGCTCGGCATCTTCGAGGTCAACCCGCTGCACAACATCGCGCACCTCCTGATCGGTGCCGCGCTGCTCATCGGCGGCCTTTCCGGCGTCCGCGCCGCGAAGGGCGTCAACATCACCGTCGGCGCGGCCTACCTGCTGCTCGGCATCGTCGGCTTCTTCATTCAGGACAGCGCCGCGAACGTGCTCGCCCTGAACACCGCCGACCACTTCCTCCACCTCGCCAGCGCCCTCGTGCTGCTCGGCGTCGGCCTCGGCACCGACCGCGCGGTCGACACCCGCCGCACCGCCGTCGCCTGATGAACACCGCCGCGCTCACCCGCTCCTGGCCCACGCTCGCCGCGTGGGGGGCTGGTCTGCTCCAGCTCGGCGTGGGCGCGGGCATGATCACCCAGGGCACCGGCGTCGCCGATCGCGGCGTCGGTGTCGTGGCGGTAGCGGTCGGGGCGGCCGCCCTCGGTTGGGGCGTCGCCGCCCTGACCCGCGGCCGCCTCGTCGCTCCCCGTGTCGCGATGGCCATCGCCGTCGCCGGCACGATCGCATCGGGGCTCGCTCTCGCAGCGGACCCGATGCGGATCAGCGTTCACGCCGTCGGCGTGACCGTTCTCCTCCACGTCGCCTACGGCGTGGCCGCAGCGGCTGTCGTCCGCCGGGCGCGCACAGCGCCCGCGGGCTCCTCCCCCGCCGAAGCCCGCTCCACCCCGCGGACGAGCGTCATCGGGCTCGTCGCCGGTTGCGTCATCGTGGCCGGACTCGTCACGCCGGCGCTCGGGGCCACAGAGGCGGGTCGCAACGCTCCGAGCCACTCCGACCACCCGCTGTTCTCCACCGAGCACAGCCACTGATCCGCCGAGCGCGGCCGCGAGATCAGATCGCGCTGATGCGCCAGGACGCCTCGACCGTGGCGGCCGGCTCGATGAGGATGAGCCCGGCGTCGTAGTCGTACCGCGCGGCGTTGAAGGCATCCGGGGCGCACGTCATCGGCTCGACCGCCAGACCCGCGCGGTGCCCCGGCTGAGCCGGTCCCCCGGGCAGATCGGCCGTGTGCACCTGGACCCACGGGCACGCGGCATCCCACGAGATCGCGACTCCCGTTCCCGACGGGTCGGTCACCCGCACCGCGGCGATGCCGTCCTCGGCGCGCGAGAGCGCCGTGAACGCGTGATCGATCTCGACGGGGCCCAGCGTCCGCGGCTCGCGGAAGTCGAACTCCGCGACGTCCGCGACGTCGGCCAGCCCGACGGGCGAGAGCCGGTCGGGGGTGACCTCGAGCACGCGAGCTGCCGGCAGTTCGAGCGTCCACTCGTCCAGCGGCGCCGATCCGGCGACGAGATACGGGTGCGGGCCGGTGCCGAAAGGCGCGGCATCCGCGCTCTCGTTCGTCGCCCGCACCGTCTGCGTCAGGCCGTCGGCGCCGAGGCGGTAGGTCGCCTCGATGCGGACGGTCCAGGGGTAGGCGGTCTGCGCGACGATCGTGGCGCCGAGCGTCACGTGATCGGCGGCGACGACGACGGGCTCGAAGTCGAGCCAGGCCACCAGCCCGTGCAGCGCGTGGTGGCGCTCCGGCTCGGTGAGAGCGAGACGATAGCGGGTGCCCGCCACCTCGTACTCACCGTCGACGACGCGGTTCGGCCACGGGGCGAGGGTCGCACCCCGGTAGCCCGGGCGCACTTCGTCTTCGCCGTACGGGACGACGAGGTCGCGCCCGGCGACGCGGAAGGAGCGCAGCGACGCCCCCACGCTCGCCACGATCGCCTCAGCGTCGCCGAATCGCAGCACGTACGACGTTCCGGATGCCGCCACGGGCGTCCCCTCTCGGTTCTGGTTCTCGGAGATCACAGTCCGCGGGCCAGGCGGTAGTAGGCCTGGTTCCAGCGGAGCTCCTTCTGGAATCCTCGCACCGTCGTGTCCTCGTCGATGACCACGAGCTCCGTGCCGGCGATCTCGGCGAAGTCCCGGAACACCTCGATGCCGACGGCCGTCGTCATGACGGTGTGGTGTGCGGCACCGGCGGCGAGCCAGCACGCGGCCGACGTGGCGAAGTCGGGTGCCGGCTTCCAGATCGCCCGGCCCACCGGCAGCTTCGGCAGGTCGGGAGCCTCGACGTTCTCGACCACGTTCGCCGTCAGGCGGAAGCGGTCGCGCATGTCGCTCATCGCCACGACGAGGGCGGGACCCGGATCCGCGGTGAAGACGAGGCGCACGGGGTCGTCCTTGCCGCCGATGCCGAGGGGGTGGATCTCCAGGCGCGG
Organism: Microbacterium sp. SGAir0570; assembly: GCF_005491085.2. Lineage (NCBI taxonomy): Bacteria > Bacillati > Actinomycetota > Actinomycetes > Micrococcales > Microbacteriaceae > Microbacterium > Microbacterium sp. SGAir0570. Next base: position 747,940 of record NZ_CP027929.1, on the reverse strand, counting down.
CTTCGCGGTCGTCAGCGACGGCGAGACCTCGAGCATGTGTGCGCCGAGGATGCGCTCCGAGCCGGGAACGAGGTCGTAGGTGTAGTCCTCCATGAGGCTCGCCCCGCCGGGCAGGCCCGCACCCATGACGTTGGCGACGCGCACGAGGATCGCGGTCTTCCAGTCGCCCTCGGCGCCGAAGCCGTAGCCCTCGGCCATGAGGCGCTGCACGGCGAGGCCCGGCAGCTGCGTGAGCTCGCCGAGGTCTTCGAACGAGGTCGTGAAGGCTCCGAACCCGCCGGCCTCGAGGAACGAGCGCAGCCCGATCTCGATCGCCGCGCCGTCGCGCAGCGACTGGTGGCGCTCAGCCCCGGGGAGAAGCTCCTCGGCGACGTCGTACTGCGCGAGGTACACCTCGACGAGCGCGTCGATGTCGGCGTCGGAGGCCGCGGCGACGGCATCCGCCAGCTCGTTCACGCCCCACGTGTTCACCTGGACGCCGAACTGCAGCTCTGCCTCGGTCTTGTCGCCCTCGGTCACGGCGACGTAGCGCATGTTGTCGCCGAAGCGCGCGAGCTTGAGCGTGCGGGCGGCCTGCCACCCGGCCGCGGCGCGCTGCCAGTCCTCGATCTGACGCGTGACCTCGGGGTTCGAGACGTGCCCGACGACGGTCTTGCGCGAGACGCCGAGGCGGGTCTGGATGTAGCCGAACTCGCGGTCGCCGTGGGCGGCCTGATTGAGGTTCATGAAGTCGAAGTCGATGTCGGCCCACGGCAGCTCGACGTTGGCCTGCGTGTGCAGGTGCAGCAGCGGCTTGCGGAGCGCGTCGAGGCCCGTGATCCACATCTTCGCCGGACTGAAGGTGTGCATCCACGCGATGACGCCGATCACCGAGTCGTCGGCGTTCGCGTCGAGGGCGAGTCGGCGGATCGACTCGGAGTCCTTGAGCACCGGCTTCCATTCGACGCGGACCGGCAGTCCGGCGAGGCCAGCGACGACCTGTTGCGACTGCTCGGCGACCTGGCGCAGGGTCTCCTCGCCGTAGAGGTTCTGGCTGCCCGTCACGAACCAGACGGTGTACTGCTCGAGAGAGGTGGAGAGGGTCATTGTTCTTCTTCCGGTGAGGTCGGACGGGTCAGGACAAGGCGGCGACGGCGGCGCGCTCGACGGCGAGCCCCGCGTCGTAACGATCGAGGTAGGCGGCGAAGCCGGCGGCATCCGCTGCGTCGGGCTCGGCGACGTCGACCGTCGCCGACGCGAAGACGCGCTCGCGGAGGTAGGCGTCGAGATCGAGGCCGTCGCCGTGGCGCAGATAGTCGGCGAGCACGGCGATGCCCCAGGCCCCGCCCTCCGAGGCGGTGTCACCGACGGCGACCGGGGCTCCGAGGGCCGCTGCGAGGAACCGCTGGGCGACCCCGGCGGTGCGGAACATGCCGCCGTGGGCGAACATCCGGTCGAGCTGCACCCCCTCGCGGTCGAGAACGCGCATGCCGAGCGCGAGCGTGCCGAACACGCCGTAGAGCTGCGCCCGGATCGCGTTGGCGAGCGTGAACCGACTGTCGGGGGTGCGCACGAACAGCGGACGACCCTCCTCAGTGCCGGCGATGGGCTCGCCCGCGAGGTGGTTGTAGGCCAGCAGGCCGCCGGCGTCGGGGTCGCCCGTGAGCGCTTCGCGGAACAGGGTGTCGTACACCGCGTCGGCGTCGAGCGCCGATCCCGACGCCGCAGCGAACCGCTCGAACATGCCCACCCAGGCCGCGAGCTCGCTCGCCCCGTTGTTGCAGTGGACCATCGCGACGAGGTCGCCCGCGGGGGTCGTGACGACGTCGATCTCGTGGTGCGTGCTCTGCAGCGGGCGCTCGAGCACGACCATCGCGAAGATGCTCGTGCCGGCACTGACGTTGCCGGTGCGGGGCGCGACGGCCTCGGTGGCGACCATGCCGGTGCCCGCATCGCCCTCGGGCGGGCAGAACGGGATGCCGGGGCGCAGCGCTCCCGACGGGTCCAGCAGCGCGGCACCGGCGACGGTGAGGGAGCCTGCGGCTTGACCTGCGACACGGACCTCCGGCAGCAGGGCGCGGAGATCCGCCGGGAGTCGCCCGGCGGTGTGCGCGTCGAAGAGGTCGACGCGGCGCTGGTCGTAGTCACGGGTGACCGGGTCGATCGGGAACATCCCCGACGCGTCGCCGACCCCCAGGACCTTCTCACCGGTCAGGCTCGCGTGCACGTACCCGGCGAGGGTCGTCATGTGACGGATGTCGGCGACGTGCGCCTCGCCGTCGAGCACGGCCTGATGCAGATGGGCGATCGACCACCGCAGCGGGATGTTGATGCCGAGCAGCTCGGTGAGCTCGGCCGCGGCCGCGCCCGTGCTCGTGTTCCGCCACGTGCGGAACGGCACGAGCAGCTCGTCGTGGGCGTCGAACGCGAGATAGCCGTGCATCATCGCCGAGACGCCGATCGTGCCGAAGGTCTCGGGCACGACGCCGTACTGGGACTCGATCGCGGCGGCGAGGTCGGCGTAGGCCGCCTGCACGCCGGACCAGACGTCGTCGAGGGCATACGTCCAGCGGCGCTCCTCGAAACGGTTCTCCCACGCGTGCGACCCGGTCGCGAGGACCCGGGTCGGGTCCGACCCGACGAGGCATGCCTTGATGCGGGTCGAGCCGAATTCGATGCCCAGGCTCGTGCGACCGGCGAGGATGTCGTCGCGCTCGGCGGATCGGTCGCGCGTGGCGGTGTGGGTCACGGATGCCTCCATTGGTCGTGCCGCGGTGTGAACATGTTACCGGTAACAACCTCACGACGCGAGCCTGAACGGCAGGCTCATCGACCTCAGACCGGGCGAGTCGAGTCGCGCACCACGAGCCGGGGCGGTTCCGGACCGGTGGCAGAGTCCGCGCCCAGCAGGATCCGGACGCACCGCTGCGCCTCGCCCGCGATATCGAGACGGACCGTAGTGAGGGCGGGCCGGTAGAAGGCCGCATCCGGGTGGTCGTCGAAGCCGACCACGCTGACGTCCGCGGGAACGTCCACACCCCGTGAAGCGAGTCCGGAGACCAGGCCGAGCGCCATCTGATCGTTCGCGACGACGATCGCGGTCGGCCCGCCCGCCTCGCCGACCGCGGCGGCGATCTCGGGGGCCAGCGCCGCCCCCGATGCCGCGGACCAGTCGCCGCGCCAGCGACCGGCGAGCTGCAGTCCCCCTCGCGCGAGCGCAGACTCGGCACCGGTGTCGCGAGCGACGGCCTCGAGCCAGGCGGCCGGGCCCGACAGCTGAGCGATGCGGCGGTGCCCGGCGTCCAGCAGATGATCGACGGCGAGCGCCGCTCCCTCGGCGCCGCGGTCGCCGTCAGCCGGCGTGCCGGCTCCCCCGACCCGCGAGTGCAGCGGCACCACCGGGACCCCGGGGGATGCCGCCGCCAGCGCTTCGAGCGCCGCCGTATGGGGCGCCACGACGACGATCCCGTCCACCCCCTGGGCGAGAAGATGGTCGGCGGCGGCCGTGACGCTGGCGGCATCCGCGCCGTCGGCGTAGGCCGTGGCGATCCACCGGCCGGCCGACCGCGCCGCGCGTTCGAGAGCCCCGATGCCCGCGGCGGGCCCGTACAGATCGGTGTCGGAGGCGACGACCCCGATCGTCCGCGTCGTCGCGGTGCCGAGCGCACGCGCCGCATTGTTGACGCGATAGCCGAGCTCGGCCATCGCCGCGACCACGCGTTCCCGCGTCTCGGGCCGGATGTGAGGGTGGTCGTTGATGACGCGCGAGACCGTCTGCGTCGACACGCCCGCGGCGGCCGCGACATCCCGCACGCCCACTCGCGCCCGCCCGGGCATCGCTTCGCTCACTGCGCCAGGCTAGCGGGCACGCCGAAGGGCGGCACCGGCCGAGGCCGCGTGCCGCCCTTCGAGAACTCTCGGTCGGATGGGATCCGGGATCAGCGGTCGCCGAGGATGCCGCCCACGAGGTCGTCGACGTCGGAGGTCACGTCCGAGGTGATGCCGCCGACGAGGTTGTCGACGGTGCTGCCGATTCCGCTCGTGACGTCGCCCGTGCTGACCTCGCCCGTGCCGACGTCGCCCGTGCCGACGTCACCCGTGCCGACGTCCGTGCCGTTGCCGAGGTCGGTGTCGGTCTGGTTGCCGTTGCCGACCTCGTTGCCGTTGCCGGTCTCGTTGCCGTTACCGGTCTCGTTGCCCGAGACGATGGGGGCGTCGACCGGGGCGTCCACGGCAGTGTCGTTGCCCGACGCGATCGGGGTGTCGTTGCCCGACAGCAGCGCGCCGTTGCCCACATCGCTGATCAGCGGACCGTTGATGAGGCCGCCCTCGAGCCCGAGGTTGCCGACGTTGGCGTTCTCGCCCACGCCGTTGCCGTTGGCCTCGAGGACGCCGTCGATCCACGTCGACAGCGCGTCGAACGACGATGCGACGTCCGTGGTGGTGGTCGTGTCGGTGGTGGACGAGTCGACTGCGGTGGTGTCGTCAGCCGACGCGGGCAGGGCGAATCCGGCGGTGGCGATCGCGGCGGCACCCAGGCCCGCCGTGCCGAAGATTGCTGCTCGCTTCAGGTTCGTACGCATGTCTCTTCCTTCCGTCACGTGCGCTGGATTGCGGCACGTGGGGCTATCCGGGACGAGCCCGGATGCGGATTGGACACCTCGAGCGAAAACCGTGCATCCGCCACCGTTTGGAGCGCCGGCCATCCGCGCCCTCATGCGGATCGCGGCGGTTTCCTGGCAGTCGCCTGAGAGCGCGGCATCCGGCCCGCGTAGGCTCTGCATCATGCGTGCAGAGCTCGCCGATCGCCGTGACACGACCTGGGAGGATCTCGGACCGAGATTCCGGGTGTTCGTCTACCCCGGCGACGCGAAAGACACGCGGATCATCGACATCGTCGACGTCTCGATCGACACCGTCTTCCGCGAGATGCGCATCTTCTCCGACGACGACCGCCACCTCTGGTCGGTCGCTCTGGTCCGCGGGGAGGGAGCGCAACGGGGTCTGGTCTGGCTGTCGGGGTACGACTACGACGACACCCCGACCGACGGCGTCGAATGGCAACGTCGTCGCGAGATGCAGGATCGCTACCTGATGGCGCGTTCCCGTCGCGGCGAGCCGCTCGTGCTCCCCGACGGACGGCGCGTCATCCGCATGTTCTCGGGATGGGCCTCGAGCCCGCTGTGGGAGAGCTTCACGGACGAGTACGTCGTCGACCCGCGCAGTCTCGGGATCAGCGATGACCTGACCCGGGATCTCCTCGCCTGGGACGGCGCGATCCAGGACGCGGGACCCGACGGCCCGGTCCCCGCCGACTCGTTCGAAACCGGCCTGGCGATCTGGCGCCGCCTGCGCGACGAGCTCGCCCCCATCGCGGAGGTCCGCCCCGATTTCTGGGCTACCGGGCAAGTGCTCGGCTGAGCTCAGGCTTTGACCGGCCGCCCGCGCTTGGGCTTCTCCGTCGACAGCTCGATCGCCATCGCGCGGCCGGGATGCTGCGCGAGGCGCTGCTCGGTGTGATCGAGCCAGCGCACCTCGGCCTCGGCCGCGAAGATCATCGAGTCGACCACGAGCGACCAGGCGAGCTCCTCGGGACCGTCGGGGTTCGCTCCGGCGTACTCGCCGCTGCGGAGCTCCTGCAGTTGCGCGAGCGAGGCGCGCCGCTGCGCCTGGATGACCTCGTTCACATCGATCCCCGGCAGGGTCGCGGCCACCGCGAGCTTGATCGCGAGCTCATCCCGTGTGCCCGCCGGCCGTTCGACGGGCGAGCCCAACCATGACGCGACCTCGGCGCGCCCGGCATCCGTGATCTGCCAGTAGACGTGGCCCTGCCCGTCGACCGACCCCTTCTCGACGAGACCGTCCCGCTCGAGCCGGTCGAGGGTGTTGTAGATCTGGCCCACGTTCAGCGGCCACGTCGACCCGGTCCGACGGTCGAACTCCGCCCGCAGCTGATAGCCATAGCAGGGGCCCTGATCGAGGATCGCCAGAAGGCTGAGTCGAACCGACACGGTCGTCCTTTCGCATACCGGGTATGTAGTTTGCGAGTATATGCATACCGGGTATCGAGGGGACTACCGCCGCGGGCCCACCACGATCACGCTGCTGAGGATGCCGAGTCCGACACCCACCGCGGTGTCGACGACGCGCTCGACCGCCAGCTCCGGGCCGCCGGCTCCCGCCGCGCTCAGGATGAGGAGCACCAGCGGGGTGATGAAGACGAGCGCGAGCGCGTAGTGGCGGACGACGACGAGCTCGATGATGAACTGCAGCGCCCCGAGCACGAGACCGAGCACGACGCCGCCGAGCGGCACGACGCTGATGGCGAGGAACACGGCCGCCCCCGCCGCGGTGCCGAGCGCGCGGTGGATGCCGCGCGACAGCGCGACGCGGCGACTCGCGCTGACTCCGAGGACGGCGATCCCCGCCCCGACGATCCAGTAGGCGCGCTCGGGATCGACGAGCAGCGCGATCGCCGTGCCGACGACCGCGACCGTCGCCGTTCGCACGACGAGGGTCCGCGTCGTCGCCTCGCCCCCGGCCGCGGGGAAGAGCGAGCGCATCGACCGAGGCTTCGCGCCGCGGTGCGAGCGCCGCACGAGAGGTGCCGCCGTGACCAGCCATGCGAACAGCAGCGACGCCGCGAGGACACCGAGATACAGCGCCGGGTTCACCGCGTGCGACGACTGCGGCGCCGTGACGTGCGCCGACAGACCGTAGATGAGCACGGCGAACAGCGGGCCCGGCGGACCGACCGAGCGGCCGAAGACCAGAACGGATGCCGCGACGGCGACCACGATGAGGCCGATGGCCACCGCGACAGCGCCGACGGCCGCCGCCGCGACCCCGAGCGCCGCACACGACCACAGCACCGCCGCGACGATGGGGACGAAGCGCAGGCGCTCGCGCGGTGAGAGACGGCCACCGTACAGCGTCGCGAACGCTCCGGTCGCGGCGAGCAGCGCGATGTTCTCGAGCCCCAGCGCGGAGAGGACGACCACGGGCAGCGCCATCGCGAGCGCAGCCTGCAGCCCGAGGTGCCATCGCGGTCCCGGCGACGGCCCGAATCGCGTCAGGCTGCGCCCCAGCTCCCCCGCTTCACGCCGCCACCGGCCGGAACTGTCGGGGGGCGGTTCGAGCGAAAGCGGCATTACTCCATTGTCCCGCGAGAACGCCGACGTCTGCGCGCCGGCACGTACTCTGGAGGCGGAGAACGACATGAGCGACGATTCCCCCGCATCCTCGACGCCCCAGACGCCGGTGCCCGGCCCTCGTGAACGCGCGGCCTACATCGAGACGGCGATTCAGCAGGCCATCCGCCGCGGCGACTTCGACGATCTGCCGGGAGCGGGCAAGCCCATCGCCGATCTCGGCCCGAACCACGATCCCGACTGGTGGATCAAGCGGAAGATCCGCGAGGAGCAGCTCACCGGGCTCGGCCCGCCGGCGCTGACCCTGCGGATCGAGCACGCCGAGTTCGACGCCCGTGTCGACGCTCTCAACCGCGAGGACGATGTGCGCGAGTACGTCGTCGACTTCAACCGGCGCGTCGTCGAGGCCCGCCGGCAGCTGCAGGGCGGGCCGCCCGTGGTCACACCGACGCACGACGTCGAGGCCGAGGTCGCCGCCTGGCGTCAGCGTCGCGCGGATGCCGCGGCGGCGGCATCCGCAGCCCCGCCGGCCGAACCGCGACGCCGCCGGCGGCTGTTCCGACGCTGAGCGGCCCGCCGGCGAGACGAGGTCAGCGCAGCGCCTGCTCCACGTCGGCCAGCAGATCGTCCACCGACTCGATGCCCACGGAGAGCCGCACCACCTCGACCGGCACGGCGGCCTCCGTGCCGCGGACCGAAGCGTGCGTCATCGCATCGGGATAGTTCACCAGCGACTCCACGCCGCCGAGCGATTCGGCGAGCTGGAACAGGCGCGTCGACTCGGCGAAGCGACGCGCCGCCTCGCCGGACTCGAGCGCGAGCGAGAGCATGCCCCCGAAGCGGGTCATCTGCGACGCGGCCAGCTCGTGCCCGGGGTGCGAGGCGAGCCCGGGGTAGAACACGCGGGCGACGCGATCGTGTCGCTCCAGGAACGCGGCGATGGCCCCGGCGTTCTCGCTGTGGCGCTGCATGCGGACATCGAGCGTCTTGATCCCGCGCGTCGTGAGCCAGGCATCCATCGGTCCCGACACCGCTCCCGCGGCGTACTGCAGGAAGCCGATCTTCTCGGCGAGCGCATCGTCGTCGAGCACGAGCGCGCCGCCGACGACATCCGAGTGTCCGCCGAGGTACTTCGTCGTGGAGTGCACGACGACATCGGCGCCGAGCTCGAGGGGCCGCTGGAGCGCCGGGGTCGCGAAGGTGTTGTCGACGACGACGAGCGAGCCGGCCTCGTGTCCGATGGCCGCCAGGCCCGCGATGTCGGTGATGCGCAGCAACGGGTTCGACGGTGTCTCCACCCACAGCACGCGCGGCGCGCGCTCGGCGACCGAAGCCCGCACGGCGGGGAGGTCGCTCATGTCGACGACCCGCAGCTTCACACCCCACGGAGCCAGGACACGGGCGATGAGACGGTGGGTGCCCCCGTAGACGTCGTTGCCGAGAAGCACCTCGTCACCGGGCGTCAGCGCGGCGCGCAGCAGCACGTCCTCGGCGGCCAGCCCCGAGGCGAACGAGAAGCCGTGCGCCCCGCCCTCGAGCGCGGCGAGCTGCACCTGGAGCGCCGTGCGGGTCGGGTTTCCCGAGCGACCGTACTCGTAGCCGCCGCGGAGGCCGCCGATGCCGTCCTGCGCGAACGTCGTCGAGAAGTGGACCGGCGGGATGACCGCTCCGGTGGTGGGGTCGAACTCCTGGCCGGCGTGAACGGCGAGGCTCGCGAGGCCGCGGGCGGAATCGTGCGTGCTCATGCGTCGCTCCTGGTGTCGTGGGTCGTGCGGTGATCGGGGATGCCGTGGTCGGGTTCGACGACGAGGTCGGCGAACCCGTGGGCACGCATCCAGTCGTCGTCGTAGATCTTCGAGAGGTACCCGCGGCCGTGGTCGGGCAGCAGCACGACGACGACGTCGTCGGGTCCGAGCTCGCGTGCCGTCCGAAGCGCGGCCACCACGGCCATGCCCGACGAACCGCCGACGAGCAGGCCTTCCTCGCGCGCGAGGCGGCGGGTCATCGCGAACGACTCGCGGTCGCCCACCCGCTCGTAGCGGTCGACGACGGACGGATCGAAGGTCTCGGGCCAGAAGTCCTCGCCGACGCCCTCGACGAGGTACCGGCCGATGTCGCCGCTGTAGATGGACCCCTCGGGGTCGGCGCCGACGATCGTCACGGCCCCGCCGGAGACCTCGCGCAGGTACCGTCCCGTGCCCGTGATCGTGCCGCCGGTGCCGACACCGGCGACGAAGTGCGTCACGCTCCCCGCGGTGTCGCGCCAGATCTCGGGTCCGGTCGTCTCGTAGTGGGCGCGCGGCCCGGCGGCGTTGGCGAACTGGTTGGGTTTGAAGGCGCCGGGGATCTCGCGCGCGAGCCGGTCCGAGACGCTGTAATACGAATCCGGATGCTCCGGCGGCACGCTCGTGGGGGTCATCACGACCTCGGCGCCGTACGCCTTCAGGACGGCGACCTTCTCGCCCGCGAACTTGTCGGGAACGACGAAGACCATCCGGTAGCCGCGCTGCTGCGCGACGAGGGCGAGGCCGACACCGGTGTTGCCGCTCGTGGGCTCGACGATCGTTCCGCCCGGCCGGAGCAGCCCGTCGCGCTCGGCGGCCTCGATGATCCTCGCAGCGATGCGATCCTTGGCCGAGCTGCCCGGGTTGAAGTACTCGATCTTGGCGAGCACGGTCGCCCGCGTCGAGGACGCGACGCGGTTCAGGCGAACCAGCGGGGTGTTGCCGACGAGTTCGGCGATGTTCTCTGCGTAGCGCACGAGGGTGTCCTCACGGTGTCCGCGCGCTCAGAGGCGCGGGTGCTGTCGGGGTCGTCTGAGGTGAGCGCGGCGGCGCTCAGCGACAACAACGACAGGTCTGCACGCGTCCACCCTAAGCCAGGGCCCGGCCGCTGTCGAGCGGATTCGCCCCCCGGGTCAGCGCGACGACAGACCGCGGCGTTCGAGGGAGCGACGCATCGTGTGGCGCCCGTGCAGGCTCGCGGCACCCCGCACCCGGGCGATCGCGGCGCGCAGCCAGCCCCGCGGCTCGCCCTGCGTGCGGTAGTACGCCGTGACCGCCTCCTCGTACGCGGCGATCTCGGCGTCGTCGGGCAGGCGATAGGTCTCGCGGTGGCGGACGACCCGCTGCGGCAGCCGTGGCTTCACCCCCGCCCGGTCGTGCGGGTCGGGGCGGCCGAGCACGACGCCGAACGCCGGAAAGGCTCCCGCGGGGAGTTCGAGCAGATCGGCGATCTGCTCGGGATGGTTCCGGACCGCCCCGACGTAGACCGCGCCCAGGCCCAGCGACTCGGCGGCGATCACGGCGTTCTGGGCGGCGAGCGCCGCATCGATGAAGCCGACGATCGTGCTCTCCATGTACTCGACGGCATCCGACGGCTCCCCCGCGCGATGCGCGAGCTCGCGCGCACGAGCCCAGTCGGCGACGAAGACGAGGAAGACGCCGCCCCGGCGGATGAAGTCCTGGTCGCCCGCGAGTCGGGCGAGCGCGTCGCGCCGGTCGGGGTCGCGCACCTCGATCACCGACCACGCCTGCAGGTTCGAGCTCGTCGAGGCCGACTGTGCAGCCGCGATGATCGCGGTCAGCGTCGCGTCGTCGATCTCGCCGGGTGCGAATCGCCGCACGGAGCGATGGCGGTAGAGGAGGTCCAGCACATCGTTGCGCGGGAGGCCCTCGGGCGCGGCAGAGCCGTACCGCCCAGACCAGCCGTCGCGTGATTCCGTCGTCACGCGGGGAACGTTACACGGCGTCATCGATCGTCTCCGACGTTCACGGAACATGTGATGGGTCGTCGTGGTTACTAACGTCGTGATCATGTCGCAGCCGAACATCGACCCGTCCGCGGAGCACCCCTCCCGTCATCTGGGCGGCTCGCTGTCCGCCGATGAGTTCAAGACGCTCTTCCGCGGGCACCCCGGCGGGGTCGCCGTCATCACCGCCGACGCGGGTGACGGCCCGGTCGCGCTCACGGCGACCTCCGTGTCGTCGGTGAGCGCCGACCCGCCGCTCCTGGTGTTCTCGGTGTCGGCTCAGTCGTCCGCGTCGGCCGTCCTGTCCACTGCCGAGACCGTCGTGGTGCACCTGCTCGACGCCGACGATCTGCCGCTGGCGAAGCTCGGCGCCACGAGCGGCATCGATCGCTTCGCCGACACCTCGGCCTGGTCGCGGCTGACGACGGGAGAACCCGTGTACCGCGGCGTGCGGGCGTGGGTCCGCTGCGCGGTCGTGTCGCGGATGGATGCCGGCGGCTCCATCGTCATCGCCGGCCACGCCCTCCAGTCGCACGTCGAGCGCGACGTCGAGCCCGGCGGTCACGGCGATGCGCTGGTCTACCACAACCGCACCTGGCACCGCCTCAGCGAAGATTCCGCCATCCGCGGCTGATCCCCTCAGACGACGCCGATCGCCGCCGCCGGGCTCGCCCCCGTCGCGACGGGCCGGCCGGGGTCACGAGACCACTGGCTCCACGACCCCGCGAACACGCGCGCCCGGCCGTATCCGGCCACCGCGAAGGCTAGGGCGGTGTGCGCCGAGGCGATACCCGAGCTGCAGGTGATGACGACATCCGTGTCGGCGCCGATCCCCACTGCCGCGAGCGACGTGCGGACCTCGTCCGGACCGCGCAGGAGACCGTCCGGCGCGATGTGGGCCACCGTCGGAAGATTCAGGGCCCCGGGGATGTGGCCGCTGACGGGGTCGGCCCCCGCCACCTGACCCCGGTAGTGCTGGGGCGCGCGCACGTCGAGCAGCACTCCGCGCGCGGGAGCGACGGCCGCCTCGTCGATGGTGGCGAGACCGCCGCTGCCCTCGGGGAGCGACACATCGCCCGCCGCGGCGGCCCGGTCGCTGTGCTCCAGGCGACGCCCCGACGCGACCCAGGCGCGGAAGCCGCCGTCGAGCACCCGGACGTCGAGGCCGTGACGGCGCAGCAGCCACCACGCACGCGCGGCGGCGACACCGTCGTTGTCGTCGTAAGCGACGAGCCGGTCTCCGGCCCTCACACCCCAGCGACGGGCCGCGGCCTCGAGGTCGGCGCGGTCGGGCAGCGGATGCCGTCCCTGCTCCGGAACCCCGGGGCGCGCGAGCTCACGTTCCAGATCGACGTAGACGGCGCCGGGCAGATGACCCAGCAGATAGTCGGGGCGTCCTTCGGCCCGGTCCAGGCGCCACCGGACATCCAGCAGACGCACGGGAGCGTCCGCAGCGAGTTCGGCGGCGAGGTCGTCGACGCTCACCAGGGGGGACATGCCCCCATGCTCCCCAGCCCGCGTTCCCCGTGCGCTCGCGATCGAAACAGTCGGAAACGGGAGAACACAGAGCGACACACGCCGACCCACGGGCGCCTCCGCGTGACCTCGCATGACGGCGGGGAAGCGCCGCCGCGTCCGCCGCCCGTACTCTTCCCCCCATGCCCGGTCTCGAGAACCACCCCGAATCCCTCGCCTTCGCGACGCGTCAGCTGCACGCGGGCGCCCGCGGCTTCGACGCATACGGCTCGCGCGCGACCCCGATCTACCTGACCGCCGGCTTCGAGTTCGACGACATCGCCGACGGCGAGGGCCGCTTCGCCGACCCCACGACGGGTTTCAGCTACACGCGCGTCGGCAATCCGACCGCCGCGGCAGCTGAGCGTCGCATCGCCGACCTCGAGGGCGGCGTCGGCGCCCTGCTCGTCGGCAGCGGCCAGGCCGCGACGACGACGGCGCTGCTGACGATCCTCGAGTCCGGAGACCACATCGTCGCGGCCTCCGCGATCTACGAGGGCACGCGCGAACTGCTGCGCTCCGAATTCGGCCGCCTCGGCATCACGACCGACTTCGTCGACGATCCGCGCGACCCCGCCGCCTGGGAGGCGGCGATCGGCCCGCGCACGCGCGCGCTCGTCGCCGAGACCATCGCGAATCCGCGCGGCGGCGTGCTCGACATCCCCACCGTCGCCGAGGTCGCACACCGGCACGGCATCCCGCTCGTCGTCGACTCGACCCTCGCGACCCCGTACCTGCTGCGCCCGCTCGAACTCGGCGCCGACATCGTCATCCACTCCGCGTCGAAGTTCCTGTCGGGCCACGGAACGGGCCTGGGCGGCGTCATCATCGACGGCGGACGCTTCGCCTGGGACGCCGTCCCGGGCCGGTTCCGCCAGATCGCGGCCGAGACCGGGCCCGACGGGCGCACGTTCGTCGAACGCTCCGGCGAGCGCGCCTTCCTCGACACCGCACGCCGCGTCGCGATGCGCTTCGGCCCCTCCCCCTCACCTCTGAACGCCTTCCTGCTGCTGCAGGGCATCGAGACCCTGTCGCTGCGGGTCGAGCGCCAGTCGCAGACCGCGGCGACTCTCGCGGCCTGGCTCGAGACGCGTCCCGAGGTCGCCGGCGTCGACTACAGCGGACTCCCCTCGCATCCCGACCATGATCTCGCCGTGCGCCTCCTTCCGGCGGGACAGGGCGCGCTGTTCTCCTTCACCCTCGCGGGCGGGCGGCCGGCTGCAGAGGCGTTCACGCGCAGCGTGCGGCTGTTCACCCCGATGACCCACCTCGGCGATGTGCGCTCGCTCGTGCTGCATCCGGCGACCACCACCCACGCGAGTCGCGACGATGCCGACCTCGAGCGCATCGGCGTCGGTCCGGGGCTGCTGCGCATCTCGGTCGGGCTGGAGGATGCCGGCGACCTCATCGCCGACCTCGCGCGCGGACTCGACGCCGCCCGCGCGGCGACCGGCGTCGTGCCGGAAGACCTGCCGGAAGACCTGCCGGAAACGGTGTCGGCATGACGCGCGCACAGCACTTCGGCTGGTTCCTCTCGCGCGGGTTCGGGCCCCACGGCTGGGCGCGGCCGTACCAGCGGTGGAACTGGCCGTGGCAGAAGCCCGACCTCTACCAGCACTCGGCCCGCGAGCTCGAGCAGGCGGGCTTCGACTTCGTCCTCATCGAAGACGCGCTCTCGGTCGGCATCACGCCCGAGACGCTGAACCTGCGGGTGCGCAAGGCGTACGGCGGTCCCAAGCACGACCCGTGGACGCTCGCGCCGTACCTGTTCGCCGCGACGCAGCACCTCGGCGTGATCCCCACGGTCAACCCCGCCGCGTGGCCGCCGTACCTCGCCGCCCGTCAGTTCGCGTCGCTGCAGCACCTGAGCGGCAGCCGGCTGGGGCTGAACGTCGTCACCGACGTCGGATCGGCGCATCATTTCGGCGCCGAGCGCCTCGGGCACGACGCCGCATACGACCGCGCCCAGGAGTGGCTCGATGCGCTGCGCCTGCTGTGGCACAGCTGGGACGACGACGCGCTGATCGCCGACCCCGACACGCAGATCTACGCCGACGGCTCGAAGATCCGCGCCGTCCAGCACCGCGGCGAGTACTTCTCATTCGACGGTCCCCTCAACGCCGAGCCCCTGCCCGCGGGCGACCCGATCGTCGCCTCCCCCGGCGGCTCGCCGCGCGGCATCGGCTTCGCCGGCACGAACTCCGAGATCCAGCTCGCCCTGTCGAACCTCGATCCCGCGAGCATCCGGGCCTACCGCGCCCGGGTGCGCGAGGCGGCGATCGCCGCCGGGCGCGATGCCGACGCGATCAAGACTCTCTTCGTCGTCAAGCCCATCGTCGCGAGCTCGGTCGACGAGGCAGACCGCATCGTCGAGGCGTCGCGTCATCCCGACGAGGCGGCCCTCCGCGAGGTCGCAGAAGCGTGGTCGAGCGACCTCGAGACCGACCTGACGTCGCTCGACCTCGACCGCCCGCTCGATCCTGCGATCTTCGGCGATCACGTCTCGAAGGGCACCATCCGGGGCCTGCTCGGGCGCTACTCCGACTTCTCGGAAGCATCGCTTCGCGACATCCTCACCGGCAAGGCGCGGCTCGGACGCGTGACCGACGGTGCGGGAGGGACGGTGGGAACCGCGGAGGAGATCGCCGACGTCATCCAGGCGCTGGGCGACGATGCCGACAACGACGGCCTGATCTTCTCGGGCGACTTCCACCCCGTGACCCTCCACCGCGCACTCGACGAGCTCGTGCCGGTGCTGCGGCGCCGCGGCATCCTGCGCACCGAGCACACCGGTCGGGGCCTGCGCGCCGACCTCGACGCGTTCTGACCCCGACCGGCGCGCTCAGACGTGCGGGTGGGTGCGTTCGAGCTTGGCGCCCTCGACGTCGACATCCGGCAGGATGCGGTCGAGCCACCGGGGCAGCCACCACGCGCCGCGCCCGATGAGGTGCATGAGTGCCGGCATGAGCAGCATCCGCACCACGAGCGCGTCGACGAGGATGCCGAAGGCGAGGCCGAAGCCCATCGAGCGGATGATCGTCGCCTCGGCGAAGATGAAGCCGCCGAACACCGACACCATGATGAGCGCAGCCGCGATGACGACCGACCGCCCGGCACGGAAGCCCTGCATGACCGCGAGGCGCGCCTCGGAGCCGTGCACGAAGGCTTCGCGCATCCCCGACGCGAGGAACAGCTGGTAGTCCATCGCGAGTCCGAAGAGGATGCCCACGAGGATCACCGGTAGGAAGTTCAGGATCGGGCCGGTGGTGTGCAGGCCGATGAACTCGGCGCCCCACCCCCATTGGAAGACCGCGACGACGGCGCCGTAGGTGGCGAACAGCGACAGGATGAATCCTCCCGTCGCGTCAACCCTAACCCGGGACCAGGACGTGCACGATCGCCCGGATGCTGTCGGGCGTCGGGGCGGCGCCCAGGAGCGCCTGCATCATCATCCAGCCCGCGACCGCATCGCCGATCTCGACCGCTGCGAGAGCAGGATCGCCGTGTGCGACCACGCGCGCCCGGATGCCGCCGTCGGCGCTCAGCCGGTCGCGCATGAGCTCACCGATCGCGGCATGCTCGGTCGCGGCGGCGACGAGCGACCGCAGCAGCAGACGTCCCTGCGGAGCGTCGAGGACGGTCCACACCCGCGACATCCACTCGGTCAGGTCGCGGCGGAGGTCCCCCGTGTCTCGCACTGCGAGCTGATGCCGGAAGACCATCCCCTCGAGCAGCGCTTCGGTGAGGATCGCGGCGCGAGAGGGCCACCACCGATAGATCGTCTGCTTGCCGACGGCGGCGTGCCGGGCGATCGCCTCGATCGTGAGGTTCTCGTAGCCGCTCTGCGCGATCAGCTCGGCCGCGGCCGTCAGTACCGCCAGCCGAGCCTGTTCGCTGCGCCGCGGACCGGCCCGGTGCTCGTCCATCCCTCCACCGTAACGAGCCGGACGCTACGGTGGAGCCCATGCTCGCCGTGCTCGTCCTGGCCGACCACGACCTGGTCCGCCGCGGCGTCGCCGACCTGATCGACGCGGCGACGGGACTGCAGGTCGTCGCCGAGGCGGCCACCGCCCGTCAGGCGGCGGCGCGCGCAGAGGTGACACGGCCGGACGTCGCGATCATCGGATACCGGCTCGCCGACGGCGACGGCCCACAAGTGTGCCGCGCCCTGCGCGCGCTGGACCCTCACCTGCAGTGCATCGTCCTCAGCGCCGCGGACGACGACACGGCCCGCGCCGCGAGCGCCGCCGCGGGCGCCGCGGCCTTCCTTCTCGAAGACGTCGCGGCGGGCGAGCTCGTCGAGGCCGTGCGCCGGGTCGGGTCGGGGCACCCGCTGAGCGCGACCCTGCGACCCGCCTCACCCCCGACGTCGCCGCCGGAGGCCCTCCCCCGCCGGCAGCGGGAGGTGCTCGCCCTGGTCGCGCGGGGGCTGTCGAACCGCGCCATCGCGACCGAGCTCGGTGTCGCCGAGAAGACGGTGAAGAACCACCTGACGGGGATCATGCGCACGCTCGGCGTCACGAGCCGTACGCAGGCCGCGCTGCGCGCGGCGCAACCCGAGCACGAATGAGCGAAGGCGCGGACCCCGGTGGGATCCGCGCCTTCGGCGGGGCGACTCGGTGTCAGACGAGCCACCGGAAGCGCTGCACGAGAGGCAGCTTCTTCCACATGGCGCCGAGGCCCCACGTGTCGCCGGCGTGGAGCACGGCGATCACGATCAGCGCGAGCGCGTAGACGATGTGGTAGTCGACGAGGGGGTTGGTGGATGCCGCGCCCCAGGCGAACGGCCACTCGGCCAGGTACATCAGCAGCATGACGAGGCTCCCGGCGACCGCGGCGACGCGGAGACCGATGCCCGACATGACGGCGACTCCGATGGCCAGCATGCCCGCCATGAACAGGACGTCGGCGAGCGGGCTCGCCATGCTCTGGAACCAGGGCTGGAGCGGTCCGGTCACGGCGGGGCTGTTGAGGAAGCCCTGCGCCGGGGTGCCGCCGTTGATCCACGCCCGCTCGAACGGCGTCGAGAAACCGAGGCCGAGCAGCTTGTCGAGGAACGCCCAGAGGAAGATGAAGCCGGTCGCATAGCGCAGTGCAGCGAGGGTGCGGCGTCCGGTGAGCGAGGTCACGATCTCGTCCTGGCGGGCGATCGCCTGAGTGCGGGTCCGAGCCTCCGTGCGCGGGATGGCTGCGTGGACCGCGTGCGTGGTCATTTCTGTCTCCTTCGTCGTATGTGGTCTGACCACATAACTATCTCGCGTTCCCGGCGTCATGAATAGGGACCAAAGTCCCGATCCGCCTGCAGGGTCGCCCGCGCGTATCACCGCGTCGGACCGGGGACAATCCCCGCGCCCGGAGCGCACGCCGCTGCTTAGGGTCGCGCCAGGAGGAGATATGAGCGACATCGAGGAACTCGCACGACGCGCACAGGAGACGGGCACCGTGATCGCCGTCGCGGAATCACTCACCTCGGGCAACCTCGCCGCGACGATCGGCGCCGCGGAGGGCGCGGGCGACTGGTTCGCCGGCGGGGTCGTGGCTTACCGGCTCGAGACGAAGCACCGGGTCCTGGACCTGGCCGAGGGCATCGATCCCTGCTCGCCGGAGTGCGCCGAGCAGCTGGCCCGGGCGGTGCGCGACCTCACGGGAGCCGACCTCGCGGTATCGGCGACCGGCGTCGGGGGCCCCGAGCCCCACGACGGGCACGAGCCGGGCACCGTCTACCTCGGGTGGAGCGACGGCGACGACACCGGGCACGTGCTGCTCGAACTCGACGGCGAGCCCGAGCAGGTCATCGACGGCAGCGTCAACGCGGCCCTCGGACTGCTCATCGATCGGATGCGACGCTGAGCGCGCTCGCCGATCAGGCCGTCGACAGCGGCGGCCGGTGCGCGATGGGGATCGGCTTGGTCGCAAGCGGCGACCCGGTGCGGCGCGACGCCGCGTGCCGCTCGGAGATGGCGAACGCCGCCTCGCCGATCGCGGCGAACGTCTCGGTTCCCGCGGTGCCGCACAGCCACACCACCTCGTACACGCCGTCGCGGCGTCGCTCGACGTAGGCGACGACGGCGGCGGCATCGGAGGACGGGCGAGCGGGATCGCATACCCGCCAGGCATCCTCAGCGATCTCGTCCCAGCGCAGTCCCGTGTGTTGCATGATCCGAGCCTGCGTCACGGCCCCGGCGGAACCCCAGGGCCTTGACAGCGCGATCCGCGGATGCGTCAGCCGGCCGCGGCGCGACGGATCCGTTCGAGCGTGCGCAGCGTCGCCGACGTGCGGGCCTGATCCTCGTCGGGTGCCGCCGCATCGCCGACGAGCTCCACGAAGCGCGCGACCTCCCCGTCGAGGGTGTCGACCGCGGCGTCCGAGGTCCATTCCGACGACGCACCGGACGCGTCGATGCGCGTGATCCGACGCGGGCTGGCCAGATGATCGATCAAGAGCGTCGCGCTCTCGCCCTGGATCTCGCTCGGCCTGGCCGCCGTCGTGATCTTCGAGTAGCCGACATCGACGATCAGCCCGGGGTACTCCAGCACCGCGAGGCCCGCCCCGTCGGCACCGGTGGCGATGGTCACCGCCGACGCGGACACCCTCACGGGCTCGCCGAACAGGAGGACGGCGGCGTGCACACCGTAGACGCCGAGGTCTGCGAGCGCGCCGCCGCCCATCGCGGGATCGAAGATGTTGGGGGTCTCACCGGCGAGCACGGCGTCGTAACGCGAGGAGCGCTTGGCGTAGTGGAACGAGGCTCGGCGGAGGCTGCCGAGCGACGGGACGCGGTCGCGGACGGCGACGATGCCCGGGTCGTAGGCCGTGCGCATCGCCTCGATCAGCACCACCCCCGCCCGCCGGGAGCGGCCGACGAGATCGTCCCATTCGGCGGCGGAGCCGACCGCCGGCTTCTCGACGAGTACGTGCTTGCCCGCCGCGATCGCCGCCGCGACCTGTGGGCCGTGCGCGGAGTTCGGCGAGCCGATGTAGACCGCATCGACGCCGGGATCGGCGAGAGCGGCCTCGACGCTGCCGAACGCTCCCTCGACGCCGAGACGATCGGCATACGCGCGCGCCCTCGCGCCATCGCGCGATGACACAGCCACCACCTCGATACCGGGCGTGCGGGATGCCGCACCGATGAAGGCGTCGGTGATGACGCTCGTGCCGACGGTCGCGATCCGGATCATGCCCTCCAGCCTAGGAGGAGGTGACCGGGGCCTCGGGCTGCGTCAGTGGCGCCGGGTCGAGCGCAGCGTCTGCACCGCCTCGTCGAATCGCAGCGTCTGACGGAGTTCGACGGCGGCGGAGTACCAGGGGCCGCTGAGCGCCACGAACACGGCGCCCACGACGTCGATGTACCCGAGGATGACCTCGCCCTCGCGCACCTCGTAGCGATCGACGTCGACGAGCTCCCACCGCACGTCCGCCTCGGCGCTGGGGGCCTCGGGCCGCCGGGTGGGCAACTGACGCAGAGCGCCCGACGTGGCCAGCCTCACCGCGCTGGGCTTGCGGGCGATCGGTGACATATCCAAGACCATGACCACTCCCGTCGCTCTGCATCGAGTGTCCCGCCCCGGACCCGCTGCACCTACCGGCTTGACAGAAGTTCACACGGGGTTTACACGGCGTCAACACGACCTACCTAGTTCGCCTAACTAACCGGAATTAGTTAGGCCGAACCGCGCCACTACCCTCGCGTCCGTGGGAACACTCGTTTACGGAAGCCAGGGGCGGACGTTCGACGTCGAGGACCGTCTGCTCGCTCACCTGCGGGTGGTCTTCATGAACAAGCTGCGTCGCAACGAGCCGTTCATGTTCCACCGCTCGACCGACAGCGGGCTGTTCAGCGTCTGGGTGCACCCGGCCGTTCCGATGGTGTTCCTCTTCAGCGGCAGCCGGCCGCCGACGATCAATCGGCACTGGGTCGAGGCCCTCATGCTCGAGGCCGGCGGAACGAACGGCCTGCGGGTGATCCCGGAGCCGGCGACCGCCGACGCCTGACGACGTCGCCTGCCTCAGCGGCACTCCTCATCGACCGCGTCCGCGATCGCGTCGAGAAGCGTCGCCAGCTTCGCCGCGGTGTCCTCGTCGAGCCCGCGCGCGATGTCGCGGACGCGGAGCGTGAGCGGGTCGACGCCTTCGACATCGGCGTTGCGGTCCGTCGGAACGACGTACTTGCTCCGGCCGTCGTCGGGATTGCGCTGGAAGGCGACCAGTCCCCCGTCGTGCAGGCGCTTGAGCATCGTGGTGGCCGTCGGCGTCGAGATGCCGAGCGTCGCGGCGATGTCGGTCGGTGTGACGCGCTTGCCTGCATCCGCGCTGTCGTACACGACGCGCATCGCCGCACGCGCGGTCTCGCTCGGACCGCAGTCGCTCTGGCGTCGCCGCGCCAGGCTGGCCTCGGCCAGTCGCAGCCGTTCGACCGCGCGTGCGACGGATTCGGGCTCGGACGCACCGGACACCATGGAACCTCCCGCAGACGTCGATGATGCCTCCACTGTAGAAGCGCCGAGAATCGGCGATCTGCGGCTTGACTCCGCCGCCCGGGGCCCGTAATGCCCCCTCAGAGACGCGGCGAGAGGTCGGGACGCGTCCGCACCCCGAACTCGTGCCGCAACGCGCTCAGGGCCGCCCACCAGCCGCCCAGCCCGTGAACGCCCGGTCCGGGGCTGGTCGACGAGGAGCACAGGTAGACGCCGTCCATAGGGGTTCGCCACGGGTCTCGCGCGAGCACGGGACGCGCGATCAGCTGATCGAGCGAGGGCACCCCGGCGGAGATGTCGCCGTCGGGATAGTTCAGATTGCGAGCGGCGACCTGCCGCGCCGTCTCGGAGTGAGTGGCGAGGATCGTCTCCCGGAAGCCCGGCGCGAAGCGCTCGATCTGCCGGACGATCGCCTCGGTGCGGTCGACCTCGCTGCCGGCGGGGACATGCGTGTACGCCCACAGCGTGTGGTGTCCCGCCGGGGCACGGGTCTCGTCGAACAGCGACGGCTGGGCGACCAGGACGTAGGGCGCGTCGGGCAGACGCCCCTCCCGAACCGCGTTCTCGGACGCGGCGATCTCCGCCCGCGTGCCGCCGATGTGCACGGTGCCGCTGCGCGCGATCGCCGGATCGCGCCAGGGCACGGGCGCCGACAGAGCGAAGTCGACCTTCGCGACGGCGTCGCCGTAGCGGAAGCGCTCGAGTCGGCGGCGGTACCGGGCCGGCATCCGCTCCCCCGCCATCCCGATGAGGGCACGCGGAGTGACGTCGAGCAGGACGGCGCGGGCGGTGGGGAGCTCGTCGAGGGAGCGGATGCGGCGCCCCGCGAACAGCTCGCCCCCGTGGGCGCGGATGTCTTCGACCATCGCCTGGACGATGGCGCCGCTGCCGCCGATGGGGATCGGCCACCCGCGCGCATGACCGTAGGTGGCGAGGGTCAGCCCGCCACCGGCGGCTGCGAGACTCGGAAGGCCCAGGATGGTGTGAGCCGCGACACCGGACACCAGAGCCGGGGCGGCCTGCTCGCGGAACCGCAGGTTCCACGCGGCGCTCCCCTGCTCGAGTGTGCGCAGTCCGAACCAGGCCGCGGCGATCGGATCGCCGGGGACGCGCAGCAGCGAGCCACCGGTGAGGTCCGCGATGCCGCGCACGCGCTCGACGAGCGGCGCCATCAGCCGGGTGTACGCGCGGCCGTCGGCTCCGAGCCCCTCGGCCGTGCGATCGAGATCGCGGTAAGCCAGCGCTGCGCCACCGTCGAGAGGGTGCGCATACGACACCTCGGGCACGACGAACTCGACGCGGCGGCGCAGTCCGAACTCGCGGAAGAAGGCGGATTCGAAAGCGAGCGGGTGCACCGCCGAGCAGAGGTCGTGCCGGTAGCCCGGAAGCGTGATCTCGCCCGTCGCCGCCCCACCGCCGAAGTGGTCCTCCGCTTCGAACACCGCGACCGAGAGCCCGGAGCGCGCCAGGGTGACGGCCGCCGCCAGCCCGTTCGGCCCGGAGCCGACGACGACGGCGTCGTACTCCGCCGTCACCGTCCCGCGCCGCCCTCCGCGAGGTGCGCGAGCCTCCGCAGGGTCTCGGCGTTGCGGACGTGCAGCGGCAGGTCGAGCAGTGGTTGCGGGATGAATGATCCCGGCCCCTCCGCGGCCACCTCCTGAATGCGCACGACGCAATCGTCGCCGCGGGGCTTGACGTCGATGGTGATGTGGGCCTCGCCGATCGGCCAGCCGCGCGCTTGCATCACCATGCGGTGCGGCGGATCGAATTCGAGCACCGATGTGCTGTCGTCGATGACGAAGGGCCAGACCCCGAACGAATGGTGCAGGCGCGACCCCGTCTGAGGCCAAGCCGGACTGACGTCGCGCATGCGCGAAGCACCGACGACCCAGGCCGGGAAGAGCCAGCCGTCGTTCAGGACCGCGAAGACGTCCTCGGGGGCGCAGTGCATGAGCCGGACGTTACGCGACATGGCCGTCTCCTCTCCGGGGCGGAGTCACGGCTGCAGCACCACCTTGATGCAGCCGTCCTCCTTCTTCTGAAAAGTCTCGTAGAGGCCCGGCGCGTCGGTCAGCGGCGCGCGGTGGGTGGTCAGATCCATGACGCCGAGCGGGTCGGCGGGGTCTTCGACGAGAGGCAGCAGATCATCGATCCACCGCTTGACGTTGCATTGCCCCATCCGCAGGCTCAGCTGCTTGTCGAACATCGTCTTCATCGGCATCATGTCGGCCTCGCCGGCGTACACGCCGCTGATCGACACGGTGCCGCCGCGGCGGACGACGTCGATCGACGAGTGCAGTGCGGCCAGCCGGTCGAGCCCGCCGGTCTCCATGACCTTCTGGGCCAGGGCGTCGGGCAGCAGTCCCACCGCCTTGTGCACCGTCGAGACGGCGGGGTTGCCGTGGGCCTCCATGCCGACGGCATCCACGACCGCATCCACGCCGCGCCCGTCGGTGAGGTCGCGGAGCTCCTCGGCGACCGAATCGGTGAGGTCGAAGACGTCGGCACCGTGCCGCTCGGCCATCGCTCGGCGCTCGGCGACCGGATCGACCGCGAGCACGCGATAGCCGCGATGCACGCCGACGCGCGCGACGAACTGCCCGACGGGGCCGAGGCCCATGACCGCGAGAGTGCCGCCCTCGGGAACGTCGGCGTACGCCACGCCCTGCCACGCCGTCGGCAGGATGTCGCTGAGGAAGAGGTAGCGGTCGTCGGGAAGGTCGGAGCCGACGCGGATGTGGTTGTAGTCCGCGAGCGGAACCCGCAGGTACTCGGCCTGCCCTCCCGGGACCTGTCCGTACAGCTTCGTGTAGCCGAACAGCGAGGCGCCGCTGCCGTATTCGGTGACCTGCGTCGTCTCGCACTGCGACTGGAGGCCACGACGGCACATGAAGCAGTGCCCGCACGAGATGTTGAACGGCACGACGATGCGGTCGCCGACGGCGAGGTTCGTGACGGCAGACCCGACCTCGACGACGACACCCATCGGTTCGTGGCCGAGTACGTCACCGCTGTCGATGAACGGCCCGAAGATCTCGTAGAGGTGCAGGTCGGACCCGCAGATGGCCGTCGAGGTGATCCGCACGATCGCGTCGGTCGGCTCGAGGATCTCGGGGTCGGGCACGGTCTCGACGGAGACCTTCCGGCGTCCCTGCCAGGTGAGAGCCTTCATCGTGTCTCCTCCGGGTCGTCGCCGTCGGCTTCGGGCGTGCCGGGGCCGGGCCCGGGCCGCACGGCGGCGGTGTCGGCGATGTCGATGCGCGTGACGCCGTCGTGCTCGCTCGTCTCGATCCGCGGCGCGGCGTCGGCCTCGGTCGATCCGCCGGCTCGCAGCAGTTCCGCGCGGCGGGCGTCTTCGTCGGTCAGGGATTCGGATGCGTCGGACATGGGGCGACCGTAAGCACGTCCGCCCGGCCGGAGCGAGGGGATGGCGAGGGCCGGACAAGCGTGGTAGCCAGAGACGACAAGCCCATCCCGGAAGGAGACCGCCGATGTCACGAGACGACGCGAAGCCCAGTCAGGCCGAAGGTGCCGACCCCGAACACCCCGACACGGGCGAAGCCCCGGAAGAGGCGACGGGACACCCCTCGCAGGCCGAGGGCGAAGACAGCTGACACCACGACGGAGGGGCCGGCGTCGCACCTGATGCGAGCCGGCCCCTCCGTCGTCGTGCGCCCGGAGCGTCGTTCGAGATCAGGCGCTGCGTTCCGCGACATCGTCGAGAGCGGACGCGAGGAGGTCCACGACCTCGGCCGCGATGGCGGCACGCTCCGCGTCGAGCTCGTCGATGACGGTCACGATCGCCTGGTGATGGGCGGCGAAGGCGGCATCCACTCGCTCGACCGCCTCCGGGGTCGGAACGAGGTAGTGCGCGCGCCGGTCGGTGGGGTGCTGAACGCGCTCGACCAGCCCCTTCGAGGCCAGACGCTCGACGACGTTGGTCACGGTGGCGCTCGAGGTGGCGAGCATGACGATGAGGTCCTTCGGGCCCAGATCGCGGCCGTCGCGGTGGCCCTGGACGAGGTATCGCAAGGCGGTCAGGTCGATCGCCGACAGCTCGGATGCTCGGACGGCGAGCCCGGCCTGCACCTGCTCGGCGCGTCGCAGGCGCAGCACGGCGTCGCTCAGGCGACGGCCGACCTCTTCGCGAGGTTGGTCCGCGTAGAGATGGAGTCCTTCGTGCAGGACGACGTTTCGAGGCATCGGGTTGCCACCTCCTCCGACAGCATCCTAGAACACTAGCCCGGCTTGACAGATTCTGTCTTTCACAGATGGTGAGATACATAGGATCTAAGAATTGACAGGAAGTGTCTTGTCTGGCTAGATACTTAATGAGGGAACCAACACTTCCCTCGCTCATCGACGATCTCAGGAGGACAGCATGGGACAGCTCCACTACGGAAACTCCGACACCCGAATCGAGATCCCGGACCGCCTGCTCGCGCACCTGAAGGTCGTCATCGCGACGAAGCTCCGGCGCAACGAGAGCTTCATGATGTCGTGGACGTCCGACGAGGGCCGTTCATCGATCTGGCTGCAGCCGTCCATCCCCCTGCGCTTCGTCTTCGAGAGCGCGGACATGGAGATCCTGAACCCCGCTGCCGTCCGCGACCTCGCCAATGCCGCGACCTCGTCGGCCGGCCTGATGGTCGCCCTCGACCAGGAGATCCCCGAGGCCCCGCAGCGCGAGCTGCGCCCGGTCACCGCCGGGGTGCCGCGACTGAAGGTCCCGGCGTAACCCGGACCGAACACTTCACGCCGTCGTCGGTCGTTCCTATAATCGGAACGTCCGGCGGCGGCGTTGCCGTCGGTGCTCGAAAAATGGGCACGAAGCGGCATCCGCGCGTGAGACACATACGGCCTCGATCACCGTTCCGTCTCGAAAGGCATCGCCATGCCCTCCGTCTCCGCGCACGTCTCCGCTGCCCTCTCCCGACACGTCTCGCACGTCTTCGGGGTGATGGGCAACGGCAACGCCCACCTGCTCGACGCACTGGAGCGCTCACCCGGGGTCGCCTTCACCGCCCTCCGGCATGAGGCGGGCGGCGTGGTCGCCGCCGACGCCCACTACCGCGCCGGCGGAGGTCTCGCGGCCGCCACCGCGACGTACGGCGCGGGGTTCACGAACACGCTGACACCACTGGCCGAAGCGGCCCAGGCCCGCACCCCGCTGGTCCTGGTCGTCGGCGATGCGCCCACGTCGGGACCGCGCCCGTGGGACGTCGACCAGATCGCCCTCGCGTCGGCCGTCGGAGTCCGCACCTACACGGTGGGACGGACGGATGCCGCCGCCACCACCGTCATCGCGATCGAGCACGCCCTGGCCTACTCCTCCCCCGTCGTTCTCGCGATCCCCTACGACGTCGCGAAGGCCGACGCCGGCCCCCTCACCGAGACGCCCGAGCCGCGACGCGCCCCCGAGCTCGCTCCCGCCACGCCGTTCGCGACCGGAACCGTCAGTCAGATCGCGCGCGCGCTCGCCAGCGCGCAGCGCCCCCTCCTCCTCGCCGGCCGAGGCGCCTGGCTCGCCGGAGCGGGGCCCGCGCTCGGCGCTCTCGCCGACGCCACCTCAGCGGTGACCGCGACCACCGCGCTCGGGCGCGGGCTCTTCCCGCGGGAGGAGTTCGACCTCGGGGTCACCGGCGGTTTCGGCGCCGAGAATGCGATGTCGCTCATCCGCGAAGCGGATGTCGTGGTCGTCGTCGGCGCGTCGCTGAACCAGTTCACGATGCGATTCGGAGCCCTGTTCGCCCCCGGGACGACGGTCGCGCAGATCGACACGGCCCCCACGGCGACGCATCCGCACGTCGGGCTCTATCTGCGCGCCGACGCGGCGCTCGCCACCCGGGCGATCGCCGACGAGCTCACCGCGATCGGTGCTGCGGCCAGCGGATGGCGCGAGTCGGTCGACATCGTCGCCCTGCGCGACCACCACCCCGGCGATGCACTCGCCCCCGACGGGCGCCTCGATCCGCGATCGGCCGCGCGGCGGATCGGGGAGCTGCTGCCCGCGGACCGCGTCGTCGTATCGGACGGCGGCCACTTCATCGGCTGGGCCAACATGTACTGGCCCGTGTCGTCGCCCGACCGGATGATGATGGTCGGCACCGCTTACCAGTCGATCGGTCTCGGCTTCCCCTCCGTGCCCGGTGCGGCACGCGCCCGCCCCGACGCGACGATCGTGCTGACGACGGGCGACGGCGGCGGCCTCATGGCCGTCAGCGACCTGGAGTCCGCCGTGCGGGTGGCGGGAGGCCACGGCCTCGCGGTCGTCTGGAACGATCGCGCGTACGGCGCCGAGGTCCACCTCTACGGCGCACAGGGCCTCGCGCCCGCACCCATGCTCATTCCCGAGGTCGACTTCGCCGCGCTGTGCCGCGCTGTGGGCGGCGAGGGCGTCGTCGTGCGAACACTCGACGACCTCGAGGCCCTCGCCCGGTGGCGCGACCGACCCGCAGATGAGCGTCCGTTCCTCCTGCTCGACCTGCGGGTGTCGGCGCAGATCCGCGCCCCGTACCAGGAGGAGATCCTGCGTGTGAACTCCTAGCGCGGCCTCCTAGCGCGGCAGGAGGGCTCCCGCGAAGAAGGCCGCGAGCTCGTCCGTCGCCGTCAGGGGCAGCACGGCAGCGACGTACTGATCGGGGCGGACGACCACGACGACGCCGTCGCGGGAGAGTCCCCGCTCCTCGAAGATGTCGGAATCATGCCACGCGCTCGGTGCCGCGGCGTACACCTTCTCCCAGTCCGTCAGACCGAGCGGACCGGTACGGGGGCGGAAGATGTCAGGCACGAGCGGCAGCTCGATGTCGTCGTACCGCTGCTGGTACACGACCTTGACGTCGAACACCGCGTCCACGTCCGCGCCCGCCGGGGTGTGCACGGACACCGGCGACGCGGACGACGCGAGCCACCGCGCGAAGTCGCCGAGGGCGGACGGGGCGCCCGGCAGCGGGGCATCGGCGAACGCGTAGACACGCCACCGCCCGTCCGCCCGGGCATGGTGACCGAGGTGCACGGCGTTGCCGTCGGCGACGCGAGCGACTTCGACGGACGCGAATCGCATGCCGATCGGAAAGCCGGAAGCGAGGTCCTGGTGCGTGGCGTCGGCGACGATCGCCGACGGGGCGTACCGGGTGCGGAAGCCGGAGGGGAACTCCGCCGTCGCCAGGTAATGGGTCGCGAGATCCTGCGGATCGGTGATCTCCTCGGGCTTGCGCGCCATGAGGGCCGACCACTCCCGGTCGAAGTCGATCAGCTGCTGCGCGACGGGCCGGCGCTCGGCTCCGTAGGTCGACAGCAGCGAGGGCGCCGCCAGACCCGTCAGGACGTGACCGAGCTTCCACCCGAGATTGAACCCGTCCTGCATCGAGACGTTCATCCCCTGCCCGGCTTTCGCGCTGTGGGTATGGCAGGCGTCGCCGGTGAGGAACACGCGCGGCGCACGCGGGGCGCCCGCCGGGACATCGTCGA
The DNA here is from genome assembly GCF_005491085.2 of Microbacterium sp. SGAir0570. Taxonomy (NCBI): domain Bacteria; kingdom Bacillati; phylum Actinomycetota; class Actinomycetes; order Micrococcales; family Microbacteriaceae; genus Microbacterium; species Microbacterium sp. SGAir0570. Next base: position 719,596 of record NZ_CP027929.1, on the reverse strand, counting down.
AGCCGTCGGTGACGCGGTGCCCGACCTCGTAGACGCTGTGCCAGGCGACTTCCTTCACATCGATCGAGTAGGGATGCAGGATCGCGTTGGCACGCCGGATGATCTCGTCGATCGGCGTCTGCCGCACGCGGTGATCGTCGTCGGGGGCGACCTCGCCGAGATCGATGTACATGCGGCTGAGGTAGCCGCCCTCACGCGGGATGTGCAGGATGTTGCCCGCCGCCGAGTTGATCGCGCACTTGATGCGCCAGTCGGGGAAGTCGGTGTTGACCAGCACGTCCATGACACCCCAGGCGTGCGCCGAGGCCGCCCCGACGTGGACCCGGCCGATCGCGTCGCGCACGCGGCTGCGCGCGCCGTCGCACCCCGCGACGTACTTGGCGCGAATCGTGCGCTCCTCCCCCGCCCGAGCGCCCGCGATGTGACGCACGCGCACCTCGACGGGGAAGTCCCCCTCGTCACCGACGGTCAGCCCGAGGAACTCGATGCCGTAGTCGGGGACGACGCGCCCCGGCCCGTGCGCCGCGGCCTCGGCGAAGTAGTCGAGCACGCGCGCCTGGTTGACGATCAGGTGCGGGAACTCGCTCATCCGCAGCGCGTAGTCCTCCGTGCGCATGGTGCGCACGATGCGCGCCGGATCGTCGGGGTCGGGCGCCCAGAAGTTCATCCAGCCGATGTTGTAGGCCTCGGCGATGATCCGCTCGGCGAACCCGAACGCCTGGAAGGTCTCGACGCTGCGCGGCTGGATGCCGTCGGCCTGACCCAGTTCGAGTCGCCCCTCGCGGCGTTCGATCAGCCGCACGTCGACATCGGGGAACTGCGACAGCTGCGCGGCCAGCAGCATCCCCGCAGGCCCTGAGCCGACGATGAGGACGTCGGTCTGGTCGGGCAGCTCGGCGGGGCGATGCAGCCCGCGACCGGCCGCGGGCTGCACACGCGGATCTCCCGAGACGTAGCCGTGATGATGGAACTGCATCGTGTCCTCCTGGCCGCCGCGTTCAGCGCCGGCCGGTGCCGACGATCGGGCTCACCGACTGCTCGGCCTCGTGGTCGGGATCGAGGGGGATTCCGCTGCGGTCGCGCAGCAGCAGCGTCGCGACGAGCCCGAGCACCGTCATCCCGGCCAGGTACCAGGTCACCGACATGGTCGATCCCGTCGCCTGAACGAGCGCGGTGGCGATCGTCGGAGCGAACGCCCCGCCGAGGATGGCGCCGATGGCGTACGAGATCGAGACGCCCGAGAACCGGATGGATGCGGGGAAGAGCTCGGCGTACAGGGCGGCCTGCGGGCCGTAAGTGAGGCCCAGGCCGATCGTCAGGATCGCCAGCCCGGCGAAGAGGAGGCCGATGCTTCCGGTGTTCACGAGAGGGAAGAGGGCGAACACGCCCGCGAGCTGGAGGATCCAGCCGGCGATGTAGGTCGTGCGACGCCCGATGCGGTCGGAGAGGAATCCGGCGATGAGCGTGGTAACGAGCCAGGTGACGGCCGAGCCGGCGACGGCCCACAGGACCGGTTCGCGGTCGAAGCCGAGCGGCCCATCGGGGTTGGTGGCGTAGTTCTGGATGTAGCCGCCCGTGGTCATGTAGCCCACGGCGTTGTTCCCCGCGAAGACGAAGGCGGCGATGATGACCAGGGCGGCGTGCTTGCGGAAGAGCTGCACGATCGGCATGTGCGCCTTCTCGCGCCGCTCGGCGAGCTCGGTGAACACGGGGCTCTCCTCGACGCGGCGACGCACGTACCAGCCGACGAGGATGAGCACGACGCTCAGGAGGAACGGGACTCGCCAACCCCAGGCCAGGAACGCCTCGCCGGGGGCGATCATCGCCATGAGCGCCATGACGCCCGACGCGAGGAGAAGCCCGAGCGGCACGCCGATCTGCGGCGATGCGCCGAACGCGCCACGGCGCGTCTTTGGCGCGTGCTCGACGGCCATGAGCACGGCGCCACCCCATTCGCCGCCGGCCGAGATGCCCTGGACGATGCGCAGCAGCACGAGGATGACCGGCGCCGCGAGACCGATGGTCTCGTAGGTCGGCAGGAGGCCGATCAGTGCCGTCGCGACGCCCATGAGGATGAGCGTCCACATCAGCACGAGCTTGCGTCCCAGCCGGTCGCCGAGGTGGCCGGCGAGGAAGGCGCCGAGCGGCCGGAAGAGGAAGCTCACCCCGACGGTGGCGAAACCGATCAACGCGCTGTTGGCACCCAGCGGAGCGAAGAAGAGCTGACCGAAGACCAGCCCGACCGCCGTGGCGTAGATGAAGAAGTCGTACCACTCCACCGTCGTCCCGACGACGGTGGCGAAGACCACGCGGCGGCGGTCGGCGGCGGTGGCGATGGTCCCGGTCGGGGTGAAGCCGCTGCGAGCGGCCGGACCGGGGGTAGATGTGGGGGTGCTCATCTTCGTGCTCCCGAGGTGTCGACGACGTTGTCTGCAGACGTTGTTCTGCTGGCGATGATCATATACGATTTCGAATATGAGACAAGAGCGAGGAAGCTCCGGTCGACCGGGCAAGATCATCGCGGTCCACCTGAGCTATGCATCCCGGGCGGCCCAGCGCGGGCGCACGCCCGCCGCCCCCTCGTACTTCCTGAAGGCGTCGAGCTCGATCGCCGGGACCGGCGGCACGGTCGAACGCCCGCCGGGCACCGAGCTGCTTGCGTTCGAGGGCGAGATCGCGCTCGTCATCGGACGAGAAGCGCGCCATGTCACCCTCGCCGAGGCCTGGGACCACGTCGCCGCCGTCACCGCGGCCAACGACCTCGGCGTCTACGACCTGCGCTCCGCCGACAAGGGGTCGAACCTGCGCTCGAAGAGCCGCGACGGCTTCACTCCCCTCGGCCCCGACCTCATCGACGCCCGCACCGTCGACCCCCACCGGCTCCGCGTGCGCACCTGGGTCAACGGCGACCTCGTCCAGGACGACACGACCGCCGGCCTGCTGTTCCCCCTGGCGCAGATCGTCGCCGACCTCTCGCAGCACGTGACCCTCGAGACCGGCGACGTCATCCTGACCGGCACGCCGGCCGGATCGTCGGTCATCGTTCCGGGAGACGTCGTCGAGGTCGAGGTCGACGCGCTCGACACCGGCGCCACGTCCGGACGTCTCGTGACGACGGTCGGCGCCGACACGAGCCCTGCCCTCGACCCCGCGCTCGGCTCCCTTCCCTCGATCGACGACGTCCAGCGCGAGGAGGCATGGGGATCCGCCGCCGCGGCCGGGCTGCCGGACGAGCCGGCATCCGGCCTCACCGCCGACCTCCGCGTCAAGCTCGAGCGCGTGCCCGTCGCGGCGCTGTCGCAGCAGCTGCGCAAGCGCGGGCTCGACGACGTGACGATCGACGGCGTGCGGCCGATGCACCCCGGCAGCAAGCTCGTCGGAACCGCCGCCACGCTGCGGTTCGTGCCGTTCCGCCCCGACCTCTTCGCTCAGCACGGCGGCGGGTTCAACGCGCAGAAGCAGGCGTTCGACGCGGTCTCGCCCGGCGAGGTCATCGTCATCGAAGCGCGCGGCGAGACCGGATCGGGCACCCTCGGCGACATCCTGGCCCTCCGCGCCCGGACCCGGGGAGCGGCCGGCGTCGTGACCGACGGCGGCGTGCGCGACTACGCCGCCGTCGCCGAGATCGGGCTCCCCGTCTACACCGCAGGCGCCCATCCGGCCGTCCTCGGACGCAAGCACGTCCCGTGGGAGGCGGGCGGGACCATCGCCTGCGGCGGCGCTACCGTCCAGCCCGGAGACATCATCGTCGGCGACGCCGACGGCGTCATCGTCATCCCGCCGGCACTCGTGGCGGAGGTCGTCGATGCGGCCCTCGCGCAGGAGGACGAGGACGCCTGGATCGCCGCGCGCGTCGCGGAGGGCGCTTCGGTCGACGGCCTGTTCCCGATGAACGCGGCCTGGCGCGCCCGGTACGACGGCGAGCGCGGCGCATGATGTCGCCGACGCCTCCCCTGCCCGAGACGCAGAGCAAGTCGCAGCGCGCGTATCACTGGATCCGCGAGCGCATCGCCGAGCAGGAGTTCACCCCCGGATACCGGCTCGTGCTCGGGACGATCGCCGGCGAGCTCGACATGAGCGTCGTGCCGGTGCGCGAGGCGATCCGCCAGCTCGAGGCCGAGGGCCTCGTGACCTTCGAGCGCAACATCGGCGCCCGCGTGGCGATGGTCGACGACTCGCAGTACCGCTTCAGCATGCAGGCGCTGTCGATCCTCGAGGGCGCCGCGACCGCGCTCGCCGCGCGTGCGCTGAGCGTCGACGACATCCGACGCGCGCGCGAGATCAACGCGCTGATGACCGAGTCGCTCGATCACTTCGACCCCCGCTCGTTCACCAGGTTGAACCAGGAGTTCCACGCGACGCTGTTCGAGCAGTGCGCGAACCCGCGGATGCTCGAGCTCGTGCAGGCCGAATGGGCGCGACTCGGCCACCTGCGCGACTCGACCTTCAGCTTCGTCCCGGGCCGCGCCCAGGAGTCGGTGCGGGAGCACGAGCACATCCTCGCGCTGATCGAGCGAGGGGCGCCCCTCACCGAGATCGAGCACGCCGCGCGGCGCCACCGCTCGACCACGCTCGACGCCTACATGACGCACGAGCACCCCGACCAGGCGCTCGGCCTGCCCAACTTCTGACCGCCCCCCTGTTGCAAGGACGCACGAGATGACCGACACGACGCTCACCGCCCCTCACACGCCCGCGGACCTCCCCGGCGCCATCCGGCACTACATCGACGGGTCGCTCGTCGACTCGCTCGACGGCGCGACGTTCGACGTGCTCGACCCCGTCACCGGACGCGTGTATCTGCAGGCCGCGGCCGGCAAGAAGGCCGACGTCGACGCGGCCGTCGCCGCTGCCCGCCGAGCCTTCGCCGACGGGCCGTGGCCGCGGATGCTGCCGCGCGAGCGCTCACGCGTGCTTCACCGCATCGCCGACCTCGTCGAGTCGCGCGACGCCCGCCTCGCCGAGCTCGAGTCGTTCGACTCCGGTCTCCCCATCACCCAGGCGCTCGGGCAGGCCCGGCGCGCGGCGGAGAACTTCCGGTTCTTCGCCGACCTGATCGTCGCGCAGGCCGACGACACGTACAAAGTGCCCGGCCGTCAGATCAACTACGTCAACCGCAAGCCCATCGGAGTCGCGGGGCTCATCACGCCGTGGAACACCCCGTTCATGCTCGAGTCGTGGAAGCTCGCCCCGGCACTCGCCACCGGCAACACCGTCGTGCTGAAGCCCGCCGAGTTCACTCCCCTGTCCGCGTCGCTGTGGGCGGGCATCTTCGAAGAGGCGGGACTGCCGCCGGGGGTGTTCAACCTCGTCAACGGCCTCGGCGAGGACGCGGGCGACGCGCTCGTGAAGCACCCCGACGTGCCCCTCATCTCGTTCACGGGTGAGAGCTCGACGGGGCAGCTGATCTTCGCCAACGCCGCACCGCACCTCAAGGGGCTCTCGATGGAGCTGGGCGGCAAGAGCCCGGCGATCGTCTTCGCCGACGCCGACCTCGACGCCGCGATCGACGCCACGATCTTCGGGGTGTTCTCGCTCAACGGCGAGCGCTGCACGGCAGGCAGCCGCATCCTGGTCGAGCGCTCGGTGTACGACGAGTTCGTCGAGCGATACGCCGCGCAGGCCGAGCGGGTGCGCGTCGGCTACCCCCACGACCCGGCCACCGAGGTCGGCGCGCTCGTGCACCCCGAGCACTTCGAGAAGGTCATGTCGTACGTCGAGCTCGGTAAGAGCGAGGGCCGGCTCGTCGCCGGCGGCGGTCGCCCCGAGGGGTTCGAGACCGGCACCTTCGTCGCCCCGACCGTCTTCGCCGACGTCCCCCCGACCGCGCGGATCTTCCAGGAGGAGATCTTCGGCCCGGTCGTCGCGATCACCCCCTTCGACACGGATGCCGAGGCCCTGGACCTCGCCAACGACACGAAGTACGGGCTCGCCGCCTACGTCTGGACCAACGACCTGAAGCGGGCGCACAACTTCTCGCAGGCCGTGGAGGCGGGAATGGTGTGGCTCAACTCCAACAACGTGCGCGACCTCCGCACCCCGTTCGGCGGTGTCAAGGCGTCCGGCCTCGGCCACGAGGGCGGCTACCGGTCGATCGACTTCTACACGCACCAGCAGGCGGTGCACATCACCCTCGGCGCGGTCCACAACCCGACCTTCGGCAAGAGCTGAATCGCCGCCCGGCACCCCGACTGCACCCCGACAACGAGAGCAAGGACGCTGTCATGACCCACCGCGACCAGATGACCCGGACCTCCTCGGGCTACTTCGTCAGCCAAGAGGCGCCGATCACCTGCGACGACCCGATCCCGACGCCGACCGCGCCGGCTCCCGACATCCTCCGCTGCGCGTACATGGAGCTGGTCGTCACCGACCTCGCCGCCTCGCGCGAGTTCTACGTCGACGTGCTCGGGCTCTACGTCACCGAGGAGGAGGACGACGAGGCGATCTACCTCCGTTCGACCGAGGAGTTCATCCACCACAACCTGATCCTGCGCCAGGGGCCGGTCGCCGCCGTCGCGGCGTTCTCGTACCGCGTCCGGTCGGCCGACGACCTCGACCGCGCCGTGGAGTTCTACACCGAGCTCGGGTGCCGGGTCGAGCGGCGCCCGGAGGGCTTCGTGCGAGGCATCGGCGACTCGGTTCGCGTCGAGGATCCCCTCGGCTTCCCCTACGAGTTCTTCTTCCAGACCGAGCACGTCGAGCGCCTCTCGTGGCGCTACGACCTGCACACGCCCGGCGAGCTCGTGCGCCTGGATCACTTCAACCAGGTGACCCCGGACGTCCCGCGCGCCGTGCAGTTCATGCAGTCGCTCGGGTTCCGGGTGACCGAGGACATCCAGGATGACGCCGGCACGGTGTACGCGGCGTGGATGCGGCGGAAGCCGACCGTCCACGACACCGCGATGACCGGCGGCGACGGCCCCCGCATGCACCACGTCGCCTTCGCGACGCACGAGAAGCACAACATCCTCGCGATCTGCGACAAGCTCGGCGCCCTGCGCCGCTCCGACGCGATCGAGCGGGGGCCGGGGCGCCACGGCGTCTCGAACGCGTTCTACCTCTACCTGCGCGACCCCGACGGACACCGGGTCGAGATCTACACGCAGGACTACTACACCGGCGACCCCGACAATCCCGTCGTCACATGGGACGTGCACGACAACCAGCGCCGCGACTGGTGGGGCAACCCCGTCGTCCCCTCCTGGTACACCGAGGCCTCGCTCGTCCTCGACCTCGACGGGAATCCCCAGCCGCTCCGCGCCCGCACCGATGACTCCGAGATGGCCGTCACGATCGGCGCGGACGGGTTCTCGTACACCCGCCCGGGCGATGACGGGCTGCCCGAGTACAAGCAGGGCGAGTACAAGCTCGGCAACCAGCTCTGATCTCCAACCAGCTCTGAGAGGACGCTCATGCTCTCCCCCGACGACATCGCCGCCATCGCGGACGAACTGGCCGAGGCCGATCGCACGCACGGCGTCATCCCGCGGATCACGGCCCGCCATCCCGGCGCCACCGTCGAGGACTCGTATGCCATCCAGGGCGTCTGGCGCGATCGGATGATCGCGTCGGGCCGCCGGATCGTGGGGCGCAAGATCGGCCTGACATCCAAGGCGATGCAGCAGGCGACCGGGATCACCGAGCCCGACTACGGCGTCATGTTCGACGACACGGTCTTCGCCTCCGGCGCCGAGATCGCGACCGAGCGGTTCTCGAACGTGCGCGTCGAGGTCGAGCTCGCGTTCGCGCTCGCCCGTCCGCTCGCCGGACCGGACTGCACGCTCGACGACGCGCTCGACGCGATCGACTACGCCGTCCCGGCGCTCGAGATCCTCAACTCGCACATCGAGCTCGAGGGGCGCACGATCGTCGACACGATCGCCGACAACGCCGCCTACGGTGCGATGGTGCTCGGCACCGAGCGGCGACGCCCCGATGAGATCGACCTGCGGTGGGTGCCGGCGCTGCTCTCGCGCAACGGCGATATCGAGGAGACGGGGGTGGCGGCCGGTGTTCTCGGACACCCCGCCACGGGCGTCGCCTGGCTCGCCAACAAGGTGTCGCAGCACGGGGCGCGTCTGGAAGCGGGCGAGCTGATCCTCGCCGGGTCGTTCACCCGGCCGATGTGGGTGTCGCGCGGCGACGCGGTCCGCTGCGACTATGGCCCGATGGGAGTGATCGCATGCCGTTTCGTCTGACACCGACCTTCCGCGACGCCCTCGCACGCGCCGACCGCCCGCTCGCGGGCATGTGGGTCTGCTCCGGGTCGCCGCTGGTCGCCGAGATCTGCGCCGGTGCGGGACTCGACTGGCTCCTCATCGATATGGAGCACTCGCCCAACGGGATCGAATCGGTCCTCGCGCAGCTGCAGGCTGCCGCAGCGGCGCCGGTGACGACGATGGTGCGGGTCTCGACCGCCGATCCGGTCGTCATCAAGCAGGTGCTCGACCTCGGAGCGCAGAACCTGCTCGTGCCGATGGTGTCGTCGGCCGCCGAAGCAGAAGCGGTCGTGCGCGCGGTGCACTATCCGCCGCGCGGCATCCGCGGCGTGGGTTCCGCCCTCGCCCGTTCGGCCCGCTGGAACCGCGTCGACGACTACCTGGCCGACGCCGAGCAGCACGTGTCGCTCGTCGTGCAGATCGAGACCGTCGCGGGGGTCGACGCAGCCGCGGCCATCGCCGCGGTCGACGGCGTCGACGGCGTGTTCGTCGGCCCGAGCGATCTCGCCGCGTCGATGGGGCTGCTCGGACAGCAGACGCACCCCGACGTCGTGGCCGCCGTCCGTCGCGTCTTCACCGAGGCCCGCTCCGCGGGCGCACCGGTGGGCGTGAACGCCTTCGACCCCGCGCTCGCCCGCGACTACGCCGACGCCGGAGCGGACTTCCTGCTCGTCGGAGCCGACGTGGCACTCCTGGCCCGCGGCTCGGAAGCGCTCGCGACGGCGTGGGTGCCCGAGGCCGACCGCACGACCCGCTCCGGATACTGACGCGGGATCACCCCGGAACGGCCCGCGCGATGTGCAGGGCGAGGTAGGCGACCTCCTCGTCGGAGATCTCGATGTCGTGCTGCGTCCGCACGAGGGCACGCACCCGTTCGGCCGTCGCCGTGGCGCGCGGATGCCGCCGGCTCATGCTCTCGAAGAGGAAGCCGTCGTCGCTGTCGAGCATGCGCCCGGAGAACACCCGCTCGGCGAAGAACTGCAGGTGCACGAGGAAGCGCGACGAGTGCAGGTCGTCGCCGAACGCGATCCCCGTGGTGTTCGAGACGATCGTCGTCGCCGCGGAGATGAGCCGTACGACGTGCATCGTGTCGGCACCGGCCCGCCCGTTGGCGGCGTTGGCGAGATGGAACGCGATGTTCGCGGCCTCCTCGTCCGGCACATCCACGCGCATCCGTGCTCGCAGCAGCTCCACGCCCCGCGCGCCCACGGCGTACTCGTCGGGGTACACGGTGCGCAGTTCCCAGGCGAGCCGGTTCACCACGACGAGGCCGCGACGATGCCGCTCGACGGCGAAGTGGAGATGGTCGGTGAGCGTGAGGTAGATATGCGGGTCCAGATCGAGCCCCGAGGCCACGGCATCTCGCACGATCTCCCGGGTCAGTTCGACGAACTCACCCGGGATCTGCGCGAGCAGCTCGACGAGGTTCCGCTGATCCGCATCGTCGAGCGCGACGAACACCCGGTCGGTCGCCCCTTCGTCGACGACGTCGCCGGGCTTGGCTCCGAATCCGATGCCCTTGCCCAGCAGCACCCGCTCGACCCCGCGCTCGTCGTCGACGAGCACGACGCTCGAGTTGAGCACCTTCTTGATGGTCTGCATGCCCGTCCTCATCGACCCGGCCTCACGCTCATGGAGCAGGAGGGTCACCCGAGATCTGCGCCGTTCGTGGCGATAACCCGCTGGTACCACCAGAACGAATCCTTGCGTCGACGCTCACCGCTGCCCCGACCGAGGTCGTCGAGGTCGACGTGAATGAAACCGTATCGCTTCGAGATCTGCGACGACGACGCGCTGATGATGTCGATCGGTGCCCAGCTGGTGTAGCCCATCAGCTCGACGCCCTCGTCGACCGCCCGGATCATCTCGCGGAAGTGCGCCCGGAAGTAGTCGATGCGGTAGGGGTCGTGGATGCGGCCGTCGGGGGTGAGCTCATCGCGCATGCCCAGCCCGTTCTCGACGATGAACAGAGGCTTGCCGTAGCGGTCGTAGAGATCGATGAGCGAGATCCGCAGCCCGACCGGGTCGATCTGCCAGCCCCACTCACTGGACTCGAGGTAGGGGTTCTTGACACCGAGCACCGTGTTGCCGGGCGTCCGCTCGGCATCCGGGTCGACGGATTCGGCGAGGGTCATGTAGTACGACAGCGAGATGAAGTCGACGGGGTGCTCGCGCAGCAGCTCGGCATCCCCCTCGGCGAACGCGATCTCGACACCCTGTCGCGCGAGGGCGTTGAGGGCCAGGCGGGGGTAGGCGCCGCCGGCCTGGACGTCGGTGCAGAGGTAGAGCAGCCGGTCCTTCGCCTGGGTCGCGGCGATGTCATCGGGGTGACAGGTCAGCGGGTAGGTCTTCAGCATCGTCAGCATGCAGCCCATCTGCGACTCGGGCCACATCTCGTGCAGCATCCGCGTCACCGAGGCCGAGGCCACGAACTGGTGGTGGAGGGCGGTGTAGCAGGCCTGCAGGATGCTGCCCTCGACGGTCTCCTCGATGATGCCGCCCGAGGTGAGCGGATGCCGCACGATGCCGTCGATCTCGTTGAACGACAGCCACAGCTTCACGAGGTGCCCGAAGCGCTCGAAGCACGTGCGGGCGAACCGCTCGAACAGGGCGATCGTGCCGCGGTCGACCCAGCAGTTGTTCTTCAGGGCGAGGGCGAGAGGGGGGTCGTAGTGCGAGAGCGTGACGAGCGGTTCGATGCCGAGACGCCGCATCTCGGTGAACAGCCCCTCGTAGAACGCGATGCCCTCCTCGTTGGGCTCGGTCTCCTCGCCCGTCGGGTACAGCCGCGTCCACGCGATCGACACGCGCAGCACCGTGAAGCCCATCTCGGCGAACAGCGCGAGATCCTCGGGATACCGGTGGTAGAAGTCGATGCCGCGGCGCTTGGGGTAATACGTCTCGTCGTCATCGGCCATGGCGGCCGTGATGCTCTCGACCGTGTGCGCGTGATGGATCGCGTATTCGCGCGGGTCGACGTTCGGACGGTACTTCGCGATGTCCGAGACGGCCGGACCTCGGCCGCCCTCGCGCCACGCGCCCTCGGCTTGATTGGCGGCGAGCGCGCCGCCCCACAGGAACGAATCAGACAGTGCCATGAGCGGCCTCCTTGGTGCGTGCGGTGAAGATTCCCGTGCCCGCCTCGACGGGCCCAGTGAGGGCTTCGACGACCTCGAACGCGTCTCCGTTGAGGACGACGACGGGGGTGATCGTGTCGAATCCGGCGAGGTGGATCGCCTCGAGGTCGGCCTCGAGGACCAGCTGCCCGCGTTCAACGCGATCGCCCTGCGCGACGTGGGCGACGAAGGGCGCACCGTCGAGCTTGACGGTGTCGAGCCCCACGTGGACGAGGATCTCGACGCCGTCGTCACCGGTGATGCCGAAGGCGTGCTTCGACGGCAGCAGGCTCGACACGACGCCCGACAGCGGTGCGTACACGGCGCCGGTGCTGGGGCGGATCGCGACGCCGTCGCCGAGGATGCCGCCGCCGAACACCGGATCGTCGACGCGGTCGAGGGGGACGACCTCGCCGGCGACGGGAGCGACGAGCCGGCCGTCGGCGACGGGCTCGGCCGCGATGTCGCCCGCCGTGCCGGCCTGGGCGTCGAGCGCGCGGATCGTGCCCGAGTCGGAGTCCTTCCAGATGACGAGCGAGACGACGAAAGCGGTCGCGAAGGCGACGAGCGCCCCGATGACGGCATGGATGAGGTTCCACGGGTTGAGCACGTCGATGAACATCGAGATGCTCGCAGCCCCCGGGCTGACGAGGGCGAAGGCGCCGACGGCGGCGATGCCGAGGTAGACGCCGCCGGTCAGTGAGCCGGCGATCACCGCGAACAGCGCGCGGCGGTTCTGGAGCGTCACACCGTAGAGCGCGGGCTCGGTGATGCCGAAGAACGCGGAGATGCCCGCCGAGATCGCCGTGCCACGCAGCGTCTTGTTGCGGGTGCGGATGGCCACGGCCAGGCTCGAGCCCGACTCGGCGATGTTGTGGGCGAGCGAGGCCACGAGGTAGAAGGGGTCACGCCCCTGCTGTGCGACGGTGGCGATCGTGGGCGGGATGAACGCCTTGTGCATGCCCACCGAGATGATGAAGGGGAGCACGGCGGCCAGCAGCGCGATCGCGACCCAGCCGAGCGTGCCGTACAGCCACAGCATCCCGCCGGTCAGCAGCGACCCGAGCCCGTATCCGAGGGGCCCGAGAGCGAAGATCATGATCGGCGAGACCACGATGAAGCACAGCAACGGCACGAAGAACGTGCGGATGGGCCCGGGGGTGATCTTCGTCGCGAGCTTCTCGACGGGCCACAGCAGCAGCACCGTGAGGATCGGCGGGAACACCTGCGCGTTGTAGGCGATCGCCGGGATCGGCAGCCCGAACAGCGCGACACCGCCCTCCTGAGTCAACAGGCCCGAGAACGTCGGGAACACCAGGAGCCCGACGATGCCGAGGGCCAGCGGGATGTTGACGCCGAGTTTCTTCGCGGCGGTGTAGGTCACCAGCAGCGGCAGGAAGAAGAACACCGCATCGGGGATCGCGGAGAGCACCTGGTAGCTGGGATCGGTGGTCTGCATCCACCCGAGCGCCGAAGCGAGGATCAGGAACGACTTGAAGATGCCCGCGCCGGCGATCGCCGGGATGATCGGGGTGAACACCGCCACGACGAAGTCCATGATCGCCGAGCCCGCGCGCTTCCAGGTGAGCTTCTGCCGGGGCGTGCCCGCGGCGCGAGCCGCCGCACGTCCGCCGCGCAGCTTCTCGATCTCGGCGAAGTAATCGCCCACCTTCGACCCGACGATGATCTGGGTCTGCGGACCGCGCACGACGCCGATGACGCCGGGCACCGCCTTGAGAGCCGCCTCGTCGGCGCGGGCGTCGTCGACGAGATTGAAGCGGAGTCGCGTCGAGCAGTGCTGCAGGGCGGCGATGTTCTCGGGTCCGCCGACGTGCTCGAGGATCGCGCCGGCGGCGTCCTTCGTGGTGGTCATCTTCGTTTTCCTCCTGTGGAATCCCGGACCGTGCCGCCGGAGCGGCTCCGCTCCGGACCCGGCCGGAGGCAATAAAAAAAGGACCCGACCGCCGTGCGATGCACGTACGTTCGGATCCTGCCTGCATGACCAGTCACATGTCCGAGAAGATCGTCGCACGTTCGGCTGCGGGGTGCAAACGGACGCAACGGGCACGGTCGCGGATGCGACGATGGGAGCATGACGCAGACGCATCTCATCACGGGCGCGGGCTCGGGCATCGGACTCGCGATCGCGCGCCGGCTCGCCGACCGCGGTGACCGGCTCGTGCTGCTGGGCCGCAGCGACGCCCGTGCCGCCGAGCTCGCGGACCTCTTCCCGAATGCCGTCGGCGTCGCTGCAGACCTGCGCGAGCCCGCGGAGCTCGCCGGCGCGCTCGCGGATCGCCTGCCGGAGGCGATCGACACCGTCATCCACGGGGCGGGCGTCGTCGAGCTGGGCCCGGTATCCGACCTGTCCGTCGCCGCGTGGACCGATCAGCTGACCGTCAACCTGATCGCCGCCGCGGAGCTCACCCGTCTCGCGCTGCCCGCGGTGCGGACCGCGCGCGGTCAGATCCTCTTCGTCAACTCCGGCGCCGGCCTCACCGCGCACCCCTCCTGGAGCGCGTACGCCGCGTCGAAGCACGGGCTCAAGGCCCTCGCCGACGCCCTCCGCGGCGAGGAATCCGCCAACGGCGTCCGCGTGACGACGGTCTACCCGGGCCGGACGGCCACACCGATGCAGGCGGAGGTCCACCGCCAGGAGGGGCGCGACTACGACCCCGCGGCCTTCATCGACCCGGAGTCGGTCGCGACGACCGCGCTCGCGGCGCTCGACCTTCCGCGCGACGCCCTCGTCCCCGACGTATCCGTGCGCCCCGGCCCGCGGTGACGACGACGTGGCCGGTTCTGACCTCCCTCCCGGGCGACACCTCGCACTGACCTGGGGCATCGCCGTCCCCTACGGCGGCATGACGACCGCCCTGCTCGACCGCAGCCGCCTCTTCGCCGACGCGGGGACACCGGTCGACGTCCTCACCCTCGACGACCGCGCTCTCCCGCTGCCGCCGATCCCCGGAGTCGGTGCCGGCACCTCGGTGACCATCCGCAACCTCTACGACTGGCCGCGCTCGAACGAGGTCCCCGCCCGCTCGGGGCTGCCCGACGCTCCGGCTCCGCTCGACCCCGAGGACGACGGCGTCATCTCCGACGGAGCCGGCGGCGTGCTCCTCCGCCGGCTGCGGCTGGGCGCGAACGGCAAGCCGGTCGACGTCGACCACCTCCGGCTCGACGGCACGATCGCGCTCTCGGAGCGGCGCGTGGGAACCCGCGGCCGCATCCTCCTCGCGCGCGACGCCGACGGCCGGCCGATCCGGGCCTGGCGCCGGCGCTACGACTTCTACGCCGACTGGCTCGACCACCTCGTGGGAGACGACGAGGCGTTCCTGATCGTCGACAGCAAGACCGTCGCCCCCTTCGCCGCGGGCTACCGCCGTCGTCGTGTGACCACCGTCCACGTCGTGCACGGCTCGCACCGCGGCCCGACGCCCGGCTCGGTCCGGGCGTCGCGCCAGGCGGTGTTCTCCCGGCTCGCCGACTTCGACGCCGTCGCCTTCGCGACCGAGGCCCAGGCCGCCGACGTCCGTGACATCGTGGGCCCCCGCCCGTTCCTCGCGAGCATCGCCCACCCGGTCTCCGCCGTCGACGCATCCGCTCTGCCGCCGGAGTCCGACCGCACCGGAGCCGTCGTCATCGCGCGCCTGGAGCCCATCAAGCGCGTGGAGGATGCCGTCGCCGCGATGCGCCTCGTCCACGGCCACGACGGCGACAGCGACGGCCCCGAGGTCCGGCTCGACGTCTACGGCACGGGATCTCGTGCCGACGAGCTCGCCGCCCTGGCCGTGGACGACGACGCGATCCGGTTCCACGGCCACACCGACGACCCGACCACGGCGATGGCCGCCGCGAGCGTCCTTCTGCTCACGAGCAGATCCGAGGCGTTCGGGCTCGTCCTGCTCGAAGCGATGGCCGCGGGCTGCCTCCCCATCGCGTACGACATCGCCTACGGACCGGCCGAGCTCATCCGCGACGGCGAGAACGGCTGGCTCGTCCCCGACGGCGACGTCGAGGCGCTCGCCCGTGCCGTGCGTGCCGCGGCAGAAGCCGACCCCGCCCGGCGAGCCGCGATGCGGCGGAACGCACGCGCGACGGCATCCGCCTACAGCGACGCCCGTATCCGGCACCGCTGGGCGAGCGTCCTGCGGACGGCGCGGCGCCGGCGGCGCATCCTCATCGGGCAGCGCCGCTTGTCGGCCGCCGCGCGCCGCCTGGCCGGGGGCCTGCGACGCCGCCTGCGACCGAAGCACGGTTGACCCCCGCCGTTAGCTCGCGCTCCACCAGCTCGTCAAGGGCCACTCACAACGGCGGACGGGTGATGCACCCTGTCGTGGCACGAGGGAGGCGAGGGCCGCGATGGGACTGCTGCGATACGGATCGGACCTGATCGCCATCCCCATGCCCGACGACGTGCTCGCGCACCTTCAGCTCGTGATCGCGGCGAAGCTCGGCGCAGGTGAGGGGTTCACGGTGAGCTGGAGGCACGGCGACGGACAGGGGCGGAGCACGCTGTGGCTCGAGCGCTCGATCCCCCTGCGTTTCGACTTCGCGTCGTCGCACCCGGTCAGCACGGATCCGCGGCGCGTGCGGGCCATGCTCACCGAGGCCGCCGCGATCACCGGCCTCTCGCTCGGCACCCTTCCTGTCGAGGCGTCATGACCAGGGCGCTCACGTCGCAGGCCGAGACCCGCTGGCTCGTGGGGACGTCCGAGTACGCCGGAGTCACCGGGTACACCGGCGGGATCGGCCGCCACTACGCCGCTCTCCTTCCGGCCCTCGCCCGCCAGGGGGTCGCCGTCGACCTCGCGATCGAGACGGGCGCGGAGCTCGTGTCCGACGACCCGGGCCCCGGCGTCCGGCTGGTCGACGGCGGCATCCGACGCGCATACCGTACCCACCGTCATGACGTCGTCTTCGCCCCCGAATGGGGCGGGCTGGCCGCGGCGCTTCCCCGTACGGCGCCGCTGCTGACCAACCTCGCGACCGGCATCCGGCTCGCCGACCAGGTCTCCGGGTTCGCGGCGGCCGACCTGCCCATCGGGCAGCGGATCGTGCGCGCACGGCAGGCTGCCGCCGAGCGACGTCAGCTGTACCGGTCGACCGGCCTCATCGCCATCTCCCGCGCGATGCTCGACCGCACGAGCGACCTCTACCCCGGGCTGCCCCCGGCCCGCATCGTGCGCAACTGCATCGACGTCGATGCCGTCGCCGCGGCGGCAGCGCGGCCCGAGGTGCCGACGGGCTGGCCCCAGGACGACGCACCGATCGTCCTCTTCCTCGGCCGGTCCGAGCGCCGCAAGGGAGTCGAGGACGCGTTCGCGGCCTTCGGACGGGTTCACCAGGATGTCCCGCGTGCGTGGCTCGTGCTCGCCGGCGCTGGCGGCGACGCCCGCTACGAGCCGACGCGTTCCGCGCTCCTCGAGATGCTGCCTCCGTCGGCGCGCGACCGGGTGATCTGGCTCGGGCACGTGCCGGGCGACGAGATCTACGGAGCCATCGCCCGCGCGGACGTCGTCATCTGCCCCTCGCGCTGGGAGGGGTTCGGCAACGTCGCCCTCGAGGTCAAGACGATCGGCACTCCCCTGGTGGTCACCTCCGGGAGCGGATTCGACGAGTTCTGCACCGACGGGCAGGACTGCCAGTCCGTACCGCCCGCCGACCCGGAACGTCTCGCCGCAGCCATCACCGTCGCGGTGCGGCATCCGGCGTGGGCTCGGACGCTCGCCGAGCACGCCCGCGCACAGGTGGCGGACTTCGCCCCCGATCCCGTCGCCCGCGACCTGCTCGCCGCCGCAACCGAGCTCCTCGCCGGTGCGGTCAGGCCGAGGCTCGACGCCAGCCGTCGTCCTCTCTGACGACGGCCCCGGCTCGCTCGAAGGCCTCGAGCCACCCCGTCATGGGCCACTCGCCCCACTTCCGCGCGAATCGGCGGCCGTTGCGCAAGATGTCGTCGAGGTGCTGCCAGGGCGGTGACGAGGTCTCGTGATGCTGGTGATAGGCATCGGCGCCGCCCACCCAGATCATCGGGACCGACGCCCGGCGAAGTGAGAACGCGAAGTCGGTGTCTTCGCCCCCGTATCCCTCGTACTGCTCGTCGAAGCCGCCGATGGCCCGCCACACGGCCGGCGTGGTCGCGAACGACAGCGACCAGAACAGCGGATACTCCTCCGCCGCGGCGCGCTGCAGGACACCCGGGGGCGGGGCCGGGCGCGCCGCGTGGGGCGCGGTGGCCGCGCGGAGGGATGCCGCATCGAGCGCGGCCCCCGCGGGGAGGTACGTCACCGGTCCGCACAGGACCGCATCGGGGTGCTGCGCCGCCGCGTCGCGGTACCGTTCGACGAGATCGCGACCCGGGATGCAGTCGGCGTCGAGGAAGACGAGCAAGCGTGCCCCCAGCGCCTCCGCCGCACGCGCGCCCGCGTTTCGGGCCGCTGCGAGCCGCAGACCGGCGGGCCCCGGCGGAACATGCACGACGGACTCGGCGTCGAGCGCGGGAGCGTCGTCGTCGCCGATCCAGACGACCACCCGCGGGGTGCCGGCCGTCGCGCGCAGCTGGTTGCGCAGGTGGGCCAGGCGTGGCGCCGAGCACAGCGTCACGATCGCGATGTCGCTCATGCTCGTCCTCCCGGGACCGCCTCGGCACGGATGACGGCCGCTGCCCGCTGGGCGGCGCCATCGGTGCGCCATGCCTCCCACCCGTCACCGCCGCGCGCCGATGCGCATGCGAGCAGCTCAGGCCAGCGCTCGGGCTCCGGCCAGGCTGTCAGGGCGACGGCGAGCCCGGATCGCCCCAGTGCCGACGCCGTCGCACGCTGCTCGGCGAAGGGACGCTCTTGCGGGATGACGACGGCCGGGGCACCGGCGGCGGCGAGATCGGCGACGGCGTTCTGGCCGCACCACGACACGACGACGGATGCCGTCGTGACCGCGTCCCAGGGATCGGCGGTCCACGCTCCGGAACCGGCGCCGAGCACGCGCCAGGGGCGTCTCGACGCGCGCTCGGCGGCGGCGATGTCGGCGGCGGAGACGTCGGCCCCGCCGCCACCGCCGAGGAGGACGACCTCGTCACCGCGCGGCTGCGCGGGCCGGTCACGACCGGCGAACCGCGAGATCCCGCCGACGAATGCGACGCGATCGCCGAGGGCGGTCAGGTGCTCCGGCGCGTAGGCCTCCTCCGGCCACGGCGCGATGATCCGCCGCGCGGCCAGGAAGGCCAGCCGGTGGGGCTCGTCGATGCGGTCACCGGGCTGCGTGATGATCACCACGGGCACACCGAGGAGCCGGAGGAAGAGCGTGACCTCGGCCGAGACGTCGACGACGAACGCCTCGATGTCGCCGGCCGCGACCGCCGCCGCGATGACCGCGAGCCGGGAGCGGTGGCCGGCGTGGCGCAGCGGGGCCCAGTGCAGCATCCCGCCGGCCGTCGGGTCGTCGGCGGGGATGGCGGGCGCGGGCTCATCGTCGCGCGCGAGCTCGACCCAGGAGACGTTCGCGGGCAGATCGGCGGGAACGGGCAGCGAGCTGAAGCAGACGACGTCGGCATCGAGGTGGGGGGCGATCGCCCGCATCCGGGTCAGGTGCCCCTGGCCGTGGTGATGCACGTACCAGCCGATGCGCCCGGTCATGCCGGCAGCTCGGCGGGGGCGGCCTCCGAGCTCAGCGACGCGAAGATCTCCTCGAGAGCCGTCGTGCGCGCATCGAGCGAGAAGCGTTCGACCGCGCGGGCGCGGACCGCGCGGCGGAAGCGCGGATCGTGAGCCTGCTCCCACATCTCCTCGACCGCATCCGCCATCGCGACGACGTCCCCCGCGGTCACGAGCCGCATCCCGATGCTGGCCGCGGCGATCTCGGGCACCCCGCCCACGGCGAAGCCGACCACGGAGGTCCCGCACATGAGGGCCTCGGGCCCGACGAGTCCGAACGGCTCCGCCCACGCCGGAGTGGCCAGCGCGACCGCCGATCGGCCGACGAGGTCGGCGAGCTCGAGAGGCGTGAGCTCACCGACGACGGTCACGCCGTCACCGAGCAGCGGGCCGAGCACCTCGTCGGCGTACGCGCGATCGCCGACGCGACCCGCGATCGTGAGGCGTCGCCCCAGCGCCCGCGCGACGGCTACCGCCAGGTGCGGGGCCTTCTCGGGGACGATGCGGCCGAACCAGACGAGGTCGTCGCCGCCCGGGCCGCCGGTCCAGACGCGCGGGTCCACGCCGTTGGCCAGCAGGGTCGAGGCGACCCCCGCGTGCTGCCATTCCCGGCGGGTGTGCTCGCTGACCGAGAGGAACGCGCTGCCGCGGCCCGCGGCGGCGCGGTGCGCGCGCACGAAGTCGTCGTCCACCGGCGTGTGCAGGGTCGTGACCATCGGCACGCCCAGCTGCGGCGCGAGCTGCAGCGGGAGGGCGTGCAGGCAATGGTTCGAGATCACGTCGAAGTCGGCGGCCCGCGCGCCGATGGTCTCGAGCGCGCGCCGGAGCATCGGCACGCTGAGCGTCTCGTACGCGGGCGGGTACGTCTTGTCGGTACGCACCGCGTCGGCATCCCAGCCCAGTTCGGGCATCTCCCAGACGCTGCCGGGCTCGACGTGGTCCGACCCGGTCACCGCGACGACGGTCACCTCGTGGCCTCGCGCGCGCAGAGCCTCGATCTCCGACCACACGGCGGCTTCGAGCCCGCCGGCGTGAGGCCTGCGGATCGGGAACCGAAGCGGCGCGATCACCGCGATGCGCAGCGAACGCCCCGTCACGAGACACGCTCGCTGCGGAGCCGGCGGTACAGCGCGGCGTGCGCCTCCGCCGTCGAGGCATCCTGCTCCCGGCGACGGGCGCGGCGCCGCTCCATCAGCTCGGCTCGCGCGATCGACCCGGGCCGTGCCGCGTCGTCGCACGACAGCAGTGAGCGCAGTGCCGCTGTGAGCGTCTCGATGTCGCCCGGGCGGAAGCTCGCTGTCGAGGCGTCGTCGTGCTGATCGGCGAAGTGGCCGACGTCGGGGACGGCGACGGGCACCCCCAGGTCCCAGCACAGCTCGAGCCACCCCGAGTGGCTGCCGAACCGGTAGGGCAGCACGCACACGTCGAGCCCGCCGAGCGCGGTGTTCAACGCGGCGTCGGGCAACCGGCCCTGCTCGACGAGGACCGCATACGGGTGTCCGGCCACGGCCGCACGGACCTCGTCGCGGGCGCCCTGATCGCGGACCGACCGGTGCATCCGGATCTCGGCGACGGCGTGATGGCCTTCGTCTCGGAGCCGCTCGACCGCGGCGATGAGCGTCCGCGCGCTCGTGGGCCCGTCGGTGCCGGGGCGCAGGTCCTTCAGGTGCATCCCGATCCGGAGGTCCTCGCTCACCGCCACGATGGACGGGCTCTCGCCCTCGTGCAGGATCGCGGGGTGCGGCAGCACGGCCGCATCCCGTCCCCAGCGCTCGCGTACCTCGGCGGCTGCTCCCGGGGTCAGAGTCACGAGAGCGTCGGCCCGCGGTACGAGCTCGTCGAGCTGCGCGGCATAGGGGCTCTGGTCGGTCAGCTGCGGATGCGTCAGGTCGTGCACGGTGAACACGACGGCCCATCCCGCCGCGTGTGCTGCCTCGACGCACGCCGTCAGGTGACCGGCGGGGAAAGACTCGGTGCCGAAGTGGACGTGCAGGATGTCGGCGTCGTCGGCGTTGCGGCGGATCCAGTCGGGGTCGAGCGCCACGGGAGGCCACCAGACGCCCTCGGCCGCGCCCGGCACGGGCGGGTCGGGCAGAACCTCGATGCCCGCGGCATCCGTCACACGCCGCACGTACGGATGCCCCGCAGGCACTGCCACGACGCGCACGTCGGGTGCACCGGACATCTCGTCCCGGGGCACGCTCGCGGTCACGATGGTCACGAATCTCCTTGCTGGAGCCGCCGAGAAGGGGCGACCCGAGTCGGACGCTAGCCGAGCGGACACGCCGGCGCCTCGCACTTGCGCGAACCACAGGCGACCGGTAACGATGACCGGATGCCCGCCGACCCCCCTCCCCTGTGCCTGGTCTGGGGCCCCGCCGGACACGGCGTGACCGACTACGGTGCCGACATCGCCCGGGCCGCCCACCGGCTCGACCCGGCCCTCCGCACCGTCGAGGTGACCGACCTCGGTGCCGCGCTGGCGGCGATCGCCCCCGGCGAGCGCGTGCACCTGCACGCGACGGACCGCCTGCTCGGAACGAGCCTCGAAGCCGCCGCAGACGCGGTCGAGACGCTCGCCGGCGCCTGCCGGCTGACGCTCACGCTGCACGACCTGCCGCAGCCCTCCGACGGCACGAAGTACGACCGCCGGGTCGCCGCGTATCGCCGCTTCTTCGCCGCGGCCGACGCCGTGGCCGTCAACAGCGATCACGAACGGCTGCTGGTGTCCGAGCACCTGGGCGACGACCTGCGCCCCCGGGTGATCCCGCTGGGAACCCGCGTCGCCGCCGCCCCCGAGACCGGCGAACCCACCACCTCGGCAGATCTCGTCGTGCTCATCGCCGGCTTCGTCTACCCCGGAAAGGGGCACGAGCCCGCCGTGCGCGCCGCGACCGCCGCCGTGGACGCCCTGCGGGCGTCGGGACGGCCGGTCGGCGAAGCGGTCGTCCGCGCGCTGGGCGCCGCGTCGCCGGGCCATGACGGCGATGTCGCCGCACTCGAACGCCTGGCGGCCGATCTCGGCGGTCGCTTCGAGATCACCGGGTTCCTCGGCGACGAGGATTTCGCCCGGCGGCTGCGCGAACCCGGCATCCCGGTCGCCGCCCACGAGCACGTGTCGGCGTCGCGGTCGATGCTCGACTGGATCGAGGCGGGCCGCCGCCCGCTGGTCGTCCGCTCGCGCTACAGCGACGAGATGGACCGTCTGCGACCCGGCACCGCGACCCTGTTCGACCCGGCGGAGCTGACCGGCATGCTCGCCGCCGCCTGGGAAGATCCGGCCTCGACGCGCCTCGTGCCGGGGCACCCGCTGCATCCGGATCTCGCCGACGCGGCCGGGTCGTACCTCGCGTGGTGGCGCGGGATGCCGCGATGACGGCAGACAGCCCCGCCGGCATGCCGCTCCCGGCGAACCGGTGGGATCTCCTCGACGGGCGGTGGCCCGAACAACCGCCGCACGTGTCGGTCATCGTCGCCCACTACCGCCAGCCCGAACAGCTCGCGCGGACGCTCGCCGCGCTGCGGTCGCAGGATCACCCGGCCGAGCTGCTGCAGATCATCGTCGCCGACGACGGCTCGCCCGAGCCGCCCTCCGTTCCGGACGGGGTCGAGCTCGTCCACCACGAGGACCGGGGGTTCCGGCTCGCGGCCGTCCGCAATCTCGGAGCGGCTGCGGCACGCGGCGACGTGCTCGTGTTCCTCGACGCCGATACGGCACCCGAACCCGCCTTCATCCGTGAGCTGACCCGGCTGCCCGCACTCGCGCCGGACTGCGTCACGGTCGGGCGCCGCCGGCACGCCGACCTGCGCGGCGTCGACGCCACTCGGCTCGCCGAGGAGGCGGCGCCCAGGGCTCTGCCCGAGCCGGACTGGCTCGCGGCGGAGTATCGCCGGACCGCGAACCTCCTCCACGCCGACGACCGCAGCTACCGGTACGTCATCGGGGCCGTCATCGCGTGCTCGCGGATGCTGTTCGATGCGACGGGCGGATTCGACGAGTCGTTCACGTCGTACGGCGGGGAGGACTGGGAGTGGACCTATCGCGCGTGGCTGCGCGGCGCGCTGCTCGCCCACGTGCCCGCGGCCGTCGCCTGGCACGACGGCCCGGATGCCGCCGGACGCGACGAAGGCGCTGTCGCACGCCGCAATGCCGAGACCATCCGGCTGAGCGACCTCATCCCCGTCGCCGGATCCGCGGGCCGGGGCCTGCGGCCCACCCACCCCGACATCGCGATCATCGCGCCGCCGCACGCGAGCGCCGGGCAGCGGTTCCTCGCCCTCGACAGCACCCTCGCGGCGCTCGGCCCCGCCTCGAACCGCGCCGCAGTCCTCGCCGAGGACTCCGAGCCGGATGCCGCCTTCGACCGGGTCCGGGTCGTCGTCGAGCTGCTGCGCCCGGTTCGCGTCGACGCCGACGCCGACGTCCTCGCCGCGTCGCTGGCGCGGATGAGCGACGAGGCGCTCGGCGAGGTGACGCTGCGCTCCCCCGACGGCGAGCCACTGGTGCGGATGACGTCGACGCGCGCCCGCACCCGGAGCGAGCGCTGGCACCGCGACGATCTCTTCCCGACGGCGTCGGTGACGACAGCGGCGATCCGCGTCGTCACCGACGAGCCGGACCTCGCCGCCTACCTCGGCGGCTGGGGATGACCGGCGCTCACTCCGCGGGGTAGCGGGCCGCGCGCAGCACGCGGGCGAGGTGCGCCGCGTTGCGGGCGAGTGTCGCCGTCGTCGAGGCGACCGGGTCGGGGGTCTTCTCGAGATCCTTGAAATCGACCGTCTGCATCGCCTCGCCGTTCCAGTACGTACCGCCCTGGGCGGGAATCGTGAACCCGACATCGTTCAGCCCCTGGAACAGGTCTGCGGTGGCCTTGTGCGCGCCGTCCTCGTTGCCGACCACGGCCACCACGGCGACGCGGTCGAAGAGGATCGGCCGACCGGCATCGTCCGTCTCGGAGAGTTCGGCGTCCAGGCGCTCGAGGACGCGCTGCGCGAGACTCGAGGCGTGCCCCATCCAGATGGGCGTCCCGACGACCAGGATGTCTGCGGCGAGGATCTGCTCACGAACGGAGGGCCACTCGTCGCCCTCCCCCATGTCGGTCTCGACGCCGGGCGCGATGTTCAGGTCGGCGATACGCACCTGCGTACCCGCGGCACCATGCTCGGCGAGGGCGTCGAGCACCTGTTGCAGCATGAGCTGCGTGCTCGACTCAGCGGGTGCGGGCTTCAGGGTGCAGTTGAGGGCGACGACGCGAAGCGGGGCGTCGGAAGCGGGCGAGTCTGTCGTCATGGCGAGTCCTTTCGTCTGCCGCCATCGTCGGCGACGATCCGTGACGGACGACAGGCCGTTGACAGGACCGCGTCAGGCCGGAACGGCGGCATCCCACCACCGCAGCACGCGCAGGGCGATCATCGTCAGCCAGGGCGACGGCTCACCCCGGGCGACATCGATGTCGAACCAGACGCGTCCCGCCAGCGGCGTCCCCTGATGCCATGTGCCGTCGGCGGAGCGAGCATTCCGAACCATGTCGACGGCCTGCGCCAGCCGTGGGTCGGGCGCGACGCCCTCGAGGAGCGCGGCGGCGCGGAAGTGGTCGAGGGCTGCGAGGACGCTGTAGCGGTGGCGGTCGGGATAGACGAACTCCGTCACGAAGTCGCCCACGGGCTCGCCGGTCGAGGCGCGGAAGGCCAGCCGCCGCGACAGCAGGTACTCCTCACCGCGGTGGCGGCTCTCACGGAGGGCCGTGTCGCCGGTGATCTGCTCCCACGCGAGCATGCCGCGCAGGGCGTTGAGCGTCGAGTGGAACGACCCGCGGGTCGACCGGCCCTCCTCCGCCTCGCAGTTCCACCCGCCGTCGGTCAGCTGATGATCGCGGAACCACCGCGCCAGTCCGCTCACGTCGACGCCGAGCCAGGCGCCCGTCGCGAGCGTGTACGAGTTGATGCACACGTCGATCTCGCCGTCCCAGTACGGCAGGTCGTCGTACTCCCACCGGCTGTTGCGCCGGAGCCGTTCCGCGGTGTCGCCGAGGACGGCGGCATCCAGACCCCACTCGCGCAGATCCTTCAGGGTCCAGGTGGTCGCCGTCCAGGGCTGACCCGGCGCGCGGGCCTCCGGGCTGTCGAAGAACCCCGCGGGGAAGTAGGCTCCGCCCTCCCACTGGCCGTCGTCGCCCTGCTCCCGCAGGAGGCGCGCCCCGTTGCCCTCGGTCGCGACGCGGGCGCGCGTGGCCTGCCACACCGACGGCGGAGCGCCGGCGAGGTCGCGCTCCACCTGCCAGCGCAGCGACGGGTCGGTGTCCAGAAGCCACGCCAGCGTGCCGTCCGTGTCGGTCATGCGGTCATTGTCGCGCGGGTCAGCCCTCCTGCGCGAGCACGGCGACCCCGCGGGGAGCGATCGTCACGGCATCCGCGGAACCGCGCTCGGCGGCGCCCGCGAGCAGGTCACCCGCTGCGGCCACGACCACCTCGTCGTCGGTGCGGTTCGCGAGGAACACGTAACGTCCGGCCTCGTGGCGACGGACGATCACGTCGACGTCGCCGTCGGCCGCGAGGGCGTCTGCCGCGAGCGCCGGGATGTCGCCGGCCAGGCGCCGCATGACGTCCGCCGCACCGGGCCGACCGATCGCAGCCGACACGTACGTCGCGCTGCCGCCGCTTTCGTGGGCGCTGCGGCGCCGAGTGATGGCCGGGGCGCCGTCGAGATCGCCGCCCGCGTAAAAGTCGAGCACCTCGACATCCGGTTCGACGCGAGCGATGCGCTCGCTCCAGTCGCGGACGACCGTGCCGGATGCGAGGGATGCCGTCTCCCCCGGCAGCATCGGCACGAACTCCTCGATCGTGATGCCGAGCAGGTCGCGCAGCGCGCCCGGGTAACCGCCGAGCCACACCCGGTCGTTCTCGTCGACCACGCCCGAGAAGTAGGTCGTCACGAGGTGACCACCGCCGGCAACGAAAGCGGTCAGGCGCTCGCGCAGCGCCGCCGGGACGACGTGGAGCATCGGCGCGACGACCACCTCGTAGTCGGCGAGGTCGGCGGCGACGGGCACGACGTCGACGCGGACGCCGAGGTCGAGGAGCGCCCGGTACCACAGCAGTGTCTCGTCGTCATAGGCGGGCGACTCGGCGGGGTGCGAGTCGCGGCCGCTGACCCACCACGACTCGTAATCGAACACCAGCGCCACACGAGCCCGCTCGCGCCGACTGCCGGTCACGGGTGCGAGGTCGCGCAGCTGCGAACCGAGGTCGACGACATCACGGAACACCCGACTGTCGGCGCCGGCGTGCGGAACCATGCCGGAGTGGTAGCGCTCGCCCCCGGCACGGGACTGCCGCCACTGGAAGTAGCAGACCGCGTCGGCCCCGTGCCCGACATGGGTGAGGGCGTCGCGGACGAGCTCGCCGGGGCGCTTGGGCGGATTCACGGCGCGCCAGTTCACCGCGCTCGGCGCGTGCTCCATGAGGAACCACGGCCGGCCGCCGGCGATGTTGCCGGTGAGGTTCGACCAGAACGACAGGTCGTCGCGCCCGAGCTCGCCCGGGCGCAGGTAGTGGTCGTTCGAGACGAAGTCGACGTCGCCGACCCACGAGGGGTAGTCGATGTCGCGGACGTTCTGGGCGACCATGAAGTTCGTCGTGCGCGGGATGCCGGGGGTCACTTCGGCGAGCACCGCGTTCTCGGCACGGAGGTGGTCGCGAACGGCATCCGACGAGAAGCGCTCGAAGTCGAGCTGCTGTCCGGGGTTGCGCTGCGTCGGCGCGGCGCGCGGAGGCAGGATCTCGTCCCATTCCTCGTAGTGCTGCGACCAGAACGCCGTGCCCCAGGCCTCGTTGAGCGCGTCGAGGGTCGTGTAGCGCTCCTCTAGCCACACCCGGAAGGCCCGGGCGGCGTCATCCGAGAAGTCGTACAGGTTGTGGCAGCCGAGCTCGTTCGAGATGTGCCAGGCGACGAGGGCGGGGTGGTCGGCGTAGCGCTCGGCCAGGGCGCGGGTCAGCCGCAGCGCGTACTCGCGGAAGACCGGCGACGTCGGCCGCCAGTGCTGGCGTGACCCCGGCCAGAGGGTCGTTCCGTCGATCGTCTGCGGCAGGATCTCGGGATGCCGCTTCGCGAGCCACGGCGGCGGCGACGCGGTCGCCGTGGCGAGGTCGACGTCGATGCCGTTGGCGTGGAGCAGATCGATGACCTCGTCGAGCCATCCGAAATCCCATTCGCCGGGACGCGGCTCGAGCAGCGCCCACGAGAAGATCCCGAGCGAGACGATGTTGACCCCGGCCTCGCGCATGAGCCGGACGTCCTCGTCCCACACCTCGCGCGGCCACTGCTCCGGGTTGTAGTCGGCGCCGTAGCGCATCCGTCCCGGGCCGAGCGCCCCGTCCTTCACCCAGCGGTAGGTCGTGTCATCCGTTGCCATGCGATCAGCCTAGACCGAAACACGTGCAAATGCACGGGATTGAGGTGTTCTACGCTCGGGTCATGCCATCCGATGCCGCTCACCCCCGCGGGCCGTACGCGAAGAGCGCGGCCCGGCGCGCGGAGATCGTGGCGTCGGCGACCGTCGTGTTCGGCACCCACGGCTACCGCGGCGGGTCGCTCCGCCAGATCGCCAAGCAGCTCGATCTGAGTCTCACCACCGTGATGCACCACTTCCCCACGAAGGTCTCGCTGCTGGCGGCCGTCCTCGAGCAGGAGGATGCCGCCGACACCGACTTCCCCGCGCGCGCGGCCCGCGACGGGTTCATCCCGAGCGTGCTCGCCATCGTCGAGCGCAACCTCGCGCGGCGCGAGCTCGTCCGCATGTTCTCGATCGTGTCGGCCGAGGCGACGCACCCCGAGCACGAGGCGCACGCCTGGCTGCTCGAGCGCTACCGAGCGGTCACCGAGACCTACGCCGCGGCCATCGCCGACGACCGCACCCGCGGCCGACTCGAGGCGGACGACGACCCGCGAGCCCTCGCCGACCTCGTGATCAGCGGCTGGGAGGGCATCCAGATCCGCTGGCTGACCGACGACACCGATCCCGTCGCCGCGATGCGCCTGCTGCTCACCGGCCTGCTGCGCCCTCGCCGCTGAGCACGCCGCGCCTGAGCGCGCCGCGCTCGAGCCGATACATTCGTCGGACTGCCGG
Source organism: Microbacterium sp. SGAir0570 (assembly GCF_005491085.2). Classification (NCBI taxonomy): domain Bacteria; kingdom Bacillati; phylum Actinomycetota; class Actinomycetes; order Micrococcales; family Microbacteriaceae; genus Microbacterium; species Microbacterium sp. SGAir0570. The sequence goes on along the minus strand of NZ_CP027929.1, from coordinate 691,481 downwards.
GGCCGGTGTGGTCTCGGACCCCGCTACTGGCGACACCAGCACCACCGGTCCGACGGCTGTATCGGCTCCGACGGCAGAATCGCCGCCGCTGGGCTCGGCGATCAGGCGCGGTCGGCGATCATGCGCCCGTAGCCCTCGACGAACGTCGGGAACGTGAAGTCGATCATCGCGGCGAGGCGCGAGCCGTCGAGCACCTTGCCGCGGTCGGCGTCGGGCATGACCTCCGCGCGCGGCGGTGCGGCGACCCCGAGGCGATCCGCGATGAACTCGACCACCTCGCCGAGGGCGGCGGGTCGCCGGTCGACGCCGTGCAGGAGCGCGGGCGGCGCGTCCGCGTCGAGCAGCTGCGCGATCGCGCGGACGAGGTCGACCTCGTGGATGCGGTTGGTGCGGCGGTCGTAGTCGACCGGCTCGCCCGCGAGAACCTGCCGGATCAGCCGCTCGCGCCCGGGCCCGTAGATCCCCGCCGGCCGCACGATGATCGCGTCGAAGAGTTCGCGCGCCGCACGCTCGCCGTCGACGAGCTGTTCGCCCCGCATACTCGTGGGCCGAGGCTCGTCATCCTCGTCGAGAGCCCGCTCCGGACCCCACCCCTCGAAGACCCGCGTCGACGACACGAAGACGGTGCGCTCGGGCTGCTTCGGGAGGGCCTGCGCGATCCGCTGAAGCGCGGCGCGGTAGAAGCCGGGGTCATCCCCCGGCGGAAGCGTGACGACCATCGCGTCGACCGCGGGCAGCGTCGTGTCGAGGGGCGCTGCCAGATCGGCGACGATCGGCGTGAACGCGGGCCGGATGCCGCCGGCGCTCCGCCGGATCGCGACGACCTCCTGCCCCGCATCGACGAGGCTCTCGCCGAGGCGAGTGGCGACCTTGCCGGATCCGACCAGGAGCGTACGTCGAGCAGTCATATCCCCATCCTCCCAGGGCGCGCCAGGGCTGGGGCCGCCGCATCGAGACGCAGCCGGAAACGAAAAAGCCCCGGCGGACCGGGGCTTTCGTCTTGGCGGAGACGGAGGGATTTGAACCCTCGGTCCCCTTACGGGGACTCCACCTTAGCAGGGTGGTGCACTAGGCCTGACTATGCGACGTCTCCACGGCATCCGACGCGAGACGGCGCGGATGCACCCGGCAATCATAGCCCGGACTTCCCCAGGCTCCGAATCGAAGGCCGTGAAGGCGCCCCGTCTCAGCGCGCACTGACGGTGCAGGTCACCTGCGCCGCCGTCTGGCCCGTGACCGAATCCGGCAGCACGACCGGCGCGCCCGCTTCGGGCGCCTCCGTCGCGGGCGCATCCGGCGTCGCCGCCGGGTCGGCGGGCGCTGCGGAGTCGGTCGGAGCAGGCGCGGGAGGAGCCGCCTCGCCGACGACCTCGGTGCCGTAGCCGTCGCTCGTCGATCCGCTCAGCTGCACGGGCTGGTTCGCGGCGAGCGCGTCGAACAGCACCTTCGCGGCGCTCTCGACGGGCCGGACGCGCAGCCCGCCGTCGACGTACGCGGTGGGGTACTGCACGAAGACGATGTCCTCGTAAGGCACGCTGCGCATGGCGAGGGCGATCTGCACCATCCGTTGCGGGCTCGACAGCGACGAGCTCAGCTTGATCTGTCCGCTGGCGACCTGGTCGACTGCGGTGGTGGCGAGGTTGAGCAGCGCCGTCGGATTGCCGAGCACGCCGTCGGACTGCAGCTTGCGCACCATCGAGCTCATGAACTGCTGCTGGTTCGAGATCCGCCCGAGGTCGGACCCGTCGCCGATCGCGTACCGCGTGCGCAGGAATTGCAGAGCCTCGGTGCCTTGCAGAGTGTGATTGCCCTTCGCGAGGCTCAGGCCCGTGTGGGAGTCGTTGATGTCATCCGACACGCAGACGTCGACGCCGCCGATCGCGTCGGACATGTTGATGACGCCGGTCCATCGGGTCGCGGCGGCGAACTGGATGTCGATGCCCGTCAGCTCTTCGATCGTGCTGACCGAGCACGCGAGGCCGCCGTACATGTACGAGACGTTGAGCATCTGAGCGCTCATCGCGGAGTACTGGGTGCCGTCCTCGCCGGTGCAGGCGGGGATCGGGACGATCATGTCGCGCGGGAACGAGATGACGGTCACGCGTCGCGGCTCGTCGCTGATGTGCACGAGCATCGTCACATCGTTGCGCTCACCGTCGGTGTCCTTCGCCTGACAGGCACCCGATAGTTCAGCGTTCGCTCCCTCGCACGAGTCGGTGCCGACCACGAGCATGTTCACGCCGCCCTCGATCTCGCCGATCGTCGGGGGGAGCTGCGAGTCGTCGTCGCCGATCGAGACGCCCGCGTCGGCCACGACCTGGGTGGCGTTCCACACGTAGAAACCGCCGATGGCGACACCGCTCACGACGACGACGGCGACCATGACGCCGAGCACCGCCAGGATCTGGGTCAGCGGGTTCGGCGACCGCAGCTGGCCGTGCCGGGCGACGGGACGACGACGGCGCCGCGACGCCTTCGCATCGGAACGTGCGCTCACGGGTGTCCTCTCGACGAGCCGGCGAGGAGTGCGTTCGGGTGCACGCTCTTCGCGTCGCGCAGGCACTCCCGGGTGACCGACTCATCATAGGGACGGATGTCTGGAAACTCTGTGAGCGCCGCGGACATGCGAGGCGGCGACGCCCCCCATTCAGCCGCCACCGCCCCGACATGCTCGTTTCACTCACCTGCACGCTAACGAGCCGCGAACGGCGAACCGGCCGGAATGGAACGAGACTGGTAAGCACTCCCAGGGGCGAGCAGCGGCCGAAGATCAGGCAGGTTCGAGCAGGCCGCGCTCAGCCACCAGGTCTGTGGCGAGCACCTTGTACCCCTGCGATTCGAAGAACACGGTCACCCGGTCGTCCTCCACCGCCATGACCGTCCCCTCACCCCACTCGTGGTGGCGGACGATGTCGTCGACGTGGAAGGGCCCGTCGGTGTGGTCACCCTGTCTCCCCGGCCCTTCGTCGCGAGCCGAGCGGTCGTTCGCGGATGCCGCGCACGTGTCGCAGTTCTCGCACGGCTCGACGTAGTCCTGCCCGAAGTACCCGAGCAGCGTCGCCCGCCGGCATCGACGGGTCTCGGCGTAGCTGCGGAGCATCTCGATGCGGGAGGCGTCGATGCGCTCACGCTCCGCCGACCTCTCCAGCGCCGCGTCGACCGCATGCTCGACGGTCATCCCCCGCCGCAGTGCCACACCGGCGCGACTCGTGCGCACGGCACCCGCATCCACGAGCACGGTGAGCAGGGCGGTGACGCGACGGGCCGACAGCCCGCCGGCCGCGGCGATCTCGGCACGCGACCGCGTCGCGCCGGCGACGGCGTCGACGAGTCGCTTGAGCTCGCCGCGCTTCGGGGCCGACGCCGCGAAGAAACGTCGCAGCGACAGATCTTCGGGCCGGTAGTGCAGCGTCGCCGTCGCGGGCTCGCCGTCGCGGCCGGCGCGACCGAGCTCCTGATAGTAGGCGTCGATCGAGTCGGGGATGTCGGCGTGCACGACGAAGCGCACATCGGCCTTGTCGATCCCCATCCCGAAGGCCGAGGTGGCGACCACGACCTCGACCTCGCCGTCGTGGAATGCCTCGTGCACCCCGTTGCGCTCCTTCGCCGACAGACCGGCGTGGTACGCGACGGCGTTGACGCCGCGTTCCTGCAGCGCCTCCGCGTACTCCTCGGCGCCCCGCCGGGTGGCGGTGTACAGCAGCCCGGGCCCCGGCAGCTCCGCCACCTCGTCGATCACGGCCTCGCGCTTGCCCGACTTCTCGGCATGACGGCGGATGTTCAGCTCGATGTTCGGCCGGTCGACATCGCCCACGAGGATCGCCGGGTCGTCCATCCCGAGCCGCTCGATGATCTCGGTGCGGACGGGGCTCGTGGCCGTCGCGGTCATCGCGAGGATCGGCGGACGCCCCAGACGCTCGGAGACCTCGCCCAGCATGAGGTAGTCGGGGCGGAAGTCGTGCCCCCAGGCTGCGATGCAATGCGCCTCGTCCACGACCAGCAGCGACACCCCCGCCTCGGCGAGCTCGGCGACGACGTCGTCCTTCGCGAGCTGTTCGGGCGCGAGCAGGACGTACGAGGCCTCTCCCGAACGGATCGCGTCCCAGGCCTCGCGCTGGGCGCGCACGCCCCGGCTCGAGTTCAGGGCGACGCCGTCGGGCGCATCGGGCGCCTCCTCGATGCGCGCGAGCTGATCCTCCTGCAGCGCGATGAGGGGCGAGACGATCGCGGTCAGTCCGGGCCGGAGGGCCGCGGCGACCTGGTAGACGGCCGACTTCCCGGCCCCCGTCGCCCAGACGACCAGCACGTCTCGCCCGGCGACGGCCGCCTCGATGGCGTCGAGCTGCTGCGGGCGCAGCTCCTCGATGCCGAAGGACTCTCGGGCGACACGGGCGATCTCGTCGGGCTGCACCGGCTCAGTCCATCGCGCCCGCCGCGACCGTGCACGCCGCTTGCGCCGGCGCCCCCGGTGTGGAAGGCGCGTCGTCAGCGGGCTGCAGCCCGCGACGCTGGACGCGGTCGTACGACGGCTGGCGCAACGCACGCACCCAGGGGTAGACGCGCGCGCCGGGCAGCACCCGTCGTCCGGCGTCGAATCGGGGCTGACCATCCGGCCATGCGGCACGGCGCAGCCGCACGAGCGCGAACGGGCGCCAGGGGCCGAACGGCGAGGCGAACGACAGCACGAGACGCCAGTCCGCGGCATCCGGGCCGCCGTCCACGGTCGTCGCCGAGAGCAGCACCGGGCCCCGGCGCCCGCGGTAGGGCAGCAGGATGCCGAAACGCGCGCGCTCGGGCCGGCGCAGGGGCAGCAGCGCGTAGCGCAGCGGCACGCCCCGCCCGGTCGAGGCGAACTCGATGTCGGCCGCGCCGTCCCCCGGAGACTCGGGGTCACCGGGGATGCGGAGCGCGAGCCCGAAGATGTCGGGCAGAGCGTCCGGGAGTCCGAGTGATCGCGACAGGCGAGCGACCACGGGCGTCTCACCGGCGACCGGCGGATCGTCTATCCACGAGACCCCGGACCGACGATCCGGGCCGACCCAGCGGATCGTGCCGCTGAGCATCGTCCCGCGGACGTGGATCGGGCGCGGCCGGCGCAGAACCAGCAGAGCGCCGAAGAATCCGCGGAGCAGCGTCCCGGCCACGCGGGCGAAAGGCGCACGAGGAAGAGCTCTCATCGCGCCAGCGAAGCGGGTTCCCTGCTGCTTGTGCACAGGGGTTGCGCTGAGATCTCGATGCGCTATCGCCGCAGTGAGACCGCTCCCACTACACTCGGTGGCGCCCTTCCGGACGCCATGTGAACAGCCCGATGCTCCCCCACCCGACGCCGCGACGCGACATCCAGGGCCTTCGGGCTCTCGCCGTCCTCGCGGTCATCGGCGCGCACGCCGTCGGCTGGCCACGCGGCGGGTTCGTCGGGGTCGACGTGTTCTTCGTCGTCTCCGGCTTCCTCATCACCGGGGCTCTGCTGCGCGAGGTGCAGCTCACGGGCGGCATCCGCCTCGCCGCCTTCGCCGGTCGGCGCGCCCGCCGCATCCTGCCTCTCGCGGTCGTCGTGCTCCTCGCCACGGCGGCGAGCGCCTTCGTCGTCTTCAATCGTCCCCGCGCCGAGCAGACGCTCGTCGACGCGCTGTGGTCGGCGGGCTTCGCCGCCAACTGGCGATTCACCGCGGTCGGCACCGACTACTTCCACGCCGACGACGCCGTCTCACCGCTCCAGCACTTCTGGTCGCTCGCGGTCGAGGAGCAGTTCTACCTCGCGTGGCCGCTGCTGCTCCTGCTGGCGGTCTCGCTTCTGCCCGCCGCCCGGCGACGCGGCGCCGCAGCGACCGCGGCCGCGGCGACGCTCGCGGCAGCCGTCGTCGCCACCTCGTTCGCGTGGGCGATGCTGCAGAGCGCGGATGCCGCCGTCGCGGCCTACTTCTCCACCTTCACCCGCGCGTGGGAGCTGGCGATCGGGGCGCTCATCGCCGCGATGGTGCCGCTGCTGCGCCGCATCCCGCCCGTCATCGGCGGACTCGCGTCGTGGGTCGGTGTCGGAAGCCTCGTCGTGGCGTTCGCCGTCATCGATCCCGCGGCGGGCGGGTTCCCGGCTCCGTGGGCCGCCCTGCCCGTGGTCGCCACGGCACTCGTGCTCGCGGGCGGCGTGCCCGGCGACCCGCGGCATCGGCACCTCTTCCCGCTGACGAACCCGGTGAGCGTCTTCGCGGGCGACGTGTCGTACTCGCTGTACCTCTGGCACTTCCCGGTCATCGTGTTCGCCGCCGTTCTGCTGCCCGCCCGGGAGGCCACGACGGTGCTCGTGCTCGCGATCACGGCCGTCCTCGCCGTCGCCTCGTACCACCTCGTCGAGCGGCCCTTCCGATTCGCGCCGTACGGACGGCCGGTCGGCGGCGAAACGACGGAGACGGCGCGCGAGGATGCCGCCGCCGCGCCGGTGTCCGCTGCGGTGCGCGCTGCGACGCCGGTTCGGGATGCCGCGCCGGCCCCGGCGCCGCGCGCGCTCAGCACCCGCCCCGCGGGCTGGACTCCCGGGACGCGCTACTACCCGGGTATGCCCCGTCCTGACTCAGCGGACCTTGCTCTTCACGATGTGCCCGCACCGATAGCCGCGCCGGCGCTCGCACACGCGACAGGGACAGGGACAGGGACAGGGACAGCGACAGCGACAACGACGACCGCAGAACCGACGTCCGACGCATCTGCGCCCTGGGCCGCGTGGCGCGCCCGCTTCGGGCCGCCGGCGCTGCTTGCGGCATCCGGGCTCGGCATCGCCGCGCTGGCCGTCGTGCTCGTCGTTCAGAACGTGTTCGGCGGCCTCACGGCATCGCTCGTCGCCTTCCCGCCCGCGGGTGCCGCCGACGCCGCGAGCGACGCGGCCGACGCAGACCCCGGCGACCCGATCGCCGCCCTGCAGGCCGAGCTCGCCGCGGCCGCGACCGCGACGGAATGGCCCGAGCTGCATCCCTCGCTCGACGAGGTCATGACCCGGTCGTCGGCGAGCAACCCGGCGCGCGACTGCTTCTCACCCGATGTCTCGCCGACCGCCACGGGCTGCTCCACGGGCAGCTCCGACGCCCCCGTCCACATCTATCTCGTCGGCGATTCGACCGCGATGGCCTACGCTCCGGCGTTCCGCAAGCTCGCCGATGACAGTGACGGCGGCATCCGCGTGACGACGGTCGGCCTCTACGGATGCCGTTTCACCGACGTCGCCGTGCAGAACGACGGCGCCGGCGTGATGGCGGCATGCCCGCAGCGGAAGGCCGATGTCCGCGCCATGATCCTCGCCGACGCGCCGACCCTCGTCGTGATGTCGAACGCCTACACGCTCGGGCACACCCCCGACGGGGCCGACCTGTCGGCCGATGCGCTGCTCGCCGCTCAGGAGGCCGAAGCCGACAGCTATGGGATGCCGGGTCGCATCGTCCACCTGGCGCCGCCGCCGGAGGGCGCCGATCTCGGACGCTGCTACTCTCCCGCCGCCTCGCCGTACGGCTGCGCCGCGGGCGTCTCGAGCACGTGGGGTCAGATGGAGTCGGCAGCCGAGCAGGTGGCGGCAGCGTCCGGGAATCACGCGGTGAGCTCGCTGCCGTTCGCCTGCTGGGAGCTCGTGTGCCCCGCCTTCGCGGGCGACATCCCCACGCGCTACGACCGCACGCACCTGACCGTCGCCTACGCCGAGCACATCGTGCCCGCGCTGCGCGCCGAACTCGCCGCCCGCGGGCTGCTCTAGCCCGCGGAGCGCGAAGCCGGGCAGGCGAAAGCGGTTATGGCGGAGGGTGTGGGATTCGAACCCACGGGACATTGCTGCCCACCAGTTTTCAAGACTGGATCCTTCGGCCGCTCGGACAACCCTCCCAGCGGCGCGAACCGCTGAGCTTCGATCCTAGCCGCCCGCGACGCCGGTCAGAGCGAGCGGAGGATGGCCGCGACGCCGCCCTCCTGGACCGACACGGTCGTCTCGGATGCCTCGGCCAGCAGCTCGGTCGCGCCCTGCGCCATCGCGATCGCCCGCCCGCCGCGCTCGCGCGCCCAGCGGAACATCCCGATGTCGTTGCGGCCGTCCCCCATGACGAGGACGTCGGCCGGCTCGATGTCGAGCCAGGTGCGCACCCGCTCCAGCGCCGTGGACTTGTCGACGCCCTGCGGCGCGATGTCGAGCCAGGCCGACCAGCCCACCGCGTACGACACCTTGTTCAGGCCGATGCGGTCGACGAGCTCGACGAAGTCGGAGTCGGTCTCGTCGGGAGAGACCACGACGACGCGGCAGACCTCCTGCTGCGACAGCTCCGCGAAGGCGACCTTGTCGGCGTCGTGGAGGTTCCAGTCGTGGAGTTCCTCGGTGTAGAGGCGGCGCCCGTCGGGCAGCTCGACCATGTAGCGGGCGTGCGGCAGGTGCTGACGCAGCAGGCCGAGCACCTCGCTCGGGTCGAACGTCTCGATGAAGAAGCGCTCGTACGCGAGCACGTCGGCGAAGTCGTCGTCGATCCGCTTGAGGATGACGGCGCCGTTCGAGCACACGACGTAGTCGGGGTTCAGCGCGAGCGAGCCGAGGATGCCGTGCGTTCCCTCCCACGAGCGTCCGGTCGCGAGCATCACCTCGTGACCGGCCGCGTGCGCGTCGGCCACCGCCTCCACCACGCCGGGACTGAGCGTCTCGTCCTCGAGCAGCACGGTGCCGTCGATGTCGAGCACGATCATCAGGCGCGAGGCGCCGGCGACCGCCGGCATGACCTCGGCGACGTCCTCGACGATCTCGGCCGCATCGCGCGGCGCGACGACCTCGATGCCGCCCTCGTCGGGAAGCGCGTCGGGGGCCTGCGTCATCCCGCCGTCGGCGCCGGTCATGCGATCGGCTCCGCGACCTCGAGGCCGCCGAGGTAGGGCCGCAGCACCTCGGGGATCACGACCGAGCCGTCCTCTCGCTGGTGGGTCTCAAGGAGCGCGACGATCCACCGGGTCGTCGCGAGCGTGCCGTTGAGGGTCGCCACCGGCTCGGTCTTGCCGCCGTCGGGACGGTGACGGATGTCGAGGCGACGCGCCTGATACGTCGTGCAGTTCGAGGTCGAGGTGAGCTCGCGGTACGCCCCCTGCGTGGGCACCCACGCCTCGATGTCGTACTTGCGCGCGGCGCTCGAGCCGAGGTCGCCGGCCGCGACGTCGATGACGCGGTACGCCAGGCCGAGGTCCTGCAGCATCCGCTCCTGCATCTCGACGAGCCGCAGGTGCTCGGCCGCCGCGTCGGCCGGCGTCGTGTAGACGAACATCTCCAGCTTGTTGAACTGGTGCACCCGGATGATGCCGCGCGTGTCCTTGCCGTACGAGCCGGCCTCGCGCCGGTAACAGGTCGACCATCCGGCGTAGCGCTTGGCGCCGCGCTCGAGGTCGAGGATCTCGTCCATGTGGTACCCGGCGAGCGGGACCTCGCTCGTGCCGACGAGGTAGGCGTCGTCCTCCTCGAGGTGGTACACCTCGGCGGCGTGCTCACCGAGGAACCCGGTGCCCCGCATGACCTCGGGGCGCACGAGCGTCGGCGGGATCAGCGGCGTGAACCCGGCGGCGAGCGCACGGTCGAGACCCAGCATCATGAGGGCGATCTCGAGACGCGCGCCGATACCGCTGAGGAAGTAGAACCGGCTGCCGGCGACCTTCGTGCCGCGTTCCATGTCGATCGCACCGAGCTTCTCGCCGAGGGCGAGGTGGTCGAGCGGCTCGAAGTCGAACGACGGCGGCTCGCCGTGCGTGCGGAGCGTGACGAAGTCGGCCTCGCCGCCCGCGGGCACGTCGTCGATGACGATGTTCTCGATGCGGGCGAGCGCGGCGTCGGCGGCCTCCTCGGCGGCGGTGACGGCCTGCTGGGCCTGCTTGACCCGTTCGCTGAGCTGCTTGGCCTCGGCGACGAGCGCGGCCTTCTCGTCCTTCGGCGCCTGCGCGACCTTCTTGCCGTGGGCGTTCTGCTCGGCGCGGAGCCGCTCGAACGTCGTGATGGCCTCGCGGCGCTCGCGATCGGCGGCGATGGCGTCATCCACGCTCTCCGACGAGTTCCCGCGCTTCACCTGCGAGAGTTTCACCAGGTCGGGCTGTTCACGGAGCAATGCGAGGTCGATCACGCGTCAAGTCTAGGGTCGCCCGCATCCGCGCAGCCGGATCAGCGCACCCCGTACCGCCGCGGCCGTCCGGCGCAAGGGGCAATCCGCCACGGGCGGCCACCCCTAGGGTGTAGCCATGGCGACCGACTCCGACGACACCTCCCCGCGGGAGCGCTCCGACGATCCCACCTCACAGACCCCCGACCCCGAACAGGCGGCGGCTCCCGACGACGTCATCCGCGAGCCCGAGGACGTCGCGCCCGACACGACCGACGGAGAGACCGGCGAGGCACGCCGCGTGGGCCCCGAGGGCGAGACGGAGCCGATGTCGGGCGGCTCGGAGAAGCCCAATCCCAAGGCGGCCCTCGTCTACAACCCCATCAAGGTCGACGGCGACGCCCTGCGCGAGCAGGTGCTCCGCGCCGCCGAGGCCGCCGGGTGGGAGGAGCCGCTCTTCTACGAGACGACGGTCGACGACCTCGGCGACGACGTCACGCGCCAGGCGCTCGAGTCCGGCGTCAACGTCGTGCTCGTGGCGGGCGGCGACGGTACGGTCCGTGCCGTGTCGGGAGAGATGAGCGGCAGCGGCATCCCGCTCGCGATCGTCCCGAGCGGCACGGGCAACCTGCTCGCGCGCAACCTCGGTCTGCCCCTCACCGAGCCCGAGACCATGATCGAGGCGGCCTTCAGCGGCGACCGGACCGCGATCGACGTCGGCTGGGCGCGGATCACCCGCGAGAGCGGCGAGGTCGAGAAGCACGCGTTCGTCGTCATGGGCGGCATGGGGCTCGACGCGGCCATGATCGCCAACACCAACCCGCAGCTGAAGAAGTCGGTCGGCTGGGTCGCATACGTCGACGGCGCGACGCGGTCGCTCGTCAACGCCAAGCCGTTCCGCGTCGTCTATCAGCTCGACGGACACCGCATGCACGCGGCTCGTGTGCAGAGCGTGCTCTTCGCGAACTGCGGGTCGCTGCAGGCCGGCATCGCCCTCATCCCCGAGGCCTCGATCACCGACGGCCAGCTCGATGTCGTGATCATGCAGCCGAAGGGCTTCTGGGGCTGGCTGCTCGTGTGGCGCCGCGTCGCGTGGGACAACAGCTTCCTGCGGAAGTTCCGCGCCGGTCGTCGCGTGCTCGCGCTGCGGACGAAGGACAACGCGGTCGTCTACTCGCGCGGCCGCGGCGTCGCGCTCGCTCCGCAGGAGCCGCACCCGGTGCAGCTCGACGGCGACGAGTTCGGCGAGGCGAAGCACGTGCAGACCCGCATCGACCCGCAGGGCCTCATCGTCGCCGTGCCCGCCGGTCACACGCTGCCCGGCGACTGAGCCCCCGTCCGCCCCTGTCAACCGCTCGCCGTCGCCCGGGTCGCCCGACAGGATGACGGGATGAGCTCGCCTTCGATCGTCTGGTTCCGCGACGACCTGCGCCTGGCCGACCACCCCGCGCTCCGCGCTGCGATCGACCGCGGCGAGCCCGTCGTCGGGCTGTACGTGCTCGACGAGGAGTCCGACGGCATCCGACCGCTCGGCGGCGCAGCACGGTGGTGGCTGCACCACTCGCTCGCATCGCTCGCCGATGATCTGCGCGCTCGCGGGTCGCATCTCGTGCTGCGCCGCGGGGCCGCGGCATCCGTCGTCCGGTCACTCGTCGACGACACCGGAGCAGGCGCCGTCTACTGGAACCGCCGCTACGGCGGACCCGAGCGCGCGATCGACACCGAGCTGAAGGACGGCCTCCGCTCGGACGGCGTCGAGGTCGAGTCGTTCGCCGCCAACGTGCTGTTCGAGCCCTGGACGGTCAAGACCGGCAGCGGCACCCCGTTCTCGGTCTTCACCCCGTTCTGGAACGCGGCACGCAACCTGCCCGCCCCGCGCGAGCCGCTCCCCCGGCCCCGCGAGATCCCCGGCCTGCGGTCGGCGCCCGCGGGCGACGACCTCGACGATTGGGAGCTGCTGCCCACCCGGCCCGACTGGGCGGGCGGTCTGCGCGAGCGCTGGCAGCCCGGCGAGGCCGCGGCGCGCGCACGCCTCCGTGAGTTCCTCGACCACGACCTCGGCTCGTACGACGCCGCCCGCGACGAGCCGAGCGCGGGCGCGACCTCGCTGCTCTCGCCGCGTCTGCGCTGGGGCGAGCTGAGCCCGCACACGGTCTGGCACGCCGGGGTGGAGACCGGGGGCGGGACAGGCGCCCATGCGACCTCCGCCTCGCGTTTCCTCTCCGAGCTCGGCTGGCGCGAGTTCGCCTGGCACACGCTGTACCACTTCCCCGACCTGGCGACGAAGAACTGGCGGAAGGGCTTCGACGCCTTCCCCTGGCCGGCCCTCGACCCGGCGCACCTGACGGCGTGGGAGAAGGGCGAGACCGGCGTGCCGATGGTGGATGCCGGGATGCGCGAGCTCTGGCACACCGGCTACATGCACAACCGGGTGCGGATGGTCACGGCATCCTTCCTCACGAAGAACCTGCTCATCGACTGGCGACTCGGCGAGCAGTGGTTCTGGGACACCCTCGTCGACGCCGACGGCGCCAGCAACGCCTTCAACTGGCAATGGGTCGCGGGATCAGGGGCCGACGCGTCGCCCTATTTCCGTATCTTCAACCCCGAGCGGCAGGCCGAGAAGTTCGACCCGAAAGGGCTGTACATCGGGCAATGGGCGCCCGACAGCGCCGCGCGCGAGCCGATCGTCGACCTCGCCGCGACCCGCAAGGCGGCGCTGCAGGCGTACGAGGCGGTGAAGCGGGCGCGGTGACGCGGGCTCGGGAATGCCGGCGGAGGCCGCACGGTTGACAGAGGGGATATGACTGATGCATCCCGCCCCGCCCTGTCCGTGCTCGACCTCGTGCCCGTGCGCACGGGACAGACCAGCGCGCAGGCGATCGCGGCGTCGCTGACCGTCGCGCAGCGGGCGGACGAGCTCGGCTACCGCCGCTACTGGTTCGCCGAGCACCACAACATGCCGGCCGTCGCCTCGACGACCCCGCCGGTGCTCATCGCCGCCGCGGCAGCACGCACCTCCCGCATCCGGGTGGGCTCCGGCGGCGTCATGCTCCCCAACCACTCGCCCCTCGTCGTCGCCGAGCAGTTCGCGGCGCTCGAGGCGATCGCTCCCGGACGCGTCGACCTCGGGATCGGCCGCGCGCCGGGCAGCGATCCTGTCATCACCCAGCTGCTGCGTCAGTCGGGCACGACGAGCGACGTCGACCGGTTCCCCGACAACGTCCGCGACATCCTGGCCCTCGTGACCGGCGACGGCGCGACGGTACGGTTCACGTCGGGCGGGACGTACGACGTCCACGCGACGCCCGCCGCCACGACGACCCCCGACGTCTGGCTGCTCGGATCAAGCGACTACTCGGCGCAGCTCGCCGCCGCCCTCGGCCTGCCCTACGTCTTCGCGAACCACTTCTCGGGCGAGGGCCTCGACCGTGCCCTCGGGCTCTACCGCGACCAGTTCCGGCCGTCCGAGACCCTCGGCGCACCGCGGACGTTCCTTACGGCGAATGCCGTCGTCGCCGACAGCGAGGCCGAGGCCGAAGCCCTCATGCTCCCGCAGGCCCGCATGATGGCACGCCTGCGTGGGAACCGACCGCTCATCGCGCTCGAGACCGTCGAGGAGGCCGCGGCCGCCGAGGCCTCGGACCACCTCGCCGCGCCCCTGCTCGACGCGCTCCGCTCGCGCTGGTTCGTCGGCACCGGCCCCGAGGCCCAGGCCGCCCTCGCCGCGTTCGCCGCGCAGCACGGCGTCGACGAGGTCATGGTCTCGCCGGTGTCGGCCGCGCACGACGGCGAGCAGCCGGATGCCGCTCCCGCCCGCATCCGCACCCTGGAGCTCCTGGCCGCCTGACCCCGCCCGGTCCCGGCGCCGCCCGGGCCGGCCCCGGCCGGTCGACGCGCCACGAACTGTGGGTCCGGCCTCCTCGGCATCCTCACACCGTCGACTCGCCGCAAACGGCGGATTCGGGGGGCCCGACATCCGCATTGTGTGGCGACTCGACGGAACGGGAGGGGCGTGGGAAGCCGGGCGGGTCAGGCCTCGGGCTCGCCGGAGATCAGGGCACGCAGCCAGTCGCGCGCCTCGACGAAGACGTCGTCGGAGTACCGCTCGGGATAGCGGACGATGGCGCGGTCGGCGCGCGGATACGACCCGAGGAACAGCACCTTCGGGCTGAAGCGCCGCACGCCCATGAGGGCATCCGCCATGCGCTCGTCGGCGACGTGGCCGTCGGCATCGATGACGAACCGGTATCGTCCGAGGGCATCGCCGATCGGCCGCGACTCGATCAGCGACAGGTTGATGCCTCGGGTCGAGAACTGCTCGAGCAGCTCGAGCAGTGCACCGGGGTGGTCGTCGGGCAGCTCCGCGATGAGCGAGGTCTTGTCGGCGCCCGTCGGCGACGGCGGCGCGACGGTGCGACTCACGAGGACGAATCGAGTGACCGCGTGCTCGTTGTCGCCGATGTCGGATGCCAGCAGCTCGAGGTCGTGGTGCTCGAGGATGCCGGGCGGGGCGATCGCCGCGTCGGCGTCGCTGACTCCGTCGATGAGGCCGACCGCTGCGGCGACGTTGCTCGCGGCGGGCAGGTGCGCATGCTCCGGCAGCGTCTTCAGCAGCCACTGCAGGCACTGCGCATAGGCGACCGGATGCGCGGCGATGAGCGACACGTCCTCGATGCGCGTGCCGGGCCGCGCCACGAGCACGAAGTTCACGGGCACGAGGTACTCCCCGACGATCCGCAGACCCGGCATCGTGGCCAGCGCATCCTGAGCCGTCGAGACACCGCCGTCGACGGAGTTCTCGATTGCGATCATCGCGGCATCCGAGCGTCCGTCCACGACATCCGCGAGCGCTTCGCCGACGTTGCGCACCGACCGCCAGATCTGGTCGCGCGCCTCGGGCACCTGGGCGAGGGCGGCCTCGGTGAAGGTCCCCGCCGGCCCGAGATAGCTGTAGGTGCGGCGGGCGGGCTGGTCGTCGTGCTCGGGCGTCACGCAATGAGCCTAGACCGGCGCACCCGCGGCACGCGCACGTTGGTCACGAGCACGCCGAGCACGAGCACCGCTCCGCCGACGATCTCCGCGGGCGCGGGGATCTGTCCGAGCAGCGCCGCGGCCGCCGCCATCGCCACGACGGGCGCCAGCAGCACCCACGGCACGACAGCCGCGGAGCGGTTGCGTGCCAGCAGTCCGTTGAAGATCGCGTAGCCGACGAGGGTGCACAGGCCCGCGGTGTAGACCGTCGAGATGAGGGCGCGGATGCCGAACCCGGCAAGACCCGCGCCGATCGCTTCCGGTCCCTCGAACACCAGCGCCAGCACGAGCGCGGGCACCGGCACGACGAGGGCAGACCACACGGTGAGCGAGAGGGCCCCGAGCGGCCCGCGTCCGGTGACGACGCCCGCGCGACGGGCGATCACGTTGCCGACGGCCCACGACAGCGCGGCGCCGAGCGCGAGGACGACGGCGAGCGCGGGAGCGTCTCCCCCGCGCCCGACAGCGACGGCGGCGAGCCCGGCGATCCCGAGGGCGACCCCGAACATCTGCCCCGGTGTGGGGCGTTCCCGCAGCGCCCCGGCCGCGATGACGACGGTAAAGACCGCCTGCGCCTGCATCAGCAGGGCGGCGAGCCCCGGCTGCAGTCCGAGCCCGAGAGACAGGTACAGCAGCGCGAACTGGCCGAGGCTCATGAACAGCCCGACCCCGATCACCGATCCCCAGCGAGCGCGGGGCCGCGGAACCACGAACGCGAAGACGGCGACGGCGGCGAATCGGATGGCCACGAAGAGCAGGGGCGGGATGCCGGCCATCCCCCAGTCGATGACGAGGAAGTTGAATCCCCAGAGCGTCGCCACCGTAGCCGCCAGGATCATGTCGCGTCGAGTCACGAGGCTCAGTCCACCGCTCGGGACGATCAACGACAAGCGATGCTTTCTCCACCTGAATCAGTAGCATTTCTTCATGATTGATCTGGATGCCGTGCACTCGCTGCGGACCGTCGCGCGGGAGGGCAGCGTCGCGGGCGCGGCATCCGCTCTGGGATTCACACCCTCGGCGGTGTCGCAGCAGATCAAGCGCCTCGAGCGCGAGACCGGTGTCGCACTGCTCGAACGCGTCGGCCGCGGCGTCGCCCTGACGGCTGCCGGCACGCAGCTCGTGGTCGGGTCGACGCCGATCCTCGCCGACCTCGAGCGACTGCGCGCCGACCTGCACGCGGGCGTCGGAGCGGACGACGACGGCCGAGTCACCGGCGAGCTGCGCCTCGCCGCCTTCTCGACCGTCGTGCGCGGGCTGCTGGCTCCTGTGCTCGTGGAGCTGGCGGACGCCCACCCAGACCTGCGTCTGCCCGTGCGCGAGAGCGAGCCGTGGGAGACGGTGGCACTCGTCGCCTCGGGCCAGCGCGACCTCGGCATCGTCCACCAGTGGGGCGGCGTCGCGCTGGCGATTCCCGAGAATCTCGTCGTCACTCCGCTGTTCACGGATGTCGCCGACGTCATCCTCCGACGCGACCATCCGCTCGCCGATCGCGACGTGCTGCATCCGGCCGACCTCGCGCGCGAGCAGTGGGTCGCCACATTCGACACGACCATCTGCCGCCAGTGGCTGCGCCGGCTGTTCGACGGCATCGGCGGCGCACCCCGCGTGCTGTACGAGTCAATGGAGTTCGAGAATCACATCGCGCTCGCTCGCACCGGAGCCGTCGTCGCGCTCGTGCCGCGCCTGGGACGCGGCGACCTCGGGCCCGACCTCGTCGCGGTGCCGACCGCGGCTCCCGCGTCGACGCGCGACATCGCCGCGGTCCACCGGCGCTCGCAGGCCGACTCCCCCGCGCTGCGTGCAGTCCTCGCTGCGCTGCTCGCCACCGCGAACGCGCAGGATCGGCCGTGAGTGCCGTGTCAATCCGTCACCGCCGCGGCCAGAAGCGGGCAGACTAAGCACCATGAGCCGTGCAGGAGCGCCCGCAGAAGCATCCGACCTCATCGACATCGATGAGCTGATCGCCGCCTACTACGACCGGAAGCCGGATGCCGCGGTCCCCGGGCAGCGCGTCGCGTTCGGCACGAGCGGCCACCGCGGTTCGTCGCTGTCGACGAGCTTCAACGAGGATCACATCCTCGCCACGACGCAGGCGATCGTCGACTACCGGCGGGCTCAGGGCATCGAAGGCCCCCTCTTCCTCGGTCGCGACACGCACGGACTGTCGCTTCCCGCCGAGCGCAGCGCCATCGAGGTGCTCGTCGCGAACGGCGTCGACGTGCGCGTCGACTCCCGCGACTCGTGGGTGCCGACGCCCGCGCTCAGCCACGCGATCCTGACCTACAACCGAGGTCGCGCGCTCGACGATGCGGGTCGCGCCGACGGCATCGTCGTGACGCCCTCGCACAACCCGCCGCGTGACGGCGGCTTCAAGTACAACCCGCCGCACGGGGGACCTGCCTACACCGACGCGACCTCGTGGATCGCCGACCGCGCGAACGAGCTCATCGCCGCAGGCCTGGTGGGCGTGCACCGCACCCGTCACGCCGACATCGACCTCGACGCGCTCGGCCAGTACGACTTCCGCGACGCCTATGTGCGCGACCTCGCCACAATCATCGACGTCGACGCGATCAAGGCATCGGGCGTGCGCATCGGGGCCGACCCGCTGGGCGGCGCCTCGGTCGAGTACTGGGCGCTCATCGCCGAGGTCTACGGCCTCGACCTGACGGTCGTGAACCCCGAGGTCGACCCGACCTGGAAGTTCATGACGCTCGACTGGGACGAGAAGATCCGCATGGATCCGTCGTCGCCCTCGGCGATGGCCGCGCTCGTGGCGCGCCGCGAGGAGTACGACATCCTCACCGGCAACGACGCCGACGCCGACCGCCACGGCATCGTGACGCCCGACGCGGGCCTGATGAACCCCAACCACTACCTCGCCGTCGCGATCGACTACCTCTTCGCGAACCGCCCCGGCTGGCCGGCGGATGCCGCGGTCGGCAAGACCCTCGTCTCGTCGATGATCATCGACCGCGTCGCCGCGTCGCTCGGCCGCGAGCTGCTCGAGGTTCCCGTGGGCTTCAAGTGGTTCGTTCCGGGCCTGCTCGACGGCTCCGTCGCCTTCGGCGGCGAGGAGTCGGCGGGGGCCTCGTTCCTGCGCAAGGACGGCAGCGTGTGGACCACCGACAAGGACGGCATCCTGCTGTGCCTGCTCGCCGCCGAGATCCTCGCCGTCACCGGCAAGACCCCCTCGCAGCGCTATGCCGAGCTCGAGGCCGAGTTCGGGTCGTCGGCCTACCAGCGGGTGGATGCCGCGGCCACGCCCGAGCAGAAGGCCGCCCTCGGCAAGCTGTCGGGCGACGCCGTGTCGGCCACCGAGCTGGCGGGCGAGCCCATCACGGCGAAGCTCTCGCACGCGCCCGGCAACGGTGCAGCGATCGGCGGCCTCAAGGTGCAGACCGAGCACGCGTGGTTCGCCGCGCGCCCCTCGGGCACCGAGGACGTCTACAAGCTCTACGCCGAGAGCCTGCGCGGACCCGAGCACCTCGCCGAGGTGCAGGCCGAGGCTCGCGCCGTGGTCTCCGCAGCGCTCGGCGCCTGACCCGCATCCTCGCATCGCACCCAATGCACGGCCGAGCGCCGTGTGCACGGCTTTCAAGCGCGGGCAGGCGGTACGCTCGCGGCGAAGTCGTTCACTCGGGCGAGTGCGGTGGTCAGGTCTGACGGCGCCGGGATGCCGAACGCGGCGGCGCCGAGCGCAGGTGCGTCGTCACGCTGCCGAGGATGCGCGCGAGGTCCGCGGCATCCGCGTCGGACAGCGGCGCGAACAGCAGCCGGTGCACCGTCTCGATGTGGCCGGGGAACACGGCGGCGAGCACCTCGCGCCCCGCACCCGTCAGGGCGACCACCGTGCTGCGCTCGTCCTCGACGGACGGTGACCGCGTGACGTATCCGCGCTGCTCGAGCAGCGTGGCCTGGTAGGTCAGCCCGCTGCGGCTGTACACGACGCCGTCGGCGAGGTCGGTCATGCGCAGAGTGCCACCCGGGGCGTCGTTCAGCCGCGCCAGCAGCTGGAACTGGACGTAGCTCAGGCCGCCGGCATCCTTCAGCTGCGTCTCGACGGCGGGGCGAAGCAGGCTGCCCACCTCGGTGAAGGCGAGGTAGGCCTCCAGCTGCGTCGACGTCAGGGAGCGTGGCGCGTTCGTCATGGGCTCGATCCTACCTGTTGCTTCACATTCGAAGTAGTGTTACGTTCCTCGTATCGCTTCGAATTCGAAGCACTTGACCGCGAAGGATCAGATCATGAATGCAGTGCAGTTCTCTCAGACCGGTGGCCCCGAGGTCCTCGAGATCGTCGACATCGACCGCCCCGAGCCGGCGGCGGGCCAGGTGCGCATCCGCGTCGCCGCGTCGGCGTACAACGCGGCGGACGGCGGGATGCGCGCGGGCTTCCTCCCCATCCCGATCGAGCTGCCCCACGTGCCCGGGTACGACATCTCCGGGCACGTCGACGCGGTCGGCCCGGGCGTGACCGGCCTCGCGGTGGGCGATGCGGTGATCGCGTTCCTCCCGATGGAGCACGACGGCGGCGCGGCGGAGTTCGTGCTGGCCCCCGCCGACGCCGTGGCCGCCGCGCCGACGAGCATTCCCCTCGCCGATGCGGCCGCGCTGCCCTCCGTCGCGCTGACCGCGTGGCAGGCCCTCTTCGACGACGGTCGCCTCGAGTCGGGCCGGCGGGTGCTGATCGTCGGCGCCGGCGGTGTCGTCGGAAAGTACGCCGTCCAGCTCGCCAAGCGCGCCGGCATCCACGTCATCGCCACCGCAAGCCCCCGCAGCATCGACGCCGTCCGCGCGGCCGGAGCCGACCAGATCATCGACCACACCGCGACCGACGTGCTGGGCGCCGTCGACGGACCGGTCGACGTGCTGCTGAACCTCGCCCCGATCGAGCCCGAGCTGTTCGAGACCTACGTCGGGGCCGTCGCCGACGGCGGGGCGGTCGTCAGCACGACGGCGTTCATGTCCACCCCGGGCGACGAGGCGCGCGGCGTCCGCGCCGCGACGGTGTTCGTCCGCCGCGATCGCGACCGTCTCGCCGAGCTGGTTCGCCTCGTCGACGAGGGCGCGCTCACCGTCGAGGTCACGCGGCGCATCCCCCTCGCCGAGCTCCCCGCGCTGCACGCCGAGGCGGCCGAGAGCGGCATCGCGGGCAAGGTCATCGTCCTCCCCTGAGCCAGACCCAGCTCCCGCCCCGCGTCACACCCAATGCACGGCCGAGCGCCGAGTGCACGGCCTTCGAGCGCGAGCAGGCCGTGCGCTCGCGGCGAAGCCGTACGCTCGGGGCCGTGCGCTCGCGCGAGTCAGCGCGCGAGCAGCTCGGCCAGGCGCGGCAGCTGCGACTCGTCTTCCAGGGCGGAGCCGACCGCGACGACACGCACCCCGGCATCGAGGAAGTCGGCGGCGTTGGCGGCGTCCATGCCGCCGGTCGCGACGAACCTCACGCCGGGGAACGGACCGCGGATGTGCCGGAACCAGTCCGCGCCGAGCCACTGTGCGGGAAAGGCCTTCAGCCACGTCAGCCCGAGGGCGACCGCCTGCTGTACCTCGCTCGGCGTGGCGACGCCGGGCAGGATCGGGATGCCGCGCTCCTGGGCGGCCCGGACGACGTCGGGGTCGAGGCCCGGCGACACGACGTACGCCGCGCCGGCGTCGGCGGCGACGGCGACCTGCGCCGGCGTCAGGATCGTGCCGGCGCCCACGGCCTTGCCCCGCTCGGCGCCGAGACGCGCGACCTCGCGCAGCGCCCGCTCGTCCTCCGCGGTCTGCAGCGGAACCTCGACGGAGTCGATGCCGAGATCCCAGGCGGTCGTCGCGAGGCGCACCGAGCGCTCGAGCCCCATGCCCCGGAGGATCGCCATCAGCGGTGCGCCCGCGAACACGGCATCGAGAGCGGCGGCCTGGTCGGTGGTCGCATGGTCGACGGGCGACGTGGTCATGGGGAGGTCCTTTCGAAGGGGATGTCGGCGACGGGTGACCCCGCCGCGTCGTCGGGGAAGTCCCCGGTGGTGGCCATCGTGAGCGCCGCACGCGCATGCCCGGATCGCAGACGCGCGGCGGAGCCGGCACCCGCCAGCAGCGCGGCGAGGTAGCCCCCGGCGAAGGCGTCGCCGGCCCCCACGGGCTCGACGACGTCGACGACGAGAGCAGGCTCGAAGACCACGCCGTCGTGCGCGAACAGCGTGGCACCGACGGCACCGTCCTTGACGATGAGCTGCGGGGCGTCCGGCAGCAGGGCACGCACCGCGTCCGCATCCGCGGCGCCCCAGAGCGTCTCGGCCTCGTCGCGGCCGACGAACACGATGTCGGCTGACCGCGCCAGCTCGAGCAGCGGGCCGGCAGCCGCCGCGGCGCCCCACAGCGGGGCCCGGTGATTGACGTCGACGCTCACGGGGACGCCCGCCCCGCGCGCGCGATCGACGATCCGACGCAGGAACGCCGGCGCCGTGCCGCCGAGCGCGGCCGTGATGCCCGAGACGTGCAGCAGCGCGACGCCGTCCCACGACAGAGCGTCGGCGTCGGCCTCCGAGAGGTGGGCGGCCGCCGACCCCGCCCGGTAGTACGCGACGCCGTGACCGGGGTCCTTCAGGTAGAGGCCGGTCGGGTGATCGGCGTCGATGACGACCCGCGAGACGTCGACTCCGCGCGCACCGACCCGCGACACGACGCGCCGGCCGAGGGCGTCGTCGCCGACGCGGGAGAACCACGCGGCGGGCTGACCGAGCGCGGCCGCGTGCGCGGCGACGTTCGACTCCGCTCCCCCGGCGTCGATGCGGAACACCTCGGCGTGCTCGAGGCGCTCCGCCGCCGCGGGCGCGACCATCGCCATGGTCTCGCCCGCCGTCAGCAGCGCCCCATGCGGCACCCCACGCACGGGCCTGCTCACTTCAGGGTCGTGACGGGTGCGGCATCCATGTCGTCGAATGCCTGGTTCTCGCCCGCCATCGCCCAGATGAACGAGTACGCCGCGGTGCCCACTCCGGAGTGCAACGACCAGCTCGGCGAGATGATCGCCTGCCGGTCGGCGACGACGAGGTGCCGGGTCTCCTCGCGCTCACCGAGCAGGTGGATGACGCGGGCGTCCTCGGGCACGTCGAAGTACAGGTAGCACTCGGTGCGACGGTCGTGGGTGTGGGCGGGCATCGTGTTCCACATCGAGCCCTCGTGCAGCGTCGTCACGCCCATGACGATCTGACAGCTCTTCACGCCGTTCTCGTGGATGTACTGATTGAGCGTGCGGCGGTTGCTCGTCACCTGGTCGCCGAGCTCGCGCACCGTCCCCTCGCCCGGTGACACGAGGGCTGCGGGGTAGGCGGTGTGCGCGGGTGCCGAGAACAGGTAGAACTGCGCCCCGGTCGAGGCGCCGCCCTCCTCCGGCTCGCCCGCGTCGGCGAAGACGACGTCGCGGATGCCGCGGCCGAGGTACAGGCACGCCCCCGTAACGAGCGTGTGGACCTCGCCGTCGGCGGTCACGGTACCGGTGCCACCGACGTTGATGATGCCCACCTCGCGGTGCTCGAGGAAGTAGTCGCTGCGGATCTCCGGGTAGCCCGGAAGCACCAGCTCGCGGCCGGCCGGCACGGCGCCGCCGAGGACGATGCGGTCATGGTGGGTATAGACGACCGTGATCTCACCGGGCACGAACACCTCGGGCACGAGGTACTGTTCGCGCAGGTCGGCGGTGCTCATGCCGGGGATCTGCGCGGGGTTGGTCGCGTAACGCTGCTGCATGGGGTTCCCTTCTGGGGCGGAGTCGGCGGGATGCCGGTGGTGGAGCGGTGACGGCCGGAGATCGGTTCAGCGGACGAGCCAGCCTCCGTCGACGGGCACGATCGCGCCGGTGACGTAGGCCGCGGCATCCGAGGCGAGGAAGACGAACGCGCCCTGCAGGTCGCCGGGCGTACCCCAGCGGCCCGCGGGGATGCGGGCGAGGATCGATGCCTCGCGGTCCGCGTCGGCCCGGATCGGCGCGGTGTTGTCGGTCGCCATGTACCCGGGCGCGACCGCGTTGACGGTCACGCCCGACGCGGCCCACTCGTTCGCGAGCGCCTTGGTCAGTCCCGCGACGGCGTGCTTCGAGGCGGCGTAGCCGGGCACGAGGATGCCGCCCTGGAACGACAGCATCGAGGCGACGTTGATGATGCGTCCCGACCCCCGCGTGATCATGCGGCGTCCGGCGGCCTGCGACAGGTGGAAGACGGCGTCGAGGTTGACGGCGAGGACGTCGTCCCAGTCGGTGGCCGGGTGCTCGGCGGCGGCGGCGCGGCGGATGATGCCGGCGTTGTTGACGAGGATGTCGATGCCGCCGAGCTCGGCGACCGTCTCGGCGACCGCGTCGGCGAGCTGCTCGGGCGTCGCGGTGCCGAGGTCGAGGCGGATGCGGTGGGCGCGGCGTCCGGTGGCGGCGATCGCCTCCGCCGTCTCGGCGGCGTCACCACGGTCGAGCAGCGCGACGTCCGCGCCGGCCTCGGCGAGCGCGACGGCGGCGCCCTGGCCGAGGCCGCGGGTGGAACCGGTGACGAGGGCGACGCGGCCGTCCAGCCGGAAGGAGTCGAGGATCATGCGGGGCCTCCGATGAAGGTGGTGGTCAGTTCGCCGAGGCGCTCGATGCGCACGGTGACCGCGTCGCCGGGACGCAGCGGGCGATGGGCGGCCTGCGCGTCGGGCAGCTTCTGCGGGGTGCCGGTCGAGATGACGTCGCCGGGTTCGAGCGTCATGACGCTGCTGAGATACGACACGATGCGCGCGACCGAGAAGATCGTGGTGGCGGTGGACTGCGAGACGGTCACGATGCCGTCGCGGACGACCTCGACGAGCATGTCCTGCGGGTCGCCCGCCTCGTCAGACGTGACGAGCCACGGCCCGAGCGGCGCGAAGCCGTCGAAGCACTTCCCCATCGCCCACTGGCTCTGCCGCCGCTGCCATGAGCGGTCGGAGACGTCGTTGAGGATCGTGTAGCCGGCGACATGCGCGAGGGCGGCAGCCTCGTCGACATCCTTGGCCCGCCGCCCGATGACCACGGCGACCTCGCCTTCGTAGTCGACGTCGTCCGCGACCGCAGGCACGATCACGGGGTCTGTCGGCCCGCCGAGGGTGTTGGGGGTCTTCACGAAGACGTCGGGGAACGCGGGATCATCGGCGGTCGGGTCGACGCCGTCGGGCACGTGCCCGCGGTAGTTGTAACCGAGGCAGAGGATCTTTCCCGGACGCACGGGCGCCTCCAGTCGCACCGACGACAGCGCGGGATCGGCGAGATCCGCACGCGCCGCCGCGCGGTCGAGCGCGTCGCGGTCGGCGGCGAGCAGGTCGGTCAGCGTGGCCGGGCCGAGGTCGACGACGCGGTCGACACCGTCCACCGCGACGACGGCGCCCGACCGGACGGCGCCCTCGGTATCGACCGCGCGGGCCGCGCGGTAACGGACGAGCCTCACCAGTACGGCTTCCAGTCGGGGCGCGCCGCGCGCACGAGGGCCTCGAGGTAGAAGTAGTCGCCCCACAGGGTGCCCTCGTCGACGCCGACCGACTTCGGCAGGTCGTAGACGCTGTGCAGGAGCACCGCATCGGCGGCCTGGGGGCTTTCGGGCGTGTAATTCTCGATGAGCGACGCGAGGATCTCATGGGCCGCCGCCCGGTAGCGCGCGGCGGCATCCGGGGCGGCATCCGGGTCGCCCTCGAGCACGCCGGCGAGCTCGAACAGCCCCGACACCGCGATCGCCGCGGACGAGCTGTCGCGGGGCGCATCGGCACCGTCGGTGTAGACCATGTCCCAGAAGGGGACCCGGTCGCTCGGGAGGTGCGAGAGGAAGCGTTCGGCGCAGCGACGCGACGCGTCGAGCAGGGCGGGGTCGCCGGTCGCACGGTGGTTCATCGCGAAGCCGTAGATGCCCCACGCCTGACCGCGCGCCCAGCACGAGTCGTCGAACGCGCCCTGCTCGGTCGCGCCGCGCAGAGGCTCGCCGGTCTCGGGGTCCCAGTAGAACGTGTGGAAGGTGGTGTCGTCGTCGCGCAGGATGTGGGTGCGCAGCTGCGTCGTGTGGCGCCGCACGGCATCGGCGAAGCGCTCCTCGCCGGTCTGCTCGCCCGCCCACGTGAGCAGCGGCATGTTCATGAGGCTGTCGACGATCGTGCGCCCGCGCTGCGCGGGGTCGGAGAGGTCGCCCCACGCCTGGATGATGCCCGCGGGTTCGAGGAACCGGCGCATCAGGTGATCGGCGGCCGCCAGGGCGGTTTCACGGGCGGCTTCGTCGCCGAGGAGCCGGTAGGGCGCGACGGAGGCGAGGCTGTAGAGGAACCCCAGGTCGTGGGTGTCGAGGTCGTCCTCGTCGCGGAGGCGCCGCGCGAAGTCCGCCGCGTGCGCGAGCCCGGCATCGCGGAAGAAGGTGTCGCCGGTGATCTCCCACGCGATCCACATCATCCCCGGCCAGAAGCTCGTCGTCCACCCGCGGTTGGCCCCCGCGGGGAACCCGCCTGCCGCAGGGCGGATCGGGTAGCGGTCGTCGCGCGTCGTGTCGTCGGGGTACGTCTCACCGAAGGTCTCGATGTTGCGACGCAGCGTGCTCAGGGCATCGGCGATCGCCGCTTCGAGTGCGGCGGGCGCCGTGCCCGCGGGCGCGCCGAGATCGGTTCCGGGGAGGGATGTCATGTCGAGGGGTTCCTTCGGGATTCAGACGGTCTGGGGTTCGGGGTCGCCGAGCACCGGACGGAGGATGTAGCGGGCGTTGGCCCAGGCGAGATAGAGGGCCGGTGCCGAGGTGAGGCCGATCGCGATGGCCGGCATCGCGACGAACAGGCCGGCCTGCAGCGCAAGGACCGCGAGCGACACGAGACTCAGCCACCAGCGACGCACGCTCAGGAAGACCGCCGCCCGTGCGATCGAGCGCACGGAGGCGTCGGGTTCCTCGGCGAGCGCCGCGAACGCGACGAGCGCCGTGACGAGCAGGAGAACAGTGAGCACCCCGAGCGCCGGGACGACGGCGACGCCCGCCTGCAGCGGCGCGAAGAAGCGGACGTCGACGAGCACGACGACGAGGGCGGCCACGACGACCGTTCCCAGCGCGAGGGCCTTGCGCCACGAGCGCTTCCAGCTGCGGATGAACGTCCGCACGACCTGGTTCTCGCCCTCGCCGTGGGCGCGGAAAGTCGCGAACGCCGCCGTGATGCCCGGTGCGCACAGCGGCGCGACGACGGCGAGCATCGGCCACGACAGCGCGGGGTCGGTGATGACCAGCAGCACCACGAGCGGCAGGCACGACGCGAGCAGCAGCAGGTTGGTCATGAGCCCGAGGTAGACGACACCGAAGACGGTCGCGTACGTGTTGTGCGAGATGCGCTTCACGGCGTCAGCCCTTCATCCCGCTCGTCGCGATGCCCTCGACGAAGTACTTCTGCCCGAGCAGGAAGATGATCGCGATCGGCACCACCGAGATGACCAGCCCCGCGAACAGCAGGGCGTAGTTGGTGTCGTACAGGTTGCTCACGAAGCTCTTCAGCCCCAGCTGGATGGTCCACAGGTCGGGGTTGCGCAGGTAGATGAGCGGACCGAGGTAGTCGTTCCAGGTGTTCACGAACGTCAGGAGCGTGAGGCTCGCGAGCGCCGGCACCGACAGGGGCAGCATGATGCGGCGCCAGATGCCGTACTCGCTCAGGCCGTCGAGGCGCGCGGCTTCGGACAGCTCCTCGGGGATGGTCTCGTAGAACTGCTTCATGAGGAACACCCCGAAGGCGCCGAATGCCTGGATGAGGATGATGGCCCACAGCGTGTTCGACACCTTGACGTTCGACAGCAGGATGAACTGCGGGATCATGTACGACTGCCACGGCACCGCGATCGTGCCGATGTAGGCCAGGAACAGCACGTCGCGTCCGGGGAAGCGGATGCGGGCGAAGCCGTAGGCCGCGAACGAGCCGGTCAGCACCTGCAGGAAGGTGACGACGACGGCGAGCACGAGCGTGTTGCGGATCCAGGTCAGCATCCCCGACTGGTTCCAGATGTCGACGTAGTTCTGCCAGACGAACGCCTCGGGGATCCACTGGATCGGCACCGAGAAGACCTCGTTGGCCGTCTTGAGCGAGCTCATGATCATCCAGAAGAACGGCAGCAGCAGCGCCGCCGCGGCGATGATCAGCGCGATGTAGCCGGCGATGCGTCCGATGCGGCGCAACGGCGACACGGTGTCGGGGCGGTGGCCCTCGGGCAGGCCGTCGGCGGCGATCTTGCGGAGCGCACGGCGGTCGTCCTGGGGTACGAGAAGATTCGTCATCAGACGTTCCTCCGCTTGTTCCAGATGAACTGGAGGATGGTCACGAGGATGCAGAGGAAGAAGAGCGCCACAGCGGCCGCGGAGGCGTAGCCGAACTGGTTCTCCTCGAACCCCTTGCGGTAGATGAACTGCGAGATCACGAGCGTCGACTGACCCGGCCCGCCCTCGGTCATGACGAGGATCAGGTCGAAGATCTTGAACGAGTTGATCGTGAGCATCACGGTGACGAAGAACATCGTCGGCCGCAGGCACGGGAGCGTGACGTTGACGAAGCGCTCCCACGCGTTCGCGCCGTCCATGCGAGCAGCCTCGTAGAGCTCGCGCGGCACGGTCTGCAGGCCCGCGAGGAACAGGATCATGTAGTAGCCCATGTCGCGCCATGTGCTGACGATGACGACGGCGGGCATCGCCCACTCCGACGAGGTGAGCCACCCGGGCGGGTTGGCGATGCCGATCGCGCGGAGGATCTCGTTGATCGGTCCGTACTCGGGGCTGAAGAGCAGGTTCCACACCACGGCGATCGCGACGATCGAGGTGATGTAGGGGAAGAACGCGGCGGTGCGGAAGAACGCCACTCCCCGCAGCTTGTTGTTCAGCAGCAGCGCGAGACCGAGCGACGCGATGATCGTCAGCGGGATGTGCAGGGCCGCGTAGTAGAGGGTGTTGACGAACGAGATGCGGAAGCTCCCGTCGCCGAGCAGCCGCTCGAAATTGTCGAGTCCCACCCAGTTCGCCGTGCCGAAGATGTTCCAGTTCGTCAGCGACATGTAGAAGAGCGTGACGACCGGCACGAGCGTCAGCAGGGCGAATCCGACGAAGTTCGGCAGGATGAAGCTCCAGCCCAGCAGCGTGTTGCGCAGGGTCAGCTTCGATCTCCTGCGGCGCTGCGCCGGCTCGGGGCGGCGCGCCTTCGGGGAGGCGGCGGTGGTGGTCATGGTGTCTCCTGGGGAGGACGGCGGGGGATGCGGCCGGCGCGGGGATGCCGCGCCGGCCGCGGGGCGCCGTCGGTGGGGCGACGGCGCACGGGATCAGTCGAGACCGACCTCGTTGGCGACACGGTCCTCGGCCTCGCTGATGGCCTGCTCGACCGGGGTCGAGCCCGACAGGATCGCGCTGTGCATGTCGTTGAGGATGTTCTGGATCGCCGCCGTCTTGTTCGACGTCGGGTTCTCGGGGTGGACGTCACCCGTCGACCACGCGAACGTCGACAACTCGTCCGTCGGTGCGCCGTCGACGGCGAAGTACGCCTCGGTCACGGCGTCGTTCGACGCGGCCGGCGTGATGCCGATCTTCGCCAGCTCCTCGGCGGCTTCCAGGCTTGCGGCGTAGGCCAGGAAGTCCTTCGCGGCCTGCACCTTGGCGCCGTCGATGTTGGCGTTGATCGAGAAGCCGGTCGGGTCGCCGAATGTCACGGGCGTGTTGTCCATGCCCGTGGTCGACGCGTCGAGCTGCGGGATCGGCGCGATGCCCCACTCGAAGTCGTTGGCCTCACCCGAGGCCTGTTGCGAGATCAGGGTCGCGACGTACCAGGTGCCCATCGGGAGCATCGCGGCCTTCTGCGTGCCGAACTCGCCCTGATAGGTGAGCTGGTTGGCCGTCGAGGTGTTGAAGTCGACCTGCGCACCGGCGTCCTGCAGGGCGAGGACGCGGTCGTAGTAGTCGGCGAAGTAGCCGTAGTCGCCCGAGAGCACGTCGGTGTCCACCTGCGCCGAGGCGAAGCCCTGGACGGTCGACTGCCAGCGGTGCTGGTAGGCGCCCTTCGCGACGCCCGCGGTGGTGATCGCCTCGGCGGCCGCGTCGTAGTCCTCCCACGTCCACGAGCCGTCGGGATACTCCTGCCCCGCTGCGTCGAAGAGCGCCTTGTTGTAGAACAGCACCCAGCGGTCCTGGCGGTAGGGCACGCCGTAGGCGGTGCCGTCGACCTCGTACGACGAGGCGCCGCCGACGCCGTCGGGCAGCTCGACGTCGGAGACGTCCATGAGCTGGCCGCCCTCCTGGAAGGTCGTGACGAACTTCACCTCTTTCTGGGTGATGATGTCGGGTCCGACGCCGGCCGCCAGGTCGGCGGTGACCAGCGTGTTGTATTCGGCCGCGTCGTACTGCTTGAGCTCGATCGTGACGTCCGGGTTCTTCTCGTGGAAGGCGTCGGCGAGCACCTGGAACTCGGGAGTGGTGTCGAGGCTCCACCCCGACAGGGTCAGGGTGACGGGGCCGTCGGCGGTCTGGGCGGGCTCGGATCCCCCGCCGCAGGCGGCGAGCGACAGGGTGGCGACGACCGCCATTCCCGCCGCGGCTGCGAACTTGCGCTTCATGCGTGCTGCTCCTTTGCGATTGCGTGCGAGATCCCACGTCGGACCTCGTGGTGCCGAAGCGCCGGGGCAGGCGGTTCGGAGTCGATGAGACGGCTGACGGTGCGGGCCCCATCGGGCCAGGTGACCGTGACCGTGGCGCCGTCGATGTCGACGGCTGCGTGCGGTGCGCTGTGCTCTCCCCCGGCGAGGTCGAGCAGGGCGGCGACGGGCTCGCCGACGCGCACCTCGTGCTCGATGACGGGTACGAGGGTGCGGACGCCGAGCGGATCCGCGTCGGCGCGCGACACCAGCCCCGCGACGCCGGCCGGGAGGAGTGCCCGGATGCCGCTGCTGCGGCCCCGCGACGACACCCAGGCTCCGGTGTCGTCGGTACCACCGACGACCTCGTCTCCCGAGAGCGGCCAGCCCCCGAGGCGCAGGCGCAGCGTTGCGGCATCCTGCCCCGGCGCGAGCGCGTCGACGACGACGATGCGGACCTCCGACGATGCGCGGACGATCGAGGTGGTCGTGATGGTGCCGACGGATAGGGTCTCTCCGGCCAATCCCGATCCATGACGGTGCGCGGTGGGGGCCGGGTCGACGAGATGCGCGTCCCACGTCGATGCGGCGATGCCGACGTGCCCCTCCGCGCCGCCCGGGACGCGTACGTCTCGCAGGGTCATCGCCGTGCGATGCGTCGCACGCCCGTCGCGATCGACGAGGGCGACCGACTGCTCGAGGGGTTCGAGCCAGCCGCGCTCGTCGGCGATCGGCGAGGTGGCTGTGGAGTAGCCCAGGCGCGCGTAGAGCGGCGAGTCGGTCGTGCGTGCCCCCGGGAGCGCGTGGTCGGTGCCGTGGTTGACGACGCGCACGATGCCGTCGGCGGTGGTGCCCGACACGATCCAGCCGGGCGAGACGATCGCGCGCAGCACGTCGCCCTGCTCGATCGGCAACGGCTCGGCCGGAGCGGTCCAGACCGGGTGGTCGGCGGGCAGCAGGAGCCCGAGGAACCCCTTGACCGCCCAGTAGGGAGAGCCCGGGCCCGAGTACGACTGCGCGAGCTCACGCCACGCGCCGTGCCAGCCCATCGTGAGGATGCCGTCGGCGTCGGGTGCGCCGCGCTCGGCGAAATGCGTCACGATCCGATCGGCCGCGTGGCGCAGGCGTCCCGGGCTGTGCGAGGGAACGTCCGCGATGACGCCGGCCCAGAACGGGGCGGCCGCAGCGAAACGGTAAATGAGGCTGCGGCCCTGGATGAGGGGCGAGCCGTCACCGCCGACCAGAGCGAGTGCGTCGTGGAGGAACGCGTCGAGGCGGGCGACGTCGGCGTCATTCCGGTCGCCGGCGAGGCCGGCGGCGCCCGTCATCCGCGCCCACAGGATCGGATAGACGTGCAACGCCCAGCCGACGTAATGGTCGTACGAGCGCTCGTCGCCGTCGGAGAGCCAGCCGCCCTCGCGCACGAACGAGTCGTGACGGGCGAGGTCGGCGGCGATGTCGTCGGCCGACCACGGCCCGCCGACCGACCGCAGGAACGTCTGCACGACGATGCGGAACCAGACCCAGTTGGTCTGCGGGTAGGTGTCGTCTCCGACGACGGGAGCGAGGTAGTCGACGACGCGCTGCTGCGTGAGGGCGTCGAGGCGGTCCCAGATCCAGGGACGGGTGAGGTCGAGGACGAGGGCGATGGATGCCGCCTCGACCTTGGCCTGCGCGTGCTCCTCCATCCGGACCCACCGGTCGGGCGCCTCGGGATCGACGCCCGAGACGATGCCGCGCGAGTAGTGCGCGATGATCTGGTCGACTCCCTCGCCCCGTGCCCCCGCGATGCGGAAGCCGGCGAGGAGGAAGGTGCGTGCGAAACCCTCGAGCCCGTCGACGGCGTGTCCGTAGCCGCCTTCGGCACCCGGGAAGTGGATGCGGCCGGCACCGGGCGTCGCGTGACGGCGGGCGGCGTCGAGCAGAGCATCGGCTCCGGCGACCCAGGCGTCTCGGACCGTCTCGCCGTGGGGCGGGTTCGGGTGCTCGGAAGTCACCGGTTCTCCTTCGAAGGGCTTCTCGGTCGTCATCGTTGATCGCGACCGATTCGGAGATTAGCAACCCGTTTCGATCATTGCAAGATTCTCTTCGTTTCCTTATGATCGTTTCTGATCACTTTGTGCAAAGGAGCCCCGTGCAGTGGAACATCGTTGGGTTCGCCGGTCCCCTCGCCACCACGTGCGGCGGCACCCCGGCGCGCCTCCGGCCGCCCGCCGAAGCGCTTCCCGTGCCCGCGGCGGAGCGCTGGGCTGCGCGGGTCTCGCCTGACGTCGCTCGCCGCCTCGTCGACCGCGCGCGTGCCGACCTCGACGCGCCGTGGCCGCAGCCCCGCGCAAGTGCCGCCGCGCGCGTGCATCGAGATGGCGACCGAGACGGATACGAGCAACAGGTCTTCGCTCGCCAGCGACGACTGAGCCGGGCCGTGGTCGCGGCGCTGTCGGACGACGATCCGAGATATCTCGACGAGGTCGCCGACGGCGTCTGGCTGCTCTGCGAGCAGTCGACGTGGTGCTGGCCCGCCCACGATGACACCTTTGCGCGGCATGGGTCGGTTCTCGCGACCGTCACCGATCCCTTCCTCGATCTCGGCGCGGGAGAGGTGGTCGGACAGCTCGCGTGGACCGATCACGTGCTCGGGCGCCGGCTCGACGAGCGATACCCCGGGCTGCGGCAGCGCATCCGGCACGAGGCCCGCACGCGCGTCATCGAGCCGTTCATCTCGCGACGCGACTGGCACTGGCTCGGACTCGACGGGCACGTCCACAACTGGAATCCCTGGATTCACGGGAACGTACTGGTCGCCGGGCTCGTCCTGTGCGAGGAGGGCGTTGAACGCGATCAGCTCGTCGCCCTGGTGGCACAGGGCCTGGACCGCTACGTCGCCGCGCTGCCGGCAGACGGCGCGATCGACGAGGGATACGCGTACTGGTGGAACGGTGCGTGCCGGGCGCTCGAGGCTCTCGACCTGCTCGCCTACGCCACCGATGGGGCGTGGGATCCGGTGCCCGAGGTGGAGTCCCTGCGCGAGACGGTCGCGTTCCCCCATCGCTCGCACCTCGGCGGCCCGTGGTACGTCAACCTCGCCGACGGCCCGGCCCGTCCCCCGGTCGATCAGCCCTGGCACGCCCTGCACCGGGCGGCTCGCGCCGTCGGAGACGACGAGGCCCGCCGCCACGCCGTCGCGCAGCACCGCAACGATCTCCCCGCCACCGAGGAAGCCGGGCTCGGTCGCCTGCTGCGCGCCCTGACGGACGACGCGTGGCTGACCGAGACGCGCGGTTCCAGCCCCCTGCCCGCCGAGGTCTGGCTGCCGTCCACCCAGGTCTGGCTCGCCCGTGGCCACGCGGGCAGCGCCGCCGGACTCACCATCGTGATGAAGGGCGGCCACAACGACGAGAACCACAACCACAACGACGTCGGCTCGATCATCGTCGCCTCCGACGGCGTCCCCGTGATCGTCGATGCCGGCCGCCCGACCTACACGGCGCAGACCTTCGGCCCGGACCGATACGACATCTGGACGATGCAGAGCGACTGGCACAGCGTGCCCCGCATCTCGGGCGCGGCACAGCCGCACGGCACAGCCTTCACGGCATCCGATCCGGTTCTCGTCCGAACGGATGATATGACCGCGCTGGATCTCGAGATCGGCGGCGCCTACCCCGCCGGCTCGGTACGCTCGTGGCGACGCCGGGCTGCGCACCACCGCTCTGGACACGTCACGATCGACGACAGCTGGGAAGCCGCCGGACCGGATACGCAGGTGCGCCTGCTCCTCGCGGGCTCGGTGACGACCGGCGACGGATGGGCTCGCGTGAGACCACTCGACGGCGCAACCCCGGTGCGGATCACGTGGCCCGCCGGCGCACCGCACACCCTCGTCGTTCGCGAGCTCGACGATCCGATGCTGACCGATGTCTGGGGCGACCGCCTCAGCCGGCTCGCCGTCGACGTCGACGGTCGTACCGAGCTGCGTGTCACGGTAGAACAGGAACGGAACGAGGACGAGCGACCATGACCGACCCCACACCGGCGCTGCTGGCCGCCGAACGCCGCGCGCACATCCTGGCGACGATGGAGCGCGAGGGCGCCGTCCGCATCTCGCAGCTGACCGAGGAGCTCGGCGCCGCCACCGTGACCCTGCGACGCGATCTGGCGCAGATGGAGCAGGAGGGACTGCTTCAGCGCGTGCACGGCGGCGCCATCCCCGCGACCGGGCAGCACGCCCATTCACCGGCGGGCTCGTCGGGCGCGGAGACCTCGACGGGGTCGATCGCGGTGCTCGTGCCCTCGCTGAACTTCTACTGGCCCGGGGTCGTGCGGGGCATGGAGGCCGCCGCACGTCGTCACGGTTTGAAAGTCCACCTGCGGGGAGCCTCGTACGAGCTGCAGGATGAGCGCCCCGTCCTCGAGCGTCTCGTCGCGAGCGGCGACATCCGCGGCCTGATCGTCGCGCCGAACACCGACACCCCGCATTCGCAGGATGTCGTGCAGTGGCTCGCCGAGTGCGGCACCCCGAGCGTCCTGGTCGAGCGCGACGCCATCGTCCAGCCCGCCGGCGTTCCGGTCGAGGCCGTGACGACCGACCACGCCCTCGGCGCCGTTCTCGCGGCGCGCCACCTCGCGGCGCTCGGGCACCGCAAGGTCGGGCTGGTGCTCTCTCGCAATTCCCCCACCTCGCGCAAGATCGCCGCCGGGTGGCAGGCCGCGTGCGAAGAGCTCGGGCTCACACCCGCCCAGCACATCGAGACGACGCTTCCCGACCGCGCGAGCGCGGAGTTCTCCGCTGCGGTCGACACGACGCTGGATCGCGCGCTCGGGAGCGGGGTGACCGCCCTGCTGGTGCATTCGGACCCCGAGGCGATGGCGTTCGTCGATCTGGCGCTCAACCGCGGAATCTCGGTGCCCGAAGACCTGTCGATCATCGCCTACGACGACGAGGTCGCCGAACTCTTCACGCCCGCCCTGACCGCCGTCGCCCCACCGCGCGTCAGTGTCGGCGAGACGGCGGTGGAGCTGCTGGTCTCCCGGATGGCCGACCCCGGTCGCCCCACCCGTCGGGTGATGCTCAACCCGACTCTCGTCGTGCGCGAGTCGACCGTCGCCCCGCGCGCGAAGGACCCGGCGTGATCGACCGCCACGACTACTCGCCGTGGGACTTCTGGTCCACGGCATCCGAGGAGAGCCGGCGGCATCAGCGCGAGCATCAGGCAGCGCTGGCGGACGATCACGCGGACTGGTCGTTCGGCGACGAGTGCTTCATCTCGGAGCTCGCGGCGCTCGACACCGAGAGCCTCGCCCTGGGCGACCGCTCGTACATCGCGGCGGGGGCGTACCTGACCGGCACCCTGCGCATCGGCG
Source organism: Microbacterium sp. SGAir0570 (assembly GCF_005491085.2). NCBI lineage: Bacteria > Bacillati > Actinomycetota > Actinomycetes > Micrococcales > Microbacteriaceae > Microbacterium > Microbacterium sp. SGAir0570. The sequence continues at coordinate 656,405 of NZ_CP027929.1, read as the reverse complement.
CGGACTGCTCCCTGAACCCCTCGACCGTCGTCCGCGGCGACGTCGTCTTCGGCGACGGCGTGCGGATGGGCGCGCACAGCTCCGTGCTCGGCTTCAACCACTCGATGGAGCCCGGGACGCCCGTCTTCCGGCAACCGCTCACCAGCCGCGGCATCCGCATCGGCGACGACGTCTGGATCGGCTCGCACGTCGTCGTCCTCGACGGGGTCACCGTGGGCGCGTCGGCTGTGCTCGCCGCGGGAGCCGTCGTCACGAAGGACGTGCCCGCGGGCGCGATCGTCGGCGGCAACCCCGCTCGGCTGCTGCGCTGGCGGGTGCCGCCCGTCGACTCGCCTCCCGAGTCGAACCGGCTGCACGCCCGCGTGTCCGCATTCGCCGAAACGGCCCGCTCCGATGCGACCGCCCTGCTCGCCCGCTGTTTCGACCCGGCCTCCGGGCTGTACGCCGATCGGGTAGGCGCTCCCCCGACAGTGCGCGCGCAGGGCGACGCCGTCGAGATCGCCGACCTGCTGCTGGGGTCGACGCCGCCGGGCAGCGATCCGTCCGAGCTGATCGATCGGCTGCGCGGCTGGCAGGACCCGGCGACGGGCGCCGTTCCCCCGCTCGGCTCGGTCGACGTCGCCGGCTGGGACGACGGCGACACGGCCTATCACGTGCTCTCCGTCGGGTACGCGCTCGACCTGTTGGGGTCCGAGTTCGCCCACCCTGTCGGGCTCGTCACCCGAGCGACGGCCGAGTCCCTGATCGCCCGACTCGACGCGCTCCCTTGGGACACCGATCCCTGGAACGCCGGACACCAGGTCGATGCGATCGGCACCGCCCTGCTGTGGGCCCGGCGCCGGGGCGACCGGATCGCGCCGGGCGTGGCCGAGTCCCTCTTCGGATGGCTCGTGACGCAGGCGGATGCCGCGAGCGGCATGTGGGGCCGGCCTTCCGCCGACCGCGGCCTGCTGCTCGTCGTCAACGGCTTCTACCGGGCGACGCGCGGAACCTTCGCGCAACACGGCATCCCGGTTCCCCATCCCGAAGCCGTCATCGACACGGTGCTGCGACACGCCCGCGACGAGCGGTGGCTCGCCCCGTCACGACTCGACGCCTGCAATGTGCTGGACGTCGCGCATCCGCTCTGGCTCACGCGGGCAGCCGGCTACCGCCGGGCCGAGGTCGAGGACCTCGCGACGCGCCTGCTCGACCAGGTGCTGGGAGGCTGGCAGCCGGGAGCGGGAATGAGCTTCCGGCTCACCGAGACGGAGCCGGGGCTGCAGGGCACCGAGATGTGGCTCGCCATCGCCTGGTACCTCGCCGACCTGCTCGGAGTCTCGGACGCTCTCGGTTATCGCCCGCGCGGCGTCCACCGCCCCGAGCCCGCGGCATCCTCGCATCTCTCACTCAATGCACGGCCAAGCGCCGAGTGAACGGCCTTCCTGCGTGAGCAAGCCGTGCGCTCGCGGCGAAGCCGTTCACTCGGGCGAGTCAACGGGCGAGCGCTGCGCCCGCCGCGCGGAGCCAGCGGGCGGGGTCGGCCAGCGAGGCCGCGGAGGATCCTGCGAGGTCGGTCAGCGAGACGGATGACGCGAACGCCGCGGTGTCGGCGTCAGCGGCGATCCGCCCGGCGACGAGGGCGGCCGGCACCCCGGCCCCTGCGGCGAGCTCGGCGACGAACGCGGGTACCTTGCCGGCCGCGGACTGCCCGTCGAACGACCCTTCGCCCGTGATAACGAGGTCGGCGCGGGCGATGGCGTCGGCGAGGTCGATGAGCGCCGCGACCTCACGAGCGCCGGGGCTCAGGCGCGCGCCCCACGCGAGCAACCCGAACCCGGTGCCGCCGGCGGCTCCGGCCCCCGGCGTGGCAGCGAGCGACGCCCCATCCGGCACGAGGTCGGCGAGCCGGCTCAGCGCCGCGTCGGCAGCGGCGACCTGAGCCGCGTCGAGCCCCTTCTGCGGTCCGAACACGGCGGCCGCACCCTGCGCACCGAGCAGCGGGTTCGACACGTCGCTCAGCACGTCGACGCCGCCCGCGGGAAGCGGCCGGAGCCCCGACAGGTCGGCGTGCGCGATGTCGGCGAGGCCTCGCGCGCCGGCGACGACGTCACGTCCGACGGCATCCGTGAACCGGGCGCCGAGGGCGCGCAGCATCCCGGCCCCGCCGTCGGTCGACGAGCTCGATCCGATGCCGAGCACGAGGCGGTCGACGCCGGCGTCGAGCGCGGCGACGATCGCCTCGCCGAATCCGGTGGTGTCGGCGTCGAGGCCGCGTCGCTCCTCGCCCAGCAATTCGATGCCTGACGTCGACGCGAGCTCGACGACACCGACCGAGCCGCGATCCGACGCCACCGGCCGGTCGCCGGAGGTCGGGGGAAGCAGCAGCCAGGACGCATCGACGGGTGTCCCCGCGGGGCCCGTGACGGTGACGGGCATGCGCCGCGCCCCGGGGATCGCGGCGGCGAACGCGTCGAGCGTGCCCTCGCCGCCGTCGGCCATCGGGCGCAGTTCGACAACGGCACCGGCATCGGCCGAGACCCACCCCGCGGCGAGCTCACGCGCAGCCTCAGCAGCCGCGATGGACCCTTTGAAGCTGTCGATCGCGACGACGACGCGCGTCACGTCACGAGCTCCGCGGGGGCGTGCTCTCGCGCACGAGCACCTCGAGCGGCAGCGCGGGCGCGTCCTCGTCGGCCTCGGCGTCGACGGCTGCGCGGAGCGCGGTGTACCCGACGTCGGGGAGAGGCACGCGGACGGTCGTCAGAGGCGGCGTGACGTCGCGCCCCGTCGGGATGTCGTCGAAGCCGGCGAGCGCGATGTCGGCGCCCGGCTCGCGTCCCGCCGCACGCACCGCGGTGAGGGCTCCGATGGCCACGACGTCGCTGATGCCGAACACGACCGTTCCCGGCTCGACGCCGTCGGCGAGCGCGGCCGACATCGCCTCGGCTCCCGACTCGCGGCTGAAGCCGCCGCGGTACACCCGGGGCTCCGCTCCCCCGCCGCTCGTGAAGCCGTCGGCGAAGCCGGCGAGGCGGTCGTCGCTCGTCACGACGCCCTCGGCGGCGGCGAGCACGATGGCCGAGCGGTAGCCGCGCGCGGCGAGCGCGGCGCCGAGCTCGCGCGCACCGCCGCGGTTGTCGATCGCGACGCTGCGGATGCCGGGGGCACCGGGACCCAGCGCGACGACGGTGCCGCCGCTCGCGGCGATGAGGTCGAGCTCGGTTCTCAGCTCGTCCGACATCTCGCGTGAGGTGCGCGAGGCGGCAAGGATGATGCCGCGGGGACGCTGACCGCGCAGGGCGCGCACGAGCCGCAGCTCGCGCGCCGGATCGCGCTCGGTGATGGCGACGGTGACGACGAGGCCGGCTTCATCGGCGCCGCGCGCGACGCCCGCCGCGAGCTGTCCGAAGTACGGGTCGGCGATGTCGGCCACGAGCAGCGCGACGATCGCCGACGTGCCGCGAGCGGTCGCCTGGGCCGACAGGTTGGCCGTGTAGCCGAGCCGGGCCGCGGCCTGCTCGACGCGTTCGCGGTACGCATCGGCGACCTTGCGGGTCGAGCCGTTCAGCGCTCGCGAGGCGGTCGCGAGCGACACCCCGGCTTCTCTCGCCACATCGTGCAGCGTGGCCGAGCCACGCGGCGACATCCCCGTCTGTCCCACGAGCCGAGTCTATGCGGTGGGGGTCCGCGCGCCCGAGAGGTGCGGCGTCACGGCCCCACCGAAGGCCTCGGCGGTGCGGCGCACGACCTCGGCGGGATCCGCGGCCCAGATGTCGGCGTTGAAGATCTCGACCTCGATATCGCGGTCGTATCCCGTCGCCTCGACGGCCCGGGTCAGCGATGCGAAGTCGATGACCCCGTCGCCCGGGTAGTGGCGGCTGAGCAGGACATCCTCGGGCAGCGGCGTTCGCCAGTCGCACACCTGGTATGTCGCGATGCGACCCTCGCGCCCGGCCCGCTCGATGGCGGGCAGGACGTCGGGGTCCCAGAAGATGTGGAACGTGTCGACGGTGGCGCCGACGACCTCGGGCTCGAAATCGGCAGCGATGTCGAGCGCCTGGCCGAGCGTGGAGACGACGCAGCGGTCGGAGGCGAACATCGGATGCAGCGGCTCGATCGCCAGCGTCACCCCCGCCGCTTTCGCGTGGGGAGCGAGCTCGCCGATCGCATCGCGTACCCGCTCCCGGGCGCCGACGACGTCGCGCGACCCCTCGGGAAGGCCGCCCGCGACCAGCACGAGGATCGCCGTCGAGCCGGGGGCACCGGCGACGGCGAGCGCGGCGGCCTCGTCGATCGCGACCCGGTTGTCATCGATCGAGGAGCGCCGGGCGGGACCCTCCGGCATCGTGAAGAAGCCCGCCCGGCAGTGTGTGGTGAACCGCAGGCCCGAATCCGTCAGCATGGCGGCGGCCGTGGCCAGACCGACCTCCTGCACGGGCTCGCGCCACAGGCCGATCGCCTCGATCCCGGCATCCGCGGTGACCCGCAGCGCGGTCGCGAGGTCGGCGTACTTGATCGTGGCCTGGTTGATCGACAGGCGCGGGTCGACGACGCTCATGCCCGGACTCCGTTCAGACGCAGCATCGCGTGCCAGCGGTCCGCGGCCAGTTCCGGCTGTTCGAGAGCGTGCGACGCGTTCGCGAGCTCGACGATCCGCGAGAGGTGCGGCAGGCTGCGCGCCGAGTGCAGTCCGCCGACCATCTGGAACGCAGCCTGATGGCCGTTGAGCCACGACAGGAAGGCCACGCCGGTCTTGTAGTAGAACGTCGGGGCCGCGAAGACCTGCCGGCTGAGCTCTTCTGTCGGCCCCAGGATCGCGAGGTAGCGGTCGGCGTCGCCCGCGTCCAGCGCCTGAATGGCGGCGGAGGCGACCGGAGTGATCGCCGCGAAGGCGCCGAGCAGCGCGTCGGAGTGCTGCCGCGCCGAGGCGGGGTCGCGCTCGGGCTGGGTCGCCCGGGGCACGTCTGCGCCGCCGATGAGGCCGACGTAGTTGAAGTCGTCGCCGGTGAACATGCGCACGCCCTCGGGCAGCCGCTCGCGCACCGACACCTCGGACGCGGCGTCGAGCAGGCTCATCTTCACGCCCGCGACCCTGTCGGCGTTCTCTTCGATGACCTCGACGAGGACGTCGGATGCCGCGCGCCAATCGGGCGAGCCGAAGTAGCCCGCGAGGATCGGGTCGAAGGCGGTGCCGAGCCAGTGCAGGACCACCGGACCGGATGCCGCGGCCAGCACCTCGCGGTACACCCGGCGGTAGTCGTCGGCCGACGACGCCGCGCGGGCGAGGTGCCGCGACGCCATGAGCACCGGACCTGCACCCTGGTCCTCCGTGAACGCGAGCTGGCTCTTGTAGGCGTCGATGACCTGATCGAGCGAGATGTGCTCGTCGTCGACGTGATCGGTGTTGACGCCGACGACGACCGAGCCGCCCTCCTCGCGCGCGACCTCGGCCGATCGGGCGATGAGCTCGCGCGTCGCGGCGGCGTCGAGCCCCATGTTCCGCTGCGCGGTGTCCATCGCGTCGGCCACGCCGAGACCCCAGGAGTAGACGGCGCGGCGGAAGCCGAGCGTGGCGTCCCAGTCGATCTGAGCCGGCTGGCCCGGGGTGTTGTCGGCCGAGACGACGGGAACCACGTGGGCCGCCGCGTACGCGACCCGGCTGCGCAGCGGCGTCTCCGGCCGGGCGAACCCGGGCGCATCGTTCAACGGAACGGAGGTGACGGCGCCGTCGGCGCCGAGGAGGGTGAGGTCGGTCATCGTGCGGCGCTCAGATGCTCAGAGCCGGCAGCTCGACCTTGCGGCCCTCGCGGCTCGACTGCAGGCCGGCTTCGGCGAGCTGCACTCCGCGGGCACCGGCGAGGAGGTCGAACTCGTAGGGAGTCTCGGTCACGTACGAGGTGAGGAACTCCTCCCACTGCTGACGGAAGCCGTTGAGGAAGACGTCATTGGTGGGCACGTTCTGCCAGTCGGCGTCGTAATCGTGCGTGTCTTCGAGGTCGGGGTTCCACACGGGCTTCGGGGTCGCGTTGCGCGGCTGGATCTTCGCGCCGAACAGACCCACGACGGCGGAGCCGTGCGTCCCGTCGACGTGGAACTCGACGAGCTCGTCGCGGTTGACGCGCACCGTCCACGACGAGTTGATCTGCGCGACGATGCCGCCCTCGAGCTCGAAGACGCCGTAGGCGGCATCCTCCGCCGTGGCGGTGTAGTGCTCGCCGTTCTCGTCCCAGCGGTCGGCGATGTGCACGGCCGCCTGGGCGTAGACGGTCTTGACGTCGCCGAAGAGGTTCTCGAGCACGTAGTTCCAGTGCGGGAACATGTCGACGATGATGCCGCCGCCGTCTTCGGCACGGTAGTTCCAGCTCGGGCGCTGCGCGGGCTGCCAGTCGCCCTCGAACACCCAGTAGCCGAACTCGCCGCGCACCGAGAGGATGCGGCCGAAGAAGCCCGAGTCGATGAGGCGCTTCAGCTTCTGCAGGCCCGGGAGGTAGAGCTTGTCGTGCACGACACCGGTCTTCACCCCCGCCTCGGCGGCGAGCTTCGCGAGCTCGAGCGCCTCGTCGACCGACTCGGCGGTGGGCTTCTCGGTGTAGATCGTCTTGCCGGCGGCGATCGCCTTGCGCAGCGCCGACGCGCGGGCCTTCGTGACGAGGAAGTCGGCGTAGATCTCCCAGCGCGGATCGGCGAGGGCGGCGTCGAGGTCGGTCGTGTAGTCCTCGATGCCGTGCTTGGCGGCGAGGTCGGCGAGCTTCGCCTCGCTGCGTCCGACGAGGAGCGGCTTGACGGTGACCTTGGTCCCGTCCGGAAGCTCGATGCCGCCCTGGTCGCGGATCGCGAGGATCGAGCGGACGAGGTGCTGACGGTAGCCCATCCGGCCCGAGACGCCGTTCATGATGATGCCGATCTCGCGGACCTGCGGGGCGGTCCCCGTCTCCGGCGCGGGGCTGAGGGTGGTCGTCTCTGACACGGGCGTTCCTTTGCTTCGTCCGCTCACCGGTGAGGTGGTAAGCGCTTTCCCATACTGTAGAGGGCGGCCGTCCGCGGGCGCAAGCCTGCGCGCGCGGACGCTGCGTCGGGTCAGCCGAGCCGGATGGCCGCCCACGAGATCGGGGGCAGGGACAGCGAGAGGATGCCGTCCTCGACCGCGATTCCCGGCACCGGCACCACGCCGACCCGGTCGGGGTCGTCGAGGGTGTTCGCGGCATAACGGTCGTCGTCGTGCAGCAGGTGCGATTCGACGATCGACACCGCTGCATCCCGCGCGGCCCCGAGTGCCGACACGTCGATGCGCAGGTCCTCCGCGTCGACCGTCGATCGGTTCACGACGAACAGCGACGTGCCGCCCTCATCCACGGTGGCCACCGCGTTGACGTTCGAAACGGTGCCGAAGCGCTCGCTCTCGAACGAACCCGACGTGACGGGCACCGACACCGCTCGCTCCCCCGCAAGACGCGAGGTGAGCGAGAACGGATAGAACGTCGTCTGGCGCCATGCCGGACCCCCGGGCTCGGTCATGACCGGGGCGATGACGTTCACGAGCTGCGCGAGCGAGGCCGATCGCACGCGGTCGCTGTGCTGGAGCAGCGTGATGAGCAGGTCGCCGAACACGACCGCATCCAGTGCGTGGTACTGGTCTTCCAGCAAGCGCGGCGCGACGGGCCAGCCGGGCTCGCGCGGCTTGTCGTCCTGACCTCCCTCGTCGTTGTGGAGGTACCAGACGTTCCACTCGTCGAAGGAGATCATGATGCGCTTGTCGCTCTTCTTCGTCGCCGCGACCGCGTCGGCGATGGCGACCACCGACTCGATGAAGCGCGACATGTCGACGCCCGACGCGAGGAACTCCTGCGCGTCGCCGAAGCGCTCCTGGTAGTAGGAGTGGCACGAGATGAAATCGACGTCGTCGAACGTGTGCTCGAGCACCGTGCGCTCCCACGACCCGAACGTCGGCATGCCGCTGCCCGACGAGCCGCAGACCACGAGCTCGACGTCGGGATCGAGCATCCGCATCGCCTTGGCCGTGCGCGAGGCGAGCTTGCCGTAGTCGTCGGCGTTGCGGTGACCCAGCTGCCAGGGGCCGTCCATCTCGTTGCCGAGACACCACATCCGCACGCCGAACGGGTCGCGCCGCCCATTCGCGACGCGCTGTCGGGTCCACGCGGTGTCGGCGTCGGCGTTGACGTACTCGAGCAGGTCGATCGCCTCCTGCGTGCCCCGCGTTCCGAGGTTGACGGCGAGCATGAGATCGCTGCCCACGAGCTCGAGCCAGCGCGCGAACTCGTGCAGGCCCACCTCGTTGGTCTCCGTGGAGTGCCACGCGAGGTCGAGACGTCGCGGCCGCTCCTCGCGCGGCCCGACACCGTCCTCCCACCGGTATCCCGAGACGAAGTTGCCGCCGGGATAGCGGATGGTCGACACCCCGAGCTCGCGGATGAGCTCGACGACATCCGACCGGAAACCGTCGGCATCCGCGGACGGATGACCCGGTTCGTGGATGCCGTCGTAGATGTGACGGCCGAGATGCTCGACGAAGCCGCCGAAGATGCGGCGATCGATGCGGGAGATCTCGAAACGGGGGTCGATGGCGGCGTTCGTCGGCGTCATGTCATTCCTTGGGTCAGCGGGGATGCCGCGCTTCCGCGCGCGACATCCCCGACGTGGCGGTCTTCCTCAGCCGAGCACGACCTCGGCTTCGGAGAAGAACTGGTCAACAGCCTGGTCCACCGACGTGGTTCCGAGCCCGAGCGACTTGCCGAGCTCCCAGAACGTCTGCTCGAGCGAGCCGTATCCGGCGACGGGCACGGGCGGGGCATCCCCGATGCGATCGGCGGCCGACTCGATGTAGTCGGCGACCTGCTTGTCGGCGCCCTCGAGCGTCGCGCCCGCGAGCTTCGAGCTCGATGCCGGGAAGCCGAGCGTCGTGCCGAAGATCTGACCCGCCGCCTCGGAGTTCACGACGAAGTCGAGGAACAGTGCGGCTGCCTGCGGGTGCTCGGTCTTGGCAGAGATCGCGACCTGCAGGCCGGCCTGGCGATAGAGGTCCTTCGAGCCCTCCTTCGCCGTCGGCGGCGCGACGATCGAGATCGACGAGGCGCCCGAGTCGGCGAGATAGCCGCCGAGGAAGTTGCTCCAGCTCATCTCGCTGGCGGTCAGCGCGGCCCCGAAGCCCGACTTGGGCGAGAGCTCCTCGAGTCGCTGCTGCGGCACCGCGACACCGTCGCGCAGGCCCGCGCCGCTCTCCCAGAACTCGCGCAGCTGGTCCTTCGTGAACCCGAGCTCCCCGTCGTCGGTGTACAGGTTGCCGCCGTCTGCCCGGAGCACCAGCTCGAACGCCTGGATGCGCTGGGTGTAGTCCGTGCCGCCGTAGACGGCGCCGCCGGTCTTCTCGGTGACCTCGGCCATCCACTCATCGAACTCGGCGAAATCGGTGCCGCCTTCGGGCGCCGCGACCCCGGCCTGCGCGACGAGGTCGTCGTTGACGAAGTTCGCCCACAGGCTGTATCCGGTCGGCAGCGAGTACTGCGTGCCGCCCAGCGCTCCGGTGCCGAGCAGCCCCTCGTCGAACGTGGACATGTCGACCTGGTCGGCGACCTGCGCGAGATCGAGCAGGTTGCCCGACTCGCCGTACTGGCGCAGGTAGCTGTCGGAGAACTGGAAGACATCGGGCAGCCCCCCGCCCGCGGCCTCGGTCTGCCGCTTCTCCCAGTAGCTCGGGAAGTCGGTGAAGCTGACGTTGACGGTGATGTTCGGGTATTCCTCGTTGAACGCCGCGATCAGCTCGTCATAGCGCTTCGCCCGATCGTCGTTGCCCCAGAACGCGTAGGTCAGCGTGACCTTCTCGTCGGGGTCGAATGCGGCTGCGGGAGGCGTCTGCGCACCGCCGCATCCGGTCAGTGCCAGCGCACCGGCGGCGACGATGCCGACGGTTGCGAGCAGGCGGGTGGCCTTCATGGGAGTCCTTTCATCGGGAGCGGGCCCGGGGGGACGGGTCTCAGGTGTGGCGGGGCCGGGCGGGGATCGCCACGACCGCGAGCGCGGCGCAGCCGATGCCGGCGACGAACAGGGGCGGCAGCGCCCAGGTGACCACGACGACGAAGGCGGCCGTGGCGAGGAGGTACAGGGTCCCGACGAGGTCGCCGCGGGCGGCATCCGGGATCGATCGGATCGCGCCCCGCCAGCCGAGTGCGGGGCTCCAGGCCCCGGCGGCGAGGAGCAGCGCGACGGCGAGCGCCGCGAGTCCCGCCCAGCCGACCGCCTCGACGACGGCACCGCCCGGGAGGAAGCCCGATCGGGCCAGGTCGATGTCGAGCAGCAGGATGAGCGCCGCGACGACGGTCACGAGCCCGGCGACCGCGCCCGGCAACAGACCGGCACGCACGTCCGCCCAGAACAGGGCGAGCCTCGAGTCGTCAGCGGCGACATAGCGTCGCAGGTGCCGCACTCCGGCCGCGAGCGCGATCGGAAGGGTGACGACGGCGAGCGAGACGACGCCGATGAGGAGCCCGATCAGCAGCACCTCGCCGAGCAGGGCGAACGCCCCGGCAGCACCCGGATGCCGCAGCTGCGGGCGCGCGTCGAGAGTCGGACCGCTGCCGGAACGGTCGGCCCTCACCGCTGCGCGCTGTTCGCGCCGCGTGCGCGGACGCTCGTCGGTCGACATCGCTAGCCCTTCAGACCCTGCGTGGCCACGCCGTCGACCAGGAACTTCTGGAAGACGATGAAGAACAGCAGGATCGGCACCAGCGCGATGAACGAAGCCGTCACCGTCGCCCCGTAGTCGCTCGACGAGGTCTGGTCGTTGTAGAGGCGGAGCGCGATCGGCAGCGGGTAGTTCTCGGGGCTCGTGAGGTACAGCAGCGGCCCGAGGAAGTCGTTCCACGCCCAGATGAAGCTGAAGATCGCGCACGTGATGAGCGCCGGCTTGATGAGCGGGAGGATGATCGACCAGAAGATGCGGAGGTGCCCCGCGCCGTCGATCTTCGCGGCCTCGTCCATGTCGCGCGGCATCTGCCGGATGAACTGCACCAGGAGGAAGACGAAGAACGCCTCGGTCGCGAGGAACTTCGGCAGCAGCAGCGGCCAGTAGGTGTCGACCATCCCGAGATTGTTGAAGATGATGTACTGCGGGATGATCACGACGTGGAACGGCAGCAGCAGCGTGCCGATCATGGCGGCGAACAGGATGCCGAGGCCCTTGAACTGCAGGCGGGCGAAGGCGTAGGCCGCGAGCGCCGACGAGAGCACCGTTCCGATGACCGAGACGCCGGCGATCAGCAGCGAGTTGGCGAAGAACCGCCACATCGGGACGCCGGCGATGCCCTCGGCGACCTTGATGTAGTTGTCGATCGTCGGCGCGTTCGGCAGCAGGCCCATGTTCTGGCCGAATTCGCTGTTGGGCTTGAAGGTCGACAGCAGCAGCCAGACCAGCGGGTAGAGCACGACCGCGGTGATGACGATGAGGACGGCGAACCAGACGATCGTCTGCCAGGTCTTGCGCTTCACGCGGCGGCGGGCGGGCGGCATCGGCGTGGTCTGCTGCTCGGCGAAGATGGCCTCGCTCGTGAGCGGTGAGGTGGGTGACGTGGTCATCGGTTGTCTCCCGAGTAGTGCACCCACGACTTCTGGGTGCGGAAGAGGATGAGGGCGATGATGGCGACGACGACGAGCAGGACCCACGCGATCGCAGCGGCGTAGCCCATGCGGCCGTCGGCGAAACCGGTCTTGTAGAGGTAGACCGTGATGAAGTTCGTCATCCCGGCGGGGCCGCCGGTGCCGTTGGAGATGATGTAGGCCGACCCGAAGACCTGGAACGCTCCGATGAGGCCGAGCAGCAGGTTGAAGAAGATGACGGGCGAGAGCATCGGCACCGTCACGGCGCGGAAGCGGCGCAGGGCGTTGGCGCCGTCCATCTCGGCCGCCTCGTACAGCTCCTTCGGGATCTGCTTGAGGCCGGCGAGGAAGATGACCATCGTGGCGCCGAACTGCCAGACGGCCAGGAGGATCATCATGGGCAGGATGAGGCCGGGGTTTCCGATCCAGCCGCCGAGGTCGATGCCGAAGACGTTCAGGCCGTTGTCGACGGGACCGTTCGTGGCGAACATGGCGCGCCACACGATCGCGACCGAGACCGAGGCGCCGATGAGCGAGGGAGCGTAGAAGGCCGAGCGGAAGAAGGCGGCACCCTTGTCGCGGTAGTTCAGCAGCAGGGCGATCAGCAGCGCCGCGATGAGCGAGATCGGCGTGCCGACCAGCACGTAGATCAAGGTGATCTGCGCCGACTGCATGAAGCTCGGGTCGTTGGTGAAGAGCCGGATGTAGTTGTCGAGGCCGATCCACTTGGGCGGCGCGAAGATGTTGTAGCTCGTGAACGACAGGTACAGCGAGTACGCCATCGGCACGAGCGTGAGCCCGAAGAACCCGACGAGCCACGGCAGGAGGAAGCCGTACCCCGCGATGGTCTCGCGGGCCGCGCGCTTGCGGGCGCCGGGGCGATCGAGGTGTTCGGGGCGCTGCTTCCGGACGAGGCCGCGGCGCGGCGACTCCTTGGTGACGATCACCCGTGTGGCGGTAGTGGTCACGATGCTCCTGAGGATGCGGGGAGGATGCGGGCCCGCGGGCCGGCGCTGCGCACCGGCCCGCGGCAACGGGTCATCCGTTGAGGGTGATGTCCATCTGCGAGAAGAAGCGGTCGACGGCGTCGTCGACGGTGATGGTGCCGAAGGCCAGCTCGGTGCCGAGCTTGCGGAACTCCTCCTCGATCGTGCCGTAGCCGACGATCGGCACCGGCGGGGCGTCGCCCAGGCGGTCGGCGATCGATTCCTCGTACTCCTTGACCTGCTGGCTCAGCGGGTCGAGGTCGGCCGCGTCGAGCGCGGTCTGCGAGGCGGGGAGCCCGCGGTTCGTGCCGAAGATCTCACCCGACTGGGGCGAGTTGACGAGGAAGTTCACGAGCGTCGCCGCGGCGGCGGGGTGCTCGGTCTTCGCCGAGATCGTGTGGAGCATCGAGGGCTTGAGGTACAGGTCCTTCGCACCCTCCTTCGTGACCGGCGGGGCGACGAGGCCGAGCTCGGTGTAGCCCTCGCCGAGGTTGCCGAGGTACCCGCCGCCGAAGTTGTCCCACGTCAGCTCGCTCGCCGTCAGCGCGGCGTCGAAGCCCGAGAGCGGCAGGGCCTCTTCGAGGCGCTGCTGCCCGATGACAGCACCGCTCTCGCGGAGCTCGGCGCCGTCCTCCCAGAACTCGGTGAGTCGCTCTTTGTCGAAGCCGGGCTCGCCGTCCTCGTCGAACAGCTGCGAGCCCTCGGAGCGCAGCTGCAGCTCGAAGTTCTGGATGCGGCCGGTGTAGTCCGTGCCGCCCCAGTACGCACCGCCCGACGCGTCGGTGACGCTCGCGATCCACTCGGAGTAGTCGTCCCACGACCCGCCGGCGAAGTCCGCCACGCCCGCCTGCTCGAGCAGCTTCGGGTTGGTGAACATGCCCCAGGCGTTCGTCGAGGTCGCGATGCCGTAGGTCGTGTCGCCGACGACGCCGATGTCGAGGATGTTCTGCGGGAGCGCGTCGGTCTCGATGATGTCGCCGAGATAGGGCTCGAGGTCGAGCAGGAGGTTGTTCTCGGAGTACTGGCGCAGGTACGAGTAGTCGAACTGCATGACATCCGGAAGCCCACCGCCCGCGGCCTCGGTCTGACGCTTCTCCCAGAACTCCGGGAAGGTCAGGAAGGTCGCGTTGACCGTGATGTTCGGGTATTCCTCGTTGAACGCCTCGATGGCCTCGTTGTAGAGCTGCGCGCGAACGTCGTTGCCCCAGAACGCCAGGTTCAGGGTGACTTTCTCGTCGGGGTCGAAAGTCGCGTCGGCGGCCGGCGTCGCGCCGCCGGCGCAGCCCGCCAGGGTGAGCGCTGCGCCCGTCGCGATGGCGACCGTTGCCAGTGCCCGCTTTCTGCTGAACATCATTGTCCTCTCTGCCGAACGTCGTCGTCTCGGTGCGCGCGAACGTCCATTGTCCGTGTGTGCAGGTGCGCGCCGCCCCGCGTTCGGGAAAGCGCTTGCCGGCAACGGTACTACGCGATGAAACGTTTCGCAAGAAACTCGGGGGAACCGATTCCGACCCGTGATCCCGCGACTGTTACCGGTCTCAGTGCGACGACTCAGCCTCGCACACGAGGCGGCCCGCGTCGACACGCAGCCGCACCCGGTAGACGGCGCACCGGCGGGCTTCGACGTCGGCCGCCGCAGCCCCGTCGCCACCGGCATCCGGAGTGGTGGCCGGCTGCGCGAAGAAGTAGTACCAGAGCGTGTCACCGTCGCGGACCGGGGCGCCGTGGTGCCCGAAGCCCCGGCCAGGCACCGTGCCGGCACCGAGCACGACGTCGTCGGGGCCGCCCTGTCGCACCCAGTGGACGGTGTCGTCCGAGACGAAGACGCCCATCCCCCGCCACTCGTCGACGATCATCCACCATCTCCCGTCGAGCTCGAAGGCGCTGGGGCCCTCGTGCGGACGTCCGTCGATCGCGATGCCGCCGTCGCTCCACGACTCGAGATCGTCCGACACGGCGACGCGGGTGATCGACTCGGAAGCCTCGTCCTTGTACCAGAGCCGCCATCTCGCGTCGGGGCCGCGGGCGACGCCGGCGTCGATGACGCGGTCGCTCGCGAGATCGAGTGGTCCGAGCCGGTGCCACGACACCAGGTCGGACGAGCGGTACGCGACGATCGTGCGGGCGTGCCCCGGCCAGCGGTCGGGCACGCCGTCGATCTCGGTCAGGTACATCCGCCATCCGGTGCCGTCGAAGACGACCTCGGGAGCCCAGTGCGTGCGGTCGACGTCTGCCGGGGGCGGCCCGGCGGTCAGTCCGAGCCCGCCGCCATCCGGTTCGAGCGTGCCCGCGTAGTGCCAATCGACCCCGTCGCGCGATCGAGCGACGCCGATGCGCGAGCCATGCACCCACGAGACGCCCGGCCCGGGGTCGGGATGCGTCGCCCGTCGCTGCGTGTAGAACATCCACCAGCCGCCGCCCGGCTCGATGACGACGACCGGATCGGTCGCCCCGTCGTACACCGGGTCGCGGTAGATCTCCCTGAGCATGAGTTCTCCTGTCGTGAACCCGTCGACTCGCCACGAACTGCGGATGCGGGGGGCGCCGGCATCCGCATGTCCTGGCGAGTCGACGGAGGGGTGGGGGGGTCAGGACTGGGTCGCGTGGAGGTGGGCGTAGCGGCCTGCGGCGGCCAGCAGGTCGTCATGCGAGCCCTGCTCGACGATGCGCCCGCGCTCGAGGACGACGATGCGGTCGGCCTGACGGATCGTCGAGAGACGGTGAGCGACGACGAGGGTCGTGCGGCCGGTCATGAGCCGCGCGAGAGCTTCTTTCACGAGCTCCTCCGACTCGGGATCCAGCGCCGAGGTCGCCTCATCCAGCAGCAGGATGCGGGGGTCGCGGACGAGCGCACGCGCGATCGCGAGCCGCTGCCGCTGCCCGCCCGACAAGCGCGCTCCCCGCTCGCCGACCACGGTGTCCCAGCCGTCCGGCTGGTCGCTGACGAACTCCCACGCGTTGGCGTCGCGCAGCGCCCGCTCGATGCGCTCGTCGCTGACGTCCGGCAGCCCGTAGGCGACGTTCTCGCGGATCGTGCCCTCGAAGAGCACCGACTCCTGCGGCACGACCGACACGGCGCGGCGCACCGAGCGCAGGTCGAGTTCCTGCACATCGGACCCGTCGATCGTCAGGCGCCCGCTCGTCGCACGCACGAACCCGAGCACGAGGTTGAGCAGCGTGGACTTCCCCGACCCCGACGAGCCGACGAATGCGTAGGTGCGGCCCGCGGGGATGTGCAGGTCGATCTCGTGCAGCGCGTCGTCGCTCGCCCCCGCGTAGCGGTGGCCGGCTCGCTCGAGGCGGATGTCGCCGACGACACGATCCACGCGGCGCTTGCCCTCGTTCTGCTCGAGGTCGGGCTCCTGCAGCACCTCGGCGATCGAGCGCACCGATTCGAGTCCGCGCGCCCCGACCGGGATGAGCATGAGCAGCTGCGTGAGCCCCTGCGTGAGCAGCGTGAAGTATGTCGAGAGCAGCACGACCTCGCCGGGAGAGATCGGCAGGATGCCGGTGAGCGAGAACACCGCGGCGAGCACGAGGCATCCGACGCCGAGCAGCTGCATCGCCACCCACGAGATCGAGGCGACGTGGCCGTTCAGCATGTCGAGGTGCAGCCCCGCACGCCTCACCCCCTCGGCGCCGCGCGAGACGCGGGTGACGGCCGTCTCCTCGAGGCCGTGCGCACGCGTGACCGGGATGAGCGAGGCCATCTCGCCCACCCGTGCCGAGAACACCTCGACCTCGCGCCGGAAGACGGCGTTGCGCTCGCGCGACCGGTTTCGCATGCCGTACCGGATGCCGATCGCGATCGGCACCGCGAGGGCGTAGACCGGCAGGAACTGGGGCACCGCGATCGCGGTCATCGTGAGGGCGCCGATCATGACCATCGTCGCCGAGAGCAGCGGGTGCGTGACCTGCTGCAGCATGAGCTCGACGTTCTCGACATCGCGCACGACCTTGGTCTGCACGATCGACGAGCTGACGCGGGAGTGATATCCGATCGACAGGCTCTGCAGCCGCGCGGCGAGCGCGTTGCGCAGGTCGGCGCCGGTGTCGCGCACGACGGTCATGAAGCTGCGCGTGTAGAGGATGTGGTTCGGGTAGTTCTGCAGCAGCAGGGCCGCGGCGAGCAGGAACCACCCGATGACCGCGCTGACCTCTCCCCCGCTCGCGACGATGTCGATGATCGCCGCCGTGATGACCGGCAGGAACCACATCGGGATCTCTTTCAACGCGAAGGCGCCGATCGCGACGCCCATGCGCCCAGGACGCCGCGCGAGCAGCCGCAGGACGGATCGTGCCGGACGAGCGCCGTCGATCAGGTCCGCGGGACGGGAAAGCGGTTTCCGAGCCACGCGTCCATGTTAGGTGCAGGTCGCGCTGCCGCAAACCCCTCGGCGCGGATCAGCCGGCCGCCTGCGCGATCCGGTCGACGAACAGCTGCGTCGCCTGCGGCACGTAGTCCGCGCTCGTCTCGGGATCCCAGCCCACGAGGGCGAGAACGTTCTGCCCGGTGCGCACCGTCGCGCCGACGAGGGCGAAGGGCGACCCGCCGACGTCTCCGGTCACCCGCCACCCCTGCACGTCGTCCGCTCCCGTCACGGCCAGATCGAACGGCTCGACCGCTGTCGTGACCGGCACCCCCTGCATGGCGAACAGCTCCTGACCGTCTGCGCAGCGCGCGATCGCGTCGTCGGCCTGGGCCACGAGCGCCTCGGCAGCCGCCTCGTCGGCCGCTGACGCCACGACCGCCGTCATCGACCGATCGTTGCTCGTGCCCCATTCGACGGCATCGCCCGCCGATTCCCACCCGGCACCGAAGGGAGCGAGACACGCGGCATCCGAGACCGTCAGCCCGGGGTGGATCGACTCGAGCATCGCGGCGATCGTGTCGTACTGGGCCGGGCGGAACTGGATGCCGCTGAACAGGTCGGCGAGCTCGGCACGGTCGAGGGAACCGGATGCCGCAGCGGGCGCCGACGTCGACGGTGACGGTGAGGCCGCGGTGGTCTCGGGCGCGGCGCTCGAGGCCGCTCCGCTCTGATCCCCCGCCGGCGAGCAGCCCGTCAGCGCGGCGAGTCCGAGGGCCGCGACGACGAGGCCGGCGTGCAGCCGCGTGCGCGGAAGACGGGATGCGGGTGATGCCATGGCGGTTCTCCTCGGATCGGTGTGCCTCGACGCTAACGCGCGCCACGCCCGCCCGTCGCGGACAGCACTCCCCATCGACGCCCCGCGCGCCCTACCGTAGGGTGTCGCGCCACCGCATCCTCCGTGAGACCCCTGCGTTATCCGGGATGCACACGGGAAAGCGCTTGCTGTCATGATGGGAGCGACGTCAGGAGAAACGGATGCCACGCACCACCACCATCGCCCTCGTCGGCGTCCACGGCTACGGAACCGTGCACCTCGACAACCTCCGCCGCCTGGGCGATCGCGTGCGGCTCGTCGCGGCAGCCGACCCCCGCCCGCCGGCACCGGGCGCCCTGCCCGAGCACACGCGCGTCTTCGCAGACCTGCCGGCCCTGCTCGCCGCGACCGACGACATCGACGTCGTCATCGTGGCGACCCCGCTCCACACCCACCTCGAGCTCGCGCGCACGGTCGTGGGCCGCGGCATCGACCTCTACCTCGAGAAGCCGCCGGTGCTGACGCTCGCCGACCTCCGCGTGCTCCAGGAGGCCGCCGCAACCTCGGGCGCGCGGGTGCAGGTGGGCTTCCAGAGCCTCGGATCGCGTGCGCTTCGAGCCTTCGCCGAGGACCGCTTCGACCTCGGGCCCATCCGGGCGATCGGGGCGGTCGGGCTCTGGGCACGCGACCGCGCGTACTGGGAGCGCAGCCGGTGGGCCGGGCGCCGCGAGCTCGACGGCGTCGCCGTCGTCGACGGGGTCACGACCAACCCGCTCGCCCACGCGACCGCCACCGCCCTCGCGATCGCCGGAACGACAGCTGTCGCCGACATCACACAGGTCACCGCAGACCTCTACCGCGCCAATGCCATCGAGGGCGATGACACGAGCCTGCTGCGCGTGTCGACGACCCGCGGCATCCGTGTCACCGCCGGGCTCACGCTGTGCGCGGACGAGCAGGTCGACCCCTATGTCGAGGTGCACGGGCGCCGCCGCTCCGCACGCTTCTTCTACACGGAGGACGTCGTCGAGATCGATGGCCGCAGTGAGCGCTTCGAGCGCGACGACCTGTTCGAGAACCTCCTCGATCATCGAGACGAGGGCGTCGCGCTGCTGTCGCCCCTGGCGGCGTCCGGCGCGTTCGTCGCGGTCATCGACGCCGTCGGGCGCACCGCGCCGCACGAGATCGACCCCGCGTTCGTCAGCCCGCGCGGCGAGGGCCCGGCCCGGCGGCTCGTCGTCGACGGCATCGAGGACGCGGTCGTCCGCGCCGTCGACGCCGAGGCGACCTTCGCCGAGCTGCACCTCCCCTGGGCGCGGCGCACGGTTCACGAGGTCGTGCTGACGCTGCCCAGCACCGGGGCCGGCGCCGGCTCGCCGCTCGCCGAGCTCGTCGACGGCGCGGACACGGCGCGCTCGTCGAGTCCGCGCCCGTACCTGCATCCGCTGCGCACCCCGGGCGGCGTGACCGTCACCGATCACCACCCCGCCGATCACGACTGGCACCTCGGCGTCAGCGTCGCGCTGCAGGATGTCGACGGCACCAACTTCTGGGGCGGCCGCACCTACACGCCGGGTGAGGACTATATCTGGCGAGACGACCACGGCCGCATCGAGATCGTTCGCGTCGAGCACCTCGCCGACGGCGCAGTGCTCGACATGCGCTGGATCGGCCCGGACGGCGGAGTCGTGGTGCGCGAGCGTCGCGAGCTGCGGGTGATGCACCGAGACGACCGATCCGCCGTGATCGCGCTGTCGTTCGAGCTGGCGCCGGCGGGCGATCGCACCGTGATGCTCGGCGGACCCGGGAGCAACGGGCGCATCGGAGGCGGCTACGGCGGGCTCGCCTGGCGGCTTCCCGCCTGTGCCGACATCGACGTGCGCACACCGTCGGCTCGCGGCGAGGAAGCAGTGCACGGGACGGTCGCGCCGTGGCTCGCGTGGTCGGCGGCCTTCGCCGATCCGACCGATGGCCGGCCGGCAGAGGCGACCGTCGCGCTGGCCCCCGCCGACGACGCCTCGGCCGCCGATCCGTGGTTCGTCCGGGTGGCGGGGTACCCCGGCATCGGCGCGGCCCTCGCCTGGGACCGCGCGGTCGCGGCATCCCCCGACGCCCCGGTCCGTCGGGCGTACCGGCTGCTCGTGGCCGACGGCCGCCTGACCGACGCGGAGGTCGGAGCGCTCCTGGCCTGAGCCGGAGCGCTCGGCGCCCGAGCCGGCGCCAGCGCCGGCGCCGGCGCCGGCGCCGGTCGCCGCCTACTTGATGCCGGTCGTGGCGATGCCGCGGATGAGGAAGCGCTGACCGAAGAGGAAGGCCAGGAAGACCGGTACGAGCGAGACCACCGACATCGCGAACATGCCGCCGAAGTTCGAGGCCCCCTGCGCCGACATGAACTGGCGGAGCGCGAGCGGCACGGTGAAGAGGTCGGGGTTGTTCAGGTAGATCAGCGCCCCGAAGAAGTCGTTCCACACCCAGACGAAGGTGAAGATCGCGGTCGTCGCGAGGGCCGGAGTCATCATCGGCAGCAGGATCTGCAGGAAGATGCGGGCGTGCCCGGCGCCGTCGATGCGCGCCGCCTCGTCGAGCTCGCGCGGGATGCCGCGGATGAACTGCACCATCAAGAAGATGAAGAACGCGTCGGTCGCGAGGGCCTTCGGCAGGATGAGCGGCCAGAAAGTGTTCACGAGCCCGAGCTGACTGAACATGATGTACTGCGGCACGATGACGATGTGCACGGGCAGCATGATCGTCACGAGCATGATCGCGAAGAGCGTGCGCTTGAAGTGGAAGTTCAGGCGAGCGAAGGCGTAGGCGGCCATCGTGCACGACACGAGATTGCCGATGATCGACCCCGCGACGACGACGAGCGAGTTCCACAGGTAGGTGCCGAACGAGGGCGAGAGGGCGTTCCACCCCTCGATGTAGTTGTCGACCTCGAAGGACAGCGGCCATAGGCCCGGCAGCCGGAAGATCTCGTCGTTGGGCCGCAGCGAGCTGACGATCATCCACAGCAGCGGGTAGAGCATCAGCAGCGAGGTCGCGATGAGGAAGACGTGCCGTGCGAGTGCGCCCGCCCGGCTCCGACGACCGAGGCCCAGCTCCTCGCGCCGCCGCGCCCGCTGGCGCTCGCGGGCGTCCTTGCGGTCGGCGGTCGTGATCAGTTCAGTCGTCATAGAACACCCACAGCTTGGAGAGAGCGAAGTTCACGGCGGTGAAGCCCGCGATGATGGCCACCAGCAGCCAGGCCATGGCCGAGGCGTAGCCCATGTCGAACGCCGTGAACCCCTTCTGGTAGAGGTACAGCGTGTAGAAGAGCGTCGAGTCGGACGGTCCGCCCGATCCGTTCGAGATGATGAACGCCTGGGTGAAGGCCTGGAACGCTCCGATCATCGACAGGACGAGGTTGAAGAAGACGATCGGACTGAGCAGCGGCAGCGTGATCGAGAAGAACTGGCGGACGGATCCCGCGCCGTCCATCGCGGCGGCCTCGTAGTACATCACCGGGATCTGTCTCAGACCGGCGAGGAAGATGACCATCGGCGCACCGAAGCCCCACACGCTCAAGAGGATGATCGTCGACAGCGCCGTGTCGGGGTTCGAGATCCACCCGGGACCCTCGATGCCGAAGATCGCGAGGAACTGGTTGACGAGCCCGTCGACGCCGAAGATCTGCTTCCACAGGATCGCCACCGCGACCGAGGAGCCGAGCAGGGAGGGCAGGTAGAACATCGAGCGGTAGAACGCCAGCCCCCGCAGCCCCTTGTCGAGCAGCAGAGCGATGCCGAGTGCCGCGCCCATGGCGAGCGGGACGCCGACGAGGACGTACACGAACGTGACGCCGAGGGATGCCGCGAGGCGCGGGTCCTGAGCCATCCGGACGTAGTTGTCGATGCCGATGAACTCGGGGGCGTTGAAAAGGTCGTACTTCGTGAACGACAGGTACAGGGATGCCGCGATCGGCAACACGGTGACGAGTACGAGCCCGAGCAACCAGGGAGCGAGGAAGACCATCGCCGCCTTCGTGTCGCGCGGTTTCTCCCGCGCAGCCCGCCCGGCGGGACGCCGCAGCCGGGACAGCTCGCCGATGGCGCTCATCCGGTCCTCCTCGACACATCCATCGCTTCGTCGTCGAGCGATGCAGAGCGCTCAGAAAGCGCTTTCTGTGAAGATACACTATCGACGTGGACGCACAAGCGTTCCCCCCGATCGGAGCCACGATGACGTCGCCGGACACCTCGCCCACGCTCGCCCGCGACGCCGGTGCGGTCGATGCTCCCCACCCCTCCGGGCCCCTCGCCGGCTATACCGACTGGCCCGCGTACCTCGAGCGCACGACACCGCATCGGCCGGGCGACGAGCGCGGCGACGCGCTCGCCCGCGCCCTCGGCGTGCGGAGGCCGTCCGCCGCCGACATCCGCGTCGAACACACCTGGTCGAACGACGGCGTCGACGGCTCGGAGCTGAGCTGGCAGCTGCCGTACGGACCGCGGACGCGGGCGTGGCTGCTGCGCCCGGCCGGCATCCGCTCAGCCCTTCCGGGCCTGCTCGCACTGCACTGCCACGGCGGAGTCCGCTCGGTCGGCGCGGAGCAGCTCGTCGAGACCGACCGCCACCCTCACCCGACCGCCGCCCGACTGCGACGCGACGTCTACGACGGTCGAGCCCCCGCGAACGACCTCGCGCGCGACGGATTCGCGGTGCTCGCGCACGACACGTTCTCGTGGGGCAGCCGCGCGTTCGACCTGACCCGACCGACGCCGCGCCTGGCCGAGCACATCGCGGTCCGCGAGGCGCTCTGGCGCGAACGCGGCGAGGACCCCAGCGCCGCAGACCGGTTCGACGCGATCTCGACGCTGCACGAGGACTCGCTCGCCAAGGCCGCCGGAATGCTCGGGTCGAGCCTCGCCGGGGCCGTCGCGAGCGACGACCTCGCGGCCCTCGACGTCCTCGCCGAGCTGCCGGGGGTCGACCCTGCTCGGCTCGGCACCTTCGGACTGTCGGGCGGCGGCGGACGGGCGGTGCTCGCGGCAGCGTTGGATCGACGCATCTCGGCGACCGTCGTCACCTGCATGATGGCGACGTTCGCCTCACTCGTCCCCGCCGAGATCGACACCCATTCGTGGTTGCTGCACAGTCCCGGCATCCGGTCGGCGGGAGACTGGCCCGAGCTCGCTCGACCGGGGCGCGGACAGTCGGTGCTCGTGCAGTACGGCCGATACGATCCCCTCTTCCCCGCAGCCGGGATGCAGGCGGCCGACGCGGCTCTGGCCGGCTCGGCGGGCTACGCCGGGTCGTTCCACGACGCGGGGCACGTCTCTTCGGCGGCGATGCAGGACGAGGCGCGTGCTTTCCTGGCCGATCGACTCCGCGCCTGACGTCGCTCGAGTGCGTCGTTGACTTTGCCGACGGCGGGCGTTAACGTCCGTCAGTAAGCGTTTTCTCACGGTCGAGAAGCGCTATCGAGAAAACGCTTCCGCAGCGGCCGACGTCGAAGCAGACGACGACACCGCGACGCACCCGCCCGAGAGGACCTCCCATGAACAACCGACGACTCCTCGCCCTCGCCGCCGCCGGCGTCGCGATCGCCGTCTCGCTGTCCGGATGCGCCGCAGGCGCCGGCGGTGGCGACGACGAGAAGATCACCCTGCGCTTCGCCTGGTGGGGCAGCGACGAGCTCAACGCCATCAAGGACGAGCAGATCGCCCTCTTCGAGAAGGCCCACCCGAACATCACCGTCGCGGGCGAGCCCAGCGAGTACAACGGCTACTACGACAAGCTCGCCACCCAGGTCGCCGGCGGCGGCGCCCCGGACGCCCTGCAGATCACGTACGACGCCCTCCCCCTGTACGTGGCCAAGAACGCGATCGCCGACATCTCCAGCGACGTCGACCAGGACTCCTTCACGCCCGGCTCCCTCGATGCGGGCATCATCGACGGCAAGCTCTACGCCCTGCCGACGGGTGTCGGCTCACGCGGCATCATCGTCAACCCCGCCGTGTTCGAGGCCGCAGGCGTGCCGCTGCCCGACGACACGACCTGGACCTGGGACGACTACATCGACATCGCCACCCAGATCTCCGAGAAGAGCGGCGACGGCGTCTACGGGTCGGCTCAGATCGCCAACGACCAGTCGCTCATGGCCTTCGCACGCCAGAACGGCGAAGACCTCTACACCGCCGACGGCGAGTTCGGCGTGAGCGAGAAGACCGCGAACGAGTTCTTCACCTTCGCGAAGGAACTGCAAGCCAGCGGAGGATCGCCCGACGCCTCGACCGCGGCCGAGGACGCGTCAGCTTCCCTCGAGCAGAGCCTGATGGGGCAGGGGAAGATCGGCATGGCGTTCGCCCCGCTCAACTTCACGGGCATCTACGCCACGGCATCCGGTCAGGACCTCCAGATCCTCAATGTGCCCGGCGACAGCGCCGGCAAGGTCGGTCTCGTCATCCAGCCGACCGTGCAGTACGCCGTGTCGTCGAAGTCGAAGCACCCGCGCGAAGCCGCGATGCTCATCGACTTCCTCCTCAACAGCGACGAGGCCGGGCCCCTCAACAAGCTGACCCTCGGCATTCCCGCGACGCCCGCAGTGCTCGAGGCGATCACGCCCGAGTTCACGGACTCCGAGAAGGCCCAGGTCGCCTTCATCGATCGGCTGTCCGCCGCGGGTGGTGCACCCCAGAACCCGCTGGCGCTTCCCACGTCGCAGCTCGGACCGATCATCACCAAGCTGCTCGACGACGTCACGTTCGACAAGGCGACGCCGGCCGACGCCGCGTCCGAGCTCGTCTCGCAGGTGCAGACCGCGCTCGACGCGAGCTGACGAGCGACACACCGGCAGGGCCGGATGCGGGAACCTCAGCCCCCGCATCCGGCCTTGTCTCGTGCGCGGCGCCGCCCCGCCGGAGCGCGCAGCCTCGCGCACGTCAGGCTGCGTCGCTAGCGTCATCCGCGTCGTCGCGTCAGGATGCGTCGAGCCAGCGGCGCTCGAACTCTTCCGCGCTGATCGGCGTGACGGCATCGTCGTCGTCGAGTTCCCGGGTCGTGGACGGTTGGTCCGACAGCATCCCCTGATCGTCGACATCGACGGCGCCGAAGCCGTACCGCCGCGGGCCCGACGGTCGATCATCGATCTGCCGCACGACCCGCCAGAGGCCATCCGGTCCGGCCTCGAGCTGTTGATACTGCGCGAAACCAGCGAGGTCGGCATCGACGACGAGATAGCGGGCCATACCTCCATCATCACCGGAGGCGACGGGGGTGCGGGGGTCGGCGGGGCGGGGTGCGCGCGTCTCGGTCCGGAGTCCGCGGAGCCACGCAGGCTGTGGACAGTCGCGGCGCAATGTCGGAGGCCAGTGACAATATTAGAACATGCATTCGAATGGTGGGCTCGGCGGCCGGGCAGGCGGCGGAATGGGCAGCGACGGTGACGTCGACGCCCTCGCGGCGCTCGTCGCGGATGCCGAGGGTGTTTCGGTTGCCGCGCGAGCGGTGCAGATTCGTGAGGTTCGAGTGCTCGCCGCGGCCGGGGCTCTCGCCGAGAAACAGGCTGCGGGGGCGTCGGAACGTGTGGAGGCGCGCGAGATGGCGCTGCGCGGGATCGCCGCGGAACTCGCCGGAGTGTTCGTCGCGACCGACCGCACCCTGCAACGCCGGATCGACGAAGCACGCGACCTCGTCGACAACTACCCGTTGACGATGGCGGCGTGGGAGACCGGACGCATCGTCCGAGGACACGTCCGGGTGATCCAAGAGATCGGGTGCATCGTGCCCGCGGACGACCGCGAGGACTTCGAGCGAGTCGCGATCGAGCGATGCGAGGGCCAGACGCCCAACCGGGTGCGGGCGGCGTTGCAGATGCTCGCGGAACGCATGCACCCGCGGACCTTCACCGAACGCCACGAGGAGGCCGCGGCGGGGCGGTGCGTGCAGGTGCGGACCGGGGCCGACGGCATGTCGGATCTCATCGCGACGCTGCCCACCGTGATCGCCGACGGGATCGTGGACCGACTGACCCGGCAGGCGCGCGAGATCATCAACGCACGGGCGAGAGCCGATACCGCGGGCGCCGCCTCCGCGAGCGCTGACGCCCAGCTCGCCGCGGGCGCGACCGGCGTCGATGGTCTGACCGACCGCGCGGGCGCCGACGGGCCGTCGTTCGTCGGTGACACGCGCACGATCGACCAGATTCGCGCCGACGTATTCAGCGATCTCCTCCTCGCGGGAACACCTGGGCTCGACCCCACGGCAACCGGTGACGGGGACGGGGCGCTCGGAGCGATCCGCGCGCACGTGCAGGTCGTCGTGTCGGCACTCACACTGATGGGACAGGACGAAGGGCCGGCCGACCTGGCGGGCCGCTCCCCCATCGACGCCGCCACCGCACGCGAACTCGCCGGCAAGGCGGCCTCGTGGGACCGACTGCTCACCCATCCCGTCACCGGAACCGTGCTCGAATGCGACACGTACCGGCCGACCGCAGCGATGGTGCGGCTGCTACGGGCGAGGGACCGGCACTGCAGGTTCCCCGGATGCCGACAACCCGCCATCCGCTGCGAACTCGACCACACCATCGCAGCCTCCGACGGCGGGGCAACCCACGTCTGCAACCTCGCGAACCTCTGCAAACGACACCACGACGTCAAACACCACACGAGATGGCAGGTACGACAACTCGCGGGCGGAACACTCGCGTGGACATCGCCGACCGGACGGGTCTACCGCGAAGACGCACCACCACCCCTCGTCGCCTTCACCACCGCCGAGCCGCCCGACAGCCCGGCCCCATCGGCGGCGCCGCGAGGGCGCCGGGACGGATCGCCGCCATTCTGACGCTCCATCGTCATGCACCACTCTGATGTGCGGCCCCATCGCGTCTCACATGCGGCCCCATCGCGTCGCACACGCGGCCCCGGTGCGCCGGCCCCGCACGCCAGGGCCACCAGCGCGTGCGCGGCGCGATCCCGTCCGGACTCTGGCCGTGCCGGGCTTCGCCGGCGCGAGCGCGGGCGCACGCGTCAGGCGGGGGCGGCGATGCGGACCGTGCTGAACGAGTCCGCGGGCAGAACGACGTCGAACGCCGCGCCGTCGAGGGCGATGGTCACCGGCATCTCGTCCGCGAGGTCGTTCTGCATGACGATCACGATCGAGCCGTCGGGGTTCTCGAAAGCGAGCTGGTTCTCGTGACCCGTCCAGCTGAACGCGTCGATCCGGGTCGCGCCCGCCTGCACATGGTGCGCGAGGTGCTTCATGACGAAGAACTCGTGGGTGTAGCGGTATCCATTGGTCTCGGGGTCGACGACGACGAGAGAGTTCTGCGCCCAGCCCCACCGGCTGACGCCGCCCTCGTCGAGAGCGAGGTTCCAATAGGTGTACGCGTTGGCGCCGGCCTCGAAGAAGCGCTTCATGAGAGACCAGGTGTACCGCGCGAATCGCCAGTCGTTCCGGCCATCACCGCACTCCTGCTCGGTCTGGTACAACGACAGGTGCGGTGCGATCCGGTGCGCATCGGCGATCGCCCCCTTGCCCGCCCACTGGAATCCCGCGCCCGAAACGAAGGGTCCGGCATCCGGATCCGCGAGGACGGTCGCGAGATGCTCCGGCGCGGGGCGCTCCTGCGTGCCGAAGAACACGTCGACGCCCAGCTCTCGCATCCGCGGCCCGAGGACGGCGATGAACCGGGCCAGCCCCTCGGGCGTCCACGTGCAGCTCGGGAACACCTGCGGCGAGTTGAACTCGTTCTGCGGCATGACCATCGAGATGTCGATGCCCTCCGCGCGATACGCCTCGACGAACCGCGCGAAGTACTCGGCGTAAGCGGCGAGGTACCGCGGCTCCTGGATCATCATGTCCGTGCCCTCGGCACCGACCTGATCGGGCCGGAGCCCGTTGTCGATGTCGTTCCCGCGCCATGGCAGGGCTGCAGCGTAATGACCGTTCGTCTTCATCCACGACGGCGGGCTCCACGGCGATGCCCAGAGCTTCAGGTCCGGGCGCCGACGCAGGGCCTCGTGGATGTACGGGATGAGCGACGCGCGGTCGTGCTCGATCGAGAAGTGCTCGAGGTCGAGATCACCGTCGACCTCGTCGTACGAGTACCAGTCGGTCGAGAAGTCGTTCGCGCCCACCGGCATCCGGCACACGGAGAAGCCCGTACCGCGCCCCGGAGCGAACAGCTCGTCGAAGATCTCGGCCCGGTCGGCATCGCCCAGACGGGACAGCGCCCGCCAGCCGAGCTCGTTGAAGCAGACGCCGAACCCCTCGACGGTCTGGTGCCTGCGGTCCGTGCGCAGCAGCACGTTGGGCATGCCCGTCGCGGGCGCGAACCGCGGCGCGGGCATCTCGATCCACGCCCGCTCGCGATCGGTGCTCACCCAGCTGATACGACGATTCGGGACGACATCGGTGTCGGACATGCGGGCCTTTCGGATGTGCGGCGAACGGACCGCATCACGACGACGCGACGCTGCGTTCTCCCGTCATCATCGCAGAGCCGAACCACCAGCCGAACCACCGGCCGCCTCCGCTCGACCCGTCACGAGAACGGTCGCGCGACAGGCCGGGCGAGGCCGCCCACGGTGACGACGGGCCAGCGCGGGTCGACCGTCAGCACCTCGACACCGGCATCGGTGACGACCACGGTGTCCTCGACCTTCGCGCCGGGCGCGCTCGGATTCCAGGCGAACGCGTGCGGCGATCGTACGAGGTCGCGCGTCTCGGACGTCGCCCGCGGATCGCGCCCCGCATAGCCGGTCGGTCCGCCCTGATGGTGACGTTCCCACTCATCCGGCGCGAAGCCGGCGTCGGCGTAGCCGCGACATCCCGCGGCGAAAACATCGTCGAGCCGCGCACCCGGCCGGGTCGCCGCGAAGAACGCCGCCTCGACCTCCAGGATGCGGTCGTCGTCGACCCCGGCTGCCCCGACCCAGCGAGTCGCGTTGGCGATCAGCCCGTGCCTCCGACCGCACACGACGAGCATCGCGCGCGCACCGAGCGGAGACTCCGTGGGCAGCGGATGCCGATGGCCCAGCCGCCCCTCCCCCGCCACCAGCACCACGAGCGGATCAATCCCGCGCGCGATGAGACCCGCCGCGAGGGCGGAGGCGGCAGTGCGCTCCGACGTCGCCTCGCTGAGCCCCGCGGCGACATCCGTCATCACCTCGGCCACCGCACGGCCGAGGTCCCGGTATCGATCGACTTCCTCCGGCACCAGCGCGGCGCGCGCCGCCCGCAGCTGCGGGCCGAGCTCGGACTCCGCCACCACCCGCCCGTTCCCGGCACCGGCGCGCGCCGCGACCGACTCGTACCACGGGACGCGAACGACGCGCTCGGCGTCGTCCGGTGCGAGCTCCTCCGCGATCAGCCGGTCGGCCTCGTTCGCCGAGACGAAGAGCGTGTCGCCGCCCTCAGCGACGCGGACGGCCAGGACGGGCGGACCCGCGAGCGAGACGTGCGTGCGAACGCCGCCCAGGTACCACGAGAGCGCCTCGTGAGACGTGAGCACGAGTGCTGCCGCGCCGGCATCCTCACGGACGGATGCGAGGCGGCGGCGCTTGATGTCGCGCTCCGTCGTCGGCACCACGCCGTTCGCCGAAGCGGTGTCCGCGGCTCCCGCGGTCGTGATCGCAGACATCGTCGTCTCCTGTCATAAAACGTTTCCTCGCATAGTATGGCCGGACCGAGAGGGCGGGGGCACGATGGCCGGAGCGAAACAGACCACGATCACCGACGTCGCCGCGCATGCCGGCGTCTCACTCGCCACCGTCTCGCGCGTCATGAACGGCAACGCCACCGTCGATCCGGCTCTCGCCGAACGCGTGCGCGCTTCGGCCGCCCAGCTCGGCTACTCGGCCAACCCGCTCGCACGAAGCCTCGTGCTCGGGCGCACCCAGACCATCTCGGTCGTCGTCCCCGACCTCGCGAACCCCACGTTCCAGGGGATGCTGCGCGGACTCAGCCGGGCAGCGGTCGCCGACGGCTATCACGTGCTCATCGCCGATTCCGACGAACACGTCGACGAGGAGCGTCTGCTCGCGCTCGAGTCGCGGCGACGCTCGGACGGGCTGATCCTGTGCGCGCCCCGCATGAGCGACGAGCAGCTCGCCGAGGTCGTCGCCGACGTCGCGCCCGTCGTCCTGGTCAACCGCACCGGCGACGCCCCGAGCGTCGCCGCGGACTACCGCACGCCGCTGCGGGGCATCATCGACCACCTCTACGCGCAGGGCCACCGCCGCTTCGCGTATCTCGCCGGCGCGGCACGCAGCGCCTCGAGCGGGCAGCGGCTCTCCGCGCTCGAAGACGCGCGGCGCGAACTGCCGGACTGCTCGATCGCCGAGATCCCCGCCGGGGTCGATTTCGCGAGCGGCGCGGGAGCTCTCGACGACGTCCTGACATCCGGCGCGACCGCGGTGCTGGCCTTCAACGACCTTTCGGCGATGGGCCTGCTGAGCGCGGCGACCGAGCGCGGCATCCCGGTGCCGGGCCGGCTCTCGATCGCGGGGTTCGATGACATCCCCTTCGCCCGCTACACCTCCCCCGCGCTCACGACCGCCGCCGTGCCGATGGGCGAGCTCGGCGCGCGAGCGTGGTCGGCGCTGCATGACCTTCTGGACGGGCGCACGCCCGAGCCCGCCGTGACGGTGTCGCCCGGGGTCATCGTGCGAGGCAGCACCGGGGCACCCGCGGCCTGAGAATCGTCCCCTCGCGCCCGCGCCGC
Organism: Microbacterium sp. SGAir0570; assembly: GCF_005491085.2. NCBI lineage: Bacteria > Bacillati > Actinomycetota > Actinomycetes > Micrococcales > Microbacteriaceae > Microbacterium > Microbacterium sp. SGAir0570. The sequence goes on along the minus strand of NZ_CP027929.1, from coordinate 625,997 downwards.
GGCTCGTGCTACGCTGAGAAAACGTTTACTGAGAGCGCTTTCCCGCTGGAGGCCCCTCAGCTCTTGGCACGAAGGAGAGCCATGACCCGCACGCGCTACGCCCTGGTCGGCGCGGGACACCGCGCCCAGATGTACGTCGACGCCATCACCGGGACGCACGCCGATCGGGCGGAGCTCGTCGCGATCTGCGAGCCCAACCCGGTACGGGCCGAGCACTACCGCGATCAGCTGATCGAGCGCGGCCTGCCCGCCCCGACCCTGTGGACACCGGACGAGCTCGAACGGATGATCCAGGAGTCCGAGGCCGAGCGCGTCATCATCACGGCGCGCGACGACCTGCACGCGTCGCTCATCGTGCGCTCGCTCGATGCCGGTGCCGACGTGGTCGTCGAGAAGCCCCTGACGATCGATGCGCCGAGCGCCGCCGCGATCGAGGATGCCGTCGAGCGCACGGGACGCTCTGTCGTGCTGACGTTCAACTACCGCTACTCGCCCCGCAACAGCGCACTGCGGCAGGTGATCCAGGACGGCCGGATCGGTCGGGTCACGTCGATCGACTTCTCGTGGATGCTCGACACGAAGCACGGCGCCGACTACTTCCGCCGCTGGCACCGCGAGAAGGCGCACTCGGGCGGTCTGCTCGTACACAAGGCGAGTCACCACTTCGACCTCGTCAACTGGTGGATTCGCGACGAGCCCCGCCGCGTCTTCGCCTCCGGTGGCCTCCGCTTCTACGGGGCCGAGAACGCGCGGACCCGCGAGCTCGGCGAGCGCCCCCTCCGCGGCACGCACGACGGCACTCACGACCCGTTCGAGCTCGACCTGCGCGACGACGATCGCCTGCGCGCGCTGTATCTCGAGGCCGAGAGCCACGACGGCTATCTGCGCGATCGCGACGTGTTCGGCGAGGGCATCACGATCGAGGACAACCTCGCTCTCGTCGTCGACTACGCCGGCGGCGCGACAATGTCGTACTCGCTCAACGCCCACGCCCCGTGGGAGGGATACCGCGTCGCCGTGAACGGCACCGAGGGTCGCGCCGAGCTCGAGGTCGTCGAGCGCGGCGCCGTCCTCGAAGACGAAGGGCTGCACCCCGTGCTCGATCCCTCGGCCGTCGAGGCGGGCGGGCCCGTCTCGCTGCGCCCGCAGGGCGAACGTCTGATCGTCCAGCGCCACTGGGAGGACGCTGTCGAGATCCCGATCGAGTCGGGCGAGGGCGGCCACGGCGGCGGCGACGAGCTGCTGCTCGCCGATGTCTTCGTCGGGCCCGGCGACGACCCGCTGGCTCGACCCGCCGGCTGGGCGGACGGCGTGCAGTCGATCGCGGTGGGCATCGCGGGCAACCTGTCGCTGGCGTCGGGTCTTCCCGTGCGCACATCCGAGCTCGGCATCCGACTGCTCGACGGCCGGCGATGAGCCGGGTCGTCGTCACCGGAGGCGCGGGCCGCCTCGGCCGGAGCCTCGTCGGCGGGCTCGTCGCGGCCGGCCACCGCGTCGTGTCCTTCGACCGCGCGGTGTCGGACGCCCCCGAGCTGCAGGGGGCCGATCAGCTCGCGATCGACCTGCTCGACGCCGAGGCGACCGTCACCGCGCTCCGCGCACAGCGGGCGACCGCGGTCATCCACCTCGCCGCGATCGCGGTCCCCTTCAGCGCTCCCGAAGACGTCATCATGCGCACGAATGCCGCGTTGGCCGTCTCGGTGCTGGGCGGGGCGGTCGCCGCCGGGGTATCCCGGATCGTGGCCGCGTCCAGCCCCACCGTGCTGGGCTATGGAGCACCCCGCGGCTGGGTGCCCGACCGCTTCCCGCTCGACGAAGACACTCCGCCACGACCGTGGAACAGCTACGCCCTCTCGAAACTCGTCATCGAGCAGACGGTGCGGATGCTGCACCGGCAGACCGGCGACGCCGTGCGCTTCGCCGCGTTCCGCCCCTGCTACGTCATCGCCCCCGAGGAATGGCGCGGGGCGCCGACGCAGCAGGGCCATACCGTCCGCGAGCGACTCGACGACCCCGGCCTCGCCGCGCCCGCGCTGTTCAACTACGTCGACGCGCGTGACGTCGCCTCGTTCGCCGATGCGCTCCTGGCCGCCCTGCCGACGATCCCGAACGCCGAGACGTTCTTCGTCGGGGCGGACGACGCCCTCGCACGCCGCCCGCTCGCCGAGCTCATCCCCCGCTTCCACCCCGGCACGGAGGAGGTCGCCGCCGTCCTCACCGGCACGACCCCCGCCTTCTCCAACGAGAAGGCACGGCGCCTGCTCGACTGGGCGCCGCGTCATTCCTGGCGCGATGCCCTGACCGAAGAACACTCCCTCTCCGACACCCGAAAGGACGTGCCGGCATGAACTTCGACGGCATCCTCTTCTTCCCCGTCACCCCGTTCGACTCCTCCGGCTCGGTCGACCACGAACTGCTCGCATCGCACGTCGGCCGAGGCGTCGAACAGGGCGCCGGCGGCGTCTTCCCGGCCTGCGGGACGGGCGAGTTCCACGCGCTCTCGACCGCCGAGGCGGCTGCCGTCGTCCGGACCGCGGTCGCGAGCGTCGCGGGAGCCGTCCCCGTCGTCGCCGGCACCGGCGGCCCACTCGGCCACGCCCTCGAGACCGCCCGCGCTGCCGCGGATGCCGGGGCCGACGCCCTGCTCGCCCTGCCGCCGTACCTCGTCGGCGGACCGCAGGCGGGACTCGTGGCCTACGTCGAGGCGATCGCCGCGGCATCCGACCTGCCCGTGATCGTCTACCACCGCGCCAACGCGCAGTTCACGCCCGAGTCGATGCGCCGTCTCGCCGACAACCCGCGGATCGTGGGATTCAAGGACGGCACCGGTGACATCGGCGCGACACAGCTCATCGTCCGCGCGATCGCCGACGCGGGCCGCGACGACTTCGCGTTCTTCAATGGTCTCCTCACCGCCGAGCTCACCCAGGCCGCGTACCGCGGCATCGGCGTGCCGCTGTACTCGTCCGCCGCCTTCGCGATGATCCCCGAGGTCGCCAACGCCTACTACCGGGCCTACGTCGAGCACGAGGAGGAGCGCCGCCTGGCACTGCTCGACGCGTTCTACACCCCGCTGGTCGCCCTCCGCGACGAGACGCCCGGGTTCGGCGTCTCGCTCATCAAGGCGGGCCTGCGCCTGAGCGGGCAGGCCGTCGGCGGCGTGCGTGCCCCGCTCGTCGACCCCACCGCCGATCAGGAACGCCGCCTCGCGGCGATCCTCGATGCCGGGCGCGCTCTGCTGTGACGACGATCGCCGCGCTCGACGCGCGCCTGATGCGGGTCCCGCTCACCCGCCCGTGGGCCGCCGACGTCACCTCGGTCGGCGTCATTGCGACGCACCTGCGCCGCAGCGACGGCGCCGAGGGCTGGGGCTTCGCCTGGACTCCCCAGATCGGAGCCGAGGCGGTGCTCGCCCTCCTGCGCCACGACATCGCGCCCGCCGCGGTGGGGCGTTCCGCCGCCCCGGGCGACGCCTGGCAGGGCCTGTGGGAGCACGTTCACGAGGCGGGCGGCGGCGGTGTGACGACGATCGCGCTCGCGGGCCTCGACCTGGCGCTGTGGGATGCCGCGGCGCGCCCCGCGGGTTCATCGGTCTCGACCCTGATCGGACGACGGCGCGAGAGCGTCCGCGTGTACGGCAGCGGCGTGAACCTCCACTACTCGATGGACGAGCTCGTCGCTCAGGCCGAGCGATGGGTCGATCGCGGCTTCAGTGCGGTGAAGGTCAAGGTCGGCAAGGCGGACGTCGCCGAGGACCTCGACCGGCTTCGCGCCGTGCGCGCGGTCCTGGGGCCCGACCGCGGCCTGATGATCGACGCCAATCAGCGCTGGGACCTCGACCGCGCCACGCGCTCGCTCGACGTCCTCGCCGAGGTCCGACCCGGCTGGATCGAGGAGCCCCTGCGCGCCGACGACATCGACGGACACGCCGAGCTCGCACGGCGCCTCGGCGGCGGGCCGCGCATCCCGATCGCGGTCGGCGAGAACCTGCACACCGCGTACCGGTTCGCCGAGATGCTGCGCCGCGGTGGGGCGCAGATCGTCCAGCCCAACATCGTGCGCATCGGCGGGATCACGCCGCTGCAGCGCATCGCCACAATTGCCGAGGATGCCGGGGCCGAGCTGCATCCGCACCTGCTGCCGGAGCTGTCGGGCCAGATCGCGCTGACCCTGCCCGGCGGCGCCGCCGAGCCCTGGGTCGAAGACGTCGAGGATGCCGGCTTCGCCGAGCTCGGCGCCCTCCGCGATCCGTCTCCCGTCGTGATCCGAGACGGACGGCTGCGCGAGACCGATCACGTCGGCCTGGGCCTGCGCTTCACCGGCTGACACGTCAGCACCGGCCGGCTCCTCCCCACTCACCCTTCACCCACGCTCGATCACAGACCACCGCGAGGACCAGCGATGACCACCACCCCCGATCGCATCGACGAACTGGCCGCCGCGGCAGCCGCGGCAGCCCCCATCTGGCGCGACGCGGATGCGGCGACCCGCGCCGGCTGGCTGCGCGCCCTCGCCGACGCCCTCGACGCCGCCGCGGACGAGCTCGTCGAGATCGCCGACCGCGAGACACGGCTCGGCACGACGCGCCTGCGCGGCGAGGTCGGCCGCACGACGGGACAGCTGCGGCTGTTCGCCGACGTCGTGACCGAGGGCTCGTTCCGCGAGATCACGATCGACGACGCCGACCCGGCTGCGACGCCGCCGCGCCCCGAGCTGCGCCGTCTGCTCGTGGGGCTCGGGCCGGTCGCGGTGTTCTCGGCGTCCAACTTCCCCTTCGCGTTCTCGGTCTGCGGCGGCGACACCGCGTCGGCCCTCGCTGCCGGCAACCCGGTGATCGTCAAGGCGCACTCCGGGCACCCGGAGCTCTCGCGCCGCACGGCCGAGATCGCGGTCGAGGCCCTCCGCGGCGCCGGAGCGCCGGAGGGGTCGTTCGCGCTCGTCGAGGGGCGCGAGGCCGGCAACGCGCTCGTGCAGCAGCCCCTCGTCCGCGCGGCAGGGTTCACCGGCTCGGTGTCGGGCGGGCGCGCCCTGTTCGACCTCGCGTCGGGGCGGCCCGATCCGATCCCGTTCTACGGCGAGCTGGGCAGCGTGAACCCCGTGGTCGTCACACCCGCCGCGGCCGCGGCCCGGGGCGATGAGCTCGCCCGCGGTCTCGTGGCCTCGTTCACGCTCGGCGCCGGCCAGTTCTGCACGAAGCCCGGCGTCGTGTTCGTTCCCGGCGGCAGCGGATTCGTCGACGCCGTCGCCGCTGCCGCCGTGGGCGCGACCGGCGGCCCGCTGCTGACCGATCGCATCACCGACGCCTTCCCGGCCGGGATCTCGGCGCTCGAGGCCGACGCATCCGTGGGGGTGGTGGCGGAGGGCGTCGCGGGCGACGGTGCACGCCCCGTCGTCCTCGCGTCCGATGCGGCGGCGGTCGCGGCTCGCCCGGAGGTCCTGCTGGAGGAGTGCTTCGGTCCCGTCACCCTGCTCGTCGAGTACGCCGGCGAGGCAGACCTGCTGGCAGCCATCGCCGCCGTGCCGGGAAGCCTCACCGCCACCCTGCACTCGGAGCCGGGCGACGACGTCACCGCAGCCCTCGCACTGCTGCAGGAGCGGGCCGGTCGTGTGCTGTTCGCCGACTGGCCGACCGGCGTTGCAGTGACCTGGTCGCAGCACCACGGCGGCCCGTGGCCCGCGACCACCTCGCTGCACACCTCCGTCGGGGCCACCGCCATCCGCCGCTTCCTGCGCCCGCTCGTCTTCCAGGATGCGCCGCCCGCCCTGTTGCCGCGCGAGCTGAGCGACGCGGCGCTGAGCAGCATCCCGCACCGGCGCAACGGCGTGCTCGTGCTGCCGCAGGCGAACGGGCCGCTCGCAGACGGAAAACGCTTCCCGTAGGCTGGCGCGATGACCTCGAGCTTCACCGCCGCGTTCGACTGGGCCCGCCGGCACGTGGGAGACGGCCGTCTGCCATCCGCCGTCGTCGGCATCGCGGACGCACGCGGCATCCTCGCCCTCGACGCCGTCGCCGCCGATGTCGACGACCGGTACGCGCTCTTCTCGATCACGAAGCCACTGCTGGGCATCTCCGCCGCGCGCGCCATCGAGCGCGGCGAGCTGACCCTGCAGACACCGCTGACGCGCGCGCTCCCGGAGTTCGGCCGCGACCGGGACGACATCGTGCGGCTCTCGCACCTCGTGAGCCACACGAGCGGCATCAGCGAACCGCCGCTCGACACCCGGGTGCCGCTGCGCACGGAGCTCCTCACGCGCGGCCGCGACTTCGCCGCCGGGACCGTCTCGCGATACTCCACGCTCGCCTTCGAGGGCGTCGCGGCGCTCGTCGAGAGCGCGAGCGGCCGCACATGGCACGACGACGTCGCCGGCTGGGCGTCGAGCATCGGCGCCGACGGCCTGTCGGTCGACCTCGACGGCACGACGCCGATCGCGGATGCCGCCGCCGCGGGCGCCGATATGGCGGCCTTCGCCGCGCAGCGCAATCCCGGCGCGGGCCTCGCCGGCCGGGCGCGCGACCTGCTCGCCCTCGGGACCGAGCTGCTGCGGATCCACGACGGTGCCCGCGACGGCATCATCGCGCCCGCGACGCTCGCGATGATGCGGCGCCCCCTGACCGGCGACATCCCGCGGCTGGAGCCCTATCCCGCCGAGCGCGGCCAGGACTGGGGTCTCGCCTGGAACCTGCGCACCCGGGCCCCCGGGCTGATCGACCGCGACACGTACGGCCACGGCGGCTGGGCGGGGACGGAGTTCTGGGTCCACCCGGGCGCCGGCATCGCGTGGGTGCTGCTGACCAACCGCGCCCTGCGTCCGGGCGTCGACATCGACGAGCTCGACAACGCGGTCGTCGGGGCGCGGTGAGCGAGCCCGTGACCGAGCCGCTGACCGTCCAGCACGTCGCCTGGCCCCACCCCGAGCGGCCCGCGCCGCTGCCCGCTCCTCACGAGCGCGCCCGCGGCATCTCGGTCACCGATCGCGCCCTGTACCGTCACGGCGAGGGCTGGGTGCCGGTGTCAGGCGAAGTGCACTACAGCAGGCTGCCGCGGCACCGCTGGCCCGAGCGGATGCGACAGCTGCGCGCCGCCGGCGTCTCGGTCGCCTCGACCTACGCCTTCTGGAACCACCACGTCTCCGAGCGCGGGCGCCCCCGCTTCGACGGGCACCTCGACCTCGGCGCGTTCGTCGACGACGCCGCCGCGGCCGGACTCGACGTCATGCTCCGGATCGGCCCCTGGGCGCACGGCGAGTCGCGCAACGGCGGCTTCCCCGACTGGGTGCAGGAGCTGCCGGTCGCCCACCGGAGCGACGACCCCGCCTATCTCGAACTCGTGCGCGAGTGGTTCGGTCAGCTCGCGACTGCCCTCGACGGCCGCACACGGCCGGGCGGACCGGTCATCGGCATCCAGCTCGAGAACGAGCTCTACGACCGCCCCGAGCATCTCGTCACGCTCAAGCGACTCGCCCGCGAGGCGGGTATGTCGGCGCCCCTGTGGACCGCGACGGCATGGGGTGGGGCGATGCTCCCCGACGGCGAGGTGATGCCGGTGTTCGGCGGCTATGCCGACGGCTTCTGGGTCGACCCCGCAGCCCCGTGGGATCCGACCTTCCGCGCGCACTACTTCCCGTCGCACGACTGGGACGACCCGGGCGTGGGCGCTGACGTGCGCGCCAGCCAGGGCTTCGCCGCGGCGAGCGCGACGGCCGATCTGCACGGCTTCCCGCCGGCCACCTGCGAGCTCGGCGGGGGCATGGCCACGGCGTACCACCGGCGTCCGGTCCTGGCCGGGCGCGACGTCGCCGCTCTCGCCCACGTGAAGATCGGCAACGGCTCCGCGTGGCAGGGGTACTACATGTTCGTCGGCGGTCGTAACCCCGGCCCCGACCTGCAGGAGACGATCGACACCGGATATCCGAACGACATGCCCGAGTTCGGATACGACTTCCACGCTCCCATCGGGCAGTCGGGCGACCTGGCCGAATCGGCGCCGCTGCTGCGCGCGCAGCACGCCTTCCTCTCCGCGTTCGGCGCCCGCCTGTCGGCAATGTCGTCGTCCCTCCCCGAGATCCGCGCCACGTCGCTCGACGACCGCACCACCCTCCGATGGGCCCTCCGCTCGACGGCCGACGAGGGCATCGTCGTGATCTCGCACCACCAGCCGTTCGAGCAGGTCGCGGACGTGGCCGACGTGCAGCTGCGCGTGGTCCGTGGCGAGACCGAGACGCTCTTCCCCTCCCGGCCGATCACGGTGCCCGCCGGCACGCTCGCGCGATGGCCCGTCGGGCTCGCCATCGGGCGGACGCGCGTCGCCTGGGCGACGGCATCCCTCCTCACGGTCGTCGCCGGCACGGCGCGACCGACCCTCGTGCTCGTCGAAGATCGCGGCATCCCCGTCGAGATCGCGGTCGGCGACGAGGCGCCGCGGGCCGTCACGCCGGGCTTCCGCCCCCTCGGCTTCGACGACCTCGACGTCGTGGTGCTGCCCGCCGCCGACGCCGACCGCGTCTGGGTGCGGCCGGGTCCCCGCCCCGAGCTGTGGCTGACCGACGGCGAACTGACGTGGGGCGTCGACGGCGCCCTCGTGCGCGGGGCCGGAGAGGCTCACCGTTACGACCCGGATACGGGCGAATGGCGGGCTGCGGCAGTCGTGACGGACGGGCCGGACCCCGCCCGCGCAGCCGCGCCCGCGCCCGACGGCGAACGCGCGTCGGTCGAACAGGAGCGCGCGCCGCAGGCACCGCCCGCGGACTACGGCTTCGGCGGGCCGCGCCACCGCGCACCGTCGGACGAGACCTTCAGCGAGCGCGCCGCCCGATACCGCCTGCGCATGCCCGCAACGTCGTTCGACCCCGAGGCCGACGCCGTGCTCGACCTCGACTGGGCGGGCGACGTCGGACGCGTCGTCGTCGACGGCCGCGTCGTCGACGATCGCTTCTGGGACGGCACGCGCTGGTCGCTCTCGCTGCGGGATGCCGGCGCCACCGAGACCAGCGAGATCGCCGTCGAGGTGCTGGCGCTGTCACCCGCCTCGACGATCGCCCTCCCCAGCGGCGCGGAGTCACGGCGAGCCGAGGCGGCGGCGACATCCCTGCGCGCCGCAATCCGGCTGCGCGGCCCCTGGCAGCGCCTCGCCTGAGCGGCCCGCGCCGGTGGCGAAACTCGGAGAATGGCGCGAAAACCGGATGCCGCGCGGGCTGAAGCTCCGAGAAGCGTGAGAGTCTCCGAAAGTCGCGACGACCGGATCGGGCCCGTCGCCGCCACGGTCCGTAATCGCGACGACGACGGGGAAAGCCCGTCGAGACGGAATGCGCTTTCCGCGTCACCGTAGCGCGGATGTCACGCGCCTCACAACCCGCGACAGCCGGGTCGGGCATCTGAGCCGCACGTGACCATTGCGTCTTGATGACCGCCGTGTTTAGATCGTTTCACGCAAGGCGGAATGCGCTTTCCAATGACGGAGGCGCGCTCCTCTCGCGCCGTGGTCGAGTCCGTACGCCCCCGGATGCCGTTCATCCTCCCGCTCCGGCGGAGAGGCTGCGCGGCGTGCCCTTCTCGCCGATGCTGTCCAGGAGGAACCGTGGCTCCGAGCCGTCCCCCCGTCCCCGTCCACCACCGACCGGTCCGCGCCGGCGCCGCGGTCGCCGCTGCAGCCCTCGTGGTCACTCTCCTCGGCGCGGCACCCGCCGTCGCCGACGACACCGCCCTCCGCCCCCTCGATCCCGGCGAGAGCGTCACGTTCGACTTCGGCCCGGGAGCCATCGCGCCGGGTGCCATCGGAGTGACGGCCGAGACCGCCTTCGACACGGCCGCGGGTTACGGCTTCACGACGACTCCCACCGCCGATCCGGCGAACGTCGACCGCGGCAGCGACGACCCGCTGCGCTCCGACTTCGTCGCCGCTCACGGCGGCACGTTCGAGGTCGAACTCGGCGCCGGCGACTATTCGGTCGCCCTCGTCGCGGGTGACACCGCCGCAGCGACCGATATCTCGCTGACCGTCGAGGGCATCGTGAAGGTGCAGCCCACGGCGAAGCCGGCCGGCGAGTACCTGGAGATGTCGTTCCCGATCGCCCTCGTCGACGGCAGGCTCACCGTGCAGGTCGGCGGCACCGCGGCATCCCTCGCGGGTCTCACCGTCACCCGGCTGGCGGAACGTCCCGCCGGCGCGATCCCGACGACCTACCTGACCGGCGACTCGACGGTGCAGACCTACGACGCCACCGCCTACGCACCGCAGGCCGGGTGGGGTCAGATGCTCGACCGCTTCCTCGCCGACGACGTCGCTGTGACCAACCGGGCCATCGGCGGACGCTCGTCGAAGAACTTCATCACGCAGGGGCGTCTCGACGAGGTCCTCCTCGGCATCCGTCCGGGCGACTACCTGTTCGTGCAGTTCGGCCACAACGACGCGACGCAAGGCGTCGACGACCGCTACGCGTCGCCCGCCGACTACAAGGAGTACCTTCGCGTCTACGTCGAGGGGGCGCGCCAGCGCGGAGCCACTCCGGTTCTCGTGACGCCGGTCTCACGCCGTGACTTCGACCCCGCGACGGGGCTGTTCCGCGTGAGCTTCCCCGCGTACGTCGAGAAGATGATCGAGCTGGCCGACGAGGAGGATGTCGCTCTGGTCGACCTGTCGGCGTCGAGCCGGGCCTACCTCGACCAGATCGGACCGGATGCCGCGAAGGCGGTGTTCCTGCACGTCGACCCCGGTGTCTTCCCCAACCGCCCCGCAGGCACTGTCGACGACACCCACTTCCAGGAGTACGGAGCCATCCAGATGGCTCGTCTCGTCGCGCAGGGCATCGCGGCGCTCGACGACCCGCTCGCCGCGAAGGTCGTCGACGTCGAGCAGCCCGGTGAGCTACCCGCCGCCCCGCAGAACCTCGTCGCGGGAGGCATCAGCAACGCCGGGGCGACGCTGCGCTGGGATGCCGTGCCCACCGCCGACATCTACAAGGTGTTCCGCCAGCGAGCCGCAGACCCCGCCGACACCTGGACGCTCGTCGGGACCGTCACGCAGCCGACCACCATCGTCCAGGGCCTCGAGGAGGGCGCGACGTTCCGCTACCGCGTCGTGGCCGTCAACGGACGCGGCGAGTCCGAGCCGTCGGCATCCGTGGAGTTCACGACCAAGCAGGCGCAGTACCGGTTCGACTTCCAGCTGCCCGGCAACCCGCTCGCCGCGGGGTACACCGAGGTCACCCCGGCGATGGGCTACACCGCCGAGCGCGGCTACGGCTTCACCAACGTCCTGCCGGCCAACGCCGGTCGCGACCGCGGCGCAGCCGACGGCGCCGACGACCTCTCGCGCGATTTCGTGCTGCCGGGCGACAGCTCGACCTTCGCCCTCGACGTGCCGAACGGCACCTATTCGGTCAAGACCTACTCCGGTGACTGGATCGGCTCGTCGCGGACGAGCTTCCGGGTCGAGGGCAAGGACGCCGGGTCGGGCAACGCGGGACGCGCGTCGGTCGCGGCGGTCCTGCGCGGCCCCTTCCTGGTCACCGACGGACAGCTGAGCATCGAGGCCTACGGCGCGGCCGCCGGCACCCGGCTGAACGGGCTGGAGATCACGCCGATCCTGCTCGGCCCCGTGGGCTTGAGCGTGACGGGAGTCGATGCCGATCCCGCGGCCCCGCGAATCGACCTCGCGTGGGATGCCGAGCCCGGAATGCGCTGGAACATCTACCGCGCCTCCGAGTTCGAGGGCGCGCCGGTGCTCGTCGGCACGGCGGATGAGCCGAGCTACACCGACCGCACCGCCCGCCTGGGTCTCGACTACAGCTACCACGTGACCGCCGTCGACCAGACGGGTCTCGAGTCGGTGCCTTCCGCCACGGTCGGCACGAGCCTCGTCGATCCCGAGGCGGCACCGCCGTCGGCACCGATCGCGCTCACCGCCGAGCGCGTCGACAAACGCGAGATCGAGCTGTCGTGGTCGGCACCGGATGGCGCCGTCTCGGCGCTCGTGTTCCGGTCGCAGACCGCCGGCGAGCGGGGCGACCTCGTGGGCATCGTCGACGTCTCGCGGTTCGTCGACACCGACGTGCTGACGACCGTGCCCTACTTCTACACCGTGGTGGGCCTCGGCGCGGGCGGTCCGGGTGCCGCATCCGAACAGCTCGAGACGCCCGCCCCGACCGTGCTGCAGCGTCAGGCCGAGTACCTCGGCCGCGGCGTCGCAGCTGTCGCGACCGACGACGGGGTGCTCGTGTCGTGGCGGCTGCTCGGAACCGATCCGGCGGACGCCGCGTTCCACGTGTACCGCGACGGCGAGCGCATCACCGACGAACCGATCACCGCGACGACGAACCTCGTCGACACGACCGGCTCGACGGGATCGACCTACTTCGTCACGAGACTGAGCGCCGACGGATCGACCGAGACCACCGAATCGGAGCCGGTCTCCGTGCAGACCGCGGCGTACCGGTCGGTCCCGCTGCAGCGTCCCGCCGATGCCTACACCCGAGACGGCCAGCCGTACTCGTACTCGGCGAACGACACGACCGTCGGCGACGTGGACGGCGACGGCGAGTACGAGCTCATCGTCAAGTGGTACCCCTCGAACGCGAAGGACAACTCGCAGTCGGGCTATACCGGAAACGTCTACGTCGACGCCTACCGGATGAGCGGAGAGCGCCTGTGGCGCATCGACCTCGGCGTGAACATCCGAGCCGGCGCGCACTACACCGACCTCATGGTGTACGACTTCGACGGCGACGGTCGGGCGGAGCTCATCACCCGTACCGCCGACGGCACGATCGACGGAGCCGGAAGGCCCATCGGCACCGCCGGGGCCGATCATCGCAACAGCTCGGGCTACGTGCTGCAGGGCCCCGAGTTCCTGACCGTCTTCGACGGATTCACGGGAGCCGCCGTCGACACGATCGACTACGTGCCGCAGCGCGGCGACGTCGGATCGTGGGGCGACACCTACGGCAACCGTGTCGACCGGTTCCTCGCGTCGGTCGCCTACCTCGACGGCGAGCGACCGAGCGCGATCTTCAGCCGCGGGTACTACACCCGCGCGGTGATCGGAGCGTTCGACTTCGACGGCGAGCACCTGACGACGCGCTGGGTGCTCGACTCGAACGACGAGGGCGCGGAGTCGATCTACGGCCAGGGCTACCACTCGATGTCCGTCGCCGACGTCGACGGCGACAGCAAGGACGAGATCGTCTTCGGATCGGCCACGATCGACGATGACGGCGACGTGCTCTACTCCACGGGGCTCGGACACGGCGACGCGCTGCACGTCTCGGATCTCGACCCCTCCCGGCCGGGGCTCGAGGTGTTCGCCGCGCACGAGAACATGGCCGCGTCGGGCAACCGCGGTGCGACCTTCCGCGATGCCCGCACCGGCGAGATCCTGTGGGACGTCCCCGCAACCGTCGACACCGGCCGCGCGGCATCCGGTGACATCGATCCGCGGCATCCGGGGGCGGAGAGCTGGGCCGTGGGCGGCGACGCGGCCTGGAACTCGCGTACGGGCCACCTCATGACGGCGGCCGGCGAGCGCATCGGCGAGACGATCCCCGCGGCGAACTTCCTCGCCTGGTTCGACGGCGACCCGCTGCGCGAGATCGTCGACCACACGTGGGACGCCGCGACATCGCAGGGCACCCCCACGGTGTCGAAGTGGGACTTCGAGAACGAGACCGAGAACGTCATCCTCAGCGACACCGGCGCCCGGTCGAACAACGGCACGAAGGGCACGCCGAACCTGCAGGCCGATCTGTTCGGCGACTGGCGCGAAGAGATCGTCTGGCGCTCGGCCGACTCGTCGGAGCTGCGCATCTACTCGACGACGGACGAGACCGAGCTGCGCATCCCGACCCTCATGCACGACATGCAGTACCGGGTCGCCGTGGCCTGGCAGAACACCGGGTACAACCAGCCGCCGCACCCGAGCTTCTTCATCGGAGACGGGATGGCTCCCGCGCCGATGCCCTCGATCGCGGTGACCGGCGACCCCTCGGGGGCGACGGACGAGACGGCCCCGGTCATCTCGGGGCTGCCCGAGGACGGGGCGCTGCTGCCCGACACCGGCGAGCTGCAGCTCACGGTCGCAGCCGACGACCCGGAGAGCGGTGTCCGCACCCTCGATGTCGCGCTCGACGGCACGCCGGTCGCCCCCGACGCCGCGATACCGCTCGCGGGGATGTCGGGCGAACGCGTCCTCACGGTGCGCGCGGTCAACCACGACGGTCTCGTGGCGACCGCCGAGGTGCGGCTCGTCGTGTTCAGCGACGACGGTGCCTCGGCGCCGCCCGCCCGAGCATCGCTTCACACCGACAGCGGCTGGAGAGACGGCCGGCACGACGGATCGTTCACCGTGACGATGAACCTCTGGTGGGGAACGAACGGCGGCGCGTACCGCCTCTACGAGAACGGCGAGCTCATCGCCACGCGCCTGCTCGCCCCGAACACGCCCATGGCGCAGGTCGCGTCGGTCGCGGTCGCGGGCCGGTCGAACGGCACATACGTCTACACCGGAGAGCTGGTCAACGCCGCCGGCGTCACGGCCACGACGCCCACGACCGTCGTGGTGACGGATGCCGCGCCGGCTCGTCCCGTCGTCTCGCACGACAACGTCGACGGCGACGGCGCGTTCACCCTGACTACGAACCTGTGGTGGGGCACGAACGGGTCGGAGTACACGCTGTTCGAGAACGGCGTGGAGATCGACCGGCAGCAGGTGACGGTCGCCTCCCCCGCAGCGCAGCGCGCCGTGACCTCGATCGCCGGTCGCAGCCCCGGCACCTACGAGTACGTCGCCGAGTTCGCCAACGACGCCGGGGCCACCCGCTCCGCGCCGATCACCGTCGTCGTGCGCTGACCGCCGTCCGACACAGCACGAAGGCCGTGCCGATCGTTTCATCGATCGGCACGGCCTTCGTCGTCGGGGACTCCGCCGTCAGGGGCTCCGTCGTCAGGCGTCCCGGGCTCCGACGCGGCGTCGGCGCACGACGACCGCTCCGGCCCCGAGCACGAGCAGCGCCAGCGCGCCGAACAGCGTCGCGGCGATGCCGCCGGCATCCCCTCCCGTGCGTGCCAGGTCGCGCGCACCGGTCGAGCCGGCCGCGCCGTTCGCACCCGCGCCCGTCGACGCACCGCCCGAACCAGAGCCCGAGCCCGGCGTTCCCGCGCCGCCATCGGCGCCACCGTCGGTGCCGCCGCCCGTTCCCGGGTCGACGACCGCGGCGGCCGGAACGATCGCCGCGGAGCGAGCACTGCCGGCGGTGAAGCCTGCCGCGTCGGCGGTCACCTCGACGGAGATCTCCCGCCCCTCATCCGCTGCGGTCAGCGCGTAGCTGTCGGCCGTGGCGCCGTCGATCGCGGCCCCGTCACGCAGCCAGACGAACGCGAGCGTCGCGTCCGCCGGGTCGGTGACCGCCACCGCGCGAACGGTCGAGCCGACGCGCGGCTCCCCCGACACGACGGGCGTCTCGACGCCGACCGCCCGGCTGACCGTGACCGTGTACGTCTGCGAGGCGCCACCGGGAGCCGTGACCGTCACGGTCCCGACGCTGGTGATCACGTCATCCGCCGCGGCCGCGGCATCCGCCGCCATCCGCTGCGCCTCACCCGTCTGGCTCTCCCCCGGCTGGGTCACGATGACGGTGGCGTCGTCGTCGACCGCGAGCGCGTGGAGCGTGGGCCACGCCGACCCCGTCGTCGTGACGGTGTACTCCAGCGTGTCCGGCGCGAACCCGTCAACGGGCTCATCGCCGACGGTGAGCCGCGCCAGATCGGCGACGCCTGCCGGGGCGGCTGCGGCCGCGAAGATCTCGACCTCCGAGACGATCATGTGCGTGTCGGGGCGCGCGTTCATCACGACCCGGACCTCGTCGGCGGCGCCGGAGACCGGCACCTCGACGCGCGGCGCGCCCGTCGCGGGCTCCGGCACGGTGACGAGCTCGCCCTCGACCCACTCGCCGCCGCTCTCGCGGTGGTCGACGCGCATGGTCGCGGGCCAGCTCAGCGAGCTGCCGTCGCGGTAGAACTGCACGGCGACACGCGTGAGGGTCTCGCGCTCGGCGAGGACGTAGCTCAGCGTGTCCTGCGGGTTCTTCGCACCAGAGCGCCAGTTCGACCATCCCTTGTCGGTCGTGCTGCCGTTGATGGTGTTGCCCACCGCGTACTGCGCGCTCTCGGTGAAGCTCGCACTCGGAGTGCTCTCGGGAGCGACGTTGCGTTCCGACGCCGCCGTGACGATCACGGTCAGCCGAGCATCGAGCTTCTCGCCGCTCGGACCGGTCGCGACGCCGGGCACCGAGACCGTGCCGGGGTTCGCGAACGCGTCATCGGCGATGCCGTCCCACATCCATTCGACCGGAACGGAGAAGCCTGCGCCCGAGGGACGCAGCTCGGCCTGCACCGCGCTGCCGGCCTGGCTCCTGACGGCGTCGAGGGCACTTCCGGCGGGAACGGTGACGGATGCCGGGCGCGTCGCGGTGTAGGCGCCGATCTCGACCGTGGCGGCGGCTTCGAACGAGCCGCCGAACAGCTCGGTGCCCGTGCCGCGAACCTCGACCGAACCGGTGCGCGAGAAGTCGACCCCGTCGAGCTGCCAGGTCACCGGCGCCGTCCGAACGGTCCCTCCCGTGTAGCGCACATCGACGGCCGCGGGCAGCGTCGGGACGACACCGACCGCGGTCGCGACCGTGACGGGCTCGGTGCCCGCGACGGTCGTGCTCGCGATGCGCCACTGCTGGTTCCCGCCGCCGTTCGAGGTCCACAGTCCCACCGACGCGCCGGGGGTCGTGCTGCCGCCGCCCACGTCGAGGACGCGCTCAGCAGCGACGTTCAGCACCGAGTAGTACGCGCCGTCGACCGTGGAGGCCATCCACTGCAGTGCGGGATCGGTCGCCGCTGCCGCTGGATCCGCGTCCACGAGCGCCGTGGCCGTGCCGCTCGATGCGAGGAACTGGCCCGACCCGTTCTGCAGCGTGAAGCGGTGGCGGTTGGTGCCCGCCCCCGCGATCGTGCGGACCGTCCACGCCTGTCCGCGGGCGGCGTCGGGGGTGGTGGCGAGAGAGCGGACCGCGAGGGTCGAGCTGCCGTCGAGGGCGAGCCCGCTCTGAAGGCCCGTGAGCTGCACCGTCTCGCCGTCGCGGAAGGCGGCGGCATCCGGCGAGACGCCCGAGACGCCGTCGATGACGAAGGTCACGACCGACTTGGCGGGAACCGTGAGGGTGGCGGTCCGGGATGCCGCGTCCACGGCGACCGGCTGACCCTGCTGGAGAGCGTTGACCGAGGGCTCCGCCGCGGTCGACTGCGTCGTGACGACGGGGGTCACGGTCGCCCCGGGGGCCACGGTGCCGAAGTCGCTCAGGTCGATCTCGACGGTGCGATCGGCCGCCTCGGCGTTGACGTGCACGATCGTGGCCCCCTCGCCGTCGGCGTCGATTGCCGCGGTCGACTCCGCGTTGTCGGTCGCGATCAACCGGTCGCCGGGGGTGATGAAGTGCGTGAAGTTGCGGACGGTGTTGAACTTCTCGTTCGTCAGCACCTGGCACGAGGGGTCGGCGTCGCCGTCGCGGAGGCGGCGCTCGGAGTTCCCGTCGGCGTTGCAGTCGAAGTCGATGAAGACGCTGCCCCAGTTGAGCTTCTCGACCTTCTCCATGTTGTAGAGGTCTTCTACCGGCTGCCAGAACACCCACGCGTCCGGCTCGAGCTCACGCAGGTCGCCGACGATGTGCTGGGCCATGCCCAGGCCGTTCTCGATGTCGTCGGTGACGAAGCCCTTGCTGCGGTCGGTCCAGTTGCCCTCGACCTCGCTCATCCACAGCGGCTTGTCGGCCGCCTTCGCGATGTCGCGGACGACCTGGCGCCCGCCGGTGCCGTACGTGTGGACGTTGAGCTGATCGACGAGGTCCTTCGACTGCGCCGACCACGTGTTCCAGTTGGTCGCGAAGATGCCGGGGTTGGTCTCGTCCATCGCGGAGATGACCGCATCCGTGCTCGTCCCCGGCTGTGCGAGGCGCTCGGCGAGGGCGGCGATCATCGCATCCTGCGCCTCGGGGCCGATGTGCGCGCCCTCCTGGCGTCCGCCGGTGGGCCAGGTCGCGCCGTCGGGGATCTGCGTGGACCAGTAGTTCGTGTTGGGCTCGTTGAACGGGTCGATCGTGTCGAACGAGATGCCGTGAACCCGCTCGAGCTCGTCGACGACGTTCACCAGGTAGCCGGCGAACTTGTCCATGTCGGCCGGGGCGAGTTGCTCGCTCGTGGCGTTGTTGATCCCGCCCGAGACGTAGCCGCTCTGCGTGAGGAAGTAGGGCGGCGAGTTGCTGAACGCCTCCCAGTGCGTGACCTTGTCTTTGAGGGCGTCGAGCCACCAGCGCTGCGCGGAGTCCTGCGAGAAGTCGTAGGCATCGGGATCGTCGGGGTCCCAGGCATCCCGGTAGCGGTCTCGGTCGGCGAAGGTCGAGGTGATCGCGCCTTCGTCGTCCGTGGCCTGCAGGTCGGGGTTCCAGAAGCCGGGAACCGCGCCGCCGGGCCGCAGGTACGGCGGGACGTCGGTGGCGTTGCCGCCGCCGATGTTGTAGCGCGCGATGTTGAGGTTGAGGCCCTCGTTGCCGAACACGGCGTCGAAGAGCTTCTGCCGAACGTCGGCGGGGTAGTTCCCGGTCGCGTTGGCGAACCAGACCAGGCTGGTGCCCCATCCCTCGAACGGCTTCTCCGAGGCGGTGGCGGGATTCGGGGCGATCCGCACGGCGGCGGGCTCGGCCGCCTGCGCCGGCGGGGGCGCCGCAGCGGCAGCGGCGGTGAGGCCACCGGCCGCGAGCGCCACGGCACAGGTCATCGACAACAGTCGAGCTGACTTCATCGTCATTCCTATCCGGTCGCTCCGATGCGACCTCAGGGGGGGGGGGGGTGATGTTGACGTCAACATGTTGACGTCAACACCGAGCCTAAGGGACTCCTGTGCGCGGGTGCAATGGCGCGTTCCTCACGACGAAACTCGGACGATCACGCGAAAGTCGGAGCAGATGTCGCGAACGGCCCGAGGAACGCGCGATTCTCCGAGTCCGCGAGCCGGGCAGTCCGGCCCGGGCTAAGCGCGGGGGCCTGAGCTCGCGCGCACGACGAGCTCGGTCGGCACGAGCGTGCGCTCGGCCGGCGCCTCTCCCCCGTCGATCTCGGTGAGCAGCGAGCGGACGGCGGCCGCGCCGATGCGGTCGAAGTGCTGGCGCACGGTCGTCAGCGGCGGCCAGAAGTTCGCCGACTCGGGGGCGTCGTCGTAACCGACCACGCTGACACTCGCAGGCACGGGCCGATCGGCCTCGTGCAGCGCCCGGAGCAGCCCGAGAGCCATGCGGTCATTGGCGGCGAACACCGCCGTGACGGCGTCGTCGGCGGCGAGCGACCGCCCGATCTCGTACCCCGACTCGGCGGTCCAATCCCCTACGTGCGCCTCGGGCACCCGGGCTCCGCGCGCGACGAGCGTGTCGTGCCAGGCGACCCGCCGGCGCTCCGCGGCGAACGACTCCCTCGGCCCGGAGATGTGGTTGACCGTCTGGTGCCCGAGGTCGAGCAGATGCTCCGTCGCGAGACGCGCACCCAGCGCCTGGTCGTTGTCGACCACGGGATACGGATAATCGGCACTCGAGTCGACCACCACGACGGGGAGGCCCGTGGGCAGCGCGAGCTCGCGCTCGCCCAGCCGGTGCGTCTCGATCAGGATGATGACGCCGTCGACGGCGTGCTCGGCCAAGCGCACGAATGCGCCCGACACATCGGACTGCGTGGCCGACTGCACGGTGATGACAGTGAGCGAGTACCCCGCCTCCGCGGCGACGGATGCCACGGCATCGAGCGTGCGCGTATTGCCGTAGCTCGCGAGCGAGAACATGATCACGCCGATGCTGCGGAAGCGCCCCGAGCGCAGGGCGCGGGCCGCACTGTTGGGCCGGTACCCCAGCCGCGCCATCGCATCCTGGACGCGAGCCCGGGTCTCGGGGTCGACGTTCTCGCGACCGTTCGCGACGCGCGACACCGTCTGCCCCGACACGCCGGCCATCGCGGCCACGTCGGCCATCGACACCTCGCGGCGCCGTGGCCGCACGTCCGGGCCTGCGGCTGCTCGTGCTTCACCCATGCCCGGATCCTCCTCGATGTTGACGTTGACATGCTAGCGTGCCCGAGTTATGTTTACGTCAACATCCGCGCTCAATCGGCGAGCGCCTGCATCACAGAAGAGGCACGGACGATGACGACCACTACGGCACCCCCTCCCGCCGTGCGCACCGCGCGGAAGCGGCGGCGCGTCAGCGTCGAACAACGCGGATGGCTCTTCGTCGGCCCCTTCGCCGTGGTGTTCGCCCTCGTCTTCCTCGCGCCCCTCGCCTACGCGCTCTACCTCAGCTTCTTCCGCGAGCAGATCGTGGGCGGCAACGCGTTCGTCGGGTTCGAGAACTACCTCACGGCCTTCGCCGACCCGAAGCTGTGGGACGGCTTCCTCCGCGTGCTGCTGTTCCTGCTCATCCAGGTGCCGATCATGCTCGTGCTCGCGCTGGCCGCCGCCCTCGCGATCGACAGCGCGCGCCTGCACGCGTCGGGCTTCTACCGGATCATCATCTTCCTGCCCTACGCCGTCCCCGCCGTCGTCGCGGTCCTCATGTGGGGCTACATCTACGGCGACCAGTTCGGTCTCGCCGGCAACATCAACGACCTCCTCGGCGCACAGGTCCTGCGACCCTTCCTGCCCGAGTGGATGATGGTCTCGATCGGCAACATCGTCACCTGGCAGTTCGTCGGCTACAACATGCTGATCTTCTACTCGTCGCTCAAGACGATTCCCGGCGAGCTGTACGAGGCGGCATCCCTCGACGGCGCCGGTGCCTGGCGCACGATCCTCTCGATCAAGATCCCGGCACTGCGCGGCTCGATCGTCATCGCCACGATCTTCTCGATCATCGGCAGCTTCCAGCTCTTCAACGAGCCGAACATCCTCAAGCCCCTGGCCCCGAACACGATCACGACGTTCTTCACGCCGAACATGTACGCGTACAACCTCTCGTTCGCCGGCCAGCAGTACAACTACGCCGCCACCGTCGCGATCATCATGGGCGTCATCACGGCGGTCATCGCCTACGTCGTCCAGTTGCGCGGATCCCGTCAGGAGATGCGATGACCGCTCCCGCCCTCGCCCGCAGCACGCCGTTCGCCCGGCGGAAGTCCGTCGTGCTCACCGTCGTGATGAGCCTGTTCATCCTCTACACGCTGCTGCCGCTGTTCTGGCTGGTCATCAACGCGACCAAGACCCAGGGCGACCTGTTCACGACCTTCGGCCTCTGGTTCGGCGACAGCTTCAACCTGTGGAACAACATCGTCGACACGTTCACCTACCGCGACGGCATCTTCCTGCGGTGGCTCGGCAACACGCTCCTCTACGTGGTCGTCGGCGCGGGCGGTGCGACGGTTCTCGCGACGATGGCCGGCTACGGCCTGGCGAAGTACAACTTCCGCGGCCGCAAGGCGGTCTTCGCCGTCGTCATCGGCGCCGTGGCCGTTCCCGGCACCGCCCTCGCGGTCCCCACGTTCCTCATGTTCAGCCAGCTGGGCCTGACCAACACCCCGTGGGCGATCATCATCCCCTCGCTCATCAGCCCCTTCGGCCTGTACCTGATGTGGGTGTTCGCGAGCGACGCCGTCCCCACCGAGCTGCTCGAGGCGGCCCGCATGGACGGCGCCAGCGAGATGCGCACATTCTTCACCATCTCGACGAAGCTGCTCATGCCCGGCATCGTCACGGTGCTGCTGTTCGCGGTCGTCGCGACCTGGAACAACTACTTCCTCCCGCTCATCATGCTCAGCGACCCCGCCTGGTACCCGCTCACCGTCGGGCTCAATCAGTGGAACGCCCAGGCCACGGGAGCCGCGGCCCAGCCGATCTACAACCTCGTGATCACCGGATCGCTGCTGTCGATCATCCCCATCGTCGTCGCCTTCCTCCTGCTGCAGCGCTTCTGGCAGTCCGGCCTGAGCGCCGGCAGCGTCAAGCAGTGAGCGCACCCCCAGACCCCGTATTCCGCACCACCTGAATCAACAACGACCCGAATCCACAACAACGAAGTGAAGGAACTCCCATGACACCCATGCGCAAGGGATCGGCGCTGCGTCGCGCCGCATCCGTCGTGGCCCTGACCGCAGCCGCCGGCCTCGTGCTGGCCGCCTGCTCGTCCTCCGGCCCCGCCGCGGGCAGCGGCAACCCCGACGACCTCGACGCGGCCCTGAAGGCTGGCGGCGAGATCACCTACTGGTCGTGGACCCCGTCCGCCGAGGCGCAGGCCGAGGCGTTCATGAAGAAGTACCCCGAGGTCAAGGTCAACGTCGTCAACGCGGGCACCAACACCGAGGAGTACACCAAGCTCCAGAACGCGATCAAGGCCGGCTCGGGCGCCCCCGACGTCGTGCAGATCGAGTACTACGCCTTCCCGCAGTTCGCCCTCACCGACGGGCTGCTCGACCTCGCGCCCTACGGCTTCGGCGATCTCGAGAGCGACTACACCGCCTCGACGTGGAACTCCGTCGACTTCGACGGCAAGATCTACGGCCTGCCGCAGGACTCCGGCCCCATGGCGCTGTTCTACAACAAGGCGGTCTTCGACCAGTACGGCCTGACGGTCCCGACGACGTGGGACGAGTACATCGCCACCGCGCGTCAGCTCACCGCCGGCGACCCGACGAAGAAGATCACGAACGACACCGGTGACGCCGGCTTCGCCACCAGCATGATCTGGCAGGCGGGCGGGCAGCCCTTCTCGGCCGACGGCACCGACGTGACGATCAACGTCGCCGACGAGGGCTCGAAGAAGTGGGCCGACACCTGGAACACGCTCGTCGAGGACGACCTGATCGCCAGCACCCCGAGCTGGAGCGACGAGTGGTTCAAGGGCCTCGGCGACGGCTCGATCGCGACGCTCGTCATCGGGGCCTGGATGCCGGGCAACCTCGAGTCGTCGGTCGCCGACGCCTCCGGCGACTGGCGCGTGGCCCCCATGCCGACCTACGACGGCACCCCGGTCTCGGCCGAGAACGGCGGCGGCGGCCAGGCGGTCACGAAGCAGAGCGAGAACCCGGCCCTCGCCGCCGCGTTCCTCAAGTGGCTGAACAACGACGAGGAGAGCCTGACGATCTTCGCCGAGAGCGGCGGCTTCCCCTCGACGACGGCGCAGCTCGAGTCGGACGAGTTCCTGAACAAGGCGCCCGAGTACTTCGGCGGCCAGAAGATCAACGAGGTGCTCGTGCAGGCGGCCAAGGACGTGCGTCCGGGCTGGCAGTACCTGCCCTTCCAGGTGTACGCGAACAGCATCTTCAGCGACACCGTCGGGCAGTCCTACGCCTCAAAGTCCGACCTGAACGAGGGCCTCGCCACGTGGCAGGACCAGCTCGTGCAGTACGGCAACGACCAGGGCTTCACCGTCAACAAGTGACGCCCGACGAGGGGCGGGTCGCATCGAGCTTCGGTCCGGCCCGCCCCTCGCCATGTCCCCCAGGAGAAGAGCAATGACCTCCCCCACCCGCATCTCGCTCGACACGTCCGCCCCGGGCCCTGTCGTACCCCGGCGACTCTTCGGCACCTTCGTCGAGCACATGGGACGCTGCGTGTACGACGGCATCTTCGAGCCGGGTCACGCCACGGCCGACGACGCCGGCTTCCGCGGCGACGTCCTCGAGCTCGTGCGCGAGCTGGGCGCGACGGTCGTGCGCTACCCCGGGGGCAACTTCGTCTCGGGCTACCGGTGGGAGGACGGCGTCGGCCCGCGCGACCAGCGCCCCGTGCGCCTGGATGCCGCGTGGCATAGCACCGAGACCAATCAGGTCGGGCTGC
Source organism: Microbacterium sp. SGAir0570 (assembly GCF_005491085.2). Classification (NCBI taxonomy): domain Bacteria; kingdom Bacillati; phylum Actinomycetota; class Actinomycetes; order Micrococcales; family Microbacteriaceae; genus Microbacterium; species Microbacterium sp. SGAir0570. The sequence goes on along the minus strand of NZ_CP027929.1, from coordinate 602,157 downwards.
ACGAGTTCGCCGCGTGGGCCGAGCAGGCCGGGCTCGAGCTCATGGAGGCCGTGAACCTCGGCACGCGCGGCGTCGCCGAGGCCGCCGATCTGCTCGAGTACGCCAACCACCCGGGCGGCACCGCGCTGTCGGAGCGCCGCCGCGAGAACGGGCGCGCCGAGCCCTTCGGCATCCGGCTCTGGTGCCTGGGCAACGAGATGGACGGCCCCTGGCAGATCGGCCACAAGACCGCCGACGAGTACGGCCGCCTCGCTGCCGAGAGCGCCCGGCTCATGCGGTTCATCGATCCCGACGTCGAGCTCGTCGCCGCGGGCAGCTCGAACCACGAGATGCCGACCTTCGGCGAGTGGGAGCGCACCGTGCTCCGCCACACCGCGGGACTCGTCGACCACATCTCCGTGCACGCCTACTACGAAGAGACCCCGGGCGACCCCGCGAGCTTCCTCGCTTCCGGCGCCGCCCTCGACGCCTACATCGGCGAGGTCGCCGACATCATCGACGAGGTGCGCGCCGAGCGCGGCATCACGACCCCCATCGGCATCAGCGTCGACGAGTGGAACGTCTGGAACCAGACCCGGTGGAACGAAGTGGACAAGCCCGAGGTGTTCACCGGCGACTGGCCCGTCGCTCCGCGCCTCATCGAGGACGACTACACAGTGACGGATGCCGTCGTCGTCGGGTCCCTCCTCATCACGATGCTCCGCCGCGCCGACCGCGTCTCGATGGCGAACCTCGCGCAGCTCGTCAACGTCATCGCGCCGATCCGCACCGAGCCGGGCGGCGCCGCCTGGCGGCAGACCACCTTCTTCCCGTTCCAACTGACCGCGGCCGCGGCATCCGGCCATGTCATGGTCCCGGTCATCGACACCGGCGTCATCCCAACCGCGCGCTACGGCGACGTGGGCGCCGTCGACGCGGTCGCGACGATCGCGGGCGACGAGCTGTCGATCTTCCTCGTGCATCGGGGTCTCGACGCCGAGACGCCGGTCACGATCGACCTCGACCGCTCGGCCGCGCGCGCCGAGGCGCTCGTGCTGACCGTCCCCGCGGGCGGCGACCGGCACACCGTCAACAGCGCATCGTCGCAGCCCGTCGCCCCGGCATCCCTCGCCGTCGAGGTCAGCGACAGCGCTGTGACCCTGACCCTTCCCCCGCTCTCCTGGGCGCGCGTGAGCGTGCGCCTGAACCCCGGAACGAATCGAGTGACCGCGTGACGACCTTCAGCATCGGCGAGACCGACTTCCTCCTCGACGGGCGCCCGCACCGCGTCATCGCGGGAGCCCTGCACTACTTCCGCATCCACCCCGACCACTGGGCCGACCGCATCCGCAAGGCACGGCTCATGGGGCTCAACACGATCGAGACCTACGTCGCCTGGAACGCCCACGAGCCGGTGCGCGGCGAATGGGATGCCACGGGCTGGAACGACCTGGGGCGCTTCCTCGACCTCATCGCGGCGGAGGGCATGCACGCGATCGTGCGCCCCGGCCCGTACATCTGCGCCGAGTGGCACAACGGCGGACTTCCCGTGTGGCTCACGAGCACGCCCGGTATCGGCCTGCGCCGCTCCGAGCCGCAGTACGTCGAGGCGGTCAGCACCTACCTGCGGCGCGTCTACGAGATCGTGGCGCCCCGCCAGATCGACCGCGGCGGCAACGTCGTGCTCGTGCAGATCGAGAACGAGTACGGCGCCTACGGCTCCGACCACGACTACCTCCGCACGCTCACCGAGCTCACCCGAGCCTGCGACATCACGGTGCCGCTGACCACGGTCGACCAGCCCGAGCCGCACATGCTCGCCGCCGGCACGCTCCCCGACCTGCACACGACCGGATCGTTCGGCTCGCGCGCCACCGAGCGCCTCGCGACGCTGCGGGAGCACCAGCCGACGGGGCCCCTGATGTGCTCGGAGTTCTGGGACGGCTGGTTCGACTGGTGGGGCGGGGTGCACCACACCACGGATGCCGCCGCCTCGGCATCCGAGCTCGACGCCCTGCTCGCCGCGGGAGCCTCGGTGAACATCTACATGCTCCACGGCGGCACGAACTTCGGCACCACGAACGGCGCCAACGACAAGGGCCGCTACGCCCCCATCGTCACCTCGTACGACTACGACGCACCGCTCGACGAATCGGGCCACCCGACCGAGAAGTACCACGCGTTCCGCGAGGTTATCGCCCGCTACGCCCCGGTGCCCGACGAGGTGCCGCCCGCGCGGCCCGCGGCCCCCGTGCTGTCGGTTCCGCTGCGGGCGACGGGCGACTGGCTCCCCGCGGCGGGTTCCGGCGCGGGCGCGGCGGTCACTCCCCCGACGTTCGAGGAACTCGGACAACTCGGCCCCCTCGTGCGCTACGACATCGCGCTGCCCGCCGAGGCGTTCGGAGATTCAGACAGCGCCGTGCTCGCCGTCGCCGAGGTCCGCGACCTCGCCTGGATCGCCGTCGACGGCGCACCCGTCGGCCGCCTGCAGCGCGCGCTGCACGAACGCTCGCTGCCGATCCCGCGCGGGTCGCGGCTGACCGTGCTCGTCGAGGATCAGGGGCGCGTCAACTACGACGTCCGTCTCGGCGAGAACAAGGGCCTCGTCGGCCCCGTCGCCCTCGGCGGACGCGAGCTGACCGGCTGGTCGGCGCAGCCCGTCGGCCTCGCGGCCGTCGCCGCCGGCATCCCCGCTGCTTCGGAGCAGACGACGGCGGGACGCACCGGTCTCGCGGGCACGTTCGACCTCGACGAGCCCGCCGACCTCTTCCTCGACACGGATGCCTGGAGCAAGGGCTTCGCATTCGTCAACGGCTTCTTCCTCGGGCGGTACTGGCGCAACGGCCCGCAGCGCACCCTGTACGTGCCCGCTCCCGCGACGCGTGCCGGGGCGAACGAGATCGTCGTCGTCGAGCTCGAGCACGTCATCGATCCCGTCGCCGCGTTCGTCGCCGCGCCCGACCTCGGCCACCGCGAGGAGTGAGCGCGAGGAAGCCCCGCCGCGATCGGGCAGGATGGATGTCATGAGCTGGATGGTCACCGGTGGTGCTGGATACATCGGCGCGCATGTCGTGCGCGCCCTCGCCGCGGCGGGTCTCGACCCCGTCGTCCTCGACGACCTGTCGAGCGGTCACGCCGGGTTCGTCCCCGAGGGCGTGCCGTTCGTCCGCGGCTCGATCCTCGACCGCCCGCTCGTCGAGGGCGCCCTGCGCGAGCACGGCGTCGAGGGCGTCATCCACGTCGCCGGCTACAAGTACGCCGGCGTCTCGGTGACGCGCCCGCTGCACACCTACGCGCAGAACGTCGAGGGCACGCGGATCGTGCTCGAGGCGATGGAGACCGCGGGCGTCGACAAGATCGTGTTCTCCTCCAGTGCCGCCGTCTACGGCACTCCCGACGTTCCGCTCGTCACGGAGGACCTGCCCAAGCGCCCCGCATCGCCCTACGGCGAGTCGAAGCTCATCGGCGAGTGGCTGCTGCGCGATCAGGCGGTCGCGACGGCGGGCTCCCCCGCACCCCTGCGCCACACCTCGCTGCGCTACTTCAACGTCGTGGGTTCGGGCGACCCGTCCGTGTACGACACGAGCCCGCACAACCTCTTCCCCATCGTCTTCGAGAAGCTGATCGCCGGCGAGACCCCGCAGATCAACGGCGACGACTACGACACCGAAGACGGCACGAACGTGCGCGATTACGTCCACGTCGCCGACATCGCCGCCGCCCACGTCGTCGCGGCCCAGCGCCTCGCGGCCGGAGAGAACGTCGAGCCGGCCTACAACCTCGGGTCGCAGAACGGCCTGTCGGTCCGCGAGATCATGGACGCGATGGCCCGCATCACGGGCATCGACTTCACCCCGAGGATCGGCCCGCGTCGCCCCGGCGACCCCGACCGCATCGTCGCCACCGGCGAGCTCGCCGCCCGCGACCTCGAGTGGGCCAACCGCTACTCGGTCGACGAGATGGTGCGCACCGGCTGGGAGGCGCGCCGGGCGGCATCCGTCTGACCGGACCCACATGCCGAGCTGAGCTCACGCGGGCGCTTCACCTCAGCGCAGAGCTCGCGCGGACGACGAGCTCGGTGGGCATGGTGTGCGCCGGGGCCGTCGAGCCCGACTCGATGACCTCCACGAGCGCCTCGACGGCACGTGCGCCGAGGGCGTCGAAGTCCTGGCGGACGGTCGTCAGCGGCGGCCGGTACTCCGCGGCATCCACCACGTCGTCGAATCCGACGACCGCGACGTCGTCCGGCACCTCGCGACCGGCGTCGCTGAAGGCACGGAGCAGGCCGAGCGCCATCTGGTCGTTCGCGGCGAACACCGCGGTGGCATCCACGAGCGCCGCACCGGCCGCGTGACCGCCGCGTGAGGTCCAGTCGCCGCGGACGACCTCGGGTACCGCCGCATCCGCGTCGATCAACGCCTCGCGCCACCCGCGCTCGCGTTCTTGAGCCGCGAACGAGGCTGCGGGCCCCGCGAGGTGGTGCACCGTCGTGTGCCCCAGCTCGAGCAGGTGCTGCGTCGCCTGTCGGGCGCCTCCCGCGTGGTCGGTCTGCACGATGGCGAAGCGGTCGTCGGGGGGCGAGTCGACGACGACGAGGCGGAGGTCGGCGGGCGGTGCGGTGTCGCGAGCGAGCCGCGTCGCCTCGTTGAGCACGATCGCTCCGTCGACGCCCTGGTCGCGCAGCTGGGCGAACGCCTCCGCGATGTCGCGCGCACCGGCGACCGTCACCACGGCCAGGGCGTAGTCGCGCTCAGCCGCCGCGTCGGCGATGGCCTGCAGCATGCGGGAGTTGCCGACCGAGGCGAGGGTCGAGACGACGAGGCCGATCGTGCGGGTCTGGCCGGTGCGCAGCGCCCGGGCGGCGCGATGCATGCGGTAGCCGAGCGTCGCCATGGACGCCTCGACCCGGGCACGCGTCGCGGGATCGACGCGCGGGCTGCCGTTGGCCACACGCGAGACGGTCTGCGCCGAGACGCCCGCGTGAGCCGCCACCTGGGCCATCGAGACGCGCATGCCGGTCCTCTCGTCGGGGTGTGTTGACGATATCACGGCCGGAATGTAGCGTGTTATCGTGAACATCAGCGCCCCTCCCGCCGTGCCGCTCGGCGCGGGCGTCGTCAAACGCTCCACGCGCCTCGACGACGGCCGCGAGCTTCTCTACTACGACGACCCCGACACGACGCTCGGCCCCGAGCGCGCCGTCGACGCCCGCACCCTCGACCCCCGCCCCGAGACCGCGACGATGCGGCAGGACATCCTGACGGGCGACTGGATCTCGATCGCGGCATCGCGCCAGAACCGCGCCTTCCTGCCCCCGGCCGAGCTCGACCCGCTCGCCCCGCAGACGCCGACCAACCCCTCCGAGATCCCGTCGCGCTACGACGTCGCCGTCTTCGAGAACAAGTCGCCGTCGTTCGGCCCCGCCCTCGCCGAGGCGTTCGGCGGCGCACCCGCGGCATCCGACCCGCCCCGCGGCATCGATGACCTCGCGCACCTGGGCCTCGGCCGCACCCGCACGAGCGTCGGACGCACCGAGGTCGTGTGCTTCTCCCCCGAGCACGCCGGATCCTTCGGAACCCAGACGGTCACCCGCGCCCGTACCGTCATCGAGGCGTGGGCCGATCGCACGGCCGCGCTGTCCGCGCTCCCCGGCATCGAGCAGGTGTTCCCGTTCGAGAACCGCGGCGAGGCGATCGGCGTCACCCTGCCGCACCCGCACGGGCAGATCTACGCCTACCCATACATCACACCGCGCACGACGCGCCTGCTCGACTCGATCGACCGCACGGCTCCCGATCTGTTCCAGCGCATCCTCGAGTTCGAGCAGGCGGGTCCCCGGGTCGTGCTCCGCGGCGAGCACTGGACGGCGTTCGTCCCGTTCGCAGCGCGCTGGCCGATCGAGGTGCACCTCATGCCCCACCGGCACGTCGCCGACTTCGCCGAGACGAACGAGGCCGAGCGCGACGAGCTCGCCCCGCTCTACCTGCGATTGCTGCGCGGGATCGACGCACTGTACGAGACCCCGACGCCGTACATCGCGGCATGGCACCAGGCACCGGTCCGCCACGCCCGCGACACCGCCCGCCTGCACCTGCAGCTGACGAGCCCGCGCCGCGCAGCCGACAAGCTCAAGTTCCTCGCCGGGTCCGAGGCCGCCATGGGCGCCTGGATCGGCGACATCCCGCCCGAGACCGCGGCTGCGCGTATTCGCGAGGCTGTAGAAGGAGTGACCCTGTGACCGACACCGATCCGCGCACCGACGCGCGCGACCTGCTGGCCTCCCTCGGCGCGACCGCGACGAGCGAATGGTCGGCCCCGGGCCGCGTCAATCTCATCGGCGAGCACACCGACTACAACGACGGCTTCGTGTTCCCGTTCGCCACTCCCCACCGCACGCACGTCGCGCTCGCCCCCCGCACGGACGGGCGCCTGCGGGTCATCTCGACGTTCGACACCGTGCCGGTCGAGGTCGCGATCGCCGACCTCGACGCGATCTTCCCGACCACAGGTGGCGAGCACGCCGTGCCCGAGTGGTCCGCGTACCCGCTGGGCGTCGCCTGGGCACTGATCCAGGCCGCCGGCGCAGACCCGACCACGCTGACCGGCGCCGATCTCGCGTTCGCGTCGAACGTGCCGGTCGGCGCGGGCCTGTCGTCGTCCGCCGCGATCGAAGGCGCCACCGCCTCGGCGCTCAACGAGCTGTGGAGCCTCGGACTCGACCGCGTCGCGCTCGCGCAGGTCGGCCGTCGCGCCGAGAACGAGGCCGTCGGAGCGCCCACGGGCATCATGGACCAGATGGCCTCGATGCTCGGTGAGCCGGATGCCGCGACGTTCCTCGACTGCCGTTCGCTCGAGACCGACGAGGTCGAGCTCGGCTTCGCCGCCGCGGGGCTGACGCTGCTCGTGATGGACACCAACGTCAAGCACGCGCACTCCACGGGTGGCTACGGCGAGCGCCGTGCCTCGTGCGAGAAGGGCGCGCAGCTCATGGGCGTCCCGATGCTGCGCGACCTGTCGGTCGACGACCTCGACCGCGCCGCCGGCATCCTCGACGACGTCACCTTCCGCCGCGTGCGCCACATCGTGACCGAGAACCAGCGCGTTCTCGACACCGTTCGCACCCTGCGCGAGCAGGGGCCGCGGGCGATCGGATCGCTGCTGGACGCCTCGCACGTCTCGATGCGCGACGACTTCGAGATCTCCGTGCCCGAGCTCGACCTCGCCGTCGAGACGGCGCGGGGCGCGGGCGCCATCGGGGCCCGGATGACCGGCGGCGGCTTCGGCGGCGCGGCGATCGCGCTCGTCGAGACCGGTGCCGTCGACGCGGTGGCCGGCGCCGTCGAGAAGGCATTCGCGGATGCCGGCTACGCGGCTCCGACGATCTTCTCGGTCAGCCCGTCGGCGGGCGCGCGCCGCGACGGCTGATACCGCAGTCGACAACCACGCACGCACGACGAGAGGGGGATGCCGGCCCGGCACCCCCCTCTGCGTTCACGCGACTTACTTGAAGGCGTCCTTGACGTCTTCGCCCGTCTTCTTCGCCTCGGCCTTGACCTGGTCGGCCTTGCCTTCGGCTTCGAGCTTGTCGTTGTCGGTCGCCTTGCCGATGGCCTCCTTCGCCTTGCCGGCGATGTCCTGGGCGGCGTTCTTGATCTTGTCGTCGAGACCCATGATGGGCTCCTCTCCTTCGGTGGTGACGCCCCGGGCGGGGCTGTGGACGTGTGCGGTCAGGACAGGCGGCGCTGGTCATGCGCCAGCTTCGCGCGCAGCCCCGTGTGGATGGAGATGTAGGTCGTGAGCTGCTGACCCGTCAGAGCGCTGAGGTTGCCGACGAGACGTTCGACGGTCCCGGCCACGTGCAGCGGCGAGGTGTTCTGCCGCGGAGTGACGCTGACGTGCAGCACCGGCTGCTTCTTGATGTCGTTCGCGGTGACACGGGCGCTGAGGATCTCGTCGCGGTCGGCGAGCGCGTTCTTCAGCGCGTCCGCCGCGAATCCCTCGGTGACCGTGATGCGGCCGAGGTCGCTCTCCGCACCCGTCGCCCGGAGTGCGGGCCGGCGGCGGCCGTGGATGCTGCGCACGACCAGAACGATCAGCAGCACGACCAGCAGCGCGAGCGCGGCGAGCACGCCGACGGCGAGCCAGGTGAGGCTCGTGCCCGCGATGACGGTGGCATCCCACGCCTGCTTCGCCCAGTCCTCGGCCCCGGACCCGACCGAGGTCCAGGTGTCGGCGGCTGCCGGCCACACCGCGCCGGCGATGATTCCGCCGCCGACGACGACGAGCACCAGTCCCAGGATCAGGAGGATCGTGCGGTTGACCGCGCGATTGGTGTTGTTCATGCGTTCTCCTCCTGTTCGCGGGGCCGTTCGACCCGCACCGCGGTGCGCAGCTTCGACGCGAGCCGATACGACTCCAGCTCCGCGTCCGCCAGGGCGCGGACCTGCGTCTCGTCGACGGGGACTCCCACCGCGGGGGTGAGGGTCACATCGACCGAGCGGTGGCCGACACCGACCCGCACCTGGTCGCGGGGCAATCCGCTCTCGTCGCTGACCCGCTGCGCGATCGCCGAGGCGATCACGCCGTTGTCGGCGACGACGGCGCTCTCACCGACGACGAGCTGGTGCTTCGACAGGCGGCCCGGGGCGACGGCGAGCGCCACGAGGATGACGCCGAGCACCGCGATGACCGCGCCGATGGCGACGCTGACGCCGACCGGCACCTCCGTCGGGAGTCCGACGACCCACCCGAAGGCGGCGGCGGGACCGAGGAGAAGGGCCGGCTGACCGGCGAGGTTCAGCACGATCTCCGTACCGACGTAGACGAGCGCGAGGATGACGAGGACGACGGCGACGATCATCGCGACGGTGCGCGGCGAGTGCGTCTCACGCCGCACGACGCGGCGCAGCACGGGACTGCTCATCGGACTCTCCTCCTTGCGGGTGTCGTGGCGCCGATGACGGTGATGTCGACGCGCGTGACGGGCTTGCCCAGCACGCGGCCGAGCTCTTCCTGCACGCGGCGCTGGGCCTCACGGGCGATGTCGACGACGGCTCCGGCGGCTCGCACCGCTTCGGTGTCGTCGAGCGACGGGACGGGGAACGGCGCCTGGATGCGGACGGCCACCCCACCCCGGTGATCGGATGCCGTGACCGACACACGGTCGACGTCCACGCCGATGACCTGGGATGCGATCTGCTCCGAGACCTTCCGCACCACGCGCTCGCGCACATCGACCCGTCCGGCGAGACCGGACGCCCCGCCGGTGGCGGCCGTGACGCCGCCACCGGGACGGATGGCCTCTGCGACGGTCATGACGAGGTGCGCCGCCCGGTCAGCACGTCGGCCAGCCCGCGGACGTCGAGCTTGCCGGACGCGATGCGGCCGACCGCGGCACCGATCGCCATGAAGAGGGCGACGAGGAGGAATCCCCAGAAGCCGAACAGCAGGGCGGCGGCGGCGAGGATGGCGCCGATGAGCGCACCCGAGACGGTGGCGCTCATGCGACGCGCGACTCGGACTCGTCGTCGTCGTCAGCGCCGGCGATGTGCACGTCGTTGACCTCGACGTTGACCTCGACGACCTCGAGGCCCACGAGTCGGCTGATGGCACCGGCAACGGCGGCACGGACGTTGTCAGCGACCTCCTGGATCGGCGCGGGGTACTCGACGACGATCGTGAGGTCGGCTGCGGCCTGGGTCTCGCCGACCTCGACCTTGACGCCCTGCGACAGGTCGGTGGCGTTGATGGCGTCGCGGATCGCACCGAAGGCGCGGGCTCCGCCGCCACCGAGGGCGTAGACGCCGGCGACCTCACGGGCTGCGATGCCGGCGACCTTCGCCACGACGCCGTCGGCGATCGTGGTCTTGCCCGCGGCATCGGTGTCGGCCGGGACACGCGACGACGAGAACGTGCGGTCGACGCGCGAAGCCTGCGGCGCGGCGGCCTGCGACTTCGTGGTCTCAGCAGCGGGGGCGGTGTTCTTCTGGTCCTCAGCCATGACGTTTCCTTATCTGTCTGCGTTGTCCGATGCAAGCTCTCGGCTCGTCATTCGGTGAGCGTTACGTTCGCTCTACAGATAAGAGGGCGGCTCATCCGGATTCGTCACAAAAAAGTTCGAGAAGTTTTCTGGGGGAACGATGCGAGCCGAAGACAGCGGGTCGAACCCCGACCTGCAGGCCGCGCCCGACGGCATCCTGGCGGCCCGAGCCGCCTCCGGAGACGCCGATGCCTTCGACGTCCTCCTTCATCGGCACACCCGCATCGTCCGCGCCTACGTGTACCGCATCGTCGGTACCCTCTCGGAGACCGACGACGTCGTGCAAGAGGCCTTCCTCACCGCGTGGCGGCAGCTGTCCACCTTGCGCGACCCGAACGCCGTGAAGGCGTGGCTGATGAAGATCGCGAGCCGCGAGGCGTATGCGCATCTCAGGAAGCGCCCCGACCATGACACACTGGACGGATTCGACAGAGCCGCGGAGGCGGGTCTCCTCCCCGAGGCCGCTGCCATCCGCAACGCACAGTTGCAAGCGCTCTCTCTTGCACTCGATGCGCTGCCGGAAGCCCAACGCCGCTGCTGGCTGCTCCGAGAAGTCGGGTCGCTCAGCTATACCGAGATCGCAGAAGAGATGAACCTCCCTCTCAGCACCGTTCGAGGAAACCTGTCCCGCGCCCGCGCCAGCATCACGATCCAGATGGCGGGGTGGCGCTGATGGATGCCGATGGCATGACTCTCGAGTGCGGCAAGACGATCGATGAGATCAGCGACTACCTCGACAGCGGTCGCTCGCCGTACGACCCCGAGATCGAGACCTGTCCCGACTGTCTGAACGCCCTCGACGCGCTCGAGCGCGCGGGGCGGTTGTCACGCGAGCTCATCGCGGCGGATGCCGCGGAGATGCCCGAGCCCTCGGAGAACTGGTTCCACGGCGTGATGAACGCGGTGCGGGCCGAGCTGCGGGCCGGGCGCTCGATCCCGCTCTCGCATCCCGATCCCCGGGTCTCGATGACCGTCACCGAGGGAGCCGTGCAAGCGCTCATCCGCGCCAGCGGCGACGCGATCGACGGCGTCTTCATCGGCCATTCGCGCATCATCGGCGACGTCGAGGTGCCCGATGCGCCGATCGCCGTCGACATCACCGCGTCGGTCGCGTGGGGCGAGTCGCTGCCGACCGCCGCCGGAGCGGTCCGCCGGGCGGTGTCCGACGCGCTCGCCCACCACACCGAGCTGAACGTCACCGCCGTCGACGTCACCGTCGAAGACCTCCACCGTCCCTTCCCGCCCAAGGACACCGCATGATCGAGCCCGTCTCCATCGTCGACCCGTCGGCTCCGCGCCCCCTCGTCGAGGTGCCCGGGGTCAGTGCCGTGCACGACCCCCGCCCGCCGCTGACCCGCGTGCTGGGAGCAGCGGCATCCGCGCTCCACCGAGAGACGGCGGCACCGATGAACGGCGTCCTCGTCACGGCCGATGGCGAGGTGGTGACCGCTGCCGCTGCCATCTCCGTCGCCGCATCCGCACGCACCCCCGAGGTGGCCCGCGCCGTCGCCGACGAACTGTGCGCGCAGCATCCGACGGCCGACCGCATCACGGTGCAGGTCCGCCGCATCGCCTGACCCGCGGTCGCCTCACCGAGGCGCCGCGGAGTCCGCTAGCTTCGGACTGTGTCTGCGACCGTCTCCGTCTCTCTCCGCCCCGCGGGTCCCGATGATCTTCCCGCTGTCCGGGAACTCGACAGGCTGTGTTTCCCGCCCGGGCGCGACGACGTCGAGCCCGCTCACCCGGGCGAGCTCGAGAGCGCCTTGGCGGGTGAACAGATCACGCTCGCCGTCATCGGCGACTCCGTGGTGGGGATGCTGCAGACCGAACGACTCGGCCCCGAGCACGTCTACCTCGCCGCGTTGGCCGTTCATCCCGACCACCAGCGCGCCGGGATCGGAGCGCGGCTCGTCCGGCACTTCTCCGACACGGTGAAGGGGATGTCGCCGCGGCCCTCGGCCACGACGGTGACCAGCCCCAGGAACGTCGCGATGATCGACCTGCTGACCCGGAGCGGCTTCGTCGGATCGCGCGGCATCCACGCCTACTTCGGTCCGAGCAAGGACCGTCTCTACTTCCAGCTGAAGAGCCGGCAGCTGGTCGCCGATCCCGACGACCGCGTCCTCGTCCCGGTGGCGGCGACCGATCACCTGTTCGATCTGCTGAGCGCCGACGCGAACGCCGTGACCAGCGTCATCAAGAGCGTGCAGGGGACGTTCTTCGAGGTCTCGACCTTCGAGGTCGAGGACCGACCCGGCCTGCGCGCCGACGAGACGTCCGTCAGCACGGGTGAGGCGGGCGCCGTCCTGGCGGCACTCACCTTCCTGCTCGGCTTCTCGCTGACGATCACCGACTTCTCCGAAGCGCTGCGGATCTTCCTGCTGGTCGCCACGATCCTGACTCTGGGAGCCACGCAGGTCTACGCGAACGCGTCGGGCTCGTTGTCGCGCCTGCAGGACGATCAGTTCGGCCTGCATATGAAGTGGGGCAATCTCCTGCTCGAGTTCGGCGGGGTCTATCCCCTCGTCCTGGTGCTGCCGGCCGTGTTCGCCGACGCCTCCGACAACGCCGTACTCTCCCTCGCGACCGCGATCGTCGTCGCCGTCCTCGTCCTCGCGTACGAGGTGTCACCGTTCTCGATCAGCGGCCGGTACCGACGCAACATCGTGTTCTACGCGCTCGCGGTGGTCACAGCCGCGGCCCCGGTCGCCGCCGCGCCACTGCAGGCGCTGACCGGGCGCGACACCGCATGGGTCGTCCTGACAGCTGTCATCCTCATCGTCCGCTTGGCGTATCTCATCCCCGCCGGCCGGCAGGAGCTCGGCGCCCGAACCCGCCCCCGGCTGATGCGTCGCGCCCGGAGGACGCGATGAGCGCCGCAGCGGGGGAAAGCGGTGGCGGGAACCTCGTTCACGCCACCGCGGCGGGCCGCGTGCGCGGCACGCGTCGCCCCGACGGAACCCTCGTCTTCCTCGGCATCCCGTACGCGCAGCCGCCGACCGGCGCACGGCGCTTCGGCGAGCCCGTGCCCGTCGAGCCGTGGGACGGCGTCCGCGACGCGACCGCCTACGGACCGACGCCGCAGCGCGGTGACCACGGCGACACCCTCATCCCCGAGCCGTCGATCCCCGGCGACGACACCCTGTCGGTCAACGTGTTCGCGCCGGACTCGTCTGGCGAGGCGGGCACCGGCGCACGGCATCCGGTTCTCGTGTACATCCACGGCGGCGGTTTCGTGCAGGGCTCCCCCGCGAGCCCCTGGTACGACGGCGGCTCGTTCGCGCGGGCGGGCATCGTCGTGGTCACGGTCTCGTACCGCCTCGGCTTCGACGGCTTCGGCCTCCTCCCCGGCGCCCCGACCAACCGCGCCGTGCGCGACTGGATCGCCGCCCTCGAATGGGTGCGGGCGAACGTCGCCGTGTTCGGAGGAAACCCCGATGACGTGACGATCGCCGGGCAGTCCGCCGGCGGCGGCGCGGTGCTCACTCTGCTCGGGATGCCCGATGCACAGCACTTGTTCCATCGCGTGCTGTCCATCTCTGCGGCCCTGACGAACGTGCCGCCCGCCCGGGCGGCGACGGCGACCGGCCGGCTCGCGGCGCGCCTCGGGATCGCCCCGACCCGAGAGGCGTTCGCCGGCGTGGACGAGCTCACGGTGCTCGGGGCGCAGCAAGCGCTGGAATCGGAGCGGCACGGCAGCATCATCGCCTCGGTGCGCTCGCGGCTCGCCGACGGGCTCACATGGGGACCGGTCGTCGACGGCGAGCTCATCCCGCGCCCGACCCTCGATGCGCTCGCTGCCGGCGTCGGCGCGGACAAGTCGCTCGTGCTCGGCACGACGGACGACGAGTTCACGATGATCACCGACGGGGTCGCCAGCCCGCTGCGTCTCGTCCCGCCGGCGCTGGCGCTTGCCGCACTCGGGGTCGGCCATGCGATGCGCTGGCGCTACATCCGCGACAACCGTACGCAGCGACGACTCGGCACCGCCGCATTCCTCGGCCGCTACGCCACCGACCGCATCTTCCGCGACACCGTGCCCCTCGTCGCCCGGACCCGTGGCGGTTCTTCGACGTGGGCCTACCGATTCAGCTGGCCCTCGCCGACCAAGCGCTGGGCGCTGCACTGCCTCGATGTGCCGTTCTGGTGGGACGTCTTGTGCGCCGACGGCGTCGCGAAGCTCGCGGGGCCACAGCCGCCGCAGGAGCTGGCCGACGCGATGCACGGCGCCGCCGTGTCGTTCGTCCGGACCGGCGGTCCGGGCTGGCCGCGATGGACGCCGGACGAGCGGACGACGCGCATGTTCGGCGCCGCGCCGTCGGTGCCGACGGTCGTGGCCGACGGTTACGCATCGGTGCGAGCGCTCGTCGGTTGACGGGGTGCGGGTGAGAGCAGAAGACGATGCCTGAGAGCTCCGCCGCCTCCGCGGCCCGCGAACTCGTGGAGTCCGGGCGCGGATTCGACGCCGCGCTGATCGAGCGCGCCGCCTTCGCCGACGAACCGGCGGTCCAGGATCTGCTGGACGTGTCGGACGAAGAGCGCCGCCGGCCGGTCGGCCGCCGGTCGATGTTCCGCTCACTGGGCGTCGCACTGCTGGAGTTCCTACCGATCATCGCCGCCGGGGTCGTCGTGATCCCCGCCCGAACGGCATCCGACCTGACCGTGCCGACCCTCGTCGCCGGTGCGCTGGCGATCGTGGCGGCGGCATCGCGTCCGGTGCTGTGGCGGCAGTTGGCGAGCGGGCGCGTCGAGGCGAGCGGTTCCCAGTTGTCCATCAATGCCGTCTCGGTGCTCTTCGCCGCGTTCGCGATCATCATCGTCGCGCTGCGCTCCGATGACGCCGGCGCCCCCGGCCTCACCATCGGCGCCTTCGCCGTGCAGGGCATCGCGTCCGCCGTCACCGTCGCCGTCATCGTCCGAGCCGGGCGTCGCGCCGGGGGGTCTTCGACTCCGCCGACGGGAGTCGAAGCCCTGCGCGCCGCCGTCGGCGCGCTGCCGGGCTCACGACAGGAACAGGCACGGGAAGACATCGCCACCGCATTGCGCGTGGCGGTCGACGGCGGCATCCTGAGCGAATCGGATGCCGCCACCCTGACGCGGGCGCCGCTCGGCGGTCTCGCCCGAGCCCACTGGGCTGTGTCGCAGACGCGCCGCTGACGACGCCGCGGGTCAGGGAACGCGCTTGAGCCAGGCGTCCGTCGCGAACTTCGACTCGACGAGCGCTTCGGCCTCGGCGTACTCCTCGTCCGAGATCGTGCCGGGAACCGCGCCGTAGCGCTTCGAGAACACCTCGATGAACCGCTCGATGATCGCGTCGCGCGGCAGACCCGTCTGGCTCCGCAGCGGATCGACGCGCTTGGCGGCCGAGACGGTGCCCTTGTCACTGAGCTTCTCGCGGCCGATGCGCAGCACCTCGGTGAGCACCTGCCCGTCCATGTCGTACGACAGCGTGGCGTGGTGGAGCACCCCGCCGTTGGCGAGACGCTTCTGCGCGGCGCCGCCGATCTTGCCCGAAGGCGAGGCGATGTCGTTGAGCGGCTGGTACGTCGCCTCGATGCCGAGCGAGCGGAGGGCCTCGAGCACCCAGTCGTCGAGGAAGGCGTACGAGTCGGCGAAGGTCAGCCCGGCGACGAGGGATGCCGGCACGTACAGCGAGTACGTCACGATCGAGTTCGCCGCCATCATCATCGCGCCGCCGCCGGAGATGCGGCGCACGACGTCGAAGCCGTGCTTCGCGGCGCCCTCGGGGTCGACCTCGTTGCGGTACGACTGGAACGACCCGATGACGACGGCCGATTCGTTCCACTCCCAGATGCGCAGGGTGGGGTTGCGGCGCCCGTCGCCGACGCGGGTGGTGAGGACCTCGTCGAGCGCGAGGTTCATGCTCGGCGACACGGCGCGGTCGTGGACGACCTCCCAGTCGAACTCGCGCCAGCCCGGGGCGGTGATCATCGCGCGGCGAACCGCGGTGCTGACCGACTCGGGAGTGAAGCCGAGCAGTTGCGCGCCGTCGGGCAGCGCCGAACGCACGGCGGCCGCGATGGTGGCGACATCCGACTCCTCGGGCAGACCCGTCACGGCCGCATCGATGTCGGCGAGCGCGTCGTCGGGCTCGAGGAAGAAGTCGCCCGCCAGGTGGAAATCGGCGATGCGGCCGTCGCGCACCTCGAGGTCGACGACGACCAGCTTTCCTCCGGGGACCTTGTATTCGCCGTGCATGCGTCCAGCCTAGGACCGGGCGGAGGATCGGTCGCCCGATGGATGCCGTTACACCTCGCGACGGACGACGGCGCGGGCCCCGCTCGGAAGAGTGGATGACATGAACCCCACCATCGACTCCGCCCCCGTCCTCGAAGCCCGCGGGCTCGTGAAGCGCTACGGGCCGCTCACCGCGCTCGACCGCGTCGACCTGACCGTCCGCGCCGGCGAGGCCGTCGCGATCATGGGCGCATCGGGGTCGGGAAAGACGACGCTCCTGCACTGCCTCGCCGCGATCATCGCGCCCGATGCCGGCTCCGTCCGCCTCACCGCTCCCGGTACGGCGCCGCGCGAGCTCGTCGGGATGCCCGATGCCGACCGGTCCGCGGTCCGGCGCAGCAGCCTCGGCTTCGTCTTCCAGGACCACCTGCTGCTTCCCGAGCTCACCGCTGTCGAGAACGCCGCGCTGCCGCTGCTTCTCGTGGGCACGGCCCGCGCGGCCGCCGAGGCTCACGCCGCGGCGTGGCTGGGCGCGCTGGGACTCGCGGGCATGGAGAACCGTCGCATCGGCGAGCTCTCGGGCGGACAGGCGCAGCGCGTCGCCATCGCCCGGGCTCAGGTGACCGGCGCTCCCGTCGTGTTCGCCGACGAGCCGACCGGAGCCCTCGACTCCACCACCTCGGCGGAGGTGCTCGACGCGCTGCTGCACGCCACGACCGGTCAGGGACGCAGCCTCGTGGTCGTCACGCACGACGCGGAGGTCGCGCGCCGCTGCGACCGCGTCCTCCGGATGCGCGACGGGCGCATCGTCGACTCGTCTGCCGGCCCCGCGCGTGCGGGCGCGGCCGCCACCGGGGCGACCCGATGAGCGCCGTCGTCGCGACCGGTTCGCTCCCGCAGCCTCCCGCTCCGCTCGCGCACGCCTCCGAGGCGCCGGGCGGCATCGGCCGCGTCGCAGCTCTGACGATCCTGCTCGCCCGGCCGGCGCGGCAGGGGTCGGCGGCGATCGTCCTGCCGCTGACGGCCTTCGCCATGACGACGATGCTCATGCTGATCGTCGCGGGCGGCACGCGCATGTTTCTCACCGACCCACGTGCGGGCGAGATGGCCTTCCTCTACGGCGTGCTCAGCGTCCTGGCGCTCATCCTCCTCGCCGTCCCGACGGCGACCCTCGGGGCTGCCGCCGCCCGCCTGTCGAGCCGCCGCCGCAACGACCGCCTCTCGACGCTGCGGCTCCTCGGGGCCACCAACACGGAGGTCGGAGCGATGGCGGTGGGCGAGGCATCCGTCGTCGCGTTCGCCGGTGCCGTCGTCGGCGCCGCCGCCTACGGCGTCGCGTTGCCCCTGGTCGGGCTGCTCCCCTTCTTCGGCGGGCCCGTCGGCGCCGCCGCGGTGTGGGCGGGGTGGCCGATCGTCCTCGTCGTCGTCATCGGGGTCGGTCTCATCGCCACCGTGAGCGCGGCGGCGAGCCTGCGTCGCGTGCGGCTGACCCCTCTCGGCGTGCGCCGCCGCACCGAGGCGCCGCCGCGACGCACCCGGACCCTCGTGATCTCCGCGATCGCGATCGTCGCCGTCGGCACCATCGTGGCCCAGTTCAGCAGCGTCAGCGCAGTCCTGGCCCCCGCTGCGTCGATCGTGGTGCTATTGGCCCTGTTCGCCGGCGCCCTCGCGCTGGTCAACCTCATCGGGACTCCGATCGTCGCGGCGCGCGGACGGTCGATGGCGCGGCGCGCCCGGACGGCTGCTCAGCTCGTCGCCGGCCGCGAGCTCGCCGCACACGCCCCCACCGCGTGGCGCCGCGTGTCAAGCATCGCGATGATCTCGTTCATCGCGGTCGT
Organism: Microbacterium sp. SGAir0570; assembly: GCF_005491085.2. Lineage (NCBI taxonomy): Bacteria > Bacillati > Actinomycetota > Actinomycetes > Micrococcales > Microbacteriaceae > Microbacterium > Microbacterium sp. SGAir0570. The sequence continues at coordinate 584,103 of NZ_CP027929.1, read as the reverse complement.
CGGCGGCAGCGGAATGGCGCTGACCGAGATCGCCGGCGACGAGCCCGGGATGACGCTGTTCGCCGACATCCGCACCGGCGTCCTCGTCACGCTGGGCGCGGGCTTCATCCTGCTCGCCGCCTCGGTGGGCGTCAGTCAGGCGGCGTCGGTGCTCGACGACCGCGAGCTCATCGTGGGCCTCGACCGTCTCGGCATGGAACCCGCCGAGCTCGCCCGGGCACGTCGCATCACCGTGATGCTGCCCCTGCGCTGGGCGGCCGCCGGCGGGGCCGTCGTCGGAGTGGCGCTGGCCCTCCCGATCGTGGGGATCAGCCTGGTCGTGGCGCCGCTCACGATGGCCGTCATCGCGGCGACCTTCGTCGCGGGCTTCGGCGCGGTCGCGCTGGCGCTCCTCGCGTCACGCCCGCTCGTCACGGCGATCCGGCGCGGCCCCGCCCGGTGACCCCGACGCTCGCTTCCCCGGCTCAGCCCCGCGGGAAGCGAGCGTCGAGCCACGCGAGCAGATCGGCCTGCACGTCGCCCCGCACCGCCTCGTTGAAGATCTCGTGGCGGGCACCCGGGTACACGAGTGTGGTCACGTCCGTCAGACCCGAACGCGTGCGGTATGCGTCGGCGAGACGGTGGACGCTCCGCGGGCCGCCGACGGTGTCGTCGCGCCCGACCATGAGCAGGACCGGGACGTCGACCCCGAGGTCGCGACGCGGCCGGCCGATGAGCTTGAGCGTCTCGACGGGGCCGAACAGTCGGGGCAGCGCTGTCGTCGTGGTCAGTGGGTCGTCGAGGAAGCTCTGCTGCACGGCGACATCCGTGCTCAGCCACTCGACGCCGTTCGCGCCGGGCGCCTTCCACGGCGCGTTCAGGTCGCCGGAGTTGAGCGATCCGGGCCAGCGCAGCGCCGACCCCGAGAGCACGAGTCCGGCGTAGGCGTCCGGCCGGTCGTCGAAGAGCATCTGCGCGAGGAACGATCCCCACGAGTGGCCGAGGAGCACGATGGGCGCCCCGGGATGGTCGCGCTCGATGATGCGGGTCAGCTCGGCGCACGCGTCGCGCGCGGCGTGCAGTCCGCCCCGGCCGAGCTTGCCGAGCTTGCTCGGGTCACCGTGCTGCCGGATGCCGGTGCGTCCATGGCCGCGGTGGTCGTCGGCGTAGACGGTGAAGCCGGCGGCGGTGAGCACCTCGGCCAGCTCGGCGTAACGGCCCGCGTGCTCGCCGACGCCGTGCAGCAGCTGCACGACCGCCCGCTGCGCACCCTGCGCGGGATGGACGTCGTAGACGATCGCGACCCCGTGCGCGTCGGTGAACTCGGGCATGCGGCGAGTCTACGTTTCCGGCCGTCGCATTCCGGACACCACAGACCGTTAGCAAGACTAATGAGCTAAGCTAAACATCACAGATGAGCACCTCCTCCCCCGCCTCCGCCCCGCCGTCCGCCATCGATCTCGCGCACGACGCGACCGACCTCCGCATGGCGACCTTCCGCCTCGCACGGCGACTCCGCGCGCAGCGCGCCGTCGATTCGATGAGCGACGGGCAGTACGCCGTGCTCGCGAACCTGCACGTGCACGGTCCGCACACGCTCGGCGAGCTGGCGGACCGCGAGCGCGTATCGGCGCCGTCGATGAACCGCACCGTCAACCACCTCGAAGAGCTCGGCTACCTGACACGGACGCCCGACGACGGCGACCGCCGCAAGGTCAACATCGCCCTCACCGACGAGGGCCGCACCGTCGTGATCGAGACGACCCGCCGTCGCGACTCCTGGCTCGAGCACGCGCTGGAAGAGCTCGAACCGGCCGACCGTGAGACTCTGGCCGCCGCCGCCGTCATCATGCGGGCGGTGGCCGACCGATGAGCTCTGCGATGTTCCGCTCCTTCTCGGTGTTCAACTACCGGGTGTGGTTCTTCGGCGCCCTCGTGTCGAACGTCGGCGCGTGGATGCAGGCCACGGCGCTGAGCTGGGTCGTCCTCACCGGCCTCACCGACAACGACGCGGGAGCGATGGGCGTCACGATGGCGCTGCAGTTCGCGCCGCCGCTCCTGCTCGTCGGCGTCACCGGGTGGGTCGCCGACCGTTTCGACCGGCGCCGTCTGCTCGTGGTCACGCAGAGCTCGCTCATGCTCGTCGGGCTGATCATCGGCACGCTCCTGCTCACGGGTGTCATGACGCTTCCGCTCATGTACGTCTTCGCGTTCACGCTCGGCATGATCTCGGCCTTCGACAATCCGGCACGTCAGGCGTTCGTCTCCGACATCGTCGCGCGCGAGATCGCGGCCAACGCCGTCGCGCTCAACGCGGCATCCTTCAACGGTGCGCGCATGATCGGCCCCGCAGCTGCGGGCATCGTCATCGTCGCGGTCGGCACCGGCTGGGTCTTCTTCATCAACGCGGCGACGTTCCTCGCGATGATCGTCGCGCTCTTCCTCATCCGGCCGGGCGAGCTCATCCCGCGCGTGACCTCGCCGGGCGCGGCTCGCCTCGCCGACGGCTTCCGGTACGTTCGCGGGCGCCCCGACCTCATGGTCACTTTCGCGATGGTGTTCCTCCTCGGCGCCTTCGGCATGAACTTCCCGATCTTCGCGTCGACGATGGCGATCGAGTTCGGGCGCGACGCCGACGGGTACGGCCTCCTCAGCTCGATCCTGGCGATCGGGTCCCTCGCCGGCGCCCTGATGGCGGCCCGTCGTGAGCGGGCGCGCATCCGCGTCGTGATCCTCGGCGCCGGACTCTTCGCCGTGGCCGCCGCGGTGTCGGCCTTCATGCCGGATTACTGGCTGTACGCGGTGACGCTGATGTTCACGGGCTTCGCGGTCGTGACCACCCTGACCACGGCCAACGGCTACGTGCAGACGACGACCGACCCGGCCCTGCGCGGCCGCGTGCTCGCGCTGTACATGGCGATCCTCATGGGCGGCACCCCCATCGGCGCCCCGATCGTCGGATGGGTCGCCGACCAGTTCGGGCCGCGCGCGGCCATCGGTCTCGGTGCCGTCGCCGCCCTGGTCGCGTTCGGCGTCGGGGTGACATGGATGCTCGTCTCCGGACGCGTCCACCGCTCGAGCTCGCGCCGGTTCGCGCTCTCGCTCGACGAGACGCGCCCGATCTCGGTCGTCGCGCCCGAGGAGTTCAGCGACGAGGTCGCCGGAACGACGCCCATCCCGCTGCCCGACACGGCCGCCGAGCGCCCCCGCCGCACGCGCTGAGGCCCCCCGCCGGCGCCGACCCGCGCCCGAACCCGATACATCCGTCGGACGGGTGGGGCTGGTGAGCGTTCGCGCCGTGTCACCGGCCCCACCCGTCACTCCGGTCCTGCAGATGTATCAGGGCATCACGTCTGAGCGGGCCGCCTCAGCACATCCGGGCGAAGTAGGGCACGTCGTAGGTGGCGTGGTAGCCGACTCCGTCGAGCCACTGATACGCCGTCACGGTCGCCGATCCGGGCACGAGCGAGTCACGGCCCGCGTCGAAGAGCCGGTACGCCGCGTCGCCCGCGGCGACCTTCTGCTGCGCGTGCTCACCGCCGACCGCGGCCAGCCGCACGTCGATCGCACCCTCAGCCTCGTTCGCGGCGTGGACCGCGACGTGCACCGCCCCGTTCACGCACTGCGACCGCGCGCTCACGCGCAGCGGCACCGGCTGCCCCGCTCGCACCGTAGCCGTCGCCGACGGCTGTGACGGTGCCGCCTGGCCGAAGGTTCCCGCGGGGGTGACGGTCGCGGTCCACTCCCCCGGCGGCACCGCCGCGAACCGCGCGGAGCGAGCCTCGGCCCCGACCTGCTGGGCGACGGTCTCACCCGCCGCCGAGCGGAGCGTGACGGCGAAGCCGGTGGCCGGGGCGCCGGCATCCGTCGTCGCCCACGTGACGTTGACGCCGGCCGAGTCGACCCCGATGCCGGGAGCCGCCACGGGCGCGGGGGCGGGCCGCAGCGGCACACCGGCGAAGTCCATGCCGGAGGCGAGGTGGAACCCGGTGTAGCTCGGCTGGTTGTAGGTCGTCTGCTGACGGGCGACCTCGGCGCGGTACTGCGGATCGTGCATGAGCGTATACAGCTTGTGCTCGGTCACCTCGGTCGAGACGTACAGCCGCAGCGCCGACGAGTCCGCCGTCCGTACGACCAGCTCTTCGCGCCAGTCGCCCAGGACGTCGGCGACGAGGCCGGGGTTTCCCTTCGTGCCGTTGTTGGCGAGGGCTCCGGATGCCGTCAGCACGGTGCCGCGCGCCCAGTCGTCGATCGTCGGGGTGACGTCGCCGCTGCCGTTCACGATCTGCGTCGTGAGGTCGCCGGCCCAGCGGATCGAGGCGTTCGTGCCGGGAGTCGCCGCCGAGAGCACCTCGCCCTGGGCGGTCAGCAGGCCCGAGGCATCCGTCCCGCCGGGCATGCTCGACCAGACCTCCATGCCGGGGACGTCGGGGCGGACGTCGCCGATCATCCCGCGCCCGGTGTCGCGACCCGAGTAGGCGCCGAAGACGACCTCGCCGGTGGCCGCATCCCGCAGCGCCGTGCCGTACGGCGCATACGCTCCGCCCTCGTGCACGGTGAAGATCTCGAGGCCCGGGCGCGACGGGTCGATGTCGGCGACGTGCATCGCGTCGCCGTGACCGAGACGCGCCATCTCGCCCGGGGTCGCCGATCCCTCGGGCATCTCGGCGAACGAGCTGTAGAGGAGGCTTCCGTCGTCATCCAGCGTCGCCGATCCGTAGACGATCTCGTGGCGGCCGTCGCCGTCGACATCCGCCGCCGAGAGGCTGTGGAAGCCCTGCGTCGTGATCGTGCCGTAAACGGGGTCGGTGCCGTCGACCCCGTGCGGGCCGTCGTTGAACGGGTTGGTCATCGGCGCGTGCCCGCTGTCGACGAACCAGCGCTTGACGAGGTTCTCGCCGTCCCAGTCGTAGGTCGCGATCGTCGTGCGCGTGTAGTAGCCGCGGGCGAAGACCGCCGACGGACGTTCGCCGTCGAGGTAGGCGACGCCCGCCAGGAACCGGTCGACCCGGTTTCCGGGCTCGATGCGCGACATCGCGTAGTCGCCCCACAGCAGGCCGTCGTCGCCGCGGTCCGGCTCGTAGCGCACGGTCTGCAGCTCGGCTCCGCTCTCGCCGTCGAAGACGGTGAGGTACTCGGGCCCCTCGAGGATGAAGCCCTCGAAGTTCCGCAGGGCGTTGCGGGCGCTTCGGCTCGGCGCGTACACGTCGATGAAGTGATCGACGAGGGCGCGGGCGTCGGCATCCGACAGCGGGTAGTCGAAGCGCGGCTCGATGCCGAAGGCCTCCTCGAGCGTGGCCGGCCACCGGCCCGACACGACCTCGTCGCGCGTCGACCACCCGCGGAACACCTCGACGAGGTGATCGGCGTAGTCGGCGGCGCTCATGCGGTAGTCGTCGGTGTGGGCGTAGCCCGCGGCGACATCCTCGTCCGGCATCGTGACGTACTGCTCCGACGCCACCGAGCCGTCGTCGGCGTAGGTGATCGACTTCGTCCCCGGCGCGGTCTTGAGCATCGTCTCCGACCGTCCGTCGCCGTCGAAGTCGTAGACGAGGAACTGCGTGTAATGCGCGCCGGCACGGATGTTGGGACCGAGGTCGAGCCGGTTCAGCAGGCGTCCCTCGAGGCTGTAGGTGTCGATGTAGACCCCGCCGGTGTACCCGACCTGCGATACGTCTTTGGAGTTCGAGGGGTCCCACTTCACGACGAATTCGTAGCGCCCGTCGCCGTCGACGTCACCGACCGAGACGTCGTTCGCCGAGTAGGTGTACTCCTCGCCTGCCGGAGTCACCCCGCCTTGGGGCCGCTGCAGCGCGATGTCGAGGAAGCCGTCTTGCATCGGGATCGCGGCGTCGCTCGCCGCCGTCTCGACGCCCGCCGTGACCGGCGCCACGCGGTAGACGGATGCCGCCGTGCCGGCGTCGTCGCGGTAGTTCGTGCTGTCGGTGACGGTGGCGATCGGCGCGTCGTCGCGGTAGACGACGAAGTCGGTGCCGGTGAGGCCGGTCTCGCCGGCACCGCTGGCCTCGCCCGCGAGGAGGCGCCAGCTGAGGAAGACGCCCTCGCTCGTCGGCACCGCGACGAGGCCCCGGTCGAGGGTCTCGAGCCGGGGCACGGGGGCGGCCGGTGGCTCCTGCGCGCCCGCGGCCGGGAGCGTCGCGACGCCTCCGGCGGTGAGGGTCGCGGCGGCGAGCGTTCCCGCGGTGAGGCCCGCGAGCAGCGTGGAGCGGAGTCTGTTCTTCATCGAATGGATCCCATCGGAATACGCTTTCCTGGATTCCGACGAGCCTAGGCGACGACGCTCCTCGCCCCGATGAGTTCTCTCTCATCCCTCGCGGCTCACAACGCGGCGGGCGCCACCTCGAACACCAGGGATGCGGGGGCGTAGCCGGGGGCGGAGGCCGTGACGGCGACCGTGCCGGTACCGGAGGGCTTCACCACCGCGAGCAGCCGGCCGTCAAACGTCGTGAAGACGGGACCGGCGAACGACTCCTCGCTGTCGGTCCGCCCCGACCCGATGCCCGCCAGCACTCCGGTGCCGGACACCTCGACCGTCACCGGAACGTCGCGGGCGCAGACCACGACTCCGTCGTCGTCCTCGAGCGTCACCGCGACGAATGCGAGACCGTCGTGGTGCACGGCGGCGTCTTCCAGACGTGCGACCAGCGAGGCCGGGCCCGCGCTGACGAGAGCGTGCCGCCCGATCTCGGCACCGCCGCGGCGAGCCACGGCGACGAGGCGGCCCGGGCGGTACCGGGTCTCGAAGCGAGCGAGGAACGCCTTCTCGCGGCCGACCGGCTCGGCGCCCACGCTCTCGTCGTCGATGAACAGCTCGACCTCGTCGGCATCCGCGTAGACGTCCACGGTCACGGGGGCACCGGATGCCGCATCCCACGACCACGACGACACCGTGTCGGTCCACGACCACGGCGTCGTCGCCGTCGGCCGCCCGTGATGCTGCGGGCGGTGCACGGCGATGTAGGGGTCGCGGCGCAGCCCGTAGACGATCTCGCGGTAGTACGAGATCGGCCGGCGGAGCCCGGTGATGTCGAGGTCGCCGCAGCCGGCCAGCCGGTAGGGATAGGGACCGGCCGTGCCGGTGGGCGTGTAGCCGGGCTCGTCGGTGTAGTCGACGCGACCGATGCCGGCCTCGCCGAGGTAGTCCCAGCCCGTCCACGTGAAGTCGCCGATGACGTGCGGCAGCTCGCGCACGAGCTCCCACATCACGTCGATGCGCTCGGGGAAGGTCTCGGAACCGACGATGATGCGATTCGGATGGTCGAGGGCGTCCTGCCGGTAGCGCGAGTCGGCGTAGTTGAACCCGACCACGTCGAGCACCGCTGCCGACTCCTCGATCGACGCGCTCACGAGCGGCGAGGCGTTCATGAGCCCCATCTGCTCACCCATCCCCGCCATCATCGTGTTGGCGTCGGGCATCTGCTCGCGGGCTTCGGCCATGCGGTCGAGGTTCGCGATGATGCCGTTGATCCCGTTCGTGACGAATCGCGTCGGGTCGAGCTCTCGCACCTGCTCGGCGAGCCGCCGGCTCCAGGTCGCGCCCAGCGGCGTGGCGAGCTCGAGGATCTCGTTGCCGATCGAGTACATCACGACGCTCGGGTGGTTGCGGTCCTTCGCGACGAGCGAGGCGATGTCGTCGCGCCAGTGCTCGGCGAACGTGATCGTCGCGTCGAACGGGGCCTTCGGGCGCGTCCAGGCGTCGGTCAGCTCGTCCATGACGAGCATCCCGTGCCGGTCGCATGCCGCGAGCATCGCGCGACTCATCGGATTGTGTGCGCTGCGCAGCGCGGTGAAACCCGCCCGCTTGAGCAGCCGGACGCGCCGGTCCTCGGCGGCGGGCTCGGTGGCCGCTCCGAGCATGCCGTTGTCGTGGTGAACGCAAGCGCCGCGCAGGTCGATCGAGCGCCCGTTCAGACGGAGGCCGTGGCGCGGATCGAGCTGGAGCGAGCGGATGCCGAAGTCGGTGACATCCTCGTCGAGCAGCGCGCCGTCGGCGGAGGCGAGCGTGCTGCGCACCCGGTACAGGTCGGGCGTCTCGACATCCCAGCGCATCGGCGCCTCGACCGTCACCCGCGCCCGGGCCACGGCGCGCTCGCCCGGCAGGACCGTGACGGGCGAATGCGCACTCGCGACCACCGTTCCGTCGGGCGCCGCGACCTGCCAGCTCACCCGGGTCGTCACGGTGTGCCGCGTCGTGTTCGCGACCTCCGTCGCGACGGCGACGACCGCGCGCTCGTCGTCGATGTCGGGTGTCTCGACCCGCACGCCGTCGAGCGGGATGTGCACGGGATCGGCCACGACGAGATGCACCGGGCGGTAGATCCCCGCCCCGGAGTACCAGCGCGAATCGCGATGCGCCCGCGCCTCGACGCTGATGCGGTTGACGGCGCCGAACTCGAGGAAGGGGTCGAGCACGACCGAGAACCCGGCGTAGCCGCCCGCCTGATGCGCGGCGAACGCGCCGTTCACGAACACGACGGCGTCGCGGTAGACGCCCTCGAACTCGAGGACGACGGTGCGCGAACGCCAGTCGCCGGGCACGTCGAGCAACCGCGCGTACTCGAAGACGCCGCCCGGGGTGTATCCGGTGTGCACGCCCTGCGGTTCGTCGGGCGAGCGTGGCAGATCGCGCACCGCATCGTGCGGCAGGGTCACGGCGACGGGACCCGGCCCGTCGGCCGGGGTCTCGAACGGACCGAGCTTGGGGCCGACCGTCCACCCGTCGTGCAGCGGGACGCGGATCACGACGACGGCTCTTCTCGGGTTCGGGGCGACCACTCGATGTCGACGAAGCTCGCGAACATGGCCTGCAGCTCCGCGGCCATGTCCAGCGCGTCGCGGTCGAGCAGCCACTGCACCTGCAGGCCGTCCATGAGGGCCACGGCCATGATCGCCGCGCGACGAGGCGTCATCCCGTGCCGGAGGCGCCCCTCGTCGCGCAGGACCCGGAACGACCGTTCGATGTTGCCGCGGGTGTACTCGTACCGACGGACGAAGTAGCCGTGCGCCGGATGATCGGACGCCGTCGCCTCGGCCGACAGCGTTGTGTAGAGCTCGACGACGCCAGGCGTCGAGGCGTTGTGCGAGGCGAGTTCGATGAGCCCGCGGAGGACATCGGTGCCGTCCTCCGACTCGATGGGCACCAGTGCGCGGGCGCGGGCGTCGCGCTCCTCGAGCACGGCCTCGAGCAGGGCGCTCTTGTTGCGGAAGTGGTGCAGCAGCCCGGCCTCGCTCATGCCCACGCGCGTCGCGATGTCACGGAGCGATCCCGCACGGTAGCCGGACTGCGAGAACACCTCGAGAGCGGCATCCAGGATCGCCTGGCGGGTGGCCTCGGTCTTCGCGTACGTGCCTCGCCGTCGACGGCGCTCGGGCGCCGTCGTGTCGGTCGTCGTCATCATCGTCCATCTGTCCGTCGTCGCCCTCGTCGGCGAACGGAGGCCAGTCTGCCCGCTCGGATAACGAAAACCTAGCGATCGATAGAAATTCGTCTCAAAAATCTAGTCACCGCTCGGATTTGGTGCTAGCGTCCAGCGCCAGGGCGATCCACCGGGGTATCGCCTCTCCCGAGAAAAAGGACCAAAGATGTTCCGATGGAAGGCCACAGCAGCCCTCACGGTCGTCGCCGCACTCGCCCTGGCGGGGTGCGCGGGGACCGACGACGGATCCGGCGGTGACAGCGGTCGCGCCGACCGGCTCACCCTCACGGCGATCGCCGCTCCCACGAGTTACGACATCGGCCAGGGCGCGGAATGGGGCAACCGCAGCCCCTTCTTCCAGGCCGTGTTCGACACCCTCCTGTCGAAGGACTCCTCCGGTGAGACGCAGCCCTGGCTCGCCACCGAGTGGTCGTACAACGACGACAACACGGTGCTGACCCTGACGCTCCGCGAGGGCGTGAAGTTCACCGACGGCACCGACCTCGACGCCGCGGCGGTCGTCGCGAGCCTCGAGCACTTCCGCGACGGCACCGCCCCGCAGGCTGCGACCCTCGCCGGCAAGGAGTTCGCCGCCGTCGACGCGACGACGGTGACGATCACGCAGCAGGCGCCCGACCCCTCGCTGATCAACCTGCTCTCGATCGCCCCGGGCCTGATCCAGGCCCCGTCGACGTTCGACGACCCCGACTCCGCGACCGACCCCATCGGCTCGGGCGCGTACATCCTCGACACCGCCTCGTCGGTCACCGGGACCACGTACAACTACACCGCGAACCCCGACTACTGGAACGCGGACGCCGTCAAGTACGACAACCTCACGATCAACGTCCTCGAGGACGTCACCGCCACCGTCAACGCGATCCGCGCGGGCGAGGCGAACGGCGCGAAGATCGCCGACAACAACACGATCTCCGAGGTCGAAGGCGCCGGCTGGACGATCGAGTCGAACGAGCTCGACTTCCAGGGTCTGCTGCTGCTGGACCGCGCCGGCACGATGGCCCCCGAGCTCGCCGACGTCAAGGTCCGCCAGGCGATCAACATGGCCTTCGACCGCGAGGCGCTGCTGGCGTCGCTGCAGAGCGGATACGGCACCGTCACCGAGCAGGTGTTCCCCGAGACCTCCGTCGCGTACGACGCCGCGCTCGACAGCACCTACCCGTACGACCCGGATGCCGCGAAGGACCTCCTCGCCGAGGCGGGCTACCCCGACGGGTTCACGCTCAACATGATGTCGACCCCGGCCTTCCAGACCACCTTCGACCTCGTCGCCCAGCAGCTGTCCGACATCGGGATCACCGTCAACTACACCGACCCCGGCACCGGCAACTTCATCACCGACATGCTGGCGCCGAAGTACCCCGCGACCTGGATGGCGCTGGAGCAGAACCCCGATTGGCAGCTGATCAACTTCATGGTCGGCCCCGACGCGACGTTCAACCCCTTCAAGTACCAGGACCCGACGGTCGACGGCTACATCGAGACCGTGCAGTTCGGCACCCCGGACGAGTCGGACCAGGCTCTCAAGGACCTCAACAAGTACCTCGTCGACCAGGCGTGGTTCGCGCCGTTCTTCCGGGTGCAGGGCACGTTCGCGACCGACGCGAACACGAACCTCGAGTTCTGGCCCACCAACGCCTACCCGTCGATCTTCGACTTCTCGCCGAAGAACTGATCAGACTCCCTCGGACCGGGCGACTCTCCAGCGCCCGGTCCGAGGGTTCCACCTTCGGGAAGGCATCATGCTCACATTCATCCTGCGCCGCCTGCTCTCGGGCGTCGTGCTGATCGCGGTGATCTCGTTCCTCGCGTTCGTCCTGCTGTACGCCGGCGGCGGCGACATCGCCCGCCGCATCCTCGGCGAGAACGCGACCGCCGAGACCGTCGCGAAGAAGACCGAGGAGCTCGGTCTGAACCGCCCGCTGCTCGTCCAGTACGGCGACTGGGTCGCCTCCGCACTGACCGGCAACCTCGGACGCAGCTGGTTCACCGGCGAACTCGTCTCGGTGAGCGTCAGCGGGCGCCTCGCCGTCACCCTCTCGCTGGTGCTGGGCGCGACGATCGTCTCCGCCGTCCTCGCCGTCGTCCTCGGCGTTCTCGCGGCACGCCGCGGCGGCATCGTCGACGGGGCCGTGCAGTTCCTCTCGCTCGTCGGCTTCGCCGTGCCGGGCTTCCTCATCGCCCTGCTCCTCGTGCTCGTCTTCGCCATCAACCTCGGATGGTTCAAGGCGACCGGTTACGTGCCCATCACCACGTCACCGACGGGCTGGCTCGCCTCGGTGACCCTGCCCGTGGTCGCCCTCTCGCTGGGGGCGATCGCGACGGTCGCCGCTCAGGTGCGCGGCTCGGTCATCGACGCGATGTCGCGCGACTACGTCCGCACCCTCCGCTCGCGGGGCCTCGGCATGCGCTCGGTCATCTACAAGCACGTCCTGCGCAACGCGGGCGGCCCGGCGCTGGCCGTCCTGGCCGTGCAGTTCGTCGGTCTTCTCGGCGGCGCGGTCGTCGTCGAGCAGATCTTCGCCATCCCCGGCATGGGCCAGCTGAGCGTCCGCTCCACCACCCTCGGCGACGTCCCCGTCGTCATGGGCCTCGTGATCGCGTTCGCGATCATCGTCGTCATCGTGAACCTCCTGATCGACCTCGCCCAGGCCGCTCTGAACCCGAAGGTGAGACTGTCATGACCGCCGTCGACGTCCCTCCCGCCGTCCCCATCGCCCCCGTGCGGGTGAGTCTGTTCCGCCGCCTGCTGAAGAAGCCCCTCGGAGTCGTCTCGGCGCTGTTCCTGCTGCTGGTCGCCGTCGTCGCGGTCATCGGCCCGGTGATCGCGCCGCAGGACCCGAACTTCGCCGACATCCGCAGCATCCTCGCCCCGCCGAGCGCCGCGCACCTCCTCGGCACCGACGGGAGCGGCCGCGACGTGCTGTCGCGCCTGCTCGCAGCCACCCAGACGAGCGTCGCCGCCGCTCTCATCGCGGTCGTCGTGGCCGTCGTGCTCGGCGTCGTCAGCGGACTCATCGCCGGTTACTACCAAGGCTGGTTCAACACCGTCGCCACCTGGGTGACCGAGCTGAACATGGCCCTGCCCGGCATCGTGGTGCTGCTCGCGGCACGCGCCGTGCTCGGCCCGTCGGTGTGGATCTCGATGCTGATCTTCGGCATCCTGCTCGCCCCGGCGTTCTTCCGACTCGTGTACGCCGCGGTCACCGCGGTGCGCGGCGAGCTGTACGTGGATGCCGCCCGGGTCTCGGGGCTCGGCGACGGCCGCATCATCGGACGCCACGTGCTCGCGGTGGTGCGGGCGCCGATCATCATCCAGGGAGCGATCATCTCCGGCATCGCCCTGGCCATCCAGTCGGGCCTGGAGTTCCTCGGCCTCGGCGACGTCAACGTCCCGACGTGGGGATCGATGCTGACCGACGGCTTCAAGAACATCTACAAGACGCCCGTCCTGATGATCTGGCCCTCGCTCGCGATCGCCCTGACCTGCATCGCTCTCACTCTCCTGGCCAACGTCATGCGCGACGAGCTCGAGCGCACCGTCACCGTCCGGCGCAAGCGCCGCCGTGCGGTGACCACCGCCACCGGCTCGGTCGCCGCCGTCACCACCTCGGTGTCGACCGGCGGCGGTGAGCCCATCGAGGACCTCGACGAGCTGCCCGTCGTCGAGGGCTCCGACGTCATCGTCCATCCCGAGGACGCACGCAGCAAGGCGACCGAGCGCGTGCTGCAGATCCGCGACCTGCGCGTCGGCTACGACCAGCCCGACGGCTCGCACATCGAGGTGGTGCACGGCGTCTCGCTCGACATCCGCCGGGGCGAGGTGCACGGACTGATCGGCGAATCCGGCTCGGGCAAGACGCAGACCGCCTTCGGCGTGCTGGGCCTCCTCCCCCGCGGCGGCCGGGTGACCGGCGGCTCGATCACCTACGAGGGCACCGAGCTCGCCGACGCCTCCGACCGGGTGTACGCGGGAGTGCGCGGCAAGCGCATCGGCTACATCCCGCAGGAGCCGATGAGCAACCTCGACCCCGCCTTCACGATCGGAAGCCAGCTCGTCGAGCCGCTGCGCGCGACGCTCGGGCTGTCGAAGAAGGAGGCGACCGAGCGATCGCTCGACCTGCTCGCCCGCGTCGGGATCCCGCAGCCGAAGCGGACGTTCGATGCCTACCCGTTCGAGGTCTCGGGCGGCATGGCGCAGCGCGTGCTGATCGCCGGCGCGGTCTCGACCGATCCCGACCTCATCGTCGCCGACGAGCCGACGACCGCCCTCGACGTCACCGTGCAGGCCGAGGTGCTCGATCTGCTCCGCGACCTCCAGGCCGAGCGTCACATGGCGATGCTGCTCGTGACGCACAACTTCGGCGTCGTCGCAGACCTGTGCGACCGCGTCACCGTGATGCAGAACGGCCGCTTCGTCGAGCAGGGCCCCGTGCGCTCGATCTTCCGCGACGCACGTCATCCGTACACCCGAGCGCTGCTGGACGCGATCCTCGACGAGGGTCCCGCCCGCCCGGCGCTGGTCACGAAGGGAGCGAGCGCATGACCGCTCCGCTGCTCGAGGTCTCCGACCTCGTCGTCGAGTACCCCGGCAAGGGATTCCGCGCCGAGCCGTTCCGCGCCCTCAAGGGGGTCTCGCTCGACATCCTGCCGGGCGAGACCGTGGGTCTCGTGGGCGAATCCGGCTCGGGCAAGACCACGCTCGGGCGCGCGGCGCTCGGCCTGGCACCCGTCACCGAGGGCTCGATCATCTTCGACGGCCGCGACATCTCGCACCTGACCCGGCGCGAACGGCGCCCCCTCAGCGCCGACATCCAGGTCGTCTTCCAAGATCCGTACTCGTCGCTGAACCCGTCGATGACGATCGAGCAGATCCTGACCGAGCCCCTCACCGCGGCCGGTGTCGGCGCTCGTGAGGCCCGCGACCGGGTGCGCGAGCTGCTCGACCAGGTCGGCCTGCCCGGCGATGCGCGCAGTCGCCTCCCCCGCGAGTTCTCGGGGGGCCAGCGTCAGCGCGTCGCGATCGCGCGCGCGCTCGCGCTGCGTCCGCGCCTGATCGTGTGCGACGAGCCGGTCTCGGCCCTCGACCTGTCGACGCAGGCGCGCGTGCTCGACCTGTTCATCGAGATCCAGGAGCGCACCGGCGTGGCCTACCTGTTCGTCACGCACGACCTGGCCGTCGTCCGCCATGTCAGCCACCGCGTCGCGGTGATGTACCGCGGCGAGATCGTCGAGTCGGGCGACGCCGACCAGGTCACCTCCCGGCCGGAGCACCCGTACACGCAGCGCCTGTTCATGGCGGCCCCCGTGCCCGACCCCGACCGGCAGGAGGAGCGCCGCGCCGCCCGACGCGCGTTCCTCGCGTCCGAGGCAGCGCGCGGCGCAGCCTGAACGGATGCCGGGGCTCCCGTTCCGGCGCCCCGGCATCCACCCCCTCACCCCCTCTCGCTTGGAGTTCCCGTGACCGCGTCCACCGACCACCTCCGTCCCCTGCTCGACCAGCTCACCCTCGAGGACAAGGCCGCCCTCGTCCAGGGCGCCGACTTCTGGACGACGGTGCCGCTGCCGGCGATCGGGCTGCGGGCGATGACCCTCTCGGACGGACCCGCGGGTGTGCGCGGCCCCCGCTGGGACGAACGCGATCCCTCGCTGAACCTGCCCTCGGGCTCCGCGCTGGCGGCATCGTGGGACGCCGACCTCGCCTACCGCTACGGCGCCGCCTCGGCATCCGAGGCCCGCCGCAAGGGCGTCGACGTCGTGCTCGGACCCACCATCAACCTGCACCGCACCCCGCTCGGCGGACGGCACTTCGAGTGCCTGTCGGAGGACCCCGAGCTCACCGGCGAGCTCGGCGCCGCCTACGTGCGCGGCCTGCAGGACAACGGGGTCGCCGCGACGCCCAAGCACTACGTCGCCAACGACTCCGAGACCGACCGCTTCACCGTCGACGTGCAGGTGGACGAGCGCGCCCTGCGCGAGCTCTACCTCGCCCCCTTCGAACGGACGGTCACGGATGCCGGCGCCTGGGCCCTCATGAGCTCGTACAACTCCGTCGACGGCGTCACGATGACCGAGAACGCCCTCCTCGAGACGCCGCTGAACACCGAGTGGGGCTTCGACGGCGTCGTCATCAGCGACTGGACCGCGGTGCGATCCCTCGGCGCCGTGCCCGCGGCACAGGACCTCGCCATGCCGGGACCGGCGCCGGCGTACGCCGACCTCGTCGCCGCCGTGCGCGACGGGCGCGTCGACGAGACCGACCTCGACCGCAAGGTGCTGCGCATCCTGCTGCTCGCCGAGCGGGTCGGCGCCCTGGGCGACAGCGCGCCGAGCGAGACGGCCCCGGTCGACGGCGTCGCGTTCGCGCGGGAGGCGGCGGTCGCCGGAACCGTGCTGCTGCGCAACGACGGCCTCCTGCCCCTCGACGCCACGCCGCTTCGCCGCGTCGCGGTCGTCGGCCAGAACGCCCGCGACGCCCGGACGCAGGGTGGCGGGTCGGCGACGGTCGTGCCCGCGCGGGTGGTGTCGCCGCTCGACGCTCTGCGCGAAGCCCTGCCCGGTGCCGAGGTGCGCTTCGAGATCGGCGCCGTCGTGCAGGAGGGCGTCGCCGAGCTGCCGCTGTCGCAGCTGACGAACCCCATGACCGGAGAGCCCGGCATGCGCGTGAGCTTCCTCGACGCCGCCGGCGGCGAGATCTTCGCCGAGGACCGCCGCTCGACCGCCCTCGTGTGGTTCGGCGGCGACGCCCCCATCGGCGAGAGCGCGACGATCGTCTACGAGACACGGCTCACCCCGGCCGAGTCCGGCGAGATCGAGCTCGGCTTCGCCGGGGCGAACCCGGGCCGCCTCTTCGTCGACGGCGAGCTGCGTCTCGACGACGCCCCCGTGCTGACGGGCACCGACCTCGGCGCCGCGTTCCTCAACCCGCCTTCGCTCACCGCGCCGGTGACCGTGACGACCGGTACGCCCGTCGACATCCGGGTGGAGTTCGCGCGGGCGGGGGACGGCGCGATCGCCGGCGCGTTCTCCGCCACCCTCGGCATCGCCCCCGAGCGCACCGATCCCGACGAGCTGATCGCCCGCGCGGTCGACGCCGCCGCCGCGGCCGAGATCGCGGTCGTCGTCGTGGGCACGAACTCCAAGGTCGAGTCCGAGGGCTACGACCGGACAGACCTCGACCTCCCCGGCCGCCAGGACGACCTCGTGCGGGCCGTCGCCGCGACGGGAACCCCGACGATCGTCATCGTCAACGCGGGATCCCCCGTCGTGCTGCCGTGGGCCGGCGACGTCGCCGCGGTGCTGCAGGGCTACTTCGGCGGCCAGGAGTTCGGCCACGCCCTCGCCGACATCCTCACCGGCGCCGCGGAGCCCGGCGGCCGCCTCCCCACGACCTGGCCCGCCGCACTGGCCGACGTCCCGGTCACCGAGGTGACCCCCTCGGACGGCATGCTGCGCTACGCCGAGGGCATCCACGTCGGCTACCGGGCCTGGCTGCGAGACGACGTCGAGCCCGCTTTCGTCTTCGGACACGGGCTCGGCTATACGACCTGGCGATGGGATGCCGCGCAGCGCCACGGCGACACGCTCACGGTGACGCTCACCAACACCGGTGATCGCGCCGGCAAGCAGGTCGTGCAGGTCTACGCCGAGCGGCCCGGCTCCGCCGTCGACCGCCCGGTGCGGTGGCTCGTCGAATTCGCCGTCGTGCGCGCCGAGGCCGGACAGACGGTGTCGGTCGACATCGCGGTCGACCCGCGTCGCCTCGCGCACTGGGACGGCGCCTGGGTCGTCGAGCCCGGCGCCTATACCCTGCAGACGGGAGCATCGGTGGCCGAACTCCCGCTCACCGCCGAGTGGGAGGTTCCCGCATGACCACTGAGCCGACGACCGAGCTGACCGGCGTCCTGCACGGGCGGGCCGACGATCGCCTGACCGAGGTGGTGACCGAGCTCGAGGGGCTGCTCACCGCCGATCCCGACCTGTCGTTCCAGGTCGCGGCGATCCACCGCGGCCGCACGGTGCTCGACGCGTGGGGCGGTCCGCACCTGAACGGCGAGTCCGTCATCGTGCCGTACTCGGTCACCAAGAACACGATCGGGCTCTCCGTCGGCCTGCTCGTCGAACGCGGCGAGATCGACCTCGATGAGCGCGTCGCGCACTACTGGCCCGAGTTCGCCGCGAAGGGCAAGGGGGCCGTGACCGTCCGTCAGCTGCTGTCACATCAGGCCGGCCTCCCCCAGACCGACGATCCCCTCACGTGGGACGAGCTGCTCGACCACCACGCCGCCGCCGCGCGGCTGGCCGACGCGACGCCGTTCTGGCACCCCGGCAGCGCCTTCGGCTACCACGCCATCACGATCGGCAGCCTCGGCGACGAGCTCGTGTACCGCGTGACCGGCCGCACGCTCCACGAGTTCTACGAGACCGAGATCCGCGCGCCGCACGCGATCGACTTCCACCTCGGGCTCCCCGCCGACCTCGAGCACCGCCGCGTCGATGTTCTGCCGATGATCCGGCCCGTCTCCGACACGGCCGAACGACCCTCGTCCGCGCTCGGGCCACGGGTGTTCGCGCCCCCGGCGGGCGGCCTCGACCTCGCCAACTCCCCGCGCAGCTGGCGCTACGGGCATCCGGCCGGCAGCGGTACCGGGTCGGCCCGCGGGCTGGCGCGCCTGTTCGCGGCCATGGTCACCGGGGTCGACGGTGCCGCACCGGTGCTCGGCGCCGACACGGTCGCCGCGATCGGCCAGCAGCAGGTCCGCGGCTACGACGAAGTGCTCCACCAGCACGACCGCGCACACGCCATCGTCTTCCAGAAACCCTCGCAGCAGCTCGCGTTCGGCGGCCCGCGCGCGTTCGGGCACGACGGAGCCGCCGGCGCGCTCGCGTGCGTGGACCCCGAGACGGGGCTCGCCTTCGCCTGGACGATCGCCCGCGGCCCCTGGCCCGGCGGCGCCGATCCGCGCGCCGTGGCGCTGGCCGCTCGGCTCGGCCGCATCCTGGGCGACGCATGACCGCCGCGACCGCGACGCTGCGTGCCGAGCTGCGCGACGACACCGCTTTCGTCGCCACCCCGACACCGCGGCTGAGCTGGACCGTCCGGACGGACGAGTCCGACTGGATGCAGCGACGCGCCGAGATCGACGACGGTTCGGGTGCGGTCGCCCTCGAGCACGACGAGAGCGCGCTCGTGACGTGGCCGTTCGCCCCGCTCGCGCCCGGGGAGGCGAGGCGCGTGCGCATCCGCGTCGAGGGCGCCTCGGGCACGATGACCCCCTGGAGCGACGACCTCGTCGTCACCGCGGCCTTCCTCGCCGACGACGAGTGGGTCGCCGAGCCCGTCGGGTTGGCCGCCCCGCAGCGTCCCGCCCAGCCCACCGTCGTCCGCACCCGGTTCCGGCCGCCCCGGCCCGTCGCCCGCGCGATCCTCTTCTGGACGGCGCTCGGGTCGGCAGAGCCCGAGATCAACGGCGTCGCCGTCTCGGACGAGGTGCTCGCCCCGGGCTGGACCGCCTACCGCGATCGTCTCGTGCACGAGACCGTCGATGTCACCGATCTCGTCCGCGACGGCGAGAACGAGCTGACCGCGACCCTCGCGGGCGCCTGGTACACCGAGAAGTACGGCTTCTTCGCGTTCGCCGATCGGTTGTACGGCGACCAGCCGTCGTTCCTCGCGCAGCTGCGGGTGACCTATGACGACGGCTCCGCCGAGACCCTCGCCGCGACCGGCGCGGGATGGGAGGCCGCGGGCGACGGACCCGTCGTCGACTCCGGCATCTACGCGGGCGAGCACCAGGATCTCGCACGCACGGCGACCGCGTTCTCGCCGGCGCGGGTCGGCGCGTCGGCACGTCCCGGTTACGAGAACGTGCCGACGCCGGAGGCTCGCATCGCCCCGCCCGTTCGCCGCACTCAGGCGCTTGCGGTGTCCGAGGTGCTCACCACGCCGTCGGGCGGGCGCATCCTCGACTTCGGCCAGAACCTCGTCGGGCGGCTGCGGCTGCGCGTGCGCGGCCGGGCCGGTCAGCGCGTCGTCATCCGCCACGCCGAGGTGCTCGAGGACGGCGAGCTCGCGCTGCGTCCGTTGCGCAACGCAGCGGCGACGGCGACGTTCGACCTCTCGGGCGGCGACGACGTCCTCGAGTCGCGCTTCACCTTCTTCGGGTTCCGGTACGCCGAGATCACCGGTGCCGACGTCGACCCCGCCGACATCGAAGCCGTCGTCCTGCACACCGACATGACCCGCACCGGATGGTTCGCCTCGTCCGACCCGCTGATCGACCGGCTGCACGAGAACGTCGTGTGGGGCATGCGGGGAAACTTCCTCTCGATCCCCACCGACTGTCCGCAGCGCGATGAGCGTCTGGGCTGGACCGGCGACCTGCAGGTCTTCGCGCCGACGGCATCCTTCCTCTACGACTGCGCCGGCTTCCTGACGTCGTGGCTGCGCGACCTCGCTCACGAGCAGCGCCGCAGCGGCGGCTCGGTGCCCGTCGTCGTCCCCGCTGCCCTCACGGGCTTCGGGGCGTTCGGGGTGAGCCCCGCCGCGTGGGGCGACGCCGCGACGGTCGTGCCCACCGTGATGCACGAGCGCTTCGGCGATCGCGACGTCGTCGCCGCGCAGTACGCGAGCATGCGCTCGTGGGTCGACGCGGTGGCCGCCGACGCAGGCGACAGCGGGCTGTGGGCCGGACGCATGCAGCTGGGCGACTGGCTCGACCCCGCCGCTCCCCCCGACAAGCCGGGCCAGGCGAAGGTCGACTCCGACATCGTCGCGAGCGCGTACTTCGCCCGCTCGCTGCGGCAGGTCGCCGACGCCGCCGGGCTGCTCGGGTTCGACGCGGACGCCGCTCGCTACGGAGCGCTCGCGGAGCGCAGCCGGAAGGCCTTCGTCGCGGAGTACGTCACCCCCGCCGGCCGGATGGTCAGCGATGCCCCGACCGCCTACGCCCTGGCGCTCGAGTTCGACCTCGTCGTCGACCCGCCGGTGCGCGCGGCCCTCGCCTCCCGGCTGGCCGACCTCGTCCGCGAGGGCGGCTACCGCATCGGCACCGGATTCGTCGGCACGCCGCTCGTGGCGGACGCCCTCGCCGAGGGAGGACGGCTGGATGCCGCGGAGCGCCTCCTCACGCAGACGGAGTGCCCGTCGTGGCTGTACCCGGTCACGCAGGGCGCGACGACCGTCTGGGAACGCTGGGACTCACTGCTGCCCGACGGAGGCGTGAACCCGGGCGAGATGACGTCGTTCAACCACTACGCCCTCGGCGCGGTCGCCGACTGGCTGCACCGCACGGTCGCGGGGCTCGCCCCGGCAGCCCCGGGCTATCGGCGGATCCGGGTCGCTCCCCGCCCGCTGCGCTCGCTCGACCACGCCTCGGCGCGCCACCTCACGCCGTACGGCGAGGCGAGCGTGGCCTGGCGCCGCGACGGCGGGGAGATCGTCGTGACGGCGACCGTGCCGCCGAGCACCCGCGCCGACGTCGACCTGCCGGGGCTGCGCGGCCTGAGCGCCGAGGTCGGTTCGGGAACGCACGAGTGGCGTTTCGCAGCTGAGAGCGCACCGGCGCTCCCGCCGCTCGACGGCTTGAGCGCTTCGCTCGCCGACGTGATCGACGACCCGCGGGCGTACGGCGCGCTGCTCGGCGCGCTCGAGCAGCACGCCCCCGACCGGGTGCCGGCCGTCCGCGACGAGACCCGCTGGGGCGCCGGCCGCACGGTGAGCTCGGTCCTCATGTTCAGCCCGCCCGACCTCCTCACGGCGGTCGACTCCGCCATCCGCGAGGCCACCGCGCGCTGAGCAACGCCACGCCCCGACCCCGACCCGGCCCGACCCGCCCGACCCTCCCGATCCCGTTCCCGCCCAGGAGGCATGAATGTTCGACCGCGCCACGACCTTCGGCGAAGCCCTCGACGACCCCGCCGCGCGCGCCATCCTCGAGCGGTACATGCCCGGGGTCGCCGCCTCGCCGATGGCGACCCAGTTCCGGGGCGGTCGTCTCGGCCAGCTCGTCGCGATCGTGCCGGCGCTCGAGGACCTCGCCGAGCGCGAGCGCTTCTTCGCGGCTCTCGCCGAGGTCGGCAGCGGCGCGCCCCGACCGCCGTACGCGCCGGCGCTCGAGCCCGATCCCGCATACGAGGGCGACGACGTCGCGCGCGGGTCGGCTGCGCTCGACGTACCGGCGAGCGCCGCCCTGTGGGACCCGATCGAGATCCGCATCACCGGCCCCGCCCACGGCAACCCCTTCGTCGACGTCGAGCTCGACGCGATCTTCGAGAGGGACGGCGCCGAGGTGCGGGTCGGCGGCTTCTACGACGGCGACGGCGTCTACGTCATCCGCGCCCTCGCCGACGCTCTCGGCGCCTGGACCTTCCGCACCCGGTCGACGGCGCGGTCGCTCGACGGCATCACCGGCGCTCTCGAGGTCGTCACGGCACGCGCGGGCTCGCACGGACCGGTTCGCGTCGACGGCTTCCACTTCCGGCACGCCGACGGCACGAGACACCGTCCGCTCGGGACGACGGCGTACGCCTGGACGCACCAGCCCGACGAGCTGCAGGAGCAGACGCTGTCGACCCTCGCTGCGGCATCCTTCGCGAAGCTCCGCATGTGCGTCTTCCCGAAGTCGTACCTGTACAACAGCGACGAGCCGGCCGACTTCCCCTTCGTCGGCAGCCTCTCGGACGGTTTCGACCTCGAGCGCTTCGACCCCGCGCACTTCCGCCGCCTCGAGAGGCGGATCGCCCAGCTCGGCGAGCTCGGCATCGAGGCCGACGTCATCCTCTTCCACGCCTACGACCGATGGGGTTTCGCCGACCTCGGACCGGCCGTCGACGAGCGCTACCTGCGTTACGTCGTGCGACGCCTGTCGGGCTATGCGAACGTGTGGTGGTCGATGGCCAACGAGTACGACCTGCTGTGGTCGAAGGACCTCGACGACTGGGAGCGGCTCGCCGCCGTCGTCGGCGAAGAGGACGCGTTCGGTCACCTCAACTCGATCCACAACTGCCGACCGGTCTACGACTACGACAAGCCCTGGATCACCCACGTCAGCATCCAGCGGGTCGACGTCTACCGCACGGCCGAGAACACCGATCAGTGGCGCGAGCAGTGGGGAAAGCCCGTCGTCATCGACGAGTGCGCCTACGAGGGCGACATCGACCAGGGCTGGGGCAACATCACCGGCGAGGAGATGACGCGGAGATTCTGGGAGGGCGCGGTGCGCGGCGGCTACGTCGGCCATGGCGAGACCTACTACCCGCCCGCGCACGGCCGCGATGACGAGATCCTCTGGTGGTCGAAGGGCGGCGAGCTGCACGGGTCGTCCCCCGAGCGCATCGCGTTCCTGGAGCGCCTCCAGTCCGAGTCGCCGACCGGGGTGTGGGACCCCCTGCCGAGCGACTGGGACGTGCCGTGGGGCGGGGTCGCGGGAGCCGTGAAGATCGGCTACTTCGGATTCAACCGCCCACGGTTCCGCAACGTCATCCTCGAGGAGGGCGCCTGGCGGGTCGAGGTCGTCGACACCTGGAACATGACCGTCGAGCCGGTGCCGGGCGAGCATCGCGGCCAGCTGCGCGTCGAGCTTCCCGGCCGCCCCTACATGGCCATCCGCCTCACCCGTCTCTCCGACTGACCCCGCCCCCCGCGCGGGCACCCACCTCGAGGTCCCCGTTCGGCCGGGTATGGGACCCGGATAATCGGCCGAAGTGGGACCTCGCGGTTCTGTGAGCGGCCGGTCAGGGGGCGATGCGGCGGGCGGCGGTGGCCATGTGGGTGGCCATGGCCGAGGCCGCGGCATCCTCGTCGCCGGCGGCGACGGCCCGGGCGATCTCCTCGTGCTCGGCGAGGGCGCGGCGGGCCTGCTCGTCGTCGTGCACCGCACGGTCGGCGTAGACCTGCAGCAGCGACCGCACGACGTGGAGCAGATCGATCAGCATCGCGTTGCCGGCGATGCGGGCCAGCTCGTGGTGGAACGCCAGGTCGGCGCGGGCGAACGCGCCGAGGTCGCCGAGCGTCGACCGCATCCGCTCGACGTGAGCCTCGAGGTCGCCCGAACCGTCCGCCGCGGCGGCGAGGCGGGCGACGTAGATCTCCAGTCCCGATCGCAGCTCGATCAGCTCGTGCGTGTTCCGCTCTCCGATGAGCAGCCCCCACCGCAGCGTCTGCGGCAGCAGCTCGCTCGCCGCACCGCGCAGGTACGTGCCCGAGCCGGGGCGCACGTCGACGATGCCGAGGATCTCGAGGGCGGCGAGCGCCTCGCGCACGGCCGATCGGCCGACTTCGAGCGTCGCGGCGAGCTGTCGCTCCGGAGGCAGCCGCGTTCCCGGGGCGACCTCGCCCGACGTGAACAGGTCGAGCAGGCGCCGAGCCACCTCCGAGACGGGGGTGCGCGCCGGGAGCGCCGCGAGGGATGCCGCGAGGTCGGGCGATCCGTCGGAGCGATAGGCGGGCATGACGACAAACCTACCCGGCGTCCCTCGGGTTGCAATTGGTCAACCGGTTTGCCAAACTAGCCGAGCGATGAGGCAACCCATCGCGCAACCGACGATGGGAAGTCAGCGTGGACACCTCTTCCGAAACGGAATCCCCCGTAGCCCGTTCCGCGATCCGCAAGGTCGCGATCCGCCTCGTGCCCTTCGTGGCGTTGATGTTCTTCATCAACTACCTCGACCGCACCGCGATCGGCTTCGCCGCCCCGAACGGCATGAACGACGACCTCGCCCTGAGCGCCGCGCAGTTCGGGTTCGCCTCGGGGGTGTTCTTCATCGGCTACATCCTGCTCGAGGTGCCCTCCAACCTCGCCCTGCACCGCTTCGGCGCCCGCAAGTGGCTCGCGCGCATCATGGTCAGCTGGGGCATCGTCGCCGTGCTGTTCACCTGGGTGCAGAACTTCGAGCAGCTCGTCGTCCTGCGCTTCCTCCTCGGTGTCGCCGAGGCCGGGTTCTTCCCCGGCGCGATCCTGTTCCTGAGCCTCTGGGTGCCCTCGCGCTACCGCGGCCGCATCCTCATGCTCTTCTACCTGGCCCAGCCCCTCACCACCGTGATCGGAGCGCCGCTGGCCGGAGCCCTGATCCAGCAGCACGGCGTCTTCTTCGGGCTCGAGGGATGGCGGTTCATGTTCCTCGGCGTCGCGATCCCCGCCGTCGTCGTCGGCGTCGTGGCCTGGTTCTACCTGAAGGACTCCCCCGCGGATGCCGCGTGGCTGACGACCGACGAGAAGACCTGGCTCACCGGAGCCCTCGCGGCCGAGCGGTCGGCGACCGAGGCACGCGAGAAGCACGTCTCGGCACGGTTCGCCTTCGGCAGCGGACGCGTGTGGGCGCTGTCGTTCATCTACTTCGGCTTCATCTACGGCCTCTACGCGCTGGCGTTCTTCCTCCCGACGATCATCGAGGGCTTCCAGGAGCAGACGGGCCAGACCTTCGACGTCTTCCAGAAGGGCCTGATCACCGCGATCCCGTACCTGCCCGCGGCGATCGTCATGGTCCTGTGGTCGCGCGACGCCCACCGCCGCGGCATGAAGACCTGGCACATCGCGGTGCCCGCCGTGGCCGGGGCCGTATCGATCCCGCTCGCGCTCTTCGCCGGCTCGCCCGCCGCGACGATCGCCGTCATCACGGTCACCGCGTGTGCGATCTTCGCCGCCCTGCCGAACTTCTGGACCCTGCCCACCCGCTTCCTCACGGGAGCCGCGGCCGCCGCCGGCGTCGCGCTGATCAACACCGTCGGAAACCTCGCCGGCTTCAGCGCGCCCTACATCACCGGCGCCGTCCGCGACTGGACCGGGGGCTACGAGGTGCCGATGGTCATCGTCGGAGTGATGATGCTCGTCTCGGCCGTGCTGATGGTGCTGCTCGCGCGCGGCGACCGGATGGCTCCCGCGGCCGTCCCGCGAACAGGCCTGACGGCCGCCGCGACGCAGAACGGGCCCGCGACACGATGACCCGCCTGTGGAACGACCCGGCCGACTTCGCCGACGAGATGATCGACGGCTTCGTCGCGGCCAACGCGCGCTACGTCCGACGCGTCTCGGGAGGCGTGGTCCGCACCACGCCCGCGCCCGCGGGCCGGGTGGCCGTCGTCGTCGGCGGCGGATCGGGCCACTACCCGGCCTTCGGCGGGCTCGTCGGGGCAGGCCTGGCCGACGGCGCCGCGATGGGCAACCTCTTCGCCTCCCCCTCGACGCAGCAGATCCACGCCGTCGCCCGCGCAGCTCACGGCGGCGGCGGGGTGCTGTTCTCGTACGGCAACTACGCCGGCGACGTGCTGAACTTCGACGCGGCGCAGGAGCGGCTGCGCGCCGAAGGCATCGCGTGCGAGACGGTCGCCGTCACCGACGACATCGCCAGCGCATCGGCTGACGAGATCCACCGGCGGCGCGGGATCGCGGGAGACCTCACGGTCTTCCGTTCCGCCGCGGGCGCGGCATCCGCCGGTTACGACCTCGCGGACGCCGCGCGCGTGGCGCGCCTCGCGAACGACCGGACGCGCTCGTTCGGCGTCGCGTTCTCGGGATGCACGCTTCCGGGCGCCCCCGCACCTCTGTTCAGCGTTGCCGAGGGGCGCATGGCGATCGGACTGGGCATCCACGGCGAGCCGGGCATCGACGAGGCCGAGGTGCCGACCGCCGACGGGCTGGCCGAGCTGCTCGTGTCGCGGCTGCTCGCCGAACGCCCCGTCGGCGCGGACGGACGCGTCGTGCCCATCCTCAACGGCCTGGGCTCGCTCAAGCACGAGGAGATGTTCGTCGTCTACCGGCGCATCGCCCAGCTGCTCGCCGACGCGGGCCTCGAGGTCATCGACCCGCACGTGGGCGAATACTGCACGAGCTTCGACATGGCGGGCACCTCGCTCACGCTGTTCTGGCTCGACGACGAGCTCGCCGAACTGTGGGAGACCCCCGTCGACACCCCGGCCTATCGCCGCGGTTCCGTCGCGCCCGAGGCCTCCGGTCGGTACACGGCGACGACCGCCGGCGCCGACGCAGATGGCGGTGAAGCCGCCACCGCCATCGTCCCCGGCGACACCGACTCGCAGTCCGTCGCCCGCGTGGTCGTCGAGGTGGTCGACACGGTCGCCCGCACGGTCGACACCCACGTCGACGAGCTGGGACGGATGGATGCGATCGCGGGCGACGGCGACCACGGCATCGGGATGCAGCGAGGCTCGCACGCCGCCCGCGCTGCCGCCCACGAGAGCGCGGCCGCCGGGGCCGGCGCCGCCACGACGCTCGCCCGCGCCGCCGATGCCTGGTCCGACCGCGCCGGCGGCACGTCCGGGGCCCTGTGGGGCGTCATCCTCACCTCGGTCGCGAGCGCGCTCGGCGACACGGGACGGCCGGATGCCGCCGGGGTGGCCGCAGGTGTCGCTGCCGCGACCCGCGGGGTGATGTCGTACGGCAAGGCGGAGCTCGGCGACAAGACGATGGTCGACGCCCTCGTTCCCTTCAGCGCGCAGCTCACGACCGCGGTCGCGGGCGGCGCGACGCTGGCCGAGGCCTGGCGCTCGGCGGCATCCGCCGCGTCGGCCGCCGCTGCCGCGACCGCCGCGCTGCTCCCCCGCATGGGCCGGGCGCGCACCCACGGCCAGCACAGCGTCGGCACCCCCGACCCGGGCGCGCACTCCCTCGCGCTCATCGTCACCGCCGTCGGCGACGTGCTCACCCACCACGAGAGGACCCCGTCATGACCGAACCGCTCCGCATCGTCATCGGCTGCGACGACGCCGGCTTCGACTACAAAGAGGTGCTCAAGCGCGACCTCGAGGCCAGCGCCGGCGTCGCGTCGGTCATCGACGTGGGCGTCGGCGCCGACGGCCACACCCCCTACCCGACCGTCGCGATCGAGGCCGCCGAGCGGGTCGCGCGCGGCGAGGCCGACCGCGCCCTGCTCATCTGCGGCACCGGGCTCGGTGTCGCGATCGCAGCCAACAAGGTCGC
This sequence comes from Microbacterium sp. SGAir0570, assembly GCF_005491085.2. Taxonomy (NCBI): domain Bacteria; kingdom Bacillati; phylum Actinomycetota; class Actinomycetes; order Micrococcales; family Microbacteriaceae; genus Microbacterium; species Microbacterium sp. SGAir0570. The sequence continues at coordinate 556,733 of NZ_CP027929.1, read as the reverse complement.
CGGCATCCGTGCCGTCACGGCGCACGACTCGTTCTCGGTCGAGCGCGGGGTGCTCTCCAACAACGCGCAGGTGCTGACGATGGGCCAGCGGGTCGTGGGCATCGAGCTCGCGCGTCGCCTCGTCCGCGAGTGGCTGACCTACCGCTTCGACACGTCCTCCGCCTCGGCCGAGAAGGTGGCCGTCATCGACCGGTACGAGAGCACCGGATCCTGCTGATGACGCCCATGACCGTCGGGGTGAGCCTCAAGGCGTACTTCGGCCGACGCGCCGCCCGCGTGTGGTTCGGCGAGGTCGCCGCCGCCGTGAGCGAGCGCGAGGCCGTGCGCAGCGGCGCCGTCGAGGTCTTCGTCATCCCCACCTACCTGCAGTTCGACGATGCGCGCGACTACCTCGCGCCCGCCGGCGTCCGCGTGGGGGTGCAGGACGTCTCGGCGTACGAACCCGGCGCCTACACCGGCGAGATCACCGCGGCGGAGGTCGCGGAGTCGGGCGGCGCGTTCGCCGAGATCGGCCACGCCGAACGCCGGCGCCTGTTCGGCGAGACCGACGAGATCACGGCGGCCAAGGCAGCGGCGGCCCTGCGACACGGCGTCACCCCCGTGCTCTGCATCGGAGAGCCGGAACGGACGGATGCCGAGTCCGCGGCACGCACGGCCGTCGCGCAGCTGCACGCGGATCTCACGGGGGCTCCCGCCGGCCGGGTCGTCGTGGCGTACGAGCCGGTGTGGGCGATCGGCGCCCCCGAGCCCGCACCCACAGCGCACATCGTCACCGTGAGCCGCGCGCTGCGGGCAGCGCTCGACGCCGATCCGGAGCGCGCCGGATCGAGCGTCATCTACGGCGGCTCGGCCGGACCCGGCCTGCTCGCGCGGCTCGAGGGCGCCGTCGACGGCCTCTTCCTCGGGCGCTTCGCGCACGACGCCGCCGCCTTCGGCCGCGTCATCGATGAAGCCGCCGAGCTCGCGGCAGCCCGCAGCACGCAGAACGGAGCGACGTCGTGATCGGCCTCGGCACCTATGCCTTTCTGTGGGAGCACTCCGACCGTGCACCCCAGCCCCTCTCGCTCGTCGGCGCGTTCGAGCGCACCCGCGAGCTCGGCGTCCACCTGTTCCAGATCTGCGATTACGCGCCGCTGGAGCTCATGGACGGTATCGAGCTGCGCGATGCGGCCGCCGCGGCCCGTGACCTCGGCCTGACGATCGAGGTCGGCACGAAGGGGGTCGCCCCCGAGCGTCTGACCCGCTTCCTCGAGCTCGCCGCGGTCTTCGACGCGCGGCTCGTGCGCAGCATGATCTACGCCCCCGACTCCCGCCCGACGCTGGCCGAGGCCGAGGCGTGGCTGCGCGGCATCCTGCCCGCGTACGAGGCAGCCGGGGTCTCCCTCGCTCTGGAGACCTACGAGCAGGTGTCGACCGCAGATCTCACGCGGCTCATCGCGGCCATCGACAGCCCCGCCCTCGGGGTGTGCCTCGACCCGGCCAACGTCGTCGCGCGCCTGGAGCTGCCGCGCGAGACCGTCGAGCTCGCCGCGCCCTACGTCACGAACATCCACGTGAAGGACTTCGCCTTCGCCCGGCAGCCCGGCTGGGTCGGCTTCACGTTCACCGGGGTCCGCATGGGCGAGGGCCTGCACGACTACCCCCATCTGCTCGAGACCGTGAGGCCGCGCGAGCGCGGGGTCGACGAGCGCGAGGTCAACGAGATCGTCGAGCACTGGCTGCCCTGGCAGGGCGATGCCGAGACCACTGTCCGAACCGAGCGGGACTGGACCCGCGCCACCCTGGAATACCTGAGGAGCACCTGATGAGCCACACGATCGCCGTCGTCGGAGCGGGCGGGAAGATGGGCACGCGCGTGTCCAACAACCTCGTCAAGACCGATCACACCGTCTTCTACGTCGAGAACTCCCCGGCCGGGCGCGAGCGCACGATCGCCGCCGGGCGCGAGCTGACGGATGCCGCCGCCGCGGTCGCCGACGCCGACATCGTCGTGCTCGCCGTGCCCGACCTCGCGCTGGGACCGGTGACCGCCGATCTCGTCCCCCAGCTCAAGCCGGGCGCCATCGTGCTGACGCTCGACCCGGCCGCCGCCTACGCGGGCCTGCTGACGACGCGCGACGACGTCATCCAGGCTGTCGCGCACCCGTGCCACCCGTCGGTCTTCCTCGAGCGGACCACGAAGGAGGAGTGGGCCGACACGTTCGGCGGCATCGCGGCCCCGCAGGACGCGATCGCCGCGATCGAGTCGGACGACCCCGAGAAGCAGCGCATCGTCGAAGAGACCGTTCGCGCGATCTACGCACCGGTCATCGACGTGCACTGGGTGACGATCAAGCAGCTCGCGCAGCTCGAGCCGACCCTCGTCGAGACCGTCGCCTGCATGATCGGCTCGCTCCTGAACGAGGCGCTCGACGAGGCGATCCACACGATGGGCGTGCCCGAGGCCGCGGCCCGCAGCATCCTGTACGGCCACACGCAGGTCGCCCTCGCGAACGGCCTGCGCGGCGACAACCCGTTCAGCGATGCGTGCCTGATCGCGATGGACTACGGTCGCGAGAGCATCATCAAGGACGACTGGAAGAAGATCTTCCGCGACGACGAGCTCGACAAGAACCTCGCCCGGATGCTGCACCTGGATCACATCGAGCGCTGAGGACGACGACGATGACGAGACTGCAGGGCAAGACGGCGCTCGTGACCGGCGCTGCGATGGGCATCGGACACGCCGTCGCCGAGCGCTTCGTCGCCGAGGGCGCGCGCGTCGTTCTCGCCGACCGCAACGGGCCGGCCGTCGGCGATGCGGCGGCCTCGCTCGGGCCGCTCGCGCGCGCCGTGATGATGGACATCTCCGACGAGACCGCCGTCGCGGCGGCCTTCGCCGAGGTCGAGTCGGCGGGGTGGACGCCCGACGTCGTCGTCGCGAACGCCGGCGTGCAGCTCTTCGGACAGGACGCACCCGCCGCCGACCTCGACCTCGACGTGTGGCGGCGGACGATCGACATCAACCTCACCGGGACGTTCCTCACCGTGAAGTACGCCGTCCGCGCGCTGCTGTCGCGCGGCGGCGGGTCGATCATCCTGACCGGGAGCCCGACCGCCGTCAACGGCGAGGGGTGGGCGTTCACCGCCTACAGCGCGTCGAAGGCCGGCGTGCACGGGCTCGGCCGCACGGTCGCCGCGGCATACGCCGATCGCGGCATCCGTGTGAACACCGTCCAGCCCGCGTACACCGAGACGCCGCTCGTGTCGGCCATCAGCGACGACCCGGAGTCGCGGGCGGCGATCGTCTCGCGCATCCCCGTGGGCCGCGCCGGCACCCCCGCCGACGTCACCGGCATCATGGTCTACCTCGCGAGCGACGAGGGCTCGTTCGCGACGGGGGCGACCTTCTCGGTCGACGGCGGCATGACGACCCTCTGAGGATGCCGACGATGTGGGGACGCGACGCCGCGGATCGGCGACGGATCGGGGCCTGGGAGTTCGAGCTGCGCGGCGACGAGTTCGCCGACATCCGACGGGATGGCCGGCGCGTGCTGCGCAGCATCCGGGCCGTCGTGCGCGACCGCGACTGGAACACGCTCGACCTCGTCGTCGACCGGGTCACCGCCGGCGAGACCAGCCTCACGATGCACGTGCGGACCGGCGACGAGCGGATGCCGCTGAGCGGCGTCGTCCGCGCCGAGGTCCGCGGCGAGAGCCTGCGGGTGCTGTGCGACCTCGAGGCGGCGACGCCCATCGAGACGAACCGCACGGGCCTCGTCGCCCTCATCCCGCCCTCGACGGCCGGGGCCGGATTGTCGGTGACCCACAGCACGGGCGGGGTGTCGCAGACGGCGCTTCCGGTCGCCATCAGCCCCCACCAGCCGGTGCTCGACATCGCGGGTCTGCGGTGGCGTGACGGCGGCGTCGATGTCGGGCTCGCGTTCGACGGCGATGTGTTCGAGATGGAGGACCAGCGCAACTGGACCGACGCCTCGTTCAAGGTCTACAGCCGGCCGCTCGCACTGCCGTTCCCCTACCCGGTCGCGGCGGGCGAGCGCGTGCGGCAGCAGATCACCGTCACGGCTGAGGCCGCGCCGACGCGGGGTGCCGCGCCGACCGAGGACTCCGCCGCCGAGAGCGATGTGATCGGGGATGCCGTGATCGAGCTGCGGCGCGCCGGAACCTTCCCCGCGAGCGGGCTGAGCGCGTCGACCGCCCCCGACCCGGCGCCCGATCCCGCGTCGGCACGCATCGGGACCGGCTGCGCGGCGAGCACGCTCGTCGAGCTCGACCTGGCGTGGCCGGGGTGGCCGGCGGCGCTCGAGCGCGCGGCATCCGAAGGCCCTCCCCTCGACGTCCGGCTCGTGCTGCCCGCCGAGGCGGGGGTGTCTGATGGCGCGGATGCCGCGATCGCCTCGGCGCTCTCCGGCGCGATGGCCGCGCTCGGTCGTCTTCGTGTGACGCGGGTGGCGGCGTTCCAGCCCTCCGGGCCGGGCCGTCACGTCTCCGACGAGGCCACAGTCGCGCTGCTCCGAGACGCGCTGGATCAGTCGGGCCTGGACGTGCCCGTCGTCGGCGGCGCACGCTCGCACTTCACCGAGCTCAACCGCGAGCAGCACCGCCTGCCGCGGGGTCTCGCGGGGCTGACGTTCAGCGTCACGCCGCTCTTCCACAGCCGCGACACCGAGCAGCTCGTCGAGTCGCTCGCGATGCAGCGCCTGGTCGCGACGCAGGCGGTCGAGATCGGCGGCGGGGTGCCGGTGCACGTCGGCCCGGTGACCCTGCGACCGCACTTCAACGACGTCGCCACGACGGCGCCGCCGCGCCCCGCGGCATCCGATCTGTCGGCCGGCTACGGCACGCACCTGACCGACGCCGACGACCCGCGGCAGCGCGCGCCTGAGCTCGCGGCCTGGACGATCGCGAGTGCCGCGGCCCTCGCCGTGCCCGGCGTCGCGAGCCTGACGTTCTTCGAGTCGTGGGGGCCGCGCGGCATCCTCGACTCCGATGGCACGGCGCTGCCGGTCGGCGAGGCGATCGCAGCCCTCGCCGGGCTCGCGGGCGGCGAGCTGCTCTCGGGCTCGAGCCCCGACGGCCTCGTCTGGGCCGTCGGCGCCGAGCATCGCGGTGAGATCACGGTGCTGGCGGCCAACCTCGACACCCGCCCCCGCACGCTCACCGTGACCACCCCCGCCACTCTCCCTGCCTCCGTCCCTCTCTCCCCCACCACCTGGTCCCACCTCTGACCCCCCCTGCCCCGCCCTCTCTCCCCCCTCTACCTCCGCCTCGCCTCGAGGACGCGCGAACGCACGGTCAGAGCGGCCCAACACCGTGCAGACCTGCACTCTCGCCGCTGGTCAAGAGCAGAACCCGGGGCCGGGTGGGCGCGAGGTCCCCGTTGGGCCGGGAATTCGGCGCGCAGAACCGGCCGAACTGGGACCTCGCGGGGCGGATGCCGGGGGGGATACCGGGGCGGGGCGGATGCCGGGGGGATGCCGGGGCGGGGGGATACCGGGGGGTCAGGCGGTGGAGTCGCGGACGACGAGCTCGGGACGGAAGCGCACGCGGCGCTCGTGCTCGCCGCCGGGATCGTCGAGGCCGCGCAACAGGAGGTCGACGGCGCGGTATCCGATCTCGTGCGCGGGCTGGCGGATCGAGCTGAGCGGCACGACGGTGGCCGACGCGAAGTCGATGTCGTCGTAGCCGATCAGGGCGACCTCCTCGGGCACCCTCAGGCGCCCGAGGACCGCGAAGGCCTGCAGCACGCCGACGGCGAGCAGATCGTTCGCGGCGAACACGGCATCGACGCGGTCCTCTCCGCGGCGCTCGCGCAGCTGCTCCCCGGCGGCGCGGCCGTGCAGCACCGACAGGGCGGGCACGGCGATCTCCTCCAGCCGTGCGTCGGCGACCTCGGCCACCGCACGCCGCGCACCCTCGAGACGATCGGCGACCTGACGGATCGACACCGGCCCGCGGACGAAAGCGATATGCCGGCGCCCGCGCGCCAAGAGATGCGACACGGCGAGGTAGCCGCCCTCGACGTCGTCGACCGAGACCGAGGCGAAGACGTCGTCGGGTACCTCGCGGTCGACGAGGACGACGGGCACACCCGCCGCCTGCAGCCCGCGCAGCCGTTCGAGGTCATCGCTCGCGGGAGTCACGAGCACGCCGTTGACACGCTGCTCGCGGAAGAGGTCGAGGTACGCCGACTCGCGCTCGGGCTTCTCGTCGCTCGTGCTGAGCAGCACAGCCATGCCGCTCTCGGCCGCACGCTCCTCCGCGCCCCGTGCGACCTCGGCGAAGAACGGGTTGCCGATGTCGAGCACCACGAGACCGATCGATCGGCTCCGCCCAGCCCGCAGCTGCCGCGCCGCATCGTTGCGGACGAATCCCAGATCGGCGATGGCCTGCTGCACGCGCGCGACCATCTCGGGCGACACGCGCGTCGGGTTGTTGAGGACGTTCGAGACGGTCCCCACCGAAACGGATGCCGCGACCGCGACATCCCGCACGCTCACTGCCATGCACACCACCGTAGCGCGAGCACGGCGGCAGCGGCAGGATGTGGGTAAGCGCTTGCCGTTTGTGCTCCCGCGAACAACCCGCTACGCTCGTGAAACGATTCACAACCGCTCACCAAGGAGCCTCGATGACGAGTGCATCTGCCCACCGGGTCTGCTTCTCGTTGCAGATACGCCCGGACCTGCTCGATGAGTACATCGCCCGGCATACCCCTGTCTGGCCCGAGATGCTGGCGGAGATCGCGGCATCCGGCCGTCGCAACTACTCGCTGTTCCTCGGCGAGGGCGGACGACTCATCGGCTACTACGAGGTCGACGACGATGCCGCGGCTCAGGCCTACCTCGCCGCGTCGCCCGTCGCCGCCCGCTGGGAGGCCGAGATGGCGCGCTTCTTCGTCGGGCTCGAAGGCCGCCCCGACCAGGCCGCCACACCCCTGACCGAGGTCTTCAACCTGCACGACCAACTCGCGGCGGCGACCACCGCCGCGGCCGTCACCGACACGGCCGCCACGACATCCACCGAAAACCCCGACGAAAGCGACGACGCATCGTGAGCACCCTCTCCCCCGACCATTTCGCCCTGCTCGAGCGCCAGGGCATCGAGCTGCCCAGCTGGGCGTTCGGCAACTCCGGCACCCGGTTCCGGGTCTTCCCCACCGCCGGCACGCCCCGCGATCCGTTCGAGAAGATCGCGGATGCCGCCGAGGTCAACCGCCTGACGGGCCTCGCTCCCGCCGTCGCCCTGCACATCCCGTGGGACAAGGTCGACGACTTCGGCGCCCTGCGCCGACACGCCGAAGACCTCGGTGTCTCGCTCGGCACGATCAACTCCAACACGTTCCAGGACGAGGACTTCAAGTTCGGCGCCCTCACCCACGAGGACGACGCGATCCGCCGCAAGGCCATCGACCACCACCTCGAGTGCATCGACGTGATGGATGCCACGGGCTCGCGCGACCTGAAGATCTGGCTGGCCGAGGGGTCGAACTACCCCGGGCAGAACGACATGCGCGCACGCCAGGACCGCCTGGCCGACTCGCTGCAGCGGATCTACGACCGCCTCACGGGCGAGCAGCGCCTCGTGCTGGAGTACAAGTTCTTCGAGCCGTCGTTCTACCACACCGACGTCCCCGACTGGGGGACGAGCTACGTGCAGGTGGCGGCCCTCGGCGAGCGCGCGATGGTGTGCCTCGACACCGGGCACCACGCCCCCGGCACGAACATCGAGTTCATCGTCATGCAGCTGCTGCGCCTCGGCAAGCTCGGCTCGTTCGACTTCAACTCGCGCTTCTACGCCGACGACGACCTCATCGTGGGCGCGGCCGACCCGTTCCAGCTGTTCCGCATCCTCGTCGAGGTGCTGCGCGGCGGCGGCTTCGACAACCCCGACGTGGTCTTCATGCTCGACCAGTGCCACAACATCGAGGCGAAGATCCCCGGGCAGATCCGCTCGGTGCTCAACGTCCAGGAGATGACCGCCCGCGCATTGCTCATCGACGCCGACGCCCTCGCCGCCGCCCGCACCGCGAACGACGTGCTCGGGGCGCAGGCGGTGTTCATGGACGCCTTCTACACCGACGTGCGTCCGGCCCTGGCCGAGTGGCGCGAGTCGCGGGGGCTTCCCGCCGACCCGATGGCCGCGTACGCGGCATCCGGCTATCAGGAGAAGATCGAAGCCGACCGCGTCGGCGGCACCCAGGCGGGGTGGGGCGCATGAGCACGACCCGCACCCGGCGCCCCCTGAGCGCGTGGAAGGCGACCATCGCCGTCGCCATGTCGAACTACATCGAGGCCGGCGCGATCATCGCGCTCGCCACGAGCCTGACGCTGTGGCAGGAGGCCTTCGGCTTCGACGACGGCGTCGTCGGCATCGTCGCCGCCCTGTCGGCCAACGCCTTCGGCGCGGCGATCGGCGCCGCGATCGGCGGCCCGCTGTGCGACCGGCTGGGCCGGAAGTTCATCTACACCTACGACCTGATCGTGTTCATGCTCGGCGCTCTCGCCGTGACGTTCGCGCCGAACCTCGCGGTTCTGCTCGTCGGCGTCATCCTCATGGGCATCGCCGTCGGCGCGGGCGTTCCCGCGTCGTGGACCTACATCGCCGAGGAGGCGCCCAACGAGCACCGTGCCGCGCACGTGGGCACGGCGCAGCTCGCCTGGTCGATCGGCCCCGCGGTCGGGTTCCTCCTCGCCGTCATCGTCGGCCCGCTCGGCCTGCTCGGCTCGCGCCTGATCTTCTTCCACCTCTTCGTCATCGCCGCGGTGACGTGGTGGGTGCGCCGCGGACTCCCCGAGTCGCGCCGGTGGAAGAGCCAGCGCGAGGCCGCGCTCGTCGCGGGCGAGCGCCCGTCGTTCTTCTCCGGCATCGTCGGCCTGCTCAAAGAGCCGAAGAACTGGGGCGCTCTCGCCTTCCTCATCGGCGTCTACGGCCTCTGGAACACCGTCGCCGGCCAGGCCGGCATCTTCCAGCCGCGGGTCTACGACGCCGCGGGCCTGCACGACCCGATGCAGCAGAACCTGCTGCAGGTGCTCGTCTGGAGCCTCACCGCCGCGGCGACCTTCTTCGGCTTCATGCGCTTCGGCGACCGGGTGCGCCGCAAGTGGCTCTACCTCGCTGGTGCGGCGCTCGGCGTCGCGGCGTGGGCCGTGCTGATCTACGCTCCCCCGGGCCTGTTCTCGCTGCTGTTCTTCGCCGTCGCATGGGGTGTCTCCGCCGGCGTCGGGGCACAGGCGTTCTACGGCCTGTGGACGGCCGAGCTGTTCGCCACCCGTTACCGCGCGAGCGCCCAGGGCGTGCTCTTCATGCTCGCCCGCGTCATGGTCGGCCTCCTGAGCCTCGTCTTCCCCGTCCTGCTGTCGGGACTCGGACTCGGCGGACTGGGCGTGATCATCCTCGGCCTGCTCGTCGCGGCGCTGCTCATCGGCACGATCTGGGCACCGAACACCGAGGGCAAGTCGCTCGAGGACATCGAGCTCGAGCGCTACGGCCGGCACGTCCCGACGCCGGCGGAAGAGCGGGTGGCCCGGTGAGCGCCGCCGCCCCGGCCGCGTCCTCCCCCACCTCCCAGGCGGACGGGCTCATCCGGCTCTACCGTGCGACCGAGCCCGACGGCACCGGACTGGTCTGGATGCACGGCGGCGGGTTCGCGTTCGGCGACCTCGACATGCCGGAAGCGGATGCCGTGGCCCGCGGGCTCGCCGCGGCCGGGACGACGGTCTTCTCCGTCGACTACCGCCTCGCCCCGGTCCCGCCGACCTGGGACGGCGGCGATGAGCAGACGGACGACCGCAGCGGCAACCGCTACCCGGCGGCATCCGACGACGTCCTGCGCGCCTGGGAGTGGGCGACCTCACACGCCGAGGAGCTCGGCGTGACGCGTCTCGCGATCGGCGGGGCAAGCGCCGGCGCGAACCTCGCGACGGGCGCGACCCTGCGCCTGCTCGGCGCGGACGGCATCCCGCCCCGCCTCGTCGTGCTGGCCTACCCCACGCTGCTCGCCGTGCAGCCGGCGCCCGGCCCGGCGCTGCGTGCCGCCCTCGCCGCTCACCCCGAGCACGACCGGTTCGGAGCCGACGTCGTCCGTGACATGTACGAGAACTACCTCGGCGGTTCGGTGATCGGCGCGCCGATCGCCGCTGTCCCGGGCCTCGCGTCGGCGACCGAGCTGCGGGGGTTCCCCCCGACGCTCATGATCAACAGCGAGATCGACGAGCTGAGCGTCTCGGGCGACGTGTTCGCCGCGACCCTGCGAGAGGCCGGTGGCGACGTGGAAGTCGTCGTCGAGCCGGGCACCGACCACGGCCACCTCAACCGGCCCGAGCACCCGGGCTTCGCCGCCTCGATGGCACGCATCGCGCGGCGATTCGCCGGCCTCGCCGCATCCTGACCTCCCCTCCCTACCCCCGAAGGAAAGCCATGACCTCCGCCGCAGCCGCCGACCTCATCGCGCGCAGCAACCGCCTGGGCTCCGACCCGAAGAACACCAACTACGCCGGCGGCAACACCTCCGCCAAGGGCACCGACATCGACCCCGTCACCGGTGAGCCCGTCGAGCTGCTCTGGGTCAAGGGCTCCGGCGGCGACCTCGGCACCCTGACCGAGTCGGGGCTCGCGGTGCTGCGCCTCGACCGGATGCGGGCACTGGTGAACGTCTACCCCGGGGTCGAGCGCGAGGACGAGATGGTCGCCGCATTCGACTACTGCCTGCACGGCAAGGGCGGAGCGGCCCCCTCGATCGACACGGCGATGCACGGACTGGTGGATGCCGCGCACGTCGACCACCTGCATCCCGACGCCGGCATCGCCATCGCGACCGCCGCGGACGGCGAGGAGCTGACGGCGAGGATCTTCGGCGAGAAGGTGGTCTGGGTGCCGTGGCGGCGGCCCGGCTTCCAGCTCGGCCTCGACATCGCCGAGATCAAGAAGCAGAACCCGCAGGCGATCGGGTGCATCCTCGGCGGGCACGGCATCACGGCGTGGGGCGACACCTCGGATGAGGCCGAGGCGAACAGCCTCTGGATCATCGAGACCGCGCAGGCCTACATCGACGAGCACGGCGCGGCAGAGCCCTTCGGCGGCGTGCGCGCCGGGTTCCAGGCGCTGCCCGAGACCGAGCGCCGCGCCCGCGCCGCCGCCCTCGCCCCCACGATCCGCGGCATCGCCTCGACCGACAAGCCGATGGTCGGCCACTACACCGACACCGACGTCGTACTCGACTTCCTGGCATCCGAGAAGGCACCCGCTCTCGCCGCTCTGGGCACGAGCTGCCCCGACCACTTCCTGCGCACGAAGGTCAAGCCCCTCATCCTCGACGTTCCCGCGACGGCAACGGCCGAGGAGCAGATCGCCCGTCTGCACGAGCTGCACGCCGAGTACCGCGCCGACTACCAGGCGTACTACGACGCCCACGCCGACGCGGACTCGCCGGCGATCCGCGGCGCCGACCCGCTCATCGTGCTGGTTCCGGGTGTGGGGATGTTCTCGTACGGCGCGAACAAGCAGACCGCGCGCGTCGCCGGTGAGTTCTACGTCAACGCGATCAACGTCATGCGCGGCGCCGAGGCCCTCTCGACGTACGCGCCGATCTCGGACGCCGAGAAGTTCCGCATCGAGTACTGGGCCCTCGAAGAGGCCAAGCTCCAGCGGATGCCCAAGCCCAAGACCCACCAGGGGCGCATCGCGTTCGTCACGGGTGCGGCATCCGGCATCGGCAAGGCCATCGCCACCCGGCTCGCGGCCGAGGGCGCGTGCATCGTCGTCGCCGACCTCGACCTCGAGAAGGCACAGGGTGCCGCCGCCGAGCTCGGCGGCACCGACGTCGCGATCGGCGTCGCGGCCAACGTCGCCGACGCCGACGGCGTGCAGGCCGCGATCGACGCGACGCTGCTGGCGTTCGGCGGCATCGACCTCGTCGTCAACAACGCCGGGCTGTCGCTGTCGAAGCCGCTGCTGGAGACCACCGAGAAGGACTGGGACCTGCAGCACGACGTCATGGCGAAGGGGTCGTTCCTCGTCTCCAAGGCGGCCGCGAGGGCACTCATCGAGCAGAGGATGGGCGGCGACGTCATCTACATCTCGTCGAAGAACTCCGTCTTCGCAGGTCCGAACAACATCGCGTACTCGGCGACGAAGGCCGACCAGGCCCACCAGGTGCGGCTGCTGGCGGTCGAGCTCGGCGAGCACGGCGTGCGCGTGAACGGCATCAACCCCGACGGTGTCGTGCGCGGCTCGGGCATCTTCGCCTCGGGCTGGGGCGCCAACCGCGCCGCCACCTACGGCGTCAACGAGGAGGACCTCGGCCAGTTCTACGCCAACCGCACGATCCTCAAGCGCGAGGTGGTGCCCGAGAACGTCGCCGACGCGGTCTACGTCCTCACCGGCCCCGAGCTCTCGCGCACGACCGGCCTGCACATCCCCGTGGACTCCGGCGTCGCCGCCGCGTTCCTGCGATGAACGCGGGCACTCGAATGCACGGCTTCGCGCCGAGTGCACGGCATCCGCACACTCCGAGGTCGTGCACTCGGCGGCAGGCCGTGCACCCGAGGGAAGGATGCCGCGCGTGAGCGTGTCGGGGAATGTGGCGGCGGTGGATCTCGGGGCCACCAGTGGGCGGGTCATCGTGGGGCATGTGGGGGCAGACACGCTCGAGACCGAGACGGTCGCGCGATTCGCCAACGACCCGGTGCACGCGGGCGACGGCCTGCACTGGAACCTCGTGGGCATGTACGGCGCGGTGCTGGGAGGGCTGCGCGACGCGTTCCGCACGACCCCCGGCATCGCCTCGATCGGCGTCGACTCGTGGGCTGTCGACTACGGGCTGCTGCGCGGCGGGCGGATGCTGGGCGAACCGTTCCACTACCGCGACGAGCGCACCGCGCGCGGGGTCGAGAGCGTGCACGCCCGCTTTCCGCACGCCGAGCTCTTCGAGCGCAACGGCCTGCAGTTCCTGCCGTTCAACACGCTGTACCAGCTCGCCGCCGAAGACCCGGAGGTGCTGGCCTTCGCCGACACCGCCCTCCTCGTACCCGACCTCGTCGGGTACTGGCTGACCGGCGAGGCCCGCGCCGAGCAGACCAACGCGTCGACGACCGGACTCCTGCGGGTGCTGCAGGCCTCATGGGACGGCGCCCTCGTCTCGGCGCTCGGCATCCCCCGCGGCATCCTCCCCCCGCTCATCGCACCGGGTGATCGACTCGGCCCGCTGCGGGCGCACGTCGCGGCGTCGATCGGAGCACCCGAGAGCACGCCCGTCACCGCCGTCGGCTCGCACGACACCGCCTCGGCCGTCGTCGCCGTGCCGATGCAGCCGGATGCCGCGGCCTACATCTCCTGCGGCACGTGGGGCCTCGTCGGCGTCGAGGTCGACCACCTCGTGCTCAGCCGCGCCGCGCTCGAGGCGAACTTCACGAACGAGGGCGGCGTCGACGGCCGCATCCGCCTGCTGCACAACGTCATGGGCCTGTGGGTGCTGAGCGAGGCCGTCCGTCAATGGGAACGGCACGAGGGGCACCGGATCGACCTGCCGACGCTGCTCGACGCCGCACGCGAAGCGGATGGCGTCGTCTTCGACGTCAACGACCCGCGTTTCCTCGCCCCCGGAGAGATGACCTCCCGCATCGACGCGTGGTGCGCCGAGCACGATGTCGCACCGCCGCGCACGCGCGCGGAGTACACCCGGTCGATCGTCGAGTCGCTTGCGCAGGCGTTCGCCGATGCCGTGGCCGACGCCGCTCGCCTCGGCCGCGTCGACGTCCGGACGATCCACATCGTCGGAGGCGGAGCGCTCAACGAGCTGCTGTGCCAGCGCACGGCCGATCGCGCCGGAATGCCGGTTCTCGCCGGCCCCGTCGAGGCGACGGCGCTCGGCAACGTGCTGGTGCAGGCCCGCGCCGCGGGGTTCGTGTCGGGCTCGCTCGAGGCGCTCCGCGATCTCGTCGCCCGCACGCACGCACCGCGTCGCTACGAGCCCCGCGCCTAGCCCCAGCGCCTGGCGGCGATACATTCGTCGGACCGGCGGTGCGGGAGTGGCCTCAAGCGGAGGCCGTCACCACTCCCGTCACGCCGATCCGACGGGTGTATCGGCACCACGGCCGGATCGCGTGTCAAGGGGTGCCGCGCGCGGCGACGGCGAGCGTAACGTCGCGCCCATGAGCAGCCACGAGAACCCGGCCGGCGGCGCCGGAGACAGCGCGATCCCGTCCGAAGAGCCCACAGGCGACCGTCACCTCGACGATCCCAGCGCCGAGCAGTCGATCACCGACGACGCACCCCGCGGTGGTGATGAGACCACCGAGGACGAGCTCACGGCCGACAACGCCGCCGAGGAGGACATGCTCAAGACGCTCGACCCGGGCGACCCGCCCGCCTGATCCACGGGCTCGATCGAGACGGCCGGTTCCCCGCGGGACCGGCCGTTTTCGCGTTGCGCGAACCACGCCTTGTGCCCGCAATTTTGCTAGCTATTCTAGCAATCATGGAAACTTCGGCACGCCGCCGGTGGGCGGGACTCGTCTTCATCAGCATCGCCGTCGCACTCATCATCGTGGACTCGACGATCGTCAACGTCGCCGTCCCCTCGATCGTCGACGACCTCGGCATCACCTCGACCCAGGTGCAGTGGGTGCAGGAGGCGTACACCCTCGTATTCGCCTCACTGCTGCTCGTCTTCGGCAGCATCGCCGATCGGGTCGGCCGCCGCAGGATGCTGCTGACCGGCGTCGTCGTCTTCGCGCTCGCCTCCGTGGGCGCGGTGCTCGCGTCGACCGGCGACCTGCTCATCCTCGCCCGTTTCGTGCAGGGCGTCGGCGGCGCGATGATCCTGCCGACCACGCTGTCGCTGCTGAACGCGACCTTCCGCGGCCGCGAGCGCGGCATCGCCTTCGCCGTCTGGGGTTCGACCATCGGCGGCATGGCCGCGGTCGGACCGCTGCTCGGCGGCTGGCTGACGACGACGTTCTCGTGGCACTGGGCCTTCGGCATCAACATCCCGCTCGGCATCCTCATCGTCGTGGGCGTCCTGCTCACGGTCGACGAGTCGCGCGGCGGCGCGACGCGGATCGACGTCGTCGGAGCCGTCCTGTCGGTCATCGCCATGGGAACCCTCGTCTTCGGCCTCATCGAGGGACGTACCTACGGCTGGTGGACCGTCGACCAGCGTCCCGAGCTCTTCGGCGCGTCGTGGCCCGGCGACCTCTCGCCCGTCCCGATCGCGTTCGCGGTCTCGGCCCTCGCGATCGCGGCCTTCATCGCCTGGGGCCTGCACCGTCGCCGTGCCGGCCAGCCCACTCTGCTGGCGTTCGGGCTCTTCGGCATCCCGTCGTTCCGCAACGGAAACCTCGCCGCTCTCGTCGTCGCGCTCGGCGAGTTCGGCATCATCCTCGCCCTCCCCCTGTGGCTGCAGTTCGCGCTCGGTTTCGAGGCGGTCCAGACGGGCCTCGTGCTGCTCGCCCTCGCCGCGGGCTCGTTCGTCGCGAGCGGGCTGGCCGGCGCCCTGTCGGGCAAGGTCGCGCCGGTGTGGGTGGTGCGCGCGGGCCTCGCGGCCGAGATCGTCGGCGTCGCCGGCGTCGCCCTCGTCATCGGGCCGGATGCCACCTGGGGTCCGCTCATCCCCGCGCTGTTCGTCTACGGCATCGGCGTGGGCCTCGCCACGGCGCAGCTGACCGGTGTCGTGCTCGCCGACGTCCCCGTCGCCGAGGGAGGACAGGCGTCCGGCACGCAGTCGACCGCCCGTCAGCTCGGCGCCGCGCTCGGCATCGCGATCCTCGGAACCATCCTGTTCTCGACGACCTCCGGCGCCCTCGCGACGCGACTCGACGATCGGGGCATCCCGCCCGAGCAGCGCGATGAGGTCGTCAGCGCCGTCGTCGAGAGCGCGGGCGGCGCGATCGCGGGCCTCGAGGCCTCACCGCAGACCGCCGACATCGCGACCGACGCGAGAGCCGCCCTCTCCGACGGCACGCGCGCCGCGAGCTTCGCCGCGGCCGGATTCCTCGTGCTGGGCCTCGCCGCGACGGCATCCCTCGGCCGGGGCACCCGCCGCGAGGCGGATGAAGCGGATGCCGCCGAGGTCACGCCTCGCGGGTGATCGTCACCGTGACGTGCAGGGCGCTCTTGTAGGGCCCCGCGAACACCCCGCGCAGCGGCGGGACGTCGTTGTAGTCGCGCCCGCGCCCGACCAGCACGTGCCGGTCGCTGATTTCGACGTTGTTCGTCGGATCGAAACCCTGCCAGTCGCCGGCGAACCACTCGATCCAGGCGTGCGACTCACCCGTCACCGGCGCACCGACCTGCGCGTCGGGATCGGGATGCAGGTATCCCGAGACGTAGCGGGCGGGGATGCCGACGCTGCGCAGCGCCCCGAGGGTGATGTGCGCGATGTCCTGGCATACGCCCTTGCGCTCGGGCCACGACTCCGCCGCCGTCGAGTGCACTCCCGTGACGCCGGTCATATACTCCACGGCATCCCCGATCGCGATCGCGATCGCATGCGCCGCCGGCCCCGGCTCGTCGTGAGACGCCGCGATCTCGCGGGCGAGCTGCACGACCTCCGGATGCGGCGCGGTGCGGGCGGTCTGCCCCAGCTGCTCGACCGTGTGGATCGAGCGCTCGGTCTCGGCGGCCAGCTCCTCCCACGAGATCTGGCGGTGCTCGATGGGGCGCGGCCGCACCTCGACGAGCGAGCGGGCCGTGATCGCGAGCGAACGGTGGGCGGCCAGCACGTCGAACGCCGCGACCCGGGTGCCGAAGTAGTCGACGTAGTGGTTGACCGCCGTCGTCGGGTCGATGTCGAGCTGCGAGCTCAGCACGAACTGGCTGTCGGTCGAGCTCGGCAGCATCCGCGCCTCGTTGTACGACGCGGCGACGTCGCCGGGGTAGGTGAACCCGGTCGTGTGCTCGATGCGCAGACGCTTCACGAGGTCTCTCCGATCCAGTTCGGTTCCGCCGCGGTGGGGAAGAAACGGCTCCGGATCGCCTCGGAGGCCTCGCGGGTCACCTTCTGCACGTTGTCCATGTGCTCGGGCAGCTCCGACAGGATCTCGCCCAGCGGCCGGTACTCGAGGTCGTTGCGGATGCGGCCGAGCGCGCGGAGCACCGCATTGGAGTGGCCCACGCGGTCGGCGACCGGGTCGATCGCACTCATGCATTCCTCGGCGCGCTGGATCGAGTGGATGATCGAGCGCGGGAAGAGCCGATCGAGCAGCAGGAACTCCGCGGCGTTGCGCGCGCTCGGCATGCCGCGGTAGGTGCGCAGGTACGCCTCGTACGCGCCGCAGGAGCGGAGGATCGTCGTCCACGACGGGCCGGACTCCTCGGTCAGCGACCGGGTCGCGAGCAGCCGCGCCGTCATGTCGGTGCGCTCGATCGAGCGGCCGAGCGTGAAGAACTGCCAGGCCTCGTCGCGGCTCGTCGACGAGTCGGTGACGCCGACGGCGAGCGCCGCGCGCTCGCGCACCCAGTGGAAGAACTCGTGCACCTTCTCGGCGTTGAGCCGCCGCGGCATCCGGGAGTAGGTCGTGTTGAGGGTCTCCCACAGCTCGGTCGAGACGATCTCGCGCGCGCGGCGGGCGTTCTCGCGAGCCGACTGCAGCGAGTAGGCGATGCTGGACGGGTTGGTGCGGTCGACCGCGAGCCGGGTCAGCACGTCCTGACGGGTCACTGTATCGAGGCCCTCGGGCGGGAACGACCCCATGACCGACAGGAGCGACCGGCAGGCGGTGTCCTCGTCGATCCACGGGTCCTCGAGCAGCAGCTGCAGGTGCACATCGAGGATGCGGGCAGTGCCGTCGCTCCGCTCGATGTAGCGTCCGATCCAGAAGAGGCTCTCGGCGATGCGGCTTAGCACGTCGCACCCCCGGTCTGCTGCTGCTGCTCCTGCTGCTCGCTCAGGCCGCCGGGATGGTCCTGCGGCGAATGGGCCGGCTCGTCCTGCTCGTCGTAGATGATCGGGATCGCCTGCGTCGACGCCTGGTCGGCCACGAGCCCGGCGAGGTTGCCCTGGCTGTACTCGGCCGTCCGGGGCGCATCGCCTCCGACGACCCACGTGTCCTTCGATCCGCCGCCCTGGCTGGAGTTGACGACGAGCTGGCCCTCCGGCAGCGCGACGCGGGTGAGGCCGCCCGGCAGCACCCACACCTCCTCGCCGTTGTTGACCGCGAACGGGCGGAGGTCGGCGTGGCGGGGACGCATGCCGTCCTCGACGAGCGTCGGGATCGTCGAGAGCATGACGACGGGCTGCGCGATCCAGCCGCGCGGGTCGGCGAGCAGCTTCTTGCGGAGCTTCTCGAGTTCGGCGGGTGAGGCGTCGGGCCCCACCACGAGCCCCTTGCCGCCCGAGCCGTCGACCGGCTTCACGACGAGCTCGTCGAGGCGGTCGAGCACCTCCTCGAGCGCGCCCGGGTCTTCGAGGCGCCAGGTGTCGACGTTCTTGAGGATGGGCTCCTCCGCGAGGTAGTACCGGATGAGGTCGGGGACGTAGGTGTACAGCAGCTTGTCGTCCGCGACGCCGTTGCCCACCGCGTTGGCGATCGTGACGTTGCCCAGGCGCGCCGCGAGCATGAGCCCCGGAGCGCCGAGCATCGAGTCGGCACGGAACTGCAGCGGGTCGAGGAAGTCGTCGTCGACCCGACGGTAGATGACGTCGACGCGCTGCGGGCCGCGCGTCGTGCGCATGAACACCTTGCCGCCCGAGCAGACCAGGTCGCGGCCCTCGACGAGCTCGACGCCCATGAGACGCGCGAGCAGCGTGTGCTCGAAGTACGCGGAGTTGTAGACGCCCGGGGTGAGCACGACGACGTTGGGGTCGTCGACTCCGGGAGGGGCCGAGGCGCGCAGCGCCTGCAGCAGCTTGTTCGGGTAGTCGCCCACGGGGCGCACCCGCATCGAGACGAACAGCTCCGGCAGGGTCTGGGCCATCACCCGGCGGTTCGAGATGACGTAGCTGACCCCCGAGGGCACGCGCACGTTGTCTTCGAGAACCCGCATCTCGCCGTGCTCGTCGCGGATGAGGTCGATGCCGGAGACCTGGATGCGCACGCCGTTGGCGGAGCGGATGCCGGCCGCCTGACGGTAGTAGTACTGCGAGGAGGCGATGAGCTTCGCCGGCAGCACACCGTCGCGGACGCAGAACTGGTGGCCGTACGCGTCGTCGAGGAAGGCCTCGAGGGCGCGCACGCGCTGCTTCACGCCCGACTCGACGTGCGACCACTCGTCGTAGTCGATGACGCGGGGAACGGCATCCAGCGGGAAGGGCCGCTCCTCTCCCGCGAAGTCGAACGTGACGCCCTGCGCGAGGTACGAGCTCGCGAGCGACTCGGTGCGTCCCCGGAGCTCCTCCTGGGTCATCTGCGCGAGCGCCTGGTAGAGCTCGCGGTATGCCGCACGCGAGCTGCCCGGAGCGGGCAGAGTGCCCGAGACCTCGAACATCTCGTCGTACGGCGGCACCCCCGTCACGGTCTTGCGCGGCGTCAGCGTCGAGCCGTATCCGTCGAAGAGGTCACCCATGGATGCGAGCCTAATCCGGGCTGTGTTGCGTCAGTATTTCCCGGTTCGTTTCGCTCGCCGGGTTGACATCCGGCGCGCAGGTTCGGCGATACATCCGTCGGACCGGTGGGGCTGGTGTCGTCCCGCCGTCGGCGGGCGTTGACACCAGCCCCATCGGTCCTGCAGCTGTATCGCGACGAGGCGAGATCAGCCGCGCACGGCGAGCTCGTAGACGCGCGCGATCTTGGCCTCGGTGGTCGAAGCCGAGGGGTTCGTGACCACCAGGCGCACCGCTTCGACGCCGTCGACCCCGATCGCGACCTCGCGCGCCGCCTGCGTGTTGCCGGTGATGGCGGCGACCTGCTGCCATCCCGCTGCGGTGCGGACCTCGACCGTGAAGTCGACCAGCACGACGCCGGTTCCGGCCCCGCCGCCGAACCCGCTGTAGACGCCGAGCGAGCTCACCCGCTGCGGCGCGGCCAGCTCGATCGTCGCCGTCGGCGTCGCATCGCCCACCGCCGAGAGC
This sequence comes from Microbacterium sp. SGAir0570, assembly GCF_005491085.2. Classification (NCBI taxonomy): domain Bacteria; kingdom Bacillati; phylum Actinomycetota; class Actinomycetes; order Micrococcales; family Microbacteriaceae; genus Microbacterium; species Microbacterium sp. SGAir0570. The sequence continues at coordinate 536,725 of NZ_CP027929.1, read as the reverse complement.
CACCGGCCGGCGTCGGTGCAGTCGCCGTCGACGAGGCGCGAGCCGGGGAACGCCGCGGAGTACGTCGATGACACCGTGACCGCGGCCCCGAGGCCGTCGTGCGAGGCGCACGGCGAGACGTTGGGCAGGCCGCCCAGCCAGTCCTTGACGAACTGCCCCTGGTGCTCGCCGCCGAGGATGTTCCAGTCGTAGTCGAACATCTGCGGCTTCCAGAAGTTGTCGAGGATCCATGCCTGCCACCCGATCCACGGGCGCGCGTCGAGGTAGGTGCGGAACGGCACGCCCCAGTTCGTCGTGGTCCCCGCCGTGATGCTGTCGGAGAACTCCCCGGGCGGATTCCACCCGAACTCGGTGATGACGACGGGAATCTGCTGTGCGGCGTTGCCGAACTTGCTGTCGAGCAGCGCCGTCGTCGGTGCCCCCTGGTTGGGGTAGATGTGGAACACGTAGGCGATGTTGCCGCCGGCGATCGGGTCGGTCACCGCGCCGTTGACGAACGTGCTCCACTGGGGCGAGCCCATCAGCAGCAGGGTGTCGGGCGCGGTCTCCCGGATGCCGTCGACGACGGGCTGGATGTAGGCCTTCCACGTCGACCAGCTCGCGGGGTTGATGGGCTCGTTGAAGACCTCGAAGACGACGTTGGTCACATCGCCGTACTGCGGGGCGACGTAGTCCCAGAAGCGCTCGACCGTCGAGCGCGGCACTGCGCCCGCCCCGTCGCCGTAGTCGCGGACGAGGTGCAGGTCGATGATCAGGTAGATGCCGAGGTCGACGGCCTGCTGCACATACGGCGCGATGTACTCGGCGTCGTAGGCGGCGAGGTCGGTGGTCGCCGAGATCTCGGTGACCGGCAGGCGCACCACCTTCGATCCCCAGGCCGCCGCGAGATCGATCATCTCGGAGGTCGGACGCGAATCGCAGTAGTCGCAGAGGTCGTTCTGCTCGGGGGCGAGCACCGACACCCCGCGCAGGGCGACATCGGCGCCGGTGGCGTCGACGACGCGGTTGCCCTGGGTCGACAGCGCCGGGAGCGACCCGTCGGCGACGGCCGCGGTGGGTGCGGCCCACGCGAGGCCGGCGATGAGCGCGACCGCCGAGACGGCGGCGCCGAAACGTCGCCGCAAGCGTCCGCGCCGGCGCGCGGCGGGATGGGGCGGGTGGGAGAGAGGGGGCATGGATCCGTCCTTCCTGACACGTGCGCCGGCCTCGTCGCCGGCGCACGATCCCGGCGCGTCAGCGCGACGGGACGATGTGGCGGGTTCGTTCCCGCGGCTTCCAGTGGTGCGTGCGCACCTCTTCCGGCCAGCGCAGCGTGATGCCGAGCCGGCCCGTCAGCACCCGGCGCAGGTCGTCGAGCAGTCGCGGCTGCGCCCGAACGGCGCGCGGCGGCACGCGTTCGGCGAGCGCGACGGCGGCGAGTGCGGCGACGGCCTCGCCGATGCTCCATTCGACCGGATGCAGCCGGTAGCAGCCGTTGGTGATGTGGGTCGAGCCGATGTTCTTCGCGGCCGGCAGCAGATTGTCCACGCGCACCGGCAGCAGCGCGCCCAGCGGGATCTGGAACGGGTACGACTCGATGTCGACGTACGTGCGACCCGCCGTCGAGGGATGCAGGTCGATGCGGTAGTGCCCGAGCCCGACGCTGTCGTCGAACACGGCGCTCCCCACCCCCGCACCGCGGGACTGCACCCCGACGTGCTGCTCGAGCACGCGGAACTCGGTCACCGCGCGTCGCGCCTCGCGGATGTAGACGCGGTCGGCGTATCCGTCGGCGGTGCCGGTGACGTCGCCGCGCAGGCGGAGACCCGGATATCCGGTGCCGCCGTCGTGACGGGGCGCCTCGGTCTGCATCCAGTACAGGAACGACTCCGACAGCTCGCGGCTCGCCGCGCGGGCCCGATCGGCCGCTGCGGCGTCGACCCCGAGGAGCGGTGCCTCCCAGTAGTCGATCTGCGGCCAGTTCACGAGCGTGACGTCGGAGATCCCGCCGGTGAAGTTCGCGGCGGCGAGCACACGACGGTACCGCCACAGATCGAAGGGCACCTCGGGGGTGTCGATCTCCTGGAAGAGCGGCCGTGTGCGTTCGTGCAGGCCGATCGGTTCGATGTCGGTCCACGACAGCTGCGGCCCCGGCCAGAACGCATCGACGTGCGTCCGCCAGTGCTCGTAGCGCGCGGGTCGGTCGCCGACGTGGTCCTCGCCCTCGCGGTGCTCGATCGCGAAGCACCACGACACCGCCTGCTGGTCCATCGGATCGGCGACGGCCGGGGCGTGCAGCTCGCCGGTGTCGTCGGCCCCCTCGGCTCCGATGACGTGTTCGACTCGAGCCAGCTCGAGCAGGTCGCCGAGCTCGGTGGCATCCACGACGATCGGGGCCGTCAGCACGATCTCCTCCCCCGTGCTGCCGCGGACGACGACAGCCTCGATCCGGTCGCCCACGACCTCGACGGCGACCGGCTCGTGGTCTCGCAGGATCCGCAGTCTCCCGGTCGCGAGCCACGGCGCGAGCATCTCGTCGATGACCGCGTCGGCCACACGAGGCTCGTGGCAGAGCCGGCTGACGATGCCGCGTCCCGGGTTGAAGACCTGCTCGGCCGCCGCCTCCGCGGTCACGGGGTAGTTGCGGCGATAGTAGTCGCGCACACGCCTCCGGAACTCGGCGTAGCTCGGCGACGTCGTCGGCTGCTCGATCCAGGCGTGCTCGTCGGGCGGCACGGCCTGGGAGGTCAGCTGCCCGCCGAGTCTGCCCGATTCCTCGGTCATCACGACCCGCAGGCCGAGGCGGGTCGCGGTGATGGCCGCGGCCACCCCGCCGACGCCGCCTCCGATGATCAGCAGGTCGATCGGCTCGGTCATCCTCGTTCCTCCTTCACGCGGGCGACCGTGGCGCCGGCGACCACCTCGCACGCGACGAACGTGCTCTCGCGGGCGGCATCCGGATCGTCCACCATCTCGATGAGGCGGTCGACGGCGATGCGCCCGATCTCCTGGCGCGGGATGCGGAGGTCGTCCCATCGCACGTCCCCGGCGCTGGTGTCCTCGAGGACGGCGACCGAGACGTCGCCGGGGATGTCGACGCCGCGCTCCGTCAGCCGGGTGCGCAGCTCGGCGGCGACGCGCTCGCTCTCGGCGACGGCGGCGGTGCACAGGCCACCCGCGAGAGCGTCGACGACCTCGTCGGGCACACCCGCCCGGCCCTCGCGGTACCCGGGCGATGCGTCGGCGATGCCGAGACGAGTGACCGCCTCGGCGTACCCGGCGCGGCGGTCCTCGTAGGGTTCGACGTCGATGGAATCGCGCAGATAGACGAGGTCGCGATGCCCGAGCTCGTGCAGGCGTCCGACGATCTCGGATGCCGCTGCGCGGTAATCGGGGATGATGCACGGGATGTCGGCGCCCGGCACATCGCGCCGGCCGATGTGGATGAAGGGGTATCCCTCGCGCCAGAGCTTGGCGAGCTCGTCGCGGTCGGGCGAGACGCCCAGGAGGACGCTGCCGTCGGCGATGCGCAACCGGTTCGTCTCGTCGCGGTAGATCCGCCGTCCGCCGGCACCGTCGCCCGTCGAGCTGAACAGCACGAGGTCGTGGCCCGTCTCCTCGGCGCGCTGCTCGATGCCGAGCAGGAACTCGACGTAGAAGCCTTCGCGGGCGTTCGGGAAGAGCGGCTCGAACGTGTGCACTCCGAGCAGTTGCGTGCGTGAGCCGCGGAGATTGCGTGCGACGGGGTTGGGCACGTAGCCGAGCTCGGCGATCGCCTCGTGGATGCGCTGCCGGGTCTCGTCGGGGATCCGCGCGGCGTCGCCGCTGATCACGCGTGACACCGCCGACTGCGACACCCCGGCGAGGCGGGCCACGTCGGACTGGCGGATGGAGCGCGGGCGCGCGGCGGGCGTGGTCACGGGACCTCCTCGGTCAGGGTGCGGGAGACGAGCTGCGTCATCGATGAACCGGCGAGCTCGTGCCCGCGACCGACGTCGTGCAGCCAGCAGTCTGCGCCATGGTCGGGCCCCACGGCGATCCGGGGCGGACGCGTCGTCCGACACTGCTCCATCGCGAACGGGCACCGCGGGTGGAAGCGGCATCCGCTCGGCGGGTCGATCAGGCTCGGCGGCTCGCCCAGGTCGTCGGCCGATCCGAAGACGGCGTCACGATCGCGGTCGGGGTCGCCCTGCGGGTCGGGCGACGACTCGATGAGCAGCTTCGTATACGGATGCTGCGGATCGGCGATCACCGCCTCCTTCGGCCCCATCTCGACGATGCGGCCCGCGTACATCACCACGATGTCATCGCAGAGGTAGCGGGCGCTCGCGATGTCGTGGGTGATGTACAGCAGGGCGAGACCGTCCTCGCGACGAAGCCGGTCGAGCAGATTCAGCATCTCCAGCCGGATCGAGACGTCGAGCATCGAGATCGGTTCGTCGCCGAGGAGGACACGAGGCTCGACGGCGAGCGCCCGCGCGATCACCACGCGCTGGCGCTGACCGCCCGACAGCTCGTGCGGGAACTTCTCGAGGTAGTCGTCGGCCGGGGTCAGCGCGACGCGTTCCAGCAGCTCGCGCGCGCGGCCGAGTCGCTGTGCGCGCGAGAGCCCGCGGTGATGCAGGCGGATCGCCCTGTCGATGTTGTGCCGTACGCGGTGCAGCGGGTTGAGCGACCCGAAGGGGTCTTGGAAGATCAGCTGCACCGCCTTCCGGTAGGCGAGCTCCTCCTGACCGGTCGGCCGCTCGACGGGTCGCCCCTCGAGGCGGACGGTGCCCGAGGTGGGTTCGTAGAAGCGCGCGAGCAGCCGCGCGAGCGTCGTCTTGCCGCTCCCGCTCTCGCCGACGACGGCCGTGACCCGGCCGGGGACGAGCCGGAGCGTGATGTCCTCGACCGCGTGCACGGTCGCCTTGGCGCCGAGCCCCGAGGTGACGGTGAAGTGCTTGGTGACGCCGACGGCCTCGAGCACGGGCGCGGGCTCGATCGGGGGCTCGATCGTCGTGGTCTCATTCATGGGCCGACCTCCTCGGGTTCGCGCAGGTGGCAGGCGACGGACCGTTCGCCGTGCGGGGTGAGCTGCGGCAGTTCCGACCGGCATCGGTCGAACGCGTGGGGGCACCGGGGCGCGAACGGGCAGCCCGCGGGGAGCAGACGCAGATCGGGCGGCGTTCCCGGGATGCCCTCGAGCCGTTGGATCGGCGCGTGCAAGGGCGGGAACGAATCACGCAGCCCCTGCGTGTACGGATGCAGCGGCGAGCGGTAGATCTCGCGCGACGCCGCGAGCTCGACGATGCGGCCGGCGTACATGACGGCGATGCGGTCGGCGAGCTCGAGCAGCAGCGACAGGTCGTGCGTGACGAACACGACGGCGAACCCGAGCTCGCGCCGCAACCGCAGTACCTGGGCGAGGATCTGCCGCTGCATCACGACATCGACCGCCGTCGTCGGCTCATCCATGACGACGAGCTCGGGTCGGCACGCGAGGGCCAGCGCGATGGTCGCACGCTGCCGCATCCCGCCCGACAGCTCGTGCGGGAAGCTCCGCGCACGGTCGGCCGAGATGCCGACGAGCCCGAGCAGCCGCCGCGCCTCCTCCCACGCCGCGGCCCGGCTCATCGAGCGGTCGTGGGTGCGCAGCACGTCGACGAACTGCTCGCCGACTCGGGTGACCGGGTTGAGCGCGTCCATCGCGCTCTGCAGCACGATCGACAGTCGCGTCCAGCGGAGTCCCCGCAGCCGCCGCGGGCTGAGCTGGACGAGATCGATCCCCGCTCCGCCCTCGCGAGGGTGGTAGACCACGCTTCCCGCCGTCGTGACAGCCGGCGGCCGCTGCAACCGCGTGAGCGCCGTGATGAGCGTCGACTTGCCCGATCCCGACTCCCCCACGACACCGAGGATCTCGCCGCGCTGCAGGTCGAAGGTGACATCGGCGCACGCGCGCACCGCGCCCGTCGCTCCGGCGTACTCGACCGTGAGCCCCCGCACTTCGAGTAGCACGTCCGAGCCCGCGGCATCCGAGGGCGCGTCCGGTCGCCTCTCCTGGATCATCGTCACGTCATGCCCTCTCTGCACCGGTCGTCTCGAGCACGGCGGCCTCCCGGCGCACCGAGGCGGTGCGCTTCGCGACGCGCCGGCTCGCCGCCCGCAGCTTGGGGTTGGCGAGCTCGTCCACGCCGAAGTTGATGAGCGCGGCGGCCGTGCCGACCAGAGCGATGCACAGGCCCGGCGGCACGAACCACCACCAGAGCCCGCGCAGCACCGCGCTCTGCTGCTGCGCGGCCTGGATCATGGTGCCCCAGCTGATCGCCGACGAGTCCGAGACCCCGAGGAAGGCGAGCCCGGCCTCGGCCATGACGGCGCCGATGAGGCCGCCGAGGAACATCGACGCGATCCAGCCGTAGAGGTGCGGCAGCACCTCGACGAAGATGAGGCGGCGGTGGGGCTCGCCCAGCATCCGCATGGCCTGGACGAAGTCGCGGTTGCGCACGCTCATCGCCTGTGCACGGAGCGTCCGCGCCCCGCCGGCCCAGCCGAACACGCCGATGATGATCGCGATCATGACCAGGCCCGTGCCCTGCAGGTAGCCGGCCACGACGAAGATCAGCGGCAGCACCGGCATGACGAGGAAGATGTTGGTGAGGAAGTTCAGCAGGTTGCCCGTCGTGCCGCCGAAGTAGCCCGCCGGCACACCGACGACGATCGCGATCGCGGTGCCGATGGCCGCCCCGAGGAAGCCCACGAACATCGAGCCCCGAGCGCCTTCGATGACCTGCGCGAGCACGTCCTGACCGAACTGGGTCGTACCCAGCGGATGCGCCGCGCTCGGCGGGGCGGCGATCGCCGAGATGTCGTTGGCGCGGGCGTCGAGGCCGAGCGCCGACAGCAGCACGGGGCCCAGCAGCGCGAGCAGCACGAAGAACGCCAGCACGACGACTCCGAAAAGCACCTTGCCGTTGCGGAGCAGGGAGGCACGCATGTCAGCTCTCCTCTCGGACGCGGGGATCGAGCCACACGTAGAGCGAGTCGGCTATGAGGTTCGCCAGCAGGACGGTGAGGGTCACGAGCAGGAACACGCCCTGCATGACCGGATAGTCGCGCTTCTGCAGCGCCGAGAACAGCAGGTATCCGATGCCCGGGTAGCTGAAGACGATCTCGGTCAGCAGCGCCCCGCCGACCACGCCGCCGAGCGCCATCGCGAAGCCGGTGAACTGCGGCAGCATCGCGTTGCGCGCCGCATAACGCCAGCGCACGCGCGCGGGAGAAAGGCCCTTGGCCTGCGCGAGGAGCACGTAGTCCTCGCGCACCGTCGTGACGGTCATGTTGCGCATGCCCAGCATCCACCCGCCGAACGCCGAGAAGATGATCGTCAGGGCGGGCAGCGCCCCGTACTGCATGACGCTCAGCAGGAAGGCCGGCTCGAGCGAGATCGGCAGGTTCGGGTCGTATCCGCCCGAGAGCGGGAACCAGCCGACGACGAAGCCGAACAGCCACAGGGCCAGCAGCGCGATCCAGAAGTAGGGCACCGACGAGACGAACGTGATGAGCGGCGTCATGATCGAGTCGAACCTCGACCCGGCCCGCCATCCGACGGCGACTCCGAGCATCGTGCCGAGGACGAACGAGATGACGGTCGTCGTCCCCACCAGCAGCAGCGTCCACGGCAGGCCGGCGCCGACGAGATCGGCGACCGGCACCGGGAAGTTCGAGATCGACACGCCGAGGTCGAACCTCGCCAGCTGGGCGAGGTAGGCGCCGTACTGCTCCAACAGGTTCTGATCGGGGTTGCCGAAGAGCCCGCGGATCGACACGAGCGCCTCCGGCGCGAGCGCCTGACCGCTCACCCGTTCGAGCTGGTCGATGATCGCCGCCGACGGATCGCCGGGCATGAGGCGCGGGATGACGAAGTTCAGCGTGATCGCCGACCATGCGGCCACCAGATAGAACCCGAGGCGCTTGAGGAGGAAGGCTCCGCTGCGCCGGCGGGGCTTCCGGCGCGCCGAGACCTCGGCCAGGGCCGTCGTCGTCGTGGGCGTGGGAGCCCCACCGAGCGCGGTCATGACGCGGGCTTCAGCGAGAGCAGCGTGCGGACGGTGTCGGGCCCGAGGCTCGGGAAGGGCACCGCATCGAAGTCGTCGGGCGTCGGCCAGCCGGTCCAATACGTCGCGTTGACGTCGACGAACCAGTACGAGTTGTACAGCGGGCTGAAGGGCACCTCGTCGACGACGATCCGCTGCATCTCCTGCCCCAGCGAGCGCAGCGTGTCTTCGTCGGCCGCGCGGGTCATGTCCGACAGGATGCGGTCGGTCTCGGGGTCGTTCCAGCGCCCGATGTTCGTCGCGGCGGCGGTGCCGAGCGGCTCGACGTACCGGCTGTCGAGGAACCCGTAGACGCCGTAGACCCCCGCACCGCCGGTCGTGGCGATGGTCAGGTCGAAGTCGCCCGTCTTCTGCTGGTCGTAGAGAGTCGCCCCCGGGGCCCCAGCCGGGGCGACCGAGATGCCCAGCACCGACTTCCAGCTGTTGATCATGATGTCGGCGTACGCGTTCCACCCGAAGTCCTGGTTGAAGGACAGGCGCGGCGAATACCGCTGCCCGTCCTTCTCGAGGGCGCCGTCGACGACCGTGAAACCGGATGCCGCGAGGGCGGCCTGCGCCGCAGCCGCATCCACCTCCTGCACGACGCCGCGATACTCCGGCGCGATCCAGTCGGCGTAGATCTGGTCGACGAGGCCCGTGGGGCCCGCCTCGGTGCCCGGCCGGTTGAGCGTCGCGGTGATGTCCGAGCGCGGGATCGACAGCGCGAGCGCGCGCCGCAGGTCGGCGTTGTCGAAGGGCGGCTGCGCGGTGTTGTACATCATCGAGTACGCGCCGCCGGTGGCGTAGAGCTGGTACAGGTTCGTCTCGGGGTTCTGCGCGACGAACTCCTCCTCCGCGCCCGCCCACGAGGCCGGGGCCCAGTCGACGTCGCCGCGGAGCAGCTGCGCCTTTACCGCCTCCGCGTTGGTCGCGAGCACCTTGAGGTAGGTCATGGGCATCTGCCCGCCCCAGTAGTCGTCGCGCGCCTTGAGCGTCACCTGCTGGGCCGCGAACGCGTCGACCGTGAAGGGACCCGTGCCCACGGGGTCGGGGTTCGTCCAGCTCATGAGGTCCTGGTCGCGCCAGATGTGCTCGGGGACGACCGGCAGCGAGCTCGACGCGAACTGGTTGAGAGCGGCGAACGAGGGCTCGGCGAAGTCGACCTGGACCGTGTCGTCGTCGATCTTGCTCACCGCCTCGTAGGTGACGCCGGCGAGGTTGAGCTCGGGGCGCTCGAGCGGCAGCGAGAGCGAGTAGACGACATCGTCGGCATCCATCGCCTCGCCGTCCGAGAATGTGACGTCGGAGCGCAGCTCGATCGTGAGCGCGGTGCCGGCCTCGTCGAACTGCAGCGACTGCGCGAGCCAGGGTTCGACCACCGCGCCGTTGGCGTAGTCGATGCGCGCGAGCGGCTCGTAGATCAGCTCGGCGTTGGGCGCCTTCTCGGTCGCGGGACCCAGGACGTTGTAGTTGCGGACGTAGGTGGTACCGCCGTCGGACTTGCCGTAGATCAGGGTGTCGGCTCGGGCGGCGGTGTTCGTGGCGGCACCCGGTGTGCAGGCGGCCAGGGCGAGCGCCGCGGTCGCGAGGGCGGCGGTGGCGGCGATTCGGGAAGTGCGCATTCCGGTCTCCTGTGACGTGGCGTGCGGTTCCGACGGTCATACGTATGAGCGCCGATCCGTAGAAGAACGACGGTGTGCTTCTACGTATGACCAGCACGGTAGCGGCTCGGCGGCGACCGTGTCAACGACGGATTCTGCGGGCTCGGCGATACATCCGTCGGACCGGTGGGGCTGGTGTCGTCCCGCCGTCGGCGGGCGTTGACACCAGCCCCACCGGTCCTGCGGCTGTATCGCGACGAGGCGGAATCAGGCCGCGAGCACGACGCGCAGCTGCTCGATCGCCCAGTCGAGCTCGGTCGCCCGGATGATCAACGGCGGGGCGAGCACGATCGTCGACTCGTCGACCACGTCGACGAGCACACCGCGTGCGACGAGGCGCCGGGCGACCTCGGGGGCGGTGACGAGCGCCGGGTCGACGTCGACTCCCGCCCACACCCCCGCGGCGCGGACGGCCACGGCACCCGCTCCGACGAGGGCCTCCACGCGTCCGGCGAGGTGCTCGGCGAGAGCACGGGCCCGGTTCTGCAGCTCGCCCACCTCGAGCATCTCGACCACGCGGTGGGCGATGGCGCTCGCAAGCGAGGAAACGGATGCCGGCGCCACGACACCGCCGAGCAGCGCACGGCTCCCGACGACGGCGGCGATGGGGACGATCGCGCCGCCCAGCGCCGGGCCGAGCACGCGGAGATCGGGGGCCATCCCTCCCCCGGCGAGGGCGACGGTGTCGCCGAGCCGGCCCAGGCCGCTGCGGGTCTCGTCGAGGATCAGGGCGATCCCGCGATCGGCGGTCGCCTGCCGCACGGCTTCGAGGTATCCCTCCGGCGCGCCGACGACGCCCGCGCGGGCCTGCACGGGCTCGAGGACGACGGCCGCGACGGTGGCGTCGAGCGCCGCGACGAGCGCGTCCACCTCACCGAAAGGCACGGCGACGGCTCCCGATGCGACGAGCTCGGGGTGCGAGCCGGCCGCGACGACGACGGTCGTCCGCTCCCCCGCACCGAGCACGACGTCGACCGCGACTTGCAGCGCATCGTCGCCGGCGCCGACGGGCAGCACCGCCTCAGCGCCGAGAAGAGCGGCCAGTGCGTCGGCGAAACCGTCGGCACGGTCGTCGGCGACGACGGCGCTCGTCGCGGTCAACCGACCCAGCTGTTCGGTGGCGACGGCGAGCAGGGCGGGATGGCGGTGCCCGAAGGCGAGCGCGGGATCGGCGGTCAGATCGAGGTACCGGCGCCCCTCGACGTCGGTCACCCACGCGCCCTCGGCCGTCGCGGCCATGACCGGCAGCAGCGGCGCGGGTCCCGCGAGGGCGCGCGTCGAGCTGCCGCTTTCATTCGCATCGGGGGCGGCAGGGGGGTCGGCGATCGTCATTCGGGCTCCTGGCTTCGGCGGTCGCGCACGCGGCGGCGGGTCGCCGGGCGGCCGGCATCCATTCTCCCCCGGGCCGTTCGGGCTCCGCTGAGAGACATCGCGGTCCGATGCGCAAGGTCCTGCCCGTTCGCGGTCGCGCCTGACAGGCTGGAGCCACACCACCGCTCATCGTCGAAGGAGACCCATGCAGCAGCGCACCCTCGGACCGTTCACCGTCTCGGCCATCGGCCTGGGCGGGATGCCCGTCTCGATGAACAACGACAAGCAGATCCCCGACCGGAAGGATGCCGTCGCCACGGTCCACGCCGCACTCGACGCGGGCGTCACCCTGCTCGACACCGCCGACATCTACGCCCCGAGCTGGGACACGATGGGGCACAACGAGGAGATCATGGCCGAGGCCCTGGCCACGTGGAGCGGCGACCGCTCGCAGATCGTGGTGGCCACGAAGGGCGGCATCACCCGCAGCGAGGGCGAGAAGTGGGGCCGCGACGGCTCGCTCGACTACCTGCGGAAGGCCGTCGAGGCCTCGCTCCGCGCGCTCCGCGTCGACGTGATCGACCTGTACCAGTACCACCGCCCCGACCGCTGGATGGTCTATGGCGAGGTCATGGAGAATCTCAAGACCCTGCAGCAGGAGGGCAAGATCCGGGCGGTCGGCATCTCGAACGCGAGCGTCGAAGAGATCGAGATCGCCGAGCAGGTGCTCGGCGACGGCAACGTCACGAGCGTCCAGAACGAGTTCTCGCCGCGGCACCCGGGAAGCTACGACGAGCTGCGCTACTGCGTCGACCGTGGCATCGCGTTCCTGCCCTGGAGCCCCCTGGGCGGCACGGGCGGTGGCGCACGCTCGATCGGTGATCGCTTCGCCGTGTTCGGCGAGGTCGCCCGCGCCCACGACGTGAGCCCGCAGCAGGTCGTGCTGGCCTGGGAGCTGGGACTCGGCGACACCGTCATCCCGATTCCGGGAGCGCGTCGCGCCGAGTCGATCGTCGACAGCGCGAAGGCGGTCGACCTCGAGCTCTCCGGCGACGAGCGCGCACGCCTGTCGCACTCGGTCGGCATCGACGCCTGATCCGGCGCAGACCGATCACGACGGCCCGCCCCCGAATTCGGGGCACTGCTGGGCGAGCCGCACCGTCGACGCCTCCTCGCCCTCGACCCCGAGCCGGCGCCGAAGGCACTGGATGCCCACGTCACCGCCGTGCTCGACGCCATCGCCTAGAGGTCGCGCGCAGCGCCGGGCTCAGCTCAGCGAGAGGCGGAGGCCGGGGCGGACCCGAGCCGGTCGAGCGTGGCGGCGGCACGCGCGGCGGCCGAACGGCGCAGGATGCCGTGGACGAGCAGCACCGCCCCCGCACCGACACCGACGAGCACCGGCAGGCTGAGAGACGGCGAGAACGCCAGCCCGATGACGGCGATCGCGAGTCCCACCGCCCCGAGCCCGATGAACAAGGCCCCGACGAGCGACTCGCGTTCGATCGACAGGCGGGCCAGGATCAGCGTGGGCGCGGCGGCTGCGTCATCCGTCATCCCGCCACGCTACCGAGGCGGCTCCGCAGTCGCACGTCAGATGACCGCCTCGGACCAGTCGTCGGGGTTGCCGAAGCGGTGCGCCGTGATCGTGATCGACTGCTCGTGCACGAACGGCAGCACCTCGATGCGGCCGGCCGTGGTGACCTCGTCGGCGTAGACGGCGACATCCGGGTCGCCGCCGGTCGCCCCCGCGATCGCGGTTCGCAGCTCGGCCACCGCGTCTCGCGACCCGACCAGGCGGATGCGGCCGGGGCGCCGATCCGCCGCGGCGATGCGCTGCAGCCATTCACCATCCGTCTCGACCGACACCGAGATGTCGACCTCGCCGAGCGCCCGCCGCACCTCGGCCGGCAGGCCCACCGGCGAGCTGAGCGTCACGCCCGACCCGGCCCGCACACCCGCGACGATCACGCGGAGCACCGCCTGCCAGGTGGCGTCCGACGACGCGCGCACGGCGACGTCGACCGGGCGGTACCGGAACAGGTTCCGCTCGACGCCGAGGCCGGACACGTCGCGCACCTGCCCGAACTCGCGGTCCCACGCGACGGCATCCGAGAGCGCACCGCGCCGCAGCCACTCGAACGACTCGTAGTCGAGCGTGGGCTGGGCCGACTCGATGATCGTCGTGATGCGCGAGTCGAGACCGCGCAGGTGCAGTGTGCTGGACGCCGACCCGCTCGAGGCGCGCCACGAACCGAGACCGACGAGGTAGTTCGGTCCCCCGGCCTTCGTGCCCGCGCCCACCGACGACCGCTTCCAGCCGCCGAAGGGCTGACGCTGCACGATGGCACCCGTGATACCGCGGTTGACGTACAGGTTGCCGGCCTCGACCCGGTCGAGCCACGTCGCGAGGTCGGCGGCATCCTGGGTGTGCAGGCCCGCGGTCAAGCCGTAGGCGACCGCGTTCTGCAGCTCGATCGCCTCCTCGAGCGTGCGGGCGTGCATGATGCCGAGCACCGGACCGAAGAACTCCTCGAGATGCGTGCGCGACCCCGGGCTCACCCCGACCTTGACGCCCGGCGACCAGAACCGGCCCGCGGTGTCGTCGCCGAGGTCGAGACGACGCGGCTCGACGAGCCAGCGCTCACCGTCCTCGAGCGAGGTGAGCGCCCACTCGAGCTTGCCCTGGGGCGGCTCGATCACGGGCCCGACCTCGCTGCGCGGATCGGTCGGCGGACCCACCCGCAGCGAACGGGTGGCGTCGACGAGCTGGCGCGCGAACCGCTTCGACCGGCCGACCGGCCCGACGAGGATGGCGAGCGACGCGGCGGAGCACTTCTGACCGGCGTGCCCGAACGCGCTCTTGATGAGGTCGGATGCCGCCAGATCGAGGTCTGCCGAGGGCATGACGATGATCGCGTTCTTGCCGCTCGTCTCCGCCAGCAGCGGCAGCTCGGGCCGCCACGACCGGAACAGCGCCGCCGTCTCCCACGAGCCGGTGAGGATGACGCGGTCGACCGACGGGTGGGTGATGAGGCGTCGGCCGAGATCGCCCTCGTCGATGTCGACCAGCGCGAGCAGGTCGCGGGGCACACCGGCGTCCCACAGCGCCTCGGCGACGACCGCCGCGCAGCGCCGGGCCTGCGGCGCTGGCTTGAAGACGACGCCTGAGCCGGCAGCGAGGGCCGCGAGCACGCCGCCGGCGGGGATGGCGAGCGGGAAGTTCCACGGCGGGGTGACCACCGTGACCGAGGCCGGCTGGAAGACGGCACCGCTCACCCGGTCGAGCTCGCGCGCCGTCGCCGCATAGTAGGCGGCGAAATCGACCGCCTCGCTGACCTCGACGTCGGCCTCGGCCAGCACCTTGCCCGTCTCGGACGCGGCGACCTCGATGAGCTCGGCCCGGCGCGACTCGAGCGCACGCGAGGCCGCGAGCAGCACGGCGCTGCGGTCGGCTGCCGCCATCGCGCCCCAGGCGGATGCCGCCGAGCCGACGCGCGCCACGATCTCGTCGAGCGTTCCGGCGTCGTCGACCCGCGCCGCCGCGATCGTCTCGTCACCGGCCGTGCTGCCGGCGATCCGCGAGAGGATGCCGCGGGCCCACTCCCGGTTGACCGCGAGCGAGGGGTCGGAGTCGGGGGTGTTGGCGAAACCGGGTGCCCCGAGTGCCGGTGCGCGGCGCGTCTCGCGGGGCGCGTACACCGCCGTCTCGACGAAACGCTCACCGCCGAACAGGATGTCGTCGTGCTGGCCCAGCGCCGTGGTGTCGTCCGAGCGGCCCGCGGCGTCGGCGATCCCGAGCACCGCCTGCGTGAGGCCGTCGTCGCCCTCGGCGGGGTCGCGCGTGATGCGCTGCGGCGCGATAGGCCGGAGCGAGAGCGTGCGGTCCTGCGTACGGTTGGGCGAGCTGGGCAGCGCCGGGTCGGCCGCGCGCTCGAGCGAGGCGAGGAATCGGTCGCGCTCGCGCTCGAACAGGCTCGCATCGGTCGCGAGGTCGAACGCGGCGGAGAGGAAGTTCTCGCTCGAGGCGTTCTCCTCCAGCCTGCGGACGAGGTAGCTGATCGCGACATCGAACTCGTCGGGCCGCACGACCGGCACGTACAGCAGGACGTGGCCGACATCGGCCGTCACCGCCGCGACCTGGCCCTGGGCCATGCCGAGCAGCATCTCGATCTCGATGTCGTCGCTCACGCCGCGCTCGCCGGCGAGCAGCCAGGCGTAGGCGATGTCGAAGAGGTTGTGGCCGGCGACGCCGAGCCGCACCGCCGCGCTGCGCTCGGGACGCAGGGCCCGGTCGAGGCAGCGGAGGTACATCGCGTCGGCGTCGAGCTTGCTGGCGTGGGTCGCGAGCGGCCAGCCGTGGATCGTCGCGTCCACGCGCTCCATCGCGAGGTTCGCCCCCTTGACCAGGCGCACCTTGATCCGGCTTCCGCCGGCGGCGACGCGGGCCTGCGCCCACGCCGTCAGCTCGTCGAGGGCGTCCGCGGCGTCGGGGAGGTACGCCTGCAGCACGATTCCCGCCTCGAGGCCCCGGAGGCGCTCGTCTTCGAGCAGGCGGGTGAAGACGGCGATCGTGAGGTCGAGGTCGCGGTACTCCTCCATGTCGAGGTTGATGAAGGTGCCGTCCTCGGCGGCGCTGAGGTACAACGGCAGCAGACGTTCGACCACGTCGGCGACGACCTCGTCGAACGCCCACATCGAGATGCGGCTGACGATCGCCGAGACCTTGACCGAGACGTAGTCGACGTCGTCGCGGCGGATCAGCTCGTGGATGCCCGCGAGCCGGCGGCGGGCTTCGTCCTCGCCGAGCACGGCCTCGCCCAGGAGGTTGAGGTTCAGTCGGGCGCCGGACTCGCGGATCCGGGCGATCGCCGGGCCGAGCTTGTGGGGTCGAGCGTCGACGACCAGGTGTCCGACCATCTCGCGCAGCGCCGTGCGGGCGATCGGCACGACCGGGGTCGGCAGCATCGGGGCGACGGCGCCGCCGACGCGCACGGCCCCGCGGAGGTACCACGGCAGGAACTCGGGGACGAGCGGGGCGACGTGGTGCAGCCGGGTCGCTGCGGCGGTCACGCTCTCGGGGCGCATCACCCCGTCGACGAAGCCGATCGTGAACGGCAGCCCGTTCGGGTCGCGCAGGACTCCGGCGAGGCGCTGCGCTGCGGCATCCGCGGGGAAATCGGCCGACGAGTGCACCCATTTCTGGGCCAGGTCCACCGCCTGTTGGGCGAGGTTGTCGTCGGCGGGGAAGCCCGGCGGGGTGGTGCCGGACGAAACGGTGTCGGACATGCCGTCAGCCTATGTCGCGGCAGCTCTCCCGGGGTGGCGCCTCGCCCGGGCGATCACTCCCAGATGCTGGGCGCCTCGGCACGGGTCGACGGAAGCGCGGTAGCGGCAGCCCATTCGGTCATCCACGGCTCGAGCGGGGGCAGGTCGTCGCGTCGGCCGAGAACGTCGAACAGCTCGTCGAGCGGCACGATGCCACCCGTGCGGCGGAGGAACCGCGACCGCACGACCATCTCGGCGTACACCTCGCCGCGGACGACCGCGCGGTGCACCATGTACACCGACTTGTCGTCGTGCCCGTGCAGGCGCGTCTCGATCGTGAAGCGCTGCCAGAGGTTCAGCGACTTCCGGAAGGTGATCGTGCTGCTCGCGACGACGCCGTACCAGCCCTTCTCCTGGAACGTGTCCCAAATGCCGTTGCGCACCAGCAGGTCGAACCGGCCGAGGTCGAACAGCGAGGCGTAGCGCCCGTTGTTCATGTGCCCGAGCAGGTCGATGTCGGTCGGCAGCGTTCGCAGCTTCACCCGGCCGACCGCCATGAGCGGCCGCGGGCCGTTCCTGCGCAGCTGTCGCTTCGCTCGCCAGATCGTCAGCAGGGTCCGGAGCCACACGTTCACGAGGGCCGACGCTATCGGATGCCCCATGCCCCCACCCGCATCCGTTGTGCCCCTTCCACAACCCCGGCCCCGCCGACCCGCGCGCAAGAACGGAGAATCGCGCGAACATCGGAGGATCTCGCGGGATCGGTCCGAGGTACGCGCGATTCTCCGACGTACGCGCGACGCGCGGGTCAGGCGCGCGCGGTGTCGAGCACGATCACCGCCCACGACAGCGGGGGCAGGGTCGCTCGCAGCGTGCCCTCGTCGAGACCGACGCCGCGCAGAGGCACGAGGCCGACGGAATCCTGGTCGTGCTCCGTGTTGGCCGACCGCCGGTCGCCGCCCTCGGGAACCGTCAGCACCTCGGCCGACACGACGCCCGAGGCCCCGAGCCCGCGCAGCTCGAGCGACACCTCGGTCTCGGAGTCGAGCGAGCGGTTCGCGACGAACAGGGCGACGCGGCCGGTCGCCTCGTCCCACGTGGCGGCCGCGTCGACGACATCCACATCGCCGAACTTCGTCGTCGGCGTCTGGTCGGAGTCGACCGCGAGCCGGAGGACCCGCCCCTGGGCGAGCTGCGACATGCGGGCGAACGGCCAGAAGATCGACTGCCGCCAGGCCGCTCCGCCCTCCTCGGAACGGATCGGGGCGATCACGTTGACCAGCTGCGCCTGGTTGGCGATGCGCACGCGGTCGCCGTGGCGCAGCAGGCTGTGCAGGAACGTCCCGACCACGACGGCGTCGGTGACGTTGTAGGTGTCCTCGATGAGGCGCGGGTGGGCGCGCCACTCCTTCGACGCCGAGACGATGTGCGGCTGGTCCTCGGTGTCGAGGCCACGCTGGTACCAGACGTTCCACTCGTCGAACGAGATGTCGACCTGCTTGCGGTGCTTGCCCGCAGCCTTGACCGCGTCGATCGTCGAGACGACGCCGTCGATGAAGGCGTCCATGTCGACGGCCTCGGCGAGGAAGGATGCCGCATCCCCGCCGTCCTCTTGGTAGTAGGCGTGCATCGAGATGTAGTCGACCTCGTCGTACGCGTGCGTGAGGACCGTGTGCTCCCACGAGCCGAAGGTCGGCATCTGCCGGTTCGACGACCCCACCGCGACGAGCTCGATGTCGGGGTCGACCAGGCGCATCGCCTTCGCCGTCTCCTGTGCGAGCCGGCCGTACTCGTGCGCGGTCTTGTGACCGATCTGCCACGGGCCGTCGAGCTCGTTGCCCAGGCACCAGAGCCGGATGTCGAACGGAGCGGCTGCGCCGTTGCGGCGACGCAGGTCGGACCAGTACGTGCCGCCGGCGTGGTTGGCGTACTCGACGAGCGCGCGGGCCTCGTCGACACCGCGCGTGCCGAGGTTGACCGCCTCCATGACCTCGACCTCGGCCTCGCGCGCCCAGTCGACGAACTCGTGGAGTCCGAACGCGTTGGTCTCGACGGTGTGCCATGCTCCGTCGAGCCGGTGCGGACGCTCGGCCACGGGACCGACGCCGTCCTCCCAGTTGTAGCCCGAGACGAAGTTGCCGCCGGGATAGCGGATCACGGTGGCGCCCAGCTCCTTCACGAGCGAGAGGACGTCGCGCCGGAAGCCGCGTTCGTCGGCCTGCGGGTGACCGGGCTCGTAGATGCCGGTGTAGACGCAACGGCCCATGTGCTCGACGAACGAGCCGAAGAGGCGGCGCGGCACGTCGGCCACGGTGAAGTCGCGATCGAGGACGATGCGGGCGCGGGGCATGATGCTCCTGTTCTTTCGGGGTGAGGGGATGCGGACGACGCGTGCCGGGCGACGCCGGTCACTGACCGCCGAAACCGGTCGTGGCGACGCCGCGGACGATCTGCTTCTGGAACACCAGGAAGACGATGATCAGCGGCACCGAGGCGAGGACGGCCTGGGCCATGACCTGCGCGTACTGCACGCCGTAAGCGCTGATGACGGTCTGGAGTCCGACCGGCAGGGTCATGAGGGTCGTGTCGTTGATGATGAGGAACGGCCAGAGGAAGTTGTTCCACGCGCCGATGAACACGAAGATCGCGACGGCGCCGAGGATCGGCCGCGACAGCGGCAGCACGATCGACCAGAACACCCGGAAGCGTCCGGCGCCGTCGACCCGCGCGGCATCCTCGAGCTCGATCGGCACCTGGTCGAAGAACTTCTTGAGGATGAACACCATCGCCGGCGCGACGACCTGCGGCAGGATCAGGCCCCACGGGGTGTCGACGAGGTTGAAGGCGAGCATCTCGTAGAAGAGCGGGATGATCAGCACCTGCGGCGGGATGACGATCGAGGCGATCACCGCGCCGTAGAGGAACTTCTTGCCGCGGAACTCCAGCCGCGAGAACGCATAGGCGGCCACGGCCGAGATCGCGACGGTGAGGAGGGTGATCACGGCGGAGGTCCAGAGGCTGTTGCCGGCCCAGACCCAGACGTTGCCCTGCGAGAGGATCGAGGTGAACGCCTCGGTCGTGGGCCCGCTCTCGCCCACCCATCCGCCGGCGCCCGATGCGGCATCCGTCTCGGTCTTGAAGGCGGTCGCGACCGCCCACAGGAACGGCAGCAGCCAGCCGATCGCCATGAGGGCGAGGGCGATGAAGGCGACGACGTTGATCGCGCTGAACCGGCGCTGGCCGGGCTTGCGGCTTCGCGGATCGGGGGCGACCCCCGGGGCGACGACGGCGCGCGTGGCCGTGGAGCTGGCGGTGACGGCGCTCATGAGTGCTCCTTCCGGCGACGGGTGGCGAGGGCCTGGATGACGCCGATCAGGACGATCACGGCGAAGAAGACGTACGAGATCGCCGCCGAGTAGCCGAAGCGGTACCCGACGAACCCGGACTCGTAGATGTACTGCACGATCGAGCGGGTCGTCTCGCTCGCGATGCCTCCGAGCATCTGGTACGCCTGGTCGAACAGCTTCAGCGAAGCCAGCACCTGCAGGATGACGATGAGCACGGTGACCTGCCCGAGCTGCGGGATCGTGATCGAGAAGAGCTTGCGCCACTCCCCCGCGCCGTCGATGGATGCGGCTTCGTACTGGGTCTCGGGGATGTTCTGGAGGGCCGCGAGGTAGAGCAGGAAGTTGAAGCCGATCGTCCACCACACCGTCGCGACGACGATCGCGAGCATGTTGGTGTCGGGATTCTGCAGCCAGGCGATCGGCTCGAGCCCGAACGCCTCGAGGATGCCGTTGGCCGCGCCGATCTGCGGGTTGAAGATCCACACCCAGATCTGCGAGATGACCGTGGAGGCGAGCAGGTACGGCATGAAGAACGACAGCCGCCAGAGCCACTGCCCGGGCAGGCCGCGCTGCACGAGCAGCGCCATGACCAGGGCGAGGACGACGAGCGGCACGGTCGACAGAACCGTGAACCAGGCGGTGTTGCCGAGCGAGCGCCACATGACGGGGTCGCCGAGCGCTTCGACGTAGTTCGCGATGCCGATGAACGATCCGCCGGCGCCCGTCAGCGACTGGTCGGTGAAGCTCAGATAGAGCCCGTGCAGCAGCGGCCACACGAGGAAGAGGAGGAAGGCGGCGAGGAAGGGCGCGAGGAAGGTCCAGGCGATGCGCTGCTCTCCGCGGTCGCCGACGTGACGGTGCCGCCGCGTGCGGTCGCCGGTGACGATCGTCCGCGTCGCGGCCGTGTCGGCGAGACCGGCGCGGCCGGATCCGGTGTCGAGGGTCATGCGCGGGCTCCTTCCGGTGCGGCGGGGTTCGGCGTCTGCAGGCGCAGGTCGACACCCGCGCGGAAGCGGGCGATCGCCTGAGCCGGGTCGGCGCCCTGGAGCAGGACGTTCTGCACGGCGGCGCCGAAGTCGGCCTGGAAGCGCGAGCCCGAGCCGGTGAACCACGCCGGCGGGTCGTACCGGACGAGCTCGGCGGCCTCGGCGTAGTGCGCCTGCGGCAGCAGGTCGGCATAGGCGGCCGACTGCGTGACCGGGAGGTAGGCGGGGATGTGTCCTGCCCCTGCCCAGTCGAACGAGCCCTTCAGGATGTCGGCGACGAAACGGTAGACGAGGTCGCGGGTCTCCTCGTCGGGTGCGCTCTGGTGCGGCAGCGTGAACGAGTGCGAGTCGGCGTAGACCGACGGGGTGCCGAACACGGCCGGGATGATCGCGGCGTCGATCGGCAGGTTCTGCTGCTGCATCGAGCGCAGTTCCCAGACGCCGGTGAGGAACAGTCCGCTGCGGCCGGTGGCGAACTCCGCGATCGCGCTCTGGTAGTCGGCGCTGCGCGAGGCGATCTCGTCGTCGAGGAGCTGCTGCATGAAGCTGAGCGCCGCGACCGCGGCATCCTCGTCGATCTGCGCCCTGCCGCCCTCGGGAAGCTCGATCTCGAGCCCGTGCTGCGTGTAGAGCGTGTAGAAGAGGCGCCACATCTGCGCGCCGTCGCCGAGGTAGCCGAACGACAGCCCGTGCGACTCCGAGACCGCGGCCACCGCCCGTCCGAGCTCGAGGAAGTCGTCGGGCGAGGTGATCGGCGGCAGCTTGCCGTCGCTGTCGAGCACACCCGCCTCGGCGCAGATGTCGGTGTTGTACATCAGGATGAACGGGTGCGCGTCGAGCGCGACGCTGTAGAGGTCGTCGCCGATGAAGCCCTTGCGCCAGATCGCGTCGGTGAAGGTGCTCGCGTCGACGCCGAGGTCGGCCAGGCGTGCGGTGTCCCACGTGTCGAGCAGCCCGCCCGGCGCATAGCCGACGACGCGCGAGGCGTGCATGACCGAGACGTCGGGCGCCCGCCCGCCCGCGGCCGCCATCGCGAGCTTCGTGTAGTACGGCTCGCCCCAGGCGAGCACGGTCGGGCGCACGCGGTAGTCGGACTGCGCGGCGTTTACGCCGTCGATGAGCCCGGACATCGTCACGCCGTCGGCACCGGAGAGCAGGTGCCAGAACTGGAGGGTGCGGGCGCCCGTACCGCCGGGGAGACCGGCGCACGAGGCGAGGAAGGCGGTTCCGGCGAGGGCTGCGGCTCCCGTGAGGAACCGCCGTCTGCTGAGTTCTATGGGTGGGGCCATCGGTCACTCCTTTGTGACGGCACGACATCGTGACAACCAGGGACCCTCATACTTTTACATCGATGTAATCAATGCGCAAGGAAAATCCGGATGCCGCCACCGATGGCGTTCCGCGACGCCATCGGTGCGTCACCGTCGCGCGGAGATGCCGCGGGGCGCGCCATCCGTGCTGGCGCGGGCGACGACGCGATGCGCGATCGCGACGGCGCGGACCGGGATGTCGCGCGCCGCGATGCGCTCCTCCAGAAGCGCCATGGTCGCGCGCGCGAACTCGACCCGGTCGAACGACACGGTCGTCAGCTCGGGCGTGGTGTAGCGCGACTGCTCGATGTCGTCGAAGCCGCACACGAGCACATCGTCCGGCACCCGGATGCCCGCACGCGCCAGCTCGTGCAGCGCACCCACCGCGATCGAGTCGGTGAAGCAGAGGACAGCGTCGACGTCGACCCCGCGCTCCAGCAGCGTCCGGACGCCGATCGCGCCCGCCTCCATGTTCCACGGCAGGGCGTTGATCTCTCGGCGACGATCGTGCGCGAGACCCGCTTCGTCGAGCGCGTCGCGTACCCCGGCGAGGCGCAGGCGGCTCGTCGCCGTCGCGAGGCCGGCCTGCTCATCGCCGCCGATCGCGGCGATGCGTCGCGCGCCGCGGGACACCAGGTGCGCGACGGCGTCGCGCGCCCCGGCGCGACTGTCGACGAGAACCCGGTCGGTGACGTGCTGCTCGACCTCTCCGATCAGCACGACGGGCGGCAGCCGCTCATCACGGTCGACCACGCTGTCCTCGATGCGGATCGGATTCAGGACGACACCGTCGACGAGGTGCTGTCGCGCCCGTGAGACGAGGTCTCGCTCGCGCTCGGGCTCGAGCGCCGTCTCCTCGATCTGCACCGCATAGCCGCGCTGATGCGCCGCATCGACGAGGTGATGCAGCATCTCGGCGGAGTACGCCGTCGCGAGGTCCGGCAGCGCGATGGCGATGACACCGGAGCGGCCGTTCCGCAGCCCGCGGGCGCTGAGGTTGGGCACGAAGTCGAGCTCGCGCATGGCCGACTCCACGCGCTGCTGCGTCTCGGGACGGACGACCGCGGTGCCCGTCAGCACGTTGGAGACCGTCTTCGCCGAGACTCCGGCGAGCGCCGCCACATCCTTCATGGTGGCTCGGCCGGCTCTTCCCTTCGGCATGAGCACAGACTAGGCCCCGCGCACAGCCCCTCCCGCCCGTGCTGCGCCGACCAGCGCTGCGACGGGGGCCTCGAAGAAGGCGAGCTCGTGGCGCATCGATCGTTCGAACGCGACGCTCATCCGCTCGCGCTCGAACGCCGATGCGCCTGCGGCGGCCCGGTCGGCGATCTCGATCGCGGCACGGGTCGACGCGGCGAACGCGGGGTCGGCATAGGTCGAGAGCCAATCCCGATACGGATGCCGCGCGTGGGATGCCGCTGCGAACCGCTCGCCCACATCGGAGTAGAGCCAGAAGCACGGCAGGAGGGCGGCGACCAGTTCGCCGTACGAGCCGCGGGCCGACGCCGCATGCAGGTGATCGGTATACGCGAGCGTCGTGGGCGCCGGTTCCGCGGTATCTGCGTCGACGCGCGAGCGATGCAGCTCCGACTCGACTGCGATCGCCGAGGCGGCGGCTTCCGCCCAGAACACCTGTTCATCGCTCCGCGGCGCGAGAGCGCTGGCGCGGGCGAGCACGCGGGCGTACTCCGAGAGGTACAGCGCGTCCTGTTCGAGGTACCAGGCGAACACGGGCTCATCGAGCGACCCCGTGCGCAGCCCGTCGACGAAGCCGCACGCGTCGACGGCTGCGCGCAGCGGAGCCGCCTCGGCCCATACGCGCGCTGTCCACGACAACGACGAGACAGGCGACACCGGCGACGGGAGGTGCGGGCGCAGTTCGTGCAGGTGGTCGACGGGCCCGTTGCCGCGACCGACGCCGAGCGCCGCGCCGGCCGCGATCGCACCGGCCAGCCACGCCGTGGCGCGCGGGAGGGCGTCGGTCCAGTCGACGCCGCTCGCGCCGAGGGTCGCCATCGCCGACGACAGCGAGCATCCGGTGCCGTGCGTGTTGGTCGAGGCGATGCGCCGCCGGGCCACCTCTGCGGCGACGCCGTCCGGCGTCACGATCGCGTCGGGGCAGTCCTCGCCGGCGAGATGCCCGCCCTTGACCAGCACGATCGAGCCCGAGGCGCGGGCGAAGCGCAACGCCTGCGCGAGCGCATCCCGCCACGACCGCGCGACCGGCTCCTCCGTCAGGACGGCCAGCTCGGGGAGGTTGGGCGTCACGAGGGCGGCGCGCCGGCAGAGGTCGCGGATCGCAGCCTCCGCGGCGGGGTCGAGCAGGCGATCGCCGCTCGTGGCGACCATGACGGGGTCCAGCACGACGAGGTCGTGGCCGCGGCGAGCGAGCCAGTCGTCGACGACCGCGATGAGCGGCACGGAGTGCAGCATCCCGACCTTGATCGCGTCGATCTCGACGTCGTCGCCCACGGCGTCGAGCTGCGCGCGCAGGAACTCAGCCGGAGGCACGTGCACCGCCCGCACGCCGCGGGTGTTCTGCGCCACGAGCGCCGTCACGACGGCCATCCCGTAGCCACCCATCGCGGCGATCGACTTCAGGTCGGCCTGGATGCCGGCGCCGCCCGAGGGGTCGGTGCCGGCGATGCTCAGCACCCGCGGCACCCGGGGCGCCGGTACCCCCGCGGTCACCGGTCGCCCCCGCGGGCGAAGGCACGGGCCGCGGCGGCGGGATCTGCGGCGCCACAGATCGCCGACACGACGGCTACCCCGGCCGCGCCCGCGCGGCGAAGCGGAACGACGTCCTCGGCGACGACGCCGCCGATCGCGACGCACGCGAGCGGCGTGGCCGCGGCGCGTTCGGCGAATCCGTCGATGCCGAGGGCCGGCGGGTGATCGGCCTTCGTGGAGGTCGGCCGGATCACACCGACACCGAGATAATCGAGGGTTCCGTGCGGCATCGCGTGGGCGGCTTGCAGATGCGCCGCCGTGTTCGCCGTCCACCCGATGACGGCGCCCGTCCCGAGCAGCCTGCGCGCGGTCGTGGGTGGGATGTCGTTCTGACCGAGATGCACGCCGTCCACGCGGGCACCCGCATCGATGGCGGCGAGGGCGACGTCGACCCGGTCGTCGATGAGCAGGGGGACCCGTCCGGCGATCACCTCCGACAGCACCCGAGCGCGGCGGACGAGCTCCGCCGCGCTCACTCTCTTGTCGCGCAGCTGCACGACGGTCACGCCCCCGTCGATCGCGGCGTCGACGATCGACGGCAGCGCGTCGGCATCGAGCCGGTCATCGGTGACGAGGTGCAGAGCGAGGTCGACCCGGCGGGTCACCGCGTCGCCTCCGCGCTCGCGAGGTGAGCCTCGACCCGGGACCCGTCGAGGTCCTCGGGGCTCAGCGCCGCAAGCGCGTCGAGGAACGCGACGGCGAACGAACCGGGGCCGGACGAGACGGATGCCGCGGCCTCGGCCGCGTGCTTGTGCACGACCGACGCGGCGATCGCCGCCGAGAACGGCTCGACGACGCCGAGGAAGGCCGCCATCGTCGCGCCCAGCGAACAGCCCCCGCCGGTGACCCGGGTCAGCAGGGGATCTCCCCCGCGCACCCGCGCGACCCGCTCGCCGTCGGTGATGAGATCGACCTCTCCCGACACCGCGACCACCGTCCCGGTCCGGCGCGCGAGGTCGGCAGCCGCCGCGTGCACCGAGTCCGGGTCGTCGACGCTGTCGACGCCGCGCCCGCCGGAACCGCCGCCGGCGACCGCCGCGACCTCGGAGGCATTGCCCCGGATGATCGCGGGTCGAGCGGCGACGAGCTCCGCCGCGAGAGCGGTGCGGATCGGCAGCATCCCGACCGCGACAGGGTCCAGCACCCAGCGCCGCGTCGCCGCCACGATCTCACGGGCGCTGGCCTGCTGCTGGGGATTCGGGGTGCCGAGGTTGATCAGCACGCCGTCGGCGATTCCGGCGAAGATCCCCGCTTCACCGGCGATGTCGACCATGGCAGGACTCGCCCCGAGCGCGAGCAGCGCATTCGCGGTGAACCCGGTGACGACGGCGTTGGTCACGCAGTGGGTGAGCGGAACGGCATCCCGCAGCGCTCGGAGCGCCGCTTCCGGTCCTCGGACGGTGGGCACGACATCGCGCATTTCGACATCCCTTCGCCAGCATTGCACTGGAGCAGGTTCGACGGGTCTGATCTCAGCTCGCGGTCGCGGGCACCCCGTGTCGGGACACGACCATAGCAGGCCGGTTTGCACCCTCTGGGCCGCGATGCTTTTCTCCCGGTCCCCGAAGCGCGTAGGTTGCGAGTGAGCGCGCTTCACGGGCCGGCGCGCGAGGGGGTGGGGCCGTGCTGACAGCAGGCGTCGCACTGGTCTGCGCGTGTCTGGCGACCATCGCCGGACTCGTCGGGGTGCTCGCCCTGCGGCCGAGCTGGCGACGCCGCGGTGGACTGCTGCGCTTCGGCATCGTGGGCGCGCTGTCGGCGACGGCGGCCAGCCTGCTGTACCTCGTGCACACGAAGACCGGCGACGCCGCGACCCTTGTCATCAGCGACATCGCCATGGTTCTGGCCCCCGGTCTGGTCTTCGCCGGGCTGGGCTCATTGAGCGGCGGGGTTCTCGCCCGTGCCGGGGTCGCCCTTTCGCTCGCCGCCGCGGTCGGAGTCGTGTCCACGACGGTCGGGATGCCGGCGTCCCTCGCGGTGAAGGTCGTGGTCGTGGCTGCCGCCTGCGGGCTGACCAGCGCCGCGGCGATGCAGCCGGCCATCGCCGCGAGACGCGGGTCCCGGCTGCTCGCGGTGACCATGGCCGCGTACGGGGTCTTCTCCCTGTGCCGCGCCGTCGTCGGGCTCACCACCGGGTGGGATTCGCCCCTCTACCGCTCGGCTCTGTCGGTCGTGCCCACGACTGTCGCCGGCGCTGCGCTCGTGCTCCTCAGCGGGATCGCGCTGCTGATGATCCTGTCGGACCGGAGCGCGGCGCTGGCCACGCAGCGCGAGCGCGCCGCCGGGAGGCTCGACCTCGAGCTCGGCCCGACATGGTCGGTCGGCCTGGGCTCGTTCGGCATCGTGCGCGCCGCGCTCGGCCCCGCCCGCGCGGATCGGATGAAAGACGACTTGATCGCCGCGGCACGGACGCTCGATCCGGATGCGGTCGTCGACGCGACGCGGACGGGAACGCGCGTGCGCATCGACGACGACCAGGCTGCCGTCGAGGAGGCGCTCCACGACCGCCTGATCGCTGCCGGGTGGACGCCGGGAGAGGTCAACCTGGTGTCGATCGAGGCAGCGGCGAGCGACGAGGCCGCGGCTGCGGTCGGCGACGGGGCCGGGGCCGGGGCCCGATGACCCCGTCCGCAACCCCCTTTCCTCGATTTCACGCCACCGCCGGCCGCGCGTAGAGTCTGGCCATGGAAGCCGAACTGCAGACCGACATCGTCGTCCGTCCGGTGCGGGATGTCGACGCCGAAGCCCTCGGGCGCGTGCACGCCACCTGCTGGCACGAGACGTACGACCACCTCATCAGCACCGCCGCGCTCCAGAGCGTGTCGCCGCGACGTCTCGCCGAGCTGTGGACACACTGGGCCGCACAGGGAGAGGACTTCCGGATGCACGCCGCGCTCGTCCGCGGCGAGATCGTCGGTTTCGTGGGGTCGGGCCCGGCTCGCGATCGCGACGCCCCTCGGATGCGCGAGCTCTACTTCATCTACCTCCTCGACGCGTGGCACGGCACCGGCATCGGCCAGCGCCTCTTCGACGCCGCCGTCGAGAAGGACGAGGGCGTCTACCTGTGGGTCGCGGAGGACAACCCCCGCGCGCACCGCTTCTACGAGCGCAACGGCTTCACGCTCGACGGGCAGACGCACACCGAGCCGTTCCTCGGCGAAACGCTGACCGAGGTCCGTTTCGTCCGCTGAGTAGGAGTTCGCCCCGCTCGGCTAGGTCGCGAGGCTTCGGCGAGCTGACTGGCCTCGACTGGCTATTCGGCCTCGGTGGTTGGCGCCTCTTCTCCCCCGCTGGGCTAGGTCGTGAGTTACCCACAACTCGCACTTTTGTTCGATTTCGATGTCGTACCCCACTGTCATGATGGGAACATGACGGCGAATGGCGCAGGTGGCGAGGTGGGACGCGGAACGCTCGCGCCGTCGCAGGCGCTCGCTTTCTCGCGATACGCCGAGGCTCTCGACCTCTCCCACGCCGCCGACCTCGCCCGCACCCGGGCGCTGGCCGATCTGGGTCGCGCCGCGCTGCACGAGGCGCGCCGTGATGGGGTGCGGGGGATGGCGTCGGACATGGAGCTGCGGTCGGTCGCGGCCGAGGCGGCGGGGATGGCGCGGCTCACCGACCGGCGGTTGCAGGGTGAGATCGACCATGCGATGACCGTCATCGACGACTATCCCGCGGTGTTCGAGGCGTGGGTCTCACGGCGGATCGAACGCGGACATGTCGATGTGGTCGTGCGGGTCGGCGCGGGGGTGCCGGTCGAGGTGCGGTCAGAGTACGCGGAAGCCGCGATCGGGGTGTGTGAGCGGGATGTGCCCTCCCGGGTGCGCGGTGCGCTGGAGGCCCTGGCGGCCAGGTTGCACCCGCAGACGTTCACCGAGCGGCATAAGACCGCGGTCGCGGAACGGTGCGTGCGGGTGTTCCACGGGTCCGATGGGATGTCGAACCTCGTCGCCAGTCTGCCCACGGTGATCGCGGCGGGGATGCTCGACCGGCTCACGCAGATGGGACAGTCGGTGAAGGACGCCCGGGTGGAGAGTGCCGGAGCGGACGGGGGCGCGGATGCTGGCGCGGACGCCGCCGGGGAGGATGCCGCCGGGATGGCTGGCGCCGGGATGGGTGCAGTCAGCTCGGGTGAGGATGCCGCAGGCGCAGGCGCCGCTGGAGAGGCTGCCGCTGATACGCGGACCATGGATCAGCTGCGCGCAGACATTCTGGGCGACCTGGTGCTCGGCGGGGCACCCGTGGTCGACCCGACCTACGGGACCGACCGGCCCGGTGGGCTCGGCGCGATCCGGGCACGCGTGCAAGTCGCCGTCACCGCGGAGACCCTGATGGGGCGGGACGAGAACCCCGCCGAAGCCGTCGGGGGCGCGCTGATCGACGCCGACACGGCACGACAGCTCGCGGGACAGGTATCGGAGTGGGACCGACTCTTCATCGACCCGGTCACCCGGACGCCGGTCGAGATCCACACGTACCGGCCCACCGCATCGATGAAGAAACTCCTGATGGCCCGGGATCAGCACTGCCGGTTCCCCGGATGCCGCCGGGCCGCGATCCGCTGCGAAATCGACCACACCGTCGATCACGCCCTCGGCGGGCACACCCACATCTCCAACCTCGCCCACCTCTGCCAACGACACCACTCCATGAAGCAATTCATCAAGTGGGAAGTCCGGCAGCTCGGCGGCGGGGTCCTCGAATGGACCTCACCCCTCGGACGGGTCTACCGCGAAGACGTACCCATACCCGCGGTGTGCTTCACCAGCGACACCGCAAACCCGCCACCGGATGAACCACCACCTTTCTGACATCGCGTGATGACGCGGGCGTGATCTCCGACCCGCAGGCGCGCGTCAACGGGTGATGGTCGTGCCGAACAATCGTGCGATCGGTACGAGGACAGCGGGGCGAGCGGCGACACACGCGCCGACGATGACGCCGAGCGACAGCACGAAGAGCCAGAACCCGGTCCAGTTGTCGGCGTACGCCGCCGGGTCGGCCGACCCTTGCGCGGCATACATGTGATTGAGGTTGCGAAGCGCTCCCGTGGCCAGGACGAGAGCGACATGGGTCACGATGAAGACGACGAAGAAGAGCATCACCAGCACGTGCAGGCGTCGCGCCCACTCGATCGGATACAGACGGTTGAGCCTCCCGTCACCACGCGGCCAGACGGTGCTGAGGCGCGCACCGGTGGCGACCGCGAGCGGAGCAGCGACGAACACCGTCGTGGCGTAGGCGAGCTGCTGCAGGCTGTTGTAGTTGACCCAGCCGTTCTCCGTCGGCCAATCGAGCGACACGTATTGCAACGCCGCCGACACCGCGTTCGGCACGACCTCCCAGCTCGTCGGCACGATGCGCATCCACTGTCCGGTCGCGAAGAGCAGGATCACGAACACGACGCCATTGCCCATCCAGAGCACATCGAGCGCCTGGTGGAACCAGATCGTGAGGCTCGTCCGGCGCTTCGGCCTGCCCCGCGGCGACCAGAACACCCTCGGACGCTTCTCCTCCCGCGCCTGCAGACCCGTGCGGATGATCAGCACCATCAGGAAGGCGTTGAAGAAGTGCTGCCAGGCGAGCCACGGCGGAATCCCGACCGGCGCCCCCTCCGGCAGGGGGTATGCGCCCGGGTAGCGTTCGACGAACCCGCGCATCGCATCGAGACTCAGCATCCAGCGCGCCGACGCGACGGCTCCCGCGGCCGCGAGCACCAGGGCCACGCCGAGGACGGCGACCAGCGTCGCCCGTCGGCGCGCGGCGGACCCGCGTTCGAGCATCACCGCAGAAGGTCAGCGGTGTCGGAACTCGGGGCTGCGCTTCTCGGCGAAGGCGGCCATGCCTTCCTTCTGGTCCTCGAGCGCGAACAACGACGCGAAGAGCGTGCGCTCGAGGCGGAGGCCCTCGGCCGCAGTCGTCTCCTGCGAGGCGCGCAACGCCTGCTTGGCGGCATAGGCGACGGGAAGCGAGCGCGACGCGATCCGATCGGCCACCGCACCGGCTTCCTCGAGCAGCTTTTCCGCCGGAACCACACGAGATACGAGTCCGGCGCGCTCCGCCTCCTCCGCCGGCATCCGACGTCCGGTCAGCACGAGCTCCGCGGCCTTGTAGTAGCCGACGGCGCGCGTCAGCCGCTGCGTCCCGCCGATGCCCGGGATGACGCCGAGATCTATCTCGGGCTGCCCGAACACCGCGGTGTCGGCGGCCAGCACGATGTCGCACATCATTGCCAGCTCGCACCCGCCGCCGAGCGCGAACCCGGCAACCGCGGCGACGACGGGGGTACGCACCCGCGCGAAGTCCTCCAGCGCCGCGAAAGGATTCTCCATGGACATGTCGCGGGCGCTCTTGCCCGCCATCTCTTTGATGTCCGCGCCGGCCGCGAACGCCCGCTCCGAGCCGGTCACGACGATCGCGCCGATCGCCTCGTCGCGGTCGAACGCCATGGCCGCGTCGGCGAGTTCGGCGACGAGCGTCGAGTTCAGGGCGTTCAACGCCTCCGGTCGGTTCAGTGTCAGCCAGCCGACGCGCCCTCGCGTCTCGCTGACGATGGTCGTGTAGTCGCTCATCCCCTCATCGTGCCACGCGCCTCTCCGCGCGTCTCCGATCGGTTGCCGGGCATTCACATGCCGGACACGTGCGGAGAGTACTCACGACCTGCACCCGTTCACCCGACCAGAGGACACCTATGCCTTCGCCTGCCCGGAGCCGCACGGTTCCCCGCACGCTCGCCGCCGTCGCGACGGCCGCACTCACCTGCACGCTGGCGCTGACGCCGCTCACCACGGCATCCGCCGCGATCGTCAGCGAACCGATCACCGACTCCGCTCCCGGTGCCGCACTCGCACTGACGCCGATCGGCACGCACGAGACCGGCGTCTTCGACGAGTCGGCCGCCGAGATCGTGCAGTCGTACCGCGACCGCCTCTACGTCGTCAACGCGCAGGCCGGCTCGGTGACGGTGCTCGACAACAACGACCCGACCACGCCGGTCGAGCTGTTCACCATCGCCGATGCCGGCACGGCGAACTCCCTCGCGATCCGCGACGACGGTCTCGGCGTCGTGGCCTTCGAGGCCGAGGACAAGACCGCGAACGGAACGCTGGTGTTCTTCGACGCGAACGCCGGCGACGCGGCATCCGCTCGCCTCGGCTCGGTCACCGTCGGCGCCCTGCCCGATATGGTCACGATCTCGAAGGACGGCGCGTACGCGGTCGTCGCGAACGAGGGCGAGCCCGCCGACGACTTCTCGGTCGACCCGGAAGGATCCGTCGGTGTCGTCGCGCTTCCCAAGACCGTCTCGGCTCCCGCGCAGGCGGCCGTGCGCATCGCGAGCTTCGGCGCGTTCGAGCCCGGCGGCTCGAAGACGCTTCCGGCCGGCGTGCGCGTGTTCGGACCGGACGTCGCGGCACCGGACCAGGGAGACAAGCCCCTCGACGCCAACCGTGTCAGCCGCAACCTCGAGCCCGAGTACATCACCGTCGACGGCACGACCGCTTACGCGGCGCTCCAGGAGGCGAACGCGATCGCCGTCGTCGACCTCGCCAAGGCCGAGGTCACCAAGGTCGTCCCGCTCGGGTTCAAGGATCACGGCGCGACCGGCAACGGGCTCGACGCGAGCGACAAGGACGGCGCGATCAACATCGCCACCTACGCCGGCCTGAAGGGCGTCTACATGCCCGACGGCATCCAGTCGTACTCGGCCACGGCGGGCGGCAAGGCCACGACCTACCTCGTCACCGCCAACGAGGGTGACGCCCGCGAGTGGGGCGACTACGCGGAGGCCGTCCGTGTGAAGGACCTCGGCAAGAAGGGGCTCCCGGCCGTCTGCGCCGATTCCCCCCTCGCGGCGCAGCTCGGCGATGCAGCCCTCGGACGTCTGAACGTCACGATCGAGGACGGTCTGCGCGCGGACGGCAGCTGCTACGACGAGCTGTACTCCTTCGGCGGGCGCTCGTTCTCGATCTGGGGCACCGACGGCTCGCTGGTGTTCGACTCCGGCGACCAGTTCGAGCAGATCCTCGCGCGCGTCGTGCCCGAGTACGTCAACTCGAACCACACCGAGGCCAACCTCGAGGGACGCAGCGACGACAAGGGCCCCGAGCCCGAGAACCTGTCGATCGGCACGGTCGGCGGCCGCACGTACGCCTTCATCGGCTTCGAGCGCGTCGGCGGCGTCATCGTCTACGACATCACGGACCCGAAGGCACCGGCCTACGTCACGTACGTCAACAACCGCGACTTCAGCGCCGCCGCCGACGCGCCGGCTGCGGGCGACCTCGGCCCGGAGGGCATCCAGTTCATCCCGGCGCACCGCTCACCCTCCGGACAGGCTCTCCTCGTCGTCGGCAACGAGGTGTCGGGCAGCACGACGGTCTACGGCATCGAGCAGCTCGTCGGCGGCGCGCCGGTGACGCAGCCCGACATCCGCATCCTGACGATCAACGACTTCCACGGCCGTCTCGTGCCGGAGTCGAACGGCGTGGCGGGCGCCGCGGTGCTGGCGGGGGCCGTGGAGTCGTTCCGTCGGCAGAACCCGAACACGCTGTTCGTCTCGGCGGGCGACAACATCGGCGCATCGGCGTTCGAATCGTTCATCGACGCCGATAGCCCGACGATCGACGCCCTGCGCACCGCGGGACTCGACGCGAGCGCGGTGGGCAATCACGAGTTCGACCGCGGGTTCGCCGACCTCACCGACCGCGTCATCCCCCGCTACGAGGGCGACGCGGATGCCGACGCGTTCAGCGACCTCGCACTCGGCGCGAACGTCTTCGTGAAGGGCACCGATGAGCACGCCCTCAAGTCCTACACGATCAGGGAGGTCGACGGCACGAAGGTCGCCTTCGTCGGCACCGTGACCGAGCAGACCGCGGGCATGGTGAGCCCGCAGGGCATCGCGGGCATCGAGTTCCGCGACCAGGTCGCATCGGCCAACGATGCCGCGTCCGCGGCGGTCGACGACGGCGCCGATGTCGTGGTTCTCCTCGCTCACGAGGGATCCGCCGGCTCGGACTGCGCCGCGATCGCGACCGAGACCGGCGACTTCGGCGACCTCGTCCGCGGCGCGTCCGACGACATCGACGCGATCGTCTCCGCTCACACGCACCAGAGGTACGCGTGCGAGATCGGCGGCCGCCCGGTGATCCAGGCTCACCAGTACGGCACGACGCTGGGCTCGCTCGACATCGAGCTCACGGATGCCGGCGACCTCGCGTCGATCACCCCCGGTACCGTGTCGCTGTACGACACGACCGTCGGCCAGTACATCGCCTACCCCGACACCGAGACGGCCCAGGTCGTCGCGAACGCGGTGCGCATCGCGGACGAGAAGGGCCGCGTGCAGGTCGGCTCGATCACCGCCGACATCCTGCGCGGCAAGACCGCGTCGGGCTCGGAGGACCGCGGCGTGCACTCGACGCTCGGCAACACCGTCGCCGACGTCTACCTGTGGGCCACGTCGCAGAACCCCGCCTACGGCGGGCGCGACGCCGAGGTGGCGTTCATGAACCCGGGCGGCCTGCGCGCCGACCTGATGTTCGGCGACGACAACGGCGCTGTGTCATACCGCGAGGTCGCCAACGTCCAGCCGTTCGCGAACACCCTGGTCACGCTCGAGCTCACCCCGGCACAGATCAAGCAGGTGCTCGAGGAGCAGTGGCAGCCGGCAGGAGCGTCGCGCCCCAAGCTCGCGATGGGCGTGTCGAAGGGCTTCACGTTCGAATACGACCCCGAGGCGACGCGTGGCTTGCACATTCGCTCGATGCAGCTGAACGGTGAGCAGCTCGCGCTCGACGACACCACCACGAAGATCCGCGTCGTCACCAACTCGTTCCTCGCGGGCGGCGGCGACAACTTCGGCACCTTCGCGACGGGCACCGGCACGGCGGATTCGGGCCAGGTCGACCTGCAGGCGACCGTGGAGTTCTTCGCCGCCGTGGGCCCGGTCTCACCGGCGCCGGCGAACCGTGCCTACGTCGCCGGCGAGCAGCCGCCGATCGAGCAGCCCGGCTTCCCCGGTCCCGGTGCCCCCGGCGGCGAACCGGGCGAGCCCGGCGAGCCCACCGAGCCCGCCGAGCCCGCACAGCCGTGGGCGACCGTCGAGCTCGGCAGCGGCACCGTCGCGCAGGGCGGCACGCTCGCAGTGACGGTGACGGGCCTCGAGCCGGGGCAGCGGGTCGCCGCGACGCTGTTCAGCGAGCCGATCGTCGTCAGCGGCATCCCCGCAGCCGACGCCTCCGGCCGCACGGCGTTCTCGATCGCGATCCCGCGGGACTTCGAGGTCGGCGCGCACCGCCTCGTCGTGACGTCGGGCTCGCTCGCACCGATCGAGGTCGGCGTGACGGTGACGGCCGCCGCGCCTGCGGGCACGATCGCCGTCACCGGCGGGACCGCCCCGATCGGGTTCGCGGTGGCGGGCGTCCTTGCCCTCGCGCTCGGTGGCCTGCTGGTCGCCGCGCGTCGCCGCCGAGCCGCCTGACCCGTCCGAGTCCGCCCGGGCCAGCCCCGAGGAAGTCGTCAGCCGGCGGCTTCCTCGGGGCGCTCTGCTGCCTCGACCTCGGCCTCGTCCGCGACGTATCCGTCGACGTGCCGCTCGGCGGGGCCGTCGTACGCCGACAGCGGGCGGATGAGCGCGTTGGCGGCGTACTGCTCCATGATGTGCGCCGTCCAGCCGACCACCCGGGCCGCGACGAACAGCGGCGTGAAGGTGACGGTGTCGAACCCCATGAGGTTGTACGCCGGCCCCGACGGGTAGTCGAGGTTCGGGTAGATGCCCTTGCGGCCGGTGAACTCGCGCTCGAGGGCGTCGTAGAGCTCCGCGACATCCGGGCGATCGTAGTGGGCGACCAGCGCGTCCAGCGCCGCTTTCATCGTCGGCACCCGCGAATCGCCGCGCTTGTAGACGCGGTGACCGAACCCCATGATCTTGCGCTTCTCGGCGAGCGCCCGGTCGAGCCAGGCCTCGACGGCGGCGGCATCCCCGATCTCGTCGAAGACGTGCATCACGGCCTCGTTGGCGCCGCCGTGCAGCGGCCCCTTCAGCGCCCCGATCGCGCCCACCACCGCGGAGTACAGGTCGCTGAGCGTCGACGCGATGACCCGCGCCGTGAAGGTCGAGGCGTTGAACGAGTGCTCGGCATAGAGGATCAGCGACCGGTTGAACGCGTCGACCACGACCGGATCGGGCTCCTCACCGAAGGTCATCCACAGGAAGTTCGCCGCGTCGTCGAGGTCGTCGCGCGGCTCGACGATCTCGAGCCCCCGACGGCGACGCTGCCCGTAGGCGACGACCGCGGGCAGCACCGCGAACAGGCGCAGGCTTCGCTCGCGGTTGCGCTCGGGCGTCCCCACCGCCTCGAGAACGGATGCCGCGCCGGCGGTGTCGAGAGCGCCGAGAACGCTCACGGCGGTCCGCACCTCGTCCATCGGGTGCGCGTCCACCGGCATCCGGTCGATCGCCTCACGCAGCTCCGGCGGCAGCGCACGGTGCGGCCGAGCCCGTCGGCGCTGCTCGGCGAGCTGGTCGCCGGTCGGCAGCTCGCCGTGCCACAGCAGATGCGCCACGGCATCGACCGGCTGGGTCGCCGCGAGCTCCTGCACCGGGTACCCCCGGTAGAGCAGCGAGTTCGTCTCCGGATTCACCTTCGAGATCGCCGTCACATCGGCGACGACCCCCACGAGCCCCTTGCGGATGTCTTGCTCGGTCATGTTCTGTTCCCTCTCCGTCGAGTAGCCAGAATTTGCGGGTCTCAGCCCCGGTCGATCGACTCATTCTGGCGAGTGGACAGGGTGAAGTCGAAGACCGACGAGTCGAATCGCGTGTAGCCCTCGTAGTCGACGAGGTCGTACAGGTCGGCGCGGTGCTGCATCTCGCCGAGCTTCGCGGTCAGGTTCCCGGCCGTCGTGAGCTCGTCGAGCGCGCGGCCCGCCGCACCCATCGCGATGCGCAGCAGCGAGACCGGCCAGATGACGATCCGCACGCCCGCGTCGCGCAGCTGGTCCACCGTGAACAGCTCCGACTTCCCGAACTCGGTCATATTCGCCAGGATCGGCACGTCGACGGCCGACGCCATCGCCTCGAACTCCGCGAGGTCGCGCATCGCCTCGGGGAAGATCGCGTCGGCCCCGGCGTCGACGAGCGCGCGGGCGCGGTCGACAGCGGCATCCATCCCCTCGATCGCCCGCACGTCGGTGCGCGCCATGATGAGGAAGTTCGCGTCGCGCCGGGCATCGACGGCAGCCCGGATGCGGCCCACCGCCGTGTTCTCGTCGACGACGCTCTTCCCGTCGAGATGTCCGCATCGCTTGGGGTTGACCTGGTCCTCGATGTGGCATCCCGCGAGCCCGGCATCCTCGAGCGTCTGAATCGTACGGGCGACGTTCATCGGCTCGCCGAACCCCGTGTCGGCGTCGATGATCGCCGGAAGCTCGGTCATCCGCGCGATCTGCTGTCCGCGTCCGGCGACCTCGCTGAGCGTGGTGAGACCGACGTCGGGGAGCCCGAGGTCTGCCGCGATGACCGCGCCCGAGACGTACACGCCGTCGAAGCCGTGCTGCTCGATGAGCCGGGCCGAGAGCGGGTTGAATGCTCCGGGGAAGCGCAGCGTCTCACCGCTCACGAGTCGTTCCCGCAGCGCGCGGCGCTTGTCGGCCGCCGTGGTCTGCGAATACAGCATCAGAACAGCCCCCGCGGGTTCGGTGCCGACGCGATGACTCCCTCGCGCGCGACGATGTTCAGTTCGCGCACCTCGTCGGCCGTGAGCTCGGGCAGGCGCTGGGCGAGGTCGAGGAAGCGCTCGATCTCGGCCGGTTCGAGCACGGGCTCGGCGAGGATCCGGAACTTGCGGATGTAATCCTCGCGGGCGAACGGCCGGGCCCCGAGCGGGTGGGCGTCGGCGACGGCGATCTCGTCGATGATCGTCGAGCCGTCGGCCATCCGGATCTCGACGCGCCCGCCGAAGGCCTTCTCGGCCGGATCCTCCGAGTGGTAGCGCCGGGTCCACTCGGCATCCTCGGCCGTCGTGATCCGCCGCCACAGGGCGATCGTGTCGGGGCGGGCCGCGCGCTCGGGCGTATACGAGTCGACGTGGTGCCACCCGCCGTCCTGCAGCGCGACCGCGAAGATGTACGGGATGGAGTGGTCGAGCGTCTCGCGCGACGCGGTCGGGTCGTACTTCTGCGGGTCGTTCGCGCCCGAGCCGATGACGTAGTGCGTGTGGTGGCTCGTGTGCAGGACGATGCTCTCGACGTTTGTCGGGTCGCGCAGCTCGGGGTGCTCGCCGTAGAGCTTGCGGGCGAGGTCGATCCACGCCTGCGCCTGATACTCGGCCGAGTGCTCCTTCGTGTACGAGTCGAGGATGCCGCGCTTGGCCTCCCCCGGCGCCGGCAGCGGCACGGTGTAGGCGGCATCCGGTCCGTCGAGCAGCCACGCGATGACGCCGTCCTCGCCCTCGTAGATCGGGTTCGGGCTCGTCTCGCCGCGCATCGCGCGGTCGACGGCCTCGACCGCGAGCTTGCCGGCGAACGCGGGCGCGTGCGCCTTCCAGGTCGAGATCTCGCCCTTGCGCGATTGGCGGGTCGCCGTCGTCGTGTGCAGCGCCTGGCCGACCGCCTGGTAGATCGTCGGGGTGTCGAGCCCGAGCAGCGTGCCGATGCCGGCGGCGGCCGAAGGCCCGAGGTGGGCGACGTGGTCGATCTTGTGCTTGTGCAGGCAGATGGCCCGCACGAGGTCGATCTGGATCTCGTACCCGGTCGCGAGGCCCCGCACGAGCGCCGCGCCGTCGGCACCGACGTGCTGAGCGACCGCGAGGATCGGCGGGATGTTGTCGCCGGGGTGCGAGTAGTCGGCGGCGAGGAAGGTGTCGTGGTAATCGAGCTCGCGCACCGCGACGCCGTTCCCCCACGCGGCCCACTCGGGGCTCGTGCGGTCGGTCACGCCGAACACGCTCGCCCCCGCGCCGCCCCGCGAGACCGGGTGGTCGAGCGCCTGCGCGCGGGCCGAGCTGACGGGCGCCCGGGTGAGCGATGCCGCTGCCACGGCGGCGTTGTCGATGATGCGGTTCACGATCATGTCGACGACCTCGGGCTCGACCTCGACGGGGTCGACGGCGACCTCCGCGATCTTCCAGGCGAGCTGGTCCTCGCGTGCGAGCTCCTCGTCGCTGCGGTGGACGCGGACGTGATGGCTGACGGTCATGCGGATGCCTCCAGGGAGTCGAGGATGCTGGTCAGGGCGTTGTGCAGGTGGACATGGGTCGCGTGGGCCGCGAGGTCGGCGTCGCGGGCGGCGATCGCGCTCGCGATGAGCCGGTGCTCCCCGATCGACGCGGCGAGCCGCGCGGGGTTGTCGCGCGCGAGGCGCCGGACCCGCACGAGGTGAGCGCGAACCTTCGTGAGCGCCGACGTCAGGTAGGCATTGCCGGCCGCGTCGTCGAGGGCGGCGTCGAAGCGTGCGATGAGCGCGTAGTACGCGTCCGGGTCGCCCGCGGATGGCGCCTCAGGCTGCGCCGTGCGCTCGAACGCCGCGGCGAGTTCGGCGAACAGCGCGGCGTCGCCCCGGGATGCCGCGAGCCGTGCGGCGGTCTCTTCCAGCGCACGCCGCACCTCGAAGAGCGATCGGATGTCGTCGCGATCGATGTCGGCGACGACCGTCACCCGCGGCGAGGCCTGACGCACGAGGCCGTCGGCCGCGAGCCGCCGCAGGGCCTCGCGCAGCGGCGTGCGGCTGACGCCCAGCCGGGTCGCCTGCTCCACCTCGCCGAGCACCGCGCCGGGCGCGAGGTCGCCGTTCTGGATCTCGGTCAGCAGAGCGGCGTACGCGCGCTCTCCCGCTCGTGCTCCACCCTCGGCCGCCATGCGGCGATTGTATACACAAGAGCACGCAAACGGGCCCAAATCACCGGAATCCAACGTGAACGTATACAGAAATCGCATCAAGCCGGGCCCCGGGTACCCTTGCCCGAGTGAGTTCCGACCGATACACCGTGGCCACCGACGGCGCCTGCAAGGGCAATCCCGGACCGACCGGCTGGGCCTGGGTCGGCGAGGACGGCCATTGGGCCGCCGGAGCGATCCCGCAGGGCACGAACAACATCGGCGAGCTCCTCGGTCTGCTCAAGGCGATCGAGGACCACCCCGACGTCCGCGAGCTCGTCGTTCAGGCCGACTCCAAGTACGCGATCGACACGTACGCATCGTGGATGGACGGCCATCGCCGCCGTGGCTGGAAGACCTCGACCGGCGCGCCGACGAAGAACCGCGACATCCTCGAGCAGCTCATCGCCGCCCGCGACGCCCGCCGTGCGCGCGGCCTGCCCGACGTCATCCTCGAGCACGTCCGGGGACACCGCGGCCACGTCCTGAACGAGTGGGCCGACGAGCGAGCCGTGCGCGGCGCCGAGCACGCTGCGAAGGGCACCGCCAGTGCCTGGTCATCGCTCGGCGGGCTGCACGAGAAGCTGGACGTCTCGGAGGCGCCGAAGAAGAAGCGCTGACCCTGAGTCACAGCTTGTCGGCGAGGGCGCGGGGCAGCCAGACCCGGGGGTCCGCGAAGTCGCTGATGATCACGCCACCGGCGGGAACCGCATCGTCGTAGCGCGCCAGATCGAGACCGTGGGGCGAGACGGGCGCCTCGGCGAACGCCGCAGTGCGGATCCGCACGATCGCGGCCGCAAGCTCAGGGCCCAGCCGGTCGGCGGTCTGCCGCTGGAGGTCGGCCGCTCGGTCCTGCACCGTGGCCAGCGCGGCCAGAGCGACGAGCGCCGCCGACGCGACGATGGCGCCGCCGACGACGAGGGCACCGCACACGGTGAGGAGGATGCGGCCGTGGGCACGGTCGGTCGCCCGTAAGCGCGCGCCGAATAGTGTCGTCGCAACCAGGACGGCAGCGGCGACACTCACCGCGACGACGACCCCCTCCAGGTTCTCCGCGGGAACACGGAAGCCCGTGGACATGACGAGCGCCAGGGCGGCGCAGATCGCAGCCAACACCAGCACCCACCCGATCCACCCGACGCCCGGCGCCCGACCGCCGTAGCGGCGGCGCAGCTCGGCGCGGGCCGACTTGTTGCCTTCCTCGCCGATCGCGCGAGCGGCGTGCCAGATCTCCACAGCGTGCGCCCGCTGACCGGCGGCGTCGAATACCAGCATCTCCGCGTCGCGCGGGTGGAATGACCGCGAACCGAGGCTTCCGCGTACGTTGCGACGCGCGGCTTCGGATGCGACTCTGATCGACTCTTCGTCCGTCACCGTCAGGCGCGCTTCCTCCAGCGCACGCTCGCAACGATCGCGTCGCAGACGAGCTCCATCGCATCGATGCCGTCGTCGGGGATCTCGGTGCCGTCCACACGCTGGAGGATCGTCGATCGGAAGACGAGCGCTCGCTTCTGCTCGTCGGGCACGCGGATGAGATAGCCGTGACCTGCAGTGCGCACCTCCGCACCCTCGATCGTGGAGGTCTTCGCCGCAGACCACTTCAGGATCGTCCCGCGCTCGTCGAGCGGCCGTGCCCGGTAGCGCTGCACCATCGTCGCCCCCAGATCGGATGCCGTTGCACCCGCGGGTGCGATGAGCCACGAGGCGACGAGCGAGACCGGGATCGCGTCGTCCTCGCCGGCCTGCGACGGCGAGAAGACCCGGATGATGTCGGCACGCGTCGCCTCGGCACGGGCCGAAGCCACCGTCTCGCGCAGCGTCGCCAGCACCGCACCTCGGGAAGCGACCGGGAGCGCCGCGACGGCAGCGTCGACACGCTCATCCACCGATGCGAAGTCGGGCGTGTGAGCCTCCCAGCCGGTGGGCAGGAGCACCGCGAACGACGGCTCGCTCACGGTCTCACCGATCAGCTCCGCGCGCAGCGACATGGGGTTTCCTTCCGTCGGGGGTGCCAGCCTATCGAGCCGGCTGTGTCAGGTCGCATCGCGCATCACCTCGGGGATCCACGAGGCCAGCAGAGCGTCGATGATCACGCCGCCGGCCGGCACGTGCGGATCGATGGGCTCGAGCGCGATGCCCTCCGCGGCGAGTGCAGCGAGCGTCGCGGTACGCAGCTCGACGATGCGGCGCGCACGCTCGGGCCCGAGCGCGACGACGAACCCGACGACCCCGACGACAGCCGCGACGATCACCACCGACGTCGAGTGTCCGGCATCCCGGCTCATCGTGAAGCCGGCCGCCACGAGAAGCCCGACGGTCGCCGTCGCCATGTCGTCGGGTTCGAAGCGCGCACCGCGGCCGAGAGCGGCGGCCACGGCCGCGCACAGCGCTCCCACGAACAGCACGGCGAGCGGCCACCCGCCCGGGTGCCTCGCACCGTGGCGGGCACCGGTGAGGACTAGCGGGCCGGCCGCTTCCGCGTCTTGGCGAGCGCAGCCGGAAGCCAGCGATCGGGGTCGGTCTTTGCGGCGATGAGCGCCGAACCGACCGGGGCGGACGGGTCGAATGCGGCAAGAGCGGCATTGCGCTTGCCGAGGTCGGCGAACAGCGCCGTGCGGACGCGCAGGATCACGGCAGCGGCGCCTGGATCGAGTTCGGCATTCAGCCGTTGCTGCGCTTCGCGCGCCCCCGCCTCCACCTCGTCGATGGCGCTCAGATAGGCGCGCTCGACGCAGAGGTCGATCTCTTCGGTCGCCTCGGCGTCGCGCCGGCGCACGGCGACGATGATGAGGCCCACGATGACCGTGACGATCAGGCACACGAGTTGCGCCGTAGCCGGCCAGACGAGCCCATGGGAGAAGCTCAGCGCCACCGCGGCCGCCAGGGCGACGCAGGTCACGAGCTGCATGCGCAGGACGAACCGGTTCAGCGGTCGCAGCCTCGAGGCCGCGAGTGAGATCGCGTTCGCGAGGGCGCCGACCACGGCGAGGATGGTGGCCACGATCGCCACGTCAGCCGGATCGGACCGGATGCCCGACGCGAAGGCGGCCGCCAGCACGCTCGCCACGACGGAGAGGAACATCGCGAAACCGATCCAGCCGCGCTCGGGATTACGCGCGCCGAAATCGCGGACGAGTCCGCTCTTGGCCCGCCGCACCGCTTCGGAGCCGAGGTCGCGAACCGCGTCCGACGCGCAATCGGCCACGGCCCGTTGGCCGGCGACATCGAACACGTTGACCTCGGCCATGCCGGGTGTGAACTGCGGGAGGGCCATGGCCGACTCGACGCGGGGCTTGGCGCGCGCGACCAGCGTCTCGACCTGCTCGTCCGACACCGCGTTCACGTCAGCGCAGTCAGATCTCGTCATTCATGACGTCCGGAACCCAGGCGGCGAGCATGGCATCGATGATCACTCCGCCCGCGGGAGTCCGGGAATCGACGGGCTCGATCAGGATGCCTTGCGCCGAGAGCCCCTCGAGCGTCGCGGTCCGCAGCTCCACGATTCGGCGTGCACGCTCGGGCGGCAGGGCGGCCGAGACCTCGGAGCGCAGCCGCAGCGATACCGCCTCCACCTCGGGCAGCGTCTCGGCAAGCCCAACGTTCGCCGCGGTGTCGACAGCCTCGGTGTCTGCGGCGTTGCGCGCCCGGGCAACGAGCACGATGACGAATCCAACGACCCCGACGAAAGCAGCGATGAGCACAGCCGGCGTCAGCGGACCGGAGTCCCGGCTCATCGCGAAAGCCGCTGTTGCGAGGAGGCCGACTGTGACAACACCATGTATGCGGATGACTGCGCGGTTGAGGGCGCGCCCGCGGGCCGCGACCATGACGACGACGCAGGTCGCGGCCGCGACACCTGCGAGCACGACGGTGACGGTCGCCGTGTCTTCCGGGTCGAACCGGACGCCGCTGGCGAGGGCGGCCGCCACCGCCGCGCACAGCGCACCGACGAACAGCACCGTGAGCGGCCACCCGCCCGGGTGTCTCGCGCCGTGCCGTTCGCGCAGACGACGTCGCATCGCGCGACGAGCCTCCTCCGCCGCCTCGCGAGCTTCGTGCCACACTCTTAGCGCGAGCTCGCGCTCGCCAACGGCGCTGAAAGCCGCGAGTTCGACGATGTGCGGTTCCACGTTCCGGGGCAGTGCCGGCGCGATCTCCGCGCGCACGGCGGCGAGCTGCGCCATCAGCTGCGTATCTGTCATACCTCAGACCTTTCGGATACGTCGATAGTCGAGAGCGCGCGCTGCGCCAGCACCTGAGCCGCAGCCGCCGCAAGGGGTGCGAGCGGCGAGAGTGCAGCGACGACACAGCGACCATCGACGTCCAAGACGTATGCCGTCGACACGGTCTGCGGCAGGGCGACGCCATCGTCGTCGCGCTGAACCGGGTCCAGCACGGTCGCACGCCACCCACGGGCGGTGCCGAGATCCACCGCTAACATCTCCGCGCCCCAAGGCGAAGGGAGCAGCGCTTCGGCGACATCGCGCGCTTCCTCCGCATTCGAGGGCGCGGGGGCACCGGCGACCCCGAGCACCCCCAGCATTCCGTAGATCCCCGACGATGGCACGGTGAGCAGCAGCGCGAGGCTGAGCTCGCTGCCGAGCGTTGCATAGAGCGCAAGCCGGGCGGCGTCCTCGACATGTCTAGCAGTATCTGCCGGGGCGCTGGCCACCCGGGCGGCGATCCAATTGTTTACCTCCGCGTGAGCGTGGGGCACGGGACTCCAGATCGCGGGGTCAGCGCGCAGGACTATCTCGGAAACATGCGATGACATGTCAGCCTCCCCCGGCGGACGACCGAACGCGGTACAGCTGCCGAGCTTATCGCGCGAGCGAGGTGAGACGTTCGCTACCATCCTTGGCGATCCCGATGACGTCGAGCATCACGTCGATAGAGCCGCCGAGAGCCTCCGGCAGGTTTGTCGGGTTGCCAGCGAGGGCGTTCCACCCAGCCCTCCACCCGCCGACCCAGCGATTGCCCTGCGCGAGGTAGGCGGGCATGTTCACGACCCGCATGAGATTCTGCGAGTTCAGGCCGTGCACGGTGAATAGATCGGGGATGCGTCTGGTGAGGAACTGGTTCAGTGACGTATGGAGGTCGGCGAACTCGCTCCCGCCGAGACGAAATGCACCGCTGAGCCGCGGGAACCGGGCGCCTGCCCCCGCGAATTGAGCGAGGTCCCCCAGCTTGGCGAGCTTGCCGAAGGGGATGATGCCGACGGCGGCGAGTGCGACGCTCTGCCAGTCACCGCGCCCGGCGTTCAGCTTGGCGATCTCGCCGAGAAGGCTCAGCACTCCAGCCACTGCGGCCAGCACACCGGCAAGCAATGCAAGTGGGCCGGTCACGAGGAAAGCGACCACGAGCAAGATCACGCCGACGACGAGCAGAACGTCGAGCATGGCCTCGACGAACGGCATCGAGTTGTCC
Organism: Microbacterium sp. SGAir0570; assembly: GCF_005491085.2. Taxonomy (NCBI): domain Bacteria; kingdom Bacillati; phylum Actinomycetota; class Actinomycetes; order Micrococcales; family Microbacteriaceae; genus Microbacterium; species Microbacterium sp. SGAir0570. The sequence goes on along the minus strand of NZ_CP027929.1, from coordinate 491,757 downwards.
CAGAAGCTGTCGGACACGCCGTCGGCGTTCGTGCGCTCGAGGCTGTTGACGGCCGTGTCGTAGGCCGACTCCCATGTCTCGACAGGCGCGTCGTAGGTTCCCCAGTAGGCCTCCCACGACGACACCGCGGCATCGAACGCTGCCTGCGCGCCGGCGGTGCTGGGCCGCGTGCCGGTCTGCTCGACGTCGGGATGCAGGCGTTCCTGGGTGTCGAACTCGTGCTGGTCGGCTTCCGCACCGCTCAGGGCGCGCGATGCCTCGTTGACCTCGGGCCACGTCCGGTTCGCTCCGTCGACCCGCCAGTCGCTGTCGGCCTGGACGGTGCTGAGCGCGGTCGCATACGCCGCCAGCGCGGTGCCACTGGGGCGGTACCGGCGAGCCGCCGTCTGCAGGTCTTCGTAGACCTCCTTCGCCTGCTCGCGGACCGCCTCGAACGACTCGCCACGGCCCACGGTGCCGTCGGCGAACCGCTCAAGGGTCGCCGCCGCACGAGCCATCTTGTCGCCGAGCGACTCGATGTCGGCAGCCCGTGCGCTGATCGCACCGGGATCACCCTCGATCTTGCGCACCCGCCGACGACCCGGCGTCGAGGGCATCTCCTCGCGGGAGTAGATGAACGAGTTCTCGGTCATTCGGCGGACTCCATGCTCTGCGCGAGTTCCAGATCGGCCTGCTCCCAGCCCTCGCGGGCGTCGTCGAGGCGCTTCTTCATCTCTTCGAGGTTGCGACGCTGGGTCTCGCGCTTGTCGTCCCACTCGGACTCGAAGTCCTCGGCGGCACGGGCGAGACGACTGTCGCCCTGGGGGTTGCCGATCGCACCCACCAGGTCACCGGTGCGCGAGCCGGCGTCCTCGAACTCGGCGATGATGTCGCTCAGCGCATCGCTGAGCGCTTGCATCGAGTCGAGCGGAATGTCTACGCCGTCGGCCATTGCGGTCCCCCCAGGTTGTCGTGGAACAGCATAGGAACACTCGGGCGGTCACGGCGATGGGGAGTTCTCCCCATCCAGGAGTTGGTCGAGCCGGTCGAGGGCCGGTCGCTGACCCTTCACGAGCAGCTCGCGGGCGCGGCCGAGGTCGACCCACTCGACGCGGTCGACCTCCGGAAAGGATGCCGTACGCCCTGACCGCGGCGGCCACTCCATCTCGAACTCCCCGAAAACCGCACCCGAGACGTCGAGATCGGCGCCGTCGACGACGAACACCGTGATGCGCTTGCCCGACGAGTACGAGAAGGTGCCCAGCTCGGCGTACTCGCCCTCGGGCGGTTCGAGCCCGAGCTCTTCGCGGAACTCGCGGCGGGCCGCGTCCAGCGCCGCCTCGCGGTCGGGGTCGTACTCGCCCTTGACGATCGACCAGGCTCCGGCATCCTTGGCCGACCAGAACGGCCCGCCCATGTGTGCGACGAGCGCCGACACCGTGCCGTCCGCAGCAATGCGGTAGGGCAGGATGCCGGCGCTCGTCGTGACCACGATCAGCCCGGATCAGGCCGGGCGCGTCTTCGGCGAGACGTTGTCGGTCTCGGCCGGATCGGTCACCGCGACGCCGGCGAGGGCGTCGTTGATCGCGTCGTACGCCGACTGCTCGAGCTTGACGCCCGAGGCCTTGACGGTGTCCTCGAGCTGCTCCGGGCGCGAGGCGCCGACGAGCGCCGCCGCGATGTTCTCGTTGTGGAGCACCCACGCGAGCGAGAGCTGCGCGACGGTGAGGCCCGCCTCGTCGGCGATCGGCTCCAGCTTCTGGACGGCCGTGAGCACCTCGTCGTTCAAGAAGCGCTTGATGAAGTTCGCGCCGCTCTTCTCGTCGGTCGCGCGCGACCCCTCGGGCACGGGCTGACCGGGCTGGTACTTGCCGGTCAGGACGCCCTGCGCGAGCGGCGACCAGACGATCTGCGAGATGCCGAGCTCCTGCGAGGTGGGGATGACCTTGCCCTCGATGACGCGCCACAGCGCCGAGTACTGCGGCTGGTTCGACACGAGCTGGAAACCGAGCTGCTTCGCCAGGGCGTGCCCCTCGCGCAGCTGCTCGGCGGTCCACTCGCTGACGCCGATGTAGAGCGCCTTGCCCTGGCGGACGATGTCGGCGAAGGCCTGCATCGTCTCTTCCAGCGGCGTCTCGTAGTCGTACCGGTGCGCCTGGTAGAGGTCGACGTAGTCGACGCCGAGACGGCGGAGCGATCCGTTGATGCTGTCGAAGATGTGCTTGCGCGAAAGCCCCTGATCGTTAGGGCCCTTGCGGCCGGTCGGCCAGTACACCTTGGTGAAGATCTCGAGCGTCTCGCGGGGCTGGCCCTTCAGCGCATCGCCGAGGACGACCTCCGCTGCCGTGTTCGCGTAAGCGTCCGCGGTGTCGAACGAGGTGATGCCGAGGTCCAGCGCCTTGTGGACGGTCGCGATGGCCGCGTCGTTCTCCACCTGCGACGCATGCGTCACCCAGTTTCCGTACGTGATCTCCGAGACCTTGAATCCACTGTTGCCGAGGTAGCGATACTCAACCATGGGAAAACGCTACCTCCCGGTGGGTCCGGACGGGCCGGAGTTGCGTCTTATGACCTCAACCCGCAGGAACGGTGTCGGCCGCGCGCTGGTCGTCCTCGGTCGCCACGAGCTGACCGCATGCGCCGTCGATCTCCTTGCCGCGCGTGTCGCGGAGAGTCGTCGGGATGCCGGCCTCGTTGAGCCGTCGCACGAACTCGTCCTGCACCTCGGGCTCGGACGAGGTCCAGATCGAGCCCGGCGTGGGGTTCAACGGGATCGGGTTCACGTGCACCCACCCCCGACCGCGGGCGTTGAGCTTCTCGGCGAGGAGGTCGGCGCGCCACGCGTGGTCGTTCATGTCCTTGATGAGGGCGTACTCGATCGACACCCGCCGGCCCGTCTCATCGAAGTAGGCCTTCGCGGCGTCGAGCGCCTCGTCGACCTTCCAGCGTGAGTTGACGGGGATGAGCTCGTCGCGCAGCTGGTCGTCGGGGGCGTGCAGCGAGAGAGCGAAGGTGACGGGGATGTCCTCCTTCGTCAGCTTCTGGATCGCGGGCACGAGGCCCACCGTCGACACCGTGATGCCGCGGGCGCTCATGCCGATGCCGTGATCCTTATCGACCATCGTGCGCACCGCCTGCATGACGCGGGCGTAGTTCGCCAGCGGCTCGCCCATGCCCATGAAGACGATGTTCGTGACGCGCTCGCCCTCGTGCCCGACCTTGCGGGGATCGCCGAGGCCTCCGTCCGCGATGAGACGGTTCGCCCGGACCACCTGCTCGATGATCTCGGCGGCCGACATGTTGCGGGTCAGGCCCGCCTGGCCCGTCGCGCAGAACGGGCAGTTCATGCCGCATCCGGCCTGGCTCGACACGCACAGCGTGATGCGGCCGGTGTAGCGCATCAGCACCGACTCGACGAGGGCGCCGTCGTGGAGCTTCCACAGGAACTTGATCGTGTCGCCGCGGTCGGTCTCGAGTCGGCGCACCTCGGTCAGCAGCGGCGGCAGCAGACCCGCGACGAGCTCGTCGCGCCCCGCGGCGGGCAGGTCGGTCATCTCCGCGGCATCCGAGGTGAAGTGACGGAAGTAGTGCTTCTCGAGCTGCTTGGCCCGGAAGCCCGGCATGCCGAGCTCCTTGACCTTATCGACGCGCTGCTCGGGGGTGAGGTCGGCGAGGTGGACGGGCGGCTTGCCGCGCTTCGGGCTCGCGAACTGGAGGAGGGGGCGACCGGACTCGTCCTTCTGCTGCGACCACCCCTCGGTCGCGGGGCGCACCTGGCGCGGCTTGGTGGAGCGCACGCGCGACGCGGTCTCGCGCACGGACGACGCGGTCTCGCGCACGGGATCAGAATCGGTCATATGATCCAGGGTACCGGCGCCGGCTGCGCGAAGGCTGGCCGCCGGCATTCGCCGTGCCCGGCGGCCCCCGACCCCTCCCGCCCTAGACTTCAGCCATGAACCTCGACGACGTCGCTCCGCCCCCGCGCGGCACCGTCGTGCACAAGGTGCTGAACAACAACGTCGTCATCACCCTCGACGAGCACGGCCGCGAGCGCGTGCTCATGGGGCGCGGACTCGGATTCCAGCTGAAGCCCTCCGACACCCTCGACCCCGACAAGGTCGAGAAGACCTTCATCCTCGATGCGGGGGATGCCGGTGACCGCGAGCGGCAGCTGCTGACCAACGTTCCCTATCCGGTCGTCGAAGCCGTCACTCGCGCCGTCGACGAGGCCGAGCGCCGTCTCGGCCACCACCTCGACCGGTTCTTCACGATGGCCGTCATCGATCACATCCAGTTCGTGCTCGAACGGCTCGACAACGGCATCCGGATCCCCGCGACCAACATGCCCGAACTGCGCGTGCTGCACCCGCACGAGTTCTCCGCGGCGCAGCGGATGGCCACCGCGATCTCCGAGTCGCTCGATCGCGAGCTGCCCGACGAAGAGGCCGTGTTCCTCACGATGCACCTGCTCAACGCGACTCGTGACGAACCCAACGGCACGGCGGCCCTTCTCTTCCGCCGTCTGCAGCACGTCGTCATGACGGTCGAGAACGGCCTCGGCGTCAAACTCGACACCGACAGCCCCGACTACGCGCGCTTCATCCTGCACATCCAATTCCTGCTGCAGCGCCTCGTCTCCAAGACGATGCTGCGCAGCGCCGACACCTCGTTCTTCGAGTTCGCCAAGCACAGCTATCCCCGGTCGTACGCGATCGCGGAGGAGGTCAAGGCCTACGTCCGCGCCGCGACCGAGTCGGAGCTGACCGACGAGGAGCTGCTCTACGTCATCGTCCACGTCGAGCGCCTCGCGACGCAGGTCGGGGCGAACGGCACTGGCGAAGACACCACACGCGTGGTACCGTGACCCTCGCAGGGCGTCGCTGCCCTGTGGAAGTCTCCGGATTGTTACCGCGGCAGCGGGCAAAACCTGAACTCACATCGCTTTGATCGGCGGTGAACGAGTTCAGGTTTTTTTGTTGCCCGGAAACGGGATGCGGCGGCTTCCTCCACCCGAGTGCCGCGATGCTGCGGCAGAAAGCGAGCAGTCCCGATGGATTACTCGAAGACCGCGGCCGGCGTCCTGGAGGGCGTCGGCGGCGAGGAGAACGTGAACTCCCTCGTCCACTGCGCGACTCGTCTGCGTTTCGTGCTGAAGGACGAGTCGAAGGCGAACACCGCCGCCGTCAAGGCCGTGCCCGGCGTCGTCACCGTCGCCCAGGCCGGCGGCCAGTATCAGGTCGTCATCGGCAACGACGTCCCCGACGTGTTCGCCGAGATCGGCAAGATCTCGAAGTTCGGCGCCGGCTCCGACGCCGCGGCATCCGAGGGCCCCAAGGGCAACCTCTTCAACCGCTTCATCTCGATGATCTCGGCGATCTTCACGCCGTTGCTGTGGGCCCTGGCGGGTACCGGTCTGCTCAAGGCGTTCCTCGCTGCGGCGGTCACGTTCGGGTGGATCACCACCGACAACTCGACCTACGCGGTGCTCAACGCCCTGTCGGACGGCCTCATCAACTTCCTGCCGATGGCGCTCGCCTTCACCGCGGCGCGCTACTTCAAGGCCAACGAGTTCACCGCCTTCGCGATCGCGGCAGCGCTGCTCTACCCGACGATCACCCCGTTGGTCGGGGTCGAGGGCCTGACCTTCTTCGGCATCCCCTTCACGATGGTCACCTACGTCTCGAGCGTCATCCCGATCATCGTGATCGTCTGGCTGCAGAGCCACGCCGAGAAGTTCCTCTACGCGAAGCTCCCGGGCGCGGTGCGCCGCTTCGTCACCCCGATGATCGTCGTGCTCATCGCCGTCCCGATCGTCTTCGTCGTCATCGGTCCGATCTCCGCGATCCTCAGCGGCGCGCTCGGCAACGGCATCGGCTGGGTCTTCGAGAACGCGCCGTGGGCCGGCGGCGCCATCATGGGCGGCTTCTGGCAGGTCTTCGTCATCTTCGGTCTGCACTGGGGTCTCGTGCCGCTGTTCACGCTGGAGTACCAGACCACCGGTCAGATCCTGCTCATCGGCCCCGTGTTCGCAGCCGTCCTCGCGCAGGCCGCTGCCGTCGCCGGTGTGTGGGTGCGCGCCCGCAACAAGAACCTCAAGTCGCTCGCCGCCCCCGCAACGCTCTCGGGCTTCCTCGCCGGCATCACCGAGCCCGCCATCTACGGCATCAACCTGCCGCTCAAGCGCCCCTTCGCCTTCGGCATCGTCGGCGGTGTGATCGGTGGCGCCATCATCGCGATGGGCGGCGTGTTCTCGACGGCGTTCGTCGTGCCCTCCGGGCTGGCCCTCCCGGCCCTGTTCGGCAACGGCAACATGGTCATGCTGATCATCGGACTCGCCGCCGCGATCGTCATCCCGTTCCTGCTCACCGCGATCGTCGGATTCACGGAGCCGGAAGAGGATGCCGCACCGGCCGCGGCCCCCGCGGCATCCGGCAACGACGTCGTCGTGCTGAGCCCCGTCGACGGCACGGTCGTGCCGCTGAGCGAGACTCCCGACGCCGCCTTCGCCGAGGGCAGCCTCGGAGACGGCGTCGCGATCAAGCCGCGTTCGGGCGCCGTGTACGCCCCGTTCGACGCAACCGTCGCAGCCGCGTTCCCGACCGGTCACGCGATCGGCCTCCGTCACGCCGACGGCGCCGAGGTGCTCATCCACATCGGCATCGACACGGTGAAGCTCGCGGGCGCGCACTTCGACGTCAAGGTCACCACCGGCCAGGAGGTCAAGGCCGGCGACCTGCTCGTCGAGTTCGACGGCGACGCGATCGAGCGTGCGGGCTACGACCTGACGACGCCCGTCATCGTCACCAACGGCGAGCTGTACCCCGCTCTGGCCGGCCAGGCGTCCGGCCCGATCGCGCACGGCGAGCCGCTGTTCACGGCGGTCTCGGTCGAGTCCGCGCTCGCGAACTGAGCGACACCCCGCGCGGAGGGGGCGCGGAACCGGACCGCGCCCCCTCCCCCACCCGTCCCGCCAGCCGCGGGACCAGCGATACACAGTCCCGCCACCTGCGGGCCAAGCGATACGAAACGAGAGAGCCATGAGCACCACCACCTTCCCCGACGGATTCCTCTGGGGCGGAGCGACCGCCGCGAATCAGCTCGAGGGCGCCTACGACGAAGGCGGCAAGGGGCTCTCGGTGCAGGACGTCATGCCCCGCGGCATCGTCGGCGCCCGCACCGACGAGCCGACCCCCGACAACCTCAAGCTCGTCGGCATCGACTTCTACCACCGCTACGCCGAAGACATCGCCCTCTTCGCCAAGATGGGCTTCAAGACCTTCCGCTTCTCCATCGCGTGGAGCCGCATCTTCCCGAAGGGCGACGAGACCGAGCCCAACGAAGAGGGCCTCGCCTTCTACGACCGCGTCCTCGACGAGCTCGAGAAGCACGGCATCGAGCCGCTCGTCACCATCTCGCACTACGAGACGCCGCTCCACCTCGCCGAGACCTACGACGGGTGGACCGACCGCCGCCTCATCGCCTTCTACGAGAACTACGCGCGCACCCTCTTCGAGCGCTACGGCGCCCGGGTGAAGTACTGGCTGACCTTCAACGAGATCAACTCCCTCCTCCACGCCCCCTTCATGTCGGGCGGCATCAACACCCCGAAGGACGAGCTGACCGAGCAGCAGCTCTACCAGGCGATGCACCACGAGCTCGTGGCCTCGGCCCGCGCGACGCGCATCGCACGCGAGGTCGCCCCGAACGCGCAGATCGGCTGCATGGTGCTGTCGATGCCCGTGTACCCGCTCTCGCCGTCGCCCGCAGACGCGCTGGAGGTCATGTCGTTCGACCACTCGAACCTCGTCTACGGCGACGTGCACACCCGCGGCGCCTACCCCGGGTACTTCCTGCGCACCCTCGCGGAGAAGGGCATCGAGCTCGACATCACCGACGAGGACCGCGACGACCTGACCAACACGGTCGACTTCGTGTCGTTCAGCTACTACATGTCGGTCGCCGCGACCGCCGACCCCGCGAAGAAGGTCACCGGCGAGGGCAACATCATGGGCGGCGTTCCGAACCCGACCCTCGAGGCGAGCGAGTGGGGCTGGCAGATCGACCCCGTGGGCCTGCGCCTCGTGCTCAACCAGTTCTGGGACCGCTGGCAGAAGCCGCTGTTCATCGTCGAGAACGGTCTGGGCGCGAAAGACCAGCTCGTCGAGGTCGACGGCGTCAAGACGGTCATCGACGACTACCGCATCGCCTACCTCAACGACCACCTCGTGCAGGTCGGCGAAGCGATCGCCGACGGCGTCGAGGTGCTCGGCTACACCTCGTGGGGCTGCATCGACCTGGTCAGCGCCTCGACCGCGCAGCTGAGCAAGCGGTACGGCTTCATCTACGTCGACCGCAACGACGACGGCTCGGGCACGCTCGAGCGCTACGAGAAGAAGTCGTTCGGCTGGTACGCCGAGGTCATCCGCACCAACGGCGCCTCGCTCACCCGCTGAGACGCCGACCCGACCGGGCGCGGTCGCGGGGCCCTCCTTCTGGCCCGCGACCGCGCCCTTCTCCGCATCCGAGAGGGGATCGCATGACTTCGTCCGACTTCCGCCGCCGCGCCGTCTTCCTCGATGTCGACGGCACGCTCCTGCAGGACGGCACCCACCTGCCCGAGTCCGCTGTCGCCGCCGTCCGCCGCGCGCGCGAGAACGGCCACCTCGTGCTGTTGAGCACGGGACGCGGCATGGCCGAGCTGCGCGGCCGCATCCTCGACATCGGCTTCGACGGCGCCGTCACGAACGGCGGCGCGTTCGCCGGCGTGGGCGACGAGCTGATCGTCTCGCGACTCATGACCGCCGCCGAGGTCGCGCGCCTCAGCGCCGCGTTCGAGGCACGCGGCATCCACTGGTACTACCAGTCCTTCGACCGTATGTTCGCGAGCCCCGGTCTGCCGGACCTGCTCGCGGACCGGCTCGAGCGCGACCGCGCCCGCCACGCCGACGACGCCCGGGCCGCGGGGGTCGACCCCGACGAGCTCGAATTCTTCAGCGTCGGCATGAAGACCTTCGACGACGAGGTCCACTTCTCGGATGCCGAGGTCGCCAAGGCCGTCATCCTCGGGCACGACGCGGACGCGGTCGCCGACCTGCTCGCCGAGCTCGCCCCCGACTTCGCCGTCGTCTCGGGCACGATCCCGCTGCCGGAGGGCAGTTCGGGCGAAGTGGCGCCGCGCGGCGTGAACAAGGGCGCCGCGATCCTGGAGGTGCTCGCCCACCTGGGCGTGGATCCCGCCGACGCGATCGGCATCGGAGACAACTGGAACGACGCCGAGATGTTCGAGGTGTGCGGCACCGCGATCGCGATGGGCAACGCCGCGCCGGAGGTGCAGGCCCTCGCCGACGAGGTGACGACGGCGATCGACGACGACGGGATCCACAACGCCTTCGTCCGCCACGGCCTCATCTGAGCCGGCGAGCAAGAGCGGCGATATCGTCGGGCGTGGTGCGGCAGCATCCGCCCACGATGCGCGCGCCGGCCCGGATCCAGTCTTCGGCCTCGGCCAGCGCGTGGCCCGGTTCGCCGGTCCAGACGCGCGAATCGGCATCCCACGACTCGCCGCTGTTCGGGTAGACGACGAACGGCACGGCTGCGGCCGACGTCAGGGCCGATGCCACGGCGGCCGGCGGGCAGCAGTTGACCCCGACGGCGACGACGCCCGGCACCCGCGAGATCGCGACGAGGGTCTCGCGCAGCGACGCCTCGTCGAACGCCGTGCTCGCCGCCGACAGCGCGACCCATGTCGGGATGCCGATGCCCTCGACCGCACGCGCGACCGCCTCAGCCTCGGCTGGGGAGGCGATGGTCTCGACCGCCAGCAGGTCGGGCTCGGCGGCGACGAGCGCATCGAGACGGCGACGATGCCAGCGCTCGAGCTGGGCGGCGGTGAGGCTGTAGTCGCCGGTGTATTCGCTGCCGTCCGCCCGCGTCGCACCGAACGGCCCGACGGATGCGGCCACCCGCACCTCCCGCCCCGCCTCAGCCCCGCCCTCGCGGGCGACCCGCACCGACAGGTCCAGCAGCCGGCGGGTGCGAGCGGCGTCGAAGCCCGCCGCGGCCAGATTGTCGAACCCGATCTGGTACGACGCCGTGGTGAGGATGTCTGCGCCGGCAGCGGCGAAACGGGCGTGCGCCGCGCGGACGTCCGCCGGAGCCTCCGACAGCACGCGCGCCGACCACAGCTCACCGGAGAGGTCGTGTCCTCCTGCCTCGAGGGTCGTCCCCAGACCGCCGTCCAGCAACAGCGGCCGGTCGGACAGAGCGGTCGCGACGTCGGACATGTCGCCACTCTAGATCGCCCCATTACGCTGGAGGGGTGACGTCGCAATCTCGCATCATCTTCCTCGACGTCGACGGCACCATCCTCGCGCACGGCGAGTCGATCGCCCCCTCGACGATCGCAGCGGTTCGCGCCGCGCGTGAACGCGGGCACCTCGTCTACCTCTGCACAGGACGCGCCGCCGGCGACATCAACCCCCGTGTGCTCGACATCGGCTTCGACGGCGCCATCTCCAACGGCGGGGCCCTCGCGGTCTCCGGCGACGAGACGGTGCTCGCCGAGCTGATGCCACGCGCCGCCGTCGAGCGCGTCATGGCCTACTTCGACGAGCAGGGCACGCGGTACTTCATCCAGTCTCACGCCGGGGTCTACGCGAGCGAGGGCGTGCGCTCTTTCATCGCCGACTTCATCAGCGAACGCCGGCGCCGTCACGCTGAAGACCTCTCCACCGTGGCCCTCGCCGAGGACGTCGTGGCCGCGCCGCGCTTCGCCCCGGTCGAGGAGGCCGATCTCGACCACATCGCCAAAGCGGTGTTCGTCAGCTCCGACCCCGACGCCGTCGAGAAGACCCAGCGAGCCCTCGGCGACGAGTTCCACGTGATACCGGGCAGCATGCCGCTGCCGACCGGGTCGAACGGCGAGGTCGGTATGCGCGGCACGAACAAGGGGACCGGCATCCAGGCGATGCTGAGCCACCTCGGCCGCGACGCCGCCGACGCCATCGGAATCGGCGACAGCTGGAACGACGTCGAGATGTTCGAGGTCTGCGGCACCGCGATCGCGATGGCCGAAGCCGACCCGCACCTCCAGCGCATCGCCGGCGAGGTCACCACCGGCGTCCTCGACGACGGCATCTGGAACGCCTTCGTCCGCCACGGCATCATCGACCCTGAGACGGCCGCCTGATGGCCCCCGAGGCCCGCGAGCACGACATCCGCCCCATCGACCCCGCCGACGCGGGTGAAGTGCTGACCCTGCAGCGCGCGGCGTTCGTGTCCGAAGCCCTCATCTACGACGCGGCCGACATGCCGCCCCTGACCCAGACCCTCGACGAGCTCCGGGCCGAGCTGCACGAGAACCTCGGCTGCGTCGCCCTCGACGACGGACGCATCGTCGGAGCGGCACGCGCCCGTCTCGACGGCGAGCTGCTGCTCATCGGCCGCATCGCGATCGCCCCCGACCAGCAGGGATCCGGTCTCGGCACCGCGCTGCTCGCCGCGGTCGAGGAACGCGGACGGCAGGCCGGTGCGCGCGAAGCCGAACTGTTCACGGGCTCGCTCAGCGAAGCCAACCTCCGCCTCTACGAGCGCGAGGGGTATGCCGAGTCCGAGCGCGTGCCGCAGGGCGACGGCACCTTCCAGATATTCCTGCGCAAGCCACTCGACTGATCGGCTGCGCCGGACGCGCGGTCAGCCCTTCGATGCGCCGCGACGGCGACGTCGCACGGGCTCGGCGGGCAGCCGTTCGGCCAGACGGGGCATCGACTCGACCCGCCCGCGCTCGACGTGGGCCGCTGCGAGCGCGAACGCGAGATCCGCGTGCCCACCGAGGATGGCCTCGACGATCTCGTCGTGCTCGTCCCATCGGCGCTCCGTGTCGCGCTCCGGGGTGAGGCGGAAGAGCCAGCGTGTGCGGCCCGTAAGCTGGCCGCTCATCCGCAGCAGAAGGCGGTGTCCGGCGAGCGCGAAGATCTCCTCGTGCAGATCGGAGTTGCGGGTCGACGCCGGCGCGTCCTCGTCGTGCGCGACGTGAGCGACCTCGAGGGCGGCGACCAGGTGGGTCGTGTCGGCGCCTGCCGCGGCGTTGCGGGCGGCGAGGGATGCCGCGAAGGGCTCGAGCTGCATGCGCATGTCGAACAGCTCGACGGCGTCGTCGAGCGTGAACGTGTGAACGATCGCGGCCCGCCGGTGCGACGACGACACGAAGCCCTCGGACTCGAGCAGCTGCAGCGCCTCGCGGACGGGCACCCGCGAGACTCCGAGCTGCAGGGCGACGTCACGCTCGCCGAGCTTGTCGCCCATCGCGATGTCGCCGGTGATGATCCGCTCCCGCAGGGCATGTGCGATGCGCCGCCCGGCGGCATCCGTCTCGTCATCCACCCGACCATCCTGGCAGGTCGGGCAGTCGGGGCGGGAATCGCCATCTGGTATCCCGGATGGCCATTTGAAGCCTTGAAAGCGGCTCGAAGGCACGATTCGGTACGCCAAAGTGTCACGAGCGTAAGAGTTGTGTTGCGTGTTCGTTACGCGGCCCGGTCCGCGAGCCGCCGTGCCATAGCGTCCTGCTCGTGCTCCCCTTTCTCCTCCGCCGCCTCGGCCTCGCCGTCGCCACGATCTTCCTGGTGGTGACCGTCGGCTTCGTCCTCGGGCGCCTCACCGGCGCGCCCGGGGCGCTGCTCCTGCCCGACAACGCCTCGACCGCCGACGTCGACGCGCTCAACGCGCGCCTCGGTTTCGACCGGCCCGTCATCGTGCAGTACCTCGACTTCCTCGGCGGTCTGTTCGTCGGCGACTTCGGTGATTCGTACCGCCGGCACGAGTCGGCCCTCGGCCTCGTCCTCGAGCGCGTCCCGGCGACCGTCGAACTCGCCTTCTGGGCCTTCATCGCGGGCTTCGCCCTCGCGCTGATCGCCGCCCTCGCCATCCAGCTCACCGGCAGCCGCCTGCTGCGAGCGATCGTCGGCTGGAGCGGTGCCGTGCGGCAGTCGGTCCCCGATTTCTTCTTCGCTCTCCTGCTCGTGCTGGTCTTCTCGGTCCTGCTGGGCGTCCTGCCCTCGCTGGGCCGGACGAGCCCCGCCAGCCTGGTGCTTCCCGTCATCACGCTCGCCACGGGCCAGTTCGTCATGTACCTGCGCCTCCTCGACGCCGCGCTGAGCGAACAGGCCGAACAGGACTACGTCCGCACCGCGTTCGCCCAGGGGCACAGCCGGGCGAGCATCCTGCTCACCCAGATGCTTCCCAACGCGCTCGCGCCCGTGCTCGGCATGGCGGGCCTGAACCTCGGCGGGCTCCTGGGCGGCACGGTCGTCGTCGAGGTGGTGTTCGCCTGGCCCGGCCTCGGCAGCCTCCTGACCGACGCCGTCAGCCAGCGCGACTTCCCCATCGTCCAGGCCGGCCTGCTGTTCGTGGCCCTGATGTTCGTGCTCGTGAACACCCTGGTCGACACCCTCGTCTCCCGCATCGACACCCGGACGGCTCACTCATGACCCTCACGCCCGTCGCTCCCGCGCCCGTCACCGCGTCACCCGCGACCGCCCCGCGTCCGCCGCGTCTGCGCCTGCGCCCCTCGGCCGTCGTCGGGTTCACCATGATCGGGCTCGTCATCGCCCTCTCCGCGCTGCGCCCGGTGCTGCCGGGGTTCGATCCGATGGGGCAGGACCTCTCGCGGGCTCTGCTGCCGCCGTTCACGGACCCCGCCCACCCCCTCGGGACCGACCCGCTCGGCCGCGACCTGTTCAGCCGGGTGGCCCTGGCGTCGTCGGTCACCCTGGGGATCACCCTCGCGATCGTGGCCCTCAACGCCCTCATCGGGACGACCGTCGGGATCGTGTCCGGCTACTTCGGGGGCAAGGTCGAAGCCGGCCTCTCGGTGCTGTCGAACACGGTGCTGGCGATGCCCGTGGTGCTGCTGCTCATCGCCATCTGCGCCGTCGTCTCACCGAGCGCGGGTCTGACGATCCTCGTCGTCGGCTGCACCTGGTGGGTCGGCTACGCCCGCGTGACCCGGAACATCACGGCGGCGCTGCGACGGCAGGACTTCGTCGTCGCCCCGCTGACGCAGGGCGCCGACACCTTCTGGACCATCACGCGCCACGTGGTGCCCAACGTCTGGCCGCACACCCTCATCATCGCCGCCACGGACATCGCCACCATCGTCCTCATCGAGGCGTCGCTGGAGTACCTCGGGCTCGGCGTCCAGCCGCCCACGCCGAGCTGGGGCGCGATGATCTTCGACGGTCAGAAGTACCTGTCGACCGACCCCTGGCTGGTCATCCTGCCCGGACTCGTCATGTTCCTCGCCGTCGCGGGAGCCCAGTTCGTCAGTCAGCAGTTCACCGCGGAGGCGCGCGGCGCCCTGCTGCGCAAGGGAGGCCGGCGATGACCGCATCCGTCCTGACCATCGAGGATCTGTCCCTCGAGGCCGTCACCCCCACCGGCCCGCGGCCGCTCGTGGCCGGCGTATCGCTCGACGTCGGGCGCGGCCGCGCGCTCGGGATCGTTGGCGAGTCGGGGTCGGGCAAGAGCCTCACCATGCTCGCGACGATGGGACTGCTGCCCGAGGGCGTTCGCGTGACGTCCGGCCGGATCCTCCTCGATGGACGCGACGTCACGGCGCTCACGGACCGCGAGCTGCGGTCGAGCCGGGGCCGCGTCGCGGCCATGATCTTCCAGGACCCGATGTCGTCGCTCAACCCGCTGCGCGCGGTCGGCGCGCAGGTAGCCAGCGCCGTGCGGGTCCACGCGCCCGGCCTCGGACGCGGCGCCGCCCGGCGGCGCGCGGTCGAGCTCCTCGAGTCGGTCGGGGTCCGCAACGCCGCCGAGCGGGCCGCAGCCCGGCCGCACCAGTGGTCGGGCGGGATGCGGCAGCGCGCGATGATCGCGATGGCGATCGCCCACGATCCCCTGCTGCTCATCGCCGACGAGCCGACCACGGCGCTCGACGTGACCGTGCAGGCGCAGGTCATGGCGCTGCTCGACGAGGTGCGCGAGCGCACCGGCTCGGCGCTCGCGCTCATCACGCACGACCTCGGTCTCGTGGGCGAGCACACCGACGACATCGCCGTCATGCGCGCCGGGAGCATCGTCGAACGAGGCGCGACCGCCGACGTGCTCGCCGCCCCGCGCGAGGAGTACACGCGGATGCTGCTCGCCGCCGTCCCGTCGGCGCACGAGCCGCCCGCCCGCGCGGCGGCCGTGGTGGTCGACGATGCTGCGGAGATCGCGCTGGAGGTGAGCGACCTCGTCGTCGAGTACCCCGGCCGCCGCGGTGGCACCGTGCGCGCGGTCGACGGCGTCTCGCTGCGGATCCGCGCGGGCGAGACCCTCGCCGTGGTCGGCGAGTCCGGATGCGGCAAGTCCTCGCTGCTGCGCGCGATCCTCGGGCTCACCCCGGCCGCTTCGGGCCGCGTGACGATCGCGGGCACGGCCGCGGCCCCCGCCATCGCCGGACGCTCCGCCGCGGAGCGCGCCCGGGCGCAGATCGTCTTCCAGGACCTCTCGTCGGCCCTCGACCCCCGGGTCAGCGTCGCCGGCTCCGTGGCGGAGCCGCTGCGCGTGCGGCACGCGTACAGCCCGGACCGCGTCCGCGAGCTGCTCGCGGGCGTCGGCCTCGACCCGTCGTTCGACGACCGGCTGCCCCGACGTCTCTCCGGCGGGCAGCGTCAGCGCGTCGGGATCGCCCGCGCTCTCGCGCTCGACCCGGCGCTCGTGCTCCTCGACGAGCCGGTCTCGGCGCTGGACGTGTCGATCCAGGCGCAAGTGCTCGACCTCCTCCGCGACCTGCAGCGCGAGCACCGGCTCGCCTACCTCTTCGTCTCGCACGATCTGGGCGTGGTGCGCGGCATCGCCGACCGGGTCGTCGTGATGGAGGGCGGCCGCATCGTCGAGCACGGCCCCACCGAAGACGTCTTCACCGACCCGCAGCATCCCTACACCCGCACCCTCCTCGACGCCATTCCCCGTCTCACCGCTCGAAAGGCACTCACATGACCCGACACACCTCCCGGCGCGCCCTCGCCGGCGGATCCCTCCTCACCCTCGGCGCCCTCGTGCTCGCCGGCTGCGCCGGCGGGTTCGACTCCCCGTCCGGCGGCTCCGCCTCGGGGTCGGCCCAGACATCCATCACCGCCGCCCTGCCCACCGACCCGACGTCGATGGATCCCATCCGCTCGGGCGCTCTCGTGGTGCTGTCGGTGTTCTTCCACACGCACGACCAGCTCGTGAAGATCACCGCCGACGGCGAGATGGTGCCCAAGCTCGCGACCGACTGGACCGCGAACGCCGACCTGACCGAGTGGGAGTTCACCCTCCAGCCCGACGTCACGGCGAGCAACGGCGAGGAGATCACCGCCGACGACGTCGTGTTCTCGTACGAGACGATCCTCGGCGACCCGACGGGCGAGAACTACGCCTACCTCTCGTCGGTCGACCGCGTCGAGAAGGTCGACGACCTGACGGTGCGCTTCGTCCTGAAGCAGCCCTTCTCGGCGTTCCCCCGAAACACCTCGCTCATCTCGATCGTCCCGGCCGACACCTATCAGGAGATGGGTCCCGACGCCTACGCCCGCGAGCCGATCGGATCGGGCCCCTACGTCTTCGACTCCATCACCCCGGGCGTCTCGTACGACCTCGTCCGCAACGAGGACTACTGGGGCGAGGCCCCCGCCATCGAGACCATCTCGCTGCAGCCGGTCTCGTCCGCCGAGTCGCGTGCGAGCGGCGTGCTCTCGGGCGACCTCGACGTGGCCCAGATCGGTCCGACCCAGGTCTCGAGCATCGAGTCGGCCGGCAACGCGCAGGTGTTCTCGGCCCTGTCGAACGGCGTGGTCTTCCTCGGCGCCAACTCGACGGCCGGCCCGCTCCAGGACGTCCGCGTCCGGGAGGCCATCGGCCATGCGATCGACACGGAGGCGATCGTCGACTCGCTGCTGGCCGGACTCGCCGAGCCGGCGAAGGCGATGCTCGCCCCCGCCGTCGAGGGCTACTCCGACGACGTCGAGGCGATCGGCTACGACCCGGAGGCGGCGCGCGCGCTGCTCGCGGAGGCCGGGTACGACGGCACCCCGATCCCCTTCGACTACGCCACCGATGGCCGCATCCCGCTCTCGAGCGAAGTGGCCCAGAGCATCCAGGGCTACCTCGAGACCGTCGGCATCGCCGTCGACATGCGCGGCGCCGACCAGCAGAGCCACACGCTCAAGGTCCGCGGCAAGGAGATGCAGGGCATCTACCTGAACACGTGGGCTCCCTCCACCCTCGACGGCGACCTGCCCCTGACCGACTTCTACGAGCCGGCGGGCAACAACAACTACGCACTCGACCCCGCGACCACCGAGCTCGCCGAGCGCCAGCGCGGCGTCGAGGGCGCCGCGCGCGAAGACGTCTTCGCCGAGCTGCTCGGCTACAGCAACGAGCAGGTCTACTTCGTGCCGCTGTACGTCCCCGCCAACAACTTCGCCGCCGGATCGTCGCTGCAGTGGACCCCGCGCGCCGACGGCCTGTACGACTTCACCGAGACGAGCTTCGAATGACCCGCACCATCCTCTCCCGCGTCCGTCCCTGGGGCGGCGCGACCACCGATGTGATCGTGGGCGGCGGTGTCATCATCGGCACCGCCGCCCCCGGCACCGCGGACACCACCGCCGCGGACGTCGTCGACGGACGGGGCCGGATCCTGATCCCCTCGTTCGCCGACGTCCACGTGCACCTGGACTCCACGCGCGTCGGCCTGCCGTTCCGCCCCCACACCGGTTCGCCCGGCGTCTGGAACATGATGCTCAACGACCGCCGCAACTGGCGCAAGGCCGAGGTCTCGATCGAGGAGCGGGTCGCGACGACCCTCGAGCGGGCGATCGCCCGCGGCACGACCGCCGTCCGGACATACGCGCAGGTCGACGTCGACGCCGGCCACGAACGCCTCGACGCGGTCGTCGCCGCGCGCGAGGCCAATGCCGGGCGCTGCGACGTCGAGATCATCGCGTTCCCGCAGGCGGGCCTGCTGCGCGAGGCGGGATCGGCCGACGTGCTCGATGAGGCCATGGCACGCGGCGCCGACGTCGTGGGCGGCATCGACCCCTGTGCGCTCGACCGCGATCCGGCGCGCCATCTCGACATCGTCTTCGGCATCGCCGAGAAGCACGGCGCCCCGATCGACATCCACCTGCACGAGCCCGATCAGCTGGCGAAGTTCTCGGCCGAGCTGATCATCGAGCGCACCCGCGCGACGGGGATGCAGGGGCGGGTCACCATCTCGCACGGGTACGGCCTCGGCCGCCTGCCCGAAGCGCAGCTGCGGCCGCTCCTCGACGAGATGCGGGAGCTCGACATCTCGATGGCGACGATCGCCCCGCCGACGGCGCTCCCGACGCTGATGCTGGCCGAGTACGGCATCCGGCTCGGACTCGGCCAGGACGGTCAGCGCGACTACTGGTCGCCCTACGGCAACACCGACATGCTCGACCGCACGTGGCAGCTCGCCTTCACCAACGGCTTCCGCCGCGACGAGGACATCGAGCACTGTGTCGCTATCGCCACGGTCGGCGGCCGCTCCGTCATGGGGCTGGCGCCGGGCCTGAACGGTGCGGCCGACCGCCCGGGGCTCGCCGAGGGAGATCCGGCCGACCTCGTGCTCGTGTCGGGCGACACGGTCACTGCGGCGGTCATGGACCGGTCCCCCGATCGCACCGTGCTCTACCGCGGCGTCGTCGTCGCCGACGGGCTCGAGCTCACCGGAGGGGTGACCGCGTGACCCTGCTTCTCGGGGCGTCCGAGCTGGAGTCCCTCGTCGACCGTGACGCCGCCCTCGAAGCGGTGGCGCGGGCGTTCGCGGAGATCGCGGAGGGCGGGGCGCACCAGCCCGGCCCCACCTCGATGGCGACGCCCGGCGACACGGGACGGTTCATCCTCATGGCAGCGGTCTCCGATGCGGCGGGCCTCGCGGGGGTCAAGCTGCTCGCCGACGTCCCCGACAACGCCGAGCGCGACCTGCCGACGCAGCGGTCGATGATCCTGATCGTCGACCGCGCCGACGGCGCCCCGGTCGCGCTGCTGCACGGCCGCGTCCCGACGCGCGTGCGCACCGCGGCCGCGAGCGCCGTCGCCACCAGAGCCCTCGCCCGCGACGACAGCCGGTCCCTGGGCCTGCTGGGGGCGGGGGCGCTCGCCCGAGAGCATGTCCGCGCGCTGCGGACCGTGCGACCGTTCGAACGCCTCACCGTCTGGTCGCGCTCGGCCGCCACCGTCGCGCGCTTCGCCGCCGACGTCGAACGCTCGGGCGACTGGGACGGTGAGATCGTCGCGGCATCCTCGCCGCGCGAGGTCGTCGACGCCTCCGACGTCGTCTGCACGCTGACCCCGTCGGTGGAGCCGATCCTCTCCGGCGCGTGGCTGCGGCCGGGTCAGCACCTCAACGTCGTCGGGGCACGGCCGCGTCCCGACGAGCGCGAGGTCGACGGGGCCGCCCTCGCCAGATCCTCCGTGTGGGTCGACGACCGCGCGACGGCCGAGACCAAATCGGGCGACCTCCTCCTCGCCGTCGCCGAGGGAGCCCTCACCCTCGACGACGTCGTGGGGACGCTCGGCGAGGTGCTCACGGGTCGGGTGCGCGGCCGCGCCGGCCACGACGAGATCACCCTCTTCGACTCGGTCGGCATCGGCGCACAGGATGTCGCCGTGGCGGCCGTCCTGC
This sequence comes from Microbacterium sp. SGAir0570, assembly GCF_005491085.2. Lineage (NCBI taxonomy): Bacteria > Bacillati > Actinomycetota > Actinomycetes > Micrococcales > Microbacteriaceae > Microbacterium > Microbacterium sp. SGAir0570. The sequence goes on along the minus strand of NZ_CP027929.1, from coordinate 472,091 downwards.
TCGACGCTGCGCACGAGCGCGGCATCGGGACGCGCGTCGACCTCAACGCCTGAACCCGGCCGGTCGGAGCGGTCTCAGTCGAGGAACACGTCGGGGAACAGCTCGCTGTCCGGCGTGCCGGGAACCGCCGCATAGCCCGAGAAATCGGTCACGCCCGACGCCTCGAGCACATCCTCGACGATGAGCGTCCGGCCCGTGTACTCGCGCGCGGGCCGGACGAGCACCTCGTAGGCGGCATCCGCGTAGATCTCCGGCGTGCGGCTCGCGGCCATCATCCGGTCACCGCCGAGAGAGTACTGCACCGCCGCCGTCGCGATCGTCGTCCGGGGCCAGAGCGTGTTCGCGGCGATCCCGTCGCCGGCGAACTCCGCCGCGATGCCGAGGGTCGCCATCGTCATGCCGTACTTCGCGAGCGTGTAGCCGGTGTGCGCGCCGAGCCACTTCGGCGAGAGGTTGAGCGGGGGCGACAGCGACAGGATGTGCGGGTTCGCGGCGTCGCGCAGCACGGGGATCGCGGCCCGCGACAGCAGGAACGTCCCGCGCACGTTGACAGCATGCATCAGATCGAAGCGCTTCGTGCCGAGCTCCAGGGTGCCCGAGAGGTCGATGGCCGAGGCGTTGTTCACCACGATGTCGATGCCGCCGAACTCGCCCTGCGTCTTCAGCACGGCCTCGGTGATGGAGTTCTCGTCGCGCACGTCGCCGACGATCGGCAGCGCCTGACCCCCCGCCGCGACGATCTCGGCCGCGGCGGTGTGCACCGTGCCCTCGAGCTTCGGATGCGGCTGGTCCGTCTTGGCGAGCAGCGCGATGTTCGCGCCGTCGCGCGCGGCTCGGAGCGCGATGGCCAAGCCGATGCCGCGGCTTCCGCCCGACATCAGCAGCGTCTTGCCCGCCAAGGGCTTCGCGTCGGTCATCGGTTCTCCTCGGTTCGGGTGCGGCGAGCGGATGCGGCGGCGAACGCGTCGATGCGAACGCGCGCCTCGGGGGTGTCGAAGCGCGTTCCGATCGTCCGCGCCTCGTCGTCGAGGTTCTCGGCGAGAGTGCGCCCGGCGCCTTCTCGGACGAGGCGCTTGGCCTGCCCGAACGCAGTCGTCGCGCCGTCCAGCCAGGCTGCGGCGAGCGCCTGGGCGCGAGCTGCCGGATCATCGACGACCTCGGCGATGAGCCCCCAGTCGAGCGCGGTCGCGGCGTCGAGCGCCGTGTCGTGGAGCAGCAGCTGCAAGGCCCGCCGCTGGCCGATCGCGGCCGGGAGCAGGGTCGACACGCCGAGGTCGGCAGTGAGCCCGATGTTCGCGTACTTGCTGACGAAGACCGCCGACGGCGATGCGACGATGTAGTCGGCGACCAGCATGATGCCGAGCCCTCCCCCGGCGACCGCACCCTGCACGGCGGCGACGATCGGCACCGCCGCAGTGGTCAGCGACGTGATGCCGTCGTGGATGACGCGGGCCGTCTCGGTGACCGCCGCGCCGCCCATCCCGGAGGTCGACATCGACACGACGTCGCCGCCGGCGCAGAAGGCGCGGCCCGCCGCATCCAGGATGACGGCCCCGATCGACGCGTCGGCCGCGACCTCGGCGGCGACCTCGCGCCAGCGGACGGCCATCTCGGCGTCGACCGCGTTGAGGGAGGCCGGACGGTTCAGGGTGATGCGCGCGAGCGCGCCCTCGCGCCGCAGCAGGACGGTGTCGGATGCGGTGTCGGATGCAGTGTCGGTCATCGTGGTGCCATTCTGATCGCGCCGTCGAGACGGATCGTCTCGCCGTTGAGGTAGTCGTTGTCGACGATGTGGGCGGCGAGCGCGGCGAACTCCTCGGGCGCTCCCAGCCGCTGCGGGTACGGCACCTGCTCGCCGAGCGAGCGCTGCGCGGCATCCGGCAGCCCGGCCATCATGGGGGTCTGCATGATCCCGGGGGCGATGGTGCAGACGCGGATGCCGTAGCGCGCGAGCTCCCGGGCGATCGGCAGGGTCATCGCGTGCACCGCCCCCTTCGACGCGGCGTAGGCCGGCTGCCCGATCTGGCCCTCGAAGGCGGCGACGGAGGCCGTGTTGACGATGACGCCGCGGGCGCCGGTCTCGGTCGGCTGGGTCCGGGCGATCGCCGCCGAAGCCTGGGCCACGACGTTGTAGGTGCCGACGAGGTTGATGCGGATGACGCGCTCGAAGTCCGGCAGCGGCGTGGGGTGTCCTTCTCGGTCGAGCACCTTGGCGGGCGGCGCGATCCCGGCGCAGTTGACGACGACCCGCAGAGGCGCGGTGTCGCCGGCTGTCTCGACGGCCGCGGCGACCTCGCCCGGATCGGTGACGTCGGCCGGCGCGAACCGGCCGCCGATCTCGGCTGCGACCTCGGGCCCGGATGACCCCGGGAGGTCGACGATCGTGACGTGGGCGCCGGCGGCGGCGAGGCGCCGCGCCGTGGCCGCACCCAGGCCGCTGGCGCCGCCCGTGATGAGGGCGGAGACTCCCGCGATCTGCATGTGTTCTCCTTCGAACTCGCCCCTCCACCCTAGAACGCCCGCGGTGTACCTCCGACCTCCGGCCGGTGGCCGGCGGTCGCGCGTGCCGTCGACAGGCTGAGCCGCTGTCTTGCCGCCGGGCGGCGCCCAGACCAGCCCCCCAGCCTGCGGACGGCACCGACGCCCGGCCGCACGCCAGCTGATGCACTGTGCACGGGCGCGACGGGAGCGGGCGCGGGTAAGGACGGGCGCGGGTAAGGACGGGCGCTGTCGGAGCGCGTGCCGCGAGCAGGCTGGGCGGCTACGCCACCGCCGCGCCACGGCTATATAGGCCGGTCAGCCTGCGCACGGCACCGGGATCCGGTCCTGCAGCGGATCTCGGGGGCGGGATGCAGGGAGGCGGGGGTGAGGCCGGAGCGGGTGAGACACTGGGGTGGGGCAGGCATGATGAGGCTGTGACCCTGCTGCCGCCGGATGCCCCGATCCCGCCGGACTTCTCGGCTCGGCTGCGACGGCTCGCGGGCGGTGCGGGCGCGACGCCGCTGTGGCGCAACACCATCGGGGGTGTGACATTCCGCACCGACGACGGCCGCGTCGTCAAGATCGGTCCGCGGAACCTCGAGACGTCCATGCGCGCCGAGTCGGAGCGCCTGCGATGGGCCGCGCGGTACACGCCGGTTCCCGAGGTGATCGAGACCGGTGAGGATGGCGACGCCGAGTGGCTCGTGACCCGCGCACTGCCCGGCCGGTCGGCTGTCGATCCCCGCTGGGTCGAGGAGCCCGCCACCGCCGTGCGCGCGGTCGGCGAGGGACTGCGCGCCCTCCACGACGCCCTGCCGGTCGCCGGCTGCCCGTTCGACTGGGGTGTCGAGCATCGGCTGCGCACCGCAGCGGCCCGCGGCCTCGACGTACCGGCATCCCTCCACGCGGCGCCCGAGCCCGATCTTCTCGTCGTCTGCCACGGCGACGCCTGCTGCCCGAACACCCTCGTCGACGACGACGGGCGGTGGCTCGCGCACGTCGACCTGGGGGCCCTCGGCGTCGCCGACCGGTGGGCCGACATCGCCGTCGCGGCGATGAGCACCGAGTGGAACTACGGCCCCGGCTGGGAGGACGCGCTCATCGCCGCCTACGGCGTCACCCCCGACCCCGAGCGCCTGGCCTACTATCGGTCGCTGTGGAACGAGACCTGACCTGGCGCATCGTCGACGTCGCCTACGACGATCCCCGCGCCCGTGACCTGCGCCGACAGCTCGACGACGACCTCGGCGCCCGGTACGACGGCTTCCACGGCGACGAGCCAGACGAGCGACGCCGCGCCCGCGCCCGCGCACTCGCGACGCACCCTGACGAGATCGTCACGACGCTGATCGCCCTCGTCGCCGAAGCCGGCGCGGACGAGGCCCCCGCGGGGCACGTCGTCCTGCGCCGGCTCGGCGACGAATGGGAGATCAAGCGGCTCATCGTGGCACCCGCGTTCCGCGGGCTCGGCATCGCGCGCGCCCTCATGTCGGCCGCGCTCGATGCCGCCCGAGCAGACGGTGCGGAACGCGTGATCCTCCAGACCGGGCTCCAGCAGCCCGAGTCCCTCGCGCTCTACTCCTCGATGGGCTTCAGCCGCATCCCGGTCTACGAGCCCTATGCCGAGACTATGCCTCGCTCGGTCTGCTTCGCGCTCGCGCTCTGACCGCGGCCTCAGCGGACGTCGTCGTCGACCCAGTCCATCGACTTCGTCACGGCCTTCTTCCACAGCCGCAGCTGGCGCTCGCGCTCCGGGGCGTCGTCGTTCGGCGTCCAGCGCTTGTCCTCCTGCCAGTTGGCCCGCAGCTCGTCGAGGTCGTTCCAGAACCCGACGGCGAGACCCGCGGCGTAGGCGGCACCGAGCGCGGTGGTCTCGGCGACGACCGGTCGCACGACGGGAACGCCCAGGATGTCGGCCTGGAACTGCATCAGCGTGTCGTTGGCGATCATGCCGCCGTCGACCTTCAGCTCGGCCAGGTCGACGCCGGAGTCGGCGTTGACGGCATCCAGGACCTCACGCGTCTGGAAGGCCGTCGCCTCGAGCGCCGCCCGCGAGAGGTGCCCGCGGTTCGCGTAGCGCGTGAGCCCCACGATCGCGCCGCGGGCATCGGGCCGCCAGTACGGGGCGTACAGGCCCGAGAACGCGGGCACGAAGTAGACGCCGCCGTTGTCCTCGACCGACAGCGCGAGCTTCTCGACCTCGGGCGCCGTGGCGATGATTCCGAGCTGATCGCGCAGCCACTGGATGAGCGACCCCGTGACGGCGATCGATCCTTCGAGCGCGTAGTGGGTGGGGCCGTCGCCGAGCTTGTAGCCGATCGTCGTGAGCAGACCGTTCTCGGACCGCACGATCTCGGTTCCGGTCTGGAAGATCAGGAAGTTGCCGGTGCCGTAGGTGTTCTTGCTCTCGCCGGCATCGAAGGCCGCCTGCCCGAAGGTCGCAGCCTGCTGGTCACCGAGGATGCCGGCCACCGGCGTCTCGCGCAGCAGCGACGTGTCGCGAGCCTCGCCGTAGACCTCGCTGGAGGAGCGGATCTCGGGCATCATCGAGCGCGGCACCCCGAAGTCGGCCAGGATGTCGTCGCGCCATTCGAGGGTCTCGAGGTCCATGAAGAGCGTGCGCGACGCGTTCGTGACGTCGGTCGCGTGGATGCCGCCCGAGGGGCCACCGGTGAGGTTCCACAGCACCCAGGTGTCGGTCGTGCCGAAGATGAGATCGCCGGCCTCGGCCTTCTCGCGCGCACCCTCGACGTTCTCGAGGATCCAGACGATCTTGGTGCCCGAGAAGTAGGTCGCCAGCGGCAGACCCACGATGTCCTTGTACCGCTCGACACCCTTGTCACCGGCGAGCCGGTTGACGATCGGCTGCGTACGCGTGTCCTGCCAGACGATGGCGTTGTAGACGGGGATGCCGGTGTTCTTGTCCCAGACGACGGCGGTCTCGCGCTGGTTGGTGATGCCGATCGCGGCGATGTCGTGGCGGGTGAGGTTGGCGCGACCGAGCGCGATGCCGATGACCTCGCGCATGTTGTCGCGGATCTCGATCGGGTCGTGCTCGACCCAACCCGCCCGCGGCATGATCTGCTCATGCTCCTTCTGCCCGACGGAGACGATCGAGCCCTTCTTGTCGAAGATGATCGCGCGGCTCGAGGTCGTGCCCTGGTCGAGGGCGATGATGTAGTCGGTCATGATGTGACGTCCTTGTCTGTTCGCGTTGTCGGTTCGGTGGGGAGGGTCAGGCGAGGCCGAGCAGGGCGCCGGCAGCGAGTGCCGCGAGCGTACCGCCGATGAGGGGTCCGACGACGGGAACCCACGCGTACGACCAGTCGCTCGATCCCTTGCCCTTGATCGGGAGCACGGCATGCGCGATGCGCGGGCCGAGGTCGCGGGCGGGGTTGATCGCGTACCCGGTGGGACCGCCGAGCGACGCGCCGATGCCGACCACGAGGAGGGCGACCGGCACCGCGGTGAGGGGGCCGAGCGAGCCCGGCGTGCCGATCTCGATGTCGCCGTAGTCGGCGAACCCGAAGATGACGAACACGAGCACGAAGGTCGCGATGATCTCGGTGACGAGGTTCCAGCCGTAGGCGCGGATGCCGGGGCCCGTCGAGAAGACGCCGAGCTTGTTGGCCGGGTCGGGCTCGGCGTCGAAGTGGTCGTGGTAGGCCAGCCAGCAGAGCACGGCGCCGAGGAAGGCGCCGACGAACTGGGCGGCGATCGCGACGAGGAACTGGACGAACTCGATCTTCCCGCCCACCAGGAGCCCGATCGAGACCGCCGGGTTCAGCTGAGCGCCCGAGTACGACGACACGAGCACACCGGCGAACACCGCCAGGCCCCAGCCCCAGTTGATCATGAGCGTCCCGCCGCCGAGACCCTTCGACTTGGCGAGGATGACGTTGGCGACCACGCCACCGCCGAGCAGGAGCAGCATCGCCGTTCCCACGAGCTCCGACACGAAGTAGAGCCCGAGATTGATGTCGTGCATGTCAGCGTCGACCTTTCTGCAGAATCATCGCGCGGCGGCGTCGCCGTGCGAGAGGGCGGCCCGAGGGTGATCCGGCGTCGGGCCTCGCCGGGTCTGTGAGCGCGTCAGGCGGGGAGAGGCGCGAGGCGCGACGTGCGGACGTCGATGCGGTGGGCCTCTTCGAGTGCCTGCGCGGCCTCCTCGACCTGAGCGCGGACGGTCTCCGCGTCCCAGCCGAGCACCGGAGCGGCCGCTTCGGCGACCTCGGTGAGGGTCTCCATCGAGACACCGCCGACGAAGGCGATCGAGGTGCGGCGCAGCAGCAGGTCCATGAGCGTGACAACCTCTTCGCGCTCGGCGAGGAAGGCGATCTCCTCGACGGAGTAGCCGGGCGCGTGCCCGAGCTCCTGCTGAGCGACCGGGAGCGCGGCGAGCACCTCCTGCGCGTAGGTGCCGTAGCGCTCGAGCATGCGATCGGCGAACTCGGCGGAGTGCGCACCGCGGTGGGCCTCGATCCAGCGCCGACGCTGAGCGACGCTGCGGGGGTAGCCGGCACCGCCGCCGATCGCGAGGTCGGTGGTCGCGACGCGGCGCGGGCGCCGCATCAGCTCGAGGACGTCGGTGGCGAGGTGCTCGGCGAGAGCGCGGAAGGTCGTCCACTTCCCACCGACGAGGCTGAGGACGGGCACGTCGCCGAGACGGTCCTTCTCGATGCGGTAGTCGCGGGAGACGAAGCCCGGAGCGAGGTCGTCGTGCCGCGGGAGGGGACGGATGCCCGAGAACGTGTAGACGATCTGCGAGCGGTCGACGGCGATGTCGGGGAAGACCTGGCCGATCAGATCGAAGAAGTAGTCGATCTCGTCGTCGGTGCAGACCGTGGGGCGGCTCGGGTCGGCGTCGATGTCGGTCGTCCCGACCATGACCCGGCCCTTGAGCGGGTAGATGAGGACGATACGGCCGTCCGCGGCCTCGAAGAAGATCTCGTTGCCGCCGGTCGCCTCGAGCAGCGAGGTGTTGTCGAGGACGATGTGCGACCCCTTCGTGCCGCCCATGAAACGGGTCGGGGTGCCGAGCGCGCTGTTGGTCAGATCGGTCCAGGGGCCGCTGGTGTTCACGACGACGTCGGCCGTGAACGGGAACTCCTCTCCCGTGACGTCGTCGCGGATGATCACCGACGACCCGTCGGCGCCCACGACCGGAGCGTAGTTCGCCGCTCGGGCGGAGTCCTCGCGTGCGCCGTCGCGCAGCACGTCGAGCGCGAGGCGCTCGGGATCGTGCATCGAGGCATCGTAGTAGGTCGCGGTGTAGCGGAACCGCTCGTCGAGCTCGGGGAACTGCGTCCGCGAGCTGCGGCGGCCGCGGAACCGGTGACGAGGCACCGATCCGCCGTCGCGCGAGAAGGTGTCGTACATGATCAGACCGACCTTGATCAGCAGCGCCCCGCGCTCGCGCGGCTTGCCGCGACCGTGCGTCACGAGCAGCCGGAACGGGGCGGCGAGGATGCCCGAGAAGGTGCGATGGATCGGGATCGTCGTCGGCAGCGGCTTGACGAAGTGGGGCGCGTTGCGCACGAGGCGGTTGCGCTCGGTCACCGACTCCTTCACGAGACGGAACTCGCCATTCTCGAGGTAGCGCACACCGCCGTGGATCATGTGGCTCGACGCGGACGATGCGCCGCTGACGTAGTCGCCGCGCTCGACGAGTGCCACGTCGACCCCCTGGAGGGCGAGGTCGCGGAACGTCGCGATCCCGTTGATGCCTCCGCCGATGACGAGGACCTCGGCATGGGGGCGCTCGCGCAGGGCTCGGATGTTCGCTCGGGTGGTCGGCGTCGACTCGGTCATACTGCATCCTTTTCCACGGCTGTCCCGATCTACACTGGGGTCCACCGCACGAATGCGCAACGGTCATGCACGAACGTGCACCGGCGCTGCGGCGATGCACGAACGTGCAGGACGGATGACGATGAGCGCGGACGCCGAGGCCGAGGCACGCACACGGGACGCGCTGCGCGCGGCGCAGCTGTACTACGTGCAGGACCGCACGATGGATCAGATCGCGGCCGAGATGGCGCTCTCGCGCTCCTCCGTTTCGCGTCTGCTCGCTCACGCGCGCGAGATCGGACTCGTCGAGATCACGGTGCACTCGCCGCACGAGGCGAACTCCGTGGTCGCCCGGCGCCTGTCCGAGCGCTTCGGCATCTCGGTTCACGTCGTCAGCACGCCCCCGCGCACGAACGACGCCGAACGACTCGAGCGCACGGCGCGCACGGCGGCCCACGTCCTGTCGTCGACCCTCGACCCCGATGCCAGCATCGGCATCGCGTGGGGAGCCACGGTGTCGGCGATCGCCCGCCATCTGCCGACCAAGCGGCTGCACGACTCGCAGATCGTGCAGATGAACGGTGCGGCCAACGAGTCGACGTCGGGGATCTCGTACTCGGGCGCGATCCTCGAGCGGTTCGGGCAGGCGTTCGGCACCGACGTGCAGCAGTTCCCGGTGCCCGCCTTGTTCGACGACCCGCTGACCAAGCAGCTGCTGTGGCGCGAGCGGTCGATCCGGCGCGTCCTCGACGCGCAGTCACGCGTTCAGGTGTTCGTCTTCGGGCTCGGCTCGCCTCACGCCGACGTCCCCTCCCACGTCTACGCCGGCGGCTACCTCACCGGTGAAGACCTGCGCTCGCTGCTGCGCGACGGCGTCGTCGGCGACTGCGCGACCGTGTTCTACCGCATCGACGGCTCGGCGACCGGCATCGAGCTCAACGCCCGCTCGAGCGGCCCGTCGCTCGAAGCGATCCGCCGCATCCCCCGTCGCCTGTGCGCGGTGTCGAGCCTGACCAAGCTCGACGCGCTGCGCGGCGCGCTCGCGGCGGGACTGATCACCGAGCTCGTCGTCGAGGAAGCGCTCGCCCGGCGGCTGGCGGAGACCACGGTCGGAGCGGCTTGAGGCCCGATCTCGGGACGCGACCTCAGGACGGGCCGAAGATCGGGTGGAAGGCTCCCACCGCGACCGACACCGCGACCGCCGTGGCCGAGATCACGAGCCCGCCCGCCATGACCGCGACATCGGATGCCGCCAGCCGCGACTCCCGTGCCCACGTTCGACGTCCGGGTGCGCCGAAAGCCCGCGCCTCCATCGCCGTCGCGAGGGCGGAGCCGCGCCGGATGGCCAGCACGAGCAGCGCGAACGCCATGCCCAAGGCGCGCCGCAGCCGCCCCGCGTCGGCAACACCGCGGGCCCGCCGCGCGAGCGCGAGCGCGCGCCAGTCCTCGGTCAGCAGACCGAGCATCCGCATCCCCGCGAGGCCCCCGATGACGAACCGGGCGGGAAGACGCAGGATCTGCGCCAGCCCGTCGGCGAGGTCGGTCGGGTCGACCGTGATGAACAGCACGACGGCCGGGAGACCGATCGCCAGGACGCGGAGCGCGGCTGCCAGTCCCAGCGCGAGAGACCCCTCGCTGACGTGGACGAACGCCCAGGAGAAGACCTCCGCTCCGCTGCGTTCCCCGTAGAGCGAGATGGTCACCGCGGCCGCCGGCGCGGCGATCCACAGCGGCAGCGTCCGCATCCAGAATCGGCGCCAGCCGACACCCGAGGCGAGCAGGAGCGGCAGCTCGAGGAGCAGGGCCACCCCGGCCGAGACCGGGTCGATCGTGATGACCAGCGGCAGCGCGATGAGCAGTGCGGCCAGCAGCTTCGCCACGGGGTTGAGCGCCGCGACGCCACGTCGGACAGGGGACGGTGCGATGGCCGTCATGCGCCGACTCCGGCGGGCGCGTCCAGAGCGAACCGGCGTGCCGAGAGGGCGTCGAGCACCGCGTCGTCGTGCGTGATCGCGATCACCCCGCGCGGGCCGCGATCGTCGACTCCGTCGCGGAGGGCGGCGATGATCGCGACCAGCTCCGACCACGTGCGCGCGTCCTGGCCGTAGGTCGGCTCGTCGAGGACCACGACCCGGGGACGCGCCGCCAGCATCGCGGCGACGGTCAGGCGGCGCTTCTCGCCGCCTGACAGCGTGTAGGGGTTCGCCGCGGCGAGCGGGGCGAGCCGGAGCCGCTCCAGCAGCTCGTCGACGCGCGCTGTCATCTCGGTTTCTTCGAGCCCGAGAGCGCGCGGCCCGACCTCGAGCTCGGCGCGGACCGACGAGCGCAGGATCTGGTGCTCCGGCTCCTGCAGCACGGTGCCGATCCTGGTCAGCAGCGCCGTCGAGGTCCATGCCGCGGGGTCGGCGCGGTCGGCGCGGTCGCGTCGCCGGGAACGGCGCAGGAGCGCCGCTCCCGCCGCCAGATCGTCGGCCGCGCGCACGGCGCCGCCCTGCCCGGGGAGCAGCCCCGCGAGCGTGAGGCCGAGGGTCGACTTGCCGGTGCCGTTGGGGCCCACGACGCCGAGCACCTCGCCGGCGCGCAGGTCGAGGTCGAGGGGGCCCGCGACCGGCACGTCCGTCGTGCGGCCGACGACGAGGCCGTCGGCCGACAGCAGCACGTCGCCGGGCGGAGAGGCCGGCCGCGGGGGGACGACCGGACGGATGCCGGGCACCCACACCCCCGAGGCCGCCAGCTCCGCGCCGCGTTCGGTCAGCACCGTCCGCGGGTCGCCGTCCGCGACGACGCCGCCGCCGGGTGCGAGGACGATGACTCGGTCGACGAGCGGGAGCCACGCGTCGATCCGATGCTCGATCACGACGAGGGTGGCTCCCGTGGCATCGAGCGCGCGGGCGACGGCGTCCCGCACATCGATCACACCCGCCGGATCGAGGTTCGCCGTGGGCTCGTCGAGCAGCACCGCGCCCGGCTGCATCGCGACGACGCCCGCGAGCGCGAGGCGCTGCTTCTGCCCTCCCGACAGCGCGGCGGTCGACCGGTCGAGCGGGACGTCGAGCCCCACGGCATCCAGAGCAGCGCGCACCCGGCGCCAGATCTCGTCGCGCGGCACGGCGAGGTTCTCGCATCCGAAGGCGACGTCGTCGCCCACCCGCGCGAGGATCGTCTGACTGTCGGGGTCTTGGAGGACCAGCCCCACCCGACCCCGGGCGTCCGCCGCCGGCTGACCGTCGACGAGGAGCCCACCCTCCTGTTCGCCCTCGTCCGCTCCCCCGAGCACACCGGCGAGACCCTGCAGCAGCGTCGACTTGCCCGATCCCGATGCTCCGAGCAGCAGCACCCGCTCGCCGGCCCCGATGCGGAACGTCGTCTCGCGCGCGGCCCACGCGCGACGTGTGGCGTAGCGCCACCCCCAGCCGCGGGCTTCGAGGGTCGCGGGTCGCGCCGCGCCGGCGTCTTCGCCCACCGTCAGACGCGGGCGGTGGCTTCGCGCCCGGCCGCGAACCTGCTCAGGGCTCCCGTCCGCGCCAGGGCACGCGTGATGAGCCACCCGCCGAGGCCGGCGATGACCGCGCCCGAGACCGTCGTCGAGGCGATGTAGACCGACGTGAACAGCGTGTCGGCACCGGGGTACCAGAGGACGCGGTCGTTGATGCCGCCGGCGAGGCCCGCCCCGGCGCCCGCGAGGAGCGCGACCGGAAGACGCCACGACGCGTAGAGGAAGACGAGGAAGATCAGCTCTGCGCCGAGTCCCTGCACGAGGCCGGAGACGATCGTGAGCGGACCCCACTGGTTGCCGACGAGCGCCGAGATCACCGCTGCGAGCAGCTCGGTGTACAGCGCCGCACCGGGTTTGCGGATGATGAGGCCGCCGAGCACTCCGGCGATGAGCCAGGGTCCCGCGAGCAGCCCCTGCAGGCCGGGGAGCAACGGCGTCAGCGCGGCGGACGGTCCCTGATAGGCGACGTTCCACAGCAGGAACACCGCGGCGCAGGCGACGCCGATGACGCTCGCGATGACGATGTCGACGACGCGCCAGCGGAAGCGGCCGGGCGTGCGCCCGGTACGACGATCGGACTCGGTGGTGGACGCAGCAGCGTGCATTCTCTCTCCTCCCTGCGCCGGCATGATCCGGATCAGGTTCGACGGTCGAAGCGTGGATCGCTTCCTCTCAGCCCGGCTCACCGGACTCCCGTGGTTGTCGATGAAGTATATCGGCGCACGCGCGTTGTACGTTGGGCGGGTGACCTCTCCCGCCCCGCGCGTCGCCCTCGCGTGGCTCGACGACGATGCCGTCGCCAGCGGGAACGACCGTCGTGACGCCGCCGCTTCAGCGGGACCGTACACGCTCGCGCACGCCGAGCTGCTCACCGAGCCCCCTCGACGCTCGGCCGCACCGGCCGTGCTCTCGACGCTGGGGGTCGCCGCGCTCACCGTGGGCGGATACACGGCGGCGACGCTGCTGTGGCCGCTCGACGCCGTCGCGCCCGACATCCTGCCGGCCGCCCTCTCGGCGCCCGCCGCGCCCGTCGCGCAGCCCGCGTGGCCGGCCGAGGGCGCCGGCGCCACGGCCGTCGGCGGCTTCGCGGCAGTGTCGGCATCATCCGGCGAGCCGGAGTCGATCGCGAGCATCACGAAACTCGTCACCGCCCTCGTCGTGCTCGATCGGATGCCGCTCGCCGACGGCGAGCAGGGCCCGGAATTCGCGTTCACCTCCGCCGACCGCCGGGAGTACCGCGCCTACCTCGCCGACGACCAGTCGGCGCTCGACGTTCCCGTCGACGGTGTCCTCACGCAGTACCAGCTGCTCCAGGGAGTGCTGATCGGGTCGGCGAACAACTACGCCGACCGGCTCGTGTCCGAGCTCTGGCCCGACGAGGACGCCTACGTCGAAGCGGCGAACGCCTGGTTGCAGGCGCATGGCCTGGGCGGCGTCACCGTCGTCGATTCGAGCGGTATCGACCCGGAGAACACGGCGGCACCGGCATCCGTGATCACCCTCGCCGAAACCGCGATGTCGAACCCCGTCATCTCGGGCATCGTCGGGCAGCGCTCCGCCGAGCTCCCGGGCGCCGGATTCGTGGAGAACACCAACGCTCTGCTCGCCGACCCCGCGGTCGTCGGAGTCAAGACGGGCAGCCTGTTCGGCTCGTACAACCTCGTCGCCGCGAAGGACACCGACGTCGACGGCGTCAACGTCCGCGTCTACGCGACCGCCCTCGATCAGCCCGACGACGAGACCCGCCACTCCGCGACGGCCGCGCTGCTCGATCGCACGATCAGCGAGATCGCGGCCTCACCGGCTCTCCCCGCGGGAACCGTCGCGGGAACCGCGACGACCGCGTGGGGCGCGACCTCCGAGATCGTCACCGAGTCCGACATCCGTGTCGCACTGTGGAACACGCAGTCGTCTCAGGCCGCCGCGAACGTCGAGCTCGGCGATTCGCGCGGCGCCGGCGACGAGGCCGGCGAGCTGACGCTCACCGGTCCGCTGGGCACGGCGACCACGGCCCTGCGCCTGACCACAGACATCCCCGACCCGGACGTCTGGTGGCGCCTCAGCCACCCGCTGCAGCTGTGGGGCCTCGCGGACTGACCTCGCGACGCGCGAGCACGCGTCACACGAAGCGGACGGTCTGCTGCAGGCGGGTGCGGACGTCGAAGAGCTCGTTGCCGCCGATCTCGCGCGCCCCGGCGACGCCCCGGCGCAGCACGGTGGCGAGCGCGGAGCGGCCGACCACGGCGATCGCGAGCCCGCGCACACGTCCGAGCTCCTCGATGGCCTGCACGACGTCGTCGTCGGGGAGGACGACGATCGCGCCGCTGAACTTCACGCGAGCCGCGCGGCTGAGCGCGCGCGCCCGATGCACGAGCGTCGCGATCGGCGAGTCGACGCCCTCGCCGATCAGCTCGCCCCGCCGGGTGCGCACGGGGGTGCCGAAGTCCTCGGACAGCACGGCGTAGAGCCCCGAGGGCCCGAGCACGACGTGGTCGAGCTTCGCCTCGGGATCCCGCGGATCGGCGGCGACGTCGTGCCAGACCGTGTATCCCATGCCGAGGTCGGCGACGACCCGGGCGGTCGCCTCCTCGGCGAGCGCGTCGGCCAGCAGCCGCCTGATCTCGTGCGGCGCGGTGCGGACGAGGGCGGGGTCATAGGGGTCCTCGACCGGTGCGCCGCGTCCCACCCACTCCCGGATGAGGGTCAGGTAGCGCTCGCGACGCCAGCCGCCGGGCTGACCGAACGACCGCGCCCGCGGGCGCGTGTCGGCGGGTCGCTGCGGCGGCCGCCACGTCGGCGCATCGGGCGAGAACGTCGGTGCGTCGGCGAAACCGTGACCGCGGTCGTAGGCGGCCCGGGCAGCGGCCGTGCCGACGAGGTCCCATGCGCGCTGCACCTGCACGAACGTCACGGCGTCGCCGCCGGTGTCGGGGTGCGTCTGCCGCAGCCGGAGGCGGTAGGCGCGGCGGAGCTCCTCGTCGTCGACGTCGGGCGCGACCCCGAGCACGTCGTACGCAGAGGCGGACAGCGGACTGTCGAACACGAACCCTCCCTCGTGCGGCGCTGCCCCGGGACGGCGCGGACGCACAGCATCCCGAGACTATTACCTTGCCCGGAGGTGCGGCCCGGACGGACGCGCGAACTCAGTCAGTCCATAGGGCGAGTGCCGGCTCGAATGCGAACGCCTGCGTCACGACATCCGGGGCGAGATCGTCGCGGGATGCCGGTGACCACGAGGGAGCCCCGTCCTTGTCGACGAGGCGAGCGCGAATGCCCTCGACGAGGTCGGGCTGCGTCGTGGCGAACCAGAGCACGAGACCGTACTCCTGCGCCAGGACGGCCCGGAGCTCGTTCCGCTCGCGCGCTGCGCGGACGGCCGCGAGCGTCACGGCGAGAGCGGTCGGCGGAAGGGTCTCGAGCAGCTCCGCCGTCGCTCGCGCGTCCGGCTCGGCCCGATCCCGCAACCGTCCGATGATCTCGGCGACCGAATCGGCGGCGAAGGCGTCGTCGATCCAGGGCCGGGCGGCCTCGAGGCGAGCGGGCCCGGCGGTCTCGTCGAACAGGAGGACGAGCTCGGTCGCGGTCTGCGGATCGGCGCGGCTGACGAGAGCGTCGCGCAGATCGTCGAGCCGCTCGGAGGGAACGAGGTGGTCGGCGAAACCGGCGTAGATCGCGTCGGCGGCGTCCATCGACTCGCCGGTCAGGGCGAGGAACTCCCCCACACGACCCGGCGCGCGGGCGAGCAGCAGGCTCCCGCCGACGTCGGGGGTGAACCCGATGCGGACTTCGGGCATCGCGAGGCGCGACCGTTCGGTCACCACGCGCACCGCCGCATGGCCGGCGAGCCCGATGCCGCCTCCCATCGTCACGCCGTCGGCGAAGACGACAACGGGCTTCGGATACGCGGCGATGCGCGCGTTGAGCGCATACTCGGCACGGAAGAAGTGGGCCGTCTCGGCCACATCGCCCGCGACAATCTGGTCGTACAGGCCGCGGACGTCGCCGCCTGCGCACAGCCCGCGCTCCCCTGCACCGTCGAGCAGCACGGCATCCACACTCGGGTCGTGCTCCCACGCGTCGAGCGCGGCGGCGAGGTTCTCGATCATGCCGAGATCGAGGGCGTTGATGGCTCGCGGGCGGTCGAGCGTGAGGTGTCCCAGCGCACGATCGACACGGGCCCGGACACGCGAATCGGATGCTGCGGCGTCGGTCACCCTCGCCACGCTACCGCCCGGAGTTCGCGGTGAACGCGGCGTGTCGGGCAGGATGGGAGCCGAACCACCCGGCGAGAGGGGGCGCGATGGCGGACGGACAGGTGCTGGAGTTCACCGACGTGGCCAAACGTTTCGGCCCCGTCGCGGCGGTCGACGGTCTGACGGCGCGGGTCGAACCCGGCGCGGTCACCGGCTTCCTCGGGCCCAACGGCGCCGGCAAGACCACGACGCTGCGTATGCTCCTGGGCCTCATCGCCCCGACGTCGGGCTCGGCGACGATCGGCGGGCAGCGCTACCGCGATCTGAAGCACCCGCTGCAGACCGTCGGCGCCGTTCTCGAGTCGTCGAGCTTCCACCCCGGCCGATCGGCGGCGGCGCACCTGCGGGTCTACGCGCACGCCGCCGGGATCCCCGCGTCCCGCGTCGATGACGCCCTCGGCATCGTCGGTCTCGGCGACGTCGCCGGGCGGAAGGTCGGCGGGTTCTCGCTCGGGATGCGGCAGCGCCTCGGCCTCGCCTACGCACTGCTGGGCGACCCCGGCGTCCTGGTCCTCGACGAGCCGACGAACGGACTCGACCCCGAGGGCATCCGCTGGATCCGCCGCTTCCTCCGAGACCTCGCCGCCGAGGGACGCACCGTTCTGGTCTCGTCGCACCTGCTCGCGGAGGTGCAGCAGTCGGTCGATTCGCTCATGATCATCACGCGCGGCCGCCTCGTCTACCAGGGCGGCATCGAGCACGTCGTGCCGCAGGACGAGATCGCGACCGTCGTCGACGCCGAAGACCGCGAGGCGCTCCGCCGCGCCATCTCGGCCGCCGGCTTCGAAAGCGACGAGCGTCGCACCGGCCTCGCCGTGCGCGGAGCCGACGCCCCGACGGTCGGACGCATCGCCGCCGACGCCGGCATCGCCCTGACCGCGCTGCAACGGAAGGGCCCGGCGTTCGAAGAGGTCTTCCTCGAACTGGTGAGCGGCGCGCGCGTGCACCCGTCGGCCGCCACCGGGGAGGAGACGCGATGAACCTCGTGAACGCGACCCGATCGGAACTGACGAAGCAGTTCTCCACCTCGGTCTGGTGGGTGCTCCTGATCGTGCTCATCCTGTACATCGGCGGAACGGCCGGGGGCATGGCCGCCGTCTTCGCGGCCGGCGAGAACGGTTCCCTCCCCGGCACCACGTCGTTGCCGACCGGGCTCGGCGACCGACTGCCGAGCCTCATCTACGGGCTCGCGACCGCCATGGGATACGTCTTCCCGCTCGTCGTGGGCTCGCTGCTGGTGACCGGCGAGTACCGCCACAAGACCCTGACACCGACCTTCCTGGCCACGCCCCGGCGCGGCGTCGCGCTGGCCGCCAAGATGATCGCCGGCGTCGTGATGGGTCTCGTGTTCGGCGTCGCCGCCGTCGGGTCGACGGTCGCCGCGGGCGGGGGGATGCTGGCGCTGTTCGGCGTCGACCCGCAGCTCGGACGCCCTGAGACCTGGGCGTTCCTCGGACGGATGCTGCTCGCCCTCGTGCTCTGGGTGCTCGTGGGCATCGCGCTCGGCACCCTCATCCGCAACCAGATCGCCGCCGTCGTCGGCATCCTCGCCTTCACCCAGTTCGTCGAGCCGATCGCCCGCGTGGGAGCGAGCATGGTCGATGGGCTGGCCGACGTCGTGCGCTTCCTTCCGGGCGCCGCCTCGGATGCGCTCGCGGGCGACAGCATCTACGCGGCCATGGGCGGCAGCGCCGGTCAGCCGCTGGAGTGGTGGGCGGGCGGGCTCGTGCTCGCGGCCTACGCGGTCGTGTTCGCTGTGATCGGCTACGCCGTGTCGTGGCGGCGCGACGTCGCCTGATCGACCAGGTCCGCGACGTCTGCGGGCTCGTTCTCAACCTCGAGGCGCAGGGCACGCACGAGCGCGACCCCGTGCCGGGTCGTCAGGATCAGCCGCTGGAACTCGTCGTCGCCCTCGAGATCGACCACGACCGACGGCCGGCGACGCCGGACGAGCACGAAGTCGGTGCCGCCGGCCGACTCGAAGGAACCTGCCGCGATGACCGCGGGCACCAGAAGCCCCGGGCGCGGCACGCCGCGCAGCCACGACCACGCGTCATCCGTCAGCTGGACGCGCGCGATGTTCTCTCGTGACACCAGGACATTCCGCTGACGGAATGCCGCGGCACGCTCGGTCGCCGACAGCACCACTTCGAGCTGAGCGGAGTCGAGCAGAAGCGTCACCATGCATCTCAGTCTGCCAGTCGGACGCTCACGAAATGCTCACAGACCGGCAACGATCGCCGCCACGATCACGTCACGACGCGGGAGCGTCGGATGCCGGCGATGGCTGGCGTGCGATCGCATCGATGAGCGACGAGATCGTCGTCTCGGCCGCGACCACGTCGACGGCGAGACCGAGCTTGCGCGCGTCTCGTGCGGTTCGGGGACCGATCGCCGCGATCAGGGTCGAGGCGGGAAGGTCGGGGAACTGCTCGCTGACCTGCTCGGCGACGGAGCCGCTGGTCACGAGCACGGCGTTGATGCGCCCGCTCGCGACATCGGCGGCGATGCGCTCGGTCACCGGGACGCCGACGGTCCGGTAGGCCACGACGCTGCGGACATCGTGACCAGCTTCGACGAGCATCCGGGTGAGGACGGGCTTGGCCACCTCGCTGCGCAGCGCGAGGACGCGCGTGGGCTCGGCCTCGATGGCAAGGATCTGCTCGGCCAGCCCCGCCGCCGAATCGTCTTCGTCCGGCACGAGATCGACGCGGTACCCGACGGCGGTCAGCGCGGCGGCCGTGGTCTCGCCCACGGCGGCGACGCGGGTGTGCGCCGGGATCTCCGCCCGGTAGGCGTAGAGCACGTCGACGGTGGTCGCGCTGGTCAGAGTGATCCAGTCGAAGGCTCCCGCCGCGAGCTCGGCGAGTGCCCCCTCGAGATCGGCGACATCGGTCGTGGGCGCGAAGTTGACGAGCGGCGCGATGACCGGCGTAGCGCCCTGCGAACGCAGGAGAGCCGCGACCTGGTCTCCCCACGGGCCTCCGCGCGGCACGAGCACGCGCCACCCTCGAAGGGGCTTCTGCGGCTCGGGGCCGGGCTCGACATGCATATGGTGGCTCTCATGAGGCGCCACCGCCCCCGGAAGAGCGGCCGACGCACGTTCCTTCTCCGGGCGGTGCAGGCCCGGATGCGCAACATCGGCAGCATTCGCTCCATCGCCGCTGCCTCGTTGTCCGAGCATACTCCGCTGCGGACGCGAGGCGGCGGCGGGAAGTATCGATCCGGACTCGGTTAGCCGAGAACGGCTCGCCTCCCGCCCGCTGGGCGGACCCGACGGCGTCAGCGCGCGATCAGTCGGGCGATGCCCCAGACCACGGCGCCCACCGCGACGGCGACGCCGACCGCTGCCGCGGTCGCCCCGGCGGGGTTGCGCTGCGCGTATGCGCGCGCCTCGCGGCTGGCTCGGTCGGTGGCGATGACGGCGCGCTTGGGGAGGTTCGCCTTGTGCTCGATCGCGGCGAGCGCGGCCTTCAGCTCGGCGCGCGCCTTCTCGACCGGATCGGTGATGCCCAGCGGTACGGCGGTGTCGGGGAGCTCAGAACTCATCGGCCACTTCCTTCACGATCTTGGCGTCGGTGGAGATCGCCTGGGCGGGGTTCTGGCGCGAGCTCAGGCGCTTGAAGCGCAGGAGGCCCAGCACCGCGAACACGGCGGCGATCACGAGCAGGATCCCGATCACGATGAGCGACGCCGCCCAGGCGGGCAGCCACGACGACAGTCCGATGATCGCGAAGGCGCCGATGGCCGGGATCGTCCAGAAGAGGAAGAACAGCGCGACGATGAACCAGACGCCGCCGAGGCCGGCATCCTTTCCCGTCTTCTTGGCCCAGGCCTTCGCCGAGTCGATCTCGGCGACGACGAGGTTGCGGACCAGCTCGGGGATCTCGCCGATCAGGGTGAACAGGCTGTCGTCGGCGCGGTCGCGGAATCCGCGGGGCGTGCTCATCTCAGCTGTCCGCCACGGCGCTCGCGTCGGCGACCTTGCGTGCGTCGCGTTCAGCGGCCTTGCGCACGTCACCGGCGGCCTTCTCGCCCTCGGAGACGGCCGCGTCGAGCTTCTCGCCGGGAGTGCCGCTCTTGCTCGCGGCCTTCACAACCTTCTTCGCGCTGTCCCAGACGACGCTGGGCACGGCGAGGGCGGCTGACTTGCCGAGCTCGGTGACCTTGCCCACCTGCTTCTGCACGGGATCGAGCTCCCAGACCTGCTGGGCCTTCTCTTTGATCTGCTCGTAGCGCTGACGCCCGGCGCGTGCCCCGAGCACGTAGCCCGCGGCGAGTCCGACGGCGATGCCAATCTTGCCCCTCATGGGGTCTCCTCACGTTCGACGTTGCTGCGTGGTCCCAGGCTATCGCCGTATGCCGCCTCAGGTATCCACTCCCGTAACCGGGCGGAGCCGACTATCATGCCGGATCGACCCCGCGCCACAGCACCGCGTGGCGCGCCGCGTCGGCCTCGGCGATCGCGTCGGCGGCGACCCGCTCGAGACTGTTCCCCGACAGCCACCCGCCCACGAGCGCGAGCCCCGGAACCGAGCGCGCGCGGGACCGGATGCTCTGGACCGCCTCGTCATGACCGAGCAACGACGCCGGTGCCGCGCGGGAGTAGGTGATGCGCGCCGAGGCGCGGACGGCATCCGCCGGGATCGCTGCTCCGCTCAGCTCGGATGCCGCGATGCGCGCGGTCTCGACGACATCCGCATCGGGCGCGTCGGTGTCGGGAACGGTCACCCGGAGGATGTGCTCGCCCTCGGGCAGCGCCGCGCCGATCCAGGGCCACGTCTGCGAGATCGGACGCACGGTGACCGGCTCTGCCCCGGGGCCGATGACGAGTGACCCGCGACCGGGCAGGTCGACTCCGGCGATGCGCAGCAGCACGACATCCAACGGCTGCGGGCGCGGCTCGGCGCTCTCGGGAAGCTCGACGTGCGGGGCGAGCAGCCGTCGAGCGGTGTCTTCGTCTGCCGCGACGATCAGCAGGTCGGCAGGCACGGGCTCTTCGACGCCTTCGGCACGCACGAGCCAGGTGGCGCGCTCGCGACGGATCTCCGTCACGGCCGCGCCGGTGCGGATGTCGACGTCGAAGTCCCGCAGGCGAGCGTCGAGGGCATCGATCAGGCGGAACAGCCCGCCGCGCGGAGCCTGACGACGGGGTGAACCGGCGCGCAGGGTCTGCGCGACCGCGCCGCTGAGCGAGCCGGTCCGGGTGAGCGCGGGGTTGAGCGACGGTGCGGCGGCGTCGACGTCGATGAACTCGGGTGCGACGCCGTGTACGGCGAGCACGTAGGGCGCCACGAGGCGGTCGCGCACGCGCTCGCCCATGCGCGACGACACGAGCTCGCCCAGGCTGCGGCGACGCCCGACGGTCAGGGGCGGGCGAACGCGGTCGAGATAGGCCCGCCAGGCACCCCGGGTCTCGATGTGCCGCCGCACGTCCTCCGCCCACGGATTGGCGGGGATGCCGAGCACGGTCTCGGCAGGTGCCGGCGCGGGCCCGTTCGGGCCGGCACCGAGCCAGAGCTCGTCGTCGCGGGCGGTCTCGAGGTCGCCGGTCAGCCCGACCTCGTCGATCAGGGTCGCGAGGGTCTTCGCCGACGCCGGCAGGCCGTCGGCCGCGGCATCCACCGTCAGGTCGCCCAGCGCCGCGCGGTCGAGCGAGCCGCCGAGATGCGGCCCGGCCTCGATCAGCGTGACCCGCAGGCCGAGTCGCGCGCACTCCAGAGCCGCAACGACACCCGCCATTCCGCCGCCGACCACGACGACCCGGGTGTCGTGGGCGTGCGTCACGAGATCCGTCATCCCCCCATCCTGCCGTCTCGCCGATGAGAACATGGGGAGCATGAGCCTGCACATCACCGACGACGACGCCGCCGATCAGCTGCTGACCGAGAACCCGCTCGCGCTGCTGATCGGGATGCTGCTCGACCAGCAGATCGCCATGGAGACGGCGTTCACGGGCCCGCTGAAGATCCGCGAGCGCGCGGGGTCGGTCGACGCGGCGACGATCGCGGGATACGACCCCGAGGAGTTCGTCGAGGTCTTCCGCCAGACGCCCGCCGTGCACCGGTTCCCCGGGTCGATGGCAGGCCGCGTGCAGACGCTCTGCCAGACGATCGTGGACGACTGGGGTGGCGACGCCTCGGCGATCTGGACCTCCGGCGACCCGGATGGACCCACCGTCCTGAAGCGGCTCAAGGCGCTTCCCGGCTTCGGCGAGCAGAAGGCGAAGATCTTCCTCGCGCTCCTGGGCAAGCAGTACGGCTTCGCGGGCAGCGGATGGCGCGAGGCGGCGGGCTCCTACGGCGACGAGGGCTCCTTCCGCTCGGTGGCCGACATCGTCTCGCCCGAGTCGCTGACGAAGGTGCGCGAGTACAAGCGCGCGGCGAAAGCCGCTGCGAAGGAGGCTGCGAGCTCCTGATCATCGGGGGTTTTCGAAAAGGCTGGCGGAACGCGGCGGATATGTTTGAGTAGTCGACAATCCGTTCCCCCGGTCTGCGCAAAGGAGCGCTCGAACCATGCGAATTCGTCGACCCCGAATACTGGCAGTCGCGGCGACCGCGGCCCTCGCCGCACCGCTGCTCGCCGCGACGGGAGCCGCCGCGGCCCCCACGGCCGCCGCCCCCGTCATCGCCAACGATTTCTCGACCCCCTCACTCGGCGACGGGCTGACGCAGAGCGGCGGCGACGGCTCGACCCTCGGCTACGCCGACGGAGCCCTCGTCGTACGGGACCGCGACGCCGACTACGTCGGCATCCAGACCGCGGCGGGCGTCCTCGAGCCCGAGACCGAATACACCGTCAGCGCGCGCCTGCGTCTCGCCGCCGGCACGCCCGACACGCAGGCGCGCTGGGTCGGCGTCCCCGGATACACCTGGATCGGCAACACGACCATCACGGCCGACGACTGGACGACCGTCACGGGGACCTGGACGTCGCCGGCCACCACCGACGACGTGCGGCTGTACCTCGGCACGGGCGACATCGCCGGAACGGCCGCGTACACCTACCTCGTCGATGACGTCACCGTCACGGCGACGTCCGGCGGTCCGGGCACGGAACCCGGAACCGGTCCCCAAGCCCCCGGCACCGTCCTGATCGAGAGCACGTTCGACGACGGTTCCCTCGGCGCCTGGCAGCCGCGGGTCGGGTCGAGCGGCGCCGGCCCGACCGTCGAGGTCGTGCCGGGCGGAGCCGACGAGTCGTCGCACGCGGCACTCGTCAGCGACCGGACGCACGAGGGCGACGGCATCCTGCTGGACGTCACCGACACCCTCCTCGCGGGGCAGACCTACGCATTCTCGGCGGCCCTCCGCTTCGCGCCCGGCGCGGACCCCGGGCAGGGTCTCACCGTCTCGATGCGCACCGACGACGGCGGCACGGTCACCTACACCAACCTCCTGCAGGCCGAGAGCGTCTCGGCGACCGGATGGACGACCGTCGCCGGCGACATCACCGTCCCCGGTTACGACGCGGCCGCCGAGCTCTACATCGAGGCCCGGTACAACTCCGGCAACACCTCGCCGTTCCTCGTCGATCAGGTCCGGGTCACGGTGCCCGAGGCCGGCGAGGGCGACCTCGATCTCACGCCGCTGAAGAACACGACCGACTTCCCCGTCGGCGTCGCGATCGATCAGCGCGAGACCGGCGGTGCGGCATCCGACCTGCTCCGGCACCACTTCGACCAGATCACGCCCGAGAACCACATGAAGGTCGAGGCCTGGTACGACGACCAGCAGCGGTTCCAGCGCCACCCGCAGGCCACCGCGCTGCTCGACTACGCGGCCGCGAACGACCTGCGCCTCTACGGACACGTCCTTCTGTGGCACGCGCAGACCCCCGACTGGTTCTTCCAGGATGCGTCGGGGCGCGAGCTCGCCGACTCGGAGGCCGACAAGCAGCTGCTGCGCGACCGGCTCGCGACCCACATCGACGACGTCGCCCGATCGATCGCCGACGACTACGGCCTCTTCGGATCCGAGACCAATCCCCTCGTCGCGTGGGACGTCGTCAACGAGGTCATCTCCGACCAGGCGACGCCCGACGGCCTGCGGACCAGCCGGTGGCACGACGTCCTCGGCGAGGAGTTCATCCACCTCGCCTTCCGGCTCGCCGACCAGGCATTCAACGTCGACTACGCCGCCCCGGGCTCGGACCGCCCCGTGAAGCTTTTCATCAACGACTACAACACCGAGCAGGACGCCAAGGGCACGCAGTACGAGGCCCTCATCCGGCGGATGCTGGATGCCGGGACGCCGCTCGACGGGGTGGGCCACCAGTTCCACGTCTCGATCAACACCCCCGTCAGCGCTCTCGAGAGCACGCTCGACCGGTTCGCCGGTCTCGGCCTCATGCAGGCCGTCACCGAGCTCGACGTCACGGTCAACCCCGCCACCGCCGCGAACCTCGCGCGCCAGGGGTACTACTACCGCGACGCGTTCGACGTGTTCCGCGACTACCACGCCGGGGCACCGGCATCCGAGGGGCTCTACTCGGTCACCGTCTGGGGTCTCACCGACGCGCGTTCGTGGCGCTCGGAGCAGGCGCCGCTGCTGTTCGCGGGCGACCTGAGCGCGAAGTCGGCGTTCTACGGCGCGATCGGCCAGGACGACGGCCTGCCGCCGCTCGTGACGACCGCGGATGTGTTCCGCGGCGACGTCGACCTCGACGGGGCGATCGTCGACTCCCCCGCGTGGCGCAACCTGCCCGAGCATCCGCTCACCGGCGACGCCGGCGGCTTCCAGACGCGCTGGAGCGACGACCATCTCACAGTGCTGGTCCGCTCGAACGCGCGGCCCGAGCGGATCGAGTTCACCTACGGCGACGACCAGGCCGTCTTCGGCGCCGGCGGCACGCTCGCTGGCCGGACCGTCGAGGCCGAGGGCGCGTTCTACTCCGTCGTCCGGCTGCCGCACGAGGCGCCCACCGTGGGCGCGACAGCCGCGTTCGATGTGCGCGTCTTCAGTGCGGACGGCCTCGCCGGATCATGGAACTCCGCGGGCGCGACGGGTCAGCTGACCTTCTACGAGGAGCTGTCGTACCTCGAGATCCCCCGCGCCGAGGCGATCACGGTCGACGCGGTCGTGGACGACGCGTGGGCTGCCGCGCCGCGGATCGAGACCGCCAAGCGCGTCGAGGGCGACGCCGCCGGGGCGAGAGCGACGGTCCGCACGCTCTGGCGCGACAACGTGCTCTACGCGCTGTTCGAGGTCGTCGACCCCGAGATCGACACCGCGAACAGCGACCCCTGGAACCGCGACGGCGTCGAGATCTTCCTCGACCTCGGAAACACGAAGAACGGCGCGTACGGTCCCAACGACACGCAGATCCGAATCACCGTGGACGGCGACGTCACCTTCGGCACCGGCAACGAGGCGCTCCAGCGGTCACGACTGCTCGAGAGCGCGACCGCCCGCACCGCGGACGGGTACATCGTCGAGGCGGCGATCGACCTCGTCGGCCAGTCCGGCGGGCAGAGCGACGTTCCGCTCGGCGGCGCCGGCACCTTCCAGGGCTTCGACGCGCAGGTGAACGACGCCCGCGGCGGGTCGCGCTTCGCCGTGCACACGTGGGCCGAGCCGACCGGAACGGGCTACCAGACCACCTCGCGGTGGGGCGTCCTGCACCTCGTCGAGTCGGTGACCACGCCCGGCGAACCGGGCGAACCCGCCGCGTGGGCGACGATCGACGTCGGCGACGGCCGTGTCGCCCAGGGCGGATCGCTGCCCGTGCGGGTCTCGGGCCTCGAGCCGCAACAACAGATCGGCGCCACGCTCTACAGCGATCCGATCGTCGTCAGCGGCATCCCCGCGGCCGACGCGTCGGGCGAGGTGCGCTTCGTCGTCGCCATCCCCCAAGACCTCCAGGTCGGCGAGCACACGCTCGTGATCACCTCACCCGGGTTGGACGACATCCGTGTGGCCGTGACGGTCGTGAGCGCGGCCGGCGGCGCGGGCGGCAGCGGCGGCGCGGGCGGCACGGCCAGTGCGGGCAGCAGCCTCAGCGCGACCGGCGGCGAACTGCCGTGGGGCGCAGCACTCGCGGCCGCGGTCCTCCTGACCGCCGGCGGCCTGTTCCTCGCGCTCCGTCGTCGCCGGACCCCCTGACCCGCGGTCTCGACCTCGGGCACGAACGTCGGAGAAAAGCGCGAACCTCGGAGTCCATCACAGGATGGCTCCGAGGTTCGCGACGTTCTCCGCCCGCAGGTGCATCAGGCGCCGCGCAGGCGCTCGGCGAGGTAGCCCTCCAGCGCGTCGAGGGCGATGCGCTCCTGGGCCATCGAGTCGCGGTCGCGCACCGTGACGGCGCGGTCATCGAGCGAGTCGAAGTCGACGGTGACGCAGAACGGCGTGCCGACCTCGTCCTGACGGCGGTAGCGGCGCCCGATCGCGCCGGCGTCGTCGAAGTCGATGTTCCAGCCGCGGCCCCGGAGGGTATCGGCGACCTCGCGCGCCAGCGGCGACAGGCGCTCGTTGCGACTGAGCGGCAGCACCGCCACCTTCACGGGAGCCAGGCGCGGGTCGAGGCGCAGCACGGTGCGGGTGTCGACGCCGCCCTTCGCGTTCGGCACCTCTTCCTCGTCGTAGGCGTCGACGAGGAAGGCCATCATCGCGCGCGTCAGACCGAACGACGGCTCGATGACGTACGGCGTGTACTTCTCGCCGGAGGCCTGGTCGAAGTAGGTCAGCGACTGACCGGATGCCTCGGAGTGGCTGCCCAGGTCGTAGTCGGTGCGGTTCGCGACGCCCATGAGCTCGCCCCACTCCTTGCCCGGGAATCCGAAGCGGTACTCGACGTCGATCGTGCCGGCGGAGTAGTGGGCGCGGTCGTCCTCGGGAACGTCGAAGCGCCGCATGTTGTCGGCGTCGATGCCGAGCTCGATGAACCAGTTCCAGCACGCCTCGACCCAGTGCTCGAACCACTGCTGCGCCTCGGCGGGCGGCGTGAAGAACTCGATCTCCATCTGCTCGAACTCGCGCGTGCGGAAGATGAAGTTGCCCGGCGTGATCTCGTTGCGGAACGCCTTGCCGACCTGGCCGATGCCGAACGGCGGCTTCTTGCGGCTCGCGGTCAGAACGTTCGAGAAGTTCACGAAGATGCCCTGAGCGGTCTCGGGGCGCAGGAAGTACAGGCCGGTCTCGTCGTCGACGACGCCGAGGTAGGTCTTCACCAGGCCCGAGAACGACTTGGGCTCGGTGTACTGACCCTTCGTGCCGCAGTTCGGGCACGGGACATCGGCCAGACCGTTCTCGGCCGTGCGGCCCTTGCGCGCCTCGAAGTCCTCGATGAGGGTGTCCTCGCGGAAGCGCTTGTGGCACTGCAGGCACTCGACCAGGGGGTCGGTGAAGGTCGCGACGTGGCCGGAGGCCTCCCAGACGCGCTTGGGCAGGATGATCGATGAGTCGAGGCCGACCATGTCGCCGCGACCGCGGACGAACGTCTGCCACCACTGACGGCGGATGTTCTCCTTGAGTTCGGTGCCGAGGGGGCCGTAGTCCCACGCGGAGCGCGAACCGCCGTAGATCTCCCCCGCCTGGAAGACGAACCCGCGGTGACGGGCGAGGGCGATGACTTTGTCGAGGCGGGACTGCTCGGCCACAGGTGGCTCCTCATGGTCGTTTTCGGGATGCGCCAGCGGCGCGGATGCCGCAGACAACGGCATCCTCGATTCTAGTCGCGCCGCGCAGGCCGACCCCGATACGGTCGAAGGACACATCGTTACGCACGGGAAAGGTCAGCATGGAAGCTCTATTCGCCGGAGGCGCGCTCGTGATCGGCGGCATCGCCGTGATCGCCGTCATCATCCTTCTCATCTTCCTGCTGGTCATGGTGCGGGCCTGGTACAAGGTCGCCAAGGCCGACCAGGCGCTCGTCGTCGTCGGTCGCAACCAGAAGAACGCGGCGGGAGACTCCTCGCGCATCTCGGTCATCACCGGAGGCGGCGCCCTCGTCAACCCGCTGACCCAGCGCGCCGAGATGATCTCGCTGCGTGCACGTCAGATCAAGATGGAGCCCACGGCTCAGGCATCCAACGGCGTCACCGTCATGGTCGCGGGCGTCGCGCTCGTGAAGATCGGCTCGGACCCGGAGTTCGTCCGTCGCGCCGCCGAGCGCTTCCTGTCGCAGGACGGCGCGATCGAACAGTTCACGACCGAGCAGCTCGAGGGTGCGCTCCGCGGCGTCGTCGCGACGCTGACCGTCGAGCAGCTGATGAAGGACCGCCAGAAGCTGTCGGACCAGATCGCCGAGGGCATCAAGAGCGACCTGCTGGCCCAGGGCCTCATCCTCGACTCGTTTCAGATCCAGGGCATCACCGACAAGAACGGCTACATCGACGCCCTCGGCGCAACCGAGGTCGAGCGCGTGCGCCGCGAGGCCGAGGTCGCCCGCATCAACGCGGCCCGCGAGGTCAAGGCGCGTCAGCTCGCCACCGACGAGGCGAACCTGATCGAGCAGACCGCGTACGACAAGAACTCCGCCGCCGCCTCCGCCGAGGTCGGTCGCGCCCGTGCCGAGGCGGAGCAGGCCGAGGCCCTCGCCCGGGCACAGCGCGAGCAGGACGTGCTGCTGCAGGCCGCCGAGAACCGGCAGGCCCAGCTCGACGCCGACATCAAGAAGGTCGCCGACGCCTCGCTCTACGAGCGCCAGCGCAAGGCCGACGCCGACGCGTACGCCGAGGTCAAGGCCGCTGAGGCCCGCGCCCAGATCGCCGCCCAGGAGGCCGAGGCCACGCGTCTGCGTGCTCAGGCCGAGGCCGACGCCGTGCGCCTGGCGGGTGAGGCCCGCGCCGAGGCGATCGAGGCCGAGGCCGCCGCCATCGCCCAGAACCAGGAGGCCCTGCTCGCGCAGCGTGCGATCGAGGCCCTCGTGCCGCTGATGACCGAGTTCGCCCGCGGCTTCGACAAGGTCGGTTCCATCACGGTGCTCGGCGGCGACGGCGCGTCGAGCCACATCGCCTCGGAGAGCGCGTCGAGCATGCGCGCCACCTTCGACGCGGTGCAGGCGACGACCGGCATCGACCTGCGTCAGATCATCCAGGGCCAGGCAACCGGCCGCGGTGTCGCCCAGGGTCTGCGGGAGGACGACGCCGCCGCGGCTGCTCCGGCTGCGGCCCCGGCGGAGTGACCCCGCGCTGACTCCTCAGATCCGACGACGCCCCGTCTCACCTCCCGTGTGATGACGGGGCGCCGTCGGTTTCGGGCGCCCGGATCCGAGGAGTTACCGCGCGCCCTTGTCAACCGGGTGCGCCGCCACGCCGTCCGTTCGTAGCGTCAGGGCATGACCTTCACTCCTCGCCGTGCCATCGTGACCGCTTCCGATTCGGGGATCGGCCGCGCGACCGCCCTCGCCCTCGCCGACGCCGGAATGGACGTCGGGGTCACCTGGCACTCCGATGAGGAGGGCGCGAACGAGACCGCCGAGGGTGTCCGGGCCCGGGGCCGCAAGGCCGTCGTCGCGCAGTTCGACGCGACCGAGTTCGAGAAGGTCCCCGGTGTCATCGAGCAGCTCGCCGCAGACCTCGGCGGCCTCGACGTCTTCGTCAACAACGCCGGCGGGGGCACCGGGGGGCCCGTGCTCGACCTCGACCTCGACGGCTGGCGCACGGTCGTCGCGCTCAACCTCGACGGCGCGTTCCTCGGGATGCAGACCGCCGCGAAGCTCATGGCGGATGCCGGCGACGGCGGCCGCATCATCGCGGTGACGAGCGTCCACGGCTCGCAGCCGCGCGTGGGCTCGGCCGCCTACGTCGCCTCGAAGCACGGGCTCGAGGGCCTCGTGAAGACGATGGCGCAGGAGCTCGGCCCCCGTGACATCACCGTCAACTCCGTCGCCCCGGGCGAGATCGCGACGCCCATCAACGACATGGAGGGCGACGAGGCCGAGAAGACCCACCGTCCCGGCATCCCGATCCCGCGCCCCGGCAAGCCCGAGGAGATCGCAGCCGTGGTGGCCTTCCTCGCCTCGCCGGCCTCGTCGTACGTCACCGGCGCAACGTGGGTCGTCGACGGCGGGATGCTGCAGATGGGGCCGCAGGCCGGCTCGCACATGGAGTCCGACGACTGGCGCGACGCCGGCGCCGAGTAGCCCGCGCCACCCCGACGCACACCCCGAGGTCCCACTTGGGCCGGTTACTCAGAGCTGATACCCGGCCGGAGTGGGACCTCGCTCGGTTGCGGCTGCGATTGCGGGTGCGGGCGCAGGTCAGGTCAGGTCAAGGCCGGACGAGGAGGTAGCCGCGCTGGTCGTCGAAGCCGCCGACGGAGAGCCCGGCCGCGAAGTGCTCGAGGAACTGCGCGCGCACGCGGTCGCGCCAGGCGTCGGCTTCGGCCGGGGACGCGGCGCGGATGGCATGGATGTCGTCGGGCACCTCGATCGTCGCGACGATCCGGTCGTCGGACGGACGCTCCTGCGGCGGCGCCGCGAGCGGCCACGTCACCATGAGGCGGTCGGTGACCTCGCCGCGGTTGATGCCGTCGTCCATGAGGCCGTACTGGTCGACGAGGTAGTCGCTGATGCGGGCTCCGAGCACCTGCAGGTTGAAGTGCGCGTTGCGCGCGAACAGCGGGTCGAAGGTCCACGTGATCGTGCCGACCTCGCGGGCGAAGGCCCACGCCCGCTGATGCTGCTTGAGCACGCGTCCGAGCCCCTGCTGCTGGTACTCCGGCAGCACACCGGTCACGTGCGAGTGCATCGACCGCGCTCCGGGCTCGGCGAAGAACGCCACCGACGCGCCGACGACCCGGTCGCCGTCGAAGAGGCCGACCACGTAGTTGCCCGAGTAGGCCAGCGCGCGCATGAGGTTCGTGGGCACCGAATCGCGGTCGCCGCCCCACACCTCGCGCAGCACCGCGGCGCCGGCGAAGATGTCGGCGACGGTCTCGAGGGGGCGGATGTCGATCCCCGCGGGCACGTCGGCTGGGATCGGGGGAACGCTCTCGCTCATGAGCCCACCCTACGCCGCCGCGGATAGCCTGAAGGGATGGCATCGGGCGACGACCAACGACGAAGACTCACCCGGATGCCGCGGCAGGGCGCGATCGTCGCCGTGCTGGCCATCGCGGGACTGGCCTCCTCGTTCATGTTCACACTCGTCGTCCCGATCCAGTCGAAGCTGCCGGAGCTGCTCGACGCGAGCCGCGAGGACACGGCGTGGGTCGTCACCGCCACGCTGCTCGCCGCGGCGGTCTTCACCCCGATCGCGGGGCGGCTCGGCGACATGTACGGCAAGCGCCGCATCGTGCTCGTGCTGCTCGTCCTGCTCATCGTCGGGTCGATCATCGCGGCGCTGTCGACCGACATCGTCGGCGTCATCGTCGGGCGTGCCCTGCAGGGCGCGGTGACGGGCGTCGTGCCGCTCGGGATCTCGATCATGCGCGACGTGCTGCACGAGAACCGCGTCGACGCGGCGATCGCGCTGATGTCGGCGACCCTCGGCGTCGGCGGTGCCGTCGGCATGCCCGTGAGCGCGCTCATCACCGAGACGAGCGACTGGCACGTGCTGTTCTGGATGTCGGCGGGCCTGGGCGCGGTCGTCCTCGTGCTTGTCGTGCTCATCGTTCCGCCGAGCGTGCTGCGAACCCCCGGCCGATTCGACCTCATCGGGGCGATCGGCCTCGCGATCGGCCTGACCGGCGTGCTCCTCGCCGTCTCGCGCGGGAACACGTGGGGCTGGGCGTCGGCGGCGACCCTCGCCTGCGGCCTCGGCGGCATCCTCGTGCTGCTGGTGTGGGGGTGGTTCGAGCTGCGCATCGCCGACCCGCTGCTCGACCTGCGCGTCGCCGCCCGGCCCGCGGTGCTGCTGACGAACCTCGCCTCGATCGCCATCGGCTTCTCGCTCTTCGCCTCGAACGTGTCGTATCCGCAGATGCTCGAGCTTCCCGAAGCGGTCGGCGGCTTCGGGCTGACGCTGCTGCAGGCGAGCCTCATCGTCATGCCGGCGGGCCTGGTGATGATGGTGCTCTCGCCGTTCTCGGGGCGCCTGGCGCGCACCGTCGGTCCCCGCCTGCTGCTCGTCCTCGGCTCGATCGCCCTGATCCTCGCCTACGGCTTCTCCCTCGTGTGGGCCTCCGAGGTCTGGCATCTGCTCGCGGCGAATCTCCTCATCGGCGTGGGCATCGGCTTCGGCTACGCCGGCATGCCGATGCTCATCATGCGCTCGGTGCCCCCGACCGAGACCGGCGCATCGAA
The DNA here is from genome assembly GCF_005491085.2 of Microbacterium sp. SGAir0570. Classification (NCBI taxonomy): domain Bacteria; kingdom Bacillati; phylum Actinomycetota; class Actinomycetes; order Micrococcales; family Microbacteriaceae; genus Microbacterium; species Microbacterium sp. SGAir0570. The sequence goes on along the minus strand of NZ_CP027929.1, from coordinate 439,886 downwards.
CGGGCTCAACGCCCTGTTCCGCTCGCTCGGGACGAGCACCGCCGCGGCACTGATCGGCGCCGTGCTCGCCGCGTTCTCCCTCGAGCGCGACGGCGTGGCCGTGCCGGCACCTGCGGCATTCCAGGTGTCGTTCGCCCTCGGCCTGGGCGCCGCCGTGATCGCCCTCGCCGTCGCGCTGTGCATACCGCAACGCCGTGATCCGCACGAGGCGCACCCCTCCTTGCCCTGAGCGGCGTATCGTCGGCATCCATGAGCCACGAGGACGCAGCCACCACCGCATCCCGCGATCATTCCTCCGACGACAGCAGGAACGACCGCCGCTTCTTCGGGCAGCCGTGGGCGCTCACGCACATCTTCGGCGTCGAGCTGTGGGAGCGGTTCAGCTTCTACGGCATGCAGATCGTCCTGGTCTACTACCTCTACTTCTCGGTCTCGGACGGCGGGGCGGGATTGCCCGAGGCCACGGCCGTCGGCATCGTCGGCGCCTACGGCGGAGCGGTCTATCTCTCGACGATCCTCGGAGCATGGATCGCCGATCGCCTGCTGGGCTCCGAGCGCGTGCTCTTCTTCAGCGCGATCATCATCGTCGCGGGCCACGTCGCGCTCGCGGTGCTCCCGGGGCTGCTGTCGGTCGCGGTCGGGCTCGTGCTCGTAGCCCTCGGCTCGGGCGGGTTGAAGGCGAACGCCACGGCGGTCGTCGGATCCCTCTACTCCGAGCACGATCCCCGCCGCGACGCCGGATTCTCGCTGTTCTACCTCGGCATCAACCTCGGCGCCTTCGCGGGGCCGCTCCTGACGGGCTTCCTGCGCACGAGCCTCGGGTTCCACTGGGCGTTCGGCGCCGCGGCGGTCGGCATGACCATCGGCCTGATCCAGTACGCCATCGGACGCCGGTCGCTGCCCGAGGCCGCGCGTCGCGTTCCCAACCCGCTCCCCCGACCCCGTTACCCGCTGGTCATCGGCATCGCCGTGGCGGCGATCGCGGCCATCGCGCTCCTGATCGCCCTCGGAGTCATCCGGGCCGACAACCTGTCGCTCGTCGTCGTCATCGTCGTCATCGCCGCGACGATCGCCTACTTCACCGTGATCATCTCGAGCTCGCGGATCACCTCGACCGAGCGGTCGCGCGTGTACGGCTTCATCCCGCTGTTCATCGTCAGCGTCGCCTTCTGGTCGCTGTACCAGCAGCAGTTCACCGTCATCCCGATCTACGCCGAGAAGCGGCTGGACCGCAACATCTTCGGGTGGGAGATGCCGCCGGACTGGGTCAACTCCATCAACCCCGTTTTCATCATCATCCTCTCGGGGGTCTTCGCGGCTCTGTGGACGAAGCTCGGAAGGCGTCAGCCCTCGACACCGATCAAGTTCGCCGCGGGCGTCATCGTCATGGGACTGGCGTTCCTGCTCTTCCTGCCGTTCGCCTCGGACGGCCCCTCGGCGACACCGCTGCTCGCCATCGTCGGCATCCTGTTCGTGTTCACCGTCGCCGAACTGCTGATCTCGCCCGTCGGGCTGTCGGCTGCGACGAAGCTCGCACCGGCGAGGTTCCAGACGCAGATGGTCGCGCTGTTCTTCCTCTCGGTCTCGCTGGGAACGGCGATCTCGGGACTGCTCGCGCCTTTCTACGACCCCGAGAACGAGGTGCCCTACTTCTCGATCCTCGCCGCCATCGCGATCGTCCTCGGCCTCGCCCTCGCCGCGGCCCGAAAGCCCGTGCTCGCACTCATGCGCGACGTGCGCTGACACACGCGGGAGAATGGAGGCATGTCCTCCTCCGCCGTGCGCCGCTCGAACCCCACCGCCTGGGCCGCCTTCTGGGTCGGCCTCCTCGGGCTCATCCTCATGCCGATCCCGCTGTTCATCGGCTTCGTCCTCGGCGGGGGCCTCTCGCTCGTGGCCGCTGTGCTCGTCGTGATCGCGCTTCTGAAGGGCCTCGCCCGCAGCGGGTCGGGCATCGCCCCGGTCGTCTTCGCCGGCATCTTCGTGCTGCTGACGTGGGGCGGGATCTCGGTCGGCGGCGGCATCGTCTGGTGAGCGCCCGCGCGGGCGGCATCGTCACACGATGACGGCCGGATGCCGGGCCATCGCGGACCCGGCGCTAGAGTCGCGGCGCACCCGATGAGAAAGCGACGCTCATGACCGAGATCACCACGACCACCGCCGGCAGCCTCCCCCGCACGCAGGCACTCATCGACGCGAACCGCGCGCGCACCTTCGCCGACGACGGTTTCACCCTGCAGTCGAGCCCCGAGTTCACCGAGCTGACCGCGCAGGCGGTGGCCGACGTGGTCGCACGCCAGCGCGAGGCGGGCGTGACCCAGGTCGGCGACGGCGAGTTCGGCAAGGCGATGTCGAACGCGGTCGACTACGGCGCGTGGTGGTCGTACTCGTTCCAGCGGGCGAGCGGCCTGTCGCTGACCGAGGTCAACGCGTTCAACGAGCCGCCCGTGCGCTCCGAGCCGGGCCGCATCCGCCTCACCTCGTTCCTCGATCGCCGCGACCGGCAGCTCTTCCCCGCCGTCTACGCCGACGCCGTCGAAGCGGGAGCGACCGCGACGGCGTTCCCCACGACGACCGGGCCGATCGCCTACCGCGGGCACGCGGCCGTGGCATCCGACATCGCCAATCTGAAGGCGACGCTGCGCGACGGCGAGCAGGGCTTCCTCACCGCGATCGCCCCCGGCTCGGCCTCACGCGTGCGCAACGAGTACTACGCCACCGACGAGGAGCACATCTTCGCGTGGGCCGACGCCCTGCGCGAGGAGTACAAGGCGATCACCGACGCGGGTCTCATCGTCCAGCTCGACGACCCCTCGCTCGCCGAGAACTTCGACCAGATCAACCCGGAACCCGCGATCGCCGACTACCAGGCGTTCACCCGCATCCGCGTCGAGGCCCTCAATCACGCGATCGCCGGGCTGCCGAAGGAGCTCGTGCGGCTGCACGTCTGCTGGGGCTCGTGGCACGGTCCGCACACCACCGACGTCGCTCTCGCCGACATCCTGCCCGTCGTGCTCGAGGCGAACGTCGGATCGATCTCGTTCGAGGCGGGCAACGTCCGCCACGAGCACGAGTCGGGCGTGTGGGCGCAGACGTCGGTGCCCGACGACCTCGTGCTCGTGCCCGGCGTCGTCAGCCACGCGACCAACGTCGTCGAGCACCCCGAGCTCGTCGCGCAGCGCATCGAGCGCTTCGCGAGCATCGTCGGAGCCGACCGCGTGATCGCCTCGACCGACTGCGGCCTCGGCGGCCGCATCCATCCCGACATCGCGTGGGCCAAGCTCGCCTCCCTCGGCGAGGGCGCCCGGATCGCCGCATCGCGCGTCTGACTCTTCCCCGCCGCGGGCGGCCGTTCCGCGATGCAAGGGATCATCGACGACATCCCGGGGAGCGGCATCCGCCAGCGGGGTGTCGACCAGGATCCATTGCATCCGCGACCGCGGGCGCTCAGCCGATTCGGCTACCGTGAAAGATCGCAGGACACCGCGAGAGGGAGCCATGACCGACACACAGCCGCAGATCTTCGAGCCCGAGGGCCGCGCCATCCCCTACGTCGAGGATGCCGGCAGCGAGCCGGTCCTGGTGCTGATCCCCGGGTACAGCAACGTCGCCGCCCTCGGCACCCTCGCGCACGTGCTGGCCGAGGAGGACTTCCGCATCCTGCGCGTGGGCTACCGCACGGCGCAGACCGAGGGCGTCACGCTGCACGACCTGGCACAGGATGTCGTCGACGTCATGGACCACGTCGGACTCGGCGATGCCTGGGTCGGCGGACACGCCTTCGGCGGCGCCGTCGCGCGCACCGTGTCGACCGACCACACCGACCGCGTCGACGGCGTGCTGCTGCTCGGCGCGGAGGGCGACGAACCCCGCACCGACCTCGAGCCCCTGCAGGCGGCAGCCGCGGCGGCCGTGTCGCTGGACGAATGGCGCGCGCTCGCCCCGACGGTCCCCGTCATGCTCATCCAGGGTGCCGACGACGACGTGCTGCCGCCCGCGAACGGCGAGCGCCTCCAGGCCGCCGCTCCCGGCCTCGTCAGCCTCGTGACCCTCGAAGGCGGCGGGCACCTCTTCCCGGCGACCCACGCCGGCGAGGCCGCGTTCGTCATCGAGGACTACCTCGACGTCGACTGACCCCCCCCTTTCCCCCTCCCCCGTCTCCCCCGTCGACTCGCCAAGAAACGCGGATGCCGCACCCCGCGGACCCGCAGAATGTGGCGAGTCGACGGGAGTGACGTGCCGAGAGGGCCCGTCGGACAGTGCAGAATCGAAGGATGATCGACTCTGCGCTCCACCCCGCCCACGCCTGCCTCATCGTGCACGGGCAGGACCAGCCGGGCATCATCGCCGCCCTGTCGGCGATGGTCACCCGCGTGGGTGGCAACATCGTCGCGTTCGACCAGTACTCCGATGACCCGACCGGCGGCGCCTACTTCTGCCGCGTCGTGTTCCACCGGCCGAACTTCGCGGTCGACCGTCCGTCGATCGAAGCCGAGATCGGCGAGACGCTCGCCGGGTTCGATCTGCAGTGGTCGCTGACCGACCAGTCGGTGCCCAAGCGCATGGCGATCCTGTCGTCGAAGCAGGACCACTGCCTGCTCGATCTGCTGTGGCGCCACCGCCGCGGCGATCTCCCCGTGACGGTGCCGATGGTCGTGTCCAACCACACCACGTCGGCCGAGGACGTCCGCTCGTTCAACGTCCCCTTCTTCCACGTCCCCTCGACGCCCGGCCCCGACAAGTCGGCGTCCGAAGCCGAGATCCTGAAGCTGCTCGTCGGCAACGTCGACTTCGTCGTCCTCGCCCGCTACATGCAGATCCTGTCGTCGGACTTCCTCGAGAAGCTGGGCGTGCCCGTCATCAACATCCACCACTCGTTCCTCCCCGCCTTCATCGGCGCCGAACCCTACAAGAAGGCCAAGGAACGCGGCGTCAAGCTCATCGGGGCGACGAGCCACTACGTCACGACCGACCTCGACGAGGGGCCGATCATCGAGCAGGACACGATCCGCGTGACCCACGCCGACACTGCGGCCGAGCTCGCCCGCCGCGGCGCTGACGTCGAGCGCCAGGTGCTCTCGCGCGCGGTGCTGTGGCACGCGCAGGACCGCGTCATCCGACACGGCAACCACACGATCGTCTTCTGACCGCGGGCGGGGTCTCAACCCGCGGGCGGGGTCTCGACTCCCGGACGGAGCCTCAGCTCGCGGGCTGCACCGGCTCGAAGTCGTCGATGCTCGTTCTCCCCGTCGGCGACAGGAAGATGCGCGTCGTGTCACCGGGGTCGGCGGGGTCGAACACCAGCGGACGCGTGTCGCCGACCGCCGGCACCTCGCGCGGCGCGATGAGCACCATGGTCGTGACCCAGCGATCCGTGCCGACGGCGTCGGTGAACTTCGCCACCAGCGATGCGGCCATCCGCGACGCGTCGTGCGCGGGCAGGGGCGCCTCGACGATCTCCGCCTCGACGCGCGAGCCCGAGGCCAGAAGACGCGAGATGACCGCATTGTTGCGGCGACGCGTCGCGAGGGCGCGCACCCGCGCGATGTAGCTGAGCACCGCGAGAAGCGCGAGAAGACCGGGGAGCCACCACTGTCCGGCGTACAGAATCCACTCGCCGACACCCCACGGCTCATTCTGTCCGAACGTCGGGTCGACGGCGACACCGACCGCGTCGGGCGCGATCCACATCGTCGTCGCCACCCACGTGCCGATGGCCAGCCCGGCCAGGATGATCGTGAGCGGGCCGATCGCCGCATACCCCTTCTCGCGTGCGCTGAACCGGTGGTTCCACTTGCCGTACTGTCCGATGCAGACGAGAAGCAGAAGGATGCCGACGGGCAGGCCCCATCCGCGGACGGCAACCGGGATGCCGGTGTCCCACGTGCCGAAGACGCTGTTGACGTTCACGGCCCGGAGCTGCTCGAAGATGCCGCCGATCGCGAACCCGATGACACCCGCGGCGGCGACGGACAGGATTCCCCAGATCAGGCTCGCGACCAGCGCGGAGGTGGCCCCCCGATACTTGGCTTGCTCACGACGTGCAGCTTCTCGGGGGTCCAGCAAACTCACTCCCCCAGGCTAACGCTCCCCGCGCCGGGGCTCAGGACACGGGCTGCTGCAGGTCGATGACCCATCGGTCGCCGTCATAGGGCGTCTGCAGATACACCTCGCGGCACGCGCCGTCGGATCGCAGCCCGCGCCGCTCCGCCTCGGCGACCAGCGCCTGCCACGCGCTCTGGATGCCGGCCAGATCGGGCGCCTCGTAGCGAAGGGTGACCGCCCGCGGTTCGGCCGCGACGACCGCGCGCTCGAGGCCGTCGGGCACCGGCGCCTCGCCGATCTGCTCGGCCGCGGCGACGACCATGCCGTCGCCTGTCGTCGTGTAGACGGCGACGCCGGGTCCGACCCGCTGCGCACCGGCGGACTCGATACGGTCGTTCACGCGCTGGAACATGACGCTGATCTCGTCTTCGATCTGCGCCATCTCGTCGATGCGGACCGACAGCTGGGTCAGAGTCAGCTCGGGCAGTGCGGTCTCGATGAATGTGGACACGGGTATCTCCTTCTCGATCGATCGGAGCCTCGCCTCGACCTCGTGCAGCCGCTGTACGTCCGCTGCGATCTGGCCGCTCAGCTCAGCCCTCCGCTCCCGCAGGAGCGCGGCCACCGATGCCGACGACATACCGTCGTCGAGCAGCCGGCCGACCTGTTCGAGGGTGAAGCCGAGGTCCTTCAGCGCGATCAGCCGGTTGGCCCGATCGAGCTGCGACGCGGAGTACGAGCGGTAGCTCGAGGCCGGATCGACGCGATGCGGACGCAACAGGCCGAGCTGGTCGTAATGGCGCAGCATCCGCACCGATACGCCGGCCAGCCGGGCGAACTCTCCGATACTCAACATGGTGATCCCACTCGACAGCCTGACACGGTGTGAGAGTCAAGCGCACGGCCGGATCACATCAGAAGACGTACTCCATGAGGTCGAACCCGAACGCGCGGAACGCCTCGTGAGCGCGCAGACGATCGCTCATCGACAGGTCGTCGAACCCGACCAGCAACGCGTAGGCCACCCCGGCGCGGGGGCCGGCGAGCACGCCGGCCTCGGCGCGGATGCCGTCGGCCCGACCGGTCTTGTTGACGAACAGCAGCTCGTGCTTGTCGTCGTCGTGCGCGAAGGGATCGAGTCCTGTCACCGAGCCGACGAGCGACAGGTCGTGGTTCAGACTCAGCCACTCGGACACCTGGGCGCTCACCCCGGGCGAGACGACGTCGGTGTTGACCAGTGCCGCGAACATGGCGGCGAGCTCGCGCGCCGTGCCGAGAGCGTAGTGCGGCGCATCGTCGGGCCCGCGGGTGTCGCGGAACCGGTCGAGCAGCGCCGTGCGCGGCATCCCGAGGCTTCCGATCCGCGCCCGCACGGCATCGAGGCCGACCCGCTCGAGCAGGGCGTTCGCGGCGAGCGCGTCGCCGGTCGAGGCGGCCAGCACCGCGAGATCGCCGAGCGGCAGGGCGGGCGCCGCGAGATGGCGCCAGAGCCCCGCGACCGCGACGTCGCCGACGGTCGACCGATCGACGATCTCGAGCGGGTCGAGGGTCCCGGCCTCGAAGCGGGTCGCCACCTCGATCAGCAACGGGACGATGCCCAGGCCCGCCACCGGCAGCGTGACGAAGTCGTCGCCCGCGAGCACGGGCGTACCGCGGTCGAGGTCGCTGACCCGCACCGACACCCGCGCCCCGGATGCCGCCAGGGCGTCGAGCGCCTTCTCGGTCGACGCGAACCCTCGCCGCGGCACGCCGGAGCGACGGCGCGGGCGCGCGCCGGTGCGTCGCTCCGCGCGCGAGCGGGCGGTCCCGGGGGAGGATTCGGATCCATCCACCGTCATGTTCTCGTCTCCGTCGGAGTCAGTTCGAGCGATTCGGTTCGAGTGATCACCAGATCGTGACGCGGCGCTCGGGCGCGAGCCACAGCTCGTCTCCCTCGGTCACGCCGAATGCGTCGTAGAACGCATCGATGTTACGGACGATCTGGTTGCATCGGAATTCGTTCGGGGCGTGCGGGTCGATCGTGAGCAGCCGGATCGTCTCGGCGTCGCGCCCCTTCTGCTGCCAGATCTGTCCCCAGCTGAGCAGCAGCCGCTGCACACCCGTGAAGCCGTCGATCACGGGGCCGTCGGGCGCCTCGGCCAGCTCTTCCGGCGACATCGTGGCGGCGAGGTGCAGCCGGTACGCCTTCAGCGCGATGCCGAGGCCGCCCAGGTCGCCGATGTTCTCGCCGATGGTGAGCGCGCCGTTGACGGTGTGCTCCTCGCCGAGTCCCCGCGGCACGAGCGCGTTGTACTGGTCGATCAGTGCCCCCGTGCGCTCCTCGAAGGCGGCGCGGTCGGCGTCGGTCCACCAGTCGTTGAGCGCGCCGGTGCCGTCGTAGGCGCTGCCCTGGTCGTCGAATCCGTGCCCGATCTCGTGGCCGATGACCGCGCCGATGCCGCCGTAGTTCGCCGCGGCGTCGCGCTCGGACGAGAAGAACGGCAGCTGCAGGATGGCCGCGGGGAAGACGATCTCGTTCATCAGCGGGTTGTAGTAGGCGTTGACCGTCTGCGGCGTCATGTGCCACTCGTCACGGTCGATCGGCTGGCCGAGCTTGGCGAGCTGACGCTCGTACTCCCACTCGGTCGAGCGCAGGACGTTGCCCAGGAGGTCGGTGGGATCGATCTCGAGCGCGGAGTAGTCCTTCCAGCGGTCGGGGTAGCCGATCTTCGGCGTGAAGGCCGCGAGCTTCTCGAGCGCACGCTCGCGCGTGGCCGGCGTCATCCACTCGAGGCCCGTGATCGACTGCCGGTAGGCCTCGATGAGGTTGTCGACCAGGGCGTCCATCTCGACCTTGGCCTGGGGCGGGAAATGCCGCTCGACGTAGATCTCGCCGACCGCTTCACCGAGAGCCGCCTGCACGATGCTGACCCCCCGCTTCCAGCGCTCGCGGTTCACGGGCACGCCGGTGAGCTGGGTGCCGTAGAAGGCGAAGTTCTCGGCGACGAACGCGTCGGGCAGGAACGGCGCCGACGCACGGACGACCTGCAGCCGCAGCCAGGCCTTCCAATCGTCGAGGTGCTCGTCGGTCAGCAGCGTGCCCAGACCGGAGAGGAAGCTCGGCTGGTTGACGTTGATCTCGGCGAAGCCGTCGCGGTGCCGGGGCGCGAGACCCTCGAGCCACGGGTCGAGGTCGACGCCCGCGAGGGTTCGCACCTCGTCCCACGTGTGCAGGTTGTAGGTCGCCACCGCGTCGCGGTTGCGGACGTTGTCCCAGTGGTGCGCGGCGAGCTCGGTCTCGAGCCGCACGATGCGGTCGGCCTGGTCCGCGGCATCGCCGACGCCGGCGAGCTCGAGCATGCGCTCGGCGTAGCCGCGGAACGCGGTGCGCGTGGCGTCGAAGCCGTCGAGGCGATAGTAGCTCTCGTCGGGAAGCGACAGCCCGCCCTGGACGAAGAAGACGACATAGCGCTCGGGGTTGCCCGGGTCGGGCTCGATGAACGTGCCGATCATGCCGCCGATGCCCTCGCGCTCGAGCTCACCGACGGTGCTCAGCAGCGCCGTGATCGAGTCGACCGCGTCGACCCGCGCCAGCTGCGGGCGCAGCGGCTCGGCGCCGAGCTCGTCGATACGGGCCGTGTCCATGAAGCTCGTGAACAGGTCGCCGATCTTGCGCTGCACCGTGCCCGGCTCGGCCGACGTCGCGTCGTCGATGATCGCGCGGACGTCGCTCTCGGCCTGTTCGGCGATGACGTGGAACGAGCCCCAGCGCGCCTTGTCGTCGGGGATCTCGGTGCGCTCGAGCCAGCTGCCGTTGACGTGCCGGAACAGATCGTCCTGCGGTCGGATCTCGGGGCTCAGTTCGGCGATGTCGATTCCGGAGGGGAGGACGGGGTCGGTCATGGCACCCATGCTAGGCCGACCGGACGACACGAACTTCCGAGGGCGTTCAGCGTTCTGTGGTGGTACATCCCTCGGCAACCGGGATGCCGGCGAAACGGTCCCTGGTCCAGTCGAACAGCTCGTCGATGAGGGGCGACGGGCGCTCGACGACGCCCGCATGCTCGAACCCCGCGTACGTGCGGAAATCGACGTCCTGGCCCGCCGCGCACATCCGGTCGACGAAGGCGGCCTGGGTCTGCACGGGGATGACGCTGTCGGCTCCGCCGTGCGCCAGCAGCACGGGCGCAGTGGAACGAAGCGGAGCCGTGTTCTCGCGCAGATGGCGACCGAGCACCCCGGATGCCGGCGACCGCGAGAACAGCGCGGGATCCCGGCTCATCCCGAGCGCCGCGGCCACCGACAGCACGATCGTCGGGTCGGACAGGCACCGCTCCGACATCTGCCGCAGCACCGTCTCGGCGCCGGGACGCACATAGTCGCGATACTCGATCTCGGGGTAGATCGCCGAGAACGAGGCGAAGGCGTAAGAGGCGAAGATGCTCCCGCCGGTGACGCTGGAGATGCCCTGCACGAGAGCCGCCGGGTCGCTCGCCGGGGCGAGGGCGGCGACGCCCCGCACCCAGACCTCGGGGGCGTACTCCCGGGCGACGGCGCCCGTCCACAGCGCGACAGCACCGCCCTGCGAGTGCCCCCAGACGACGGTCCGCGCACCGAGATCGGCCTCCTCGAGCTCGCGAGCCGCGCGCACGGCGTCGAGCGACGCGTGCGCGCTCGGCAGGCCGACGAGGTACGGGTGCGGACCCTCGGTCCCGAGCCCGATGTAGTCGGTGCCGACGACGGCCCATCCCTCTTTGATGGCTCGCGGCAGCATGTAGAACGCCCCCGCCCACAGTCCGCGCGGCTGCAGCGACGGGGCGCAGTGCTGAGCGAACCCGGTGGTGCCGTGATTCCAGTCGATCACCGGCCACTGCCCGTCTCCCTCGCGCGGCACCGCCACGATGGCGCTCGCGACGCGGACCTCCCCGTCGACTCCCGTCGTGGTGTAGAGGATGCGCCATCCCTGGGCGCTCGCCGGGATGCCCGCCTCGAACGACTCGGCGCGTACGAGTCGTCCGGGCTCATCGGGCAGGTCGCGCGGTGCCGCGTAGAAGTCGTCGACGACGGTCGAACCGTCGCGCAGCGGCGCGGTCACGATCGTCGTGGTGACGGCGAGCGCGACGGAGGCGATCGCGACCACGGTGCGACCCCATCGCCGGCGCGGGCGCCCGTCGGCCCCCAGCCGTTCGGCCGCCCGGTCGTCGCGGCGACGGCGCAACCGCGTCCAGAGGTCGACGACGCCGCTCATGATCAACCGTGCTCCGAAGACGACGGCGGTCACGAGCAGGGTGATGTCGGGCCAGAACAGTGCGAGCGCGCCGAAGATGACCCCCGATGCGCCGAATGCCGCATCGGCGATGCGCGCGTCCCACGTGCGCCCGCGTCCGAACGCGGCGATGACGCCGAGGACGCCGCCGCCGAGAAGAAGGATGCCGACGACGATCGCGACCACGCGGACCGTCAGTCCCGGCGCGAGGAGGACGATCGCGCCGCCGACCAGCCAGGCGACGCCGGTCGCCGTGCGCCAGCGCGGCCGATGCGCCTCCCCCTCACGTCCGGTGAGCTCGAGCAGTCCCGTCAGGGCCATGCCGCCGCCGATCAGCCAGGCGAGGACGTCGAGAGCGGTCGTGGGCCGGATGACGATGACGACGCCGAGCACGACGGCCGCCGCGGCGACGACGACGCGGACCCACGTCGGCAGCCGCGCGTGCAGGCGCGCGATCGCCAGGCGTTTGAGCAGCCGCATCCCCGTCCTTCCCCTCCGGTCGATGATCAACGCTAGTCGGGGATGCGGTGCTGCTCCGCGCGCTCGACAGCGACCGGGCCCGCGTGCAAGGCCGGCCCGGCGGCGGTCCGCCCCTAGGCTCGTCTCATGGCGCCCACGCTCAACCGCGAGATCCTGCGGCTGGCCGTTCCCGCGCTCGGGGCCCTCATCGCGGAGCCGATGTTCCTCATCGTCGACGCCGCCCTCATCGGCCACCTCGGCGTCGTGCCGCTCGCGGCCCTGGGCATCGCGGGTGCGGTGCTGCAGACGATCGTGGGCCTGATGGTGTTCCTCGCGTATGCGACGACGCCGGCGGTGGCGCGCCGCTTCGGGGCGGGCGACTCCACGAGCGCCGTGAGCGCGGGGATCGACGGTCTGTGGCTCGCGCTCGGCCTCGGCGCCGTGCTCGCGGCGGCCGGCTCGCTCGCGACCCCGCTGCTGGTGGGTCTGTTCGGCGCCGGGGAGGCCGTCTCGACGGATGCCGAGACCTACCTGCGGCTGTCGATGTGGGGGCTTCCGGCGATGCTCGTCGTCTTCGCGGCGACCGGGCTGCTGCGCGGGATGCAGGACACCGTCACCCCGCTGTGGATCGCCGGCCTCGGGTTCGGCGCGAACGCTCTGCTGAACGTCCTGTTCATCTACGGCTTCGGATGGGGAATCGCCGGATCGGCCATGGGCACCGTCATCGCCCAGTGGGGCATGGTCGGTGCCTACGCCGTCGTGATCGGCCGTCTCGCCCGCCGGCATTCGGCGTCGCTCCGGCCCCGCGCCGACGGCATGCGCGGGTCGGCGCGTCTGGGCGGCTGGCTGTTCCTGCGCACGGTGTCGCTGCGGGCCGCGCTGCTCGCGACCGTCGCGGTCGCGACGGGACTGGGAACGAACGAACTCGCCGGCTGGCAGGTCGCCTTCACGATCTTCTCGACCGCGGCCTTCGCGCTCGACGCCCTCGCGATCGCCGCGCAGGCCCTGATCGGACGCGGGCTCGGTGCCGGCGACGAGACGTTCGTCAAGCGCGTGCTCGGGCGGACCGTCGCCTGGGGCGCGTGGTTCGGAGTGCTCGTGGGCGGGCTGATCGCGGCGACGTCGGGCGTCATCGGGCTGCTGTTCACCGGCGATCCCGCGGTCGCCGCGCTCGTGCAGCCGGCTCTGCTCGTCCTCGCGATCGCCCAGCCCGTGTGCGGCGTCGTCTTCGTCCTCGACGGCGTTCTGATGGGCGCCGGAGATGCGCGCTACCTCGCCATCGCCGGCGGGCTCAACCTCGTGCCCTTCATCCCCGTTCTCCTGATCATCGGTGCGCTGCATCCGGACGGCGCGGCGGGCCTCGCGTGGCTCGCGGCGGCGTTCTTCGGTGTGTACATGATCGCTCGGCTGCTCACCCTCGGCTGGCGCGTGCGCCGGGGCGCATGGTTGCGCATCGCCGTCTGAACGGCGGCCCGGGCGAAACTGTGATCGGGTCGAAACCTCGCTCACGTGCGAACCTCAGCCTCGGCCCGTACCGTGGCCCCATGCCGAAGCTCACCTCTGTTTCCGCCGCCGGCATCGCCATGCTCGCGGTCGGGATGCTCGCTTGCGGCTGCGCGGAACGGACTCCGCCGGTCGAGGTCGCGACCCCGTCCGATGACGCGCGCACGCTTCCCCGACCCACCGCGGATGACGCCCAGCGCTGGGCCGACACCGTCATCCCCGAGAACGCGCTCGGCGGAGCCTCGTGGACTCAGCGCGAGGCGGGTGTCCTCGATCCGGGCGGAGAGCCGATCATCGCGGTCACGGCGGCCGAGGCTCCCGCCATCGTGACGATCGCCTGCGTCACCGGCTCCGGCAGTCAGCTGACCTACACCGTGACGGCGAACGGCGAGACGCTCGACAGCGGTGAGGCGACCTGTGCGGCGGTCGACGAGAACGCCGAGGCGCACAGCATCCGCGACGTGCCCGCCGACGCCACGGTCGAGCTCAGCGCCTCGGCGACGGGGCTGTTCGTCTACGCCGTCACGCCCGACCGTCACCCCGAGCGGTGATCTCCGGTCGATGCGGGCTCACCGAGCCCAGCGCCGGCACCACTCGTACATGACGACGGCACCCGCCGCCGAGGCGTTGATCGATCGCGTCGAGCCGTACTGCGTGATCTCGACGACGACGGATGCCGCGGCCACGGCCTCGGCCGAAAGCCCCGGGCCTTCCTGGCCGAACATCAGCACGGCACGCTCGGGCAGGTCGACCCGGTCGACCGGAACCGACCCCGGGACGTTGTCCACCGCGACGATCGGGAGGTCGTTCTCGCGCGCCCACGTGGCGAAGGAGGCGACATCCTCGTGGTGGCGGACGTGCTGGTAGCGGTCGGTGACCATCGCGCCGCGGCGGTTCCAGCGCCGGCGTCCGACGATATGCACCTCCGCCGCACCGAACGCGTTGGCGCTGCGAACGATCGAGCCGATGTTCATGTCGTGCTGCCAGTTCTCGATCGCGACGTGGAAAGGATGCCGATGCTCGTCGAGATCGGCCACGATCGCCTCGAGCCGCCAGTAGCGGTACCGGTCCACGACGTTGCGCCGGTCGCCGTCGGCGAGCAGCTGCGGGTCGTAGCGGGGGTCGTCGGGCCATGCGTCCGGGCCGCCCGGCCACGGTCCCACGCCCACCGGCAGCTGCGGTTCCGCGTCGGCGGGGTCGGGGCGGGTCACCGGGACAGGCTATCCCGCCGCCGCGGATAATCTGGAGTGTGCCCTCCCCCGCCGTCGACGACTACCTGAAGACGATCTACCACCACACCGAGTGGCAGTCGGCGCCGATCACCCCGTCGCAGCTCGCGGCCATGCTCGGGCTCGCACCGTCGACGGTCACCGAGATGGTGCGCAAGCTCGCGGCACAGGACCTCGTGTCGCATCGCCCCTACGGACCGGTGACGCTGACCGAGACGGGCCGCCGGCGGGCGGCATCCATCATCCGGCGTCACCGGCTCATCGAGACGTGGCTCGTGCGCGAGTTCGGGTACGCCTGGGACGAGGTGCACGACGAGGCCGAGGTGCTCGAGCACACCATCAGCGACCGTCTGCTCGCGGGAATCGCGGAGCGGCTGGGCGATCCGCGATTCGATCCGCACGGCGACGCGATCCCCGACGCCGACGGCGAGGTCCATCGCGAGCCGTTCGTGCTGCTCGCCGAGGCCGCGATCGGCCACGAGGGCCGCATCCTCCGCGTGAGCGACCGCGACCCGGCGCTCCTGCGGGCGCTCGAGGAACGCGGCATCGACGTCGGTCACACCCTGATCGTCAGCGGACGCGACAGCGTTCAGCTCGACGGCGGCGGTTCCGCCGTGCTGCCGCCCGGCGCCGCCGCGGCCATCTGGATCACCGCCTGAGCGCGATCAGCTCTTCGCGCGCGTCCGGCTCGCCTTCAGATACGGCCACGGCGTGCGGGTCGTGTGCTCGCAGTACGACCACAGGCGCGCGGCGATCTCGGGATCGCGCGTGATCGCCGCGGGCGTCGCGACGCGCGGCTCGCCCCGCACCACACCGGAGGGTCCGTAGAACTCGCCGCCCGCGGCATCCGGATCGACGAGCGCGCGCACGAGCGGCCAGGCCCCGCGCTCCTTCGACTGGGTCACGGCGACCTGGAGGTTGTCGGTGAAGCGCGTCATGCGCGTGGGCTCGTTGATCCCCGCGATGCCGCGGGTGCGCCCGCTCGTGGAGTACCCGGGGTGGGCGACCAGGCTCGAGACGGGCACGCTCGCCGCCCGCAGCCGCTGGTCGGCCTCGAGGCCGAGCGAGGTCGTGGCGACCTTCGACTGGACGTACGCGCGCCAGGGCGAGTAGTCGCTCTCGAGCTCGATGTCGGTCGGGTCGTACTTCCAGATCGAGGTCGACACCGAGCCGACCCACACCATGCGCCCGCGGCCCGCGGCGAGCGCGATGAGCAGCTCACCGGCGAGCGCGTAGTGGCCGAGGACGTTGGTGGCGAACACCAGCTCATGGCCGTCGGGGGTCGTGCGGCGCTGCCGAGGCGGGTGCACGATCCCGGCGTTCAGAAGCAGGCCGTGCAGGGGCTTGCGCCCGCGCGCGGTCGCCGCCGCCGCACGGACCGAACCGAGGTTGCTGGTGTCGAGCAGCAGCGTCTCGATCGAGCCCACCCCCTCGGGAAGGGCCCTCGTGACCGATGCGCGCGCGGTCGCGAGGCGCTGCGGGCTGCGGCCGGTCATGATGACGTGGGCCCCCGCGGAGGCGAGCTGGAGCGTCGCGAAGTAGCCGAGCCCCGCGTTGGAACCCGTGACGAGGTACCGCTTGCCCGACAGGTCGGGCAGCTTGCGGGGATTCCAGTCGTCGTGGGCCACGAGTGAAGACTACGGCCGGATCGCCACGGCTAGGCTGGGGCCATGCGGACACGCGCCGATATCGAGTGCTGGCTCACGGACATGGACGGCGTCCTCGTCCACGAGAACCACCCCATCCCGGGTGCGGCGGAACTGCTCGCGCAGTGGCGCGAGACGGGCACGCCGTTCCTCGTGCTGACCAACAACCCCTTCTTCACGCCGCGCGACCTCAGCGCGCGTCTCGCGCGGTCGGGGCTCGAGGTCCCGGAGGACCGCATCTGGACGTCGGCGCTCGCGACGGCCGACTTCCTGCGGTCGCAGCATCCCGGCGGCTCGGCGTTCGTCATCGGCGAGGCCGGCCTCACCACGGCCCTGCACGAGGCGGGCTACATCATGACCGAGACCGACCCCGACTACGTCGTCGTGGGTGAGACCCGCAACTACTCGTTCGATGCCATCACGAAGGCGATCCGGTTCATCAACGCCGGCGCACGCTTCATCATCACGAACCCGGATGCCACGGGCCCGACTCCCGAGGGCGTGGTCCCCGCCACCGGCTCGTTCGCGGCGCTCATCTCGCACGCGACCGGCAAGAGCCCGTACGTCGTCGGCAAGCCGAACCCCATGATGTTCCGCTCCGCGATGAACCGCATCGGAGCGCACTCCGAGAACACCGGCATGATCGGCGACCGCATGGACACCGACGTCGTGGCAGGCATCGAGGCGGGCCTGCACACCGTGCTCGTGCGAACCGGCATCTCGGACGACGCCGAGATCGAGCGCTACCCCTTCCGCCCCGACGAGATCCTCGACTCGGTCGCCGACCTGCTCGAGGCCGAGCCGTACGAGACCGAGGATCCGGGCATCCTGTGAACGAGTTCGAGCAGAACCTGCTGCTGATCAGCGTCGCCCTCATGCTCACGACCACCCTCGTGGTCGTCGTCGTGCAGATGGTGCGGCGGCGTCGGGACGGTGACGACGACTGATGTCGATCGTCCTGGCGCTCACCGGACTGGCGGTGCTGCTGGTCGCCCTCATCATCTTCGTGCGCAACCAGCAGATCGGCACCGACGGCACCAATCGCGGGTCGACGCGGCGCGGCATCATACTGCTCATGTTCTTCGGCCTGCTGCTCGGCCTCGCCTCGCAGCTGCCCGTCTTCCGGGGCTGAGGTTCCGGGGGCCCGCCGCGGGGCGTCAGTCGAGGATCGCGGTCGCCTCGACCTCGACGAGGACATCGGGCTCGAAGAGGTAGTCGACCCCGATGAGCGATGCCGGCGGCATCGGCGTGGGCAGCCCGATCTCCTCGGCCACCTCCTGGACACCCGCCATGAAGTCGGCGATGCGGTCGGGGGACCACCCCGTGACGTAGAACGTCAAGCGGACGACATCGCCGAGCCCCGCCCCCGCGCTGGCCAGCCCGGCGTGGGTGTTGCGAAGGGCGCGAGCGACCTGACCGGCGAGATCGCCCGGGGCGACGGGCCTGCCGTCGGCGGTGCGGGCGATCTGGCCGGCGACGGTGACGTGGCGGGTTCCCGTGGCCACGGCGACATGGTGGTACGGGACGGGCTGCATCAGCGAGGCGGGTGACGACAGGTGGACGGTCATGTGTATCTCCTTGCATCGACGCGGGTATCTCATGGATACCTGGTGCGCGGAGGTCACTTCAACGAGACTGGGTAGCGTGACCGATACCGCCCCCACTGCCACAGACCGATTCGGGATCACCGCCCCGCATCGCGAGCTGCTCGACCAGGTGCTCGACCGGTGGTCGCTCGCGGTGCTGAACGAGCTGTGCGACGTACCCGCCCGGTTCAGCACCCTCAGGCGGGCGATCCCCGCCGTGACGCAGAAGTCGCTCACCGCGACCCTCCGGCGCCTCGAGCGCAACGGGATCGTCGAGCGCGTGGTCCTCAGCACCCGGCCCGTCGCCGTGGAGTACCGGATCACGCCGCTCGGCAAGACGCTGCGTCCGCCCGTCGACGTCATCCTCGCCTGGGCGCACGAGCACATGCCCCGCATCGAGGACGCACGTCGGCGCTTCGACGATGAGATGGACGGAACGCCCGGGATCGGGGCCTAGGTCGATCAGACCGTGCCGGCGCGCACCTCGGCGAGGAAGGGATAGTCGATGTATCCTTCGGCGGTCGAGCCGTAGAAGAGCTCGGGGCGCGCCTCGTTGAGCTCGGCGCGCTGCTGCCACCGCACCGCCAGGTCGGGGTTGGCGATGACAGGACGGCCGACGGCGACGGCATCCCCCCAGTCCGACGTCACGAGCGTCTCGGCCTCTTCGCGGGTCGTGGGCGAGCCGAAGCCCGAGTTGAGGATGAACGGCGCGCCGGCCACGCGGCGGATGTGCTGCACGAGGTCTCCCGTGGGGTCGGCGCTCAGCACGTCGACGAACGCGAGCCCGAGCGGGGCGAGCCCTTCGGCGACAGCCGTGTAGGTGGCGAGGGCGTCGGCGTCGTCGTGATCGAGCACACCCTGGATGTTGTGCTGCGGCGACAGGCGGATGCCGGTGCGGTCGGCTCCCACGGCTGCGGCGACGGCCCGCGTGACCTCGACCGCGAAGCGGGCACGGTTCTCGGGCGACGCGCCGTACTCGTCATCGCGCACGTTCGACACCGGCGAGAGGAACTCGTGCACGAGGTACCCGTTGGCGCCGTGGACCTCGACGCCGTCGAGCCCGGCCGCGAGGGCGTTGCGCGCCGCCTGTGCGAACTGTTCCACGACGAGCGGGATCTCCGCCGCGGTGAGCGCGTGGGCGATCGGCATGTCGACCTTGCCCTTCGGGGTCCGGGTCTGCCCGGGCGCAGCCAGGGCGCTCGGCGCGACGACCCGATCGGCACCGGTGATGTCGGGGTGCGACACGCGTCCGCCGTGCATCAGCTGCATGACGATGGTGCCGCCGGCCTCATGGACGGCGTCGGCGATGCGCCGCCAGCCCGCGATCTGCTCGTCGGTCCGGATGCCGGGCTGCCCGGGGTACGACTTGCCCTCGACGACCGGCCACGTACCCTCGGTGACGATGAGCCCCTGCCCCGCACGCTGGCGGTAGTACTCGACCATCACGTCGGTGGGGACGCCGTCCTCGCCCGCGCGGGTGCGGGTCAGCGGCGCCATGACGACGCGGTTCGACAGGTTCAGGGCGCCGAAGACGGCGGGCTCGTACAGGCTCATACCCGAGCGCAACCACCCCCACCCTGCGCGCTATTCCTCCGCGGGGCGGTTCGTTTGGCAGTTCACGCCCCCTCATGCGGCCGGAAGCGGCGGATGCTGCCAGGTGAAGCGCCTTACTGCGGCGCGAGCCCCAGGTCGTCGAGGTCGATCGCGGCGAGCCACTGCAGCCCGGCCTCCTCGACCGCCGCCTGCGCGCCGGTCTTGCGGTCGACGATGACGGCCACCGCGACGGGCTCAGCGCCCTCGCGCCGCAGCGCCTCGACGGCCTTGAGCGCGGACTGGCCGGTGGTCGAGGTGTCCTCGACGACGACGACGCGCTTGCCCGCGACATCCGCGCCCTCGATCTGGCGACCGCGGCCGTGGTCCTTGGGCTCCTTGCGCACGACGAACGCGTCGAGGGGGCGACCGGCACGCACCGACTCGTGCATGACGGCGTTCGCGATCGGGTCGGCGCCGAGAGTGAGACCGCCGACGGCGACGACGCCGTCGATGTCCGAGATGAGGTCGAGCATGATGCGGCCGATCGCGGGCGCGGCCCGGTGGTCGAGGGTCAGGCGCCGCATGTCGACGTAGTACGTCGCCTTCTTGCCGCTCGAGAGGGTGAAGTCGCCGTGGAACACCGCCTCGTCCTGAATCAGCCGGATGAGGTCCTGGCGGTCGGCTTCGAGCTCGGGCGTGCCTGCGACGGTCATGACCCCGATTCTACGAGCGGAGCGCGCGCGCCTCGCGCCGCTCAGACCACGACGAGCTCGACATCACGGAGCTCGCCCGCCTCGACCGTGAGCGTGAGAAAGGTCTTGTGCGGCTGGCGGCGCCGGTCGGTGGGCGAGCCCGGATTGAGCAGCCGGAGCCCGCGCGGGGTCGTCGTGTCCCAGGGGATGTGGCTGTGCCCGAACACGAGCACGTCGTCGTCGGGGTACGAGACATCCATCCGTCGCTCGCGCCCCGTCGCCGCCCCCGTCTCGTGCACGACCGCGAACCGGACTCCCTCGATCGTGCGACGCGCGACCTCGGGCAGCCGAGCGCGCAGGTCGGCTCCGTCGTTGTTGCCCCACACCCCCAGCACCTCGCCGTGCTCCTCGAGCTCGTCGAGGACGGATGCCGCGACCCAGTCGCCCGCGTGGACGATGAGGTCCGCCGCATCCGCTGCGGCGAGCACGGCATCCGGCAGCACCCGCGCCCGCCCGGGAACATGGGTGTCGGCGATGAGCAGCAGTCGCGTGACCATCCCCCGACGGTATCCGGATGCCGCGCAGCGGGCGACGTCCGATGCTCCGAATAGGCTGGAGGCATGCGCATCGCCACTTGGAACGTCAACTCGATCCGCGCTCGCGTCGACCGCATCGTCGGCTTCGCCGTGAACGAAGACATCGACGTCCTGGCGATGCAGGAGATCAAGTGCAAGCCCGAGCAGTTCCCGATGGAGCAGTTCGAGGCCGCGGGCTACCACGTCGAGCTGCACGGCCTGAACCAGTGGAACGGCGTCGCGATCGCCAGCCGCGAGCCGATGACCGACGTGCAGATCGGTTTTCCCGGGATGCCGGGCTTCCTCAAGGGACACGAGGGGCCCGACGCGCCGCAGGAGGCGCGGGCCATCGCCGCGACGGTCGGCGGCGTCCGGGTGTGGAGCCTGTACGTCCCGAACGGCCGGTCGCTCGACGACCCGCACTACGTCTACAAGCTGCACTGGCTGCAGGCGCTCGAGCAGTACACGCGCGACACCCTCGCAGCATCGCCCGACCTCGCCCTGGCGCTCACCGGCGACTTCAACATCTGCCCCACGCCCGAGGACGTCGGCGACCCCACCCTCATCGAGGGCGTCACGACCCACGTGTCCCCGGCCGAGCGCGCCGCCTTCCAGGCGCTGCTCGACGCCGGGCTCGCCGACACGGTGCGGCCGCTGGTCCCGACCGGGTTCACCTATTGGGACTACAAGCAGCTGCGCTTCCCCCGCAACGAGGGCCTGCGCATCGACTTCGTCCTCGGCTCGCCGGCCTTCGCCGACGCCGTCACGGGCGCCGCCATCCACCGTGACCAGCGCAAGGGCGAGGCGCCCAGCGATCACGTCCCCGTCGTCGTCGACCTCGACCTCGACGGTGACGACGACGACGATCGCCCGATGATCTTCTGACCGTCGTGCCGACCGTCCGGCTCCCCCGCACGGGGGATGCCGCGCCCCGGCGCTCCCCGTAGCGTGGAAGGCATGTCCGTGGCCACCCCCGTTCCCGACGAGCGCCTCGCCCCGACCCCCGAGCAACTGCGCAACGATCTGTGGCTCGCCGCCGCGCTGCTCGTGAGTGCGATCCTCAGCACCTGGCTCGGAAGCGTCGCCCAGGTCTGGGGAGGCGATTCCCCGCACCTCGGCTGGGGCCTGCTCTACTGCGTCGCACTGACGGCGCCGCTCGCGTTGCGTCGCCGCATCCCGGAGGTGTCGCTCATCGCCGTCGCGGTCGTCTACTTCGTCGGCATGTCGGTGCACGTCCCCGAGATGTACGTCGGCAGCATCGCCCTGTTCATCGCGATGTACTCGGTCGGCGCCTGGGTCGTCGACCGGCGCCGGGCGATGATCGTCCGCGTCGTGGTCATCATCGGCATGTTCTTCTGGCTGCTGGCGGCGATGTTCCAGGCGGCGAGCGAGCAGGGCGGCGACAGCGCCGCGGAGTTCTCGCTGTTCTCCCCCGTCGCAGCGATGATGATGCTGCAGTTCCTCTTCAACGTCGTCTTCTTCGCGGGTGCCTTCGCCTTCGGCGAGCGGGCCTACGCGGGCGCGCTCAGCCGAGAGGAGCTCGAACAGCGCACCCGCGAGCTCGAGCACGAGCGCGAGATCACCGCGGCCCAAGCGGTCGCGCTCGACCGCGTCCGCATCGCCCGCGAGCTGCACGACGTCGTCGCGCACCACGTCTCGGCGATGGGCGTGCAGGCCGGCGCCGCACGCACGGTGCTCGACCGCGACCCCGACGCGGCGCGGCGCGCGCTCACCGTGGTCGAGGAGTCGGCACGGGCGTCGCTGACGGAGCTGCGGCAGCTGCTCGAGACGCTGCGGACCCCGGATGCCACGGCCCCGCATGACTCGACGCTGCGGCTCGACGCGATCGAGGAGCTCGTACGGTACTCCGAGGAGAACGGTATGCCGACCACCTTCGCTGTCGTGGGCGAGCCGGTCGCGGCATCCGAGGTCGCGCAGGTGAACCTCTACCGCATCGCGCAGGAGGCGCTGACGAACGCCCGCCGCCACGGCGGGCCCGAAGCGCGCGCCGACGTGCGCCTGCGGTTCAACGGCGACGAGATCGAGCTCGAGGTCGCCAACGACGGGCGCGTGCGGTTCGGATCGACACCGGGCCTCGGCCTCGTGGGCATGCGCGAGCGCGCGGCTGCGTCGGGCGGATGGCTCGAGGCGGCACCGCGTCCGCGTGGGGGATTCCTCGTCCGGGCCCGCGTTCCCGCGAGTGCGCGGTCGTCCCAGCCGAGCGCCGAGGAGGTTCTCGCGTGAGCTCCACCGCCACGCCCACGTCGGTAGTGCTCGTCGACGACCATGCCGTCATGCGGGCCGGATTCCGCATGATCCTCGAGGCGAGCGGCGACATCGCCGTCGTGGGCGAGGCCGGCGACGGCGCCGAGGCCGTCGAGACGGTCGCGCGCCTGCAGCCGGACGTCGTCTTCATGGACGTTCAGATGCCCGTCCTCGACGGACTCGAAGCGACCCGCCGCATCGTCGCCGACCCGCGCAACTCCAGCGCAGTCGTCGTCGTGACGACCTTCGACCGCGACGACTACCTGTTTCAGGCGTTGCAGGCCGGGGCCAGCGGCTTCCTGCTGAAGAACGCCGGGCCCGAGGAGCTCGCCGCCGCCGTGCGGGTGGCCGCCGCCGGTGACGCCCTTCTCGCTCCGGAGGTCACGCGGCGGGTCATCGAGCGCTTCGCGGGCGGCCCGCCCGACGCGACCGCCTCGGCCGTCGAAGCACCCGCCGCGCCGCCGACGTCGACTCCTGCCGATCACGGCCTCACCGAGCGCGAGGCGGAGGTGCTGCGCCTCCTCGCGCGGGCGCTCAGCAACGCCGAGATCGCGCGCGAGCTCTTCATCGGCGACGCCACGGTGAAGACGCACGTGTCGAACATCCTCATCAAGCTCGGCGCCCGCGACCGCGTGGCCGCCGTCGTCCTGGCCCACCGCAACGGCTGGGCCTGACGGTTCAGGCCGGGTCTGAGACGGGCGAGCGCGAGGGGCGCGGCAGCGGCATCGAGAGGGGCCGGACCGCGCGCGGCATCGCGACGCGCCAGAGCGCCTGGATGCTCCAGATGAACAGTCCGACCAGCAGCACGTTCCGGGCGAGAAGCAGGCTCGCCGCGAAGGGATCGGCTCGCACGAGAGGCATGTAGAAGATCGGGAAGACGAGGGTCGTGAGGAAGCTCGTCACCGCCATCCACTTCGCCGGTGTCCGCCACCGGTCGGGATCGACGAGGAGACCGACCACGACGATCGGGGCGAGCCACAGCATGTACTGCGGCGAGCCGACCTTGTTGAAGACGATGAGCGCCGCCGTGAGAGCGAAGGCCCCGAGCACGACGAGTCGTCCCTCCGCGAGCTCGGTGCGCGGCGCGCCGGCGACCCAGGTCATCCGCGCACGCACCAGGAGCACGGCGATCCCCGCGAATGCGACGATCATCAGCCACCCCACGATCTCTCCGGCGGCCATCGCCCCGTATCCGACCACCTCGCGGGTCGCGAGCTCGTCGTTCTGCTGGATCCGCGCTCCGGGCATCTCCCAGATCGTCGCCCAGACCCAGGGGGTCGCAACGGGCGCTTCGAGCTGCGGCGCACGCGTTCCCTGAATCGTCAGGAAGCTGAAGAGGTTCGAGGCACCACCCGCGAGGACGATGGCGACCATGATGACGACGCTCGCCGCGATGCCGCCCAGGGCGACCCACCAGCGGCTGCGGCACACAGCGACCACGGCGGCCGCGATGGCGGCGGGCCAGACCTTGATCCAGGTCGCCAGGGCGATGAGCGCTCCGGCCACGACGGGCCGCCGCGAGACCCAGACGAGCCCGGCGATGGCGAGCGGCGCGGCGACCCCCTCCAGGCGCAGCATCGACACGGGGGCGAGAAGCAGAATGCTGAGCAGCCAGTACCAGGCGGCCGGGTAAGCCGATCGCCGCCGCAGCCGCGCGCCGGCGATCGCGGCGAGTGCGAGCCAGTTGGCACCGGCGAGCATGAGCAGCCAGACGAGCTGATACAGGTAGGGGCCGAGCGCGATCGGCGCGACGATCGGCAGCAGCGCGCCCGCCGGGTACACCCACTCGAAGTCGATGATGGGCCAGGTCCCCTGCACGGCATCCTGCGCCCACTGCCGGTACAGCGGCAGATCGCCCTCCGTGCCGCCCGCGATGATGAGGGGCAGGAGGGCGAGGATGTAGGCGGCGTGGAAGGCCACGAATCCGGTGACGAGACCTCGACGGGTTCGGCCGAACGCCGCCAATCGATGGCGGCGCGTCGAGCGGCGGGGGGATGCCGGAAGAGACGTCACCCGGGCATCATAGGCCCCGCGCATATCTGCACGATGAACGCCCGGGCGGCGCCGGCCGGCGGCCCGGATCGGCTCATCGGCGGTGCGCCGCGCGTCCGCCGTGGCCCGCCAGCGCATCGGCCGCGCCCACGAGCGCGAGATGAGACAGCGCCTGAGGGGTGTTGCCCGCCTGTCTTCCTCCAGTGACGTCGTACTCCTCCGACAGCAGTCCGACGTCGTTCGCGAGCCCGCACAAGCGGTCCATGAGCGCGGTGGCGTCGTCGATGCGTCCGGTCGCCGCGTACTGCTCGACGAGCCAGAACGAGCAGGCGAGGAAGGGATGCTCCGTGCCGGCCAGCCCGTCGACGCCGGCCTCGGTGCGGTAGCGCATCACGAGACCCTCGCGCAGCAGCGTGCTCTCGATGCGGGCGACGGTCGCGAGCATGCGCGGATCGTCGGGGGCGCAGAACCCGACGGCCGGGAGCAGCAGCAGCGATGCGTCGACCTCGTCGGTGCGGAAGTGCTGCGTGAAGTGGCCGCCGGCGGCATCCACACCGTGCGCGTCGATCTCGGCGCGCACGCGGTCGCGCAGACCCCGCCACCTGGCGGGATCGCCGTCGAGCCCGTGCTCCTCCACGGCCCGGACGCCCCGATCGAGCGCGGCCCAGATCATCGCGCGCGAATGGGTGAACATCTGCGGTTCGCCGCGGATCTCCCAGATGCCGTGATCGGGTCGGTCGAGCCAGGCGACGGCCTGATCGAGCAGCGCGCGCTGCAGCGCCCACGAGAACGACGTCTCGGTGACGCCGGCGATCCGGGCGGCTTCGAGAGCGACCATCACCTCGCCGATGACGTCGGCCTGGTACTGGTCGACCGCGCCGTTGCCGACGCGCACCGGCGACGACCCTGCATAGCCGGGAAGGCTCTCCAGCTCGCGCTCGGGCAGGTCGCGCTCCCCCGCGATGCCGTACATGATCTGCACGTCGGCCGGGTCGCCGGCCACCGCCCGCAGCAGCCAGTCGCGCCAGCGCGCCGCGGCCTCGAGATAGCCGTGCGAGATGTAGGCCTCGAGGGTGAGAGCGGCGTCACGCAGCCACACGTACCGGTAGTCCCAGTTGCGCGAACCACCGAAGTCCTCCGGCAGCGAGGTCGTCGCGGCGGCGACGATGCCGCCCGTCTCGGCGTGGGTGAGCGCCCGCAGCACGAGCATGGAGCGCAGCACCCGGTCGCCCCACCGCCCGCCGTCGCGGATGCGCCGCGCCCAGGTCGTCCACCACCCGCGCGTGCGGTCGAGGGCGTCGTCGACGTCGAACGGCTGCGGAACGTCGCGGTACGAGGCCTCCCAGCGCAGCACCGAGTCGACGGTGCGGCCCGCCTCGACACGGAACTCGCCCCGGTGCATCGTGTCCTGGGCGACGAGCCGCGGGCCGCGCAGCGTGACGGCATCGGGCCCCGCCACCGCGAGCAGGACGCCCATCGGCAGCGCATCGGAGGTGTCCCCCGCGCCGATCTGCCGCACCCAGGGAACGGCCCGCGCGTAATCGAACCGCAACCGCACCTCGCTCACGAAGTCGACCTCGCCCGCGACGCCGACGACGCGCCGGACGACCGCATCGACCCCGTCGAGGACCGGCATGAACTCGTGCACCTCGGCGACGCCGCCGGCGCACTCCCACCGGGTCACGAGCACGAACGTGTCGCCGTCGTAGCGCCGCGTCGCTGTCGCGTCCGGGTCGCGGGGCCGCACGCTCCAGCATCCGTGCGAGTGGTCGCCGAGCAGCGCCCCGAAGATCGATCCCGAGTCGTAGCGGGGAAGGCACAGCCAGTCGAGGTCGCCCCGGTCGGACACGAGCGCCGCGCTGCGGCAGTTGCTGAGGAGGGCGTAGCGCTCGATCGGTGCGGGCATCCTCGCATCATCGCGCCCGCGGGCCGGATCCGCCAACACCACGATTCGCGGACGCTTATTAGGCGAGGCTATCCTTCTCCGGTGCGTCTTCGTCACCTGGTCAGCCTCACCATCGTTCCGCTCGTCGCTCTCGCTCTCACGGGGTGCGGCGCATCGGAGGTCGTCCCGGCCGGCGCGGCCACCCCGGCCGGCAACGGCGAGACGTCCTACCCCCTGACGATCGAGAACTGCGGCCGCACCGTCACGGTGGATGCCGCACCCCAGCGCATCGTCTCGCTCGATCAGAACTCGACCGAGATCCTGCTCTCGCTCGGGCTCGAGGACCGGATCGTGGGCACGGCTTCGTGGACCGACCCGATCCTGCCCGCCCTCGCCGAGGCGAACGAGAAGGTGCCCCGCCTGGCCGACAACGCGCCCACCTACGAGGTCGTGCTCGGTGCCGACCCGGACTTCGTCACCGCCTCGTTCGGACGGCACTTCACGCAGGGCGGCGTCGCGACGCGCGACCGGTTCGACGAGACCGGGATCGGCAGCTACCTCTCGCCGACCGACTGCGACAACGGCGTCAGCATCAACGGCGGCGGCACCCGCACCACAGCCCTCACCGTCGACGCGCTCTACCAGGAGATCACCGAGATGGGTCGGATCTTCGACGTGTCCGACCGCGCTGACAAGCTCGTCGACGACCTGCGCTCGCGCGCTGCGGCGGCGACGGCGGGCATCGACGCCTCCGGCGCCACCGTCGCCTTCTGGTTCGCCGACACCAAGACGCCGTACGTCGCCGGCGGTCTCGGATCGGCGGCGCTGCTCGCTTCGACGACCGGGTTCACCAACGTCTACGCCGACCTCGACGACGACTGGCCAGCCACGACCTGGGAGGACCTCGTCGACCGCGACCCGCAGGTGCTCGTCCTCGGAGACCTGCAGCGCGACCGGTTCCCCGGCGACCGGCTCGACGACAAGGTCGCCTTCCTCGAGTCGGATCCGCTCACACGCACGATCGATGCGGTGCGCAATCAGCGGTACATCGCGCTGCACGGTGCCGAGCTGAACCCCTCGATCCGCTTCGTCGACGGGCTCGAGAAGATCGAGAGCTGGATGGCCGAGCACCGGGACGAGCTCTGAGCGCCCGCACCCGCGGCCCCCTCGCCACGGCCGCGCTGCTCGGCGGCGGCATCCTGCTGCTCGTCGTCTCGGTCGGCGTCGCGATCACCCTCGGCCCGGCGGACATCCTGCTCGTCAACGTGCGCGACATCATCACCAAC
The DNA here is from genome assembly GCF_005491085.2 of Microbacterium sp. SGAir0570. Taxonomy (NCBI): domain Bacteria; kingdom Bacillati; phylum Actinomycetota; class Actinomycetes; order Micrococcales; family Microbacteriaceae; genus Microbacterium; species Microbacterium sp. SGAir0570. The sequence continues at coordinate 411,945 of NZ_CP027929.1, read as the reverse complement.
CACCTCGGTCTGACCGACATCCCCGTCCGGGCCGCGAAGGACGCGATCGTCTGGGAGGAGCGGCTGCCGCGCGCCCTCGTCGCCGCGACGTGCGGCGCCGGGCTCGGGCTCTGCGGCGTCATCATGCAGTCGCTCCTGCGAAACCCCCTGGCGGAACCCTTCATCCTCGGCATCTCGTCCGGCGCCTCGACCGGCGCCGTCGCGATCGGCGTGCTCGGCCTCGGCGGCGCCGCACTCGGCCTGTCCGGGGGCGCGTTCATCGGCGCGCTCGTCGCCTTCGCGGTGGTGCTGCTGCTCTCACGCCTCGCCGGCGGCGGCAACGACCGCGTCGTCCTGGCCGGTGTCGCGAGCACGCAGCTGTTCTCGGCGCTCACCTCGCTCGTGATCTTCGCGTTCGCCGACGCCGACGAGACCCGCGGCGTGATGTTCTGGCTTCTCGGCTCGCTCGAGGGCATCCGCTGGGACGACGTGGTGCTGTGCGCCGTCGTCGTCGGGCTGGGCTCCCTGCTGTGCCTGCGCTACGCCTCGGCCCTCGACGCCTTCGTCTTCGGTGACGAGGTCGCGGCTTCCCTCGGCATCCACATCGCACGCACGCGCGGCATCCTGCTGGTGACGACGGCGCTGATCACCGCCACCCTCGTCAGCGTCGCCGGCGCGATCGGGTTCGTCGGCCTCGTCCTGCCGCACATGGCGCGCCTGCTCGTCGGGTCGCGCCACGGCCGACTCATCCCCACCACGGTCGTCGCCGGAGCGGTCTTCATGGTGTGGGTGGATGCCGGCTCGCGCGTCGCGTTCTCACCGACCCCCCTTCCCGTCGGCGTCGGCACCGCGCTGGTCGGCGTGCCCGTCTTCATCGCCCTGCTCGCCCGCCGGAGGAACCGCGCATGACCCTCGCCGCACGCGACCTGTCGTGGACGCGCTCGGGAACGCTCGTCGTCGACGGCGTGAGCGTGCACCCTGAGCCGGGGCGGACGCTCGGCCTGCTCGGCCCCAACGGATCGGGCAAGTCGTCGCTGCTGCGCCTGCTGCACGGGCTCGTCCGGCCGGATGCCGGTCTCGTGACCCTCGACGACGAGGACCTCGCCTCCCTCGGCCGGCGGCGCGTCGCGCGTGCCGTCGCCGCGGTGACGCAGCACGCCGACACCGAGGTCGACATCACCGTGCGTGAGGTCGTGCGCCTCGGCCGCATCCCGCACCGCACCGCGTTCGGCGGCGACCCCGCGGCGGACGAGGCCGCGATCGACCGTGCTCTGGAGCACGTCGCCCTCACCGATCGAGCCGATCGGCTCTGGCACACCCTCTCGGGCGGCGAGCGTCAGCGCGCGCAGATCGCCCGCGCTCTCGCTCAGGAGCCGCGCGAGCTGCTGCTCGACGAGCCCACGAACCACCTCGACATCCGGCATCAGCTCGACCTGCTCGAGCTCGTCTGCGACCTGCCCGTGACGTGCATCGTCGCGATCCACGACCTGAACCTCGCCGCGATGTACTGCGATGCCGTGATGGTGCTGCGGTCGGGCCGGGTGGTCGCCGCCGGAGCCCCCGCCGATGTGCTGACCGCCGAGCTCATCGCCGACGTCTACGGGGTGGCCGCCGAGGTCACCGCTGACCCACGGGACGGGCATCCCGTCATCACCTTCCTGCGCCGCTGACCCGGTCGTCGCCTGCCCCACTCCCCCGCACGGCTCCCCCGCCGGGCGGGGCGTTCTCCGCCACGATCCGCCGTACGGGGGATCCGCCCGCCCCCGCTCGCTCCCTAGCGTGGAGTCATCGGCTAAGGAGGCGGAATGCTCGAACTGAGCGGCATCACCAAGAACTACGGCACGCACCGTGTGCTCGACGACGTGGGGTTCCGAGTGCCCGACGGACGGCTGACCGGTTTCGTCGGCGGCAACGGAGCGGGCAAGACCACGACGATGCGCATCATGCTCGGCGTGCTCTCCCGCGACCGGGGCGAGGTCACCCTCGACGGGTCGCCGGTGACCGCTGCCGACCGCCGCCGCTTCGGGTACATGCCCGAAGAGCGGGGCCTGTACCCCAAGATGAAGGTTCTCGAGCAGATCGTGTACCTGGCCCGGCTGCACGGCTTCTCCAAGCCGGAGTCCACGTCGCGTGCCCGGGCCCTGCTCGAGGAGCTCGGCCTCGGCGAGCGCCTGAACGACAACATCGAGACGCTGTCGCTCGGCAACCAGCAGCGCGCGCAGATCGCCGCCGCTCTCGTGCACGACCCCGAGGTCCTGATCCTCGACGAGCCGTTCTCGGGTCTCGACCCCCTCGCCGTCGATGTCGTGGCCGGTGTCCTGCAGACCCGGGCCGCCCAGGGCGTCGGCGTGCTGTTCTCGTCGCACCAGCTCGACGTCGTCGAGCGTCTCTGCGACGACCTCGTCATCATCGCCGGCGGCACCATCCGCGCCGCCGGCACCCGTGAGGGGCTCCGCCGCGAGCACCAGGGGCACCGCTACGAGCTCGTCTCGACGGGGGACGCCGGCTGGATCCGCACCGAGCCGGGCGTCGAGGTCGTCGAGTTCGACGGCGGCTACGCCCTGTTCGACGTCGATGCCGACGAGACGGCTCAGCGCGTGCTGCGCCGCGCCGTCGAGCACGGAGACGTCGCGAGCTTCACGCCGCGGCATCCCTCCCTCGCCCAGATCTTCACCGAAGTCATCCAGGAGGTCGCCCCGTGAGCGCCGCATCCCCCTCATTCGCCCAGAGCACCTGGCTCGTCGCCGAGCGCGAGATCGGCTCGAAGCTGCGCAGCAAGTCTTTCGTCATCTCGTTCGCCATCCTCTTCCTCGGCGCGCTCGCGCTCGTGATCTGGGGCGGTTTCTCGGCGGGGGACGACAGCGGCTCACCCGTCGCGGTGACCCCGGACGCCGCCTCGTACGTCCAGAACGCCCCCGGCCTCGACGTGAAGGACGTCGCCGACCGGGCGGCCGCCGAGAGCGCCGTGCGCGACGGCGACGTCGACGCCGCGGTCGTCGCCGACGCGTCCGCACCCAGCGGATACGTCGTCATCGGCGACACGTCGGTGTCGAACACCATCCTCATGTCGCTCGCGCAGCTGCCGAAGGTCGAGCTGCTCGACCCCTCCGGCGACGCCGGATTCCTCGGCTACATCGTGGCGATCGGGTTCGGCGCGATCTTCTTCATCTCGGCGCAGACCTTCGGTGCGACGATCGCGCAGTCGGTCGTCGAGGAGAAGCAGACCCGCGTCGTCGAGCTGCTGATCTCGGCCGTGCCCGTCCGGGCACTGCTGGCGGGCAAGGTGATCGGCAACACGGTGCTGGCGATGGGGCAGATCCTCATCCTCGCCGCCGTGGCGGTGATCGGGCTGACGGTCACGGATCAGACGGCGCTGCTCACGGGCATCGGCGCGCCCATCGCCTGGTTCGCGGTGTTCTTCCTGTTCGGCTTCGTGCTGCTGGCCGCCCTGTTCGCCGCGGCCGCCGCGATGGTCTCCCGCCAGGAGGACATCGGGGCGACCACGACACCGCTCATCCTGCTCGTCATGGCGCCGTACTTCCTCGTCATCTTCGCCTGGAACAACCCCCTGATCCTCGGGATCATGTCGTACGTGCCCTTCTCGGCACCGGTCGGCATGCCGATGCGCCTGTTCCTCGGCGACGCGTTGTGGTGGGAGCCGCTGCTCTCGCTCGCGATCCTGCTCCTGACCTGCGTCGGCGCGATCCTCGTGGGAGCGAAGATCTACGAGAACTCGCTCCTGCGCATGGGCGCCCGCGTCAAGCTCAGCGAGGCCCTGCGCCGCTGAGCCGCACACCGGCGGGCCACCCACCCTCCCCCCTCATCGCCGTCCTCCCGGTTCACGCCTGGAGGACGGCGATGACGTTTCCGGCGGGGTCGCGGAACCAGGCGATGTCGGGCCCGCCGCCACCGCCGCGCACGATGCCCCGCTCATCGGAGGGGAACACCTCGTCGGGGTAGATCTTCGTGTCGACGCCGCGTTCGCGGAGCTCGTCGACGGCGGCGTCGATGTCGTAGACCGGGAAGTTCAGGATCGTGAAGCTCGCGGGCGTGTGGTCGGGTTTGGCGTAGACGAGGATGCTGCCGCCCGACGCCAGCCGGATCTCGAGGAAGCCCATGGCGTTGGTCTCGACATCGAGACCGAGGGTGTCGGTGTAGAACGATCGGGCCGCGTCGATGTCGTCGACGCTGAACCCGCTGAAGGCCCCGTCGGGGGTGAATGCGCTCATGCCGACAGATTCGCCCCGACCGGATGCCGGCGCAAGAGGTTTCTCGTGACGGGGAATGTCGAGGGACGCGCCGTGGTTCGCACGTGACGGGACGATGGAGTCCGACGCTGTCCGCACGAACCCGGGAGAATCCCATGTCCCTCATCGAAGAGCGCGTCGCCGAGACCGACGCCCCCGTCCTCGACATCCTCGCCGCCCGCTGGAGCACGCGCCTGTACGACGAGGTCTCCCCCGTCGACGAGGACGCCCTCGCGAGCGCCCTGGAGGCGGCACGCTGGGCCCCGTCGGCCTTCAACGCGCAGCCCTGGCGCTTCGTCGTCGCACGACGCGGCACCCAGACCCACGAGAAGGTCGTCTCGACGCTCGTCGAGTTCAACCAGGCCTGGGCCGGCCCCGCGGGCGCGCTCATCGTCTTCATCGCGCAGACCGAGAACAACGGCAAGCCCGTGCCCACCGCGCTCTACGACCTCGGCCAGGCCGCCGCGCACTTCACCGTGCAGGCCCACGCCGACGGCCTCTACACCCACCAGATGACCGGTTTCGACGCCGACGCACTCGCGGTGGAGCTCGGCATCGAGGCCCCGTTCATCCCCGTCACCGTCATGGCCGTCGGTGAGCTCGGCGACGTCGACGCCGCCCCCGCCGCCGTCCGCGAGCGCGAGCTCTCGCCCCGCACCCGCCGGCCCGTGGCCGAATCGGTCGTCATCGACGACTGAGCTGCCCGCAGGCATCGCGCGGGGGGGCGCTCGCACCATAGACGAGGGCTGAGAGGTGCGACACCCCCGCGCCCCCGGGGCCGTCGGCCGGTTATCGTCAAGCATGACCGCCCGCATCCTGTCGATCGGCACCGCCGTGCCGCCGGCCGTGCTCCACCAGAACGCCGTGCGCGACCTCTTCGCCGCGCAGCCCGGCATCGGCCGACTGTCGCAGCGTCTGGTCCGTGCGGCGTTCGACGCCTCGGCCATCGAGACCCGGCACACCGTGCTGACCGATCTCGCCGACGCGCTCGAGCCCGAAGGCGCGCGATCGGATGCCGCGGCCCTGGCCCCGGCTCCCGGCGACCCGGCATCCCTTCCCGTGATCTCCGGCGACGGAGCGCTGCTCTCACCCTCGACGGGCACGCGCAACGACACCTACATCGCCCTCGCCCCCGAGCTCTCGGCGCGCGCGGCGCGAGAGGCCCTGTCTGCGGCATCCGTCGCGCCGTCCGAGATCACGCACGTGGTCACCGTCTCGTGCACCGGCATGTACGCCCCCGGTCCCGACTACCGGCTGGTGCGCGACCTCGGCCTTCCCACGACCGTCGAGCGCTACCACCTGGGGTTCATCGGCTGCGCGGCCGCCGTCCCCGCGCTGCGAGCCGCGGCACGGATGTGCGCAGCCCAGCCCGACGCCGTCGTGCTCGTGGTCTGCGCCGAGCTGTGCACGCTGCACTTCCGCATCGCCGACGACCCCGATCAGATCCTCGCGGCCTCGCTGTTCGCCGACGGTGCCGCAGCGGCCGTCGTCAGCGCCGACCCGGCGCGACGCGGAGAGCGATGGCTCGACCTCGACCGGTTCGCGACCGCGGTGACCGACGACGGCGAGCGCGACATGACCTGGACGATCGGCGACGCCGGCTTCGACATGGTGCTGACGGCCGAGGTGCCGCGCATCATCGGTCGCGAGATCCGCGCCGCGGTGGCCGACGTCATCGGCGACGCCCGGGTCGACACGTGGGCCGTGCACCCCGGTGGCCGAGCCGTCCTCGACCGCGTCGAGTCGGGGTTGGAGCTGCCGCCCGAGGCCCTCGCCGCGTCGCGGGCGGTGCTGCGCGACTACGGCAACATGTCGAGCGCGACGATCCTGTTCATCCTCCGCGCGCTGCTCGCGGGCGATGGTCTGCGCGAAGGCGAGACGATCGCGACCCTCGCCTTCGGCCCCGGGCTCACGATGGAGGCCGCACTCCTCACGGCGGGGGTCGCCGCCGGAGCCGACACCGAGGACGCTAAGACCGTTCCGACGGATGCCGTGCGGGCGGAACCCGTCGCGTCATGGACCTGAGGCGCCGCGACGTCGACCTGCGCGAGCTCATGGACGACCCGGACTGCGATCCGGTCGCCCTCGCGCAGACCCTGCGCCGTTTCGACGTCGTCAACCGAGCCGTGAGCGGCTGGGGAACCGTGTGGCGCCGGCATCTGCGCCCCGCCCTCGCTCGCCTGGATCGTCCCGCACGGGTCCTCGACATCGGATCGGGCGGTGGCGACGTCACCGCCCGGCTGGCGCGGCTGGCGCAACGCGACGGCCTCGACGTCGGCTGGGTCGGCATCGACCCGGACCCGCGCGCCCTCGCCGTCGCACGTGAGCGCGGCCGGCCCGATCTCGAGTTCCGCAGCACCGACTCGACCGCACTGCGCGCAAACGGCGAGCGCTTCGACGCCGTCATCTCGAATCACGTGCTGCACCACCTCGGCGAACCCGAGCTCGAGGCGTTCATCGCCGACTCGCTCGCTCTGTCGCGGGGTGTCGTCCTGCACGCCGACATCGAGCGGGGGCGCGCGGCGTACGCGCTCTACGCAGCCGGGATCCTGCCGCTCCAGCACGGGACGTTCCTGCGCACCGACGGCCTGCGGTCGATCCGGCGCAGCTACCGTGCTCGGGAGCTCCGGACGACGCTGGCCGGTCGCGGCGAGTGGCACGTCGTCCGACCGGCACCGTTCCGCGTGCTCGCTGTGGGAGCGGGGCGTGCCTGACGTCGTCGTCGTCGGCGCCGGTCCCGTCGGGATGCTGCTCGCCGCCGAGCTCACGCGGCGGGGCGTCGACGTCACCGTGCTCGAACGACGCGACCGCACCGGCGACGGCTCACGCGCGATCGGGCTCCATGCGCCCGTCCTCGCCGCGCTCGAGGAGGGCGGTGCGACCGACCGGATCCTCGCAGATGCGGTCCGCGTCTCGCGCGGAGAGGCCCGCAGTGACGGCGCGCTGCTCGGCGTCGTCCGCTTCGACCGCCTGTCGGTCCGGCATCCGTATGTCGCCACCCTCCCGCAGGCCCTCACCGAGCGCGCTCTCGCGTTCGGCGCACCGTCGGCCGTGCGCGGGGTCACCGTGACGCGGGTGACGCCCGGACCCGCCGACGTGCGGCTCGAGACGTCCGGCGCTCACGGGGGCGGCGAGCTGTCGGCGCCGCTGGTGGTGGTCGCCGGTGGCGTCGGCGCACGCGACCTCGTGCTCCGGCCGAGCGCCGTGCGACGCACCAGCTATCCGGATCGGTACCTCATGAGCGACGCGCACGTGCCCGGACGACCCGACGCCGACGTCGCCGTCGTGCACCTCGCGGCATCCGGCGTGCTCGAGTCCTTCCCGCTGCCCGAGGACCGCCGTCGCTTCGTGGCGTGGGACGCACCGCCCGGGCGGGATGACACCGCGTTCGACGAGCCCGAGGCGCGCCTGCAGCGCCTGCGCGCAGCGATGCGCGATCGCGGCGAATCGGATGCCGCCGATGCGCTCACCGGCGCCACCGGCTTCCGCGTGCGGCGCGTGCTCGTGTCTGCTCTGCGCCGCGGCCGGGTCACGGTCATCGGCGACACCGCGCACGAGATCAGCCCGATCGGCGGACAGGGCATGAACCTCGGCCTGCTCGACGCCGCGACCCTGGCTCCCCTGCTCGCCGATTGGATCCGCTCTGGAACCGAGCCTGTCGCCGCCCTCGCGGCGTGGGAGCGCGACCGCCTGCGCTCGGCCCGGACCGCGGGCCGACTGGCCGCGGTGAACATGCGGCTCGGCCGGCCCGTCGGCGCCGCTACGCACGCGGTGCGCACCCGCATGCTGGGGCATGCGCTCACCGCGACGGGCTCGCTCGTGCCGAACGCCTACGCGATGGGTCTCGACGCCGCCGCCCGCTGATGCGCGGGTCAGCGCAGCGAGCCGGCGGCCACGACCAGTTGGGCCGCGAGCACGAGAGCCGCGGCCATGACGAGGCGGAACCCGGTGCGGTCGGGACCCCGCAGCCGCATCCGCACGACGACGGCGACCGCGAGAGCGAGCACCGCGCCGAAGAACAGCCAGGCGAGCACGCCCTGACTGCCTCCTCCGATCAGGACCGCGATCGCGGCGACGACGATTCCGGCCACCGCGACGAACACCGAGGCGGGCGCTCCGAGACGATGCGGCAGCCCGCGAACGCCGGTGTCGCGGTCGTCGTCGAGATCGGGCAGGACGTTCGTCAGGTGCACCGCTGCGCCGAGGGCCGCCCCCGCCACGGCGGCGAACGGGGCCGTGAGCGCGGGGTCGGGCGACGAGAGCGTCGCGAGCGAGGGGAAGAGCCCGAAGCTCACGAGGAACGGAACGACCGACACCGACGTCGACTTCAGCCCCAGGTTGTACGACCAGGCCGACGCGATCGTCACGGCGTGGGCGAGCAGCATCCCCCATCCGAGCACCGCCGAGAGGCCGAGCGCGATGACGACGGACGCTCCGGCCGCGATCCACGCGGCACGATTCGAGACCTCGCCGCGGACGAGCGGCTTGTCGGTACGGCCGACGGCGCGGTCGCGCTCGCGGTCGATCGCGTCGTTGGATATGCCGATCGAGAGCTGACCGAACAGCACGGATGCCACGAGCACCACCAGCCGCCAGGTCTCCAGCCCTGCCGCGAGGCCGAGGGCGAGGGAGAGGGCCGTCACCACGACGGAGGGCCCGGGATGTGAGGCGCCCCACAGGGCCCGGACCGTGCGCATTCCCCCACACTCTCACGCCCGTGGGAGCCGCGAACAGGCCAGGGGCTCAGGCCACGGGCTCAGAGGGTGTCGACGAGCCGGACGATCGGGCGCACCGAGAGGTTCAGGTAGCGCACCTCCCGCACGCTCAGGCGCGCGGATTCCGTGACGGCGGTGCCCGCGCTGTTGGTGAAGACCGCCCGGTAGAGCGTGCCGTCCATTGCCAGTCGCGCGTCGTCGATGGTGAACTCCGCGCCGGTCGCGCCGTCGATGTCGGCCCACGACGCCCCGGCATCCGTGGACGCCTGCCACTGCACGGCCGGCGCAGGATGCCCCGTCGCAGCAGCACTCAGCACCGCGCCCTGCCCCTCGACGACGCTCACGGCCTGCGGATGCTGCGTGATCTCGGGAGCGGCGATCACTTCCACCGCGATCGACATCACCATGTTGGGCACGCCGGCACTGCTCATGGCCCGGGCCTGCCCGCCGTCGAGGATCGCCCCGGCGGGCGCATCGGGATCGACCTGCAGCGTCACCCACGCGCTCGGGAAGGCGCCACCCCACGGGTTCACCAGCCGAGAGCTCACCGCCGTCCGACCGTCCTCGGAGATCAGGAATGTGATGTTGACACCGTTGGACCGGGCACTCGTGATGCGAGTGCCTTCCGGAGCAGTGACCTCCATGACGCCGGCACGAGGCTCGTCGATGCTGTAGAGCTGTACCTCGACCTCACCGCCGGCAACCGCCTGACCGACCACATCCGGCCACACCGCCGCCACCGTCAACCGCGCCGCGTCCGACCACGCCGACCCCGCAGCGTTCGTGAACCGCACCCGATACAGCCAGCCGTCCATCTCCGGCGTCACCGAGTCGACGATCAGCGGGATCGACTGAGCCCCGTTCGGCCCCACCCCCGCAGGCACATAGCTGAACGTCGCCCCACCATCCGTCGAGAACTGCCACTGCACCGTCGTCTCAGCATCCGTCCCACCGAACGCCGCCGAGAACTCCGCCGCGTCACCCGGCGCGACGCCCACCGAGACGGGATGCTCCGTCACCACCGGACGCACGGGCCTCACCGTCAGCGTCGCGGCCTCGGACCACACCGACCCTGAGGCGTTGCTGTAACGGACGCGGTACTGGCGACCGTCCATGTCGAGCGTCACCCGCTCGAAGGTGAGCGTGGGGTCAGCGGCCGCGTCCGGTACGTCTGCCCAGCTCGCGCCCCCGTCGACCGAGTGCTCCCAGGTGGCGCTCGTGGGCGCAGCCGTACCGGTGTACCTACTGGTGAAGGTCGCCGAGCCGCCCTCCGAGACGGAACGGGAGACCGGCGACTGCGAAACGACCGGCAACAAAGGAGACACAGTAAGTCGGGCGGGATTCGTCGCCGCCTCGGTGCGGGCATTGGAGAACACCGCGCGGTAGAAGGTCCCATCCAGGGCGAACGGTGCTTCGAGCTCGTATCGCGACTCCGTGTTGAACTCGATGGGCGCGCGGGTTCCTTCGATGTCGGTCCATGCCGACTGGTCGTCGGAGCGCTGCCAGCGCACCTCTGCGGGAGCGGAAGCTCCACCATGCCGCGCGGAGAACACCGCTGTGCCTCCCTCAGTCACGGTCTGTCCCTGAGGGTTGGCATTAATCGCAACCTGCCCCGGGAGAACGGTGAGCGTAGCCGCGTCACTGTAGAAGACGGAACCTTCGGAAACCCGCACCACAGCGCGATACATGTTGCCGTTCATCGGCCACCAGATATCGGGAAGCACCAGCGAGATCGCCACATTCGACCCTCCGACGCTGAAAGGGCGGGAAGTATCCGCAACGTCAGCCCACGTGCTCCCCCCATTGACACTGACCTGCCACGCGGAAGTCGCTGTGATGCCACCACCGAGCAGATTGAAGGTGGCGGTGAAATCGGAACGAAACGGCTGATTGACCCGTTCCACGAGGGCAACGTCCCTCGGCTGGGCTCCCCACCATGCCCCAGATATCGTGCCGCCCGCCCGGGAGGGGGATTCGGTGTTCATGTGCGACCCAGGTGATGGTGAAGGCTCAGGCGTCCGGACGAGGGGAACCGCCCATCCGGTGGTCTCGATGGCCGGGTTCATGCTCGCGAAAGGTGCTGCCTCGGGCGCTCTCTGGGATTCGTTCGTGTGCTCCTGGACAGGGCGGTTCTCGTCGGGTGCGGGTACGACAGATACCCCCGACCCGTCCACGCCCGAGGACAACATCAGCGCAAGCGTCGAAGCGATCACAGGGTGGCGAAGGAGGTACACGATCATCCAAGCGTTCGAGGTGAGCGCGGCTCACGCGGTCCGATACTGACAGGAATGATCTTCGCCACCCGAATACGCGCTCATCCCATAGAAAAGGTCACGCTAGGTGGGCCCGACGGAAAACCTGGTGGAACGCACGCAGGCACCTAGGTGTCCCTAGGTGCCTGCGTGACATGCTGACGACGCCGGGACGACGCGCCCCCAGCGGGCGCGCCCGGTCAGTCGTCGAGCAGCTCGGCCTCGATCACGTCGTCGTCCCCTCCGGCACCGGCACCGCCGGGCTCGGCCGCGGGACCGGCACTCGTGAGGACGAGCGCCGAGCCGTCGGCGGCGACATCGACCCGCACGATGTCGCCGTCGCGCACCCCGCCCGACAGGATCGCCATCGCGAGGCGGTCCTGGATCTCCGACTGGATGAGGCGTCGCAGCGGGCGCGCGCCGAACACGGGGTCGTAGCCGCGCTCGGCCAGCCAGGCACGCGCGTCGGGCGTGACGGCGAGCGAGAGACGCCGGTCCTTCAGGCGCCGCTGCAGCGCGTCGACGGAGAGCTCGACGATCTGCGCGAGGTCGTCCTGGCTGAGAGCCTCAAACATGACGGTGTCGTCGAGGCGGTTGAGGAACTCGGGCCGGAACGCCTGGCGCAGCAGGATCTGCACCTGCTCGCGCTTCTGCTCGAGGCTGAGCGTCGGGTCGATGAGGATCGGCGATCCGAGGTTCGACGTCAGGATCAGAATGACGTTGCGGAAGTCGACCGTGCGGCCCTGACCGTCGGTGAGGCGGCCGTCGTCCATGACCTGCAGCAGCACGTCGAAGACCTCGGGGTGCGCCTTCTCGACCTCGTCGAGCAGCACGACCGAGTAAGGACGGCGCCGAACGGCCTCGGTGAGCTGACCGCCCTGCTCGTAGCCGATGTACCCGGGAGGGGCACCGACGAGCCGCGACACGGAGTGCTTCTCGCCGTACTCCGACATGTCGATGCGCACCATGGCGTGCTCGTCGTCGAAGAGGAACTCGGCGAGCGCCTTCGCTAGCTCGGTCTTGCCGACACCGGTCGGCCCCAGGAACAGGAACGAGCCGGTGGGACGGTTGGGGTCGCTGATGCCCGCGCGTGAGCGGCGCACGGCGTCGGCGACGGCCTTGACGGCGGTCTTCTGCCCGATGAGGCGCTTGCCGAGCTCGGACTCGAGGCGCACAAGCTTCTCGGTCTCTCCCTGCAGCAGGCGCCCGACGGGGATGCCGGTCCAGGCGGCGATCACGGCGGCGATGTCTTCGTCGGTGACCTGCTCGTTGACCATCCGCTCAGGACCGTCGACGGCGGTCTCGGCGCGCTCCGCCTCGATGACCTCGCGTTCGAGCGCCGGGATCTCGGCGTACAGCAGGCGCGACGCCTTCTCGAGGTTGCCCTCGCGCTGGGCCCGCTCGGCTTCGACCCGAGCCGCGTCGAGTCGCGTCTTGAGGTCGCCGACGCGGTTCAGCGAGGCACGCTCGCGCTCCCATCGCGCCTGCAAGTCGTCGAGCTTCTGCTGCTCGTCCTTCAGCGTCGCGCGCAGGGCCTCGAGACGCTCGCGCGACGCGGCATCCTTCTCCTTCTTGAGCGCGAGCTCTTCAAGCTTCAGCCGGTCGACGTGCCGGCGCAGCTCGTCGATCTCAAGCGGCGCGGAGTCGATCTCCATGCGCAGGCGCGACGCGGCCTCGTCGATCAGGTCGATCGCCTTGTCGGGCAGCTGACGTGCCGGGATGTAGCGGTTCGAGAGGGATGCCGCGGCGACGAGCGCACCGTCGGAGATCGCGACCTTGTGGTGGGCTTCGTAGCGCTCCTTGAGACCGCGGAGGATCGCGATGGTGTCCTCGACGCTCGGCTCGCCGACGTAGACCTGCTGGAAGCGGCGTTCGAGGGCGGCATCCTTCTCGATGAACTCGCGGTACTCGTCGAGGGTGGTCGCGCCGATGAGGCGGAGCTCACCGCGGGCGAGCATGGGCTTGAGCATGTTGGATGCCGCGACCGATCCTTCGCCGCCACCCGCGCCCATCAGCACGTGAAGCTCGTCGATGAAGGTGATGATCCGGCCGTCCGACTCGGTGATCTCCTTGAGCACGCTCTTCAGCCGCTCCTCGAACTGGCCGCGGTACATCGCGCCGGCCACGAGAGCGGAGATGTCGAGCGAGACGAGCTCCTTGTTCTTGAGGCTCTCGGCGACGTCTCCCGCGACGATGCGCTGCGCGAGGCCCTCGACGACGGCCGTCTTGCCGACGCCGGGCTCGCCGATGAGGACGGGGTTGTTCTTCGTGCGCCGCGTGAGCACCTGGCTGACGCGGCGGATCTCGCTGTCACGCCCGATGACCGGGTCGAGCTTGCCCTGCCGGGCGCGGTCGGTGAGGTTGATGCCGAACTGCTCGAGGGCGCTCTGCGCCTCCTCCTGTCCGGGCTGTTGCGTGGCGTTCATGTCTCTCCTGAAATCTCTCGGCTCAAACTTGAGCCTGTCTGACTCAAGTTTATCACCGCGAGGCTCAGGGCGCTACGGCCCCCGCCGCCGCCCCCGCGGCCGAGGCCGCCAGAGACCGCTGCGTAACACGGGTCTCGATATGCGCGAGCAGGGCAAGACGAGGCCGGGTTCGCAAGAACAGGGCGACAGCGTGCAGCACGGTGAAGAGCGCGCATGACCATCCGATCGCGCGCAGGAATTCCACCGAGGCTAGTGACAGCGCGAGCGCAAGGGCCGAACCGATGGCGAGCGTGATCCCGAGCCCCTGCACGGCGATCCGAAGCTCCGGGCGTTGCGACAGGTCCGCCGTCGCCCGCCAGACGACGCTGAGCACCAGATTGGGGTAGTAGATGGCGCAGGCGATCCCCACGAGACTCTGCCACCACGGCTGATCGAGCAGCCGGCCGACGACGAAGATCGCGGCGGCCACCCCCATCCAGATCATGAACGGAAGAACGAACTGGGCCACCGTCGCGGCCCAGGGAGAACGCGGCGCACTCGTAATGGCCGAGACACCATAAACGCGGGCTCGCTCGTGGGCGATCTGCGCACGACGCTTCCGCTCGCGACCGTCCGCGACTCGTTCCACCGCCCGCGTCAGGAGGAGCGCCATCCACGTCAGCGCCAGCACCACCACGACCCGGGGCGTCTCGGACGGCGTGACGACGGCCACCGGCACCGTGAGCACGGCAAGGAAGCCCAGAAGGAGGGCGCCCACCACGATGCACCCGAAGAGCGCTTGCCTCGTCACCACTGCCATCGACTGCTCTTCGGCTCCAAACGCCGTAGCGGCGGCCGCCGCGACGAGAAATGTCGCCACCACGGCGGCGATGCCGAAGAAGTCGTGCAGCCCCACCTCCCCCGCGGCGGCGACCTCTTCGAGCGCATGGTGCCACGATTCCGCTGTCAGCGGCCCCGCCCCCGGAACCGTGGCGATCAGATAGGCGGCGCCGAAGACGCCGACCGTCATCAGCGCGAGCGATGCGGGCCCACTGAGCCACACCCACGCGAGAGCCCGTCGGGCCGAGCGCAGCTCTCGATGAGCTACCGGCGCTGCACTCATGCGACGGCCGCATCGAGGGAGCGCGGCTCCGCCGCAGCGACATCCGGCACGCCCTCCCGCGTCGAGCGAACACCGGCTCCTACCGCCTCGGGTGTGCACGCGAACCGCGCCCGATACGCACTCGGGCTGAGCCCCAGGGCCCGGGCGAAGTTCTGGCGCAGGACGGATGCCGACCCGAATCCGCTGTCGGCCGCGATCTGGTCGAGCCCGAGGTCGGTGCGCTCGAGCAGGCGCTGGGCCCGCAGGATCCGCTGCCGCCCGAGCCACGCCGCCGGCGTCGTGCCGTAGTCGGCCTTGAACCGCCGCGCGAAGGTCCGGGGCGACATGTGAGCGCGCGATGCGAGGAGGTCGACGGAGAGGTCGAGGTCGAGGTTCGCGATCATCCAGTCGGTGATGGGCGCAAGCGAGAGCGACGCCGCCTCGGGAAGAGGACGGGCGATGAACTGGGCTTGACCGCCGTCGCGGAGAGGCGGGACGACCATCCGCCGGGCGATCGTGTTCGCCGCCTCGGCACCGAGCTCGATCCGCAGCAGATGCAGGCAGGCGTCGAGCCCGGCCGCGGTGCCAGCCGACGTGATGATCCGGTCGGACTGCACGTAGAGCACGTCGGGGTCGACCTCGATGAGCGGATACATGCGCGCCATGGTCTCGGCGTAGCGCCAGTGCGTCGTGGCGCGCTTGCCGTCGAGCACACCCGCCGCCGCCACGACGAACGCGCCACTGCAGACCGTGAGCACCCACGCCCCGCGTTCGACCGCGCGGCGAACCACCGCCGTGACTCGCTCGTCGACGGCATCCCAGCTCTCGCGCGGAATAGGCGTGATGATCACCAGGTCGGCCTCGTCGGCGAACTCGAGTCCCGCGGCGACGTTCAGCGAGAACGCGAGGTTGGCCGGAACCACGCCGGGGTCGGGCGCCACGACCCGGAAGTCGAAGTTCGGAATCCCCTCGTCGCTGCGATCGAGACCGAACGCCTCGCAGGCGAGGCCGAACTCGAACGGTGCGAATCCGGGCTGGACGACGCAGGCGACCGTGTGCATGGCAGGAATCCTCCGAATACCGTCATCTCCGCCAGTATCGGCAGGATGACGCCCATCGTAGCGTTTCTGCCATGGATTCCGACATGCTTCTTCTCGCCGTCGCCCTCGTCGTCATCGCCGCGGTGACGGGCACCCTCGCAGTCGTCGCGCGCGACGGCTACCGCCGAGTGCCCACCGACGCGACGCGCGTGCCGCCGCGGGACGAGGCCGCCCCGACGCGCCCCACCGCCAGCCGGCGCCGCGTCGAGGGATCAGCCGAGGTCAGCGGGCGCGGAGCGCACGGGCGCGACGCGATGCCGCGAGCAGTCGCGACGCCGATTCCGCCCAGGTGAACCGGGCGATGTGGGAACGACCCGCCGCGACCAGCGCCGCACGAGCGGCATCGTCGTCGAGCGACTCGACGGCCGCCGCGAACGCGCGCGGGTCGCGGGGCGGCACGTAGAGCGCACCGTCACCACCGACCTCGTGGAAGATCTCCATGTCGCTGACCACCGCCGGCACCCCCAATGCGAGCGCCTCGGCGATCGGCAGCCCGTACCCCTCGTCCAGACTCAGCGTCGCGAGCATGCCCGCATCGGCCAGGAGGGCCGCGTACTCGGCATCCGTCACCCCGCCGTGGAAGACGATACGGGCGTCGGCGGGCGCGAGCTTCTCGAGTTCGGCGCGCCGGCTGTCGGAGATCCGGCTCAGCAGGTGCAGCGTACGACCGGGCAGCCACTGCATCGCGCGGACGAGCGTCTCGACGTTCTTGTAGGGCATGAACGAGCCCATGTAGACGATGTTGCGCGGCTTGGCGGCTCCCGGCATCGCCGTCGACGGCGCGAGATCCGCCAGACGCTGCGGAGCGTTGGGGAGGACGACCACCTCGCGCTTGGTCAGCTTCACGTCGGCGAACTGCCGCTTGCTCGTCTCGCTGACGGTCGCGACGAGGTCCGCGGCGTTGAGCGTGGCGCGCTGGGGCGCGTACGAGAGGTGGAAGAGCCGCCAGCCCAGGCGCACGAACCACGGCAGATCGCGGGGCGGCGTGCGGTGACGGTAGTAGATCGTGTCGTGAAGCGTCAGGATGAGGGCGAACCGCCGGCCGAGCGCGCCGATCGTCTGCATGGGTGAGTAGACCACGTCGGGCCGATGCCGGTTCAGCCGCAGGGCCGCGAACGGCTCGAGCATCGACGTGGGGGCGTGCAGCACGACGTGCGGTGCCCCCTCCGGCAGGAAGGGAACCTGCGCGGGGTCGTGCACGATGAACGTGACCTCGACGTCCTCGGCGGGGGCCGCCGCGAAGACGGCGTGCGCGAGCTCGTGCGAGAAGCGGCTGATGCCGTCGTGGAAGTCGGTGCGGATGTAGCGCGCGTCGAAGAAGAGCCGCATCGTCACGCGTCGAGCGGCTCGCCGCGGTAGAGCTTCTCGAAGGTGTCGAGGGTGCGCTCGATGTCGTGGATCTCGACACCGTCGAGCGAGGCCTGCTGCATCCGCAGGTACTCCTCGGGAGAGGCGGTGAGCACCCGGCGCAGCTTGTCGGCGAGATCGTCGACGTTGCCGGGCTCGAAGAGGTAGCCGTTCACACCGGACTGGACGAGGTGCGGCAGGGCGACGGCATCCGCCGCGACGACGGGCAGCCCCGAAGCCATGGCCTCCATCGTCGCGATCGACTGCAGCTCGGCGATCGACGCGATCGCGAAGACGTCGGCCCGCGTGTATGCCGCCCGCAGGTCGGCCTCGTCGGTACGCCCATAGAACGTGACGCGGTCGCTGATGCCGAGCTGCTGCGCGGTCTGCTCGAGGTTCCGGCGCTGGTCGCCGCCGCCGACGATGTCGAAGTGGACGTCGAGCTCGGGGGCGAGCTTGGCGACGGCCTTCAGGGTGACCTCGACGTGCTTCTCGGTCGTGAGGCGCCCGACGAACAGGATGCGGCGGTGCTCGCGCGGGGTGAGGTCGGGGGTGTAGTTGCGCTTGTCGATGCCGCAGCTGATCGGGATGACGCCCGAGATGTCGATCGTGTCCTCGAGGAACTCCGCGGCCTTGCGCGTCGGCGTGGTCACGGCACGCGACATCAGGAACGTGCGCTTGGCGTCGTCCCAGCAGAGCTTGATGATGATCTTGTCGAGGAACGGCGGGAGCGTCGTGAAGTCGATGACGTTCTCGGCCATGACGTGGTTGGTCGCGACGACGGGGATGCCGCGCTTGCGCGCCTCGCGCGTGAGTCCGCGCCCGATGACGATGTGCGACTGGCTGTGGACCACGTCGGGCTTGACCGAGTCGAGCACGCGCCGCGCGTAGTGCTTCGAGCGCCAGGGCAGCACGAAGCGCAGCCAGTCGTGCGGGTACCAGCGCCACCCGGGCAGGCGGTGGACGGTGAGGTCGGCGCCCTCGATGTTCTCGGTGAAGATGCCCGACTGCGAGTGCTTCACGCTCGGCGTCACGACGTGCACGTCGTGACCGCGGGCGGCCAGGCCGGCGGAGAGCCGCTCGGCGAAACGGGCGGCGCCATTGACGTCGGGGGCGAAGGTGTCGGCGCCCATCACGATGGTCAGGGGCGCGCGCGTACTGTCGGCGGGAACACCCTCGGTCGTCGTGGATTCGGTCACGGGTCAGGCCCAATCTGTACGGCGGAGTGCCGCCGGCTGTGGCCGACGCGGCGGGCCTGAGCTTACCCGAGCGGTCTTGGGGCTTCCGGGAGGCGGTGCGGCGTTGGGGGAAACCGGGCGGCACGGGCCTGCGCCGCGGGCTGCGCGGCAGACGGGGGCGAGCACCCAGGCGGCATCCCTAGGCTGTGGTCATGGCCCGACTCGAAGCCGATGCCGATCCCGCCCGCTGGGTACCCGTCACCGAATCATTCGGATTCTCCGGACGCCGCGCCCGCAAGCGCGCCATCGGGATGCTGCTGAGCCAGGCGAACGCCGCGATCGGCGCCGCGCCGCGCCCGGGCGGGCGCTTCGCGGCGTGGGCTGCGAGCCAGGCCGTGCCGATGCTCATGCGCCGCGCGAACGGGCGCGTACGGGCCTGGATGTGGAAGGCCGACCCCGAGCTGGTCGTCGTGCTCGCGCAGATGCAGGAAGCGACGCCGCAGGTACGCACCGCGCGGGCGATGATGCCGATGGAGTACGACGACACCGAGGACTTCCGCTCCCCCTACCTCGGGGCGGGCGAGAAGCTCGTGATGACGCTGCCGCCCGATCCGCGGACGCCGCCGTTCGTCTCGTACACGTGGGACACCGGGACGCATCTCGTGACGCTCTCGGCCGTGTGCAGCGACCGCGAGCGCGTGGGAACGGTTCTGGACGAGCTCGATCACCTCGCCCGCTCGCTCCGCGTCGTCGACGACCTGACCCTCGACGAGTCGGCCAACACCCTCCGCCTCCCACCCGCCTGATCGCCGACCCGACGCAAAGCGTCGTCGATCACCGGCCGGAGCGACCTTTCGCGTCGGTTGGGCGCAGAGTCGCGGAGGGCCGGGGTCAGCGGGCCAGCGCCTCGCGTGCGCGGAGGAGAATGGCGCGCCGCCGCGCGCCGCGGTGGGTCCTGTTCACCCGGATGACGCGCCAGCCGAGGCGAGCGAGGTCGTCGAGGCGGTCGACGTCGCGGCCGTACTGCGCGTCGTCGAGCCGGTGCTGCTGACCGTCGTACTCCAACAGCACGCGCCGCTCGACGTCGACGAGGTCGCCAAAGGCCACGAAGCGCCCGGCCTCATCGCAGATGACCGCGTTGACCTCGAAGGTGGTCATTCCGAGGTCTTCGGCGTCGAGACGCAGCTCCGTCTCCGCAACGGAGTCGGTGCGTTCCCGACAACGTTCGTACGCGAGTCGGAGCGCGCGTACGCCGCGCCGACCGGACCACCCCGCCACCGCTCCACGGAGCTGCTCGATCGACAAGACAGGATCATGCCTGCGCATGAGAGAGTCTGCCGCGATGACGAGCTCGCGTTCGCCCATGAGCTCGGCCGATTGGCACCAGGCGACGGCCGGGTGCGCGATCGGAACGGGTCCGAATCGCCACGGACTCGCCGCCGCGGCTTCGTGCCCGCGCACCCCGGCACCACGGGCACGCCCGAGCGGTCGCGGCGCCGCGACATCCACCTGCGCGCGCAGCCGCTCTGGGATCCGGCCGCCGACGAGAGCCACTGCCGTGGCATGACTGATGTGCTCGCCCGGGCGCAGTTTCGGCAGATAGGCGGTCACCAGCGCGCGCACATCCGTCACGGGCGCACGCGAGCGGATGCCGTGGAAGGGCGCGGCCAGGTCGGCCGAACGGAGTCTGCCGCGCGTCACCCCGGTCGCGCGCGCCGTCCCGACCGTGAAGGCACCCGGCAGCGCCTCGGGAAGCTCAGCAGGAGTGCGTGCCACCCGTCCAGGCTGGCGGCCCTCCGCACCCCAACCCGAGATCTCCCCAGCCCGTTCGACATCCGATCTCCGTCGCCCCGCCTGTGCAGGACCCCTGCTCACATCCCCGCCACACGCGCGAACCGACCCGAATGGTCGGTTCGCGCGTCGGATAACGCCCCTTTGCGTCGGGTCGCTACGACTGCGGGGACGCGGGCGGGTCGGAGGGGCGGCGGTAGAGCACGACCTCGGTCGCCCGGCGCACGCGCGCGCCGTGACGCAGGGTCACGACCGCGCCGGTGGCGCCGGCGGCGAAGACCCGCGCACCGGGACGCTGCTGCATCTCGTCGCGCAGTCGTTGCTCGAGGTCGCGCACCTCGCGGCGGAGCCCAGCGACCTCGTTCTCGAGCTCCAGGATGCGCGCGATGGCGGGGAGGCTGATGCCCTCCGCAGACATCCGCGCCACTTCTCGCAGCTGCCGGATGTGACGCAGCGAGTATCGACGCGATCCTCCCTGCGTGCGGCCCGGCACCACCAGGCCCAGCCGGTCGTACTGCCGGAGGGTCTGCGCGTGCATGGCCGCGAGCTCCGCCGCGGCCGCGATCGCGAAGATCGGGGCGTCCTCGTCGATGTCGTCTTCAGCCATGGTTGGTCACCTCCTGGGCGTCGAGGGTGTCGCCGTCCAGCCCGCCGCCCCCGTTCCGTGGGATCGGGGACGGCGAGCGAGCAGCGGGTAGA
This sequence comes from Microbacterium sp. SGAir0570, assembly GCF_005491085.2. Taxonomy (NCBI): domain Bacteria; kingdom Bacillati; phylum Actinomycetota; class Actinomycetes; order Micrococcales; family Microbacteriaceae; genus Microbacterium; species Microbacterium sp. SGAir0570. Next base: position 391,130 of record NZ_CP027929.1, on the reverse strand, counting down.
TCAGCCGCGCGCCTTGTTCATCAGGTCGGCGCGGGGGTTCTCGCGGGGCTCGACCTCCGCGAAACGTTCGAGGGCCGCTCGGGCCTCCTCGTCGAGATGGGCGGGAACGGCGATTTGTACCTCCGCCAGAAGGTCGCCCGTGCCTTTGGACGTGCTCACGCCGCGCCCCTTGACCCGCAGGACGCGACCCGACGGGGTGCCGGGCGCGACCCGCAGCTTGACGGGGTCGCCGCCCAGCGTCGGCACCTCGATCGTGGCGCCGAGGGCCGCCTCGGTGAAGGTCACCGGCACCACGACACGGAGGTTGAGTCCGTCGCGCGTGAACACCGGATGCGGCCGGACGGTCACGCTCACGACGATGTCGCCCGGCTCTCCGCCATCGGGCGAGGGACGCCCGCGACCGCGCAGCCGGATCTTCTGCCCGTCCTTGACCCCGGCCGGGATCTTCACCTTGAACGGCTTGCCGTCCTCGCCCTGGAGCGTGACGGTGTCGCCGCGAACCGCCGTGGCGAAGTCGAGCGTCGTCCGCGCCGTGACGTCGGCGCCGCGCTGCGGGCCGCCGAAGCCCTGGAACCCTCCGGTCGAGCGGCCGAAGCCGCCCGACCCGAAGCGACTGGACCGCCCGGTCTGCTGGTTGAACATCGCGAAGATGTCGTCGAAGTCGGCGCCGCGCGCTCCGGCGCCGCCCCGCGCACCCTGGTTGAAGGCGCTGAAGACGTCCTCGAAGCCACCGGCGCCCTGGCCACCCGCGGTGAAGCGGGCGCTGCCCGACCCCATCGCCCGGATCTGGTCGTACTCGGCACGCTGCTCCTTGTCGGAGAGCACGGAGTACGCCTCGCTGATCTCCTTGAACTTCGCCTCGGCCGCGGGGTCGCCCTGCGTCGAGTCGGGGTGGTACTTGCGCGCGAGCTTGCGGTAGGTCTTCTTCAGGTCGCTGTCGGAGACGTCTTTGGAGACGCCCAGCACCTTGTAGAAGTCCTTATCGAACCAGTCCTGACTGGCCATGTCGTTGCCTCCTATTCGGCCGGCACGGCGACGACGACCTTCGCCGGACGCAGCTCGATGCTGCCGAGGCGGTAGCCGACCTCGACGACCTCGAGGATCGTCGGCTCGGCCGTGCCCGGGGTGGGCGCCTGGAAGATCGCCTCGTGCTGCTGCGGGTCGAAGGCGTCGCCGGCGGCGCCGTAGGACTCGACACCCAAGCGCGCCACGACCCCGCGGAGCTTGTCCGCGATCACAGCGAGCGGCGATCCCTCGACGAGGTCACCGTGCTTGTCGGCACGGTCGAGGTCGTCGAGCACGGGCAGCAGCCCCTTGGCGACCGACCCCTTGGCGCGCTCGATCTCGGCCTCGCGCTGGTCCTCGGTACGCCGACGGTAGTTGGCGTACTCGGCCTGCACGCGCTTGAGGTCGAGCAGCAGGTCGTGCTCCTCGGCCGGCGCCTCGGCGACGGCCGCCTCGTCGGACTGCGTCGCTCCGAGGATGTCGTCGATGGTCAGTTCGTCGTCCGCAGCCGCGGCGTCGGCGGCATCCGATGCTCCGGGGGCCTCGTGCGCGTCGGGGCCGGACGCCTGGGCGTCCGACCCCTCCTCGCCGAGGACCTCGTCATCGCCGTGCGGCTCTTCGAAGTCCTTGTCGGTCATGATTACTTCTTCTCGTCCTCGTCTTCGACGACCTCGGCGTCGACGACGTCCTCATCGGATGCCGCCGCACCGGTGTCACCGGTCGGAGCGTCGGTCGGGGCTCCCGGCGCCTGGTCTGCCTGACCCTGCGCGTAGATGGCCTCGCCGAGCTTGCCCTGCGATGCGTTGAGCTTCTCGAACGCGGTCTTCACGGCCTCGTCGTCGTCGCCAGCGAGCGCGGTCTTCAGCGCGTCGACGTCGCCCTGGACCTCGGACTTGACGTCCTCGGGGAGCTTGTCGGCGTTGTCGGCGATCAGCTTCTCGATCGAGTACGACAGGGTCTCGGCCTGGTTGCGGACCTCGGCGGCCTCGCGGCGCTTCTTGTCCTCTGCCGCGTGCTCCTCGGCCTCGCGCACCATGCGCTCGATGTCGTCCTTGGGCAGCGACGAGCCGCCCGTGATCGTCATCGACTGCTCCTTGCCGGTGCCCTTGTCCTTCGCCGAGACGTGCACGATGCCGTTCGCGTCGATGTCGAAGGTGACCTCGACCTGCGGGATGCCGCGGGGTGCCGGTGCGATGCCCGTGAGCTCGAACGTGCCGAGCGGCTTGTTGTCGCGGGTGAAGTCGCGCTCGCCCTGGAAGACCTGGATGGCGACCGACGGCTGGTTGTCGTCGGCGGTCGTGAAGGTCTCGCTGCGCTTGGTGGGGATGGCGGTGTTGCGCTCGATGAGCTTCGTCATGATGCCGCCCTTGGTCTCGATCCCGAGGCTCAGGGGGGTCACGTCGATGAGGAGGACGTCCTTGCGCTCGCCCTTGAGGACGCCGGCCTGCAGGGCGGCGCCGACGGCGACGACCTCGTCCGGGTTCACGCCCTTGTTGGGCTCCTTGCCGGCTTCCTTCTTCACGAGCTCCGACACGGCGGGCATACGGGTGGAACCACCCACGAGCACGACGTGGTCGATGTCGCCGACCTTGATGCCGGCCTCGCGGATGACGTCCTCGAACGGCTTCTTCGTGCGGTCGAGCAGGTCCTTGGTGAGGTCCTCGAACTTCGCGCGCGACAGCGTCTCGGACAACGAGACGGGGCCCGAGTCGGTGAGCGAGAGGTAAGGCAGGTTGATCGAGGTCGACTGCGAGCTCGAGAGCTCCTTCTTCGCCTGCTCAGCGGCCTCCTTGAGGCGCTGCAGCGCGATCTTGTCGCCGGAGACGTCGACGCCGGTCGTGTCCTTGAACTGCTTGATCAGGTACTCGACGATGCGCTGGTCCCAGTCGTCACCACCGAGGCGGTTGTCACCGGCGGTGGCGCGCACCTGGATGGTCGAGAAGTCGTCGTCCTTGCCCACCTCGAGCAGCGAGACGTCGAAGGTTCCACCACCGAGGTCGAAGACGAGGATGAGCTCGTCCTCCTTGCCCTTGTCGAGACCGTAGGCGAGCGCGGCGGCCGTCGGCTCGTTGATGATGCGCAGGACGTTGAGACCCGCGATCTCGCCGGCCTCCTTGGTGGCCTGGCGCTCGGCGTCGTTGAAGTACGCGGGGACGGTGATGACGGCGTCCGTCACCGTGTCGCCCAGGTACTGCTCGGCGTCGCGCTTGAGCTTCTGGAGGATACGGGCCGAGATCTCCTGCGGCGTGTACGCCTTGCCGTCGATCGACTGGGTCTTCCAGTCGGTGCCCATGTGGCGCTTGACCGAGGTCAGCGTGCGGTCGACGTTGGTGACGGCCTGCCGCTTGGCGGTCTCACCGACGAGGACCTCGCCGTCCTTGGTGAACGCGACGACCGAGGGGGTCGTACGGAGCCCTTCGGCGTTGGCGATGACCTTGGGCTCGCCGCCCTCGAGGACGGCCACGACGGAGTTCGTCGTGCCCAGGTCGATACCCACTGCACGTGCCATGAGTTGTCTCCTTACTTGCGGTTCGAATGGATCGGAAGTCTGCGGCGGCCCAACCTGAGCCGCGATGACTCAACTGTACTCGCGCCGGAAAACCCTGTCAAGAGAACTTGAGTCTGGTCGTATCAAGTTCGACGATAAGCAGCGTCAGCCGCATGACGATGGACTGAGGAAAAGCTGAGTAACCCTGAGGCGGCATCATCGGATCCTCCCAGGGGAGCGCTATATGTTGAGTCCACCCATGACAAGAAGCGTGAACCCGAACTCGCCTCTCGTCGACATCGAGCCCGCGATGGGCGGTCGCCGAGCGTTCCCGCGCGCACGGAGGCGCTCATGACTCGCAGCGCTGTCGTCATCGAGGATGACGACGACCTCCGTCACCTGCTGACCCAGACCCTCGAACAGCACGGCTTCGCCGTGCATGCCTTCCCCGACGGCCCGGCCGGCGTCGACGCGGTGCGCTTGCTGCGCCCCGACCTCACTACCGTCGACGTCAAGCTCGACGGGATCGACGGGTTCGAGGCCGTCCGCCGCATCCGGGCGTTCCACGACGGGTACGTGCTGATCATCAGCGCCGTCGACGACGAGACCGCGACGGTCGAGGGGTTCCGCAGCGGTGCCGACGACTACGTCATCAAACCCTGGCGCCCCTACGAGCTGCGCGCCCGGATCGACGCCCTGATGCGCCGCCCCCGCGCCCTCCAGCCCGGCGAGGCGGCGCCGGGGGCGTGGCTCGAAGCCGGCGGGCTGCGGCTGAGCCCCGGCTCGCGCCGCGTCGAGCTCGACGGCCGGTCGCTGGATCTCACACGCTCCGAGTTCGACGTCCTGCAGGCGCTCATGCAGCGCCCCGGCGACGTCATCGAGAAGGCGTGGATCGCGCTCATGCTGCGCCGGCAGAGCGGCGCCCACGGCGAACACGTCAGCGGACATGATCTCCACGCGGTCGAGGTCCACCTGATGAACCTGCGGCGCAAGCTCGGCGACGACGGCCGTACGGGCCGCTGGATCGAGACGGTGCGCGGCATCGGCTACCGGTTCGCGCGTCGCGACTGAAAAGCACGCTCCCCCGCCCGGCGACGGATACGCTGACCCCGTCGCGATGACGCGACGCGCCGCCGACCGGCGGCACCGAGTGTTCACGGAGAGGTCGTAGCGTGCCCGGCATGTCACCCGAGACCGACCCACCCGGCGCGGGCCGCTCCCCGCAGGCATCCGATCCCGGCGTGCCGGCGCCTCCGACGGCCGCCGACACGCAGGCACTCGGGCGCATCGCCGCCATTCGGACCCGCGACGTCGACGAGCAGCCGATCCCCCGCAAGGCCGTCGTGTCGTGGGCGCTCTGGGACTGGGCGACGCAGCCCTTCAACTCCGTCATCCTCACGTTCGTCTTCGCGTCGCTGTTCCTCGTCTCGGACTCGTTCCTCCCCGCCGACATCGCGGCGCTGCCCGACACCGACCCGGTGAAGGAGGCGGCGCTGGCCGAATTGGCGAGCGGCTACGGCGTCGCCTCGACCGCCGCCGGCATCCTGATCCTGCTGCTCGCCCCCGTGCTGGGACAGACCGCCGACCGGTCGGGGCGGAAGAAGCGATGGCTCGGGGTGTTCACCGTCGTCCTCGCGCTGCTGCAGTTCGCCCTGTTCTTCACCTTCGCCGACCCGGCCTTCTTCTGGTACGGCGCGATCGTGCTCTCTCTCGGCGCCGTCGTCTCGGAGATCGCGGGCGTCAACTACAACGCCATGCTCGTCGAGGTCTCGACCCCCCGCACGATCGGACGGGTCAGCGGTCTGGGCTGGGGCCTCGGCTACATCGGCGGCATCATCGCCCTGGCCCTCGTGGTCGCCCTCACCTTCGCCGACTGGTTCGGGATGGACACCAGCAACGGTCTCGCCTACCGGCTCATCGCCGTGGGCTGTGGCGTGTGGACGATCGTCTTCGCCATCCCGCTGATGCTGAACGTGCCCGAGCGCTCCGCACCCCACACCACGGAGAAGGTCGGCTTCTTCGCGGCGTACGCGCACCTGGTGGCCGACATCGTCCGCCTGTACCGCACGGAACGCCCGACGTTCTGGTTCCTCCTGGCGAGCGCGGTGTACCGCGACGGCCTGGCGGGCGTCTTCGCCTTCGGCGGCGTCCTGGCGGCACGCGCGTTCGGGTTCTCGGCTACGGAGGTCATGATCTTCGGCATCGCCGCGAACCTCGTCGCCGGCGCGTCCACCATCGTCGCCGGACGATTCGACGACCGGTTCGGGGCACGCGCCGTGATCGTCGCGACCCTGTCGGGCCTCATCGCCGTGGCCGTGCTGCTGTTCGTCCTGCAGGATGCCGGATCGATCGTGTTCTGGATCGCCGGACTGATCCTCTCGGGGTGCGTGGGCCCGGCGCAGGCCGCCAGCCGTTCGCTGCTGGCCCGGGTGACGCCCCCGGGGATGCAGGGTGAGATCTTCGGCCTGTACGCCACGACCGGACGCGTCGCGAGCTTCCTCTCCCCCGCGATGTGGGCGCTGTTCATCGCCTGGTTCGGCAGCATCATCTGGGGCGTCCTGGGCATCGCGGTGGTGCTGCTCCTCGGACTCGTGCTGCTGCTGTTCGTGCGGCTGCCGAAGCAGGCCGGCATCCGCTGACCGGGTTCAGGCGGGGCGGCGCATGGGCACGTGCGGGATGTCGTCCTCGGAGAACTCCGCCCCGCTGATCGCGAACCCGAACCTCCCGTACCAGTCGGCGAGGTGCTTCTGCGCATCGAGGTCGATCGCGGCACCGGGCCACCGCTCCCCGGCGCGCTCGACCGCCGCGCGCATGAGCTGCGCCGAGAGGCCACGGCCGCGCGCGTCGGCGGCGGTCGCGACTCGGCCGATACGCGCGTTCCCCGAGGCATCGCGAAGCAGCCGGAGCGTCGCCAGCACCCGCCTGTCGTCTTCGATCCAGAAGAGCTCGGTGTCGGGCTCGAGGTCGCGGCCGTCCAGCTCCGGATAGGCGGCGGCCTGCTCGACGACGAAGACGCTGACGCGCAGCCAGAGCAGGCGGTAGAGCGTCTCGGCGGGGACATCTGTCAGACGGGCGGAAGACACCGGGAGCATCCGCCCAGCGTACGACGAAGGCGCCGAGCGGTCGTGCTCGGCGCCTTCGAGAGGCGATGCGCGTCAGCCGCGCCTGCCGACGATCCACGGGAAGCGCACTCCCCGTTCGTTCGGCTCCTCGACCTCGAGCCCGTAGTGGTCGCCGATGCGCTCGATGAACTGCGCGCGCTCGGCGCGGGCGTAAGCGCGACGTTCCCGCTGGAAGGCGAGCACCGTCGACCAGCACATCAGGAGCATGACGATCGAGAACGGCAGGGCGATCAGGATCGCCGCCGTCTGCAGCGCCTGCAGGCCTCCTGCGAGCAGGAGCGCGCTCGCGAGGGCGGCGGTGATGACGACGAAGAAGGTGCGCACCCAGCGCGGCGGCTCGGGGTTTCCGCCCGTCGCGATCATGCCCATGACGAGCGCGCCCGAGTCTGCCGAGGTGATGAAGAACACGGCGATCAGGACGATGGCCCCGATCGTCAGCACGCCTCCCGCCGGCAGCCCCTCGAGCAACTGGAACAGGGCGCCCTGCAGGTTCACCGACCCGTCGGCGGCGAGCATCGACCCGGGCTGCTCGAGCTCGCGGTACAGCGCCGATCCGCCGAGGACGGCGAACCACAGGATGCCGATCAACGTGGGAACGAGCAGCACGCCCGCGACGAACTGGCGCACCGTGCGCCCCTTGCTGACGCGCGCGATGAAGATGCCGACGAAGGGCGCCCACGAGATCCACCAGCCCCAGTAGAACGACGTCCACTGCGCCTGCCAGGCCTCGCCGGCCGCCCCCTGGAGAGCGCTGACGGTGAACGAGAGACCGATGAAGTCCTGGATGTACGCGCCGATCGACTGCACCCATTCGCGCAGGAGGAACTGCGTCGGGCCGACGAAGAGCAGGAACAGCAGCAGAAGACCGGCGACGATGAGGTTGAAGTTGGAGAGCCACTTCATCCCCTTCGTCACGCCCGACAGCACCGAGAACAGCACGAAGACCGACACGATCGCGATGAGACCGATGAGCATCGCGTCATTGAGCGGCGGGAGGCCGATGAACTCGAGCCCCGATCCCATCTGCATGACGCCGAGTCCGAGCGACGTCGCGACGCCGAACAGCGTGCCGACGAGGGCGACCGCGTCGATGACGTTGCCGGCGGCGCCGCGGACACGGTTGCCGAGCAGGGGCTCGAGCGCCCAGCGGATCGAGATCGGGCGGCGGCGACGGTGGATCGCGTACGCGAGGGCGAGCCCGACGACGACGTACATCGCCCAGGCGTGCACGCCCCAGTGCAGGTAGGTCTGCGTCAGAGCGCTCTGCGCGAGCTGCTGCTCGGTGCCGGTCACACCCGGACGCGGGTCGACGAAGTGGCTGAGGGGCTCGCTCACGCCGTAGAAGACGAGGCCGATGCCCATGCCCGCGGCGAAGAGGAGCGAGAACCACGAGCCCGTCGAGAACTCGGGCTCGTCATCGTCGCGCCCGAGCTTGATGTCGCCGAAGCGACTGAAGCCCACGAAGATCGCGAAGCCGACGAAGAAAGCGGCGATGAGGACGTAGTACCAGTTGAACGAGTCGACGATCGAGGTCTGGATGGCGCCGAAGAACGACTCGGCCGTGGTGGGGAAGATGATCGCGAAGGCGCTGAACCCGACGATCACCACCGCGGCGGGCCAGAACACCCAGCGGGCGATCGTGCCCGGGGTGGACACCGCGGCTATGCGTTCTGCGGGAGAGGGCTGATTGTCGGTGCTCACCGAACCAGGGTGACAGGATACCGGCGCGACGCAAAGCGGGGACGGCCAGTTGCCCGCGGCGGCGACAGCGGCTATGCGTCAGGGGCGCGGCCAGGCGTCGGCGAGTTTGGTGAGCAGTCGGGCCAGCTCGGAGCGCTCGTCGTCGGTGAACCCGTCCAGCGCGCTGCCGAGGGCAGCGCGACGCTCACCCCGCACGCTCTGCGCGAATCGGCGCCCCTCGTCGGTGAGCGCGATGCGGGTGCGGCGGGCATCGTCGGGGTCGGCCTCCCGACGCACCAGGCCGAGGTCGACCGCCTGCTGGACGAGTCGCGAGGCACGCGGCTGGTCGACACCGATCGCCTCACCGATCTCGCTGACGGTGAGCGGATGGGATGCCGCGACGAGCACCTCGAGCATCCGCAGGCGCGCAAGCCCCGCCATCCGGCCGCGCCCCTCGGCGAACGGGCCGCCGCGATGTCCGTGCGGGCCATGCCCGGCGTGGGCGCCGAGCCCCCCGTGCGTGTGCGGCCCGCGCTCGATGCCCGGCCCGGGCCGCCGCAGTCCGCGGAGGCGACCGAGGGCATCGGCGATGGCATCGATCTGCGGGTCGTCGGCGGCCGTCATGCTTCGAGAATACATGCGACTTGACATGCACCTGAGCTACATGTCATAGTGCATGCACATGACAAATGACATACATCTCGGGTCGGACGCACCGGCCCACGAAGGGAACACCATGAACACCCACGACAACACCTCCGAGACTCCCCACCCGCGTACGCGGCCGCTGACCTTCTGGATGCGCGCCGCCGAGACGGCCCTGTCGTCCGAGATGCATCGGACTCTGTCGGCCGAAGGGCTCGACCGCCGCGACTGGGCGGTGCTCAATGTCCTGGCCGGAGAGCGCGACATCCCCGAGCTCGCCGAGCGCGTGCAGCGGGGCGGCAAGCGCGTCCGGTCGCTCGCCGCTCGCGGCTGGGCCGCCGAGCGCGACGGGGCCTGGATCATCACCGACGACGGACGGCGCGAACGCGACCGCATCCACGCGCTCGTGAGCGGCGTGCGCGACCGGGTGCGCAGCACCGTCACCGAGGAGGACTACGCCACCACCGTCGCCTCACTCGAGGCGATCGCCCGCGGGCTCGGCTGGGACGAGACCTCACCGCGCCGATTCGGCCCTCGCGGTCGACACGGCTTCGGGCACGGCTTCGGTCGCGGTCACGGCTGCGGCCCGCGCTTCGGCGAGCACCCGCACCGCGGCGACCACGCGCACCGCGGCGAGCACGCCTTCGAGCGCGGCTTCACCGCGGGCTTCGCGGCGGGACGCGACGCCGCCTGATCCGCGGCATCGCCTGCGACGGCCCCGAGGCGCGAGCCTCGGGGCCGTCGTGCATGCCGCACGCGGCGTCAGGCGCCGCGCGACCCGGCGTCGATCGTGCCGACGTCGGTGCGGTGGAAGTTCTGGAACGAGCGGGATGCCGTCGGCCCGCGCTGCCCCTGGTAGCGATTGCCGTAGGGGCCCGATCCGTAGGAGTTCTCACTCGGCGAGCTGAGCTGGAAGAAGCAGAGCTGGCCGATCTTCATGCCGGGCCAGAGCTTGATCGGCAGGGTCGCGACGTTGGCGAGCTCGAGCGTCACGTGGCCGGAGAACCCTGGGTCGATGAAGCCGGCCGTCGAGTGGGTGATGAGGCCGAGGCGGCCGAGCGACGACTTCCCCTCCAGGCGCGCGGCGACGTCGTCGCCGAGGCGCACCTGCTCGAAGGTCGATCCCAGCGCGAACTCGCCGGGGTGCAGGATGAACGGCTGGTCGGGCTCGACCTCGATCAGCCGGGTCAGCTCGGGCTGGTCCTGCGCCGGATCGATGAAGGGGTACTTGTGGTTGTCGAACAGCCGGAAGTACCGGTCGAGGCGCACATCGACACTCGAGGGCTGCACCATCGAGGCATCCCAGGGGTCGAGGCCGATGCGGCCCTGATCGATTCCGGCACGGATGTCGCGATCACTCAGCAGCACGCACACAGCCTAGAGCGCGTCGCGGTGCGACGCCGTCATCCGGCCCGTTGCCGCACCGGCGGCGCGGTCGTCTGCCGGGCGACGAGCTTCGTCGGGAGGCGCAGGTGCGTGGCCGGCGGAGTCTCACCGCGCATGAGGGCCAGCAGCATCTGGACGGCGGCCGCGCCCAGCCGCCCCATCGGCTGCCGCACCGTCGTGAGGGGGACCGGAAGCCGCGTCGCCTCGGGGATGTCGTCGAATCCGACGATCGACAGGTCGCGAGGAACCTCGAGCCCGAGCTCGGCGGCGACCTGCAGGATCGCGATGGCCGACACGTCGTTCGCCGCGAAGACCGCGGTGGGCCGGTTGGGCGTCGACAGCATCTCGATCGCGACCTCACGCACCGTCGCCTCGCGATAGCGCCCCGCACCGACGTAGGTCGCATCGAACGGGATGCCGGCGTCGGCGAGCGCCCGACGATACCCCGCGTCACGTGCGATCGACGAGCGCAGGTCGGCGCGCCCGGCGATGTAGCCGATGCGCGTGTGCCCCATGCCGATGAGGTAGGCCGTCGCCTCGCGGGCGCCTCCGTAGCTGTCGCTCTCGACGATGGGGACGTCGGCCGGACCGGTGTGCGGGTCGATCGCGACCAGCGGCACGTCGGCGCTCGCCTTGACGACGGTCGGGGTGACCATGATCGCCCCGTCGATCAGCGTTCCGCTCAGGCGGGACAGCGACCGGCGCTCCCACCCCTCTTCGTCACCGCGCGACCCCGAGTAGGCGAGCAGGTCGTAGCTCGTGTCGCGGAGCGCCTCGCCCACCCCCTTGAGGATCTCGGCGCTGAACGGTTCGAAGTCGGCGACGAGCACGCCGATCACACCGGTCGATCGCGACCGCATGCTGCTGGCGATCAGGCTCGACTCATAGCCGAGCTCCGCGACGGCCGCCATCACAGCATCCACGGTCGCCGTCGCAACCCCGTAACGGCCGTTGACAGCCTTCGACACGGTCGACACGGAGACGCCGGCACGCTCCGCGACGTCGTGGATGGTGGGTCGTCGTCGGTCCATGACCGCATGCTAGCCCGAAATGGAAACCGTTTTCGAAAACGTTTGACACCTCTTTGTTGCCCGCGCAAACTTTCGGTGTCCGACAGCACCAGCGAATGTCCGACGACACCGAGCATCGCCGCTCGGCGGTTCGAGCAGCCCAGCCCGGGCCCGGCCGCGGCGCGCTCATCGGCAGATGTCCACTCAACGAAGAGAGAAGGAATCACATGGCACGCACCATCACGGCTCGCCGCAAGGCGGCCGTCACGGCAGCCGTCCTGGCGGTGGGGGCCCTCGCCCTCACCTCCTGCAGCGGCAACGGCGACGGAGGCAGCGCTGACGGCACCGTCGAGATGACGCTCTGGCAGAACTCGACGACCGGCCCCGGCCAGCAGTTCTGGAAGGATGCCATCGCAGCATTCGAGGCGGAGAACGAGAACGTCAAGATCTCGATGCAGTCCGTGCAGAACGAGGACATGGACGGCAAGCTCCAGACCGCACTCAACGCGGGCGACCCGCCCGACATCTTCCTGCAGCGCGGTGGCGGCAAGATGGCCGCCATGGTGCAGGCCGGACAGCTCATGGACCTCACCGACCTCATCGGCGACACCGCCAAGGAAGAGATCTCCGAGGGCTCGTTCAAGGCCGAGACCTACCAGGACAAGGTATGGGCGATGCCGCTCGCGGTGCTCCCCAGCGGCTTCTGGTACAGCTCCGACCTGTTCACGCAGGCCGGAGTCACCGAGGCCCCCGCGACGATCGACGATCTCGAGACCGTGGTCGGGCAGCTCAAGGATGCCGGAATCGCCCCCATCGCCCTCGGCGCGAAGGATGCTTGGCCGGCGGCGCACTGGTTCTACAACTTCGCCCTGCGCGAGTGCAGCCCGGAGACGATCGAGGAGACCGGCGACTCGAAGGACTTCAGCGACGAGTGCTGGCTGAAGTCGGCCGAGGACCTCGCCGACTTCGCCCAGCTGCAGCCGTTCAACGAGGGCTACCTCACGACCTCGGCTCAGCAGGGCGCGGGCAGCAGCGCAGGCCTCATCGCGAACCACCAGGCGGGCATGGAGCTGATGGGCGCCTGGAACCCGGGCGTCATCGCCTCGCTCACGCCGGACGAGCAGCCTCTCCCCGACCTGGCATGGTTCCCGTTCCCCGAGCTGTCGGGCGGCGCCGGCGAGCCCGGCTCGATCATGGGCGGCGTCGACGGTTACTCCTGCTCGGCCAAGGCCCCGAAGGAGTGCGCCGACTTCCTGAACTTCCTCGCCAGCGCCGAGCAGCAGGAGGCCTACTACAAGGCCTTCAACGCTCCCCCGGTGAACTCGGTCGCGCAGGAGGCGGTCGAGGAGGAGTACCTCCAGGAGGTCCTCGCCGCGTACAACAAGGCTCCCTTCGTCTCGCAGTGGCTCGACACCGTCCTCGGACAGAACGTCGGCAACGCGCTCAACGTCGCGGTCGTCGACCTGCTGGCGGGCAAGAGCACGCCCGAGCAGATGATCCAGTCGGTCTCCGACGCAGCGAAGAAGGGCTGATCCGCATCATGTCGCTCAGCGAGACAGCCGTGGCGGGCACCGCCGACGGCGTGGATCTCGCGGCCCGGGGCGAGGGCGTCTCCACGACGCCCTCGCCCTCCCGGCGCCGCCGAGGCCTGGGCTGGTCGGGTCGCCTCGAGATCGCGGTGCTCGTCGGCCCCGCCCTGGTGATGTTCGTCGGGTTCGTCATCTTCCCCGTGGTGATGGCGGCCTACTACGGCTTCTTCCGCTGGCAGGGCTACGGGCCGCCCACCGAGTTCGTCGGCCTGCAGAACTACATCACGATCCTCACCGACCCCACCTTCGTCGAGGCCCTCAGCCACAACGCGATCATCGTCGTGGCGTCCCTCGTGCTCCAGGGTCCTGTCGCGGTCCTCCTCGCCCTGCTGCTCAACCGCCGCATGCGAGGACAGTCGCTCATCCGCGTGCTGATCTTCGTGCCCTACGTCATCGCGGAGGTCGTCGTCGGCACGGGCTTCGGACTCATGCTGCAGACCCAGGGCGCCCTCAACGGGGCCCTCGAGCAGCTCGGACTGGGCGCGCTCACGCGCGACTGGATCGCCGATCCCTCGATCGCGATCTGGACGCTCATGGCCATCCTGACCTGGAAGTACGTCGGCTTCGCCGTCATCCTCTTCCTCGCGGGCCTCCAGGGGATCCCCGACGAGCTCTACGAGGCCGCCGCCCTCGACGGCGCGGGCTACTGGCAGATGCACTGGCGGATCACCCTGCCCCTGCTCGCCCCCACCCTGCGCATCTGGGCGTTCCTGTCGATCATCGGCGCACTGCAGCTGTTCGACCTCGTCTACATCATCTGGGGTCAGTACGTCGCGTCGACCGCCGGCACCTCGACGATGGCCACCTACATGGTCGTCAACGGCCGCAACGCCGGCAGCTACGGCTTCGGAAACGCCGTCGCCGTCGTGATCTTCCTCATCTCCCTCGTCGTCGCGATCGTCTACCAGCGCTACGTGCTGCGTCGCGACACCGCGGGGGCCATCACCGAAGGGAAGCAGGAGCGATGACCGCCCTCACCTCCCCCGCCACGCGCGCGATCGTCGCGCCCGCACCGACAGGGCGTCGCGGACGCCGCACGGAGCGCCTACCCTGGGGCAGCCCCGTCGTGTACTTCGTCGCCCTCGTGGTGATCGCGCTGATGCTCGCGCCGGTGCTGTACATCATCATCGGCGGCTTCCGCAGCAACGCCCAGATCACCGTCGACCCCGCCGGGTGGCCGTCGCCGTGGAACATCGAGAACTATCTGGCGGTGCTCACCGGCTCGCAGTTCTGGCAGCAGGTGCTCAACTCCACCATCGCCGCCGGCGCGACGACGATCGGTGCCGTGCTGCTCGGGCTCATGGCCAGCTACATCCTCGCCCGGTACCGGTTCCGCGGCCGCGGGGTGCTGTACGCCGTCTTCGCCTCGGGCCTGATGTTCCCCATCACCGTCGCGATCACGCCGCTGTACATCGTCATTCGCGACCTGGGCCTGATGAACTCTCTTGCGGGCATCATCCTGCCGCAGATCGCCTTCGCGCTGCCGATGACGATCATCATCCTGGTGCCGTTCCTGCGGGCCATTCCCGACGAGATCCAGGAGGCCGCGTTCATCGACGGATGCGGGCGCCTGTCGTTCTTCTGGCGGATGGTGCTGCCCCTGTCAGTGCCCGGCGTCATCACGGTCGGCATCCTGGCCTTCATCGGCAGCTGGAACAGCTACCTGCTTCCGCTGTTCATCCTCAACAACGAGGCGACCTTCACCCTGCCGCTCGGCGTGCAGGCGTTCTCGTCGCAATACTCGGTCGACACCGCGAAGGTTCTCGCCTTCACCTCGCTGTCGATGCTTCCCGCCCTGGCGTTCTTCAGCCTGTTCGAGCGCCGCATCGTCGGTGGCCTGACCGGCGCCGTCAAGGGCTGATCCCCCGTAGAGAAAGCACGAACCGTGACCCTCACCGATATCTCCGTCTCGACGCGCGTCTCCGACCTGATCGCGCGCATGACCCTCGACGAGAAGCTGGCCCAGCTGGTCGGCTTCTGGGTCGACCAGGGCGATGAGGTCGTCGCCCCGATGGCGGGCGAGATGGCGTCGTCGACCGCCTACGCCGACGCGACCGTCCACGGACTCGGGCAGCTGACCCGCGTCTACGGCACGCGGCCCGTCGACCCGATCGAGCGGGCGGCGTGGTTGTGGAACGAGCAGCGCCGCCTGGTCCGCGAGACGCGTCTGGGCATCCCCGCGCTCGTGCACGAGGAGTGCCTGACGGGTCTGGCGGCGTGGCAGGCGGCGACCTTCCCCACTCCTCTCGCGTGGGGCGCGGCATTCGACCCCGAGCTCGTCGAGGAGATGGGGGCGCTTATCGGCGAGTCGATGCGCGAGCTCGGCGTCCATCAGGGTCTCGCCCCGGTGCTCGACGTCATCCGCGATCCCCGCTGGGGACGCGTCGACGAGTGCATCGCGGAGGATCCGTACGTGGTGGGCGTGATCGGCACCGCGTATGTGCGGGGTCTTCAGAGCACGGGGGTCCACGCGACGCTGAAGCACTTCGTCGGGTACTCGGGCTCGCAGGCGGGCCGGAACCACGCGCCGGTCCACGCGGGACCGCGCGAGATCGCCGACGTTTTCCTGCCGCCGTTCGAGATGGCCGTCCGCGACGGCGGCGTGCGCTCGGTCATGAACTCGTACGCCGAGATCGACGGGGTGCCGGTGGCGGCGACGCCCGCCTACCTCACCGACCTCCTGCGCGAGACGTGGGGCTTCGACGGCACCGTCGTGTCGGACTACTTCTCCGTCGCCTTCCTCCAGACGATGCACGCCGTCGCCCGCGACCGCGGCGAGGCCGCGCAGCTCGCCCTCGAGGCCGGCATCGACGTCGAGCTCCCGACGGGCGACGCCTACGTCGGCCCCCTCGCCGAGCGCGTTCGGGCGGGCCAGGTCGACGAGGCACTCATCGATCGCGCCGTGCGTCGCGTGCTCATCCAGAAGGAGGAGCTGGGGCTCCTCGACGAGACCTTCGAGGAGCCGCCGACGAGCATCGACCTCGACTCGCCCGCGCACCGCGCGGTCGCCCGTCGCCTCGCCGAGGAATCGGTCGTGCTCCTGACCAACGACGGCACCCTTCCCCTCGCATCGCCCCGTCGCGTCGCCGTGATCGGGCCGAACGGCGACAGCTCGGAAGCGCTCATGGGCTGCTACTCGTTCGCCAACCACGTTCTCGCCCACCACCCGGGCGTGCCGATGGGATTCGAGATCCCGACGCTCGCGGCATCCATCGTCGATGCCCTGCCCGACGCCGACGTCACCGTCGTGCGCGGCTGCGAGGCCGAGGGCGACGACCGGTCGGGCTTCGCCGAGGCGGAGGATGCCGCGCGCGCGGCCGACGTGGCGATCGTCGCCGTCGGCGACCGGGCCGGCCTGTTCGGCCGGGGCACCGTCGGCGAGGGGAACGACGCCGACTCGCTCGAGCTGCCCGGCGTGCAGCGCGAGCTCGTCGAGCGTCTCGCCGCGACGGGCACCCCGGTCGTGCTCGTCGTCCTGTCGGGCCGGCCGTACGCGATCGACTGGGCGCTCTCGGGCGAGGGGGCCGTCGCGGCGGCGCTGCAGACCTTCTTCCCCGGCGAAGAGGGGGGTGCCGCGATCGCCGCGATCCTCAGCGGCGAGGTCTCGCCCTCGGGCCACCTGCCCGTCTCGCTCCCTCGATCGTCGGGTTCGCAGCCCTACAGCTACCTGCACCCGATCCTCGGCGGACCCAACGAGATCACGAGCGCCGACAGCACCCCCGCGCTCCCCTTCGGACACGGGCTCGGCTACACGACGTTCGAGCGGACCGGTCTGTCGGTGACGGAGACGGTCTCGACCGGAGACGCGTTCACGGCGAGCGTGCGCGTGCGGAACACGGGCGAGCGCGCCGGCACCGACCTCGTGCAGCTCTACGCCCGCGACGTTCACGGAAGCGTGACGCGTCCCGTCGCGCAGCTGCTCGGGTTCGCCCGGGTGGAGCTGGATGCCGGCGCCGAGGCGACCGTCTCGTTCGACGTGCCCACCGCACGGCTGGCCTTCACTGGACGCGAGGGCGTGCGCATCATCGAGCCCGGCGAGATCGAGCTCTGGGTCGGACCGTCGTGCGCGGAACGCGAGACCGAGGCGGCGACCGAGATCGTCGGCGAGGTGTATCGCGTGACGGCACCCGACCGGCGCATCGTCGAGGTCTCGATCGAGCGGTGACCGGGGGTCGTGCGCGGCGGGCCCGAGCGATAGTGTGCGGGCCATGTACAACGACTACGCAGGGCCCGCGGCGGCCTTCGGCATCGGCTTCATCGTGCTCGGGATCGCGATCTACCTCGGGACGATCGCGCTCATCCTGTGGGTGAGCTACCTGCTGATGCGCACGGCGGTGAAGAACGGGATGCTGCTCGCGATGCGCGAGAGCGGCGGGCAGTTCCCGGGTGGGGGCGGGGCCGGTGTCGGGGGTGTCGGGGGTTATGGTGCCGGTCCGCGTCCGGCGGCGCTGCCGTACCCGCAGGCTCCGCCCGCGCCGGGAGGCCACGGTGCTCCGGGTGCTCCGGGTGGGCCAGCTGCTCCCGGCGCACCGGGCGGTCCGGCTTCCGGCGGTCCGGCTTCCGGCGGTCCGGCTTCCGGCGGTCCGGCTTCGGGCGGTCCGAGCCCTGTGGGGTAAGCTGACCGAGCACCTCCGGGTGCGTGGGGCTGTAGTTCAATGGCAGAACATCTGCTTCCCAAGCAGATAGCGCGGGTTCGATTCCCGTCAGCCCCTCCAATGCGGAAGCCGTCGGAACCGCCTCGTCCGTGCCGCGATCCAAGGGTCCGCGCCCGACACCCCGGCGTAGCGGCATCCCACCCGGCGTGTCGGAAACGATCGCTTGCATCCCGACCCGCCCCGCGCGCCGCCGCACCGGGCCGGATCAGGTACCCGCGGCCACGGCGACGAGCATCACCGCCGCCGACGCGAGCATGAGGCCCGCATGCACCCGATGGCGGCGATGCGGCAGCCGACGCATGTGGCGAGCCGTCACGACGGCCCATCCGGCGACGAGGCCGCCCAGGACGACGAGCAGCCCCATCGGCGACGTGTGGTCGTGACCTCGGACACCGATGACGCCGTCCATAGCGCCGCCGACGACACCGGCCCCGCCGCCCGCACCGCCCATCGTCGCCGCGCAGGCGGCCATGACCACGAGACCGAGCGCCGTGTGCACCGCGAGAGGGCAGACCGCGCCGCGAGCCGCGCGTCCGTCGGCGGCCGGCCGCGCGCCGGCGCACCGAGCGACGACCGCCAGCACGACGGCGAGGGCCAGCTGCGCGGCGACCCACCACACCGCGGGCACGGCACGCCAGAAGGTCAGGTCGGCCATCGCCGCGGCCATGACGACCGACGCCGCGACGGCCGCCGCCTGCGTCCCGCGGGGACGGACGAGCAGCACCGCCGTGCCGACGATCGCGGCCGCGAGCGCGCTCAGGTGCAGCGCAGCCGACACCGTGTCACACCGCCGTGAAGCGACGCCACGACAGGGATGCGATGTCAGCGGGCGCCCCGGCCGCGAACTCGAGTGCCCCGGATGCGACGTCGAGCGCGACGGTGAGCTTGGTCTCCCAGCGCAGGTGGTCGGGCTGCTCGGGGCGCGGCCGCACCGAGATGCCGTCGCCCGCCACCGCGCCGAACGCGAGGGCGCGCTCCTGGGCATCCGGGATGCCGGCGAGCTCGGCGTTGTCGACGAGGCAGGTGTAGCGCGGCACGCTCGTCGTCTCGTACGGCGAGTACTCCCCCGCGGCGAGGCCGGGGTCGAGGAAGTGGTTCGTGTGCGCGAACGTCTCGCCGCGCGACACGGGCAGCACGGCCACGCCCGCGGGGGCGACCTCGATCGCCGCCGCGGAGTCCCGGTCGACGACCGTGATCACGCTGGATGCTGCGAGCGGCACCGACCGCGCGATCGCGGTGGCCTCGTCGACGCTCGCGGCACGGTCGAGGATCATCCGCGACAGCACGTGCACCGGCACCCCGGCCTGCGAACCGTCGGAACGGTGGTGGAGGATGTTGAAGTGCACGCCGACCCCACGGTCGTTGACGCCGATCTTGGCGGGCTGCCCGAATTCCGCGAAGGCTGCGACGCGCGCCCCGGAGGCGCTCTGCCACCGGCGCACGAGGGTCTCGTTCGAGAGCGTCTGGTGCCAGTCCCAGGTCTGCAGTGTGCGAGGCGCACCGGCTTCGGGCACGTGGACGATCGTCGAGCATTCCATGGACGGGATCGAGGGGGTCATCCGGGCGAGGATCTCGGTGCGGGCCGTGAGCATCAGCACCTCGGCGACCTCGAGGCCGCTGCCGGCGGCGATGCCCCGGAACTCCGCGGCCACCTCCGGCGCATGCACGGCGACCGCTGCATCGCACGCGAGCGCGACGTCGACGGCATCCGCCGCCAGCACACCGGACTGGGCGAACAGCTCGAGGTACGACGCGTGCGCCGCGCGCAGCTGCGGCGCCCAAGCCTCCCCCAGGCGGCGCCCTTCTGCCTCGGGGTCCGTGGACTCGGCCGACCACTCGTGAACGATCATGACCCGGCTCCGATGCGCTCGATGAGGCCGCCCACGTCGCCGTGCGGGCACCCGCGAGCACGCGCGGCGGCGACGACCCGCTCGCGCACATCCGCCGGCTTGTCCTGGCTCAGCTTGAACACCGCGCGCTGGTCGGTCACGGTGAAGCGGAACGAGACGACGCCCCCGACGATGCGCTCGAACGTCGGCAGCGACCCGGTCGGATCCCAGGCGGAGGCCTCGAGGGCCTCGAGCTCGTGCACCGTGCGGGTGACGACGTGCATGCTCTCGGTCGGGTCGTCCAGCACTGTCACGCGGGCCGTCAGATGCACCGCTGCGTAGTCCCAGGTCGGGACGTTCGGATCGTCGGCATACGCCGTCGGCGAGACGTAGCCGTGCGGCCCCGAGAACACCAGCAGCACCGGCTGCCCGTCACGCAGCGAGCGCCACTGCGGGTTCTTGCGCGCGATGTGTCCCAGCACCTCGCCGCCGACGAGGCCGCCGTCGGCCGCCAGGCGCTCGATGATGACGGGCGTGTGGGTCGCGACCGGCGCCTCTTCGGCCGATCCGCCCGAGACGATGAGCGCGAAGGGGTTCGCACGCACGAGGTCGGTGACCTCGCGCTGCGACGGGGCGCGGTAGGCGGGGAACTCGTGCACGGCTCAGCCCGCCGCGCAGAGGATGGCGTCCCACGCGGTCTCGCCCGCGAGGGTCGCGACGGCGGTGGGGTTGAGCGACAGGCGTCCGTGCGCCGTGGCCGGGTCGACGGGCAGCTCGATCTCGTCGGTCGTCAGCGCGAACAACGTGTCACCGTCCATCGAGGTGTGGAACGGCTGGATGCCGCGATGCATCGAGCTGTGCACCTGCAGGGCGAACTGCTGCAGGTCCGTGTCGCTGAGGCGGACGTTCGTCACGACAGCGGTGATCGTGGTGTTGCCCGAGACGCCGGCCGTGAGCCGAGCGTCGGCGATCGCGGCCTCGTAGTCCTCGGCCGGATGCCGCCGTGCACCGCTCGTCTCGTCGTAGTTGCCACGGACGATACCGCCCGACCGGTCGAGGATGACCCCGTAGGGATTCAGGACCGTCACCACGAGCACCTTCACGTCGCCGACCTGGCGGAACGCCGCGCCCTGCCCCGTGAACTCCACGCGGGCGGGATCGACCTTGCCCGCCGACGCGGATGCGCCCCCGCCGACGCGCCCCACCTCGATGACGCCGTCACGCGCCGCGTCGTACGCCGCGCGCCCGAGGGCGGCATCCGGGAACACGCCGTTGTCGCGCACGGAGTAGTCGTAGATGATCGCGCCCGAGACGAGCTGCAGCTCGTCGAAGCCCGCCCGGTGCTCGACCGTGTCGAACAGAGCCTCCGAGACGCCGGCGACGGCGGACAGCCCGTAGACGGATCCGCCGGCGAGGCAGATCGCGTGGTTGAAGCTGTAGAGGCCGCTCGCCCCCACCGCTCCGCCGCGGCGGTCGACGTATGTGCGCGCACCCTGGGGAATCGACAGCACGGTGGCGCCGGTGGGCCCCTCGGCGTACTCCGCGGTGCCGACACGCACGCCCGGGAAGTCGTAGGCGACCTGTCCGCGATCGGTGCCGTGCGCGGGGAGCAGGGCGAAGTCGCCATTGGAGAGCCGGGGCCCCTGCGTGCGGACGGGGGCGAGACGGGGCGAAGGGGTCACGATGAGAGCTCCTGGAACAGTTGACGCGAGTAGGGGTGGGCGGGCGATTCGTAGAAGACGTCGGTGGGGGCGAGCTCGACGATCTCGCCCCGGCGCATGACGGCGACACGATGAGAGATGTAGCGGACGGCGGCGAGGTCGTGCGAGATGAACAGCGCCGCGAAGGCGTGCTCGCGCTGCAGGTCCTGGATGAGGTTGAGGATCTGCGCCTGCACCGAGACGTCGAGCGCGCTGACGGCCTCGTCGAACACGACGAACGCCGGGTGGGTCACGAGCGCCCGCGCGACGCTCACTCGCTGCAGCTGCCCACCGGAGAGCTGGTGCGGGCGTCGCTGCTCGAAGGACACCGGGAGACCGACGGAATCGAGCATCGTCCGCGCTCGCGCCTCGGTGGCGGCGCTGCGGCGCTGATGCACGAGCAGCGGCTCGAGCACGGCGTCGAGCACGCTCGACCGCGGGTCGATCGCCCACCGCGGGTGCTGCAGCACGGCCTGGATGCGCCCGGCCCGCGACCGCAGACTCCGGGCGAGCGGTGCGCCCTCGAACCGGACGACGCCGCTGTCAGGTCGCTGCAGTCCGAGCACGACGGCCCCGGTCGTCGATTTCCCCGATCCGGACTCGCCCACGAGCCCGAGCGTCTCGCCGGGGGCGACGTCGAACGAGATGCCCGCCATCGCCTGGACGGAACGCCGCGCGGGGCCGAACCCCGATGTGAAGCGCACCGAAACGTCGTCGAGCTCGACGACAGGTCGCCGGTCGTCGGTCATGCCGTCACCTCCTGGTCCCTGTCTCGCTGATCGCCGTCGCGACGAAGCAGCTCGTCGGCGCGGATGCACAGACTCGACCGCACGGAGGTCGGCTGCGGGCGGGTCGTCGCGCACGCCGCGATGCTGACGGGACAACGGGCGGTGAAGGCGCATCCGGCCGACTCCCCGTGCAGCACCGGCGGCGATCCGGGGATGCTGGCGAGCCGATCGCCTCGTCGCACGCGCGAGGGGTCGGTCGCGGCGAGCGCCCGCGAGTACGGGTGCACGGGTGCGCCGAGCACGTCGGCGGCGCGCCCGCGCTCGACCACCCGGCCTGCGTACATGACGGCGACGTCGTCGCACCATCGTGCGACGGCGGGCAGGTCGTGACTGAGCCACAGGATCGTCGTACCCAGCGCGCGAGCCTGTTCGAACATGAGCCGCACGACCTCTTCGCGCACCTGGGAGTCGAGGGCCGCGGTCGGCTCGTCGGCGATGAGCAGACGGGGTCGCCGGCACATCGCGAGCGCGATCGCGACGCGCTGCGCCATCCCGCCCGAGACCTGGTGGGGGTACAGCTTCAGCACACGGTCGGGGTTCTCGATCTGCATGGCCTCGAGCAGTTCGAGCAGGCGCGGTGTCGACGCGTCCCGACCCGTCGAGCGCAGCACGAGCTGCAGCTGACGTCCGATGCGCATCGTGGGGTCGAGCGATCCGATCGGGTCCTGTGCGATGTACGCGAGCTGGTCGCGACGGTACCGGCGCAACGCGCTGGTACCGAGCGCCAGCACGTCGATGCCGGCGACGCGGATGTCGCCGCGCACGACGGTCGCCGACTTCGGCTGCATCCGCCCGAGGACGGACGCGAGGGTGGACTTGCCCGACCCCGACTCGCCGACGAGGGCGAGCGACGAGCCGACGCCGATCTCGAGGTCGACGCCGTCGAGGGCGCGCACGGTGGTCGCACCGACGAAGTCGAGGGCGAGGTCGCGGATGATGACGGCGCTCATGTCAGCGACCTCGTCTCTCGGGGTTCGAGTCGGTCTCGCAGGCTGTCGCCCACGATGTTGATGCAGAGGATCGACACCACCAGCACCGCTCCGGGGACGATGAGCAGGTGCGGGGCGAGGGTCATGTAGAGGGTGCCCTGCTGGATGAGCAGGCCGAGCGACGCCTCGGGCACCTGCACTCCGAAGCCGAGGAAGCTCAGCCCGCCCTCGACGAGGATGGCGACGGACAGGGCGTAGCTCGCCTGCACGATCACGGTGCCGGCGATGTTGGGGAGCAGCCGCCGCGCGAAGATGACCGGGGTGCGGACGCCGCTGATGCGCGCCGAGACGATGAAGTCGCGTTCGGCGACCGAGCGCGTCGCCAGGCGTACGACACGTGTCATCAGCGGGATGGTGATCGCCACGATGCTGATGATGGCCGCGGGCCGGCCGGGCCCGATCAGCGCCGAGACGAGGATCGCGAGCACGAGGGCCGGGAACGCGTAGAGGATGTCGACCACGCGCATGACGACCTCGTTCGCGGCCCCGCCGAAGTAGCCCGCCGTCATGCCGAGGAGCACGCTCACCGCAGCCGAGCAGAGCACCGCGACGATCGAGACGACGAGCGTCGTTCCGATCCCCTCGAACAGCCGGGGCAGGAACGACCGCCCCAGGTTGTCGGTTCCGAGCGGTGCGTCGAACGCGGGCGGCTGGAACCGTCCGCCGATCGTGGCGCTGGTCGACCCGGCGACGCCCGTGAGGGTCGCGACGACCGTGACGACGACGATCGCCGCGAGCACGAGCATCGCGGTACGCGTGAGCACGTCGATCTCGCTCCATGCGACGCGCGTGCGCCGACGCGCGCTCGACAGCCGCTGGGTGGTGGTCGGTGTGACGGTCATCGCCGGCTCCCTCCGGTCAGGCGCAGCCGTGGATCGAGCGCGTTCGAGACGAGGTCGACGACGAGGGCCGCGAGGATGAACACGGTCGCCGCGAGCAGCACCGCGGCCTGGATGATGGCGTAGTCGCGGCGCCCGAGAGCGGTCTGCAGGTACGACCCCATCCCCGGCACGTTGAACACGAACTCGACGATGACGGTGCCGCCGAGCAGCACGGCGACGAGGGCCCCGACGATCGTCAGGACGGGGGCGGCGACGTTGCGCACGACGTGATGACGGATGATGAACAGGGGCGTCTCTCCCCGGGCGACGGCCGCCTGGATGTGCGGCTCGACGAGGACGTTGAGGACGGCGTCGCGTGTGTTGCGCGCGACCACGGCGACGCACCCCACCGCCAGGACCGCGACGGGCAGCACGAGCGAGCCGAAGAAGCGAGCGGGATCGTCCGCGAAGGCGGCGTACTGGCCGACCGAGACACCGAGCCCGAGCGTCGAGACGGCGAACACCAGCAGGCCGGCGAGCAGGAACTCGGGGATGCTGATGCCGAGGGCGCTCAGCAGCTTGCCCGCCGCTCCCGCCGAGCCGTCCGCCCGGAACGCGGCGACGAAGCCGAGGGGGATGCCGATGAGCAGCGTGACGATGATGGTGATGGCCGCGATCGTCGCGGTCACCGGAAGCCGGGCGGCGAACTCGTCCGTCACCGACACGTTCGAGACGAAGGAGTAGCCGAGGTCGCCGGTGAGCACGCCCCCCACCCAGCGGAAGTACTGCTCGACGACGGGCGCGTCGAGGCCGGACTCGCCCACGGCCTGGGCCCGCTGCGCCTCGGTGGCAAGCGGACCCAGGACGAGGTCGGTGTAGTCGCCGGGCATCAGTCGCACCGAGGCGAAGATGAGCACCGAGACTCCGGCGAGTGTGAGAAGGGCAGCCAGCACGCGCCGGATCGACCACAGGATGACGGTCATGTCAGCCGGCGCGGAACTCGGTGATGCGCCGGAGGAAGTCGCCGTAGCCCTCGTCGGCGCTCAGCGTGGGGCTGAGCGACGCGGTGTTCCACCCGATCGTCGACGGCCGGAGCACGAGCGGGACCATCTCGCTCTGCTCGTCGGCCAGCGAGCACAGGTCGGCGAAGGTCGCCGCCCGGTCGCTACCGGGTTCGGTCGACGCGCCCGCCGCGATCAGCTCGCTGAGTTCGGGCGATCCCGACATGAATACCGCCGAGAAGCCGGCGAGCTGCGGGTTCCACCAGGTCGTGACCATCGCCGGGTCGGCGTAGCCCGCGAACCAGCTGAGCGCGAGGTCGAAGTCCGACGGCGCACCGTACACGCGTCCCGAGTAGGTCGCGTAGTCGAGCTGCTCGATCGAGACGTCGACGCCGATCTCGGCGAGGTTCTGCTGAATGACCTGCGCGATCTGGGCCAGGACCGGCTCGTCGGTGTAGACGAGCAGGTTCAGCTCGAGCCCGCCGACGGCGTCGACGGCTGCCTTCGCCGCCGAGAGGTCGCGGGCTGCGGACGGCAGCGAGGTCGGGTCGCACGAGTCGGGCAGTCCGACGGGCGTGACGCCCGTCGCCGCGGTCGCCCCTCCGAAGACGAGCTCGTTGATCGCGTCGCGGTCGATCGCGGAGTTGATGGCGAAGCGCACGTCCTCGTCGGCCAGCGCAGGATCGCCCCCGAGCGAGTTGATCATCACGTAGTGGAAATCGGTGTTGCGCTGCGTGGCGACGCGAGCGTCGGCGGTTCCCGAGAGCAGCGAGGCCGAGTCGGTGGAGTTCAGGATGGCGAGGTCGGCCGATCCGTCTCGCAACGCAGCGGCGCGCGTCGCCTCGTCGCCGACGATGTCGATCGTCAGCGTCGAGAAGCCGAGGTCGGCGGCATCCGGGTGATTCTCGTTCGGCGCGAAGGTCCACTGCTCGTCCTGACGGTGCGCCGTCGCGACGAGCGGTCCGGTGCCGAGCATCTCCTGGGTGATGTCGATCTCCCCCGCCTCGATCTCGGCGATCGGCAGCACGGCGGCCGGGGTGTTCGCGAGCGCCGCGAGGAACGCGGTGTACGGCTCGGCGAGTGTGACGGTGACCTCGAGATCGCCGGTCGCCTCGATCGATGCGACGGGACCGAGCTGACCGGTCCACGTCACCGGGTTGTCGATCAGGCGCTGGAGGCTGCCGACGACATCCGCCGCCGTCATGGGACGGCCGTTGGAGAAGACGGCGTCGTCAGCCAGGGTGAAGACGTACTCGGTGTCGCTCGGGGTCTCCCACGAGGTGGCGAGACCGGGCGCGACGGCGAGGTTCTCGTCGATCGTGGTGAGGGTCTCGTAGACGAGCCCTTCGAGCATCCACGACCGTGCGGTCGCGGCGCCCTGCGGATCGAGGCCGCTGGCCTCGGCGGTGTCGTAGTCGACCTGGACGACGAGCTCGCCGCCCGCGGGGGCATCGGCGTCGGCGACGGCGATGAAGCCGGGCGCGACCTCGTCGGACGTCGCGGCCGGATCGGGGGCGGATGCGGCGCTGCATCCGGTGAGGGTGAGGAGGGCGATGGTGCTGATCGCCACTCCCGTTCGGGTGCGTGTTCTCATGGCGGTTCCTCTCGAGGTGCCGGCCCGCGGGTCAGTGTGCGGGGCTCGACGGCGAAACGGGGAGGTGGTGCGAGTGGGGCATGTGGTGCGGGTCGCCTCCGTGCCCGGGCGCCTCGTGGGCGCACGAGCAGGAGGATGCGGACGCCGGGACGTCCAGGGTCGGGTTCCGGTCGAAGAAGTCGTGGGGTGTGAGGACGAACCCGCAGGTGTCGACCGGCATGATGGGCCAGTCCTCGAGTCGCGGGAAGTGCGTCAGGCCGAAGGTGTGCCAGAGCACGAGATCGGCCGACTCGAGCGACGCGTCGTCGGCGATGAACGCGGGAAGGCCCTGCTCGCCGACGCTCTGGTTGACGATGGTGCCGGCGGGGTAGCGCTCCTCGGGGTCGTACTCGGTGACCCAGAGATCCGCCGTCGCGAAGCGGGCGCGCGAGGCGATGACCGATTCGGGATGGGCCTGGAGCACGGGCGTCCCCTCGGGGGTCAGCACGTACGAGACCGGGCGGCCGAAGCGATTCGTCGCGGTCGCGCTGCTCACCCGCCAGGTGCGTCCGATGGATGCGTTCGCGCGGCGCACCGCGCCGGACTCGCTGGTCAGGCGCGTGGCGGTGAACCCGATCGCGGTGCCATGCGGGTTGCCGTCATCGATCGGAACGGTCGTCACGTCGATCTCGTCGATGACGGCGGGGCCGTCGTCGACGGCCATGTCGAGCCGCGCGCAGAAGAGATGCTGGTGGTACGGTGCGGCCAGTCCGGGCGCGAGCTCGCTGGCGAAGCGGCTGGTGCGCTCGTCGTACGCGGCGGTGAAGACCAGGCCGGTCGCCTTCGCCTCGAACTCGATCTTGCCGTCGAGATAGAGGTACCAGTAGAAGCCGTAGTCGTAGTTGCCGACCGTGACGAAGAACGACACCACGAGGCGCCGCTGGCGTCGCACGTCGCTCGTCCCGGTGAACTGCTCGGTGTGCTTCCAGAGCACGCCGGCATCCTCCTCGTGGATGCAGATGGCGTTGGGCAGCACCTTGACGCCGCCGCGGGCGTCGGCGATCGGCACGTCGAGATAGGTGATGTCGCCCACGCAGTCGCAGCCGAGCTCGAGGCTGTTCACGAGCCGGCCCAGCAGGTATTCGCCGGTGTCGAAGTAGTTCTGCCAGAAACGCACGGGGCCCGGATCGCCGTACGGCACGAGCATCTCGGCGATGGAGGCGCGGTGGACGATGGGCCGGACGCGGCCGGCATCCTCGAACCCGATCCCGTGCAGGACGAGCCCTTCGCGCATGTCGTATCCGATGCGCAGCGACCACTTCTCCCACGTCAACACGTCGCCCTCGAACGAGAAGCTCGGCCCCTCGGGCTGCTGGATGACGATGGGCTTCTGCGTCGTGCGCTCGGGGCCGAAGGTTCCGGGCACGTGGTAGTCGGCCGTCTCCTGCGGGATGGGCATGACCCCGGTGTCGACGACCTGCGCGACGCTGCGCGAACCGAGGTCGACATAGGCCACGAGCCCGTCGATCGGATGCGCCCACGGCATCGTCTGAGGGGTCGGCTGGTGGTGGGCCAGCACCCGGGCGAGCCGGCGGCCCGCCTCACCCTCGATGGGGTAGCGCCCGGCTGAGAGCCCGGCGAGCGCGACGGTCGCGGGGTCGGTGATGCCTCGCAGACGCAACGCCGCGAGCCAGTCGTCGTCGACGGCCAGCAGGTCGCGGATGAGCGCGTGCTCCTCCTGCAGAAGCGGCACCTGGCCGCTGACGTCGTGCTCGATCGGCACGTCGACCACGAGTTCGCCCTCGGTGAGGTCGACGGAGATGTCGCGGGCGAGCCCCGTGCCGACGTCGAGCAGCTGCACCCGGGCGCGCCGCGGAACGACCCGGCCCGCGGCGACCTCGCGGCGGTCGGGCTCGTCGAGCCCGATGTAGGCGATGCGGTGGTCGTCGTCGAGCGCACCGTGGGCCCGGAGGATCTCGGCGGCGCGCAGCAGCTCGGCCTCGGACAGCGTGGCGTAGGGCGCCCCGGACTCGTCGCCGAGGCGTCGCGAGCGCTGGGTGTGCGTGTTGGGGGTGCAGGAGCAGTTCATCGCATCTCCGATTCGGGGCACTGTCTTGTTCGGGCATTATCGAGTTCGATGCCGGAACGTTCCGGCAAAAGTATGCGAGAGCCCCATTACGGCGCAAGACCCGAATTGTTGCGAGCGCGTTACGGTCCGATCGGTGTGGTTAGACTCGCCGCATGCACGGGTCCGGCAGAGCACGCCTCATCGATGTCGCCCGTCGAGCGGGCGTGGCGAAGACCACGGCATCCGACGCGCTCAGCGGCAGCGGCCGGGTGTCGCCCGCCACGCGCGAGGCGGTCCTGGCCGCCGCGGCGGAGCTCGGCTACACCGTCAACGCGGCGGCACGCCACCTGCGGACGGGGTCGGTCGGCACGATCGGCATCGTGCTGCCCGAGGTGGTCTCGCGCTCGTCGTACTACATGGCGTTCACCTTCGGCATCGTCACCCACGCGGCCGCGCACGACGTCGACGTGACGATCGTCAGCCCCTCGGTGTCGTCCGGACGGTCACGTCCGCTGCGCGCCGACGGGCTGGTCATCGGCGACCCGCTCGCCGGCGACCCCGCCCTGCCTGCGCTGTTCGCCTCAGGCATCCCGATCGTGACGCAAGAGCACCTGCCGTCCGACGTCGACGGCGAGCCGGTGGGTGTCGTGTGGTCGTCGCACGAGTCGGGGATGCTGCGCCTGTTCGACGAGATCGACCGCACCGGCGCTCGCCATCCGGCCCTCATCGTCGCACCCGACTCGTCGGACTGGGGCCGTCAGCTCGTCTCGGGATACCGCCGGGCGTGCGCCGCCCGCGGCTTGGAGCCGATCGTCGCACCCGTGTCGTTCGAGGCGCCCTGGGTCGAGGTGCGCAACCGCACCGAGCAGCTGCTCGCCGAGCGACCAGAGACCGATGTCATCATCTGCGGCCCCGATTCCAGCGCGATCGAGGTGACCGCGACCCTCGAGCGTCTGGGACGCGTCATCGGCGACGACATCACGGTCGTGTCGTGCGTCGACCATCCCTCACTGCCGTACCTGCGCCCGTCCATCACCTCGATCGATCTGCGAGCGCGCGAATCGGGTGTTGCCTGCGCCACCCTGCTGCTCGATGTGCTCGAGGGTCGCAGCCCCCGCGGCACCGACGTCGAGTTCCCCATCGCGGTCGTCGCGCGCGACTCGACCGCTCATGCCCTCGAAGGGGTGCGGGCATGAGCGCGCCGCTCGCCGGGGTCGTCGTCGCCGATTTCTCGCGTGTGCTCGCCGGTCCCCTCGCCACGATGATGCTCGCCGACCTCGGCGCACGGGTCATCAAGATCGAGCGTCCCGGAGCGGGCGACGACACCCGCGCATGGGGCCCGCCCTATGCGCCGTCCGGCATGACGACGTATTTCGAGGCGGCGAACCGCGGCAAGTCCTCGATCGCGCTCGATCTCGCCGACCCGACCGACCGCGAGCACGCCGAGGCGATCATCGCTCGCAGCGACGTCGTCATCGAGAACTTCCGCCCCGGGCAGTTCGCCCGGCTCGGCTTCGACTGGGAGACCCTGGCACAGCGACATCCCGGCCTGATCTACGCGTCGGTCAGCGGCTTCGGCAGTGCCGGCGGCGCCGACCTGCCGGGCTACGACTTCGTCGCTCAGGCCGTCGGCGGGCTCATGCACATCACCGGCGATCGCGACGGCGAGGCGATGAAGGCCGGCGTCGCCCTCGTCGACGTCCTCACCGGCAAGGACGCCGTCATCGCGATCCTCGCGGCGCTGCGGCGGCGCGAGCTCACGGGGCGCGGATCGCGCGTCGAGGTCAACCTGCTGTCGAGCCTGCAGGCGGGACTCGTGAACCAGATGTCCGCGCACCTCGGTGCCGCCACCGAACCGGGCCGCCTGGGCAACCGGCATCCCTCCATCGCCCCCTACGAGGTGCTGCGCTGCAGCGACGGCCCACTCGCGGTCGCCTGCGGGAACGACGTGCAGTTCGCCCGCATGACCACCGTGCTCGGGGTACCCGAGCTCGCCGCCGATGAGCGTTTCGCGACGAATACGATGCGCGTGAGCAACCGAGACGAACTCGCGGCCTCGCTCGAGGCCGCCCTCGCCGCCGCCCCGGCCGCGACATGGGCGGAACGGCTCAACACCGTCGGCGTCGCCGCGGGCGTCGTCGCGACGATCGGCGAGGGCATCGCGCTAGCCGATCGTCTCGGACTCGATCCGGTCTACGACGCCGTCGGCGCCGACGGCCGGACCTCGCGCCAGGTGCGGTCTCCCATCACCTGGGCGCCGCCCGTCGAGAGCGCGCTCACCGCGCCGCCCCGGCTGGGCGAGCACACCGACGAGGTGCTGCGCTGGCTCGCGGCCCCGACCGGCGGCGTCAGCGACTGACGCGCAGCGCGAGCCACAGCTCCGCGCCCACGTCCGGATCGGTCAACGACACCCCCATGGCCCGCTCCGCGGCGGCGATGCGCTGACGCACGGTGTTGCGATGCACGCCGAGCAGCCGAGCGGTCTGCTCCATGCGCTGGCTCGCCGCGAGGTGCGCCCGCACCGCGTCGCGCAGTCCGGGCGACCCGTCGAGCGCGTCGAGCCAGAGCTCGACGCGGCGCGGACGCTCGGTCACCGCGCACGCGCCGTCCACCGACCGCCACAGCGCGATCGCCCGGGATGCTGCGGCCGGGGCCTCGTCGACCGGCACCGGGGCGCTGACCGCGCCGGCCTCGGAGATGTCGTCGACATCGAGCAGGGCCAGCCGCATCCCGTCCTCGACCGCCGACAGCGGATGGGGCTCGCCGTCGACGCCCGTGACCGCCACCCGCACCATGCGGGGCAACGCGACCCCGCCCGCGCGCGCGAGCGAGCGGGCGGCCGCGGTCTCGCCGTCGAGCGCGAGGCGCGCGACCCACTCCCCCGGCGACGCCGCGCCCGCGGGAGCCGTGACCATCCGAAGCAGCGCCACCGCCGTGAGCGCGAGCTGACGGTCGGCACGGGAGAGCGGTCGCCCCGAGCCGATCACGAGGGCGCCGCCCGTGCGTCCGCCCGTCGTCACAGGGAAGGCGACGGCGACCGAGCCGTGCGACGCGAAGGATGCCGCGGCGGCGCCCGAGCGTCGTAGCGAGGCCTCGACGTCGGCGATGACGGCGGGCAGCATCCCGGCGAGCGCCGGCGGATGCAGCAGCGCCGCGCCGTCGTGTCGCGACGCCGGCACCCAGGCCGCCCAGCCGCCGACGGCCTCCGCGATCGCCCGCGCGATGGCGGGGCGGGGCTCGTCGCCCGCAGCGGCTTCGGCCAGCCGGGTGTGCGCCGAGGCCGCGCGCAGGCCCGCGTCACGCTCGAGGCGGCGCTCGAGGGCCAGCAGCGCGCGCGAGACCGCGAGGAACGGCACGCCGTCGGGCACCACGAACAGCGCGACACCGGCCGCCGCGCAGCGTGCCGCGAACCCGGGCGGGGGTGCGTCCCACCCCTCGCCGAGCCCGAGCCCGAGCGCCCCGACGTCGTGCGCGGCCAACGACGCGACGTAGGCGGCATCACCGTCGTGCCCCGTCAGCGGGATGCCCGTGGTCAGCAGCAGCTCTCCGCCCGCGAGGTAACGTCCGGGCTCGGAGAGCTCCGAGACGTGCACGCCGCTGATGACCCGCGCGGGAGGGAAGGCCGTCACGGGAGCGAGGGCACCGTCGGCGGCATCGACCAGGGCGGCGAGAGTCGTCACGCCTCCATTGTGCAGCACGCCCAATTCCGCGAAGCAGATGTGCGATGCGCCTCCTTTGTGAAGCGTATGAGCCCCTACAGTCGCCTCATGACCGTCCCCCACCTCGTGACCGAGATCCCCGGCCCGCGCTCCCGACGCCTCCACGACGAACGCGGTCAAGCCGTATCGGCCGGGTTCGGCGTGACGCTGCCCGTCTTCATCGCGGATGCGACGGAGTCGACCCTCATCGACGTCGACGGCAACGAGCTCATCGATCTCGCGTCCGGGATCGCCGTCACGAGCGTGGGTGCCGCCAACCCGCGAGTGCGGGAGCGGGTTGCGGCGCAGGTCGAGCGCTTCACCCACACCTGCTTCATGGTGACGGAGTACGAGGGATTCGTCCGGGTGGCCCAGTGGCTCAACGACCACACGCCCGGCATCCACGAGAAACGCACGGGCCTGTTCACGACGGGCGCCGAAGCCGTCGAGAACGCCGTCAAGATCGCTCGCGCCCACACCGGTCGGGCGGGCGTCCTGGTCGTCGACGAGGCGTACCACGGCCGGTCGCTGCTGACGATGGCGATGACCGCGAAAGAGCACCCGTACAAGACCTCGTTCGGCCCGTTCCCCGCCGACGTCGTGCGCGTCCCGAATGCCAACCCCCTTCGCGGGCGTCCGGTGGCCGACGTTCTGGCCGCGATCGAACAGACGATCCGCGAGCACGGCGCCGACGCCTTCTCGGCGCTCGTCGTCGAGCCGATCCAGGGCGAGGGCGGCTTCGTCGTCCCCGCCCCCGGCTTCCTGCCCGGGCTGCGCGAGATCGCCGACCGATACGGCATCGTGCTGGTCATCGACGAGATCCAGAGCGGTCTCGGCCGCACCGGACAGCTCTTCGCGAGCGAGCACGAGGGGGTGGTGGCCGACCTCATCCTCACGGCGAAGGCGCTCGGCGGCGGACTCCCCCTCAGCGCCGTCACGGGTCGCGCCGAGATCATGGACGCCGTGCACCCGGGCGGTCTCGGCGGCACCTACGCCGGCAACCCGCTCGCCTGCGAGGCCGCCCTCGGCGTGTTCGAGGTGCTCGAAGACCCCGGTCTGCTCCCCCGCGTGGCGCGCATCGAGGGTGCGATCCGCGGCCGGCTCGAACCGCTCCTCGCCGAGTTCGACGTCGTCGCCGAGATCCGCGGACGGGGCGCGATGATGGCGGTCGAGTTCGCCGACCCCGGCACTCTTGCTCCCCGCAGCGACCTCGCCCAGGGGGTGTCGGCCGCGTGTCACGCCGCGGGGGTGCTGACGCTCACGTGCGGCACCTACGGCAACGTCATCCGACTCCTGCCACCGCTCGTGATCGACGAGGCGGTGCTCGCAGCCGGACTCGACATCCTCGTCGACGCCATCCGCTCCACCGTCGCAGGCGGGCCGGACAGCACCATCGCCGACGCCACCGAGGAGGACGCCGCATGAGCGGCACGACAGATCTGCTCGACTTCGACGGCCAGCTGAGCGAGGCCGAGCGCGACGTGCGCGACCGCGTCCGCGCGTTCGTCAACACCCGGGTGAAGCCCGCGATCGCCGGCTGGTACGACGCCGCACGGTTCCCCGCGGAACTGATCCCCGAGCTCGCCGACCTGGGCGTGCTCGGCATGCACCTGACGGGCTACGGCTGCCCCGGTCGCAGCGCCGTCGAGTACGGTCTCGCCGCGATGGAGCTCGAAGCGGGCGATTCGGGCCTGCGCACCTTCGTCTCGGTGCAGGGCTCGCTCGCGATGAGCGCGATCCACAAGCACGGCAGCGAGGCGCAGAAGCAGAAGTGGCTGCCGCCGATGGCGCGCGGCGAGGTCATCGGCTGCTTCGGGCTGACCGAGCCCGATTCGGGCTCCGATCCCGGCAGCATGACGACGTTCGCGCGCCGCGACGGCGACGAGTGGGTCATCAACGGCGCCAAGCGCTGGATCGGCCTCGCCTCGATCGCGCATATCGCCGTGATCTGGGCCCAGACCGACGAGGGCGTCCGCGGGTTCGTCGTCCCCACCGACACCCCCGGGTTCACGGCGACGCCCATCGCACCCAAGATGTCGATGCGCGCCTCGATCCAGTGCGACATCGCCCTCGCCGACGTACGGCTGCCGCTCGATGCCCAGCTGCCAGAGGCGCGCGGACTGCGCGCTCCGTTCTCGTGCCTCAACGAGGCCCGCTACGGCATCGGCTGGGGCGTCATCGGCGCGGCACGCGACAGCTACGAGACCGCCCTCGACTATGCCGGCCGCCGGATGCAGTTCAATCAGCCGATCGCCTCGTTCCAGCTCACCCAGAGCAAACTCGTCGACATGGCGCTCGAGATCGAGAAGGCGCAGCTGGTGGCCCTGCGACTGGGCCGACTGAAGGACGCGGGGCGGCTCCAGCCCCACCAGATCTCCGTGGCGAAGCTCGCCAACACCCGTGCCGCCATCGCGGTGGCCCGCGAGGCGCGCACGATCCTCGGCGGCAACGGCGTCACCGCGGATTACTCGCCGATGCGTCACGCCGCGAACCTCGAGTCGGTGCGCACCTACGAGGGCACGGATGAGATCCACACCCTCGTGCTCGGAGCCCACCTCACCGGCATCCCCGCGTTCCGCACCGCCGCTGCCCAGGAGGACCGATGAGCACGCCCATCGAACTGCGACACCTCATCGACGGCCGATGGGTGACCGGCAGCGGCGACGAGCTCGTCGACCTCAACCCGAGCCGCCCGTCCGACATCGTCGCCTCGGGGCCGGGCGCGTCGGATACCGACGTCGCCCGCGCGTTCGTCGCAGCCCGGGCGGCCGCCGAGGGGTGGCGGCGGACGCCGGCCCGGTCGCGGGCGGCCGTGCTGCTGCGCGCGGCGGACTTCGTCGCGGCGCGCAGCGAGGAGTGGGGCACCGAGCTCGCCCGCGAGGAGGGGAAGACACGGGCCGAAGGCATGGCCGAGGTCGCCCACGGCGCCAACATCCTGCGGTACCACGCGCACGACGTCGAGCGGGCGTCGGGCGAGGTCTACGAGTCACCCAACCCAGGCGAGCGCATCCTCGTGGTGCGCCGACCGGTCGGGGTCATCGGCGCGATCACGCCGTTCAACTTCCCCTTCTCCATCCCGGCATGGAAGCTCGCCCCCGCCCTGGCGTGGGGCAACACGATCGTGTGGAAACCGGCGACCTTCGTGCCCGTCCTGGCGATGCGCTTCGCCGAGGCGCTGATGGAGGCCGGGCTACCCGACGGGGTGCTCAACCTCGTCAACGGAACCGCCGCGGTCGGCGAGGCGATCGTCGCTCATCCCGACGTCGACGCCGTGACCTTCACCGGCTCGACCCGGGTCGGACGCCAGATCGCGTCCCGACTCGCCGGCCGCGGCATCCCCTTCCAGGGCGAGCTGGGCGGCAAGAACGCCTCGCTGGTGCTCGAGGACGCCGACCTCGACCTCGCCGTCGAGCAGGTCGCGATCGGCGCGTTCCGCGCCGCGGGGCAGAAGTGCACCGCGACCTCGCGCGTCGTCGTGCACGAGGCGGTCGCCGACCGCTTCCTCGCGGCTCTGGCCGAACGCACGCGAGCCGCTGTCGTGGGCGACGCGCTCGGTGACGGCGTCGAGGTCGGCCCCGTGGTCGATGCGGGCGCCCGCGACCGCATCAACGCCGCGCTCGATCGCGCGAGCCGCTACGCGACGCCCGTCGTCGCGCCCGGACCCTACCGCGACGGCCCACTCGCCGAGGGGTTCTTCATCCCACCGTCGGTCTTCGAGTTGCCCGCGGCTGAACCCGGCGAACTGTGGCACGACGAGCTGTTCGGCCCCGTCGTCGGCGTCCGGCGGACGCGCTCCGCGGCCGAGGGCTTCGCGCTCGTCAACGACAGCGAGTACGGGCTGTCGACCGCGGTCTTCACGACCGACCTCGGGCGCGCTCTCGCCGCGATCGACGACATCCGGGTCGGGGTCGTGCACATCAACTCCGCCTCGGCCGGAGCCGACCTGCACGTGCCCTTCGGCGGCACGCGCGGCAGCGCCCTCGGCCCGAAGGAGCAGGGAGCAGTCGCCCGCGACTTCTTCACCGAGACGGCGACCGTCTACCTCCGCGGCTGACCCTCCCGCCGTCCCGGGCGGGCGGGTCAGCCGGTTCCGCGATGCAAGAGATCCGCGGCGACACCCCGGGTTGCGGCATCCGCTCACGGGGTGTCGGCCACGATCCCTTGCATCCGGGCGCCGGCCAACGGGTGCCGCATCCGGGCACCGGCCGACGGGGGCCGCATCCGGGCACCGACAATCGGATGCCGCGGTGCGGCGTCACTCCTTCTCGGCGGCGACCCGTTCGTGCGTGCGCTGGGTGGCCGTGGCCATGTCGTGCGCGACGCCCAGCGACTCGAGGTAATCCGCAACGGCCGCCATCTCGTGCGCACGGCGCACCGCATGGGTGCGCGTGCCCCGCTCGAGGCGTTCCACCACCGCGTGCCCGTCGCCGGCGAGCTGGCGGGCGATCTGGTCGCGGATCCACTGCTCCGACCCCGCGGCTCGGCCGGCTGCGAGCGCCTCCGTGATGATCGCGCCCAACCCCTTCATCAGGATGCTGCGCAGGAGCTTGCGCGCCGACGCATCTCCCGCGATCTCGCCCCCATCCTCCACGGAGGCGCCGAACGAGCGCAGCGTCTCGATCGCGACGGCACGCCCCGATCCGGACACGATCGCGTCGGTCGCAGCTCCCCGGATGGGGACGGGCCCGAGGATCGCGACATCCGCGAACGCCACCCCCGGCCCCTCGACGACCTCGGCGACCCGCAGCAGCGCCTCCGGCGACGCGGTCGTGCAGTCGACGTAGGTCGCATCGGCCCGCAGGTGCGGCGCGGCCTCGGCTGCGATCTGCTCCGACAATGACGCGGTGGTGAGGGTGAGCACGATCTCGGCTGAGGCGACGGCCTCCGCGAGCGTCGCCGCACGCGTGACCCCTTCCGGCGTCTCGGGGGCGAACGGGTCGTACCCCGTCACGGCATATCCCGCGGCGACAGCACCCTGGGCGTAGAGACGCCCGGCCTCGCCGAGCCCGACGACGGTCAGCGGGGTCGCATTTCCGGCCTGCACCCGCGCGGCGTTCACAGCGGCCATCAGCTTTCCACCGGCTTCTCGCCGCGGATGTTGAACAGCACGTAGCCGAGCAGCGAGACGATGACCGCGCCGACGATCGCCGGCCCCTTGAAGAGCGTCTCGGCGGTGACGACGAGGTCGGGCAGCACGAACACGATCCCGACGATCTGGGTGAGCACGAGCGCGCAGGCGAGCGCGAGGAACGCCATCATGGCGAGCGCGAAGACTCCCGTGACGGTTCGATCGAGCGTTTTCCGCATGAGGATGCCTCTCAGGTGATGGGGACGGGGACGATGCCGACGGCGATCAGCACGCCGAGGACGAAGAACGGCAGCACGTAGTACATGACGAGCGGGATGAAGGTCTGCTCGGGGCGCGCGCCGGTGATGCCGCTCGCGACGAAGATCGCACCCGATGCCGGCGGCGATGCGCCCTCGGTCGAGGCGAACACGAGGATCGCGATGACGGCGAGCAGGGGGTCGACCCCCGCGGCGACCAGGGTCACGAGCGAGACCTGACCGACGGCGCTGAGCGTCGCGGTCGACGACAGCGGGCCGGCGACGAGCACGACGAAGAATCCGACGAGAGCCACGAGCAGCCACACGGGGATGTCGAGGTTGCCGAGCAGCGCGTCGACGTCGTCGGCGAGGCCGAGCGAGGCGAGGACCTCGCTCGCGGCGATCGCGAAGAAGAGCAGGGCACCGATCGCGTAGTACTTCGACGCCGCGCCCCCGAAGAACTCCCACCACTCTCGCGCGGTGCGCGGGAGCTGACGCCAGCCGACGGCCGCGCTGATGAGGATGATGAGGACGGGGATCCAGGTGATCAACGACACCGAGCCCATCGCGTCCGACAGCGGTGAGGCGGCCAGGAAGTCGGCGAGCGGACCGATCGTGATCGAGACGGGGATGACCGCGCCGAGGAAGATCAGCATCGAGGTCCAGTTGCGGCGCACCGCCGGACCGACGGCGGGACGCTCTTCGCCGGCGACTTTGTGGATGCCGTCGCGGTGGACGAACCAGGCGATGAGCACCATCCGGATGAGGAACTGGTAGATGCCGGCGACGAACAGGGCGAGGTAGACGGAGCTCGTGGTGACGAGGCTGCCGGCGAATCCGATCATGATGACCATCGACGCGCTCGGCGGCAGCGCTGCGCCGAGCCCCGCGTTGCCGGCGATGACCGTCGCGGCCCGCGCCTTGCTCCACCCGGTGCGCGTCATCCACGGGCCGGTGATGACGCCGCTCGTGGCGGCGTTGCCGGTGTTCGAGCCGCCGGCGACGGCGCCCATGGCACCGGAGGCGACGGTGTCGACGATCGC
Source organism: Microbacterium sp. SGAir0570 (assembly GCF_005491085.2). Lineage (NCBI taxonomy): Bacteria > Bacillati > Actinomycetota > Actinomycetes > Micrococcales > Microbacteriaceae > Microbacterium > Microbacterium sp. SGAir0570. Next base: position 352,715 of record NZ_CP027929.1, on the reverse strand, counting down.
CGGCCCGCCGCGGAGGCCGCCGAGCAGGCTCGTGAGGATCTCGATCAAGCGGGCGATGGTTCCTGTCCGCTCGACGAGGTAGGTCATGAAGATGAACGCGATCGCCGCGTACATGACCTCGTTCGAACTGGCGTCGACGATCGCGTCGCGCGCCACCTGGGGCGCTTGGAGGCCGGCGAACAGCACGGTCGCGACGAAGCCCAGGAGCATCGCCTCGGCCATGCTCCGCTTCACCACGACGTTCCACACCACGATGATCGCGAGGAAGACGAACAGGGCGATGACGGCTACGGGCACGAGGGCACCTCCGTCGAAGGGGTCGGATCGTCGTTGATCACTCGCAGCTCCTTTGCTCGCGATGGCTGCCACATGACGTGGCGGTATTTCGTCAGACACAGCTTGTTTGCGTCAAGTGAAACGTCATTTCACAGGATGCGCGATGTGCTTGTCAAGCCGACAGGCTGGATCGAAGACCTCGCAAGCCGACCCGGCACGACACGCGTCAGGGCGAGTCAGGGCGCGTGAGGGTGCGTCGGGGCGCCTCACGCAGCGCCGTGCCGACAACCGGAGGCAGAGCGCCGACAGCCGAGGCGTCAGAGGGAGAGAGCGATGGCGTGCGCCGCCCGGCGCAGCTCCGGCGCCCACCCGCGGAGCATCTCCGTGGTCGTGCTCTCGTCGGGGCCCAGGACCGAGACCGCGGCCACGACGCCGCGCTCGCGGTCGAGCACGGGCACGCTGACGGCCGCGACGCCGACGTCGCGTTCGGACACCGAGATGTGGAAGCCCGCAGCTCGGATGCCGTCGACCGACGCGCGGAGCAATTCAGGGGTCACGACCTCTCCGCCGGCGGTGCGGAACTCGTTCGCGTGCTCGAGCACCCGTTCGCGCTCATCGTCCGGCAGGAAGGCCAGCATCGTCCGCCCCGCGCCGACCAGCAACGGCAGCCGCCGCCCGAGGGGCAGCTGATACCGCAGCGGGTCGCGCCCATCGACGCGTGCCGCGAGCACCCGCGACTCTCCCGAACGGGCATACAGCGAGGCGGTGAGACCCGTGGTGCGGGCCAGTTCCTGCAGGTGCGGGCGCGACCGCACGACGAGCGGGTCGGACTGCAGGTAGCGGTGAGCCATGCCGAGCCCCGCGACGCCCAGGCGGTACTCCCCGGTGTCGTCGTGCTGGACGAAGCCGCGGCGCTGCAGCACGCCGACGAGCCGGAGGACGGTCGCCGCGTGCAGCTCGGTGCCTCGGCTCAGATCGACCAGACGCAGCGGGCCGTCGGAGCGTTCGAGCATCTCGAGGATGTCCAACGCGCGTTCGACGCTGCGAACGGTCGGCTGATTCGCGGCATCCGGGGTATCGGGCATGACCTCATTCTCGCAAGGTCGGCACGATTCCCCGGGACCGGCTCAGCCCGCGACGATCGACGCCCTGATCTGCGTCTCGTCGGCATGTTTGGCCTCCGCCCGCGCGAGAACCTCCTCGGCCTCTGCGGCGGGCACGATCACCACGCCGTCCGCATCGCCGAGGACGATGTCGCCGGGGGCGACGACGACACCGCCGACGGCCACGGCGCGGTGATGGCGCCACGGGCCGTTCTTGTACGGCCCCGCCGGCGTGACCGATCGCGCGAAGGTCGGAAAGCCGAGCTCACCGAGCTCGTCGGCGTCGCGCACCGCGCCGTCGATGACGATCCCGACGCACCCGCGCACCCGCAGCCGCTCGGCGATGAGCTCGCCGATCAGCGCGCGGTTGCGGGCGCCGTGACCGTTCACGACGAGGACGTCACCGGGGCCGATGTCGGGGAGCGTGCGATGGATACCGAGGTTGTCACCCTCGGCGACCTCGACGGTGACCGCGCGGCCGGCGACTCGGGCCCCGCGCCATACCGGGCGGATCTCGGCGTCGACGACGCCCAACCGCTCCATCGCGTCTCCGACGTTGGCTGTGGGCAGTGCGCCCAGGCGCTCGATCAGGCTCGTGTCCTCGGTCATGTTCTCCTCCTTCGGCGCCGGGGCCCGGCGCGCATCATGGTGGTCGGCGGGTGGTCAGCGAGCGGGAGCGGCGAGCCCGAAACGGTCGGCGAGCACGCCGAGGCGGTCGTGATCGACGTCGGTGAGCCGGATGCCGTCGCGCTCCGCGCGCTCACGCTGCTCGTGCTCGATGAGGCCCGGGTAGTAGACGCGCTCACCGTCGGCGGCATCCATATCCGCGACATCAGCGAGCGACTGCTCGACCAATCGGTCGAAGAGATCGGCCCCGCCGAAGGCCTCGGGATCGAGCGCGATGACCAGGTGGCCGGTGCCCGACACCGCCGATGAGTCGGGCAGACCGACGACGGAGCCCACCGGCCCGGTACCCGACAGGCTCCCGGCGAGCAGGTCGATCACGAGCGAGAGACCCGCGCCTTTCGGCCCACCGAGGGGAGCGAGGTTGCCGGCGAGCGCAGCGGCGGGGTCGGTCGTGGGCGCGCCGGTCGCGTCGGTGGCCCAACCGGCGGGGATCTCGGTCGCGCCATTGTCGAACGCGCGCCGGATCTTGCCGCGCGCGACCGTCGTCGACGACATGTCGAGGACCGCCAGGGGGCGGTGCCGCGAGGGGATCCCGATCGCGATGGGGTTGGTGCCGAGCAGCCGGCGCGTGCCGTTGAAGGGCGGCATGGCCGGCGAGGCGTTGGTCAGCGCTATGCCGACGAGCCCGCTCTCGGCGGCAGCGCGGACGTAGTGCCCCGCGATGCCGAAATGATTGGAGCGGGCGACCGACACGACGCCGGCGCCGTACGCGCGCGCCCGCTCGATCGCATCCACCATCGCGCGACTCGCGGCGAGCTGCCCGAAGCCGTTCGCCGCATCGAGCAGCGCGGTCGCACCGTGGTCGCGGACCAGCACCATCTCGGGATCGAGGGCCATCACTCCGGCGTCGACGCGGTCGAGGTAGGTCGCGAGACGCGTGGCGCCATGAGAGTGGACGCCGAGCAGATCGGCTCCCACCATGACACCGGCGACGACGTCGGCGTTGTGCCGCCGCATCCCGGCAGCCGCCAGCACATCGGTCGCGAACCGTCGCAGTTCGATGCCGGTCGTCGTCATAGCCGTCTCCCCGTCGAGATGGTCATTGTTTCGCTAGTTGCAACGCAAGTGCGTCTAGTGAAACTAGCACGACGGGTGCCGTGGCTGCCAGGGCGGGGTTGGCAACCCCGCGACACAAGGGTCCGAACGAGACACCCCGAGCCCGAGGCATCCTGACCGGGGTGTCGGATCAGATCCCTTGCATCCCGATCCAGGCGGGCGGATGCCGGCTCGCCGGCTCAGCGCTCGATGATGACCTGGTCACCCACCCGCACGACACCGCCGCCGTCGGCGGGGAGGAGCAGGATGCCGAGGGTCGGCTCGGCCTGATCGAACTCGGTCGTCAGCACGCGCAGAAGGCGCGCGTCGCGCTCGCCCGTGTCGGGATTGGCCATGATCGCGGCGCACCGGCCGATGGGGCGCTGCACCTCGAACGCGACCTCGCCGATGCGGATGCGGCCGCTCCAGCCGAGCTCGTCCCATGCCCCGGCACCCGAAACCACGATGTTCGAGCGGAACCGCCGACTGTCGACGGGCGCGGCCACGGCGGCGTCCACGTCGTCGACCGACGCGGCGCCGTGCAGCGAGACATAGCCTCGGGCCCGGTCCTGGAACCGGGCGGTGACACCGTCGCCGACGAGCCGCAGCGGCAGCACGCCCTCCTTCTCGAGCCGTCGGGCATCCGGCGAGGCCTGCACGAAAGCGGTCACGGCTTCCTCGAGCTCGCGCCGGCCAGCGTCATCGAGCCCCGCTTCGGCGAGCACCACTCCATCGGCGCTCAGCCGCAGCCGCTGGGCGTCGGCGTCGGCGTCGGCGTCGGCGTCGAACAATAGAGCCACGCGGGCGAGCGCCGGGAAGTCCATGAGCGCGAGGCCACGGCTCTTCGGCCACGACTCGAGGCCGTCGGCATCCTCGGGCTCCACCGCGTCGGCGAACCGGAAAGCGAGCACCCGGTCGCCGGCGATCCGACCGTCGGGCTGGACGACGAGCTCGTCGCGCGCTTCGGGGGTGAATCCCTTGACGGGGTAGCGGTACAGGGCGGAGACGGCGGGCACACCGCTACTCTGCCGCACAGCACAGTGCTGCGCCGCACCGAGATCAGCTGCCGGCGACCGCCCAGGCCGCGAGGGCGGCGACGAGCGTGCGGTGGCCGGAGGCCTCGAAGGCGCGTGCGTCGTGCCCGAGCACGTCGACCGCGATGCGGCCGCCGCCGTACTCCCGCACCCACGCCGCGGCCTCCTTCGCACCGTCGCCCTCGTGCCATGCCACGACGGTGCGCTGCCCGAGCCGCTGCAGCGCGCAGTAGCGCTCGTCGTGGGTGTGGAAGGTCGTGGGAACCTCGACGGGCACGGCATCCGGTTCGACCTGGACCGTCATCTCGCCCGCCTCGGGGTGGAACGAGAGCTCGGGCAGCCAGATGGCGCCCAGCGCGGGCGCCCACTCCGGGTAATCGCGCAGCGACGAGACCGCCGAGTGCACCGCGAGCACGCCGATGCCGCGCTCGAGCGCAGCGGCGAAGCCCGCGACCGACGACGGCGGAGCGCCGCGCGTCAGGCTGCTGCCGCCGCGCCAGGGATCGCCCGCGCAGACCGCGACGAGGTCGTACCCGTCGAGGTTCGCCATGCCTTGATCGACGTCGTCCGACACGGCGACATCCCAGTCGCGGTGGCGGAGGATGTCGGCGACCTCGGCCCCGACTTCCGCGAAGGGGTGCCACGGGTCGGCGTACCGCCCCGATCCGGTCAGGACGAGTGCTCGATGTGCCATGTCGGTGTCCCCCTCGCGTCTGTTCTCCCACCGTAGGGGCCGCGCGCCCCTCCCGCCGACGGGTTGAGAATCGACGCCGCCTGTGACACCGCGCGGTCAGGGCGCCGTGAGCTCACCCGGCCGGAGCCCGAGGAGAGCCTCGACGGCGGTGGACATGAGGCGGATGCGGGCATCGGCGTCACGCCACGACACGAGAGCGTGGGCGTTGAGCCCATCGATCATCCCGAGCACCTGGGCCGCGACGGCGACGGGGTCGTCGACCCGGAACGTGCCTGCGTTCACGCCGTCGCGGATGATGCCTTCGAGGAAGGCCGTCCAGGCATCCATCTGCGCGCGCACGCGCTCGGCGAGCGCTTCGTTGCGGCGACCGAGCGCCCACGACTGCACCCACACGAGGGTGACATCGGAACGGGTGCCGTCGAGGAGCGTGCGCAGCAGCTCGCGCACCAGCAGCACGCTGTCGGGACTCCTCTCTCGCAGGCGATCGAGGTCGCTCAGCTCGGCCGCGACGATCGTGTCGAACGCACCTGCCACGACGTCGTCCATGCTCGGGGCATGATGCGCGACGAGCGCCGACCCGACGCCGACCGACGCCGCGACGGCACGCAGGGTCACCGCGCTCAGTCCCTGCTCGCGGGCGATGCGCTCGGCGGCGGCGGCGATCTGCGCGCGGCGCTGTTCTCCGCTCAGCCGCGCTCGCCCCGCGGAATCCTTTGACGCCATGCCCGCCAGTCTGTACGCTTCCCAGAAATTGATCAACTGATCAACTGGATCCGGAGGAACGCGATGCCCTGGAGGATGCCGGCCGAGACCGCGCCGCACGAGCGCACCTGGATGGCCTTCCCGCGCGTCGGGTTCACCCTCGGCGACACCGAGGCGGATCGCGCCGAGGGGTACGCCGCCTGGACGGCCGTCGCCCGCGCCGTGGCCGAGTTCGAGCCGGTCTCGATGCTCGTCGACCCGACCGAGACCGCACGGGCGCGCGACCTTCTCGGTAGCGGGATCGACCAGCACGAGACGCCGGTCGACGAGTTCTGGATGCGCGACCACGGCCCGACCTTCGTCGTCGACGACGAGCGGCCCGGCGTCCTCGGGGCCGTCGACTGGATCTTCAACGGGTGGGGCGCCCCCGACTGGGCGGACTGGCGCCTCTCCGCCGAGCACGCCCGCATCATCGCGGCCCACGTCGGGGCGGAGCTCGTCAGCTCGATGCTGGTCAACGAGGGCGGCGGCATCCACGTCGACGGTGCGGGCACCGTGCTGCTGACCCAGACCGTCCAGCTCGACCCCCGCCGCAATCCCTTCGCCGATCGGACGCGCGTCGAGGCCGAGATGCTCCGCACGATCGGCGCCGGCACGGCCATCTGGCTGCCCCGCGGGCTCACGCGCGACTACGACGAGTTCGGCACGAACGGCCACGTCGACATCGTCGCGACCTTCGCCGCGCCCGGACGGGTGCTCCTGCACGCGCAACCCGACCCCGCGCACCCCGACCACGCCCTCATGCCCGAGATCCGCGCCGCCCTCGAGGCGGCGACGGATGCCGCGGGCCGGCGCCTCGAGATCATCGACCTGCCGGGCCCCGCGCAGCTGCGCGACGACGAGGGCTTCGTCGACTTCAGCTACGTCAACCACCTCGTCGTCAACGGCGGGGTGATCGCCTGCGGCTTCGGCGACCCCGCGGCCGACGACCGCGCCCGCGGCATCCTCGCCGAGGCCTACCCCGGCCGCCGCGTCGTGACGGTCGACGCGCGCCCGCTCTTCGCCCGCGGCGGCGGCATCCACTGCATCACCCAGCAACAGCCCGCCCCCGCCCCCTCCCCTTCCCCCGTCGACTCGCCACATTCTGCGGATGCCGCCCCCGCCGGATCCGCACTTCCTGGCGACTCGACGGTGGGCGCGACGGGGACAGACCGGTGATCGAGGTCTGGGAGGCCTCCATCAGCGAGCTGGACGCGGCGCTCGCTCGCGGTGAGACCACCGCGGTCGGGCTCGTCGAGGCGTACCTCGCGCGCATCGACGCTTACGACGGCCCGGACACCGCCACCGCGCTCAACGCGATCGTGGTCCGAAACCCCGATGCCCTCGCCGAAGCCCGCGCATCCGATGAGCGTCGCGCGCGCGGCGAGAGCCGCGGCCCGCTCGACGGCATCCCCTACACCGCGAAGGACAGCTACCTCGTGCGCGGCCTGACCGCGGCCGCCGGAAGCCCCGCGTTCGCCGACCTCGTCGCCCAGCGCGACGCCTTCACGATCGAGCGGCTGCGGGATGCCGGCGCCATCTGCCTCGGGCTGACCAACATGCCCCCGATGGCCAACGGCGGCATGCAGCGCGGTCTCTACGGGCGGGCCGAGAGCCCGTACAACGCCGACTATCTGACCGCCCCGTTCGCGTCGGGATCGTCGAACGGCTCGGGGACGGCCACCGCAGCGAGCTTCGCCGCGTTCGGGCTCGGCGAGGAGACGTGGTCGAGTGGGCGCGGACCGGCCTCGCACAACGCCCTCTGCGCCTACACCCCGTCGCGCGGCGTGATCTCGGTGCGCGGCAACTGGCCGCTCGTCCCGACGATGGATGTCGTCGTCCCCCACACCCGGACGATGGCCGATCTGCTCGCCGTGCTCGATGTCGTCGTCGCCGACGATCCCGACCCTCACGGCGACTTCTGGCGGATGCAGCCCTGGGTCGAGATCCCGGCCGCATCGGCCGTCCGCCCGCAGACCTACCGCGACCTCGCGGTCACGGGCCCCGCCGACGCCCGCGCGGTGCTGGCCGGCCGACGCATCGGCATCCCACGCATGTACATCGGCGCCGATCCGGATGCCGGCACCGCCGACTCCCCCGGCATCGGCGGGCCGACCGGGCGACGCATCGAGACGCGGCCGAGCGTGATCGCGCTGTGGCGGTCGCTCCGCGCTGAGCTCGAGGCAGCCGGAGCCGAGGTCGTCGAGACCGACTTCCCCGTCGTGTCGCGCTACGAGAACGACCGGCCCGGCGCGGGGTCCATCGCGACGAACGGTCGCGTGAGCCCCGAGTACCTGCGCCGCGAGATCGTCGATCTGTCGGCCTGGGCCTGGGACGACTTCCTCCGGGCCAACGGCGACCCCGCCTTCCCCGGCCTCGCGCGCGTCGACGGAGCACGGATCTTCCCGCATCCCGACGGCGCCCTGCCCGACCGCTACGACGGATTCGACGACGACATCGCCGGGTATCCCGACTGGGTCCGCGCGCACCCGCGCGTCGCGCTCACCGACATCCCGCATCTCGAGGCCGGGCTCCGCGGGCTCGAAGAGACCCGGGCGGTCGACTTCGAGGAGTGGATGGATGTCGAGGGCCTCGACGCCGTCGCCTTCCCCGCCGTCGCCGATGTCGCACCCGCCGACATGGACGTCAACTCCGCGTCGGCCGATCTCGGCTGGCGCAACGGCACGTGGATCGCCAACGGCAATCTCGCCATCCGCCACCTGGGCATCCCGACGGTGACGGTTCCGATGGGACTCCTCCCCGACATCGGGATGCCGGTCGGCCTGACGATCGCCGGGCGCGCGTACGACGACAGCGCGCTGCTGCGGCTCGGGGCGGCCGTTGAGGCGATCGCTCCGCGGCGGGTCGCACCGCCGCGGACTCCGCCGCTGACCTGATCCATCCGCCGGGCACCGACCTGTCCCGCACCGCCCCGACGGAACTACCCTCGACGCAAGGAGGACCCATGACCGAGCGCTTCCCCGCCCGCATGCACGACGTCACCGATGAGACGCGCGCGATCGTCGATCTCGTGCTGGAGTATTCGCGCGGCCGGCTCCTCGCCGAGGACACCCCGCTCGACAAGCCCCTGCCACCCTCCGAACTGCGGCGCCTGGCCGGGCGGACGATCGACGCGGGCGGTATCGGCGCACGCAAGGCCATCGGCGTCTTCGAGCACATCCTCGCGCCGTCGTGCATCTCGACCGACGACCCCCGCTACCTCTCCTTCATCCCGAGCGCCCCGTCGAAGGCCGCCGCGGCGTTCGATCTCGTCGTCTCGGCGAGCGCGCTCTACGGCGGGTCGTGGCTCGAGGGCGCCGGAGCGGTGCACGCCGAGAACGAGGTGCTGCGCTGGCTCGCCGACGAGTTCGGACTGCCCGCCGGCGCCGGTGGCGTGTTCGTGCAGGGCGGCACGCTCGGCAACCTCTCGGCACTCGTCGCCGCTCGCGAGACCGCCCGGGGGCGCGGCATCCGCCCCGACCGCTGGCGCGTGGTGTGCAGCGCGGAGGCGCATTCCTCGATCGCGTCGGCGGCCCGCGTCATGGACGTCGACGTCGTCGCGGTACCCGTGGCCGATGACGGCATGCTGCGGGGCGAGGCGGTGCGCGCCGCACTCGCGGAGCACGGCGAGAGCGTCTTCGCCGTCGTCGCGACCGCCGGGTCGACGAACTTCGGCATCGTCGACGACATCGCCTCCGTATCGGCTGTCACGCGCGAGCACGGCGTGTGGCTGCACGTCGACGGCGCCTACGGTCTCGCGGCGATGCTCTCCCCGATCGCGCGCCACCGCTTCGCCGGTGTGGAGAACGCCGACTCGGTCATCGTCGACCCCCACAAGTGGCTGTTCGCGCCGTTCGACGCGTGCGCGCTGATCTACCGCGACCCCGAGCTCGGGCGACGGGCGCACACGCAGCACGCCGAGTACCTCGACACGCTGACCGAGACCTCCGACTGGAGCCCGTCCGACTACGCCGTGCACCTCACGCGCCGGCCGCGCGGCCTTCCGCTGTGGTTCTCGCTCGCGACCTATGGCACCGACGTGTACCGCGACGCGATCACGCGGTCGATCGAGCTCGCCGAGCGCATCGCCGCCGAGATCGAACGCCGCCCGGAGCTCACACTGGTGCGCCGACCTCAGCTCGGTGTCGTCGTCTTCGAGCGGGTCGGGTGGGAGCGGTCCGACTATGCGCGCTGGTCGTCGGATCTGCTGGAGCGTCAGCACGCGTTCGTCACCCCCAGCAGTCACGCGGGGCGGACGAACGCCCGGTTCGCGATCCTCAACCCCCGCACGACGTACGACGACCTGACCGGCATCCTCGACACGATGGCTTGATCGACGCGATGGGGCCTCATCACGTCGCGCAGGACGACGTGAGGCCGAGCGCGACGGAGAGGAAGCCGATCGTCGCGGTGTTGGTGGCGGCACGCTCCCACCCGCCGGGGCCAACGGCGTACAGGGTGAAGACCGACGAGCCGAGCTCGACGAGGCTCGGCGCGAGCGATACCGACGTGGCCGTGGCCGGAAGCGTGCCGGAGCGGTTGGAAGAGCCCACGAGCGTCCACCGGTACCCGGTGATATTGCCGCCCACCGGTGCCGTGTTCCACCCGACGACCGCGGGAACGAGCAGCCCGGATTGCACGCACCGCACCGCACCGGGCGATGTCACGGTCACGGCCGAGAGGCTCGTCGAGGCGGCGACCTCAGCGTCGACCCAGGCCGCATCCGTCTCCACCGGTGCGATCAGCCCGACGGCGACGCACCCGGCGAGCGCGAGCCCCGCGGCGACGAACCACGAACGGCTCCGAGGCCGCGGGGAGCTCATGCGCGCCCCCTCGGCCTACGCCGCCGCGACCGGTCTCCCCGGTCTCGCCGCGGCCAGAAGATCGCCACGACGAGCACCGTCGCAGCCCCGGTCACCCCGGCCATGACGGGCGGCGTCCCCACGCCGGCGATGAGCGGCGCGATGCCCGGAACCGAGAACATCACGATCCGAACGCGCTCCACGTCGTAGGGGAACGGATCCTCGACGACATTCGCGTCGCCGCGCATCGTGATCCGACGCGCCTCGGGGTCGCCGTCCGGAACCGCGACGACACTCGTCACCCGGTGCGTGATCGGCAGCTTGCCCGCGCGCTCGACGGTCACGACGTCACCCACGCGGACCTCGGACGCCGGGATGCCGCGAGCGACGGCCGCCGCACCGGCGGGGATCGTCGGCGACATCGAGCCGGTGCTGAACAGCGTCACCCGGACGTCGAACACGGCCGCCGCGATCGTCAGCGCGATGCAGAGCGCTCCTGTTGCCGCAGCGAGCACGAGCATCGCATCACCGACGCGCGAGAGGGGCCGCCGTCGTGGGGTCACGACCCGCGCCGTCCGGGCTTCGGCGCGGGTCGCCGGCTTCGTCGGCTTCGTCACCGTGGTCGGCGATGTCATACGGATCTCAGCTCGCCGATGTTCCCGTGAACGTCCACGTCACCGTTCCGGAGGTTCCCTGGAAGGAGTTGGCCGCACCGGGCTGGATGCGCACTTCGACGCAGAAACCGAGCTGCGCCCCCGCGGCGTCGATCGGGTTCGCGACGATGGTGCCGGGAACCGTGGTCACCGGGATGTAGGTCGAGGCGCTGCCCGCGACGAAGACGGGGGTGCCCGTCGTGAACGCGGCGGCATTGCAGGTCGCGGTGGGGACTGCGGCACTCAGCCGGACTGCGCGGTACTCGAGTGCCGGCGCCAGCCCGCCGGTCGCGGTCGCGGATGTCAGCGAGATCGTGCCCCCGACGGTCGAGGCGGGCGACGTGCGCACGTTGATCCAGGCCTGAGCGAGGGCACCCGGTGAGAGCGCACCACCCGAGAAGGTCAGGGTCGCCGCATTCGGCGCCGTCGCGTGACTCGCATAGGTCGGAGAGCCAGCCGTCTGCGACTGCGTGTCGAAGACGCTCGCGACGAACGACCCGGTGGCCACCTCGCTGTCGGTCCAGGCGGCGATCGTCGATGCCGTGCCCACCCCGAGCACGCTTCCCGCCGCGAGGACCGCCAGGACGCGTCGGCGCCGCCACCGGCGTCGCGCATCCCCTCTCGTCTGCATCCGCGGAATCAGGGCAGCGTGTCGCCCGAGGTACCCGCGAACTCCCACGTGATCGTCCCGGCTTCGCCCTGCTCGATCGCACCGGCAGTGACCACGAAGCAGAGGTCCACCGGGGTCCCGGCGGCGGTGAGGTCGAAGACGTCGACGGTTCCGGTCGCGTCGGCGGCACGGTCTGCGACGACCTCCGTGCCCGTGGGCGGGGTGGCTGCCGAACACGTCACGCCGAAGTCGTCCTCGACGAAAAGCGAGTACGTGAGGTCGTCGCCGATGGCTCCACCGATGACGTTCTCGACAGAGACGGCGGCCTCGTTCGTCGAGGTGCCCGAGAGCTGCACGGCGAACGGCGCGTAGACCACGTCATCGGGGGCGAGGGCGTCGGCGTCGAGCGTGAAGGTGAGGGTCTTACCGGGCGCGGCGGCATCGCTCGTGAACGTCGTCCCGTCGGTGCTGCCCTGGAGGTCGAACGACCCAGCGCCGAACGTTCCCGTGGCGAACTCCGAGTCGTTCCAGACAGCGAGCGTGACGATCGCACCGATCCCGAGGACCAGGCCGCCCGCGGCGAGCGCCAGCGCCATCCGCCGGCGGCGCTGCGGGTCGGGGGACGCATCCGCCCGGGATGGTTCTGCTGATGCGGGTGCGGATGTCATGGGCGGGGCTCCTCGGGCGCGACGCGGACGGTTCAGATCCTGAGGACTGTAGCCGCGGAATGTGCAGGTCCGAGAGGCTTCCGCGCCGAGACCAGTACACCGGGATTCATCCTCGGCATCCCTCAGTAGCCGGGCTCGCCGACTACTGAGACCCGCGCCCCGAACTCAGTGTCAGCCGATGACGGCGATGCGCTGCTCGTCGCCCGCGGGCGACACCAGCACGATCTCGCCCGGACGAGCGTCGTCCGAGACGCCGTCGACCCCGAGCACGCTCAGCCGGGGCGAGTAGTCCATCGTGCAGACCTGATCGGCCGCTCCGGCGGCCTCGGTGGCGCGCACCGCGTCACCGTCGAGCGCCACGGTCTCGAACACGGGCGGGCAGCTCGACGAACCCCAGGTGAGCAGCACGAGGCCCGCGTCATCGAACCAGCCGGCGCTCGGCACCATGTCACCGGTCACCTCGCCCGTCGGCCCCTCGAGCCCGGCGACCCCGTCCAGATCGGCGTCGCCGGTGTATCCGCCGGTCACGACGATGTCGACGTCCTGGGTGGGGTCGACACCCGCCGGCAGCCCGACGTACGACGCGCGCGGAACGTAGTCGCGCGTGCAGGCCGCGCCCTCGGGGTCGGTGAGCGCGACGGTGACCGTCTGTCCCGACGCCGTCACCTCGCCGACGACGGGCTGACACGAGGAGCTGCCGTACGTCACGAGGCCGACAGCACGGCCGCCGTCGAGCCACGCCGCCTCGACATCGGCGTCCTGCGACGGCGCCGCCGAGCCGGTATCCGACCCGCTGGCACCCGTGTCGCCGGGCGCGGCCCCGCCGGGGGTCGTGGCGCAGCCTGCGAGCGCGAGCGCCGAGAGGAGCAGCAGAGCGGATGCCGCGGTCGTGCGTGTCGTCGTCATGGTCTCATCCTTCCGTCATCCCGAAAGTGTCGCGTCACCGCGCATCGTCTCAGAACCCGATCACTGCAGCGCGGAGGTCAAGCGCGCGAGGTTGTCGAGCACCGTCGACCGGAGCGGCTGCTTCATCCACTCCTCGAGGGTGAGCTCACGTGAGAGCGACCGGTACTGGTCTTCAACCTGACGCAGCTGGGCGATGAACTCCTCGCCGCGCACGAGCATGGAGATCTCGAGGTTCAGACCGAACGACCGCATGTCCATGTTGCTCGAGCCGATGATGGCCACATCGTCGTCGATCGTCAGGCTCTTCGTATGCAGGATGTAGGGCTTGCGATACATCCAGATCTTCACACCCGCCCGCAGCAGCGCCTCGTAGTAGCTGCGCTGGGCGTGGTAGACCATCGCCTGGTCGCCCTCTTCCGAGACGAACAGCTCGACCTGCAGGCCGCGCTGGCAGGCCGTCTGCACCGCCAGCAGCAGCCCCTCGTCGGGCACGAAGTACGGGCTCACGATGATGACGCGCTTCTGCGCCGCGAACAGCAGGGCGGTGAACAGCTTGAGGTTGTTCTGGAACTCGAACCCGGGCCCGGACGGGACGATCTGGCAGTCCAGGTCGCCCGGCCCGCTCTCGAGCTCGAACAGACCCACGTCTTCGGAGGGCGCCGAGCCGGTCTCGCTGTACCAGTCCGAGAGGAACACCGCGTCGATGCTCGCCACCACGGGACCCTGCACCCGCACCATCAGGTCGACCCAGTGCAGGCCGCGCTTGATGTTCTTCTTCAGGTTGTAGGTCGAGTCGGTCATGTTCTGCGACCCGGTGAACGCCACCCGCCCGTCCACGACGATGAGCTTGCGGTGGTTGCGCAGGTCGGGCCGCTGGTATTTGCCGCGAAGCGGCTGCACCGGGAGCATGTGGTGCCAGTCCGCGCCCATCGCCGTGAGGCGCTTCACCGTGGCGCGATAGTTCGGCTTGCCGCGGTTGGCCCAGTAGTCCAGGAGCACGCGCACGGTCACACCGCGCGCGGCGACCTCTTCGAGCGCGGCGAAGAAGACGTCGGTCGTCTCGTCGGACTGGAGGATGTAGAACTCCACGTGCACGTACCGCTCGGCTTTGCGGACCTCCTCCGCCATGCGGCGGATGCTCTCCTCGTAGTCGGAGATGATCTCGGCTCCGTTGTCGCCCGCGAGCGGCATCGCGCCGAGGTTGCGGTTGAGCGTGACGACCGAGGTGAACCACGCGGGGGCGTCGGGACGCAGAGTGCCGAAGTCGAGCCCCTCACTGGTCTCGCGGATGTACTGGTTGATCTCGCGCTGCATCCGGCGCCGCTTTCGCGGCAGACGGGGATTGCCGATCAGAAGGAACAGCAGCACGCCGACGAACGGGATGAAGTAGATCGCGAGCAGCCACGCCATCGCGGCCGTGGGGCGCCGGTTGCGGGGCACGACGATGATCGCCGTGATGCGGATGACGAGGTCGGCGATGAAGACCAGGACGAGCCACCAACCGGGGAACTCGAACGCGGTGAACTCGATCGTCACGCCGCCCCTCCGATCTCCTCGGAATCAGCGTATCGGGCGCGACCGCTCATCCCACGGGTTCAGGGGGCCGAGCTGTCGGGCGCGGGAGCGGCGAGCCCACGGGCCGCACGCTCCTCGGCCTCGATCTTCGCGTACGCCCGGCGCTCGGTGCGATCCATGCGCAAGATGCCGCGGAGGACGAAGACGAAGAGCACCGAGACCACGAGGGTCGGCAGCAGCGACCAGATGACCGCGCTCACGTATTCGTCCATGCCCCCTATCGTACGTGTCCCCGCTGATGAAAGGCCCAGTCGGGCAGGTGGCCGATCTGCGCGAACGACATCAGGATCTCGGCGAGCCCGTGATCGGGGTCGATCTCGAGCGCCCGCTCGGCGTACGACGCGGCGTGCGTGGATCGCCCCAGCGCCCAGGCGAGCCACGCGCACAGCGCGAGCGGTCCCGGCCGCAATCGACGCGGGGCCAGCGCGGCTACCTCGCGCACCACCGCGAGCGCGGCGAGCAGGCGGTCGGGGTCGGGTCTGTCGCCGTCGCCCCACATGATGCGCCCGAGCCGTTCGGGATACTCCTCACCTCGCTCCCACCGTCGCTGGGCTTCGAGGGCGTCCTCGCCGCGGTCGGCATCCGTCGCCCACTGCACGAGGGCGACATCACGCAGCGACGGTCGTGACAGGCACCAGACCAGCAGCGCCACGACGAGAGGGTCGAGCTCGGCGGGATCGCCCCCGAGCACCCGCTCGAACAGGCGCGGCGGGTCATCGAGCTCGCACGCCGCCTCGAGTGCGGCGGGGTCGACACCGCCGCCCTCCGCCCCCGACTCGCGCGTATGCCGGCGGCCACCGCCCACCCGCGGGATGCCGCACACCACCGCGAGCGCCGTCTCGAGCGAGCGGAGCGCGCCGCCCACCGCGCGCCGTTCTGCGGCGCTACGACGCGGCAGAACGGCGCCCGATGCGTGATCGCTGTCGATCGCGGGATCGGGGCCCGGACCGGGGTGCCGCGCAGCGGCCCGCTCGATCTCGTCGAGAGACCGGCCGCCCGTCGGGCACGACGAATCGAGGTGCGACCCCCAGCCGTCGGTCGCGACGGTCAGCAGGTCGACGACCCGCACACCGCAGACGTCGGCCGCCCGGCTGACCGCCGTCAGGACGGGCACCCCCGGCAGCCCGTCAGCCGCCGACTCCGGGACGTACGCGATCGCTGTCAGGGCATCGGCGTCCGGAATGCGGCACACCATCCCGACGATCGTCGCAGCGGCACTGTCGAGGTCGCCGAGCGCGCCGGTCGGCAGGTCGACGCGCATCGCGCCGAGGCTCCGCGACCCCGCGAAAGGCACCACGATGAGGCTTCGGCTCGGGACGAAGCCGAGCAGATGAGGAACGAGGGAGAGGAAGTGCGCGGCATCCGCGGCGCGAACAGTCGTGGTCATGCAGACCAGGCTGGCGCCGGGCGAGGCGGTGCAGAGCGCGAGCGGGACGGGATGTGGAAACCCGGACGGACCTCGCGGCCTCGCAGGAATCGGCGGTTACTTGACCAGCGGGAAGAGGATCGTCTCGCGGATGCCGAGGCCCGTGATCGCCATGAGCAGGCGGTCGATGCCCATGCCCATGCCGCCGGTGGGCGGCATCCCGTGCTCGAGCGCCCGCAAGAACTCCTCGTCGACGCGCATCGCCTCGTCGTCGCCGCGAGCGGCGAGCTTGGCCTGCTCGACGAAACGCTCGCGCTGGATGACCGGGTCGACGAGCTCGGAGTAGCCGGTCGCCAGCTCGAAGCCGCGGACGTAGAGGTCCCACTTCTCCACGACGCCCGCGATCGTGCGGTGCTCGCGGACGAGCGGCGACGTGTCGACAGGGAAGTCCATCACGAAGGTGGGGCGCTCGAGCCCGCCCTTGACGAAGTGCTCCCAGAGCTCTTCGACGAGCTTGCCGTGCGTCGCGACCTTCTCGGGCACGACGACGCCCACCTCGGCGGCGAGCGTCTGGAGCTCCTCGAGCGAGGTGGCGGGCGTGATCTCGCGCCCCGCGGCGGCCGAGAGCGAGTCGTACATCGAGATGCGGTCCCATTCGCCGCCGAGATCGAACTCGGTGCCGTCGGCCCACGTGACGGTCGTCGATCCCGCGACGGCGATCGCCGCGTTCTGGATGAGCTCCTGCGTCAGATCGGCGATGCCGTTGTAGTCGCTGTACGCCTGGTAGGCCTCGAGCATCGCGAACTCGGGGCTGTGGGTCGAGTCGGCGCCCTCGTTGCGGAAGTTCCGGTTGATCTCGAACACGCGGTCGATCCCGCCCACGACGGCGCGCTTGAGGAACAGCTCGGGCGCGATGCGCAGGTACAGCTCCGTGTCGAAGGCGTTCGAGTGCGTGATGAACGGGCGCGCGGCGGCACCACCGTGCTGCACCTGCAGCATCGGGGTCTCGACCTCGAGGAAGCCGTGCTCGTCGAACGTGCGACGCAGCGAAGCGTTGACCTTCGCTCGGGCCACGACCGTCTCGCGCGCGGTGTCGCGCACGATGAGGTCGAGGAAGCGCGAGCGCACGCGGCTCTCCTCGCTCAGCTCGGAGTGCAGGTTCGGCAGCGGCAGCAGCGCCTTCGACGCGATCTGCCACGCGGACACCATGATCGACAGCTCGCCGCGGCGGCTGGAGATGACCTGGCCCGTGACCGAGACGTGGTCGCCCAGGTCGACGAGCTCCTTCCACGCCTGCAGCGACTCGTCGCCGACCTCGGCGAGCGAGACCATGGCCTGGATGCGGCTGCCGTCGCCCGACTGCAGCGACGCGAAGCAGAGCTTGCCGGTGTTGCGGCTGAACACGACGCGTCCCGCGACCGACGCGGTCACGCCGGTCTCGGCGCCCGCCTCGAGGTCGGCGAAGCGCTCGCGCAGCGCCGGGATGGTGTCGGTGACGGCCACGGCGACGGGATAGGCGCCGCCCGCGGCATCCGCTCGTTCGCTCAGCAGCCGCTCGCGCTTGGCGAGGCGCACGGCCTTCTGCTCGATGACGTCGTCGGCGTCGTCGACGGGGGGCACGGGCGCGTCGCTCATGGCAGAAAAACTCCTCGGGATTCGACGTGCCAGTCTACCGAGCGCGCCACGGCTGCTCGGCGATACACCCGTGCTCGGCGATACACCCGTCGGACCGGCGGTGCTGGTGTCGCCTCGGCGGCGCCGCGGCACGACTCCAGCACCGCCGGTCCGACGAATGTGCACCCAGCACGCCGCCGGCAGCGCCGAGCCGGCCGGCTACGCGACGGGACCGCGGGCGACGCGCAGGCCGATGTCGTCGTGCGCGCTGTCGGGGCGGGCCCCGCGGCGCGTGCCCGCCCGCACGGATGTCGTGGCGTCGGCGAACCCACCGCCCCGGAACACCCGGTCGCGCGACCCGGTGTCGGGGGAGAAGAGGTCCCAGCACCACTCCGAGACGTTTCCGAGCATGTCGAACAGGCCGAAGAGGTTCGGATGCCGCCCGCCCACGTTCTGCGGCGACGAGAGGTTGTCGGCCGCGGTCCAGGCGATCTCGGCGAGCGGGCCGTAGTGCGCCGCCGCCGAACCCGCACGGCAGGCGTACTCCCACTCGCGCTCCGTCGGCAGCCGGTACCCGTCGGCGTCGTCGTACCAGTGCACCTCGTCGCCGTCGACGGCGTAGGCGGAATCGAGCCCCTCCCACTCCGACAGCGCGTTGCAGAAGCGCACGGCCCGAAGCCACGACACCGCGACGGCCGGGCGACGGGGATGCGCGGCGGTGATCCCGAGCACCTCCCCGAGCTGCTCTTCGGTCACGGGATAGACGCCGATCTCGAAGGAGGCGACCCGCGGTCCCCGCCCCGCGCCGGCGACGGGCAGCTCTCCGGCCGGGATGCGGGCGAGCTCGACGTCGCTCACAGCAGTTCGTCGTCGGGGTCCGCGCCCCGGCCCGCGGCGGTGAGCGCACGGTCGACCGTCGAGTGCACGAGCGTCGAGAGGAAGCGCCCCGGGGCGTCGACTCCGGCGTCCTCGAGCAACGCGGCCGACTGCTGGACGATCGAGGCGGCGAACTGCGTCGCGGTGGCGATCGCCTCGCCGTAGGCCGGACGGTCGGCGTCGGCGACGACGACGGGCTCGCAGCCCAGCTCGACGGCGAGCGCCTGCCCGATCGGCAGGACGGCTGCCGGCGCGGTCACCGCGGCGTAGGCGCCCGTGAGCTGGCGGAGGTCGAGGGTCGACCCGGTGAACGCGATCGCCGGGTGCACCGCGAGCGGGATGGCGCCTCGCGCGGCCGCGGGCGCCAGCACGTCGAGCCCGTGCCCGGGATCGGTGTGCAGCACGAGCTGCCCGACCTGCCAGGCTCCGAGCTCGGCGAGGCCGCTGACCAGCGGGCCGAGCTCGTCGTGCGGCACCGCGATGACGACGAGCTCGCTGCGGCGCACGACCTCGTCGGCGTCGAGCACCGGCACCCCCGGGATGACCGCGTCGACGCGTTCCCGATCGGAACCCGCGGTGACGCCGGTCAGCGCATGACCGGCACCCGCGAGCGCCGCGCCGATCACGGGCCCCACCCGGCCGGCGCCGATAATGCCGACGCCCAGGCGCGAGTTCGCGGTCATCGCCCACCCTCCGGAGGCGTCTGCCCCGCCGGCGGCGTCTGCCCCGCGGGAGGCGTCTGCTCCGCGGGAGGCACGAACGGAGGCACATAGGGCGGGGGCGGCACAGTGCCCGGCGGAAGCTCCGTCGCGCTCGGCGGGGGCGGCACGGGGCTCGGGCCGGCACTCGGGCTTTGCGCCGGACCGGGCGTGGCCGGAACGGGCGGCACCGGCTCGACGGCATCCATCAGCGCGTCGGCATCCACCAGCGCGTCGGCATCCGTCGGTCCGTCGGCATCCGTCATCTCCGCCCAGCGGTGCGAGCGGTCGGATGCCGCCGCGGCGACGGCCACCCGGGCGACGCGCTCGAACGCCGCGATCGCGTCGTCGCGATCGATGCCCGCGACCGCGGTGAGCACCGGCCCCGAGACCGTGTGAGCGCGCAGCGTCGCGACCCGCAGCGCGCGTGAGACCGGCCCCTGGTGCAGCGCGACCGACTGCAGCCGCGCGAGCGGCAGCACCGCGAGCATGCGCCAGATGAGCCCGCGTCGCAGCATCAGCAGGTCGCCGTTGATCGCAAGACCGTTCCGGCGCCACGACAGCAGACGCACGATGCGTGCGCGCCGCGGCGTCGTGACGTATCCCCCGGCGGACGAGCCGCCGAGCACACCGTCGCGGATGATCGCCGCGCGCTCCTCCTCGCTGGCCGACGGCAGGATGAGGCCGAGCACCCGCTCGACGTCGGCGAGCGTGCCGACGGGAAGGACCGTGGTGAACTGGTCGGTCGTCGTGTCGGAGGCGCTTCGGCCGGTCATGCGGTTGATCCGAACCGTCCACCACCCGAACCCGCGCCAGAGGATGGACTGCGTGATCTCCACGGTGTGGATGCGTCCGGGAGGCAGGATCTCCGACACGGTCGTGAGCAGGCCGAACGTCACGCGCACGCCGTCACGCGTCGGCGCGATGGAGTAGCGCAACGACTTCACGATCGTCCGCACCCAGTACGCCCCGAAACCGAGCAGTGCCGGGAAGTAGGCGAAGAGCACCCAGAACACGCCCTGCGACAGGGCGATCGCGAGCGCGGTTGCGCCCGCCAGGATGACGACGGTGCCCCAGCTGGCGAGCTGCGACCCGATGAGTCGCCCGGGCGGGATGCGCACGACGGACTCGGGCTCGGCGGCATCCGCATCGTCGCCTTCGATGAGACCGGTGATGCCGCGTGCGACGGTGTCGGCCACCGCGATGCGCGCTCCGCCGGCGGCTGCCGCGGCAGCCCGCTGCTCGGCGAGGCGCTGTCCCGAGGCGAGCCGCAGGATGTCGGCGCGGATCGTCTCGGCATTACCGGTCGAGAGGTACTCGAGCTTGACGTTCGCGTCGGCGCCCGCACCCACGATCTCGAGCTTCGCCGCCCCCAGAAGCCGCGCGACCGCGGGGCGGGTGAGGTTGACGCCCTGCACCCGGTCGAGCGGTGCGCGGCGCTGCGTGCGCGAGAGGATGCCGCTGCGCACCTCGACGTCGTCGTCGGTGATGCGGAACGTGTGGAAGCGCCACGACAGATAGAACGCCCCGATGATGAGCGCGAGCACGCCGACGGTGACGAGCAGGGCGATCAGCAGGAGGTTGTTCGCCAGCACCCACCCGATGGGGTCGCCGGCGGCCTCGTACTCCTCCCACTCGTCGATGGGCGCATCGGGCGCGAGCGCCGGCACGAAGATGCTGATGAGCCGGTCGCGCATGTTCGCGACGACGATGCCGAGCACCACGAGCAGCGCCAGGCCGCCGCGCAGCAGCGGCGTCAGCGGATGCAGCCGATGCCACTCGCCGTCGCTCAGCGGCGAGCGGACGAGCTCGGACGGCGGCGCGGAGACGGTCGCGTCGGCCGGGGGCGGGCTCGGAACGGAGTCGCTCACAGCCCGGTCCGCCGCGATTCCGCCACCGACATGAGGTGGTCGCGCAGCGCCTCGGCGGCCTGCTGCGTGAGGCCCGGGATCACGACGCCCGTCGCTGCAGCGGCGGTGACGAACTTCAGCTGCGCGATGCCGAATCCGCGGTCGAGGGGCCCGTGCGTGATGTCGACGAGCTGCATCCGCCCGTACGGCACGGCCACCATGCGCTGCCACAGGATGCCGCGACGGAAGACGAGGTCGTCCTCGCGGAGCTGGTAGCCGATCGAGCGCACCTGGCGCGGCAGGATGGCCATGCCCGCGACGGTGAGCACGATGAGGATGACGCCCGGGATGAGCGCCCACGACTGATCGGCCACCAGGAGCAGCACGAGCATCACGGCGACGATGATCGCCAGGATGAACCCGTTGCTGATGAGCTGGACGGCGAGGTACTTGCGCGAGATCTGGTGCCAGACGCCGTGCTCGAGGGCGAGCCTCCCGGCACCGCGCGGCTCGCGGATGCCGTCGTAGGTGCCGGCGTCGAGGGTGGCGTCGATCGCACCCGGCTCCGCAGCGTCAGTGGTGGGAGGGAGTGGCGTCGGGCTCGGGTGGTCCGGGCTGGTCGTCATCGTCGTCCTTCCGAATGGTGCAGAGCTGTTCTGCGATCACACCGGCCGCCACGAGCACGACGGCTCCGACGATCGCGGCGACGACCGCTCCCGTCGAGCCTACTGACGGCGGCACCGGCCGTGTGAGAAGGAAGAGCAGGAGGCCGACGCCGACACCGCCGACGAGCGCCCCGACGATGCTCGACGCCTTCGCGAGCATCGCCACGCGCACCGCCCGGAACGGGTCGACCCGCGGAGCCTGGCCCCGGGTCGCCCGGCGGATCGGCAGCGCGAGGGCGATGACCGAGACTCCCAGCAGCACGAACAGGACGGGGAGCATGACCGACGGGGTGAAGGTCGCGCGGCCCGCGCCCGTGAGCACCTGGTCGATGACGAACCCCGCGGCGATGCCGAGCACCGCCGACACGATCAGGGTCGCGGGAGACGTGCGTCTCACGGCGTGCTCCCGGGCAGCGCCGCCAGCAGCGCGTCGACGCGCCCGCGTCCGGGGAGCACGGCGTCGGGGTCGACCGCGAGCCACGGCCGGAGCACGAAATCGCGCTCGTGCGCACGCGGATGCGGCAGGACGAGCGTCGGGGTCTCGCACACGACGTCGCCGTGCGCGATGAGGTCGAGATCGAGCGTGCGATCCTGCCACCGGGCCTGATCGGCCGAGCGCGGGGCCCGGCCGTGACGCTCCTCGATCGCGTGCAGGTAGCCGAGCAGCACGCTGGGGGCGAGCCTGGTCTCGACGAGGGCCACGGAGTTGAGATAGGCGGGGGCCGCGGCATCCGGGCCGTCGAGGGTCAGCGCGACCGTCTCGATCGGCTCGGCGGCGCGCACCACCTGTGTCAGCGGCAGCCGGTCGAGGTCCGCGATCGCGCGTGCGACGGTCTCGGCCCGGTCGCCGAGGTTCGCACCGATCGCGACGACGGCTCGTCGCGCGGCGGGGTTCTCGGCCGGACGGGGCTCGGGCGATTCCTGGGCGAGGCGGCGGCTCATCGGTTCTCCCGTCGTCGGCTGAGGGTCACGCTGACATCGCCGAACGGCACCGCGATGGGCGCCTGCGGCTTGTGCACGGTCACGGCGACGGCATCCACACGGTCGAAGGCGAGAGCCGCACGGGCGATGCGGTCGGCGACCGTCTCGACGAGGTTCGCCGGCTCTCCCGACAGGATCGCGGCGACCTGTTCGGCCAGCTCCCCGTAGTGGACGGTGTCGGCGACGTCGTCGCTCGCGGCGGCATCGGCCAGCGACAGGTCGAGCTCGACGTCGGCGATGAACTCCTGACCCTCGCGCCGCTCGTGCTCGTAGACGCCGTGATACCCGACGGCCCGGATGCCGCGCAGCGTGATCCGATCGCTCATGAGCCCTCCCGCCACCGCGAGCGCACCGCCAGCGCGTCTCGGGTCGTCGCGACGTCGTGCACCCGCACGCCCCACGCTCCCGCGTCGGCGGCCAGCGCGCTCGTCACGGCGGTCGCGAGGTCGCGACGGCCGATGTCGGTGCCGTCCGCGCCGGGGGCGTCTCCGATCGCCTCGCGCAGGAAGCCCTTGCGGCTCGTGCCGACGAGCACACGCTTCCCGAGTCCGACGATGCGGTCGAGGCGGTGCAGCACCGCCCAGTTCTGTTCGCCGCGTTTCCCGAAGCCGATGCCCGGGTCGAGGATGATGCGCGAGGGGGCGATACCGGCCGCGGCTGCCGCGCTCACGCGCTCCTGGAGCTCGGCGACCACTTCCGCGACGACGTCGTCGTAGCGGGCGGTGGCATACATATCGGTCGAGTGTCCGCGCCAGTGTCCGATGACGACGTCCACGTCGGATGCCGCGACCGCGGCGAACATGTCGGGATCGGCCAGGCCTCCCGAGACGTCGTTGACGATCCGGGCTCCGGCGGAGACGGCGGCTGCAGCGGTGCCGGCGTTCATGGTGTCGACGCTCGCGACGATCCCCCGCGCCGCGAGGGCCTCGATCACCGGGACGACACGACCGCGCTCGAGGTCGGGGTCGACGCGCTCGGCACCCGGGCGGGTCGACTCACCACCGACGTCGACGATGTGCGCGCCGGCTCGGCGCAGCGTCTCAGCGTGGCCGATCGCGGCGTCGAGATCGAGGTACCGCCCGCCGTCGCTGAACGAGTCGGGCGTGATGTTGAGGATGCCCATGATCGTCGTCATGCCGCGCCGCCCGAGATCAGGGCGATCAGCTCGGCCCGCTCGGCCGGCTCGGTGTAGACGCCGCGGGCGGCGACGGTCACGGTCGAGGCATCCGTCTGACGTCCGCCGCGCATCGTGACGCACTCATGGGCGGCATCGAGCACGACCAGCACGCCGCGCGCATCGAGCGCACCAGCGATCGTGTCGGCGATCTGCTCCCCCAGACGCTCCTGCACCTGCGGCCGCGCCGCGAGGGTGTCGACCACGCGCGGCAGCGCGCCGAGCCCGACGACCTGCTCGCCCGGCAGGTACGCGATGTGGGCGTGCCCCGCGAACGGCAGCAGATGGTGCTCGCAGAACGAACGGAACCGGATGCCGCGCACCATGACCGCGCCCGACGGCAGCGTGTCGGGCGCCGGACCCCGCGCCACCGAGATCGTGTGCGCGAGCGGTTCGGCGGCGTCGGCACCGACTCCCGAGAAGAACTCGGCGTACGCGTCGGCGACCCGCTGCGGGGTCTGCTTCAGCCCGGGACGGTCGGGGTCCTCCCCGATCGCCTCGAGCAGGTCGCGCACGAGGGCGGCGACGCGTTCGCGATCGACGGCCACGCCCCGAGCCTACGCGGTCGCGGGTCGAGCCTGCCCCGAGGGGCGACGGTGCGGAGCCCGCTCGGCGGCGGTCTCGGCTTCGGTCTCGGCGACGGTGGATGCCGCCAGCCCGGCCTCTTCGCGACGCTTGGGGACGTCGATCGGGGGCAGGGACGACACCGGGCGGTCCTGGCTCGAGAGCCACTGCGGGCGCGGCGGGAGCTTCTTGATGTCCTTGAAGATCTCGGCGAGCTGCAGGTGGTCGAGGGTCTCCTCTTCGAGCAGCGCGAGCGCGAGCTTGTCGAGGATGTCGCGGTTGGCGTTGATGACCTCGTACGCCTCGTTGTGGGCCTGCTCGATCAGCAGCCGGACCTCGGCGTCGACGCGCTCGGCGATGCGCTCGGAGAAATCGCGGCCGTGACCCATGTCGCGGCCCATGAACACCTCGCCCGACGACGACCCGAGCTTCACGGGGCCGACCTCGGTCGTCATCCCGTACTCGGTGACCATCTTGCGGGCGATGCCGGTGGCCTTCTCGATGTCGTTGGAGGCGCCGGTCGTCGGGTCGTGGAACACGACCTCCTCGGCGACGCGTCCGCCCATCGCGTAGGTGAGCTGATCCTGGAGCTCGTTGCGCGTGACGGAGTACTTGTCTTCGAGCGGCAGCACCATCGTGTACCCGAGCGCCTTGCCGCGCGGAAGGATCGTGACCTTCGTGACCGGGTCGGAGTGGTTCATCGCCGCAGCGGCGAGGGCGTGGCCGCCCTCGTGGTACGCCGTGATGAGCTTCTCCTTGTCCTTCATGACGCGGGTGCGGCGCTGCGGACCGGCGATCACGCGGTCGATCGCCTCGTCGAGCGCGCGCATGTCGATCAGCTGCGCGTTGGAGCGCGCGGTCAGCAGCGCGGCCTCGTTCAGCACGTTCGCCAGGTCTGCACCGGTGAAGCCCGGGGTCTTGCGAGCGATGACGGCGAGGTCGACCGAGGGCGAGAGCGGCTTGCCGCGTCCGTGCACCTCGAGGATCTTCTGACGGCCCTTCAGATCGGGGGCGTCGACGCCGATCTGCCGGTCGAATCGGCCCGGACGCAGCAGCGCCGGGTCGAGGATGTCGGGACGGTTCGTCGCCGCGATGACGAGCACCGAGACCTTCGGATCGAAGCCGTCCATCTCCACCAGCATCTGGTTGAGCGTCTGCTCGCGCTCGTCGTGACCGCCGCCCATGCCGGCGCCGCGGTGGCGGCCGACGGCGTCGATCTCGTCGATGAAGATGATGGCGGGCGAGTTCTCCTTCGCCTCCTTGAAGAGGTCGCGAACGCGGCTCGCGCCGACGCCGACGAACATCTCGACGAAGTCCGAACCCGAGATCGAGTAGAACGGGACGCCGGCCTCGCCCGCGACAGCGCGTGCGAGGAGCGTCTTACCGGTTCCCGGAGGGCCGTACAGCAGCACGCCCTTCGGGATGCGAGCGCCGACGGCCTGGAACTTGGTCGGGTCCTTCAGGAAGTCCTTGATCTCCTGCATCTCCTCGATGGCCTCGTCAGAGCCGGCCACGTCGCCGAAGGTGACCGTCGGGGTCTCCTTCGTGACGAGCTTGGCCTTCGACTTGCCGAACTGCATGACGCGGCTGCCGCCGCCCTGCGCGCTCGACATCAGGAACCAGAAGAGCAGGCCCAGCAGCACGAGCGGCAGCATGAGCGAGAGGAAGCCGTCGAACCACGTGGCCCGCGGCACGACGTCGTTGTACCCGTCGGCGGGGTTCGCCGCGTCGACGGCCGCGACGACCTCGTCGGCACGCGCGGAGGTGTAGTAGAACTGCACCTGCTTCGAGCCCTCGAAATCCTCCGAGAGCGTCAGATCCACGCGCTGATCGCCGTCCGTGGTCTGCACCTTCGTGACGGTGTCGCCCTTGAGCAGCTCGAAGCCCTGCTGGGTCGTGATCTGCTTCGCACCGGTGAGGCTGGAGATCAGCATGAAGCCGATCAGCAGCAGCGCGCCGATGAGCAACACGTACATCAGCGGGTTGCGCGTGACTTTCTTGACGTCCATGGTGCGATCAGGCTACCCCGCGACGACTATGCGGGCTCTGTGCGTTCGTTTTGGGCGTACCGGGAGCCGGTTCGCCCGACGAGGGATCGACGCCCGCTCAGCTGTAGACGTGGGGCGCGAGGATGGCGACATCTCGCAGGTTGCGGTACTTCTCCGCGTAGTCGAGGCCGTAGCCCACGACGAAGTCGTTCGGGATGTCGAAGCCGACGTACCGGCAGTCGATCTCGACCTTCGCCGCCTCGGGCTTGCGCAGGAGCGCGAGAACTTCGAGCGACTCGGCACCGCGCGACTGGAAGTTCTCGAGCAGCCAGCTCAGGGTGAGGCCCGAGTCGATGATGTCCTCGACGATCAGGACGTGCTTGCCGTGCAGGTCGGCGTCGAGGTCCTTGCGGATCTGGACGACACCGCTCGACTTCGTGCTCGCGCCGTAGGACGACACCGCCATCCAGTCCATCGTGATGTCGCGCTTGAGCGCGCGGGCGAAGTCGGCCATGACCATCACCGCGCCCTTGAGGACGCCGACGAGGATGAGCTCCTTGCCCTCGTAGTCGGCCTCGACCCGGGCGGCGAGCTCGGCCAGCTTGGCCTGGATCTCCTCCTCCGTGACGAGGACGTCGGTGAGCTGGTCGGCGATCTCGGCGGCACGCATGCGACGAGTTTAGGCGCCGCTCCCGCCCGCCGAGAACTCGACGAGTCGGCCGACGCGGCGGGCGCGGCATCCGGGAAGGTCGATCGGTCCCTGGCCGGAGTAGTCGGTCACGAGCCGGGCGACCTCGAGGGTCTGGCTGCGCGACAGGCTCTCGTGGAACTCGCTCTGCACGACGTGACGGATGATGCGGTGGCGCAGCGCCGGCGGGTTCGCCGCGAGCGCCGCGACAGAGATCGCGATGCCCGCCTCGGCCGGCTCGACGATGTCTTCGATCGTCTCGGCGATCATGTCGTCGAAGGCCTGCGCATCCTCGCGCAGCTGCTCGGCGGTGCGGGCCAGCGCCTCGGCCACGCCCGGACCGAGCTCGGACTCGAGGAGGGGCAGCACACGCTCGCGGACCCGCACCCGCCGGAAGCGGTCGTCGCGGTTGTGCGGGTCGAGCCAGGGGTCGAGTCCGGCCGCCGCGCACGCCGCGACCGTGGTCTCTCGGCGGACCGCGAGCAGCGGGCGAAGCCAGCGCACGCCCGAATCGTCATCGGTGCGGTCCGGGGCCATGCCCGCGAGGCTCGTCGCGCCGGCCCCTCGAGCGAGCCCGAGCAGCACCGTCTCGGCCTGGTCGTCGAGCGTGTGACCCAGCAGCACGGCGGCGGCGTTCGCGTCGCGCGCGGCATCCCTCAGCACGCCGTAGCGCGCCTCACGGGCCGCGGCCTCGGGGCCGCCCGCGGTGCCGACCTCGACGCTCACGACCAGCGGGTCGAGACCGAGCTCCGCGGCGGTGCGGGCGGCGGCGAGCGCGACCTCGTCGGAGCCCGGCTGCAATCCGTGGTCGACCGTCACCGACGCGGCGCGCAGGCCGAGCTTCGGGGCCTCGAAGGCGGTCGCAGCGGCGAGGGCCAGCGAGTCGGGGCCGCCCGAGAGCGCGACGATCACGGTGCTGCCCGCGGGCAGTGCCGACAGCGACGCGCGGACGGCGCGACGGACCTCGGCGAGGGCGGGGTTCAGCGACGGCACGCCCCTACGGTAACCGGGCCCGTGCCGTCGGCGGGCTGAGAAGCCTCGGCAGGCGCAGCCTCGGGCGGGAAACTCGGGCTGAGCCTGTATGCGGCACGGCGAGCGGCGCGAAGTAGGCTGGACGGCGGCATCCCACCGTCTTATCGAAGGAGCACACGTATGGGCGCGTACGACGCCGTCATCGAGATCCCCCGCGGCAGCCGCGTGAAGTACGAAGTCGACCACGGCACCGGCCGGGTCTTCCTCGACCGCGTGCTGTTCACGCCGATGGGATACCCCAGCAACTACGGCTTCTTCGAGAACACCCTCGGTGAAGACGGCGACCCGCTCGACGTGCTCGTGCTGCTCGACCGCGACATCTACCCCGGCGTGCTGGCGAAGGTCCGCCCCGTCGCCGTGCTGAAGATGAGCGACGAGGCCGGCGGCGACGACAAGGTCGTGGCCGTGCTGGCGAAGGACCCGCGCTGGGCTCACATCCAGGATGTCGACGACATCGACGACTGGACCAAGAACGAGATCGGCCACTTCTTCGAGCACTACAAGGACCTCGAGCCCAACAAGTGGGTCAAGGTCGACGAGTGGGCCAACGCCGCCGAGGCCGAGCGTCTCGTCGCCGAGGCGTTCGAGCGCTTCGAGGAGCACGAGGGCCAGACCAAGACGCAGGGGGAGGGCGAAGCGCCCAACTCGCTCTGAGTCTCACCCGGACGCGAAGGAGGGGCGGATGCTGCGGCATCCGCCCCTCCTTCGTCGTTCCGGGCTCGTGACCGTTGAGGCTCAGACCGAGATTCCGCGGTTGCGCAGGAACGGCGCCGGGTCGATGCGGACGCCGCCCTGGTAGATCTCGAAGTGCAGGTGGCAGCCCTGCGAGATGCCGGTGTTGCCGGCGTAGGCGATGACCTGTCCGGCTGAGACGCGCTGTCCGTATCCGACGTTGTAGCCGCCGTTCTGGATGTGCGCGTACCCCGAGATGATGCCGCCGCCGTGGTCGATCTTGATGTAGTTGCCCCAGTCGCCGGTGTAGGAGGCGTGGACGACCGTCCCGGATGCGGCGGCGTAGATCGGCGCGCCGCAACCGCCGGCGAAGTCGATGCCGCGGTGACCCGTGGTGCAGTACCCGTTCGAGCAGATCGTGCCGCGGTTGCCGAACCACGAGCTGATGTAACCGGGGCCGGGGCGCACCCATCCGGAGGGCTGGACCTGACCGGCACCACCGCCGCCGCCACCACCACTGTTACCGCCGCCTCCGCCGCCGCCACCACCACCGCTGTTGCCTGCCGCAGCGGCCGCCGCTGCAGCTTCCTGACGACGACGCTCTTCCTCCGCGGCACGGCGGGCTGCTTCTTCGCGCTCGCGCTGCTTGCGGGCCTCTTCGCGGCGACGCTCCTCCTCGACGCCCGCCTGGTAGCCGGCGACCGTGGCCGCCGTCTCGTCCTTGAGCGCCGCGAGCTGAGCCCGGAGGGTCGCCATGTTGGCGGTCTGCTCTTCGAGGGCGGCCTGGGCGACCGCTGCTGCTTCCTGAGCGGCGGCGAGCTTCTGCTCGGCCTCCTTCTGCAGGCGGTCGCGCTCGTCGCGGGCGACGCCGGCCTGATCGCTCAGGCTCTGCGCGGTCTCGCGGGCGGCGACGGCATCCGTGTAGATGCCGCGGTTCGCCTGCAGCAGCTTGTCCATCGTGCCGAGTCGGGCGAGCAGGTCATCGGCGCTCGCAGCGGAGTCGGAGAAGAAGAGCTTGAGGCTCGTGTCGTCGCCGCCGTTGCGGTAGAGCTGCGCCGCGAGCTTTCCGGCTCGGCGGGCCGCCTCGAGGGCGGCTGCGGACTGGGCGTCGGCCTGTTCCTGAAGCGAAGTCGCGCGGTACGCGGCATCCTCGAAGTCGGCCTGCGCCTTGGCGTACTCGGCCCCCAGCCGTTCGGCCTCGGCCTGCTTGTAGGCGACGTCGGCGGTGAGGTCGGCGATCAGCTTCTCGATCCGCGCGATCTCGGCGGCTTTCGCGGACTCGTTGCCCTTGGCGCGCTGCACGTCATCCCACGACGGGTAGCCCTCGATACCGAAGGCGGACGGGATGCCGGGGGCGAGGAACGCCGTCGCTGCGACGAACCCGACGGCGCCGAGGCCGAGGGCGCCGCGGCGCGAGATCAGCTGCGAGAGCTTCTTGCTCTCTGCGGGCGTCGGGGCGCAGCCGCAGTCTTCCGGGGAGTCGAGGCTCTCGTATCGCACGCGGGTGATCCTCCATATCGCGTGGGCAACTTCGTTCACAGTAGCAACACACGTCACATCGCCGAAAGCGTCGGGGGCTGCGTCCGGCGCGCGCGAACCGGGCCATTGTGCCCCGCAGACACGCCCGGGCGGCGGACGCCACGCCCCCGATTCGCACATCGGCGCCGGATCGCATATGCTTGTCCCTCGGTAAGCGTGAACGTTTGACTCCCGGGTCTGGGTTCGCTCGGCCCCATCGTTTAGCGGCCTAGGACGCCGCCCTTTCACGGCGGTAGCACGGGTTCGAATCCCGTTGGGGTCACTCCCACAACTTAATAAGCATGGCCCTGTAGCGCAGTTGGTTAGCGTGCCGCCCTGTCACGGCGGAGGTCGCGGGTTCAAGTCCCGTCAGGGTCGCTCTAAAGCGACGGGCCCTTTGGTTTCCAGAGGGCCTTTCGTCTAGGACATGGCATCTCTGACGCCATGCGGCTCTGTAGCTCAGTTGGTAGAGCGCACGACTGAAAATCGTGAGGTCACGGGATCGACGCCCGTCGGAGCCACACGGACCGTCATTACAACGGCCCTAGAAACCCTCGCCTAGCTTCTACATGGCGGGGGTTTTGCTTTGCCCCGGTGCCGCCGCGCGTCGCGCCGGCCGCCCGGGCGAGGACCTATCGTCGAGGCATGAGTGCGTCGCAGCCGCCGCAGAGCCCACGGACGAAGCGCCTTCGCCGCTGGGCCGTGGCATCGGCGGCGCTCAGTGCCGCCGCGTTCATCGCGTCGATCGTCTTCGCGGGCGTGCTTCCGGATGCCCCGGCGCTGATCTACCCCGCGCTGCACTTCATCGGCCTGGCGTCGGGGCTCAACGGGTATCTCCTGTGGCAGCGGTCGGACCCCGCGTACGACTACCGTCAGGAGCCGACAGCGGAGGAATGACGTCGCCGGGGCCAGCGGGCACCCTCACTTCCGTCCGGGCCAAGGCTCCGGCGGGTGCGCGCGGTAGTACCTGCGCCACGCGTACACGTTGCCCGCGGAAGCGACGACGACCCAAGCAACCAGCGCAATCCATCGCGCCGCGTTTCCCGGCTCGTCGGCGGCGGCAACGAGGAGCACCCCCGCAAGGCAGAAGCTGAGAAGGCCAGCGACCATCAGCTGTTGGTTGCGCGCGCGGGCTTTCGCGTCCGACGGAGGCTGCGGAATCTCCACCTAGGCCACCGGGTCAAGCAGCGTCGGGTCGGCGGGATCGACCGCGCGGGAGTTGCTGACCTTGCGGTCGACGACGTGCTCACGGATAGTCGAGGCGACCTGACCGGACGTGTGCTCGAGCATCGCGAGCGTCTCGGCCTTGCGGTCGCCGGTGAGCTTCTCGGGCGTCAGCCAGGCATCCCACGTGTCCGGCGTCAGGAAGGCCGGCATCCGGTCGTGCACCTGTCCGCTCGCGTCGCGCGCCTCGCGGGTGATGACGACGAAGCAACGCGTCTTCTCGCCGGTCGGAAGGTCCATCGACCAGGTGAGCCCGGCAGCCGAGAGCAAGCCGTCGCCGTGGAGGAAGTGCGGGGTCTTCGGGGTCTTGTCGCCGGTCCACTCGAAGTAGCCCCGCATCGGAACGATGCACCGAGCCGCGCTGAACGCCGGCGCCCAGAATCCCTGGCCGAGCTTCTCCATGCGCGCGTTGATGATCGGACCGCCCCTCGGCCGATTCGCCGGCTTCTGCCAGTCCCAGCGGACGAGCTCCAGCACTCGCCCTTCGCCCCGGTCGCGGACGATCGGGGCATCCTCGGTCGGCGCGATCGAGTAGGCGCCGGCCCACGATTTCACCCAGTCCTCGGGGTCGCCGCCCTCGGCGACGTACTCCCGGATCAGCTCGTCCGTCTTGGCGTCGTTCGCGAATCGCCCGCACATGTCAGCGACCCTACGACCCGGGGCAGACGGCGTCGAGCAGATACCTCTGCACCTTGGCCGAGGTACGGAGGCACCCCGGGCTCACGCCGGCTCGGTGACCCGGACGAGTCCGCAGTTCAGGCACGACCACGCCACGAGAAACGCCTCGTCGTCGAGGATCTCGAAGCGCAGCGGATCGCCGCAGGTCGGGCAGACCCACGGTGCCGGCTGCGCGCTCACGCGCCATCCCGATCGGTCACCCGCCGAGCCTAAACGCCGCATCGCACCGCCGGGCGAGCGCGACGGCATCGTGCGGCGCCCTCCCCCGCGCGTCGTTGTCGAAATACACCCACACGTCGCGCGGCCGACCGTCGGATGCCGCCGACCCGTCGGCCCATCCTCGGATGCGTTCCGCCCACTCGTCGAGCTCGGCATCGGTGTACCCGCTGGCGTACAAATCGGTCGCGCCGTGCAGCCGGACGTACACGTGCCCCGCTGTCGTGACCTCCTCGAACCGCGGAAAGCGTCCGGCGGTGTCGGCCACCACGAGAGCGATGTCGTGCGAACGCAGCAGCGCGAGCGCGGCATCCGATCCGAACCCCGCCGACCGAGGCTCGAGAGCGTGTCGGATCGGACGGTCGTCCTCGATCTCGAGCCACGCCCGCCCGTCGAGGCGCTCGTCGTGCCGCTCGGCGAGCGCGAGCGCCTCGCCGGTCGTCCGCGGTAGAAGCGCCAAGAACTCTGCGAGCACGTCGGCGTCGAACTCCTCCCGTTCGGGCAGCTGCCAGAGCACGGGGCCGAGCTGCCGCCCGAGCGCGAGCACTCCCGAGGCGAAGAAGTTCGCCAGCGCCGTCTCGACACCGCGCAGGCGCAGCATGTGCGTGACATAGCGCGAGCCCTTCACCGCGAAGACGAACGACGCGGGCACCTCGCTCCGCCAGCGCTGGTAGCTCGACGGGCGCTGCAGCGAATAGAACGACCCGTTCAGCTCGGCCGTCGACATCCGCTCGCCCACGTATTCGAGCTCGCGCCGCTGAGCGAGGCCCGTGGGGTAGAAATCACCGCGCCACCCGGCGTACCGCCACCCCGAGATGCCCACGCGCACCCGGCCGGCGTCGGCTCCTGCAGGTCGCGCGTTCATGATTCCGCAGTCTCCGCCCGCGAACCGACGCATGAAAAGGGGGTTGCCCTCGCCGCCGCATCCCCGAACACCGGCGCGTACCCGCATAGCCGCGCGCCCTAGGATTCGACGGACGCACCGGGCACCACAGGGGGAGTAACGATGGCCGCAACGCGACGTTCGAACGCGCGGGGACGCCGCAAGCGCCGGGCGATCGGCATCGGCGCTGCGGTCGCCGGAGTCCTTCTCGCCGCCGCGGTCGGCGGGTGGTTCGCCGTCGATGCGATGCAGCGCGCGAGCACGACGCCCGACCCGGCGACATCCGCGGGCAGCCCCACGCCCGATGCCGAGACGCCGACGCCCGAACCGCTGTCGCCCGCGGAACAGCTGATCGCCGACGCGAACGATCCGAACGCGTGCGCCGTGTCGTTCACGGGCGACGCGATCGACATCGCCCCCGTCCTCGAGACGCAGGGGAAGCCCTACGGCTCGCTTCCGATCCCCTCGCGCGACGGCATGGTGTTCGCCGGCTGGTACGACACCGCCGAGGATGCCGCTGCGCTGTCCATCCCCGGCCGGCTCAACGGCGCGGATGCCGTCGCCTGCGACGCCCAGCAGCGCACGGTGCACGCCGCGTGGATGAGCGCCGCCGACAACGCTGCCGCGAAGACGCGCATCCCGATCCTGATGTACCACCAGTTCACGACCAAGCCGGAAGGCGAGTCGGGGTGGCTGCGCGGCAACTACGCCTACGTCGGGGACTGGGAAGCCCACCTGCGGTACATCTCCGAGCAGCAGTTCTACCTGCCGACGTGGCCGGAGCTGAGCGCTTTCATCGACGGCAGGCTCTTCCTGCCCGACCACTCGGTGATCGTCACCGACGACGACGCCGATCCGTCGTGGCTCGAGCTCGCCGTGCCGCTGGTGGAGAAGTACCGCGTGATGACGACATCCTTCGTGATCACCGTCAACGGGTCCGGCCCCGAGCTCACGTCGTACGTGCTCAAGCGCTCGCACACCCACGACATGCACGCCGCAGGCGCCGACGGCAAGGGCCGCATCGTCACCTGGACGCATGACGAGATCGTCGCCGACCTCGACACCTCGGCGAGCGTGCTCGGCGGAACGAAGGAAGTCGTCGCCTACCCGTTCGGCCACTACAACGACGCCGCCAAGCAAGCGGTCGCCGACGCGGGCTTCGAGATGGCTCGCACCATCGAGCCCGGCTACGTCTCGATCGGAACCGACAAGCTGGCCCTGCCGGTGGTGCGGGTCAACTACGGGATGACCGTGGATGACATCAAGAAGGCCATCGGGTGAATCTCAGG
Organism: Microbacterium sp. SGAir0570; assembly: GCF_005491085.2. Classification (NCBI taxonomy): domain Bacteria; kingdom Bacillati; phylum Actinomycetota; class Actinomycetes; order Micrococcales; family Microbacteriaceae; genus Microbacterium; species Microbacterium sp. SGAir0570. The sequence goes on along the minus strand of NZ_CP027929.1, from coordinate 317,955 downwards.
CGATATCCAAAGAGTCAACCGCTTGTACGCATATGAATCCTCAGTACTGTGTGAATTCCCCCGTCCGTTTCGACTTGCGAGCGCTCCATGGATCTGACGATCGTCGTCCCGACCTTCAACGAGGGTCCGAACGTCGTGGAGCTGCTGCGACGGATCGGTGACGCGGTCGATGACCGGATGATCGAGGTCGTCTTCGTCGACGACTCGACCGACGACACCCCCGCGATCATCGAGCGGGCGGCGAAGACCGCCGACTTCCCGGTGCGCCTGGTCCACCGCGACGAGCCGGTCGCGGGACTCGGCGGGGCCGTGGTCGAAGGCATCCGCACCGCGAACTCGTCCTGGTGTCTCGTGATGGACGGCGACCTGCAGCATCCGCCCGAGGACATCCCGCGCCTGCTCGCACGAGCCGACCGCGGCGACGTGGACATCGTCGTGGCCTCGCGCTACATCGCCGGCGGTGACTCCAAGGGACTCGCCGACGCCACGCGAACGACCGTCTCGCGCGCGTCGACGCTGCTGACCAAGGCGATGTTCCCGCGGAAGCTCGGTGAGTGCAGCGACCCGATGACCGGGTTCTTCCTCGTCGACCGCGACACGATCGACATCGACGCGCTGCGTCCGCGAGGCTTCAAGATCCTGCTCGAGATCCTCGCGCGCCGCCACATGCGCGTCGCCGAAGTGCCGTTCGCCTTCGCGCCGCGATACGCCGGCTCGTCCAAGGCGACCTTCACGCAGGGCATCCGGTTCCTCACGCAGCTGCTCATGCTCCGCTTCGGACGGATGTCGGCGTTCGCCCTCGTCGGCGGTGTCGGCGCGATCGCGAACCTCGTGATCATGTGGGGTCTCATCCGACTGGGGATGGACTATCTGCCGGCATCCATCATCGCCAGTGAGATCACGATCATCGGCAACTTCCTGCTGCTGGAATACCTCGTCTTCTCCGACATGCGCTCGGAATCGGGCAGTATGACGCAGCGGTTCGTGAAATCGTTCGCGTTCAACAACGCCGAGGCGATCATCCGGATCCCGGTGCTGTGGGTGCTCGTGGAGAACGCGCACATCCCGAGCGTCATCGCCGCCGGGCTGACCCTGATCGCGGCGTTCGTCGTGCGCTTCGTGTTCCATGCGCTCGTCGTCTACGCGCCCAAGAGCCAGCGGGTGCCGGCAGTGCTCGAGGCCGCCCCCGAGCGCGCCCGCGCCGCCGAGTACTGAGCGGACGTACCCTGGAGGCATGACCGCTTCCACCGACACGATCACGATGTTCGGCGCCGACTGGTGCCGCGACTGCCGCCGCACGAAGGCTCAGCTCGACGAGCTCGGTGTCGACTACACCTACATCGACCTCGAGGCGGAGCCCGCCGCAGCCGATGTCGCGCGTGAGATCTCGGGCCGCACGCAGATCCCCGTGGTGGTCTACCCCGACGCGACGCACCACGTCGAGCCGAGCAACGACGACGTCGCAGCCAAGCTGCGCGAGCTCTCGCTCATCTGACCCGCGCGCTCTGCGCTCTCTGCGCCGGGCGCGGATGCAAGACATCCGGGCCGACACCCCGGGGCGGATGCCGTTCGGCCGGGGTGTCGGGCCGAATCCCTTGCATCGCGGCACGCGGGCCTCAGCCCGGGGCCGGGGCCGGGCGGGGCCGGGCCGACGGACAGGCGAGCACTGATAGGCTGAGGGTTCTTGCGGCGCGCTCGCGCCGCACGCGTCGTAGAACGCCTTCCGCCCCACCGGGTCACGACCGGCACCCCGCGGACTCTTTCGTACGGCGACCCCGCATGCGCACCCGCATCCGGGCCACCGATCAGGGCGCCGACGTGCGCCCGGAGAAACGCTCCCTCATGACTGACACCACTTTCCGCACGCTCGGCGTGCCCGCTCCCCTCGTCGAAGCCCTCGCGAAGGACGGCAAGACCACCGCCTTCCCGATCCAGGTCGACACCCTGCCCGACACGCTCGCCGGACGCGACGTGCTCGGTCGCGGCAAGACCGGCTCGGGCAAGACGCTCGCCTTCTCGATCCCGATGGCCGCGCGCCTCGGCGGCGAGCTGGCCGGCGGCAGCCGCCGGGCGACCCGCATCCTGGGCCTCGTCCTCGCCCCCACCCGCGAGCTCGCGACGCAGATCAACGCGACCCTCGAGCCCCTCGCGGCGGCCTACGGCATGAAGACGACCACCATCTTCGGCGGCGTCAACCAGAACCGTCAGGTGCAGGCGCTCAACGCCGGCGTCGACATCGTCGTCGCCTGCCCGGGCCGCCTCGAAGACCTGCTGCAGCAGCGCCACCTGACCCTCGACTCGGTCGAGATCACGGTGATCGACGAGGCCGACCACATGGCCGACCTCGGCTTCCTCCCCGCCGTCACCCGCATCCTCGACAAGACGCCGCGCGACGGGCAGCGGATGCTGTTCAGCGCGACGCTGGACAACGGCGTGGACAAGCTCGTCAAGCGATTCCTGCAGAACGAGGTGCTGCACTCCGTCGACGAGGCGCACTCGCCCGTCGCGGCGATGACCCACCACGTGTTCCACCTCGCCGGGGCCGAGGAGAAGAAGGATGTCGTCAAGGCGCTCGCCTCGGGCATGGGCCGCCGAATCCTCTTCACCCGCACCAAGCACGCGGCGAAGAAGCTCGCCAAGCAGCTGACCTCGCAGGGAATCCCCTCGGTCGACCTGCACGGCAACCTCTCGCAGCCGCAGCGCGACCGCAACCTCGCGGCGTTCTCGTCGGGCACCGCGAAGGTGCTCGTCGCGACGGATGTCGCCGCGCGCGGTGTGCACGTCGACGACGTCGAGCTGGTCGTCCACGTCGACCCGCCCATGGAGCACAAGGCGTACCTGCACCGCTCGGGTCGCACCGCCCGCGCGGGCGCCGAGGGCGCCGTCGTCACCCTCGTGATGCCGGGCCAGGAGCGCGACGTCAAGGATCTGCTCCGCAAGGCCGCCATCGCCGTCACCCCGGTCACGGTCACGGCCGAGTCGCCCGAGGTCGTCGCCCTCGTCGGAAAGGTCGCGCCGTACGTGGCTCCGGCCCCCGTCGAGGTCGCACCCCGCGGCACGAGCCAGGGCGCCAACGCCCAGCGCAAGCGCGCCGCACGCGATGCTCGCGAGGGCGGTTCGTCGAACGGCGGTGGTCGCTCCGGCGGTGGCCGCGGTCGCGGCGGACGCGGTCAGGGTCAGGGCGCTGCCGGTGGTCGCGACGGCCAGGGCGCACGCTCGGGCGGTCACCGCGACGCGCAGCAGAGCCGCGGTGGACAGCAGTCCGCGCGCGGCGGCCAGACCGCCGACCGCGCACCCCGCGAGACGCGCGATGCCGCTCCCGCGGGCAACCCGCGCCGCACCGGCCGTCGCGCCTCGTCGAACGGCGGCGCCGCGGGCGGCAAGCTCATGGTCGGCTCGGTCGTGCGCCAGAACAGTGCCGGCCGCCGCGGCGGTCGCTGACCCCCGCACCCGGCTCACCCCGGCATCCGGCGCTGACCCGGCCCGGTCCGGCCGCCGAGAGCGCACGCTCGCCGCGAGAACGCACCCTTGACCGTGCGTTCTCGCGGCGACGGTGTGTTCTCGGCGCGCACAGAGCCCGAACTCAGCGTCGTGCGCGTCGATCTCGGCGGTGACCTCGGCGACGCGACGGTGCACACCGCCCGGCGCGGGCCACCCCGCCGAGAACGCACGCTCGCCGCGAGAACGCACCCTTGACCATGCGTTCTCGCGGCGACGGTGCGTTCTCGGCGGGCGCGGCGGGCGCGGCGGGCGCCGCGCGCGGCTCAGACCGAGAGGGCGAACTCGGCGTCGAGCGCGTCGATCTCGCGGGTGATCTCGGCGACGCGACGGGCGCGCTGCTCGGCGGGGAGCCAGGATGCCTCGAACGACGAGATCGCCATGCGGCGGACCTGCTCGTGGGTGGCGCCGATCTGGTCCGCGACGATCCCGTACTCGGCGGCGAGAGTCGTGGGGAACATGCCCGGGTCGTCGGAACACGGGATGACGTTGAGTCCGGCCTCCAGCATCGCGGCGATCGACGCGCGACGCCAGGGCCGCCACGAGCGACGCGACGTGGTCGAGGCCACGGTGAACGCGACCTGGTCCTCGCGCATCCGCTCGACGACGGCGTCGTCTTCGAGCACGTAGTAGCCGTGGTCGATACGGTCGCAGCCGAGCAGGTCGAGGCACGTGATCGTGTTGACGGCGGTCGGGGCGTGCTCCGACGAGTGCGCGGTACGGCCGAGCCCGGCCTCGCCCGCGAGGCGATAGGCGTCGACGAAACGCTCGGGCGGACCGGCGGTCTCGAGGTTGTCGAGGCCGATGCCCGCGACGTACGGATGCGGGTTGTCAACGACGCGCCGGACGACCGCGAGCGCCTCCTCGCCGCTGCGGCTGCGGTCGATGCCCTGGATCATCAGCCCGGTCATGCCGAAGTCGCGCTCGGCCATCCGGATGCCCTCGGCGTACGCCTCGACCGCGCCGAGATAGCCGAGAGACTCGAGGTGCGGCGGCAGCGCGTCGAAGAAGAGCTCGAGGTGACGGGTGCCGCTGCGACGGTGGGCGTCCTCGAAGGCCTCGTACACGATGCGGGTCAGGTCGCCGGCATCCCGAAGCACCTCGACCACCCAGTTCGACACCTGGAAGAGCGAGTACGACACCTCGGGCTCGTCGGCGGCGCGCTGCTGCGGAACCGGGATGCGCGTGTCGCGGTACAGCGCCGGGTCGGGCGGCAGCGAGTTGATGTCGGCGAAGATGCGCTCGGGATCGGCGGGCAGCTCGAGCGACTCCCGGCGGGCGAGCTCCGCGAACGTCGACGCGCGCACGGTGCCGATGAGGTGGCAGTGCAGGTCGGCCTTCGGCAGGCGCTGAAGGTACTCGGCGGGGAGGGATGCTGCGGAGGTCATGGTGCCGTTCGTGCGTCGTGAAGCGATGCGGTCGGAGAACCGCGGGAAGAAGCCCGGCCGCCGAGGATGGGGGGTGCTCGACGGCCGGGCGGTCTGGATCAGCGCGAGGCGACCTCGCGCGCGAACCGCTCGACCCACTGCGCACGGTTCGGGACGATCTCGGCCGGGTCGAGCGTGGCGTAGCCCGCCGCGATCGGGTCGGCGGCGATGTCGCCGACGACGGCGGTGATCTCGGCGGGGATCGTCGCGTCGAGGGCGACGGGCAGGTCGCCGACGATCTCGGCCGATGCCGTCTGCGCCTCGACCGAGAGCAGGTAGTCGATGAAGGCGTACGCGCCCTCGAGGTTCTTCGCGCCGCTGGGGATCATGGCGCGGTTGGTCGCCATGTAACGGCCCTCGGCTGGCGCGGTCCACGCGACGGGCTCGCCGGATGCGATGAGCGTCGTGGCGAAGCCGCTGAGGGCGTCGGCCGCGACGATCTCGCCCTGCGTGAGGAGGTTGGTGACCTCGGTCGACGACGAGTAGAACTGCAGGATGTTCGGAGCCCACCCGCCGATCGTCGTGTAGGCGGTGTCGATGTCGTAGGGGCCGTCACCGAAGGTCGAGGCGACGCCCGAGACCGCGAGCTGTCCGGCCGTCACCGCGATGTCGGGGAAGGCGAGGCGGCCGCTGTAGGCGGAGTCGGCGTAGAGCGACCAGTCCGCCGCCTGCGCGGCATCCAGTTCATCGGTGTTGTAGAGCGTGCCGTTGAGCTGGTAGCTGTAGGCCGGCCCGTCGTAGCCCTCCTCGATGGCGAAGTCGGCGATCTTCGCGAGGTTGGGGACGTCGGATTCGTCGAAGTCCTGGAACAGGTCCTGCTCCTGACCGGATGCCGCGAACGTGTCGGAGATCAGCATGACGTCGATACCGGCGTCACCACCGGCGAGCTGCAGCTGCGACAGGCGGTCGGCGTTCGAGCCGGTCTCGATCTCGACCGTGATGCCCGTCTTCTCGGTGAAGGGGTCGACGATCGCCTCCTGGAACTGCTCGACCCCGAACGGGAACGCGCTGACGACGATCGAGTCGCTCGAGGCGTCGTCACCGGAGTCTCCCGAGCCGCCGGAGCAGCCGGTGACGACGAGGGCCGTGGCGGCGACGGCGGCGGATGCCGCGAGGACGCGGCTGGTGCGGGTGCGGATCATGCGGGTTCCTCTCGGAGCTCTGCGGGCGGGCCGCAGGGGCGCGGGTGCTGGTGCTGGTGCGGGTGGAACGTGTGGAGCGGGATGTCTGCGGAGGTCAGGCCGCGAGACGGATGAGACGGGCGGTGGGAGCGGTGACGGTGACCCGGTCGCCCGGGCGGGCGGCAACGGCCTCGTCGCGAACGTCGGCGATGAGACGCACGGCCGCGCCGGTGGCGTCGGCGGTCTCGACCGTGACGAGACGGTCGACCCCGCGGTAGGCGACGTCGAGCACGACTCCGTCGAGCGCGAGCCCGGTGCCGTCGGCGGGGAGTCCGAGAGCGAGATGCTCGGGGCGCACGGTCGTGAGCGTCCCGTCCGCCGCGGCGAGGAAGTTCTCGTAGCCGAGGAACTCCGCGACGAAACGGTTCGCGGGGGCGGTGAACACCTCCGACGGCGCACCCTCCTGCATGATGCGGCCGTCGCGCATGAGGACCATGCGGTCCGACATCTCCAGAGCCTCGTCCTGGTCGTGCGTGACGAGCACGACGGTCAGGCCGGTCTCGGACTGGATGCGGCGGATCTCGGCGCGCATCTGCACGCGCAGGCGCGCGTCGAGGTTCGACAGCGGCTCGTCGAGCAGCAGCAGGGTCGGGCGGATGGCGATGGCGCGGGCGAGAGCCACGCGCTGCTGCTGCCCGCCCGAGAGCTTCTTGGGCCGGCTGGCCGCGAGGTGGCCGAGGCCGACGAGGTCGAGCGACTCCTCGACCCGGCGGCGGCGCTCCGCTGCCGGGACCTTGCGCAGCTTCAGACCGTATCCGACGTTCTCGGCCACGCTCATGTGCGGGAACAGGGCGTACGACTGGAACACCATGCCGAGCCCGCGCCGCTCGGGCGGGGTGCGGGTCGCATCGGCGCCCGCGATCATGATGCGGCCCGAGGTGGGCTGCGTGTAGCCCGCGAGCATCCGCAACGAGGTGGTCTTGCCGCATCCGCTCGGCCCGAGCAGCGTCGTGAGCTGCCCCGAGGGGATGGCGAGGTCGATGTCGTCGACGGCGGTGAAGTCGCCGAAGCGCTGGGTCACCCCGACGAACTCTGCTGCGGTGGTCATCGGTTGATCCCTCCGAAGATGCGGGCGAAGCCGACAGTGCGCTCGGCGATGACGGCGATGACGACGGTGCCCGCGAGGATGATGGTGCTCGTGGCCGCGACCATCGGGTCGTAGCTCTGCTGGACGTAGTCGAGCATGGTGACGGGGAGCGTGCGGAAGTCACGGCTCTGCAGCAGCAGCGACAGCGGCACGTTGTTGAACGAGGTGACGAAGCTCAGCAGCCCCGCCGAGAAGATGCCGGGTCGCAGCAGCGGCAGGGTCACGGAGAAGAAGGCGCGAAGCGGCGAGGCGCCGAGGCCGCGGGCAGCCTCCTCGATGCCCGGGTCGGCGAGCGCGAGCGACGCCCCGGTGACGCGCACCGCATAGGGCAGCATCAGCACGGTGTGGCCGATGAGCAGCACCGGGAAGTTGTCGAGCCGCAGGCCGATCATCAGCTGCTGGTAGAGGGCGAGTCCGACGACGAGCTCGGGGACGATGAGCGGCGAGAGGAACAGGCCCTCGACGAGTCCCTTGCCGGGCAGCCGGCCGCGGTGGATCGCCAGCGTCACCGGAACGCCGATGAGCAGCGCGAGCACGGTCGCGATGAGGGCGAGCTGGAGGCTCGACAGCAGCGCGCTGATGAACGGGTCGTAGTTCAGCGCCGCCTCGAACCACTGCAGCGAGAAGCCCTCGGGCGGGAAGCGCAGGGTGCGTCCGCCCGTGAACGCCGTGGCGACCACGAACAGGATCGGCACGATCATGATGATGTAGCCGGCGACGGCGAGGGATGCCGCGACGGGACGACTCGTCTTCACGCGGTGGCCCCCCGTCGTCCGGCGACGGCCGACAAGCCCGACACGGCGAAGACGAGGACCGTCATGATGATGGCCGTCGCGCTGGCCGCCGCCCAGTCGATCGTCACGCTCGAGTACGAGTAGAGCTGGGTCGACAGCATCCGCTGGCTCGATCCGCCGAGCAGGTAGGGGGTCGTGTAGGCCGTGACGCTGCCCGCGAAGACGAGGGTCGACGCGACGACCATGCCCGGCGCCGAGAGCGGCACGACGATGCCCCAGAACGTGCGGGTGCGGCTCGCGCCGAGACCGCGCGCTGCGTCGTCGAGTCCGGGATCGACCTGCGCGACGGCGGAGTAGCAGGAGATGATGGCGAGCGGCAGGAAGAGCTGGGTGAGGCCCAGTACGATCGCGAGCTCGGTGTAGAGCAGCTGCGGCGCCCGGTCGACGAGCCCGAGTCCGGTGAGGAGCTGCCCGATCGCCCCGTTGGAGCCCAGCAGCACGAGCCAGCCGAAGGTGCGGACGACGTTGCTCAGCAGCAGCGGGAAGATCGCGAGGGCGAGCAGCACACCCGACCAGCGCGAGGTCGAGCGGGCGAGCAGATAGGCGATCGGGAACCCCAGCACGATGCAGATCACCGTGACGATGAGGCCGAGCCCGACGGTGCGCCCGATGATCGCGAGATCGAACGGGTCGGTCAGCATCCTGCCGAGACGCTCGAGGATGTCGACGGGGCTGACGCCGGGCGGGGCGAACAGCATCGCGATCGACGGGATGAGGAACCCCGCCAGCAGGAGCGCCAGCCCGGGGAGGGCCAGCAGTCCGGTGCGGCGTGAAACCACGAGCGAACTCCGTTCGTGCGAAGGGTGCGGGCGCAACCGGTTGCGCAACCGGTTGCTCCTACCGTAGAGCCCGAGCGGGGCGCGTCGCGACCATTCGTGTTAACACCGTGTAAAACCGCGGTTCGGCGGCGACGCAACCGGTTGCTTCCGCTCAGTAGGATGAGCGGACCGTCGCTCCCTGCGGCGGCGGGACGAAGGGGGCGCGGTGACGACACTCGCCGATGTCGCCGCGCATGCGGGTGTGTCGAAGTCGACGGCATCCCGGGCGCTCAGTCGCCCCGACCTCGTCGCGCCCGAGACGGTCGCGCGGGTGCGCGCCGCGGCCCAGACGCTCGGCTTCATCCCCAATCGAGCGGCGAGCCACCTCGCCCGAGGACGCAGCGGCATCGTCGCGCTCGTCGTCCCGACCCTCGACAACGCCTTCTTCACGCCGATCATCGCCGGGGCCCAGGAGCGCGCCCGCGAGTCGGACCTGCAGCTCACGGTCGCGGTGCACCGGCTCGACGACGTCGACGGGCTCGACGGATTCGAACGCCTCGCCCGGCAGGTCGACGGCTGCATCCTCGTCGCCCCGCGCGGTCCCGACGACATCGTCCGCGCCGCCGGCGCCTTCGGACCAACGGTCCTCGTCGACCGCGAGATCGAGGGCATGACCTCGATCGTGGCCGACACCGCGAGCGCCTTCGCCGAGCTCGCGACGCGCCTGGCCGGCGCCGGTCACCGCGGGATCGTGTACCTCGGCGGTCCGGACGGCTCGTGGCAGGACCGGCAGCGCTCGGCCGCGATCGAGGCGGCGGTCGGCGAGCGCGTCGAGCTGACTGCGCTCGGCCCCTTCCCGGCGACGTTCGCGGCGGGTGTCGCGACCGCCGACGCGGTCATCGACTCGGGCGCGACCGCTGTGGTGCCTTATGCGACATCCATCGGCCTCGGTCTCGTCTTCGCGCTTCGCGCCCGCGGCGTCGCCTCGCCCGGCGAGATCGTCGTCAGCGCGGAACGCCTGGTGGCCGAGGCGATCGGGGCCGACGACGTGCCCGCGATCGACGTCGACGGTGACGAGCTGGGCCGCGAGGCGATGGCCGCGCTCATCCCGATGCTCGCCGCGCCACCGGCCGCCCCCACCCGCCGACGGCTCGGCGTGTCGGTGCACTGGCCCCCGGCCCACCCCGCCGAGAACGCACTCTCGTCGCGATAACGCACCCTTCTCGGTACGTTCTCGCGGCGGCGGCGCGTTCTCGGCGCCTGCGCCGCCGGCGGGCGGCGCGTCAGCGGGCGAAGCGGTCGGTCGCGGCGACGAGGGCCGCGGCGATGCCGGGCTCGCCCGCCGAGTGGCCCGCGTCGTCGACCAGGACGAACTCGGCCTCGGGCCAGGCCCGGTGCAGGTCCCATGCGGTCATCGGGGGCGTGCACGCGTCGTAGCGACCCTGGACGATGACGCCCGGGATGCCGCGGAGGCGGCCCGACGCGGCATCCTCGATCAACTGCCCCTCGCGCAGCCATCCGCCGTGGAGGAAGTAGTGGTTCTCGATCCGCGCGAACGCGGTCGCCGACTCCGCCTCGGTCATCCCGGCCACCAGCTCCGGGTCGGGACGAAGGGTCACGGTCGAGGCCTCCCAGCGCGTCCAGGCCTGGGCGGCGGGAACGTGCACCGCCGGATCGGGGTCGGTCAGCAGCCGGTGGTACGCCTCGATCAGTCGGCTCCGCTCGATGACGGGCACCGGGGCGAGGTAGTCCTCCCACAGGTCGGGGAACAGCGCCGCCGCCCCGCCCTCGTAGAACCACTCGAGCTCGTGGCGCCGCAGCGTGAAGATCCCGCGCAGCACCAGCTCGGAGACGGCATCCGGGTGCGACTGCGCGTAGGCGAGCGCGAGCGTCGAGCCCCACGAGCCGCCGAAGACCTGCCACCGATCGATGCCGAGGTTGCGCCGCAGCAGCTCGATGTCGGCGACGAGGTGCCACGTGGTGTTGTAGCGCAGTTCGGCGGCCGGGTCGCTCGCGTGCGGCGTCGACTTCCCGCAGCCGCGCTGGTCGAACAGGATGATGCGGTAGGCCTCGGGGTCGAAGAAGCGGCGGTGCCACGGCGAGGTTCCGCCGCCGGGGCCGCCGTGCAGGAACACGACCGGCTTGCCCTCGGGATTGCCCGACTGCTCCCAATAGACGCGCTGGCCGTCGCCGGCGAGCAGGAAGCCCGTCTCGTAGGGCTCGATCTCGGGATACAGGATGCCGGCCAGGGCGGCCGACACGCTCACCGTGCGGCTCCGCGGTCGCGTTCGTTCATGCGCTTTACCGTACCTGCGGCGCGTCGCCCACCGCGTCGCCGCACGGAGACGAGCCGGGATGCGCCGCCTCAGGCCCTCCGTCCGAGACGCCGCTCGCGTCGACCATCTCGCGGGGATCGCGGATCGACCGCAGCGGCGACAGCACGACCCAGACGACCGTGAGCATGACGCCCGCACCCGCGATGGCCATCCCGGCGCGGGTGCCCACCAGCTCGCCGAGCCCGCCGCCGAGCGCCGCGCCGATCGCGACCACCCCGTACGAGACCCAGCGCATCGTCGCGTTCACGCGCCCGAGGACCTCGTCCGGCGTCCGCAGCTGACGCAACGTCACGGCGACGACGCTCGACAGCGACGTGCCGGCTCCGTTCAGCGCGAACGCCGCGGCCAGCACCGCCACCAGCACCGCGGAGGACCACGATGCGGGCACGAGCGGCAGCATCGACAGTGCGATGCTCTCCGCGACTGCGCACGCGATCAAGACCGCCCCCGCCCCGAAGCGGCGCACCGCCACCGGGGCACTCGCCGCGGCGGCCACGGCACCGACGGCACCGAGCCCGAAGATCAACCCGAGCTGCCCCGCATCCAGCCCGAGCTCGCGGACGGCGTGCACCGTGAACAGCACCGTGATCGCCTGGGCGAACAGGTTGTAGATGGCGGCGAACCCGACGAGGGCGACCAGGAAGCGATCTCGCCGCACGAAACGCAAGCCCTCGCGCAGCTCCGGCAGCGCACCGCGGCCGCTGGGGACGGGGTGGTGTTCCCGGGTGGAGATGCTCGTCAGGGCGAGTGCCGAGACGAGGTACGTGGCCGCGGGAGCGATGAGGGCCCAGGCGGCGGTCAGCGTCTGGACGAGCAGCCCCGCCATCCCGGGCCCGCCGATCTGAGCTACGGCGGCCGTCGCCTGCAGGCGGCCGTTCGCCCGCTCGAGGTGAGACCGGCCCGCGACGGTGGGCAGATAGGACTGGTAGCTCACGTCGAACGCCACGGTGAAGGCGCCCAAGAGCAGGACCAGCCCGACGAGGGCGGGCAACGTCAGCGCCCCGGCGACGGCGAGGCCGACGATCACGACCGTCAGGAGAGCTCGGGCGAGGTCCGCGACGATCAGGATGCGGCGGCGACGGGACCGATCGACGAGCACGCCGAGCGGCAGCGCGAGGAGCAGGAACGGCACCCATTTCGCCGCACCCAGCAGCCCCACCTCGCCGGCGCTCGCCCCGAGCGCCACGACGGCGAGCAGCGGGAGAGCGAGGTCGCCGACCTGCGCCCCGACGGATGAGGCCCCCTGCGCGACCCAGAGACGACGGAAGTCCGCGCTGAGTCCACTCGAGGAGCGCCTAATGGGTGCACTCGTTTTCATGCGTTACACCCTGTCAGCCCCGAACTAATGGCACAAGCGGACGACGAGCGTTAGCATTCATTTGTGGCGCAGTCCGACGCAGTGGCGTTCCCCCGGGTCGCGGGGCACCCCGCTCTCGATCTGGTCGACACGGTGCACTGGCGGCTCGACCCGCAACGCGCGATCGACACCCTCCGCGACTTCGACGACGTCGTGTCGTGGTGCCACCAGATGGATGTCGGCGCCACACCCCCGTCGACGAGGGCTGCGCTCTCTGCCGCGGATGCGGTCACCGCAGCTCGGGAGCACCGCGCCGTCGTCGCGCTGCGCGAGGCGGTCTGCGAGGCGGTGTTCCAGCAATCCTCCGCAGCAGCCGATCTCATCGCCCGCGAGCACGTCGACGCCCTCGCCCGCTCGTCGCTGGGCTTCGACGAGACCGCCTCGGCGTGGGTGTGGGTGCCGCCTGCCGATCTCTCCGGACCGCGTGCGGCGATCGCCATGAGCGCCCACGACCTGCTGACATCCGATCTCACCACCGCGCGGCAGTGCGCCGACGACGCCTGCGGGTGGGTCTACCTCGACCGCTCGCCGCGACGCAATCGCATCTGGTGCACCGCCGCCGGGTGCGGCAACCGCAACCGCGTGGCGCGGCACCAGGCGAAGCGGAAGGCCTGACCAGGGCCGGACGCCCGCCCGGGTCACCACCCCGACCGGCACGCCGCCCGGCACGCCGCGATGCAAGGGATCGGACTCGACACCCCGACCCTGCGGCATCCATCACGGGGTGTCGGCCCGCATCCCTTGCATCGGCGATCGCGCGCTCCACCACGCGCACCCCGCGACGGCAGGAATAGGCTCGGCACATGGACGCCACCACCGTCACCGTCACCGGCGCGGCCGGTCAGATCGGCTACGCCCTGCTGTTCCGCATCGCCGCCGGCGAGATGCTCGGCCCCGAACGGCCCGTGAACCTCCGCCTGCTCGAGATCCCCGACGGCGTCCGAGCCGCGGAAGGGACGGCGCTCGAGCTGCAGGACTGCGCCTTCCCGCTGCTGCGCTCGGTCGAGGTCACGGATGACGCGCGCACCGGATTCGCGGGCGCCAACATCGCGATGCTCGTGGGCGCCCGTCCCCGGACGGCCGGCATGGAGCGCGGCGACCTGCTCGCCGCCAACGCGGGCATCTTCGGTCCGCAGGGCGCGGCCATCGCCGCATCCGCGGCATCCGACGTCCGCGTGCTGGTGGTGGGCAATCCCGCCAACACGAACGCGCTGATCGCGGCATCGGCTGCCGAGGGCGTTCCGGCCGAGCGCTTCAGCGCCATGACCCGGCTCGATCACGAACGCGCCGTCGCTCAGCTCGCCGCGCGGCTCGAGGTCGGGGTCACCGACATCGAGGGCGTCGTCATCTGGGGCAACCACTCCGCCACGCAGTTCCCCGACATCGCCTCCGCGACCGTCGCCGGGCGCCCCGCGATCGACGCGCTCGCCGACCGGCTGGGCGGAACGGATGCCGCGCGGGCCTGGCTCGACGACGAGTTCGTGCCCCGCGTCGCGAAGCGCGGCGCCGAGATCATCTCGGTGCGCGGGGCGTCTTCGGCCGCATCGGCCGCCAACGCAGCGCTGCGCCACGTCCGCGACGACGTGCTCGGCACGGACGGCCGGCGCACCTCGGCCGCCGTCGTCTCGCGCGGCGAGTACGGCGTTCCCGAGGGCCTGGTGTGCTCCTTCCCCGTCACGAGCGACGGCTCGGGTTATCGCGTGGTCACCGGGCTCGAGCTCGACGAACGCGGCCGTACGCGGCTCGACGCCTCGGTCGCCGAACTCATCGACGAGCGCGACGCCGTCCGGGCCCTCGGCATCCTCTGACGGGCGCCCGGACGCGTGGAACTGCTGCCCGGACTCATCCTCGGTGTCGTCGCGATCGCGCTCTCGACGTCTCTGTCGAAGCGCCTCGGGGTCGCGGGTCCGCTCATCCTCGTCGCGATCGGCCTCGCCGCGTCGTGGCTGCCGATCCTCGACGACTTCGAGGTCGACCCCGAGCTGATCCTGGTCGGCGTGCTGCCTCCCCTCCTCTATGCGGCGGCGGTGCGCCTGCCCGCCGTCGAGTTCCGGCGCGACCTGCCGTCGATCTCGGGCCTCGCCGTCGCGCTGGTCGTCATCAGCGCGCTCGCGATCGGCGGCTTCCTCACCCTCGTACTGCCCCAGCTCGGGTTTCCGCTGGCCGTGGCGCTCGGAGCGGTGCTGAGCCCGAGCGACGCCGTCGCGACCTCGATCGTCAAGAGGCTCGGCATATCGCCGCGGGTCGTGACGATCCTCGAGGGCGAGAGCCTCATCAACGACGCCACCGCCCTCGTTCTGCTGCGCAGCGCGATCGCGGCGGTCGCGGGCGGGTTCGCCTTCGCCGACACGGTCGGAACCTTCGTCTGGGGAATCGTCGCCGCCGTGATCGTGGGGGTCGTCGTCGGCGGACTGAACCTGCGCGTCCGCGCGCGCATGAACACGGTCGCCGCCACCGCCCTCGGGTTCATCGTGCCCTTCGTGGCGTACCTGCCGACCGAGCACCTCGGCGGCTCGGGGCTCGTCGCCGCCGTCGCGGCGGGCATCACCACGGGTCAAGGTGCCGCACGGCGCTTCACCGCCGAGCAGCGGGTCTCGGACGAGATCAACTGGCGCACGGTCGAGCTCGTCCTCGAGGGCGGGGTGTTCCTCGTGATGGGGCTCGAGCTGCGCGGCATCCTCGACGACAACTTCCGGCAGCAGAGCGGTCCCGGAAAGGCGATCCTGCTCGCCCTCGGCTCGCTCGCGATCCTGCTCGCCATCCGCGCCGTCTACGTCGCGGGACTCATCTTCTTCCAGGGGCGTCGCGCGCGCCTGCGCCAGCGCGACCGCCTCGAGCAGATCTCGGAGCGCCTCGACAGCCTGCCGCCCGATTTCGCCGGGCGCGGCCGCAATCCCGGGGCCACGCGCCGGCGTCTGGAGAGCATGCGCAGCCGGGTGACCCGGGCGTTCAACGACCTCGACTACTACGAGGCGTCGCCGCTGGGCTGGAAGCACGGCACGATCATCGTGTGGGCCGGGATGCGCGGGGTCGTGACCCTCGCTGCGGCGCAGACCCTTCCCCGTGAAACGCCGGAACGCGAGCTGCTCATCCTCACGGCGTTCCTGGTCGCCGTCATCAGCCTGCTCCTCCAGGGCCTCACGCTGCCGGCACTGGTTCGGGCGCTGCGCATCCCGAGCACGGCCGCCGACACGTCACTGCTGCGCGAAGAGGAGGAAGCGCTCGACGCCGAACTGCGCACGGCGGCGATCGACCGCCTGGCCGACCCGACGCTCGCCGTCGAGGAGGGCGGCAGATGGGATGCCCGCACCCTGACGATCGCGCGCCGCCGACTCGAGCACGCGGCCGGTGAGGATGCCGGTGCCCTCGCCCGCGAGCTGCAGCTGCTGCTCATCGGCGCGATGCGCTCGCGACTGCTCGAGCTGTCGCGAGAGGGCGCGTTCTCGTCCGAGGTGCTGCGCGAGTCGCAGCGTCGGCTCGACGCGCAGCAGGTGAGCCTCGAGATGCGTCAGAACGACGTCTGACGCGAACTCGTGGTGAAAACGGTTCTCGCGTCAGCGACAATGAGAGGGTGAGCACCCCGACCGACGACGACCGGACCACGCGCCCGGCGGCGGACTACGCCGAGACGCGTACGATCGCGCTGCCCGATTCCCCCGTCGACGAGCTGCCCGACAGCTTCGCGGCCCTGCAGCCGAGTCCGGAGTGGTGGGCCGCCCGCCCCGCGGGAGCTCGCCTCGTCGGCCTCGTCGTCTCGCGCGACGACATGCCGAGCATCGTGGCTCAGCGCGATGCGCTCGCCCAGTTCGGCGTCCCGATCGAGGGCTTCCGGCATCCGGCCCCCGAGACGGGCGAGAGCTGGCAGGAGCGCCTGTCGCGACTGTTCGGTCACCTGACGGCGGGTGACGTCGTCGTGGTCTCGGACGTGCACGCGCTCGGCCGCGACGCCGACGAGGAGACCCGGACGATCGCCGAGCTGCGCCGCCGCTCCGTCATCGTGAAGGTGCTCGGCTCGCGCCAGGCCTGAGGCCGGTCAGACGCTCGGCGCCTCGTCTCGGTCGGCGCGACCGACGATGACGTCCACCAGGCACAGCATGTCGTCGAGCTCGAACTCCTCGCGGCTCAGTGCGCGCAGGATGACGGCGCCGAGCAGCGCATCGGCTGCGGCCTCGAGGGGCTTCCCCGTCGTCCCGCCCAGCGCCTCGGACAGTCGTGTTATCAGCGGGGCGGCGAGGACCTCCGCGCGCAGCCGACGTCCCGTCTCGGCGCTGCCGGTCGCGGCTGCGACGAGGGATCGCAGCAGCCCCTCGCCGTCGGGGCTCGCACGCAGGGCGAACAGGTCGGTGAGCCAGCTCGCGAGATCCGCCCGCGCGTCACCGGTGTTCGGCACGTCACGATGACGCTCGAGCAGCCGCCCCTCGAGGAGCGCCTCGGCGATGACGTCGCCCTTGTGGGGCCACCATCGGTAGATCGTCTGCTTGCCCACGCCCGCACGCCGCGCGATCCCCTCCATCGTGAGGTGCTCGTAGCCGCGCTCGGCGAAGAGCTCGCCCGCCGCTTCGAGGATGGCCAGACGAGCGGCCTCACTGCGAACCGGACCGCTGCGTGTAGGAACCATGCCCCCTATTCTCGACCATCGGAACGGAAGACGAGACGGTCCGTGTTATCTTCTTGGCACTGGTCGGAGCCGACGGTGCTCCTCTGCGCGCACCGCAGGGAAGGAACACCGCATGGCCGAACTGCTGCACCGTCTGGGTACGTTCGCGGCGCGACGGGCCTGGACCGTCGTCGTCGCGTGGCTGGTGATCGCCGGCATCGTGGCCGGCGGCTTCCTCATCGGGTTCAAGGGCCTGAGCTCGAGCTTCGACATCCCCGGAACGGCGTCGGGAGACGTCATCGCCGACCTCCAGGACGAGCTGCCCGACTTCGCGGGCGCAGCGGGAACCGTGGTGTTCCGCACCGACGACGGCGCGGCCCTCTCGGATGCGCAGAAGTCGGAGATCACCGCTCTCGTCGAATCCGCCGGCACCCTCCCCGACGTCGCGCAGGCCACCGATCCGTTCGCGACGCAGGAGCAGCTGGAGCAGCAGCGCCAGCAGCTCAGCGAGGGCCGTCAGCAGCTCGCGGATGCGCGCGCACAGGCCGAGTCAGGCCAGCAGCAGCTCGATGCCGGCGCGGCCCAGCTCGCCGCCGGACAGCAGCAGCTCAACGGCGCGCGCAGTCAGCTCGAATCGGCTCCGTTGCCGGAAGCGCAGAAGACCGCTCAGCTCGCCGCGCTCGACGCTCAGCAGGCGCAGCTCGATCAGCAGCGATCGGCGCTGCAGGAGCAGCAGGCTCAGCTGACCGACGGACTTGATCAGATCTCGGCGCAGGAGGCGCAGCTCGAGGACGGCGCCGAGCTGCTGTCGTTCGCTGACGCCATCCGCCTGGTGTCGGAGGACGGGAGCACCGCGATCGTCAACGTGTCGTTCGACAAACCGCGCCTCGAACTGCCGGAGGAGTCGAAGCAGGCCGTCGTCGCCCACTTCAGCGAGCCGGTGACCGGCACCGACGTCGCCTTCAACACGGAGATCTCGCAGGGCATCCCCGAAATCTTCGGGGTCGGCGAGGTCGTGGGTGTTGCCGTCGCCGGCATCGTCCTCATCGTCGTCCTCGGCTCGCTGCTCGCCGCATCCTTCCCGATCATCACCGCCGTCATCGGCGTGGCGATCGGCGCCATGGCGACGCTGTCGTTCTCCGGAGTGATCCAGATGGCCTCCGTCACCCCGTTCCTGGGAGTGATGCTCGGGCTCGCGGTCGGCATCGACTACGCCCTCTTCATCCTCTACCGCCACCGCCGTCAGCTGCTCGACGGAGCCGACGTGACGGAGTCCATCGGCCTGGCGAACGGCACGGCGGGCAACGCCGTCGTCTTCGCAGGTTCGACCGTGATCGTGGCGCTCCTCGCTCTGAACATCACCGGCATCCCGTTCCTCGGACTGATGGGCACCGCGGGGGCGGTGAGCGTCCTCGTCGCCGTCCTCATCGCGGTGTCCCTCACGCCCGCGCTCCTGGGCCTGGCCGGCATGCGTGTGCTCGGCCGTCGGGCCCGCGCCCGGCTCGCCGCGCCCGACGCGACCGCGGAGGGCGACCGCCACCGCGCGGACTCGGCGGCGACGACCGCCGCACGCGTCGTGCGTCCGATGTCCACCGTGCGAGCCGTCGCCACGATCCTCATCGCGACCGTGGCGCTCCTGGTCATCGCGATCCCCGCCATGTCGATGCGCCTGGGCCTGCCCGACGGCGGCTCCGAGGCGGCGGACTCCACGGGGTACCAGGCGTTCACGTGGACGGAGGAGGCGTTCGGCGAGGGGGCGAACGCCCCCCTGCTGATCACGGCGGCACTGCCCGAGGGCACGACCGCCGACGACGGCCCCGGCCTGCAGCTCGACGTCGCACGCGTGCTGTTCGCGCAGGACGACGTCGTCGCGGTGGCCCCGGTCGCCGTGTCTGAGGACCGCACACTGGCCGCCTTCCAGGTCATCCCGGCCGAGGGACCGAACGCGGTGTCCACGGAGCAGCTGGTCCGAGATCTGCGGGCTCTGCCACCCATCAACGGCGACATCGATCTCGGCGTGGCCGGTGCCGCGGCCATCAACATCGACATCTCCGAGGGACTCGCCGACGTCCTGCCGGTCTACCTCGTCGTCGTCGTCGGCCTGTCGTTCCTCATCATGGTGATGGTCTTCCGGTCGCTCCTGGTGCCCTTGGTCGCGACGCTCGGCTTCGTGCTGTCCCTGCTCGCGACCTACGGCGCCGTCACGGCCGTGTTCCAGTGGGGATGGCTCGGCGGTCTCTTCGGGGTCCACAACCCGGGCCCGATCCTGAGCTTCCTGCCCGTGATCCTCGTCGGCATCCTGTTCGGCCTCGCAATGGACTACCAGCTCTTCCTCACGACGGGGATGCGCGAGGCATGGGCGCACGGCGCCGCGCCGCGTCTCGCCGTGGCACAGGGCTTCCGGGCCGGGCGCACCGTGGTCATCGCGGCAGCCGTGATCATGATCTCGGTCTTCTCCGGCTTCATCACCTCGGAGGCCGTGATCATCAAGTCCTTCGGGCTCGGCCTCGCGCTCGGCGTCCTGTTCGACGCCTTCGTCGTGCGGATGCTGTTGATGCCGGCAGTCATGCACGTGCTCGGCGGCGCCGCGTGGTGGCTCCCGGGCTGGCTCGACCGCATCCTCCCCAACGTCGATGTCGAAGGCTCCGCACTCGAACGACAGCACCCCGCTCACCACGTCTGACCCGCACACCGGTACAGCCGGACCGCGAAGCCGGTCAGAACGGGCATCGCGAAGGCGCCCGGGGCGCCCCTGGTAAGCAGGCCCACGGCGGACACCCCGACTGCCTGTGCCCTAGTCCCCCCGGGTCGATCGCCGCCGTCTCAGCGCAACCACCCACTCCGCTCCGCCGTCCGGTGTCAAGACCCTGGCATGCGGCCGGACGGACTCTACCGTTGAGCGTGGCCGATCCGACCCGGGGATGCGGTCGCAGGGAGACGCCATGGTCACGAACGAACCTCCGCCCACGGAGGCGATGCTCGACGGTCGATACCTGCTGGGCGAATGCGTCGGCCACGGCGGCATGGCCCGGGTCCACCGGGCCGAGGATGTCCTCCTCGGACGCACCGTGGCGATCAAGCTGCTGCGACCCGAGATGGAGGGAGCGAGCACCTCGTCCCGCGCGCGCGGCGAGATGACCGTGCTCGCCTCGCTCAACCACCCCGCTCTCGTGACGCTCTACGACGCGCAGCTGGCGCCGGGGCGGGCCGAGTACCTCGTCATGGAGTTCGTCGAGGGCCCGACCCTCGCCGCGCGCATCGCCGAGGGGCCTCTCCCGGCCGGTGACGCGGCGGCTCTCGCGGCCGACCTCGCCGAGGCGCTCCACGTCGTGCACGACGCGGGCATCGTGCACCGCGACATCAAGCCGTCGAACGTCCTCTTGGCGCCGGTGCCGCCCCTCGGCAGCCGATCGGGCGCGAAGCTCGCCGACTTCGGGATCTCGGTTCTCGTGGATGCCGCTCGGCTCACCCAGCCGGGAACGGTCATCGGAACGGCCGCATACCTCTCCCCGGAACAGCTCACCGGGGCGCCGCCCGCTCCGCCCGCCGACATCTACGCGCTCGGCCTGGTCATGCTCGAAGCGCTGACCGGCCAGCGCGCTTTTCCGCGCGCCGAGGGATTCGGCGAAGCACTCGCACGGCTCACCGTCGCACCCGAGATTCCCGACACGCTCGACCCCGCGTGGGTCGCCCTGCTGCGCCGCATGACCGCTATGCGGCCGGAGGACCGCCCCAGCGCGGCCGAGGTCTTCGTGGCGGCGTCCGATCTGGCCCGCGCACCCGCGACGCCGGCGCGTCCCGTCGTCCCTGCCGCGGTCGCGGCGGCTACGGTCCCGGCGACGGCTGTCACGGCTGGGACCAGCCCGACGCGGATCCTTCCCGACGCTGCAGCCGATCCGGCCCCGTCAGCGCGTCGTCGCCCCTCGCGAGCGCGGCTCGGCCTCATCGGCGGGCTCGCCGCAGCCGCTCTCGCGGCGGCCGCGATCACAGGCCTCGGGCTCGCGGGCGCGGCGCCCGAGACCCCGCCGACCACTCCCGCCGACACCGAGGAGTCTCCCGTCCCGGAGCCGGCGCCCACCGAGGACACCGAGCCCGCCACCGTCGTGACCGATCAATCGGACCAGTCCGGTGAGCAGCCCGCCGCGCCGGTGGAGGACACCACCGGCCCGGGACCGGGGTCGGAGGCCGACCGGAAGGCCGCCGAGGAAGCGGCGAAGAAGGCCGAGCAGGAGGCGAAGAAGGCCGAGCAGGAGGCGAAGAAGGCCGCCGACGAGCAGAAGAAGGCCGAGGAGCGGGAGAGCAAGCGCGATCAGGACAAGCCCGGCCGCGGCTGACGCGGCGTCAGGGCGTGCATCCCCGCACGGCCTCGCCCGCTCCGCCGTTCGCGCGCACGAGCTGCACCTCGATGCAGGTCCGGCCCGACGGGTCGGCCGGCACGGTGACGGTCTCGTCCTCGACGCGCTGCGGTGCGCTCGCGCCGTCGAGCGTGACCGGGTACCAGAGGTACGAGTCGCCCTCGGCGGGGTTCGGGTTGGTCCACGTGAACGTGACGTCGGCACCCGCCGCAGCACCCGCGAGGTCGCCCACACGCGGCACGAAACCGGCGAGCGGATCCTGCGGAGCGCTGGAGGGCGACTCGCTCGCCTGCGGCTCGGCAGGGGCGGACGGCTGAAGCATGCTCGCCACCACCACGAGGGCGACGACCAGCGCCGCGGCGACGCCGCCGAGGGCGATCCACAGCCAGGAGCGCGAGCGCCCCGGTGCGACATCCTCGGCCGTCCCGGCGGGGGTTCCCTCCCCCGGCGCGGCCGCGACGGCGTCCGGGCTCGTCACGCTCGCGGCCGCCGCGGACGCCGTCGCCCCGCGCTGCACCGTGTGATCGGCGGCCGGCTCGACCGTGCGGGGACGGCGGACGGTGGCGTCCTGCCCGGCACGCGCAGAGGGGCGCAGCACGGTCTCGTCAGGGGCCGCCGGCGCGAACGGCGATCCCGAGGCGGCCGGCGCGAACGGCGACGTCGCGGCCGCCCCGTCCTTGCGTCGCGTGGACCCGGCGGGAGGCGCCGTCGTCGGCTCGATGCTCACGATGCCGCGAACGCGAGTCAGCTCGCCGTCGGCATCCTCTTCTTCCTCGGCATCGGGGGAATCGTCGAGGATGTCGATCGGCGTCACCGAATGGGCGAGCTCGATCTGAACGCGCTGCAGCGCACGGGCGAACGCCACCGCGCTGTCGAAGCGCGCCGCGGGACTCTTCGCCATCGCACGAGCGAGCGCCTGCTGCAGCGACGGCGGCACGTCGGCGCGCTCGAGCGGTTCGAGCGGTGCGGTCTCGATGCGCTGGATGAGATCGGCGGCGCCGTTGCGTCCGCCGGGCTGCTCGAAGGGCGAACGGCCCGCCAGCAGCGTGTAGATCGTGGCGCCGAGCGCGTAGACGTCCGAGCGCACGCCCGAGTCCGTGCCCTCGCCGAACGCCTCGGGCGGCGACCAGGGGATCGACATGCCCGCGGTCTCATCGGCGCTGTCGGTCGTCGTCGCGATGCCGAAGTCGGTCAGCGCGGGGCGGTTGTACTCCGTCACGAGGATGTTGGCCGGCTTGATGTCGCGATGCAGGATGCCGGCACGGTGCGCCGTCTCGACCGCCGCCGCGACCTGGATGCCCACGCGCAGCGCCTCGGCCACCGAGAACGCCGCGGTGCGGTAGCGCACCTGCAGGTTCGGCCGCGGGCAGTTCTCCATCACGAGATACGGCCGCTGGTCGTCGGCGAGACCGGCCTGGTAGATCGTCACGATCGCGGGATGCGTCGACAGCATCGCCATGACGTTCGCCTCGGCGGTGAACTGCTCGACCGAGCCGCCCGCCATCCGCTCCGGCAGCAGCACCTTCACCGCGACCTTGCGCCGAGGCAGGTGCTGCTCGTACAGGTAGACGTCGGCGAAGCCGCCCGAACCGAGCAGCTCGAGGTAGGTGAACCCGGGCAGCTCGGGCGGCGGCGCCGGGGGCCGCTTCGCGCTCACGGCAGATCCTCGAAGGCGATCGTGACGCCGTCACCGATGTCGAGCACGTCACCCGAGACGACCATCGTCGGCTCGTTCGGATGCAGCCGCACCGGGTCGTTGCCGCCGCGCAGCAGCACCGATCCGTTCGTCGTGTCGAGGTCGACCACGAGAACGTGCTCGCCCTCCGCCCGGATCTCCACGTGATTGCGCGAGATGTCCTGCTCGGGGCTCTCGACGGCGACGAGCGTGGGGAGCATGTCGCCCGTGGATCGCGACGACCGCGGGCGCCGTCCGACGATGACGGTGTTGTCGAGCTCGACGACCTGCCCGTCCGAGACACGGATGCGGCCCCGCGCGAGGCGACGAGCCGGGACGATCTCGGTCGACTCGTAGACCGCCGGCTCGCCCCGTCGCGCGCCGCGGATGTCGGCGACGGCGACGGTCTCGCCGTCGTGGTCGCCGGCAGGGCCGGCGGGAGAGGACACGACGGTGGCGTCATCGGCGGGAAGGGGCGCGTCGGCCGCGTCGGGCTGCTCGGAGGGCAGCGTCGGCCGGACCACCGTCTCTCCCCAGATCATCGCGTGCTCGTCGGCGGCGGCCGTGTCGCCGAGCGGGACGAACGTCTGTGCCCCGGGCGACTCGTCGAACGGGATGTCATCGTCCACCGGCCCTGCCTCGGCCTCGGGCTCGGCCTCGGGCTCTGGCTCGGGCTCGGCGACGATAGGCGGCTCGGGCTGCGGCTCGACGGCGGATGCCGGCGTGGACACCGGAGGCGACGCGGACGCGGGGGGCTCTACCGCGGGCGGCGCCGGCGCGGTCGGCGCTGCGACGAAGGGGCTCGCGGAGCGGACGCCCGGCCGGGCATCCGTCAGGTCGACGGTGACGGAGTCTGCCGCGACGACGCCCTCGACGAAGGGCAGCGACGCGGCCTCGTCGGCCGCCTCGGCGAAGAGAGCCGACGCGCGCCGGACACCCGGGATGTGACGTTCGACCCACGTCGAGACTCCCTGGCCCGAGACGGACAGCGGCCCGGACTCGGTCTCGACGACGAGCTCGACCGGCCCGCGCACCGCGACGCGGAGCCCGTCGCCCTCGACGATGGCCAGGATGAAGTCGGGGATAGCCGCCAGCGAGGTGCCGAACGCGCCGGTGAGGGCCTCGATGACGGCACCGATGCCACGTTCCGCGAGTCGGCGCCACACGGCCTCGACCGTCGGGATCGACACGTTCGCGGGCAGGGCGACGGCCGCCGCGGGCGCGAGTGCGACGCGCCAGTGCTCCGCGCCCGTCGCCGGAACGTAGCGGACCTCGACCATCAGGCTCTCCCCCCTGCGGCCGCTGCGCGCGGCCGGGTGTCTATGTCTGCGTCATCCGGCTGAGCGGACGGCACGGTGTCGTACACATCGTCACCGCCGTCGCCCAGCGCGTCGATGACGATGACCGTGACGTTGTCGCGACCACCGTGCAGCAACGCTTCGTGGACCAGTCGCTGCGCGGCATCCTGCGGTTCCGTCTCCTCGTCGAGGATACGGGCGATCCGCTCGTCGTCCAGCTCGGTCGACAGACCGTCCGAACAGACGAGGATGCGGTCGCCGCTCTCCGCGGGCAGCATCCAGAAATCCGCCTGCCCGACGCTGCCGGCCCCGAGCGCTCGGGTGATCTCGTTGCGCCGTGCGTGGCGCGCGGCGGTTTCGGCGTCCATCTGCCCCGAGTCGACCAGTTCCTGAACGACGGAGTGGTCGACGCTGATCTGCTCGAGGCGGCCGCGCGCCCACCGGTACGTGCGCGAGTCGCCGATGTTCAGCGTCAGCCAGTAGCCGGCGTCTCCGACACGGGTCAGCACGACCCCGGTCAAGGTCGTCCCGGCCGCGCGCTGGCCGGTGGCGAGGGCGTCGATGTTCGCCCGCGCCCGCTCGATGGCCGCCCGCACGTCCTGGTTCGTCACCACGGCGACGCCCACCAGAGGCTCGAACTCGGCCACCGCAGCCGCGCTCGCGCGCGCACCGGCCTCGTGCCCGCCCATGCCGTCGGCGACGACGAAGACGGGCGCTGCCGCGAGGTAGGAGTCCTCGTTCGCGCGCCCCCGCAGCCCGGCGTGCGTCGCGGCACCGTGTCCGACCCGTACCGACATGGGAGTCACCGCACGACCTGGACGACGAGCCACCGATCACCGAGGTCGAGCCGGTCACCGCTGCGGAGCACCGTCTGCGTGCCCGGCACCACGGGAACGCCGTCGCTTCCGCGGGTGACGACCACCCCGTTCGTCGACGCGCGATCGATGACGGCGAGACCGCCGGGCTCGAGGGGAACGAGTTCGAAGTGGGTTCGCGACAACGTCAGCGTCTCGTCGCGGAGCACGATCGCATCGGCCCCGGTGCCGCGATGAGGGTCGCGGCCGAAGACCGTTCGGCCGTACACGGCGGTGCGGGTGCCGTCATCCCACGTCAGCAGCGCACGCGCGCCGCTCCGGATGTCGGGAACCCCCGCGAGCGGCTCGGTGTCGAAGATCATCGCGCTCATGCGCTGCCTCCCCGGGCGCGCCGTGTCCGGCCCCGCAGCAACGACCGCAGGCTGAGGCGAGCGCGCAGCCGGCGCCACACCGACACGCGACCGCTCATGCCGACGACGATCGCGTCGACCTCGCGCCAGAAGGCGTCGACGTCTCCGGCGGAGGGCTCGCCCGGTCCGAACACGCGCGCATCGGCCGACGTCGCGAGGGCGGTCACGTCGGGTTGGTCCATGGTGGCGGCGACGACGCGCGCGCTCTCGGTGCGCGTCGCACCCGAGGCGACCGGCGCATTGAGGTCGATCGCACGGTCGATCAGCTCGTCCCAGCCGCCGGAGATGCGGTCGGCGGGCTTGTCGGCGTTTCGCCGCTTCGTGCGTCGGGCGGTCTTGACGGCGCCCATGATCACGAACGGCGCGAAGATGATCGCCAGGACGCCGATGCCGATGCCGACCGGGGCGAGGATCGCGCCGATCCAGTCGAAGCCGGGGTCGTCCTCCTCCTCCTGGTCACGATCGTTGGCGATCGCGGGCGGCAGCTCGGCCGGCTCCTGGGCGGGAGGCGGCGGCTGCAGCACCTGCGGCTTGGGGTTGGCCCGCGGAGTCGTCGTCTGCTCGTTCGGCTCGTTGTCCTCGTCGGGCGTCGGGTCGAAGGGGATCCACCCGTACCCCTCGAACGCGACCTCGACCCACGCGTGGACGTTGTCGCCGGTCGCGGTGAACTCCCCGGCGGTGTCGCCCTCGTCGGGGTGCCACCCCATGACGACGCGCGCCGGAATGCCCAGCTGAGCCGACAGCAGGGCCATCGCGACGGCGTACTGCTCGTCGTCGCCGATGATCTCGTCGCCGCCGAAGAAGCTGGTGATGCGCGCTGCGCCGTGACCGGAGGGCGAGTACGGGTCGTCTTCGAGCCCGTGACTGAAGTAGCCGTCGGTCGAGAGCCAGTCCGTCAGCGCGCGGACCTGCTTGATCGGCGTATCCGCGTCGCCGACGGCATCCGTGGCGATCTGCGACAGCCCGTCGGGGATGCCCTCCTGCTTCGGCATCTTCACGGGCGCGAACGCGACGTCGGCGAGCGCCTCGTCCGTCGGCAGCACGGGGAACACCGTGTCGACCGTGTAGGTCGTGCCCGGAGCGAGCCCCGCGGTGACGGCCGCCGTCCCCGTGGCGTCGTTGTAGTGGGCGGTGCGGCGCAGTTCGTCGGCGCGTTCGCCCTCGAACTCGATCGACCGCACGGCACCGGCGTCGGGCAGCCACACGCCGCGCAGCTCGTCGATCTCGAACTGCAGCTGACCGGGCACGCCCTCGGCGTCGGGCGACATGTTCGAGCGGAGCGGCGTGAACGAGCTCGACGATCCGGCGCCCTCGTCCGAGACGTTGAAGACGATGCCGTTGTAGGCGTCCATCGTCGCCAGGCGGATACGGCCGTCGTCGGGAAGACCCTGCACCGTGAACAGCGGCGTGTCCGCGTCATCGCGCACGAGACCGCGGAAGCCCTGCAGCGGGCTCGGGTACTGCTTGACGTCGAAGGGCGGGATGACGATGTCGCGCAGCACGTACCGCGTCGACGGCGGACTCGCCACGGCGGCGGTCGCGACGCCGGCACCCACGGCGACGGCGACGACGGCGGTTCCCGAGATCAGGCGACGCAGGCGCGTGTGCCGGAGGGTCGCGGCATCCGAGGTCGCCGTCGGCTCGATGCGGACGGCGGCGTTGTCGGGGTCCCAGGCCTGCCGCAGCGCGAGCCACACCGAGGCGACCACGGCGAAGACGACGCCCTGGAGGACCGGGACGGCGGGTTCGGTCATCCCGAGCAGGATCTGCGCGACCAGGAACGCGGTCACGGGGATCAGGGCCCACGCCGCCTGGCGCAGGCGCAGCGCGAGAGAGGCCGTGAGGACGGTCGCGACGAGAGTGAGCAGGAACGGAACGATCAGGTGCCCGTCGTACGGCGCCACGGGAGCCACCGTCGTGAGCAGGCGCTTCCACGACTGCACCGAGCCGAGGGCGAGCTGCGTCCACGTATCGAGGGTCGGGATGACGCCGAACAGCGCGGTGTGCGGCAGCGCGAGAGCCCCGCCGAAGATGAAGTAGGCCGCGACGGTCAGGCCCGCCGTGGGCAGCACGCCCCAGCGGCGTCGCGCACACAGCCAGGCGATGCCGACGCCGATGACCAGCGCGCCGAATCCCGCGACGAGGTACGCGCCCCCGTCGAACGTCGGCCCGAAGCCGACGATCGCCACGGACAGCAGCAGCGCGACGGCGACGAGGTCGAGCACGAGCCGGCGGCGGACGGGCGACATCACGAGAGCACCTTCCGCATCGCGGGCGCGAGCTGGTCGAGCGCGCTGATGGAGATGACATCGGCGTCGCCGACGCGACGCAGCAGCGGCACGTCGGCCGAGCGGTCGGCGACGACGGCGAGAACCCGGACGCCCTGAGGCAGTCGCGAGCAGGCGAGCTTGAGCTCGGCGGGGTCGGCACCCGAGCCGCAGAAGAGGACGACGATGGCGATGCCGTGGGAGTTCATCGCGATCGTCCCGGCGAGGGCCACGATGCCCCCGTCACGCTGACGCGAATGCTCGAGAGCCGACAGGTTGTCGAGCAGGCGACGCGGCCCCTCCGTGCGAAGCGGACCGCGCTGCGTGCGCGCCTCGAGCATGCGGGAATCACGCAGCGCGCGCAGTCCGATCGAGCCGGCCGCGGAGATCGCGAGCTCGAACTCGTCGGGGTCGGCGTAGTCGCCCGCGTACGTCGAGAGGCCCAGCACGAAGTGCGACCGGCGCGTTTCTTCGTACTGACGCATCATCAGATTGCCGACGCGTGCGGTGGACTTCCAGTGCACGTGACGCAGGTCGTCACCGGGCTGGTACTCGCGCAAGGCGTGGAACGACACGTCGTCGGGAGCCAGCTGCGTCGAGGGCAGCCCTTCGAGGTCGCGCAGGCGCCCGAGCGAGAGCCCCTCGAGGGGGACGGTGCGCGGGTGCACGTAGAGGTCGACGGCTTGGCGGCGGTCGCTGCTGCGCTCGAAGAGTCCGAGCGGGTCGCCGCGGAGCACGCTGACCGGGCCGACCGCGAGCACCCCGCGGGCGGTGGTGGGGATCGCGAACAGCTCTTCGTGGGCGGCCTGGGGCGCGAGCCGCGGCACGTCGAACTCGCCGCGCCCCGACCCGACGGGCAGGACGACCCGCGACGGCAGGATCGAGCGCGACGTGCCGTTGACGAGGGTCAGTCCACCGATCGCGCGCTCGCCCACGACCACGTGGGTGCGCGTGAGATCGAGGTCGACGTCGTACGCCGTGCCGCCGAAGAGGAACGGCACGCTGATGACGACGATGGCGGTGAGGATGACGGCGGCGATGACCATCTCCTGCCAGCCGAAGCTGAGTGCGACGACCCACAGCAGCACGGTCGCGAACAGCAGCACCCAGCCCAGCGGGCGGACGGTGCGGGTGACCAGACGGATACCGCGCCGCGCGACCGCCCACCACGACTCGAGACGCTCCAGCCAGAGGACCAGCCGCGACGGCGTCTCCGCGTTGACGGGGGCGGCGTCGGCCGACAGGGTCGTCGTGCCCACCCGCAGGGTCGCGTCGGCGTCTCGGGTCGTGTCGCCGACGGTGCGGGAGTCCGCGGCGCCACCCGACGTGAGGTCGGCCGCGCTCTCACCGCTGCCAGCGCCTCGGCCCCGGCGCGGTCGGCGCGTCGGGGTCGAGGCGGCAGGGGGTGTGGCCATCAAGCGTCCGCCCGCGCGAGGGGGGCCTCGACGTCGGCGAGGGCGTTGTTCATGACGGTCTCGGCGGTCGTGCCGGTGAACTCCGCCTCGGGGTCGAGCACGAGACGGTGGGCCCACACCGGCAGCGCGAGCAGCTTGATGTCGTCGGGCACGACGTAGTGGCGCCCCTGCGCGGCCGCGTACACCTTGGCGATACGGATCATCGCGATGGCGCCGCGCACCGAGACGCCGAGGCGCGTCGCCGACGCTTCGCGCGTGGCCTCGACGATCTGCGCGGCGTACCGTGCGACGACCGGGTCGATGTGGACGGTCGCGGCGAGGTCGGCCATCTCGCCCACTGCGCGCGTGGTGATGACAGGCTTGAGGCTGGCCGACGGGTTGCGGTCGACGGCGCCGACGAGGATGCGCTCCGAGACCGCCAGGGTCGGGTAGCCGATCGACGTCTTGATCATGAAGCGGTCGAGCTGGGCCTCCGGCAGCTTGTACGTACCCGCCTGCTCGATCGGGTTCTGCGTCGCGATGACGAGGAACGGGCGCCCGACCTCGTGCGCGACGCCGTCGACGGTCACCCGCGACTCCTCCATCACCTCGAGCAGCGCCGACTGGGTCTTCGGCGAGGCACGGTTGATCTCGTCGGCCAGGACGATCGAGGCGAAGACGGGTCCGCGGTGGAACTCGAAGCGCTTGTTCGCCTGGTCGTAGATCGTCACACCGGTGACGTCGGAGGGCAGCAGGTCGGGCGTGAACTGGATGCGCGTCGAGGTGCCCTGCACACTCGCCGCGATCGCCTTGGCCAGACTCGTCTTGCCCGTACCCGGTGCATCCTCCAGCAGCACGTGCCCCTCGGCGATCATCGCCGACAGCACGAGGGCGACGACCTCGCGCTTGCCGAGGAGGGCGGCGTCGACGTTGTCGATCAGGCGCGCGAAGGTGTCGCGGAACCACGCTGCCTGCTCGGGTGTCATGCTCATTCGTTCGTTCTCGTTCCTGGTGATGAGTGGATGCCGGGGGCGGATGCGGGCGCTACCAGCGCGTCGTACTGGTTCGACCCCAGCCGATGATCTCGGCGGAGATGTCGCGGCCGTCGGCGCCGATCCAGCAGTCGAGCTGGATCGAGCCGTTGGCCGGTACGTCGTACGACGACGGGTAGGTGTTGAACTTCCGGTTGCCGTCGTAGCAGTCGATGCGGTAGTTGCCCGCGGGGAAGTCCTGCGTGTTCACCTTCAGGTGGAAGCAGCCGTTGACGCAGCCGCCGACCGGTGAGCCCTTCTCGACCGACGCGCGTGGCTGCGGCGGGGGCGGCGGGTTGGGTGTCGTCACGCTCGCCGAGGCCTCGCGTGCCTCGCTGCCGGCGGCGCTCACGCGCACCCGGATGGTCTGCGTGCTGCTGTAGCCGACGTCGCCCTGCTGGCGCGACCCGCTCGCGTCGACACGCTGCCAGCCGCCGCCGTTCACGCTGATCTCCGTCGTGATGTCGCGTCCGTTGCGTGCGGGCGACGACCACGACAGCGTGACGCGGTTGCCGTCGCGGCTGGCGTTCGCCGACGGGTTGCCGATCTGGCCGTAGGGTGCGACCTGGTTGGAGGCCGCCGAGGGCTCGCCCTCGTACCGCGATCCGTCGGCGGTGGCCACGGCGCGAACGCGCACGGTGTAGGTGCCGTTGTTGTTGACCTGACCGTTGCCGATCGTGCCCGATCCGCCGTTGCCGCCGCCGATCCAGTCGTTGCGCCAGCCGCCGTTGTTGACGGAGTACTGGTAGCTGACCTCACCCGGGTTCGCGCCGTTGAGCGGCCCGGCCGTCCACGACACGGTGACGCGGTTGTCGCCTTCGCTCGCGCTGATTCCGGTCGGGGCACCGGGAGGTGTGAAGGCGCGTCGAGGTGCGGATGCCGCGCTCCATTCGCCCCAGCCCGCCTTGTTCTGGGCGCGGACGACGAAGGTGTAGTCGGTCGTCGAGGTGTCGACCTCAACCGCCTGGCTCGTCTGGCCGGCGGGCACGCTGATGGTGTCGACGGTCGCGCCGCCGCGGCGGACTTGCAGCTGGTACCCCGCGATCGCGTCGCCGTTGTTCGCCGGCTGGTTCCAGCTCACCTGCATCTGCGAGCGGTTGCCCACCGGGTTGAGGCGCTGCGTCGACGGTGCGCCGGGAGCATCCGGCTTGCCTGCGGGCACCATCGCCTGCGACCAGACGCTCCAGCTCGACGGCTCGGGCGCGCGGTTGTGGGCGCGGACGCGCACCTGGTACTGCACACCGTTCTGCAGGCCGTCCCACGTGATCCGGGTTCCGGTCACGCCGGTCTTCTCGGCGACACCGGAGGGCGGTGCCGGCGAGATCTGCAGGCTGTAGCTCTCGACGGGCGAGCCCTCCGTGCGAGGGACCGTCCACGACACGTCCAGACTGCGATCGCCGAAGGCGAGGCTCGGCGGGTTCGGGGTGTCGGGCCTCTGGTCGGGACGCGCGGTCTCGGACGGCAGCGACGGGTCGGACTCGCCGACGCGGTTGGTCGCGGTGACGACGAAGTTGTACTCGACGTTGTTCGTCAGTCCGTCGAGCGTGCACGTCGTCGAACGGCATTCGCGGGTGTACGAGCCGGCGGTCGAGCGGACGGTGTAGCCCGTGATCGAGGCGCCGTTGTCGACGGGCGGCGACCACGACATCACGACCGTGCGGCTCTCGACGCTCGTCACTGTCGGCTTGCCGGGAGCATCCGGACGACCCTGCACCGTGATGCGGATCTGGCCCTCGACCTCGCGGTCGGGGTCGCCGGTCGCATCCTGAATCCGGTAGCGCACGACGAGGGTTCCCACGAAGTCGGCGCGGCTGGTGACCTCGACGCGGTCGCCGGCGACGGTCGCCGAGGCTCCCGAGGTCTCGGTGAACGCGCCGACCACTTTCAGCGGCGTGCCGGGGAAGGGGTTCACGTCGTTGTCGAGCACGGCAACCGAGATGGTCTCGCCCTGGTCGGCCTGCTCGATGACGTCGGCGTTCGCCGTGGCGAGGGGGCGCGTCGAGGCGGTCACAGTGACCGTGATCGTCGCCGTCACCGGGTCGGACTCGCCGTCGGTGACGCTCACCTGCACGGGGAGCGACGTCCCCTTGGCGACGTCGGTGCTCGCCTCGACCGACAGCACGGACCCGTCGACGCGCGCCGTGAGCCCGTCGGGCGCACTGCCGACGACCGCGAATCGCAGCTTCTCGGCGTCGCCCGGATCGGGGTCGGTCGCCAGCGCGGCGAGATCGAGGGTCCGGGCGTCCTCGCCCTGCGCGACCTCCATCTGCGCGCCGATCATGCTCGGCGGCCGGTTGTCGGGAGGCGTGACGGTGATGGGGATCATCAGGGTCGCCTTGCGGCCCTCGGGATCGTCGGGCCCCGAGCCGTCGGTGACCTCGAAGGTCAGGGCGTCCTGACCGAAGTAGTCGGCGGCGGAGGTGTACTGGAGAGTCCGCTCGTCCTTGACGAGGGATGCACCGTTCGAATGGGCCGCCGTGACCTTCTCGGCCTCGGTGATGACGACGTCGCGCCCGCCCGAGGCGCGCACGTACTCCGACAGCGGCAGGTCGACG
Organism: Microbacterium sp. SGAir0570; assembly: GCF_005491085.2. Lineage (NCBI taxonomy): Bacteria > Bacillati > Actinomycetota > Actinomycetes > Micrococcales > Microbacteriaceae > Microbacterium > Microbacterium sp. SGAir0570. The sequence continues at coordinate 285,120 of NZ_CP027929.1, read as the reverse complement.
GTCTCACCGCTCTGGACGACGAGCGCCTCGGTCGAGATCAGGCTCGGCGGAAGCTCGGCGAGCGAGGGCACGTGGATGAAGGCAGCCGCGGTGAGCTCGTCCTCGTCGGTGATGAAGTAGGTGATGAGCTGGCGCTCGTCGGTCAGCGGCACCGACACCGTGCCGTTCGGGCGCACGGTGGCGTTCTCGCCGCCGGCGCCGAGCGTCACGCGCAAGGCGCTGCGCGTGCCGTCGGGGTCGTCGTCGTTGTCGAGCACCGCGACCTCGGCCACGCCGTTCTCGTCGACGTCCTCGGCGCGCACGCGGTCGTCGCGGGCGATGGGGCGCTGCAGCGGCACGTCGGGGTCGACGGTGATCTGCACGGGGGCCGTCGCGGTCAGCCCGCGAGCGTCCTCGATCGTGTACTGGATGCTGGTGTTCATCGGCGCGTCGGGCGCGGTGATGACGATCTGCTCGCCCGACACCTCGGCCGAGAGACCGTCGACGTCCGGCACCTCGAGAGCGTCGGCGGCGAAGCCGAACTGGTCGCCGTCGGGATCGGAGTCGTTCTCGAGGACCGAGACCGCCACCTGACGCCCGGGCCGCATGATCACGGCATCCTTCACGGCGTACGGCGCCTGGTTGGTCGTCTCGGGAGGGGCGATGCCGACCTGGATGCGGGCGGTCCCCTCCTTGCCGAGGCGGTCACGCACTCGGTAGGTGAACGAGTCCGAGCCGACGCTCGTGTCGAACGCCTCGTAGACGAACGTGTTGGAGCCGGTCTCGACGATGCGGCCCTTGCTGGGCGAGCTCGCGATGCCGAGCAATTCGACCGAGTCGCCGTCCTCGTCGATGCCGTCGAGCGGCACCGGGATCGTGACCTCCGATCCGCTGAGCGTGCGTGCGGTGAGGTCGCGGGGACGCGGGGCGGCGTTCGCGTCATCCTGCCGCGGCAGGATCTGGATCGTCACGTACGCGCCGGCACGCTGACCCGAGCTGTCGACCGCTTCGTACGTGGCGTTGACGGTCTTGGGCTCGTCGCCGGCGCGGAACCGGAGCTTGTCCTCCGAGACAAACACCTGGCCGTCGGCCTCGTCGACGAGCGGCGGCACGAGCTCGGGAGACACGTGCAGAGTGTCGCCGTTGGGGTGGGTGTCGTTGGCGAGCACGTCGATCGTGACGACGTCGCCGACACGAACGACCGCCGTGTCGTTGTTCGCGACCGGTGGCCGCAGCCGGTCGGGCGCGGGGATCGGGATGACGACGATCTCACCCGTGGCGGACTGATCGCCGTTGGAGATCGTGTACGACACCCGGGTCTGCTCGCTGAGCGAGCCCTGATCGGTGATGCGGACGGTCTCGTGGCCGAGCACCGCTGCCGTGACGCCGCCGTCGGGGTCGGCCGTCACCGACTGGACGACGAGGATGCCGCCGGCCGGGTCGGTGTCGTTGCCGAGGACGTTGACGAGCACGTCGCCGCCGGTCGGCAGCAGCGCGACGTCTCGCACGGCGACGGGCGGGAGATTGGTGTCCGCCGCCGGCAGAACATCGACCCGCACGAGCCCGGGGACGCTGTTCGGGCCTGCCGACACGAGGTAGTCGACGTAGTAGGTGTTCACGGCGTCGGAGGTGAAGGTGAAGGTCTGCTCGGCGAAGTCGGGCTGGATCGTCGCACCCTCGACCTCGTCGACGCGCGTCAGACGCAGCGGCTCGCGGCCGGCGCTCGTGTCGTTCGAGAGAGGCGAAACGGTGACGGACTGGCCGACCCGGGTCACGACGTGATCGGCGTTGGTCACGGGGACCGTCGTACCGGGAGGACGGACGTCGATGCGGAGCACCCCGGCGCCGTCGTCCGTTCCGTCGGACACGATGATGGGCACGTCCTTGCGGCCCTGCACGGCGCCGATGGCGCGGTAGGTGATCTGACCGTCGGACGTGAAGTCGGCCTCGTCGCCGCCGTCGGGCTGGACCGACTTGAGGAAGATGTCGTCGCCGTCCGGGTCGATCCACTCGCTCAGCACGTTGTACGACGTCGTGCCGCCGGCCTCGACGGTGACCGGCGTGACGCGCTGCTGGACGGGCGGGGAGTTCTCGTCGTCACCGCGCACCGAGAGCCGGACGGTGGCCGAGGCCTCGCCGCCCCGGCCGTCATCGGCGGTGTAGGTGAACGACGTCGACCCCGACGCGTCGTCGGGCACGGCGATCTGGAGGGCGCCGCCGTTCTGAATCTGCGAGATCTCACCGAACGCGGGATCGCTCGTGGCCTCGGCGACGAGCACGTCGCCGTCGGCGTCGGTGTCGTTGAAGAGAACGGGCAGCACGGTCGTGCGCCCGGGCCGCACACCGAACGAGTCGTCGACGGCGATGGGCGGCGTGTTCTCGTCCGTGCGCTCGGGCAGGGCGGTCTCCACCGTCTCCTCGGTGGTCTCCTGCTCCTCGTCACCGGTGCCCTCGGGCGGGGTGATGTCGGTCCAGTTGTCGACCCGCTGCATGTTCTCGCTCGCGAGCCAGGCGGCACCGCCGAACACGTCGTTGAGCACGACGACATCCCGGTTCACGCGGAACTCCAGTTTCGCGGCGGGATCGATGCCCTCGATCTCCTGCACGACGTCGTCGGCGTCGTTCGCGCAATCGCGGACGAAGACGCCCGACCCCGACCAGGCGCCGTAAGCGCAGCCCCCGACGTACACCGGTTCGGCGGGCGTGCCCTCGGCGCCGGCCTCGATCGTCGTCGTCGGACCGCCGGGCTGCACCCGGAGCAACGCGCTGCGCGTGCTGACGGTGAGGGTCTCGGCGGAGTTGGACGGACGCTGCAGCAGAGCATCGGCGGGAAGATCGGTCTGCGATCCGTCGCCGCCATAGAGCACGTTCGTCTCCCGGTCGAGGACGAACGGGGTCTGCCCGAGCGACGTGATCGCGAGTTCGTGATCCTCGGCGATGCCCTCGAGGCTCCGCTCGGCGGTCTGCGCGACAGTGCCGTCGCCGATCGGCGCGTACGCGTAGAGCGAGGCGCCCGCCGCGGACGCCGCGTAGATCGTGCCATCGGTGCCGACGGTCGCCGTGGCGTTCTCACCGAGCTCGGCGATCGGCTCGTTGCCCTCGAAGCTGAAGCCGTTCACACCCGCGAACTGCACGGTGCGCAGGTCTCCGGCCGCGTCGAGCACCGAGACGGTGTCGGAGCCGAGGGCGATCTGCGCTCCCGGCTGCACCTCGGCGGTGCCCGACAGCACGACCTTCGCGGGATCCACGGCCGACATCGCCGACCCGTCGGCGTCGACCACGACGACTCGGGGGCCCGACTGGAGCACGTCGTACTCGGCGGAGGTCGTGCGCAGGCTGCCGTCGAGCACGCGGGACTCATTGTTGTAGTGCCCCACGAGCAGGCTCGACTGCTTGGTCACCCACACGCCGCCGTCGTGGAGGTCGACCTCGGTCGTGGGCTCGCCCTCGTAGGCGACGGCGAGGGTTCCGATCGTCAGCGCCGCGACGGTGACGATACCGGCGGAGAGGAACGTCCGCGGGCGTGCGCGCAGCCACGAGGTCGACGTCATTGGGCTCGGCTCCCCCCGGGGCGACGGTGATGGGCCCGGCTTCCGGGCTCGCACTGGTTGAACTGCGGAACCACCCTATGTCAGGAGGGATGCCGGATTTGTCGGTTGACATGGGGAGTTCTCCCCATGTCAACCGTCTCGAAGGTGTGCATCATCGGTCCGACCCCGCGCTCGTCCCGACGTACCGGCGCAGATGCTCGGCCGTGAGGGTGTCGCCACCGGCGACGAGGTCGGCGGGCGACCCCTCGAACACGATCCGCCCGCCGTCGCGCCCGGCGCCGGGACCGATGTCGATGATGTGATCGGCGTGCGCCATGAGCGCCTGGTGATGCTCGATGACGATGACGGAGTTCCCGGCGTCGACGAGGCGGTCGAGCAGCGCGAGAAGGTTGTCGACGTCTGCCAGGTGCAGGCCCGTCGTGGGCTCGTCGAGGATGTAGACCGAGCCGGACGTCGCCATCGAGATGGCGAGCTTCAACCGCTGCCGCTCGCCGCCGGAGAGCGTGCTGAGCGCCTGCCCCAGCGTGATGTAGCCGAGGCCCACGTCGATGAGACGCGAGAGGATGCCGCCCGCCACGCGCGCCGGCAGCGCCTCCGCGGCCTCCGCCGCGCTCAGCGCGAGCACGTCCGCGATGGTGCGCCCGTCGAGGGTGTACCGAAGCACCTCGGGGCTGAACCCCGATCCCCGGCAGACGTCGCACTCCGTCTCGACGGACGCGGTGATGCCGAGCTTCGTCACGATGACGCCGAGTCCCTTGCAGGCCGGGCACGCACCCTGCGAGTTGGCGCTGAAGAGAGCCGGCTTGACCCCGTTCGCCTTCGCGAACGCCAAGCGGATCGGATCGAGCAGTCCCGTGTAGGTCGCCGGGCTGCTGCGGCGATTGCCGCGAATGGGCGACTGATCGACGACGACGACCCCCTCCCGCCCCGCGAGGCTGCCGTGGATGAGCGACGACTTGCCCGAGCCGGCCACCCCGGTGACGACGGTGAGGGCCCCGAGCGGGATGTCGACGTCGACGGACCTGAGGTTGTTGGCGGTCGCGCCTCGGATCTCGAGGACGCCGGAGGCTGAGCGCACCGCCGGCTTCAGCTGCGCCCGGTGATCGAGGTGCCGGCCGGTCAGCGTGTCGGAGGCCCGCAGCTCGGCGACCGTTCCCGTGAACTGGACCCGCCCGCCGTGGCGACCCGCGCCCGGCCCGAGGTCGATGACGTGATCGGCGATCTCGATGACCTCCGGCTTGTGCTCGACGACGAGCACCGTGTTGCCTTTGTCGCGCAGGCCGCGCAGCAGGTCGTTCATCCGCTGGATGTCGTGCGGATGAAGTCCCGCCGTGGGCTCGTCGAAGACGTAGGTGACGTCGGTCAGGCTCGATCCGAGATGCCGGATCATCTTCGTCCGTTGAGCCTCGCCGCCCGACAGGGTGCCCGACGACCGATCGAGCGAGAGGTATCCCAGCCCGATGTCGATGAAGGACTGCACGGTGGCGCGCAACCCCGCGAGCAGCGGCTCGACACCCGGCGCGTCGATCGATGCGAGCCACGCGGCGAGGTCGGTGATCTGCATGGCCGCGGCGTCGGCGATGCTCGCCCCGGCGATCTTCGCCGACCGCGCGCCGGCGTTGAGCCTCGTTCCATCGCATGCCGGACAGGGCATGAACTTCACCGCGCGCTCGACGAAGGCCCGCACATGCGGCTGCAACGCGTCGCGATCCTTCTGCAGCATCGACTTCGTGACGCGGGGCACGAGCCCCTCGTAGGTCATGTTGATGCTCTGGATCTTGATCTTGGTCGGCTCTTTGTAGAGGAAGTCCGCGAGTTCGGCATCCGTGTAGTCGGCGACGGGCTTGTCGGGGTCGAGCAGCCCCGACTCGCTGTACCCGCGCACCATCCAGCCGTCGGCGCTGTATCCGGGAACGCGGATGGCCCCTTCAATGAGCGACTTCGACCGGTCGACCAGTTCGTCGATGTCGATGTCGCTGACCTCGCCGAGGCCCTCGCAGTCGGGACACATGCCGCCCGTCACCTGAAAGGAGCGTCGTTCCGCCCGGCCCGCGTCGCCTCCGACCGCGACCGTGATCTCGCCCGCCCCCGACACCGACGGGACATTGAACGAGAAGGCCTGCGGTGAGCCGACGAACGGTTCGCCGATGCGGCTGAACAGCACGCGCAGCATGGCGTGCACGTCGGTCGCCGTGCCCACGGTCGAGCGGGCGTTCGCTCCCATCCGCTCCTGGTCGACGATGATCGCGGGGCTGATGTTCTCGAGCGCGTCGACCTCGGGCCGTGCGATCTGCGCCATGAACTGCTGGACGAACGTCGGATAGGTCTCGTTGATCAGCCGCCGGGACTCGGCGGCGATCGTGCCGAACACGAGCGACGACTTGCCCGAGCCGCTCACCCCGGTGAAGACGGTGAGGCGTCGCTTCGGGACGTCGACATCGACGCCGTCCAGGTTGTTCTCGCGGGCGCCGCGCACGCGGATGACCTCGTGCGAATCGGCGGCGTTCTCAGCGGATGCGGCGGCCATCGGACATCCTCTCGGTGCGGACCTCCCCATTGTGGGGCTCGACGGCGTGCGAGGCGAGAGCTCGATGGCATCCGACGACGTGGTCGTCGACCATGCCGGCCGACTGCATGAGCGCGTACATCGTCGTCGGCCCGACGAATCGGAAGCCGCGGCGGCGCAGGGCCTTGCTCATCGCCTCCGACTCGGCCGTCACCGCCGGCACCTCGGCGAGTGTCGCCGGACGGGGCCGCGGCACGGCGGGCGCGAAAGACCACATCAGCTCGTCGAACTCGCCGTCGGCGACGTCGAGCAGCAGCCTCGCGTTCGAGATGGTGGCCTCGATCTTCGCCCTATTGCGGATGATGCCGGCATCCGCCATCAGGGCTGCGATCTCGGTCGATCCGAATGCAGCGACCCGCGCCGGCTCGAACCCCGCGAACACCTCGCGGAAACGGGGGCGTTTGCGGAGGATCGTGATCCAGCTCAGTCCCGCTTGGAACCCCTCGAGGCTCAGCTTCTCGAACAGTGCGCGATCGCCGTGGAGCGGGCGCCCCCACTCCTCGTCGTGGTAGCGCCGGTACTCGGCGTCATCCCCCACCCAGCCGCAGCGAGCGAGGCCGTCGGGTCCGGTGATGAGGTCGTGCACCATCCCGTCAGGCTAGCGAGCCCCGCCGACATCCCTCGGGCGATCGGCGGGGCGGCATCCGATCAGGACCCTCGCTTGGCCGACTTCGCGAGCGTCTTCTCCGAGACCGGGGCGCTGCCCGACGCGGCGAGCTCTGCGAAGTACTCGCGCGCTTCACGCTGCCGCTCGGCCTCGGCGCCCGATGCGATGGGCGCCCGGACGTGCTCGGGGGCGAACCCGAAGGCGTCGACGAGGTCTTGGGCGTGCGGGCGGAGCCGAGCGCACAACCGGTCGATGTAGCTCGTCACGGCGGCCGCGCGCTGGGTCGAGAGGCGACCGTGGATGAGGTACCAGGCGAGGTGCCGCTCGATCAGGGTCAGGCCGAAGAGGTCGCGCAGCCACACGAGCACCTGGCGCGTGCCCTCGTCGTCGACCCGCTCGACACCCTGCGCGAAGGCCTCCCACTGCAGCAGCTCGCCGTGGGCACGAGCCGCCTCGATCAGCTCCGACTGGTGCTGGTTGAAGACGGCGGCGGCATCCTGCTGCGACATCTTCGACGCGGGCCGGAGGGCGGCCGCGATATCGGCGATCATCTGCTCGACGCGGCCCGTTAGCAGCTCGTGCTGCTGTTCGGCCCGCAGCCCGAGCTCGACCGATCGCGCCGTCTGACCGAAGTCGGCGACCGACTGACCGAGCCGCCGGAGGCCGGCGCCGTGGAAGACGCGCTCGGCGGTCGAGACCGCGGCGAACTTCGCGAGGGCCTTCGCGTCGGCTCCCTTGAACTGCTTCGCATAGTCGCTGAGCAGGCGCTTGCCCACCAGCTGGAGGAGCACGTTGTTGTCGCCCTCGAAGGTGGCGAAGACATCGAGGTCGTGGTGCAGGTCGACCATGCGGTTCTCGGCGAGGAACCCTTGACCGCCGCATGCCTCGCGGCATTCCTGGATCGTGTCCAGAGCGTTCCACGTCGACAGCGGCTTGAGCGCCGCGGCGAGGGTCTCGAGGTTCTCGCGCCCCTCCGGGGTGTCGGTGCGGCCCGAGAACACGCCGTCGAATGCCTGCAGCAGCTCGTCGTGCGAGAAGTACTGCGCGTAGGTCTGCGCGATCCGCGGCAACAGGCGCCGCTGGTGCCGGCCGTAATCGAGCAGGGTGACCTCTTCGGTGCCGGCACCCGAGTCGAACTGCCGGCGCTGGTTCGCGTACGTCACGGCGATGTACTCCGCCAGTGCCGAGGCCGTCGTGGCGGAGCCGTCGAGCGACACGCGACCCTGCACGAGTGCCCCGAGCATCGTGAAGAACCGGCGGCCGGGGCTGGGGATGTCGGAGCTGTAGGTGCCGTCGGGCGCGACGTCGCCGTAGCGATTGAGCAGGTTCGTGCGCGGGATGCGCACGTGGTCGAAGTGCAGCCGGCCGTTGTCGATGCCGTTGAGCCCGCCCTTGACGCCGTCGTCCTCACCACCGACCCCGGGCAGGAAGTTGCCCTCGTCGTCGCGGAGCGGCACGAAGAAGCAGTGGACGCCGTAGTTCACGCCGCCCGTGATGAGCTGAGCGAACAGCGTCGCCGCCCTGCCGTGGACGGCGGCGTTGCCCAGGTAGTCCTTCCACGCGCCGCGGAACGGCGTGTGGATCACGAACTCCTCGGTCTCGGGGTCGTACGCGGCCGTCGTGCCGATGGCCGCGACATCCGATCCGTGCCCGGTCTCGGTCATCGCGAACGCGCCCGGCAGGCGCATCTCCATCGCATCGCGCAGCCACGCGTCGTGATGCGGCTTCGTGCCCAGCTGGTGGATGGCGGAGCCGAAGAGTCCCCACTGGACACCCGACTTGATCTGCAGGCTGGGGTCGGCCAGGACGAGCTCCTGGAAACCGGCGAGGTTCGCGCCGTTGTCGCCGTCGCCGCCGTACTCTTTCGGGTAGCCACGGCCTGAGGCGCCGCGCTCGACGAGCAGGTGGAGCTGCTTGAGCACACGTTCACGGTGCTCGGCCATCGGCTCGCCCGGGATCTGCCAGAACACCGGGTCCTTGATCATCTCGCGCGCCTCGCGACGCGTCGCCGCCCACGTTCCGAGCAGCATGTCGGTGACCGCGTCGATGTCGATGCGGGGCTCATGCGCCTCCGCCGCGGTGTGGGGCGCGGTCGGGGCACCCCCGGCCGGGGTGCGGTCGGCGGTTGCGGGCTTGTGGGGACGAACAGCGGCGTCGGTCATCGCGTGCCTTTCGACGTCGGAAGGATCGGAGTCGATACTCACGGTAGGACTTCCACAACACCTCACCAAGCGGGTTGGTCGATCAGCACAACGGGATGCCGGTACGTCGGCGACCCGCATTGTGCGACCGCGACATCCGGTCGGTCGGTGGGATGTGCGTCAGTGCGATGCCACGACCGCGAGCACCGCGTCGCCGTAGGCCTCGCGCTTCTTCGCCCCGATGCCGGTGATGCCCTCGAGGTCGGCCGACGTGCGAGGGCGGCGATCGGCGAGAGCGCGCAACGTCGCGTCGCCGAAGACGATGTATGCCGGCACGCCCTGCTCGCGAGCCTGCTCGGCCCGCCACGCCCGCAGGGCCTCGAAGAGGTCGCGGTCGCCCTCGGCGACCTGCTCGGCCGCGGCCGCCTTGCGGACGCGAGAGCCGCCGCTGTTCTGCCCCCGTCCGAGCACGTCGCGCCGAAGGGGAACGCCGACCTCGCCCTTGAGCACCGGCGCGCCGGCGTCGCCGACCGCGAGCACGCCGTACTCACCGCGGGCGACGAGGATCCCGCGGGCGAGCAGCTGCCGGATGACGCTGCGCCAGTCCTGGTCGGACAGGTCGGCCCCGAGGCCGTACGTCGCCAGCTCGTCATGATGCTGCTGGCGGATGCGCTCGGTGGAGGCCCCGCGCAGGATGTCGACGAGGTGGCCGGCGCCGAACGACTGGTTGCGCTCGCGCTGCAGCCGCACGATCGTCGAGAGCAGTTTCTGCGCCGGGATCAGCCCGTCCCAGGTGTCGGGCGGGGTGAGGCAGGTGTCGCAGTTGCCGCACGGCTCGGAGTCCTGGCCGAAGTAGCCGAGCAGGTTCTGGCGGCGGCAGGCGACCGTCTCGCACAGGGCGAGCATCGCGTCGAGGTGCTGCCCCATGCGCATCTTGAACGTGCGGTCGCCGGGGCTCTGATCGATGAGGCGCCGCTGCTGCACGACATCCCCCAGGCCGTATGCCATCCAGGCGATCGACGCTTCGCCGTCGCGTCCCGCGCGTCCGGTCTCCTGGTAGTAGCCCTCGACGGACTTCGGCAGATCGATATGGGCGACGAATCGCACGTCGGGCTTGTCGATGCCCATCCCGAAAGCGATCGTCGCGACCATGACGACACCGTCTTCGCGGAGGAACCGCGACTGGTGCTTCGCCCGCATCTCGGCCGGCAGCCCGGCGTGATACGGCAGCGCGTCGAGCCCCTGCGCGGCGAGGTAGTCGGCGGTCTGCTCGACCGACTTGCGGCTGAGCGCGTACACGATGCCGGCCGACCCCTCGGGCATCGAGCGGATGAACGTGACGAGCTGCCGCCGCGGGTCGACCTTCGGCTCGATGCGGTACTGGATGTTGGGCCGGTCGAAGCTCGCGACGAAGTGACGCGCCTGCGGCAGGCGCAGCCGCTCGGTGAGTTCCTGGTGGGTCGCGCGGGTCGCGGTGGCGGTGAGCGCCATCCGCGGCACCCCGGGGAACCGCTCGTCGAGGTCGCCGAGGGCGAGGTAGTCGGGGCGGAAGTCATGGCCCCACTGCGAGACGCAGTGCGCTTCGTCGATCGCGATGACGCTCAGGGCGCCTCGCTGGAGCAGCTGCGTCGTCTGCGGCACGCTCAGCCGCTCGGGGGCGACGTAGAGCAGGTCGAGCTCGCCGGCGAGATAGGCCTGCTCGACGCCCGCGCGCTCGCCCGGAGACTGCGTGGAGTTCAGATAGGCCGCCCGCACGCCGTTGGCGATCAGGGCATCGACCTGATCGTGCATGAGCGCGATGAGCGGGCTGACGACGAGTCCGGTTCCGGGACGCACGAGCGCGGGAACCTGGTAGGTGATCGACTTGCCGCCGCCGGTGGGCATGAGCACGACGGCATCCCCGCCGCCGATGACGTGAGAGACGATGTCGCCCTGGTCGCCTCGGAAGTCGTCGTAGCCGAAGACCTCCTTGAGCACGGCGCGGGGGTCGGCGCCGGTGAAGTCGCGGCGCGCGAGGGAGAGGACCGCGGCGGGGGCCGCCGTCGGAGGCGCGGCTGCGGTGCGGGCCGGGCTCACGGTGCTGCGGGCCGAGGTCGCGAAGGCGCTCGACGCCGGGGCGGCGGCGCGGTCGCGGGCGGCGCGGGCAACGGCAGCGCCGTAACCGTCGAACTCGGGCGGCGGCGGTGCGTCGAAATCCTCGGGCGGAGCGAACTCGTCGGGGTTCCAGTCGAGGTCGGCGTAGGGATCGGCATCCCAGGACTGCTGCTCTCGACTCACCCGATTCACGATAGCCGCGGCATCCGACATCCTGCTCCGCGCGTTCACAGGCGCGGAGTCGTCGCGTCTGTCGTCAGCACCATCGTTCGGCGAGTGTCGCGACGACGTTGAGGTTGCGATTGGTCGCGACGCCGAGGAGTTTCGCCGCGCCGAGCGGATCGACGGTGCCGTCCTGGTATCCGGGCTCGAGCAGCGCGTGGACGGCGCGGCCGCGCACGAGCATGCGCCCGGCGGCAGTCGCGAGGGACGCGACCCGGGCGGCGGTGTCGGGGTCGAGCTCGTCCTTGAGCAGGTACACGTAATGGCGGGCCAGGCCCGGGTTCGCCTCGCTCACGGCGAGCGCCTCGGCGGCGAGCGCGGCGAACTCGTCGGCTCGGAACGTGATCGTCGGGACGTCGAAGCCCCGATCGGCCGCGTAAGCCCGCTCGAGGGTCTGCTCGAGCTTCGCGCGGGATCGCATGCGCGTGTCGAAGCGGATGTTGCCGGTGTTGATGTGCGTGACGACGTTCTCGAAGCCGGCGGCCTCGGTGACCCGGCGGATGTCGTCCTTCGGGAAGACGCGCGTCGCGCCGAGGTTGATCGCCCGCAGGAACCCGAGATGTGTGGCCACGCCCTCATCATGCCCGGGGCCCGCGACATCCGGTCACGGCGCGGCCGGGCCGAGCTCAGAGGCGGATGACCTCGGCAACGCGCACGACGGCCGTGCCGGCTTCGACGGACTGCTCGAGGTCGACCTCGGCCCGGATGCGCCAGTCGTGGTCTCCGGCGGGGTCGTCGATGATCTGCTCGACGCGCCAGATGCCGTCGCGGGCCGCGGACTCGTCGATGACGCAGAGCGACGGCGAGCGCGCGGCACCACCGGTGAGGATCTCGTCGTGGTCGTCGTAGTACCGGTCGAGCACCTCCGGCCAGTCGACTTCGGCGTCGAGGGCTTCGAGCGCTTCATCGTCCTGCAGCGCGGCGAGCTGAACCCGGCGGAACATCTCGTTGCGCACCAGCACCGTGAACGCGCGCCGGTTCGTCAGCACCGAGGGCGGCGCGGGCGGCACGACGGGAGCGTCGGGGTCGTCGGTCGGGTGCGCGAGCGACTCCCACTCGTCGACGAGGCTGGAGTCGACCTGCCGCACGAGCTCCCCCAGCCACTCGATGAGGTCCATCAGGTCGTCGGTCCGCGCCTCGGCCGGCACGGTCTGGCGGATCGCGCGGTACGCGTCGCTGAGGTAGCGCAGCACGAGGCCCTCGCTGCGCCCCAGTTGGTAGAACGACACGAACTCCCCGAACGACATCGCCCGCTCGAACATGTCGCGCACGACCGACTTCGGCGACAGCTCGAAGTCGCGCACCCACGGCTGGCTCGACGCGAAGGTCTCGAACGCCTGGGCGAGGAGGTCGGCGAGGGGCTTGGGCCAGGTGATCTCCTCGAGCAGCGCCATCCGCTCGTCGTACTCGATGCCGTCGCGCTTCATCGCGCCGACCGCCTCGCCGCGCGCCTTGTACTCCTGCTGCGACAGGATCGCGCGCGGGTCGTCGAGCGTCGCCTCGATCACGCTCACGACATCGAGCGCATAGTGGCCGGTGCCGGTCTCGGCGTCATCCGGGGACAGCAGCTCGATCGCCGCGAGCGCGAATGGCGACAGCGGCTGGTTGAGCGCGAAGTTGGGCTGTAGATCGACCGTGAGTCTGATCGTCGACTCGCCAGAAACCGCGGATGCCGCACCCCTCGCATCCGCATTCTGTGGCGAGTCGACGGCAAGAGCCACAGAGGCGGGGCGCACGACCTCGACGATGCCGGCGGCCACCAGGGTGCGGAAGATCGCCAGGGCCCGGCGGGCCAGGGCGTACTGCCGGGCGCGGGGTTCGTGGTTGTCGAAGACGAGCGAGCGGACGTTGCCGAACACGTCGCCCCCGCGACCGATGACGTTGAGCAGCATCGCGGCCGACAGCTGCAGCTGCGGCGTGAGCGGCTCGGGCTGCGCCTCGACGAGCCGCTCGAACGAGCCCTCGCCCCAGTTGACGACGCCGGTCGGAGCCTTCTTGCGCACGATCTTCTTGCGCTTGGCGGGGTCGTCTCCGGCCTTCGCGAGGGCGACGGCGTTCTCGATCTCCCACTCCGGCGCCATGACGACGACGTTCCCGTGCGGGTCGAAGCCGGCGCGTCCCGCACGCCCCGCGACCTGATGGAACTCGCGGGCGGTGAGCTGCCGCATCCGGGTCCCGTCGTACTTCGACAGCGCCGTGATCACGACGGTGCGGATCGGGACGTTGATGCCCACCCCGAGCGTGTCGGTGCCGCAGATGACCTTGAGCAGCCCGCGCTGGGCGAGCGTCTCGACGAGACGCCGGTACCGCGGCAGCATCCCGGCGTGGTGCACGCCGATGCCCGCCCGCACGAGGCGCGACAGGGTCTTGCCGAAGCCGGTCGTGAAGCGGAATCCGCCGATCGCCTCGGCGATGGCATCCCGCTGCTCGCGCGTCGTGATCTTCACGCTCGACAGCGCCTGCGCGCGCTCGAGCGCGGCGGCCTGCGAGAAGTGCACGATGTAGACCGGGGTCTCGCGCTCCTCCAGCAGCCGCTCGAGCACGTCGTGCACGGGGCGCCGCTCGTACGAGAAGTGCAGCGGCACCGGACGCTCGACACCGGTGACCAGGGCCGTCCGCCGGCCCGTGCGACGCGAGAGGTCGTCGGCGAGGTCGGTGACGTCGCCGAGCGTGGCCGACATGAGCAGGAACTGCGCGCGCGGCAGGGCCAGCAGCGGCACCTGCCACGCCCAGCCGCGATCGGGGTCGCCGTAGAAGTGGAACTCGTCCATGACGACCTGGTCGACGTCGGCGTCGGCACCCTCGCGCAGCGCGAGGTTGGCGAGGATCTCGGCCGTGCAGCAGATGATCGGCGCCTCGGGGTTGACCGACGAGTCGCCCGTCACCATGCCGACTCGCTCGGCCCCGAAGATCTCGACGAGGGCGAAGAACTTCTCGCTCACGAGCGCCTTGATCGGAGCCGTGTAGTACGTGCGCCCGCCGCGGGAGACGGATGCCGCGTGCGCGGCCACCGCGACGAGCGACTTGCCCGTGCCGGTGGGCGTGGCCAGCACCACGTTGGCCCCCGAGACGAGCTCGATGACCGCCTCGTCCTGTGCCGGATAGAGCGTGAGCCCACGTCCCTCCGCCCAGGAGGTGAAGGCGTCGTAGATCGCGTCGTCGGAGGGATCCGGGCCGATGAGGTCGAGCAGCGGCGCGGAGGTCATCCCTCGAGTCTGCCCTACGCCCGCGGAACGGCGGCCGCCGCGTCGACCTCTCGCACGGATGCCCGGACACGCAGCGGCATCGGCAGAAGCGACGGCGCGACCGCCGCGTCGCCCGCACCGGTGTCATCCTTCGCCGCCTCGACCCGGTCGATGAGAAGCTCGACGGCTCGCTTGCCCATCGCACGGTGGGGCAGCGCGAAGGTCGTGAGCCCCGGACGCAGCCACTGGGCGAACGAGACGTCGTCGAACGAGACGACCGACACGTCGTCGGGCACCGCGAGGCCTCGCTCGCCGAGCGCCTGATACGCGCCCATCGCCAGGCGGTCGTTGAAGCAGATCAGCGCCTGCGGCACGACTCCCCCGTCGAGCAGCCGCGAGGTCAGCCGGAAGCCCTCGGGCGGCAGCCACTGGATGACGGGACTTCCGGATGCCGGCTCGAGTCCGGCATCCCGCAGCGCGTCGAGGATGCCGTGCAGTCGCTGCTGCGCGCCGAGTGAGAACGGCGGCGCGTCGTCTTCTGTCGGCCCGGCACCGATCAGGTGGATGTCGCGGAGCCCGCGCTCGAGCAGGTGACCGACCGCCTCGCGACCGGCGGCATACTCGTCGGGAAGCACCCGCGGAACATCCGTCGCGCCGTCGACCTCGAGGTTGAGCAGAACGGCGGGAGTGCGTGTCGCCTCGGGAGGCAGCGCCCGGCGGTGGGTGATCATCGAAGCCAGGACCAGGCCGTCGACCTGCCGGTCGAACATGGCGTTGAGCAGCTGCCGCTCGAGCTGGACATCGCCGCCGGTCTCGCCGACGAACACGAGGAAACCGCGCGCACGGGCGGCGTCGATGGCGCCCTTGATCATCTCTCCGGCCAGTCGCGACGAGGCGACCGAGTCGGAGATGAAGGCGAGGGTGCGGGTGCTGCCCGTGCGGAGCCCGACCGAGACGGCGTTGGGACGGTACCCCAGCCGCTCGGCGGCCGCGCGCACCCGCTCCTGGAGCGCCTGCGAGAGGCGCAGCTCGCTGCCGCGTCCGGCGAGGACGAGGGATGCCGTCGATGCCGCGACCCCGGCCTCCGCGGCGACCTGTGCCAGCGTGACGCGCTTGCGGTTCATCTCTCCCCCTCTCGCTCCGGTGCAGCTTCAGTATGCCGCGATTGCGAAGAACCGCCACTAGCTAGTACGTTTTAGCCCAGGTGCTATTTCGTGTTAGCAGCACCTGCCCCTCCACCACCCACAGAAGGTAGACGATGATGTCGACACGAATGCGACGACGTGTTCTCACCACCGCGGCGACCGGCTTCGCCGTCGCGGTCACCCTTTCGGCCTGTGCTCCGCCGAGCGCCGCCCCCGCCGGCGAAGGCGCGGCATCCGGCGGTCCGATCCAGACGACCTGCGGAACGGAGGACGTCACCCTCGACGCTTACGTCGAGACGGGCTTCCCGGTCTTCAGCGACCTCGCCACCGAGTTCGAGAAGCAGTTCCCGAACGTCACGGTGAACCTGCGCGAAGACCAGTTCGCCGTCATCACCCAGAACGCGCCCCGTGTGCTGGTCGACTCCCCGCCGGACATCATGCGTCTCCCCACGATCGTCGACCTGGTCGACAGCGACCTGCTCTACGACCTCGATCCCTACGCCGAGGCCTACGGCTGGGACCAGTGGCCCTCCTCGCAGCTCGAGCAGCTGCGCGTCGACGAGAACGGACAGCGCGGCGACGGGCCGCTGTACGGCATGGGCATCAACTACTCGGTGACGGGTGTCTTCTACAACAAGACCCTCGCTGCGCAGGCCGGCATGACCGAGCCGCCCGCGACCCTCGCCGAGCTCGACGGCTACCTGCAGGCGGCCAAGGATGCCGGGCTCACGCCCGTCGCGCAGTTCAACGGCGGCGCGACCGGCGGCCTCGCCTTCCCGCTGCAGGCGCTCATGGCCTCGTACGGTGAGCCCAGCAAGATCAACGACTGGATCTTCCTCAAGGACGACGCCACGATCGACACCCCCGAGAACCTCGAGGCGGCCGAGCACCTGAAGGGCTGGATCGACGCCGGCTACTTCGCTCCCGACATCAACTCGATGGACTACTCGCAGATGATGAGCCGCTTCATCGGCGGCGAGAGCGTCTTCATCTTCAACGGCGACTGGGAGTCGGGCAACCTCGACGCACAGATGCCCGACAACGTCGGCTTCTTCCTCATGCCCCCGGTCGAGGCCGGCGGCCAGGTCGGCGCGATGTCGGCGCCGACGACGTACGGCGTCTCGGCCTACGCCGACGAGCCCGACTGCGCGGCTTTCTTCTTCGACTGGGTCGCGACCAACGAGACGGCACGCACCATCGCCGTCGAGTCCGGCGGTTCGCACCCCATGGGCCCGGCCGACGCCTTCATGCCCGAGATCGCCGAGGGCAGCGTCACCGCCGAGACCCTCGCCGCCGGCGCCGACCTCTCGGCGAACAACGGCTCGATGGACTTCATCGCCAACGCGACCGGGTCGATCTACGCCAAGACGCTGACGCCGAACCTCCAGGAGCTGTTCGCCGGAAAGCAGACCGCCGACGGCCTGCTGACCAAGGTGCAGTCCGACTACCTCAGCCAGAAGAAGGAGTAGGCCGTCCCGATGACCGTCACCGGACAGCTCGGCGATCGCCGGGCAAACCGGGACTCGTCGGCCTCTCGGCCGCGCAGGCGCCGCGTCACCACGCGGCGTCTGCGCGAGAGGTCGATCGGTCTCGCCCTGATCGCCCCCGCGCTCATCGCCTACGCGATGTTCGTGCTCATCCCCCTCGGCTCGACCGTCCAGTACTCGTTCTACGACTGGGACGGCATCACCACCGCGACGTGGGCGGGCTTCGACAACTACATCCGGATCTTCACCGATTCGACGCTGCTCGTGCCGATCGTCAACGCGCTGAAGCTCATCCTGTACTTCTCGATCGTGCCGGTCATTCTCGGACTCGTCTCGGCCGCCCTGATCCGCAAGCTCGGGGGCAGCCGTCTGGCCGGCATCTCGCGCACCGTCCTGTTCCTGCCGCAGGTGATCCCCCTCGTCGCGGCCGGCATCATGTGGACCTGGCTGCTCGCCGCCGACGGCCTGGTCAACCAGGCCCTGCGCCTGGTGGGACTGGGCGGCGTCACGCGCGCGTGGCTCGGCGACTTCGACACCGCCCTCCCCGCCGTCGGCGTCATCGGAGCGTGGGTCTCGCTCGGGCTCTGCATGCTTCTCATGCTGTCGGGCATGACCAAGATCGACCCGGCGCTCTACGAAGCCGTCCGCATCGACGGTGCGGGTCCGATCCGCGAGTTCTTCACCGTGACGCTGCCCGCGGTGCGCCAGGAGCTCGGCGTCGCGATCCTCATCACGGTGATCAACGCCCTCCGCAGCTTCGACATCATCTACATCTCCACGCAGGGCGGTCCCGGCGGCTCGACCACCGTGCCCGGTCTCGAGATCTACTACCTCGCGTTCTTCCAGCGCGAGGTCGGACAGGCGTCGGCCCTCGCCGTCGTGCTGACGGTGCTCGTCCTGGTGATCGTCCTGCCCCTGAACCGCATCACGCGCGGAAGCGAGAAAGACGCATGAGAACCTCCGCCGTCGAGGCCTGGACGGGCCGCATCGTCCTCATCGTGGTGATGGCGTTCACGATCATCCCGTTCATCACGCTCTTCGTCACCGCGCTCCACGAGCCCGGCACCTACCCCAAGGGCCTGTCGTGGCCCGAGACCCCGCACTGGGACAACTTCGCGCTCGCGTTCCAGTCGGCCGACATGCTCAAGATGCTCGGGTCGAGCGCCCTCATCGAGCTCGGCGTCGTGCCGATCTCGCTCGTCATCGCGACGCTCGCCGGTTTCGCCCTGGGCCACCTGCGCGTGCCCTTCGCCCGTGCGATCTTCGTGCTGTTCGTCCTCGGCCTGACGCTGCCCTTCGAGGGCATCATCGTGCCGATCTACTACCAGATGAAGGGATACGGCCTCCTCAACACCCAGCTGGCGATCGTCCTGCCGCTCATCGGCCTGTTCATGCCGTTCGCCGTGATGTGGATGCGGGCTCACTTCGTGAACATGCCGCACGAGCTCACCGAGGCGGCGCGCATCGACGGCGCCACGACGTGGCAGCTGTTCTGGCGCATCCACGTCCCCCTGTCGGGACCGGCGATCTCATCGCTGGCGATCCTGCTGTTCTTGTGGACCTGGAACCAGTTCCTGCTCGCGATCGTCCTCGTCGACGACCCGACCAAGCGCACGATGGCCGGCGCGCTCGGCGCGTTCCAGGGTCAGTGGGGCACCGACATCCCGCTGCTGTGCGCCGGGTCGATCCTGATCCTGCTGCCGACGCTCCTGGTGTTCCTCATCTTCCAGCGCCAGTTCGTGGCGGCGCTGCTGCAGGGGGCGGTGAAGGGATGACGGATGTCGCACGGCCGCCCTTCGACGACGCCGTCGCCCGCGCTCTCGCCGAGTTCGACGACCTCGTGGTCGTGTCGATGAGCAGCGACGAGATCCCGCGCGTGCGCGCGTCCGGGGTCGCGGCTCCGCTCGCCGAGCTCACCGCGCACGGCGCCTTCGAGCGCGACGAGCTGCTCGTCCCCGGGTGGCGTGAGGACGACCCGCCGGTGGGCGTCGTCGTCTACACGCCCGCCGTCGTGCGCCGTCCGGCGCCCGTCATCCTGCACCTGCACGGAGGCGGGCTGATCGCGGGGAACGCCGACTCGGACATGCCGGCCACGGCCGAGCTCGCCGAGCGCACCGGCTGCGCGATCGTCTCGGTGGAGTACCGGCTCGCCCCCGAGCACCCGTACCCCGCAGCGCTCGAGGATGCCGCTGCCGCTCTCCGCTGGCTGGCCGGGCCAGACGCCCCCGCCGCCCTGGACGGCGACCGCATCATCGTCGCGGGGGTCAGCGCCGGGGGCGGCCTCGCCGCGGCGACGGCCCTGTTCGCTCGCGATCACGGCGGTCCGCGCATCGCGGGGCTCGTGCTGCTGTGCCCCATGCTCGACCACCGCTCCGACTCGGAATCGGCACGGCAGATGGCGGGCCACGGTTCGTGGGACCGCGACGCCAACGCGACCGCCTGGGCCGCCTATCTGGCCGATGTCGAGGGCGGCGTCCCGCCGTACGCGTCGCCGGCCGTGGCCGACTCGCTCGCGGGGCTGCCGCCGACCTTCATCGACGTCGGCTCGGCAGAGACGTTCCGCGACGAGTGCGTCGCCTTCGCGCGACGGATGTGGGCCGACGGCGGCGACGCCGAGCTGCACGTCTGGCCCGGCGGAGCGCACGCGTTCGACTTCCTCGCGCCGTGGACCGTCCTCGCGCGCGACGCGCGACGTGCCCGCGAAGAGTGGCTGCGCCGCCTGCTCCACCGCATCTGACCCCTCGGAAGAACCCCCAGAACCCATGAACCCCGATTCCCCCCAGCTCATCACCTACGTCGACCGCCTCGGCGGCACCGTCACCGGCATCCGCGATCTGCTCGCGATCCGGCTGTCCGACGCCTTCGGCGGCGTGCACCTGCTGCCCTACTTCACCCCGTTCGACGGTGCGGACGCCGGCTTCGATCCGGTCGACCATGCCTCCATCGATCCGCGTCTGGGCACGTGGGACGACGTCCGCGCGCTGAGCGAGACCCACACGGTCATGAGCGACCTCATCGTCAACCACGTCTCGGCCGACTCGGCGGCCTTCGCCGACGTCCGCCGACGCGGCGACGCATCGCCGTTCGCGCCGATGTTCCTCACGCTCGACTCCGTCTTCCCGGACGGCGTCACCGAGGCCGACCTCACCCGCATCTACCGCCCCCGCCCGGGGCTGCCCTTCACCGCCATCGTCCTCGGCGACCGCTTGCGGCTGGTGTGGACGACGTTCACGTCGGAGCAGATCGACATCGATCTCCGCGCCGACGCCGCCTGGGAGTACCTGACGGCGGTCATCGACGCGCTCGTCGCGGGCGGCACCTCGATGCTCCGGCTCGACGCCGTCGGCTACACGGGCAAGGAGGCCGGCACCAGCTGCTTCATGACGGCGGCGACCGAGCGCTACACGCAGCGCATCCTCGAGCTCGCCCACGATCGGGGCGCCCAGGTGCTGCTCGAGATCCACGGCCACCACACGCAGCAGATCGCGATCGCGCGGACGGTCGACTACGTCTACGACTTCGCGCTGCCGCCCCTCGTGCTGCACGCGCTCCACGCGCACGACGCGCGCCCGCTCGCGCGCTGGCTCGAGATCCGTCCCGCGAACTCGATCACGGTCCTCGACACCCACGACGGCATCGGCATCATCGACGTCGGTGTGAGCGACCTCGCCCCCGGCGAACCCGGCCTGCTCGAGCCCGAGCAGATCGACGCCCTCGTCGAGGCGATCCACGACGCGAGCGGCGGCACCAGTCGGCAGGCGACCGGGGCGGCGGCATCGAACCTGGATCTGTACCAGGTCAACTGCACGTTCTACGATGCTCTCGGGCGCGACGACCGGCGCTACGCGCTCGCGCGGCTGCTGCAGATCATGACCCCGGGCATCCCGCAGGTGTATTACGTCGGGCTCCTCGCCGGCGAGAACGACATGGATCTGCTGAAGGCGACCGGCGTCGGCCGCGACGTCAACCGGCACCACTACACCCCCGACGAGATCGATGCCGCGCTCGCGCGACCGGTCGTCGGACTCCAGCTCGACGCGCTTCGCCTGCGCGCGACCCACCCCGCCTTCGCCGGGACGTTCTCGCACGACCTGCGAGACACGCGCGGTGAGCTGCGGTGGGATGCCGCCGACGCGTCGGTCACGCTCGGCTTCGACCTGGGCGACGCGTCGTTCCAGCTGACGGCGACCGACGGCTCGGCGACGAGCACCTGGTCGCACGCGCGACTCACCGGGAACTGAGCCGAGGCGGGTGGGGCGGGCGACCGCCTCACCCGCAGCATCAGCCGGCCGTGCCGGCATCCTTCGCGGCCAGCACTCGGCCGCACGACTCGTCGACGCGCTCGGCGAAGGCCGCATCGGACTCGGCCCGCGAGAGCACCGCGTCGTACATCGCGGGGAGCACCGTCGGATCGGCCGACGCGAGCACGATGTCGACCCCCGCCGACAGCGCCTCGACGGCCCGATCGCCGGGGGCGACGATCTCCGCGGCGGCCGCGGCCGACAGATCGTCGGTGATGACGACACCGTCGAAGCCGACCCGATCGCGCAGCAGGTCGAGCACCGCCGAAGAGAACGCGGCCGGGTGGTCGGGATCGATGTTCTGGTACCGCGCGGTGCCGACCATCACGATCGACGGACCGGATGCCGTGAGCGCCCGGTACACGTCGACATCCGGCGATTCCGCCGAGACCACCGTGTCGAGAACCTCGGCGGTGTAATCGGTGTTGGCATCCACCCGCCCGAGCCCCGGGAAGTGCTTGAAGGTCGGCAGCACGCCCGATGCGCGCATCCCGTCGGCGAATGCCCCGGCGCCCGCGGCGACGGTCTGCTCGTCGTAGCCGTACTGCCGTCCGAGCGCTCCGATGGGCGGGTTGTTCGATCGGGTGTCGGCGCTCGTGACGATGTCGGCGACGGGGGCGAGATTGACATCGATGCCCGCTGCCGCCAGCTGAGCGCCCCACGTGGTGGCCGCGGCGCGGAGCGCGTCGGGGCCGAGATCGGCCTGCCGGACGGCGTAGGGCATCTCGTCGAATCCGGGTCCGCTCAGCACCTGCACCTCGCCGCCCTCCTGATCGGTCGCGACCCAGAGCTTCGGCGAGCCCTCCGGCGCAAGGTCGCGGAACTGCGCGACGAGAGCCGCCGTGGCCTCGACGCCCGAGCTCGAGCGGCCATGGAGGAACAGTCCGCCGACGCCGCGGTCGCGGATCGCCGCTGCGGCATCCGGCGAGACCGTGTCGACGGGCGTCCCCACCATGAGCACCTGCCCGACGCAGCCCTCCAGCCCGAGGGCCGCCGCCCGGCCAGGCGAGGCTGTGGGTGTCGGGGGTGCCGGACCCGTTGCGGTCGGGCTCGGGGCGGACGCCGTCGGGTCGGCCGGTCCGGGCTCGGGGGCGCAGCCGGCGGCGAACGCCAGCACCCCGACCAGGGCGGCGGCGAACGCAGAACGGGCGGCGCGCGAGGAGGAGGGAGTGCGGGTCACCCTTCCATGGTCACCCGGTCAGCAGCAGCGCGCACCGGGGTTGCGGTCCTGGTCGTCCATGCGCTGGCGCCAGAACTGCCGCTCGGTGAGGGGTTGGGTGTCGGGGTGCGTCCGGCGCTGGTGCGCCAGGTACGTCGCGTAGGCGTTGTCGCCCATGAGCGAGGTGACGTACCAGTGCACCGCGCGGGCGACGCGGAGGACGGCCCGACCGGCGCTCTGCACCATCGGTCAGTGCCCCCGGCGCGCGGTCTCGGCCCGCTCCTCGGCGAGCAGCGGCTCCCACTCCTTCTCGAGCTCGCGCTCGGGGCCGGTGGGGATGAAGCCGGCAGGCGCGAAGCGGCGGGACGGGACGGCGGGGTCCTCGGTCTCGTCTCCCCCACCCCGCACGATCGCCCGGACGGCGACGACGACGGCCGAGACGATCACGATGATCGCGAGGACCACGAAGATGATCGACAGCGTGCCCTGCACACCGGTGTTGCGGATGACCGCCTCCACCGTCGCCCCCGGCCCCAGGCTCTCGTCTCCCGAGGCGAGGGCGTCGCGGTAGCGGAAGTGGTTCGCCCAGTAGCCGATCGCGGGCACCGGCGAGAAGATCTTGTACGCCGAAGCGGTGATCGTCACGACCGCGGTGAAGGCGAGCGGCACGGCGATGATCCAGATCCACTTCACGTACGAGCGTCCGCGCTTCGCGACGATCGCGAGCACGACGGCGAGCGCGATCGCCGCGAGCAGCTGGTTGGCGATGCCGAACAGCGGGAAGAAGGTGTTGATGCCGCCGAGCGGGTCGGTGACGCCGAGGATCAGGATGGCGCCCCACCCGGCGACCATGATCGCCGTCGTGATCCACACGCCCGGACGCCACGATACGTCGCGGAATCGCGGGATCCAGGCGCCGATGGAGTCCTGCAGCATGAAGCGGGCGACGCGGGTTCCGGCATCCACCGCGGTGAGGATGAACAGCGCCTCGAACATGATCGCGAAGTGGTACCAGAACGACATCATGGCCTGGCCGCCGAGGGCCTGCTGCATGATGTGCGCGAGCCCGAGGGCGAGGGTCGGCGCGCCGCCGGTGCGCGAGACGATCGACTCCTCGCCGACGTCGGCCGCGGTCGAGATCAGCAGATCGGGCGTGATCTCGACCCCGGTGAGACCGAGCGAGTTGACGAAGGCGACCGCGCCCTCGACGGTGCCCCCGGTCGCCGCCGAGGGCGCGTTCATCGCGAAGTAGATGCCCTGGTCGATCGAGATCGCGGCAACGAGCGCCATGATCGCGACGAACGACTCCATGAGCATGCCGCCGTATCCGATGAAGCGCGTCTGGCGCTCCTTCTCGACGAGCTTCGGTGTCGTACCCGAAGCGATGAGCGCGTGGAAGCCCGAGAGCGCGCCGCAGGCGATCGTGACGAACAGGAACGGGAAGAGCGGGCCGGCGAACACCGGGCCGAGTCCGTTCTCACCGAAGATCGTGACCGCCGGCACCGAGATCTCGGGTCGGACGAGCACGATCGCCCCGGCGAGCATGACGATCACGCCGATCTTCATGAAGGTCGACAGGTAGTCGCGGGGAGCGAGCAGCAGCCACACCGGTAGCACCGCGGCGACGAAGCCGTAGATGATGATGCCCCACGCGATGACGGTGCGGTCGAGGTGGAAGATCTCCTGACCCCAGGCCGTGTCGGCGACCCAGCCTCCGGCGATGATCGCGCCCATCAGCAGCACGAACCCGATGATCGAGACCTCGGTGACCTTGCCGGGCCGGAGGTAGCGCAGATAGACGCCCATGAAGAGGGCGATCGGGATCGTCATCGACACCGAGAAGACGCCCCACGGGCTCTCGCCGAGCGCGTTCACGACGACGAGCGCGAGGATCGCGACGATGATCAGCATGATGAGCAGGGATGCCACGATCGCGGCGGTGCCGCCGATGCGCCCGAGCTCCTGCCGGGCCATCTGACCGATCGTCCGGCCACCGCGGCGCATCGAGAAGAAGAGCACGGTGTAGTCCTGCACGGCGCCCGCGACGACGACGCCGACGATGATCCAGATCGTCCCGGGGAGGAACCCCATCTGTGCTGCGAGCACCGGGCCGACGAGCGGACCGGCCCCGGCGATGGCCGCGAAGTGGTGGCCGTAGAGCACACGGCGGTCGGTGGGGACGTAGTCCTTGCCGTCCTGCTTGACCTCGGCCGGGGTCGCGCGCCGGTCGTCGGGGCGCAGCAGGTAGCGCTCGATCACCTTGGAGTAGAAGCGGTACCCGATGAGGTAGGTGCAGACGGCGGCGAACACGAACCAGATCGCATTGACCGTCTCGCCGCGGACGACGGCGAGCATAACCCAGGCGAGTCCGCCGAGCAGGGCGATCGCGATCCAGATCACGACCTTCAACGGCGTCCAGCGCGCGGCGGCGCGGTGCTGCTCGTCGGAGACGGCGACCGGCGGCAGTTTCGGATCGGTGACGATGTCGGACGAGGATCGAGGCATCGGTTCTCCTGGGGGAAGGCGCTTCATTGCGTTTTCCCAGCTTAGGCGGATGCTCCGAGGCATTCCCGGTATTCGGTCGTAATGGTCTCGACCGGCCTTACCGTGGAGGTGATCGAGAGGAGATCACCATGACCGACGAGACCCCCACCGTGATCCGCAACGACGAGCAGGACCGCTACGACCTCCACGTCGGCGACGTGGCCGCCGGTTTCGCCGCTTTCCGGCGCGACGACGAGGGACGCCTGGTGTTCGATCACACCGAGGTCGACAAGGCCTTCGGCGGGCGCGGCCTCGGCAAGGCGCTGGCCGCCGATGCGCTCGCCGACGTCGCGCGACGTGGCGAGACCGTCGTTCCCGAGTGCCCGTTCATCGTGAAGTTCCTTCGTGAGAACGAGGTTCCCGGCCTGAAGATCGCGTGGCGCGACGAGGATGCCGTCGACGCCGCTGCCCCGGCGGAACCGTCGGCGTGACCCGCTTCGACGCCGAGACGGCGCCCGTCGACGAAGACCCGGGGGCGGGATCGCCGGGTCCCCGGCGCGCGCTGCTCGAGGCGCGCGAGGTTCCGCTCGGAGGCGTGCGCGCGATGTCGGTGCACCGCTTCCTGCCGCAGCGCGATCTGCCGCTCGTCGGCGCCTGGTGCTTTCTCGACCGGTTCGGCCCGCAGCGCACGCGCATGCGCGTCGAGCCGCATCCGCACATCGGACTGCAGACCGTCACCTGGCCGCTCGCCGGTGAGGTGCACCACCGCGACACCCTCGGCAGCGACGTCGTCATCGAGCGCGGCGCGCTGAACATCATGACCAGCGGCGCCGGCATCGCCCACTCCGAGTACTCGGTCGGCGACGAGCCGATCCCGCTCGACGCGCTGCAGCTGTGGGTGGCCCTCCCCGAGGAGCGCCGCCACGGCGCTCCCGACTTCGAGCGTCACGACGACCTGCCCGAGCTCGACCTCGGCGGCGGGGCCACGGCGACCGTCGTCGTGGGTGAGCTCGCCGGCGCCGTCTCGCCCGCGACGATGCATACGCCGATCGTCGGCGCGGAGCTCCGACTGCCCGCCGGGGCGATCGTCGACCTGCCCCTCGAGACCGCGTGGGAGTACGCCGTCGTGCCGGTCTTCGGATCGGTTCGTGTGGAGGGGACGGATGAGGCGGCCGAGGCAGGCGCGGACGCCGAGACGCAGGATGCCGTCGCACCCGGCGCCCTGCTCTACCTCGGTGACGGTCGTCGCGGCACCCGCCTGACCGCCGGCGACGAGGATGCGACGGTCTTCCTCCTGGGCGGCGAGCCCTTCGGCGACGAGATCGTCATGTGGTGGAACTTCGTCGGCCGCAGCCACGACGAGATCGAGGTCGCGCGCGAGGAGTGGGAAGCGGCATCCGATCGTTTCGGCCACGTCGTCGGCCACGGCGACGAGCGCATCCCCGCGCCGCCGCTGCCGCACGTGCGGCTGACGCCCCGCCGCCGCCGGCTCTGACCCATCCGCTGATGGAGGCGTGGCCCGGTTCGAGCCACGCCCCCGACCCGACGTGGCCCGTCAGACGCGTTCGGTGTGAAGGAGCGTCTGCAGCAGCGACCTCGCTCTCGCGTGTCGACTGCGAACCGTGGCGGCATTCATTCCCAGGTGCCGCGCGGCCTCCACCAGCGTGAATCCATCCCAGTAGACGAGGCGGATGATCTCCTGATCGATCACCTGGAGCTGGGTGATCGCAGCGCGCACATCGGCGGCATGATCCTGCTCCTCGGTCCGGGGCAACTCCGCGAGGTGTCGTGCGAGCTTGTTCGCGAGCGCATGCCGACGTGCATGCGACCGCCGGCCTTGAGAAAGAACGCGGCGAGCGATACCGAACATCCACATCCGGGCTTCGACGGCCTCGGAGGGGACCGACCGCGCCTTACGCCACACGACGACGAGGGTTTCTCCCAAGAGGTCTGCGGCATCTTCGCGATCGGGCACACGCCGGACGAAGTAGTCCAGGAGCGCACCGGCGTGATCCTTCACGAGCTGGGCGACGCGCTGGTTGTTCGTCGGCGCGGGCTCAGATGCGCCCGTCAATGCAGCTGTCCCGTGCAGTCGGTGTCTCGGCCGAGCCCGCCGTCGCCCGGAAGGATGTAGTCGTCAACCCCGGCGAAGATCACATCGTCCGCCGCTCCGAACCACGGCGAGAAAAGACCAGCGGCCTCGCGCTCCAAAGCCCTCTCGTAGATCTTCTGTCCGACACCATCCCAGTTCTGAGCCGCGATGTACTCGACGGCCTCGGTGTTCGTTTCGACGTAGTCGAGTTCGCCGTTGAAGAGCTCGATCGAGCAAGAGATCTCACGACCGGTGTCGGTGACGTACGAGACGGGAATCTCGAAGTCGGGAATCATTCGCGGATCGGTGCCGGCTGTGGACGCGAGTGCGATTCCCGGCAAGGCGAGCACCGGCAAAGCGACCCACGACAGCCGGCGGACACGCCGCCGGCGCGCCGCATGAACGCGCGCTGCGATCCCGACGCGATCTACTTCAGCTGCAACCATTCCGTCCGTTGATACGCGGCGCGGGGCACTTGCCCGCAACAGGTCATCAATCGATGTGTCCATGGAGTCCTCCTCGGTGCTCACCACGTACATGGCCGGACCTCGGCCGAACGTTGCACGACAGCGAGAGGTCGTGAAGGAGCCGCGTGGTCAGCCTCGCTCATCACCCCGTCCGCGGAACATCGCGATAGGCGCGACCTGAGACCATCCGAGGCTCTCGTAAAGCTTGCGTCCGTCGGCGCTCGCCACGAGGATTCCCGTCGTCGCCCGCTGCTCGGCCGCCCAGGCGGCGAGGCCGGTCATGATCAGGCGCCCGAGCCCTCGGCGTTGGAATGCCGACATCGTCCTGATGCGATCGAACACCGCGTCGCTGGCAGCCACGGCGACCTGCCCGTGAGCGGCCAGCTCGCCGTCCATATGGATCCGGGCGTAAGCCACCGGCCCGTCCTGCTCGATTTCGACCTCGGTCGGCACGATGCCCGGCTGGATACGCGCGCTCATCATGCATTCGCTCGTGTTCGCGGGATCGAGAACAGCGACAGCGTCATGCATCGACGCGTCGAGTTCGCCGATGAGAGTCAACCTCACATCGGGCTCGCTCGTCACGGCGACCAGGCGGTCGATTTCTGTCAGCGACGCCGTCGACGCGACGCGTTCCTGGGAACGGCCGTCTGCCCCGACCTCCACGAGCCAGCTGTCGCCATCGCGGCATCGTTGCATCTGCCGCGAATTGCACCACCCCGTGACCCATCGGTCTACCCAGGCACTCGTCATGATCGTCCTCACTGGCCGCCGTACCCGCCGGCCGCTCACCCTCGAGACACTGACACGAATCCGCCTCTCGTCGCAGGCTACCGATGTCGATGCTCCAGCCCGGGCTCATTCCTCGGGCGACCGACGGACGGAGGCGAGGACCGACCAGCCTCGGTGGGAGGATGAAGAGCATGACGCACCCGCCGAGCACCGATGTCGATTCCACAGCGCCCGCCAACCGCTATGCGTCCGCCCCGGCCTGGCGGGCCGTAGACGATTACTTCACCGACGCGCTCGTACGCGAGGACGACGCACTCGCATCCGCACGCCAATCCGGCGAACGCACGACGATGCCGAACGCCGAGGTCGCCGCCAACCAGGGCGCGCTCCTCGGGCTCATCACCCAGCTCTCCGGCGCTCGACGAGTCCTCGAATTCGGCACCCTCGCTGGCTACTCGACGATCTGGTTCGCCCGTGCTGTCGGCCCGGAAGGGAAGGTCGTCACCTTCGAGCTCGAGCCGGCCAACGCGGAGGTTGCACGAGAGAACTTCGAGCGAGCGGGCCTCGCCGACCGGATCGAGCTCGTCGAGGGCTCGGCCGCGGATTCCGCCGAACGACTCATCAGTGAAGGCACCGAACCATTCGACCTGGTGTTCATCGATGCGGATAAGCCCAGCAACCCTCTGTACTTGCAGGCTGCTCTCGAGCTCACGGGTCCCGGCGCGGTCATCATCATCGACAACGTCGTGCGCGACGGTGCCGTCGCTGGCGCGGGCTCGGACGATCCCCGCGTGATCGGTGTGCGAGACGTCGTCGACGCCATCGCCGCACGAGACGATCTGACAGCCACGGCGCTGCAAACCGTCGGCGTGAAAGGCTGGGACGGGCTGATCATCGCCCGTCGGACCTGATCCCTGTCCCGCAGCCGCGGAGCTGGGCGACTAGCGGACCGCGGCGAGGACCTCCTGCTCCTCGTCCGTCGTCAGCCCGGAGCGCCGGGACCGGTCGAGGCCGCGCGAGATCTCGTCCGTGAGCACACGGGTCAGGGTGTCAGCGAGCGGTCGCGACCGACCTCCTGTGGCAACGAAGGCGCTTCCCGCTCGCTGGGCAAAGCCCGCGGCCTCGATCGGCAGCCATAACGGGAGAGACCGGGGGCCGGCCCAATAATGCACGTCGAGAGCGAGGAGCTCTTCGTCGTCAACCGTGATGAGTTCGCCGTCGAACCCGGCGACCGACCGTGCGGCACGAAAGAAGTCCTCCATGGTGTGAGCCTCACCGACGGCGTTGACGACGCCGGCGATCCCGGCCGCGCCCGCGCTGACGATCCAGTCCGCGAGGTCCTCGACGTCGATGAACTGGACGAATCGCTGACTCATCGTCGGAGCGAGCACGTTGCCACCGCGGTGCAGCCGCGCCGGCCAGTAGCCGAGGCGGTCGCTCGGATCACCCGGACCCGCGATCAAACCGGGTCGGGCGATGAGCAGGCGGTCACCGAGCTCTGCCGCGGAGGCCCGTTCGGCGGCCACTTTCGCGTCGGGATACTCGGCGAGGTTCTGTGGGTCGACCAGCTGCGCCGTTTCGTCGGCGCCGGGCGTGCTGTTGTCCGCGTATACCGACACGCTCGAGACGAGAGTCCAGTGCGCCGCTCGGGCCGCGAGCGCCTTCAGAGCGGACTCGACGAGCTGCGGCTCGGAGGCGAGCTCGACAACGTCATCCCATTCACCCCCGAGACCCTCGTAAGCCCCGGCGAGCGATCGGTCGGCGCGCACGAGTCGCACACCATCCGGCGCCGGTCCCGACTCGCCGCGCGCCAGGCAGACCACCTCGGCTCCGCTCTCGTGCGCCCGTCGCGCAACCTCGCGCCCCAGCCATCCGGTTCCGCCCAGCACGAGAATCCGTCTCATGCCCGCCAGTCAACAGGCACCGACCGACGCAGAGGAGTCACCTTCGCTATAGGCGCAAACTGCGCCGGGTGCGCCCGGGCGAAGCGCGGTTGTTGAATGGTGCGATGAGCGCTCTCACCGACTACATCGCAGCGTGGAAGACGAACGACACCGAGCGGATCGTCGAGACCGTCACGGAGGATGTCGTGATCACCGAGAGCTTCGGGCCTGTGTACTACGGCCGGGAGCGCGTGCGGGAGTGGTGCGAGAAGTGGAACGAGGAGGGGTCGCGCGTTCTCGACTGGACGATCACGAACGAAGCCCGGGCCGGAGATCTCCTCGTGGCCGAGTGGCGTTTCGAGTACCACCAGAACGGTGAGGACCGGAGGCTCCTGGGGGCGACCATCGCAACCGAGCGCGACGGCAAGATCGCGCAGCTTCGCGAGTACGCCGTCACCGACGATCTCTACACCTGGGAAGGCGAGTGGAAATGACCGCCGCCGCGACCGGAGGCCTCGCCCGGATTCGTCGCGCAGGCCGACGTGGTCGACGGCTTGCCGGCAAGGCCCGGGGCGGGGCACGACGCCGCGATGACCGCAGCCGGCGTGCCCCGCATCCGCTGCACAGCACGAGCGAGCAGAGGCACTGCCCAGAACACGGCGAGCGGCACGACGACCGTGATCACCAGAGCTGTCCTCGCGACATCGGGCCAGCCAGCGGTCATCGGAGCGGTGAGAGCCGATACTCCGAGTGAGAGCGGCAGGATCACCGCCCACGTCACGAGTGCCTGAAGGGGGCGCGGAAGCGGTCGCATGAAAACTCCAAACGTTCGGTTGGATTAACGCTAGCAGAATCCAACTGAACGGTTGGCATCTGTCGACATCGGCGGGGACGGCTGCGACATCATCCGCGAGGCTGATGTCGCTCATCCACGCGAGCGACGACGCAGACAGCGGGTCTTCGTAGCGTCGATGGCATGACGAAGCCCCGCCTCCCCCGCGACATCCCACCCGGCGCCGCCGCCCTCGGCATGGCAGCCATCCTGCTGACGTTGTCGGGCTGCGCCGCCATCGACTCGGTCGCCTACGGTCGAGCGGAGAGCTCTTACGCGACGGCCCAGGAGTTCGCGCAGGCGCGCGGCGAAGCACCCGCGTGGCTGCCGCCCGACGCGCGTGAGATCACGCGGGTCGTGTCGACCCGGGCCGAGGCCGAGTCACTCCTGTTCTCGAGCGAGGACGGACTTGCAGCGTGCGAGGACGTCGAGCGGGTCTCGGCGCCGACCATGGAGATCGCCTCGGCTCCCGATGTCTACGCGATCGACCGTGTCGCCGTCTGCGGCGAGTGGGCAGTGGCGGAGAGCGACGGGACGTTCTACGCATGGACGCCAGCGCAGGAGGCCCAGTGATCCGGATCCGGCCGGTCTTTAGACTCGGTGGGATGGACGTCACTCTGCGCCCCGCGGTCCGAGCCGACATCGAGTGGCTCGTCGACCTGCGCGCCGACGTGCTGCGCGTCGACCTCGAGCGCCTCGGCCGCTTCGACGAGCACCGCGTGCGCGAGCGGATGCGCGCGGGCTTCCGACCCGAGTGGACCCGCATCATCGTCGTCGAGGGAACGGATGCCGGCTGCATCACGACCCGCCCAGACGGCGCCACCCGCTGGATCGAGCACTTCTACCTACCCGTCTCCGTGCAGGGGCGAGGCATCGGCAGCACCGTTCTACGGTCGGTGATCTCCCAGCCGCACGACGGACCGACGCGCCTGAACGTCCTGCAGGGCAGCGCCGCGCGGCGCTTGTACGAGCGGCACGGCTTCACCCTCGACAGCGAGGACGACGTCGACGTGTGGCTGACCCTGCGGGCAGAGGCCTGATCCCGAACGCCGATATCGTCGCCGTGTGCAGCGATTCGTCCGATTCCAGAGCGCGGTTCCCAACCGGAACGGACGCTTTCCCGGCGTCTTCGCCCTAGCGAACGGCCTGGCGCACGACGGCATGCTCCAACCCGAGGACGAAGTCTGGTGGCGGGCGGCGAACGATCGCGCCAACAGCCTCTACGACGCACCGGCTGAGGCCTATGGCCCGTATGCGCCTCCCGGCGGGCGCTCGTGGTTCAAGACTGAAGCGCACGACATTCTCGCGCTGACGGCGGGATACCTCGACCTGCTCGACCGCTACGACGTTCCCTGGCACGAGGTCCGGACGACTTATCCGGGAACGATCCTCTACGAGGACCCCGTGCAGGTGGTCGCTCTCCCCTTCACGCACGCACAGAGTTGGCCGTTCACCAGACAGAGCTCGTGACGAATCTCCGTCATCGGGCGCTGGTCGTTGCCGAGGGCACGGCGTACTTGAACCCGACGTGCGAGTCGGCGAACCCGAGCCTGCGGTAGAAGCGGTGCGCGTCGACGCGCGCGGCATCCGATGTGAGCTGCACGAGAGAGGCGCCGAGCTCGACCGCCGCGGCATCCATCACCCACCGCATGAGCGCCGTGCCGATGCCGGATGAGCGTTCGGTGCTCGCGACGCGTACGGCCTCGACGAGGAGACGGGTGCTCCCCCGCCGCGCCATCCCGGGGATGAGGGTCAGCTGCAGGGTCGCCACGACCTGCCCCGTCTCGTCGACCGCGACCAGCAGCTCGTTGGCGGGGTTCGCGACGATCCGTTCGAGCGCGTCTGCGTACGCGCCGCGGTCCTCGTCGCGGGCAAGGTCGCCACGCCCCGCGCTGATCGGGTCGTCCGACAGCAGTAGCACGATCGCATCGAGATCATCCGACGTCGCGCGACGGATGACGACATCCGCCGAGCGGGCGCGGACGGTTGCTGGGAGGTTCAAGCCGTTGATCACGGTCTCTATTCTCGGGCTGTCTCCGGTACGCGCTCAGCGCCGCGTGAGGTTGCCGTCGGCCCATTCGCCCAGCTGGCTGAGGATCGGCACCAGGCGCGAGCCGGCCTCGGTCAGCGCGTAGGTGACCGCGACGGGCGGTCCCGGCTCGACCCGCCGGACGACGAGTCCGACATCCGAGAGCTCGGTGAGCCGGTCGGAGAGCACCGCGTCGCTGATACCGGCGACGGCGCGACGCAGGCCGACGAACGAGAGCTCGCCCTGCCCGAGCACGTCGACGATCATGCCGTTCCACCGCTTGCCGAGCACCGAGAACGCATGCGACACCGCGGCGTCGCACTGTCGCGCGTCGTGGGCATCGGTCATGCCTCCATCGTACGTGTGCTAGCGTTCCCGAAGTCGCTTTGTTTTTCATAGCCCCTCTGATCGGAGAAGCGCATGACCCTCTTCCGCCTGGATGCCAGCATCCTGCCCGCCACCTCTGCCAGCCGCGAGCTGGGCGACCTCGTCGAGGCCGAATGGCTCGCCGCCCACCCCTCGAGCGATGTCATGCGCCGCGACATCGCCGCCGACCCGGTCCCCGCGACCGCATGGCGGGATGCCGTGACGGCCGGATTCACGCCCGCCGAGCAGCAGACCGATGGCCAGCGCGACGCGATCGCCCTGCGCGAGCAGCTGGCCGACGAGCTGATCGGTGCCGACGCCCTGCTGTTCACCGTGCCGCTGTACAACTACGGCGTCTCGCAGCACGTGAAGACGTGGTTCGACCTGGCCTACACCGACCCGCGCATCGACCCGCAGGGAACCGCTCTGCGCGGCAAGCCGGCGACGCTCGTCACCGTGCTGGGCGGCAACTACGAGCCCGGCAGCCCGAAGGAGGGCTGGGACCACTCCACCGGGTGGCTCCGGCGCGTGTTCGCAGACGTGTGGGGCCTCGACCTCACGGTCGTCCACCGTCCCTTCACGCTCGTCGGCGTGAACCCTGCGCTCGACGCCTTCACCGAAGCCGCGGCCGAGCTGCGCGCCAACGCCGAACGGGATGCCGTCAGCGCCGGGCGTGCGCTCGCTGCATCCCGCACCGCCTGAAACACGACGACGGGGCGCCCGGACCGAAGTCCGAGCGCCCCGCGCATCCGCACAGAAGTGCGTCAGCCGGTCATCACCACAGCACGAGGAATCCGCTGAGCCCCAGCGATCCCTCGACCGTGTCGCTGCCGTTGTAGGTGGCGACGACGACCTTCAGCCCGCGCGACTGCCGGGGCAGTTCGACCCGCGCCGTGCCGTCGACGACATCCGCGCTGTACCGGGTCGAGTTCACCCAGATGTCGACGGTGCCCGTCGCGGGGGCGCCACCGGTCGGAGTGACCTTCACCGAGACGACGTAGGGCTGCGAGGCCGTTCCGACGTAACGGTTGAGCGACACGGTCGTCGCCGAGGCGAACTTGACGAACACTTCGTTCGACACCGCGGTTCCGGTCTGGGGGTTGCCCTCCGCCGTCGCGGTGACCCGCACCGACAGCGCCGTGCCGACATCGGCGCGCGTCACCTTGTACGACGCCGAGGTGGCACCCTCGATGGGCTCGCCGCCGCGAAGCCATTGGTACGCGACGCTGACCTCTGCGGGGTCCCACTCGCCAGCGGTCGCCTCCAGCGTGCCGCCGACCTTCGCCGACCCCGACACCTCGGGAGCGACGACCGCGACCGGCGCACCCTGGCCCGACTCGACCTCGACGATCGTCCGGATCGAGGAGTCGCCGTAGCGAACGACGCCGAGGTACGACGTCTCGGGCTCGAGGCCCGCCCACGACAGGGTGTAGGTCGCCTTCTCGCCCTGCACCGTCGGCAGCGGGTCGGGGGTCGCGGTGAACTCGCCGCCCGTCGCTCCCGCCGCCACGACCGCAGTGGTGAGGTCGTAGGTGAAGGGCTCGCTGAACGAGTACCGGTTGACCTTGACCAGGTAGGTGCCCGCGGTGGGGGCCGTGAGCGAGACGGCCTCGTTGGCCGATGCCGTCGCCGACGACCACTGCTCGTAGTAGCGCAGGTCGTCGGGACTGACCACGCGGTACACCGTCATGTCGAGGTCGGTCGTCTCCGTCGCCTCGGTCTCGACGGCGAAGCGCGCGAACTCGGTGCCCTCGGGGACGTCGACGATCTCGTAGGTGTTGAAGCCGGCCTCGCCCTCGTCGTAGAACGAGTCCTGGTCACCGGAGTGGCCGGGCACCTCGGGGAAGTCCGGGTTCACGCGCAGCTCCTGCGGCACGAGACCCGACAGGCCGAGGTCGATCTCACCCGTCAGCGACGGCGCGACCGTGACGTCGACCGTGCCGGTCGTGCCGGCGCCCGACACGGACTCGGGAGCGTCGACCGGCACCGGGAACACCGCGATCGGCGAGCGCACGTCGTTCGCCCCGCCCGTCCAGGTGAGGAAGCCGGTGGCCCACTCGCCCATCGCAGCATCGACGCGCGACAGCGTGATCTCGACCGTGGCCGACTCGCCGGCGCCGAGGGTCACCGACGACGGCGAGACCTGCACGTCGATGCCGGGAACGGATGCCTGCGCCTCGTACGTCCCGGCCTCGGTGGCCGTGATCGTACGGGTCACCGTCTGCGGCGCGCCGAGCGCGCCGACGCCGATGGAGGGCAGGTTGAGGTCGCTCGGGTCGATCGGGTCGACACCGAAGTCTCGCAGCCCCAGGCCCTGCAGGTAGGCGGCCCAGTCGGCCGGACCGTTCAGGTAGAGCAGGCCGGGCTCGAAGTACTTCGTCGGGTCGGTCTGACCGGCACCCTGCGTGAACGGGTCGGTGACGGCGTCGCCGGCTGCGTCCACGGTGTCGTAGGCGGTCGTCATCATCGCCGACTTCACCTCGGCGGGCGTCGCCTGCGGGTGCTCGCCGAAGTAGAGCGCGGCGAGTCCGGCGACGTGCGGCGACGACATCGAGGTGCCGGAGAGGATGCCGAAGGTCGGGTCCTCGCCGATGCCGTTCTCGGTGGCCGCGAGGATCGCGACGCCAGGAGCGGTGATGTCGGGCTTGATGACGTCGCTGCCGTCGGCGAGCATCGGTCCGCGGCTCGAGAAGCCCGCCACCTGGGGAACCGGGGTCTCGGTGCCGGTGACGTTCTCGCCGATCAGGGTGACGACGCGGTCGGTGCCTCCCTGGACGTACTCGAGCACAGCCGGGCGGGCGGTGTCGGCGACGTGCACGGTGGGAACCGAGTGGAAGTCGTTGTCGAGCGAGGCGGGCGTGACGTTGGTCAGGATCATGCCGATTCCGCCGGCCTCTTCGACCGCCTGCGACTTCTCGACACGAGCGTTAGATCCGCGGTCGCAGACGACGATCTTGCCGGTGATCTTCGCCGGGTCGAGCGAGCCGAGCAGGCAGAGCTCGGGCGTCGTGGCGCCGGCCAGGCCGGCATCGCCGGCGAACACGGACGGGCCCGAGATCGTGTCGCCGAATCCGACCGACACCGACGCGCCGGGGAACTGCGCGGCGGACGTGTCGCCCTCCTCGCCGAGGCGGACGGTGCCCTCCCAGGTCGGAATCGTGGATGCCGCGACCGTGGCGTACCACGGCGACGCGTGGTCGGCCGTGACCGGGTCGGGTCCGGAGTTGCCGGCGCTCGTCGCGACGAAGACACCGGCCGCTGCCGCGTTGAAGAACGAGATGTCTTCCGGCGCGAGCACGGTCGTGGCCGAGCCGCCGCCGATCGAGTAGTTGATCACGTCGACGCCGTCGGCGACGGCCTGGTCGATCGCGGCCAGCAGGTCGCTCAGGGCGCAGATGTCGTCGGTCGTCACGAGCGGGTCGGGACCGACGTAGCAGGCCTTGTACGACGCGACCTTGGCAGCCGGTGCGACGCCGGAGATCGAGCCGAAGTCGATTCCCTCGACGGTGGCCTCGACGCCGTTGTTGCCCGCGGCGGTGCTCGCCGTGTGCGATCCGTGCCCGTCGCCGTCGCGCGGCGACAGGTGGTCGTCGGCGAACGAGAATCCGTTGGCCGCGGCGCCGTCGCCGAAGTAGTGCGCAGCGATGAGCTTGGTGTTCAGCAGCGACGGGTCCCAGGCATCCTTCGTGCCGGCATCTTGATCGACGATCGTGCTGCGGAACTCGCCGCCGTCGGCCTTCGTGAACACGACCTCGTCACCGTCGCGGTAGGGCTGATCGCCCGGCGAGGTGCCGAGCGCGTCGCCGGCGAACGCGGGGTTCTCGGGCGCGATGCCCGTGTCGACGACGCCGACGACGACGCCCTCGCCCGCCGCATCGATGCCGCCGACCTTCTCCCAGACACCGCCGGTGCCTTCGAGCCCGAGGAACTCGGTCGACGGCACGGCGTCGACGTGGCGGATCTCGTCGGGGAAGACGCCGAGCACGCCCTTCTTGGCAGCCAGCTTGCCCGCCTGGTCGGCCGTCAACTGAGCCGCGAACCCGTTGAGGGTGGTCTGGTAGGTCGCGTCGGGAGTCGCGCCGACTTCGCTCGCGACCTCTTCTTGACGCTGCTCGAGGAAGCCCGAGTAGTCGGTCACGGCGCGGGACTGGGCGTCGAGACGCTCGCCCTCGTCAGGCTTGGTCGGCGCGAGGCCGGCCTCGCCGCCCTCGTAGGTCGCGACAGGAGCCTCATCGAGCAGGACGATGTATCGCCCGCTCTCGCTCTCGATCGGAACCGGGATGTTCACCCCCTCTCCCGTTGCAGCGAAGGATGCCGTTGCGGCAGAGCTCGTGAACAGTGCAGCCAGGGATACAGCCGCGACTGTTCGCAGGGTGGTGCGAACCATGTGCGCTCCAGTGGGGGGATGGATGAGCAGTCCGCGCGGCGTCGGCGGCGCGCGGTGAAGTCAACCTAGCTCACAGTTCCGACACAAGGAACCCTCGGCTTTCATTCAGGTCACGGAAGCGCCACCCCGACCGAGGCATTTCTCACGGCCCACGAGGGAACCGCCCTGCGCGCGTCCCATAGGCTGGGCGGGTGGCCCCGGCATCCCGCCTTTCGACGCGCGTTCTGCTCGTCTGCGCTGCCATCGGCGTCGCCACAGGTCTGCTCGGCGGCATCGAGGGATGGCTCGCCGTCCCCGTCATCACGGGTCTGCCGATCGTCTACGGCTTCCTCCTCGGCATCCACGTGCTGCCGGGAATCGTCGCGCAGGAGACCCTGCGGCTGCCCTGGGTCGCGCTCATCACGCACCTGATCGCGGCGCTCGCATCGTCGGCCGTCGCGCCGCCCTACACGTTTCAGTTCCTGGGGACCGCCGTGCTTTTCGGTGGCCTGCAGGAGGGCGTCGCCGCTCTCGTCCGCTATCGCTCGTGGGCGCCCTGGCGGTTCTTCGTCTCGGGTCTCGTCATCGGCGTCGTCGTCGCCCTCGCGGTGTTCTTCGCCGCTCATCTCAGCGCCCTCCCGCTGTGGGCTCAGATCACCTACCTGATCCTGGCCGTGCTCGGCCCCGTCGTCTGGACGGCGATCGGCCTGTGGATCGGCGTCGGCCTCCGCCGCGCCGGCGTCGCCCGGCGCTGAGCCCCTGCCGGCCTTCCGAGCCCAAGTTAGGGTCGGCTAAGCTAAGCGCAACCGATCCGATCCGAGGACGCCCGTGACATCCGCCGCATCCGGTGCCGCCACGGCGGGGACGCCGGTCGCCGCGACCGCATCCGCGCCGCTGCTCGCCGTGCGCGATCTCGCCGTGACCTACGAGGGATCGGATGCCGCGGCGACGCGCGGCGCGTCGTTCACCGTTACTCCCGGCGAGATCGTGCTGCTGCTGGGGCCCAGCGGTTCGGGCAAGTCGACGGTCGCGCTGACGCTCAACGGGCTCATCCCCCAATCGATCCCGGCGACGACCGAGGGCACGGTGCTCGTGTCGGGCGAGGATGCCGCGACCACCCCGATTCCGCGCCTGAGCACCCGTGTCGGCATGGTGTTCCAGGACCCCGACGCGCAGCTGGTCACCGGCACCCTGCTCGACGAGGTCGCCTTCGGCCCCGAGAACCTGCGGCTTCCCGTCGACGACGTCCTCGACCGCAGCGAGCGGGCGCTGCGCCGGATGGGTCTCTGGGAGCGTCGGCACGAGAACCCCGACCGCCTCTCCGGCGGGGGACGCCAGCGCCTCGCGATCGCGTGCGCGCTGGCGATGGACTCGCCCCTGCTCGTGCTCGACGAGCCCACCGCGAACCTCGACCCCGAGGGCATCGAAGACGTCTACGCCGCTCTGGGCGAGATCGCCGCCGCCGGCGACCGGGCGATCCTGCTCGTCGAGCACAATCTCGACGCGGCGATCGGCTTCACCGACCGCGTCGTCGTCCTCGATCACGGCGGCCGCACGATCGCCGACGGCCCGATCGACGCGGTGCTGCGCGAACGGGCGGCCGAGCTGCACGAGATCGGTGTGTGGCTGCCGATCTCGACCCTCGCGGCCCTGCACCTGCGCGAGGCCGGCTACCCGCTCGACCCGCTCCCCCTGACGCCCGAAGAGCTGCGCGCGGGGCTCGAGGCCGCGGCATCCGGGCGCGAGAATCGGACGATTGCACCGTCGTCGGAGACATCCCCCGGTCCGCTCCGAGTTTCGCGCGAATCTCCGAGGCTCGCGACCGCACCCGCCGTCTCGGTGCGCGGTCTGACGCTGCGTCGAGGCCGGACGACGGTGCTGCACGACGTGGACCTCGAGGTCGCGACCGGCGAGTTCGTCGCGATCGTCGGCGCGAACGGGGCGGGGAAGACGAGCCTCGTCCAGGCGATCGCGGGCGTCGTCCGGGGACCGCGCGGGCGCATCGACGTCGGCGGTATCGACCCGAGCCGGGCGGACCCGCGCGCGGTGGCGGAGCGCATCGGGTTCGTCTTCCAGAACCCCGAGCACCAGTTCGTCGCGCACACCGTGTTCGACGAGCTCGCCCACGGCCTGCGGCGCCAGCGGGTGCCCGCCGAGGAGATCCGCGAGCCCGTCGATCGGATGCTGCGCCGCTTCGGCCTCGAGGCGCACGCCGGCCGGCATCCGTTCCTGCTGTCCGGCGGTCAGAAGCGTCGGCTCTCGGTCGGCACAGCGCTCATCGCCGGCGCTCCCGTGCTGGCGCTCGACGAGCCGACGTTCGGCCAGGACCGCGCGCGCGCCGATGAGCTGCTGCACCTGCTGCGCGACCTCAACCGCGATGGCACGACGATCCTCGTCGTCACGCACGACATGCAGCTGGTGAGCGAGTACGCCGAGCGCTGCGTCGTCGTCGGAGACGGCCGCATCGTCGCCGACGGTCCGACCGCAGACATCCTCGGCGACGACGAGCTCCTGCGTTCCGCGGCGCTTCGGATGCCGCCGCTGCGGCGCGCCCTGCACGGACTCGACGTGTTCCCGGAGCTGGCGGGAGTCGCGCGTCTCCGCGATCTGCCGCGAGGCCCTCGAGACCCGCGAGGCCGGCGATGAGCGCGACGGCGACCACCACGATCGATCCCTACGCGGCCGCGCCGGCATCGCGTCGGCTGCTGTTCCGGCTCAACCCGCTGGCCAAGCTCGCGGCGCCCGTCCCCGCGATGGTCGCGCTGATCTTCACGCGCGACCTCGTGACGCCGCTCGCGATCCTCGCGCTCGCTTACGCGGTACTGATCGTCGGTGCGCGCTGGACGCTCCGCACCGTTCTGCTGCTCGCGGTCGCCGTGCCGGTCGGCATCCTGCTCGTGGGCGCGGGGATGTCGCTGTGGGTCGACGCTGCGCGGGTGGCCGGCACCCCCGTGCTGCTCCAGCTCGGCGCGTGGAGCCTGCACGCCGGGGCGCTGCAGATCGGGATGGCGACCGGGTTGCGGCTCGGAGCGATCGCCGCGCTGGCGTTCATCGCCGGACTCACCACGACGGGGCCGGACCTCGTGCGGGCGACCGTCCAGCAGCTGCGGGTGCCCTACCGCGTCGGCTACACGGCGCTCGCGGCGTTCCGGTTCGTGCCGCGCTTCGGCTACGAGCTCGACCTCATCAGGCAGGCGCACCGGGTGCGCGGTGCGCACGGTGGGCGGGGGCCGTTCGCCGCGAT
The DNA here is from genome assembly GCF_005491085.2 of Microbacterium sp. SGAir0570. Taxonomy (NCBI): domain Bacteria; kingdom Bacillati; phylum Actinomycetota; class Actinomycetes; order Micrococcales; family Microbacteriaceae; genus Microbacterium; species Microbacterium sp. SGAir0570. The sequence continues at coordinate 244,188 of NZ_CP027929.1, read as the reverse complement.
CGCGCGGTGGGGAGGTTACGTCGTCCCCCTGCTCGCAGGAGCCATCCGCCACGCCGAACGCGTCGCACTCGCGATGGACTCGCGCGCCTTCGGCGCACACCGCGATCGCAGCGAGCGCCACCTCGTACCGTTCCGGCGGCGTGACGTCGTCTTCATCGTGGTCTTCTGGATCGCCTCGGCCGCGATCCTCATTCCCCTCTTCCCCTGGACCCCCTGATGCCGGCCACACCCCGTCGAGTCGCCACGTATCGCGGATGCGGGGGCACCCGCATCCGCATTTGCTGGCGAGTCGACGGGTTGTGGCGAGCCCGGAAAGGATGCTGCGCATGACCCGCAACCTCGTCAAGCCCACGACGCCCGGCCTGGTGCGTCTGGAGGTGCTGCGCGCCGAGCGGCTCGCTCCGCACTGGATGCGGGTGACGTTCGGCCGCGGCGACATCGACCGGTTCGTGCCGCTCGGCTACGACCAGTGGTTCCGCCTCTTCCTGCCGCTCGGCGGCGATGAGGCCCTCGATCGCATCCCCGCGAAGGCCAACAAGCTGTTCGGGTACCTCAAGTACCTCCGTATCCCCGAGGGCGAGCGGCCGGTCATGCGCAACTACTCGGTGCGTGCGTACCGGCCGTCGGGACCGTCGGGCGGCGCCGAGATCGACGTCGACTTCGTGCTGCACGGCTCGGGACCGACCGCCGGCCCCGCCTCGCGCTGGGCCTCGCAGGCCCACGCGGGAGACAGCGTCGTCATCATCGACGAGGGACTGCGCTTCAACCCCGAGCGAGGTGTCGACCGGGTGCTGCTCGTCGCAGACGAGACGGGTGCACCGGCCGTGGCCTCCATCTGCGCATCGTTGCCGGGAACGGCATCCGGGATGGCGCTCATCGAGGCTCCGTCGAGCGACGACGTGCTCGAGATCGAAGCGCCTCCGGAGCTCGATGTCCGGTGGCTCGTCCGGGCGCCCGACGCGAAGCCGGGGTCAGCCGCCCTCGCAGCGCTGAGCGCGTTGGCGCCGGGCGCCGTGCCTGCGCAGCCGCTCCATGCCTTCGTCGTCGGTGAGCAGTCGCTGCCGACCACCGCTCGACGGATGCTCATCGCCGACCACGGCATCCCGAAGGAGCAGATCAGTTTCGTCGGCTACTGGCGCGAGGGCGCGGGATCGCCGGCTCCGAGGTCGCAGGCGAGGGAACAGCACGCGCCCTCCGACGCGGCTCCGAGGTCGGCGGAATCGGAGGCAACGGCATGAGCACCTCGGCCCGATCTCGCGCCGCACGCGTCTCGACGGCGTACCTGCTGACCTGCGCAGCGATCGGCGTCGCGGCGAGCGCGTTGCTCGCGCCTGCGTGGGTCGCATCGACGACCTTGTTCCTCACGGTGCCGTTCGCGACGGTGGCGATCGCCGGGCTGTGGGTTCTCCCCGCCGTCATCGCTCTCAGGCTGCTGCAACGACCGGGAGCGGGGCTGCTCGTGGGGCTGATCTCGGGGCTCGTGCTCGCGCCGTTCTTCACTATCGGATCGGTCGCGACGATGTTGTACTGGTCGTTCTTCCCCGAGCTGCCGTTCCTCGCGACGCTTTACCGGCGCTGGAACACGTGGCTGCACTACGCGGGTGCCGCGATCATCGGTGCGACCTACCCGGTCTTCGCGGCGCAGTCGTTCGACCTGTGGAGCATGGCCACGCCCGTGCTCGTCGGGTTCATCGCCCTGTGCATCGGGAGCTGCCTCGTGGCCACGTGGCTCGGCATCCTGATCGGCGACCGCCTGCGCGCCGCCGGCGTCGCGACCCTAGCCCGCCGCCGCACCCCCGCCTGACCCCCTCTTCCCCTTCCCCTTCCCTCCTCCGTCGACTCGCCGAAAAATGCGGATGCGGGGGGGTGCAGCATCCGCAGAACCTGGCGAGTCGACGGCCCGGCGAGCGCCGCGGCAGGTCAGTCGGCGTAGGTCGGGGCCGGGGGCATCCCGAAGAAGTCTTCGAGGGTGCGGTAGCCGCCGTCTGCGTAGAGCGCCGCCAGCTCGGGACCGATGTAGCGCAGGTGCCAGGGCTCGTACTCGTAGCCGGTCGTGTCAGTGCGGCCGTCGGGGTAACGGATGATGAAGCCGAAGCGATGCGCGTTGGCGGCCACCCAGTCGGACTGCGCCGTGCCGCCGAACTGCTCGATGGCTCCGCATCCCCCGTCGCACGCGACGACATCGACGGCGAGGCCGGTCTGATGCTCGCTGTGGCCGGGGCGGGCGCTGGTGAGGTCGGCGTTGCTCTGTCCGAGCTGACCGACGTAGTTGCGGTACGTCGACACCTGGAAGTCGTACGAGCGGAACCCGCTGTTGACCCCGATCGTGCCCGCACCCTCGTCTCTCGCGGCTGCCGCGAGCTGCGAGAGGGCTGCTGCGACGTCCGCACGCATGTGCCCCCCGCTGGTCCGCTCGACGCCCTCGGCGCGCGCTTGCGGCTCGGGCCAGTAGTCGATCGGATCGAGCGCGTTGAGCTTGTTGACCACGACCCAGGTGCGCCCGGCCTCGTGCAGGTCGATGCACGGGGCCGCCCCGGCGGTGATCGCGGCGCGGAAGGGCTCGGCTCCCCCTGCCGCGGCGATGACGTCGGCGTCCGAGCCGGACGAGAGCGCCTCCGCGAAGCCCGGAGCTGAGCAGATGTCGCCCGCGGCGGCGGCATCCGTCGCGGCATCGTCGACCGGCTGCGCAGCGGAGTCCGCGTCACCGGACTGCGCGGGCGCGGGGAGGCTCGACGCGGTGGGCGCGTTGCCCGCCGTATCGCCGAGGAGCGCGGCGACGGGGTCGGCGGCAGCGGCATCCGATCCGCTCAGCGCCGACGTGGTGCCGATGGCACCCGCGACGACGAGCCCGACGAGCGCGAGGGCCGCAGCGCCGGCGACGGCGCGGCGGCGGACATAGACGGATGCCGGCAAACGGACGGACGCCGTCAGGACGCCGGGCTCGGACGAGCCACCACCCTCGCGCGCCGGCGCGGATGCGGCATCCTCCGGCGGACGCGACACGGCAGACCCGGAACCGGCGGCGCGCTCGCGCAGCTCACGGCGCGTCGGAAGGGGTCGCGTCTCCGGCGACCGCTCGCGTCGCGAGCGACGCGTCTCCGGCTCGGTCGGGTGCGCCACGACCCCCATTCTGCCCTGCGAGCCCGCCGGCCGCCGGTTACGCCTCCTTCGTGATTGACATCGCTTCGAATTTCTGTTCGAATCTTCTCATGCGATGGCAGGGGCAGCAGGTGGGCGTGGCGGATGCCGCTGCTCTGCCCGGCCTCGAAACGCTCAATGGCCTCGTGCGCTCGGTGACGACGCCCGAGTTCGCGGGAGTGACCTTCCACGAGGTCATGTCACGCTCGGCGCTCAACCGGGTTCCGGGCCCGTCGGCGATGCCGTTCGACTGGACGGTCAATCCGTACCGGGGATGCACGCATGCCTGCGTCTACTGCTTCGCCCGTGGCACGCACGAGTACCTCGACATGGACGCGGGGGCCGACTTCGACTCGCAGATCGTCGTCAAGCTGAACGTCGCCGACGTGCTGCGTCGGGAGCTTTCGAAGCCGAGCTGGGCACGCGAGCAGGTCGCCCTCGGCACGAACACCGATCCCTACCAGCGCGCCGAGGGCCGCTACCGGTTGATGCCCGGCATCATCACGGCACTCGTCGACAGCGGCACGCCGTTCTCGGTGCTGACGAAAGGCACGCTGCTGCGACGCGATCTGCCACTGTTGGCCGAGGCGGCGCGTTCCGTGCCGGTCGATCTCGCGATGTCGATCGCGGTGCTCGACGAGCCGTTGCGCCAACTGCTCGAACCCGGCGCGCCGACGTTCGCCGCGCGCCTCGACACGGTGCGAGCGGCCAGCGCCGCGGGGTTCCGGGTGACGGTGTTCCTCATGCCGATCGTGCCGCACCTCACCGATTCGACCGAGGTACTCGACGATGCCCTGAGCCGGATCGCAGATGCCGGCGCCGCCCGCGTCGTCTACGGCGCGATGCACCTGCGACCGGGCGTCAAACCATGGTTCCAGCAGTGGCTCGCGCGTGAACGCCCCGACCTCTTGCCGGTGTACCGCGGCCTGTACCCCGGGGCCGCGGTGCAGGCACCTCAGGGCTACCGGCGCATGCTCGCAGCGCGCGTTCGACCCCTGCTCGCGCGGCATCGACTGCGCGGCGGTCTCGAAGAGGAAGAGGCGCAGCCGAGCACCCGACGGTTCCGGCCGGGACCGGTCGTCACGACCTCGCGCGGCCGCGCCGCTGCAACGGCATCCGTTCCCACCCTCTTCTGAAGCCGGGAGGGCGGCGATGCCGTCAGCGCGGGAGCGCGGAGTGGACCGCAAGGGCGACGTCGCGGGTCGTGTCGGGCGTCGCGAGCTCTCCGCCGCCGACGGTGATCCATGCGGCACCGTCGAACACGTAGGTCACGGCCGTGCTCACATCACCCGCCTCGATGGCGTCGCCGGTGAAGACGGTCGCGGTGCCCGAGCGTTCCTCCGTGAAGGTGTCGGACGCGTCGCGGAGTGCCGCGATCAGGCGGGGAGCCGCCTCCGAAGCGCTGACGACCGCTATCGACACCGCTCGTCCTGATCTGGGCACACCCCACAGGCAGGCCGTCGCATCATCGGACGCGGCGAGCGCGTCTTGGGCCGCGGGTCCGACCGGCTTCCACGTGTCCGTCGTGTCGGCGATCAGCACGACGTCGGCGCCGAAGGCGGCCTGGACGATCGCATCATCGACCTGAGCCGCGCACTCCGGGATGGCGAAGTGCGCCGGTATTCCGGTCCGCTGCGGCTCAGCTGTCGCGGTCGGCGTCGGGGACGAGTGCGCGGCCGACGAGGGGGGAGACGCCGCCGACGAGCCCGGCTCGGTCGCAGCGGGCGCGACCTCCGAGCCGGGGACTGTGCATCCCGACAGCAATAGAACCGCGGCAGCGCAGGCGGTCCCGATCGAGAGTGCTCGTGTGCGATGCATGCTCCTCAGCTCAGCGGCATCCGCCGTGCAGGGGAACCCGGTCGCGCCTTCATGAGAATGTCGCTAATGCGCACCGGCCCCCGCGCACGCGCGCGAGGGCAGGGCGTCGGGTCAGGCGTCGACGTTCGCGAGCTGTCGGCCCGAGACCTCCTCGAGGATGTCGTCGCCGGGGCGCACATCGTCGAAGGGGGCGTCGATCTCGGCACGCTCGAGCATCTCGGTCATGCGGCGGCGGCGCTGACGCGTGATGAGGGTGACGACCGCGCCCGAGCGACCGGCACGGCCGGTACGGCCCGCACGGTGCAGGTACGTCTTGTACTCATCGGGAGCGTCGGCCTGGATCACCAGATCGATGTCGTCGACGTGGATGCCGCGGGCAGCGACATCCGTTGCGACGAGCACCCGCACCTTGCCGTCGGTCAGACGCTGCAGGTTGCGCGTGCGCTTGCCCTGGTTGAGGTCGCCGTGGAGCGCGACCGCCGCGATCCCGGCGTCCTCGAACTGCTCGGCGAGCATCTCGGTGTAGGCACGGGTGCGGGCGAAGACGAGGGTCTTACCGTCGCGATCGACGAGGGAGTTGAGGATCTCGGCCTTGTCGCGGTGGTCGAGGACGAGCACGCGGTGGTCGATGGTCGAGGTGTCCTGGCTCTCGCCCGCGACCTCGTAGACGGCGGGCTCGACGAGGAACTCGTCGACCAGCGCCGCGACCTCGCGGTCGAGCGTCGCGGAGAAGAGCAGTTTCTGCGCGCCGTCCTGCACGAGGCGGAGGATGCGCTGCATGGGCTCGAGGAAGCCGAGCTCGCTCATGTGGTCAGCCTCGTCGAGCACGACGATTGCTACCTCGGAGAGGTCGAGCTTGCCCTGGTTCTGCAGGTCCTCGATGCGCCCCGGGGTGCCGATGATGATGTCGACGCCCTTCTTGAGCGCACCGACCTGACGCGCCTGCGGCACTCCGCCGTAGATCTGCGTCGTGAACAGGCCGACGCTGCGCGCGATCGCCTGCACGGTGCGGTCGATCTGCAGCGCGAGCTCGCGTGTCGGTGCGAGGATCAGGGCCTTCGGTGAACGCCCGAACTCGCGGCGCTTGCCGGCCTGGCTGCGCAGGATCGACTCGACGAGCGGAGCGCCGAACGCGATGGTCTTGCCCGAGCCGGTGCGGCCGCGGGCGAGCACATCCTTGCGCTCGAGGATCGGCGGAATGGTGGCCGCCTGGATCGGGAACGGGGATGCTGCGCCGAGAGCCTCGAGCTGACGGACGATGTTGTCGCCGAGGCCGAGGTCGGCGAACGACGACTGAGCGACGGATGCCGCATCCACGGCCTCCGCCTGCAGGCGCTCGTGGACGGTGTCGACGTGGTCCTGGTGGGCCTTCGACTTGGTCTCGGCATTCCAGTCCGAACGGTTCGGGCGGTCGCCGAAGTCGCGGCGGGGACGGTCGTCACGGTTCGGACGGTCGGCGAAGTCGCGACGCGGGCGGTCATCGAACGAACGTGCCGGGCGGTCGTCGCGGCGGGGCCGGTCCGAGAAGTCGCGGCGCGGACGGTCATCGCGGTTCGGACGGTCGCCGAAGTCACGACGGGGACGGTCATCGCGGTTCGGACGGTCGCCGAAGTCACGACGGGGACGGTCATCGAACGAACGCGCCGGTCGGTCGTCGCGACGCGGCCGGTCCGAGAAGTCGCGACGCGGACGGTCATCGCGGTTCGGACGGTCGCCGAAGTCACGGCGCGGACGGTCATCGAACGAGCGCGCGGGGCGATCGTCACGACGGGGACGGTCGTCACGGTTCGGACGGTCGCCGAAGTCACGACGCGGACGGTCATCGAACGAACGCGCGGGGCGGTCGTCGCGGCGGGGACGCTCACCGAAGTCGCGACGCGGACGGTCGTCGAACGAGCGCGTCGGGCGGTCGCCGAAGTCACGGCGCGGACGGTCGTCGCGGAACGAGGGACGCGCGTCGCCGAAGGTCCGGCGGTCGTCGCGAGGCTGCGCTTCGTAGGGGCGTCGGCCACCGGCATCCGATCGGCGGTCGTTTCCGTAGCCGCGCTGCTCGCGAGGCGCTCGGTCATCGCGACCGCCCCGGTCGTCACGGAAGGAGCGCTCGCCACGTCCGCCGCGGTCGTCGCGGGCCTGCGAACGGATGCCGCGGGCTTCGTCACGACCCGCACGGTCCTGTGAAGACCAGCGGTTCTTGCGGCCGGTGTCTTCGCTCTCGGCGCGGTAACCGCGGTGCCCCGGGCTCTTGCTACCGGGGGTTCCCGCCGACGACTGTCCGGGGCGACGCTTCGCGTCCTGGTACGAGGTCTTCTTGCCGTAGCGGGGCTCGAAGTTCTGCGCGCGGCCGCCGGCCGGCTTCTTGTTCTTGGGCATGGGTGTGTCCTTCTGGGTTCTCTGCACGAGAACAGCGCCCGCGCGCACGCGGGCAAACCCGGACATCCGTCGGCCGGGGGCCATTCACATGATGGTCATGCGCGCCGATCGGCGCTCACCATCGGCCCCATGGACTCACAAAACCTGTCGCGATCACGCGCTGCCCAGAGCCGACCCGCCCACCATACGGCATCCGCCTGAGAATCGGCCCGCCGCGGCGCCGGGGCGGGCAGCAAAGGCCGGGGTCGGGGGCCGGGGCAATGGATGCTGCGATGCAAGGGTTTCGGCGCAACACCCCGGCGCTCGCTCCCGGCCACGGCGCGCCGCGGGCGATTTCTTGCATCGCGGCAAGCCGGCAAGCCGACGGCCCGGTGCGAGCCCGGAGCGAGCCCGGAGCGTGCCGCGATCAGACCAGGCGGCGGCGACGGGGTCCGCGAGACGGTCCGGGGATGCGCTGAGCCTGCCGACGGGACGACCCAGCACCCGGCTCGCCGGAATCCGCCGGCCGTCCAGCACCACCAGCACCAGCACCACCAGCACCACGGGCACCAGCGTGGTCGTGGTCATCCGGCGCGACGGGGATGACGAGATGCGTGGGCGCATCCGGCGAACCGTCGACCGGAACGACGAGGTGGGTCGGCTCGGCCGTCGCCGCCTCCGCGAGGCGCCGCTCGCGCCGGGTCATCGGCGCCGCAGACGCCCCGTCCCCCGCCGAACCAGCACCCGAAACAGAACCAGCACCCGCACCGACGTCACCCCGGCGCCGCGCCGCCCGGCGCTCGCGCGCCCCCTCGACGAGGTTGTAGAGGGTCGGCAGCACGAGCAGGGTCAGCAGGGTCGACGAGATGAGCCCGCCGATGACGACGATCGCCAGCGGCTGCGAGATGAAGCCGCCGTGGCCGGTGATCCCGAGGCCCATGGGCGTCAGCGCGAAGATGGTCGCGAGCGCGGTCATGAGGATCGGTCGCAGACGCCGCGACCCTCCCGCGATCGTCGCGTCGTGGGCCGACAGCCCCTTCTCGCGGTACTGGTTCACGAGGTCGATCAGCACGATCGCGTTCGTCACGACGATGCCGATGAGCATCAGCACACCGATGAGCGAGGCGACGCCGAGCGGCACGCCCGTCGCGATCTGCAGCAGGATCGCCCCCGTCGCCGCGAACGGCACCGAGATGAGGAGCAGCAGGGGCTGCCGCAGCGACTTGAAGGTCGCGACCATCACGATGTAGACGATGAGGATGGCGGCGAGCGCGGCGAGCCCGAGCTGTCCGAAGGCGTCCTGCTGCTGCGTGAGCACGCCGCCGATCTCGGCATCCGCGCCCTGCGGCAGCTCGACGGTGTCGAGCGCGTCCGAGACGATGACGGATGCCGCGTTGAGATCGTCGCCCGAGGGGGTCACGGTGACCGTCGCGGTGCGCTGACCGCGCTGCGTCGTGATCGAGGTCGGTCCCTCGCTCTGCTCGACGGTCGCGACGTCCTGCAGCGGAATGGGACCGCCGGCCGTCGGGATCGTCAGCTGACGCAGCTCGTCGATCGACGCGGGCGCCTGCGACGCCGCGAGGTAGACGGTGAGCGAGGTGTCGTCGATCTCGACGGTGCCGATCGACTGCGGCTGCATCGTGCCCGAGACGATGCCGCCGACCGCGACCTCCGACAGGCCACGGGATGCCGCCGCGTCGCGGTCGACGGTCACGGCGATGTACGGCAGCGAGGCCGAGAGGTTCGATGTGACCTGGCTGACGCCGTCGGCATCCTGCAGCGAGGCGACGACCGCGTCGGTCGCTTCGCGCAGCGCCGTCTGGTCGGGCGCGGTGACGTCGATCTCGATGTCGCTCGAGCCGAATCCGCCGCCGCCCGCGGCGATCTGGATGTCGCCGACGCCTTCGAGGTCGGCGACGGCGCGCTGCACGCGGTCGCGGACGTCGAGCTGGTCGGCCGAGCTGTCGGTCGTGATGGAGTAGGTGACTCCGCCGCCTCCACCCGAGAAGGCGTCGCGCAGCTGAGATCCGGACGAGCCGATCGACACCTGCACGGCGTCGATCCCCTCGAGGCCGGTGATCGCGTCCTCGACGCGCTGGGCGGCGGCATCCTCCGCTTCGAGGGATGCCGCGGGCCCGAGCGTCTGCGTCATCGTGAAGGTGTTCTGACCGGAGTCGCCGAGGAAGTTCGTCTTCATCAGCGGCACGGCGGCGAGCGTGCCACCAAGCACGAGAACCGCGAGCACGAGGGTGACGGCCGAGTGACGCAGGGTCCAGCGGAGGATCGGCAGGTACGCCTTCTGCAGTCGCGACGGCGGCGCTTCGGGGTCTTCGGGGTCGATGCGCCGGCCGTCGGGGGTGACGACGGGCTTGCCGGGGCGCAGGAACCAGTACGCCAGCACCGGCACGATCGTCAGCGAGACGAACAGCGACGCCGACATCGCGATGGTGACGGTCAGCGCGAAGGGCCGGAACAGCTCGCCGGTCAGGTCGCCGACGAAGGCGATCGGCAGGAACACCGCGACGGTCGTGATCGTCGACGCCGTGATGGCGGCGGCCACCTCGCGAACGGCCAGGGTGATGGCCGCGAGCTTGTCGGCTCCCTCGACGTAGTGCCGCTTGATGTTCTCGATGACGACGATCGAGTCGTCGACGACGCGGCCGATCGCGATCGTGAGGGCGCCGAGGGTCAGGATGTTCAGCGAGTAGCCGAATGCCTGGATGCCGACGAAGGTGATGAGCACGCTCGTGGGGATCGAGATCGCGGTGACGATCGTCGAGCGCACCGACAGCAGGAACACGAGGATCACGAGCACCGCGAACACGAGCCCCAGCAGGCCCTCCTGCGCGAGGGCCTCGATCGACTGCTCGATGAACGGCGCCTGATCGAATACGACGGTGAACTGCGCGTCTCCGCCGAGGTCGTCCTCGAGCGCGGGCAGCGCGTCGAGGACGCCGCGGGAGACGTCGACGGTGTTCGCGGCGGGCAGCTTCGTGACCGCGATGGTGAGGGCGGGCTCGCCATCGACGCGCGAGATCGAGGTGATCGGCGACGGCTCCTGCGCGACGGTCGCGACATCGCCGATCGTCGTCGTGCCGCCGGCGAGCTGCGCGGCATCCGTCGGCACGAGCGGCAGCGCCGACAGCTCGTCGACCGAGGCGATCTTCGCGCCGGTCTGCACGGTCAGCGACTGGTCGCCCTCGGTGATCTCGCCGCCGGGGAACAGCACGCCGTTCTGGTCGAGGGCGTCGCGGATGGCCTGCTGCGTGAAGCCGGCCTCGGCGAGCGCCGCCTGGTCGGGGGTGATCGTGATGCGCTCGACGCGGCCGCCGACGACCTGGGCCGCGTTGACGCCGTCGACGTCTTCGAGATCGGGGATGACGGTGCTCTCGAGCCGGGCCTGCACCGATTCGGCGTCGTCGTAGCCGGTGACGGCCAACTGGATCACGGGCAGGTCATCCAGCGAGAAGCTCAGCACGCTCGGGGTGACCCCGTCGGGCAGCTGGCTGTCGATCCGGTTGATGGCCTGCAGGATCTTCTGCTCGGCCGTCGCCAGGTCGGTACCGTAGGTGAACGAGGCCTGGATGATCGAGGCGTTCGTCGAGCTGGTCGCCGTCGTCGATTCGAGCCCGGGAACACCCTGGATCGCGGTCTCGATGGGGGTCGAGACATCCGTGTTGACGACTTCGGGCGAGGCGCCGGGGTAGGTCGTGACCACGGAGAGCTGGGGCAGCTCGATCGAGGGGATGAGCTCCTGCTTGAGGTTGGTGAGCGCGAGGCCTCCGAACACCGCGGCGACGATCGTGATGAGTGCGATGAGCGCGCGATTCTTCAGGCTCAGGACGGCGAGTTTCGACACAGGTTTCCTCGGGCGCACCGGACCGGCGCTGTAGGTGTGATGCAGGCGGGCGCGATGCGCTCGTCGATACATGGATGTATCGACTTCAGTATCCCACGCGGTCGCCGACGCAGCGTGGGCTCAGCCTGGGAGCAATCCCCCGATGACGATGCCGATCGCCGCGGCGACGACGGCCACGGCGAAGGTGCCGACCAGGTTCACGATCGCCCAATCGCGCCGGCCGCGCCGCGCGAGCTGGATCGTCTCGACCGACACCGTGCTGAACGTCGTGTATCCGCCGAGCAGCCCGACCCCGAGCACGGCCAGCCAGTCGGGCGCGACGAGCGCGCCGAGTCCCGTCAGCAGCCCCAGGAGTCCCGAGCCGGTGACGTTGACGATCAGGATGCCGACGGGAAAGGCGTCGCGCCGCCCCCGCGTGACCACGACGTCGAGCACGTAGCGGATGCCGGCTCCCGCACCGCCCGCGACGACGAGGGCCACGAGCATCCCGCCGCTGACGCCGTTCATGCGGCATCCCTCTCGCGACGGGTGCCGAGGGCCAGCCCGAGTGCCGCGGCGACGAGTCCTCCCACGAGGCTCACCACGACGAGGGCCAGACCGACGACGGGGGCGGCGGTGGCGACCTGTATCGACTGCACGGCGAAGGCACTGTAGGTCGTGAAGCCGCCGAGCACGCCGGTGCCGGCGAACGCCCGGAGCCGCGGCCGGCTCACCGCCCACCGCCCGACGACGACGCCGAGCAGGAACGATCCGAGCAGATTGCAGCCGAGCGTGAGCGCGGGCACCGCGAGCGGGTGAGCCCATCCCGTGAACGGCAGGGTGATCGCGGCGCGCACGGCGACTCCGGCCGCACCGCCGATCACGACGAGGACCAGCGTGAGCGGCGAGATGCGCGCCCGCTCGATCACGTCGCCACCGTAGACCCCGGCATGCACCGACGGATGCCGCCACTCCGGGTCACACCTAGACTCATTTCCTATAGGATCGACGAAAGGTTCGCTCCCCCATCGCAGAGGAGAACGCAATGACGCGTCTGTTCAACGACCCCGACGAGTTCGTCGAGGATTCCGTCGCCGGCTTCGTCGCGGCATCCGCCCGATGGGTCCGCCCCGTCACGGGAGGCGTCGTCCGCTCGACCCGCGGCGCGGAGCCGACGGTCGCTGTCGTCGTGGGGGGCGGCAGCGGCCACTACCCCGCGTTCGCGGGCCTCGTCGGCCCCGGTCTGGCGCACGGCGCGGTCATGGGCAACGTGTTCGCGTCGCCGTCGGCCCACCAGGTGCGTTCGGTCGCGAAGGCCGCTCATGAGGGCCGCGGCGTGCTGCTCAGCTACGGCAACTACGCCGGCGACGTCCTGCACTTCACCCAGGCCCAAGACCGCCTTCGCGAGGCGGGAGTCGACTGCCGCACCGTGACGGTCACCGACGACATCTCCAGCGCACCCGCGCACGAGCGCGAGAAGCGCCGGGGCATCGCGGGCGATCTCGTCGTCTTCAAGATCGCCGGCGCGGCCGCGGAGGAGGGCCTCGATCTCGACGACGTCGAGCGCCTCGCCCGGCACGCCAACGACCGCACCCGCTCACTGGGGGTCGCCTTCGGCGGCTGCACCCTTCCGGGCGCGACCGAGCCGCTCTTCACGGTGCCCGAGGGACGCATGGCGGTCGGTCTCGGCATCCACGGCGAACCCGGCATCGACGAGGTCGACATCCCCACCGCCGCCGAGCTCGCGAAGCTGCTCGTCGAGCGCCTGCTCGAAGAACGACCGGACGGCGCCGCCCCGACCGGTCGCGTCGTGCCGATCCTCAACGGTCTCGGCTCGGTGAAGTACGAGGAGCTCTACGTCGTGTACGCGGCGGTCGACCGCCTGCTGACCGAAGCCGGGGTCGAGGTCACCTCGCCCGAGGTCGGCGAGTTCTGCACGAGCTTCGACATGGCCGGCGTCTCGCTCACCCTCCTCTGGCTCGACGACGAGCTCGATCGGCTGTGGCATGCCTCATGCGACACCCCCGCGTTCCGTCGTGGCTCGGTCGAGGGCCGCGTCGCGGTGGCCGCTGCCGCCGATGACGACGACGATGAGACCGAGGCGATCGGGCCCGCATCCGAGGCGTCGCGCCGCGCGTCCGCCGTCGCCGCCCGCGCCCTCGACGCCGTCGCCGCGATGCTCGACGAGCAGGCCGAGGAGCTCGGGCGCATCGACCGCATCGCGGGCGACGGCGACCACGGCATCGGCATGCAGCGCGGCAGTCGCGCGGCCGCGGCCGCCGCCTCGCGCGCCGTCGCGGCCGGCGCGGGCGCACGGACGGCGCTGCAGCACGCCGGCGACGCCTGGGCCGACAAGGGCGGGGGCACGTCGGGTGCGATCTGGGGAGAGATGCTCCTCGACCTCGGTGCGGCCCTCGGCGACGACGATGCGGTCGACGCCGCCCTGCTGTCCGCGGGCGTCGGGCGCATGAAGGATGCCGTGATGTCGTTCGGCAAGGCCACGGTCGGCGACAAGACGATGATCGACGCGATCGTGCCGTTCGCCGACACGCTCCGCGACCGACTCGCCCAGGGAGATGACCTGCTCGACGCGTGGGCCACCGCCGCCGACGCCGCACAGGCCGCCGCCGAGGCGACCGCCCAGCTCACCGCCCGGCTCGGTCGTGCCCGTACGCACGGCGACCGCAGCCTCGGCACCCCCGACCCCGGCGCGGTCTCGTTCGCGCTGGTGACCCGCACGGTTCTCGATGTCCTGAAGGAGGACGCCTGACATGGCACTGCGACTGATCGTCGGCTCGGATGACGCCGGCTACGAGTACAAGGAACGCATCAAGGCCGACCTGGAGGCGAACCCCCTGGTCGCCGAGGTCATCGACGTCGGCGTCGACGCCGACAGCCACACCAACTACCCCGCGGTCGCGACGGCCGCTGCCGAGCGCGTGCGCGACGGCGAGGCCGACCGCGCGATCCTCATCTGCGGCACGGGGCTCGGCGTCGCGATCGCGGCGAACAAGGTCACCGGCATCCGCGCCGTCACGGCGCACGACTCGTACTCGGTCGAGCGGTCGATCCTGTCGAACGACGCCCAGGTGCTCTGCATGGGCCAGCGCGTCGTGGGGATCGAGCTGGCGCGGCGCCTCGCGGCGGAATGGCTCACCTACACCTTCGACACCTCGAGCGCCTCGGCCGAGAAGGTGCGCGAGATCTGCGCGTACGAAGAGGGGTGAGGTCCGCCCGATGATCATCGGCGCGAGCCTGAAGACCTACTTCTCGCACGCCCGCACGCTGAGCTGGGTATCGGAGGTGGCGGCGATCCTCGACGAGCACCCCGCACGCGACCGGGTCACGGCGTTCGTGGCGCCCCAGTTCCCCTCGATCCCCGGCGCGCTCGAGCGCGCGGGGCGGCTCGCGGTCGGGGCACAGGACCTCGCCGTGCACGACACCGGCGCCTACACCGGCGAGGTCTCGGGCGCGGTCCTGGCCGAGGTCGGATGCCGCTACGCCGAGGTCGGCCATGCCGAGCGGCGCCGCCTGTTCGGCGAGACCGAGAGCGTGGTGTCGGCGAAGACCCACGCCGCGCTGCGGAACGGCCTCGTCCCGGTCATCTGCGTCGGCGAGGAGGACGAGGCGGGGCTCGACGCCGCGATCGCGACCTGCGCGCAGCAGGTGCGCAGCGCCCTCGCCGATGCCGACGAGGCGGCCGCGACCGGCGCGGTGGTCATCGCCTACGAACCGCTGTGGGCGATCGGTGCGCCGGCACCCGCGACATCCGATCACATCCGCTCGATCTGCTCGGGATTGCGATCCCGGATCGGCGCCGTCGATCGCGAGATCTCGATCATCTACGGCGGCAGTGCGGGGCCGGGGCTGCTGTCGACGATCTCAGACGCCGTCGACGGCCTGTTCCTCGGCCGGTTCGCGCACGACCCGCGCGCGGTTCGTGACATCCTCGATGAGGTGGACGCCCTCTCGGGGTGAGGTGCGCTCCGTGCGAACCGGAAGAGGGACGATGACCGCATCACGGGACGGCAACCTGCGGGGACTCGATGCCACGATCGAGCGGCGCGGCCTGCGCGATCACGTCTACGAGCGGATCCTCCAGCTGCTTCTCAGCGGCGAGGCGGTTCCCGGCCGCCGATTGTCGATCGACACCATCGCGCGCCAGCTCGACGTATCGCAGACCCCGGTGCGCGAAGCGCTCGTGCAGCTCGAACGCACCGGGCTCGTCACGCGCGAGGCACTGCGCGGCTATCGGGTAGCCCCACCCCTCGGTCTCGACCAGCTGCGCGAGCTCTTCGACGCCCGCATCATGCTCGAGACGCATGCCACGCGCCTCGCGACGCCCGCCTCGCCCGAGATGATCGACGAGCTCCGCGCGGCGGAGGAGGAGCACCGCAGCATCGGCAAGCGCGTCATCGAGGCCCTCAACGCGGGGGCCGCCGACCTGGAGCTGACCGCCGCATACTTCGTCGCGGACGCCGCGTTCCACCGCGTCGTGTTCGACCACTGCGGCAACCGGTATCTCACCGAGATGTCCGAGACCCTCGGCGCGCAGCTGCACCGGATGCGGCAGTCGGTGCGGCACGGCGTGACCGACGTGCGCGAGGCGATCGCCGAGCACGAGGCCCTCGTCGACGCGTTCGCCACGGGCGACCCCGACGCTCCCGAGCGGTCGATGCTCCATCACCTCGAGCAGGTGCGCCAGCGATCGCTCGGGCTCGAGCAGGCCTGAACCCGTCGCCGCGAACTCTCTCTTGCAGCGTTCTCTATTTCCTATAGGATCTACGGGAGTCCTCAGCCGGACCCGCTCGCCAATGGAGTCGCCATGAATGCACCGTCGCACCCGTCCACCCCCACGCCCGGCCCGATCGCGGTCTGCATGCACGGCTTCGCCCCGGTCGCCGCAGACGGAACGCGTCTGCACGACGCACCCGCCGAGACCTGGGACGACGTGTTCGCGCAGGTCGAGCGGCTCGGCTTCACCGCGATCGAGATCGCGGACAGCCACATCCGTCCATCCGAGCTGACCGCGTCCCGTCGCGCCGAGCTGAAGTCCGTCGCGACGAGCCACGGGATCGAGCTCGTCTCGGTGCACGTGCAGCGCCAGAGCGTCATCCAGCCCGGCAAGGGCGAAGAGAACCTCGCGTACGCGCACCGCGCCATCGACGCGGCGGCCGAGCTCGGCATGCGCGTCTTCTCGACCGGCCTCCACCAGCCCTTCAGCGAGGCGCAGCGCGCGGCCCTGTGGTTCTGGACCGCGCCGGGCGCGGTCGACCCCGATGACGCCGACACCCGCGCGCTCGCGGTCCGCCGCCTGCGCGAACTCGGCGAGCACGCAGCATCCGTCGGTCTGCCGATGTCGCTCGAGATGTACGAGGACACCTACCTCGGCACCGCCGAGAGCGCGGTGCGCCTCATCGAGGAGATCGGGCTCGACAACGTCGGCCTCAACCCCGACATCGGCAACCTCGTGCGCCTGCACCGCCCCATCGAGGACTGGCGCGAGATGCACGAGAAGACCCTCCCCTACGCCAACTACTGGCACATGAAGAACTACGCGCGCGACGAGGCGGCCGACGGCAGCTGGCAGACCTCGACGCCGACGAGCATGGAGCTCGGCCTCATCAACTACCGGGCGATGGTCGCCCGCGCGCTCGAGCTCGGATTCCGCGGCCCGTTCCTCATGGAGCAGTACGGCGGCGACAGCCTCGGCGTCTGCGCCCGCAACCGCGACTACCTGACCTCCCTGCTTCCGGCGACCGCCGAAGCCTGACCGACACCGACGAGGAGAACGTCATGACCGAGAACGAACGCCCCGTGTACGCGGTGGTGGGCAGCGGCTACATGGGCGGCGGCATCGCGCAGTCGCTCGCCCTGTCCGGCGCCGACGTGCGCATCGCCGATGTCGACATCGAAGTCGCCCGCGGCAACCGCGACCGCCTCATCGCCGAGGCAGCGCAGTTCACCGCCGACGGCCTGTTCCCCGCCGACGCCAGCGCCGTCATCGCGGAGCGCATCACGGCGATGACGATCGAGGATGCCGTCGCCGGCGCTTCCTTCATCGAGGAGGCGGTGCCCGAGAAGATCGAGATCAAGCACGCGACCCTCCGCCGCATCTCGGCTGCGGCCGCGCCCGACGCGATCATCGGCAGCAACACCTCGACGATCCTCATCGGCCGTCTCGCCGAAGCCGTGACGAACCCCGGCCGGTTTCTCGGCGTGCACTTCTCCAACCCCGCTCCCTTCATCCCCGGCGTCGAGCTGATCCCGCACGCCGGCACCGACGAGGCGGTCCTCCCCGTCGTCGAGGCCATCGTCGCCGCGACGGGCAAGGAGACCGCCCGGGTGAAGGATGCGACCGGGTTCGTGCTCAATCGCCTGCAGTACGCGCTCTTCCACGAGGCGACGCAGCTGGTGGAGGAGGGCGTCGCCACGCCGGAGGACATCGACACCATCGTGCGCACGACCTTCGGCTTCCGGCTGCCGTTCTTCGGGCCGTTCGCGATCGCCGACATGGCCGGGCTCGACGTCTACGCCTTCTGCTACGCGTCGCTGCAGACGGAGTTCCCCGAGCGGTTCGCGACACCGCCCATCCTCGACCAGCTCGTCTCGGCCGGGAAGCTCGGCACGAAGTCCGGCGCCGGGTTCCTCGACGTCCCCGCCGAGCGCACGCCCGAGCTCATCGCCTACCGCAACAAGGCGTACGTCGCGATGAAGAAGCTCATCGACGAGCTCGGCCCCGCCCCCATCCACCCCGCACAGGACTGAGAGAACACGCCATGGCATCCGTCTTCCCCGCTGAGCGCACCGTCATCCTGACCGGCGCCGCGAGCCCCCGGGGCATCGGCCGCACGACCGCCTTCCACCTGGCAGAGCGCGGCTGGCATGTCGGCATCGTCGACGTCGACGCCGCGGCCGCCGAGCGCACCGCCGCCGAGGTCGCCGAGGCTCACGGTGTGCGGGCCGTCGGCGTCGGCGCGAACGTGGCCGACCGCCAGCAGGCCGTCGCCGCGATCGACACGCTCGAGGCGTCGCTGCCGCAGATCGTCGCCCTCGTGAATTTCGCCGGGGTCTCGTCCCCGATCCCCTACCTCGAGGTCACCCCCGAGGAATGGCACCGCGTCGAGTCGATCAACCTCGACGGCGTGCACTGGGTCACCCAGCGCGTCGCCCGCACGCTCGTCGCGAACGGCGTGGGGCGCCTCGTGGGCATCTCGTCGGTGTCGGCGCAGCGCGGTGGCGGCACCTTCTCGAAGACGCCCTACTCGGCGGCGAAGGCGGGTGTGATCGGCCTGATGCGCTCGGTCGCGCGAGAGCTCGGTCCGCTCGGCATCACGGCGAACGTCATCTCGCCCGGCCCGATCGACACCGACATCATGGGCGGGACGCTGACGGAGGAGCGCAAGGAGGCGATGGCCGCCGACGGCGTGCTGCCGCGCATCGGCACTCCCACCGACATCGCCGCGGCGGTGGCCTACCTGATCAGCGAGGACGCCGGATTCGTGACGGGCCAGACCCTGAACGTCGACGGTGGCCTCTACATGCACTGAGGCTCCCGTGAACCGCAACTGGTCCCGCGGACGCCTCGGGTTCCTGGCCATCGGGGTGATCTGCGTGGTCGTCGGCCTCGTCCTGATCATCCCCTCACTCGGCGGCTGAACCGCCGCCTCGTCACTCCGTCACACCCACACGAACTCGAAGGAGAGTCACTGTGTCCTCATCGGACTACGGTCCCGCCACGCGGGCCAACGTCACGGTCGCGAATGAGCTGCTGAGCAGCCCGCACCTGGCGAGCGGCATCAAGAAGGCCACCTACCGGCTCATGCCGATGCTCATCATCCTGTACTTCGTCGCGTTCCTGGATCGCACGAATGTCGGGTTCGCCGAGTCCGCTCTCGAAGTCGACCGGGGCATCTCGGCCGGGGCCTATGCCCTCGGTGCCGGCATCTTCTTCATCGGCTACGCCCTCTTCGAGATCCCCTCGAACCTGCTGCTCGACAAGTTCGGCGCGCGCTTCTGGCTCGCCCGCATCGCGGTCACCTGGGGAATCGTCGCGTCGCTCTTCGCCTTCGTCAACGGCGAGACGATGTTCATCGTGCTGCGCTTCCTCCTGGGCGTCACGGAGGCCGGCCTCTTCCCCGGCGTCATCATGTTCCTCGCGCAGTGGTTCCCCAACAAGCGCCGCGTGCAGATGTTCGCGCTGTTCTACCTCGCGCAGCCCTTCTCGCAGATGCTGGGAGCCCCGCTGTCGGGCGGCCTGATCAGCATCGGCGACCAGGTCACCCCGTGGGCCGGCTGGCAGGTGATGTTCTTCGTCGAGGGCATGATGGCGGTCGTCGCCGGTATCGCAGCCCTGTTCTTCCTCGTCGACTCGCCGCAGAAGGCGAAGTTCCTCGATGACGACGAGAAGGCCGCGCTGAAGGCGGTGATGGAGCATGAAGACACCGTGAAGGAATCCGATGGGCCCCGCGGCATCGGCGCGGCGCTCATCAGCTGGAAGGTCTGGTACTTCACCGTCATCTACTTCTGCCTGCAGATCGCCGTCTACGGCACGACGTTCTACCTGCCGCAGCAGGTGTCGAACCTCATCGGAGAGTCGGTCGGCTGGCAGGTCGGCCTCGTGTCCGCCATCCCGTGGGCCGTCGGCCTGTTCGCCTGCTACTACGTCGGCAAGCACGCCGACACCGTGCGCCGGCGCCGCGTGTGGGGTGCCCTGTTCTTCCTCGTGACGGGTTCGGCCATCCTCGTGTCGGCGTGGGCCGGAGCCAACGGGCAGGGCCTGCTCGGCATCATCGCGATCACCGTCGCGGTCGCGGCGTTCCTCTCGACGGGCCCCATCACCTGGTCGTTCCCGACCTCGTTCCTCACGGGGGCCGCGGCCGCAGCCGGCATCGGCCTCATCAACTCCCTCGGCAACCTGGGCGGCTTCGTCGCCCCGATCATGCGCACGGGGATCAACGAGGCCGTCCCGACCGAGAGCGGAGCCTGGGGCGTGGTGTCGCTGGGTCTGTTCGCGTTCCTCGCCGCCGTCATGATGTGGGCGACCCGGTTCTTCAGCTCGAAGGCCGACGCCCTCCTGACCTCGGGAGAGCCCCAGCGCCGCTGACGCGTCGCGCGTTTCGAACGGCCCGGTGTCGCCTCGTGCGGCCCGGGCCGTTTCGGCGTCGCGCCGAGGCTGCCCGGTGAGTGCTCGGGCGCTGCGCCGTCGGCGTCAACCGAGGACGAGGGAACGGATGGCGGACTCGGGCGAGACGGTCGTGTCGAGCAGCATCCCCGAGCGATAACGCTCGAACACGCGCGGATCGATGTACGAGCTGCGCGCGACCGCCGGGGTGTTGCCCAGCGCCGTCGCCGCGGCGCGCACCGCTTCGACCTCGGCCTGATGCACGGCCCGGGCGGTCTCGGCGATGCCGATGCGGGCGAGGGCATCCGCCGCGACGACGGTGCCTCGGAGCGTGCGGAAGTCCTTCGCGGTGAACGGGCCGCCGGTCAGCGCGCGGACGTACGCGTTGACGTCGTTCGGGGTGAGCGGCACCCGCCGGCGCTGCCGCTGCCACGCGAGCAACGGCGACGAGGGCCGCCCCTCGATGAGCAGCATGATCGCCGTCGCGAGATCGGGGTCGGGGATCTCGAGCGCCTGCCGCTGCCCGCTCTTGCCCGAGAAAGCCAGGCTCACGACGGCGTCGGCCACCGAGGCGTCGCGGCGCCGGAGCGTCGTCAGCCCCCGGCTGCCGTGCTGCAGCAGGTAGCGCTGCGACCCGATGCGCAGCGCCGAGCGGTCGAGCAGCCGGAATGCCGCCGCGAGGACGCGTTCGCGGTCGAGGTCGGCGCGACGCAACGACGCGGTCGCCCGGGACCGGGCGCGCGGCAGGGACTCGGCGAGCTGCAGCGCCCTCGCGTACTTGCCCTTGTCGCGGCTGCGCGTCCAGTCGGGATGGTAGATGTACTGTCGGCGGCCCGCATCGTCGGTTCCGACGACCTGGATGTGCCCCTGGGGATCCGCGCAGATCCAGACGTCCTGCCACGCCGGCGGGATGACGATCGTGCGGATGCGGGCGAGATCGCGCCGCCCGACCACGCCGCCGTCGGCGTCCGTGTACCGGAAGCCCTTGCCCGAGCGGATGCGCCGGATGCCGGCATCCACATCGGGTCGGACCCGGACGAGTCGGGCCACCTCAGTGGTTGCGCAGCATCGAGATGATCTGCGCCTTCTTCTTGCCCGAGTACCCGGAGATGCCGAGTTCCTTGGCGCGCTTCTTCAGCTCGTCGACGGTCCAGTCCTCGTAGTCGCCGGACTGCCCGCCCCGGCTGCCGACCTTCTTGCGGCCGTCACGGGCGGCGGCGTTCGAGATGCGAGCGGCCTTCTCCTTCGAGGCGCCGTCCTCGCGCAGCTCCTCGTAGAGCTCGGGGTCTTTGAGACTGTTCGATCCGCGTCCCTGTGGCATGGCGGTCTCCCCTCTTCGTCAGGCCGAGATTACGACCGCCACGACGGCCGTCGCAGGTGCTTGACAGGCATTCGCGCAAGGGCGTAACCCCACCCCACCCGCCGCCCGCCGCCCGCCGGCCGCCGCCCGACCGCGACCCGACACAAAGGGCGCCTTCCTCGCCGCCGACACGACCATGCGCGTCGGGTCGGCGCGTGATGGGCTACCACCACGGGGAATCGATCGTCAAGGCCTCGGCACTTACGCTCGGCATTCTCTAACGTTGCGGTCAGCCCTTCACGGGGTCGGAACGTCTCGCAGTGGGACGGACATTGGGAGACAGACAAGGAGCCCTCGTGAACATCTTCCTCATCATCATCATCGTCGTTGCGATCGTGCTCGCGATCGTCAGTGGCCTGAACAGCGCCCTGAGCTGGCTGCTCTGGGTTGCTCTGATCGTCGGTGTGATCGCGCTCATCGCGTTCCTCTTCCGAGTGATCAGCGGCAACAAGCGCGTCTGACCGCCGCGCTGCGCGAACGCCTCCGCCTCCGGGCGGGGGCGTTCTGCATTTCCGGAGCCGTGCGGCGACCTGCTCCGAGGACCTCTGGACGAGTCGCGATATATCGTGTTACCGTCAGCACACGCGATATATCGCGAATAGTTCGCGGCAACCGTCGCCTGAGAGAGGGAAGCGCCATGACACTGCAGAAATGGATCGTCCACCCCGACGAGACGCGGGTGATCGACGTCGATGACATCCGCAAGCTCAAGGTGAGCATGGTCGGGGGTCAGATCGACATCGTCGCCCACGACGAACCGGGCGTCCGCATCGAGGTGCACGCCGTCACGGGCAAGGATCTCCGTATCGAAGCGACCGGCGACGTCGTCGAGATCGACCACCCGCAGCTGCGCTGGGACAACTTCACGCAGGTCTTCCGCAACTTCGGGTCGTCCGGGCCGAAGGCCGAGATCAGCGTCGCCGTCCCGCGAGGCACCGACCTCACGCTCGGCGTCGTCAGCGCGAGCGCGCTCGTGTCGGGTCTCACGGCCGATGCGCGGGTCAATACCGTCTCGGGCGACATCATCATCGACGGGATCACGGGCGACGTGAACGCCAACGCCGTCTCGGGCGACGTACAGGCTCGCGAGCTGACCGGAGCGCTCACTGCGAAGTCCGTGTCGGGCGACGTGTCGGCGATCGGCACCCTGCGCGCGGCCGACATCGACACCGTGTCGGGCGCCATGCTCGTCGACTCGTCCGGTCCGATCCAGTCGATCACGCTCCACACCGTGGGCGGCGACGCGACGGTGCGCCTCGACGAGAGCCTGCCCGCGAACTATCAGGTGCGAAGCGTCAGCGGACGCGTGCTCATCGACGGGGTCGTGCGATCCGGTCAGGGTGCCGGGCCGCTGACGAGCTTCGCCGGCTCGACCGGTGAACTCAGCGGATCGTTCGTCGATGTCCGCACCAACTCGGTCTCGGGCGACCTGACCGTTCTGCGGCGCTCCGCCCCCGCGGCCACCGACGTCGCCGGCACGAGCACTCCCGAGGTCGCCGGCGAGGCAGCACCCGACGCCGCCCCGGGCGAAGCGGCGCCCACCACCCCGGCCGAGGACACCGCCGACCGTCGCGAGGAGCTCTGACGATGCCGCCCGTCTTCTCCCACGGTGATCTGCGCCTCTACCTGCTGTCGCTGCTCGACGAGTCGCCGCGTCATGGGTACGACCTCATGCAGGCCCTGACGGAGCGCACCGGCGGCACGTACTCGCCGAGCGCCGGCACCATCTATCCGCGGTTGGCCAAGCTCGAGGACGAAGGACTCGTGACCAAGACCGTCGACGGTCGCAAGACGATCTACGAGATCACGGATGCCGGCCGTGACGAGCTCTCGGCCCGCCGCCATGACCTCGACGGCATCCAGGCCGGCCTGGCCGACAGCATCCGCCTCATCGCCGACGAGGTCCGGGGCAGCGTGCGCGCCGCGATGAAGAGCCTCCAGGCCGATCTCGCAGCGGCCGCGAACCTCGATCACGAGACGGCCACGCGTCCGACACCACCCGAGAACCCGCGCGCCGAAGCCCGCGCGCAGGCGCAGCGAGCGGATGCCGCGATCGCCGAGTTCCGGGCGAACGTGAAGGCCGACCTGCGGTCGCACATCGCGCGCGACGGCGACGTCACGGCTTCCACCGTCGACGACCTCGTCGCTGCACTCACCCGGGCCCGCGAAGAGGTGCTGCGGACCCTGCGGGGCTGACGACGCGCGGTGCCACGCCGCACCGATGACCTCTGCTCCGGGCCGCTCAGGGCTCGGGCCAGAGGTCTTCGTCGTCCGCGGCGGTCTCACCCTGCGGTACGACGAGGATGGACCGCCGCTGCCGATGCGCCAGCCGCGCCGCCACCGAGCCCGTGAAGAACTCGCGGATCGACTCGCCGATGCCGCGCCGGCGCGTACCGACCACGAGCAGCTTGGCGTCGAGCCGGTCGGCGAGGTGCTTGATCGCGAGCGCCGGATCTCCGACGAGCTGATGCACGGTCCACTCCACGGGGGACGACCGGAGCGCCTCCGCCGCGGCCGCTCGGATCTGCTCGAGCTGCGCCGCGCTCGAGACCGCCCCGAGGTCGATGGGAGCCGTGTGGACGTAGCCGTCGGGGTCTTCGTAGGTCACGAACCGGGTGACGTCGACGTGCACGATGATGAGCCCGACGCCGAGCATCGACGCGTATCGGGCCGCTTCGACGACGACGCGAGGCGACTGCCCGGGGATGACTCCCGCGATGACGGGCGTCGACGGAAGGCGGCTCTCGTCGCCTGCGGAGTGCTGATCGGCCATGGTCGCCCCCTGTCTCAGCGGCGGCACCGGCGATGGCTCGGGGCCCCCGTGTTATTCTTGATGCTACTCTTCCCCGGCGCAGCGCCGGATCGTGAAATGCTCCGGGCACCGCTGAACAGCCCGTGACTCAGAAATGAGGGGGTCTCGCATGGGGCGTGGCCGTCAAAAGGCGAAGCACACCAAGATCGCGCGTGAGCTGAAGTACGACACCTACAATGTCAACTTCTCCTCGCTCGAGAAGGAGCTCGCTCATTCCGACGACGATCAGTACGTCGACAAGTGGGCTGACCAGTACTCCGACGAGTACGAGGACGAGAAGGCCTGACCGGGCTCATCACCATGCGCCGTGGCGCTGCTCCCACTCGTCCTCGATCGTGTGGGGACGCGTGACGACGATCCCCGCGGGGATCGCAGCGAGCATCAGCACACCGACCATGATGAGCGGGGCCGTCCAGTCGCCCGTCGCTTCGTGCAGGAGCGCGAACGAGATGGGGAACACCGCGGCCACGGCATAGCCGACGCTCTGCGCGAATCCGCTCAGAGCGACAGTGCCCTCGTGCGTCCTCGTCTTGCGCTGGATGAACACCAGCGCAGCCGGGAACAGCATCTGCGGCGTGCCCAGCAGCACGACCCACAGCACGACGGCTGATCCCGGCGCGATGAGCAGCCCCGCGACGGCGACGAGCCCGGCCGACGCCGCGACGGCGTAGATCGGGCCGAGCCGCTGCCACCGCGTGATGACCAGCGGCACGAGGATCGACCACGGCAGCCCCATCGCACCGAACAGCGCGAGGAGCGACCCCGCGGCGGCGTGCGATACGCCCGCGAGGTCGACGAGGATGATCGGCAGCCACGCGAAAGACGCGTAGACGCTGGATGCCGACACCGCGAAGGTGACCGCGACGGCCCACGCCATCGGCAGGCGCACGAGCCGGCTGAGCACGTTCGGCGACGGAGTCGGGGCGATCACCGCATCCGCCGACGCCGCCGCGATGCGTGACCGGCGCAGCGTCACGAGCCAGGGGATCACCGCGAGCACGGCGAACACCGACCACAGCCCGAGGGAGAACCGCCAACCCGCCGTGTCGGCGATCGGCACCGCCACCAGCGGCGGCACGAAGGCCGCGACGGCGAGCATCGTCGAGTAGACCGCGGTCATCGTCCCGACCCGGTCGGGGAAGTACGTCTTGATCAGCGGCGGCAGCACGACGTTGCCGATGCTGATCGCGGCGAAGAGCACGGTCGTGGCAATGAGCAGGATGCCGGCATCCGGCGCGAGCGCTCGACCCAGCAGCGCGGCCCCGGCGACGACCATCGCGGCGACCGCGAGGCGCTGCAGGCCGAACCGTCGCTCCAGGATCGGAGTGATGACGCCGAAGACCGCGAAGCACACCGGCGGCGCCGCGCCGATGAGGCCGGCCACCCACGACGGCACGCCGAGGTCCGCGTCGATCTCGGTGAGGATCGGCGACAGCGACGCGACGGCCGAACGCAGCGAGAAGGCGACGAGGATGACGCCGAGGAACGCGAGGACGCGTCCCCGCCAGAGCGAAGTCACGACTGCTGGGTGCCCTCGACCCAGCTCAGATACTCCTCGCTGACCGTTCCGGTGACGTAGCGCCCGTCGAAGCAGCTCATGTCGAGGTCGACGATGTCGGTGCCCTCGACGATCGCCGCTTTCAGGTCCTCGATCTCCTGATAGACGAGGTAGTCGCAGCCGAGCTCCTCCGCGATCTCGGGGATGGTGCGGTCGTGCGCGATCAGCTCGTGACGAGAGGGCATGTTGATGCCGTACACGTGCGGGTAACGCACCGGCGGCGCGGCCGACGCGAACGTGACGCTCTTGGCACCGGCATCCCGGGCCATCTGGATGATCTCCTTCGACGTCGTGCCGCGCACGATCGAGTCGTCGATGAGCAGGACGTTCTTGCCCTTGAACTCGCTCGACATCGCGTTGAGCTTCTGGCGCACGCTCTTCTTGCGCACGGCCTGGCCCGGCATAATGAACGTCCGGCCGACGTAGCGGTTCTTGTAGAAGCCCTCGCGGTACTCGATGCCGAGCTTGCGCGCGACCTGCATCGCCGCCGGACGCGATGAGTCGGGGATCGGCATGACGACGTCGATCGCACCCTGAGGGGTGTACTTGGCGATCGTGTCGGCGAGACGCTCGCCCATGCGCAGGCGAGCCTCGTAGACCGAGATGCCGTTCATGATCGAGTCGGGGCGGGCGAGGTAGACGTACTCGAACGAGCACGGCGCGAGCTGCGTCTGCTGCGCGCACTGACGCGTGTGCAGCGTACCCTCGGCGTCGATGAACACCGCTTCGCCGGGCTCGACGTCGCGCACGACCTCGAAGCCGCCGTTCTCGAGCACGAGCGACTCCGATGCCACGGTCCACTCGTCGCGGCCGTTCTCGGCCCGGCGGGTGCCGAGGATGAGCGGACGGATGCCGAACGGATCGCGGAAGGCCAGCAGGCCGTGGCCGGCGATCAGGGCGATCGCGGCGTACGAGCCCTCGACACGCTCGTGAACGCGCTCGACAGCCTGGAAGACCTGGTCGGGGTCGAGGTCGAGGCCCGAGATGGTGGCCTGCAGCTCGTTGGCGAGCACGTTGACCAGAAGCTCGGTGTCGGAGCTGGTGTTGAGGTGGCGGCGATCCTTGCGGAACAGCTCGTCGGTCAGCTCGCGGGTGTTGGTCAGGTTGCCGTTGTGCACCAGCACGATGCCGTACGGCGCGTTGACGTAGAAGGGCTGCGCCTCTTCTTCGCTCGACGCGGTGCCCTTGGTGGCGTAGCGGACGTGGCCGAGCCCGATGTTGCCGAGCAGCGACCGCATGTCACGCGTGCGGACCGCCTCGCGCACCTGCCCGTTGGCCTTGAAGATGTGGAAGACGCCGCTGTTCTCAGCGGTCGCGATGCCCGTCGAGTCCTGGCCGCGGTGCTGCAGCAGCAGCAGGGCGTCGTAGATCTCCTGGTTCGCCGGGGACTGCCCGACGATTCCGACGATTCCGCACATAGGGGGTCAGTTAACTCCTGCTTCGCGGTACCCGCCGACCAGGCGCACGGCCCCGCCGTCGACGCCCTTGGCGCCCTGCTCGTAGTCGCCCGCGGGACGCGGGCCCGTCGAGACGACACCGACCTGCCAGGTATCGATGCCGTCCGCGCGAAGCGCCGCGATCGCGGCATCCGCTGCGGCCGGCGACACGACGGCGAAGAAGCCGATGCCGAGGTTCCAGGTGCCCTCGGTGCGCTCGAGCTCGAGGCCCCCGAGGTCTGCGAGCACGCGGAAGACCGGCGACGGCGACCATGTCGCACGATCGACGTCGACCCAGGTGTCCTTCGGCAGGACGCGCGCGAGGTTCGCCGCGATACCGCCGCCCGTGACGTGGCTGAGGGAGTGGATGCCGTCGCCGAGCTCGGCGATCAGGCGCAGCAGCGGCGAGGTGTAGAGGCGCGTGGGCTCGAGCAGCTGCTCGCCCCAGGTGCGGCCGAAGTCCGCCGCCTGGTCGCCGTAGCCGATGCCCGCACCCGTGATGATGTGGCGGATCAGCGAGTAGCCGTTGGAATGCGGGCCGCTCGAAGCGAGCGCGAGCACGACGTCGCCGTCCCGCACCCGGTCGGCGCCCAGCACCTGCTCGGACTCCACGACACCCGTCGCCGCACCCGCGACGTCGTAGTCGTTCACGCCCAGAAGACCGGGGTGCTCGGCCGTCTCGCCGCCGACGAGCGCGGTGCCCGTCGCAGAGCAGCCGTCGGCGATGCCGCGGACGATGTCGGCGATGCGCTCGGGCACGACCTTGCCGCACGCGATGTAGTCGGTCATGAAGAGCGGCTTCGCGCCGACCACGACGATGTCGTCGACGACCATGCCGACCAGGTCCTGCCCGATCGTGTCGTGCTTGTCGATGGCCTGCGCGATCGCGACCTTCGTGCCGACGCCGTCGGTCGAGGTCGCCAGCAGCGGCTTCGTGTAGCCGAGCAGCGCGCTCGCATCGAAGAGGCCGGCGAAGCCGCCGACACCCCCGAGGACTTCGTCGCCGTGGGTTCGCCGGACCGCCGACTTCATCAGTTCGACGGCGAGGTCTCCCGCCGCGGTGTCGACGCCGGCTTGGGTATAGGGATCAGTGGGACTCGAGGCCACGGCATCCAGAGTACCGGCCCGTGGAGCGGCCGAGCGCCGGGCGTGTCTCGGCGGCCCGAATCGGTGGTGATTCCATCGCGACACGGACCGGGGTCAGATGCCCTGCCAGGCGGGCTTGTTCGCCCACGCGTGCCGGTAGTACGGCGTCTGGTTCAGGGCGCTTGCGGCGGCCTCGTCGACGACGACGGTGACATGCGGATGCAGCTGCACGGCCGAGCCGGGCGCCGAGGTGCTGACCGGGCCCTCGACGGCCGCGGCGACGGCATCCGCCTTGGCTTCGCCGAACGCCAGCAGCACGAGGTGGCGGGCGCGCAGGATGGTGCCGATGCCCTGGGTGATGCAGTGCATCGGCACATCGTCGGGCGAGTCGAAGAAGCGGGCGTTGTCGGCCCGCGTCTCCTCCGTGAGCGTCTTGACCCGCGTCAGCGAGGCGAGCGAGCTGCCCGGCTCGTTGAAGCCGATGTGCCCGGTGCGGCCGATGCCGAGGATCTGCAGGTCGACCCCACCGGCGGCGCGGATCGCGGCCTCGTACTGCTCCCCCGCGGTCTCGATTCCGTCGAGGTCGCCGTGCGGCACCTCGATGCGGGCCGGGTCGAACCCGACGGGCTCGACGACCTCGCGCTCGATGACGCTGCGGTAGCTCTCCGGGTGGCCGGCGGGCAGCCCGACGTACTCGTCGAGCGCGAAGCCGCGCACGCGCGACACGTCGATGTCCTCGCCGCGCACGCGCTCGGCGAGGTGCCGGTAGACCGCGAGCGGGGTCGACCCGGTCGCCAGTCCGAGCACGGCATCGGGGCGCCGCTGGATGAGGTCGACGATCGCGTCGCCGACGAGACGGCCCGCCTCCTGCTCGCTGGGGACGATGACGACTTCGGCCATGACTCTTCCTTCTTTCGGTTCGGTCGGGAGGGCGGATGCCGGGGCTCGGCTCAGGCGAGCCCGAGGGTCTCCGACAGCACGAGGGCTGCGGCTCCCCGCAGTCGGAGGTCGCCGTGGGTCTCGGCAAGGCGCACGGTCAGGTCGTCGAAGAGGATCGGCAGCACGCGAGCTGCGATGGCTTCGCTCGCGGCGTCGATGAGCGCCCCCTCGATCAGCTCGGCCGGTCCGCTCAGCACGACATCCGTCAGCCCGAGCGTCGCGACGAGCGGTGACAGCGCGATGCCGAGGCACCGCCCCGCCTCGCGGCGAACGTGCAGAGCGGCCTCGGCGTCGGGCGCCGCTGCGAGCCGAGCCTCGAGCTTCGGCACCGACAGCCAGGCCTCGAGGCATCCGGTGCGGCCGCACGCGCAGACGGGCCCCTCGCCCTCCGTCACGACGACGTGGCCGATCTCGCCCGCGGCCCAGTTGCGTCCGTGGACGACCGCGCCGTTCACGATCGCGGCGGCTCCGACGCCGGCGCCGACCCGGACGAGCAACAGGTCGTGGTCGACCTTGCCGAAGCTCAGCTCGCCCATGCCCGCGGCGTTGAGCCCGTTGGTGACCGAGACCGGCAGACCGGTGCGGTCGAACAGGATGCCGCGGAGCGCGACGTCGTGCCAGTCCAGATGCGACGACTCGCGGACGACGCCCGCGCCGTCGACGACGCCCGGTGTCGAGACGCCGATCCCGAGGATCGGGGCCTCGGCCGTGCGGACCAGCCGGTCGATGAGGTCACCGAGCACGGCGAGCGCCTCGGCGCCGGTCGACCCGCCGCGCTCGACGACCTCGCGCGCGATGACGGTTCCCCCGAGGTCGACGACGGCGCCCTCGATCGTGTCGCCGCTCGAGATCGACACGGCGACCACGTTGCGCGACGACCTCGCCAGCGCGAGGGCCCGGGAGGGCGCGCCGGGCCCCGACCGGTGTCCGCGGCCGCTCTCGACGACGAGCTGCTCGTCGACGAGCTCACCGACCAGATCGGAGATCGTCACGCGCGAGAGTCCGGTCGCACGCGCGATGTCGGCGCGCGACAGCCCTTCCTCGCGGTGGAGCGCCTGCAGGACGAGGCGACGGTTGTTGCTGCGCGCGTCCTCGGGACGGATGCGGCGGCCGCGCGCCCTCGGCGAAGCAGCGCCTTCCGCTGACGTCGTAGTCATACGTTCCCCGATCGAGTACAGTTCCCGAGAAATAATTCGGAAACGTTCTTAACCAATACTGCCAGAACCCCGTTCCCCCGCGCACATCGGAGTGACCCGTGAAATTCTTCCAACGACTCGGCCGGTCGATCATGCTGCCGGTCGCCGTGCTACCCGTCGCCGCCATCCTCGTCGGGATCAGCTACTGGATCGCCTCTGCCGCAGGCCCCAACATCATCGCGACGTTCCTCGCCGCCGCAGGCGGTGCACTGATCGACAACATGGCCCTGCTGTTCGCGATCGGCATCTCGATCGGCATGGCCAACAAGTCTGACGGGACCTCAGCGCTGGCCGGGCTCGTGTCGTGGCTCACGATCACGACCCTCCTGAGCCCCGCAACCGTCGCCGGCTTCCTCGGCATCGAGGATGTCGCCGAGGTCGACCCCGCCTTCGGCAAGGTGCAGAACGTCTTCATCGGCATCATCTGCGGCCTCATCGGCGCCTGGGCCTACAACCGGTTCAAGGACGTCAGGCTACCGGACGCGCTGTCCTTCTTCTCGGGCAAGCGCTCCGTGGCGATCGTCACGGCCGGGATCTCGCTCGTCGTCGCCGCGGTGCTGTTCTTCGTCTGGCCCATCGTCTACGCGGGCCTGGTCATCTTTGGCGAGTGGATCTCGACCCTCGGCCCCGTCGGCGCAGGGCTCTACGGCTTCTTCAACCGCCTCCTGATCCCACTCGGGCTGCACCACGCTCTGAACTCGGTCTTCTGGTTCGACGTCGCCGGCATCAACGACCTCAACAACTTCCTCGCCGGCTCCAACGGCGAAGGCGTCTTCGGGGTGACGGGTCAGTACATGACCGGTTTCTTCCCGATCATGATGTTCGGCCTGCCCGGCGCCGCCCTGGCGATGTACGTCACCGCCAAGACCAAGCGCAAGAAGATGGTGTCGGGCATCCTCCTCTCGGCCGCCGTCGCCTCGTTCTTCGTCGGCGTCACCGAACCGCTCGAGTTCACCTTCATGTTCCTCGCGCCGTGGCTGTACCTCGTCCACGCCGTCTTCACGGGCATCTCGGTCTTCATCGCCGCGCTGCTCCCGACCCGCATGGGCTTCGGTTTCTCGGCGGGCTTCATCGACCTGGTGCTCGGCTGGATGAACCCGCTGGCTCAGAACCCCTGGATGATCCCGATCATGGGCGTGTTCTGGTTCGCGGTCTACTTCGTGGTGTTCCGGTTCCTCATCCTGAAGTTCCGACTGAAGACGCCGGGCCGTGAAGACGACGACGAGCTCGCAGCCGACATCGGCCCGGCGATCAACCGCGACGCGGGCTACGGCCCCACCGCGGAGAAGATGATCGCGGGCCTCGGCGGCAAGGACAACATCGTTCAGCTCGACAACTGCGCCACCCGCCTGCGGCTCGAGGTCGCCGACACGTCGCGTGTCGACAGCGACGCGCTCAAGCGCGCCGGCGCGGCGGGCACCATGGTCTCCGGGCCCAAGTCGGTGCAGGTGGTCTACGGGCTCAACGTGCAGTTCGTGAAGGACGCGATGGACGACGTCCTCGCGGGCCGCGAGGTCGAGCCGCCCGCGGCATCGTCGGCACCGCAGGGTGCGAGCACGGTGACGACCACCGCCCCCGCGGTGGTGCGGCTGCGTCAGCCCATCGCCGGCACGGTCGTGCCGCTCGCGCAGGTTCCCGACCCGATGTTCTCGCAGGGGACGATGGGTCCCGGCCTCGCGATCGACCCGTCCGGAGACACGGTCGTCGCGCCCGCGGACGGCACCGTGACCACGGTGTTCCCGACCGGTCACGCCGTGGGCATGACCCTCGACGACGGCACCGAGCTGCTGATCCACGTGGGCATCGACACCGTCGACCTCAAGGGCCGTGGGTTCCAGGCGCTCGTCCAGCAGGGTGAGGGCGTGCACGCGGGGCATCCGTTGCTCCGCATCGACACGGGCGTCATCCGCGGCGCGGGCTACTCCCCCATCACGCCGGTCATCGTGCTGAACAACGAACACGCGTCGATCGAGTTCGAGTGACGCCTCGGCCGGTGCCGAGCGCGATCGTCTCGGCACCGGCCGCACCCCACCACCCCCGCTCTAAACTGGCGCCATGAGCGCGGCGAAGACTCCCGAGTGGGTGGTGCGGGAGGATGCCGCGCCCTCGGTCGTCGTCGCGCTGTACCTGCGCCAGGTGCTCGGCATCCGCACTCCGGATGAGCTGCCTCACCTGCGTGGGATAGAGCCGACACCCGTCGAGCGCGACCCCGAGACGCAGGCGGAGCTCGAACGGCAGTGGCGCGCGTACTGGGAGATGACGGTCGAGCCGCTCGCGCATCCCTCCCCCGTGCCGCTCGATCTCGTCGACGGCTTCGACACTCTCGTCGCGTTGCCCACCGAGGGGTTCGAGCGACTCGAGCGCGAGATCCGCCCGCACGCGGCGGAGGCGGTGGCTTTCGCGCGTGACGTGCACGCCCGGTACACCTCGCGCTCGTCGGGCGCCGGCGCCGTCGCCTACCGCGCGTATGCCGGGGCGCTCGCGCAGCACGAGCGCCGCATCGGGCGGCGGGCGCACTCGTTCGAGCTGAACGTGCAGGTGCTGCCGCTGAGTCAGCGCGGCGTGTGGTGGATCGGCGCGCTCACGATCGCCGTCACCGACGGACTGCGCAGCGACGTCGTGGCCTTCGACGCAGCGATCGCACCGATCATCGCCGAGATCGCCTGACCCGCGAGAACCGGGCCCGCGTCAGGCGTCGTCGACGGCGCGCACGCGCTCGTGGAGGATGCGGACCTCGCGCGTGCGGCGACGTGCGGCGCGGTCGAGCACGAGGGCGATGACGCCCGCGATCGCCATGCAGACCGGGATGGCGCCGAGCGCGATGAACCCGAACACCTGACCCGCAGAGTACTGCAGGCCGGTGTTGGTGCTGACTCCCTCATCCGGGATGCCGAACGTCAGGGCCAGCGCGACGATGATGCCCGCCGCGGCTCCGAGCAGGAGGAACACGCTGTACTTGGGCACGCGACGCACGCGCGCCGACTCGACCCGTTCGGTGATCTCCTCAGCCATGACTCCATTGTCGCACCGCCCGAGCAATGCCCGGGCGGTGCGACGAGAGGGCTCAGCGAGTCGTCAGAGCGCGCTGCGGCGACGACGCGTGAACGACACGGCGAGCGCGCCGATCAGCAGCATCCCGGCACCCAGCCACAGGGTGTCGACGGGAGCCTGTCCACCGGTCGCGGCGAGGGTCGCGTCGGTCGAGGCGTCGCACGGCACCTCGGCGCCGAGCGGGAACGTGATGCTCACGGGATCGAGCGCCTCGCCGGCCGAGTAGAAGCCGGCGAAGGCCTCGGCGCCCGCTGCCGTCAGCGTGGCCGATGCACCCGTCCAGCTGATCCGATTCGCCGTCGTCGTGGCGGCGGGCAGCGAGAGCGTCGCGAAGACGACGCCGTTCGCGTTCACGTCGGGCGAGCCGTTGTACCCCTTGGACTGCACGTTCACGATCAGCGAAGCGGTGTTCGCGCCGGTGATCTGCACGCGCGGGTTCGACAGGGTCATGTCGAGCAGACCGCTGTGGCCGGTGTAGTGCACCGAGCCGCCGAAGCTGACGCGGCCGCGGTCGTTCTCGGGGCTGTACGCTCCCGAACCGCTGCCCCAGCCGCCGGAGATCTCTCCCTTGGCGATCGGGCCCGTGATGTACGAGCGGTACGACTCCTTCACACCCCACTCGATCGTCGCTCCCGAGACCGACCGGGCGACGCACGACGGTGCGGCCGGCGACTCGACGGCTGCGGCGACAGCGGCAGGGGTGACCCGGAAGGGGGCGGATGCCGCGACGACGCCGCCGACGCTGAGCTCGAGCGTGTGGTCGCCCGTCGCGAACCCGGCGGGAACCGCCCACGAGAACGACACGCGTCCGCCGGCATCCGCCGTCGCCGAGCCGATGGTGACCGGCTCGGAGTGCGCGACGGCCGTCACGACGTCACCGGGTGCGAAACCGCCGCCGGTGAACTCGAGCACGCCGCCCTGGGCGACGGTCGCCGAGCCCGCGAACGCGACGAACGGAGCCGTCGGCTGAGCGACGGTGACGTCGGCGAAGGCGTCGAGCGTCCGGTCGGTGATCGACAGCGCGTGCGCCGCGGACGTCGCGACGTGGTAGCTCTTCGTCGGGTCGAGCGAGCCCGCGGGAACCGTCAGCTCAACCGTGAACGCGCCGCCCACGATCGACGTCGGACGGACCCAGGCCAACTGCACCCAGCCCTCGGCGGGGAGCGGTCCGGCCCCGGCCCAGACCGACTTCTCACCGAAGAGGACGTACGCGCCGTTGGCGGCGCTGTCGCCGACGAAACCGGTGCCCGAGACCGTGAGCGTGTGGGCCACGGCCGGGTCGAGGTCGGCGTTCGGTGTCACCGTGATCCTCGGGCTCTTCGTCGGCTCGGGCTGCGGCGCGACCGCGGCCCACGTCACAGGCACGAAGAGCTCGTTGTCGGGCTGCAGGCCCTGCGACGCCTTGTTGCCGAAGGTGAAGACGCCGAGGCGGTAGTCGTCGCCGGGGCGCTTCTCGTTCGCGGACTTCTCATCGACCTGGACTGTCCACGTGAAGTCGACCGTGCCGTCGGCGTTCTCGGTCCACGGGAGGTTGGCGTCGCCGGTCGGCTCGCCCGAGACGCGGACGTACGAGACCGAGGGGCGAGCGGAGTTCGCGGCGCCCTCGGAGGGCTTCCAGGTCTCGGCGACCCAGCCGAAGCGCAGCGCGAAGCCGGCGCCGACCTCGCTCTGGCGGTAGTTGCGTCCCTCGACGGTGAGCGTGGCACCGCTCGGGTCGACATCCGTGTTCGGGGTGACCGTGAGCGTCGGCGCGGGGAGCGGCTCGGTCGGCGTCGTGGCCGCGAACGACACCACGGCCTTCGCGTCCTGCGTGCGGTTGGTCATGCCGGTGTGATCGGCGATCGTGTAGACCGCCGTCGTCTCGCCCTTCGGCGCGACCGTCAGCGTGGTCTCGAACGAACCGTCCTCCGCGAACTTCACCATCGTCGCCGTGGTGGGGTTCGAGGTGACGAGCTTCGCGCCTCTCGTGCATCCCGCCGCGATGAAGGCGAAGTCGACCTCAGCGAGCGGGCGGTCGGTGCACGTCGTGAGGTAGATCGGCTGAGCCGGGTCGTAGCCCGTGCCCGTGACGGTGATCTCCTCGCCCGCGGGGTCGAGCCCCGTCGACTTCGAGAGCGTGAGCGTGGGCACCCGCGCCGGAGTCTCGGGCTCGCTCGCCTTCGCGGTGACCGTGTAGCTCAGCGCCGGTGCGGTCGAGGCGGAGTAGGCCGTGGCGTCGGCCGGGGTGAACGCGGCCGCGATGCTGTGCGTGCCGACGGCGAGCGACGAGGTGACGATGCTCGCGACGCCGCCCTCGACCGGCGCCGAGCCGAGCGACGCGTCGCCTGCCGTGAACGAGACCGCCCCGGATGCCGCCGGCGAGACCGTCGCCGTCAGGGTGACGTCGGCGCCCTCGACGGCCGTTCCATCGGGTGAGGCCGACAGGGTCGTCGTGGTCGACTCGGCGACGACCGGGAAGAGCGCGGCCCAGTCGATCGAGACGTCGGCGCGGGCGAGGAGGTTCGCCTCGGTGGGGAACGAACGAGACGGCCACGAGATGACCTCGTAGGCCTTCGTGCGATCGAGCTCGCTCGCGATCTGCTCGAGGCTTCCGGTGATCTCGCCCGCGGTGGAGACGTCGAGCGAGGCGTTGGGCGTGGTCGCCTGGTCGACCGTCAGGTCGCCCTTCTCGACGAGGGCGACGTAGGCGTGCCGGCTCGGCTGACCCGGGTACTGGGGAGCGACCTCGAAGCCGGTGCCGGTGATGGCGACCGTGATCTTCTCGTTCGCGACGACGGTGGTCGACGTCGTCAGAGTGGGGCCGGCGGCCGTTGCCGGCGCGGCGACACCGACGACGGCGGCCATGGCGACGAGCGCGCCGGTCAGCACGCTCGCGAGCGGACGCTGCAGCGCCGCCCTCCTGGTTCTCAGCATGGGAACCCTCCGAATCTCGATGCAGGTGAAGCTCGCGCGTCGGGCACGCGACGAGAGTTAGCTTAGCCTTACCTAATCGAAGTTTGTGAAGTCCCTGACAGTCATTGCTCGGCGTGACGGCGCGGCAGGATGACCGGACGGCCGGTGTCGGGGTCGTCGAGCACGCGCACCGGGGTGCCGTAGACGGCCTCGACCCGGTCCGCGGTCAACACGTCGCGCGGGTTCCCCCGAGCGACGAGCCGGCCGCCGTCGATCATCGCGACCTCGTCGGAGTATGCCGCGGCGAGCGACAGGTCGTGCAGCACCACGACCACCGCGCGCCCATCCCGCGCGAGCCGCCGCGCGACGCGGAGGACCTCTTCCTGGTGCCGGAGGTCGAGGGCTGCGGTCGGCTCATCGAGCAGCACGACGGGGGTGTCCTGCGCGAGTACTCGAGCCAGCGAGACACGCGCCTTCTCGCCACCCGAGAGCGACGGGTAGGCGCGATGGAGCAGGTGTGCGACATCCGCTCGCTCGACGGCTTCGGCGATACGAGCGTCGTCGAGGCGGGCGCGCTCGGTTCCGATCCAAGGAGTGCGCCCCATCGCGACCACCTGGCCCGCGGTGAACGAGAAGGCGACCTGGTTCGACTGCAGCAGCACCGACCGTCGCCGCGACAGCTCGCGGGCCGACCACTCGCCCACCGGACGCCCGTCGAGATGCACCGCGCCCGAGGTGGGCGCGCGGTCGCCTGTCAGCAGGGAGAGCAGGCTCGACTTTCCGGCGCCGTTGGGCCCGACGAGAGCGAGCAGCCGGCCGTAGCCGACATCCGTCGCCACGTCGTCGAGGATCGTCGCCTCACCCGACCGCAAGCTCGCGTGCCGCACCTCGACGGCCACGCCCGTCACGACCAGCCCCCGGCGGTGCGGCGGGTGCGGCGGATGAGCCAGAAGAAGAACGGTCCGCCCACGAGCGACGTGAGGATGCCGATCGGCAGGTCTGCCGCGACGACGATGGTCCGCGCGAGGAGATCGGCGTAGACGAGCACGACGCCGCCGCCGAGCGCCGAGAGGGCGATGAGCCCCCGGTGCGCGGGCCCGACCAGCATGCGGATGATGTGGGGCACGACGAGGCCGACGAACGCGATGATGCCGACGAACGCGACGGCGACGCCGGTCAGCAGGGCGACGAGGACGATCGACCCGACCCGCAGCGCCTCGACGCGCACACCGAGGTGGGCGGCGGTGCGATCGCCGAGCGCCAGAAGGTCGTAGCGGCGCGCGAGAGCGAGGGATGCCGCGGTGCCGAGCGCTCCGACGAGGGCGACGACCGCGACCTCCGTCCAGCGCGAGCCGTTCATCGAGCCCAGCTGCCAGAACACGATCTGCTCGCGCGACGCCGTGTCTCCCGCGAACATCAGGAGCGCCAGCGCGGCCCCCGCGAACGCATTGACGGCGATGCCCGTCAGGATGAGCGTGATCGACTCGGTCCGGCCCTGCGCGCGGGCAGCGGCATACACGACCAAGGTCGCGACGAGACCGCCCGCGAAGGCGCAGACCGCGATCGACCACGGACCGAGGAACGAGAAGCCGAGCGTGATCGCTGCGGCAGCGCCGACGGCCGCGCCCGACGAGACGCCAACGACGCCCGGCTCGGCGAGCGGGTTCGCGAAGATCGCCTGCATGACGGCACCGGCGACCGCGAGCAGCGCACCGACCAGAAGCGACATCGCGACGCGCGGGAAACGGATCTGCCACAGCGTCTGCTCGATGAGCGGCTCGGTCGGCGCCCACGAGCCGGGCATGCCGAGGGCGCGGAGGACGGAGCCCACCACCTCGGCGGGACCGACCGGCAGCTGACCGAGCCCGGCCGAGAGCACGACGCCCACGACGAGCAGCACCGCGCTCACGATCGCGACGAGAACTCCGCGGCGCCCAGCGGCACGCCCGCTCACGACGCGGGATCGGGCGCGTAGACAGCGCGTGCCAGCGCGTCGAGCACCCCCGCGCTGCGCGGCCCGAACGACAGGATCTGCCCGTCCGCCATGTCGACGAAGCGGCGATGCTGGCCGGCTGCGGTCAGCGCGATCGCGGGCTTGTCGGAGAGCAGACCGTCGACGCCGCCGACCGATTCGAGCCCGGCGGTCATCACGAGGATGAGGTCGGGGTCGGCGGCGACCATGGCTTCGTCGGTGAGCGGCTGCATGCCGTTCCAGCCGAGCTCGCCGGCGACATCGACGCCGCCGAGCGCGGCGATGAGCTCGTCGGCGCCCGATTCGGAGCCGAAGAGGTAGTACACCCCCGCCGTGCCGCGCAGGTAGAGGAAGACCATGCGCAGCCGGTCCGCCGCGGCCGCCGGCGCAAGCGCGGCGATCTGGGCACGCGTCTGGTCGACCTCGCTCGCGATGCGCTGGGCGAGCTGCTCGCCCGTGTCGGGTACGCCGAGTACGTCGCCGACCGTCCGCGCGAGATCGGCGGCACCGTCGAACGAGGCGGAGCGCTCGACGAAGACCACCGTGATGCCGACATCCCGCAGTTGCTGCACGACGTCGACCGGTCCGATGCTGCCGTCGGTGATGACGAGGGTGGGGGCGAGGCCGATGATCGACTCGGCGTTGACCGTGTGTCCGCTGCCCGTGACGACCGGCAGGTCCGCCGCGCCGGGGAACGTCGTCGAGACGTCGCGGCCGACGAGCTCGCCGCCGAGGCCCAGGCCCCAGACGGTCGCGGCCAGCGAACCGGAGAGGTCCATCGCGATGATGCGCGAGGTGTCCGTCACCGTCACCTCGACGTCGCCGGTGAGATCGTGCGAGCTCACGGTGACGGGCAGGCTCTGGGTGGGATCCGTCACGACCGGCTCGACCGCGGCGTCGGCGAGGACGGCGGTCGAGGGGCCCTCGAGCGAGCGCGGGTCGGTCACCGGCGCCAATTCGCTCAGCGGGGGTCGGTCGATCACGACCTGGCCCGCCGCCTCGCCGTGAGACGTCGCAGCCGGAGCGCAGGCGCTGAGCGACAGGGCAGCAGCGGCGAGCGCCGCGACGAGGAGTCGCCGCATCTTCACGCGGCCGGCCCTTCGTCGGCGTGATCGGCGGGCCCACCGCCGGCACGCGCCTTCCGCTGCTTGCGACGCGAGGCGACGATCGCTGCGGTCGACCCGCCGATCGTCGCGACGAGCGCGCCGCCGATAGCGGCGAAGAGCGCGACCGGCAGCGCGCCGCTCGATCCGCTCTCGTCATCGCCCGCCTCCGCGGCATCCGCGGCGGGTGATGCATCGACGACGGGCGATGGGTCTGCCGTCGGGGTGGCAGCCGCGCACACACCGCTCGCGGTGAACGACAGGGGGTCGAAGGCGGTGCCGGTCTCGTAGTTGCCGAAGGCGGCGAACCCCTCCTCGGTGATCGCGGTGGCGGCATCCGCGGCGGCGAGAGTGAGGGCTTCTCCCGAGACCGTGTTCTCCAGACCCGCCAGGTCGACGGTCACGAACGGCACCTGGGGTGTCGTGACGACGGTGTCGTCGCCGGCGAGCGCGCTCTCCATCGAGACTCCGGCGAGGTCGACGAGAACACGCCCCGCCGCCGGCGCGATCTCGAGCGTGACGTTCTGCACCGTCGAGTCGAGCAGGCCGCCGTGCCCGGTGAACCGGATGCCGCCGGGGAAGGCGATCGAGCCGGCGCCGGTCGCGGGGTCGTAGCTGCCCGTGCCACCGGCCCAGGTGAACGCGGGCGTCTCGTAACCCACGCCGCCGAACGGCTCCCACGCACCCATTGCGATGGAGCCGGAGATGTACGAGCGGAACGACTCCTTGAAGCCCCACGTGATGGTCGCGTCGGTGATGTCGCAGACGGGCGGCGAGGTCGCGGCGGTCCGCTGCTCGACGGGCGCGGCGTCGCCGATCGCGAGGGCGGGGCTCGCGACGCCGAGGACGATCGACGTAGCGGCGAGCACCCCGAGGGGCGCCCGGGACAGAAGGGAAGAGCGCACAGCAGACTCCAGAGATAAGGTCAGGCTTGCCTAACCTTATCGGAGCCGGTGTCAGGGTCGCAGTGGCAGCAGCGCCCCGAGATCGGCGCGGGTGCCCGACGCGCGCAGCCGGCCCGCGGCGGCGGCATCCGCCCAGGCGAGGTCGCCGAGGGCGAGGGCGATCCACGTCGCGGCATCCGTCTCGACGACGTTCGGCGGGGTGCCGCGCGTGTGCCGCGGCCCTTCGACGACCTGGACGGCACCGAACGGCGGCACGCGCATCTCGACCGAGTTGCCGGGCGCCTTCTCGACGAGCAGCTGCAACAGGTAGCGCACGGCGGTCGCCAGGTCGGTTCGAGCGGGCTTCTCGCCGGACGCATCGGCGGCGGCGACGGCGGCGAGCGCGGCGCGGCCATCGGCGGTGAGGATGCTGCGGGCCATGGGTTCCACGCTAGCCCGGTCGGTAGGCTGGCCGGGTGAAGATCCTGGTCCTCGGCTCGGGCGCGCGCGAGCACGCCATCATCCTCGCTCTCGCCGCGGAAGGCGCAGGTCACGACCTGCTCGCGGCCCCCGGCAACGCCGGCATCGCCCGCGATGCCGAGATCGTCCCGGGCCTCGACCAGAACGACCCGGTCGCCGTGACGGAGTTCGCCGGCAGCGCCAACGTCGATCTGGTCATCGTCGGGCCGGAGGCCCCGCTCATCGCCGGTGTCGCCGATGCGCTGCGCGAGCGCGGCATCCCCGTCTTCGGCCCCGGCAAGGTCGCCGCGCAGCTCGAAGGATCGAAGGCGTTCGCCAAGCGCGTCATGGACGAGGCCGGCGTGCCCACCGGGCGCGCCGTGCGGGCGCGGAGCCGTGCCGAGGTCGAGACGGCGCTCGACGAGCTCGGCACCCCCCATGTGGTCAAAGCCGACGGCCTCGCCGCCGGCAAGGGCGTCATCGTCACCGACGACCGTGAGGCGGCGCTCGCCCACGCCGACACCTACCTCTCGAGCGGCCCAGTGCTGATCGAGGAGTTCCTCGCCGGCCCCGAGGTGTCGCTCTTCTTCGTCTCGGACGGCGACACCGTCCGAGCCCTGAGCCCGGCGCAGGACTACAAGCGCGCCTACGACGGCGACGCCGGCCCGAACACCGGGGGCATGGGCGCCTACTCGCCGCTCCCCTGGCTCGCCGACCGGTTCGGCAGCGAGGCCGGATTCGTCGCCGAGGTCACGCGCGACGTGGCCGAGCCCGTCATCCGCCACCTCGACGCCGAGGGCACACCGTTCATCGGCCTGCTCTACGCGGGCCTCATCCTCACCGAGTCGGGCATCAAGGTGATCGAGTTCAACGCGCGGTTCGGCGACCCCGAGACGCAGGTGGTGCTCGCGCGGCTGACCTCGCCGCTCTCGGAGCTGCTGATGGCCGCGGCGAGCGGGCGACTGGAGTCCGAGCCCGATCCGACGTTCTCGGACGATGCCGCCGTCACCGTCGTGCTCGCGAGCGAGGGCTACCCCGACAACCCGGTGACCGGCCGGGCGCTGACGGGGCTCGACGCCGCGGCATCCGTCGAAAGCGTGCACCTCGCGCACGCTGCGACCGCCGAGTCGGTCGACGGGCTCGTCGCCACGGGTGGACGCGTGCTCAACGTCGTCGCACGCGGCGCCGACTTCACCGAGGCTCGCGACCGCGCCTACCGCGCCCTCGCGGAGATCAGCCTCGAAGGCTCGCACCACCGCACCGACATCGCCGCCCGCGTCGCGGACTGAATCCACGGCAGGGGCGGCCCGACGGAGCGCGACGGGGTCAGCGCTTGGCGAGGTGCGCGGGGCGCTTGAGGAAGATCACGACGATCACGGCGACCCCGATGACGATCGCCGGCAGGATCATGGCCTGCGCCATCGCGGCGGAGAAGCCCTCGGCGATCGCGGGAGGCATCGCGCCGCCGCCACCGCCGAAGTCGCCGCTCGCGGCATCCCCGCCACCCGGCAGATTCGCCGTCAGTCGCGACTGCATGTAGGCCGCGATGGCCGCCGAGCCGATCACCGAGCCGACCGTTCGGGTCGTGTTGTAGATGCCCGAGCCGGCCCCCGCCTGACGCGGCGGCAGGTTGCGGGTCGCGGTCGTGGCGAGCGGCCCCCACATGCCGGCGTTGGCGACACCGATGATCGCGGCAGGGATGAGCAGCAGCAGCACCGGGGCCTCGGTGTTCATGAGCAGCGCGTAGCCGACGAGGCCCACGACCATCAGCGTCAGGCCGGGGACGAGCAGCAGACGCGGGTCGACCCGGTCGAGGATGCGGCCCGCCAACGGTGCGAGCGCGCCCGACAGCACCGCCATGGGGACGAGCAGCAGCGCCGACTGCGTCGGCGTCAGGCCCCGGGCGAGCTGCGTGAAGAACGCCATCGGCAGCGCCATGCTCGTCACGGTGAAGCCCACCGCGGCGATCGCGAGGTTCGAGATCGCGAAGTTGCGGTCGCGGAAGAGCTCGAGCGGAACGAGGGGCTCGCTCTTGGTCCGGCCCTGTGTCCAGACGAACACCGCCATCACGACGACACCCGCGGCGATCATCGCCCAGATGCCGGCGGCCCACTCGTAGTGCTCGCCCTCCTGCAGACCGAAGACGATGAGGAAGAGCCCGATCGCGCTGAGCACGACCCCCACGACGTCGAAGCGGTGCGGGTGGGTCTCGAGATGCGGCACCAGGCGCCACGCCAGCACGAACGCCACGACGCCGACGGGGATGTTGACGAAGAAGATCCACTCCCACCCGAAGCCGTCGACGAGCAGGCCGCCCGCGAGCGGTCCGACGAGCGTCGCGACACCGGCGGTCGCACCCCACAGCCCCATGGCCGCGCCGCGGCGCTCGGCGGGGAACGTGCGAGTGATGACGGCCATCGTCTGCGGGGTCATGAGAGCGGCGCCGAGACCCTGCACGGCTCGCGCGATCACGAGCACGGCGAGCGAGCCCGAGAGCCCGCAGGCGAGCGAGGCGATCGTGAAGATCGCGAGCCCGATCAGGTAGATGTTCTTCGGTCCGAACCGGTCGCCCAGGCGGCCGGTGACCAGCAGCGGCACGGCGTACGCGAGCAGGTACGACGAGGTGACCCACACGACGTTGTCGAGGTTGCCGGTCGACGGGTCGAGCGCGGCCTTGATCGCGGGGTTCGCGACCGAGACGATCGTCGTGTCGACGAGGATCATGAAGAATCCGATGACCATCGCCCACAGGGCGGGCCACGGGTTGACGGCGGGTGCGGCGCCTTCGGGGGCGCGGACGGTGCTGGTTCTCTCGCTCATGCGCGGGCGGCTTCTCTCTGTGCCAGGTAGCGGTCGGTCGGGGCGAGGTCGGTGACCCCCCACACGGTGTCGGGACGACGGATGTACTCGACCGCTTCGTCGAGCCAGGCGACATCCGCCGACAGCAGAGCCGTCTCGCGGTGCACCTCGATCCAGAACTGGGGATACGAGCCGCGCTCGATCGCGTGATCGCGCGCCTGACGGTG
The DNA here is from genome assembly GCF_005491085.2 of Microbacterium sp. SGAir0570. NCBI lineage: Bacteria > Bacillati > Actinomycetota > Actinomycetes > Micrococcales > Microbacteriaceae > Microbacterium > Microbacterium sp. SGAir0570. The sequence goes on along the minus strand of NZ_CP027929.1, from coordinate 200,147 downwards.
CGCACCGAGGGATGCCGCCAGGGCGTCCCGCCGCTCGCTGAGAAGCGCGACGACTTCGCCACGGTCGAGGTTGTGCGACTCGGCCAGCGCGACGCGGAAACGGTCGGGGCGGTCGATGGCGGGGAGCTCGCGCCGCACCCACGCGATCATCATGTCGGCGCCGGCCTCCGTGAGCGTGTAGGTCGTCCGTTCCGGACGGTTGCCGTCACGGTCGGTGCCGACCTCGGCGATGAGCCCCTGCCGCTCGAGGCGAGCGACCGTGTGATAGATCGTGCCGTGGGTCGGGGCGACGAGCCGGTCGGCCTTGCGCTCGCGCAGCAGACGGACCATCTCGTAGGCGTGCATGTCGTCCTCGTGCAGCAGCGCGAGCAGCATCAGCCCGAGCGGCGTGAGTCGGTCGACGGCATCCGGCATGGCACCCCCCTCTCGATTAGTCCATGTGGACTATACGCCCTTTTTCACGGGAGCGACGGTGGGCTCCCGGACGGGCCCCCACGATGCTCGTGAGGCGTGGACCGCGGCCTATCGAGCAACGCGCTAGTCCGATCGACGCCGATTGCAGCCCGCTGCATTGTGACGGAAGGGGATCGGATGCCAATATGAGAGCCGTCTCATATTGCGCAGAGACATTCGGGGGAGAAATGACTTCAGAAGACACGTCGCACTCGCGCGCCACTACGCCGCCGCCACCACCGCCACCACCGCCGGGACCGGCAACCCTCGCGGCCCCGCCGGTGCCTAACATGCACGCAACATCGGCCCAGTCGCCGCCCCGAGAGAGCTACCCCGCCGCGCCATCCGCTATGACCGTGCACGGACCGGGCTCGGCACAGCCCGCCCTGAGCGACAAGTCATTCATCGCGACCTGGCTTTTCGCTCTGTTCCTCGGAGTCCTGGGAGTTGATCGGTTCTACCTTGGAAAAATCGGAACCGGCATCATCAAGCTCCTGACTTTCGGCGGGCTCGGGATCTGGGCATTGGTCGACCTCATCATCACGCTGACGCAAAATGCCAAGGACGCCCGAGGCCTCGCGGTTCGAGGCGAAGGCAAGCAGCCGATGATCGCTTGGATCGTCACCGGTATCGTCGTGCTCGTCGCGCTCGTCGCCAACATCGGCAACGCCGCGAACAGCGTGTCGGATCGCGTCTCGGCTCCTGCCGTAGCCGCGCCCATCGATGACCAGACTGCGACCGAGCCCGCCGACGACGCGGCGGCGGCACCGGTCGACGACCGCGCCACCGTGCCGACCGTCGTCGGTTCAACTGTGGCCGAGGCGCGGGTCGCGCTGCAAGCCGATGGCTTCGTCCTCGTCGCCCCCGAAGGAACCGGGGACGACTGGCTCGTCACCTCTCAGAACGTCAGCGAAGGCACCAAGGCCGACGACGGAGCAGAGATCACGATCGTCGCTGAGGCCCCCGCGCCCGTGTTCTCGCTGGGGCAGCGCAACGCGGTCGACAAAGCCGCGAGCTACCTGTCCCTCATGGGCTTTTCGCGCACGGGGTTGATCACGCAGCTCGAGTTCGAGGGGTTCACCAACGAGGACGCCACGTTCGGCGCCGACAACGCGGGCGCGGACTGGAACGCCGAAGCTGCTGAGAAGGCCGCGAGCTACCTCGACCTCATGGCGTTCTCACGCCAAGGTCTCTACGACCAACTCGCCTTCGAAGGGTTCACCTCCGAACAGATCGAATTCGGGCTGGCAGCCATCGGCTACTGAACGGCGGGGGCAGACGACTCGTCCGCCCCCGCACTACCTGCACCTTCGTCTCGCTATCACGGAAGAATGCCCTCATGGAACCCGCCGCAATGCTCACGTGGACGCTGCAACAAGAGATCGCCGTTCCCGCCGACGTACTGCCCCTTCTGACCCAAGGCGAAGAAGCCGTCGCGTCATTCAAGACGTTCCGCGATTCCGCGACCTTCACCACGAAAAGACTGATCGTTCGTGACGCACAGGGCATCACAGGCAAGAAGGTCGAGATCTACTCCCTGCCCTACAGCGCGATCAACATGTGGTCATCCGAGAACGCGGGGACCCTCGACTGGAACTCCGAGATCGAGTTGTGGACGCGAGCCGGACACATCAAGGTGAAGCTTTCGAAGGGAGCCGATGTCCGACGCATCGACAGCCTGATTGCGTGGGCCGTTCTGCACGCACATTGACCGCGACTGCCGTGATGCTCGCCGCCCGGCTCAACTCGTCGCCGCGCTCCGGGATAATGGCCGGGTGAGCGCCCTCGATCTGCCCGGCTGGAAGCACGTCTACTCCGGCAAGGTCCGCGACCTCTATCGCCCCGCCGACGGCCCGGCCGACCGGATGCTGGTGGTCGCCAGCGACCGCGTCAGCGCGTTCGACCAGGTGCTCGAACCCGGAATCCCGGGCAAGGGCGAACTGCTGACGCGCCTCAGCCTGTGGTGGTTCGCGCAGCTCGCGGGCGCCGACGGCGGACGCCCGATCCCCAACCACGTCCTCGGGCTCCAGCCCCCGGCAGAGGTCGCGGGCCGGGCGATGGTCGTGCGCGAGCTCGACATGCAGCCGATCGAGTGCGTCGTGCGCGGCTACCTCACCGGCTCCGGCTGGGCGGAGTATCAAGACAGCGGCACGGTGTGCGGCATCCCGCTTCCCGCCGGCCTGCAGAACGGCGACCGGCTGCCCGAACCGATCTACACCCCCGCCTACAAGGCGCCCCTCGGCGAGCACGACGAGAACATCTCGTTCGAGCGTTCCGTCGAGCTCGTCGGTGCCGAGACCGCGGCCGCGCTGCGCGACGCATCGCTCGAGATCTACCGGCGTGCCGCGACCCTCGCCGAGAGCAAGGGACTCATCCTCGCCGACACGAAGTTCGAGTTCGGCCTCGACGCCGACGGGGTGCTGACCCTCGCCGACGAGGTGCTCACGAGCGACTCGTCGCGCTACTGGGATGCCGAGGCCTGGCGCACCGGCACGACGCCCGCCGAGCGCATGGCGAGCTACGACAAGCAGATCGTGCGCGACTGGCTCGCGGGCGCCTGGGACAAGACCGGCACTCCCCCGGCCCTCCCCGACGACATCGTCGAGCGCACCGCGGCGAAGTACCGCGAGCTGCTCGAGACGCTCGCCGGCTGACTCCGGTACCGTCCTTCGCGGCGCGGGTCGCGCGGCTCCGCGGAGCGCCGACCGGGCATCCAGGGATCTCACAGATAGGGTGGGGCCGCTCTCGCGCTCCATCCCGAATCCCTCATCCTTCCCGAGGAGTCCCATGCCCATCTGGTCCCTCCACGGCGACGGCCGCACCGTCGCGCGCGGCGCCGTCGTCAAGCCCGGCGAGCGCCTGAACTGGCCCGGCACCATCGCCATCGGCGCGCAGCACGTCGTCGCCATGTTCGGTGCGACGTTCCTCGTTCCGATCATCACCGGCTTCCCGGTCTCGACGACCCTGCTCTTCTCGGGTCTCGGCACCCTCGTCTTCCTGCTCATCACGCGCAACAAGCTGCCCAGCTACCTCGGCTCGTCGTTCGCGTTCATCGCCCCCATCACGGCACTCAACGGCGGCAACCGCCTCGAGACCGCCGAGCAGATCACGCAGGCGCTCCTCGGCGTCGTCGTCGCGGGCCTCCTGCTCGCGGCGGTCGGCTTCATCGTGCAGGCCTTCGGCACCGGCTGGATCGAGAAGCTCATGCCGCCCGTGGTCGCCGGAGCGATCGTCGCGCTGATCGGCTTCAACCTCGCCCCCGCGGCGTGGAACAACTTCCAGCTGCAGCCCGAGATCGCGACGGTGACCCTGTGTGCCGTCATCCTGTTCAGCGTGCTGTTCCGCGGGTTCCTCGGCCGCATCTCGATCTTCCTCGGCGTGATCGTCGGCTACGTCGTGGCCGCCGTCACCGGGCAGGTCGAGTTCGAGGCCGTCGAGGCCGCCGCCTGGTTCGGTCTGCCCGACTTCCACCTCGTGGCGATCGGGGATGCCGCGGCCTGGTCCATCGTGCCGATGTTCCTGCCGGTCGTGCTCGTGCTGATCGCCGAGAACGTCGGCCACGTGCGCGGCGTCGCGACCATGACCGACGACCCGTCGATCAACAAGCACACCGGTCGCGCCCTCATCGCCGACGGTGTCGCGACGACCCTCGCGGGCGGCTTCGGCGGCTCGGGCACCACGACCTACGGCGAGAACATCGGCGTCATGGCCGCGACCCGCGTCTACTCGACCGCCGCGTACTGGGTGGCCGGCATCGTCGCGATCCTCCTCGCGTTCTCGCCCAAGGTCGGGGCGGTGTTCAACACCATCCCGGCGGGCGTGCTCGGCGGCGTCACGACGGCCCTCTACGGCCTGATCGGCGTCATCGGCATCAAGATCTGGGTCGACAACCGCGTCGACTTCTCGCGCCCCGTCAACCAGTACACCGTCGCGGTGTCGTTCGTCATCGCGATCGCCGGGTTCGCGATGAACTTCGGCTCGCTGCAGTTCGGCGCGATCGTCCTCGGCACCATCGCCGCCCTCGTGATCTATCACGCGGGCAACGCGATCGCCCGCTGGCGCAAGACCGGCGCCGACGACGGCGGCCCCATCCCCGCGGTAGGCCCGCTGGGCGGCGACCCCCAGTAAGCGCAGCGCGCCCGAGTGCACGGCATCCCGTCGAAAGGACGACTTTCACACGCGAGGATGCCGTGCACTCGGCGTTTTGCCGTGCACTCGGCGCCACCCGGGGGGGGAATGACATGGGGGGTGTGGGGGTTGTGTATGTGTGTGAATGAGAAATTGGCGGATGCCACCAGGATGGGCGCCGTCACCCTGCTGGTCGGCGACCTCGACGCGATGACGCGTTACTACCGCGACGTCGTGACCCTGCAGGTGCTTGCCGCCGAGGGCGACACCGTCACGCTCGGGCGTTCCGGTCGACCGATCGTGATCCTGCGCCACGAGCCCTCGCTGCGCCACGCGGCTTCAGGGTCGGCGGGCCTGTTCCACACGGCGATCCTCTTCGAGACGCAGACAGCCCTCGCGGCCGCGCTCTACAGCGTCGCCCGTCACGCGCCTTCGACTTTCAGCGGCAGCGCCGACCACCTCGTCAGCCAGGCGTTCTACTTCACCGACCCCGAGGGCAACGGCATCGAGCTCTACTGGGACCGAGACCGCAGCACCTGGTCGTGGACCCACGGACAGGTCGAGATGGACACCCTCTTCCTCGATCCCAACGCCTTCCTGCGCGAACACCTCGACCCTGCGACGCTCGACGTCGCGGGCAGCGCCGCCTTCACGCCGTCTGATCCCGCCCGCGTCGGACACGTGCACCTCTCGGTCGGCGACGTGGCGACCGCACGGGCGTTCTATGTCGACGCCCTGGGGTTCGACACGACCGCGGCGCTCGGCGATCAGGCCCTCTTCGTCAGCGCGGGCGGCTACCACCACCACATGGCGATGAACGTGTGGAACTCCCGAGGGGCGGGGCCGCGCATGCCGGCGCTCGGGCTCGGCCGCGTCGACCTCGCCCTGCCGACATCCGACGATCTCGGGGCCCTCACCGAGCGTCTGCGTCATCACGGCATCGCGGTGCGCGACGACGGGCGGACGGTCGCGTTCGACGACCCCTGGAACAACACGCTCCACGCCGCCCTGGCCTGAGCGTCAGGCCACGCGTCAGGCCGAGCCGCGGACGATGAGCTCGGTGTCGAGGATCGTCACCTCGGGCGGAGACATCCCCGCGAGCCGGGCGAGCAGGACGTCGGCCATGCACTCGCCCTGCGTGAACGACGGCTGCCGCATCGTGGTCAGCTGCGGCTCGGTCGTCAGTGCGACGGGCGAATCGTCGAAGCCCACGACGGCGACCTCGTCGGGGATCCGGATGCCTTCGGCCGCGAGCACCTGCATCGCGCCGCGCGCCATGAGGTCGCTGGCGACGAAGAGGCCGTCGAGCGGCTCACCCGCCGCGAGGATGGCGCGCATGGCGACGGCGCCGGACTCGGTCGTGAAGTCGCCCTGCACGACGGGAGCCGGAGTGAGTCCCGACTCCGCGAGCGCCACGCGGTAGCCCTCGGCGCGGTCGACGCCGGCGGGCATGGAGGGCGGACCCGTGATCGCGCCGATGTGCCGGCATCCGCGGCCGATGAGGTAGGCCGTGGCATCGCGCGCACCGGCGACGTTGTCGACGTCGATGTAATAGTCGCCGGCCCGCGACCGCACCGGACGGCCGCCGTAGACCACGGGGATCGCGGCTGCGATGCGCTCGATGAACGTGTCGCTCGTGTGGTGCGACACGATGATCGCCCCGTCGACGGCGCCGCTGCGCACGTACTGAGCGGTCTTGTCGCCGGGGTCGGCACTGGCCATGATCAGGTTCAGCACGTAATCGCTGCGGCTGATGCGCGAGTTGATGCCCGAGACGACCGACGCGAAGAACGGATCGCCGAACACGCGGCTGGTGTCTTCTGGGACGACCAGGGCGATCGCCATCGTCGACCGGCTCGCGAGCGAACGCGCCGCGCGGTTGGGAACGTAGTTGAGCTCGGCGATCGCACGGCGCACCGACTCGAGCGCGGCCGGGCTGACGGCGGTCGAGCCGTTGACGACGCGCGACACGGTCGAGCGCGATACACCGGCGACGGCCGCGACCTCTTCGATGGTCGCGGCCGTCCGGTTCTGGTCGGAGATCACAGGTGGGCTACCTCGGGACGGCGGTCCGGGCGGCGTCCGCCGCGGCGGGAACGTCGATCGCACGATCTGCGATGACCCGACGATACTCCTTCGCGCTGTCCTTCAGCGTCCGCTCCTGAGTGTGGTAATCCACGTGCACGATCCCGAAGCGCTTCTCGTAGCCCCACGCCCATTCGAAGTTGTCGAGCAGCGACCAGTAGAAGTAGCCGCGCACATCGACACCGGCCTCCTGCGCATCGAGGATCGCACCGAGATGAACCCGGAGGAACTCGGTGCGCTCGGCGTCGGGAACCGTCTTCTCGCCTTCCACCTCGACGAGCTCGTCGTCGTAGGCGGCGCCGTTCTCGGTGACGTAGAGGATCGTGCCCACGGGCTGGGCGTACTCGGTCCACACGCGCTCGAGCAGCTGGGTCAGCCCCGCGGGCTGCACCTCCCAGTGCATCGACGTCCGCGGCAGGCCCCGCTCGTGCCAGTAGATGTCGTGACCGGCGGGCCAGGGCGACCCGGTCTTGCGATCGGTCGGTGCATCGCCCGGGGTCGGCGGGTGGGGGTCGGGACGACCGCCCACGAACTCGCCGTGGTAGTAGTTCACTCCGAGGGCGTCGAGCGGCTGCGCGATGATCGCCTCGTCGCCCGGGCGCACGGCATTCCGCCAACGCTCGACCGCCGCGGCATCCACCTTCTCGATGTCGGCGACGATGTCGCCCGGGTACGCGGCCCGGAAGATCGGGTCGAGGAACCAGCGGTTGAACTGTCCGTCGATACGTCGCGCGGCGTCGACGTCGGCGGCGTCGGCCGGGTCGGCGGGCTCGGCGACCGTGAGGTTCAGCGTGATGCCGAGCGACAGCGACTCGTCCCGCTCGCGCAGCGCGGCGACGGTCTGCCCGTGGCCGAGCAGCAGGTGGTGCGCCGCGAGCATGCCGTCGCCGATGTCGAACCGTCCGGGAGCGTGGATGCCCGCGGTGTAGCTGAGGAACGACGAGCACCACGGCTCGTTGAGCGTCGTCCAGTGGTGCACACGGTCGCCGAGGGCGTCGTGCATGTCGAGGGCGTACTCCGTGAAGCGGTCGGCCGTCTCGCGCAGGGTCCAGCCGCCCCGCTCCTCGATGGCCTGCGGCAGATCCCAGTGGTAGAGCGTCAGCCACGGGATGATGCCGGCGCCGAGCAGTTCGTCGACGAGCCGCTCGTAGAAGTCGACGCCCTGCGGGTTGAGCGGGCCGCCGTCGGGACGCACGCGCGACCACGAGGTCGAGAACCGGTACGTGTCGAGGCCGAGCTCCTTCATGAGCGCGACGTCGTCACGGTAGCGGTGGTAGTGGTCGCACGCGACGTCGCCGTTGTCGGCGTTGATCACGGCACCGGGAACACGGGCGAACGCATCCCAGATCGACGCGGTACGGCCGTCTTCGAAGGCCGCGCCCTCGATCTGGTACGCCGCGGTGGCTGCTCCGAAGAGGAAGCCGGTCGGGAAGCTGCGCGAAGCGTTCATGTTCTCCTGCTGAGTGCGGTCGAGGTTCAGGGTCATCCCTTCACCGCCCCGGCCATGATGCCACTGACGAGCTGCTTGCCCGCGAAGATGAACAGCAGCAGCAGCGGGATGGTGGCGAGGATGACGCCCGCGAGCACGACCGAGTAGTCGACGAAGTAGTTCGACTGCAGCAGCGACAGCGCCACGGGAAGCGTCGGGTTCTGCCGGTCGAGCACGATGAACGGCCAGAAGAAGTTGTTCCAGGCTCCGACGAAGGTGAAGAGGAACAGCATCGCCGCGGCCGGACGCGCCGCGGTCATGCCGACGGTCCAGAACGTGCGGATCATCGACGCGCCGTCGACGCGCGCGGCCTCGATGAGCTCGTCGGGCACCGCCTGGCGCAGGTACTGCGTCATCCAGAACACCCCGAAGGCGCTCGTGAGGGCGGGGATGATGATCGCGCCGATCTGCCCCGTCCACCCGAGCTCGGAGAACAGGATGTAGAGCGGCACGACGCCGAGCTGCTGCGGCACGGCCATCGTGGCGATGACGAAGACGAGCAGCGCCGGACCGCCGTGGAAGCGCAGCTTCGCGAAGGCCCAGCCGGCGAGTGTCGAGGTGATCACGACGGCGGCGGCGATGAGGAACGAGCTGTAGATCGAGTTCCACAGCGCCGGCCAGAAGTTGACCGCCGGGTTGGAGATGACCGACAGCGCGTTCTCGATGAAGTTGCCGCCGGGGATCCACGGGAAGGGCTTGCGGAGGGTGGTGGAGTCGCCCGAACCGATCACGAAGGACCAGTACAGGGGGAACACCGCCGAGAGGAAGACGGCCCCGAGGATGCCGTAGGTCCAGATCCCGGGCCGGCTGCCGCGGATGCGGCGGGCGCGGGCTCCGCGACGCTGCTCGCGAGCGGTCGGGATCCCTTCTTCCACCGTGGCGAGAGGGGCGGGAGTGCCGATGGTGCTCATGCCTGGTTCTCCTTCAGCGCGCGCTGCGCCTGCTTGGCCTGCTGCTTCTGCTGCCGTTTGCTGAGCTCGCGCCTCAGCCCCTCGTCTCGGACCAGGGTCCGGGTGACCACGAGGTTGACCAGGCCGATCAGCACGATGATGAGGAAGAGGATCCACGCCATGGCGGCGGCGCGACCGAAGTTCCACTGTCCCCAGCCGACGTCGTAGAGGTAGAGCGTGATGGTCAGCCACTGCTGGGCCGAGCCACCGCGGCCCGCCTGATCGAACACACGCGGCTCGTCGAAGATCTGCAGACCGCCGATCGTGGCGGTGATGATGACGAAGATGAGCGTGGGCTTGAGCGAGGGCAGGGTGATCGAGAAGAACTGGCGCACGGGGCCCGCGCCGTCGACGGTGGCGGCCTCGTAGAAGTCGCGGTTCACCGCCTGCATGGCTGCGAGCAGGATGAGGGTGTTGTAGCCCATCCAGCGGTAGTTCACCATCGTCGCGATGGCGATGTGGCTCCAGAACGGCTCGACGTGCCAGGGGATGGCGCCGATGCCGATCGACTGGAGGATGCCGTTGATGAAGCCCGACTGGTCGGCGAACATCGCGTTGAAGATGAGGCCGACGGCGATGGGAGCGACGACGTAGGGGACGAGCACCGCCATGCGCCAGAAGGTCTTGGCGCGGATGTTGCGGTCGAGCACGGCCGCGATGAAGATCGCGAGCACGAGCTGCGGAACGCTCGAGAGCAGGAAGATGCTGAAGGTGTTGCGCAGGGCCGTCCAGAAGTGGGGCTGCGTCAGGATCCAGATGTACTGGTCGAATCCGATGAACTCGCCCTCACCGCGGATGAGGTCCCAGTCCATGAACGAGATCACCGCGGTGTACGCGATGGGGAAGAGCCCCACGATCGCGAACATGATGAAGAAGGGCGAGATGTAGAGGTACGGCGAGAAGCGGATGTCCCACTTGCTGAGCTTCTGCGAGAAAGAGATGACCCGCGGGGGACGACCGCCGTCGTCGATTCGGGGGGAGCGCGTCGCCGGGCGCTGCTGTGTCGTGGTCACGATCGTCCTTCGGGTGCGTGGGCGGGGAACGCCGGGGCGCACCGGCGATGCGGTGCGCCCCGGCGGGGCGGGTCAGAAGCTTCCGACCTCGTTCACCCAGGTCTTCCAGGAGGTCTCCTTGTCCTCGATGCCGTCGAAGACACGCGTGATGGCGTTGCCGAGGGCGTCGTGGAACTGGAAGTACTTCGGACCCTTGAAGGTCGTCACAGTGATCGCGTTGGCCCGGTCGATGCCGATCTCACCCGTGGGCGCGTTGTTGAAGTACTCGCTGACGAACCCGGTCAGGTCGGGGCTCGACTGCGCCTCGGGCTGGCTCGGGAAGGTGCCGGCGTTGTTGAAGGCCTTGATCTGCGTCTCGGGCGACGTCAGCCAGTCGGCGAGCCTCTGCGCGTTGGTGAGGTTCTTGCCGTTCGCGGGGACCACGAGGTACGAACCGCCCCAGTTGCCGCCGCCCTCGGGGAACGCGTTGGCGATGTCCCAGCCGGCGATGTCGGGCGCTTCGCCCTCGATGATGCCGTGCATCCACGGCGGGCACAGCATGGCGGCGAACTTGCCGCTCGCCATGGCGGCGTACCAGTCGTCGGTCCACTGTCCCGGGTAGGCGGAGATCGGGATCGCCTTGTCGACGACGGTGTCGTAGGCCTCGCGGATGTCGGGGTTCTCGGTCGCGATGACCGTGCCGTCCGGCTCCTCGTAGGCGACCTCGAGCTGGTTCACGACCCCCTGCAGGACGGAGTTGGCCGAGTCGATGAAGGGCTGGCCGGTCTTGGCGACGTAGTCGCTGCCGATCTGGAAGAAGGCGTCCCACGTCGGGAAGAGCTTCGCGACCTCTTCGCGGTCGGTGGGCAGGCCGGCGGCCTCGAACAGGTCGGCGCGGTAGCAGATGGCCTGCGGTCCCACGTCGGTGCCGTAGGCGACGAGGTTGCCCTCGGCATCGGTCGCCGCCTTCTCCTTCCAGTCGAGCCAGCGGCCGGCGAGCTCGTCGGGAACCGGCGCGATCAGGTCGGAGTACTGCATCATCTCGGGGAACCAGTCGACCTCGACGCCCTCGACGTCGGCGAGGCCGGTCTTGCCGAGCTTCTGGAAGAAGTTGGTGCGGGCGTCGTTCGAGGTCGCCGCCTTGGTGTGGACGACCTTGATGCCGGTCTCCTCGGTGAACTCCGCGAGCAGCTCGTCGGTGTAGCCGAAGTCGTTGAACGTCGCGAGGGTCACGGTGTCGGAGTCGCCACCGGATGCGGCCTGGTCACCTCCGCCCGAACATCCGGCGAGGACGATGGCCGAGGTGGTTGCGACGCCGGCCACGAGGCCGATCCGCCGCAGTGCGCGTGAATTCACGTGTCACTCCTTCGTGATTGCGGGTATCTGGTGCGCGGCGGTTCGCACCCGACTTTGGGAGCGCTCTCACCGATTGACCATGACCATACGGGAGCGCTCCCAGGATCACAAGAGAGCGCTCCCAAAGACGATGGTCACGATCCGGTCACGAGACCGGCCGGATGCGGCGAACGAGGCGCGCATCCCACCCGTAGACTGGTCGCGCACCCATCCCGCGACCTCCGGAGCGAGCAATGCCCACCATCGTCGTCGACGTCATGCCCAAGGCCGAGCTGCTGGATCCGCAGGGCAAGGCGGTATCGGGGGCCCTCACCCGCCTGGGCGTCGCCGGTTTCTCCGACGTCCGCATCGGCAAGCGCTTCGAGCTCACCGTCGACCGCGCCGACGACGCGACCCTCGAGACCGCTCGCCGCATCGCCGACGAGATCCTCTCGAACTCGGTCATCGAGGACGTCGTGAACATCGAGGTCGTGGAGTGACCGCGCGCATCGGTGTCATCACCTTCCCGGGCTCGCTCGACGACCGCGACGCGCAGCGCGCCGTCCGGCTCGCCGGCGCCGAGCCCGTCGCGCTCTGGCACGGCTCGCACGACCTCGACGGCGTCGACGCGCTCGTCCTGCCCGGCGGCTTCAGCTACGGCGACTACCTCCGCGCCGGCGCGATCGCGGCGCACGCGCCGATCATGGCCGAGGTGAAGGATGCCGCCGCCAAGGGGATGCCGATCCTCGGCATCTGCAACGGATTCCAGATGCTCGTCGAAGCGCACCTGCTGCCCGGCGGCCTGATCCGCAACGCCCACCAGCAGTTCATCCGCCGCGACCAGCGCCTGGTCGTCGAGAACGCCGACACCGCGTGGACGAGCGGCTTCGAGACCGGCCAGGAGATCGTCATCCCGCTGAAGAACGCCGACGGCGGCTTCACCTGCTCGGCCGAGACGCTCGAGCAGATCGAGGGCGATGGTCTCGTCGCCTTCCGCTACCGCGGCGTGAACCCCAACGGCTCGCTCGACGACATCGCCGGCCTCACGAACGAGCGCGGGAACGTCGTCGGACTCATGCCGCATCCCGAGCACGCCGTCGAGCCGGGCTTCGGCCCGAACACCACCGAGGCGATGCGCTCGGGCACCGACGGACTCACGTTCTTCACGTCGGCCGTCGCCGCGGTGCTCGCCCGCGTCTGAGCGCCGGGTCGGTAGCGTTGGGGGCATGAGCGAATCCCCCGGCACCGTCATCGTCAGCGTTCCCACCGATGAGCTGGCGGCCGACATCGGCCCTCTTCCCGACGGAGTCGAACTGGTCGTCTGGGACCTCCGCTCTCCGGCGCCCCGCGGTGCGTTCGACATGGTGGTCCCGCCCTACATGTCGGGCAAGCGACTGCTCAGTGCACTGGGCGACGTGAAGGTCGGGCTTCTCCAGAGCCAGTCGATCGGCTACGAGGGCATGGGCGCTTACCTGCCCGAGGGCACGAGGCTCGCGAACGCAACGAGTGTCCACGAGACGGCGACCGCCGAGATCGCGGTCGGTCTCACCATCGCCGCGCAGCGCGACCTCGCGGATTACGTCCGCAACCAGGAGTCGGCGCGGTGGGCCCCGCAGTTCAGCCGCAGCGTCGCCGACCGCACCGTGCTGGTGCTCGGCTACGGCGGCGTGGGCAAGGCCGTGGCATCCCGCCTGCTCCCCTTCGAGACCACGATCATCCCGGTCGCGTCCCGCGCGCGCGACGAGGACGGGGTCCACGTCCACGGCATCGACGAGCTCGACGAGCTGCTGCCGCACACCGACATCCTCATGATCACGCTCCCCGGCGGCGAGCCGACAAAGGGGCTCATCGGCGCCCGCGAGCTGGCGCTGCTTCCCGACGGCGCACTCGTCGTCAACGTCGGGCGCGGCACCGTGCTCGACACCGACGCCCTCGTGGCCGAGCTGCAGGCGGAACGTCTGCGCGCCGCGCTCGATGTCGTCGACCCCGAGCCGCTGCCGGAGGACCACCCGCTGTGGCGCGCCCCCGGGGTGATCGTCGTGCCGCACGTGGGCGGGGCGGCCGACGCCATGCGTCCGCGCATCGCGAAGCTCGTCCGGACCCAGATCGAGCGCCTCGCCGCCGGCGAGGAGCCGGTCAACATCGTCGACGCCTGACGACGCCCGGCGCCTGACGACGCCCGGCGTCAGGCGCCGGGCGCCCGGCCGTCAGGCGCCCGTCCGTCATCCGGCGGATGGTCGATGTCGCGGCCGTGCCACAGGTCGGAGCACTCCACGCCTACAGCACCGATGCGCCTGAGGTAGGCACCCGCCCCCTCATCGCCGGAGACCGCGCGCGCGGCGGCGTCCCAGTGCGCTCGCCCGAGGACGACGGGATGGCCGGGACGCCCGCCGAAGACGGCGCGATGACGCGCGCGAGCGTCACCGGCGGCGGCGGTCAGCAGCCGGGCCACCGCTCGGGCTGGCAGCTCGGGGACGTCGACCGGCACGATGACCGCGACGGCGGCGTCGGTGCCGGATGCCGCCGCGAGCGCCGCGCGCACGGTCGCCGACAGACCCTCGCGCCAGTCCTCGACCACGCGCGCGCGTGCCCCCGCGGGGACAGGCGCCTCCGGCGCGGCACCGAGCATCACGAGGATCGGCTCGCACCCGGCCGCAGCGAGCGCCGCCACCACCCCGTCCAGCCAGGCGCGTCCCCCGGGCGCGACCGCCAGCGCCTTCGGCATGCCGTAGCGCGTGCCGGCGCCGGCGGCGAGCACGATTCCGACGGGGGGAGTACGACGCGGCGCGACGTCGTCCGTCACGTGACCAGGTGGTCGACGCGGCATCCCTCCGACGCCGTGTCTCGATGGATCGGGCCCGATCCGGCGCGCAGCGGCGCACCCGTTCCACCGCGCCGCGCGGCCACGACCTCGGCCAGGATCGACAGCGCCACCTCGGCGGCGCTCGTACCGCCCAGGTCGAGCCCGATCGGCGAACGCAGCCGGTCGACGAGCGCTGTCGGCACCCCGGCTTCGACGAGCCGACGGACGCGGTCCGCGCACGTCGCGCGGCTGCCCATCGCACCGACGTACGCGGCCGGCGACATGAGCGCGGCGGCGAGCGCGGGAACGTCGAACTTCGGGTCGTGGGTGAGCACGCAGACGGCGGTGTGCACGTCGAGGCCGGCGGCTGCGAGATAGCGACCGGGCTGGTCGACCACGACCTCCGCGGCCGGGAAGCGGTCGGGGCGAGCGAAGACGTCGCGCGGGTCGACGACGACGACGTGGAACCCCGCTGCGGTCCCGAGCGCGACCAGGGCAACCGCGACCTCGACGGCGCCCACCACGATGAGCCGCGGCGGTGCGCCGAACTGCAGGTCGACGCTCCCAGCGGGCGCGGGGGTGGGGGCCGTGCTCGCGTCGATGATCGACGCCGACCCCATCCCATCGCCGGCCGTCCGCAGCCGGAGCACCGTGGCGACGCCGTCGCGGTCACGCGCGGCGAGAAGAGCGAGCGTCGCAGCCTCGGGCGACCCGGGTACGAGCGCGCGCACCAGCACCTCGATCGTCCCGCCGCACGAGAGCCCGACCGCGACGGCGTCGTCATCGGCGATGCCGAAGCGGTCGACCACCGCGTCGTCTCCGGCGAGCACCTCGACGCACCGCTCGTAGACGGCTCCGTCGACGCATCCCCCCGACACGTTGCCGAACGCCCGCCCGTCGGCCGCGACCAGCATCGAGGCGCCGATCTCGCGCGGCGAACTGCCGGCTGCGGCCACCACGGTCGCCACGGCGACGGCGCGGCCCGCGGCCAGCTCTTCGCGGGCGACGGCGAGGATCTCGCGCATGGGACCTCCTCGGGGCGGCGACGGGACTCCTCCGCACGTTAGGCCTCACGTGTTGCCGGTTCGTTGCGGCTCGTTGCGGCGACGTGAAACACGAGCGAAATGCGGGGCTGATTCACTCATGCGACGTCCGAGCCGAGAGGAGCCCCATGGACATCACGACCGTCACCGGCTTCCGCGCCGCCCGGACACGCGACGATCTCGTGCTCGCGCCGGGCGAGAGGTTCATCGCCGGAGGCACCTGGCTGATGTCGGAGCCGCAGCCGGGGACGACCGGCTTCGTCGACCTCACGACGATGGGCTGGCCCGAGCTCGAGGTCGATGAGAACGGCCTGCGCATCGCCGCGACGTGCACCATCGCGCGACTCGTCGCCTTCGCAGCCGGGCGCCTCGAGGTGGCCCCCCGCACCGACTGGACCGCGCTCGACCTCGTGCCGGCCGCGGCGAACGCCCTGCTCGCGAGCTTCAAGATCTGGAACACCGCCACGGTCGGCGGCAACCTCTGCCGCGCCTTCGCCGCGGGGGCCATGATCAGCCTGTGCGCTGCGCTCGACGGCGTCGCGGTGATCTGGCACGCCGACGGCGGGGAGACGCGGATGCCGGTGGCCGAGCTCGTCGTCGACGACGGCGCGACCTGCCTCGCGCCGGGCGACCTGCTGCGGGCGATCGAGCTGCCCGCCGCGACGCTGCGCTCGCGCGCGGTGCTCCACAAGATCGCCCTCGCCGAGCTCGGCCGGTCGGGAGCCGTCGTCACCGGGCGCCTCGACGATGACGGGTCGGCCACATTCACGATCACAGCCGCCGTCCGGCGCCCGGTCGTGCTGCGCTTCTCGGGGATCCCGTCCGACGCGGCGCTGGTCGCGGCCGCCGAGGCGGCACCCGGCTATTACAGCGACCCGCTCGGTGCCGCGGACTGGCGCCGCGGAGTCAGCTCCGTGCTCGCTCGCCGAGCCGCCGCCGACCTGCGGCGCGAGAGGGACCGGATGGAGCCCGCATGACCGCCGACGCCGTCAGGTTCGAGGTCGACGGGGTGGCGGTCGAGGCCGCGCCCCGCGCCGGGCAGTGCCTGCGCACGATGCTCCGCGAGACGGGCCGCCTCGAGGTCAAGAAGGGCTGCGACGCGGGCGACTGCGGTGCCTGCTCGGTGCTGCTCGACGGCGAGGCGGTGCATTCCTGCCTCATCCCGGCGGCGCGGCTCGACGGTCGCAGCGTGACGACTGCGGCCGGTCTCGCACCCGGCGACGAGCTGCATCCGGTGCAGGAGGCCCTCGTCGAGCATTTCGGCTTCCAATGCGGGTTCTGCTCGCCGGGTCTGAGCGTGACGGCTTCGACGCTGTGCGCCGACGACCTCGACGACCTCGACCGTCGGCTCAAGGGCAACCTGTGCCGGTGCACCGGCTACCGCCCGATCCGCGAGGCCGTCCGCGCCTCGGTGCTCGGCCCCGTGCGCGAGACGGGTGTGCCCGCCTCGGCCGAGGGAGCTCCCGCGGCCCCGCGCGGAGTCGGCCGTTCGGTGTCGCCCGAGGCCGCGCGACGCGTGGTGCAGGGCCGTGAGCCGTACACGTTCGACATCGCCGACACCCCGGCCGGTCCGCCGCTGGTGCTGCGCGTGGTCGGATCGCCGCACGCGCACGCCCGCATCCTCGCGATCGACACGGATGCGGCGCGGGCCGTGCCCGGCGTCGTCGCGGTGCTCACCCCGGCCGACGTCCCCCGCATCCGCTATTCGACGGGCCGGCACGAGCACCGCGAGGACGACCCCGACGACACCCTCATGCTCGACGAGGTCGTGCGCCACGTCGGACAGCGGGTCGTCGCGGTGGTCGCCGAGACCGCCGAGGCCGCCGACGCCGCCCGGCGTCTCGTGCGCGTGGAGTACGAGGTGCTGCCGGCGGTCTTCGACCCCGAGGAGGCACGGAGCGCCGGCGCCCCGCTGCTGCATCCCGACCGCACGCCCGCCGACCGCGTCGACGACGCCGGCCGCAACGTGATCGC
Source organism: Microbacterium sp. SGAir0570 (assembly GCF_005491085.2). NCBI lineage: Bacteria > Bacillati > Actinomycetota > Actinomycetes > Micrococcales > Microbacteriaceae > Microbacterium > Microbacterium sp. SGAir0570. The sequence goes on along the minus strand of NZ_CP027929.1, from coordinate 182,895 downwards.
GGGACTCCACCGCGAGACGGGCGACACCGCGGCCGCTCTGGCGGCGAGCGCCGCCGTCGTCAGCGGCACCTGGTCGACGCAGCGCGTCTCGCACGCGCAGCTCGAGACGCACGGCTCCGTGGGATGGCTCGACGACGCGGGACGCCTCGTCATCCGCTCCTCCACCCAGGTGCCGTTCCTCGCCCGCGACGAGATCGCCCGGCTGTTCGACCTGCCCACCGACCGGGTGCGGGTGTTCACGGCGCGCGTGGGCGGCGGCTTCGGGGGCAAGCAGGAGATCTTCACCGAGGACCTGGTCGCGCTGGCGGTACTGCGCACGGGCCGACCGGTGGCCTATGAGTTCTCGCGGACGGAGCAGTTCCAGCGCGCGTCGCTGCGGCATCCGATGCGCGTGTCGGTGACCCTCGGCGCCGACACCGACGGCCGGCTGACCGCGATGACGGTGGATCTGCTGAGCGACACCGGAGCCTACGGCAACCATTCGCGCGGGGTCATGTTCCACTCGCTCGCCGAGTCGGTCGCGCTGTACCGCTGCGATGCCGTGCGCCTCGACGCCGAGGTCGTCTACACGAACAACGTCCCCTCGGGCGCCTTCCGCGGATACGGGCTCGGCCAGGTCATCCTCGGCGTCGAGTCGGCGATGGACATGCTCGCCGAGCAGCTCGGCATCGACCCGTTCGAGCTGCGCCGTCGCAACGCGGTCGGACCGGCGGATGCGACGCACGAGCACGACCTCGTCTGGGGCAGCTACGGCTTCGACCAGTGCCTCGACCTCGCCGAGGCCGCGCTGCGACGCGGCAACGGCTCCACCGCACCCGACGGCTGGCTCGTCGGCGAAGGCATGGCGGCGGCCATGATCGCGACGATGGCACCGTTCGGCCACATCGCCCACACGACCGCGACGCTGCGTCCCGACGGCTCGTACCTCCTGCGCACCGGCACCGTCGAGTTCGGCAACGGCACGAGCACGGTGCACCGCCAGATCGCGTCGACGGTGCTGGGCAGCGACCGCCTCGAGGTGCGCAGCGCCGACACCGACGCCGTGCATCACGACACGGGCGCGTTCGCCTCGGCCGGCATCACCGTCGCCGGGAAGGCCCTGCACGCCGCCTGCCTCACCCTGGCCGATCGGATGCGACAGGCCGCGGCCGCGCTCACGGAGACCTCCCCGGCCGACGCGGTGCTGCAGCCCGACGGCTCGGTGCGCACCCCGGTGCGGCTCGTCGGTCCCGCTGAGCTGATCGCCGCCGCCGATCCGGCGCACCGCGACGAGCACGGGCTCACCGCCGACGGCAGCGAGCTCGGCGAACAGCGATCGCTCGCCTTCAACGTCCACGCCGTCCGCGTCGCGGTCGACCCCGAGACCGGATCGGTGCGCATCCTCCAGTCCGTCCAGTCGGCGGACGCGGGGGTCGTGCTCAACCCGGCCCAGTGCCGCGGACAGGTCGAGGGCGGAGTCGCGCAGGGCATCGGCAGCGCCCTGTATGAGGAGGTGATGATCGACGACGGCGGGCGGGTGATGAACCCGGTGTTCCGCACCTACCGCGTGCCGCAGTCGGCCGACATCCCCGACACCGAGGTCTTCTTCGCCGAGACCGACGACGCGCTCGGACCGTTCGGCGCGAAGTCGATGAGCGAGTCGCCCTACAACCCCGTCGCGCCCGCGATCGGCAACGCGATCGCCCGCGCCCTGGGGCGACGACCCTACGAGCAGCCCTTCAGCCGCGACCGGATCTGGCGGCTGGCTCAGCACGACCCCCGCTGAGCCGCGACGCGTCGGAAGCCGTCACAGCATCGAAACACGAGCGCGACGGTGACCGAAATATTCAAGCAATAGCTTCAAGCCAGCACCTCCCCGCAGCGGCATCCGTGCACCCGCGCTGCGTTCCTGCACCCGCACACCCGAAGGAGAACCGATGCCCGCACCGCGCATCCGGAAACACCGCCTCGCCGCGACCCTGGCCACCGCCGCCGTCGCCGCCCTCGCCCTCTCGGCCTGCTCGTCGAGCTCCGCCGAGCCCGGCGCATCGGGCTCCGACGACTCCGCGTCATTCGGCGAGATCAGCGTGCAGTACTCGTGGATCAAGAACGAGGAGTTCGCCGGCGAGTTCTACGCCTACGAGAACGGCTACTACGACGAGGCCGGCTTCGACGAGGTCATCGGCATCTCCGGGCCCGACACGGGCGTGGCGAAGCTGCTCTCGGGCACCGTGCAGGTCGCGCTCTCGGACGCCGCCTCGGTAGGCGCCGCCGTCGCCGAGGAGGATGCGCCGCTGAAGATCATCGGCGCGACCTTCCAGAAGAATCCGTTCACGATCCTCTCGCTCGCGGACGGCGGCAACATCGCGACCCCGCAGGACCTCATCGGCAAGACGATCGGCGTCCAGGACTCCAACGCCTCAGTATTCGCGGCCCTGCTGAACGCCAACGGCATCGACCCGAGCGAGGTCACCGTCGTTCCCGTCGACTTCGACCCGACCCCGCTCATGGACGGCCAAGTCGACGGCTTCATGGCCTACCTCACCAACGAGGCGCTGACCGTCGAGCTCGCGGGCTACGACATCACCAACCTCTCGTACGCCGAGAACGGCGTGCCCTACGTGGCCGAGACGTTCACCGTCACCGACCAGTACCTCGCCGAGAACAAGGAGCTCCTCAAGGAGTTCCTCATCGCCGAGATCAAGGGCTGGACCCAGGTGTTCCAGCAGCCCGTCGACGACACCGTCAGCCTGGTGCAGAAGTACTACAACCAGGCCGCGGAGGAGTCGGAGGACGGCCTCGAGGCCGTGTTCGGCGCCCTCGACCCCGCGAAGACGACCGCCGGCATCGCCGCTCAGAACCTGCTCATCTCGACCGAGGAGACCGAGGCCAACGGCCTCTTCACGATCTCGGACGACCTGAAGCAGCAGACGGTCGACTCGCTCGCCGCCGCAGGCTGGAAGGTCTCGGTCGACGACCTGTTCGACACCACCATCATCGACGAGATCTACGACGAGAACCCGGAGCTGCTGGACTACCTTCCGTAGGTTCGGACGCTTCCCTCCATCACATGACACACGACGACACCCGGGATGCCGGTGCCCCTCGCGGCACCGGCATCCTGATCGACGGCCTCAGCAAGACCTTCCACACCGGCCGCGGCCGGACCGTGACGGCCCTGCAGGACACCCACCTCCACACCGACAAGGGCTCGTTCCTCGCCCTGCTCGGCCCCTCGGGATGCGGCAAGTCCACCATCCTGCGCATCCTCGCCGACCTCGAGAACCCGACCGCGGGCGAGGTCCGCGTCGACGGCAGGACCCCCCACGAGCTGCGTCGCGACCACGAGCTGGGCATCGCCTTCCAGGACCACGCCCTGCTCCCCTGGCGCAGCGTGCTGGCCAATATCCGGCTGCCCTTCGAGATCGCGGGCCGCACGCCCGACAAGGCCTACATCGACGAGCTCATCGCGCTCGTCGGGCTCACCGGCTTCGAGAAGTCCAAGCCCGCCCAGCTGTCCGGCGGGATGCGGCAGCGCGTCTCGATCGCCCGCGCGCTCGCGCTCAAGCCGTCGGTGCTGCTGCTCGACGAGCCGTTCGGCGCGCTCGACGACATGACCCGACAGAACCTCAACCTCGAGCTGCTGCGCATCTGGACCGAGAAGCCCGCGACGACGCTGCTCGTCACCCACGGCATCTCCGAGGCGATCTTCCTCTCCGACCGCGTGGCGGTCATGTCGCCGCGCCCCGGCCGCGTCGTCGAGATCATCGACGTCGACCTGCCGCGACCCCGCACGCCCGAGATGATGCGGACCCCGGAGTTCCACGCGCTGGTCGACCGCGCGTCCGAGCTGCTTTTCGGCAGCGACGGCCGCGCCGACGCGGAGTCGTGATGCGCCGCGCCGGAATGCCGACCTGGCTCGCAGGCGTCATCGGGGCCGTCGTGCTGATCGCGGCATGGTGGCTGCTATCGGTCACGGCGTTCTCGCCGCCCGAGGGCACGACCTTCACCCCCGTCCCCTCGCCGTTCACCGTGTTCGAGACCATCGTCCGCGACGGTCTGGCGCCGTACTGGACGGTGTTCCAGGTCACGATCGGCGAAGCGATGATCGGCTACGTCTGGGGCAACGCGATCGCGCTCCTCCTCGCGTCGACGGTGCTGCTCCTCCCCCGCCTCGAGGTCGTCGTCACCCAGATCGCCGTCGTCAGCTACTGCCTACCCGTCGTCGCCGTCGGCGGCATCGCGATCGTCGTGCTGGGCGGGGCCAAGCGCGCGGGCGATCCGAGCGCGACCGCGATCTTCCTCGCGGCGCTCGCGGTCTTCTTCACCACTGTCGTCGGCGCGCTGCTCGGGTTCAAGGCGGCCGACAAGGCGGCGCTCGACGTCGTGCGCGTCTACGGCGGGTCGCGGTGGACGCAGCTGCGCAAAGTGCGCCTGATCGCCGCCACCCCCGCCATCCTCAACGCGCTGCAGATCGCCGTGCCGAGCGCCTTCCTCGGTGCCATCCTCGGCGAGTACATGGGCGCGATCGACCGGGGCGTGGGCATCACCCTCATCAAGCTGCAGGGCGACCTCGACTCGCCGCGCGTCTGGGCGGTGTTCCTGCTGTCGGCGATCGTCGCCCTCATCGGATACGCGGCCCTCGGCCTCGTCGCGCGTCTCGTCACGCCGTGGGTCTCGGGGAGGTCAGCCGCATGATCGTCGCCCTCCGCCGCTCCGTCGGCCGCTCGCTGATCAACGCCCTCGCGACCGTGCTCATCGTGCTCGCGCTGTGGTGGGCCGTCGTCAACCTCACGGGCATCTCGACCTACGTCGCCAAGGGCCCCGGCGAAGTGTGGGAATTCTTGTTCACCGCCGACGACGCCGCCGAGAACCGCATGGGCCTGTGGCCGCTCATCGGCCAGACCGTGCAGGACGCCGCCCTCGGGTTCGGTGTCGGCATGCTCGTCGCGCTCCTGCTCGCCGTGGCGTTCTCGCTGTCGAAGGCGATCGAGGCGGGCGTCATGCCGCTCGCGCTGCTGCTGCGCTCGGTGCCGCTCGTGGCCATCGCGCCGGTCATCATCCTGATCACGGGCCGCGGCACCGCGGCATCCGTCGCCGTCATCGGCTCGATCGTCGTGCTCTTCCCCGCCCTCGCCTCGATCCTGTTCGGCCTGAGCCGCGCGACGAAGGAGAGCCTCGACCTCGTGCACGTCTACGGCGGCGGACGCCTCGCGCAGCTGCGCAAGGTCAGCGTGCCGGGCGCGTTGCCCTCGCTCTTCGCCGCCGCCCGCGTCTCGGTGCCGGGCGCCGTCACCGGCGCCCTCCTCGCCGAGTGGCTGTCGACGGGGCAGGGCATCGGCGGCATGATCGTGAAGTTCACCGCGACCGCCCGCTTCGACGACCTGTGGGCGTCGGTGGCGATCATCACGCTGCTGACCCTCGTGCTCTACAACCTCGTGCAGATCGCCGAGACCCTCGTCCTCACCCGCATGGGCATGACGACCTCGGTGGCCTGACGGGTCTGCCGAACCGAACCGCGAGACGACACACGCGCAGCTGTCGTCTCGCGGTTCGGAGGGACGGGCGGGCCGAGGGTCAGTCAGTGAGGGTGCGTGGGGCGGCGACGCGCGACCTCGGCGAGGCTCTCGTGCAGACGCGCAGACGCCTCGGCGGCCAGGGGGTTCGTCGACGTGCCGCGATCGTCGACCAGGACGCCGCCGACGTACACGCGCGTCAGGTTGCGGGGACTCATCGCCAGCACGTAGCTGCGCACCGGATGCCACAGCGGACCCACATCGGGACGCCGGGGGTCGACCACCACGAAATCGGCCAGCTTGCCCACCTCGAGCGAACCGACCCGGTCGGCGACGCCCATGATCTCAGCCGCACCGAGGGTGTGCAGCCGCAGCACCTGCTCGGGCATCATCGCGAGCGGATCCTGCAGGCGCGCCCGCTGCTGGTAGATGCCCATGCGCATGTTCTGCCAGGGATCCGAGACATCCGTGCACGCCTGGTCGTCGAGTCCGATGCCGACCTTCATGCCCTTCGCGAGCATCTCGGGAACCTGCGCGGTCCCCGACGCGAGCCGCCCGTTCGAGGCGGGCTGCCATGACATCGCGGCACCGCCCGCGACGGCTTCGTCGATGATCTCCGGGGTCGTCTGGATGAAGTGGCCGAAGACGAGACCGAGACCGAGGGCCCCGGCATCCCGATACTGCGCGAACTTCGACCGCTGGTGCTCCACCGCCTCGGGCGATTCGAGGAAGTGCGCCTGATTGGTCACGCCATATCGGCGCATCGCCTCGACCTCGAGCCAGGCGGCCTCCTCGCGCGGCGACCACTGCACCTGGCCCATGATCGACGCGCCGAGCGCGAAATCGGGGTCCATCGCGCGGGTGTGCGCGACCGACGCGGCGAACCGGGCGAAGATCTCGTCGTCGGAGCCGACGGTGACATCCATGCCGATCGAATCGACGAACCGGATGCCGGCGTCGCGCGTCGCGTCGGCCTGACGCGTGTGGTACTCGAGCTCGCGCATACGGGCGTCGCCCACGCGCTTGCCGTCGACCATCGACTCCCAGGACTGCAGCGGGTCGGTGAAGTTGTAGGCGGTGGTCACGCCGTTCGAGAGGAAGTCGAGAGCGCCGTGGAGCGTCGACCAGTAGACGTCATCGGCGGTCATGTGGGCGGTGGTCCCGAGCATCGCGTCGCACCAGCCGTAGAGCGTCTCGGCGACCCCGAGTCCGCGCAGACCCGAGGTGAACAGGTGCGAGTGGCTCGAGACGAACCCGGGGGCGACGAACGAGCCTCCGGCGTCGAGGATCTCGTCGGCGGTGGTGCCCACGGGCGGATCCCCGGCGCCGATGGCCGCGATGCGCCCGTCGTCGCCGACGAGCATCCATCCCTCGTCGATGTAGCCGGGGTCGTCGGTGCCGGCGGGCACCGTGATGAGGCGGGCGTGGGTCACGAGCAGGCGCATACCCGCACGCTACCGAGCCCATGTTTCGCCCTCGGGTCAGGGGGATTGCGCCCGCGCGGTGGCGATCTCGCGGGTCGCCGGCCGGGTCAGGCGGCGGCGCGGCGGTCGGCGGCGAGGTGCAGGACGGATTCGGCGAGGGCGCGGATGCCGCGGGCGACGTCAGCGGTGGAGACGTCCTCGTCGGGGTGGTGGCTGATGCCGTCGGGGTTGCGCAGGAACAGCATCCCGATGCCGGTGAGACCGCCGAGAGCCATGCCGTCGTGCCCCGCCCGGCTGAAGATCGCGGGCGGCTCGTCGGTCACCTCGCCCGCCGCCGCGCGGATGCCCTCGCGGACGACGTCCTGCAGCAGCGGCGCGCAGGCGACCGCCGCGGCGTTGTGGATCTCGCGGTGCTGCCAGCGCAGTCCGCGACGGCCCATGATCTCGTCGAGCTCGGCGGTGAGCCGCTGCCAGACGCGGTCGCGCTCACCATCGAACTCGCCCCGCAGGTCGAGGGAGAACTGCACCTCGCCGGGCACGATGTTCACGCCGCCCGGGAACGCCTCGAACTGGCCGACCGTCCCGATGATGTGATGCTCGGCCCGGCAGATCCGCTCGACCGCGAGAGCCGCCTCGGATGCGCCGAGCAACGCGTCGCGCCGCATGTCGTAGGGCGTCCCGCCGGCGTGCCGCGCCTCGCCCTCGACCGACAGCAGAAAGCGTCGGGCCGAGGCGATCGACGAGACGACGGCGAGCGATTCGCCGCTCCGGTGCAGTTGCGGACCCTGCTCGATGTGCGCCTCGAGGTAGCCGACGAGCTCGTCCGACCGACGGGCCGCCTCGCCGACCCGCCCGGGGTCGAGGCCGAACTCCCGGAAGGCCTGGGCCAGGGTCGTCCCCTCGACGTCGGCGAGGTCCCACCACCCGTCGTCCCAGACACCGCCGACCGCCGACGACCCGAGCAGCGCCTTGCCGAAGCGCGTGCCCTCCTCGTCCCAGAACGCGGCGACCTCGAGGGCGAACGGCAGGGGCGACCGCCACGACGAGCCGTCGTCGTCGGCGGGCTCGCGCAGCATCCGCACGACCTCGATCCCCATCAGGACACCCACGATGCCGTCGTAGCGCCCGGCGTCGGCCACCGTGTCGAGATGCGAGCCGATCATGAGCGCGGGCTCGTCGCCGGCGGTGTCGAGTCGGCCGATCTGATTGCCGGCGGCATCCTGGCGCGTGGTCATGCCGACCTCCCGCATCCATTCGGCGGCGAGACGGTTGACACGGGCGTGCTCGGGCGAGAGGTAGACGCGCTCGATCCGGTCGGGGGCCGCGCTGATGCGCGCGAGATCGTCGCAGCGCGACATCACCCGTCGTGCCGCGTCGGCGATGCGTTCGGGCGATACGGGGAGCAGAGCGGATGCCACGACTCAATGTCCCCGGTAGACGTCCGCTGCCGCCTCGACCCCTCCGGCGACCGGCACGGCGGCGCCGTAGCGGCGCAGCACCGCCTCGAGCGCCGAGAGGGTGGTGAGCACGGCGTCCTGCCGGGCGTTGTAGCCCATCGTCCCGATGCGCCACACGCGTCCGTGGAGCGGACCGAACGACGTGCCGATCTCGATGCCGAAGTCGGTCAGCAGCGCTGCGCGCGCCTCGTCGCCGGGCACTCCGTCGGGGATCTCGACGGCCACGACGTTGTTCATCTTGTGCGCGATGTCGCCGAAGACGGTGAGGCCGAGCGCCTGCACGCCGGCGAGCATCGCGGCGCCCGCGAGACGGTGGCGCGCGATCACCTCGTCGCGCCCCTCGAGCAGCAGCACGCGGGCGCATTCGCGCGCCCCGTAGAGCATCGACGTCGCCTCGGTGTGGTGGTTGAGACGGCGCGGCCCCCAGTAGTCGAGGATCATGCCGAGGTCGAAGTAGTTCGACCGCACGAAGTCACTCGCGTCCGGATCGCCGGGCTCGCGGATGCCGGCTTCGATGCGCGCCCGCGACCGCACGACCTCGACGGCGCGCTCGCTGAGGGTGATGGGCGCCGATCCGCTCGGTCCGCCGAGGCACTTCTGCAGCCCGGCGGTGGCGGCATCCAGGCCCCAGTCGTCGGCGTCGAACTCGTTGCCGCCGAGCGAGGCGGTCGCGTCGGAGTAGAACAGCACCCCGTGCTTCGCGCAGATCGCGCCGATCTCGTCGAGCGGCTGGTTCATGGTCGTCGACGTGTCGCCCTGCACGAGCGCGAGCAGCGTGGGCTTGACCCGCACGACGGCCTCTTCGATCGCGGCGGGCGTGAAGACCTGCCCCCACTCGGTCTCGATCGTGTGCACCTCGGCGAGCGCGCGCTCCGCGATCTCGGCGAGCAGGTGCCCGAAGCGTCCGAAGATCGGCACGAGCACACGGTCGCCGGGCCGGACGAGCGAGACGATCGCCGCCTCGATGCCGGCGCGGCTCGTGCCGTCGACGAGCATCGTGGCGTCGTTGCGCGTGTTCCAGACCGCACGGTAGAGCTCCTGCGTCTCGGTCATCGTCCGCGTCATGAACGGGTCGTACTGGCCGACGAGCGCGGCCGACATCGCGGTGAGCACGCTGGGGTACGCCGAGATCGGCCCGGGGCCCATGAGCAGGCGAGCGGGCGGGTCGATGGGTCCGGGGATCTGAACGGTCGGGTTCGTCATGGCGTGTCCATCCGGGGGTCGAGGAGCGAGAACAGGCGGCGGGCGAGCCGCACGAGGGCGAGGTCGGTGCCGGCGCGCGAGACGAGGCAGACGCCGACGGGCGCCGGTCCCAGCGGCGACGGCACGGTGAGCAGGGGCACCGAGATCGCGGGGAGCCCGGCGACGGCGGCCGGCGTCGTCATCCGCAGTGTGTCACGGCGCAGCAGGTCGAGCGCCTCGCCGCCGGCGGTGCGCGCAGGTGCGGCTCCGGGGACGGTCGGCAGCAGCAGCACCGCGTCGTCGACGACGGCACGCAGGCGGTCGGCGAGAGGGGCGAGGGCGGCGCGCGCCCGCTTCTCGTCGTCGGGTGTCACGGCGGCGGCGGTGCGGAAGCGGTCGGCGACGGCGGCTCCCACCGCGCCGGGATGCTGCACGAGCCAGTCGCCGTTGTTGCGCCAGGCCTCCGCGCCCTGCACGGTGCGGAACGCGTCGAGGTAGGCGTCGAGGTCGCCGATCGACACGCGGCCGACCGAGACCGCGGCTCCCGTGGCCGTGACGCGGTCGAGCAGCTCGGCGAACGCGCGTCGGGTGGCGGGCTCGGCGGCGGCGAGGATCTCGTCGGGCACGAGGAGGCGCGTCGGCAGCTCGTCGTCCGGCTCGCCCTGCACGCTCTCGGTCGACTCCGAGCCGGTGTACCCGAGGCACCACTCGGCGACGCGCTCGAGCGTCGAGCCGTCGCGGGTCAGCCAGCCGACGGTGTCGAAGCTCTGCGCGAGGGGCAGCATGCCCTGCCGGGGCACGAGGTCGTGCGTGGTCCGCAAGCCCCAGAGCCCCTGGTACGAGGCGGGTACCCGCACCGATCCGGCGGTGTCGGTGGCGAGGGCGACATCGGCATGCCCGGCCGCGACGGCGGAGGCCGGCCCGCTCGACGAGCCGCCCGGGAGCGCTCCGGGCAGCGCGGCGTTCGGCGGCGTGCCGTAGTGAGTGTTGTCTCCGGCGACGGAGTAGGCGAACTCGTCGGTGCGCGCGATGCCGCGCAGCGACGCTCCGCCGCGCAACAGGTCGCCGACCGCGGGCGCCGTGGTCGTCTCGGCGCGGGCCGAGGCGAGGAACGTCGGGTTGCCCGCCCCGATGCGGTAGCCGCGGATCGCGAAGAGGTCTTTGACGGCGACGGTCAGCCCGGCCAGCGGACCTTCCCAGGCGCCCTGGTAGAGCGGGTCGCCCACGGTGCGCCAGATCGACCGGTCGAACGCCTGCGGCCGCGGGGTCACGTGTGCGGCGGTGATGAGCCAGCGACCGTCGATGCGCTGCCAGAGCTGGGTCTGCAGGCCGGTGCCACCTGCGGCGTAGCGGGAGACCGAGATCAGCAGAGCGACGTCAGGGGCAAGCGGCCGGTACTCGATCCGCTCGATCTCGCGCGCCGCGACCCCGCCGCGCGCCCCGCGGAATGCGCTGATCGCATCGTGGCCGACGAGCAGGCCCCCGGCATCCGCCCGCATCGTGCCGGGTCCGGGGGCGAACGCGGCGTCGAGCGCCGCGAGGTCGTTCTCGACGATGGCGCGCTCGTAGTCGGCGAACGCCGCCGCGAGATCGGCGGGCATGCCGCCGGCCGGGGCGCCGTCGCTAGGCGCATCGCCGTGGGCGCGACCGGTCACGACGCATCCTCGCCGACGGCGACGAGGGTGCCACCGCGAGAGAGCAGCCGCCCGCCCGGAACGCCCGCGGCATCCATGGCATCGGCAACATCGACGCCGGCCTCGAACACGACCTCGCCTCGGAGCCAGGTGCGGCGCACCCGTCCCGTCAGCACGCGGCCGTCGTAGGCCGAGATCGGGTTGCGGTGACGCAGCTCGCGCGCGTCGACGTGGACGACGTCGTCGGGTGCGAAGACGGTGAGGTGCGCGGGCGCGCCCACGGCGATGCGCCCGACGGCGAGGCCCGCGACGGCAGCGGGTCCTGTCGTGAACAGCGGCAGGATCGTCTCGAGCGGGATGCCGCGCTCGCGCGCCTCGGTCCAGACCGCCGACAGCCCGACCTGCAGTCCGGAGATGCCACCCCAGGCGAGCCCGAAGTCGCCGTCGCCTGCGCGCTTGAGGTCGACGGTCGAGGGCGAATGGTCGCTGACGATCGCGTCGATCGTGCCGTCGACGATGCCCTCCCACAGGAGGTCGCGGTTCGAGGCCTCGCGGATGGGCGGGCAGCACTTGAACTCGGACGCGCCGTCGGGGATCTCCTCGGCGATGATCGTGAGGTAGTGCGGGCAGGTCTCGACCGTGAGGTCGACTCCGTCCGCGCGGGCCGCACGGATGGCGGGCAGTGACCGGGCGTCGCTCAGGTGCAGGATGTGCGCCCGGCCGCCGGTCGCGCGCGCGGCCTCGATGACGGCGTCGATCGCCGACGCCTCGCTCGTCGCCGGGCGCGACGCGAGAAAGGCGTCGTATCCGCGGCCGAGCGCGCCGTCGGCACCGAGCAGCTCGGGGTCCTCGGCGTGCACGATGAGCCGCGAGCCGAGCGCCGCGATCTCGCCCATGGCCTGGCGCAGCTGAGCACGGTCGAGGTGTCCGAACTCGTCGACGCCCGACGGCGCGAGGAAGCACTTGAACCCGTAGACGCCGGCCTCGTGCAGGGGGCCGAGCTCCCCCAGGTTCTCGGGCACCGCCCCGCCCCAGAACCCGACGTCGACGTGCGCGGATGCCGCGGCGGCGGCACGCTTGACCTCCAGTGCGCCGGCGGTCGTGGTCGGCGGGATGGAGTTCAGCGGCATGTCGACGATCGTCGTGACACCGCCCGCCGCCGCGGCCCGCGTCGCCGAGCCGAAGCCCTCCCACTCGGTGCGTCCGGGCTCGTTGACGTGCACGTGCGAGTCGACGAGCCCTGGCATCAGCACAGCGTCGGCGGCGACGCGCACCTCGGCGGCGTCGGCGACGGCGGCGTCCTCGTCGAGCATCGCGACGACGAGGCCGTTCTCGACGACGACGGCTGCGGGGACGAAGGCCGTGCCGTCGAAGACGCGGCCGGCGCGCACGACGAAGCGGGACGGGGACGATGCGGTCACGAGATCTCCGGGCGGGGTCGGGGGCGAGGAACGACGGCGGGCGCGCGATGCGCAGAGCCCGATGTCAATATAAAGCTATGGGTTAACGCAGCCGCGGCGGTTACCCCGATGTAACGCTCTCGTGACGACGCGGCGGGGCGGCGTACTCCTCGCGCTTGCTCGTCCCCACCCGCATCCGCACCATCGCCGACGCGAGCCCGACCGCCGCGCCGACCCCGTCGACCACGGGAACGCCGACGCGCTCCGTCAGGGCGTGGCAGAGATCGGCCATCCCGGCGCAGCCGAGCACGATGACGTCGGCCCCGCCCGCCACCTCGGCGGCGCACAGCGCCGCGATGCGCTCGAAGGCATCCGACCCGGTGTCCTCGAGATCGAGCACCGGGATGCCGGAGGCGACCAGCGAGGCGCAAGCCGACGTCATCCCGTAGCGGGCGAGCAGATCGCGCGCCCGGCCGAGCGTCCGGCCGAGCGTCGTGACCACGGCGAACCGACGACCGGACAGGGTCGCGACGTGCATCGCAGCCTCGGCGATGCCGATGACGGGAACGTCGACGAGCTCGCGCGCGGCGTCGAGTCCCGGGTCGCCGAAGCACGCGATGACGTACGCGTCGCTTCCGCCGACGGCGAGGTCGGCCTCGATGATGTCGACGACCGAGCGGGCGGCGGTGATCTCGTCGAGATGGCTCTCGATCGCGGCCGCGCCGTCGGTCGGATGCGCGGCGACCACCTCGACCCCGGGCCCGGCGACCTCCCGGGCGGCGACGGCGATCTTGTCCGTCATCGCCCGGGAGGTGTTGGGGTTGATCAGCGTGATCCTCACGCGGCGCCCTCCGGCGCGGACTCGGGCAGGGTGCCGTCCGAGATGCCCTCGGTCTCGCCCGCGAACGTCGGGACCTGCGGGTCGAGCCGCTCGAACACCACGAACGCGGCGAACGCGAGGCCGCATCCGATGAACCAGGTGAAGTTCCCGATCCACGAGACGTCGAACAGCCCCATATCGGCGAACGTCTTGGGCAGGATCGCGAGCAGGATCGTCGGGATGCCGGCCACGAGGAGCGTCTTCATCGCGTTCGGGTTGTACCCCTTGCGGTACCAGTACGCCCCGCTCTCGCTCATCGTGAACATGTCATCGGTGCGGATCCGCTGCTTGGCCGCGATGTAGTACCCCGCGATCAGCAGGCCGAACAGCGGGCCGATGAGGGCCGCGAGGATGCCGAGGGAGTAGTGGATGGCGGTGGCGTCGGAGTACCAGTTCCAGGGCGTGAGGAACACCGATCCGACCGCGGCGATCATGCCGCCCATGCGCCACGAGATCTTCTGGGGCGCGACGTTGGAGAAGTCGAAGGCGGGCGCGATGAAGTTGGCGACGATGTTGATGCCGACCGTCGCGGTGACGAAGGTCAGCCCGCCGAGCAGGATCGCGAAGGGGGTGTCGATCGCCTCGACGGTGTGGATGGGGTCGAGGAGCAGCTCGCCGAACACCGGCACGGTCGCGGCGGCGGTGAGCACGGTCAGGATCGAGAAGAACAGGAAGTTCACCGGAAGGCCCCAGAAGTTGCCCTTCTTGACCTGGCTGAACGAACGGCCGTACCGCGCGAAGTCGCCGAAGTTGAGCATCGGGCCGGCGAAGTATGCCACCACGATGCCGACCGCCATGGCCATGAGGCCGAGGGTGCCCCAGAGGTCGTGCGGCGCCGCCGCCGGGTCGGAGAGGTTCAGGTCGATGTTCTCCCAGCCGGCCTGGCTCACGAGGTACACCGCGAGCACGATCATCACGACGTAGACGGCGGGGCCGGCCCAGTCGATGAAGCGGCGGATGACCTCCATGCCGTTCCAGAACAGCGCGACCTGGGCGACCCAGAGGATCGAGAAGGAGATCCACCCGAGCGCCGAGAGCCCGAGGAAGCCCACGTCGAGCAGCGCCGCGGAGCCGGGGATGAACTTCAGGAAGATGATGTTCAGCGACTGCGCCGCCAGGAAGGTCTGCACGCCGTACCAGGCGATCGCGATGATGCCTCGGATGATCGCGGGGATGTTCGCGCCGCGCACCCCGAAGATGGCGCGGTTCACCACGGGATAGGGCACGCCCGTCTTCTGACTGGGCTTGGCGACCATGTTCGCGAAGACCTGCACGATCACGATGCCGACGACGAGAGCCACGAGCACCTGCCACGCGGCGATGCCGAGCGCGAAGAGCGACCCCGCCGTGACGTAGCCGCCGACCGAGTGCACGTCCGACATCCAGAAGGCGAAGATGTTGTACCAGGTCCACCTCTGCTTGCGGAGCGGGGCGAGATCCTCGTTCGAAAGTCGGGGGTCGTAGCCCCGATCGGGAACCGTCGTCTCGGCGGGCAGGATGTTCGGAGGAGCGGTCATGGCGTCGGAACCTTCCAGGAGGGGATCTGGAAAGTGAAGCTATGGGTTAATCGATCCCGGCGGGTTTCGCTGATGTAACGACGGTGTGAAGTTGGAGCTTCACAGCGGTCGCGCTCGGACGCCGCCGCAGCCCGTTTAGACTCGGCGGCATGTCAGAGCTCGCGCTGGGGACCGGGACCGAGGTGGGCGTCCGGCTGCGCGAGCTTCGGCGGCAGCGAGGGATGTCGGCACGCGCCGTCGCCGCCGCGCTGGGCATCAGCCCCAGCGCGGTGTCGCAGATCGAGCGCGGCGTGCTGCAGCCGAGCGTCTCGCGGCTGCTCGCCATCACCGACGCCCTCGGCGTGCCCCTCGCCGCCGTCTTCGAGAGCGGTGGCGAGGCCCCCGCCGCTGCGCTCGCGGCGGAGATCGACGGGTTCTCGCTGGTCCGCGCCGCCCAGGCCACGACGGTCGAGCTCGGCGACGGAGTGACCTTCCGCCGTCTGTCCCCCGGACCGAGCCCGGGAATCGACTACTTCCAGTCGACCTATCCGCCCGGGTCGTCGGCCCACCGCGACACCGACCTCTTCCGGCACGACGGGTACGAGGTCGGCACCATGCTCTCGGGCGAGCTGACGATCGATTTCACCGATGAGCGGGTCGTGCTGCGTCCCGGCGACACGATCAGCTACCCGTGCTCGCGACCGCACCGCATCCACAACGACGGCGACGAGACCGCCGTCGCGACCTGGCTGATCGTCCACGGGCCCGCGTGAGCTCGGTCGGACGCCGGCGCGCGCGAGGCGCCGGGGTCTCAGCGCCCCGTCGCGCCGTCGACCGGCCCCGTCGACCCGACGACCGTGAGCCACGTCGCGACCGCGACGCTGTCGGTGCGGTTCGCGACGCGGTGCGGTCGGGATGCCGCGAACGAGAGCGACTCGCCCGGGCCGAGCTCGACCTCGCCGTCGGCGAACTCGAAGGTGAGCGTCCCCGTCACGACGAGCCCGCTCTCGTAGCCCGCGTGAACGAGGAGGCCGCCGTCGGCGCTCGAGCTCGCGCCCGGCGGGTAGGTCGATTCGAAGTGCTCCACGCCACTGATGGGCACGGGCGTCAGCCGCCGGTAGGTCACGCCGCCGCCGAGGTGCGCCGTAGTCTCGGTGCCGACGCGGGCGACGAAGACGCCGGGGACGGGTTCGTTCAGCTCGCCGGGGGCATCGGCATCGGGGATCACCGCGACGGCGTGATCGTCGAAGATGACCGACACCGGAGCGCCCAGCACCCCGACGAGCTCGACGAGCCGGTGAACCGACGGCTGCATCGCACCCGTCTCGATCTGCGACAGGGCGCTCGCCGAGATGCCCATCTCCTGCGCGACCGAGGCGAGGGAGCGCCCCGTCCGGGTGCGCAGCGCCCGCAGGCGGCGCCCGATCGACGCGGGAAGGTCGGGCTCGGCGCGCTGCGGTTCCACGGCACGATGATATGTAACGCGGGAGAAACGCGGTGACAGTACCGTGACGCGCATGCACCTCGACGAGTTCCACGCCCTCAGCGCGGACGATGCCCGACGCGTCGTCGCCGTCTGGGCCCCCATCCCCCGCTGGGTCGAGACCCTGGTCGCCGGGCGGCCTTACCGCGACGTCGCGGAGCTGGGCGCCCGGGCGCGGGCCGAGGCGGCGCACTGGAACGAAGACGACCTCGATGCCGCGCTCGCGCATCATCCGCGCATCGGCGCCCGCGTCGACCAGCCGGGTGCCGAGGGCGACGCGTCGCGATCCGAGCAGGCCGCGATGCGGTCGGCATCCGATGACGACGCCGCCGCGATCGCGGCGGGCAATCGGCGCTACGAGGAGCGGTTCGACCGTGTCTTCCTCATCCGGGCGGCCGGCCGGACCCCGGGCGAGATGCGCGCCGAGCTCGAGCGGCGCCTCGGCAACGACGACCGCACCGAGACGGCCGAGGCCCTCGGCCAGCTGGCCGAGATCGCGCTGCTCCGCCTGTCGCAGACCGTCACCACGGAGGCGCCGGCATGACCCACCTGACCACTCATGTGCTGGACGCGGCGACCGGCACTCCCGCTGTCGACGTGGCGATCGAGCTCGCCGACGCCCGCGGAACCGTCATCGCGACGGGCTCGACCGATGCCGACGGACGGCTCGCGCTCGGGCCCGACCGGCTCGAGCCGGGAATCTACGCGCTGACGTTCGACACGGGCGGGCACTTCGCCCGGGCCGGCACCGCGACCTTCTACCCGTCGGCGACCGTCAGCTTCACCGTCGGCGACGAGCCCCACCTGCACGTGCCGCTGCTGCTGAGCCCGTTCGCGTACTCGACCTACCGCGGCAGCTGAACCCCGCGCTCACGCACCTTAAGCGCTGGCTTAACAAGGTCGTTACACGGCCTTCACCTCGCGAGCGATCGGAAACCGTTGAATGACGGCAGTCCTCTGCACCGCCGTCCTCCTCCGATCGGAACCCCATGCGCGCACGTTCACCCCGCGTCGTCCTCCTGGCCGCCGTCTCCCTCGCCGCCCTCGTCCTCGCCGGCTGCAGCTCCGCCGGCGACGACGCCGCGGGCGATGACGGCGTCGAGACCGTCAAGGTCGGCACCCTGCGCGGCCAGCCGCACTTCTACCAGCCGTTCCTCTACGCCGACCACGCCGTCGACGGCGTCGAGTTCGAGGTCGTGACGCTCGACACCACCCCGGCACTCTCCGACGCGCTCGTCTCGGGCAGCATCGACTTCGCGATCACCGGCGTCACCCCGACCATCTCGTCGATCTCGCAGAACCGCGACCTGCGCATCGTCGCGAGCGCCGCCGACGGCGGGTCGGGCTTCATCGGCAACGGCGAGACCTCCCTCGCCGAGCTCGCGGGCTCGCAGATCGGCATCGTCCAGGGCTCGGCGCAGGAGGTCGCGCTGCGACTGCTCATCGACGAGGCCGGCATGACACCCGACGACTTCGAGCTCACCCCGATCCCCGTCCCCGAGATGGCTTCGGCCTTCGCGAGCGGCGACATCGACGCCTTCATGGGAGTCGAGATCGGCGTCTCGATCGCGAAGGCCGCCGGCGGCACCGAGGTCGTCGACCCCTACTCCACCCCCATCGGGCGCGTGAACATCGGACTCGTCACGACCGGCGAGCTGATCGAGGAGAACCCCGAGCTGGTGCAGCGAGTCGTCGACACCCACGCCG
Source organism: Microbacterium sp. SGAir0570 (assembly GCF_005491085.2). Classification (NCBI taxonomy): domain Bacteria; kingdom Bacillati; phylum Actinomycetota; class Actinomycetes; order Micrococcales; family Microbacteriaceae; genus Microbacterium; species Microbacterium sp. SGAir0570. The sequence goes on along the minus strand of NZ_CP027929.1, from coordinate 164,737 downwards.
CGACGACGGCCTACATGGCCGACAACATCGAGGAGTGGCTGCCCAGCATGGTCGAGGAGTTCGGCGGCGACGAGGAGGTCCTCACCTCGGCGCTCGAGAACTTCTGGCTGCGGTCGGACCTCTCGGACGAGTACGTCGGCCAGCTCGAGGCCCTCGCCGGAGCCATGGCCTCGATCGGCCTGATCACCTCGACGCCGACCGCCGACACGATCGTCGACACGAGCTTCGCCGACTGACCCGCGGGGAGAAGCACCATGACCGACACCGTCCCGTCCGGGCGCACCGACGACGCAGCCGTCGTCGCCGGTGCGCCTGCGAGCGCACCCGTCCGGCGCCGCCCGCCGGCACGCCGACCCAACCAGCGGGCAGCTCTCTACCGGTTCCTGCTCGGCCTGCCGGTGCCGTTCCTCTTCGTCATCCTGTGGCAGATCGGCCGCGACCAGGAGTGGGAGATCCCGCTCATCGGCATCCGGATGGCGTTCCTGCCGACGCCCGCCGAGGTCGTGACGTCGCTGTGGGACTACGGGTTCGGCGGCGTGAACGACGACGCCTTCTCGGGGGACCTCTGGGTCAACCTCGGCACGTCGGCGCTGCGCGTGCTGGTCGGCTTCGCGATCGCCGCGGCCATCGCGATCCCCCTCGGGATCGTCATGGGCCGCTCGTACACGATGGACGGCCTCTTCGACCCCTTCATCAACCTCTTCCGCCCCATCCCGGCGACGGCGTGGGTCCCGCTGGTCGGGCTGCTGATCGGCTGGGGCGACCAGGCGACGATCTTCCTCATCGCCCTCTCGGCGTTCTTCCCGATCGTGCTGGGAGCCATCAGCGGGTCGAAGGAGGTGCCGCAGCGGCTGGTCGAAGCCGGCCGGATGCTGGGCGCCCGGCGCAGCGAGATCCTGACGCAGGTGGTCGTCCCCGCATCGGCGCCGTCGATCATGAACGGCCTGCGGGTCGGCCTCGGCATCGCCTGGGTCGTGCTCGTGCTCGGCGAGTCGGTGGGGGTGAACGTCGGCCTCGGGTCGGCCATCATCCTCGCCCGCGACGTCGTGCGCACCGACATGGTCGTCGTGGGGATGGTGGCGATCGGCGCCGCCGGCTTCCTCTCCGACCGCATCCTCGTCGGGGTCTTCCGTCTCGCGACGCGCGGCCGACCCCTCATCAAGTGACTGGAGCGACGATGACCGACATCATCTCCCCCGCGGCGGATCTCGCCGCCGACACCTCGGCCTCCGTCGAGATCGTGGATCTGGGCAAGCGCTACGGTCCCGAATGGGCGGGCACCCAGGCCGTCGCCGGCGTCGACCTGAGCATCGCCTCGGGCGAGTTCGTCGCGATCGTCGGGGCCTCCGGATGCGGCAAGAGCACGGTGCTGCGCATCCTCGCCGGCTTCGAGGAAGCAAGCAGCGGCTCGGTCTCGGTCGGCGGCGCCCCGGTCACGCGTCCCGGGCCGGATCGCGGAGTGGTCTTCCAGGACTACGGGCTGTTCCCGTGGCTCACCGTGCGCGAGAACATCGCGTACGGCCCCCGGCGCCGGCGCCTCCCCCGTGCGCGGGTGAACGAGCTGGTCGACCGCTTCCTCGCAGCCGTCGGGCTGACCCGGTTCGCGGCCAAGTACCCGGGGCAGTTGTCGGGCGGGATGCAGCAGCGCGTCGCGATCGCACGCGTGCTGGCCAACGAGCCCCGCGTGCTGCTCATGGATGAGCCGTTCGGCGCCCTCGACGCGCTGACGCGTTCCGACCTGCAGGCCGAGCTCAAGCGCATCCACCTCGAGACGCGCACGACCGTCGTCTTCATCACCCACTCGATCGAGGAGGCCGTCTTCCTCGCCGACCGGGTCGTCGTGATGACCGGTGGCGCGTCGCACGGGGTGCCGGGGCACATCAGTCGCATCGTCGAGATCGACCTGCCCCCGCAGCGCGACATCCTCTCGCCGGCGTTCACCGAGTACAAGCGCATCATCTCCGACCTCGTGCACGAGCCGGTGGCGGCGGCATGAAGGTCATCGTGATCGGCGCCGGCGTCGGCGGTACGAGCGCCGGCATCGCCCTGCAGCGGCTCGGCCACGACGTCGTCGTCTACGACCGGATGCGCGAGAACCGGCCGGTCGGCGCGGCGCTGTCGCTCTGGTCGAACGGCGTGAAGGTGCTCAACTGGCTGGGAGTGGGGCCGGAGGTCGCGGCGCTCGGCGGTGCGCTCGACCACATGGCCTACCGCGACGGCATCACGGGCGAGGAGCTGTGCCGGTTCTCGCTCGCGCCGGTCGAACAGCAGACCGGGCAGCGCGCGTACCCCGTCGCACGCGCAGACCTGCAGAACCTGCTGATGGAGCGGTTCGGCACCGACCGGATCCGGCTCGGCATGCAGCTCGTCGGCATCGACGACGACGGCACGACCGTCACCGCGACGTTCGCCGACGGCACCACCGATACCGCCGACATGCTCATCGGCGCCGACGGCGCCCGGTCGTTCACGCGCGACTACGTCACCGGCGCCGACGAGCCGCCGATCGAGCGGACGTACGCCGGGTACACGAACTACAACGGACTCGTCGCGTTCGACGGACGCATCGGGCCCGACGACCAGTGGACCACCTACGTCGCCGAGGGCAAGCGGGCGGCCGTCATGCCGATCGCCGGCGGACGTTTCTACTACTGGTTCGACATCCCGCGCCCCTCCGGCGAGGACGGCGACGCCCTCGCCGAGCTGCACGAGGCGTTCGCGCACTGGGCCCCCGGCACGCGGGCGCTGATCGAGGCGATCGAACGCGAGGGCTCGCTGAACCGCGTCGAGATCTGGGACATCGACCCCTTCGACACCTGGACCCGCGGACGCGTCGCGATCCTCGGAGACGCGGCGCACAACACGACGCCCGACATCGGACAGGGCGCATGCTCGGCGCTGGAGGACGCCTTCGCCCTCGGCATCGCGGTCGCGACCGACACCGTGTCGGTCGAAGACACGCTGCGGCGCTATGCCGCGTCGCGCGTCGAGCGGGCCGGTGACCTCGTGCTGCGGGCCCGCGCCCGCGCGGCCGAGACGCACGGCGCCGACCCGGAGGTCACCGCGAATTGGTATCGGGGCCTGCGCGGCACCGACGGGGCCGGCATCATCCGCGGCATCGTGGGCAACATCGCGGGCAGCCCGATCAACCTGGGGGCCGGCGTGCTCTGACGGCGCCCCGCCCGCGAGGGCGCGAGCGAGGTCAGACGCGGAAGATCGTGTGCACCGGACCGCAGACGTCCTGCCCGCCGAGCTCGGTGAGCTCCATCAGCACGGCGGTCCCGACGGTCCGGTGGCCGAGGCCTTCGAGCAGGCGCTGGGCGGCACGCAGGGTTCCCCCCGTGGCCAGCACGTCGTCGACGAGCAGCACGCGGGTGCCGCGGGGCAGGTCGTCCGCCATCTCGATCGTCGCCTGACCGTACTCGAGGTCGTACGAGACGGATGCCGCCGGGCGCGGCAGCTTGCCCGCCTTGCGGATCGGCACCATGCCGACGCCGCTCGCGGCGGCCACCGCACCGGCGATGAGGAATCCGCGTGCCTCGACGCCGGCGACGACGTCGAACTCGCGGGCGAAGGGCGTGATGATCGCGTCGATGACGGTGCGCAACGCGGTCGCGTCGGCGAGCAGCGGCGAGATGTCGCGGAAGAGGATGCCCGGTTCGGGGAAGTCCGGGATGAGCGCGATGAGCGACTCGGCGTGCTCGAGGGGGTCGGAAGTCACCGAACCACCCTAGGCCTGTTTCGAGAGGCCTCCGACGGTGACGACACGACTGCAAGCGCTTGCACTAGAGTGAGCGCCATGACCTCCTCCTCCGTGGACACGGCGGCATCGACCCTCGCCCCGATCGGGATCTCCCGGCCCGGCGCCGAGTGGTGGCGCACCGCCGTCATCTATCAGATCTACCCCCGCTCGTTCGCCGACGCGTCGGGTGACGGCATCGGCGACCTCGCCGGCATCACCTCGCGCCTGGGCGACCTCGCCGACCTCGGCGTCGACGCCGTCTGGCTCAGTCCCTTCTTCCGGTCGCCGCAGAAGGATGCCGGGTACGACGTCTCCGACTACTGCGACGTCGACCCGCTCTTCGGCACGCTCGCCGACTTCGACACCATGCTCGCGGAGGCGCACGACAGCGGCATCCGGGTCATCGTCGACCTCGTCCCCAACCACTCGTCCGACCAGCACGCGTGGTTCCAGCAGGCTCTCGCCGCCGAACCCGGCAGCCCCGAGCGCGCGCGCTACATCTTCCGCGACGGCAAGGGCGAGAACGGCGACGAGGCTCCCAACAACTGGGAATCGGTCTTCGGCGGCCCCGCCTGGACCCGCACGACGAAACCCGACGGCACGCCGGGCCAGTGGTACCTGCACCTCTTCGACTCGACCCAGCCCGACTTCGATTGGTCCAACCCCGAGGTGGGCGACGAGTTCGAGCGCATCCTCCGCTTCTGGCTCGACCGCGGGGTCGACGGTTTCCGCGTCGACGTGGCCCACGGACTGGTCAAGTCCGACGGTCTGCCCGACTTCGTGCCCGCCGAAGACGCCGGATCGATGGGCGGCGACAGCCTCGATGTCCCCTACTGGGGCCAGGAGGGCGTCCACGACATCTACCGCCGATGGAACCGCATCCTCGCCGAGTACGAGGGCGACCGGGCCCTCTGCGCCGAGGCGTGGCTGCCCACGGTCGACGAGACCGCTCTGTGGGTGCGCCAGGACGAGATGCACCAGGCGTTCAACTTCCCGTACCTGCAGACCGAGTGGGATGCCGACCACCTCACCGAGGTGATCTCCGAGTCGCTGCGCGCCTTCCCCGCCGTCGGCGCGCCGGCCACCTGGGTGCTGTCGAACCACGACGTCGTCCGCCACGCCTCGCGCCTGGCGCTGACGGCCGAGAACCCCCAGGGCCACGGCCTCGGACCCGACTCCCCCGGCCAGCCGGACCCTGTCGTGGGCCTCGCCCGCGCCCGCGCCGCGACGACGCTCATGCTGGCCCTCCCCGGCTCGGCGTACCTGTATCAGGGCGAGGAGCTCGGGCTTCCCGAGGTCGTGCACCTGCCCGACGACGCTCGTCAGGACCCGACCTGGTTCCGCACCGACGGCGAGCGCTACGGCCGCGACGGATGCCGCGTCCCGATCCCGTGGGAGGCCGACGCCCCCGGCTACGGGTTCAGCCCCACCGGCGCCTCGTGGCTGCCGCAGCCCGAGGAGTGGCACGGCCTCGCTCGTTCGGCGCAGGACGGCGACCCCGCCTCAACTCTGACGCTCTACCGCGAGCTCCTGGCGGCGCGCCGCCGGCACGACCTGGGAACCGGATCGCTCGAGTGGGTCGATCTGCAGCTCGGCGACGACGTCGTGGCGTTCCGCAACGGTGACGTGCTCGTCGTCGCCAACACCGGGACGGATGCGGTCGCACTGCCCGCCGGTGAGATCCTGGTCTCAAGCGTCGCCGGCCCCGCTGAGCGCGCTGGAGGCGGCTCCGAGCTGCCCGTCGACGCGGCGGTCTGGATCCGCGCGAGCTGACGAGAGGAGCGGGGGATGGTCGGCATCGACGACGTCGCGCGACGCGCCGAGGTCTCGACGGCGACCGTCTCCCGCACCCTCAGCGGCCGTGGTCCGGTGTCGCCCGCGACGCGCGAGCGCGTGCTGCGTGCGGCATCCGACCTCGGCTACGTCGTCTCGTCGGCGGCCTCGAGCCTCGCGTCCGGACGCACGCGCAACATCGGTGTGCTCGTTCCGATCCTGGACCGCTGGTTCTTCTCGCGCGTGCTGACGGGCATCGCCGCGACACTCCAGCGCGACGGCTACGACGTCGCGCTGTACGCCCTCACCGCCGAGGCCGACGAGCGCCGCCGGGTGTTCGCGACGTCGCTCCGGCGTCAGCGGGTCGACGGGGTGATCGTCGTGTCGATGGCGCTCGCACACGACGAGATCGCGCAGCTGGGCGACCTCGGCCTGCCGGTCATCGCGATGGGCGGGCAGCTGGCCGGCCTGCGATCGCTCACCGTCGACGAGATCGAGGTGGCCCGGACCGCGACCGAGCACCTGCTCGGCCTCGGGCACCGCGACATCGCCCATATCGGTCTGCATCCGCAGTTCGAGGGCGACTTCCACATCCCGTCGCAGCGTCGCCGCGGCTTCGAGGCGGCCTTGGCCGAGGCCGGTCTCGCACCGCGGACCGATCGCTTCGCCGCCGCGGACTTCACGATGGCCGGCGGGCACGACGCTGCGACGCGGCTGCTCCGCGACGCGGAGGCACGACCGACGGCGATCTTCGCAGCCTCGGACGAGATGGCGATCGGCGCGATGCTCGCGGCGCGGGAGCTCGGGCTGCGCGTGCCGGAGGACGTGTCGGTCATCGGGGTCGACGGCCACGACCTCGGCGGGTTCTTCGGGCTCACGACGGTCGACCAGTTCCCGGGGCGGCAGGGCGAGCGCGTGGCCTCGGCGATGATCGCCGCCCTGCGCGGGGCGGCGTCCGAGCCCCCGGCCGACCTCGACTTCGCCCTCGTGGAGCGGTCGAGCACGGCCCCACCCGCCTGAGTCGGGGCCCGAGGCGGCCGGGGCCGCGCCCACGCCGGGGCCGCGCCGGCGCCGATACATTCGTCGGACCCGCGGGGCCGGTGGGGTCCGGACGCCGCGTGCACACGACACCAGCACCGCGCATCCGACAGCTGTATCGCCCCGGGCTCTGCAACGGCCCCTAGGCGGCGCGCAGGCGGCCTCCCGTAGGCTCGAAGCATGGCCTTGGACCTCGACGCCCTCTACACCGACCTGCACCGGCACCCGGAACTGTCGTTCCAGGAGACGCGGACGGCCGCTGTCATCGCGGCTCGGCTCAGCGAGCTCGGTCTCCCGTACGAGGAGGGCGTCGGCCGCACCGGTGTCGTGACCGCGATCCGCAACGGAGACGGTCCCGTCGTGTGGCTCCGCGCCGACATGGACGGCCTGCCCGTTCCCGAGCAGACTGGCCTCGATTACGCCTCCACGGCGCGCGGCGTCGACCCTGCCGGCAACGACGTGCCCGTCATGCACGCGTGCGGCCATGACATGCACGTCACGGCACTGCTCGGCGCCCTCGAGCAGCTCGTCGGGACGCGCGACGAGTGGTCGGGAACCGTCGTCGCCGTCTTCCAGCCCGCCGAGGAGTACGGCGCCGGCTCGCAGGCGATGATCGCCGACGGCGTGCTCGACCGCTTCCCGAAGCCCGACATCGTGCTGGGCCAGCACGTCACCCCGCTGCCCGCGGGTGTCATCGGTGTGCGACCCGGCACGCAGATGGCGGCGTCCGACGGCCTGACCGTCGTGCTGCACGGCCGCGGCGGACACGGCTCGCGCCCGCATTCCACGATCGACCCGGTCGTGATGGCGGCGGCGACCGTCATGCGGCTGCAGACGATCGTGTCGCGTGAGGTCGACCCCCGCGACGTGGCTGTCGTGACGGTCGGCTCGATCCACGCCGGCCTGAAGAACAACATCATCCCCGCCGAGGCCAAGCTCGAGCTCAGTCTGCGATACCCCGACGACGAGGCCCGCGAGCGCGTCCTGGCGAAGGTCGAACGCATCGTGCGCGCCGAGGCCGCGGCATCCGGCGCCGAGACCGAGCCGACCATCACGACCGATCACACCCTGCCGCCCACGATCAACGACCACACGGCGACCGCACGCCTGACCGCCGCCTTCGAGCGCGCGTTCGGCGAGGGCAGCGTCGTCGACCCCGGCATGTTCACCGGAAGCGAGGACGTCTCGTGGTTCGCGCGCGAGGCCGGCGTTCCGCTCGTGTTCTGGTTCTGGGGCGGCGTCGACCCGCAGAAGTTCGCGGATGCCGTCGCGGCGGGCACCGTCGAGCGCGACATCCCCACCAACCACTCCCCGTTCTTCGCGCCGGTCATGCACCCGACGATCGAGCGCGGGGTCGAGAACCTCGTCGTGGCAGCCAAGGAGTTCCTCGCATGAGCGACCCCAACGACCCGTTCGCCGATTTCGAGCCCTACGAGCCGCCGGCCAAGCCCGAGCGCGCGAAGCGCGAGAAAGCACCCCGGGAGCCCCGCGAGCCCCGCGAGCCCCGGGAGCCCCGCGCGAAGAAGCCCCGCGCATCGCGCGAGCCCGGTCCCAAGCGCGAGAAGGGGGCGGGGACGCCCTCCGTCATGGCGGGCTGGCCCGACGAGCCCCTCGCGCCGCGTCCGGCCGAGCCGAGCAACGGCGGCGGCGGCGGCGGCGGCGATCGTCGTCTGCTCGTCATCCTCTCCAGCATCGCCGGACTGCTGGTCGTCGCAGTCGTCGTGGTGTTCGCGATCTACCTGACGCAGCAGTCCCAGCGTCAGGAGCCCGCGGCCGACCCGGTGCCCACGGCTCCGGCGACGCAGTCGATCCCGCAGCCGTCGGCGACCCCGCAGCCGTCGGAGAGCCCGAGCGCCCCAGCAGCGACCTCCGGCGTCGCGGTGACCGCCGACGGATTCACCATCAGCGACGCGAGCGGTTCGACGGTCTTCACGCACGCGTGGGCGGATGACGCGGCCCCGGCCGTGGCGGCGCTCACCGAGCTCTTCGGCGCGGCGCCGACGGAGGACTTCCAGAACGGCGACGCGGAGAACTACGCGTATCGGATCTACGCGTGGGAGGGCTTCCGGCTCTACGACGTCTACCTCAACGAGAGCAACCGTCCGCGATCCGAGGTCCCGGCACCGACGTTCATCTCCTACGACTCGGACATCGACGTGCCGGTGACCGACGACTTCGGCGTCGGGCTCGACATGTCGGCCGACGAGGTCGCGGCGCTCGGTCCCGACTCCGGTCAGGGCGGATCGTTCGTGTTCGGCTCGGATCGCAACACCTTCTACCAGGACGGGCAGCGCCGCTTCGGGGCAGCCGTCACGGTCGAGGGCAGCAAGGTCACCGTCACCTACACCTTCCGCGCCGGCCGCTGAGTCTGCCGCGGGTCGGCCGCGGGGCGGGCCCGTGCCGCGATCCAACGGATCGTCACCGACGCGCCGCGGCGCGGCATCCGTTCCCGGCGCGCCGTGACCGATTCGTTGCATCCGTGCACCGCTTCGCGATGCCGCCGGCGGTGACTCCGCTGCCAGGATGGCGGTATGACCACAGCGACACCGCGGCGGCCCCTCATCGTGCTCTCGATCGTGGCGGCGGTGCTGCTGGTCCTGGCGGCGGTCGCGGTTTTCCTGCTCACGCAGCGTGACGACGAGCCCGCGGCGGCACCGTCCTCTCCGTTCCCGACCAGCGCCGCACCGGCGCCGACACCCACGCCCACGCCCACGCCCACGCCCACGCCCACGCCCACGGATGCGGCTCCCGTCGCGGCCGAGATCGTCATGGCGGCGACCGGCTTCACGATCCTCGCCGACGACGCATCGACTCTCCTCGAGTTCCGCTGGCGCGATGAGGTCGGGCCCGCCGTCGCCGCACTGACCGAAGCCTTCGGTGCCGAGCCCGAGCTCGGCGTCCAGACCGGAGACGGCACCCACTTCCCCGACTACACGATCTACGACTGGGCCGGCTTCACCCTGTACGACATGATCTTCGTCGACGGCAACAAGCCGCGAGATGAGTACGGCATCCCGACGTGGGTCAGCATCCGCGCGAACGAGGTTCAGGCAGTGCCCATAACGCCTGAGTTCGGGCTCAGCATCGGCTCGGCCGCGGATGCCGTGCGCTCGAACGGTCCCGACGACGAATGGTCGATGCCTGGCGACGGCGAGCTGCGCTTCGTCTTCGACATCGACCGAACTGATTTCCTCTCACCCGACGGCGCGGTGCGAGATCTTTCGTACAGCGTGTTCGCGGACGCGACCGAAGGCGTCGGCGTCACCGACATCCTGTACCGCCCCTACAGCGGGCTCTGAACCGAACGCGGAAACACGGTTCGACAACGCTCTGGTGACGCTCGGCGCGGCGAGATTGCGCAGGATGCCGCGCCAGGCGTAATGTCGCCCGCCGTGACCACTGACAGTCGCGAACCGGGCGAGGAAACCACGGCTATCGCGAAGCGCATCCTCATCGGCGACCCGCTCGATTCCGAGAAGCTCGACGACCAGCTCCTGCCCAAGCGCCGGGCGCTTCCGATCTTCGCCTCCGACGCCCTGTCGTCGGTCGCCTACGCGCCCCAGGAACTGCTGATGATCCTGGCGATCGGCGGCACGGCGATGCTCGCATTCAGCCCGTGGGTCGCGCTCGCGGTCGTGGCCCTGCTCATCGTCGTCGTGCTGAGCTACCGCCAGCTCATCAAGGCGTACCCGTCGGGCGGCGGCGACTACGAGGTCGCGCGCACGAACCTCGGCGAGAAGGCCGGAGTCGTCGTTGCGGCCGCGCTGCTGGTCGACTACATCCTGACGGTCGCGGTGTCGGTGGCATCCGGTGTCGACAACATCATCTCGGCGTTGCCCGGTCTCGCCCCCTGGCGAGTCGAGTTGGCCGTCGGGTTCGTCGTCCTCATCATCATCGTCAACCTGCGCGGCGTACGCGAAGCGTCGTCGGCGTTCGCCGTGCCGACGTACATCTTCATCGGCTCGGTCGGCGTCATGGTGGCGACCGGACTCATCCGCACGCTGCTCGGCGACGCCCCCGTCGCCTCGAGCGCGCAGTTCGCGATGGAGGCCGAGAGCCTCAGCCAGGTCGCGCTCATCCTCCTGATCCTGCGGGCGTTCTCGAGCGGCTGCTCGGCTCTGACCGGTGTCGAGGCGGTCTCGAACGGAGTGCCGGCCTTCCGCGCGCCGAAGATCGCGAACGCGCAGAAGACCCTCGTCATGATGGGCACGATCGCCATCCTGCTGTTCTCGGGCCTGACGGCGCTCGGCCTCATCGCCGGCGTCCACTACGCGGAGGACCCCTGCGCCCTCGTCGGCTTCGACTGCGTCAACCAGCCGCAGCCGAGCCTCATGGCCCAGATCGCGGCTGCCACCTTCGGCATGGGGTCGATCCCGTTCTTCATCATCCAGGCGGCGACGGCGTGCGTGCTGCTGCTCGCCGCGAACACGGCGTTCAACGGATTCCCGCTGCTGGGCGCCGTGCTCGCCCGCGACGGCTACGCGCCGAAGTCGCTGAACACCCGCGGCGACCGGCTCGTCTTCTCCAACGGCATGATCATCCTGGGGCTCGCCGCGATCCTCGTGCTCGTGGTGTTCCAGGCCGACCTCACGACGCTCATCCAGCTGTACATCATCGGCGTGTTCGTGTCGTTCTCGCTGGGCCAGGTCGGCATGGTCAAGCACTGGCGACGCGAGCTGCGGCTGCTGCATCCGTCGGCGTCGGCCGACCGCGCGGAGGCCCGCCGGGGACTGGTCATCAACGGCATCGGCGCGACCTTCACCGTCGCGGTGCTCGTCATCGTCACCGTGACGAAGTTCACCCACGGCGCCTGGCTGGTGTTCATCGCGATCCCGATCCTGGCGTTCCTCATGGTCGGCGTCAGCCGCTACTACCGCGACGTCGAGCACGAGATCGCGATGGACGACGACGTGCATTACGGCTCGACCGGCGACGTCGCCCTCGTCCTGGTGAACCGCCTGCAGAAGCCGGTCGCGAAGGCCGTCGACTACGCCCTCTCGGCCAAGCACGACAAGACGATCGCCGTGCACGTGGCGGTGTCGAAGGAATCGGCGCAGGAGATCCAGACCGACTGGGAAGTGCACGGGATGCCGGTGCCGCTGGTGATCATCGAGTCGCCCTACCGTCAGTACGCGGCCCCGCTCGCCGCCTTCATCCACAAGTACCGCGAGAAGCACGGCTCATCCGTCGTCACGGTCTACCTGCCGCAGTACATCGTCGGGCACTGGTGGGAGACCTTCCTGCACAACCGACGCGCCCGGCGCATCGCCCAGCAGCTCATGATGGTGCACGGCGTGCAGATCACCCTCGTTCCCTGGCTGCTCGACTCGTCGGAGATCGTCTACGGCCGCCGCTCGCGTCCGATGCCCGGCGACGACCGCGCCGGCCGCGCCTCCGCGACCTACGGCCTGGTGGCCCACACCGAGTCCCCCGACGAGCGCTGAGCCCGCGCCCGGCGCCCGGCGCGCGCGAGAGCGCGCCCTCTCGGCGAGGGCGCACCTTTCACGGTGCCTTCTCGCGGCAGCGGTACGCGCTCGCGCGGCGGATCAGGGAGTCAGGGGGCGAGGAGGAGGCGCTCGCGGCGGGAGAGGAGATCGGCGGTGCGGGCGGATACGGCATCCGCTCGCTGGGCGAGATAGTCGTTCAGCCCGCGCAGGCGCAGATCGAGGTCGGATGCCGCGGCCTGCGCGTCGGCGATGCGCTGACGCACCATGAAGTCGGAGATCACGTTGTCGAACAGCACGTCGAAGACGGCGAGCGACTCCGAGATCTGCACACCCGCGACCGGCGGCGCGTCGATGTCGGCGAGCTCGGTGGCGAGCGTCTCGAGGGCGCGGTTGACGGCCGCGAAAGCACGCGCGGAGCGTCCGATCCGGTCGTGCTTCATCCAGTCGGCGATCATGCCGCCGCCGAAGAACGTGTCGTAGGTCGACCAGCCTCCCGCGGCATCGAGGTCGCGCTGGGCGACGGCGAGCGCCTCCTGCGCCTGGCCGAGAGCGACCTGCGCCTCGGTGATCTCATGCGACTCGGCGCTGAGCTCGCCGGCCTCGGCGTCGAGTCGGGTGAGCTCGGCCGCGGCCTCCCGGCCGGCCACGCGCAGCTCTTCCTCACGCCGTCCGAGAGCAGCGGAGTAGGCGCCGTCCACGTCTCCCAGCGCGGCGATCTCACCCTCGATGCGGGCGAGGTCGGCCCGGGCGTGCGCGAGTCGCTCGGTCGCGCCGTCGACGGCGTGCTCGGCCGCCTGCTGCTCCGCGCGTTCAACGGCGAGCTTGTCGTCGATGTCACCGCGGAGGAGGCCCCACACCTGCACGGGCGAGAAGCGCTCGAGCCGACGGACGTCCGCTGTCTCGACCCGCAGCTTCTGCTGCATCTCGGTGAGCTCGCTCTCGCGTTGCTCGACGAGGCGGCGCGCGGCGTCGGCGCACCCGGCCAGCTGGTCTCGCCGGGTGCGGTCGCGCGCCGCATCGTGCAGTCCGCTCGGGTCGGGAGTCGTGTCGCTCATGCCCCCATCGTGCCAGCGCTCCCCGTCCGGCGCCCCGGCCCTGCCGATGCCCCGGCTCGAGTGCGCACCGGCGCGGCGAGCGCGTACCCCGCACGGTGCGTTCTGGTGGCGGCGGTACGTTCTCGCCGCCAGCCGGCCACCCGCGCCCGAGCTCGGGTCGGTGGGCGGGCGTAGCCTAGACGGGTGAGTTCTTCCGCCGTTCCCGCCGCGTCGCCGCGCGTCAGCCCGCTCGACGCGGTGTCGTTGCGCGCCGACTTCCCGATCCTCTCGGAGCAGGTCAACGGGCACCGGCTCGTGTACCTCGACTCCGCCGCGACGAGCCAGAAGCCCACCGCGGTCCTCGACGCCGAACGCGACTTCCTCACGCACGCCAACTCCGCCGTTCACCGCGGCGCGCACACGCTCGCCGCAGAGGCGACCGATCTCTTCGAGGACGCCCGTGCCGCCGTGGCCCGGTTCGTCGGCGCCAAGCCCGAGCAGCTCGTCTGGACCAGCGGCGCGACGGCCGGCCTCAACCTCGTCGCCTACGCGATCGGCAACGCCACGCTCGGCCGCGGCGCGCCCGCATCCGCACCGTACGCGCTGGCACCCGGCGACGAGATCGTCACGACGGCGATCGAGCACCACGCCAACCTCATCCCCTGGCAGGAGCTCGCCGCCCGCACCGGCGCCGTGCTCCGCCACATCCCGGCGCGTACAGACGGCACGCTCGACCTGGATGCCGCGGCATCCATCATCGGCGAACGCACCCGGATCGTCGCCTTCACCCACGTCTCGAACGTGCTCGGCATCGTCAACCCGGTCGCCGAGATCGTGGCCCTCGCGCAGGCGGTCGGGGCGACGACCGTGCTCGACGCGTGCCAGTCGGCTCCGCACCTGCCGCTCGACCTCCCCGCGCTGGACGTCGACCTCGCCGTCTTCAGCGGCCACAAGATGCTCGGCCCCTACGCGATCGGCGGACTCTACGGCCGCGCCGACGTGCTCGACGCGCTGCCGCCGTTCCTCACCGGCGGGTCGATGATCACGACCGTGACGCTCGACCACGCCGAGTACCTGCCGGCTCCCCAGAGGTTCGAGGCCGGAACGCAGGCCGTCGGACCGGCGATCGGTCTCGCCGCGGCTGTCCGCTACCTGCAGGATGTCGGGCCGGCGAACATCCACGCGCACGAGGTCGCCCTCGCCGAGCGCATGGGCGCGGGCCTCCGCGAGATCCCCGGCGTCCGCCTGCTCGGCGACGCACCGGGAGCCGATCGCGTCGGCCTGTGGTCGTTCGACGTCGCCGGGGTGCACGCCCACGACGCGGGGCAGTTCCTCGACGCGCAGGGCATCGCGGTGCGCGTCGGACACCACTGCGCAGCTCCGCTGCACCGGCAGTTCGGGATGACGGCATCCGTCCGCGCCTCGACGGCGCTGTACAACACAGAGGACGACGTCGACCTGTTCCTCGACGCGGTGCGCGGCATCCGCGGCTTCTTCGGCGTCACCGACCAGGCCGAAGGGGCACACGCATGACCGGGCTCGACTCGCTGTACCAGGAGCTCATCCTCGACCACTCCAAGCACCCGGTCGGCAACCCGCTGCACGACGTCGGCGACGCCGCCCACGCCGACTCGCACCAGAAGAACCCCGTCTGCGGCGACGAGATCACGCTGCGCGTCGCCGTCGACGGCGACCGCATCACCGAGGTCTCGTGGGAGGGCACCGGATGCTCGATCTCGCAGGCCTCGGCGTCGATGCTCGCCTCGCTGGTCGAGGAAGAGGTCGAGGGCGACGGGATGACGCGCGCCGACGCGGCCGCCCTCATCGAGCGGTTCCGTGAGGCGCTGCGCTCGCGAGGCAGCATCCCCCTCGACGAGGAGACCTTCGGCGACGCCGCGGCCCTGTCGGGCGTCTCGAAGTTCTCGGCGCGCGTCAAGTGCGCGATGCTCGCCTGGGTCGCCCTCGAAGACGGTCTCGGGCGGGCCTGAGCCCCGGCCGTCCGGGCAGGCCGCGGGCCGGGCGCCGGTCAGGCCGACGGCCAGGCGACGGATGCCGCGGGCCAGTCCGACCGCTGCAGCTCGGCGAGCGTCTCGCGCTGGCGCTGCACCGACTCGAGCGAGTCCGTGCGGAACGCCGTCGCGATGACGACCTCGCGCCAGTAGTCGTCGCGACCCTGGTACGTGGTGAACGCGCGCGTCGCGAGGGGCTCGAGCAGCGTCCACGCCTCGTCGGCGGTCAGGTAGCCGGCGACGTAGGCGTATCGGACACCGCCGATCGCGCGCTCGATGTCGGCGGCCAGCAGCAGCCGCGGCGGACGTCCCTCGTCGCCACGCGCGAGGTCGTGGATGTCGAAGACCGGCAGATCCGTGAGGGCCGCGATGCGCGACATCATGTGCTCGGCTGCATCGCTCCGCGCGACCTCGGCGAACCGTGTCGAGAGCACGCCGCGGGCGAGCGTGTCGGCGACGAGAAGCTCGGCGTCCGAGCGCGACACGATCTTGAACTGCTCGTCGAGAGCCGCGCGGAGCTGCTGCATGCCCGGCAGCGGCATCGCGAACCACGGCGATCCGTCGACCCCGTCACGGTGCTTGGCGCGCAGCTCCTGCGGCAGCTCCGCGAAGGTCGGCGTGAAGGCGAGCGACGAGTTCCAGCCGCGCATCGCGAAGTCGCTCGCGGCGTCGAGCGCCAGGATCTGCTGCTGCCGCGGCGTCAGCGGGCTGCGCGCCGCAAGGGCGAGGTACTGCCGCTGCGCGTCGCGCGGTGCGCGGGCATCGCGCACCGCGAGGACGATCGAGGCGACGAGCAGGCCCGCGCACATCCCGAGGAAGAGACCGAACAGGTTGTTGCCGAAATCCTCGCTGCCCACCCACACGTACGACAGCACGAAGCCCAGGATGCCGATCGGCACCGCGATCGCCGTCACGGGGAGGGCCCGCTTGCGCATGGCCGTGGGGTCGGCCTTGCGCCGCGCGTCCAGCATCCGCGTGTACCGCCGCCGCGGGCGGACGGGGAACTCCACGTCGCCGGGATGATTCTGCAGGGCGATCACGGGTTCGGTCACCCCATCATTTTGACAGCACCTCCGCCTCGAGGCGGGCGTAGGAGTCTTCCATGCCATCGGCCATGCCGGTGGCGAGCACCGTGTCGCGCGTCTCCTTGTCGGGATACTCGATGAGGAGCGTGAGCAGGGTCGCGCCGTCCTCCTCGTACAGCTGCAGGTCGTTGACGGTACCGGGCCCCTCGACTCCCGACATCCGCTCGGTCGTGACCTCGCGGCGCGGCGCGTCGAGCTGCAGCAGCTCGCCCTCGAAACCGAACGCCGTCTCGGGCGCGCCCTCCTGCTCCCACGCGTAGCGGAACGTCCCGCCCACGTCGGTGGCGGGCTCGGCGACCGTCATGGTCCAGCCGTCGGGGCCCAGCATCCACTTCTTCAGCAGCTCGGTCTCGTGGTGCGCGCGCCAGACGAGCTCGCGCGGGCCGTCGATGAACCGCGTGATGCGCACATGCCTGTCGTCGAGCAGTTCGACGCGCGTGCCCTGCCCCTGCGCGTACGCGCGGAGGTCTTGGACGACCGCGTCGAGCTGACCCATGGCGAGGCGCGAGCCCTCGATGGCGCCCATCGCGATGACCTGCTCGAGGCCCTCGGCCGAGGTGAAGTAGGTGACGTTCGTCAGGCGCGAGCCGGTGTCGGTCGTCTCGAACGAGAACAGCATGCGCATCGCAGGGAACTGCTCCATCGGCTCGCCGTTCTCGTCGGCGAACGCGTCGAGCACCTCGAAGCTGCGGCCCTCGTCGATCGCGATGAACTCCCAGGTTCCGCGCGACTTCTCGCCCTGCGGGCTCGACATGGCGTACTGCGCGCGTCCGCCCGGCGTGAAGTCGAACCGCGTGAAGGTCGCGGGCCAGCCGGGAGGGCCCCAGAAGCGCTCGAGCTGCGCGGGCTGCGTGAACGCGCGCCAGAGGCGGTCGACGGGCGCGGCGACATCCGCCACGAGCGTCATCGTGAGGTTCTCGGCATCGGTGGTGATGTCGGTGACGGGCATCGGATTCTCCTTCGAACGGATGGTGCGCGTGGGGTGGGTGCGGTCTGCGGGTGTGCGGGCTTGCGGTCTGCGGGGTCAGTCTTCGGGCTCGGCGAGCAGCGCGTCGAGCCGGTCGACGCGGGCACGCCAGAGGTCTTCGTAGCGGGCGAGGAGGGCCCGGGCGCGGGCGATCATGGCGGGGTCGGCGCGGACGAGGCGCTCGCGCCCCTCGGCCCGCTTGACGATGAGGCCGGCCGTCTCGAGGACGCCGATGTGCTTCTGCACCGCGGCGAACGACATGTCGTAGTCGGCAGCGAGCGCCGACACCGACTGCTCGTGCTCGATCGTGCGGCGGAGGATGTCGCGACGCGTCGCCGTCGCGAGCGCGTGGAAGAGGCGGTCGATGTCGTCATCGCTCAGCTCGCTCCGCTCACTCGGTCGGGGTTCGTTTCGTGCAACCATTTGGTTGTACGTTAGGACTCGGCGTGGGTGGTGTCAATGCCCTCGGCGGAAGGGACTTCGGAGATCGGCGCAAAACTCGGACCGGGACGCCGCATACCTCCGAATCTCGCGTCATTCTCCGACGTTTGGCGGGATGCAGACGCGGTGGCGCCTTCGCGCTCGGCTAGCGCGAAGCACAGGCGACGCACATCGTCGCGTGAGGGCGCACCTCGAGGCGCTCGACCGGGATGTCGCGCCCGCAGCTCGCGCACACGCCATAGGTGCCCGCGGCGACGCGGGCGAGGGAAGCCTCGACCTCGACGAGCTCGGCCCGTGCAGCGCGGCGCAGAGCCTCGACGCGCTGCCACTCCCCCGACAGCGTCGAGCCCTCGGGGTCGTGCTCATCGTCGGCAGTGGCGTCGGCGCGGTCGTGACGGAGGCTGTCGTCGTCGGCATCGAGCCGGTCGAGCTGCACGGTGAGCTCGCGCTTGCGCTCGTGCAGCCGCGCTTCCGGGTCCATCCCGCGACCCTACGCCCGCAGGAGGTCGTCGCGGCGACGCGGCTCGCGCCACCTGTCTCTCACGACGACACCGGCCAGGATGACGGTGACGGCGAGCGCATGGAGGGCGATGATCGACGGCCCGTAACTCGGCCCGACGAATACCGACTCCCCGGCGGGGGCCGTGTAGCGGCATCCGACGCCGAGGGGGAAGAGCTGCCAGGCGCCGTGGGCCGCGACGGATTCGGGCACCACGGATAGGTCGAACACCGGGCGGTTGCCCACGGCGTGCGCGCAGGCGCCGCTCGGCCCGTCGTTGATGCCGGCGGGCATCGCTGCCAGCAGGGCTGCAGCCCACAGCACCGCGGCGACGAAGGCGAACGACAGCTTCAGCGCGCGGGTGCCGGTCCGTGACGTCATCCGCGAACCTTACCGAGGGGCCCGCCCGGTGCGCTTCGGCCACGCGAGTCGCTACGTCAAGCCGGTGACATCGGCGGCCGGATCGGCGCACGCTGGGGGTGGAAGGGAGTAACGACATGACCGAACACCACGACAACGAGGCCGAGCACGCCGACGAGGGCGCCCAGCACGCCCCCGACGAGAACCCCTCGACGGAGGAGCTCGAAGAGCCCAGCGTCGCGAAGGAGCCGGGCGAAGAGCCCAAGGCGCCGGAGCAGAAGGACGAGGAGCCGAGCCACCACGCCGTCGGCATCGGGGTCATCGACGACGAGTCCTCGCCCCTCGCGCCCTGACCCCGCCCCCTGACCCGGCCGTGAGGCGGGGCATGGCGATACATCCGCGGACCGGTGGTGCGGGTGTCGTCTCGGCGCAGGTGCGAGGCGACACCAGCACCGGACATCCGACGGATGTATCGCCACGCAGACCGTGAGGGCGGCGTGAGGAGCGGGCGCGAGGCCGTATGGATTCCGTGAGGACCGCGGGAGCGGCATTCGGCGGGGTGTTGCATCGGATCTCGTGCTCGACCTCATCTATCTCGCCGCGATCCTCGCGCTCTTCGCCGTCGCCGGCCTCATCGCCCGGGGGGTCGAGAAGCTGTGACGGTCTTCTCGCTCCTCGCGGCGGTGCTGGCCGTCGCCGCCATCGTCTACCTCGTCGTCGCCCTCGTGCGGCCCGAACGGTTCTGACGTGGATGCCGCGCAGATCGGGTTCGCGTCGCTGCAGATCGCGACCCTCGTCCTCATCCTCGTCGTGCTGTACCGGCCCGTCGGCGACTACATCGCCCGCGTCTACACCTCGCCGCGCGACCTCGCCGTCGAGCGGGGCGTCTACCGCCTGATCGGCGTCGACCCGCGCGCCGAGCAGACATGGCCGGCCTACGCCCGCGGTGTGCTGCTGTTCTCGCTCGTCGGCGTCGTGATCGTCTACGGGCTGCAGCGCCTCCAGCCGCTCCTCCCGTTCAGCCTGGGCCTTCCCGCACCGAGCGAGCACCTCGCGTTCAACACCGCCATCTCGTTCGTGGCCAACACGAACTGGCAGTCGTACTCGCCCGACACGACGCTCGGCTACACCGTGCAGTTCGCGGGCCTGGCCGTGCAGAACTTCGTCTCGGCTGCGGTCGGCATGGCCGTGGCCATCGCCCTCGTCCGCGGCTTCGCGTATCGCCGCTCCGGCACGATCGGCAACTTCTGGGTCGACCTCGTGCGCGGGCTCGGCCGCATCCTCCTCCCGATGGCGATCGTCGCGGCCGTCGTGCTGCTCGCGGGCGGCGTGATCCAGAACTTCGCCGGCTTCTCCGACGTGCAGACGATCGCCGGCGGGGCGCAGTCGATCCCGGGCGGACCTGTCGCCAGCCAGGAGGCCATCAAGCTGCTCGGCACGAACGGCGGCGGGTTCTTCAACGCGAACTCCGCGCACCCGTTCGAGAACCCGACGCCGTGGACGAACCTGTTCGAGATCCTGCTGCTCCTGGTCATCCCGTTCGCGATGCCGCGCGCCTTCGGCCGCATCGTCGGCGACGACCGCCAGGGCTACGCGATCGTCGCCGTCATGGGCGGGATCTTCCTCGCCTCGATCGCCCTCGGCTCGTGGGCGGAGGCGTCGGGCGGGGGCACGGCGACGCAGCTCGCCGGCGCCGCGATGGAGGGCAAGGAGACCCGTTTCGGCGTCGCCGCGTCGGCCCTGTTCGGCGGCGCGTCGACCCTCACCTCGACCGGCGCGGTCAACGCGATGCACGACAGCTTCACGCCGCTCGGCGGCATGATGCCGATGCTCAACATGATGCTCGGCGAGATCGCCCCCGGCGGTGTCGGCTCAGGGCTGTACGGGATGCTGGTGCTCGCCATCCTCGCCGTCTTCGTCGGCGGCCTGCTGATCGGACGCACGCCCGAATATCTCGGCAAGAAGATCGGGCCCCGCGAGATCAAGCTCGCGAGTCTGTACATCCTCGTGACGCCGACGCTCGTGCTCGCCGGAACGGCGCTGAGCTTCGCGATCCCGGCCGTCCGCGCCGACGTCGAGAGCACCTCGATCTGGAACCCGGGCGTCCACGGCCTGAGCGAAGTGCTCTACGCGTTCACCTCCGCGGCGAACAACAACGGCTCGGCCTTCGCCGGCCTCACCGCCAACACCCCGTGGCTCAACACGGCGCTCGGCGTCGCGATGCTGCTCGGCCGGTTCATCCCGATCGTGCTCGTGCTCGCCCTCGCCGGATCGCTCGCCGCACAAGACACGGTGCCGTCGAGCGCCGGCACGCTCCCGACACACCGCCCGCAGTTCGCGGGCCTGCTCGCCGGCGTCGTCGTGATCATCACCGCGCTCACCTACTTCCCGGTCCTCACCCTGGGCCCCCTCGCCGAAGGACTCTCCTGATGTCTGCCCCTCTGACCGAAACCCGGCCCTCATCCGGCCCGTCGTCCTCCGAGCCGGACGCCAGCCCGGCACGGCGCCGCCGCAGCGCGTTCAGCCTCGATCAGGTCGGCGCCGCCCTCCCCGGCGCGCTGCGCAAGCTCAACCCCGCCGCCCAGTGGCGGAACCCCGTCATGTTCCTCGTCTGGGTCGGCGCCTCCCTCACGACGGCGATCGCGATCGCGGAGCCGTTCCTCGGCGGACCCGAGACCTCGGGCGGCACGACCGTCCCGGCCGGATTCACGTGGGGCATCGCGGTGTGGCTCTGGCTCACCGTGTTCTTCGCGAACGTGGCAGAGTCCGTCGCCGAGGGCCGCGGCAAGGCGCAGGCGCAGGCGCTGCGCAAGACCCGCACGACGACGACCGCGCGCCGCGTCGTCTCGTACGACGAGCGGACGGATGCCGCGGCCCGCGGCGCCGCGACCGAGGAGGTGCCCTCGGCCGACCTGCGGCTCGGGGATGTCGTGCTCGTCGAGGCGGGCGAACTGATCCCCGGCGACGGCGACATCGTCGACGGCATCGCGACGGTCGACGAGTCGGCGATCACCGGCGAATCGGCTCCCGTCGTCCGCGAGTCGGGCGGCGACCGGAGCGCCGTCACCGGCGGCACCCGGGTGCTCTCCGACCGCATTGTCGTGCGGATCACCTCGAAGCCCGGCGAGACCTTCGTCGACCGGATGATCGCCCTCGTCGAGGGCGCCGCGCGGCAGCGCACACCGAACGAGATCGCCCTCAACATCCTGCTCGCGAGCCTGTCGATCGTCTTCGTCGTGGTCGTGCTGGCGATGAACCCGATCGCGTCGTACAGCGCCTCGCCCGTCAGCATCCCGGTGCTCGTCGCGCTGCTCGTCTGCCTGATCCCGACCACGATCGGCGCTCTGCTGTCTGCCATCGGCATCGCGGGCATGGACCGTCTCGTGCAGCGGAACGTCCTGGCGATGTCGGGACGCGCGGTCGAGGCGGCCGGGGATGTGACGACGCTCCTGCTCGACAAGACCGGCACGATCACCTACGGCAACCGTCGCGCATCGGAGTTCGTCGCGATGACCGGCGTCGACGGCGCCGAGCTCGCCCGCGCGGCATCCCTCTCGTCGCTGTCCGACCCGACGCCCGAGGGCACCTCGGTGGTCGAGCTCGCGGCCTCGCAGCACGTGGTGGCCGAGCTGCCGCGCGATGCGGTGGCCGTGGCCTTCACGGCGCAGACCCGCATGAGCGGCGTCGACCTGCCGGGCGGCACGCAGGTGCGCAAGGGCGCGTCGGGGTCGGTGCTCGCCTGGCTCGACGCCTCGGCGCGGCCGGTCTCGCCCGAGGCCCGCGCCGAGCTGCTCCACCACGCCGACGCGATCGCGCAGTCCGGCGGCACGCCGCTCGCCGTCGCGACCCTCGACCCATCCGGCACCGGAACACTGCTCGGCGTCATCCACCTGAAGGACGTCGTCAAGGACGGCCTGCGCGAGCGCTTCGACGAGCTGCGCTCGATGGGCATCCGCACCGTCATGATCACGGGCGACAACCCGCTGACCGCCGCCGCGATCGCGAGAGAGGCGGGCGTGGACGACTTCCTCGCCGAGGCGACGCCCGAAGACAAGCTCGCCCTCATCCGCAAGGAGCAGGAGGGCGGTCACCTCGTCGCGATGACCGGCGACGGCACGAACGACGCCCCCGCCCTCGCGCAGGCCGACGTCGGCGTGGCGATGAACACGGGCACGTCGGCGGCGAAGGAGGCCGGCAACATGGTCGACCTCGACTCGGACCCGACGAAGCTCATCGACATCGTCCGTATCGGCAAGCAGCTGCTCATCACGCGCGGCGCCCTCACGACGTTCTCGCTCGCGAACGACATCGCCAAGTACTTCGCGATCATCCCGGCGATGTTCATGGGCGTCTTCCCGGGGCTCGCCGCGCTCAACATCATGCAGCTGTCGTCGCCGGCATCCGCCGTCACGAGCGCGATCGTGTTCAACGCGATCGTCATCATCGTGCTCATCCCGCTGGCGCTGCGCGGCGTGAAGTACCGCGCGGCCAGCGCCTCGTCGATCCTCAGCCGCAACCTCGTCGTGTACGGGCTCGGCGGCGTCATCGCCCCGTTCGTCGGCATCAAGCTGATCGACCTCGTCGTCAGCCTCATCCCGGGCTTCTGAGCCCCCTCCTGGAGACCTGTCATGTCCACCGCCCGCGCCTCGCTGCGCACCTCCGCCGTCGCCGTCCGCGCGATGGTCGTCCTCACCCTCGTCCTCGGGGTCGGCTACACCCTGCTCATCTCGCTGATCGGCCTCGCGCTGCCGGCGCAGGCGAACGGATCGCTGCTGCGCGACGCCGAGGGCCAGGTCGTCGGCTCGTCGCTCATCGGCCAGTCGTTCACGGATGCCGACGGCGAAGCGCTGCCGCAGTACTTCCAGTCACGCCCCTCGGCGGCCGGCGACGGCTACGACGCGGCCGCCTCGAGCGGTTCGAATCTCGGCCCGAACAACGCCGACCTCGTCGCAGCCATCGAGGAGCGGCGCACGGCGATCGCCGACCGCGAGGGCGTGGCCGTCTCGGACGTGCCGCCGGATGCCGTCACCGCCTCGGCGTCGGGCCTCGACCCGCACATCTCGCCGGCGTACGCCGAGCTGCAGGTCGCCCGCGTCGCGGCCGAGCGCGGGCTGTCGGATGCCGAGGTGCGCGACCTCGTTGCGGAGCACACGGCCGGCCGTGATCTCGGGTTCCTCGGCGAGCCGCGGGTGAACGTCGTCGAGCTGAACGCGGCGCTGGACGGCCTCGCGCGATGAGCTTCCTCCCGGGCACGGGTGCAAGGGATGCGGGGCGGCGCGCCGGGCAACAGCGCCCTTCGGCGGGGTGTCGGGCCGGATCCCTTGCATCGCGGCCCGCAGGAGCGGGTCGAGCCGGGCGCGGGGAGAACTAGGGTGATGCCGTGAAGCGGGGACGGCTGCGGGTGCTGCTGGGAGCGGCGCCGGGCGTGGGCAAGACCTACGAGATGCTCGAGGAGGGCCGCCGGCTGCAGGATGCCGGGGTCGACGTCGTCGTCGCGATCGTCGAGACCCACGGACGCGCCGCGACCGCCGCGATGATCGCGGGCCTGCCGATCGTTGCGCGCCGCCGCATCGAGCACCGGGGCGTCACGCTCGACGAGATGGACCTCGACGCCGTGCTCGCCCGGGCCCCGCGCGTCGCGCTCGTCGATGAGCTCGCCCACACCAACGTCGGCGGATCGCGCAACGAGAAGCGCTGGCAGGACGTCGAGGAGCTCCGGGATGCCGGCATCGACGTCATCACGACCGTCAACGTCCAGCACATCGAGTCGCTGGGCGACGTCGTCGAGCAGATCACCGGCGTCGCGCAGCGCGAGACGGTGCCGGATGCCGTCGTGCGCTCGGCCGACCCGATCGAGCTCGTCGACCTCGCGCCGCCGTCACTGCGCGACCGCCTCGCCGCCGGCCTCGTCTACCCCGCCGAGCGCATCGACGCCGCCCTGTCGAACTACTTCCGGCTCGGCAATCTGACGGCGCTGCGGGAGCTCGCGCTGCTGTGGCTCGCCGACGAGGTCGACAGCGCTCTGCAGGACTACCGGGCCGAGCACGGCATCCGGGGCACCTGGCAGGCGCGCGAGCGCGTCGTGGTCGCGCTGACCGGCGGCCCCGAGGGCGAGACGCTGATCCGCCGCGGGGCCCGCATCGTCGACCGGTCGGCCGGCGGCGAGCTCCTGGCCGTCCACGTGTCGGGTCAGGACGGGCTGCGCACCGCCGACCCCGCCGCCCTCGCCGCCCAGCGGGCCCTCGTCGAGTCGCTCGGTGGCAGCTATCACCAGGTCGTCGGTGACGACATCCCCGCCGCCCTCGTCGAGTTCGCGCGGTCGGTCAACGCGTCGCAGCTCGTCGTCGGCGTCAGCCGTCGCGGCCGGCTCGCTGCGGCCCTCAGCGGCCCGGGCATCGGCGCCACCGTCATCCGCGAGTCGGGCGATATCGACGTGCACGTCGTGACGCATGCGGCCGCCGGCGGCCGCTTCACCCTGCCCCGTGTCGCCGGCGGAGCGCTCAGCGTGCGGCGCCGGATCCTCGGTTTCGTCGTGGCGCTCACCGGCGGGCCGCTGCTCACCTGGCTGCTCGTCGCACTGCGGAGCCCCGAGTCGATCACGAGCGATGTGCTCGCGTATCAGCTGCTCGTGGTGGTGGTCGCGCTCGTCGGCGGCCTGTGGCCGGCGGTCTTCGCGGCGGTGATGTCGGGGGTGACGCTCGACTTCTTCTTCGTGGCGCCGCTGTACACCGTGACGGTCTCCGATCCGCTGCACGCGTGGGCGCTGATCCTGTACGTCGTCATCGCGCTCCTCGTGAGCGTCATCGTCGACCGCGCGGCCCGGGGCACGCGCGCGGCCCGGCGGGCGGCGGCCGAGGCCGAGCTGCTCGCGGCGGTCGCGGGCAGCGTGCTGCGGGGCGACGGCTCGATCCCGGCTCTCGTCGCGCGGGCGCGCGAGGCCTTCGGGATGTCGGGCGCCCGCCTGGTCGCGTCGGACGGAACCGTCGTCGCCGCCGACGGCGAGCCCGTGCGCGACGACCGCCACCTGCGCGTCGACGTCGGACCCCAGGCCGTGCTCGAACTCCACGGCAGCGAGTCGGAGCAGCTCGACGGCTCGGAACGCCGACTGCTGGATGTCGTCGTCGCGCAGCTCGCCGCCGCCCTCGAACAGGCCGACCTGCAGCGGGCGGCGAGCTCGGCGTCGGTGCTCGCCGAGACCGACCGGGTGCGCAGCGCCCTGCTCTCGGCGGCGAGCCATGACCTGCGGCGCCCTCTGGCCGCTGCCGTCGCAGCGCTCGGCGGGCTGCGGGCTACGGGACCCGCGCTCGACGACTCCGACCGCGACGAGCTGCTCGCGACCGCCGACGAGAGCCTCGGCACGCTGACCTCGCTCGTGACCGACCTGCTCGACGTGAGCCGCATCGAGGCGGGTGCTCTCGCGGTCGCCCTGCGGCCGGTCGACACCGCCGAGGCCGTGCTCGCCGCCGTCGACGAACTCGGCCTGGGGCCCGGCGCGGTCGAGCTGGCGATGGATGAGGCGATCGAGCCCGTGCTGGCCGACCCTGTGCTGTTGCAGCGCGTGCTGGTGAACGTGCTCGCCAACGCCCACCGCCACTCGCCGCCCGGAACGCCGGTGCGCATCAGCACGAGCTCACTCGGCGAGCGGGCGCAGATCCGCGTGATCGACCACGGACCCGGGATCCCGGTCGAACGCCACGGCGACGTGTTCGCGCCCTTCCAGCGGCTGGGCGACACCGACAACACGACCGGGCTCGGATTGGGGCTCGCGCTATCGAAGGGCTTCACCGAGGGGATGCAGGGTCAGCTCGTCCCCGAGCAGACCCCCGGCGGCGGCCTCACCATGGTGATCGAACTGCCCCTGGCATCGTCGGCGGCACCAGAGGGCAGGATCGAGGGGTGAAAGTCCTTCTCGCCGACGACGACCCGCAGCTCGTGCGGGCGCTGCGCATCACGCTCGCGGCCCACGGGTACGACGTCGTCGCGGCGGGTGACGGGGCCGCCGCGATCGCCGCGGCCGCATCGGAGCACCCCGACGTCGTGGTCCTCGATCTGGGGATGCCGCGCCTCGACGGCGTCGCCGTGATCGAGGCCGTGCGGGGATGGAGCGCCGTGCCGATCATCGTCGTCTCGGGGCGCACCGGGTCGGCCGACAAGGTGGCGGCGCTCGACGCCGGCGCTGACGACTACGTCACCAAGCCGTTCCAGATCGACGAGCTGCTCGCGAGGCTGCGCGCGCTGACCCGGCGGGCCGGCGGTGCGGCATCCGTCGCCGTCGTGCGGTTCGCCGATGTCGAGATCGACCGGGCCGCCAAGACCGTCACGCGCGGCGGCGAGCGCGTGCACCTCACGCCGACCGAGTGGCGGATGCTCGACTTCCTCGCGCGGAGCCCCGGGGCGCTCGTGACCCGGCAGGACCTGCTGAAGGAGCTGTGGGGCACCGAGCAGGTCAACGACACCGGGTACCTGCGTCTCTACGTCTCGCAGCTGCGGAAGAAGCTCGAGGCCGATCCCGCGCATCCCGAGCACCTGCTGACGGAGTCGGGCATGGGGTACCGGCTCATCGTCGACTGACCGCCGCTCGCTACGATCTGGTCGTGCCCATCGACATCCGACCGCCGAGGCCTGACGAGCTGAGCCTTCTCGAAGACATCGAGAACGACGCCGACGCACTGCTCCGCGATCGGCTCGACCCGCCGACCTGGTGGCCGGCGCCGACCGGCGCGTCGCGTGCCGACGAGGCCGGCTTCCTGCTGGTCGCCGATGTCGGCGCCGGCGTGATCGCCGGTTTCGTCCATGTGCTCGAGGTCGACCGCCACGCTCACCTCGAACAGCTGTCGGTGTCGCCCGAGCACGCTCGCCGCGGGTACGGCCGCATGCTCGTCGAGGCGGCGATGGCCTACGCCGGCGACCGCGGCCACGATCGGATGTCGCTCCGCACCTTCGCCGACGTGCCCTGGAACGCCCCGTTCTACGCGCGCCTCGGCTTCGCGGTGACCGAACCGCGTTCGGAGTTCGAGCTCATGCTCGTCGAGACCGAGGAGCGCATGGGACTCGACGCCCTCGGCCCGCGCGTGCAGATGACCGCGGATCTGCGGTCGTAGCGAGCCGCGCCACGACCGGCGGATTTCGACCACCAACCCTGTAGATTAAATATAAGAATTCCAGCCGGAGGAGGATCGGGATGCTGTACAAGCGGGTGTACGAATCGTTGCGTCTGGCGATCACCAACGGCACCTACCCGGTCGGCGAGCGCCTGCCCTCCGAGGCCGAGCTGTCCAAGCAGTTCGACGTGAGCGCCATCACTGTCAAGCGGGCACTCGAGCTGCTGCGCAGCGAGGGGATGATCATGCGTCGTCCGCGCATCGGCACGGTGGTGACGAGCGCGACCGCGACGACCGTCCCGGCCGCGGGGTCGGAGGTCTCGACCCGCCTGCTGGGCTGCGTCCTCACGAGCTTCGACGACACGTTCGGCAACAAGATCATCGAGGGGATCCTCGCCGCGGCGGGCGCCGACACCCACGTCATCTTCAAACGGTCAGGCGGCGACCTGGCCGAGGAGGACGCGTGCATCCGATCCCTCGTCGACGCCGGCGTCGAGGGGCTCGTGCTGCTCCCGAGCTCGTCGGAGTACATCCCGCCCGCCGCCCTCGAGCTCGTCGCGCGCCGGTTCCCGCTCGTCATCCTCGACCGCCTCTTCGACGGCATCCCCGTCTCGGCCGTCTGCTCCGACAACCTCGGCGGAGGACGCGCGGCGACCGAGCACCTGCTCGAGCTCGGGCACCGCACCGTCGGGTTCGTGGGACCGTCGAGCCACGTGTCATCGAGCGACGACCGTCGCAACGGGTACATCCATGCCCACGCCATGAACCACCTGCCCCTGGAGAACCGTGCGGAGCTGCAGACGCTCGAGTCGACGGTGCCCGGCAGCACCGACACCGTCGAGGACGACATCGAGCGGCTCATCGCGTTCGTCGGCGAGCATCCCGACATCACCGGCTACGTCGCGGCCGAGTACAACATCGCGCTCATGCTGCGCGAGGCTTGCTCGCGGCTCGGGCTCAGCATCCCGCGCGACGTGTCGGTCGTCTGCTTCGACCATCCCGACGCGTTCTTCGACACGGGCCTGTTCCGCTTCACCCACATCCGGCAGGCGCAGACCGAGCTCGGCGGCCGTGGCATCGCGTCGTTGCAGCAGCAGATCGCCCACCCGCTCACGGTCGACAAGGTCGTGCTGCCCACCGAGCTCATGCCGGGCGCGTCGACGGCGCCACCTCGCAGCTGAGGAGGCGCCGTCGTGCGCGGAGCAGAACGAGGCGGCGCGGCCTAGGCGCCGACGACCGTACCGGCTGCCGCGGCGGAACCCGCGCCCACCGTCTCACCCGCGGACTCGGCGCTCTCCCGTCGCGCGCGCTGCTCGATCGCGAAGATCGCGCTGACAGCGGTGGAGTACGGGATCCACTCCCCCGCCGGCTCCGACCAGTCGTTGCCGGGACGCAGCAGACCGTCGACGACGCCGGTTCGCCAGAGCTCGTCGGTGCTCGCCCGCAGGAACGCCTCGAGCAGCGCCAGCTCGTCGGCGAAGCCCGGCTCATCGGCGAGGACCGCGAGCACCTCGCCCAGGTAGCGGTAGTAGACGCCCTTGAACAGGCCCTCGTCGCCGCCGTCGCCCTCGTCGCGGAACACCGAACCGTCGCTCAGCTCTCGGACGGCGGTGACGGCCGTCTGCACGGCACGCTCGAGGAACGCGCGGTCGCCCGTCAGCCGGAACAGCTCGACCGCCGCTCCCGCGTAGAGCCCCTGATTGTAGGTGAAGCGCCACTGCGTGTCGACGGCGCCGTCATCGTTGCGGTTGACACCGTCCTCGACGAACCCGTCGGGTCCGACGAGGTTCGCCGTCAGCCAGTCGAACGCCCGATGGGCGTAGTCGAGGTGGTCACCGGACGCGTCGAGCGCGCTCAGCCGCGCGCCGAGGATCACGAGCGGCCCGTTGGCGGGCGTGTTCTTGTAGGCCAGCTGCTGCTTCCGCCACGCGAGGCTCCACCCGAGGGTCTCGTTCCAGCCGTGCTCGACGACGTGGTCCCAGATCGCGCGGGCGTCGTCGAGGTGACGCTGATCGCCGGTCGCGGCGTGGAGCCGCTCGAGTGCGAGCGCGAACCAGAGCATGTCGTCGAAGTAGTCGTTGAACAGCGAGCCGCCGTTGCGTTCGACGATGTTGTCGCGGGCGGCGACGGCCGCTTCGAGCCAGCGGGCCTCCCCCGTCCGCAGCCACGCGTCGATGCGGGCGTCGATGACGTGCGCCAGCCACCAGTAGTTGAACACCGCGGTGTCGCCGCGGTCGTGCGGGTGGCTGTTCGCGAGGAACTGGATGCCGGGGACGCCGAAGAAGTGGTCGAGGCTCTCCTGGGCGACATCCGCTCGGGACGACCAGACGATCGCTGCGGGACGGGTCATGCGTGCTCTTCTCTCTGGATGGGGAGGTCGGCGGCCTCGCGGGCCGAGACGAGGGTCGGTCGCGTCATCGGTTCTTCGCGAGGATCTGATCGCCCTGCTCCTGCGCGTCCTTGAGCGCCTGCTCGGCGGAGATCTCGCCGGACATGAACCGCTCGAGAGCGGGCACCAGCGCCTTGCCCTCGACGTCCGAGAAGCCCTGTACGTTCGGCCGGGCCCCGGCGTAGTTCATGGTCTCGATGAAGGCCGCGTAGTGCTCGTCGTCGGTGAAGTAGGGGTCGTTCGCGGCCTCGATGTTCGCGGGGATCCAGCCGGAGATCTCGCCGAAAGCGACGCCGTTCTCCGCCTCGGTCGTCCACCACTTCATGAACTCCCAGGCACCCTCCGCGTTCTTGGCGCCCTCGGGGATGACGAGCCCGAAGCCGCCCATGTACGCGCCGGAGTCGCCGTCGGGACCGGCGGGCGGCTGCGCGACGCCGTAGGTCAGGCCGTCGACCTTGTCGAGCGTCGAGAGCGCCCAGGGGCCGTCGAGCTTCATCGCGGTGCGCCCTTCGGCGAACGCGTCGCCCGTGTCGCCGAAGCCCTGCGAGTACACGCCGTCATCAAGCAGGCTCTGCCAGAACTCGAGCACCTCGAGGCCCTCCGGGCTGTTGAAGGCGGTCTTCGTCTCGTCGTCGTTGAGCAGCTCACCCCCCGCCTGCGCGAGGTACATGCTGAACAGGCCGGGGTCGCTCAGGTCGAAGCCCGACTGCACGAGCTTGCTGCCGTCGCGCTTGGTCAGCGCCTGGGCGGCCGCCTGGAGCTCGTCCCAGTTCGTCGGCGCCGCGACGCCGGCTTCGTCGAGCAGCGCCCGGTTGTAGACGAGCGAACGGTTGTCGACGAGCAGGGGAAGGCCGTAGAGCTTGTCGTCGACCTCCATCTCGCCGAGAGCCGGCTCGTAGAAGACGCTGGTGTCGACGGAATCCTCGGCGATGAAGTCGTCGATCGGAGCGAGCGCTCCCTTCGGGGCGTAGAGCGAGGTCTGATAGCGGTCCCACAGCACGATGTCCGGCACCTGGCCCCCGGCGAGGGCCGTGAGGAGCTTCTCCTCGACGAGCTCCTGCGGCACGTAACTGACCTCGTAGTCGTCCTGCGCCTCGTTGAAGCGGGCGGCCTGAGCCTCGAGCTGGGCGACCTGATCGCCCGACCACGAGCCCCACATGACGACGGGCTCGGGTCCGTCGCCGCCGTTGCCGGCATCGGAGCCGCCGCAGCCGGCGAGGGTGACGGTCAGGGTCGCGACGCCCAGCAGGGCGAGCGAGCGCACGGTGTTCTTCATCGGAATCTCCTGTGATCGGATGGTGTGGTTGCGGGTGGGAGTGTCGTCTACTTGGTGCCGACGTGCGCGACGCCCTCGATGATGTATCGCTGGGCGAAGAGGAACACGAGCAGCACGGGGAGGCTCGCGACCACGGTCCCGGCCATGAGCGGGCCGAATGCCGTCTCGTAGTTGTTGACGAACGACGCGAGCCCGACCTGGACCGTCATCATGTCCTGGCTGTTCAGGACGATGAGCGGCCACAGGAAGTTGTTCCATCCGGCCTGGAAGCTGATGATGCCGAGCACGGCGAGCCCGGCCTTCGCGAGCGGGAAGTAGATGAGCGCGAAGATGCGGAACTCGCCGGCGCCGTCGATGCGCGCCGCCTCGCCGAGCTCGTCGGGCAGAGTCTCGAAGAACTGCTTCATGAAGAAGACCGCGAATGCACCGGCGGCGCCCGGGATGATGACGGCCCAGTAGGTGTTGATCAGGCCGAGGCCGCCCTGCCCCAGAATGTCGTTGCCGCCCGCGAACGGGATCGACCGCAGGATCAGGAACGACGGGATCATCGTGATGATGCCGGGGATCATGAGCGACGACAGGAAGACCGCGAACACCGCCGTGCGGCCGCGGAACCGCAGCTTGGCGAGGGCGTAGCCGCCCAGCGCGCCGAAGAAGATGTTCGTCGCCGCGCCGCCGATGCCGAGCACGAGCGAGTTCACGAAGTACCGCCCGAACGGCACCTCGTCGAACACCCGGACGTAGTTCTCGATCGTGGGGTTGTCGGGGATGAGCGACAGGGCGCCGGAGAGGATCTCGGTGGCCGGCTTGATCGACGTCGAGATCGTCCAGACGAGCGGCGCGACCGTGACGATGCTGACGAGGATCACTCCGACGTACCAGGCGATCGTTCCCGCGCGCTGCCGCGGCGTCCGCGGACGGGCGGTCGGAGCCGCCGCGACCGGCGTCCGGGCCGCGAGGGCGGTCTGGACGGCGCTGCCGCCGTCCACGGAGCCGTTGAGCGTGTTCGTCATCGGACGCCTCCGCGATTCGTGAGTCGTGCGTTCACGAGCGAGAACACGAGGATGATGAGGAAGAGGATGAACGACAGCGCCGAGGCATAGCCCATCTCGAGGGCCCCGAACCCCTTGTTGTAGATGTAGTAGACCATCGTCACGGTGGAGTTGCCCGGCCCGCCCTTGGTGAGGACATAGGCCTGGTCGAAGACCTGGAACGCGCCGATGATCAGCAGCGTCGATACGAGGAACGTCGTGCGCGTGAGAGACGGCAGAGTGACGTACCGGAACTGCTGCCAGGCGTTCGCGCCGTCGAGACGAGCGGCCTCGTAGAGCTCGCCGGGAACGCCCTGCAGTCCGCCGAGGAAGATGATCATGTTGGCGCCGAAGCCGGCCCAGACGCTCATCATGACGATCGCGATCATCGCCCACTGCGATTCGTACAGCCACGCGGGGCCGTCGATGCCGAACCAGCTCAGCACGACGTTGAGCAGGCCGTTCTGCGGGTTCAGCATCCAGAACCAGATCGTCGCCGTCGCCACCGTCGAAGCCACGACGGGGATGTAGAAGAGCGTGCGGAAGATACGGACGGCCCGTTGCCGACGATTGAGGAGCAGCGCCGTGCCGAGCGCGACGACGAGTCCGGCCGGGACGTAGAGCACCGTGTAGTAGGCGGTGTTGCGCAGCGCGATCCAGAAGAACGGGTCGACGGCGATCTCGGCGTAGTTCTGCAGCCCGAGCCAGTCGAAGTCTCCGACGATGGCGTAGTCCGTCAGGCTCAGCACGAGCGCGATCGCGATCGGTAGCGCCATGAAGACGAGGAACAGCACGCCCGGCACCAGCAGGAACAGCCAGGCACTCCGGGTCATCTGCCGGGCCGAGGGGTTCCCCGGCCGATGCGTCCGCTGCGCACGCGGCGTCTGCTCGGTCGAGCCCGGACGCACCACGGTCGACGCGCTCATGACGGCCGCGCCTCGGTGACCGCGTCGCGGACGAGCACGCGGAGGCCCGCGAGGTCGAGCACGAACTCGCAGAACATGGCGTTCGCCCACGAGAACCATTCGCGCGTGAACGTCTCGGGGTCGGTCGCGAGGAACGACTCGTGCATGAGCCCGGTGCCGGCGTCGGTGTCGAGGAGCAGACGCAGGATGCGGCGCCGCTCGTCCTCGTCCGAGGTCGTGAGACCCTCGATGCACAGGCCGATGGGCCAGATGTGACCGGCAGGGGTGTGAGGGCTGCCGAGGCCGCGCACGTCGCCGCCGTCCGGCAGAACGCCACGGACGAAGGTCGGGTTCGCGTCGCTGAGGATGAAGCGTCGGGTCGCGAGGTACCGGTCGTCGTCCGTTCCGCACCACCCGATGAGCGGCAGGGAGAGCAGACTCGGCACGTTGGCGTCGTCGAGGAGCAGGACACCGCCGCGACCGTCGACCTCGTAGGCGTACAGCTCGCCGTGATCGGAGTCGACGACGAGACCGTGCTCGGCGACCCCGCGCTCGATATCGTCCCTCAGGTCGCGCGCGGTGCGGGCGAGCTCGGGATCGCCGAGCACGGTCTCGGCGATGTCGGCGATGTGGCCGAGCTCGACGGCGGCGAACATGTTGCCGGGCACGTTGTAGCCGTATGCGCACGCGTCGTCGCTCGGGCGGAAGGCCGACCACGTCATGCCGGTCGGCGCGGTCTCGGGACCACGGCCGTCGCGAACGAGCGTGTCGCTCGGGGGGCAGTCGAAGCGCTGGAACCGGTAGGGCGAGGACGCCTCGTGATCCTGCTCGACGCGCCACAGCGCGATGATCCGACGTGCGGCCTCGGCGAAGTCGGGCCCGAGGTGATCCGTCCGACCGGTCACCGTCCACAGGTCATGGGCGAGCTGGATCGGGTAGCAGAGCGAGTCGACCTCGTACTTGCGCTCCCAGACCCACGGTGAGCCGTCGGTGAGGTCGTCCTGGTGGCCCTTGCCGTCGGGAGCGGCGTTGAAGGCGTTGGCGTAAGCGTCGATGAGGACGAAGGCGACCTGTCTCCGCGAGACGGCGGCGATCATGTCGGAGATCGCCTGATCCTCGGCGGCGAAATGCAGGTAGGGCGCGAGCTGCGCTGTGGAGTCGCGCAGCCACATGGCGGGGATGTCGCCGGTGAGCATGAAGAGCGTCCCGTCGGGCATCGCCGTGAGCGTCGTGCCGAGGGTGTTCTCGAAGCAGCGCTCGAAGATGTCGGCGACCTCGTCGTCGAGACGTTCCCGCACACGATCGGAGACGGAACGGATGAAGGCCGAATGCACGTGAGCCACGTTGCTCCTCGGGTGGTGTCGGACCCGCCCAGCGGTGGACGGTAGGCCCGAGTATAGGACGGATCTAGCAATCCGTCTATTAAAACGTATAAATATGTGCAACGCTGTGTCTCGCGTAGCCCAAGACGCTGAAGCCACTGAAAGGCGGCGTCGACCGGTCGGCAATCAATATGTTTTTTCACTGAGGAGAGAACGATGAAGAGATCCCTGCCCATCCTCGGGGCTACGCTGCTCGCGGCGGCCCTCCTGGTCCCGCAACCGGCGCACGCGCTGACCGCGGCCGAGCCCGAGACGGCCTTCGACGACTTCGTCGACGTCTTCTGGGACGACTCTGCGAACTACTTCTTCACGTACAGCGACCATCAGATCCACCCCGAACACGCGCACGGCCCCCAGGGCGGCCTCTACACGGACTACTGGTGGGAGGCGCAGCTGTGGGAGACGGTCATGGATGTCTACGAGCGCACCGGCAGCACCGACGCCCGCCAGATGATCGATGACATCTACGACGGCTTTCAGACGCAGTATCCCGACCTCCGCGACAACGACTGGAACGACGACATCGGATGGTGGGCCCGCGGCGCCATCCGCGCGTACGAGCTCACCGGCGACGTCGAGTACCGCGACGACGCGATCGAGATGTTCGATTTCATCGCCCAGTACGCCGACACGACCTACGGCGGCGGCATCTGGTGGAAGAACGTCGACATCGGCGACGGCGAGCGCAACGAGAAGAACGTCGCCACGAACGCGACGGCCGTCTACACGGCGATGCGCATCTATGCCGCGACGGGCGACGTCTCGTACCGCGACCAGGCGCGGAGCATCTTCTCCTGGCTCGACGCGAACTTCTACGTCAGCGGCAAGCTGCGCGACCACATCGAGGGCACCGGCCAGTTCGTCGACTGGGACTGGACCTACAACCAGGGCAACTACGCCGGCGCCGCCCTCGAGATGTATCTCGACTCGGGCGATCCCGCTGAGCTTTCGCGCGCGGTTGCGGCGGTCGACTGGGCCGTGGCGAACCTGACCTCATCGGGCACCTTCCTCTTCGAGGGCGTCGACGACACGGGCGGGTTCAAGGCCATCCTCACGCGCAACATCCGCGCGCTTATCGACGAGGCCGGGCAGACGCAGTATGAGCAGCTGCTCACCGACAACGCGACCCAGGCGGCCAACCACCTCAACTCCGCAGGCATCGGGGCATACGACTGGACCGCCCCGGCACCCGAGCTCGGCACGACCGCCATTCAGAGTCTCGCCGCAGCGGCCAGCGTTGCCGTCATGAGCCAGGCGACGCCCGACGGCTACACGGGGCCGGTCGAGGGAACGCGGGTCTACGAGGCCGAGAACACCGAGCGCTCGGGAGTGATCTCCGAGAGCGGGCAGTCGGGATACAGCGGGCGCGGATACATCGGCGGTTGGATCGGCGACGGCACCGGGGCGACCTTCCACGTCAACGTCGCGTCCGCCGGCACCTACGAGCTGCAGTTCCACTACGCCGCCGCGGCTGGTGTCGCCTCACGGGCTCTGACCGTCAACGGTGCGACGACCCCGCTGTCGTTCCCCGCGACGTCCGGCTGGGGTGACTGGCAGACGCGTACGGTGACCGTTTCGCTCGATGAGGGGTACAACCGCGTGGACCTGCGCGTCGACAGCGCGGCGGGCGGCGCGAACTATGTCAACCTCGATCGGATGACAGTCGCGGATTGACCAGCGGCCGGCGACTCGGGTCATCACGTCCCGGGTCGCCGGCATCGACGGCGGGACTGGACAACGAGGCGAAACGAGTCACTCACTCCACGCGCGAGACTGGACACATGGCAGGTTTCCATCACGTCGAGCTCTGGGTCAGCGACATCGAGAGCGCACGCTCCGACTGGGGCTGGCTGCTTCGGCGGGTCGGCTTCGACCTCGAGAGCACGTGGGCGCAGGGCGAGTCGTGGGCGGCGGGCGGGGCCTACCTGACGCTCACCACGTCACCGAACACGGTCGGCGCCGAGCACGACCGTCGGCGCCCGGGGCTGAACCACCTGGCGTTCCACGGCGGCTCCCCCGCCGAGGTCGATGCGATCATGGCCGACGCCCCGTCCGCGGGCTGGGTGCCGCTGTACCAGGAGCGCTACCCGCACGCCGGCGGCCCGCAGCACTACGCCGGCTGGCTCGAGAATGCGGCGGGCTTCAAGGTCGAGGTCGTCGCGGCGGGGACCAGCTTCGTCGCGGAGATGAACCAGCACGCAGGCATCTCCTCGTCGCTGTGACCACGTCAGCCTGATCGGGACTGTCCGGCGAGCACTGCCCGAGGGATGCCGCCGTGTCAAGCCACTGGGGAAGCGGTTCTCCCGGCTCCTAGCTTCGGCCTCACAGGACGGCATCCACCAGGTCCTGCGGGTATGACGGCATCCGGAGGACGACATAAGCATCACCGCTCGCGCGCGACCGACGGCGGTCCGCGCCACACGGCCGAGCCGCATCCGGCAGAAGTACAACAAGCGCGAGGCGCTGGCGGGCTACCTCTTCCTGACGCCGTGGATCATCGGCTTCCTGGTCTTCACCGTCGGGGCGATGGTCTACAGCCTGTACATCTCGTTCAGCAGCTACAACCTCGCGACGAACTCCTCGCGGCCCATCGGCTTCGACAACTACGCCCGGCTCTTCGACGACCCCCGCGTGGCGGTGTCGCTGGGCAACACGCTGTTCTACGCAGTCATGGCCGTGCCGCTCGAGATCATGTTCGCCCTCGTGCTGGCGCTGCTGCTGAACCGGATGGGTCGCGGCGCGGGGATCTTCCGCACGCTCTACTATCTGCCGAAGATGACCCCGGCGGTCGCGACGGCGGCGGTGTTCTTCCTTCTGCTCAACGGCAACTCCGGCGCGATCAACCAGGGGCTCGCGGCCATCGGCATCCAGGGTCCGCAGTGGCTCGTCGACCCGGCCTGGGTGAAGCCCAGCATTGTCATCATGGCGCTGTGGACCGTCAGCGGCACGATGGTCATCTTCCTCGCCGCGCTGAAGAACGTTCCCGTCGAGCTGTACGAGGTGGCATCCCTCGACGGCGCCGGGCCGGTGCGGAAGTTCTTCTCGATCACGCTGCCGATGATCTCGGGCGCGATGTTCTTCAACGTCATCGTGCTGTCGATCGCAGCCTTCCAGGTCTTCGACCAGGCCTATCTGCTGTTCTGGCGGGATCAGAGCAACGCATCACCCGAGGCGTCGCTGTTCTATGCGATCTATCTCTTCCAGCAGGCGTTCCGGCAGTTCAACTTCGGGTTCGCCGCCGCGATGGCCTGGCTGCTGTTCGTCATCATCATGGCCGTCACGGTCATCCAGGTGAAGTTCGGCAACCGCTTCGTCTACTACGAGGGCGACCGCTGATGGCGACGAGGTTCCGCACCCCGAAGACCGTCGCCGGCCGCGTCACGCTCGCCGCGATCTCGACGGGCTTCGCCCTGCTGTTCCTGTACCCGTTCGCCTGGCTGCTCGCGGCGAGCTTCAAGCCCCGCGGCGAGGTGTTCGACAACCGCCTCATCCCGCAGACCTTCGTGCCCGAGAACTACGCCGAGGTGTGGAACCAGCTCCCGCTGCTCAGCTGGATGTTCAACAGCGTCGCGATCGCGCTGCTGGCGGCGACGGCGGTGTCGATCTCGAGCTCGATCGTCGCGTTCGGGTTCGCCTACTTCTCGTTCCCCGGTCGCAAGCTCCTGTTCGGACTGGTGCTCGCGACGATGATGCTGCCCGGCGCCGTGACGATGATCCCCGTCTACCTGATCTGGAAGGAGACCGGCCTGCTCGGAACGTGGGTCCCGCTGTGGGGCGCCAACCTCTTCGGGTCGGCGTTCTACATCTTCCTGCAGCGCCAGTTCTTCCTCGGCCTGCCGCGCGAGCTCTTCGAGGCGGCGCGCATCGACGGCGCGAGCTACTGGGGACTCTTCTGGCGTATCGCGATGCCGCTGTCGGTGCCCTCGTTCGTGATCGTGTTCCTGTTCGAGTTCCAGGCGAGCTGGAACAACCTGCAGTCCGCGCTCATCTACCTCAACGCCGGGTCGGTCGACGAGTTCACCGCACCTCTCGGCATCGCCTACGCGATGACCAAGTACAGCCCGACGGCCGGCGGCCAGGGCGACTACCAGTACGTGATGGTGGCATCGCTCATCGTCACGCTGCCCATGCTCATCCTCTTCGCCTTCGGACAGCGCTACTTCATCGAAGGCGTCGCGACCCAGGGCCGCAAGGGATGACCCGCGTGCTCGCGCGGAACCACGACAGGAGGAATCACATGCGCAATCGACTGATCGGAACGACCGCAGTGGCCGCGGCATCCGTCATCGTGCTGGCGGGATGCAGCAACGACGCCGGCACCGCGGAAGACGTCGACTTCTCGGCGACGCCCACCGGAACCCTCGCGGCGTGGGGCTTCGAGAACGCCGACGACGTCGGCACCGCGCGACTCGACTACGCGGCGGAGCAGCTGTCGGATGTCGACGTGCAACTGGATGCCACGGCCTTCGACTCGCAGAAGTTCACGACCCGCATCGCGAGCGGCGACGTGCCCGACGTCGTGCAGATGGACCGCCGCTACGTCACTCAGTACGCGGCACAGGGCCTCATCCTGCCGCTCGACAGCTGTTTCGACGCACAGGACGTCGACGCGGACGACCGGTGGTACGAGTCGGTCGTCGACGATGTGCGCTACGAGGATCAGGTGTGGGGAGCGCCGCAGTTCTACCAGCCGCCGGCCATCATCCTGAACAAGCGGGTGATGGATGCCGCGGGCGTGACGGCCGACGAGATCGACACCTCGCAGCCCGACGTCCTGCTGGCCGCCATCGAGAAGATGTATCAGGAGTCCGGCGGTGTTCCGACGCGCCTGGGCTTCGACCCCGTCTCGACCGGTCAGTCCGCGCTGTGGATCCTCGGGGCGGGCGGCCAGCTCACCGATGACGACGGCGTGCCGACCCTCGACGACCCGAGCAACCTCGCCGGCATGGAGCTGCTGCAGCGCATCAACGACGCGCAGGGCGGTTTCGCGCAGGTGAAGAGCTTCACCGACGCCTTCGACACGTTCGGCGACGCCAATCAGTACGTCACCGACCAGGTCGGTGCACAGGTCAACGCGCAGTGGTACCCGAACGTGCTCTCGCCCTACCTCGAGCAGATCGACATCGAGGCGGTGCCGTTCCGCGACAGCGACGGCGAACCGTTCTCGGTCTCCGGCGGCCAGGCCTTCGTCATCCCGGCCGGAGCGAAGAACCCCGCCGCGGCCTGCGCGTGGGTCTCGGCTCTGACCAGCGACGAGGCGTGGAACGCGGCGGGCGAAGCGCGCGCCGAGACGCGCGCCGCTGACGGCGGTGCCAACACCGGCCTGTTCACGGGATCGCCGCAGCCCGACCAGGCGATCCGCGAGAAGTGGGTCACTCCGTCGGGCGACGAGGGATTCGACCAGGTCGTCGCCACCTACTACGACGTGGTCGACTACGGCACGTCGTTCGGTTCCTCCCCCGCCGGACAGGACATCCAGAACGAGCTGAACAACGCCGTGACGGCGGCACTTCTCGGCGACAAGACCGCCGAGGAAGCGCTCGCGGACGCACAGGATGCCGCGATGCGGGCCTACGAGAACGCCACCGCGACCCGCTGAGGGCGGGGTACCCCGTCGCACCAGCCGATAATGGGCGGATGGAGCCGTGGGAGATGCACGCCTGGTACGCCGAGTACCTCGACGCCTGCAATCGTCATGACCTCGACGCCATCCGCTCGTTCATCGACCCGAACGTGCGGCGAGCCCACCTGCCCGGCGGAGCCGACGCGTGGATGGCCGACGCCGTCGAGGTGCTCGACGCCTTTCCCGACTGGCAGGTGCGCCGCATCCAGCTCGTCGTCGAGGATGACCGCATCGCGGCGCACGTGCGCGCGAGCGGCACGCACACCGGCCCGTTCCGCGGCATCCGGCCCACCCGCCGACACGTCAACGTGGCGGAGTTCGGGTTCCTGCGGGTGGCGGGCGGCCGCATCGTCGAGTTCGCCGGCACCACCGACCACGCCGCGCTGCTGGCCCAGCTGCGCGCCTGACCCGAGAGGAATCACATGACCGACATCGCCTGGTCCACCGGATCGTGGACCAACGAGCCCGCGGCGACCGCGCTCGACGGCCACGACCTGCTCGTCACGGCGCGCGAGGGAAGCGACGCGTGGCGCGTGACGTCGTACGGGTTCGTGCACGACGACGAGCACGCGCTGCTCGCGCCGATGGCACCCGACACCGCGGTCGAGGTGGCGTTCGTGCTCGACTTCTCGGCGCAGTTCGATCAGGCGGGTGTCTTCCTGCGCGTCGACGAAGAGACCTGGATCAAGGCCGGCATCGAGCACAGCGACGGCGCCGACAGCCTGGGCGCGGTGGTGACGCGCGGGATGTCGGACTGGTCGCTCTCCCCCGTCGCCGACTGGGCTGGACGCGTCGTCACGGTTCGCGCGAGCCGGTCGGGCGACGCCGTCACGATCCGCGCCCGCGTCGACGACGAGGACTGGCGGCTCGTCCGGGTGGCCCCCCTCGACCCGGACGCGGAGGTGGCAGCCGGGCCGTTCTGCTGCGCGCCCACGCGCGCCGGGCTCACGGTTCGCTTCGTGTCGTGGCGGAGCGTGCCGGCCGACGCGTCGCTGCATCCCGACCACTGATTCGCCGGCGCAGCAACCGATCGATCCCGACAGCGGCCCACGTCGCGACGAGCCCGCCGACGATCACGATGCCCTGCATCGCCAGCGCGTAGCCGCCGCTCGTGACGTTGGCCTCGACCAGTCGGGGGCCGACGATCGGCGGGACGAGCGCGACGATCACGACGACCCACGACAGCGGATGCCGGCCGCGCGCGACCACCCAGCCGCCCACCCCGGCCAGCAACGCGATGAAGCCCTGATTGAGCACGACCTCCCACAGAGGGTCGAGGTGGGCGAGATGACCGGCTCCGCGCAGCAGCCCGAACGTCGCCCAGAGGAACAGCGCGACGCACGCGAGGGTCACACCTCCCACGCGGCGCATGGGCGACGTCGGGAGCACGGCGAACGCGGCGACGAGGGTCGCCACGACGAGCACGAACTGGAGCGTGTCGACGTACGGCATGTCGTTCGTGATAGTGCCGGCGTACATCTGCGCCTGCACGATCGCGGAGAAGTCGGACGCGACGGCGAGATAGGTGCCGAACATCGCCGCGACGATCGCCGCACCGTATCGGGCTCCCCGATCGAAACGCAGGCCGTCCTCCATGGTGTGAGGGTAGCCTGATCGCCGAGCACCCAGGGAGGGAGGGGACCCGTGACCGACGCCGATCGCGACGAGACGGACGCCTCCTGGGCCAGCCGACGCCCGTCGCGCCGCGACTTCCTGCGCCGCGCGGGCCTCGGAGCCGCAGGCCTCGCGGTCGGAGGCTCGGCCGGCGCGGCCGTGACGGCAGCGATGACCGCGCATCCGCCCGAGTTCGCGCCCCTCGCGGCGCGGAGCGTCGCCGGGTTCGACCACGTCGTGGTGCTCATGTTCGAGAACCGCAGCTTCGACAACCTGCTCGGCCACCTCTACACGGCCGACGAGAAGAGCGCGGCCGACTTCGACGGCATCCTGCAGGGCGACTACGCCAACACCGCCCCCGACGGAACCGTCGTGCCCGCGCACGTCTACACGGGCGCGACCGACCACATCATGCAGCAGCCGCAGCCCGACCCCGGCGAGACCTACCCGCACGTCAACACGCAGCTGTTCGGGACGATCGACCCGCCCGCCAACGCCGACATCGCCCGCAACGGGCTGCAGCCGCCCTACAACGCTCCCGCCGCGGGGAGCGCGCCCCGCAACGACGGGTTCGTGCACGACTACATCGTCAACTACCGCCTCGCGAAGAAGCGCGAGCCGACCGCCGACGAGTACGCCACGGCGATGGGCGGCTTCTCGCCCGAGATGCTGCCGGTGATCTCGACCCTCGCCCGTGAGTTCGGCGTCTACGACCGCTGGTTCGCCGGCGTGCCGTCCCAGACCTTCTGCAACCGCAGCTTCTTCCACGCCTCGACCTCGCACGGCTACGTCGTCAACCACACCGGCGACAACTACGACAAGTGGATCAACGCACCCGCAGCACCCACGATCTTCAACCGCCTCGAAGACGCCGGCCTGTCGTGGCGCGTCTACTACGACGCGACGCAACTCGTCTCGCTCACCGGCATGCTCCACGCGCCCGTGCTCGAGCGGTACTGGAAGACGAACTTCCGCGTCATGGAGCAGTTCTACGTGGATGCCGCGAACGGCGAGCTGCCCGATTACGCGTTCATCGAGCCGCGCATGGTCTTCAATCACAACGACATGCATCCGCCGTGGGGCGCGACTCGCGAGGGCGAGCTCGAGCTGTCCGACGGCAGTCGCATCCGCATCACCAACAGCGCTGACAGCGACGTCCGCGCCGGCGACAAACTCGCGCAGGACGTGTACGACGCGATCCGCACGAGTGCGTCGACCTCCGGCTCGAACGCCATGAACACGGCGCTCGTCATCACCTTCGACGAGCACGGCGGCACCTTCGACCACGTCGCGCCGCCGGCCGCGCCGCCGCCGGATGCGAGCGGACCCGGCGAGATGGGCTTCACGTTCGACCGCCTCGGTCTGCGGGTGCCGGCGATCGTCGTGAGCGCGTACACCGCAGCCGGGACGGTCATCCACGACGAGATGCATCACGGGTCGGTGATCAACACGCTCTGCCGGCTGCACGGGCTGCGGCCGCTCAACGTCCGCGACGAGACCGCGAACCCGATCTTCAACGCCGTCAACCTCACGACGCCGCGCCAGCCCTACACCTGGCCGCAGCCGCAGTCGCTGTACGTGCCGCCCAATCCCGAGAAGGGCGCGACCAAGGCCCCCGACGAGAAGCACCACAAGCGTCCGCTCACCCCGCCCGCGCGCGGACTGCTCGGGCTCCTGACGTCGCGCTTCGACCCCGGCAGCACGCTGCCCGCGACCTACGGCGAGGCGTACGACGCCCTCGTCGAGCACGGCACCGGTCTCTTCGGCGCATACAACGCGCCCTCCTGAGCGTCGACTCGCCAGAAGGCGCGGATACCGGACCGCCCGCATCCGCATTTCCTGGCGACTCGACGGTTCGTCCCGCCAACTAGACTGATCGCGTCCGGCATCCCGAGTCCTGGAGTCCAGCCGCGTGAGCACCCCTGTCGCAGATACCGTCGAGAACGCCACCGCCACTCCGGAGCGTGATCAGCCCTACGGAGCCCTGGGCCTCAAGCCCGACGAGTACGCGAAGATCCGCGAGATCCTCGGCCGCCGCCCCACCTCGGGTGAGCTGGCGATGTACTCGGTCATGTGGAGTGAGCACTGCTCCTACAAGTCGAGCAAGAACTACCTGCGCCGGTTCGGCCAGAAGGTTTCCGACGAGATGAAGACCCGCCTCATGGTCGGCATGGGCCAGAACGCGGGCGTCGTCGACGTCGGTGAGGGCTGGGCGGTCACCTTCAAGGTCGAGTCGCACAACCACCCGAGCTACATCGAGCCGTTCCAGGGCGCCGCGACGGGTGTCGGCGGCATCGTCCGCGACATCATCTCGATGGGCGCGCGGCCCGTCGCCGTCATGGACCAGCTGCGCTTCGGCGCCATCGACC
This sequence comes from Microbacterium sp. SGAir0570, assembly GCF_005491085.2. Lineage (NCBI taxonomy): Bacteria > Bacillati > Actinomycetota > Actinomycetes > Micrococcales > Microbacteriaceae > Microbacterium > Microbacterium sp. SGAir0570. Next base: position 120,652 of record NZ_CP027929.1, on the reverse strand, counting down.
ACCCCGACACCGCCCGCGTCGTGCACGGCGTCGTCAGCGGCATCTCGTTCTACGGCAACTGCCTGGGCCTGCCGAACATCGGCGGCGAGACGGTCTTCGACTCGGTCTACCAGGGCAACCCGCTCGTCAACGCCCTCGCGGTGGGCGTCATGCGCCACGAGGACATCAAGCTGGCCAACGCCACCGGCGCCGGCAACAAGGTCGTGCTGTTCGGAGCCCGCACGGGCGGCGACGGCATCGGCGGCGCGTCGATCCTCGCGTCCGACACCTTCGCCGACGGCGGACCCACCAAGCGCCCCGCCGTGCAGGTCGGCGACCCGTTCGCCGAGAAGGTGCTCATCGAGTGCTGCCTCGAGCTGTACGCGGGCGAGCTCGTCGAGGCCATCCAGGACCTTGGCGCGGCCGGCATCTCGTGCGCCACGAGCGAGCTCGCCGCCAACGGCGGATCGGGCATGCGCGTCGACCTCGAGAACGTGCTGCTGCGTGACCCCTCGCTCACGCCCGAGGAGATCCTCATGAGCGAGAGCCAGGAGCGCATGATGGCGATCGTCGCTCCCGAGAAGCTCGACGCGTTCCTCGCCGTCGTCGGCAAGTGGGATGTCGAGACGAGCGTGCTCGGCGAGGTGACCGGCGACGGCCGCCTGCAGATCTTCTGGCACGGCGAGAAGATCGTCGACGTCGACCCCTCGACCGTCGCGGTCGACGGTCCCGTCTACGACCGCCCGGTCGCCTACCCGACCTGGATCGACGGCCTGCAGGCCGACTCGGCGGCATCCCTCCCCCGCGCCACCGACGGCGAGGAGCTCCGCGACCAGTTCCTGCAGCTCGTCGGCAGCCCGAACCTCGCTGACACGAGCTGGATCACCAACCAGTACGACTACTACGTGCTCGGCAACACCGCGCTCAGCTTCCCCGACGACGCCGGCATGATCCGCGTCGACGAGGAGTCGGGCCTCGGCTTCGCGATCGCGACGGACTGCAACGGCCGCTACTGCCAGCTCGACCCGTACGCGGGCGCGCAGCTCGCCCTCGCCGAGGCGTACCGCAACGTCGCCGTCACGGGCGCCGTGCCCACCGCCGTGACCGACTGCCTCAACTTCGGAAGCCCCGAGAACCCCGAGGTCATGTGGCAGTTCGGCCAGGCCGTCGACGGGCTCTCCGACGCGTGCCTCGAGCTCGGCGTGCCGGTGACGGGCGGCAACGTCTCGTTCTACAACCAGACCGGCGACCAGCCGATCTTCCCGACCCCCGTCGTGGGCGTGCTCGGGATCGTCGACGACGTCGCCCGCCGCATCCCGTCGGGCTGGCAGGATGCCGGCGAGAACATCTACCTGCTCGGCACGACCGCCGAGGAGCTCGACGGCTCGGCCTGGGCCGACACGATCCACGGCCACCTCGGCGGACGACCCCCGAAGGTCGACCTCGCCGCCGAGAAGCGTCTGGCCGGCCTCATCCAGGCCGCGTCGCAGCAGGGACTCATCTCGGCCGCGCACGACCTGTCGACCGGCGGCCTCGGCCAGGCCCTCGCCGAGGCGACGACCCGCTTCGGCGTCGGCGCCCGCGTCTGGCTCAGCGAGATCGTCGAGCGCGACGGCGTCGATGTCGCGACCGCGCTGTTCAGCGAGTCGACCGGCCGCGTCATCGTCTCGGTGCCGCGCGAGGAGGACGTGAAGTTCCGCGGCCTGTGCGAGGGCCGCGACTACCCCGTCATCCGCATCGGCGTGACGGATGCCGCCGAGGGCGTCGAGTCGGTGCTCGACATCCAGGGCCTGTTCTCGGTGCCCGTCGCCGAGATCCGCGCCACGTCGCGCGCGACCCTGCCCGCCGCCTTCGGCGACATCGTCGACGAGGTGCCGACGTCATGAGCGCGGCATGAGCGGGCGCGACCTGACGCCGCAGGGCGAGGACGACGAGTACGCCGGCTTCGCGCGCGGGCGCTCGCGTCGCCTGCGCGTGACCGCGTGGGTCGCGATCGTCTCGCTCATCCTCGTGGGCGGCGGCTCGACGGTCTTCGCGCTGCTCTTCGGCTGATACATCCGTAGGACCCGTGGGGCTGGTGCGGCCTCACGGCGGGTTCGACCGTACACCAGCACCACCAGTCCGACAGGTGTATCCCCAGCTGGCTCGAAGACGCGGCGCGTCGAGGTGCGTAGGCTGAAGAAGTGGATCCGATCCTCGCCCTCGCGGCCGAGTGGTGGTGGATCGCGCCGGCGGGAGCCAGCGCGGGCGCCCTCGGCTGGGCCGGCCTGCGCCGGGGACGGCCGTCGCAGCGTCGCCTCGAGCTCGATGCCGCCCAGCTGGACCTCCGCCGCGCGCAGCAGGGCGTCACCCATGCCCGCGCGCAGCTGAAGGTCGCGCGCGCCGAGCTGATGCGCGCGCAGGCCGAGAAGGCGACGCCCCGGGCGACCGCGGGTGCGGTGCCCGAGGCCCGTCGTCGCCTGCAGATCGCCGAGCGCCAGGCACGGGCCGCCGTCGCCGAGCTGAAGGCGCGGCGCGCAGGCGTACAGGCCGCGCGCGCGATGATGCCCGCGTCGCGCAAGGAGGTCGACCGGATGCCGCTGGCCCGGCTGATGGCCGAGCACGACGCACTGCTGGCGCGGTGGATGGACTACGAGACCGATGCCGCGAAGGCCATCGGATTCCCGATGATGCTCGACGCCCGCTGGCCGCCGATGGACCTCTTCCTGCGCGAGCACCAGCAGGCGTCGTGGCTGCGACCGGCCTCGCGCGAGGTTCGCATGGCTCCGGGCGACTACAGCGCCTATCGCGAAGCCGTCCGGCGCGCTACCCATGCCTTCGACGCCGCGGAGCGCGCCGCGCGGCAGGGCACGCCTCGCGAGCTTCCCGAGCCCGACGACCGTTCGCCCGATTGGGCCGAGGTCGCGCAAGACCTCCTTGACAACGCGCAACGCGCCATCACCCGGTCGACCGAGATGTGGAACCGGATGCGGCGCGACCGCCCGTCGCGCGGCGACCGGCCGGAGTGACGAAACCCCCGGGAGCAGCTCCCGGGGGTTTCGTCGTCACTCAGACGAGGTCAGCTGGTCTGCAGACCGTCGACCTGGCTGCCGTACTCCTCGAGCCAGGCTGTGATCGCCTCGGCTTCCTTGCCCTCGCCGTACTGATTCACGACCATGTCCTCGAGCGCGGCGTACTGCTCGTCGTCGAGCTTGATCTTGCCGATCAGCTCGGCGGCCTCGGGGTGCTCGTCGGCGAAGCCGGACGTCGCGAGGAAGTGCAGCGCCTCGGTGTCGCCCATCGCGCCGCGCGGGTCTTCGAGGTCCTTGAGACCGTAGCGCTCGTTGGCCCAGAACGGACGCCACGAGGTCACGACGATGTCGCGCTGCGCAGCGATCGCGGTGTCGAGCTCGGTGAGCATCGCCGCGGTCGACGAGGTGACGAGCTCGTACGTGCCGTCGAGGCCGTACTCGGGGATCATCGACTCCTGGGTCTGCTTGGTCAGCCCGGCGCCCGGCTCGATGCCGTAGATCTGCCCGCCGAAGCGGTCGGCGTTCGCAGCCAGGTCCTCGATTGAGGTGATGTCGACGTACTCGGGCACGGCGATCGTGAGCTTGGCGTTGTCGTAGTACGCGCCGAGGTCGTCGATCTGGTCGCCGTAGCGCTCCATGTACGAGGCGTGGGTGAGCTCGGGCCAGGCCGACGGGTAGATGTCGACGTCGCCCTGCGCGAGACCGGCGTAGAGCGGGCCCGCCTCGGTGAGCTCCTGCATCTCGACGGTGTAGCCGAGCTGCTCGAGCTGGTTCTCGAGCAGGTACGCCGTGCTGAGGCCGTCGGTCCACGAGGGCAGGTAGCCCAGCGTGATGGTGCCCTTGCTGTCGCCGCTCTCGCCAGAGCCGCCTTCGGCCTGGTTACCGCTCGCGCAGCCGGCGAGGGCCAGGGATGCCGCGGCGCCGAGCGCCACGATCCCGGTGAGGTGTCGCTTGTTCATCGTGTGCCTTCCGTATGGATTCATTCGTTCCGTATGGGTGGTGCAGGGAGGATACGTTCGGGATGCCGCGGCTCACGCAGCCGGGGCGAGCTCGCGCTTCTCCGCGGCGGTCGCGGCGGCGGCCGCGGTGCGACGGCGGCCGATCACGCCGAGGATCGAGCCCTTCTGGCCCTTCATGTCACCGAGGGCCGAGGTCAGGCGGTCGAGGTAGATCGCGAGAATGACGACGCTGAGGCCCGCCTCGACACCCGTGCCGATGTTGACGGTCGACATCGCCTGGACGATCTCCTTGCCGAGGCCGGGAGCACCGGCGATACCGGCGATGACGGCCATCGAGAGCGCGAGCATGATCACCTGGTTGACGCCCGTCATGATCGTCGGCATCGCGAGGGGCAGCTGCACGCCCCGCAGGATCTGCCCTGGCGTCGCGCCGAACGCGTGCCCGGCCTCGACGGTCTCGGAGTCGACGCTGCGGATGCCGAGCTCGGTCAGACGCACGCCCGGCGGCAGCGCGAAGATGACGGTCGCGACCAGACCCGGCACGAAGCCGATGCTGAAGAACACGATCGCGGGGATGAGGTAGACGAACCCCGGCATCGCCTGCATCAGGTCGAGGACGGGCTTGATGATCGCGCTGAAGCGGTCGCTGCGCGCAGCGAGGATGCCGAGCGGAACGGCGATGACGACGGCGATGAGCGTCGCGATGACGACGAGTGCGAGCGTCTGCATCGCGGTGACCCACTGGCCGACGCCGAGAATGATCGCGAACGAGATCGCGGTGCCGATCGCGAACTTCCACGAGCGCAGGAACCAGCCCAGCAGCGCCGCGATGACGATGACGACGACGATCGGTGCGCTCAGCAGCAGGTCGGCGAGCGAGCCGACCAGCCAGCCGACCGCGGTCGAGACCGCGCCGAGCAGCCAGGAGAGGTTGTCGCGGATCCAGTCGACCGCGACCTCGGCCCACTGGCCGAGCGGAATGCGGAACCCATCCATCAGCGCACCTCCCCGTTCTGGAGGGCGGCGCCGTCGACGGCGGTCGCCTCCGCGAGCACCTCATCGATCGCGGCCTGCGGCATCGGCTGCAGCGGGATCGTGATCTCCTCCGTCGCGCCGGGCCCGGGGCCGAGGGCGGCGAGCAGGGTGATGCGGGGGATGACGCCGACGAGGCGCCCCTCCGCGTCGGTCACGGCGAGCGGCAGCGGCGACTCGACGGCCGGGACGAAGAGGTTCATGAGCACCTCGTCCTGGCCGACGGTCTGCGGCGCGGGCTTGATGACCGAAGACAGCGCCGACTCGCCGCGGCGGACGAGCTTGACGGCGTCGCGGTCGGTGACGACACCGAGCAGTTTGCGGTCGCGCCCGACGACGTAGGCCGCCGACATGAAGGCATCCCGCATCTGTTTGAGGGCCACGCGAGGACCGGCGGATTCGGCGACGACGGGGCGCGGCCGCTCCATGACGTTCGCGGCCGTGAGGACGCGGGCGCGGTCGACGTCTTGCACGAACTGCTCGACGTAGTCGTTCGCCGGGTCGGTGAGGATGTCTTCGGGCGTGCCGATCTGCACGATGCGGCCGTCGCGCATGACCGCGATGCGGTCGCCGAGGAACATGGCCTCGTTGAGGTCGTGCGTGATGAAGATGATCGTCTTCTGCAGCTTCTGCTGCAGTTCGAGCAGCTGCTCCTGCATCTCGCGCCGGATGAGCGGGTCGAGCGCGCTGAAGGCCTCGTCCATGAGCAGGATGTCGCTGTCGGCGGCGAGCGCGCGGGCGATGCCGACGCGCTGCTGCATTCCGCCGGAGAGCGCCGACGGCAGCTTGTCGCCCCAGCCTTCGAGCCCGACGAGGGCGAGGATCTCCTCGGCCTTCGCGAGGCGCTCGACCTTGCCGACGCCGCGAAGCTCGAGCGGGTAGGCGACGTTGGCGGCGACGGTCCGGTGCGGGAGCAGGGCGAAGTGCTGGAAGACCATCGCGATGCACTCGCGACGGATGCTGCGCAACCGGGCGGGCGCGACATCGGTGATCGAGTCGCCCTTCACGGTGATCGTTCCTGCGGTGGCGTCGTGCAGGCCGTTGAGCATGCGGATGAGGGTCGACTTCCCCGAGCCGGACAGGCCCATGATGACGAAGATCTCGCCGGGCTGGACGGTGAAGGAGGCGTCGATGACGGCGGCGGTCCCGGCGTCGGAGATCTCGTTGCGCTGGGCGCCGGCCCGCAGCTTCTCGACGACGGACTTCGGGTTGCGCCCGAAGACCTTGTACAGATTCTTGGCTTCGAGAGCGGGGGACGTCTTTTCCCCCGAAGAAGACGGACTGGTCACAGGTCACCTCGGCAGCCGGTGCAGGCTGCATCGGTTACGCCCGGGTGGCGACCTCTCGGCGCGTCTCGCGACGGCGTCTCGGCTGCGGATGTCGGACCCACGAGCACAGGCCGCCGACCATACGCTCGCCGGTCTGGAACCTCAGGAGATTGCCACCAGCGACCGCGGACTGGTCGGGTAGTGGCCCGCGGAGGGCCTGATCCAACGTTTCACGTTCACAGGGAGGTCGCAAATCGAACCGAGGATTTGACCGCTGACCGGCCATTCGGATAAACGCGCGCGCACGCGCCCGAATGGACAGTCGACTCACAGACAACTGTATGTGCAGTGCACGTACAGTTACGGCATGACCCGTACGACGTCCCGCACCGTCACCCCTGTCACCCGCGGAGAGATCGACGTGGCGGCGGACCTGCTGACCCGCGCGTTCGCGAACGATGCCCCCACGCGCGCGCTGCTGCAGGAGCGCGCGCACGACGAGCGAGCGCGCCACCGCCTGTTCCGCGCCATCCTGCTGGGCGGCCCGTTGCAGAACGGCACCGTGGACGGCGTTCGCGATCCCGATACCGGGACGCTCATCGGGGTGGCCGTGTGGTCGCGTCCGGGCGACACCGGCATGCGCACGGCCGCCCTGCCCGAGTACGCCCGAGCGATCGGGATCGGGGGCCTCGCGCGCGCCCTCCGCGTGTCCGACGCGATCGACTCCCACCGGCCCGCCGTCCCGCACTGGTACCTCAAGGCGGTCGGCGTCGCGCCCGACGCGGTCGGCGGCGGCATCGGGGGAACCCTGCTGGCAGCTCGGCTCGAGCTGATCGACACCCAGGGCTCTCCCTCCTACCTTGAGTCGTCGAACGACCGCACGACCGCGCTGTACCGCCGGCACGGCTTTGTTCCGCTCACGCGGCTGCCCTGGCCCGACGGCGCCGGCCCGCTCGCGATGTGGCGAGCCGGTAACACCGCGGCGAGTGGAGCACCCCGTGCGGCCGAGTAACCGCGAGCTCATCATCGACGCGGCCGTCGAGCTGTTCGCGACCTCCGGGGCCGAATCGGTCACCTACGACGACCTGGCGGCGCAGACCGGTCTCACCAAGAGCGGCATCGTCTATCACTTCGCGACGCGGCAGCTGATCCTCGAGGCTGTCGCGGGCCGGTTGATCGACGGCTGGGCCGAGGCGGCGGCATCCCATGCGGCCGACGAACCCGACGATCCCCCGCACAGATTCGCCGCGTTCGTGGCCGGCATGCTCGAAGGAGACGCCACACCGGCCGAGCTGCGCCTCGCGGTCGAGACCATCGGCGGGCGGCGGATGCACGACGAATGGCATCGCATCCGGGCGCACTGGCTGCAGCCGGACGACGCCACACCCGCGCAGCTGACCGCCGTGGCAGCGGCACTGGGGCTGTGGGTGAGCCGGGCGACGGGGTTCCTCGACTTCGACGCGGTTCAGCGCGCGGCGATCGAGCAATCGATCCGGCAGCTCGCGGCTCCCGGCGACTGAGACTCAGTCGGCGATGTCCTCGGCCGCGATGCGGTGGTGGCGGATCACCTCGGCGACCACGAACCCGAACCACTTCTGAGCGAACTCGGGGTCGAGATCCGCCTCCTCGGCGAGACGACGCAGCCGGGCGATCTGCCGCTCCTCCCGACCAGGATCGGAGGCCGGCATGCCGTGCGTCGCCTTGAGCTCGCCGACCTGCTTCGTGCAGCGGAACCGTTCGGCCAGCATGAAGACGAGCGCGGCGTCGATGTTGTCGATGCTCGCGCGCAGGCGATGGAGTTCGGTCGTGGCGTCGGTCATGGTGGCTCCTCCCCCGCCGACCCTATCTGCTCGACGGCCTCCGCCCCGCCCCTCACGGAGCGCCGACCCCGCCTCTAGAGTGTGACCATGACGAAGCCTCGCTCGACCGGCCCCGCGCCCGCGGACCCCACCGTCCCCGTCTCCGAGCAGGCCACACGCGACCAGCCCATCTGGGGCGCGCTCTCCCGCCCGTTCGCCGCGGGCTTCTTCCTGGCGCTCGGCGCTCTCGCCGCGATCGTGCTCGGCCTGGCGATCTCGAGCCTGTCGACGGTCCTCATCTACGTCGCGATCGCCCTGTTCGTCGCCCTCGCGCTCGACCCGGTCGTGCGATTCCTCGTGCGCCGCGGCATCCCGCGAGCGTGGGGCATCGTGATCACGTTCGCCGCGCTCGCGCTCATCATCGCCGGCATCCTGTGGGTCGTCCTGCCGCCGGTCGTGCGCCAGGTCGAGCAGTTCGCGAAGGACGTGCCGAACATTGTCAACGATGTGCTGAAGAGCGAGACGGTCCGATGGGCCGAAGACACCTTCGGCGACAGCCTGAGCGACGTGATCAATGAGGTGCAGAGCTTCGTCACCAACCCCTCCAACATCGCCGCGATCGGCGGCGGCCTGCTGCAGGTCGGCGTCAACGTGGTGACCGCTATCTCGGGCTCGATCATCGTGCTCGTGCTGAGCCTGTACTTCCTCGCGTCGCTGCCCCGCATGAAGAACGCGCTCGTGCGCATCTCGCCGGCCCGGTCACGGGCCACGGTCGCCGACATGACCCGCCAGATCACCGAGTCGATCGGCGGTTACCTGTCGGGCATGGTCGTGCTCGCGCTCATGAACGCGACGTTCGCCTTCATCGTGCTCACCATCCTCGGCGTCCCGTTCGCGGCCCTCATGGCCGTGCTCGCTTTCGCGATCACCCTGATCCCCCTCGTCGGAACGGTGATCTTCTGGGTGGGCGCCTCCGTCATCACCCTGTTGACGAATCCGACTGCGCCGGTGCAGGCGATCATCTTCGCAGCCGTGTATCTCCTCTACATGCAGGTCGAGGCATACGTCCTGACGCCGCGGGTCATGAACCGCACGGTCTCGGTGCCCGGCTCACTCGTCGTCATCGGCGCGCTGGTCGGCGGCACGCTGCTCGGCCTGCTCGGCGCCCTCGTCGCGATCCCCGTCACCGCGTCGATCCTGCTGATCATCAACCAGATCGTCATCCCGCGTCAGGACGCCAAGAAGCTGCCCCACTGAGCCCCGCGGCGGGGCACGCGATCACGCGACCGGCAGGATGCAGGTCGGGCTCGGCGCTGTCACGCGGTGGCGCACGCGACCGGGCACGCCGGTCCGGGGGTCACGTGTCATCGACACGACCTCGCTCGAGAGCTGCCCGGCGACGAGCAGGGTGTCGCGCACGACGACGTGGTGGCGCGGCCAGTCGACGCCCGCATCGACGAGCGCGAGCTGCTCGAGCCGGTCGCCGGCGTCGCGCACGCGCAGCACACCGAGGGTGTTGCTGCCACGGACACCGGCATAGATGGCCTCGCCGTCCGGCGTCATGGCGATCTCCGCGGCGGTGTCGTCGTCGAGAGCGCCGAGAAGGCCGGTCGCCGATAGCATCCGCCATCGCCCCTCACGGTCGGCACCGAGCACGAACACCTCGCGCGAGAGTTCCGTGAGCACGTACAGGTGGCCGCTCGGGTGCCAGAGCGTGTGGCGCGGCCCGCTGCCCAGCGGCAGGGCGACCTGCTCGACGAGCCGGAGCCCGCGCGGGCTGTCACGCCAGAAACGCAGGAGGTCGAGGCCCATGTCGGTCGTGACGATGAGGCCGCCCGGCAGGTACCGCGCCTGGTGAGATCGCGACGGACGCGGGGCTTCGGCATCCTGATCGGGACCGGGATGCGGCGCGGCGGGCGCGTCGGAGCCGGGCACCAGATGGGCGAACTCGGGACCGGCCGCCTCTCGGAGCGCCCGCGCAGCGGCGGCCAGGTCGATGTCGTCCACCGTGGGCTCGGCCGGTGCGTCGGGCCCATACGGGTCGACGGCGGCGGGCGCGATCACGGGCGCTGACGGGATGCCGGCGGCGTCGACGCTCATGCGGACGACGCGGCCGTCGCTCCAGCAGCTCGCGACGAGCGATGCTCCGTCGGGGGCGACGGCTACGTGGCACACCGCCTCGCCCGCCGCGACGGGGCGGCCGAGCGGCGTCCACGCGTCGAGGCCGGTGCGCCGGTAGGCCTGCACCTCGCCACGGAACTCGAGAGCCGCGTAGACGACGTCGAGGCGCGGGTGGCGGGCCACCCACGACGGCGACGACGCGGCGACGACCTCGGGCCGCAGCGAGAGCTGACCGTCCGCGGTGGCACCGTCGGGATCGCCGGCGTGCAGCAGCCCGATGCCGGCGGCTTCGCCGCCCATGTCGGCGGTGTAGCCGCCGAGCAGCAGCCGCACGTCAGTCGACGAGGTCGTGGCGGACGATGACGGCGTCGCGGGCGGGCCCGACACCGATCACCGAGATGCGGGTGCCGCTCATCTTCTCGAGGGCCAGCACGTACTCCTGGGCCGCGGTGGGGAGGTCGTCGAACGTGCGCGCCGTCGAGATGTCCTCCTTCCAGCCGGGGAAGTACTCGAGGATCGGCTTGGCGTGGTGGAAGTCGGACTGGTTGACCGGAACCTCGTCGAACCGCTCGCCGTCGACGTCGTACGCGACGCAGACCGGGATGCGGTCGAGCCCCGTGAGGATGTCGAGCTTGGTGAGCACGAGGTCGGTGATGCCGTTGATCCGCGTGGCGTAGCGGGTGATCGGGGCGTCGTACCAGCCGACCCGGCGGGGACGGCCGGTCGTCGTGCCGAACTCGAACCCGCGCGAGCGGAGGAAGTCGCCGTTCTCGTCGAACAGCTCGGTCGGGAACGGACCCGAGCCGACGCGCGTCGTGTATGCCTTGACGATGCCGACGATACGGTCGAGGCGGTTGGGGCCGACGCCCGATCCGGTTGCGGCGCCACCGGCGGTGGCCGACGACGACGTGACGAAGGGGTACGTGCCGTGGTCGACGTCGAGCATGGTGGCCTGGCCGCCCTCGAAGACGACCACGTCGCCGTTGTCGAGCGCCTCACTCAGCAGCAGGCCAGTATCGCAGACCATCGGACGCAGGCGATCGGCGTACGAGAGCAGGTCTTCGACGATCTCATCGGCGGTGATCGCGCGACGGTTGAAGACCTTGACCAGCAGGTGGTTCTTCTGGTCGAGGGCGCCCTCGACCTTCTGCCGCAGGATGTTCTCGTCGAAGAGGTCCTGCACGCGGATGCCGACGCGGTTGATCTTGTCGGCGTAGGCCGGCCCGATGCCGCGGCCGGTGGTGCCGATCTGACGCTTGCCGAGGAAGCGCTCGGTCACCTTGTCGAGCGTGCGGTGATACTGCGTGATCAGGTGCGCGTTGGCGCTGACCTTGAGGCGCGAGATGTCGAGCCCGCGCGCCGACAGCGCCTCGAGCTCGGCGAACAGCACCTCGAGGTCGACGACGACGCCGTTGCCGATGACGGCGTTGACGCCCGGCGAGAGGATGCCGCTCGGCAGCAGGTGCAGGGCGTACTTCTCGTCACCGATGACGACGGTGTGCCCGGCGTTGTTGCCGCCGTTGAACTTGACGACCCAGTCGGTGCGGTCGCCCAACAGGTCGGTGGCCTTGCCCTTGCCCTCGTCGCCCCACTGGACGCCGACGATGACGATTCCCGGCATGCGGATCTCCCTTTCTGTCGAGGAGGGATTGCACCCCATCCTATCGACACGGACGCAACCCCCTTACGGAGATCGCGGCGCGCGCGCCAGGGTGATGGCGCAGATCGGATGTATCGATCAGACACGCAAGGAGGAGGGTCTCATGCACCACCGGCTCGCCGCAGCGGTCGGCGCGGTCCTGTTGCTGCTGACATCGTCGTTCGCGCTCGCGGGGTGCGGGCTGTCGATCCCGACCGACCCGTCGGGCACGCTCGCCTCGGTCGAGGGCGGCACACTGCGGGCCGGGGTCTCCCCCGACGGCGAGTGGGTGCAGGTCGACGGCGACGAGCCGCAGGGCAGCGAGCCGGACGCGATCCGGGCCTTCGCCGAGTCACTCGACGCCGACGTGGAATGGACCGTCGGGTCGGAGGAGGCTCTGGTGCGCGAGCTCGAGAACGGCGGGCTCGACCTCATCGCCGGCGGCATCACCGACCAGACGCCGTGGACCGACAAGGCGGGGGTCACCCGCCCCTACGCCGAAGCGACGGCGAAGGACGGCAGCACGCTCAAGGTCGTCATGCTCGTGCCGCTCGGCGAGAACGCGTTCCTCTCGCGCCTCGAGACGTTCCTCTCGGAGCGGGCGAAGGCGGGCGAGCTGTGAACCGGTCGGAGGTGCGCTTCGGGCAGACCGAGCTCCCGCAGCGTCAGGTCGAGGCGCTGCGCCGCGCGGTGCGGCTCGAGTGGATCACCATCGGGTTCCTCGCGGTGACGGTGACCCTCGTCTTCCTCGTGCTCGGCAATTCGCAGGCGATGAAGGCGGCGTGGATCGAGGACCTGCTGTCGTTCATCCCGCCGCTGGCGTTCCTCATCGCTATCCGGGTCAACCGTCGACGGCCGACGCTCCAGCATCCGTACGGCTATCACCGCTCGGTCGGGGTCGGCCACCTGGTCGCGGCCGTGGCCCTGACCACGATGGGCACCTACCTGATCGTCGAGTCGGGGATCGGGCTGCTGAGCGGCGAACACCCGACGATCGGGACGGTCGAGCTGTTCGGCGCGTCGATCTGGCTCGGGTGGCTCATGATCGGCGTCATGGCGATGACCGCCGTGCCGCCCGTCCTCCTCGGGCGCGCGAAGCTCAAGCTGGCGCGTGAGCTGCACAACAAGGTGCTCTACGCGGATGCCGACATGAACAAAGCCGACTGGATGACGGCCGTCGGCTCGATCGTCGGCGTCACCGGCATCGGGCTCGGGTTGTGGTGGCTCGACGCGGCGGCGGCGCTGTTCATCGCGTCGGGCATCCTGCGCGACGGACTGAAGAACCTGCGGGCCGCGATCGTCGATCTCATGGACGCGCGCGCCACGACGTTCGACGAGGCCGAGCCCCATCCGCTCGCGGGCGAGATCGACGCGTACCTCGCAGGTCTGCCCTGGGTGTCGGCTGTCGGCAGCCGGGTGCGCGACGAGGGGCACGTGTTCCACGTCGAGTCGTTCGTCGTGCCGCGCGACGGGCGCATGCCGAGCCTCGACGAGCTGGAGGCTGCCCGCGAAGGCTGCGTCGAGCTCGACTGGAAGGTGCAGGACATCGTGCTCGTGCCCGTCCGCGAACTGCCGATCGTCGTGCCGGTCAGCGAGTGACGAGCTCGTGCAGCGCTGTGACGACATCCGGTCGGCCGACGATGACCAGGTCGCCGTCTGCGGAGGTCCAGGATGCCGCGCCCGCCTCGGTCGCGATGAGCGCGCCGCCGACGAGGTCCCAGATCTCGTTGCGGTAGGCCACGAGGGCGCCGAGCCCGCCCGTCACGAGCAGCGCCCAGTCGGACGACGGCGCCCAGCTGCGCAGCACCCGCTTCGTGCGGCGCTCGAGGCGGTCGAACAGCTGGTTGCGGCGCGGGTCGTCATGACCGACGCCGTAACCCTGCGTGAAGGCGACGGTCGCGTGAGCGAGCGCGCCCTCCGCGTCGACGCGGAGGCGGTCGGCGGCGGCTCCGGCGTCGGGTGCAGCGTCGGCGACGAACGCCCCGCGGCCCTCGATGGCCCAGAAGGTGCGGTGGCGCGGTGAATCGTGCACGACAGCCATGACCGGTCGCTCGTGGTGGCAGAGCGTGATGCAGACGCCGTACACGTCGAGTCCCAGCACGTAGTTGTGCGTGCCGTCGAGCGGGTCGATCAGCCAGCGCCACTCGCTGCCTTCCGCGCCCTGCTCGCCGCCTTCCTCGCCGAGGATCGCGTGATCCGGGTACTCGCGACGGAGGGCCGCGGCGATCCGGCGCTCGGCCTCGCGATCGACGTGCGTCACCAGGTCGGCGCCGTCGCCCTTCGCGTGGACGCGGGCGGTCGCCCGCTCTGCGACGGCGAAGTCACCGACCTCCCGGGCGAGGGCGATGGCGAGGTCTGCGGCGCGCTGGAGATCCATCCATCTGACGCTAGCGGGCGCCACCGACGATGAAAACTCGCCAAAAGTGGCCGAGAACACCAGTGGCCCATTGAGTGCATATCCCGACGCCGGTAAATTCCCGCACCACGGGGCGCAAAATGTGCGTCTTATTCCGAAAACTCCGAGGCCGGATATCGGCAGAAAGGAGCGAGCATGGATGCCATCGCTGACCTCATCGAAGCGCGACACCTGGATCAGCTGAAGCAGGTCCACATGGACTGCTGCGCAGTGATCGACGAACCGAAGTGATCACACCGGGCGGCGGGGCGGACCGAGAGCGCACCCGCCGCCCTCCGTGCCGCAAATGAAGGAGAGGCGACTCATGCTCACGAGGAACTACGTCGAGACGGTTCGCAGCCGTGTCGACGAAAAAGGACTGGCCTGCACCGACCGACATATCATCGAGTGCCTGAAATACCTCGCGATCATGTCGGGCACCAGCGGGCGACGAATAGTCGTCACTCCGGAAGTCGACGAGGTCTGGCACGAGCTCATCGTGCAGACGGGCCCGTATTTCGCCCTGTGCGAAGCCCTGCCGGGTGGCAGGTACGTTCACCACGCCTCGATCACGCCGGACGCATACGCCGCGCGGACGGGAGAGCGGGAGTTCGTCGCCGAGTTCCTCCGCTGGGTCCCTGACTACGTGCACAGCTTCGGGCCTTTCGATCCGGAGCGTGCGGAGCACTGGACAGTGGTCGGGTTCCTGCGTTCCGAGCTCGGAATGACGCTCGACGAGATCAACGCAGTCGCGGCATCCGCTCAGCCCGAGGCAGCACTGCCGCCGGACTCGCCATGGCGCATCCTCGCGCACGACGATCTCGAGATGCTCCTGGCCGCGTGAATCGGGACTACGCGCTGAGCCCGCCCTCGCGGGTGTCGTTCGCAACGCACGACCGTGATGTCGATGTCGCCTGGAAAGCCGAGGTCCTCGAGCGGGTGCGCCTCTCGCGCTGGAACACCTACGTCGGCCTCGACGGACGGCAAGCAGCCCGAGACTTCGCGGAGCGTCTCAGGCTCGACCCCGGGGGCGACCGGCGCGGGTCGCTCCACCGCGGCGCGGAAGCCGCGCTGAAATGCCTGATCGAGCACCGGGCGCCCGAACGACTGTGGGTCCCGGCGCACGGGTACCCGGGATTCGCTCGCGTCGCGTCATCCTGCCGCATCCCGCTCCTCACGTACGCCGACCTCGACGATCTCGCGGGGTCGCGCCGCGGCGACCTCGTCGTCATCACAACGCCGTCGTCGCCGATCGCGACGGCGGATGCCGGCGATCTCCTCCGGGCGCTGGCGGGAAGGGGCGCCCAAGCCGTTGTCGACGCGACATTCTCGCTTCTCGACCCCGACGGCGTCGCCGGGCTCGCACCCCTGCTGCGCCTGACCGACGCGCCGGTGATCGTCAGCGCGTCGAAATCGCTGGGCCTGGCCGGCATCCGTCTCGGCGTTCTGCTCGATGGCGGACCCGGACCGCACGTCATGCCGAACCCGATGGAGCTCGATGTGTTCCAGTGCGCCGTCTGGGACGCATTCATCGATGGCGACAACCTTCGCCGTCGCGCCCACGACGTGGGTACACGCCAGCGGAAGCTGCACCATCGGCTGCGACGCGCACTCGAGCGTCTCGAGGCGGAGGTGATGTACACGTCGAACAGTTTCGCGATCACAGTCCGGCGGGGCTCCGTCCCCGAGCCCGCGCTGGGGGACCACGGCTGGAAGGAGTACCCACTCCTCAACGCCCTGCGTCTCGATGCCTCGGATCGGGTGGCCGCCTCGATCGAGGCGTGGACAGGAGCCCCATCATGAGGCGCGACTATCTGGGGCGGGCCGCTCTGGCGGCATCCGCGATGTTCCTGCCGGGGATCGGCAGCGTCGTCATCCTGCTGATCATGGCGACGGCCTACTCCGACGACGTGCAGGCGGCGATCGGGCTGGGCGGCTCGACCGCCGCGATCGTGACGGTCGTGGCATCCGGTTTCGTGGTCACCACCATTCGTGCACGCACGGCGGGACGCTCCCTCCAGGGCGAGCTGACGGGTTCCGTCGGGGCAGCGATGCTCCTGCTGCTCGCATCGATCGCGATCGCCTTGCTCAGCCCGGTGCTCTCCCGCTCGGACGCGGGCGGGTTCTTCGCCGCGTACTGGATCGCCACCATCCCGGCGACGGTGCTCACGCCGATCGGCTTCGTCTTCAACGGCGCGTTCCAGGCGCTGCACCGCGATGGCACGAACCTGATCACCGCGGTCACCGGGACGCTCGTGAAAGCGGCCGTCGCGGCGGTCGTCGTCGTGCTCGGCGTCTCACCGCTTGCTGCCGTCGCGGCGGTGGGGGCCACGACGTCGGTCGCGTCGATCCTGGGAGCGCTGGTACGAGGATCCCAGCTCGCGCGGGCGGACATGATCTCGTGGCCCATGTTCGCAGCGGCGAGGCGAGACGCTCTCGCGCACCCCGTCGCGGTGGTCCGCTCGCTCGGCGAGCGTGCTGCTGCGTCGGTCGACGGGTTGGTCTTCCTGGTCACCTTCACCGCGGCGATCCTGGTGGCCACAGCGCACTCCCCCGCAGACGGCGCTGTCGTCGCGCTCTCGGTGGCGGTGATGCGCTCGGTCATCGTCCCGTTGAAGCAGTTCGGCGTGGTCGGGGCGCGATTCGTCATCGCCGAGCGCGGGCGCGAGCGCGAGGACGCCATGCGTCTGTCGACGGTCCAGACGAACTGCTTCGTCCTGCTCGCGGCGATCGCGGTGGCGCTCGCGATCTCGCGCCTCGCCCTACCGGTCTTCGACCAGCTCGGCTGGCTGCTCATAGCGATGATGGCCGTGCAGCTGCTCATCGAACCGTGGGCAGGCGTTCTCTACTCCTACCGGAAGATCGCGCTGTCGACGGCGGCCGGGCTGCCCGCCCTCGGGATCGCTTACGGGGCGGTGGCCGGCCCCGGGTTGACGCTGCTCGCCGTCACGCGTTCCGGCTCGGCGGAGGCCATCTGGTCGGTCCTGCTCGCGACGCGCGTCGTCTTCGCCGTGCTTTTGGCCTGGACTCCTCGCATATCGATGCCCGCAGGTTCAGACTGGCGTCGCGGCGTCATCCGCCGCAGGCGGGATGCGACATGAGACCTCTCCGGTATTCGATCAACGTGACGCTCGACGGCTGCTGCCACCACGAGGCGGGCCTGCCGCCCGACGAGGAATCGATGGATTTCTGGACAGCGCAGATGGCCGGCGTCGACGCGCTGCTGCTCGGGCGGGTGACGTACGCGATGATGGCGGCGGCCTGGCGGCGGCCGCCTTCGGGCGAGTGGCCCGCCTGGATGGATGACGCCGAGGTCAGGTTCGCCGAGGCCATCGACGGCGCGCGGAAGTTCGTCGTGTCGTCGACTCTCGCGGACCCCGACTGGAACGCCGAGCTGATCTCGGGCGACCTCGAGACAGCCGTCCGCGCGTTGAAGGCCGAGCCGGGCACCGGGCTGTGGGTCGGCGGCGTGACCCTGCCGACCGCCCTGGCGAACCTCGGCCTCATCGACGAGTTCGAGTTCCTCGTGCATCCCGTCGTCGCGGGGCGCGGACCGACCCTGCTCGCCGGCTTGGACCGGCAGATCGAACTCGACCCCGTGGACCGCACGGCGTTCCGCTCCGGGGCCGTGGCGACGCGATATCGGCTCCGCAGCGCCTGACCCGGGCTCCCGCCGCGAACTCCGGTTACGACAGGTGTCGCCGGATGACGCGCGCCCTTGGCAGCGCCGAGGGTGAGGTCGACAGTGGGCTCATGTCTCACCGCATCCTTCTCGCCGTCGCTCTCGAGCGGGCCGGCTGGCACCCCGCCGCGTGGCGCGCCGCGGGCCTCTCGCCACGCGAGCTCACCACACCGCGTCACTGGACCGAGCAGGTACGCGTCCTCGACCGGGCGGGCGTCACCTTCGCGACCATCGAAGACGCGCTCACCCTGACCGATCGCTCCGAGAACGCCGACGCCCCCGACCCGCAGCGCCTGCACGGCCGCGTCGATGCGGTTCTGCTGGCCGCTGCGCTCGCGCCGCTCACCCACCGGATCGGCCTGATCCCGACGGTCACGACGACGCACACCGAGCCGTTCCATGTGGCCACCGGCATCCAGACGCTCGACTTCGCCAGCCGCGGCCGCGCGGGCGTCCGCCTCGTCGTCGGGGGGTCGGCAGCCGAGCGGGCGAACTTCGGGCGCCGCGACGAGATCGACCTCGAGACCGGGTTCCGCGAGGCGGGCGAGGTCGCCGACGCGATCGGACGCCTGTGGGACTCGTGGCAGGACGACGCGATCATCCGGGATGCCGCGAGCGGCCGATTCGTCGACGCCGACCGCATCCACAACATCGACTTCGCCGGTGAGTTCTTCTCGATCACCGGCGCGTCGATCGTGCCCCGCTCGCCCCAGGGCCGCCCGATCATCTCGGTGCTCGCGCACCAGACTGTGCCCTTCCGACTGGCTGCCGAGCACGCCGATGTCGTGTTCGTCACGCCCCACGACGAGGCCGCGGCCACCGGGATCCTCGCCGAGCTCGACGGCGCCGCCGCCGAGCTGCGCCGCTCTCCCGAGCGACTGCGCGTGTTCGCCGACGTGATCGTGCTGATCGAGGAGACATCGTCCGCCGCACGCGAAGCGCTCGCGCGGCTCGACGGCCTGGCCGGGGCCGAGTTCCGCTCCGACGCGCGGATCATCGCCGGGACGCCGACCGAGGTCGCCGAGCACATCCGCGCCCTCGCCGAGACCGGGATCGACGGCGTGCGGCTGCGTCCCGCACGTCAGCCCGACGACGTCGTCGCGATCGCCGAGCGGCTCACCCCGCTGCTGCGCGCGACTCGCGTGCTGCAAGACGACGACGCCGCTACCCTGCGCGGCCGACTCGGCCTGCCGCGTCCCGCGAGCAGGTACGCCGCTCCCGCGCAAGACTCCGCGCCGGCACGAGAGAAGGTCGCCCTGTGAGCCGTTCACCCCGCCAGATCCACCTGGCCGCACACTTCCCCGGCGTGAACAGCACGACCGTCTGGACCGATCCCACGTCGGGCAGCCAGATCGACTTCGCGGCCTTCGAGTACTTCGCCCGCACCGCCGAGCGCGGCTTCTTCGACTACGTGTTCCTCGCCGAGGGCCTGCGGCTGCGCGAACACAAGGGCCGCGTGCACGAGCTCGACGTGCTCGGCCGCCCCAACACCCTCGCCGTCCTCGCGGCGCTCACGGCGGTCACCGACCACGTGGGTCTCGTCGGCACCCTGAGCACGACGTTCAACGAGCCGTACGAGCTCGCCCGTCAGCTCGCGACGCTCGACCACCTGTCCGGCGGCCGCGCCGGGTGGAACGCCGTGACGAGCTCCGACGCGTTCCACGGCGCGAACTTCCGCCGCGGCGGGTTCCTCGACCACGCCGACCGCTACGAGCGCGCGAAGGAGTTCGCCGCCCTGTCGAAGAAGCTCTGGGACTCATGGGACGAGGACGAGGCGCTGCCCCACCGCATCCGCCACGCGGGTCCGCAGTTCGACGTCGACGCCCTCTTCGATGTTCCCCGCTCGCCGCAGGGGCGCCCGGTGATCGTGCAGGCCGGCGACTCCGCCGACGGGCGCGACTTCGGAGCCGAGCACGCCGAGGTGATCTTCTCGCTGCATCAGGACTTCGACGCGGCCCGCGTGTTCTACGACGACGTCAAGGGCCGCCTGGCCGCCTGGGGTCGTGACGAGGACTCGCTGAAGATCCTGCCCGCCGCGACGTTCGTCATCGGCGACACGGATGCCGAGGCGCGCGAGCGGTCGCGCGAGATCGCGCTTCAGCAGGTGCGGCCCGAGCAGGCACTGACCTACCTCGAGCAGGTCTGGGGTCGCGACCTCAGCGGCTACGACCCCGACGGCCCGCTGCCCGACGTCGAACCCGACACCGGGTCGGAGACGGCACGCGGCTGGGCCAACCGCCACAAGGCCGTGCAAGCGCGCATCGCCTCGTTGCGCGACCTGTCCGCGGCGGAGGGTCTGAGCGTGCGCGAGCTCGTCATCCGGCTGACGGCGAAGCACACGTTCGTCGGCACGCCCGAGCACATCGCGGGCGAGATCGACCGCTACGTGCAGGAGCGGGCGACCGACGGCTTCACCGTCGTCGGCCATCTGACGCCGAACGGGCTCGACGAGTTCGCCACCCGCATCGTCCCCCTCCTGCAGGAGCGCGGGTCGTACCGCGACTCGTACGGCGAGAGTGCGACGCTGCGCGACCTGCTCGGGCTGCCGGCCGCGGTTCCGGCCCCCGCATCCGTACCGGCGTGAGCGTCCACCGGCTCGTCTTCGTGGGCGCCGGCCCGCGCGCGATCATGCTCCTCGAGCGGATCATCGCGCGGTTCGGCGCCGCGGCGGGCACGGCGGACGCTCGTACCGTCGGTGCACCGCGGCTGCACGTCGAGCTGATCGACCCGCATCCCCCCGGTGCCGGCCGGATCTGGCGGCGAGCGCAATCGCCGCTGCTGAAGCTCAATTCGATGGCGCGCGACGTGACGGTCTTCACCGACGACAGCTGCACGATCGACGGCCCGATCCGCCCGGGGCCCTCGCTCATCGAGTGGGCCGAGCTCTGGCGCAGCGGCGAGCTGACCGCGACCGGCCGGGGCATCGAGATCGACGACGAGGTCGCCGCGGCCGAGGCACGCGGGCTGCGCGGCGACAGCTTTCCCACGCGGCGGCTGCACAGCTACTACCTGGAGTGGTTCTACCGACGCACGGTCGCCGAGGCGCCGACCGGCGTCACGGTGCGCTGGCGGCCCGACACCGTCGCGAGCGTGAGCCCGGAGAATCGCGTGATCCTGTCGAGCGGCCTCGAGCTCGAGGCAGACGGCGTCGTGTTCGCGCTGGGTCACACCGGTCGCGAACCGGACGCCATCACCGCCGACCTCATCGCGGGAGCCCGCCACGGACAACTGCAGTACGTGCCGCCGGCTTTCACCGCCGATGCCGACCTCTCCCATCTCGGAGCCGGCGACGACGTCATCGTGCGGGGCATGGGGCTGGCCGCGGTCGACCTCGTCGTGCTGCTCACTCAGGGCCGTGGCGGACGCTTCGTCGACGACGGCGGCGCCCTGCGGTACGTCGCCTCGGGGCGTGAGCCCCGCCTGCATCTCGGGTCGCGCCGGGGTGTGCCCTACCGTTCCAAGGTGTCGTCGGCGATACAGGGCGACGCGCCGCAGCGCGAGGTGCTGACGCCCGCGGCGATCGCCGAGCTGGTGGCCCGCCCCGGTCTCATCGACTTCGAGGCCGATGTCTGGCCGCTCATCGCGGGCGAGCTGCTGCACGGCCACTACCGCGAGCTGTTCACGGGCCACCCCGACCGTGTCGTAGGCGACTGGCCGACCTTCCGTGCGGTGCTGCAGTCGCACGCGTGGGACGACCCGGCGCTTCTGGAGGCGATCGCGGCGGCGGTGCCCGACCCGCTCGACCGGTTCGACGTCGCGTCGCTCGACCGCCCGCTGGCCGCGAAGACCTTCACCGATCGCGAGGACGCGCACGACCGCGTGCGCGCCCACATCGTCACCGACCTGCATCTGCGCACGTCGCCGAAGCGCAGTGCCGCGCAGGGCGTCTTCCTGGCCGCCTTGCTGTCGTTCCTCGCGCTTGCCGAGATCCCCGCGGCGCGGTGGAACGAGCGCTCGCGCACGCAGTCGCTGCCGGGGCGGTGGCACACCTTCTTCAGCTATGTCGCGAGCGGCCCGCCCGCACATCGCCTCGAGGAGCTCCTCGCCCTCGCGGATGCCGGGGTCGTCCGCTTCCTCGGACCCGAGATCGGTGTCCGCATCGATCCGCAGCGCGGCTTCGTCGCCTCGAGCCCGCGGGTCCCGGGCGAGACGGTCGCCCGCAGCCTCGTCGACGCGTGGGTCCCCGGACCCGGCGCCGCCCTCAGCGAGAACCCCGTGCTGCGCGCGCTCGCCCGGCAGCAGGGCTCGGTGGCGCGGGTGCTGACCGACGCCGACGGCCGCGTGCTGACGGCGGACGGCGTGCCGACGGCATCCGCCTTCGCGCTCGGACCGTTCACGTCGCTGCCCGAGAGCGGCGCCTTCACCCGCCCGGGGTCGAACGCGCTCTCGATCCGCCAGACGGATCGCACCGCCGGCGCCATCGTCGCCACCGTTCTCGACGCAGCTGCGCCGCTGGTTAGGGTAACCTAACGTGCGGCCGGATCACCGGTCGCACAACCCTCTCCAGCCAGGATCCCCATGCACACCGCTCTCTCACGTCCGGGGGGCCGCGCCGCCGCGGCCGTCACCGCCCTCATCATCACCGGAGCCGGCCTCGTCGCCTGCTCCGCCCCCACGGACCAGAACGCGAGTACAGCACCCGCCGCGGACGGCTCCGACGCTGCCGGCTTCCCCGTCACCGTCACGTCCGCCCTGGGCGACGCGGTGATCCCCGAGAAGCCCGAGCGCATCGCGACATGGGGCTGGTCGGCGCAGGACGCGGTGCTCGCGCTCGGCGTCGTCCCGGTCGCCATGCCCGCGTTCGCCTACGGCGGCGTCGACGGCGTGCTCCCGTGGGATGCCGATGCGATCGAGGACCTCGGCGGCGAGACCCCCACGCTCCTGACGGGCGGCGACACGGGCGAGCCGAACATCGAAGAGTTCGTCGAAGCCCGCCCCGACGTCATCCTCGCGCCCTACTCGGGGCTGACGCAGGAGCAGTACGACGCTCTCAGCAAGGTGGCGCCCGTCGTCGCATACCCCGACCAGCGCTGGGCGACCTCGTGGGAGGACCAGACCGCTATCGTCGGCCAGGCGCTGGGCCTGACGGATGCGGCCGCCGACCTGGTCGCTCAGGTCGACGCCGACATCGCCGACCTCGCCGCCGAGTATCCGGCGCTCGCAGGCACGTCCTTCGCCTACGGAGCGAACAACCAGCCCGAGATCTTCAACGTCTTCCGCGATGACGACCCGCGCGTACAGCTGCTCACCCAGCTGGGCATGACGGTCGCCCCCTCGGTCGAGACGCTCGCCCCCGACGACGACAGCTACTTCTACCAGCTCGGCTTCGAGAACCTGAACGCCCTCGAGTCCGACGTGCTCGTGGCCTACTTCGGCACACAGGCAGACGTGGACGCGTTCGTCGCCGACCCGCTCGTCGCCGCCATGCCGCAGGTGAAGGAGGACCGCTTCGCCCCGATCGTCGGCGAGTCGTTCGTCATGGCCTCGAGCGCGCCCACGGTGCTGTCGATCCCGTGGATGCTCGACCAGTACGTTCCGCAGCTCGCCGCCGTCGCCGAGCGTGTCGGCTGACACCCTCGCGCTTCCCCGGGGCAGGGGCCGCTCTCCGCGGTCGCTGCCCCGTCGGCGCGTCTGGGCGGGGGCGGCAGTCGCGCTCGCGCTCGGGGGCGTCGTCGTCGCGAGCCTCGCGGTCGGGACGTCCGAGATTCCTCTCGGCACCGTCTGGCATGCGCTGACGGCCTACGACCCCGCCGATCCGGAGCACATCGCGATCGTCGAGAAACGTCTGCCGCGCACGGTCGTCGGCATCATCGTCGGCGCCGCGCTCGGGCTGTCGGGCACCCTCGCCCAGGGGGTGACCCGGAACCCGCTCGCCGACCCCGGCATCCTCGGCGTCAATCAGGGAGCCGCCCTCGCGGTGGTCGCAGCCATCACGGTCTTCGGTGCGACCGGGCCGAACTCGTATCTCTGGTTCGCGATCGTCGGCGCGGCGATCGCCGCCGCCATCGTCTGGGTGCTGTCGTCGCGAGGTCGCGACGGGGCCACCCCGGGCAAGCTGGCCCTCGCGGGAGCGGCCGTGTCCGCCGCGCTGTTCTCGCTCGTCTCGGCGGTGCTCATCGTCAGCCGCGAGGCGCTCGATGCCATGCGCTTCTGGCAGGTCGGCGCCCTGGCCGGACGTGGTCTCGACGTCCTCGTTCCGGTGCTGCCGGTGCTGATCGTCGCGGCCGCCGTCGCGCTGGCGTCGGGTCGGACGCTGAACCTCTTCGCCCTCGGCGATGAGACCGCCGCGGCCCTCGGCCTACGGGTGAACCGCGCGCGCCTGCTTCTGGCGATCGCGCTGGTCGTGCTCGCAGCCGGCGCGACGGCGGTCGCGGGTCCCATCGCCTTCGTCGGTCTGATCGTGCCGCACGCCGTGCGCAGCATCGCGGGCCCGGATTACCGATGGATCCTGCTCTTCGCAGCGCCGACCGCCGCCGTCCTCCTCGTCGCGGCGGACGTCGTCGCCCGGATCGTCGCGCGACCGGGCGAGCTGCAGGTCGGCATCGTGGTCGCGGCGGTCGGCGCGCCGTTCTTCATCGCGCTCGTGCGGCGGGGTCGGATGGCGGGGCTGTGACGGGCGCGGTTCCCGCAGCTCTCGCTCAGCCGCTCCGCCGAGCAGCTGCCCGCCGGGTCGTGATCGTCTCGGCGAGCGCCGCCGTCGCGGTCGCCGTCCTGTTCGCCGTTGCGCTGCTGCTGGGACCGGCGGCGCTCTCGCCGGCTGAGGTCGTCGAGGCGATCACGGGCCGCGCCCAGCCGGTCGTCTCGCTCGTCGTCTGGGAGCTCCGGATGCCGCGCGCCCTCGCTGCCGTCGTCGTCGGCGCCTGCCTCGGCGCCGCGGGGGCCGTCTTCCAGTCGGTGCTGCGCAACCCGCTTGCGAGCCCCGATGTGCTGGGGGTGACGGCGTCCGCCGGAACCGTCGGCGTGGCCGCCGTGCTCGGTCTCGGTGCCAGCGGCATCGCACTGACCGGCCTCGTCGCCGGCGGGTCGGTCGTCGCCGCGGCGCTCATCGGCGTCCTGGCCTGGAACCGCGGGCTGCACGGCATGAGGCTCATCCTCGTCGGCGTCGGGTTCTCCGCCTTCGCGACGGCGCTGACCGGAACCGTGCTGACCCGTGCGGAGATCCGCGATGTGAGCGTCGCGTACACGTGGCTCGTCGGCAGCCTGGGCGGCTCGTCGTGGGCCGTCGTCGGAACGAGCGGGGCCGTCGCGGTCATCGTGTTCGCCCTGCTGGTCCTGCAGGTGCGGGGTCTGCGTGGGCTCGAGCTCGACGACGCGACCGCCGCCGCCCTGGGCGTGCGCGTGCAGCGGGTCCGGATCGGTGTGCTGCTCACCGCCGTCGTCCTCGCCGCGATCGCCGTCGGAGCGAGCGGACCGATCGGCTTCGTCGCCCTGATGGCGCCGCAGATCGCGCGACGCCTCGTGGGCCCGGGGTCGATCTCGCTCGTGGCCTCGGCCGCCGTCGGCGCCGCCCTCGTCAGCGCGGCGGATCTCATCGCGCAGTACGCGGTACCCGGCATCCCCTTTCCCGTCGGGGTCGTGACGGGCGCGATCGGCGCGCCCTCCCTCGCCTGGCTGCTGACACGTTCCGACCCCACCCGACCGGGAGGCACCCGATGACCACCGCCGATCACCGACTCAGCGCCGAGGCGATCACGCTCGGCTACGACGGAGTCCCGATCGTCGACGGCCTGTCGCTCGCCGTGCCACCCGGGCGGATCACCGTGATCGTCGGGGCGAACGCGTGCGGGAAGTCGACGCTGCTGCGGGCTCTCGCCCGGCTGCTCACGCCCACCACGGGCGCGGTGCTGCTCGACGGCGCCGACATCCGTTCGCGGCCGACCGCGGAGGTCGCGCGTGTGCTGGGGCTGCTGCCGCAATCGCCGGTCGCGCCGGAGTCGATCCTCGTGGCCGACCTCATCGCCCGCGGACGGTATCCGCATCAGAGCTGGCTGCGGCGACGTGCATCCGAGGACGACGCGATCGTCGACGCTGCGATGCGCACGGCGGGGGTCGCCGAGCTCGCCGACCGCTCCGTCGACACCCTCTCGGGCGGTCAGCGCCAGCGCGTCTGGATCGCGATGGCCCTCGCGCAGCAGACCGATGTCATGCTGCTCGACGAACCGACGACCTACCTCGACATCAGCCACCAGATCGACGTGCTGGACCTGCTCGTCGACCTCAACCACCAGCGCGGCACCACGATCGTGATGGTGCTGCACGAGCTGTCGCTCGCGTGCCGTTACGCCGACCATCTCGTCGCGATGTCGGGCGGGCGCATCGTCGCGGAGGGCGCCCCAGCCGATGTCGTCACCGCCGACCTCGTGCGCGAGGTCTTCGGCATCGACGCGATCGTCATCCCCGACCCCGCTTCCGGGGCGCCCCTCGTCTCTCCCCTCGGCCGCCACCACCGCGCCTGAGGACCTGCCGCCTCGCTCCGCCCGGGGTCGACTCGCCACGTATTGCGGATGAGGGAGCGTCAGCATCCGCCCTTTCTGGCGAGTCGACGGAGTGTGGGAGGGCGGCGGATGACGCTGCGTGTCGGGGTCTTCCGCTGTGTGACGGGGCCGCGCGCCGGCCGCGACGATGGTCGCGAGCCTGGGACGCATGCCTCTCCTCCGCACACCTTCCCGCATCCGCACCCGTTCGCGCACGCTGCGCGGCGCCGCGCCGACCGTGCTCCTCGTCGGCGCGGCCGCCGGCGCCGTCCTCCTCTCCGCCTGCAGCTCGACGACCGCCGGAGCGGGCCCGTCGCCGTCCGGCGAGCCCGTGGCGGGCGGGACGCTGACCTTCGCGATCTCGGTCGACAGCCAATGCATCGACCCCCAGCAGGTCGGCAACAACGACGCGATCGCGATCGCCCGCCAGACCGTCGCCTCGCTGACGACGCAGGATGCCGAGACGGGCGAGATCCTGCCCTGGCTCGCCGAGCACTACGAGGTCAACGCCGACGCGACGAGCTTCACGTTCACGCTGCGCGACGGAGCGACCTACGCCGACGGCGCGCCGATCGACGCCGCCTCGGTGAAGACGAACTTCGAGGCGATCCGAGCGCTCGGGGCGAAGGCACCCCTCGGCTCGTCGTACCTCGCCGACCTCGACAGCATCGACGTCGTCGACGACAGCACCGTGACGATCGCCTTCTCGCGTCCGAGCGCGCAGTTCCTGCAGGCGACCTCGACGTTCAGCCTCGGCCTGCTCTCCCCAGCGACCGCCGCGGTGAGCCAGGCCGACCGCTGCCTCGGCGAATACGTCGGCTCGGGTCCGTTCTCGGTCGAGAGCTACACGCCCAACCAGGGCGCGACGCTCGTACGCCGCGAGGGCTACGACTGGGGTCCCTCGACCAACGACCACACGGGCGAGGCCTACCTCGACGCGATCGAGTACGTCGTGGTGCCCGAGGCCGGCAACCGCACCGGCAGCCTGCAGTCGGGACAGATCGATGCGACCACCGGCATCTCGGCGACCGACGCCGTGCTGTTCGAGGGCGACGGATTCTGGAGCGAGAACCGCGCGAACCCCGGCGTCGTCTACAACCTCTACGCGAACCAGTCGACGCCCAAGCTCGCCGACGCCGACGTACGCCTGGCGATCCAGAAGGGCATCGACCGCGACGAGATCACCGCGACCCTGCTCGGACCCGACGACAAGCCGGCGCTGTCGCCGCTCGCCTCGTCGACGCCGTACTTCAGCGACCTGAGCGATGTGCTGGAGTACGACCCGGATGCCGCGGGCGAGCTGCTCGACGACGCCGGATGGACGGTCGGGGCCGACGGCATCCGCGAGAAGGACGGCGAGAAGCTCAGCTTCCTCGTCACGTACTGGCAGTCGCCCAAGGAGGTGCTCGAGCTCGTCCAGCAGCAGCTGCGCGAGATCGGCGTCGACCTGCAGCTGAAGTTCGCCAGCATCGCCGATTCGCAGGCGGCATCCGCCGACGGCACCTACGACTTCGTCTACGGCAACCTGACCCGGTCCGACCCCGACGTGCTGCGCACCGTCTTCACGGCCGACAACCCGACCGGCAACACCCGGCGCACGACGCGCACCGCCGTCGACGACCTGCTGGATCAGCAGTCGGCGATCACGGATGCCGCACAGCGCCAGACCGTCGTCGACGAGGCGGCGCGCGCGCTCGTCACCGAGGGGATCACCATCCCGATCTACGAGCTGTCGACCACCATCACCGCGGCCTCGAAGGTGCGGGGACTGACGTTCGAGGCGTCGAGCCGGCTCGACTTCTACGACGCCTGGATCGCCGAGTGATCATGTGGCTCACCTATATCGCGCGTCGGGTCGGGCAGGGACTGGTCGTGCTCTGGGCGGCGTACACGATCTCGTTCCTCGTCCTGTATCTGCTGCCCGGTGACGCCGCGGCCCTGTTCGCTGGCGGCGCCGACCAGGAAGCGGTCGACCCGGAGCTCGTGGCGCGGCTGCGCGCCGAGCTCGGGCTCGACCGCCCCCTGTGGGAGCAGTACCTCACGGCACTCGGGCGGGCGCTCGTCGGCGACTTCGGCACCTCGACGCAGACCGGGCGCCCCGCCGCCGATCTGCTCGGCGAGGCGCTGCCTCCGACTCTCGCCCTCACCGGCTTCGCGTTCGTGCTGTCCGTCGCGCTGGGTGCGGTGCTCGCGCTCGCGGCTTCGCTCACCCGCATCGCGTGGCTGCGGAACCTGCTGTTCTCCCTTCCGCCGATCGGCGTCTCCATTCCGGTGTTCTGGATCGGTCTCCTGCTGCTGCAGGCGTTCTCGTTCCAGCTGCGCCTGTTCCCGGCGATGGGCGACGACGGCTTCGTGAGTCTCGTCCTGCCCGCCGTGACGATCGCGATCCCCTCGGGCGCGTTCATCGCGCAGCTGCTCTCGCGGAGCCTGCGCTCGACGCTCGCGCAGCCCTACGTCGAAGTCGTCCGCGCGAAGGGTGCCGGCGAGACCCGCGTGCAGTTCGGGCATGCGCTGCGCAACGCCGTCATCCCGACCCTCACGATGGGCGGCGTGCTCGTGGGCGGCCTGCTGTCGGGGGCCGTCGTGACCGAGACCGTGTTCTCGCGGCTGGGCATCGGACGCCTGGTGGTGACCGCCGTCAACAACCGCGACGTTCCGGTCGTGCAGATCGTCGTGGTGTTCGCCGCCTTCGTCTTCGTCGTCGCCAACCTGATCGTCGATCTCGTCTACCCGCTCGTCGACCGCCGCATCACGCTCGCACGCACGGCGTTCGTCGCCGCCTGAGCCGGAGGAATCATGGCCATCACCCTCGACGCCCCCATCCGCCCCGCTGAACCCGCCGATCCCGCCGAATCCGCCGGCCGGGGGCCGAGCGGCGGCCGTCGGCCGCCCCGCACCGGAGCGGATCGGGCACGTGCCGCGCGCGGCATCCGATCATTCCTGCGCCAACCGACGCTCGTGCTCGCCGTCGCGGTGCTCGCCCTGGTCGTGCTGTGGGCGGTCGCGCCGACCTGGTTCACGTCATGGGACCCGATCGAGGGGGTGGCGCGCGACCGGCTGCAGCCGCCGTCGGCCGAGCACCTGTTCGGCACCGACAACCTCGGCCGCGATCTGTTCGCCCGGGTCGTGCACGGATCGGCCACGTCGCTCGCCGCGACGAGCGTCGCCGTCGTCGTGGGGCTCACGGTGGGATCGGTGTTCGGGCTGCTCGCCGGCTTTCTGCGCGGATTCGTCGACGACGTGATCATGCGCTTCATGGACGTGCTCCTCGCGGTCCCGAGCCTGCTGCTCTCGCTGGCCCTCATCACGGCTCTGGGCTTCGGGACGATCAACGTCGCGATCGCGGTCGGACTCGCGAGCGTCGCATCGTTCTCGCGCGTCATGCGCGCGGAGGTGCTGCAGGTCGCAACGTCCGTCTACGTCGAGGCCGCCCGGGTCTTGGGCGTGCGGTGGTACACGATCCTCGCCCGCCACGTCCTGCCGAACGCGTCGGGACCGGTCGTCGCCCTCGCCGCCCTCGAGTTCGGCGTCATGGTGCTGGCCATCTCATCGCTGTCGTTCCTCGGCTTCGGCGCACCGCCGCCGACGCCCGAGTGGGGATCGCTCGTGTCGGGCGGGCGTGACTACCTCGCCGTCGCCTGGTGGCTGACAACGCTCCCGGGACTCGTGATCGTCGCCGTCGTGCTCTCTGCCAACCGCATCTCACGCGCTCTCGAACGCAACGGAGGAACCCGATGACCGCCCCGCTCACACCCCTGCTCGAGGTCGACGGCCTGAGCGTGTCGTACACGGTCGACGGCGAGACGCGTGCGGCGGTGACGGATGTCTCGTTCTCGGTCGACCGCGGAGAGGTCGTCGCCATCGTCGGCGAGTCCGGATCGGGGAAGAGCACGACCGCGCACGCCGTCATCCACCTGCTGGCGCGCAACGCGCGTGTCGACGCCGGCGCCATCCGATTCGACGGCGAAGACCTCACCGGCCTCTCGTCCCGGGCCTGGCGCGAGGTGCGCGGCCGGAGGATCGGCCTGATCCCGCAGGACCCGGGGACGAGCCTCAACCCCGTCAAACGCGTCGGGCGGCAGGTCGGCGAACCGCTCGTGATCCACGGGCTCGCCTCGCGCCGTGCCGCCGACCGGCAGGCGGTGCAGCTGCTCGGACTCGCCGGCATCCCCGAGCCCGAGGCCCGGGCGCAGCAGTTCCCGCACCAGTTCTCGGGCGGGATGCGGCAGCGCGCACTCATCGCCGCGGCGCTCGCAGCCGAGCCGCAGCTCGTGATCGCCGATGAGCCGACGAGCGCGCTCGACGTCACGGTGCAGAAGCAGATCCTCGACCACATCGACACGCTCGCCGACACCCTCGGCACCGCGGTGCTGCTCATCACGCACGATCTCGGAGTCGCCGCCGACCGCGCCGACCGCATCGTCGTGATGCAGAACGGTGGGATCGTCGAGCAGGGACCGACCGGCGCCGTGCTCGCGGCTCCGCAGCATCCCTATACCCGCGCACTCATCGCGGCGGCACCGGGCCTGCGGGCGACGGGTCTGCGAACGGCGGATGTGCAGCCTGCAGCGGATGTGCAGCCCGCCCCGCTTCTCGAGGTCACGGGTCTGCGCAAGGAGTTCGCGCTTCCCGGCCGCCGGCGTCTCGTCGCGGTCGACGACGTGTCGTTCGCGGTCGGGCGGGGCGAGACCCTCGCCGTCGTGGGCGAGTCGGGGTCGGGCAAGAGCACGACCGCGCGGCTCGCGCTGCGGCTCGAGCAGCCCACGGCCGGCGGCATCCGCTTCGACGGCGTCGATCTCGTGACCGCTAGGCGCGAGCAGCTGCGGTCGCTACGTCGCCGGTTCCAGCTCGTCTACCAGAGCCCGTACGCCTCGCTGGACCCGCGGTTCACGATCGCGGACGTCGTCGACGAGCCGCTGCGCGCGTTCGGCATCGGCGATCGGACACGACGCGCGGCGCGCGTGCGAGAGCTGCTCGACCGCGTCGCGCTCCCCGCCGACACCGCCGGGCGCCGGCCCGCCGAGCTGTCGGGAGGGCAGCGCCAGCGCGTGGCGATCGCGCGCGCTCTGGCGACCGACCCCGACCTGGTGGTTCTGGACGAGGCGGTCTCGGCCCTCGACGTGTCGGTGCAGGCGCAGATCCTCGACCTTCTCGTCGAGCTGCAGCAGCAGTTGGGGGTGTCGTACCTCTTCATCAGCCACGATCTCGCGGTCGTGCGCGAGATCTCGGACCGCGTCGCGGTGATGCAGAAGGGGCGCGTCGTCGAGCAGGGGCCGACCGCTACGGTGCTGACGTACCCGCGCGAGGAGTACACGCGCCGCCTGATCAACGCCATCCCCGGCCGCTCCCGCGAGCCCGTCGCCCCCTGAAAGGCCCCGTCGAGTCGCCAGAAACTGCGGATGCGGCGGGGCCAGGATCCGCAGTTGATGGCGAGTCGACGGCAGGGTGGGGAGACCTGGCCGGGGATCAGGCTGAGACGGTGACGAGGACCCGCTGCCAGCCGCTCGAGCCGTCGGGGGCGATGGGGGCGCGCTCCTCGATCTGCGTGTCGCCGTTCTTGTTGACCGCGCGCACCTCGACGTAGTGGGTGCCCGCTTCGGCCTGCCACTCGAGCATCCACTGCACCCAGGTGTCGGCATTGATCGGGGTCGAGAGCGTCGCGGCCTGCCAGTCGCCGTCGTCGATGCGCACTTCGACGCGCTCGATGCCGACGGTCTGCGCCCACGCCATCCCGGCGATCGCGACGGTTCCCGCCGCCACCGGGGTACCCGTGCGCGGAGTGTCGATGCGGGAGGAGAACTTGATCGGAGCTTCGGCCGCGTATCCGCGCGGAGTCCAGTACGCCTCGTCGGCCTCGAACGTCGTGACCTTGAGCTCGGTGACCCACTTCGTCGCCGAGACGTAGCCGTACAGCCCGGGAACGACCATGCGCACCGGGAAACCGTGCTCGAGCGGAAGCGGCTCGCCGTTCATCTTCACGGCGAAGATCGCGTCGCGCGCATCGTCGGTCAGAGCTTCGAGCGGGGTGGACGCCGTGTAGCCGTCGACGCTCTTCGAGAGCACCATGTCGGCGCCGGACTGCGGGCCGGCCATGCGGAGGATGTCGCGGATCGGGACGCCCTGCCAGATCGCGTTACCCACCAGCCCGCCACCGACCTCGTTCGAGACGCAGGTGAGCGTCACGGCGTACTCGTCGAGGCCCATGCCGACGAGGTCGTCGAAGCTCAGCTCGACGCGTTGGTCGACCATGCCGTCGATGACGAGACGCCACGTGGTGGGGTCGACCGAGGGCACGGTGAGCGCCGTGTCGACGCGGTAGAAATCGGCGTTCGGGGTGATGAGCGGCGAGATGCCCTCGACCTCGAGCTCGGCGCCGTCGGGAATCGTGACGGTCGACCGCGGCTCGGGGATGCGCAGCTCGCGGCGCAGGGCGTCGACCGACGCGGACGTCGCGTTGAGCAGACGTGCGCCGACGCCGACGATGACCGCAGCGATGCCGACGCCTCCCGTCGCGACGAGGAACGAACGGCGACCGAGGCCGCGCTGCTCGGCGGCCGGTGCCGCGGGAGTGTCGGCATCAGCGGCATCCGCGGCGCCCGCCCAGCGCCGGAGGCGCGTGATGAGGAACACCAGGACGAGCACTCCGACGAGCGTCCCGACCACGGGCGGCACGAACGCGAGAGGACTGGCGCCGGTTCGGGTGATGATCGCCGCGGTCGAGATCACCCCGGCGAGGGCGATGACGATGACTCCGAAGGGCCGGACGAAGAACTGCAGGATGCCTGCGATCGCCGCGGCGATGACGACGGCGAGCGCGAGGCTGCCCAGCAGGACGATCTTGTCGGCCGAGCCGAAGGTCGCGATCGCGAACTCTTTGAGGGGTTGCGGCACGATGTCGATGACGAAGGCGCCCACCGCGAGGATCGGGCTGCTCTCGCGCGCGACGAGCAGCGCGATCAGCTCGGCGACCGCGAGGAAGGCGGCCGCGCTGACGATGCCGGCGAGTGCGCTCCAGAGGCCCCAGACCCAGCGACGGGTCTTCGCCTCGTTCGCGGATGCGGTCGATTTCGCCATCGCTGTCGCCTCTCGATCGGCAGATCACTCCTACCGTGCATAGTGTCTTCGTCGCCGAGCCCGCAACGGATGGAAATTCGGCGGTGTCGATGCCGCGAGAACGCACCGCCATCGCGAGGACGCACCCTGCACCGTGCGTCTTCGCCGGGAGGGTGCGTTCTCGGCGATCGTGCCAGGGGGCTCGGGGCTACAGGGTCTTGGCGAAGCAGCGGGAGAACGCGTACTCGGTGTACGGGGCGTAGATCGGGATCGGGGTGTAGCCGAGGCGCTCGTACAGGACGACGGCGTCGTGCTGGCGGTCGCCGGTCTGCAGGATGACGCGCGCCGCGCCCCGGTCGCGGGCGATGCGTTCGAGCTCGGCGAGCAGTGCCCGGCTCGCGCCGAGACCGCGGGCCCGAGGGCGGACATACACGCGCTTGATCTCGAGATCGCGGATGCCGTCGTGCTCGAGATCGCGCAGCGCGCCGTGGCCGATTGTTTCGCCCGCGGCATCCGTCACGAGCACCGTCGCCACGATCGTCGCGGGATCGAGGGCGAACGCTCGTGCCGACCGAGCGGCGGCCTCGGGGTCGGTCTCGTCGAAGCGGTCGGCGTAGCGCGGGCCGACCTCGCGGTCCATCTCGGCGCGCAGGGCCTCGGCACGCGGGTCGTCGTAGTCGATGTGCTCGAACAGCCACATCGTGGCCGAGGCGCCTGCAGGAGCGCGGGTTGCGGCGGCAGGCTCGGGCGCGAGGTCGTATCCGAACGCGAGCAGGTCGATGAAGCGGCCGGGCTCGACCTCGATCCGCCCCTCGCGCTCGGTGAGCCGCGTGAAGCCGAGCTTGGCGTACAGCGCGTGCGCCGCGGTCATCTCGGGTCCGCTGTTCATGACGACGCGGTGCGAACCGCGCTCGCGGGCCAGCTCGATCACGTGCCGCGTGAGTGCTTCGCCGACGCCCCGCCCCCGCGCCTCGGGGGCGACGGCGAGCTGACGGAAGTCGGTCTCGCCGGGCTGCGCGACCCCGGCGAGCGGGCGGTTGGGCCGAGCGACCCACACGGTCCCGAGGATCTCGGGCTCGGCAGCGGCATCCTCACTCCCGCCGGCGTCCACCGCCACCCACACATCTCCGCTCCGGACGCGCGCGGCGACGTCGCGCAACGAGGCGAGGTAGTGCTCCGAGAGTTCGCCGTAGCTGTGCTGGTAGGCGCGAGCGGTCAGCTCGCCCGCCCGAGCGAACTCCTCGGTGCGGACGAGCCGGATGGTGAGCGCTGTCGCGGTCGATGTCACGAGGTGACGCTACCTCTCACCGAGACCCGATCGCGACGCGGGCCCATTCATGACGCGGGGAGTCCGGGCGGGTTGATCTCGCTCTTCTCGATGCGCTCCGACTCGAGCCCCCAGGTCTCGAGGACCTCGTCGTACTGGCCGCCGGCGATGAGGGCGTTGATCGCGATCGACACGGGCTCGATCAGGCCGTTGCCCTTCGCCGTCGCCGCGGCGATGTTCGCGGTCTGCGGCCAGCCGCCCGGCACGAGCCCGACGAGCTTGGTGTCGCCCGTCTCCCGCGCCGACCAGGCCGACGTCGCGTTGGGGCCGAAGGTGGCGTCGACGCGGCCGGACTGCAGCGCGAGCACGGCCGCGGCGTTGTCGTCGTAGTACTGCAACTCGGCAGGCGCCTCGCCTGCGGCTTCGAGCTCGTCGTTCCAGGCGAGCAGCACCTGCTCCTGGTTGGTGCCCGAGCCGACGACGATCTTCAGGCCCGAGATGTCGGCGGCTTCCTCGATCTTGTCGATGTCGCTGTCGGAGCGGACGTAGAAGCCGAGCAGGTCTTCGCGGTAGCTCGCGAAGTCGTAGAGCTCCTTGCGCTCCTCCGTGACCGTGACGTTCGAGGTGATGAGGTCGTACTTGCCCGACTGGATGCCGAGGGGCCAGTCGGCCCATGCGACGACCACGGGGTTGTACTCGAGGCCGAGCGCTTCGGCGATGAGCGATCCTATGTTGGGCTCGGTTCCGGCGGCCTCGGTCTCTCCCTCGGGGATGTAGCCGAGCGGCGGCAGGTAAGCGGAGTGGGCGACGGTCAGCTTCCCCTCTTCGACCGGCTCGAAACCGCTCGCTTCGAGGGCAGCGACGGCCTCGGCGACGGGCTCGTCGAGGTGCACCCAGTGGATGTCGTCGGTCGCGACGTTCGCCGTCGTCGGTGCGGGCGCGGCGGCCTCGGCCTCGGCAGGCCGGTTGAGGTTCACGGCGGTGACGATGCCGCCGACGATCGCCGCGACCGCGACGACGCCGAGTCCGGCGGCGATGCCCTGCTTCTTACTGATGGCCATGCTGTTGGGTCTCTCTCGAAAAGTGGGGTGCGGGTGGAGGGGTGGGATGGGATGTCAGGCGAGGACCTTGGCGAGGAACTCCTGCACGCGGGGGTGCTTCGGCGCGACGAGTACCTCGGCGGGCGGGCCCTGCTCGATGATCCGGCCGCCATCGAGGAAGACGACGCGGTCGGCGACCTCGCGGGCGAAGCCGATCTCGTGGGTGACGATGATGAGCGTCGTGCCGAGCTGTGCGAGGTCGCGGATGACGTCGAGCACCTCGCCGACGAGCTCGGGGTCGAGCGCGCTCGTCGGCTCATCGAACAGGATCACCTTCGGCTTGAGAGCCAGCGCTCGCGCGATCGCGACGCGCTGCTGCTGCCCGCCGGAGAGCTGGCGCGGGTAGTGACCGGCCTTGTCGCCGAGCCCAACGCGGTCGAGGAGGCCGAGGGCGAGCTCGCGAGCGTCGTCCTTCGACAATCGGCCGAGGGCGATGGGCGCCTCGGTGACGTTCTCGAGGGCGGTGAGGTGCGGGAAGAGGTTGAAGTTCTGGAAGACGATGCCGATCTGGGTGCGGCGTTCGAGCACCGCTTTCTCGCGCAGCTCGTAGAGCTTGCCGTTGCGCTGCTCGTACCCGATGAACTCGCCGTCGACCGTGACCGATCCGCGGTCGACCGTCTCGAGGTGGTTGATGGTGCGCAGCAGCGTCGACTTGCCCGAGCCGCTCGCGCCGAGGATCGCGACGACCTCGCCCGGCTCGACCGTGAGGTCGATGCCGCCGAGCACCTCGACTCCGGCGTAGCTCTTGTGGACGTTGTGGATCTCGACGAGACCGCGGGTCATGACTCTCCTCCGGAAGTGGCGCGGCTGGTCGCGAGTGGGCGGGGTGCCGGCGCGTCGTCGCCGAGGCGGGCCCACTGCACGGCGATCCAGTGACGCGCCTTCTGCAGCGGGGTCGGCGGCAGCACACGCACAGCGCCGCGGGCATAGTGCCGCTCGATGTAGTACTGCAGGATGCTGAGCACCGTGGTGATGATCGTGTACCAGACCACCGCGACGAGCAGCAGCGGGATGACGCGGCTGTTGCGGTTGTAGATCACCTGCACCGCGTAGAACAGCTCGGGGATCGCGATCACGAACAGGACCGAGGTGCCCTTGACGAGCCCGATCACCTCGTTCGTGGCGTTGGGGATGATCGATCGCATGGCCTGCGGCAGCACGATGCGGCTGAGCCGCCGACGCGGCGGGATGCCGAGGGCGGCGGCCGCCTCGAGCTGGCCTTGGTCGACCGAGAGCAGGCCGCCGCGGATGATCTCGGCGGAGTAGGCCGCCTGGTGCAGGCTCAGGCCGAGCACGCCGGCCGCGAACGCGCTGATCAGCTGCACCGTCGGGAACTCGACGATCCAGAAGTCGGTTGTGAAGGGGGTGCCCAGTCCGAGCGTCGGATACAGGTAGCCGAGGTTGTACCAGACGACCAGCTGCACGACGAGGGGGACCGAGCGGAAGAACCAGATGAAGCCCCACGCCGCGGCGTTCAGCAGCGGCGACTTGGCGAGCCGAGCCAGCGCGAGCACCGTCCCGAGCAGGAATCCGATCGTCGCCGACACCGCCGTGTAGACGAGGGTGAGGCCGAGTCCCTGCAGCACCGGGTCGGAGAAGAAGTACTGCGCGAAGTAGTCCCACTCGTAGTTCTCGTTCGTCACGAGCGACCACACGAACTGGGCCACGACGAACACGACGATCGCGGCGATGGCCCACCGGAACCAGTGCCGTGTGCGGACGACCGGGATGTCGCCGAGGTCGACGCGCGGCGCGGTCGACGCAGGGTCGCCGACGGCGCGGTCGACGCGCGAGACGGTGTCGGTCATGCGGATCTCCTCGGAACGGCGTGGATGCAGCGGAGGCTGCGGATCGCACGACAGTAGGACTCGGAGGAGCCCGGTGTCGCGGCATCCGCTCACACGACGACACGAAGAGAGATACGGCGTAACACGAGGAACCGGCCCCCAGCGAGAGAGCTGGGGGCCGGTTCCGCGAGCGGTTCGGGCTACTGCGCCGCCTGCACGATTTCGAGGAGGCTTGGGACGTTGGCGTACGCGTCGGCCGCGTTCTCCTTCGTGACGATCACGGGCTCGAGCAGATAGGCCGGAACGACCTTCACGCCGTTGTCGTACTGCTCGGTGTCGTTGACCTCGGCATCCTCGCCCTGCTGCAGCTCGCCGATCATCTTGACCGTCTGCTCGACCAGCAGCGTCGTGTCCTTGTTGATGGTCGAGTACTGCTCACCGGCCATGATCGACTTCACCGACTCGACCTCGGAGTCCTGACCGGTGACGGTGAAGGTCGCGACATCCTTGCCCGCCTGCTTCACCGAGGTGAGGATGGCACGGGCCAGGGTGTCGTTGGGCGAGAGCACGCCGTCGAGCGTGTCGGTGCTGTAGGTCGACGTGAGGATCGAGTCCATGCGGCTCTGCGCGTTCTCGGCCTTCCAGCCCTGGGTCGCCGTCTGCGCGATCTCGTCCTGACCCGACTTCACGACGAGGGTGCCGTCGTCGATCTTCGGCTGGAGCACGTCGAGCGCGCCGTTGAAGAACACCGCGGAGTTCGCGTCGTCGGGCGAGCCGGAGAACAGCTCGATGTTCCACGGCGCGCCGTGGCCCGACCGCGCCTCGAGCCCGTCGAGCAGCGCCTGCCCCTGCAGCTGACCGACCTTGAAGTTGTCGAACGCGACGTAGTAGTCGACGTTCTCGCTGTTCTCCAGCAGCCGGTCGTAGGCGATGATCTTCACGCCCGCGTCGGCGGCCTGCTGCAGCTGGGTACCCAGCTGCTTGCCGTCCTTCGCGCCGATGACGATGACCTTCGCACCGTTCGTGATCATCGCGGAGATCTGGTTCTGCTGCTCGGCGACTGTGTTCGATGCCGGTGCGTACTGCACGTCGGCTTTGAAGCCGGCGGCCTCGAGGTCCTTCGTGAACAGGTCGCCCGCGAGCACCCAGTTCTCGCTGGTCTTGTCGGGCAAGGCGACGCCGATCGTCGCGTCGGCCGCGAAGCCCGCCGCAGCGGAGGCGTCGCCGCCGGCGCCCGCGTCGGTGCGCGCGTTGGAGCACGCCGACAGGGCCAGCGCCGTGACCGCGAGCGCGGTGACGGCGAGAGCGATCTTCTTCATTGCATTCATCTCTTTTCTTCGGTGCGGAGAGCCATCAGCGAGCGGTGTCGTCATCGACGACCGGCATCGACGGGCTGACTGGTCTCATTGGTTCCGGCGGTCGGCAAGACAGTCGGAGGTGTGGGGGCGTCGGCGCGGGCCCGGCGGCGCGCCGACCAGAGGCCGATGATCGACGGGCGCCCGGTCGCCTTGCTCAGCACGTCGATGCCGACGGCGAGCAGCAGCACGAGGCCCTTGATGACCGATACGAGGTCGGCGCCGGTGCCCACGAGCTGCAGCCCGTTGTTGAGGAAGGCCATCACGAGTCCACCGATGATCGCGCCGATGACGGTGCCGATGCCGCCCGAGACCGCCGCGCCGCCGATGAACACCGCCGCGATGGCGTCGAGCTCCCATCCGTTGCCGTCCTGCGGGCCGGAGGCACCCGATCGGGCGACGAAGATCATGCCGGCGAGCGAAGCCAGCACCGACATGTTCATCATCACGAAGAAGTCGACGCGCCGATCCTTCACGCCCGACAGCGTCGCGGCGAGACGGTTGCCGCCGACGGCGTAGATGCGCCGGCCGAACGTCGTGTTGTTGGTGATGAACGAATACAGGATGACGAGGGCGACGAGGATGACGCCCGAGATCGGGAACCCGGTTCCCGGCCGCCCGGTCGCGAACAGGTAGGCGGCGATGAGGATGACGCCGCCCACGACGACGACCTTGAGGATCGAGACCCACAGCGGGGCCGACTCGGCTCCGGTCTTGGCCTGACGCCTGCGAAGGCGGATCTCGTTGACGACGATCCAGAGCGCACCGAGGATGCCGAGCGCGAGGGTCAGCACGTTGAACGGCAACGGGATGAAGGGGAGCTCGGGCAGGTACCCGGCACCGATCACCTGGAAGTCGGCGGGCACGGCGAGGGTCGTCGACTGCCCGACGATCTGGTTCAAGCCTCGGAAGATCAGCATCCCGGCGAGCGTGACGATGAACGCCGGCACGCCGACGTAGGCGACCCAGAACCCCTGCCAGGCGCCGATGAGCACGCCGACGACGAGCCCGAGCACGATCGCGAGGTACGACGGCACGTTCCAGTCGGCCATCGACTTGGCGACGACGATGCCGGTGAAGGCGGCGACCGACCCGACCGAGAGGTCGATGTGGCCCATGATGATGACCATCACCATGCCGATCGCGAGGATCAGGATGTAGGAGTTCTGATTGATCGCGTTGATGAGGTTGCCCGACGACAGCGTCAGGCCATTGGTCCAGATCTGGAAGACGAGGATGATCAGCACGAGCGATCCGAGGATGCCGAACTGCCGCAGCGTGGATTGTCCGCCGCCGAACGCTTTGCGGATGTCGGCCAGCCCGCCGGTGCGGACGGGGGCGGTGTCGGGCTGAGTCATGCGGTCACTTTCTTTCCACGGTCTGCGGTCATGCTCCGCATCAGTTCCTCGGGTGTGGCTCTGCGTGCGTCGATCTCGTCGGTGATGCGCCCCTCGAAGACCGTGTAGATGCGGTCTGCCATGCCCAGCAGCTCCGGTAGCTCGCTCGAAATGAGGAGCACGCCCTTCCCCTGAGCGGCGAGGTCGTTGATGATCGAGTAGATCTCGTACTTCGCCCCGACGTCGATGCCGCGGGTGGGCTCGTCGAGGATGAGCAGGTCGGGATCGGTGAACATCCATTTGGCGAGGACGACCTTCTGCTGGTTGCCGCCCGAGAGCTTCGAGACGCCGTCGTCGACGTTCGACGTCTTGATGCGCAGCCTCCCCCGGTAGTCGTCGGCGACGGCGCGCTCTTCGTCCTTATGCAGCACGCCGTGCGGCGCGATCTTGCGGAGCTTCGCGGACACCACCGATCGCCGGATCGGGTCGAGCAGGTTGAGCCCGAGCACCTTGCGGTCCTCGCTCACGTAGGCGAGCCCGTGCGAGATCGCCGCCGGCACATCCTTGAGCGTCACGGGCTTGCCGTCGATGAGGATCTGACCGCCCTCGTAGAGGCCGTACGAGCGGCCGAACAGGCTCATCGCGAGCTCGGTGCGGCCGGCTCCCATCAGGCCCGCGAGACCGACGACCTCGCCGCGGCGGACGGTGAGGTGCGACGACTTCGCGACGAGCCGGTCGGCGTTCAGCGGATGCCGCACCGTCCAGTCGCGCACCTCGAAGAAGACCTCTCCGATCTTCGTGTCGCGCGGCGGGAACCGGTTCTCGAGCGAGCGGCCGACCATGCCGCGGATGATGCGGTCCTCGTCGACGTCGCCGGCGTGGACGTCGAGCGTCTCGATCGTCCGACCGTCGCGGATGATCGTGATCGAGTCGGCGATCTGGGCGATCTCGTTGAGCTTGTGGCTGATGATGATCGAGGTCACGCCGCGGTCTCGCAGATCGGTGATGAGGCCGAGCAGGTGCTGCGAGTCGTTCTCGTTCAGCGCGGCGGTCGGCTCGTCGAGGATGAGCAGCTTGACGTTCTTCGACAGGGCCTTGGCGATCTCGACCAGCTGCTGCTTGCCGACGCCGAGCTGCTTGATGGGGGTGGCCGGGTCATCGCGCAGGCCCACGCGTTGCAGCAGCTCACGCGCCCGGGCTCGCGAGGCGTCCCAGTCGATGCGGCCGAACCGCGAGATCTCGTTGCCGATGAAGATGTTCTCCGCGATCGACAG
Organism: Microbacterium sp. SGAir0570; assembly: GCF_005491085.2. NCBI lineage: Bacteria > Bacillati > Actinomycetota > Actinomycetes > Micrococcales > Microbacteriaceae > Microbacterium > Microbacterium sp. SGAir0570. The sequence continues at coordinate 79,120 of NZ_CP027929.1, read as the reverse complement.
CTCGGGGATGAGGGCGAGCTCCTGATGGATGATCGCGATGCCGGCATCCTCGCTCGCCCGGATGTCGCGGAACTGGGCCGCCTGCCCGTCGAAGACGATGTCGCCCTCATAGGTCCCGTACGGGTAGACCCCCGAGAGCACCTTCATGAGCGTCGACTTGCCGGCGCCGTTCTCGCCGCAGATCGCGTGGATCTCTCCGGCCTGCACCGTGAGCGACACGTCGGCGAGGGCAATGACGCCGGGGAAGCGCTTCGTGATGGAGCGCATCTCGAGCAAGGGTCGGCCGGTCGCACTCCGGTCAGGCCGTTCGCGGCCGAGTCCGGGCACGCCGGGTTCTGAATCGATCACCAAAGCTCCTCTGCCCCAGCTCATCGGATGTCAACGTTGTCATCGAGCGACGTCACTCTACGCTCCGCCTTGCGATGTATGAAGCATCGCCGCACAGATAGAATGTCCACCGTTGTCATCGGAGGGAGCAGGGATGCCGAATCCGACGCGGGCGACGATTCAGGATGTCGCCCGGCTCGCAGGGGTGAGCGCGAAAACCGTCTCGCGTGTCTTCCACGGTTCGGACCAGGTGCGTCCGGACACGCGCGAGCGGGTGATGGCCGCCGCGGAACGTCTGCGATTCCGTCCGAACCGCGTCGCGCGCGATCTGCGCCGCGGCGGGGTGACCAGCACCGTGGGCTTCGTGATCGGCGACATCCAGAACCCGTTCTACTTCACCGTCGCCGGGGGCATCGAGTACGAGCTGGCGCAGCACGGGTACACGATGCTGCTGGCCACGACGGACGACTCGGCCGAGACCGAGCGCCGCGTGGTCGACGCGGTCCTGTCACAGGGCGTGCGGGCACTGCTGCTGATCCCCGTCGCGGACGATCAGTCGTACCTCGAGGGCGAGCGCCATTTCGGCACGCCGATCGTCGGGGTCGACAGGCCTCTCGAGAACCTGCTGTCCGACACGGTGCTGCTCACCAATCGCGCCGGGATGGCTGAGGCCGTACGTTCGCTGACCGCGCTTGGGCACCGCAGGATCGCGTTCGTCGCGAATCCCGCGTCGGTGCACACAGTGCGGGAGCGATTGGCGGGGTACCGCGACGCGCTCGCGGAGGTGGGGGTGAGCCCGACCGATCGCTGGCTGAGCCTCGGCGACGACCCGGCGGCGAGCACGCGCGACGCCGTCGTCGAGCTGATGCGTTCGAGTGAGCCGCCGACCGCGATCGTGACGGGTAACAACCGGGCGACGACGGCGACCCTGCAGGCGCTGCGCGATCTCGATTCGCCGTGCGCGCTGATCGGCTTCGATGATTTCGAGCTGGCGGAGATGCTGGGGATCTCTGTCGTCGCGCACGATGCGCACGCGCTCGGCCGAGCCGCAGCGCTGCTCGCGATCGATCGGATCGACCGCCCGACGGCGCCGCCGCGACGCGTCGAGATCGCGACTTCGCTGGTGCAGCGCGGGTCGGGCGAGCGTCCGCCGCACGGCTGAAACATCGACGGAGTAGCGTTCGCTCGTGATCCCGTTCGAGAACCTGCTGGCGTTCGTCCTCGCGGCTGTCGTCATCATCGTGATCCCCGGGCCGAGCGTGCTGTTCGTCATCGGGCGGTCGATCGCGTTGGGGCGCCGGGCCGGGGTGCTAAGCGTCATCGGCAATGCCCTCGGCACCGTGCCCGCTGTGATCGCGGTGGCGTTCGGCGTCGGTGCGATCGTCGCGTCATCGGTCGCGGCGTTCACCGTGATCAAACTCGTGGGCGCCGCCTACCTGGTGTGGTTGGGCGTGCAGGCGATCCGCCATCGCCACGTGCGGGTCGACGCTCCGGGAGGCGAACGGACCTCGTCGACGCGTCTGCTCACCCAAGGGTTCGTCGTCGGCATGACCAACCCGAAGACGATCGCGTTCTTCGTAGCGGTGCTGCCGCAGTTCGTCGCCCCCGAAGCTGGTCCGATCTGGATGCAGCTCCTCGCGCTCGGCCTCCTCTTCCAGGTGCTCGCCGTCGTCTGCGACAGTTTGTGGGCGCTGGCTGCGGGAACGGCCCGCGCCTGGTTCGCCGACTCGCCGCGGCGCATGTCGACGCTCGCGGGAACGGGCGGCGTGATGATGATCGGCCTCGGCGGCACCCTTGCGTTCGCCGGCTCGAAGAGCTGACCGCATGTCGCACAGGCTGACCGCGGGGGAATTGTCGGTGTCGAACGCGACCGGCGTCAGAGAGCTGGCGTCAAAAGGGTGGTGATTCGGGTGGCGCTACCCGCTCGGTTCGGCCACCCGGTGGCGCGTCGCCGATAGCGGCAGTGTCACCCGTGTCGATCGTGAAGCACACCGCCGGTGTCGGTACGTCTTCGCGGTAGATCCGCCCGAGGGGTGAGGTCCATTCGAGGACTCCGCCGCCGAGTTGTCTGACTTCCCATTTGGTGAATTGCTTCATCGAGTGGTGTCGTTGGCAGAGGTGGGCGAGGTTGAAGATGTGGGTGTGCCCGCCGAGGGCGTAGTCGATGGTGTGGTCGATTTCGCAGCGGATCGCGGCCCGGCGGCATCCGGGGAACCGGCAATGCTGGTCTCTCGCGGCGAGGAGCTTCTTCATCGCCGCGGTGGGCCGGTAGGTGTCGATCTCCACGGGGGTGCGGGTGACCGGGTCGATGAACAGGCGGTCCCATTCGCTGACCCGCCCCGCAAGCTGTCGTGCTGTTTCGGCGTCGATGAGCCCGGCCCCGACGGTTTCGGCGGGGTGCTCATCTGTGCCTGTCAGGGTCTCGGCGGTCACGGCGACCTGCATCCGTGCGCGGATCGCGCCGAGCCCACCGGCCCGGTCGGTCCCGTAGGTCGGATCGACCACGGGCGCCCCGCTGAGGACGAGGTCGCTGAGGATGTCGGCGCGCAGTTGGTCCATCGTCCGGACATCCGGTGCGGCATCCGCATCGACACTCGCGCCCGCGCCATCCGCATCGACACTCGCGCCCGCGGCATCTAGCCCCTCAGCGCTCGGCCCTGCCACGGCGCCGGCCGCCTCCACCCGGGCGTCTTTGACGGACTGTCCCATCTGGGTGATGCGGTCGAGGATTCCGGCGGCGATGACGGTGGGGAGGGTGGCGATGAGGTCCGACATCCCGTCCGCACCGTGCGATACCCGCACGCACCTGCCTGCGGCGGCTTCTCGGTGCCGGTCGGTGAACGTGCGCTCGTGCAGCCTCTCAGCCAGGGCCCGCAGGGCCGGTTTCACCCGGGTCGCGATGTCGCGCTCGCACACCGCGATCGCGGCGACCTCGAACTCGCCCCGCACCTCGTCGGGCAGCCCGGTTCCCGCTTTCACGACCACGTCGACGTGGTCGCGGGTGATCCGCCGCCCCTCCCACGCCGCGAACACGGTCGGGTAGTCGTCGACGACCGTCAGCGCATGGTCGATGTCGGCCTGCAGGCGCCGGTCGGTCCGCCGGGCCAGGCCCGCCGCTTCGGCCGCGACCGACCGCAGCTCCATGTCCGACGCCATCCCGCGAACCCCATCACGCTGGGCCTCACGAAGCGCCGACCGCCCGAGCTCGGCCAGCGCGCGCACCGACGCGACCTCCGCGTAATGCACCAGCGCCAACGTCTCGCCGTAAGCGGCGATCGCGTGGGCGTGCGGCGAGACCTCCACCCCGTCCGAGCCACCACCCGTGTTCGCCGCCATGTTCCCATTGTGGCAGCAGGGTCAGACATTAATATCGACCATAGCGACGAACTAAGAAGCCCGTCAGAGCGCGCCCCCTGGGGAGGAATCGCCGCTGGAGAATCGCGCAGCGAACGCCCCGCTCAGGGCACGCGCACGCCGGTGAAGTTCGTCCGCTGCCGCAGCTCGAATCCGAGCTTCTCGTACCCGGCGATCGCATTCACGTTCGACGCCGCGGCGTGCATCATCGCGCGGCCGCCCCGCTGCCGGATGTGGAAAGCGACATCCAGCACCAGCCGAGACGCCAGCCCCTGCCGCCGGTACGCCTCGTCGGTAGCGACAGCGCTGATCTCGGTCCACTCGCCCGGCTGCAGCCGCTCCCCGGCCATCGCGATCAGCCGGCCGTCACGCCGGATGCCGATGTACCGGCCGAGCAGGTAGGTGCGCGGGCGGAAGGGGCCGGGCCGATTGCGCTCGACGAGCGCGAGCATGTCGGCGACATCCGCCTCACCGAGCTCGACCGCCTCGTCGTCCGGCCTCGGGCGGAGGCGATCCGTCTCGACGAGCTGCACGCCTGCGCCGCCGAACGTACGGACCCAGCCCTCCGGCAGTTCCGGCGCAGAGGCAGCGACGCCCGCGGCATCCGCACGGTCGGGCGTGCTGATGCTGAACTCGTTGCCCGACCCCACCACGGTCGCGAGCGAGTCCCACACCGCGGGGTCGTCCCACGTGCGCACGCCCACGAAGCCGGCCACGTCGTCGGGGTACCGGCGGACGAGGTCGTCGCCGATGGCGAGGTGCGCATGCACCCCGGTCAGCGAGTGCCACGCGGCGTTGTCGCGGACGTCGGAGACTCCCAGAGCAGGAGGGGTGGTGATGGTCATCGGATTCGTCCTCTCGCGCGCGCCGCGTGGTGCCTTCGTCGCGGTCGCCGAGGAACGCAACGCACGGGGGCGCAGATCCATGCCCGCGGATGCCGCACCGCGACGCTAGCCGTGACCGGACGCGACATCCCGGACCGCCGCCACATACGTTCACGAACGGCGGGCGAGCGATAGTGTGCCCTCGTGCAGAGCTCGAGGCAGGCGACGGTGTGGTCCGTTCTGCGGCTGGCGATGGCCGTCGTCATCCTGGCCGCCGTCATCACCCAGCTGACCGTGTCACTGACCCGAACCGCCGAGACCGGCGGCGACGTCGCGACAGTGTTCGCGAACTTCTTCAGCTTCTTCACGATCCTCTCGAACGTCATCGCGGCGGTGGTCCTTGCGACGGCGGGCGCCCGAGCGCTGATGCGGCCCGCCGAAGCCGCCGGCTCACTCGGGCTCTCCGCCGCGCTCACCTGCGCCACGGCGTACATGGTCATCACCGGAATCGTCTACAACGCACTCCTGCGCGGGATCACGCTCCCGCAGGGATCCGAGCCGGTGCCGTGGTCGAATGAGGTGCTGCACCTGATCGGCCCGATCTTCCTCGTGCTCGACCTGCTGATCGGAACCCGGCGCCGCGCCCTCCGCTGGCAGGTCGTCTGGGTCGTAGTCGCGTTCCCGCTGCTGTGGGTGGCCTACACGCTCGTCCGAGGCCCGCTCGTCACGAACCCCACGACGGGCGAGCCGTACTGGTACCCCTACCCGTTCCTCAACCCCAACGGCCCCGGCGGATGGGGGTCGGTCACGGCGTACGTCGTCGTCATCGCGATCGGCTTCGTCGCCGTTGGCTTCGGAGCGGTGTGGGTCACCCGCCGCCGCGGCCGCGCCGTGCCAACAAAGGCCACCACGGCAGAGGCCGCCGCGACGGAAATCACCGCGACAGAGTGAGGATCTCGGCCGCTCCGTCGGTGATGGCGATCGTGTGCTCGGTGTGCGCGGTGAGGCATCCGGTCGAGCTGCGGAGCGTCCACCCGTCCGCGTCGGTCACGAGCACATTCGTGTCTTCCATGACCCACGGCTCGATCGCGATGAGCAGCCCGGGCCGCAGGATGTAGCCGCGCCCCGGCCGCCCGGTATTCGGGATGTGGAGGTCGCCGTGCATCACCGTCCCGATGCTGTGACCACCGAACTCGGTGTTGATGGAGTATCCGGCACCGGAGAGCACATTGCCGATCGCGCGCGAGATATCGCCCACCCGGTTGCCCGCGCGTGCGACCTCGATGCCCGCCGCCAGGGCGCGCTCGGTCGCGTCGATGAGGGCCGCCGCCCCCTCGGGACGTTTGCGCCCGACGATGAAGCTGATCGCGGCGTCGGCAGCGAGGCCGTCTTTGATGACCGCGAGATCGAGCGTCAGGAGGTCGCCATCGGCGAGACGGTAGTCATGCGGCATCCCGTGCAGCACCGCGTCATTGACGGCGGTGCAGATGTAGTGCCCGAAGGGTCCCCGCCCGAACGACGGCGCATAGTCGACGTAACAGGACGTCGCTCCATTGTCGGCGATGAGCTCGCGCGTCCACTCGTCGATCTCGAGCAGGTTCGTGCCCACCTGCACCCGCGAGCGCAGGTCGCGAAGGATGCCGCCGACGATGGCTCCCGTCTCTCGGGCGCGGTCGACCTCGGGCGGTGTGAAGATCTCGATCATGGTGCGCTCCTCCGGTATAAAAATACCGGTCAAACTATACCGATACGATGAGCGCATGATGGTTCGTCGCGCTCTCACCCCCGAAGCCGTCGAGCGCGGCCGGCGCCTGGGCGCCCACCTCCGGCGAGCGCGCGGCGACCGGTCGATCGCCGAGGTCGCGGCAGCCGCGGGGGTGTCTCCCGAGACGCTGCGCAAGATCGAGACGGGGCGGCTGGCGACCCCGTCGTTCGCGACCGTCGCCGCCGTCGCCGCGAGCCTCGGCCTATCGCTCGACGCACTGGCCGCCGAGGCGCTGCTCGCAGACATCACCCCTGCCACGATCTGATCGGCGACCGCCGGCGTCCGGCCCCACCTCGTCGAGGAGAAGCCGGACGCCCGGGCGGGGCGGCTCAGGCGCCGTCGCGCAGATCGCGGAAGAAGGCGTCGACGTTGTTCCGGAGCGTCGCGATGCGACGATCGCGCGCCGCTGCGGCGTCGAACCCGAGGTAGGGCGGCGGGTCGAGCCGCCGGACGTTCCGCGAGCACTCGAATCCCGAGCACAGGAGCGTCCCGACGGTGTTTCCGGCACGACCGGCCTTGCCCGCCCGCTTCGCGGCGAAGAAGACCACCTCGTTGGGGAGGGTGACGTCGCAGCACCACGAGCACTGCGGACGGGTGCGCGTGGCCTGGTCGGCCTGACGCAGCTGCAGGCCGACGGCCTCGCCGTCGACCTCGGCGACGATGAACCCGAACAGCGGAGTCTTGGGGTCGCGCCATCCGTAGTAGTCACGGGTGGACCAGTCGAGGTCCCCGAGATCGGCGGGGACGACGAGCGAATTGCGCTCGCGGAGCGAGACGTTGATGAACGAGGAGCGGATGGCTTTCGCGGTGAGGGCGAACATGAAGGGGTCCTGTCTGAGTACACGTTCGCGCACCACCGTCGCGCCGGCGCCCGGAACGGGCTGCGAGCGGACGGTCGTGAGCGGATCATCCCGGAACGACGGAGCCGTCGCCCGGGACCGGGAGAGTGCATCGCGGACGAGAGTCGACGCGACGCGCGCCGGATCAACCGGCGAGGAGGACGAAGGATGCCGCGCCTGTGCCGCCGGCGCTGAGCGCGCCGGAGACCCCCTCACGCCCAGAGGGCATCGGCAGGCGGGCGGTACTCACGCGTCCAGGCTACTCCCTGCCCGCCCGGCCGTCACCGGCGATAGCATCCCCCCGTGACGACGAACGATCGGGGACGGCGCCTCGTCGAACGAGCCGGGGCCCGCCTGGAGGAGCATCATCCGTCGTTCGTGACCTCCCACCCCACGGCCCTCGGCCTGCTGTGGATGATCACCGTGGTCGCCCTGCTCGTGATCTGCGATCTGCTGGGCGGCCCGCACTGGCTGCGCGCGACCCTGACCCTCACCGCAGCACTGCCCCCGCTCGTGGCGACGCTCATCGTCCTGTCGCAGACACCGAGGTCGCACCTGGAGTACGAGCCGTCGATCCTGACCCACTTCTTCGCGCGGTTCCTCGCGCTTTTCAGCGCCTTCGTGTTCTGGCTGGGCTCGGTCGTGATCGGCGGAGCGATCGCCGTGCAGCTCGCCGACGAGAGCGGCACGAACATCGAGACCGCCTGGCTCGTCGCCGGCGACCTCTTCGCCCGCATCGTGCCTCCGGTGACCGTGCTGCTGTACTGCGTGCTGATCATCCGCTACGCGAGCTACCTCGTGCGTTTGCGCGGCTGGTCGGCTGTGCCTACGCGTCACCGCATCCCGGAGCATTTCCTGGCCGAGGCGCCGCGCACCCGGCAGATCGTGATCGGTCTCGCCCATCCGGGCCTCCTGCTGGCCTCGGGCCTGCTGTCGACGCTCGTCGCGACCGCGCTCACGCTGCGTGCGGAGGCGCTGCTCTCCTGAGGCGGGAATACACCGCGCGGACGATGCGACTCAGCCTGCGAGCGGATGCCGCGCCGCGGCGCGCTTCCTAGCGTTGCTGAAGTGAGCACCGTCATCCCTCGGTCGTCGATACTCCCCCTGTCCGCTGTCGCGGTCATCGCCGCGGCGGCGTTGCTCATCCCGTGGTGGGGCGTGAGCCTGAGTGTCCAGGTCACGCGCCGGGCGATGAACGCGGGACTCGCGCTTCCGGCGACCGCGTACCTGTCGGACGTGTTCCTGTCTCTTCTCGCCGTCGGAACGGTCGTCGCGTTGGCCGTCACGCTCCGCGGCGGCCCGCGGCGCCGCATCCTCTCGATCGCCGCAGCGGGCGGAGTGGTCATCGCCTACGCGACGAGCGAGATGGTCAAGGTGGCTCTGATGCAGGCCCGTCCGTGCACCCGCTGGACCGCGCTGACCGCGTGTGACGCGACGGGCTACTCCTTTCCCTCGAACCACTCGGTTCTGGCGATGGGCGCGGTCTGGGTCATCGCCGTCGCGGTGCACCGGGCGTGGGCGACCTGGACGGCGGTCGCAGCGGCGCTCATCGTGCTGTCGGGCCGGCTGTTCGAAGGTGCGCACTACCTGCACGATGTCGCGGCCGGGACTCTGCTCGGTCTCGCCGTGCCCGCGCTGCTGACGGCCATCGCGGTCGCCGCGACGCGAGAACCGCGGTCGGCGGGGGTCTCGCCGGCGTCGGCGCTCAGTCGATCGCCGCGCGGACCAGAGCCCGCACGCGACGCTCGACCTCGGGAGTGACCTCGACGATCGCGAACGACGTCGGCCACATCGACCCGTCGTCGAGCGTCGCCGTCTCGTCGAAGTTGAGGGTCGGGTAGCGGGTGTCGAACTTCGACTTGGGCTGGACGAAGATGACGACCTTGCCCGCCCGCGCGTATGCGGGGAACCCGTAGAACGTCTTCGGATCGAGGTCGGATGCCTCCTCCGACACGATCCGGTGGACCATGCGGGCGACCTCGCCGTCGATCCCCTCGAGCGCGTCGATCGCCTCCATGCAGGCCTCGAGCTCCTTCGCGAGCTTCGCGGCACCCTTGAGACCCTTCGTCGAGCGGAGCTCTTCGGCCCGCTGCTTCATCGCGGCCTTCTCCTCGTCGGAGAACCCGGCCCCGCCCGCCGTGCTGTCAGCCATCGCCACCCCTTCCGCGGCCCGCGGCGCGGGCGTCACGGTCCGATCGTGCCACTCGCGCCGCGTGCGGGAAAGATCCGACATCCGGGCGTCTGCCGCGGAGACCGAACGACGTCGCGAGGACTACCCGGGAGGCGGCATCCAAGACCGTAGGCTCGGACCATGCGTGCTCGCCTCGGTTCCGCCCTCCTCGTCCTGTCGGCTCTCGCTCTCGCCGGATGCTCGTCGTCGCCGGCGCCGGCCGAACCCGACACGATGCCGACGGCGGAGACCGTCCCGGAGGGCTCGTGCGCCTACGTCGAGGCAGCCGGCGGCGTGCGCGATGTGACGCCGCCGCCCGCTGAGGCCGAGGTGTCGGGGCAGGTCTCGGCCGTCCTGCAGACGTCGGCGGGCGACATTCCGATGACCCTCGACGCCGACCGCACGCCGTGCACGGTGGGGAGCTTCGTCTCACTCGCCGAGCAGGGCTACTACAACGACTCGCCGTGCCACCGCCTCACGACCTCGGGCATCTTCGTGCTCCAGTGCGGCGACCCGTCGGGCACTGGACGCGGCGGCCCCGGCTACAACTACGCCGACGAGCTCAACGGCAGCGAGACCTACCCGGCCGGAACGGTCGCTATGGCCAACGCCGGCCCGAACACCAACGGCTCGCAGTTCTTCCTCGTGTACGAGGACACCCCGCTGCCCGCGAAGTACACCGTCTTCGGCACGCTCGACGAAGCGGGCCTCGCCGTCGTGCGCGAGGTCGCCGCAGCCGGCGCCGAGGGCGGCGCCGCCGACGGCGCCCCCGCAACCCCCGTGACGATCACCGGCGTCTCACTGGGCTGAGCCGCCCGCGGCTGAGACGAGCCCGCCGAGAACGCACCCTTGCCGCGAGCACGCACCGAACGGGGTGCGTGCTCGCCCCGACGGTACGTTCTCGCGTGGGCGTAGGCGTGCGCGGCGGAATGAGCCCGCTCGGCGCGGCGTTGGGGACAGCGTGATCGCGCTCGAACAGGCTCTGGCATCCCTCGAGATCCGGCCGCGTATGGCCCATCGGGCAGACCTCGCCCCGGGCGGATCGCTGCCGCTCGGCACAGGCGACGCAACGCTGGTGTACGTGCGATCGGGCGAGATCACCGGCGATCCGGCATCCGGCACCAGCTGCACGGTCGTCGGACCCTCCGGCGACGCCGCGACCCCGACAGGCGCGCGCACGCTCCTCGCCGGTGACGCCTTCCTGAGCCTGGGATGCCGTCCGATCTCCCTGACCTCGCAGTCGGGCGCGGAGCTGACGGTCGTCCCCGCCGACGTCTCCCTCGCCGCGGTGACCCCGCTGCCGCCGTTCGTCTTCGTCGACGGCTTCGTCGAGCTCGAGCCCGCGGCCGCCGCCCTCGTCTCCCACCTCGGAACCGGCACCGCGTCCGGGCGGTCGGGAGACGCGGTCATCTGCCAGATGATGGTCAAGACCGTGCTGCTCTCGGCCATCCGCTCGTGGGCCGCGCACACCGCCGGCGCCTCCGCGTGGCCCGCGCCGGCCGTCGACCCCTTCCTCAGCCGCGCCGCGGAGGCCGTCGCCGCCGACCCCGGTCGCGACTGGACCATCGACCAGCTGGCGAGCCTCAGCGCCATGTCGCGGACGGTCTTCGCCGCACGCTTCCGGCGCGCGTACGGGCGTTCGCCCGCGAGCTACGTCACCGAGATCCGGATGCAGCACGCCAAGGACATGCTCGAGTCGGGAGCATCCGTCTCGGAGACCTCCCGCACCCTGGGCTACGGATCCGACGAAGGCTTCAGCCGGGCGTTCCGCCGCCATACCGGGATGCCGCCGTCGCTGTGGCGTGCGCGGGCGGCGGCGCCGTCGTTGTACTGACGGTACCGCCGCCCGAGAGCCGCCCTCGGCGGCGGGGCGGTCGTCCGGGCGCCTCGTCAGGGGCGCGGCATCCGGTCGGCCTCGTGCGTCCGCACGACCCAACCGAACAGCACCGCGCCGGCCGCGAGGAGGGTAACGGCGACGACGTCGATCGCGACGACGCCGACGAGATCGACCAGCAGCCCGCCGAGTCCGGCCGCGAGCACGATCGCGAGCTGGAACCCGACGACCGTCAGGCTTCCACCGGCCTCGAGCCGGTCCGGCATCCGGTGTCCCACCCACGTGTTGACGATGATGAGCCACGAGGCGAAGAAGAAGCCCCAGGCGAAGACCGCCAGGACGACGACGGGGATCGATCCGGGCAGCAGCACGAGAAGCGCGAGCGCCGCGGCGATGACGACCGGCGCCGTGACGGCGAGGACGCGGAACGCCCGGTCGACGAGCAGTCCGATGACGAGGTTTCCGACGAGCCCGCCCGCCCCGAACACCGCGAGCAGCAGCACGATCGTCTCGGCCCCGACATCCGGTACCCGCTCCAGCGCCAGCCGAATGTAGGTGTACGCGAGGAAGTGCCCTAGCACGACGAGCACGTGGCCGACCATGCCCGCCGCGACGCCGGTGCGCCGGAGCGAGTCGACGAGCAGCCGCAGACTGGATGCCGCCGCGGCCGGCACCGTGGGCAGGGTGAGGCGCACGGCGAGCGCGACGGCAGCGGTCGCGGCTCCGACGACGGCGAACGCGATGCGCCAGTCGAGCATCTCGCTGAGAAGGACGCCGAGGGGCACGCCGGCCACGGTTGCGAGCGACACCCCGGCCGAGGTGAACATCATCGCCCGGCCGATGCGTTCCGGCCCGGCGAGCCGGGCGGCCACCGTGATCGACATCGACCAGAACGCGCTGATCGAGGCGCCGAGGAAGAAGCGGGCGATGAGGATCGCGACCAGGTGCGGTGAGAGCGCGACGACGATGCTCGAGACGGATGCCGCCGCCGCGGCCCCCACGAGCAGCGCGCGCCGATCGAGGCGCGGGAAGATGAGGCCGATCGTCGGGGCCGCGATGAGTCCGGCGAGCGCCGTGATCGTCACCGTCTGGCCCGCCTGACCGGGTGTCACCCCGAGGCCCGCGGCCATCTCGGTCAGCACGCCGTTGGGCAGGAACTCCGCGGTGACCACGAGGAACCCCATGAGCATGACGACGATGAGTCCGCCGTATCTCATGGGCGCGGCGTTCTCGTGTGCGAGGGGGATGGCTGCGGTCGAGGTCATGCTTCCGATGTTGTCGCCTCGGCCGAACGTGCGCCCGACCGAACGTCCGCGGCATCCGACCGTCTGGCCGCGGCCCGGGCACGCGGCATCCGCCGGGAACGCACCCTCTCGGCGAGAACGCACCCTGCGGGGTACGCGCTCGCGGCGACGGTGCGTGCTCGCGCGTCGCCAAGCGACGGCGACATTTGGGGTAACGAGAATTCGGCGCGGCGCGTGAACACCGGGAAACTCGGGGTGACGCCGGCGACCCGACGGCGCACACCTCCGAAAGGCCCGACCGTGATCGCGCTCGAGCACGTATCGAAGACCTACGGCGGCTTGACCGCCGTCGACGACGTCTCGCTGCAGATCCCCTCCGGGGAGATCTACGGCATCGTCGGCCAGTCCGGCGCCGGCAAGAGCACGCTCGCCCGTATGGTCAACCTCATCGAGCGGCCGGATACAGGCCGAGTGGTCGTCGACGGGGTGGATCTGACCGCCCTCGACGCGAACAGCCTGCGCGCGGCACGGCGCCGCATCGGCATGGTGTTCCAGCGGTTCAACCTCCTCGGCAGCCGCTCCGTGCGCGGCAACGTCGAGCTCGCCCTCGAACTCGACGGCAGCCCCCGGACCCGGCGGCGCGACCGCGCGCAGGAGATGCTCGACCTCGTCGGCCTCGGTCACCGTGGCGACGCCGCCGTGCACGAGCTGTCGGGCGGACAGCAGCAGCGCGTCGGCATCGCCCGCGCCCTCGCGAGCGGCCCGAGCGTGCTGCTCTCCGACGAGGCGACGAGCGCCCTCGACCCCGAGACCACGACCTCGATCCTCGACCTCTACCGGCGCATCAACGCCGAGCTCGGACTCACCGTGCTCCTCATCACGCACGAGATGGATGTCGTGAAGTCGACGTGCGACTCGGCGGCGCTCATCGAGCACGGCCGCGTCATCGAGAGCGGGCGCCTGACCGACGTCATCCGCACGCCGGGCTCGCGCCTCACGTCGCAGCTCTTCCCGCTGGGGCCGATTCCTGCGGGAGTCGATCCGAGCGCGACGGTCATCGACATCACGTTCGCGGGCGGCACAGCCGACCGTCCCGTCATCGCGCGCATCGCCCGCGACCACGACGTCGACGTGTCGCTGCTCGGCGCTCTCGTCGAGCAGATCGCAGGGACGCAGGCCGGCCGCACCCGTCTCGAGGTGCCCGCGTCCGCGGCAGCCGCCGTCATCGCCGACCTGCGCAGTCAGGGTCTCATCGTCGATGTCCTGCGAGGAGGGGATGCCGCGTGAACGAGCAACTGCTCAATCTGCTGCTGGTCGCCACGGGCCAGACGCTCTACATGGTGGGCGTCGCGTTGCTGGCGACGATCGTCATCGGCCTGCCGCTCGGCGTCGTGCTCGTCGGCACGGAGCAGGGGCGTTTTCTCGCGACGCCCTTCGGCTCGCGCCGCGTCGGCATCGTCATCAACCGCGTGCTCGACTTCATCGTCAACCTCGGCCGCTCGGTGCCGTTCATCATCCTGATGGTTGCGCTGATCCCCTTCACCCGGCTCATCGTCGGCACCTTCATCGGACCGACCGCGGCGATCGTGCCCCTGTCGGTCGTCGCCATCCCGTTCTTCGCCCGCATGGTCGAGATCGCGATCAAGGAAGTGGATGACGGCCTGCTCGAGGTCGCCGCATCGCTGGGAGCGAGCCGCTGGCAGCTCGTGACGAAGGTGCTGCTGCCCGAGGCCGCGCCCGCGATGCTGCTCGGCCTCTCGACGACCGTCACCTCGATCATCAACTTCTCGGCGATGGTCGGCACCGTCGCCGGCGGCGGTCTCGGCGACGTCGCGATCCGGTACGGCTACCAGCAGTACAGCTGGATTCACATCGTCAGCGTCATCGTCGTGATCTTCGCGATCGTCATGGTGCTGCAGGGCCTCGCGAGCTGGGGCGCCCGGCGCCTCGCCCGCCGCTCGCCCCGCGGCCGCACCGCCTCCCCGAGCGCACGGATGCAGCGGGCCGATGCCCGCGGCGCCGCCTGAACACCCGTCCGTCCCCGACCCGCACCCGCACCCCACGCACCGCACCGCACCGCACCGCACCGTCATCCCGAGAGGAACCCTTCATGTCCCGCACGGCTCGCACCGCCCGCACCCCGCTCCTCATCGCCGCCGTCGCCTCGGCCGCGCTCCTGCTCGCCGGGTGCGCCGGCTCGCCGGCGTCCGAGTCGGGTGACGCCGACGGAGACGGCCTCGGCACGCTCAAGGTCGGCGCCCTGCAGACCCCGGCCGGCGACATCCTCAACCACATCGCCGAGAACGGCGCGGCCGAACTCGGGCTGACGATCGAGTTCGTCCCCTTCACCGACTACAACACCCCCAACACGGCGCTCGTCGACGGCTCGATCGACGCGAACCTGTTCCAGAACTCGACCTTCCTCGAGAACTTCAACACCAACACCGGGTCGGACCTCATCAGCGTCGGCGAGGCCTACCTGCCCTCGGCCGCGTTCTACTCGAGCAAGGTCGACAGCCTCGACGACCTGGAGGACGGCGCGACGATCGCCATCCCGAACGACCCGACGAACGAGGGACGAGCACTGAAGCTGCTCGCGCAGGAGGGCCTGATCGAGGTCTCCGACGACGTCGCCGACCTCACCGGCATCACCGACAACCCGCGCGACTTCCGGTTCCAGGAGATCGAGAACGCGACGCTGCCGCAGGCCGTGCCCGACGTCGACGCCGCCTTCGTCACGATCAGCTTCGCGCTGCCCGCAGGCCTCACCGCCGACCAGGCGATCCTCACCGAGGGCGAGGGCAGCCCGTACTACAACGTTCTCGCGACGCGCCCCGACCTGAAGGACGACCCCCGCATCGTTGCGCTCTACGACCTGCTGACCTCCACCGAGGTCGCCGACTTCGAGAACGAGACCTGGGGCGGCCTCGTCGTCCCCGTCACGAAGGACTGACGCCTGCTCAGTAGGATTGTCCCCATGTCGAAGGTCCTCCAGTCCCTGCCCGTCGGCGAACGCGTCGGCATCGCCTTCTCGGGGGGTCTCGACACCTCCGTCGCGGTCGCGTGGATGCGCGACAAGGGCGCCGTCCCCTTCACCTACACCGGCGACCTCGGTCAGTACGACGAGGACGACATCGCGTCGATCCCCGGTCGCGCGCTGCAGTACGGCGCCGAGGGCTCGCGCCTGATCGACTGCAAGCCGATGATGGTCGAGGAGGGCCTCGTCGCCCTGTCGTGCGGTGCCTTCCACATCCGCTCGGCCGGACGCACCTACTTCAACACCACGCCGATCGGCCGCGCCGTCACCGGAACGATGCTCGTGCGCGCCATGAAGGAGGACGGCGTCGACATCTGGGGCGACGGCTCCACCTACAAGGGCAACGACATCGAGCGGTTCTACCGCTACGGCCTGCTCGCCAACCCCGCGCTGCGCATCTACAAGCCGTGGCTCGACGCCGACTTCGTCACCGAGCTGGGCGGCCGAACCGAGATGAGCGAGTGGCTCGTCGCGCACGGCTTCCCCTACCGCGACTCGGTCGAGAAGGCCTACTCGACCGACGCCAACATCTGGGGCGCGACGCACGAGGCGAAGACCCTCGAGCACCTCGACGTCTCGCTCGAGATCGTCGAGCCGATCATGGGTGTGCGCTTCTGGGATCCGGCCGTCGAGATCGAGACCGAGGACGTCTCGGTCACGTTCGAGGCCGGCCGTCCCGTCGCCGTCAACGGCGTCGAGTACTCCGACATCGTGCAGCTCGTGATGGAGGCGAACGCGATCGGTGGCCGCCACGGCCTCGGCATGAGCGACCAGATCGAGAACCGCATCATCGAGGCCAAGAGCCGCGGCATCTACGAGGCCCCGGGCATGGCGCTGCTGTTCATCGCGTACGAGCGCCTCGTCAACGGCATCCTGAACGAAGACACCCTCGCGACCTACCACGAGCAGGGTCGCCGCCTCGGCCGCCTGATGTACGAGGGTCGTTGGCTCGAGCCGCAGTCATTCATGCTGCGCGAGTCGATCCAGCGCTGGGTGGGCTCCGCCATCAGCGGCACCGTGACGCTGCGCCTGCGCCGCGGCGAGGACTACACGATCCTGAACACCGAGAGCCGCAACCTGTCGTACTCGCCCGAGAAGCTCTCTATGGAGCGCGTCGGCGACTCGGCCTTCGGTCCGACCGACCGCATCGGCCAGCTCACCATGCGCAACCTCGACATCGCCGACTCGCGCTCGCGCCTCGAGCACTACGCCGGCATCGGCCTCATCGGCGGTCCGACGGCCGAGCTCGTCGGCGACCTCGAGCGGGGCGGTGCGGCCGAGATCACCGGAAACGTCGAACCGACCGACCAGGATCTGGCCGAGCGAGTGGATGCCGCGGGCGAGTCCGCGTCGTTCGACTTCGGCGCCGACTGACCCGCAGCACGCGCTGCAGCGAGGTAACTTGCACACGCATGTGCAGGTTCGTATCATCGACGGGTGACCGACACCGTCTCCCCCCGTCGTCCGCGGAAGGATGCCGCCGCGAACCGCGCCGGCCTGCTCTCCGCCGCCGCGCGCACGCTCGCGCTCGACCCGAGCGCTTCCGTCGACGCGATCGCCCGCGCCGCCGGGCTCAGCCGCCGCGCGCTCTACGGCCACTTCGACGACCGTGACGCCCTCGTGCGCGAGCTCGTGGCCTCGGGCGCGCAGCGGTTCAACGCCATCGCGACCGACCCCGCGCTGCGACTCGACACCGAGCCCGTCCCCGTCGCCCTCGCCCGGTTGACGGGCCGGCTCTGGGGCGAGGCGTCCCACGTGCAGGTCGCGGCGGCCGTCGCCCTCGACGAGCGCCACGTCGAAGACTCCGCCGCGGCCCTCGCCCCGCTCCGCCGAGCGCTGATGGCGCTCGTGCGCCGCGGTCAGGACGAGGGCACGCTCCGCACGGACGTCGCGGCGCCGACGCTCGCCCGCCTCATCGAAGAGACCGCCCGAACGGTCATCGTGCGCCTCGACGCCTCGTCGCCCGAGGCGCGTTCGCTCGTCGTCCGAGCGGTGCTGTCGATCGCGGGGCTCTCGTGGCGCGACGCCGCCGCCATCATCGACGCACACGCCGACGTGGTCGGAACGGTGTCCTGATGCGCGTCGAACTGCGCGAGGTGGCGAAGGGCCGCAAAGATCTCGCTCTGCCGCCCACGAGCCTGTCGTTCCGCACCGGCCGCGCCACCCTCGCGATCGCCGAGACCGAGCAGCGCCCGACGGTCCTGGGCCTCATCGCGAGCGGACGCATGCGGCCCGACGGCGGCACCGTTCTGCTCGACGGCGCCCGGGCGGCGCGTACCCTTCGGCACAAGACCGCACTGATCGACGCTCCCGACGTCAGCGATCCGCCACCGAACATCTCCACGGTCGGCATGGTCGGCGAGGAGCTGATGTTCGCGGGCCGGCTCGCCGACCCGATCTCCGCTCGGCGCTGGCTCGACGAGCACGACCTGCGCTCGTATTCGCGCGTTCCCATCGGCGACGTTCCCGCGACCGATCGCATCCGGATGCTGCTCGAGCTCGCGGCCCTGCGCCCGGGCGTCGAGGGCATCGTGCTCGTCTCGCCCGACCGCCACGGCGGCGATCCCCATGCCTGGTGGACGCTCGCGCGCGAATTCGCCGGACGTGGCCTCGCGGTGCTCGTCATCGCCGGCGAGGCCGCCGCGACGCTCCTCACTGAAACCGATCCCCTCGCGCCGCATCGACGCCTGGTGCCCAGCGGCATCCGGTTGCGCGGCACCCGTCCGAAGGCCTCCCGATGAAGATCCCCGCCCTGATCAGCGCCGAGCTGCGACGGCTGACGGCCACCCGGATGTCGGTGGTGGCCCTCATCGCGCTCATGCTCGTTCCCGTCCTCTATGGCGGCCTGTACCTGTGGGCCAACCAGGACCCGTACGGCAAGTTCGCCGACATCCCGGTGGCCCTGGTCGACCTCGACGCGGGTGCGCCCGCGAGCGAGGGCGACGGCACGGTCAACTACGGGTCGGAGGTCGCCGACAAGCTCGTCGAGGGCAAGGATTTCGGCTGGAAGCAGATGGATGCCGCCGAGGCGCAGGAGGCGCTGCGCACCGGCGAGGTCGACTTCTCCGTCACCCTTCCCGAGGAATTCTCGCTCGCTCTGACGAGCGCCGCCGGCGATACGCCCCGGCAGGCGACGCTGGTCCTCGCCACCAACGACGCGAACAACTACCTCGCTTCATCGATCGGCTCGCAGGCGGTCGAACGCATCCGCTCGTCCGTCGCCGAGCTCGTCGGCCGCGAGGCCGCGTCGCGTCTGCTCACCGGCATCGCCGACATCCGCGTGCAGCTGCAGAACGCCACCGACGGTGCGAACCAGCTCGTCGACGGTGCCGGTCAGGCCCTCGACGGCGCGAACCAGCTCGCCGACGGCACCGGGCGGCTCTCGAGCGGTGCCGTGCAGCTGCGCGACGGCGCGAACCAGCTCGCCGACGGTGCGTCGCAGCTCGCCGACGGCACCCGCACCCTGGCTCAGGGCTCGTCCGATCTGGCGTCGGGCGCGGCCCAGGTCTCCGACGGCACGGCCGAGCTCGCCGGCTACGCCGATCGCGTTCGCGCGGCCGTCGATGAGGCTGCGGGGCAGCTCCCGCAGGTGCGGACGGACATCGCCGCCCTGCTCGCCGACGGGGGACTCGACGAGGGGCAGATCGCGGCGGTCCTCGCGCGCCTCGATCCGATCGGCGAGCGCCTGCAGTCGGGCGCGACGCGCGTCGACGAGGCGACGGGGCAGATCGACCGTCTCGCCGCGGGGGCCGCTCAGGTCAGTTCGGGTGCCGCCCAGCTCGCGAGCGGCGCCGCACAGGCCGCCGACGGTGCGGCATCCGTGTCGTCGGGTGCCGGCCAGCTCGCGTCGGCGACGGACGAGGCCGCGACCGGCGCCGCTCAGCTCGACGAGGGCGCGCGGCAGCTGGCGTCGGGCCTCGGAACCCTCGACGGCGGGCTCGTCACCCTGCGTGACGGGCTGAGCTCGGGCGTGGCCCAGCTGCCCGATTCGACTCCCGAGCTGCGCGACCAGCAGGCGCAGACGATCGCCGACCCGGTGGCGGTCGACTCCGGCAACCTCGCGAAGGCCGGCGATTACGGCGCGGGCCTCGCGCCCTTCTTCGCCGCCCTAGCCGGATGGATCGGCATCTACGCCCTGTTCCTCATCGTCAAGCCGGTCTCGCGCCGCGCCGTGACCGCGCTGCGCTCACCCCTGCGCGTGACCCTCGCCGGCTGGCTGACACCCGCGATGCTGGGCGGGATCGGCATGATCGTCCTCTTCGGGGTGCTCTCTATCGCGCTCGGGTTCAACTTCTCGAGCCCCGTCGGCACGCTCGGGATGCTGATCACGGCGTCGTTCACGTACGCCGCGATCATCCTCGCGCTCAACGTGTGGCTGGGGTCGGTCGGTCAGTTCATCGGCCTCGTGCTGATGGTCCTCCAGCTCGTCACGGCGGGCGGAACCTTCCCCTGGCAGACCCTGCCGGCACCGCTCGCCGCCCTGCACCATGTTCTGCCGATGGGTTACGTCGTCGACGGCATGCGCCAGTGGATGTACGGGGGCGACCTCAGTCGGGTCAGTCTCGATCTCGCGGTGCTCTTCGCGTGGATGGCCGGCGCTCTCGTGCTCGCCGCGGTCGGCGTGGCCCGGATGACGCACGGTCGCACGCTGCGCGACCTGCAGCCGAGCCTCATCGGCTGATTCACTCCGGGCCAGTCCCGCTAGAATGTCGACAATCGACACGAGAGCGAGGAGTGGCGGAATGGTGGACGTGGACGCCGACGGAGCACGTGACCCGCTGGCCCCCGAGCGGACCCGCGTCGACGACGTCGGCACTGCCGTGATCGATCTCGTCCGACGACAGGACATCGACGCGGTGATGTTCGACTGCGACGGCACCCTCGTCGACTCCGAGCCCATCGGCCACCGCGTCTGGAGCGCTCTCGCCGGCGACCTGGGCGTGGTGGCAGCCCCGGGAGCCGACGCGGAGGGCCTCAGCTTCGAGCAGCGCCTCGAGGCGCTGCGGACCACGAATCCCGCGCTTCCCCCGACCGAGGTCGTCTATGCCGAGTACTGGCGGCGCCTGCGCACAGCCTTCGAGGAGAGCCTGCAGCCCATCGAGGCGACCTACCGCCTCGCCCGCGAGCTCGTCCGCGCGAGCATTCCCGTCGCGATCGTCAGCAACAGCGCGCAGGAACGGCTGCAGTACACCGTCTCCTGCGCGCTGCCCCTGCTGGCGGGAGTGACGCTGGTGGGATGGACGCCACGCGACCGCCCCAAGCCTCACCCCGACCTCTACCGTCGAGCCGCGTCGCTCGTCGCGGCTCCAGCCGACCGGTGTCTCGCGATCGAAGACAGCGCCGTCGGCGCGCTGGCCGCCTCGCGCGCGGGCATGCGCACTCTCATCCTCGACACGGTCGTTCACTGACCCGCGGCGCTCACCGGCTCACGCTCGGCCGAAGCAGATCGGGCCGCGTGCCCCATCGGTCGAGGGCTTCCTGCGAGAGCCGGATGCCGAGGCCCGGCCCCTCGGGCACGGCGAGCATGCCGTCGGCGTCGAGCTCGGGAGGCGTCTCCAGCAGCCCGTCGATGTAGGCCGAGCCCGTGCGGTACTCCACGAGGTCGGTGCCGGCGACAGCGGACGCGAGATGCAGATCCGCGCTCAGCCCGACCGCCGTGTTCCACCCGTGCGGGATGAGCTGCACCCCGAACTCCTCGGCCAGCCAGGCCACACGGCGTGATTCGCTGAGCCCGCCGCTCTTCGTCGTGTCGGGCTGCACGATGTCGAAGGCCCCGGCGCGCATGCATCTCGCGAAGTCCTGGCGCCGCGTCAGCACCTCGCCGCCGGCGATGGGCACGCCGGCTCGAGCACGCAGAGCCGTGTAGCCCTCGATGTCATCGGGCGCCAATGCCTCCTCGAACCATGCGACGTCGTAGTCGGCGAGCATCGCCGAGGTGCGGATCGCCCACGCCGATCGGCCCGCCCAGAATCCATCCGACCCGCCGGCGTCGACGGCGAGCAGGGCATCCGGCCCGATCGCGTCGCGCGCCGCGGCGACGACATCCTCGTCGTATCGGCTGTCGCGGCGTCCGAAACCGCCCCACCCGATCTTGAACGCGTGGAAACCGTCGGCCGCGATCTCGTGGAGCGTGTCGCGCAGCGGGGCAGGGTCGTCGACCAGCAGCGACGCATACGGTCGTACACGCGACCGGTAGACGCCCCCGAGCAGCATCCCCACGGAAAGTCCCGCCGTCTGCCCCAGGATGTCCCACAGGGCGATGTCGATCCCGCTGATGGCGTGCGCGACCGCGCCCCCTCTTCCCATCCAGAAGGTATGGGCTGCCAGCGTCTGACTCACCCGCTCGGGCTCGCGCGGGTCTGCCCCGACGACCAGCGGTGTCAGGAGCTCGAGCGCGGCGCGGACGAGCGCCTCGCTCGAGTAGCAGCTGCCGACGCCGATGACGCCCTCGTCGGTGTGCACCGCGATAAGGGTGTGGATGACGTCGTCGGGGCCGTGCTCGTGCGTCCACCCACCCTCCGGGGTCGCGCCGCGCAGCCCGCACGTCTTGATCTCGGTGATCTTCATCTGATCCGCCTTCCTCACCACGGAATCCATGCTGTCGATTGTCGACAATAACCGTACCGGCCTCTTCCGGTCATTGTCGACAACGACCACCGGATTGCTACGGTGGCGGAGTGAGCTCCTCTCCGCTTCCGCCGATCCCGACCGCTTCTCGCCGCCAGCAGGTCGCCGACGTGCTGCGAGAGGCCATCACGTCCGGGGACCTCGAACCCGGACACAAGCTCACCGAGCTCGAGCTCGCGAGTCAGCTCGGGACCAGTCGTGCGCCGATCCGCGAGGCGCTCCGACAGCTGGAGCAGGAGGGGCTCGTGGTCTCCTACCCGTACCGCGGCACCGAGGTGCTCGGCGTCTCGCAGGAGGAGATCGAGAACGTCCTCGTTCCCGTCCGCCTCGCCCTCGAGCGCTTCGCCTTCGCGAAGGCGATGGAGGCGTGCACGGATGAGGATGCCGCAGGACTGGCAGCCATCATCGAGCGCATGGACGATGCGGCGTCGGCCGGCGACCTGGGTCGGCTCGCCGACGAGGACGCCCGGTTCCACGAGGCCATCGTGATCCTGTCCGGCCAGCAGCACTGCCTGCAGATCTGGCGGACGATCCAGCCCCGCGTACGCGCGTACTTCCGGCGCGATGCGTCGTTCTACAGCGACCCGCACGCCGTGGGGGCGCAGCACCGAACACTGCTCGACGCCCTGCGCGCGGGCGACCAGGACGAGGGCCGGCGCGTCATCAGCGAGCACATCCGCACGCACTTCGGCGACCCCGCGGACTCACTCCGTTCGTGATCCGCCGACGGGCCGCGCGTGCTCCGGCGGCCGCCCGACCTCGGCGACGGTGTGCCCCTCGCACTCCGCCGCCGTCACGTGCGCCCGCTCGACGCGATCCATCGCGAACCAACGTATCCCGTCGCGCAGGCGACACCATCCGATGAGGTACCAGCGGCCGCCATTCGACGCGAAAAGCACCGGCTCGACGTCGCGCGTCGTGGTGGCGCCGCTGTCGGCGGTGTAGCGGATGCGGACGACGCGCTGCTCGGCCATCGCCTGTTCGAGGGCTGATCTGACCGCACGCGAGGCGCCGGGCGCGCCGTCGACCCAGACCCGTCCGGCGAGGTCGGCCGCGTGCTTCCGGGTGCGAGGGTCGAGCACGTCCACGATCTTGCGCACGGCAGCCGATGCGAGGTCGGCGTACGGCGCGTCCGTCGCGGCCGCGACCGCGGCCATGAGCGCCACCGCCTGAGACGGCGACAGGCTGATCGGCGGGAGGGAGGACCCGGCGGCGAGCCCGTAGCCACCGCCCGGGCCGGGCCGCGACCAGATCGGCGCACCGCTGCGTTCGAGTGCATCGAGATCACGCTTGACCGTCCGAACCGACACCTCGAACTCCTGCGCCAGACGCTCGGCCGACACACCGCGCGCCCCGCTGCGGCGCAGTGTCTCGGACAGGGCGTGCAAGCGCTCCGCGCGCTTCATCGTCGGAATCGCGATGAATTCATGACATAGATGATGACACACTGCTGTCCAACACCCGGCGGATGCTGGTGTCATGACCGATCAGCTCACCTCTCCCCCGCCGATGCTCGAACGAAGGCGCTCACCCTGCCGGGCCTCGATGGCGACGACCCCGCGCACGCGACGCGCACACTCGAAGACCAGGTCGACGCGATTCTCGAGACGCTGGACTCGCTCGGTGCGTCACCCGCCGACCCGGCGGTCGTCGTCGCCCACAGCGGCGCCAACGGGCCGGTGAGCATCGTCGTCGACCGGCATCCCGAACTCGTCCGGCGCATCGTATGGGTCGATTCCGGCCCGATGGCGAGCGGCTCCGCGTTCGCGCCAGGACTGCCCGAGACCGTCTCCGAACTTCCCCTGCCCCCCTTCGACGAACTCGGGCAGCAGGCGAGCCTCGCAGGGCTCGACGCCGACCACCTCGACCGCTTCCGCGACCGCGCCATGGCCGAGCCCGCGCCGGTGGTGCGCGAACCGGTGCGCCTCACGAACGATGCGCGCCATGCCGTGCCGACCACGCTGGTGTGCTGCTCGATCTCGGGCGCGCAGGTCATTCGGATGGCCGAGAGCGGTCATCCCATGTTCGCCGAGGTCACGCGGCTTCGGCACGTCGACGTCGTCGACCTGCCCACGGGCCACTGGCCGATGTGGAGCAGGCCGCGCGAGCTCGCCGACATCATCCGGGCGGAGGTCGCGCGGGGCCGCTGACGAGCGCGCGGCATCCCGATAGTCTCGGGACATCGTTCTTGGAGGGTGGTCGATCATGCGAAGCGTTCTGCGGATCTTCTCGGCCATCACGGCGGTGCTCGCTCTCGCGGTGACCGTCGGGATCGCCCACGCCGCGCCGGCGAGCGCCCACGAGCAGACCCGGCGGGGCGCGGGCCCGTCGGCCGGCGCGAGCTCCGGCCCGAACCCACTCGCGCGCGGAGCCGCGCTGCCGACGTATTCGGCCGCGGCCCAAGCGGTGTCGGACGCGCGAGCTCAGGGCCGGACGGCCGAGGCCGACGCTTTCGAGGTGATCGCGAGCCGGCCCACCGCGACCTGGCTCGGGGAGTGGTACAGCGACGCCGAGCTCGTACGGGTGCTCCAGGCGGAGACCGCGGCGGCGGCGGCGCAGAACAAGGTCGCGACGTTCGTCATGTACGCGATCCCCGCCCGCGACTGCTCCGCCTACTCGCAGGGCGGGCTCCCGGTCGACCGCTACGGCGCGTGGGCACGGCTCATCGCGCAGACGCTGCGCGGCACGGCATCCGCCGTCATCGTCGAGCCCGACGCCCTGGCGATGCTCGGCGACTGCGAGGGCCAGGGTCCGCGGGCGACGCTGATCGGCGACGCCGTCCGTGCCCTCACCGCGGCCGGCGTCGCCGCGTACGTCGACGCGGGAAACGCGAACTGGGTGCCGCCCGAGACGATGGCCCAGCGGTTGCGCGACGCCGGGGTGCTCGAGGGCCGGGGGTTCTCCACCAACGTGTCGAACTTCTCGCCGACGGCCGACGAGCAGCGCTACGCGGAGCGCCTGCGCGCCCTTCTGGGCGGTGCCCCGCGGTACGTCATCGACACCTCGCGCAACGGCCGCGGATGGCAGGGAACGTGGTGCAACCCGACCGGGGTGGGCCTCGGTACCCCGCCGAGCATCGGCACGGACGGCTCCGGGCTCGACGCCCTGCTCTGGGTCAAGCGTCCCGGAGAGAGCGACGGGACCTGCAACGGCGGGCCCGCCGCGGGCAGCTGGTACGAGCAGGCCGCCCTCGAGCTGGTGCGCAACCGCGCGTTCTGAGCGCCGTCGGCAAGCTCAGGCGATGCCCCAGGTGACCGCGATCACCGTGACGTCGTCCTCCTGCTCGCTCTGTGCGGCACGAGCGGCGAGTTCGCTGACGACGGCGTCGATGTCGTCCCGACCGGTGACGAAGTCGCGGTAGCGGTCGATCGAGTCGAGCGATCCGCCGAAGAGGTCGAGGACGCCGTCGCTGACGCTGATGACACTGTCACCGGGCCGCAGTGCGACCTCGTCACTGGTCCAGCCGGTGCCGACACCGATGGGGAGCTGTCCCGAACGCAGGAAGAAGCTCGTGCCGTCGGCGCTCCGGACGATCGTGAGGCCATGCCCGGCATCGGCCCAGCGCAGCATCCCATCCGGGCTGATCCGCGCGTGGAAGCACGTCGTGAACTGGGTGCCGATCGTGTCGGTGGGACCCGTGTTCAGGCCGACGGCGGCGCGCCGCAGAGCCGCGGCGGGGTCGGGATCGTCGACGTTGCTGCGGATGACCGTGCGGACGGCTGCGGCGATCATCCCGGGGCCGACACCCTTGCCCATGACGTCGCCGAGAGTGAAGGCTGTGCCGCCGTCGGGCGTGGCGTACCAGTCGTAGAAATCGCCGCCGACCGTCCGGGCCGGCACGCAGACCCCCGCGACGCGGAAGCGCGGCGGGAGGTCCGAGCCGTCGACCGGCTGCAACGACCGCTGCACCACGGCGGCCTGCGAAACCTCGGCCTCGGCCAGGCGCCGGTGCCATTGCGACGCCGTGAGCTTCTGCAGCGAGCGGCGCGACAGCTCGTTCACGACGGCGCCCGCTGCCGCGTAGACGAGCACGGCGATGATCAGCCGGACGAACTCGCTCACCGTGAGTACCTGGCCGGGCGCCAGCACGAGCGGCAGCAGCAGCGTGACGCAGACGCCGACGAGGGGGACGAGGATGCGCCAGCGCCCGGGCCCGGCGGCGATCCAGATCACCGGGAGCACGACGATCGCAAGGAACACGGACTGCGTGTCGCCCGTGCCGAAGCGCAGCAAGCCGATCGCGACGAAGTCGCCGATCGGGATGATCAGCTCCGCGCGCCGCAGCACCGGCCACCGCGCCATCAGAGCGCCCAGGACCAGCAGCACCACCGCGAGAGCGGCTCCCTGCCACATCCTCGTCGCGTCCGTCACGGGGAGCCAGGGCACGGCCGCACTCGCGATGGCCGCTCCGACGACGACGGTGGCGACGATCGCCTGCCGCGCGAGGTTCTCCCATGATCGGTGTCCTGTCGCCACGACCACGGGCGTCGTCTCCGCCGGGGAGACCCGGGTGTCAGGCGGGGCGTGCGTCATGCCTCCAGTCAATACGACTCCCGCCCGCTTCGGGTCGCGGAGCCATGCCTTTTGATAGCACACGCGTGCTAACATCGGCGCATTCGTCGACTCGAGAGGACTCGATCATGATTCTGGCCGCGATCATCGCCTGCGAGGTGGGGTTCTGGGTCGCGATCGTCGCCGGCCTCGTCGCCCGCTACGCCCTCAACCGCCCCCGACTCGGTGCGATGCTGCTCCTCGCAGCGCCGCTGATCGACCTGCTCCTGCTCCTGCTCGTCGCAGCGGACCTGATCGGCGGCGGGACGGCCTCCTGGCACCACGGCCTCGCCGCGCTCTACATCGGCATCTCCGTCGCGTACGGGCACCGGATGATCGCCTGGGCCGACGCGAAGGTCGCCACACATTTCCGGGGCGCCGCCCCACGCCCCGCGCTGTACGGCGCGGCGTATGCCGTCGCCTGCTGGAAGGACGTCCCGCGCACACTGCTCGCGGCGGCGATCGCTGCCTCGATCCTGGGCGGGCTCATCGTCGTCGTCGGCGACGCGGACCGCACCTCGGAGCTGCTCGGGTTCTTCCCCATTCTCGGGGTGATCGTCGGGATCGACCTGCTCTGGGCGATCAGCTACTCCCTCTGGCCCAAGCGGGCTCCCGTCGCTGCGGGATGATGTTGGCATGCCCCGCCTGATCGACCACGACCACCGCAACGACGAGATCGCTGCGGCCGCGTTCCGAGTGCTCGCCCGCGACGGGGTCGCGGCACTGTCGGTACGGCGGGTGGCGGACGAGGCGGGGATCGCGACCGCATCCCTTCGTCGCGCGTTCTCCACGCAGGATGAGCTGCGCCGATTCTGCTTGGAGCGACTGCAACAGGACGTCACGACCCGCCTGCTCGCCGTGACCGGCCAGGGCCGCGAACGCGCGATGCGCTGGATGCGTGAGCTGCTGCCGCTCGACGATTCCCGGCGTACCGAGCTGCTGGTTCAGCTCCAACTGACCCGGCTCGCACTCACCGATGACGGCTTACGAGGCCACGCCCGCGACCTGCACGACGGCGTCCATCGGGTCTGTGCCGCCGCCGTGGAGGAGCTCGCGGCCGCGGGAGAGCTCGCGTCTCACCTCGACCCGGTCCTCGAGACGGAGCGACTGCACGCGCTCCTCGACGGGCTGGCGCTGCACCTCATCTGGACCTCGTCGATCGACACTGTCGTCAACGCCGATGAGGTGCTCGCGCGCCACCTCGACTCGCTCGCCGGCTAGCGCTTCTTCGCGCCTCAGTCGCGGGTGTCGCTCGGCGCCGGAGCGTCGGCGAACTCGTCGACGAAGAGCGAATCGCGGTCGAGGGTCTTGTTCCGGTATGCCTGCCGCCCCACCATGTGCGCCGACAGAGGAGCCGTCGCCAGCTGGATGAGCGCGACGGGGACGAGGAAGGCGACGACCGGCCACGAGTGCAGCGAGACGCCGACCGCGATGCAGATCAGGATGAAGCCGAGCACCTGCGGCTTCGTGGCGGCGTGAAGGCGGGTCGGCACGTCGCGGAAACGCAGCAAGCCGATCGCCGCCGTGAGGCACAGCAGCGCCCCGATGAGGACGAGCACGAGGGCGATGACGTCGGTGATGGTCATGATGCGTCCGTGTTGTCCTTCCGCGCGACGAAGCGCGCGATCGAGATCGAACCGAACACGCCGACCGCGGCGACGATCAGCAGCACGGGCAAGGTGCGGGTGTGATGGTTGATCGCCATCTCGGCGCCGAGCGCGCAGATGACGAGCGTCAGCAGCACGTCGGAGGCGACGGCGCGGTCGAGGATCGACGGGCCGACGATGATGCGCCACAGCGTGAGCAGCGCCGAGACGGCGAAGACGACCGAGATGACGACGATGAGCCAGGTCATGAGCGCTCCCTCCGCAGGTCCGAGAGCTGGTGCGCCTGCTCCTTCGAGCCGACTGCACGCACGATGCGCTCCTCCCAGTGCTGGATCTCACGCCTCTGGTGCTCGAGCTGCTCCTGCGTGCGGATGCCGATGGCGTGCACGTACAGGATGCGGCGATCGCGGTCGATGTCGATGATCAGCGAGCCGGGGATGAGGGATGCCGTCACCGCGACGTGCGTCATGATCAGGTCGTCGTCGGTGCGCAGCGGCACAGCGATGATCGCAGCGCCCGGCTGACGGCGCGGATCGATGACCTGCCAGGCGACCAGCAGCGATCCCTTGACGAGCGAGAGGAGGAACTCGAGGAAGAAGACGACGCCCCACCAGATGTTGACCCGACCCGACAGCTCGACCGGCGGCAGCCGGAATACGCGCGTCACGAAGAGGGCCACCACGATCCCCGTCAGCGCCGCGAGCACGGTGAACTGACCCCACAGCAGCATCCACAGCGCGACCAGCCAGACGAAGAACGGCAGCTGTCGCCAGAGCGCGGTCGCGGCATTGCGCTTCGCCTCGCCCATCATCACTGCACCTCCTGCTCGAGCTGACTGATCGTGACCGGCTGCAGGAGCGATTCTCCGATGGCGGCGCACAGGTCGTACAAAGGCCCGGCGAAGACGGTCAGCGCCACGGTCACCGCGACCATTCCGGCCGTCGCGGTCGTCATGATGCGCGGGATGACGCGCTTCTCGGTCTGGACGTCGGCCCCCTCGGCATCCCCGAGGTAGGCGATGCGCGAGTCGGTCTCGCTCTCACCCTCGCCGACCTCGTCCTTCTCCCGCCAGAACGAGAGGTTCCACGCGCGCATCAGGGCGTAGAGGGTGAGGAGCGAGGTGATGATGCCCGCGACGATCAGCACGTACATCAGCGGGGTGCCCTCGTCGGCGGCCGCGTCGAAGAGCGCGTATTTGCCGATGAAGCCCGAGAAGGGCGGGAGCCCCCCGAGGTTGATCGCCGGGATGAAGTAGAGCACGGCCAGCAGCGGTGCGGCCCGCATGAGGCCCTTGACCTTCAGGATGGAGGTCGACCCCGCGCGTCGCTCCACGAGCCCCACCGCGAGGAAGAGGGTCGTCTGAACGACGATGTGGTGGACGATGTAGTAGATCGTGGCCCCGACGGCCGCCGGCGTCGCGATCGCGAGGCCGAAGATCATGTAGCCGATATGGCTCACCAGCGTGAACGACAGGATGCGTTTGAGCTCGGCCTGCGCCACGGCGCCGAGCACTCCGACGATCATCGTCGCCAGCGCCACGATCAGCAGCAGCGTATTGACATCGTTGTCCTGGAAGATCTCCGTCTCGGTGCGGATGATCGCGTACACGCCGACCTTCGTCAGCAGACCCGCGAACACCGCGGTGACAGGAGCGGGGGCCGTCGGATACGAATCGGGCAGCCAGAACGACAGCGGGAAGACGGCGGCCTTGATGCTGAACGCGAGCAGCAGCAGCAGGTGCAGGACGAGCTGCGTCTCCTGGGGCAGCTCCGTCATCCGCTGCGAGAGCTGCACCATGTTGACGGTGCCGAGCGCGCCGTAGATCGCCGCGATCGCCGACAGGAACAGGATCGACGACACGAGCGAGACGACGATGTAGACGACGCCCGTGCGGATGCGCGACTCGGTCGAGCCGAGGGTGATGAGCACGTACGACGCAACGAGCAGGATCTCGAACCCGACGTACAGGTTGAACAGGTCGCCCGCGATGAAGGCGTTGAAGATGCCCGCCGAGAGGATGAGGTACGACGGGTGGAAGATCGAGACCGGCGTCTCGTCGTCACCGTCGGCGGCGCCCTGGCCGACCGAGAAGAGCAGAACCGCGAGCAGGACGACGCTCGAGACGACGACCAGCAGCGCGGCCAGCCGGTCGACGTAGAGCACGATGCCGAAGGGGATCGGCCAGCCGCCGACCGAGACCGCGATCGGCACGCCGGTGGCGTTGATGGCGTTCAGGAGCACCGCCGCGATCACGAGCGTCGCGGTGAGCGTGACGATCGAGACCCCGACCTGGATGCGGCGGCGGCGACCGAAGATGAGGGCGATCGCGGCCCCCAGCAGGGGCAGCGTCACGAGGAGGGGAACCAGGGCGCTCATCGGTCTCCTCCGGGGCGATCGGTGGGCGCGTCGTCGCGCAGCGCGTCGAAGTCGCGCGAGTGCAGCACGGTGATGGGCGAGGTCTGATCGCCGACGAAGTCGGTCGTGGCGTCGTCGTCCTCGTCGGTGATCTCCTGCTCCATCGCCTCGTCGTCTTCGGCGACACGATCACGCACGGCGAGGTCGGCCTCGTCGTCCTCGACCGTGTCGGCCTGACCGAGCTGCCAGGAACGGTAGATCAGGGCCAGCAGGAACGCCGACACCGCGAAGGTGATGACGATCGCCGTGAGCGTCAGGGCCTGCGGCAGCGGGTCGCTGAACTCCGAAGGGTCGTCGGCGGAGCCGTAGAACGGCGCGACGCCGGGCGCCCCCATGACGACGAGGAGGAACAGGTTGGCCGCGTTGCCGAGCAGCAGGAACCCGATGAGCACGCGCGTCAGGCTGCGCTCGAGCATCGCGTAGACGCCGGCGGCGAACAGGACACCCATGACGATGATGAGGATCAGCGAGACGTTCATCGGGCGAGCTCCTCTCGCTCCTTGCGCTGGCGGTCGACTTCAGCGCCCAGCGAGCGGAGCACGTCGAGGACGAGACCGATCACCACGAGATACACGCCGACGTCGAAGATCGTCGAGGTGACGAACTCGACGTGGCCGAGGACCGGCAGTTCCGCTTCCCAGAACGTGCTGGTGAGAGCTGGTGCCCCGAAGAAGAGGGGGACGACCGCCGTGCCGACGGCGAGCGCCATCCCGACGCCCAGCAGCCGCCCGGCATCCGCGGGAGCCGCCGCACCGAGCTCGTACGGGCCGCCCGCGACGTAGCGCATGACGAGCGCCATGCCCGCGACGAGTCCGCCGGCGAAGCCGCCGCCCGGCAGGTTGTGGCCGGCGAACAGCAGGTAGAGTGAGACGACGATGATCGTGTGGAACAGGATGCGGACGATCACCTCGAGCATGATCGAGCGCGTCTCGGGCCGGAGCTTCTGCCCGCCCACGAGCCAGGCCTGCCGAGACGAGCCCGAGCCGGCACGCGGACGCGGGCCCTCCGCCGTCTCGACGAGCGGGCGCCGGGTGCGGAGCGCGCCGGTCGGCAGCGACGAGATCGCCCGCGAGAGCGTGTCGGAACGGTGGGTGACGAAGACGAGCGAGGCCACGCCCGTCGCCGCGAGGATGAGCACCGACAGCTCACCCATCGTGTCCCAGCCGCGCAGGTCGACGAGGGTCACGTTGACGACGTTCTTGCCGTGGCCGATCTCATAGGCGAGGTCGGGGAACGCGGTCGAGATCGGCTCGGCGACGCGGGCGCTGGTCGCGACGATCGCCACGAGCGCCATCGTCGCGCCGACGCCGATTCCGAGCAGCGCGCGCCCGATCGGCCAGACCGAGGCATTGTGGTCGCCCATCCGCGACGGGATGCGGCGCAGCACCAGCGCGAAGGCGATGAGCGTCACGGTCTCGACGAGGATCTGCGTCAGGGCGAGATCGGGCGCACCGGCCGAGGCGAAGAG
The DNA here is from genome assembly GCF_005491085.2 of Microbacterium sp. SGAir0570. Taxonomy (NCBI): domain Bacteria; kingdom Bacillati; phylum Actinomycetota; class Actinomycetes; order Micrococcales; family Microbacteriaceae; genus Microbacterium; species Microbacterium sp. SGAir0570. The sequence continues at coordinate 47,058 of NZ_CP027929.1, read as the reverse complement.
CGCGACCATGCCGAGCCCGGTCACCGACACGAGCACGACGCCCGTGTAACGCTTCCGCGCGCGCACCGCGATGATGCCCGCGATGATCATGATCGGTGCGACGAAGACCTGCATCGGCGAGTGCCACGCGGCCAGGTCTGCCTGCCAGCCTCCGTGCGCGATGAGTGCAGTGCCCTCGGCCGCGACGAAGACGACGAAGATCGTTCCGACGTAGACCGGGAGCGACCCGCGCTGGGTCAGCGACGTCGTCCAGACCGAGGTCCGCACGATCGCACGGACCGTGCCGTTGTAGGCGTCGACCGCTGTGAAGGGAAGCCAGCGACGCTGCGTGCCGTCGCGCCGGCCGACGAACCAGAACAGCACCAGACCGGCGAGGATGCTGCCGATCGAGAGGAACAGCGCCGGCTCGAGACCGTGCCACAGAGCCAGGTGGTACTCGTAGCCGTCGGCGCCGGCCACCTCGGGCATCGTGTCGGCGTAACCCGAGAATGCGACGTCGAGCAGGGGTGCCGCGACACCGCCGACGATGGTCAGGCCGCTCAGCAGCACCGGGGCCGCGAGGAAACCGATGGGCGGGTCGGGCCACTCGGTACGGGGCAGAGTCTCGCCCGCGGCATCCTTCTTCGTGAAGAACGCCCCCCACACGAAGCGGGCGCCGTAGGCGGTGGTCAGGAGCGACCCGAGCACGATTCCGATGAGAGGCGCGAGGGCTTCGGGATCGGTGCCTCCCTCGAGCAACGACGAGAGCGCCGCCTCTTTCGCGACGAAGCCGACGGTGGGCGCGAGGCCCACCATCGAACCGATCGCGATGATCGAGAAGACCGCGAGCGTCGGCGCCTGCCGGCCCACCCCGGAGAGCTCACGGATGTCGCGAGTGGACAGCTGCCGGTCGATGACGCCGACCACGAGGAAGAGCGACGACTTGAAGAGCGCGTGACCGACGAGCAGGGCCAGACCCGCGAGAGCGGAGTTGCGCTCTCCGTAGCCCAGCACGACCGTCAGCATGCCGAGCTGGCTGACGGTGCCGAAGGCGAGGATGCGCTTGAGGTCGGATTCGCGCAGCGCCTGCAATCCGCCGAGCAGCATCGTGAAGACGCCGAGTCCGATGACCATCGGGCGCCACGGATCCTCGTGGGCGAAAGCGGGGGCGAGGCGGGCGATCAAGTAGATGCCCGCCTTCACCATCGCGGCCGCGTGCAGGTACGCGCTCACCGGCGTGGGTGCGGCCATCGCGCCCGGAAGCCAGAAGTGGAAGGGGAAGATCGCCGACTTGCTCAGGGCGCCGACGAGGGTCAGCGCGATGGCGACGTTCAGCAGCGCGCCGTCGGGGGCCGGTGACGCGACGATCGTGCTCAGGCTCGTCGTGCCGTACAGCACGACCAGCATGACGACGCCGATGAGCATCACGAGCCCGCCGAGGGTCGTGACGAGCAGAGCCTGCAGAGCCGCGCGCCGGCTCGCACCGCGGGCGTTGTAGAACCCGATCAGGAGATACGACAGGACGCTCGTGATCTCCCAGAACATCACCAGCACGACGATGTCGTCGGTCAGGACGAGGCCGTACATGGCACCGGCGAAGGCCAGCAGCACGGCGGCGAACTGCCCGACGCCGACCTTCTTGCCGTCGAAGTACCAGCGGCAGTAGATCATCACGAGCGCACCGACGCCCGTGACGATGAGCGTCATGATCCACGCGAGGGTGTCCATCCGCATCGACAGCGCGATGTCGAGCTGGGGGATCCAGGCGTATGACTCGAACGGAATGCCACCGCTCAGAACCTCAGGAGCGCGGCGGGCCGCATCGACGAACGCGGCGATGGGCAGCAGGGCTGCGACGAAGAATGCGCGGGCGCCGATCCGCTTGATCAACCACGGCAGAACCAACGGAAGAACCGCGAACGCACCGAGGAAGATCAGCAACAGGCCTCCTCTGGGCGTGGGGGGTCGTGTCATCCATCTTACCGACAGGATGACGGTCCTGCGCCCCGGGATCTAAGATTCGGCGGCGACGGGCCCCGTCGTGTTCCCGATGCGGAACGTACTGGTGAACCACTGCGAGTCGGGCGTGTCGCCGCCGAGCAGCGCAGCGACAGCCTCGCCGGCGGCGCGCCCCTTCTGCCACGCGGGCTGCACGAGAGTGGTCAGCTCGTAGGGCGCCAGGCCGTCGACGACGATGCCGTCGAAGCCGGTGATGCTGACATCGTCGGGCACCCGCAGTCCGGCTTCCTCCGCCGCGCGCAGCACGCCGACGGCGAGCAGGTCGCTCTGCGCGACGATCGCGGTCGGCCGAGGGCCGTCACCCGCGAACAGGGCGCGGCCGACCGCGGCGCCGGCGTCGATCGAGCTGTCGACAGCGGCGTAGGCCGCGGCATCCGGGAACACGTCGCGGAATCCGGCGAGCCGGTCGGCCACCACGTCGACCGAGGTGGTGCTCTCGTCGTCACGCGACAGCCAGCCCGACTCCGACCCCCACCGCACCGGCATCGTCACCGCGACGACGTTCGTGTGCCCGAGATCGCGGACGTGCTCGGCGGCCAGACGCTGCGCCTCGCGGTTGTCGAGCGCGATGCGGGGCACCCCCTCTCCCCCGTCGCCCTCGATGACGACGACCGGGATGCCGCGGGCGCGCACGCTCGCGAGGTGATCGCGCAGCAGCGCGCTGCATCCGATCAGCACGGCGGCGTCGATCGGAGCCGTCATGAGGGTCGGCTCGCCCGCGACGACGCTGCCTTCGCGCAGCAGCAGCAGGCCCGCACCGATGGGAGCGACCGCATCGGCGAGCGCATCCATCGTCGTGCGCATGACGGGGTCGCCGAAGACGCTGCCGAGTCGCCCTCCGCTGACGACGCCGATGATGCCGCTGCGTCCGCGTCGGAGCGACGCCGCGCGCGGGTCCGGCCCGAGGTATCCGAGCTCGGCTGCGGCCGCGAGGACCTTCGCCCGGGTCGCCTCGCTCACGGGCGTCTTGCCACTGAAGACGACGGATGCCGTCGACGGCGAGACCCCGGCCGCGTGTGCGACATCCGAGATGGTGGGCCGACGAGCATTCACGCCCCGATCGTACCTGGCTGTCGTGCGACGTCGAATCGATTCGGTACGCTGACCCGGTGACCGATGTGCTCTCCCGTTCCGTCTACCTGCGCTGGCGCAACGCCGTCTTCGCGATCTTCGCCGCGAGCGGCCTGAGCATCGCCACCTGGGCGGCGCGCGTTCCCACGATCAAAGAAGACCTCGGCATCGAGAACCGCGAGATCGGACTGGCGTTGCTCGCGATGGGGATCGCCTCGATCCTCGGGCTCTCCGCGAGCTCCGTCATCATCGCCCGGCTCGGCACCCGCACCGGCATGTTCGGGGTGCTGATCACGCTGTCGATCGGCCTCGCGATCCTCGGGCTCGGCAGCGGTTTCTTCCACTCGTACGCGATGCTCATCGTCGGGCTCGCGCTGTTCGGATTCGGCAACGGATGCCTCGACGTCATGATGAACGTCGACGGTGCCGCCATCGAGACGCAGTCGGGCAAGACGATCCTGCCCCTGTTCCACGCCTTCTTCAGCTTCGGAACCGTGATCGGCGCGGGGCTCGGCGCCATCGCCGCGGGCCTGCGGATCGGCGTCGCGATCCACGCCGTCACCATCGCCGCCCTCATCGTGGTGCTTGCGATCGTCGCGATCGCGAACGTCCCCCGCCGGGCGGTCACCGACGCCGTCGCCGCCGATTCCGCGGCACCCGAGGCGGCGCCCGCCGACGGTCCCGCGCCCGGCTGGCGTCAGCGCCTTGCCGTGTCGCTTTCGGCCTGGCGCGAGCCGCGGACCTACACGCTCGGCATCATCATGCTCGGCATGGCCTTCGCCGAAGGCGGTGCGAACGACTGGCTCGCGCTCGGCGTGGTCGAGCACGAGGGCGGAACCGCCGCCATCGGCGCTGCGGCCCTCACCGTCTTCAGCGTGTCGATGACCGTGGTGCGCGTCTTCGGCGGACCCCTCGTCGACCGCTTCGGCCGCGTCGCGACGCTGCGCGTGCTCGCCGTCGCCGCGACAGCCGGCATCCTGCTGTTCATCCTCGCCCCGAACCTGCCGCTCGTCTTCGTCGGCGCGGCGCTGTGGGGCATCGGGGCGTCGCTCGGCTTCCCGCTCGGGATGTCGGCCGCCGCCGACGACCCCGCCCGCGCGGCCGCGCGCGTCAGTGCCGCCGCGACGATCGGCTACGTCGCGTTCCTGTGCGGGCCGCCGGTCCTCGGCTTCATCAGCGACCACATCGGCCTGCTGCCGACGCTGTTCATCCTGGTGGTGCTCGTTGCGGCATCCGGTCTCGCCTCGTCCGCCGCGAAGCCGCTGCCCGGGGCCAAGGTCGGCGCCGGGCGCCACTGACCCGTCGCGCGAGGTCCGCGCCGCGTCACCGCGCCGCGAGGTCCCAGTTGGGCCGGGTATCCCGCCACCATTCCCCGCCCAACTGGGACCTCGGCGGAGCGGTGAAGCGGGCGGGGGCAGATGGCCTGGCGGACGAGTCGGGGTCGTGTGAGCCGAGCCGGTCCCGTCCGGTCAACAGGCTCAACCGTGCTCGCTGACGGCCCGCGGGGCTTCAACGGCAGGTGAGCCTGACGACGGGACAACCGGCAGATGCCGGCGCGGTAGCTCAGAACCGCGGCAGCGGCACCCCCATGCCGCGAAGCAGGGCGCGCATCGCGTCGACAAGCAACCCGGTGGGGACCGGCGCTGCGACCGCGTCGGCTGCGGCACCGTCGAGAACCCAGCGGATCGCGCGAGCCCGGCCGGCGCACGACGTCGGGTCTGCATCGAGAGCCTGCGCGAGGTGCTGCGCGAGGAAGTCGTCGATCGCCGCGGTCTCGGCGGCGAGCGCTTCGCGGACGGGCTCGAGCCGTTCGACGTCGCCGATCGCCCGGACGAGCCCGGGGTACAACTCGGCGGCGAGCTCCGCCTCGAGGTGCGCGGCATAGGCCAGAACGGCATCCATACCCGCTGCCCGCTCAGTGATCTCGGCCAGCGCCCGTTCCGTCTCGGAGCGCCCGGCCTCGAGCACTCCGACCAGGAGGTCGAGCTTCGTCGGGAAGTAGTGGAACAGCGTGCCCGACGACACGCCCGCGCGACGGTGGATCGACGCAGTGGTGGCGGCCGCGTATCCGGATGCGGCGAACTCGGCCGCCGCGGCATCCAAGATCGCCGAACGTCGCTCTTCGAAGCGTTCTGGATCGCGTCGGCGTGGCACGGGAGCCACGATAACCCGCTGATCGTTAATAGAGTGCCCACTCTAGAGCGGCTAATCTACTTTCGTGGAACCTGAATCGAACCCCGTCGCGGCACCGCAATCGCAGCGCCCGCGCACCCGGGCACGCGCGTGGGTCACCGCGCTCGTGGGCATCGGTCTCGCGTGGTCACCGATGTGGCTACCGGAGGTGCTTCGCGCCGCGGGAGCCGACCCACGTCTCCCGCTCGCGGCGATCGGGCTCGCGGGACCGGCGGCCTCGATCTTCTGGAACTGGCTCGCGACGGCGCTCGTCCTCGCGTGGGTGTTCGGTGTCGAGCGGCGCGGGCTGTCGTCTCTGCGCATCGTGCGGCCGACCGGCAAAGACCTCGAGTGGGCGCTCATCCTCTTCGGTGGCGCCATGGCCTGGAGCTGGCTCGCGCAGCTCATCCGTCCGCAGAACGCACCCGACACCGGCTCCGCCACCATCGCGGCGCTCCCGATCCTGACCGTCGTCGCGATGATCCTGAGCGCCGCGATCTGCGAAGAGATCCTGTTCCGCGGCTACCCGCTCGAACGGCTCACCCAGCTCACCCGGCGACGCTGGGTCGCGGTCGCCACGACGCTTCCGTTCTTCGTCGTGCCACATCTGTTCACCTTCGGACCCGAGTGGCTGCTCTACCACGCGAGCGGAACCGTGGCGATCTACGTGCTGTACCTCTGGCGCCGCAACCTCGTCGCCTGCATGGTGCTCCACGCAGCCGTGAACGCACCCATCCTCATCCCGACCGTCGCTGCGCATATCGGCTGAACACGCGGGCGCGCGCCCGCGCCGGCACTCTGCCAGGATCATCCGCGATGACGATCTCCACACAGCCCTGGCATCTCCCGGCATCCGACACCGGCGTCCACCTCGACATGATCCCCGAGCAGGTTCTCCATGCCCTCGGGGCAGGTGACACGGCGAACCTCGACCCGATCTACGCCAACCCGTTCCTCACAGGCCCGGAATGTGACTGGCTCTGGCGGCACCGCAGCGCACAGGTCGGGAACGCGCCTGGTGACGCTCCGTGGATCACCCGGCTCATCATCGATCCCCAGCGCGACGCCGCCGTCGGCGTGGCCGGCTTCCACGGCCCGCCCGATGAGGGCGGAATGGTCGAGGTCGGCTACCGCGTAGACCCCGAGCTGCGACGCCGCGGATATGCGCGGCAGGCTCTCGAGATACTCCTGGACGTCGCCCGCACCCACCCCGATGTGCGCACGGTGCGCGCGACGATCAGCCCTGACAACGTCGCGTCACGAGCGCTCATCGACGGTTACGGGTTCGTCGAGCGCGGCGAGCAGTGGGATGACGAGGACGGCCGGGAGATCATCTACGAGCTCTCCGTCGCCGATGCCGACACCGACGCCGAGGCCGACGCCGCCCAGCGATAGCGCTTAGGCTCGACGGGTGCGTCTGGTCATCGCCCGCTGCTCCGTCCAGTACACGGGGCGCCTCAATGCTCACCTTCCGCTGGCTACTCGGCTGCTGGTGCACAAAGGCGACGGAAGTTTGCTCGTGCACTCCGACGGCGGGTCGTACAAGCCGCTCAACTGGATGAGCCCGCCGTGCACGCTCACGGTCGAGACGCCGGAGGACGACCCGGATGTTGAGGAGCAGGTCGTCGAGCAGTGGCGGGTGACCCACGCGAAGTCGGGCGACACCCTCGTCGTGCGCATCTACGAGATGATCCACGACTCGTCGCACGAGCTCGGCGTCGACCCCGGTCTCATCAAGGACGGCGTCGAAGCCGACCTGCAGCGGCTGCTCGCCGAGCAGGTCGAGGTCATCGGCGAGGACCTGACGCTCGTCCGACGCGAGTTCCCGACCGCGATCGGCCCGGTCGACCTGCTGCTGCGCGATCCCGCGGGCGGCACGATCGCCGTCGAGGTCAAGCGCCGCGGCGACATCGATGGCGTCGAGCAGCTCACGCGCTACCTCGAGCTGCTCGGCCGTGACCCGCACCTCGCGCCCGTGTCGGGTGTGTTCGCCGCACAGGAGATCAAGCCGCAGGCGAAAGTGCTCGCTACAGACCGCGGCATCCGCTGTGTCACGCTCGACTACGACGCCATGAAGGGCATCGAGTCGGGCGCACCGCGCCTGTTCTGACGCGGCGCGCCCGCAACCACGAACCCGTCAGGAGCCGAGCTTCGACAGCTCCTCGAACTCGTCGTCGGTCAGCTCGATCTCGGCACCGCGCAGGTTGTCCTCCAGGTGCGCGACGCTCGAGGTGCCCGGGATCGGCAGCACGACCGGCGAGCGCTTGAGCAGCCACGCGAGGGCGATCTGGGCGGGGGATGCCTGCTTGCGCTCAGCGAGCTCGCTGAGCGGCGAGTCGGCACCGGTCAGGCCGCCGGTCGCGAGCGGGAACCACGGGATGAAGCCGATGCCCTGCTCCGTCGACCAGTCGAGCAGCTCCTCGGCATCCCGCTTCTGCAGGTTGTAGAGATTCTGCACCGAGACGATCGTCGCGATCTGCTGCGCGGCCTTCACCTCATCGACGGTGACCTCGGAGAGTCCGATGTGGCGGATCTTGCCCTCGTCCTGCAGCTTCTTCAGCTCGCCGACCTGGTCTTCGAGGGGAACCTGCGGGTCGATGCGGTGCAGCTGGAAGAGGTCGATGCGGTCGAGTCCGAGGCGGCGAAGGCTCATCTCGGCCTCCTGGCGCAGGTACTCGGGGCGCCCGAGCGGCGGCCACTCGTTGGGCCCAGTGCGCGTGAGGCCGGCCTTCGTCGCGATCACGACGTCGTCCCCGTAGGGGTGCAGCGCCTCCTTGAGGAGCTCCTCGGCAACGTAGGGGCCGTACGAGTCGGCGGTGTCGAAGAAGTTCACGCCGAGCTCGACGGCGCGCTTGAGCACGCGGATCGCCTCGTCGTGATCCTTCGGCGGACCCCAGACGCCGGGGCCGGTGAGCTGCATCGTGCCGTAGCCGAGGCGGTTGACCTCGAGGTCGCCGCCGATGCGAAAGGTGCCGGAAGCGTGGGCTGAGGACGTGCTGGATGTCGTCATGAGGATGTCAGCGCGCGGGAGCCGCGAGACATTCCCGCCACCCACATAGCCACCCCGGCGGGCCTCATGAGCGAGACCCATAATGGGGCGGTGCCGAAGATCACCGCTGCGACCGTCGCAGAACACCGCGTCGCTCAACACGGAGCCCTCCTCGCCTCGGCGAAGGCGATCATCGCCGAGGCCGGCGTCGCCGCCATCACCCCGCGTTCCGTGTGCGAAAGGGCGGGCCTGTCCCGGTCGAGCTTCTACGAGTACTTCCCCTCCAAGGACGACCTCCTCGCCGCGATCGCGATGCAGGCGTTCGAGGAGTGGGGGGCGGAGCTCGAGGCCGCGATGGATGCCGCCGGGCCGGGGCGTGATCGCTTGCACGCCTACGTCACCGCGACGATCCGGATGACGGCCGACGGCAAGCACACGCTCGCAACGGGGCTTCAGCAGACCGATATCTCGCCGAAGAACGTCGAGGCGATCATGGCGATGCACGACGCACTCACGGCGCCGTTGCGTCACCTCCTCGAGGAGCTGGGAATCCCGGATGCCGCAACCCGTGCGGCCCTCGTTCAGGGCGTCATCACCGCCGGCATGCAGCTCGTGGAGCACGGGGTCGACGCCGACGACGTGATCGCTGGCGTCATCGGGGTTCTCGATGGAGGCGTGCACGGCGCATGTGAACTTGTCCCTCGTAGGTGACAGCCTGTCGGCAAGACACTGCGACCGCGTGCTGGAGATGGCCGACGGCGCCCTCACGCCGTACTCCGTGTCATCGCGCACATAGGGTGGGACCTATGACCCGATCGCCGTTCTCCTGCGTGCTGTGGGACATCGACGGCACAGTCGTCGATGCGTCCGAAGGCATCCTCCGCCGCCTCACCATCACGCTCGAGCACTTCGGCCACCCCGCGCCGACGCGTGAGGAGCTCATCCACTGGATCGGTCCGCCGATGCACGAGTCGTTCCAGACGAACCTCGGGATGACGCCCGAGAAGGCGACCGAGGCGGTGTCGTTCTACCGCGTGCTCGGCAAGGCCGACGGTTACACGACCGGTGCTCGCCTCTATCCCGGCGTCGCCGACCTCATGGTCGAGCTGGATGAGGCCGGCGTGCCGCAGTCGACGGCGAGCTCGAAGCCCGAGATCCAGGTGCGGGCGCTCATGGAGCACTTCGGCCTCGCTCCGCGGCTGCGCGAGATCGTCGGGGCCACGAGCGACGAGAAGACGCTCAGCTCGAAGTCGGACATCGTGGCGGAGGCTCTCCGACGCCTGGCGGCCGACGGCATCGACGTGTCGCGACCCGTTCTCATCGGAGATCGCCACCACGACGTCGAGGGCGGCGCCGCGAACGACGTGCCCGTCATCTTCGTGTCGTGGGGCTTCAGCACCCCCGACGAGGCGAACGGCGCGATCGCCGTGGCGGCCGACATCGACGAGCTGCGTAGGCAGCTGCTCCCTGCCGGCTGAGCGTCGGGGCACTCCCCCATTCGACGCCCGGGCTGCGTGCCAGAAATGCAGCGCCCGGGCGTCGACGGATCCCCCCGGATACGTCACGCGATGCGTGACGGGATAAGCGTACTGATCTTCGCCGCGCACCGATACCCATAAATGAGACGGATTTCATCCGCGTAGCGTGCCGGTGTGACTCATGTGGATCTCCGCCCCTTCGACGATGACGACGCGGATGCCGTCTTCGAGATGATGCGCGACCCGGATGCCGTCGCCCAGGCCGCGTTCACCGCCGACGACCCCTCGGACCGGGCAGCGTTCGACGCCTGGCTCGAGCGCCACCGCGCCGACGACCGGGTCTCGATGTTCGTCGTGACCGATGACGGCGGCTTCGCCGGCACCGCCGCGGCCTTCACCGTGGACGGAGACCGCGAGGTCACTTTCTGGATCACCCGAAACGCGCGGGGCCGCGGTGTCGCGTCCGCCGCCCTGCGCCTGCTTGTCGCCCGTGAGGCCGAGCGTCCGCTCTACGCGCGGGTCGCCGCCGACAACGCGGCATCCATCGCCGTCCTCACCAAGAACGGCTTCAGCGAGATCCGGCGGCAGCGCGCCTACGCCCCCGCGCGTGGCGCCGAGATCGACGAGCTCGTGTTCGCCCTGCCGCCCACGCTCGACGGGATCTGACCGAACTTCGCTACAGGCCACCAGCCCGGCTGGACTTCGAGAAGGACGCTGAAGTTCTCGCCTGCTGCTCTCGTGTTGTGGGCAGCGAGTCGGCGGCGGCAGCTTCGAAGAGCAGCTTCGAGAAGCTTGTGTGACCCGACATGATCTCGTTGGCCTGCGCTTGTAGGAGGCCTGCAGTCTCGGCTATCTCGTCGGCTGATGCGCCATCCAGAACCGCCTGAGCAAGAACGGCGCGGATGAGACCACGAAGGCGAACCGTGCGGGCAATACTTGTGGCCCCGGGTGATACTCACGCCGGGGCCACAAGTGATACGGGTCCCGGAAGTCAGAACTCGAAGACCTTCGTCAGCTCGTCCGATATGAGCACGGTGTGGGGGAGGTCCTTCAGTTCGTCTGGACCCACCTCGATACCGCGCACTCGCGCGGCTTCCGCGTACTCCTCCCACGGAAATGACTCGCCGTCCACTCCGTCAGCCCGAACGAGGTCGAGAACTTCATCGATTACGTCCTGCGCGGCGCTCTTCCAGCTCACGGGCCTCTCCCACCCGTGTTTGAACGAGCTCACCCCGCGATCCATGTCGAGGCGCACCATCGAGTCGTCCGACATCCGCAAGTACTGCGTGATCTTCATGCTCATGGTGGGCCGAGATCTACCGGTAAGGGGCTGGTCGAGTTCGCAGATGATGACCAGTCGCGTGACAGAAAGCTCTGACAACACGAAGGCTCGGCGTTGAGGTGCGCGATGGTACTCGTCGGCTGGGCGCAGAGGGACGTACCGGATCTGCTCGTCGTCCTCACTCATGCCGGCGAGCAGCTCAGATCCTTGGCCGGCCCATCGTCCCAACCAAACGGATCGTAGAAATCAGTGAGCGCCGTGTCGACACGGCCGCGCCAACCGGTGAGGTTGTTGTTCGCGCACGCCTTGTGCGGAGTGGCCCACCGCCCCGTTCCCGATCCTGGCTTCACACCCGGGGCGACGTCTGTCGCCTGGGTGATCCATGTACAACCGAACTGGCTGCAGCCCAGAGCTTGCAGTTCAACAGTGACCGTTCCCGTCGCTGGGCAGTCGCCACCATCCTTGACCCAGTACCCATGTACAGAGGCTTCGTTTTTCGTCACGTGCGGGTAATCGGCTTTTCCGCGCCAGTCGCAGCCCCACCAAGACCACAGAGGGGTGACGACGGGCTCGGTTGCGGCTGGCTCCGGGACATCTTCAGCATCAGCGTCGAAACCATAAAGTGCTTCCGCTTCCGCTACCGTGACGTACCGCAGCTCGGGATCGCTCGCGATCTGAGCCGCCACATCAGCCGGTGGTGCCGGTTCAACCTGCGCCGCGCTAGCAGCCCCCGGGACCGCCAGCATCATGGCAAGCGCCGACGCGACGACGAGGCCGAGCATTTTCGCGTTCCGCATTTTCTGTCCGTTCTTTAGGTGGAGCCCCCCTGCCGCATAGGACTCTGCCATCAGCCGGGTTCCACCGAAACCCCCCCTCAAGGCGGTGCCGCCGTCGCGAGCTACTAACTGCAGCTCAGGAGTTCGGGCTTCTTCATTCATCTGGACGATGACCGCCGGGGACTGCGGGTCCATGGCCCCAGGGCGCGAGGATCGCTTCTTCGATGAGATCGAGCCTCGGCGTATCGCGCAGCTGCTCATCGATGCCGACGAGCCCACCGGAAACGATCGTTTATGGCCGGCCATCGCCAGGTACTTGGTTCGCGCTGTGGAGCCCGCTGACCCGGCCGGCATCCCGGCCGCTACGCGTCCAGGGGGTAGACGCCTATCGAGAAACAATCGATCGTTTCTCGATACCTAGTGAAGGAGCGCGATATGAACCGGACCCTGATCGCCACCGCCAAGATCGTCTTCGCCGTACTTGCCCTCATCGGGCTCGCGCTCCGGCTCTTCATCATCCCCGCGAACGTCGCCGGCCTCGCCAGCGACTACGCGGAGGTCGCCAGCATCGAGCCCGTCATCATCGGGTGGGGAGCCTTCGTCATCGCCTGCGGTCAGGCAGCGGTCGTCGTCACGTGGCGCTTGCTCGATCTTGTGCGCGACGACAGCATCTTCACGACCGACGCCTTCACGTGGGTGCGCGCGCTGACGTGGTGCCCCGCCGCGATTGGGCTCAGCACCCTCGCGATGTTCGTGGTGCTCAACGCCGCGCACGTCACGCCGCCGGCGCTCATGCTCGGCATGCTGTCCGCGATCGGAGTCAGTGCCGCGGCGACATTGATCCTGGCCGTGCTGTTCACGCTGCTTCGGCAGTCCGCCTCCATGCGATACGACCTTGCGGAGGTCATCTGATGCCGATCGTCGTCGACATCGACCGGCTCATGGACGAACGCGGCATGACCGTCGCTGAGTTGTCCGCGGCGATAGGAATCACGCCAGCGAACCTTGCCGTGCTCAAGAACGGTCGTGCGAAGGCCGTCCGCTTCTCCACGCTCTCTGCGCTCTGTGAGGCGCTAGGCTGCCAGCCCGGCGACATACTCCGATACGACAACGCCCCAGCCGGCACGTAGGCTCGGGCACCCACCGGTGCTGTGCGTCCGGTCGCCGAACGCGCGGATGGCGAGATTCGCCGGCGCTCGACGGGATCCGATGCGACAGTTCGATGTCGGCGCGCCGGATACTGTTGCATGGATGGGAAGTACTCGGGCTGAGGCCGCATATCTGCGTGCGTTGTCGGCGTTCCGTACCCCCACGCTCGATCTCCTCCACGGCCGCTATGCGCCCTTCGTGGTCGCGACGCTCTCGCTCGTCTTCTCCGTCGACCGGCCGGCCGTCGAGATCTCGGATGCGCACGCCGAGGTCGCCGAGATCCTCGACGAGCTGCGCGCGGCCGGATACGACGAGGACGATCGCGCACTCCCGGCGGGCACAGCCCGTGAGATCTGTCGCTACTGGGTGCGGGTGGGATGGCTCGTCCCCCAGATCGACGGCGATGTCGAGGTCTACCGGCTGACGGCCCACGCGGTGGGCGCGCTGGAGATCACCGGACGCACCACCGGCGGACGCACCCGGGTCTCGAACTCTCGTGTCCGCACCCTCCTGGAAGCCGTTGAACGACTCTCCGATCACGCCGAGACCGACCCGGAGGTGCGCCTCACGCGCCTCATCCGCGAACGCGACGCGCTCGACGCCGAGATCGCGCGCCTCCAGGTCGGTGAGTCCGAGCCGATCGATGACGAGCACCTCCTCGAAGAGGCCGAGAACGTGCTGCACCTGGCGCGTGAGCTGCCCGCCGACTTCACGCGCGTCGCGGAGTCGATCAAGGCCATGCAGCGCGATGTCGTCGCCGACCTCCGGCGCGATGTTCGGCCCACCGGAGAGGTGCTGCGCGAGTACCTGCAGCGCGGGCAGCACGTCATGCAGTCGACCCCCGAGGGCCGGGCGTTCGCCGGCGCGCTCCGGCTGATCAGCGATCCCGAGCGCATCGACAGCCTCACCGATCAGCTGCACGCCCTGGTCGCGCAGCCCTTCGCGCGTCTCATGGACGCCGAGCAGCGCGCCGAGCTCGACGCGATCTCGAGGCGCGTGGAGCTCGGCGTCGAAGAAGTTCTGACCGCCCAGCGCCGTGCGTCGCGGGTCATCACCGCGCAGGTGCGCACGCACGACCCCATCCGCGATCGCCACGTCGACGATCTGCTGCGCGATGTCATGGCCGGCCTCCAGGCCTGGACGCACAGCACGTCATCCGAGGCCACCGTCGAGATGATCCGCAGTCTGCCGACGGCCGACATCCGCCACCTGCGGCAGTCGACCACCGACATCCGCCCGCCGCGTGCGCCGGCACCGCTGACAGCGTCCGACGAAGACGCGGAGATTCTGGATGCCGATACGCGGGCGTGGGGCGGTCCGCGCTATGCGGAGCTCGAGGCCCACGTCGCGGCCCTCGGCGAGGAGTTCGATCTGGGTGAGGCCTTCCTCGCCGCAGACGACGACGTGCGCCGTCCGGTCGACCTGGTGGGCCTTCTCGAGATCGCCCACCGCAACGGCATGCGCGAGAGCGACGACCTCTCCGTGGTCGAGGCGCGCCGCCCCGACGGAACCACCCGGCGCTTCGCCTTCGGATCCGTGACCGCCCGCACCTCGAAGGAGTCCGACGATGACTGACACCGCCACCCTCGGCGCAGCCCAAGACGAGGCCCCGGGCGACGGTGCATTCGTCGAGCCCGCCGCGATGGAGGACGATCTCGGCGAGCTCTTCCCCGGCGATCGCGGAGTTCTCGATCCCGCGGTGCGCCGCGTGCTCGTCCACCTGCTGCAGCGGCGGTTCGTCCTCGCCGACCGCAACCGCGAGGAGTGGACAGCCCTCCTCGACAATCAGCAGCTCGTCGAATCGCGCCTCAACGACCTTTTCGTGCGGCTCGTGATCGACCACGACCGCGGGGTCGCGTACAAGCAGCAGGTGCGCTCGGACGAGCTCGATGTTCCGATCCTGCTTCGGGATGCTGCATACACGCGCTCCGAGACCCTCGTCCTCGTGCACCTGCGCACGGTGTACCAGCGGGAATCGGCGGCCGGTGAGCCGGCTGCCCGGGTCGACATCGAAGACGTCGAGCAGACCGTGATGAGCTACTTCGCGGATGCCGACGGCGACACCGCGAAGCGGCAGCGCCTCATCCGCAAAGCGATGGACCGGCTCGCCCGCGACGGCATCGTCGACGAGGAGACGACAGGCCGCTTCCGCATCAGTCCGCTCGTCGAGATCGTCCTCAGCGCCGAGAAGCTGCGGGAACTGCGCGATTGGCTACGCGACCGGTCGGGGGCGGACGACACGGGTGGCATCGCGGCCGGCGAAGACGAAGACGAAGAAGGCGACGACGAGCCTCAGGAGGAGGAGCTGTGACGATGCTCGAGACGCTGTTCGGGCTCATCCCGGCGGCATCCCGCGGCCAGCAGTGGCTCGCCGAAGACCTTCAGCTCATCAACTGGGGCGGCTACGAGGGCGCCCATCGCGTGCGCTTCTCCCCCGGTGCCACTCTTCTGTGCGGCGGCTCGGGGTCGGGCAAGTCGACGCTGATGGACGCCTACATCGCGCTCATGATGCCCCACACCACTCCCTTCAACGGCGCCTCGAACGGTGGCGTCACCGGGCGTCCTCGCGGCTCCGAGCAGCGCAACATCCTCTCCTACGGTCGCGGCAAGATCGACGAGTCGCGCACCGAGGACGGCACGAAGATGACCGTCCTCCGAGGCGACGGCGAAGACACCTGGACCGCCGTCTCGATGACGTGGATCGATCACGACGGGTCGCAGTTCACAGCGGTGCGAGCCTGGTACATCCCGGCCAGCGCGCGCGTGCTCGAAGACACCGTGCGCGTGCGGGCGACGACCGATCGGGCCTTCGACCTCCGCTCGCTCGAACCGGCCGCCGCGCAGCGGCTTTCCGATTCCGCCGTGCGCGACGCCGGTCTGGAGCCCGTCGGAACGGACCGCGAGTTCTCGGCCCGCCTGCACGCCGTCCTGGGCATCGGGGCAGCAGGGGCCGGGGCCAAGGCGATGAGCCTGCTCGCGCGCATCCAGGCGGGCCAGCAGATCACGACCGTCGACGACCTCTACAAGCGTCTCGTGCTCGAAGAGCCCGAGACGATGGAGACCGCCGACGCCGTCGTCGCGCACTTCGACGGACTCGAAAGCACGCGCATGCGCATGCTGACGGCCCGGCAGCAGGTCACCGCGCTCACGCCTATCCCGCAGCTGCGCGCCAAGATGGCCGCCGCCGCCGAGCGGGTGAACCTGATCGACGAGGTCGGCTCCTTCTCGGATGCCGGGTCGCTCGCCACGCTCTGGCGAGCGGACAGACGCCTCGGGATGCTGCGCGACGTCGAGACCGAGCTGCGCGAGCGCAAGACCGCGGCCGAGGTCACGCTGCGCGAGAAGCGTGCCCTCGCAGATGGCGCCGAGGCGGAGCGCGATGGCCTGATCGACGTGCTCCGGCTCTCCGGCGGGGATCGGCTGGCCACGGCGCAGCGCGAACTGCGCGAGGTGGAGCGGCGCCTCACCGACGTCCGGCGACACCGCGAGGTGCTCGACGCCGCCCTCCGCGGTCTGGGCGTCGAGATCTCGAACCGCGACGAGTTCACAGCGTTCATCTCCCGCGCGCGGGCCGAACTCGCCGACTCCGATGCGAAAGCGCGTGCTCGCTCCGCCTTCGCTGAAGCCGCGTCGGCGGCGAAAGCCGCGCGGATCGACGTCGCAGAACTGGAGGCGGAGGCTCAGCGCGTGGCCTCTCGCCACGGCAACATCCCACCCGCTCTGCACGAGTCGCGCGAGCGGCTCGCGGAGGCCGCCGGGCTCACGACAGCCGACCTTCCCTTCGTCGGCGAGCTCGTCGAAGTGCGCACCGAGTTCGAGCCGTGGCGAGAGGCGTTCAACCTCGCGCTCGGCGGCTTCGCGACCACGGTGCTGATCGACACCGCTCACCTGGGGCGCTTCCGGGCGGCGATCGAATCGGTCCACACCCCCGTGCGGTTGCGCTTCGAGGGCGTGCACGCAGGCATGGAGCCGGTCGCCAACCTCGACCCGCAGACCCTGCCCGGGCGCCTCGACTACCAGAGCTCGCCGTTCACCGGTTGGCTGCAGGAGCGGCTCGAAGCCCGTCACGGATACGTCTGCGTCGATTCCAGCGCCGAGCTGCCGAAGCATCGCATGGCGCTCACGATCACCGGACAGGTCGCGCAGGGCAACCGCGGCGCGCACGGTGGCCACGGTCGCGAGAATGTCCTCGGGTTCTCGAACGAGCGACGCCGGCACGACGTGGCGCGTCTCATCGACGACGCTCGCCGCCGTCTCGACGACGCCCTGCGGGAGCGGAAGGTCGCCGAGACCGAGCTCGACACGGTCGACTCGCGCCTTGCTGTGTACGCCAAGATCACTGACCTGACCTGGGAAGAGGTCGACGTCGAGGCGGTCACCGCGGAACGGGATCGTTGGATCGGCGTGCAGAGCGACGTCACGGCCGCCAACCCCGAGATCGCCGATGTGCAGCGACGGATCTCCGACATCAAGGACCGGATCTCACACCTGCGCGACGAGATCGCCCGCGTGTCGATCGAGCGTGATCAGATCGAGGCGCAGTGGGCCGAGGTGATCGACGACGTCGATTCGGATCAGTCCGTGCTCGACGACGCCGAGCGGGCGGAGCGCACTCTCACCGCCGCACAGTCCGCGTTCCTCGACGAGCGATTCCATCTCGATGGGCCGACCTCGGACGCCAGCCCGTCCGAGGCGCTGAACCGCTTCTCCGCCGCCCTCGCGACGGCTGCGCAGCGCCTCGCAGAGGACCGGCGGGCGGCCGTCGATGCCCTCGACGAGAGCCATGAGGGCCTGCGACGCATCATGGCGAGCTTCCTCGAGCGGTGGCCGAATCCGAACCTGCTGCCCGACCCCGACACCTCGATCGACGACTTCGAACGCGCTCTCCAGGCCCTCGAGACCAGTGGGCTGCATGAGCTGGAGGCGGAGTGGCGCGACAGCCTGCTCAAGCTGTCGGGCAACGACCTCACGAACCTCGACTCGACGCTCAGCCGGTCGATCCGCGAGATCCGTGATCGCATCGACCCGATCAACCGCATCATGCAGGACCTCCCGTTCTACGACGACGACCACCGCCTGCAGATCACCACGCGCGAGAACCAGTCCGAGCCTCGCCGGCGCTTCCGGCGCGAGCTGCGCGAGGTGCGCGGGCTGATCGAGAACGCCACGACGGATGACGAGCGCGAGCACGCGTACCGCCGGATGTCGCGCCTCATCGGGCACATGCGGCGGTCGGCACCCGATTTCGGCGACCTCATCGACGTCCGCAACCACGTTCGCGTGAGCGCCGAGCGGGTGGATGCCGTGACGAAGGAGCACGTCGCGCTGTACGACCACATCGGCGAGAAGTCCGGCGGAGAATCGCAGGAACTCATCGCGTTCATCGTCGGCGCCGCCCTCCGCTACCAGCTCGGCGACGCCAGCGCCGAACGACCTCGCTACGCCCCCGTGTTCATGGACGAGGCCCTGATCAAGGCCGATGCACACTTCACCAAGCGTGCGATCGGAGCGTGGCGCGGACTCGGCTTCCAGCTCGTGATCGGCGCACCGAACGACAAGTACAGCGCCATCGAGCCGCACGTCGACGTCGAGTACGACATCCTCAAGGACACGCGCGGTCGATCGTGGGCCAAGCCGAAGGTCGGCCTGGAGGCCCCGGCGTCCTGACGGCGCGCGGCACCACCTTCTCGAACCGGAACATCAACTCCGGCACGTCCTCGCCGACCTCGGGCGAGTGATCCTCGTCCGCCTGCGCCTCGCCGGGGTGTTCGAGCGGATGGCCGGGGTGGAAGAACTCGACGATGTGGAAGCCGCACACGTTGACGTAAAAGTGGATGTTGCGCACTTCGAAGTGGGGTGTGTGGGTCTCCCAGATCCCGGTGTCCGGGTAGCGCGCCTCGACTGCGTGCCAGGCCGTCCGCCCGAGCCCGCGCCCGTGAGCGCCGGCATCGATGAAGAAGAGCTCGAGGGATCGACGATCGTCGTCGCCCGCGACGACCGCTCCGCCCACGACCTCACCCTCCGCCACGACGTCGAGAACCTCTGATGCGGCGTCATCGAACGAGGCGAACACCTCACGGTCGGACGGCGTCGGGACGTCCGAGCTCGGACCGTGATCGGTCACGGCGAGCGCGAACGCCGCTTGGAGACGGCGGGCGAACGACATCCGGTCGCTCGGGTCGGTGGGTCTGAGATCGACCCGTCGGACGATGTTGTTCATACGGAGCCCTTCGCCAACTAGCTTGCGAAGGTATGGGCTCGGGATGTGACTCGAATATGGAGCACCCCACGAACGCCGAAGGCCTCCGCCGGTTTCCCGGTCGGAGGCCTTCGTCTCACTGTGTGCGCGAGGGGGGACTTGAACCCCCACGCCCTTGCGGGCACTGGCACCTGAAGCCAGCGCGTCTACCTATTCCGCCACTCGCGCGAGAACGTATTTCCACGAACTCAACTTCCCGAGGATATCACGCCGACGGCGGCTCTTGAGCCGCGATCCGAGGCCCAATGCATGGTCCGTTCAGCCTCGCTGACTACGATGAAGCAACCATCCGCCTGCCTGAGGAGCCCAGTGGGACTACTTGACAGCTTCGAGAAGGGTCTCGAGCGTGCCGTCAACGGCGCCTTCGCCAAGACCTTCCGCAGCGGCGTCCAGCCGGTGGAGATCGCCTCGGCCCTCCGCAGCGAACTCGACAAGAAGGCCGCGGTCGTCAGCCGCGACCGCATCCTCGTTCCGAACGCCTTCACGGTGCGCCTCTCCGACAACGACGCCGAGCGCATGAACGCCATCGGGCCCGCTCTTCTCGACGAGCTGCGCGGAATGGTCGAGAAGCACGCGAAGGCGCAGGGCTACTCGTTCTCGGGCGCCGTGACCGTGACGCTCCAGGCCGACCCGCAGCTGTCGACCGGCACCGTCCGCGTCGACTCCACCTCTGACGCGGGCGCCCGCGTGTCGTGGCAGGCCGTGCTCGACATCGACGGGACGCGGCATCCGATCGTCGCGGCCCGCACCGTCATCGGGCGCGGCAGCGACGCCGACATCACCATTCCGGATGCCGGAACCAGCCGGAAGCACGTCGAGATCCTCTGGGACGGCGAGCGCGCCATGGTGCGCGACCTCGGTTCCACCAACGGCACCCAGCTCAACGGCGCGCGCGTCAGCGAGGCCGCCCTGCCGTCGGACGGCGTCGTGCGCATCGGTCGCACCGACATCGTCTTCCGCGTCGTCCCGCAGGCTCAGGCTCCCGCACGTCCGCGGATGTCGGCGGCCGACGCGACCCGCATGTACGACACCCGAGGTGACGTCCGATGAGTCCGCTGACCCTCCTGCTGCTGCAGATCGGCTTTCTGGTACTGCTGTGGTTCTTCGTCTTCGCCGTCGTGTACTCGCTGCGCGCCGACCTGTTCGGCGTCAAGGTGCGCAAGCTCCCCGAGCCGGCCGCCGCCGGTGCCGCGCCCGCGGCGAGCCCCGCGGTCACCCGTCCGCCCACGTCGTCTCCGGATGCCGCCACCGCCGCAGTCGGCGCCGTCGGCACGCCCGCGCCGGCGGGCAAGGGCGGAAAGGCGACGACCGACGCCGTGTCGCGCATCGTCATCACGAGCGGCCCCAAGGCGGGCCTCGAGCTTCCGCTCGGCTCCGAGCCGCTGACCATCGGCCGCTCGAGCGAGTCGGGTCTCGTCATCCGCGACGACTACACGTCGAGCCACCACGCGCGCCTGGTGCTGTGGGGCAACCAGTGGATGATCCAGGACCTCGATTCGACCAACGGCACGTGGCACGACGGCGAGCGCGTCGCTTCTCCGGTTCCGGTCGTCGTGGGAGCGCCGATCAAGGTCGGCGCGACGACGTTCGAACTGCGGAAGTAGCCCGCACGCATGGTTTTCCAGGGCTCCAGCGCCGCCATCTCGCATACCGGGAAGGTGCGCTCGAACAACCAGGACTCGGGCTTCTGCGGCTCGAACCTGTTCGTCGTCGCCGACGGCATGGGCGGGCACGCGGGCGGTGACGTCGCGTCGAGCCTGGCGGTCCGACGGCTCGAGAGTCTCGACCACGCCTTCTCGTCGACGACCGAGGCAGAGGCCGCGCTGCGCGAGGCGCTGGCCGACACGGCCGCGGAGCTGATCAGCACCGTCAAGGTGCGCCCCGAGCTCGCCGGCATGGGAACCACCGTCAGCGCGCTCGTCATGGTCGACGAATACGCCGTGATCGCCCACATCGGCGATTCGCGCCTCTACCTCTTCCGCGACGGGACGCTCACCCAGATCACAACGGACCACACCTTCGTGCAGCGCCTGGTCGACTCGGGTCGCATCACCCCGGAGGAGGCCCGGTATCACCCGCGCCGTTCGGTGCTCATGCGCGTGCTGGGCGACATGGATCCCGATCCCGAGATCGACACGTTCATCATGCCCACGCAGCCCGGCGACCGGTGGCTGCTGTGCTCCGACGGACTGTCGGGCGTCGTCGACGACGCGCACACCGCGAAGGCGCTCGGGCAGGGCTGGGCCCCCGGTCGCACCGCCGACAGCCTCCTCAAGCAGGCCCTCGACGGCGGAGCGCCCGATAACGTCACGATCGTCATCGTCGACGTCGGAGGTCAGCACCCCCTCTTCAGCGGACCGCCGACCGTCGTCGGCTCGGCGTCGCACCCGCTCGGCATCGAGGTGCCCGCAGCGCGTCCGCAGCGCAGCAGCTGGCTGCATCCTGCCCGGCAGGCCGCGAACGAGCCCACGCACTTCGAACCGGCCGCCGAGTTCCTCGAGGAACTGATCGAGGAGGACCGCCGCCGCGCACGCCGGCGCCGGCTCACCTGGTTCGCGGGCTTCATCGTCATCCTCGCGGCGATCGGCGTCGTGCTGTTCGGCGCCTACAGCTGGACGCAGACCCGCTTCTTCGTGGGCGTCGACGAGGACACGGTCGTGATCTACCGCGGCATCCCGCCGAGCATCGGACCGATCTCGCTCTCCTCGCCCGAAGAGGACACCGGGATCGCCCTCGCCGACCTGGCTCCGTACCAGTTGGACCTGGTCAAGCAGACGATCACGGCCGACTCCCTCGCGGATGCACGAGCCATCGTCGAGAACCTGCGCGTGGACGGAGGATCATCGTGACCGGCACCGCCGTCTCGGCCGACACCTCGGTCATCAAGGCGCTGCGCAAACTGCGGATGCCGCAGACGCAGCGCAACCGCGAGCTCGGCTTGCTGCTCTTCGCGTTCGTCATCAACGCCGCCGCGCTCGCCCTCGTGCAGCTCGGCAAGAACGACGCGATCGACTCCTCGTTCCTGATCTACTGCGCCGTGCTCGACGCGGTCGCGCTGGCGATCCACGTGGTGCTGCGCCTGCGCGCACGCGACGCCGATCCCTTCGTCGTTCCAATCGCGACGCTGCTGTCGGGCATCGGCATCGCCATGATCTACCGGATCGACCTCGAGGGCACCTCCGCGGGCTGGGACATGCTTGCCGTGCGCCAGATCGTCTGGTGCGCGATCGCCCTGGTGGCCGCTCTCATCGTGGTCATCGCCCTGCGCAACTACCGCGTGCTGTTCCGGTACACCTACGTCTTCGGGTTCGCCGGCATCGCCCTGCTGCTCCTGCCGTTCATCCCCGGCCTGGGTGTCGAGGCCGGCGCCGACGTCTGGGTGTCCATCGGCGGAATCGTCTCGTTCCAGCCGGGAGAGCTGGCGAAGATCGCCCTGGCGATCTTCTTCGCGGGTTACCTCGTGCGCACGCGCGAATCGCTCACATCGGTCGGCACCCGTTTCCTCGGTATCACGTGGCCGCGCGCTCGCGAGCTCGGCCCGGTGCTGGTCATCTGGGTGATCTCGCTCGGGATCATCGTGCTCCAGCGCGACCTCGGTACCGGAACCCTGATCTTCGGCATGTTCATCGCGATGCTCTACGTCGCGACCGGCAAGACGAGCTGGGTGATGATCGGCCTGAGCCTCGTGGTGGCCGGCGGTGCGATCGCCTCGCAGGTGCTCCCCTACGTCGAGGGGCGATTCCAGAACTGGCTGAACCCGTTCGACCCGGCGAACATCGACGCGGCCGGCGGTAGCTTCCAGCTCGTGAACGGCCTCTACGGTCTCGCGAAGGGCGGCTTCATCGGCACGGGACTCGGCCAGGGCCGCCCGTGGATGACGCCACTCTCGCAGAGCGACTACATCTTCCCCAGCCTCGGTGAGGAGCTGGGCCTCATCGGCCTCTTCGCCCTGCTGTGCCTCTACATGGTCTTCACGAGCCGCGGCGTCCGCATCGGCCTGGCCGGTCAGGACGACTTCGGCAAGCTCCTCGCGACCGGCCTGTCGTTCACGATCGCGCTGCAGGTCTTCATCATGGTCGGCGGCGTCACTCGCGTCATCCCGCTCACGGGGCTGACGACGCCGTTCCTGGCTGCCGGCGGATCGTCGCTCGTGGCGAACTGGATCATCGTGGCCCTCCTCCTCCGCATCTCGGATGCGGTTCGCTCTCGACCCCGGGTGGTGATCGGATGACCAAGGAACTGCGGCGACTCAGCTTCGTGATGCTGGCGATGTTCCTCGCGCTGTTCATCTCGACCAGCTGGATCCAGGTGATCCAGGCCCAGGCGCTGAACGAGAACCCGGGCAACCGGCGAACGCTGTACGACTCTTTCGAGGTGCAGCGCGGGTCGATCATCGCGGGCGGCTCGGTCGTGGCGGCATCCGTGCCGAGCGGCGATATCTACTCATGGCAGCGCCAGTACACGGATGCCGCCATGTGGGCGCCGATCACGGGCTGGATCAACCCCGTGCTCGGCTCACCTGCATCAGGGATCGAGCAGATCATGAACCAGTCGCTCTCGGGCACCGATGACACGCAGTTCCTCGCCCGCCTCGAGCAGATCATCTCGGGTGCACCCGCGCGCGGGTCGAACGTGCTGCTCACGATCGACCCCCAGATCCAGCAGGCCGCGTTCGACGCCCTGCAGGGGTACGAAGGCGCCGTCATCGCGAGCGACCCGTCCACCGGACGCATCCTCGCGATGGTCACGAGCCCGAGCTTCGACACCAACCTGCTGGCATCGCACGACTCGGCCGGCGTCAACGCCGCTTACGACGAGCTCGCGGCGGACCCGCTGAAGCCGCTGTTCAATCGCGCCATCGGCGGCGACCTCAACCCGCCTGGGTCGACGTTCAAGCTCGTCGTGACCTCCGCCGCGCTGTCGTCGGGAAAGTACACGCCCGAGTCGACGTTCCCGAACCCTGCGACCTGGACGATCCCCGGTACGAGCAACACGCTCCACAACTTCGACCTCGGCACGTGCGGCCCCGGCGACACGGTCACCCTCGCGACCGCGCTCCGACTCAGCTGCAACATCCCGATGGCCGAGCTCGCCGTCGAGCTCGGAGACGACGCCATCCGCGAAGAGGCCGAGAAGTTCGGCTTCAACAGCGAGATGGAGATCCCGCTCCCGGCCGCCGCATCCGAGTACCCCCGCGGACTGAACGACGCCCGCACGGCGCTCTCCGGCTTCGGGCAGGGCGACGTCACCGCGACACCGCTGCAGATCAACCAGGTCTCGGCAGGCATCGCGAACGGCGGGATGGTGATGAAGCCGCAGTTGCTCGACTCCGTCGTCGCACCCGATCTGACCGTGCAGGAGAAGTTCGAGCCGAGCGAGTTCCAACGCGCTCTCAGCACGGATGTCGCTGAGCAGATGCGCACGCTCATGGTCGCCAATGTCCGTGACGGTGCGGCGAGCGGTGCAAGAATAGACGGCGTCGATGTCGCCGGAAAAACGGGCACTGCGGAGCACGGTCCAGGCGATCCGTACACGTTGTGGTTCACCGGCTTCGCGCCGGCGGACAACCCCCAGGTGGCCGTCACAGTGATGGTCGAGAACGGGGGCGGCCAGGGGCAGGCCGGGACGAGCAGCGGGATCGCAGCCCCCATTGCGAAGAAGGTTATCGAGGCGGTGCTGAACAGATGAGACCCATGCAAGGCGTGAGCTTCGGCGGGCGTTACGAACTGGATTCGCGGATCGCGATCGGCGGTATGGGCGAGGTGTGGGAAGCCACTGACCACGTCATCGGCCGCACCGTCGCGATCAAGATCCTCAAAGACGAGTACATGGGCGACCCCGGGTTCCTCGAGCGCTTCCGCGCCGAGGCCCGCCACGCCGCACTCGTGAACCACGAGGGCATCGCGAGCGTCTTCGACTACGGCGAGGAGAACGGCAGCGCGTTCCTCGTGATGGAGCTCGTTCCCGGTGAGGCACTGTCCACGATCCTCGAGCGTGAAGGCTCGCTGTCGTCGGACAAGACGCTCGACATCGTCGCCCAGACCGCGTCGGCCCTGCAGGCCGCTCACGCGGCGGGCCTCGTGCACCGCGACATCAAGCCGGGCAACCTGCTCATCACGCCCGACGGTCGCGTGAAGATCACCGACTTCGGCATCGCGCGCATCGCCGACCAGGTGCCGCTGACTGCGACCGGTCAGGTCATGGGCACGGTGCAGTACCTCTCCCCCGAGCAGGCCTCGGGGCACCCGGCGTCCCCGGCGACCGACATCTACTCGCTCGGCATCGTCGCGTACGAGTCCGTCGCGGGCAAGCGCCCGTTCACGGGCGAGTCGCAGGTCGCGATCGCCATGGCGCAGATCAACGAGCAGCCCCCGCCGCTTCCCGCCACCGTCTCCGACCCGGTGCAGAGGCTCATCCTCGCGATGATCGCCAAGAAGCCCGACGACCGTCCGGCCTCCGCGTCGGCCGTCGCGCGCGCGGCATCCGCTCTCCGCCGCGGCGATCTGGCCGCCGCCCACGCCGCTGTCCCGGCGATCGTGGCCGGTGCCGGCACGAGCGACGTGACGCAGCTGCTCCCCGCCGAGGGAGGCGACACCGCGACGCTGCTGCTCCCGGCCGGGGCCGCCGCGGCCGGTGCCGGGCTCGCGGCCGCGGGTGCGGCGGGCGCCGCGTCCGAAGCGGCCGCCGTGGACGACAACCTGACCGAGACCCCCAAGCGCAAGCGCAGCCGGTGGACGTGGCCCCTCGTCGCTCTCATCGCCCTGCTCGTCATCGTGCTCGGCGGCACCCTGTTCGCCCTGCTGTCCGGCAACGGCGACCCCGAGCCCGCTCCCACGACGCCGACCGAGTCGGCGCCCTCGACCCCGGCCAACACGCCGTCGACCCCGGCGAGTCCGAGCGCGGCAACGACGATCAACGTCGACGGGCTGGGGCTGACGGGGCGTTCGTGCGAGGACGCCCTCGCGGTCGCCGCTCGCGCGGGCCTCGAGAACGTCACCTGCGCACCCGGGAACCCCGCTCCGAGCGAGGACCAGGTCGGACAGGTCTACGACGTCGTCCCGCTCGGCAACGTCAAGGCCACCGATTCGGTGACCCTGACCTCTTACGCGGAGCAGAGCCCGCTCGGCGCACCCTCCGCTCCGACGATCCAGTCCAACGGTCAGACCGCCACCAGCGTCACCGCCGGCTCCACCGTGCAGGTGATGTGGTCGAGCTACTCCTGCCCGGCAGGTCTCACGCCTTCGGAGTACCGCTTCACGGTCTCGGGCGGCACGTTCGGCAACGGCCAGACCACCTCGAGCTTCAGCCTGAACCAGCGTCCCGCGCCGGTCACGGTCGGAGACTCCGGCGCGCTCTCCGTCACCTACACCGTGACCTGTGCGGGTGAGAGCGGCGACCGCACGTCGCCCGCCTCCCCCGAGGCGGCCGCCACGATTCAAACGGCGCCTTCTCCGACCCCCAGCCAGAACGGCAACGGCGGCAACAACGGTGGCGGAAACGGCAACGGCGGAAACGACGACTGACCCGGTTCGACCATGAGTCCCACATCCGAGTACGAGTCGAACGCAGGGAGTGACGTGTCGGCAGAGCAACGTGTGCTGTCAGGGCGCTACCGCATCGACGAGCCCATCGGGCGCGGCGGAATGGCGAGCGTGTATCGGGGATACGACGTGACCCTCGGGCGCGACGTGGCCATCAAGGTGCTCAAGCGCGAGCTGGCGGACGACCCCGGTTTCCGCATGCGGTTCCGTCTGGAGGCCCAGGCGGCATCGCGGATGGCCCACCCGTCGATCGTGCGCGTGTTCGACGCCGGGGAGGATACCGAGATCGACCCCGACGGCAGCGAGCACTCCGTGCCGTACATCGTCATGGAGCTCGTGACGGGCCGCCTGCTCAAGGACATGGTCGAAGCCGGACCGCTCTCCGAGGAGGACGCCGTGCGCTACGTCGACGGCATCCTCGAGGCCCTCGAGTACTCGCACCGCGCCGGGGTCGTGCACCGCGACATCAAGCCCGGGAACGTCATGATCACCGACGCCGGGAACGTCAAGGTGATGGACTTCGGCATCGCCCGTGCAGTTTCGGACTCGTCGTCCACGGTTGCCGAGACGACCGCGATCATCGGCACGGCCGCCTACTTCTCCCCCGAGCAGGCCAAGGGCGAGCCCGTCGACGCGCGCGCCGACCTCTACTCGACGGGTGTCGTGCTCTACGAGCTGCTCACCGGCCGCGCGCCCTTCCGTGGCGAGACGCCGGTGGCGGTCGCCTACCAGCACGTCAGCGAGGCGCCGCTGCCGCCGTCGGAGATCGTCGACGAGGTACCGCGGGCGCTCGATGCGGTCGTGCTGCGTGCCCTCGCGAAGAGTCCGTTCCAGCGATTCCAGGACGCCACGGAGTTCCGGGCCGCGCTCGACCAGGCGGTCGGCGGCAAGCAGCCGACGAGGCGTCAGATGGGCGCTCTTGCGAGCGAGCTGTACGGACCGGATCCGCGTCACGCGGCCGAGACGGCGCGGTCGCTGCGTCAGCTCAGCACCGACAACACCATGCGCCGTACGCAGTCCGGCCCGCCCGTGAGCTGGATCTGGGCCGGCGTTGCAGTACTGGCGGCGCTGCTGATCGCGGTGCTCATCTGGGTGCTCGCCTTCCGCGACACCGGGACGACCGTTCCCAGCACCTCGCGCACCGTCCCCGAGGTCTCCGGGAAGTCCTGGGACCTCGCGGAGAACCTGATCGAAGAGGCGGAGCTCGATCCCGTCCGCTCCGACCGCAGCGACGACGCGGTGCCGGCAGGCGACGTCATCGGCACCGAACCGGCCGCGGGTATCACCCTGTCCCCCGGACAGCGCGTCACCGTCTACGTCTCGACCGGCCAGGAGATGGCCACCGTCCCGACGCTGCAGAACCTCTCACGCACGGAAGCGACCGAGGCGCTGCAGCGCGCCGGACTGCAACTGGGAACCGTGCGATCCCGCAACGATCCGACCCTGCCCGCCGGCACGGTCATCGAGGCCTCCGCTCCCGAGGGCTCAGCGCTCGCGATGGGATCGTCGGTGAACCTCGTGGTCGCGAGCGGCACCGTGACCCTGGTCGACCTCACCGGGTACACCGTCGAGGCAGCCGAGCGCGAGCTCCAGCAGGAGTCGCGTCAGCTGATCCCCGAGGTGGTCGAGGATCCGGGCTGTGCCGCGGATGCCGGCGGACGCACGGTCTCGTCGCAGTCGCTTGCACCGGGCGAGGTGCCGATCGGATCGACGGTCACCCTCCGGGTCTGCACCGGCAGCTGAGAGCAGCGCCTCGTCCGATCAGGCAGCGCCGACATCCCGTCGATGCGGATGCAGCCGGGCGCCACGCTCCCGCGCGGTGATCAGCCCGAGCGAGCCCAGCCAGTTTCCCAGCATCCGGTATCCGCCCTGAGTCAGCACGGACTCGGGGTGGAACTGGACGCCGACGATGGGTGCGCCTCGGTGGGCGATCGCCATGACGGTGCCGCCCGGGGCCAGCGCGGTCACCCGCAGCTCGGCCGGCAGCGTCGCTGGGTCGACGGCGAGGGAGTGGTACCTGCCCGCCGTGAAGGTGTCGGGCAGTCCGTCGAAGAGGAACGACCCGTCGTGCCGCACGTCCGAGGTCATCCCGTGCATGAGCTCCGGCGCCTCGCCCACGGTGGCACCGAAGGCGACGGCGATCGCCTGATGACCGAGACACACCCCGAGCAGGGGAACCGCGGATGCCGCGGCCGCCCGTACGACGGCGATCGATGCACCCGCGTCCTCGGGAGTCCCGGGCCCGGGCGAGACGAGGACGCCGTCGTAGCCTGTCAGGACGCGTGAGGGGTCGAGGACGGCATCCGACTCCACCATCTCGGTCTCGGCGCCGAGTTCACGCAGATAGCCGACGAGGGTGTGGATGAAGCTGTCGTGATTGTCGATCACGAGGACGGCGGTCACCCTACCGTCGACTCCTCGCCGGGGGCGAAGAACGGCGCGACGGCGGGGAACACCCAGAAGAAGAGTGCGTAGACGGCCGCGGCCGCGAGGATGAGCAGGAAGACCACCCGGAGCCACCACGGCCCGGGGAGAACTCGCCACAGCGCTCCGTACATCAGGCGGAGACTCCCTCTGTCAGCGACGCCGGCGGTCCCGCCGAGGTCGGGGTGAACTCTTCGAAGACCGCATACGAGATGATGCGCTCGAGCATGTTGAGCTTCGGCGCGCAGCTCGTGAGGGTGAGGTACTTGCCGTTGGCGCTGACATCCACCTGCTGCGGAACCGGGTTGAGCACCTCGATGGCGGTGTCCTGCACGTACTCGACGTTCCGGAAGCGGTAGGTGTACCACCCGTCCTGGGTCTGAATGACGATCGCGTCGCCGACGACGAGCCGGTCGACCGGGTCGAAGGGCGCACCGGAAGTCCAGCGGTGCGCGGCGACCGCCATGTTGCCGTCGGCGCCCGGCATCGCCGATCCCTCGTAGTGACCGATGCGCCCCTGGTCGAGGATCGCCTTCTTGCCCGTACCGTTGGCGATCGTGAACTGCCAGTCGGAACCGAAGCGCGGGACATACATGATGCCGAACTCGGCGCCCGGTTCGGGCTCGGCCAGCACGGGAATCGCCGCAGGGTCTGCCGGCCCGGATTCTCCGGTGGGCGTCGGAGCCTCTTGCGCCTGCGTCTGCCACTGCTGCGCCAGCGCGGCGGCCTCGGCTTGCTTCTGCGATCCGATGATCATGTCGCCGAACCACATCTGCCAGCTCACGAAGAGCAGCATCACGACACCCGCGGTGAGGAGGAGCTCGCCGAACACGCTGATCACACTCGCGCGTCGCCGCGGACGCACCTGCGACCGACGTGAGCGTCGGGTCGGCGTACGGGTGCTCTGCACAGTCGCAGAGTTTATCCCTCGGCCCTGGAAGATCTCACTGTGGCGACGAGCCCACGGACCGAACCGGGCGTCGGCACGTCGATCCAGAGCCGGATGCTGCCGGTTCTGGCACCTGCGCCGTTCACGACGGCGGCTCCTCCGAGGTCATCGAGCAGCGGATGCATTTCGGCCGCGATCGACTGCGGCAGGTATCCGACGCCACGGCCGTTCGAGAAGGCGGCGACGTTGCCGCTGCCCCGAGATGCGTCCACCTCGGTACGCAGGACATAGGCACGCGGATGACGGCTCTGTCGCTCACGGTCGTTGACCAGATAGTGGGTACGTTCCAGTCTCACCGCCCGCGACGGCAGTCGCCGAAGATCCGGCAGGTCATCGTGCCGGCTGACGCGACCGGTTACTGCGTGGACGATCTGTTCCCACCATGCGGGCATATCGGCCCCTCTCGATTCGGCATGCCGTCACCGAGGCGGAGCACTCCCCTACTTTCTCACGGCGGGCCTGTGGGAGTCCTGACGGGTGAGCCCGGGCGCTTCGAGGTCCGACGGCTAGGATTCTCCCATGGCATCTTCGAGCGACCACGACGACCCGACCGTGGAGCGACGCCCCGCAGATGACGCACCTAACCCGGTCTGGTTCAAGCCGATCATGCTGGGACTGATGCTCATCGGACTCGTGTGGGTGCTCGTCTTCTACCTGAGCAACTCCACCCTCCCCGTTCCCGGCATCGGCGGCTGGAACCTGGTGATCGGTTTCGGAATCGCCTTCGTGGGCTTCCTCATGACCACGCGGTGGCGCTGACCAGTTCTCCACATCGGGTGAATCACACCGGTGTGATTCCATCCCCACCTGGGGATAGACCTGTGGATAACTTTCGTCAGTACAGCGCGAGCGGCACGGCGAGCAGGGCGACCAAGGCCGCCGCGGTGGCGCCGAGCAACCAGATCTGGAGCTTCCGGCGCCGGATCGTCCGTGTGCGCGCGTAGATCAGTCCGACTAGAGCGCCCGCAGCCAGTCCGCCCACATGCGCCTGCCACGAGATCTGGACGCCGCCCCCGCCGCCGAGCCCGCTCGTGAGCAGGGGCAGGAACGTGATGACGAGGTTGATCCCGAGGACGACGGCGATGCCTGTGATGTTCGCGCCGATGTGACGGCCGATCACGAGCAAGGCGCCGAAGAGTCCGAAGATCGCGCCCGATGCTCCGACGACCGCGGACGTGAAGCCGAACAGGACGACCGCGACGGATCCCCCGAGGCCACTGAGCACGTAGAGCCACAGGAAACGACTGCGTCCGAGCATCGGTTCGAGGCTGCGCCCCAGCATCCACAGCGCGAGCATGTTGAGCCCGACGTGCCAGAAGCCGCTGTGCACGAACAGCACCGTGAACAGCCGCCATGGCTGGAAGGTCCCGCTGAACTGCGGGTAGAGCAGCGGCGGGTACAGCGCCAGAAGCGACTGCACCGCCGCGCCCGCGCCGGGAATGAGTCCCACGACGAAGGCGAAGAACGTCACGCCGATGATCCCGTACGTGACCAACGGCCGGGAATCGTCGGAGCGCACCGCACGCAGGATGCGCGGTGCACGGCGGGGACGCGGCGCGCCCGAGCTCTTCTGCTGATCACGCAGACATTCGGGGCAGATCACACCGACGGGCATCTGCGTCTGGCATTCCGCGCAGATGGTGCGCAGGCACCGCTGGCAGAGCACGAAGCTCTGTCGATCGGGATGCCGGTAACAGAAGTTGTCGGGGTTGCTCCGCAGCTCGGACGCGCTCACGTACCGCCTCAGACCGTGACGACGTCGATCGACGAGATGACCACCGGGTCGACCGGACGGTCCTGCGCGCCGGTCTTCACCGAGGCGATCGTGTCGACGACCTGACGCGACGCGTCGTCCGCGACCTCGCCGAAGATGGTGTGCTTGCCCTGCAGCCAGGGGGTCGGGTCGGTGGTGATGAAGAACTGCGAGCCGTTCGTGCCCTCGGCCTTGCCGGTGATCGCGTTGCGGCGCAGTCCGGCGTTGGCCATGGCGAGGATGTAGGGCTTCTGGAAGTCCAGCTCGGGGCTGATCTCATCGTCGAAGTTGTAGCCGGGGCCGCCGATGCCCTGGCCGAGCGGGTCGCCGCCCTGGATCATGAAGTTCGGGATGATGCGGTGGAAGATGACGTCGGTGTAGAGCGCGCCCTCGCCGGGCTTGCCCGTGGCGGGGTCGGTCCACTCCTGCGAACCGTCGGCGAGGCCGATGAAGTTCTTCACCGTACGGGGGGCCTGGTCGCCGAAAAGGTTGACGACGATGTCGCCGTGGTTGGTGTGGATCGTCGCTACTGCGGTGTGCTGAGGCATGTGTGCCATTCTCGCACCTGTCAATGCCCTGCTGGCTGGAGCGCTCTCTGGCAAGATGAGGGAAAACGTCCCACGATGCAGGGAGGGCCCACGTGAGCCTCAGCCGCAAGCGCAAGAAGCAACTCCGCAAGCTCCAGAAGCAGGCAAACACCCTGTGGGAGTCGCAGCAGGTCCTGATGGGAGAGGCCGCCAAAGTCGCACGCGACGCCGGCCACCAGCTGGGCAACTACAACCGCGAGCACGTCAAGCCCGCCGTTCAGAACACCTACGAGCAGTACGCGGCGCCGTACGTCGACAAGAGCGTCCGCGCCACCCGCAAGGTGTACAACGGCGCCCTCATCCCCGCCGCTGGTGCCGTCGTGGGCGGCGCCCTCTCGGTGTGGGATGCCGCGAACGACACGCGTGAGCGCCTCGCCCACGGCCGCGGCGTCGACCTCGACCTGACGTCGGTCAAGAAGAAGGCCGCCAAGTACGGCAAGAAGGCGACGAAGAAGTTCCAGTCGCGTGCCGCACTGCCCGAGCCGAAGAAGAAGCGTGGCGCCGGTGGCGTCATCGCCCTGGTCCTCGGTGTCGCTGCCGCCGCCGGCGTGCTCTACGCCGCATGGCAGACGCTCCGCGCCG
Organism: Microbacterium sp. SGAir0570; assembly: GCF_005491085.2. Lineage (NCBI taxonomy): Bacteria > Bacillati > Actinomycetota > Actinomycetes > Micrococcales > Microbacteriaceae > Microbacterium > Microbacterium sp. SGAir0570. Next base: position 14,048 of record NZ_CP027929.1, on the reverse strand, counting down.
ACGACGAGCTGTGGGTTGCCGACGACCCGCTGCGCGCTCCCGACGCCTGAATCGGATGACCGACGATCTCGAGCCCACGTCTCGGGTCCGCCTCGCTGCGGCCGAGCGTGGGCTCGATGTCGTCGTGCGACCGCGTCCGGACGCTTCCAGCCTCGATGAGGCCGCAGCGCTCCTCGGACTCGAGCCCGACGACATCGTGAAGACTCTCGTGGTCAAGCGCAGCGACGACACCTACTTGTTCGCGCTCGTCCCGGGCGACCGGGTGATCTCATGGCCGAAGCTCCGGGCGCTCGTGGGAGTCAACAAGCTGCGCCTGCCCGAGCCTGAGCTCGCCCTGGCGGCCACCGGTTACGAACGCGGCACGATCGTGCCCATCGGCAGCACTCACGACTGGCCGGTCTTCGCCGATTCGTCCATCGCGGGCCGACGCATCGCGATGGGTGCCGGCGCGCACGGGTACAGCCTGTTCGTCGACGCCGATGCTCTCATCGCCGCCTACGGCGCGACTGTCGCCGACATCACCGAGCAGCGTTCGCTCTGACTGTGTCGGATCGCCCCGCCGCAGGTCGCAGTCGCCCCGACAGTGCGAGTGCGAGCGCCGCGAGTGAGGCGGTCACGGCGAAGACGGTCGCGATCGCTGCAGGAAGGCTCTCGGCCGCGCCGGCCGCTGACGCGACGATCGCTCCGCCCACGCCCGCGATGACGGCGGTGGCGAGCGTCTGAGCCAGTTGCAGCGCACTGCTGACCTGGCCCTGCTGTCCGTCGGGGGCCTGTTCCATCGTGTCCGTGGTCGACGCATTGAAGGCGATGCCCATGCCCAGTCCCCCGATGGCCCAGCCACCGATCGCGCACCACCCGGGGACCGCCTCCACCAGAGCGGTGACGGCGATAGCGACTGTGCCGATGAGGAGAACGGCCGCTCCCCCGACAACCGCGCGCGAACGGCGACCGTGATGGCGACGGTCCCACCGGGCCTGGAGCAGCGAACCGGCCACCCAGGTCAGGGCGCCCGCTGAGAGCGCCAGGCCCGCCGCTGCCGGAGTCTGCCCGCGCAGTTCCTGGAACGCGAGCGGGAGGAACGCCTCGCTGCCGAAGTAGGCGCCACTGAGGAGCAGGCGAACGATCACGCCGGCTCCGAGACCGGCGCGGGCGGACAGCGTTCCCTCCGGCGTCACCCGGCGGAACGCGACGAGCGCGACGCCGAGCCCCAGGATCGCACCGACCGCCATCAGCACGAGGTCTGCGAGCAGCAGAGCCTGGAGCAGCAGCGCCGTTCCGAGGGTGAGCAGGAGCGAGCTGGCGAGGGGCCCACGCCACCACTGCGCTCCACGGGCGGTCGTCTTCTGCGCGTGAGCCGGGCCGGCGTCCGCCACCCGGCGCAGTCGCGGGAGCGTGAGCGCCATGGCCGCGATGATCAACGGCACCATCGAGACGAACACCCACCGCCAGCCCACGAGGTCGGCGGCTATCCCCGCCAGGAGCGGCCCGACGAGTGAGGGAATGGTCCACGCCGACGACAGCAACGCGAACATCTGCGCTCGGAGCGACTCCGGATATGCGCGCCCGATCGCGGTGTAGCTCGCAGCCATCACCGCCCCGACGCCGATTCCCTGGACCACCCGCCCGAGCAGGAAGAGCGACCACGAGCCCGAGACACCGGCGATCATGCACCCCGCGAGGAAGACCAGCATGCCGAGCGCCAGCGGACGCGCCGCTCCCCGCCGATCGGCCATGTAGCCCGCGGTCACGGTTCCCACGATGTTCGCGAGCATCAGCGCCGACAGCCCCCACCCGTAGGCGCCGAGCCCGTCGAGGTCGCGGGCGATCAGGGGCAGCACGGTCGCGACACCGAGCGACTCGAAAGCGACCATCCCCACGGAGAGCAGGATGCCCGCGGTGAGCCCGCGGTGGCGGGCATCGAAGACCCCGCTCCGCGCAGTGGACGACGGCGACGACGCGCTTCCCCGATGTTCCGGCATCTCTGAACCCCTGGACCGATTTATGTTTGATGTTAGAACACAATATAAACGACTATCGTGTGACCGTGGCTTCCTCCACTTCCGATGCTCGCGGCGCCCGCCCCAGCCGCGGCCGGCCTCGAGATCCGCGCATCGACGAGGCGATCCGGCGTGCGACGCTCGAGGTTCTCGCCGAGCGCGGTTACAGCGGCCTGACGCTCGAAGACGTCGCCGCGCGGGCGGGAACGAACACCCCGGCGCTTCGCCGCCGGTGGCGATCGCGACAGCACCTCATCGTCAGCGCGCTCTTGGACCGGCTGGGCGCGGCACCCACACCCGACACGGGATGCACCCGGTGCGACCTCATCGAGGGAATCGGCTCTCTCAGCCCGTCCTTCGACGAGGAGATGGGTCGCTCGGTCCTTCCGGCGCTCGTAGCGGACCTCGCGCACGACCCGGAGCTCGAGACGCAGTTCTTCGACCGGCTGTTCCATCCCCGCCGCGCCTCCAGCGAAGCGGCGCTGCGGCGAGGCATCGAGCGCGGCGACATCCGCCCCGATGTCGACATCCCGCTGATCCTCGACACGCTCGCCGCGCCCGTCTACTACCGGATGCTGTTCGGGCACCTGCCGGTGACGCCGACGCTGGCCGAAGAGGTGGTCGCCGTCGTCATGGACGGGATCGCCATCAGCACGGGCGCGGAGAACCACGCGCACTCCTGACTTTCCGCGATTGTTGCGCGGGTTGTTACATTCCGTCCAAGTTTCCGAGCAGGCCCTTCGCAAAACGCTCTCAGGATGCTTTGATGCCAGTGGGTACCCACCATTCATTCCCCCCGATGGAAGGACATCCCGTGAAATCAACGACCCGTTCGGCTCTGGGCATCGCTGCCCTGAGCCTGGCATTCACGAGCATCATGACGGCTCCGGCGTCGGCTCAGACACCCGGGCCCGACGATGGTTCTGGCGGCGTCGATCCTGGCCTGCTCTCCGCGATGGCAGAAGAACTCGGCACGGACACCGCCGGCGCCCTCGACGTCCTCGCGTTTCAGGACACCGCGAACGCAACGACCGCAATGCTCGCCGATGAGACGGGGGCCGCGTATGCGGGCTCGTGGCTCGACGAGTCGACCCGCACCGTCTATACGGCGGTGACGACCGCTGACGCGCGGCAGGCAGCCGAGAATGCGGGCGCCGTCCCCGTCGAGGTCACATACTCGATCGACGATCTCGAAGCGATCTCCGCCCGCCTGTCAGAAGGCGGACCCGTCGGCGACGTGACGTCGTGGTGGATCGACGTGACCACCAATCAGGTGGTCGTCGAGACTCTCGGGGATGCGGCGGCATCCGAGGTCGCGTCGCAGATCGGAGCCCCCGCGGACGCGGTGCGCGTGGAGACCACGGCCGAGGCGCCCGAGACGTTCGCGACCATCCAGGGCGGGATCGCCTACACGATCAACGGCACCTCGCGCTGCTCGGTCGGCTTCGCCGTCGAGGGCGGGTTCGTGACCGCCGGCCACTGCGGCCGGGCGGGGGCGTCGACGAACTACGGCACTTTCCGCGGCTCGAGCTTCCCGGGCGATGACTACGCCTGGGTCGCGACGCCTTCGCACACCCCCGTCGCGACCGTCTCCGACTACGCGGGCGGCGCCGTCGCCGTCGCCGGATCGACGCCCGCAGCCGTCGGCGCGACCGTATGCCGCTCCGGATCCACGACCGGCTGGCACTGCGGTCAGGTGCAGGCCTACAACAGCAGCGTCCGCTACGCGGAGGGCACCGTCTCGGGCCTCATCCGCACGTCGGTCTGCGCCGAGCGCGGAGACTCCGGCGGTTCGCTGCTCGCCGGGAACCAGGCGCAGGGCGTCACCTCCGGTGGATCGGGCAACTGCAGCACCGGCGGCACGACGTACTTCCAGCCGGTGAACGAGATCCTGCGGGCGTACGGTCTGAGGCTGCTCACGCGCTGACGTACGCGCCGGCGAAACAGTGACGCCGGGTATCCGTTGGAACGGATACCCGGCGTCTTATCTGTGGAGCCTAGGAGATTCGAACTCCTGACATCCTGCTTGCAAAGCAGGCGCTCTACCAGCTGAGCTAAGGCCCCGAGGGGGTTCGGGGTGGGGCTACCAGGACTTGAACCTGGGACCTCTTCATTATCAGTGAAGCGCTCTAACCGCCTGAGCTATAGCCCCGTACCGACGCGCTTCACGCGCCGGCAACCTCCAAGACTTTACCCGATGATCCGGGAATCTACTAATTGGAGGTGAAGCCGACGAGCAGGCCGCCGGTGACCTTGACCATCACGTTGTAGATGCCCGCGACGACAGCGCCGAGCACGGTGATGACGATGAGGTTGAGGATGGCCACGACCGCCGCGAACGCCATGACCTGCGGCAGGTTCAGGAACTGCTTGATCGAGAAGTCGCCGTTCGAGAACGCCACGAAGAGCTCGTCCACCCGGTCGATGAGACCGGTGGTGCTGAGCACCATGAAGACGAGGAAGGTCGCGACGACCGTGACGATCGCCAGGGCCACGGCCGCCAGGAACGACAGCTTCACGGCAGACCAGAAATCGACGTAGACGAGGCGCAGGCGGACCTGCTTGGCGCTGGTCTTGCTCGTGGATTTCTTGGCGAGTTTGTCGGCGACCGTGCTCATGCGTCAGAACCACTCTCTTCGGTATCCGCGGACGGGGGTGCATCCGGGGCGGTGGCATCCTCGGATGCCGCGTCTTCGGTCAGTCCACGCTCGCCGTTCCGGGCGATGGCGAGGATGCGGTCGTCGTCACCGAACCGGGCGAAGACGACGCCCATGGTGTCGCGACCCTTGGCCGGGACCTCGGCCACGGAGGAGCGTACCACCTTGCCGCTGGCAAGAACCACGAGGACCTCGTCGGTCTCCGACACGATGAGACCGCCCGCCAGCACGCCTCGATCGTCGTTCAGCTTGGCCACCTTGATGCCCAGGCCGCCTCGGCTCTGGGTGCGGTACTGGTCGACCGAGGTGCGCTTGGCATAGCCACCGTCGGTGACGACGAACACGTAGCCCTCGTCGCGCACGACCGATGCCGACAGCAGGCTGTCGTCCTCGCGGAACGAGATGCCCTTCACACCCTCGGTCGATCGGCCCATCGGACGCAGCGCGTCGTCAGTGGCCGCGAAGCGCAGCGACATCCCCTTGCGTGTGATGAGCAGGATGTCGTCGCCTTCGTCGACGAGCAGAGCGCTGACGAGCTCGTCGCCGCCGGTCTCGTCGTCCTGACCGCGCAGGCGGATCGCGATGACACCGCCCTGGCGGTTGGTGTCGTACTCGGTCAGCGCGGTCTTCTTGACCTTGCCGTCACGGGTCGCGAGCACCAGGTACTGCGCAGCGGCGTAGTCGCGGATGTCGAGGATCTGCGCGATCTCCTCACCGGGCTGGAGGGCGAGGAGATTCGCGACATGCTGGCCCTTCGCATCGCGACCGGCCTCGGGAAGCTCGTACGCCTTGGTGCGATAGACGCGGCCCTTCGTCGTGAAGAACAGCAGCCAGTGGTGCGTCGTCGTGACGAAGAAGTGCTCGACGACGTCATCCGCGCGCAGCTGGGCACCCTTCACGCCCTTGCCGCCGCGGTGCTGCGAACGGTAGTTGTCGCTCCGCGTGCGCTTGATGTAGCCGTCACGTGTCACCGTGACCACCATCTCCTCTTCGGGGATGAGGTCTTCCATCGACATGTCGCCGTCGAACCCGTGGAGGATGTGCGTGCGCCGCTCGTCGCCGTACTTGTCGACGATCGCGGTCAGCTCCTCGCCGATGATCGAGCGCTGGCGTGCGGGGGTGGCGAGGATGTCGTTGAGGTCGGCGATCTTCAGCTCGAGCTCGGTCGCCTCGTCGATGATCTTCTGACGCTCGAGCGCGGCGAGGCGGCGCAGCTGCATCGACAGGATCGCGTCGGCCTGCAGGTCGTCGATGTCGAGAAGGGTCTTCAGTCCCTCTCGCGCCTCCTCGACCGTGGGGGAGCGGCGGATGAGCGCGATGACCTCGTCGAGTGCGTCGAGCGCCTTGAGATATCCGCGCAGGATGTGCATGCGCTTCTCGGCCTCGTTGAGGCGGTAGCGCGTGCGACGGACGATGACCTCGATCTGGTGGGTGATCCAGTGCGAGATGAAGCCGTCGAGCGGGAGGGTGCGGGGCACGCCGTCGACGATCGCCAGCATGTTGGCGCCGAAGTTCTCCTGCAGCTGCGTGTGCTTGTACAGGTTGTTGAGCACGACCTTCGCGACGGCGTCGCGCTTGAGCACGACCACGAGACGCTGGCCCGTGCGGTCGCTGGTCTCGTCGCGGATGTCGGCGATGCCGGTGATCTTCCCGTCACGCGCGAGGTCGCGGATCTTCAGCGCGACGTTGTCGGGGTTCACCTGGTACGGCAGCTCGGTGATCACGAGGCACGTGCGACCCTGGATCTCTTCGACCTCGATGACGGCGCGCATCGTGATCGAGCCTCGACCGGTCCGGTACGCCTCGCGGATCCCCTTCGTGCCGAGGATCTGTGCCCCGGTGGGGAAGTCGGGACCGTGGATCCGCGACATCAGCGCTTCGAGGAGCTCCTCACGCGACGCGTCCGGGTTCTCGAGCGACCACAGCGCGCCCTCGGCGACCTCGCGCAGGTTGTGGGGCGGGATGTTCGTGGCCATGCCGACGGCGATACCGACCGAACCGTTGACGAGCAGGTTCGGGAAGCGCGAGGGCAGGACGACAGGCTCCTGCGTCTTGCCGTCGTAGTTGTCCTCGAAGTCGACGGTGTCCTCGTCGATGTCGCGGACCATCTCCATGGCGAGAGCCGCCATCTTGGTCTCGGTGTACCGGGGGGCCGCGGCGCCCTGGTTGCCCGGCGACCCGAAGTTGCCCTGCCCGTCTGCAAGCGGGTAGCGCAGCGACCACGGCTGCACGAGGCGGACGAGCGCGTCGTAGATCGCGCTGTCGCCGTGCGGGTGGTACTGACCCATGACCTCGCCGACGACGCGGGCGCACTTCGAGTAGCTCTTGTCGGGGCGGTATCCGCCGTCGTACATGCCGTAGATGACACGTCGGTGCACGGGCTTGAGGCCGTCCTCGACGCGGGGGAGCGCTCGTCCCACGATGACGCTCATCGCGTAGTCGAGGTAGCTCCGCTGCATCTCGACCTGGAGGTCGACCTGGTCGATGTTGCCGTGGTTGTGGGCAGGAGTGAGGTCGGGACGTTCTTCGTCAGACATACGTTCTCAGTTTCTCGATGTCGCTCGGCTCGATCAGATGTCGAGGAAGCGGACGTCCTTGGCGTTGCGCTGGATGAAGGTGCGGCGGGACTCGACGTCCTCGCCCATGAGCACCGAGAAGATCTCGTCGGCGGCAGCCGCGTCGTCGATCGTCACCTGGCGCAGGGTGCGCGTGCTGTGGTCCATCGTGGTCTCCCACAGCTCCTTCGGGTTCATCTCGCCGAGACCCTTGTAGCGCTGGATGCCCGACTCCTTCGGGATGCGCTTGCCGTTGGCGAGCCCGTCGGCCAGGAGCGCGTCGCGCTCCTTGTCGCTGAACACGTACTCGTGATCGGCGTTGGTCCACTTGAGCCGGTACAGCGGCGGCATCGCGAGGTAGACGTAGCCCGCTTCGATGAGCCCGCGCATGTAACGGAACAGGAGCGTCAGGAGCAGCGTCGTGATGTGCTGCCCGTCGACGTCGGCATCGGCCATCAGCACGATCTTGTGATAGCGCGCCTTCTCGACGGCGAAGTCCTCGCCGATGCCGGTGCCGAACGCCGAGATGATCGCCTGGATCTCGTTGTTGCCGAGGGCGCGGTCGAGCCGCGCCTTCTCGACGTTGAGCACCTTGCCGCGGAGCGAGAGGATCGCCTGGGTCTCGGGATCGCGGCCGCGCACGGCCGAACCGCCGGCCGAGTCGCCCTCGACGAGGAAGATCTCGGAGATCGACGGGTCCTTGCTCGTGCAGTCCTTGAGCTTGTCGGGCATCGACGCCGACTCGAAGACGCTCTTGCGGCGGGCGGTCTCACGCGCCTTGCGAGCCGCGAGGCGCGCGGTCGCGGCATCCACGGCCTTCATGATGACGCGCTTGGCCTGAGCGGGGTTCCGGTCGAGCCAGTCGGTGAGCTGGTCGCCGACGATCTTCTGGACGAATGCCTTCGCCTCGGTGTTGCCGAGCTTCGTCTTGGTCTGGCCCTCGAACTGCGGCTCGGAGAGCTTGACGGAGATGACGGCGGTCAGACCCTCGCGGATGTCGTCACCCGTGAGGTTGTCGTCCTTCTCCTTGAGCAGGCCCTTCTCGCGGGCGTAGGCGTTGACGCGCGTGGTCAGCGCGGCCCGGAAACCCTCTTCGTGCGTGCCGCCCTCGTGGGTGTTGATCGTGTTCGCAAACGTGAACACGTTCTCGGTGTAGCTCGTGGTCCACTGCATCGCGAGCTCGAGCGAGATGTGACGCACCGTGTCTTCGGACTCGATCTCGATGATCTCGTCGTTGACGACCTCGCTCTTGCGCAGCTTGTTGAGGTACTCGACGTAGTCGACGAGGCCCCGCTCGTAGTGGAAGTCGTCGTGACGCTGCTGCGACTCGGATCCGCCTTCCTCGAGGTCGACGACGACGGCCGCCTCGGGGCGCTCGTCGGTCAGCGTGATGCGCAGCCCCTTGTTCAGGAACGCCGTCTGCTGGAAGCGCGTGCGAAGCGTGTCGTAGTCGAAGGCGATCGTCTCGAAGATGTCGCCGTCGGGCCAGAAGGTGACCGTCGTTCCGGTCTCTTCGCTGTCCTCGCCCTTGGCGAGGGGAGCCTGCGGCTTGCCGCCGTCGGCGAAGGTCTGACGCCACACCGAGCCCTGACGCTTGATCTCGACCTCGAAGCGCGTCGAAAGCGCGTTGACGACCGACGATCCGACGCCGTGGAGCCCACCGGAGACGGCGTACCCGCCGCCGCCGAACTTTCCACCGGCGTGCAGCACGGTCAGCACGACCTCGACGGTCGACTTCGTCGGGTCGGAGGCGTGCGGATCGACCGGGATGCCGCGGCCGTTGTCGACGACGCGAAGACCACCGTCTTCGAGGATCGTCACGTGGATCGTGTCGCAGTAGCCGGCCAGCGCCTCATCGACGGCGTTGTCGACGATCTCGTAGACGAGGTGGTGCAGGCCACGCTCACCGGTGGATCCGATGTACATTCCCGGACGCTTCCGGACCGCCTCGAGGCCCTCGAGCACCTGGATCGCGTCAGCGCCGTACTCGTTCGGGACCTTGGCCGAGGTCGCCTCGGCCGCGTCGGGGGTTTCGGGGTCTTCGGGAACGCTGTCGGGATTCTGAGACGTCATAGGTTTCGAGCGCTCCACATCGGTTCGGTCAGTCCCGTCCAGTCTACCCTTTCAGGCGCTCCCACGCGGCGCTCAGCGCCCGTATGGCGAACGAAAGTCGGATTCGACGACTGGGGACGTGGCTCAACCGTAGGTATCGCGAGGGCCACGGCCTGGAACGGCTCTGGGGCCCCATTTCCAGGAGGGGACGTCCGGGCCTACGAAACGCACCGACTGCACGCCCGACTGTGGGAACGCTTTCACGAGTTGCGTCGTGATGACGGTACGCATGAGGTGGAGGTTCTTCGCCCACGCCGTCGAGTCGCACTGCACGGTCAGAACGCCGTCGGAGAGCGCAACCGGGGAGGCGTGCCGCGCGGTCTCCTCGCCGGCGACCTCCGCCCACCGCAGCACGAGGTCTTCGCGCGAGAGCTGCGCGTCCCATCCGGCCTGACGAGTGAGGTCGGCGATCACGTCACCGAGCCCCTTCGGATCGCGCCCGGAGGTGAAGGGCTGGTTCTCGTCGTCGTCGGTCCGCTGCCGCCGGCGTTTCTTCCACCGCCCCGACGGTTCGAGCCCGCGGAGGCGGAGATAGGTGGAGATGGTCTCGGGAGCCTCGTCAGACGGCAGCATCGGAATCCTCATGCAGCGTGCCCGCCTCGACCCGGACGGTGCGGGCCCGCAGACCGAGGGGAACGTCTTCGGCGACCGCCGCCGTGACGATGACCTGCTCGTAGTCGGCCACGATGCCCGCCAGCCGCGATCGACGATCGGCGTCGAGCTCGGCGAAGACGTCGTCGAGGATGACGATCGGATCACCCAGCGTGGACTCGGCTCGCAGCAGCTCGGCCGATGCGAGCCGCAGCGACAGCGCGACCGACCACGATTCGCCGTGCGACGCGTAGCCCTTCACCGGCAGATCGCGGATGCGCAGGATCAGATCGTCGCGATGCGGGCCGACGAGCGTGATGCCGCGCTCGAGCTCGGTGCTGCGACGATCGGCGAGGGCGGCACGGAAGAGCTGCTCGATCGCCGCGGCGTCGGCGACACCGGATTCGGCGGGGGAGTCGTCCTCTTCCGGGTCGGCGCCGCCCACCGACAGTGCCCACTGCAGCTGGGGGCGGTGATCGGCACCGGCGATGGCGGCGTAGGCGCGAGCGACGGGGCCGGTGAGTTCGGCCGCCAGCCGCAGGCGGGCGCGGATGACGTCGGTGCCGAGGGTGACGAGCTTGTCGTCCCACACCTCGAGCGTCGAAAGGCCGTCGCCCCGGATGCCGCGCGCGCGGGCCGACTTCAGCAGTGCGTTGCGCTGTTTCAGGACCCGGTCGTAGTCGGCGAGCACACCCGCCAGACGCGGTGCGCGCTGGATGAGGAGCTGATCGGCGAAGCGACGACGAGCCGAGGGATCGCCTCGGACGATCTGCAGGTCTTCGGGCGCGAAGAGCACGACCTGTGCGTATCGGGGGAGCTCAGCGGTGCGCACCGGTGATCCGTTGACGCGGGCCTTGTTCGACCCGGCGCGATTGAGCTGCGCTTCGAGCTGCACCCGACGCTGTCCGTGGGCGAGCCGGGCCCGGACGAAGGCGGCATCCGCGCCGTCGCGCACCATCGGCGCGTCCTGCGAGACCCGGTGCGAACCGAGCGTCGCGAAATACCCGATCGCCTCGGCGAGGTTGGTCTTGCCCTGGCCGTTACGGCCGACGAACACGTTCGCCCCGGGAGCGAGAGAGAGCTCGGCGGTCGCGTAGTTGCGGAAGTCCACCAGGCTCAACTGCTCCACGATCATCAGATCACCCTAGTTCGCGTCTCCGACAGCCCACCGCGGTGGGCCCTGCCCCGGACGATCAGCGCAGGAGCAGGTTGGGCTGCAGGAGGTACTTGAACGACTCGACGCCGCCCGACGTCTGGGGCGTGATGAGGATCGGGCTGAGCTTGTTCGCGTTCTCGCTCGACGTGAACGTGACACGCGTGAACTCGCTCTTGACCGCCGCGAGCGCCTCGAGCAGGTACTGCGGGTTGAGGCCGATCACGACCTCCTCGCCGGTCAGCGTCGCGTCGACCGATTCGGTCGCGCGCGCCTGCTCGGTACCGGATGCGTCCATCGAGACCCCGTCGGCACCGAACGTGAAACGCAGCGGAGCGGAGCGATCGAGCACCAGGGCCACGCGGCGCACGGCTTCGATGAGCTCACCCGTGTTGACGACCGCGTGGTGATCGGTCGCCTCGGGGAACAGGCGCCGAACCGGCGGGAAGTTGCCCTTGATCAGCAGCGACGTGACCGTCTTGTTGCCGGCCGTGAAGGCGATGATCTCGCGGTCTCCCGATCCCGAGAACGAGACGGTGATGTCACCCGAGTGGGCGAACGTCTTGCCCACCTCGGTCAGGGTGCGCGCCGGGACGAGAGCCGTGGTCGTGTTCTCGTCGGCGACGATCCCGCTGTCGAACGGGATGTCGCGGAGCGCGACGCGGTAGCGGTCGGTGGCGACGAGGCTGAGCTGCGTTCCGGTCACCTCGAGCTGGACACCGGTCAGAACGGGAGTCACGTCGTCGCGCGATGCCGCGAAGGCGACCTGCGAGATCGCCGTGGCGAAGTCCTCGGCGGGCACGACACCGGATTCGCCCGAGACCTCGGGGATCGCGGGATATTCCTGCACCGGCATCGACGCGAGCGTGAAGCGCGCCGAGCCGCATGTGAGCAGGATCCCGTCGTCGTCGACGGCGATCTGGATCGGCGCGTTCGGCAGACGGCTGGCGATCTCCGACAGCAGACGGCCGTGCACGAGGATCGTGCCGGGTTCGTCGACCGTGGCCTCGATGGTCGTGCGTGCGGACGCCTCGTAGTCGAAAGCCGACAGCGAGAGACCGGTGTCGGTGGCTTCGATGAGCACACCCGCGAGGATCGGCTGCGGGTTGCGCTGGGGGAGGAGCTTCACGACGAACGACACAGCCTCGCTGAAGACGTCGCGATTGACCTGGAACTTCACTGGCGCTCCCTTGTCGTGGATGAAAGCTCTCCCATGCTAGTGCCCATCCCGAGCGGTTCCTGAAGCACCGTTGCGACCGGCCTCATCGCCGTCGAGGTGATCGAATCGCAAAATCTCTAGATGTAACTGTCTTCTTCATCTCCGCTGTGGAAACTGTGGACAACTCGCTCGATCCCAGTCGAGAGAGGGGAACCACACGTTTGTAACTTGTGAGCCGGCTGCGGATGGGCGTGGGATGACGTCGAGCGCCGACGGTCGCGGCTCGAGTGGCGATCCACAGGAGATGTGTGATTCGTTCACAAGTCTTCGACGACGAATCGAAGTTATCCACAGGTTTTCCACACTGTGCAGAACCGCATGATGGGCCGTCGTGCGAGCCCTGTCAAGCTGGGCTCAGCGACGGCCGAGCTGCGAGGTGATCTCGGAGACCTGGTTGTAGATCGAGCGGCGCTCCTTCATGAGCTCGCTGATCTTCTTGTAGGCGTACATCACGGTCGTGTGGTCGCGGTTGCCGAAGAGCTGACCGATCTTCGGCAGCGACAGGCTCGTGCGCTCGCGGCAGAGGTACATCGCGATCTGCCGGGCGGTCGCCACGGCCTGCGATCGGCTCGAGCCGTAGAGGTCGTCGACGGAAAGGCGGAAGTACTGCGCGGTCGCGTTGATGATGTCGGTGGGAGAGATGACGTTCGCGTCATCCTGATCCACGATGTCGCGCAGCACGGTCTGCGCGAGGGAGATGTCGAGGTTCGAGCGGTTGAGGCTCGCGAACGCCGACACCCGGATGAGGGCGCCCTCGAGCTCGCGGATGTTCGACGAGACCTTCGTGGCGATGTACTCCAGGACGTCGTCGGGAACGAGGAGGCGCTCGGACTGCGCCTTCTTCCGCAGGATCGCGATACGGGTCTCGAGGTCGGGGGCCTGGACGTCGGTGATCAGGCCCCACTCGAAGCGGCTGCGCATGCGGTCTTCGAAGCCGGTCAGGTGGCGAGGGGGCACGTCGCTCGTGATCACGACCTGCTTGTCGTGGTCGTGGAGCGTGTTGAAGGTGTGGAAGAACGCTTCCTGGGTCTCGGCGCGACCCTGCAGGAACTGGATGTCGTCGATCAGCAGGATGTCGACCTCGCGGTAGCGCGCCTGGAAGGCCGATCCGCGGTTGTTGGCGATCGAGTTGATGAAGTCGTTGGTGAACTCTTCGCTCGAGACGTACCGGACGCGGATGCCGGTGTACAGGTTGAGCGCGTAGTCGCCGATCGCGTGGAGCAGGTGCGTCTTGCCGAGCCCCGAGTCGCCGTAGATGAACAGCGGGTTGTACGCCTTGGCCGGAGCCTCGGCGACGGCGACGGCGGCCGCGTGGGCGAAGCGGTTGGACTGGCCGATGACGAAGTTGTCGAACGTGTACTTCGGGTTGAGCCGGGTGTCGTGGCGGGAGGTCGAGACGGGGGCCTCGACGTACTCTTCGCCGGCCGGCCGCAGCGGCGCGGGCGCGGCCGCGGACTGGACCGGGATCGGGGCCGTCAGGTGGGCGTCGGCGAGCTCGGGATTCACGACGACGCGGTAGCTCGAGGCGCCCGGCTCGACGTGCACGTGCGCGAGGGCCTCCATGATGGGCTGACGCAGTCGCTTGTTGAGCTGAGCGGCGGTGAGGTCGTTCGGAACGTCGAGGTAGAGCGTTCCTCCCATGACACCCTGTGCGACGGCGAGACTCAGGAACCCCTGCATCTGGGGGGTCACCCGGTCATCGTCGGCGAGCAGGTCGAGGACCGCGTTCCACACCGGGACGTCCGGGAGATCGTGCTGAGCCAA